>JAFOMG010000014.1 GCA_017418975.1 Sphingomonas sp.
GCATGGGTGTGCGTCGGCTCCGGGCTACACCCTCCGCCGTCGCACACCCATGCCGACGTTCCTCGGCTCCATCATCAGGCTCGCCATAGCGGGGTCAATGTTGGGCGCCGATCGGGGGTCAACATCCCGCGCCGGTTGACAGCTATGAAGACGCCCTGAAGCTCGTCCGCCCCTACGAGGGCGAGATGAGCGCGCAGGAGGCAACTCCCGATGGCGGCGCGACGTGAACCGGGCTAAGGCCGGTCCAATCATTCACCACCGGGACGTGTTCATGACGACGACATCCGATCTGGCCGAACAGCTCTCCAATACCCATGGCCTCGCAAAGGCGGACGCCAGGAAGGTCATCGATGCGATCCTTGCGAACATCACCGCGGCTGTCGCGACCGGCGAGGAAGTCAGCCTCAACGGGTTCGGCAAGTTCAAGCTGAAGGACACCCCAGAGCGCCAGGGGCGCAACCCGTCGACGGGCGAGGCGATCACGATCGCGGCGTCACGCAAGCTGACGTTCGCGCCGGCGAAGGCGGTCCGCGATCGGATGAACGGCAAGTGATAAACGGGCCAGGGTTTTAGAACGCTGGCCTAAACTGAGGGGACTTCATGGCCGATACCGCAGCCGACTACCGCGCGAGGGCAGCGGCCGACCTTGCCGAGGCCCAGCAGCTCGTTCTGCCCCATGCTAGGGACCGTATGCTGCATTCGGCCGATCGCTGGTCGAAGATGGCTGATGCGGCCGATCGCCGTGTCCGGTAACGAAAGCACGACGGTCGCGCTCGACGTGGCTAACTGGTCAGCGGTCCAGGCAATGGTCGAGCGTCTCGACGACAGGGCTGTGATAGCGATCTACGAGCTGGCCGAAGGCGCTGGTCCGGTCGCGGACCTCGCGGCCGCACAGATGGAAAAACGCAACCTCGACTATTGAGCCAAGTTAAGAGTTCGGCCGCTGGTTAAGCCGCTGTTGCCAAGCCGGCACAAGCCACGTTCCTGTTGTTCCTGTCAGTTAGAGAAGACACGTTCTTCGCCAAGTAGACATGACACCGTCTGGTAGCAGCGGGGGCAGCGTGGAGCCATCCAAACAGCGCAGCGCTGCCCCCGCTGATGCGATGAACTTGCGGCTCCTGCCCCCGGACCCGCTGCGCCAGCAGCGGGCTCGGTCACGCCAGTTTTCGAGCGCTCGAGCTTTCCCGAAACTCCGTCTCCGACGCCGCATTTCGGGAAAAGGCAATCGGGAACATATTTCGGGAAAATCAGCCCCGGACCCGCAAGGCGTAGCCGGTTTGCGACCCAGGCTCTCGATCGCCGTTCGTTTGAGGGGGCACCTCAAGGTTTGTCATATGGACAGCGGCAGTCGGAACAAATGGTCAACAAAGGCCTGAGCGTTGCCGCAAAGTATATTAAGTTTCGTGGGTTTGTGAGGTTGGACGAGTTGGAAGTTACCGGATCACCTCTCGTGATGTTTCACCCGCGGAGCTCGTAGTAGACGATCTGCCATCCATTCTTGGGACCGCGCCACTGGGTGATCTGAAAGCTATGGGCTTGTGCAGACCCGTCCAGGACGCGGCTACTCCACCGTAGCGTTTCATCGTAACTGCTTCCGGACGATAACGCACCCGCTATGCGCCGAATGGGCAGCTTGGCGGGGAGCCTGCGGATGCGTCGGCCATCGTTGCCGACAAAGATAACGTCTTCGGCCACGCTTCGTCTTGGAACAGCCAACCAGTCGACCTGTTTGCCGGCCTGCTCCTGTCGCAAAACAGACGCGATCTCTTTCGCATCGCTAACGGCTTGGATTTGGAGCTGTTCATTGGTGAGTTTTGCCGAGCACTCAGGTTCGATCGCTTGTAAACTTTCTGCCGCTAATGCCTTCGATCCATCCCGACGATAGTCGTCGATTTCCCAGCGCCACCCCTCAGCACTGTTCCGCCAAAGCGTCTTATATGATCCAACTCGATTTCCGCCATCGTACAGCCCGCCGATAACAACTGCCGACCCGCTCGGATCACAGGACGGAAAGACAAGTTCGGGTCTGCGCTCGGCATGGCTCTCGACACTCATCATTGTGAGCCACCACCTTCGGCTACTCTCGGCTGCTTGCAACATGCTGGCCACAGATGGAGAGCGCGCGGTTTCGGGCGCATGTTGTATTGGCCAGGGGTCGCTTTGTGGACCGAAACTGCGTGCCGCTGCCTGACGGCCACTGGCAAGTACAGCTTCCGAGTAGGCCCGCTCCGCCTCCAGCGCGGAATTCGGCGAACTTGCCGCTAGTAGAAGCGCGAAGATCATGGCGAAATCCTACTCCTCAATCAACGTGTCGAGCGATGTACGGGCATCTGCGCCGGATGGTTGAGCGCCCGATAGAGCGTGGCATGATGACACTTCAGCAGCTTCGCCGCTTCGCGCACCGATGTGCCTTCGCCGACGAGACGCTGTCCGAGCGCGATCTGGTCCGGAGTGAGCTTGGGCTTACGCCCGAACTTCACGCCGCGCGCCATGGCTGCCGCGCGGCCGGAACTGGTACGCTGGTGGATCAGCTCGCGCTCGAACTCCGCGATGCCGGCGAACACGGTGAGCACCATGCGTCCCGCAGGCGTGGTCGTGTCGGCCCAGGGCTCGGCGAGCGAGCGCAGCCCCGCTCCCGCCTCGTTCAGCTTCTCGGCGATGTCGAGCAGGTCGCGCGTCGACCGCGCTAGGCGATCGAGCCGGGTGACCACAACCACGTCGTCGTCGCGCAGCTGCTCCAGCATCCGGTCGAGTTCCGGTCGGGCGCGCTTGGCGCCGGACACCTTCTCCTCGAATGTCCGCCGGCATCCGGCCGCCTTCAGTGCCGTCTTTTGAAGCGTGAGATCCTGATCGTCGGTAGATACGCGCGCATAGCCGAGGAGCATGTCGCAGATGTGCATTGGAACACGGCTGATTAGCAACAGACATTTGCGACAGCGTCCGCCCTCGTGGCGTGACCGGTCAGGGCCGCTGTCGCGAAACTTGAGAGTTGCGCGACACCTCGCCCCTGCGACGCGGGACCGGTACGCTCCGGGTCGGGGGATGAGTCGATGGCCAGACGTGATCTGTTGACGGGCGACGAGCGCCGCGCGCTGTTCGGCGTGCCCCTCGACCATGCCTCGCTCGCCAAGCATTACACGGTTGCCGATGAGGACCGGCCACTGATCGAAGCGAAGCGCGGCGACGCCAACCGGCTCGGCTTCGCGCTGCACCTCGCCCTGCTGCGTCATCCCGGCTTCGGCATGCGCCACGACGAGGTCGTCCCCGACTTCCTGGTGCGGCATGTGGCCGCGCAGCTCGGCATCACGCCTGCGGTGGCCGAAGGTTACGCGCATCGCGCCCAGACCCGGCTCGAGCACGCCTGGGAGGCGATGGAGCGTTTGCGCCTGCGCGCGTTCGAGGCGGCCGACGTCCCCGGCGCGCTCGGCGCAGCCACCCGCGCGGCGGAAGCGACCGAACGGGGCAAGCCGATCGCCGCGGCAGTGCTGGGCCATTTGCGTGCTGCCCGGATCGTTCTGCCCGCGCCCGCCCGTATCGAGCGGATCGGGGTGGCGGGACGCGCCATGGCGCGCCGCCTCGCGGCCGACACGCTGGTCGATGCGCTCGGTCCGGAGCAGGTGGCGGGGCTGGATGCGTTGCTGATCGTGGACCAGGATCGCGGCACGACGCCGCTCGCGTGGCTGCGCGACACGTCGGACAGCCCGACCGCGCGCAATCTCGCCGGCATTCTCGCCCGGCTCGCGCATGTGCGTCGGCTCGGGCTCGACCCGGGCATTGCCGGCCGCATCCACGAGCACCGCTTCGAGCAGCTCGTGCGCGAAGGCCATGTCGCGCCCGCGTTCCTCCTGTCCGACTACTCGCTCCGCAGAAGGCGCGCGACACTCGCCGCAGCCGTCATCGACCTGGAAGCGCGGCTTGCGGACGCCGCGATCGAGATGTTCGGCAAGCAGACCGGCCTCCTGTTCGCCAGGGCCAGGGCCGCGCAGAAGCGCGGCATCGAGGCGACCACACGCGACGTGAACCGGCTCATGCGGCTGCTGGGCGCCACGGTCGGCGCGCTCCGGGTCGCGCGCGAGGACGGGTTGGACGTCTGGGCGGCGCTCGAAGACGGAGTGGGCTGGACGAGGCTTCTGGATGCCGAGGGCGAGGCGACCGCGATCGCCGACCTGACCCGTGACGAGCCGCTGATCCGCGCGGCGGGGCGCTACATGACGATGCGGCGCTACGCGCCCGCGTTTTTTGACGCGTTCCGGTTCAAGGCGGCAGGCTCGCGCGACGGCGTGCTCGGCGCGATCAAGGTCGTGCGCGCGCTGAACGCGACCGGGCGGCGAGCCGTGCCGGCCGATGCGCCCATGCCGTTTTCCAGAAAATGGAAGGCGGCGATCACCGAGGGCGGCGTCATCGACCGCCGTCGCTATGAAACCGCCACGGTCGCGACCGTGCGCGAGCGGCTCCAATCGGGCGACCTGTGGGTGGAGGGTACGCGCGAACACCTGCGCTTCGACAGCTATATGCTCCCGCCCGGCAAAGCGGCCGAGATCGCGCTCACGCTGCCGTTCGACACCGACGTCGGCCGCTACTTGGAGGGGCGCGCCAGGCTGCTCGACTGGCGGTTGCGCCGGTTCGCAGGCTCGCTGAAGCGCGGCACGCTTGACGGCGTGGAGCTGCGGGGCGGTGACCTCAGGGTCAGCCCGCTCGCGGCCGTAACGCCCGCTGCGGCCGACAGGCTGGACGCGGCCGTCGACCGGCTCATGCCCCGCGTGCGCATCACCGAGCTGCTCGCCGAGGTGGAAGCCCGCACCGGGTTCCTGTGCGCATTTCCGGAACTGCGCTCGGGCCGCGCCCACTCCAACCCGCAGGCCGTGCTCGCCGCGATCCTTGCAGACGCGACGAACCTCGGCATCGAGCGCATGGCCAACGCCAGCCAGGGCGTCACCTACGCCCAGCTCGCCTGGACGCATGGCTGGTACGTATCGGAAGAGAATTACGCGGCAGGGCTGCGCCATCTGGTGGACGCGCAAGCCGCGCTGCCGCTCACGCGCGTGTGGGGCGACGGCACCGCGTCGAGCTCGGACGGGCAGTTCTTCCGCTCGGGCAGGCGGGGCGCGGCCGGCAGCACCAACGCGCGCTACGACCGGGAGCCGGGGCAGAAGATCTACGCCCATGTCGCCGATACCTACGCGCCCTACCATGTCCGGCTGATCTCGGCGACCGCGGCGGAGGCGCCCTATGTGCTGGACGGGTTGGTCGCGCACGGCTGCGGCATCGAACCCGCGATCCACTACGCCGACACGGGCGGCGCGTCCGACCACGTGTTCGCGCTCGCGCACCTGCTCGGCTTCCGGTTCGTGCCCCGCCTGCGCGATCTAGCCGACCGCCGGCTCGGCCTGTTCCCGGGCACGGCCCGCCCTGAGGCGCTCGCGAAGATGATCGGGCGCCCGTTCAACATCGCTGCCATCCGCGAAAGCTGGGACGAGATCGTCCGGCTCGCCGCGTCCGTGAAGGCCGGCGTGGTGCTACCGTCGGTCATGCTGAAGAAGCTGGCCGCGTACCGTCGCCAGAACCGGCTCGACTTCGCGCTCCAGGAGCTGGGCCGGATCGAGCGCACGCTGTTCACGCTCGACTGGTTGGAATCCAGGGCGCTCCGCCAGCAGTGTCAGGCCGGGCTCAACAAGGGCGAGGCGCGTCACACGCTCGCCCAGGCCGTGTTCGTCCATAAACAGGGCCGCCTGCGCGATCCGCAATTCGAGAACCAGGCGCTGAAGGCGTCCGGGCTGACGCTGGTCACCGCCGCGATCGTGTACTGGAACACGCTCTACATGGGCCGTGCGGTCGAGCATCTGCGCGCCAGTGGCGAGCCCGCGCTCGACGAGCTGCTCGGCCATGTCGCCCCGCTTGGTTGGCGACACATCAGCCTCACCGGCGATTACCTCTGGCAGGATGCTGCTGCCGAGCTCGATCAAGACGGCTACCGCGCACTCAACATCGCCGGCGGACCCGGAGCCAAGGTGGCCTGAGCCGCCCTGTTCGCCACCTGTTCAGCTTACCGCTGTCCGTGCCACAAACCTTGAGGTGCCCCCACGTACCGGTCGACGCGCTCGCGGTCGTCGGGCGCGAGCTGGGGGAGGTAGGGCTCGAGGGAGTCGACCTGGTCGACGATCGCGAGCGCGCCCGCGATTGCCGCTTCGAAGTCCTCGGGTTCAGCACCAGTCATCGAAGCCCGGCCGCGGCTTTGAAGTTCGCCTCACTCTCGATCAGCCGATGGGGACGGACGCGTAAGTCGGCGACGCGCATCGGCTCCGAGAGAAGGTTGCCGGTCGCATCGCCGCGCCCGTCGAAGCGGAATCCGAACGCCTCGTAGAAGCGAGAACGATCGGTGCGACGGGCGTCGTTGCCGATCTTGATCTCGTGAACCCTCGCGTCTGGGTGGAAGCACATCGCCCAGCCGATCGCCAGGTTCATAAATAAGGAGCCGAAGCCGAAGCCGAGGAGCTGCGGGCAGAGCACCTCTATATAGCCGCCACCGAACCGGACCCGATTCGCGTCCCGGTCCCACGATGCTTCTTGATCGACCACCCGCATCACCGTGCGGAATGACGCCTCGCGGGGGGCGAAGAGCTCGCGGTGACCGCGGACGTCGATGTCGATCTTGACCTTGGTCGGCCGGACCTGACCGGCGAACGGGCCGGTTGAGGGCACCGTGGTCGCGAACGCGCGTTTGACGTCGACTTCCAGGCGCTCGGGCTCGCTGGGTGGCAGGCGCTTCGCGGGCGTGGTGGTCAGCCAGTAGGCCCGGAACTCGTTAATCGAGAGGGGATCGGTCACGCAGCCGGCTGTCGGTTTTCCTGAAACTGTAGACGATCCAGTACTCTGTAGAAGCGGCCCGAAATGGCAGATTTTCGCCCAAAACAGTAGACGTTGGAATCTCAAGCCCTTCTCCGCGCACTCGTGCTCAGCGTGCGGGCGCTCGCACGTTGATAATGGTGATACCCACATCGGCGCTCGCCAGATCGGCGTCAGTCGTGAACATCTCCGCCTGCAGATCGATGGCTAAGGCCAGACAGGCGCGGTCCCCGAGCGACAGGCCGAGCGACTTAGTCGCTGGGCGAAGATCGCCGATGATCAGTGCCTGGGCCGGGGAGAGGGGGCGGACGTCGAGGTGCAGCCCGCCGAGCGCCTCCCGTACTTCGTCCAGCGACACTCCCCGCTCGCGAAACTTGGAAACCACTTCGGCCAGGTTCGTCGTACCCACCACACAGCGCGTCAGCACGTCTGCGACCCGATCCGCGCCAGGCTCGTCATTCAGAAGGCAGAGCAGGGCGGAGGCGTCGAGGACGACCTTGCTACTCACGCTCCGCCTCGCGACGGCGGTCCGCGATCAGCTCATCAGCCAGCCCGACGTCTTCGGGCACGTACTTGCGCAATATGGCCCGTGCCCGCTCGACTGCCCGGGACACAGACCTGACCCTGAGCTCGCCATCATCGACGTCGACGAGCACGGTATCGCCGGTGCTGATGCCCAGCTCGCGCCGCATGGAGGCTGGGATGACGAGCTTGCCCCCATCCACGATCTTGACCCGCTGCGCTTCCATCTGCACCGCCTCGCACATCACGACCAGTTCTCCGGACCAGTACCAGATTGCGGTGCTAGGTTCTACGACGTTCCGGTATTTCGAGGCAAGATTGTGCTCATCGAGTGACCCATGCCCCAATTGCCCGTTCAGCTAGGCGGAAGCTGGCTCGTAAAGGTCGGCTTGCGTGGCTAGGCCATATAGGATCGGACCTTTCCTATTCTGGCCAGCACCGCTACCAGCGGCCAAATTGGGTGTGCTTGAAAGAGCCGAGCGACAATGAGCGACAGCAAGGAGGGGAAGGGGGTGAAGGGCGCGAGAGTCTATCTTCGGGTCAGCACCGACGAGCAGGACCTCGCGCGGCAGGAGGCAATCGTCGCCGGCGCACGAGCCGCCGGTTACTACGTCGCGGCGGTCTACCGGGAGAAGGCGTCAGGCGCACGGGCCGACCGACCGGAACTCATCCGCATGATCGCCGACCTGCAACCGGGGGAGGTGGTTGTGGCCGAGAAGATCGATCGGATCAGCCGTCTACCGCTTGCCGAGGCTGAGCGGCTGGTCGAGGCGATCAGGGCCAAGGGCGCCAGACTGGCTGTGCCGGGCATCGTCGACCTGTCCGAGTTGGTGGCTGGCAGCGCGGGGGTTGCCCGCATCGTGCTCGAGGCGGTTCAGGAGATGCTGCTCCGTGTAGCGCTTCAAACCGCCCGTGACGACTATGAGGATCGACGCGAGCGACAGCGTCAGGGCATTGAGATTGCCAAGCGGGAAGGGCGCTACAACGGTCGTAAGGCAGATCATGCGCAGCACCGACGCATCATCGCGATGCGCGACGCCGGCATGAGCATCGCGAAGACAGCTGAGGTCATTTCCTGCAGCGCGGCACAGGTGAAGCGCGTGACGGCGCTACACCGGAGAAAGGCGAGCGCCGCGATCAAACCCGACGACCGCGAACCAGAGCGTGGTGTTTCCGACAATCACGCGGTTCTCGACCGCATCGGCGCCGGCGGCTTGTCAACTGTCGAATTCGACACGACGCTGCCGGGCGATCCGCCCCGTAATGTCGATCTCAGTTAAAGGACGGGGCAGCTTGGGTATCATTATGTCACCGATGGCACGCAGATCGTCACCCGCATGGGACGAGACGCCAGCACGGGGGCTCGGTCGGCGCTCGCGCCGATAGAGCCGTGCCCGGTAGGGCCGCGTCCCCGCTGCACCATCGCTCCCCTGCGCCGGCACCGACGCCGCTCTAGCCTCGGCCATGCAGCAAGGGGGACCAATGGGATAACAATCCGCTCTGAGCGGGTCGGTGACCGTTACCACGCAAGCCGATTGCGTCCCTGAGCCCGGCGCCAGCGTCGTGTTCCGAACCCAGGGCTACAAGAAAGGAATCGAGGCCGGCACCTTAAATTACCGCCACTGTCGAGAAAGACTAGACCAAGGAGTATGACTTCTCGGGCAATGGCCTGGTGGTGAGAATCGCCGTGAATCCGGTCACGCCGGTTCACGGTTTACCCGAGTAGCCGGGTATGACGCTTTGCCGTCGAGCTGGACGCCATCGAGCTGCTGTCGCCTAAGCCGGAATGAGCTGGACGCTTTTCATCGACGAATCCGGCCAGGATCAGCGTCATTCGCCTTATGAGGTGCTGACCGGCATTGCGGCCGAGGATCGTCGCGTGTGTTCGCCACGATCGTCCCGCGCGAGGCGCCGCGGCCCGAGCGCAGCGACGCGCTACGCAAGGACATGCGTTCCTGTTCGAGCGCTTCTACAATTTCCTGAACGGTCTTCCCAGCGATCCGATGGGCTATCTCGTGTTCGACGAACTCGATCGCAGCGCCACGCACATCCTGCTCGGCCAGGTGTCGAGCTATTTCGTGAACACGCGCAATGGCCGCAGCCGGTCGCGGCGCATCATTCCCGAGCCGTTCTTCGTCCATAGCGACCTGACGACGTTGATCCAGACCGCCGACATCGTCGCCTATGTCGTTAGCTGGGGGCTGCGCATCAGGCGGATGACGGCGCCGGCGCGCGACGAGCTGCGGCCGCTCGTCAACCTGGTCCATCAGCTCCAGTTTCAGCGCGAGACCGAAGGGGCGATCGGATCTACGGCATGAAGCTGATCGACGATCTGCGGCCGAAGCCCAGAGCCTGAAACGAAAGAAGGCAATGCACGCGTCACCGCGAACAAAGCCTCCAGAAACCCATTTGGTCGATTCGCCTCAACCTTCAATGACGGAAGCGGCGCTCTCGCAAGCCGCAATAGGCTTAGAGTGCCTGCTTACCCAGAGCCCCGCCGAAGGCGAGCCGGGTGGGTGTGCGGAACAAAACGGCACTCATTGACCCTAGATTAGTTGAAACCCTCACGTCCAGCCACTGGCAAATGGGCGCCGCAACTCAACGCCTTCAGGCTCCGGGCAGCTTCCTCGCTGCGTCGAGATGATTCCGGATTATTGGGATAGCGGCTTGAGCCTTGGCCCGTGCCCGCGCATCGGTCCCTTGCGCAGCATAAGCGCTATGGACCTTCAACGCTTCCTCATGCGCAGCGATCTGCCCTTGTCTGTACGCCAGATCGAACTCCCCCAACGGCGTGCTCTCCAATCGCTCAAGCATTTCCGACAAGGGCTCAGCCAGTGCCCCTTCGGCCTCGGCGGATATGGGGACGTTCAGCAGGCGGGCGTGCCCAGCAATGACGCGCGTGTGGAGGTCGACCATCCTCCGGGCGAACGAACGCGAGGCCTGGACCTGGGATCGGGCCAACGCAAGCCGGCTGGCATCGACCTCGTAACGGCTCAACGCATGAACTGCTCCGATATACTCGGAAGTCTTCACAGGCGGCGGGTTTGTGCTGATCCCAGATTGAACGGCGATCGCTGCCACGGGTGCGCCGAAGAATGCGATTGCGAGCGCACCTACAGCCGCTTCGATCGACTTTCGCATTGGTCTACTCCTCATACTACTTGGTTTTTGTGATTAGCGCGGGGCTGAGAGCCGTATCGTCTGCAGCGTTCCACCCAGAATTCAGTTAGCATCGTCGGTCGACTTCGTTTAAGAGAGCGTCGATGCGAGCAGCTAGCAGCGGGCGCGCGCGCGCATATTCGGTGTTGAACGAGGGCAGATCAGACCAGTCGAGAGCCGAAGCCGGTAACGAGGTTTTCGATGGCGGCTCGAGCCCAACGATCACGTCCGCCGTTTGAAGGTCTTCGGGCGCAAGCACGGTGAGCGCCTGCGCGTGCGTGTCTACACCCTCCAGCCGCAACGCGGCCGCCAGCGACGGGGAGACGTGCTCCTCGGGCGTAATGCCGCGAGAGCGGACCTCGATGACGATACCGCGCTCGGCTGCCCGCCGCTTCATCAGTTCGCGCGCAACCGCGCTCTTCACGCTACCATATTGGCAGACGAGAAGCACGCGGGCCGGACGACAGCGCGCCGCCACGCCTGTCGAGACAGTCGCGGCTGACGCTATGACGAGCGTCAGGAAGGCGCGGCGCGGAAACCGAAGCGGCAGTTCGCAAGTCATGCTAGGAGCCCGCCCCTGCTTCACGCCCGCGCTTAGCGCGGCAGGGCCAAGCCACGTCCATCGCCCGCTCGGCGCCCGCTGCCATGTGAACACTCTCAAAGTAGGTGTTTTCTTCGGCCCAGCGGAGATACGCGACGCGCAGCCTCTCACGGTCATACCGGGGCGCGGCACACACATCGCGCCGCGCCACGATCATCATGTCGAGCACACCTTGAAGGTAGGCCCCGCACGCTGGACTATTTGCGCGGCAGCTCGTGATGAGGTCGGCACCGTTCGCTTGCGTTGTCTTCTCTTGGGCTTGTAGCGGGGAGGTCAGCAGGACCGCCAGACACGCCCCGAGCCAATAGTGCCTCCTCATCATGTTCTCCTTCGGGTACGGTGGTCGCCAACGAGCAAGCTCCGCGTCACCAACTTCGTCGCGCACGCAGATAAAAGGCTGAGGGCACGCGCACGCGGACGCGATCGGTCAGTGCGATCGGCGCCTCGCTACGTAGCCCAGCATAAATGTCCTGGACCCGGGTCCGGGCGTGCCGCGTGATATCGGTTACCTGCGCGAGCACGGCCCAAGCGGCGCTCGGCTTGTATTCCCAAGCAGCATCTAGCGAGGGGTAGCGCCGGATCGTCTGGATTTCGTCGATTAGATAGCTGCGCTCGCGATAGCCGCTGTCCAGGCTCACCGTCCAAGTCGATTTCAGCCGCGGCAGATCATTTGTCAGCGTCACCGATCCCGAAAACGGTTCGTCCTCCGAGATCGGGCGCGGTCGCCCGGTTGTGGGATCGATCACCCGTGAGGAGATCACCTGACCGCGGGCCTTGAGCAGGCCGCCTTGCATGCCGAGCCGGGCGAGCGGCAGCGTGAGGTCGAGGATCGCCGTTTCGCGCCGGCCATTGCCGATGTTGCCCGGCGCGTTAAATCCTTCGACCGGAACCTGATCGATCACCTGCTGGAGCGCAGCATGCCGGAGCGTCAGCACGACGTCGCCGCTACCCCAGAACCGACGCTCAAATGCCGCCTCGAACACCCAGCGGCGTTCGGGCTCGAGCTTGGCATTCCCGGCGCTGACCACGCCGGTCGCCAGGTTCGCGGTCGCCACGAAGTCCGCGAAGTCGAGCTGGCCGACCTCGCGCTCGACCCGAGCGCGAACCTGAACCCTCTCGCTGGGCGACCAGGTGACGACCGCGCGCGGCTTGGGGAAGAAGAAGGACGCGGCGCTGTTGGTATCCCCCGTCTGGGAGATGGTGGAGGTCTCCACCCGCGCGCCCGCCTCAATGTGCCAGCGGGGACTGATCCGCCAGTTGGCGGTGGCGAAGCCCTCCGCGCGCCGCTCCTCGACGCGAACGCTGGCGTTGGGAAGCACGATCGGCCTCCCATCGAGCGTCAAGGCCGATGTGCCGTTCAGGAAGTTGAAGATCCCTTCGCCGCCGCCTTCGATGCTGAAGTCGGCTGAGCGCGTATAGGTAATGGTTCCGCGCAGGATGCTCTCCCCCGAGGTGCGGACCTGGGAGAAGTCGCTCAGCACCCGGTTCTGGTTCGAGCGGCTGTCATAGGTGCGCCGACGCAGCGATTGGACGACGACCATCTTGCCCTGAAGGCTCGGCCCAAGCCCGATGGTGTAATCCATGCCAACCTCGCCCCCGGTGCGGCGGTAGCGTTCGACGGTGGCGTCGGCGGGCCGATCCCGAGGCTGACGGTAATCATATCGCTCGGACTTGTCGGTCCCGGTCACGTCCAAGGCGGCGTTGAGATGGGCGAGCCCTCCGAATAGCGGCGACTGCGCGTTGCCGCGGACCTCCAACCCTTGATCGATGTCGGTCAGTCGGGCGCGCGCCTCGCGGAGCACTCGGCCCGCTCCGTCGCGCACTTGTCGAGAGCCATATCCGAACTCGCCGCCATCCTCGTCGTAGTAGCGCACCGAGCCCGACACCGACCCCTCGCCGTTCCGCCGCGAAGCGTCGAATTGGAGGGTCGGGCTGACCCGGCCGTCGCTATACGCGTTCACGGCGCCGGTGGCAGTCAGCTCGGTGCGTGCGGCGCTGCTCAGGACGATATTGGCGACGACGGTGCGGCCCTGCATGTCGATACCCGGCGTGCCGCCACGGATCAGGTCGATCCGGAGCACACTCGACGCCGGGATGCGCCTGAGGATGCCTTCCAGGCTGTCCGTCTTGGTCGAAGGCCGTTGCCCGTCGATCAAGACGTTCCCCGCCGTCCCGCCGAACCCGCGCAGGCTCTCCCCGCCATCGAACGCAAAGCCGGGCAACCGCGCGATCATGTCAAATGCCGTGTTGGGGCGCGCGGCCGCGAAGGACGCGGCAGGGAAGGATGTGACGCCCGGCTGCCCGCCAGCGGCTGCGGCGCCGTCCGGGGCGGCCGTTGTATCCTGTGCGAGCACCAAGGCGAGCCCGTAAACCCATGTCAACGTCATGCAGAACCAATGCGATCAGGGCGAGTAAATTGCCACTACCAGCAGCCGGACGCCGGGCCTGCCCCCCTTCAGGCCCGTGCGTCGCCGCCTCAATCGCCGTCTTCGTCGTGATCGCCTTCGGCACCGCCTCCCAGCACCTGGCCCTCAGGCGTAATGTACAGCCCGACCTTCTTGCCGGCCTTGTCCTTGCCTTCGAGCTCGTAGAGCGTGCTGCCGTCCGCCTTTCTGGTCACCAGCTCGGCTTCGCGGATGGACGCGAGCTGCGCACGCGCGGCGTTCATCGCCGCCGCCGGCACTTGGTTGAGCGGAATTTCCTTCTCCGTATGCTCGCCGATAAGGCGGTTCTCGTTCGCCTCATTGTTCTGCTGCGCTGCGAACGCCACGCCGGCAACCGCCAGCACGGCGGCACCGGCGCCGATCATGAGGTTCCGTTTGCTAGCCATGATCCGTTCCACTTTCTTCAGGGTCCAAGGGAGGTGAACGGACGGCGGCCTCGGCCCTTCAAGCCGTCGTCCGACCCGGATTGCCGCAGCGATTGACGATGGCCGCAGCTCCGGAGCCGCAAAGCCTATGCATCCTCGCCGTCGAGCACGCACCTTGTAGATTCACAAGCTACGATGGCTCGGTCCCCACGAGGTCAGACCCTCTTGCGGCGCCCCCGGCCGCAAATAACGAGCGGCTTCAGCGCGGAGATACCAGTGCCTAGGCTGCCTCATCAATTGCATGCGAAAATGCCTATAGCCGAGCTTTCAAAGGTCCGTTCAGCGCGGGCGGCTTGATCCCGGGCCCACATTCGTTGCCCGCCCTTCAACGTGGGCAGCCAGCGATACCCTCTTGACATACCTATACCACGCTATACCCGGACTATGTGATAAGTGTATCCTTGGTTTGGGCCGGGCTACGAATGGTTGAGCCAATCTAAGCAGCGCAAACGAGATACAAGGTGCGAGGTCAGTCATGAAGATTGCTCTCCTCTGGCGCGGGAGCGCGGCCGAATGGGCGGGACGGGTTCACGAAGCTCGCCAATGGCCAATCATCCAAGCTCTGCGTTCGATGGGCGCAGTCGCAGAACCGATGCTCTACGAGGACAGCATCGCTGACGCGGTTCGTGATAAATTGCTTTCGGTCGATTTGGTCCTCGTCTGGGTAAATCCTCTCGATCCCTCTGGCGATCGTACGACGCTTGACACCATGCTGCGCGCAGTTGCCGCGCGGGGGATTTCGGTCAGCGCGCATCCCGACGTGATTGCGAAAATCGGCGTCAAGGAAGTCTTGTATGCCACGCGAGAGATGGACTGGGGAAGCGATGTTGATCGCTATGCCGATGCCGAAAGTCTGAGCGCAGGTTTCCCCCGTCGCCTCTCGAGCGGCCCTCGCGTCCTGAAGCCGAACAAGGGAAATGGCGGCCAGAACGTCTGGCGCGTCGAGCTGCTCGCGGTCACGCCACCCCCGCTAAGCCCCGATGCGCTGGTGAGCGTCTTGGAGGCCGGCCTTACGAGCGTACCGAAACACATGACCCTTGGCGCTTTCCTTGATCGCTGGAGACCCTACCTTGAAAAAGGCGGCGTGTTGATTGATCAGGAGTACCACCCTCGTCTGAGCGAAGGCATGACCCGCTGCTACCTTTGCGGATCACAGGTGGTCGGGTTCGGCCACCAGCTTATCACCGCGCTGTTGACGCCTGTCGGCGAAAACAATCAGGCTGCCCTCCCGGCACCAGGACCACGCATCATGTTCAGTCCAGATGCGGACCGTTTCGCCGACTTGCGGGCGATGCTGGAAAACCGATGGATACCCGAATTGCAGCGGTTGCTCGCGATCACGGATGAGGAGCTTCCGCTTCTTTGGGATGCCGATTTCCTCCTGCGCCGCGGCGCGACGGATGCCGCTCGCGAGCACGTGCTCTGCGAGATCAACGCCAGCTCGGTAGCCCCATTTCCGGAGAGCGCCGTGCTGCCCCTTGCCGCCGCTGCGATCGGCCGCGCCGCTGGTGCTGCGCGCAGGCGAGGCACGCGTGACGCACCGCGATAATGTTTGAAGGAGAGGTCAAAGCGATGACGTTTGTCGATTACAATGGGTCGGCCCAGCGACGTGCAACTGCAATAGGTTCAGTCTTGGTGGCGCTCTGCGCACTGACCGGGTGCGGCAGTCCGGGCGATGTAGCGAACACGACGCAGGAGGATCAGTCGATCTCTCGCGACTTAGCCGAGTTGAACACAGTCGAAGATCCTCTGCTTCAGGGCAACGATATCGTTCTGCACGAATACGGCGACGATCGTGCCGCCCCCGTTGCTGCGCCAGTCCAAACCCTAGCTCCTACGAAGGCGGCGCCGAAGATGTTGTCGGGGGCGGCCATTCGGCGGGCTGTCGTTGGCCATGAACTCACGGACGGCGCGCACTGGGGGTGGAAGTTCAAGCCCAATGGGCGCTTGATCGCTGAGGAAAACGGCGAACAATCGTCACAGCGCTGGCGCATCCAAGGCGACAAGCTCTGCATCAACGCGGGATACGGGGAACTCTGCTATCGCGCGAGTCGTGACGGACGCTGGCTGCAGCTATGGCGGGACGGCGTTGTTGATATCGAAGCCGAACTGATCTGAGGTAACCCAGCACAAGTTACCTATCGGGCGTCCGTCGTTCCCGAGCACGCCTGACCACGCTGTGCATTGAGAAACAGCCAATCAACGTTCGTCCAATTGATCGCATCCATGAACGCTCCAACATAGCTGGCGGCACTGGCGCCAAAGTCGATATGGTAGGAGTGTTCATACATATCGAGTGCGAGCAAGGGTGTGCCCCCTGCAAGCGTGTGACAGTGATCGGGCGCCCATTGATTGATAAGCTTTCCATCTCGTGGGCACCATGTAAGCAGCACCCAGCCCGAACCGCCGCCCAGCGCTTTAGCGATGCTGGCGAACTCACTTCTCCAACGCTCGTAAGAGCCGAATTGTCCTTCTAGGGCGCCGCGTAACACCAAACTGGGCTCACTTTCGACTCCCAGACCATCGAAGAACAGTTCGTGCAATATCATGGAATTAGCTGCAACTAATTGCTCTCGCTTCAGTCCGTTAACGACGTATCCGGGTGTCGTCGCTAAGTCTATTTCGGCAAGCTGCTCGTCGATGAGATTCAGACGTTTGACCGCACCGCTGTAATTATTTTCGTAATGGCTGACGATCAGCCGCTCCGACATGCCTTTCACCTTTTGGGGATCGCAGCCCAGCGGTTTAATTTCATAAGGCATGTCAAGCTCCCTTCCCATCACCTAAGTTTCGTCGCCACGATGTCTGAGGCGTACCCGGTACCTTATCGCATGCCGCTCGCCGGGCTATTTCGAGGCAGGCGCGCCGTCGAGAGCCGTGGATCAGGCACCTTGATCACCGATGCTGTTGTCGCTTTGCCGGCCAGCAATCCTTCTATCTTGCCACAGTGATGATGCAGACGTTACACGATGTTGTCGAAGATAGATACACCTGTGCCGCAAGGGGCTACGAATGGAGGAATTAGGATGAGCCAGGTCGAGCATATTTCGCCGGCACAAGCTGCGGCTCCCTCGACCGAACAAGCGGAGCCTAGCCCTCCTGAGTTGAGCCACTTCGGTCTGTTCTGGCGATTTTTGAAGTTTGGGACCTTCGCCTTCGGGGGGCCCGTCGCGCAGATCGCCATGATTCGCCGCGAGCTGGTCGACGAGGAGCGCTGGATCTCGCGAGATCGCTTCAACAAGCTCCTCGCAGTCATGCAGGTGCTACCCGGGCCCGAGGCTCATGAGTTGTGCGTGCATCTTGGCATGCGCGCTAAGGGGCGGGTAGGCGGGCTGCTCGCCGGCCTCGGCTTCATGCTGCCGGGGTTCGTCTTGATGCTGTTGCTCGCCTGGGTTTACACGCGCCTTCCGATCGCCGGTACCTTTCTTGGTGCAGCGTTCCTTGGTGTCCAGGCAGCCGTCGTCGCGGTCATTGCGCGCGCGGTCCACCGGATCGGTGAGCACATTCTGCTCGATCCCTGGCTATGGGCGGCGGCGATCATCACGGCGCTTGCATCCATCGCCGGAGTGACTTTCTGGATTGTTCTACCAGCTGCGGGTATCGGCTACGCTCTGGCGGTGTCACGACGCTACGTGCTGGCAGGTGGGGTATTGGTTGCGGTCGCGATCGCAGCTGCAGCCGCTTATGCCGGAGCGGGGCCAGACCAAGCCGTGACGACCGTAACGCGAGGCCCCGCGCCAACCACGTTCGCGCTGTTCATCGCTGGGCTGAAAGGCGGACTACTGACGTTCGGAGGCGCCTACACCGCCATTCCGTTCGTCCGCGCCGACACGGTTGGCCGCGGCTGGATGAGCGATGCGCAATTTCTCGATGGGCTAGGATTGTCGGGGATCCTTCCAGCCCCACTTGTCATCTTCGCCACCTTCGTCGGATGGATCTGCGGCGGGTTACCTGGCGCCCTTGCCACCACGGTCGGGATGTTCCTGCCGGCTTTCGGGTTTTCGCTGGTCCTTTACGAGCGCTTGGAAACGATCGTGGAGCATCATCGCCTGCAGCTCGTTCTCACCGGTATCGCGGCAAGTGTCGTAGGATTTATTGTTGTCACGCTCCTAGATTTGGGACGAACCACGGCCGCGAAGACGCCGAACCTCGCGATCAGCGCTCTCATCTTCATCGGAGCACTTGTCCTGCTCTATCGCTGGAAGAGCAAGCTTGCGACCCCAGTCGCGCTCGCTATCGGGGCCGGGATCGGTCTTGTAGGCCTTCAGTAGCGCATCGATCGTCGGCGACTGCAAGCTCTGGGATTCAATGGCTCCCAAATTCCGGTCGAAGAAACAGGCCACGACGGTCGACGGCCATCAATATGACGCGTTTCCCGAGATCAACTGGCTATACGCCCGAGTAACCAACTGGCTGGAGGGCTCATTCAAGTCCCTCCAGCCAGACGATGTCGCAACAAAGGGGGAGTGGAACACGGAAAACACTTCGCCCTGACAAAGAAGGTGGTCGCTCAGCCTACCGGTCAGACGAGTACAATAGTTCTCTCATCGTGAACCTAGGCTGATCATAGCGGAAAGCGCGACACCACCGCAGAGAGCGTGGTGATAGTTGTTGACGACAGCGGGTCGGTTTCTAGCCGATCAAGAAGGTTCTTCGGCCCGACGGTGCGGGCCGTGGGGCTCCGGGGAATAATGCGCAGAGCAGCAATCGTGCCGCCCATCGGCAGCTCCTTGGCAACGCGATCGACCTTCGTACTCAGTGAACTATTGCCCTTGCTAACGATTTGCATTAGCAGGGTTAGAAAAGCTGGAGATAATCGTGCCCGTAGTAGCCGCCATGTTGCTCGCTGCGTCTGATGCTGTTGCTCGTGCCACGCCTGCGCTCGAAACACAGACAGTGGACGAAATTGTCGTTACCGCGGATCGACGCGGCGGCTTCGGCGCTGATCTGGTTCAAGTCGGCACGTTTCGCGGCGCACGGCTGATCGACGTCCCTCTGACGGTCAATGTGGTGCCGCGTGAGCTGCTCCGCGCCCAGGCGGCGCAAAGCGTCTATGATGCGCTCCGCAACACCGCGGGCGTCAGCCGCGCGCAGCTCAACGGGGCGACCTACGACAATGTCGCGATCCGCGGCATCCTGGTCGAGAACCGGACCAGCTACCGGCTGAACGGCATGCTGCCCGTCATCAACCTCGTCGACCTGCCGGTGGAGAACAAGGACCGCGTCGAGGTGCTGAAGGGCGTGGGCGCGCTCTACTACGGCTTCGCGCCGCCCTCGGGCATCGTCAACCTCGTCACCAAGCGCGCCGACCGCGATGTGACGGAGGCGACGTTGCAGGTGAACGAATATGCCGGGACCAATGCCGCGATCGACCTCGGCCGGCGCTTCGGCGACCGGGCGGGCCTGCGCTTCAACGGTGCGGCGGGGATCGTGGAGACGGGGATCGACCGCTTCTCCGGCGAGCGCTTCGTGGCGGCGCTGGCGGGCGACCTCGCGCCCACCGACCGGCTCAAGCTCGCCTTCGACGTGGAGCATGTGTCCAAGGACGTGACGGAGCCCGCCGCGCTCCAGCTGCTCCCGGCCGCGCAGGGGCGCGTGCCGGCGATCCCCGATCCGCGGACGAACTTCGGCGGGGAGAATCTTCGCTACGCCGCACACGCCACCAACTGGCTCGGCCGCGCCGATTGGCGGGCGTTCGACAGCCTGGTGCTGACCGCGGAATATGGCGAGGCGCGCACCGAGCGCGACCGCGATTTCGCCCAGCTGGAGAGCTATGGCGGCGCGAACGGGCAGGGGGTGCTTCGCATCTTTCCCACGCGCGACCAGCGCTACCGCAACCGGAACGCCCGCGCCGAGCTCGCCGCCGCCTTCTCGACCGGTCCGGTGCGACACAACCTCGTCGCCGGAGTGACGAGCAACTGGCGCTTCCAGAACGGTCGTAACGGCGCGTCCTTCACGGTCGCCCAGAGCTTCCTTGCACCGCGCGACGTGCAGCCGGTGGAGCCCACCCGCTTCACCGCCGCCCCGCTCCACATCCGCGACCTCGGTTACTACGTGACCGATCGGATGAGCTCGGGGCCGGTGGACCTGCTCGCAGGGCTGCGCCGATCCGAATATCGCAGCCGCGCCACTTCGGCGACCGGCATCACCACCCGGTTCGAGTTGTCGAAATGGACGCCGTCAGTTGGCCTGATCGTCAAGCCGACCGGGAAGCTGTCGCTTTACGTCACCTATATCGAAGGGCTGGAGGAGGGCGGCACCGCGCCGTCCAACGTCGTCAACGCCTTCGAGGTGCTGCCTCCCGCTGTCACTCGCCAATACGAGGCGGGCATCAAGGGCGAGCTGTTCCGCCGCGTCGTGCTCCAGCTGGCGGGGTTCCGCATCGAGCGGCGCTTTGCCTTCACCGACCTGACGGACAATGTCTTCAAGCTGGCCGGCGACACGCGTTATCAGGGCGTCGAGGCATCACTGTCGGGCGAGGTAACGCGCGCGCTGTCGGTCTACGCATCTGGCCAGTGGCTCGACGCGGAGATCCGCCGGTCGAATCAGGCCGCGCTTGTCGGCAACACGCCGGAGAACACGCCGGAATGGACGGCCAGCCTGTTTACCGAATATCGTCCGATCGAGCGGCTAGGGTTAGGTGCGGGCGTGTTCCATGTCGGCGCGCGCGCGGTGGACGCCGCCAACACCGCCTCGGTAGACGGCTACACGCTCTTCTCGGCCTCAGCGCGCTACACCTTAGCCGGCGCCACGCCGATGACGCTCCAGCTCAACGCCGACAACCTGTTCGACAAACGCCACTGGTCGGCCGCGGGAAACAACCTGCTCGGTGTCGGCTTGCCGCGTCAGGTCAAGCTGACCGCCCGGATCCCATTGTGACAACTCGCCACTTCCTCGTCCGGCTGCACCTCTGGTTCGGGCTGACGCTCGGGCTGGTCTGGGCGGTGCAGGGTTTGACGGGGGCGGCCCTGGTCTTTCATCGCGAACTGGATCGTTGGGGCGTGAAGATTACGTCGGGCCCGATGGCGCCGGTGGACCGGCTCATTGCTGCCGCCGAACGGCAGGCGGGCACGCCGGTGCGAATGCTTTCCGTCGCTGATTCGAAGGGCGGCATCCTGCAAGCCTCATACAAGGACGCGCACGGATACGATCGCAATGTTCGACTGGATGCCGCGTCGGCAAGAGTCGTGGACGACCGTTCCGGCGCGTCAGGTTGGCGCTGGGTCTACAACTTGCACGAAGAGTTGCTGCTTGGTGATCGCGCTTCGACGTTGGTTGGCCTGACGGGACTGTTCCTCGCCAGTATTGCCGCGACCGGTCTTTGGCTCGGCTGGCCGCGCCGCCGGGGCTCGCTTGCGGCGCTGACGCCATCGCAGTGGCAAGGGCGGCGGCAGAAATTGCGCAGCTGGCATCGCATGTGGGGACTCACCGCCGCAGCCGTGCTCATCATCGTTGCACTGAGTGGCGCGGCCACCGTACTACGTCCGCAGCTATGGTCGCTGTTACAGCGAACGACACCCTTTCGGCCGCCTTACAAGGCAGCCGGCCCGCTCCCAGAGCGTATGGTGACGGCTGGGGATGCCTGGAGTGCCGCACAGCGCGTCTTTCCGGATGGGCGCTTCGTTCGCGTGACGATGCCCGTTGCCGGTTCGCCCGCCTACTATGTCCGCGTGCTCCGACCCGGGGAGATACGCGCGTGGTCTGGCACTAGTAGCGTCGTGGTCGATGCTGGCTCTGGCCGGATCCTCGCGCGACATGACGCTCTAACGGCGCCTTGGCCCAATCGGCTATATGATGCCGTCTTCTCCCTCCATAACGGCGAAGCCGCCGGAGTTGTTGGCCGCCTCCTTGTCTTGCTGGCTGGGCTCGCGTTGCCCGTCCTATATGTCACGGGACTTCTCTCCTGGTGGCGCAGGCGCAAGATCAGGGTTGCCGGTTGAATTTCGTTGTTTGGGAAAGTGGTCGCAACCCGTCCATCAAGCGGGGCCGGCCTGGATGAGGCCGTTTGGTTGCCCTCCGCCGCTGGGCAGATACGGTAATAGAGAGCGGCGGAGGATTGGGCGTAAGTTATATATGTCGGCGACATGCTGTGAATAATTGGATCGAAAATGATGTTACCGAGTCATCGTCAACCCGAAACGTCCACTAATCCTTCTTCACATTAGTCTTGTTGATTGCGACCCGCATCGAACGGGCGAGAACGCGGGCATCGGCATTTGCCCAGAAATGAACGTAAAACAGCCGCGGCTCGTCTTCCAGCATGTGGTTATGGAGAGCCGTAACCTCAATGCCCTGCGAGCGCAGCGTCCGCAGCACCTCAGGAACCTCGCTCGCAATCAGTACGAGGTCGCCGGTGATCGCAGCCTTGCCGCCGCCCGTGGGTTGAAAATTGATTACGTTGGCGACGCCCATGGCCTGCGGGATGGCCATGCCGGCATCGGTCAGGCGTTCTGCCCGCGGAATGCCGAACTGGTAAGTGCCACCGGCAATCTTGCCCTTTGCTCCCATCAGGCGATCCAGAGACGCTAGATCGAGGCCCGGAAGTGTCGTCGCCGGGGCAGACGCTGGCTGCGGCCCGAGCGGAGTGCGGCTCAACGCGAGCGCTGCGCGCAGCCCCTGCGCGAGCTTAACCGGATCGCCGTGTGCCGCGATGTGCATGTACATAGTCGCCGGCGATGAGCGAAGCACGTGATTGTGCAGGGCAGTGATGGTGAAGCCACTCGCGAAGAGGCGAGCCAGAACAGGGTTCACCTCGGCATGCGTCAGAACGAGGTCGCCCATGATCATCACCTCATCGCCCATCGGCTGAAACGCCGCCCAAGAACCGAGCGCGAGGGCAGGTTTGATCGAGACGCCATCGAGGGTGACCGAAAGATCGCTCCGGGGAAACGAGAACCGGTGCACGCCATCTGCAGAGACCGTGCCGGGTCGACCAAGCGCCGCATCGACCTTGCTCCAGTCCGGCTCCGCCATCGCCGCGGTTGGCAGCGCTAGCGCCGCAAGCGCCATCACCGTCAACTTCTTGAACATAATCACTCCTCTATCATCAGTTGACCCGACATGGAAATGCCTCGCGCAATGCGAACGTCACGCCGGCTAGGCGAGGAAGGCTGCCTGTGGTCCGGTTTCTCCGGGCCCATGTAAGGTAGATTCTGCTGAGCTGGCCACGATTATAGCCCCGCCCACATATACCGTTGGCGTTACCGCCTTTCCCGAAAGCCGCAAGTGTATCGGCAACACCCTGGATATACGTATCGCACTGCCCGTCTGCCTTACCAGCCTCGGCTTGGCATCGCGCATAGAATTGATTGCCTGTCTCCCCAACTTGAGCGGCAACAGGTATCGACACCACAGCGTACGTCACGGCCGCCGCGACCGCAATCTCTCGAACCACCTAATGCCTCCTCAGGTCATTCCTATAAAAATACTCGTAGGCGATTTGCCATCACCGCTCACCGACATCCGGTGCTTTAGGGCGCGGTGGACAGGGAGCCATCTATATTGATCGTTAGACACCACAAAGCCCGTCACTCTGCCCTCAATCTCTAGGTCCTAACGCTGATTCGTAGCTTGCCGATCGATCTCGTTGCCATGCTGCGCGTGCGCCGTCTCGGTCAGACTGGTTCCCCCGCGGTCGGCAAGAACGGCCTCGGTAATCGATTTCGGTAGGGGCAGGGGGCGCTCGGTTCGTGATATGATCGGCAGCACGATCAGGAAATGAGTAAAATAGTAGGCGGCCGCGATCTGGCTGACCATGACGTATATCGGCTCCGCCGGTGAGCCGCCGCAGTAGCCCAACACCAGCACATCAACGACCAAAACCCAGAAGGCGATTCGGGCTTTTGGACGGAAATTGTTCGATCTGACCGGAGACGTATCTAGCCAGGGCAAGAAGAAAAGCAACAGGATCGAACCGGCCATCGCCAGCACACCCCAGAGTTTCGCCGGAAGAATGACATCAACCGTAAAGGCACGCAGAATCGCGTAAAAAGGCCAAAAGTACCACTCTGGAACAATCTCGGGGGGCGTCGAGAGCGGGTTAGCTTCGATGTAGTTCTCAGCCGGGACGAAAAGGTTGGGTGAAAAGAAGGTGAGGGCGGCGAACAGCAATAGGAATATACCCACCCCCACAGCGTCCTTGGCGGTATAGTAGGGGTGGAACGGCACGGTATCCTGCTCGCCCTTCACCTCCACGCCTGTCGGGTTGTTTGAACCCGGAATATGCAACGCCCAGATGTGCAGGATGATGACGCCTGCGATCACGAACGGCAACAGATAGTGGAGCGAGAAGAAGCGATTCAGCGCTGCATTATCTGGAGCATAGCCGCCCAGCAGCCACACGCGCAGCGTCTCGCCCACGCCCGGTATTGCGGAGAAAAAGCCGGTGATTACCTGGGCCCCCCAAAAGCTCATCTGCCCCCACGGGAGCACATAGCCCATGAAGGCGGCGGCCATCATCAACATTAAAATCACCACTCCGAGCAGCCAAACCACTTCCCGGGGCGCCTTGTACGACCCGTAGTATAGGCCGCGGAAAAGGTGGATGTAGACAACCGCGAAAAAGAAACTGGCTCCCGCGGCATGGCAATAACGCAAAAGCCACCCTTGGTTGACGTCGCGCATGATGTGTTCGACAGAACCGAAAGCCTGCGCGGCCGAAGGCGTGTAGTGCATCGCCAGAACGACGCCGGTGATGATCTGGATCGCCAGCGCCAGTCCGGCCAGAACTCCGAAATTCCAGAAATAGTTCAGGTTTCGTGGCACGGGGTAACCCGCGCCGACCGCATTATACACCAGCCGCGGCAGGGGCAGCCTTTCATCAATCCAGCGCATCAGTGGCTGCTTGGGCTCATAATGACTGGCCCAGGGAAAGCTCATCGTACGGCTCCTCGCCTTGCGCGACACACGCGGTGACCGCGACCCGGTTTGCAGCGCGATACAACTGCTATATAGTACGGTCAATCGGCGTGTAGGTGTTTCACTAATCGCCACACTGTCCTATGGGGATCTGTGGCTTGACCATTCAAAAGCCTGGCCTTGCCGACTGGACGCGCGCGGTGGTGGAGCTATTGGCTATCGCGGTTGGGGGATGGGCATTCTTCACGACTGAAGAACCAGTCCCGGCCACGCTGTTTTTGGGAGCAGGAGTTCTCGCCGGGGAACTGATAGGCCGAGCGGCTGAAAACTGGGTCAAGCGTCGACAGTCGCGCAGACCACAGCGCTGAGACCGTCGGAGGATGGTGAAAAGCACGGTTTTTGTGCGTAAAGTGGAGTTGCAATGCCCTCACCAGATCCCAACCCTTGGCTCCTCCTAATTCCTCAGCTTCCGGCAAAACCGGCTTATCTGCGGGTCAAGGTGTGGCGCCGGCTTCAGGTAATCGGCGCGGCGCCGCTCAAAAATGCCGTGCATGCGCTGCCTAACCGCGACGACACGCGAGGCTTGTTTGAAGAACTGCATCGGGAGATTCTGGCCAACGACGGTGAAGCCCTGATCCTCGAAGCGCGGCTGGTCGGCGGTCTGGGCGACGCAGCCCTTCGCGGCATGTTTGATGCCGCGCGGGATGCTGACTATGAGGAACTAGCTCGCGAGGCTCGTGTGCTAGCGGCGGGTGACGAGGTCACTCCGGCGGACGTCGGGCGACTGCGGAAACGCCTGGATGACGTAACCGCGATTGATTTCTTCGGCGCACACGGGCGCCAGGTCGCCGAGGCGGCGATCGTCGAGCTCGACCGTCTGTCGCATCAACATCCGGACGTCAGCGGACCTGGCGCGCCGGAATTAACCTCGGCGGAACTCAAAGGGCGCACATGGGTGACGCGCCGGCACGTCCACGTCGACCGTATCGCCTCGGCATGGTTGATCGGTCGCTTCATCGATCCGGCAGCGACGTTCAAATTTGTCGATGGCCGAAACTACGCTCCCGCTCCAGGCGAACTGCGGTTCGATATGTCCGGAGCCGAGTTCACGCACGAAGGAGACAGCTGCACTTTCGAAACTTTGGTGACGCGGTCCGATCTTGAAGCCGATCGCGCGCTGCAGGCGATCGGCGAGATCGTACATGATCTCGACATCGGGGATGCCCGCTACAACCGTCCGGAAACGGCAGGTGTTCAAGCGCTAATTTACGGCATTTGTGCGGGCAATGAGGATGACGAGGACCGCATCGCGAAAGGATCACTGCTGCTCGATGGGCTGTACGCCACCTTCTCGCAGCAACGAAGCGAAGTCTGACCGCGCTCCCGGAGATCCGAGCGGTGGCGTGCGACAAGCAGACCGGCGGAGAGGCCTGGGCCTGAACCAGCATCAACCGTCCATGGCGAGAGGAGAACGAACCGGCGCCATGCGGCTGCTGCTGATAGAGGATGACGCGGAAACCGGCAACGCCGTCGTCGCGGCGTTGCGCGCGCACGGTCACGCCGTCGATTGGGAGACCAACGGACAAGGCGGGCTCGATCGCGCCGCTACCGATGCTTACGCCTTGCTGGTCGTCGATCGCATGCTGCCCGGGATCGATGGACTCTCGCTCGTCGCCGAACTTCGCCAGCGACAAATCGCGGCTCCCGTGCTGATGCTCACCGCGCTCGGCTCGATCGAGCAACGGGTTGAAGGTCTCGAAGGGGGCGCTGACGACTATCTCGTCAAGCCCTTCGCGATCGCCGAGCTCCTGGCGCGCATCGAAGCGTTGCAGCGCCGCGCAGCCGGTCCGCCCAGCATCCTGTCGCTCGGCGATCTGACGCTCGACCGTCTCGCCCGCACGGTGCGGAGAGGCGACACGCCGATCGAGCTGATCCCGCGCGAGTTTCAGCTTCTCGAGCTCCTGATGCTCAACTCGCCCGCCGTGCTCACCCGCCTGATGCTATTGGAAACGGTGTGGAAGTTCCGGTTCGACCCCGGCAGAAACCTTGTCGAGAGCCATATCAGCCGGCTGCGGACCAAGATCGATCGGGGCGGCGATCCGCCCCTGATCCATACCGTGCGTGGAGAAGGCTATGCCGCTTGGAGTGAGTAGCCGGCTGCTGCGCTCGACGTTGGTCCGCGTCGTGGCGCTTAATGCGCTGCTGCTCGTCATCAGCATGGTCGCCGGCGCGCTCGGCGGCTGGCTCGCGACCCGCACGGTCGTCGAGCGACAGGCGCGGAGCCGCGTCGAGCTCGAGACACATGCGATCGCGCTCGAAGCGCAACGGGGAGGCTTGGATCGCGCGCTCGATATGATCCGCATCAGGGCGGAGCGGCCCGGGTCGCCCGAATATTATCTGATCGGGCCGGACGGCCGCAGGCTGATCGGCGACCTTCAAATCGTGCCGAAAGCGGCCGGTTGGCACTTTGTCGAGCAGCCTTCGCCGCAACCAGGCGTAGAGGGCGTGCATCTGCTGTCACTGACGCGGCGCCTTCCGGATGGCTCACTCCTTATCGTTGGGGAGGACATGGAGCGCAGCGACGCCATCCGCGACGCTGTTTTCGGGGCCATCCTGATCGCAGGCGGCATCGCGTTGGCGTTCGGTATCGTTGCCGGCCTCCTCGCCACCCGGCAGACCTTCCGGCAGATGCAGCGAATCAACGCGGCCGTCCGCGCGGTTGAGGGCGGCGATCTCTCGGCGCGGATCGGCGCGCCGGCCAACCCGCGCACCGATCTCGATCAGCTCGCGCTGGCGGTCGACCGGATGCTCGACCGGATTGACACGCTGGTCGCCACGATCCGCCGTGTGTCGGCCGAGGTCGCTCATGACCTACGAACGCCGCTCACGCGCGTGAGGCACGCGATCGAAACGGCGCTCGCGCAGCCTGACGACGAAAAGCGGACCGCGACCTTGGCACAGGCGATGGCCGGGCTGGACGACGCGCTTCGTCTGTTCAGCGCGGTGCTGGATCTTGCCGAGATCGATGCCGGCAAGGCGCGTGCGCGGTTCGAGCCGCTCGACCTGGCGGAGATCGTGGACCGGGTGGTGGATGCCTACCGTGCCGAAATCGAGGCCTCCAGCCGCCACATCTCGGTGAGCTCGGCTCGAGCGGCAGTGGTCGCCGGCGACGCCGATCTGCTGGCGCGCGCTCTCGCCAACCTGATCGAGAACGCGCTCAAATACTCCCGTGACGAAGCTCGGATAGACGTTTCGGTTTCCGAGCAGCCCGGCATGGTGACGATGGCGGTCGCGGACGACGGCCCTGGCGTGTCCGATGGCGAGGTCGCCGAGATGTTGCGCCCGTTCGGGCGCTTGGATCGAGCGCGGCGGGAATCCGGCAACGGTCTCGGCCTCGCGATCGCTGATGCCGTAGCTCGGCTGCACCGCGGAACGCTGGCGTTTGCGAGACTCCAGCCGGGTTTGGCCGTTGAGATCAGATTACCGCGCGAACCGGCGGCGACAGCGGTCGCCGACGCTCGCTTGTCCTGAACCGTTAGAACCTGACGGTTGCGGTAATCCCATACGTCCGCGGGTCCGCAGGTTGCCCGGCCACCAACCCGGTGTTGCCCGACTGCAGCGCGAGCAATTCGTAATAGTCATGGTCGAACAGGTTGCGGACCCAGCCGAAGATGTTGAGCCGGTCGTCGGCAGTGCGAAATCCCAGCCGGACGTTTTCGACTGAATAGCCGTCGACGTCGGTGTAACGAGAGCGCGTCGCATTTGACGAGAACTTGCTGCGCGCCGTGCCGTCAAACCCGAAGTAGGCGTTGCCCGCGGTGCTGACCGGCAGCGTGTATTCGAAGGCGTAGCTGGCCGACCATTTCGAGACGCCGGGAAGCCAGCTGCCCGACGCGTCGCAAAAAGGCGGGCTGAACCCGCCCGGCGTGCCCGGCGCGCTCGGCGTGCCGACGATATTGCCGTTCGCATAGACCGGCAGCACGGTGCCGCCCGACAGTTCCGGCGGGCACGGAGCATCTGGAAACCGTATGTAGCGTGCGTCGGTGAACGCGCCGTTGGCGTAGAGCGAGAACCTGTCGCTGGGCCTGAAGCTGAATTCGGCCTCAGCCCCGCGTGTGCGGACCTTGACCGCGTTGGCGAGATAGGCGAGCACGACACCGCCCGACTGGTTGTTCGTCACCGTCGTCTGGTAGTCCTTGATCTCGGTCCAGAACGCCGAAAGGTTGAGCGTCGCGCGACGATCGAAAAATTGCGACTTCAGGCCGATCTCGAAATGATCGATCTTCTCCGGGCGCACGGTGACGGCGTTCAGCACCGGCGCCCCGTTCGACAGGGGAAGGCCGTTCATGTTGATGCCCGCCGATTTGAACCCGTGCGCAAAGGTGGCATAGCTCATAACCTCACGGGCGACGTCGTAAGACACCGTCAGATCATAGGCCAGGTTCCATGAGTCGAACTTCTCGGCGTAGGATTGCGGCGGCAGGGTATTGCGCTGATCGCTGTTGAGCGTGGTGCTGCCGCTGCCCGTCGTCACAGTCGCGGAATAGGCTCCGTCCTTCTTGTCATAATTCAGGCGCACGCCCGGCAGGATGCGCAGCCGGTCGGAGACTTTCCAGGTCAGCTGCCCGAATATCGCCGCGCTGACGCTCTTGTACCGGATGTCGTTTTCCGAACGCAGCCCGTCGAGGATCGCCGGGTTGCAGGCGTTCGCGGCCGGCGGATTGCATCCGCTCGACCCGGCGGGCACGTTGCCGGGATTGAGCAGCCAGCGGCTCGCTGCCGACCCCTGTTCCTGCGCGCCCTCGGTGCGGAAGCGCTGCCAGAAATAAAAGCCGCCAGCGACGAAATCGAAACGCTCGCCATCGTAGGCGTAGCGTACCTCCTGGGTGACCTGGCGGTGACGCGACGGGTTGCCCGAGAAGGTCGTGATCGGCAGCCCGGTGAAGTCGCGGTCGCTGGACGGCAGCCAGTTCCACAGCCGCCAGGCGATGATCGAGGTGAGCGTGCCGGATCCCAGCTTCCAATCGGCGATCAACGATATCCCGGCCGAGTCTTGCCCTGCCTTCAACTCCGCGTCGAGGTCGGTGAGACGGTCGAACGCATTGGTGCTGGGCGGCGCATAGTCGAACGCAGCCGCCAGTGCGGCATACTGCCGGTTAAGCGAGCGCTGCGTCGCGCCGGTTCGCACATAGATCTGTGCGCCCGCTTCGGGCCGCTGTCGGCTGTAATCGCCGACCAGGCGTAGATCGAGATCGTCCGACGCGCGCCACAACAGCTGGCCGCGCAGGCTCAGATTGTCGCGCTCGTTGATCCAGCGCCGCGTCGCGACATTGTAGATGGTCCCGCGGCGCGATGTCGTCGAAAACGCGAAGCGGGCGGCCAGGTTTTCGGTCAACGGCCCGGAAACCGCACCCTTCGCCTGACGAAGTTCGAGATTGCCGAGCGATGCCTCGAGATAGGCTTCGGGCGTGAAGCTGGGCTTGCGAATGCCGACGTTGATCGCGCCGGCGGTCGTGTTCTTGCCGTAGAGCGTACCCTGCGGGCCGCGCAGCACCTCGACGCCCGCCACATCGAACAGGTCGGACACGGCCGTCGCGATTCGGCTGTAATAGACCTGGTCGATATAGATCCCGACGCCCTGTTCGAGGCCGTCGTTGGTCAGCCCGAGCGGCGCGCCCAGTCCGCGAATGTTGATCGCCGCGTTGCGCGAATTGGTGCCGTAATAGGTGAGCGACGGCTGAAGCTGGACGAGCTGCGAGACATTCTGGCTGCCCGATTTCGCGATCACCGAATCGGTCAGGACCGACACCGCGATCGGCACATCCTGCACCGACTCCTCGCGGCGGCGAGCGGTGACGGTAATGTCATTTCCCGTCTGGTCGGCGGGAGTGGGGGCGTCTGCTACCGACGAGGGTGCGGTCTGCGCTGACACGCACACGGGCGATGCGGCCGAAACAAGCAGCAGTACGCGCAGTGCTGTGTTCACCTTCCGCCTCCCATTCCTGCGTTATTGTCTATTGATTCAGTAGGAATTGGCGAGCAACTTAAACTTGGTGCCTGACAACCTCGACTGACGGGCAACGCTTCAACTGACGGATTGAGAGAGGCGGTGTCATTCAGCGTCTGCCGGTCGTCCTCCGCGCATCGTCGAGCGTCACTTATTCGCTATGTCCGCCTGTCTCGCTACCGGCGCGTTCCGCGATGAGCAGGTCAGCCGTGCCGTATTCGGCGAGGCGACGATCCGCGCTACGCCGCGCCTCGCCGTCACGCTGGGCGGCCGTTACCAGTACGACCGCCAGGACCGCGAAGGCGCGCTCGGCCCCTTCGTGGTCGACTGCCGCCGCAGCTTCGACGCTTTCCTCCCGCGCGTAAGCGTCGCTTAGAGGTCGCGCCGGACGTCCGGGTCGGCGTGCTGGCGTCGCGCGGCTACAACCCCGGCGGCACCACCATCTCCTTCGACACCGGCGCGCAGGACGTCTTCGGGGCGGAGCGGCTGTGGAACTACGAGCTGTTCCTGCGCGGGCGCACCCCGGACGGCCGGCTCTCCTTCAACGCCAACGCCTTTTTCGCCGACTATGAGGACGCGCAGCGCCCGACCACCACGCTCGGCCCCTCCGGGCTCCTCCAGACCGTGTTCGACGATGCGGAGGACGCCCGCGCCTACGGGCTGGAGCTTGAACTCGCCTTCCGGCCTTCGCCCCGCCTGTCGCTCCGCGGGGGCCTGGGCCTGCTAGAGACCGATCTCCGCCGCTTCTCCGTGTCGGCGGCAGGCGTTGAGGGTAACGATTTCCAGCGGTCGCCCGGCCTGACCGGCTTCCTCACCGCGAGCTGGACGCCCGTCGACCGCTTCACCCTTGACGCGCAAGGACGCTATGGCGGCGGCTACTACGGCGACGACGCCAACACCCGCGCCTTCCGCTCGGGCGACCTCGCCACGGTCGACGCAGGCGAGCTATCAGCTCGGCCCCGTCCGGCTTTTCGGCTTCGTCCGCAACCTCTTCGACGGGTTCCAGGTCACGCAGGTCTACTTTCCCGGTTTCGGCACGGTGAACGAGCCGCGACGCTACGGCGCTGGCGTCGAGGCGCGCTTCTGATGCCCGCGCGGCGGCTTCTCGCCCGGCTCCACGCCTGGATCGGGGCCGTCGCCGCGCCGGTCCTCCTCCTCGTCTGCCTGTCGGGCGCGGCGCTCGCCTTTGACGCGGAGCTGTTCCGGGCGCAGCATCCGTTCGTTCGGAGCGTCGACGGGGCCGCCGCCCGGGTCGCGGCGCCGCGCGTCGACGCTTGGCTCGCCGCCGCGAAGAGGGGTTATGGCCGCTCCTTCCAGCCGCTGGGCCTGTTCCTGCCCGACAGCCGCGTGGAGGTCGACACCGCCATGTTCTACGGCCTCCGCTCCGGCGCGGGCGGGCTTGAGGATACCGTGATCCTCGTCGTCGATCCCGCCACGGGCGCGTACCGCGGCGACTTCCTCTTGGACAGCGCCTGGGGCCACCAGCTCATCCACTTCCACCATCAGCTCTTTGCGGGCGAGGTCGGCGCGGCGATCGTCGCTCTGCTCGGCTTGCTGCTCGCCGCCTTTGCCGCGACCGGCCTTTACCTCTGGTGGCCGCGCCGAGGCTCCGCATGGCGCAAGGCGCGCCCGCCGCATTTGTCGGGCCGGCCGCTCGGTCGCTGGTACCGCATCCATGGCTGGATCGGCTTCTGGAGCGCGCTCCCCATCCTGTTCTTCGGCCTGACCGGCACGGCGGCGTCGCACTCCGGCTGGTTCGGCGGCCTGCTCGCGGGCCTGCCCTATGACGTTCCCGCCGCGCTCGCCCCCGCCTTCGCGAGCACCTGCGCCGGCCGCGTCACGACCGACGAGGCCGTCGCCGCCGCGAGCGCCGCATTACCCGGCCAGCGGCTCGCGACGGTCGGACTTCCGGACGGAACCGACCCCTATCGCCTTACCTTCAAGACCGCATCCCCGTTCGACCATGTCGAGGGCGACACGCTCGCCTTCGTCCACGCGACCTGTCCGGGCGTCGTCCGACCCATAGATGCCCGCCAGCACGGTCCGCGCGCGGCCATCGGCCAGGCGATGCTCTCGCTCCACGCCGGCCGTAGTCTCGGCCGGGCGGGCGACCCGCTCGTAGTCTTCGCTGGCCTCGCCGCCGCGGTCCTCGCCGGCTCCGGCCTCTACATTTGGGTCGCCCGCCATCTCACCTGCCGGCGAACAAGGCATTCGGGCAGGACGATGGCCTTTGAGTAGCCCCCTGGCATTCTAGGCGGTCGGAAGTGGCGAACGCTGCGAGGGTTCGGCGAGGTCGTATTAACGCAAAGAGCTCTGCGCGCCGATCAGCGGGTAAGCCGGCCAAAGCGGGTCGTCCGCCGCGACTGCGTTCTTGCTCGCTCGCCGCTGTGCGCTACAGAGTCGGTATTTCGGGCAGGGGGAGGGTGCGCATGAATGCTAAGGATCTGGCCAAGTCGGTCGCGCAGAGCCAGGGCTTGACGGAGGCGGCGGCGAAGAAGGTGGTAGACGCCGTCGTCGAGGCCGTGGCCGAGGCGGCCGCCGCCGGCGACGAGATCAACCTGCCGGGCTTCGGCAAGTTCAAGGTGAAGGATATGCCCGAGCGCGGTGGACGCAACCCGGCCACCGGTGAGGCGATCACGATCGCCGCATCGAAGAAGCTGATGTTCACGCCGGCCAAGGCGCTCAAGGACCGGCTGTAGCCGCAGGTGTCCGGCGGACGGCGCCGCGGGCAGGGTGGTTCCGGCGACCTGAAGGAGAAGCTCGCGCGCGTGCCTTGGGCCTCACGGGGCCGTGTGACGCCGATCTCCCGGCTGGCGCAGTCCATCGTGCCTGTCGGCAACAAGGAAGGCGTGCCGCAGGGCGATCTGTCGTTGCACATCCCGATTCAGGATCCCGCTCACGAGGACTGGGTGCTGGACATCCAGGGGACCGCCTTCCAGGCCGGCCGCGGCAAGCTCCTCACCTGCTGGCACGTCGTCGAGCAGCTCCGCTTTCGAGAGCGCGAGGCGTATATCTGGGCCAACAGCCGGCTGGGCGGGGTAGAGGCGCAGCGTCCGTACCCGTTCGCGGCGGCTCTCAAATACTATGACCCGCGCTTCGAGAATGGTGGCCCCGGCGTGGACGCCGGCGTGCTCATCTGCCCGGCCGTGAGCACCCCCGAATGTCCTTACGACGTGCCCCCTGTGACGTGGGGAGACTCGACAGGGGTAGGGGTGGGCGACCGCGTGCTGATCGGCGGCTTCCCGCTCGGGCGCGACCTGTTCTTCTCAAATCCGACGAACCGGGGCCTCGTGCAGCCCTCATTCTTCGACGGCATCATCAGTGCGGTAGTCCCGGCTCTGCAGCTCGGCGAGACCAGGCTGTTCCAGATCAGCTCGGTCGCGCTCGGCGGGATCAGCGGCGGTGTGGTCTGCGATCCTCGAACCGGCGCGGTGCTCGGCATGGTGACGAGCGGCCTGACGATCGGCGAGGTTGACCTGCCGATCACCTATGCCCTCCCGAGCGAAGTCCTTCAGCCGTTCGTCGACGCGATCAGCTTCGACGTCGGCGACGGCGAGCGCTGGCGATAGTAGGCTGCCGATCTTCGATGTTCCGTCGGGCCGCACCTTGCATTTCCGTCCCCGGAGGCTCACATCACATCCATGGCGACGCACCCTGACTCCGTCACGTCGAAGAACCGGAAACCGGCTGTTCTCGGTCGCAGCGCCGCGACCGGCCGCTTCGTCATGGCCCCGGTCGCGACCAAGAAGGGCACCGTGTCGGACAAGCAGATCACCGCCGCGGTGAAAAGCGTGCTCGCCAAGAAGAAGTAGATTGGCGGCGCCTGCGACGTCGGCCGACGACGTCTTCATCAACTGCCCCTTCGACGACGCGTTCGCGCCCACGTTCCGCGCGCTCATTTTCGCGATCATCGTCTGCGGCTTCCGGCCGCGCTCCGCGCGCGAGCTGGACGATGGCGGGCAGACCCGGATCGACAAGATCCTGAGCCTCATCGAGGAATGCCGCTACGGCGTGCACGATCTATCGCGCACCGAGCTCGACGCCGTCCACAACCTGCCGCGCTTCAACATGCCGCTCGAGTTGGGCCTGTTCCTGGGCGCGAAGCGCTACGGCGGCAAGCACCAGAAAGCCAAGCGCGTGCTGATCCTCGACGTGGAGCAGTACCGCTATCAGCGGTTCATCTCCGATCTCGCCGGCATGGACATTCACGAGCACGGCGGCGCTCCGATGCGAGCGCTGCAGGAAACGCGCGACTGGCTCGCCAACGTGTCGCGCCGCGAGCTGCCGAGCGCCGACCGGGTGCGGCGCGTATACGAGGCGTTCAGAGCCGATTTGCCGGACCTTGCGGCGGCGCTCGAGTTCGATCCCGACCGCATCCCATATGTCGACTTCGAGCGGCTTTTGGCGAGGTGGCTGTTGGAAGCGCCGGCCGCGGTCGGCGGCGCATAGGATCATCTAGCTCGTTACGCTATGTTGCCGCCAGTTAGAAAAGACACATTCCCCGCCAAATAGAAATGACACCGCCTCGTGGCAGCGGGGGCAGCGTGTAGCCCCCCAAGCAGCGCAGCGCTGCCCCCGCTGGGGCGTCGTCATCGCGGCTCTTGCGCCCTCGGACCCGCTGCGCCAGCAGCGGGCTCGGTCAGCCTATCTGGCCACTAACGTGCCGGGTAAGCTTTACCCCACTTGTGCCGCTTCGATCTGACGCAACAGCCGATGCGGATCGAATGGCTTTGGCAAGAATGTCGTGCGTTCCGGCAGTTCGTCATCTCGGATCGGCACATTGCCGGAGACGACGAACAACACGGTGGGGGGGAAGCGCTCCCGTACGTAGTGCGCTAGCTTCACCCCATCCATGGATCCTGGCATCTGCACGTCGGTCAGGACAACCCGAACTTCCTTGTGGAGGTCGAGAATGGCGATGGCCGCGTCGGCGTTCTCCGCGTCGAAAACCCGCCAGCCTGCATCTGAGAAGAAGTCTACGAGGTCGAATCGTACCAAGGCTTCATCTTCGACGATCAGGATCGTCTTGCTGCCGATCGGCGTACTTTGGCCCACGTTTCAGTTCCCGGTCGTGATCGCGGCGTCCTTCAACCGCGCTTCGAGTTCAAACACCAACCCATCCGGCCGGTAGTCGGTTGCAGCTTTACCGCTGAAATAGGAGCGCAGCGAGCGCTCGATCAGCACCGAACCGAAGCCCTTGCGCTCCGGCGGTGTGACGGGCGGACCGCCCTGCTCGCGCCAAGACACTGCCAGCACCCCATCGTCGCCATCCCCGTCCACCGACCATGCCAGCGTCACCGTGCCAATGTCGTTCGATAGCGCGCCATACTTGGCGGCGTTGGTCGCGAGTTCATGGAGGGCGAGCGCGAAGGCAACCGTCAGCTCAGGTCTCAACGTCACGGCCGGGCCGGACAGCAGAATGCGTTCGCCGATGCGACCATGCGGAGACAGCGCGCGTGTCGCCAGTTCGCGCAGATCGGCCGAGCGCCACGAGGTGCCGGTCAGCACGTCGGTCGCCGCGCCCAGCGCCACCAGACGGGCGGACAGGTTACGGCTCGCCGCTTCCGCCTCGGGTACGCCGCGCAGCGTCTGCGCCGCGACCGACTGGACGACAGCCAGCACGTTCTTGAGGCGGTGCGCCAGCTCGCCGTTCATCAGCCGCATGTCGTCCTCGGCGCGCCGGCGTTCGCGGAAGTCGCGGGTGACGGTGCCGTACCCGATCAGCGCGCCGGTCGCGTCGGTGACCGGAAAGACGGAGTAGAGGACCGGGATCAGCTCGCCGGTGCGGAAATGCCGGAAGTCGAGTTCGCCGACCCATTGCCCGTCGCGGTCCACGGCCGGCAGCACCTCACGCGCGACCGTCTCGACCTGCTCGGGTGGGAAGAAGTCGGCGATGGTAAGCCTGGTAATGTCGGCACCCTCCAAGCCGACGAGCCGCTTGGCGGCATCGTTCATGTAGAACACGCTGCCATCGGTGCGGGCCATGCCGACAAAAAATCGGCGCTGTTCTCGGCCAGACGCACGAACCTCTCGCGCTCCTCCTCGCTGGCGCGCAGCTCGGTGATGTCGCGCGACACGGACAGGATGCGGTCAGGACGCCCTTCCGGCCCGGCGATCGGGCTGACCGCGACATGCCACCATTTGGGCGTGCCCCGGTAAGTGTCGGCCTTGCCGATAAAGCTGCGGGCCTCGCCCTTCCGCGCTGCTTCGACCGCCGCCTTTGCCTCTGCGTTGCCGGCATCCTGCCAGAAGTCGGGCCACGGACAACCGGCCACGGCGTTGAAGTCGCTGATTTCCATGACGCGCTTTCCGCCCTCGCTCATGAAGGTCAGCTTGCCGTCGAGATCGAGCACCTTGATGCAGTCGGTTGAGCTGCCCAGCACGCCGGACAGGAATGCCTCACGTTCGGCCGTGACGACCAGCGCTCGTTCGCGTTCCTCACGGAGCCGATCGGCATCGAGCAAAGCGGTGCGCAACGCCTCCACCAGCGTCACCAGTCCCAGCGTCGTCAGAACGAAGATGACCGATGCGCCCCAATGAACGGGGGTGAGCAGCAGCGGTTCGTCAGCCCTCATCACCACCAGGCCCGCGCCGATCGCCGACAGGATCGTCGCCAGGATGCCGGGACCGCGGCCAAGGAACAGCGTCAGCAGGACGACTGCCGGCGTGTAGAGGAACCAGGGCGCGGACGATCCGAGCATCGCCGCTTGCACAAGGGCCACCACCGACACGGCAAGAACAGCCGCCCCGTAGCGGATCGGCTTCGGGCGCGGTCTGGCGACGGTTATGTCGCGCAAGCGATTCAACAAGGCGGTTGAAGCGGTCATGGTTTCCCCGGCGTGGGGGAAGGCCCCTGCAATCGAATATCTAGCGCAAATCAGGAGCGAGGAACAGCGTGGCAACACCATAGTGCTAATAGTGCATTAGGTGAGCGCTAACGGACGTACTCGCCAAGGCCGCGTGCCACGAGTTCCTCGTTGGAGAGGCGAGGGCCCCGCTTCAGCTTCGGCGTACACAGCCGACGCCGGTCGACTTCGCCTACAGGGGCGGGGCGGGTGAATACACCGACTGAACCCGAGCTCCGCGCCGGCTCGCTGTTGTTGCGCTTGGCATGATGCGGTGTGGCTGCCTGGATGGCCTGAGCCATAGCGAGGGCGGCACCCAAGTGCTTGTTATCGACAATGGCGGCTTGGTTCACGCGCCGCATCTTGTCGAACACTCGGTAGGGCAGCACGCGCTCGCCGTGGCGGATCTCGATGCGGCCGTCCGGGTACTCGCACACATGCACGCGCTTGCGCGCCAGCGAGCGGGCGAGGGGCGTCGGCTCAAGGTAAGCGTCCGGTCTTCTCCACCTTGCTGACGAGGTGATGCGCAAGGCACAGGTTCGGCACTGTGGCAGACACCGGTGCGGCATCATGGCGACGCGAATTATCGAGATGGTTGGGCCTGAACCGCGCCGGCGGTTCAGCGAAGATGACAAGGCGCGGATCGTGTCGGAGGCGATGATGCCGGGTGCCAGCGTGTTGGAGGTGGCGCGGCGACACCGGGTGTGCACGTCGCTGGTGTATCGCTGGCGACGCACGCTGCTGCGCGATGGGGTGGCGAGCGAAGCATTGCCGTTGCCGGGGCCGGCATTCATTCCGGTCGAGGTGGCGGGCGCGCCCATGGTGCCGCATTCGGAGCCGCTCGGACCGGGTGTGGTGGAAGTGGTCGGCCCGGCCGGGCAACGCATCCGCCTGGCACCTCCCATCGACGCGCGGGTGCTCAAGACCGTGCTGGCGGGGTTTGCTTGATCGGGCCGCCGGGCGGTGTCCGGGTGTATCTGGCGGCCGGGGTCACGGACATGCGCAAGGGCTTCGACGGGCTGGCCGCGCTGGTACAGCAGCGGCTGCGCCAGGATCCGTTTGGCGGTGCGGTGTACGCCTTCCGGGGCAAGCGTGGCGATCTGGTCAAGCTGCTGTGGTGGGATGGTCAGGGTCTCGTGCTCCATGCCAAGCGTCTGGAGCGGGGCCGGTTCACCTGGCCGGCGACCGCGGACGGCGTCGCGGTGCTGACCCCGGCGCAGTTGTCGATGCTGCTCGAAGGGGTGGACTGGCGGCATCCGATCCGGTCCTCGCAGCCGACCTTGGCCTGGTAAAAAGTACGATTTCCTGCGGCTTTCGCGTGTGTCGGCACGGGGGTTCTGGTATAAGCGGGCGTGTCGCCCGATGCCGCCTCGCTGCCCGACGATATCGCCCTTCTGAAGGCCATGCTCATTGCTGCCGGCGCCGAGCTGGAGCAGTTGCGGATGCAGGTCGCGCGGCTGCGGCGCATGGCCTTCGGCCGTTCGTCGGAGAAGCTGACGCACCAGGCTGACCAGCTGGAACTCGGGCTGGAAGAGCGCGAGGCGGAAGCCGCCACTGCGGCGATGCCGGTGGTCACCCGGACACGGGAGACCGCCAGGCCGTATCGACAGCCGCTGCCCGACCATCTGCCCCGCACCGAGGTCGTGCATGAGGCACTGTGCGTCTGCCCCGACTGCGGTGGTGCCATGCGGCGCATGGGCGAGGACGTTACGGAACAGCTCGACTATGTGCCCGCCTCGTTCCGGGTCGTGCGCCACGTCCGGCCGCGGCTCAGCTGCCGGTCATGCGAGCGCATAGTGCAGGCGCCGTTGCCGTCCATGCCCATCGAGCGCGGTCGACCCGGTGCGGGGCTGCTCGCCCATGTGCTGGTGTCCAAATACGCCGACCATCTGCCGCTCTACCGCCAGTCAGGCATCTATGCTCGCCAGGGCGTCGACCTTGCCCGCTCCACCCTGGCCGACTGGGTCGGGCGCTCGGCCGCGCTCCTCGACCCCTTGGTCGACGCGCTCGAGCGCCACGTCATGGGCGGCGCGACCCTCCATGCCGACGACACGCCGGTGCCGGTACTGGCCCCTGGCGCCGGTCGCACCAGGACGGGCAGGCTGTGGACCTATGTACGCGACGAGCGCGGGGCTGGCGGCGAGGCTCCGCCCGCCGTGCTGTTCCACTACGCGCCCGACCGCAAGGGCGAACGACCCGCCGGACATCTTGCCCGGTTCCGGGGCGATCTGCACGCCGATGGCTATGCCGGGTTCGACCGCCTCTATGGCGACCGCATCGCAGAGGTGGCCTGCTGGGCGCATGTCAGGCGCAAGTTCTTCGACGTCCATGCCGCAACCGGCTCCGCCACGGCCCGCGAGGCACTAGACCATATCGCCGGCCTCTATGCCGTCGAACGGGATGTGCGTGGCCGGCTCCCTGACGAGCGACGGCACGCGCGCCAGGCCAGGGCCGGACCGCTGCTCGATGCCTTCCGCCAGTGGCTCGACGCGACCGGACCGAAGCTGTCCCGGCGCTCCGACCTTGCGGTCGCCATCCGCTATGCGCTCGCCCGCTGGCAGGCGCTGACCCGCTATGCCGACGATGGTCGCCTGGAGATCGACAACAATGCCGCCGAGCGCTCGCTGCGCGGTATCGCCGTCGGGCGCAAGAACTGGCTATTCGCGGGCTCCGACCAGGGCGGGCACCGCGCCGCCAGCATCTACAGCCTAGTGGAAACCGCCAGGCTCAACGGCGTCGACCCCGAGGCCTGGCTGGCCGACACCATCAGACGCATCGCAGACCATCCGGCCCGCCGGGTCGCTGAACTGCTGCCGTGGAACTACCGGCCCGTTTGAGGTGACGCCGTCACCGGACGCTTACGGCTCAAGAATGAACATCGCCTTATTAAAGTGCAGCGCCAAGGAAGCGGTGACGGTCCGTTCCTCGCGCCACACCATCTCCGCCTCGACATTCTCATGCGCGGCCAGCGGGCGGTGGACATCGCGCGGGTCCGCTGGCGCACAGGCGAAGCGGGCATTGTGCCGGGCGATATAGGAGGGGAGGAAGGCGTTGGCTTCGTCGATGGACGAGATACCCGCAAGCCTCATCGCCTTGACCAGCCGGTCCTGCAGCGTGCCGTTGGCACGCTCCACCCGACCCTTGGCCTGCGGCGAGTTGGCGCAGATGATCTCGACATCGAGCCTGTCGAGCGCTCGGCCGAGATGCGTCATGCCGTCGCTGTCGGCGGTCGCGTTGTTGTTCCTGAAGACGCTGTGCTTGTCCGAATAGAAGGCCACCGGCTTGCCGTGCCGCTCGAGGTAGCTGCGGGTCGCGCGCATGTAGGAGAAGGCGCTCTCGCTCTCGGCCATCTCCAGGTGCATGAGCTCGCTGGTGGCATCGTCGATATAGACCAGCAACGTGCAACGCGGACCGCGGCTCTCGAACCAGTCATGATCCGACCCGTCGACCTGCACCAGCTCACCGCGGCACTCGCGCCGGTAGCGCGATTGGTGAAGCCGGGCGCGCTTCGCGACCTTGGCCTTCCACACGCCGGCCGCCATCAGCATCTGCCGCAGCGTCTCGCGCGATAGCGTGATGCCGTGCTGCTCGGCCAGGTACTCACATGCCAGCGTCGGACCGAAGTCAGCATAGCGCTCACGCACGATACCAACGACATGGTCGCGGAAAGCGTCGCTGAACCGCCTGTTGCTCGGCCGCCCGCGCTTGCGGGACACGAGGCCGGCAGCGCCATCTCGTCGGAGGCGCTTGAGCAGGCGGTACAGCTGACTGCGCTGCAGGCCCAGCAGCGCCATGGCATCGACCGGCCGGATCTCACCGCGGTCGAGCCGCTTCAGCGTATCGAACCGGCTCACTTCGGCAGCACTCATCGTCAGCACCGTCATCGCTCACACATCCTCGATGTCCGAGGATGGTTATGGCACCGGAGGCCCGCTGCAGAACGGCTGTGCCTTTTCTAAATAGCGGGAGTGTGCCATTTGTACGTTGCGTCTACATAGCTCGTTACGCTATCAGAACGATAATATATCTTATGTTAAATCAATGGCTTAGCAGATTTCCGGCATCGTTCTTGCAGAGACTGACGTGGCTTTTTCGCAGCTAAGGCTTGCCAGTCAGTCGCGAGTTAGCCGCGCCGTCGTTCTCGCGCGCGAGCGTGTCGCGGATCTTCGTAAAGATCCTGCAGCGCGCGCAGCCGAAACGCATTCCACCAGCGTTGCCAGCGATGCTCCTCGGCATCGTGGAGCATGTGACATCGCTGGCATAGCGCGGCGAGATTGCGCGGCGCGCTATTGCCAGGATCATGATCCAGATGCGCGCAGGCCAGCACGACATAGGTGATCCGCACGACGTCGAGCGCGAAGAGGTCGCCGACCTTCACCCGTCGCCCCTCTCCCGATCGCCAGCATCGCGCTTCGCTATCCCACCAGCGCCCATCGCCCAGATGCGCGACGTGCCGAAGATGCGGTCGCCGGCAGCGTTCGCAGCGCCCTCCTGCCCGCACGAACCGGATCTGGTCCGACAGCAGCGGCCAGTCGATCGGGTACAGCCAGCGGTTTTCGGGGCGGATCGGCATCCATGACTCTATGAGTCATGCGAAATGAGAACAAAAGGAAAATCTCGTTCCCTTCATGTTCTTATCCAGCATATCATGCGCGCATGTCCGCGTGTGTGATTCCCCTGTCCCAACCGATGCCGATCGCCGATCTGCCGCCAGCGTTTCGCCTGAGGGTGGTGAGCGCGGCCGGCGCTGGCTTCCCCTCGCCTGCCCAGGACTGGGAGGAAACCGCGATCGATCTCGTGGCGCTGCTGCGCCTCGACCGCGCCGCCAGCTTCGTGTTCCGGGTCAGCGGACAGTCCATGATCGACGCTGGAATCTATGATGACGACGTGGTGGTGGTCGATCGCGACGCCACGCCGGTTAGCGGCCGCATCGTCATCGCCGTGGTCGACGGGGGCTTCGTGATCCGCCAGTTGGTCTGGCGCGACGGCAAGCCGGTCCTCGAGGCCCGCAACGCGCGGATGCGCTACGACGCGGTGATCGCGGATGAGAGTGTCGAAGTGTGGGGCGTCGTCCGCGCCTCCGTGCGCAACCTGCAGGGCTGACCGCCATGTGGGCGATCGCTGACGTCTCCAACTTCTATTGCTCGTCGGAGAGGGTATTCGACCCGTCGCTGCGCGATAAACCGCTCATCGTGCTGAGTAACGGGGACGGCTGCGCCATCGCGCGCTCCGAGGAGGCCAAGGCGCTGCACATCAAGATGGGTGCGCCGATGTTCAAGATTCGTGATATCGTCCGCGAGCATGGCATCCAATACC
>JAFOMG010000015.1 GCA_017418975.1 Sphingomonas sp.
CGGCACGAAGGTGAGAGAGAGGATGAAGGCGAAGGCGAGCGCGATGATGACGGTCAGCGCCATCGGTCCGAACGTTTTACCCTCCACGCCGGTCAGCGTGAGCAGCGGTACGTAGACGAGGATGATGATTGCCTGCCCGTACACAGAGGGACGGATCATCTCACGCGCAGCGGCTGCCACGGTCGCGAGCCGTTCCTTGACGCTGAGCAATCGGCCTTCATGATGCTGTTGCTCGGCAAGCCGGCGCAGCGCGTTTTCGACAATGATGACGGCGCCGTCGACGATCAGACCGAAGTCCAAAGCCCCAAGGCTCATCAGATTGGCCGAGACCCCAGCGCGCAGCATACCAAAGCCTGTCAGCATCATGGTGATCGGGATGACCAACGCCGCGATCAGGGCCGCACGGAAGTTGCCGAGCAGCAGGAAGAGCACGACGATGACCAGCACCGCGCCTTCGGACAGGTTTTTCGCGACCGTCTTGATCGTCGAATTGACCAGCTCGGTGCGGTTCAGCACCGGCTGAATTACGACGTCAGGAGGCAGCGAAGCGTTGATCGTCTTCAGTTTCTCAGCGACCGCGGTCGACACGATGCGGCTGTTCTCGCCGATCCGCATGATCGCCGTGCCGACGACGACTTCGGTACCGTTCTCCGATGCCGAACCCATGCGGATCGCCTGACCCGTCTTCACAGTCGCAACTTGTTCGACCGTGATCGGCACGCCGTTACGTGTCGCGATCACGGTCCTGGCCAACTCGCTGGCATTGCGAACGAGCGCATCCGAGCGAACAGCCAGACCTTCGCCATTGCGATTGACGAAGCCACCGCCGACGCTGGTGTTATTGCGCTCCAGCGCATTTCCCAGGTCCGTCAGCGTGATGCCGAGCGAGGCCAGCTTCTGCACGTCGGGCACGACGAGGAACTGCTTGGCGTAACCGCCAATCGAGTCGACACCGGCGAGGCCCGGTGTGGTCTTCAGAAGCGGCGTCACGATCCAGTCCTGCGCGGTGCGCAGGTAGGTCGCCTTGTCCTCTTCGGTCGTCAGTCGCTCGCCCTCTGGCGTGATGTAGCTGCCATCGGGCTGTTGGCCCGGTTCACCGGGCTTGTGCTTGTCGTCCTCGCGATGATCGAGACGAACGGTGTACATGTACACCTCGCCCAGGCCTGTCGCGATCGGACCCATTTCAGGGTTCACGCCGTCGGGCAGATTCTCTTGCACGCCCCGCAGACGCTCGCCCACCTGCTGGCGGGCGAAATAGATGTCCGTCGCGTCCGAAAAGACCGCCGTGATCTGCGCGAAGCCGTTGCGGCTCAACGAGCGCGTATATTCCAGGCCGGGGGTGCCGGCGAGCGCGGTTTCGATTGGAAACGACACCTGCTTCTCGACCAGCTCGGGCGAGAGGGCAGGCGCGCGGACGTTGATCTGGACCTGATTGTTGGTGATGTCCGGCACCGCGTCGATCGGTAGCCGGTAGAGGGAAAAGGCGCCGATGGCGGCGACGATGACGGTGAGGAGCAGGACTAGCCAGCGCTTCTCGACCGCCCAGGTTACGATACGGGCGATCATGGCTTAATCCTCGTGGCTCGCTTCGCCCTTGCCGATCTCGGCCTTGAGCGTGAAACTTCCGGTGGTGGCGATCTGTTCGTTGCCGGTCAGGCCCGACCGGACGATCACCGTGTCGCCCGACGCATCGCCGAGCTGGACCGGGGTCGCCTTGAAGCCGGTGGGCGTGCGCACGAACACGACCGACTTGCCCTCGAAACTCTGGACCGCCGTCGTCGGCACGCGGACCGCCCCGCTCCCGCCGCTGCCCGTGAGCTGCACGGCTGCCGTCACAGGCTCGCCGACCCGCCATTCGCCACCGCGATTGTCGAGGGTGGCGAGCGCAGGCACGAGCCGCGTCTGCGGATCAAGCGCCGGCGACACGAAGGTCACGCGGGCGGTCGCCTGACGGCCTGCCGCCTTCACCAGCACCGTATTGCCGGGACGCACCCGGCCCGCATCCTCGGGCTTGAGATTAAGCGCGATCGACACCTGGCTCAGGTTGGCGATGCGATAGAGTTCGGCATCCGCCGCGACCGTTTGTCCCAGCGTCACGGGGCGCGCAATGATCTGGCCCGAGATCGGCGCGGCAATGCCGAGCCGGTTGAGCCCGCCGCCGCCGACACCCGCCGCCGAAACCATGCTCTGCGCCTGCGTCAGGGCGATCCGCGCCTCCGTCGCCGCTGTGCGGGCGGCGATCAGATCCTGTTCAGGGGAGACTCTCTGCGCGAACAGCCGCTGTTCGCGCGCGAGGTTCGAATTAGCGAGCTGAAGCCGCGCCCGCGCCGCCTCGACCTCGCCCTTGATCTGCGCCGCCTCGCGGCTTTCGATGACCGCAATGGTCTGGCCGCGTCCGACCGATTGGCCGAGGTTACGGGTGAGCGCGACCACGCGTCCCGCAATTGCGGCCGAGACGACCTGCGTTCCCTGTGGGTCGCCCTCGATGATCGCGGGCAGCTCGATCGTCCCGGCCCCGCCGATGATCGGCCGTCCGACCTGGACGCCCGCTGTGGCGATCTGGTCGGCACCCAATGTGACGACGCCTTCACCGGCATGACCGCCTTCAGCACCGCCCTTTTCCGTGCCCGCTGCCGTCTCATTGGCAGCTGCGCCTTCGGCAGTTGCCTCGTTTCCGCCATCCTTGCCGCCGCAGGCAGCCAAGAGCAGGGCGAGCGACGCCGCGCCCGCGAGATAAAAGCTCTTCATCACTGATTCCCCCCATTGGGCGCACGAGCGGTCAGTCGCTCCACTTGCGCGCGGGCATTCTGGTAATTGGCAAGCGCGTCGATCGCGGCGACCCGCGTTTCGGCGAGCGTGCGTTCAGCATCGAGCAATTCGAGCTGGCCGAACTTGCCCTCGCGATAGCCGATCCGCGCGATGCGGGCGGCCTCCTGTGCAGCCGCCAGCGCCGGCCCCGACGCCGCACGAGCCGTCGTTGCGGCATTGGCCGCCTGCGCCTGCGCGTCCGTGATCGCCTGTTCGATGTCGAGCGCGGTCACGCGGCGCTGCGCATCCGCCTGGGTCCGCTGCGCGGTCGCCTGCGCAATCGCGGCGCGACCATTGTTGAACACCGGGATCGGGATCGACACGCTGAACACCGCCGCCATGTCGTTGGTCGCTTCCAGGCGGCGGATCGACGGCCCGACGTTCAGGTCAGGCACGCGATTGGCGCGCGCGAGCCGCACGCCGGCTTCGGCAATGGAGAAATCCGCGTTGGCTGCCGCCAGCGCGAGTGTGCCGGTCGTGTTGACCGGTGCCAACGGCCCATAGACGTTCACATCGGGAAGGCGATCGAGCAGCGTGTCATCGAGCAGGCCGTCGATCGGCCGTCCGATCCGACGCGCCAGATTGGCGCGGGCCGCCTCGGCCAAGCGAAGCTGCCGCTCCACATTGGCGTCGGCATTGATACGCGCGACATCCGCGCGCTGTTGCTCGAGTGGCGATGCCCGCCCTGCCTGCACGCGAACGCTCGCGGCCCGCAGCGCATCGCTGGCGATCCGGGCCTGATCGCGGGCTGTCATTACCCGGCGATCGGCCGCGACCGCTTCGACATAGAGCTGCGTTACCTGAAGCCGGACATCCGCCGCGATGATCGCGGCCTGGATCTCGGCCCGGGACAATTGCGCATTGGCGACCGCGACGCGGGCGCCGCGCTTGCCGCCTAGCTCGATCGGGATCGCAAAGCCGACCGTGGTTTCCGCGCTGCGGACCCCCCGATACGGCCCGGAGCCGATGACATTCTCGACTTGGCCTTGAACCACCGGATTGGGCCGCAAGCCGGCGACTGTGCGACCTGCACGGGCCGCGTCGATTCCAGCTGTCGCCGCTTCCGCAGCAGGGGCCGAACCGCCCGCTGCACTGACCGCTTGGTCAAGCGTGTAGACCGGCGCATCCTGCGCAACAGGCGCGGACGGTCCGACCTGCGCCTGCGCCATCGTGGCGCAAGACGCTGCGGCCAGCATGGCCGCGAGGATACGATTCATGAAAATAGGACTCCTGACGATGATCGACAGGGGCGCGCCAACGCACGCCCAAATCGGACGTCAGGCTTGGGGGGGCCTCAAATGGACCATGCCGGTGCGGCCGTCGAGCGACGCAGAGGCGGAGATTGTCGGCTTGGGCACTGTGAGGACGGGGGTATATTCCATCGTCGTGCGCGCAGGCGCGCCGACGTCGTGTCCGTGACAATAATTGTGATGATGCGGGACATTCTTGTCCGAGTCCGATGGCACCTGATCGATGTCACCGGCGGTATGGACCGTGAACTCAACGCCCGCGATGCTTCCCCCCGCCAGATCGGCGGCATGGGCCATGCCGGAGAAGCTGGTCAGGACCAGCATCAGGCATGTCAGGAAAGGCAAAAAGGCTCGCACTAGCTTGCCTCTATCACGGAAGGGTTTTCATGTCATTGCACTAATTCGAACCAAGGGTCACTGAGCCGGAACCCGAGCGGGATCGGTCGCGCCCGTTCCAGGCGAACCCGACCGCAATGGCGACCGCCA
>JAFOMG010000016.1 GCA_017418975.1 Sphingomonas sp.
CGCATTGCCGCCGTCCGCCGGCGGACGCGGGCGGCTCCAGCCGCCTTCGGGCCGGGGCGGGCGCGACCGTGCCGGCGGCGGGGGCGGGTTCTCCACGCCGGGCGGTGGGGCAGGCGCGGGCGACGGCGTCACCACCGGCGGCGGCACCGGGCACTGCCAGCCGGGGCCGCCGTCCGGACGGGGCGGGCGCGGCGGCACGGGCATCGCATTGCCGCCGTCCGCCGGCGGTCGCGGACGGCTCCAGCCACCCTCGGGCCGGGGCGGGCGGACGCCGGGGGCCGGCGGACTGCCGGTATCCGGCCCCGCGCCGGGCGTGCCGGGCGATGCCGGCATGTCCGGGCGTTCGCGACGCCAGCCGGGCAGGCGCGGACCGTCCGGCCCGCCGCCGGGGCGCGTCATCGGCGGCCGGCCCGGCACCGGAGGGCCGCCGGGCTCCGCGCCCGGCATGCCCGGGCGGGGCGGCGGATTGGTTCCCGGCCGGCCCGGCGGGCGCGACCAGCCCCAACCCGGCTGTGGCGGACGCCCGGCACCGGGGCGTCCCGGCGCATGTGGCCCCCGGCCCGGCGGATGGAAGCGGCCCGGCGGCGGCCCCTGGAAACCGCCCTGGCGCCAATGGCGGAAGCGTTCGGCGGCCTCGCGGCGGCGGCGCTGCTCGGCATCGAAGCGCCGCCGCCAGGCCGCGGCATCGCTGCGCGCGTGATAGCGGCTCCAGCCCGGATAGCGGCTGCGCCCGCTGTCCCAGACCTGGATGAAGCTGAGCAGATAGGGGCTGGCATCGATCCAGGCATCGGTATCGACCGGGCGATAGTCGCGCCCCGCCAGCGCCTCGCGCAGCCGCACGGCGCGCGCATGGAGATCGCCGGCCGCATCGTCATAATCGCCGAACTCGGCCCGGGGCGCTGCCTCGCCATCGGCGTCATAGACCATGGCCAGCCGCCCGCGCACATAGGCGAAGCTCATTCCCGGCTCGACGGCGAGGAACGGCCCCGTGGCGCCGGGCGCGAAATAATAGCTGCGGATGCCGCCCGCGCCCGCATCCTCCACGATGATCGTATAGCCGTCGGTCGTCTGCCAGGCCCAGGGCTCCTGGCCCTCGAAGGCGAAGGCGAAGTCGGGCGGCGCGTCGCCGATCGCGTCCCACAGCGCATCGGCCTGGTCGATCCATTGATAATCGTCCGCCGATTGCGGCGCGGACTGGCCCATGCCCGCGCCCGGCGCCGCCATCGCCGCGCCCGCGCCGGGCAGCGCAAGCGCCGCCCCCGCCAGCATCGTCAGCCGGATCATCCTCTCGAACCGCATCGCCCTGCTCCCTCCTGCATCCTATCGCAGGTTTCCGCCTCCGCCGCTGAACGGCGTGTGAAATGCACGTGCAGCTTCGCGAAAGGAAAGACCCGGGCGTTTCGCCAGGAGCATCGCCTCGGAAGCGACCGCGATCCTTTTCCATTTCAATTGACCTGCCGGCGCGCGCACGGGTAATTCGGCCGGCAAAGGGGGAAATCATGAAATCTCGTGTGAGGGCGTTCGCGCCTGCACCCATGCCTGTGTCCGGAACGCCGCCGCTCGACTGATCGGCGATGTCGCACGCACGCCTCGCTTCCGCGCTTCTCGCCGCGGCGACGTTGCTCGCGGCGGGGGTGTCGCATGCCCAGACCGCTCCCGATGCCCCGCCCGCGCCGCCGCGGATCGAAGGACTGTCGGCCGTCCAGCTGTTCGAGGCGGCGGGCCGGGCCGACAAGGCAGGCGATCCCGCCGCGGCCGAGACGATCTACCGCGCGCTGACCGGCGATCCCGATGCCGAGGTCCGTGCCGAGGCGCGCTTCCGCCTCGGCACGCTCTATGAGCGCCAGCGGCGCTTCCGCGATGCCGCCCTGGTCTTCCGCCAGCTGCTCGACGAGAAGCCGGGCGCCGCGCGCGTCCGCATCGAACTGGCGGCGGCGCTCGCCGCGATCGGCGACGAGGGCGCCGCCCGGCGCGAGCTGCGCCAGGCCCAGGCCGGCGGGCTGCCGCCCCAGGTCGCGCTGGTGGTGAACCAGTTCGCCACCGCGCTGCGCTCGCGCAAGCCGATCGGCGCCAGCTTCGAATTCGGCCTGGTGCCGGACAGCAACATCAACCGCGCCACCGATTCGGCCACGCTCGACACGATCATCGCCCCGCTCGACCTGTCGCGCGACGCCCGCCAGACTTCGGGCCTGGGCGTGCGCGCCGCCGGCCAGGCCTATCTGCGCGCGCCGCTGGCCAGGGACCTGTCCTTCCTCCCGCGCGTCTCGGGACAGGGCGTGCTCTACCGCCATTCGGCGTTCAACGACGTCTCCGCCTCGGCCCAGCTCGGCCTCGAATGGTCGCCGGGCCGCGAGCGGATCCGTCCCTCGGCCGGCGCCAGCTTCCGCTGGTATGGCGGCCGGCTCTATGCGCGCACCGCGACCGCGACGATCGACTGGCAGCATCCGCTCGACGGCAAGTCGCAGCTCGGCGCCGCGCTCACCGCCGGCACGACCGATTACCGGCTGAACGACCTGCAGGACGGCATGTTGTGGAACGCCAGCATCGCCTATGAGCGCGCCTTCGACGCGCGCTCGGGCGGCGGCGTCACGCTGGTCGGCACCCGCCAGACCGCGCGCGATCCCGGCTATGCCACCGCCTCGGGCGGCGTCGACCTTCTCTACTGGCGCGAGTTCGGCAAGACGTCGGCCTTCGTCACCCTGGGCGGCCGCCGCCTCGAAGGCGATGCGCGCCTGTTCCTGTTTCCCGATCGCCGCCGCGAATGGACGCTGAGCGCCGGGGGCGGCGCCACCTTGCGCGCGCTGGCCTGGCACGGCTTCGCGCCGCTGGTCCGCATCGAGTTCGAGCGCAACTGGTCGACGGTCGGGCTCTATGACTATCGCCGGGTGGCGGGCACATTCGGCATCACCAGGGCATTCTGAAAAGGGGGAAGAGATGAAGCGGATTCTCAGGGCGACGACTTTCGCGTCGGCGATCGCACTCTCGGCGTGCAGCGGCGGCGGGGGCGGGGGCGGCGTGAACACGACGCCTCCCGCCACCGGCGGCGGCACCACCCCCACGCCCACGCCGGGCCCTTCGCCATCGCCTACCCCGGGTACGACGCCTACCCCGTCCCCCACGCCCACGCCGGCTCCCACGCCGACGCCGACCCCCACGCCGACACCGGCGAACGCGTCGATGCTCAACCTCACGGCGAGCCAGAGCTTCGCCAATGACGGTGCCGGCGGGAATGCGAACTTTCCGAAGAGCGGCGCAATGCCCACGCTCGCCGCGTCGAGCAAGACCATGACGGTCGCCTATGACGCGAGCAACGCCTCCTACACCGTTACCGCGCCGGGACGCAGCCAGACCTTCCGCGCCTCGGACATCGATGCCGCGCGCAGTACGGCGCAGGTCACGCTCTATACGCGCAACAGCGGCGGCACCGAGGAATCGCTGACCATCACCAAGCCCGGCACCTCGGGCCGCTTCACCTATCAATATGTCGCGGGCGGCTATTGGGAGCGGATCGTGACCGGATCGACATCGATCGACGGCTCGCTCGATGCCTTCGCCTATGGCCTGCCCACCGCGACGGCGGCCACGCCGCGCACCGGCACCGCGCATTATTCGGTCGACCTGCTCGGCGCGCAGCTCGACAACACCACCCTCACCGGCATCACCGGATCGGGCTCGCTCGACGCCGATTTCGGCCGCGGCGCGCTGACCGTCCATGCCGAGCTGGACACGGCCCATACCCCCCGCACGGCCTTCTCCGGCGAGGCGCGGATCTCGAGCACCGACAACAGCTTCTCGGGTCCGGTGCGCTTCAGCGACATCGGCGCGTTCTCCGGCGCGATGACCGGCCGCTTCTACGGCCCCGGCGCCGAGGAGGTCGGCGCGAGCTGGTACGCCAGCGCCACGTCGCCGCTCGGCCAGGTCGCGGCGGGCACGATCATCGGGCGGCGCGAAGGCGCGCTGCCCGCGGCGACCTCCTTCGCCGATCCGCGCCCCAGCCAGTTCTTCGCCGGCGACGTGAGCACCAGCAGCGGGAGCTTCACCGGCACCACCGCCAGCAACCAGGCGACCGGACGCGGCACCTTCATCGTCCAATATGACGCGGACCGGCGCACCTACACCATGATCGGCGCCGACCGCTCGCAATATTACGGCCCGACCACGCTCAGCAACGGCATCGGCGACCGGTTCACGGTCTTCACTCCGGGCGCGCTGCAATATGTCCGCGCGGCGGAAGCGCAGCACCGCGTCATGAACGGCCAGCCCTGGCAATTCGTGATCGACGACGTGACCTTCGGCTACGCCACCGCGGATACCGCGCTGCCGCGCACCGGCAGCGCCGCCTATGACCTGGCGCTCAACGGATCGATCTTCCACTCGGGCGACCCGCAGCCGATCCAGATGGACGGCAGCGGCACGCTCTCGGTCAATTTCGGAACCGGCGCGATCGACCTGGTCGGCGGCGCCCGGGCCGGCAGCAACCTGCCCAACAACGCCATCGCCGCCGGCGGCTTCTCGGGCACGGCCGCGCTGTCCAGCACGGCCAACCGGTTCAGCGGCACCTTCCAGCTCGACCTGTTCGGCGCGCACAACGGCACGATCGACGGGCGCTTCTACGGCCCGACGGCGCAGGAAGTCGGCGCCAGCTTCGCGGTGGCGGATGCGGGCGGCAACGTGGCCAGCGGCACGCTGACCGGCATCTCGAACCCGGCGATCCTGGAAGGGCGCAAGACGCTCGCCGAGCTGACCGCGCCCACCGATTTCACCAGCGGCTATTCGCTGGTCATGCACTGGCAGTATCCGATCAACAATCGCGGCTTCATCACCTCGAATGCCGGCCTGGTCAGCGCCAACCAGTCCATGGCGCGGGTGCGCTGGGATCCGGCGACGAACAGCTACCTCGTCTCGCGCCCGCTGGGCGGAGGCTCCGACGGCGAGGCGTTCAGCATCGGCTTCGGCCAGGCCGACAAGGTCGCGGCGGAGAGCAGCGCCATCTTCTCGGTCTATCGCGGAACCGCCGCCAACAATGTCGACTGGACGGCGAAGATCTATGCCACCGGCGCGGGCAATGGCGAGCTGGCGCTCACCTATACGAGCTTCGTCGACTTCACCCGGGTGCGCAATTATCCGCCCGGCCTCTCGAAGGACAACGACCATTATTTCATGCCCTTCGGCGTCGCCACGCTCGACAGCCAGCTGCCGCGCACGGGCACGGCCAACTATGCCGGCGTGCTCTATGGCCATGGCGCGATCACGCCGGCGGGAAGCAACACCAGCGATTTCTACGCGCTGAGCGGCACCAGCAGCATGAGCGTGAACTTCGCGGGGTTCGGCATCAGCGGCTCGCTGGCGATCAAGGGCGCGAACGGCGGCGCGACCACCGATTTCGGGCGCTTCGATTTCACCGGCAACCGCAACAACGCCAACTTCAGCATGGGGCAGACCAGCGCGGCGACCACCGGCTATTGGCTCGGCCAGTTCAACGGCCCCGCCGCGGCCGAATATGGCGGGGTGTTCAATATCCAGACCAACACGGTCACGCCCGGCTATGATTCGATCAATGGCCAGAAGCTCATCCTCACCGGCGTGACCGTGGGCAAGAAGACGCCCTGACCCCGCCGCCGGGGGCGGTGCGCCGCCCCCGGCCCGGTCCCGCGCGTCCGTCCGGGACGCGCGGCGACTGGCATCGCCTGCCCGGCGTTCCTATCTCCCCACTGGAATCTCTCCAGGAACAAAGCTAGAACCCTCGGCATGGCACTTACCACCATCTCCGTCCGCGGCGCGCGCGAGCACAATCTCAAGGGCGTGGACGTCGACATTCCGCGCGACACGCTCACGGTGATCACCGGCCTCTCGGGCTCGGGCAAGTCGAGCCTCGCCTTCGACACCATCTATGCCGAGGGCCAGCGCCGCTATGTCGAGTCGCTGAGCGCCTATGCCCGCCAGTTCCTCGAGCTGATGCAGAAGCCCGATGTCGAGCATATCGAGGGCCTCAGCCCCGCCATCTCGATCGAGCAGAAGACGACCTCGCGCAACCCGCGCTCGACGGTCGCCACGGTCACCGAGATCTACGACTATATGCGCCTGCTCTGGGCGCGTGTCGGCATTCCCTATTCGCCCGCCACCGGCCTGCCGATCTCGGCGCAGACCGTCAGCCAGATGGTCGACCGGGTCCTGGCGCTGCCCGAGGGCACCCGGCTGCTCCTGCTCGCCCCGGTCGTGCGCGGCCGCAAGGGCGAGTATCGCAAGGAGCTCGCCGAATGGCAGCGCGCCGGCTTCCAGCGCGTCCGCATCGACGGCGAGACCTATCTGATCGAGGAGGCGCCCGCCCTCGACAAGAAGTACAAGCACGACATCGAAGTGGTGATCGACCGCCTCGTCGTGCGCGACGATATCGGCACCCGCCTGGCGGAGAGCTTCGAGACCGCGCTCAAGCTCGCCGAGGGGCTGGCCTATGTGGATCTCGTGGACGCGACCGTGGCCGAGGTCACCGGTGCCCGCGTCCAGGAGGCGCGCGCCGAGTTCAACGCCACCGGCGGCCAGCTCAAGGGCGCCGGCATTCCCGACAACCGCATCGTCTTTTCCGAGAAGTTCGCCTGCCCCGTCAGCGGCTTCACCATTTCCGAGATCGAGCCCCGCCTATTCTCGTTCAACGCGCCCCAGGGCGCCTGCCCGGCCTGTGACGGCCTGGGCGAGAAGCTGGTGTTCGACGAGGATCTGGTCGTCCCCAACCATGATCTCAGCATCAAGAAGGGCGCGGTGGTCCCCTGGGCCAAGTCCAACCCGCCTTCCCCCTATTACATGCAGGTGCTGGGCAGCCTTGCCCGCGAGTTCGGCTTCAGCCTCGACACGCCCTGGCGCGACCTGCCGGGCGAGGTCCGGCTGATCATCCTCCACGGCACCGGCGGCAAGCCGGTCACCCTCACCTTTGTCGACGGCAAGAAGTCCTATGACGTGAAGAAGCCGTTCGAGGGCGTGATCGGCAACCTCAACCGCCGCATGCTGCAGACCGAATCGGCGTGGATGCGCGAGGAACTGTCGAAATACCAGGCGGCCCATCCCTGCGAGACCTGTGGCGGCGCCCGCCTCAAGCCCGAGGCGCTGGCGGTCAAGATCGCGGGCGAGGACATCAGCCACGCCACCCGCCTCTCGGTGGTCGACGCGCTCGGCTGGTTCAAGGCGCTGCCGGAGACGCTGACGCCCCAGCAGAAGGAGATTGCCCGCGCGATCCTCAAGGAGATCGACGAGCGGCTCGGCTTCCTCAACAATGTCGGCCTCGACTATCTCAACCTCGATCGCACCTCGGGCACGCTCAGCGGCGGCGAGAGCCAGCGCATCCGCCTGGCCAGCCAGATCGGCTCGGGGCTGTCCGGCGTCCTCTACGTCCTCGACGAGCCGAGCATCGGCCTCCACCAGCGCGACAACGACATGCTGCTCGCCACGCTCAAGCGGCTGCGCGACCTCGGCAACACCGTGCTGGTCGTCGAGCATGACGAGGACGCGATCCGCAGCGCCGACTATATCCTCGACATGGGGCCGGGCGCCGGCGTGCATGGCGGCGAGATCGTCGCGCGCGGCACGCTGGACGATATCCTCGCGACCACGGGCTCGGTGACCGCCGACTATCTCAACGGCACCCGCGAGGTCCCGGTGCCGGCGAAGCGCCGCAAGGGCACCGGCAAGAAGCTGACGGTGGAGAACGCCACCGCCAACAACCTGCGCGGCGTCACCGCGAGCATTCCGCTCGGCACCTTCACCTGCATCACCGGCGTCTCGGGCTCGGGCAAGTCGAGCTTCACGATCGACACGCTCTATGCCGCCGCGGCGCGCCAGCTGAACGGCGCCCGCCTGCTCGCCGGCAAGCACGACCGGATCACCGGCCTCCAGCATCTCGACAAGGTGATCGACATCGACCAGTCGCCGATCGGCCGCACCCCGCGCTCGAACCCGGCGACCTATACCGGCGCCTTCACCAGCATCCGCGACTGGTTCGCCGGCCTGCCCGAGGCGCAGGCGCGCGGCTACAAGCCGGGCCGGTTCAGCTTCAACGTCAAGGGCGGCCGCTGCGAGGCGTGCCAGGGCGACGGCGTGCTCAAGATCGAGATGCACTTCCTGCCCGACGTCTATGTCACCTGCGACGTCTGCCACGGCGCGCGGTACAATCGCGAGACGCTGGAAGTGAAGTTCAAGGGCAAGAGCATCGCCGAGGTGCTCGACATGACCGTCGAGGACGCGGTCGAGTTCTTCAAGGCGGTCCCGCCGATCCGCGACAAGATGGCGATGCTGGCCGAGGTCGGCCTGGGTTACGTCAAGGTCGGCCAGCAGGCGACGACGCTCTCGGGCGGCGAGGCGCAGCGCGTGAAGCTGGCGAAGGAGCTGGCGCGACGGGCCACCGGCAACACGCTCTACATCCTCGACGAGCCCACCACCGGCCTCCACTTCGAGGACGTCCGCAAGCTGCTGGAAGTGCTCCACGCGCTGGTCGAGCAGGGCAATACCGTGGTGGTGATCGAGCATAATCTCGACGTCATCAAGACGGCGGACTGGATCCTGGACCTGGGCCCGGAAGGCGGGGTGAAGGGCGGCGAGATCGTGGCGCAGGGCACGCCGGAGGACGTGGTGAAGGTGGCGCGGAGCTTTACGGGGAAGTATCTGGCGCCGTTGCTGGCGCGGGGTGGGGTAAAGGGGAAGGAGCCGGTGGCGGCGGAGTGATCCCAAGGCCCCATCTCCCGCCTGCGGGAGAGGGAGGGGCCCGCCGCCAAAGGCGGTGGGAGGGTGCGTGGGGGCCACGAGCCCTCATAAGCTCCGCAGTTTGAGGTCCCACGAGACCGATTTCGGCTTTCCACTACCGGAACAACGAACGGGCCGCAACAAAGAAGAACAAACCATAAACAACCCCTGTCCTACACTCTGCATTCCAGCATATCTAACCGGTCCTCAAACCAACCCGAGAGGACCACCCGATGCGCCATCACCAGCTCCTTCCCCGTCCCCAATATGGCGACCCCGAAGTCCCCGCGCTTCCGCTCGACGAATACACCAAGTCCCCTTCCCAGCGGATCGCCGGCTGGTCCGGCGAGAAGCAGGCGGCCTTCCTGCGCGCCATCGCCGAGGGGGCCACGGTCGGCCAGGCGTGCCGGCTGGTCGGGCTCACCCAGCAATCGGCCTATGCCTTTCGCCACGCCGCGCGCGGCGCGCATTTCGCGCTCGGCTGGGAAGCAGCCCTGCTCCACGCCCGCAACTACCTCGCCGATACGCTGATGGAGCGCGCGCTCCACGGCATCGTCGAGACGATCACGCGCTCCGACGGCAGCGAGGTCGAGCGCCACCGCATCGACAACCGGCTCGGCATGGCGATGCTCACTCGCCTCGATCGCATGGCCGACAAGGCGGCGAAGGAAACCACCCACGCCGCCGCCCGCCTCGTCTCGCAGGAGTTCGAGGCCTATGTCGATCTCGTCGCCCGGGATGCCGGCCCGGCCCGCGCCGGCCTGTTCCTCGCCCGCCGCATCGAGCCGGCCGGGGAGGACGATCTCGCGCCCGTCCGCACCCTCGCCCGCGCCGACAACTGGCTGCGCACCCATACCGACCTCGCCGGGCCGCTCGCCGATCTCGATCCCGCCGCCCGCGCGCATTGGTCCGGCGCCGACTGGGCGCGGGCCGAAGCCGCCGGCCTGGTCGAGATCGCCCCCGCGCCCGCCCGCGCGGACCATCAAGCGATTCAAGATTTCGCCCCCGCCGAGGCGCCCCGGCCCGCCGGGGACGAGCCGGTCTGGTGGGACGGGGACGACGAGAAATGGCACACCCGCTTCCCCCCGCCCGCGGATTTCCATGGCGAGGAGGACGGCGCCTATGGCGATGACGAATATTCGCGCGAGCTGACCGCCGAGGAAGAATATCTGGTCGATGCCCCGTACCGCGCCAGACTGGCGGCGCGCCGGAAAGTCGAAGACGCGGCGCGCGATCGCTGGTTCGCCTTGCTGGCCGCGCCGGGGACAGATGACGGCGGGACGATATTTTCCGATGCCACCGCTTGAACTTGCGATGCCGCCTTCCCATTTGCCATTTGCTACAGTCGCATTTCGACGGTTTTCGGCGCTTTGCGGCCCCTCTTCCTTCCATCTGCCCCTTGCAGCGCGAGGTCCGCTCGCACTGAGCGCGGCCGATAACATAAGGAAGAAAGCACATGAGCCATACCGGCACCGTCAAGTTCTTCGATGCGACGAAGGGCTTCGGCTTCATCTCGCCCGATGGCGGCAAGGACGATCATTTCGTCCATATCAGCGCCGTCGAGCGTTCGGGCATGAGCACGCTCAGCCAGAACCAGCGCGTGAACTACGAGCTGGAGAACGACAAGCGCGGCCGCCTTTCGGCGACCAATTTGTCGCCGGCCGAATAACGGACTCCGACAGGCGGCTCCGGCCGTCGGCGGCGTCCTCCGCTCCCTCGTGGGGGCGCCGCCACCCCAACGTCCTCTCTTGGAGAACGCACCCGTGGCAAACCAACCCGATTACCGGGCTCAGGCGGCGAAATGCCGTGCCGAGGCCGATGCCGCCACGCTCGACAATGTCCGCGAACAGCGGCTGCGGGCAGAAGCGGCATGGCTCGAAATGGCCGTCCGCCAGGAACGTACCGTCAGCTCGCGCATTGCACGAGCGGCGGCCAGTCCGGCCATCCAGTCAACAACACAGGAAACTACATGAACTTTTTCAACAAGATCCACGAAACCCAGATTACCCGCGGCGCCAGCCGGCCGTTCGAGGCCTTCATTCCGCCGCACCGCCGCCTCTTCCCCCTCGAGACCAGCCAGCGTCAGCGCGCCATTGCCCGCGCCGCGGCGATCGAGGTGCTCGGCTAGGAGCCGGCGCTTTCCCCCCGGGGCCGGCATGCCGGCCTGGCCCCGGCCCATCCCTTTCCATAACGCTTCCGTCCATCCGGTCTCCTCGTGCGCCCAGTCGAGCGCGGCGACGGGGCCGCATGCCGTTTTTCCGCGTTCAAGGCATGGCCCCGTCCGGGGCAGGTCAACAGAAAGAGGGGATTCCGATGAAGCGCTTCACCATGCTGCTGCCGCTGTCGCTGACGCTGGCTGCCGCCGCCTGCAATTCCGGGCCCAAGGTCACGGCCGAGAATGCCTCGGTCGAGGAAGTCTCGAACAAGGTTGCCGCGGCCCAGGGCGCCGGCAGCTTCATCTCGCCGGGCCATTGGGACGGCAAGGTCACCATCACCAATCTCGACATGCCGGGCATGGACAAGATGCCGCCCGAAATGGCGAAGACGATGAAGGACAAGATGATGAAGGGCCAGGAATTCGCCAGCTGCGTGACCGAGGCCGACGTCAAGTCGCCCAAGGCCGGCATGTTCGGCGGCGACAAGAGCTGCCGCTATGATCACTTCACCATGGCCGGCGGCACGATCGACGCGAAGATGACCTGCGAGACCGCGGGCCAGAAGCGCGACATGACGATCAAGGGCAATTATTCCCCCGATTCCTACCACACCGAAGTGAGGTCGAGCGGCGGCCAGGCCGGCACCATGGCGATGACGATCGACGCCAAGCGCGCCGGCGCCTGCACCGGCAAGGAGAAGAGCTGAGGCAAGCGGCGGGGCGCGGCAGGACGCCCGCCCCGCCGCTCGCCAAATTCGTGATGGAGGCGAAACCTTTTCCGCCCCCCATGCATTCCCCCAGGCGAGCGGGTTCACGGAGGAGAGACCGATGCGCATCCTGATCCTCGGCCTGGCGGCCACGACGGCGCTGGCCGGCTGCACCGATTACGATACCCGGCCCGGCGGCGGCTATGGCTATCGCGACTATGATTATAACCGCCCCGATCCGTCGTACGGCGGCTATTATGCCGATCGCTATTATCGCGAGGGCCGCGGCTATCGCGAATATCGGCTGGGCCGCAACGACCGCGTCTATCGCGGCCAGGACGGCCGCTATTATTGCCGCCGCTCGGACGGCACCACCGGCCTGGTGGTCGGCGGCGTGGCCGGCGGCCTGCTCGGCGCGGCGATCGCACCGGGCGGCTCGGAACTGCTCGGCGCGCTGCTCGGCGCGGCGGCCGGCGGCGCGGTCGGCTCCTCGGTGGAGAAGGGCGAGGCACGCTGCCGCTAGCGCGAACGGACGGCCTTCAAGCCGGGCCCCGGATTCCCTAGATCAGGGGCCCGGCAAAGAGGGAGATCCACGACATGACGACCCGTACCGCGACTGCCCGCTACGAAGGCTTCGGCAAGGAGGGCAAGGGCCATATCACCACCCAGTCGGGCGTGCTGACCGACCAGTTCTACGGCTTCAACACCCGCTTCGCCGACGAGCCCGGCACCAATCCGGAGGAGCTGGTCGCCGCCGCCCATGCCGGCTGCTTCACCATGGCGCTGAGCTTCGCCCTGGCCCGGGCCGGCTTCAGCGAGGGTTCGCTGGAGACGCGGGCCGCGGTGAAGCTCGAGCAGGATGGCGACGGCTTCACCATCACGCGCTCGGACCTGACGCTCAAGGCCAGCGTCCCCGGCCTGGCCCAGGCGCAGTTCGAAGCGCTGGCCGCGGGCGCGCATGCCAATTGCCCGGTCTCCAAGCTGCTCAAGGCCGAGAGCAGCCTCGACGCGACGCTGCTCTGAGCCTCGCCAGCGGCGTCTGGCCCGTCATCGTCATCCCGGCCCTGGGCCGGGGTGACGACCCGGCGGGCGCGATGCTTGCAATGTAGGGTTTCGCCTGCTCCATGCTGATGGATGCAAGCCGGCTTCCTCTCCCCCGCCCAGCGGCCCCGCCGCCGCCCGGCGCATGGGACGGGAAAACGGGGCCCCCGTGGCGTATGTTTCGTAAACTTCCGCGCATTGCGGCGGGGCCCGAATGGCGGCGGCGCCGGCCCGGGATGCCCCAGCCTGGGGATTCGGTATTCGTTTCCGTCATCCCCGCGAAGGCGGGGACCCGGGGCAATGGGGGACGGTCTACGCAATCGCGCGCCGGGTTGCCGGGGATGGCAAAGCGCGCCTCACGGCCATTGTTCCTGGCCCTGGCTCCCCGCCTTTGCGGGGATGACGGAAGCAGTTTCAGGTGACGGCAACAGTTTCAGGCGCTTGCGCCCGGTGCGTGGCGCGGCCCGCCGCGGCCCGTCGCAGCGGTGCCGATGCCGGAGGAACCGGGGTGACGGCCACGAGCCAGAAACCCCGGGTCTCAGCCACCACCCTGCGCCCCGCGCAACGCAAAAGGGGCCCGGCATTGCTGCCAGGCCCCGTGTCGCCGGACTGCTGCCGTGGATCCGGACGGATCGTCGGCATGGTTTCGGCGGCATCCTCGGCGCGCGCCGGCAAGGGCATGCGTGCCTCGGGTCGGTCGTCGAGGCTGGCCGTTGTCCACTCACCCCGAAGGGGAGTTGCGGTTACCAGCCTCGGCGGCCCGCTTCGTCTCTCCGGCCGGGGGCCGGAAATCGGAAGCCTTGCTGGATGCTTCTCTCCGCTCGATCCCTCCAGATCCTTCCGCATCGCTTGCGCGTCGCGTCCGGCTGGCCAATCTCCCGGCGGATCGTTCCTTCGTTCCCGAAGCCGGGCGCTTGCGCACCCCTTTCCGCGAACCAGGGTTCCGACCCCTTTCCGCTTCGCCCTTCCGCTTCGTGCAATGCTTGCGCATCGCCTTCCGCTTCCGGCCGAACCGTGCTCCGGCGTCCCTCGAAACCTCGGCAGCGCCTGGGCGGCACTTCGGCTTCGCAACTTCCGGGGCCTCGCATCCCCGAACCGTAACCGAATGCGGTTTCCCGAAGGCACCTGCACCGTTTCCGGCCCGTGTAAACCTCTGATCTTGCTTTGGTTTCCCGCCGCCGGACCGTTCCGCTTACAGTCATGATGGTGTCATCGAACCCGAGTCGCGCAAAGCGCGAAATGCCCCTGCAAACTTGTGAAGACTGTGGATAATGTGGACAACTAGGCAATATTATTGCGCGGAGCCCAATCGGGAGGTGCCAATTCGAACCCGGCGAAATCGAAGCCCGGAACGACGATGCAGCTCACCAGCGCCCATCCGTGCGGCGCTTCGGTCGCCTGCCAGCGATTCGCCGGGACCAGGCACTGGGGCGCATAGCCGGCGGTCACGTCGCCGCCAAGCCGGATCGTCGCCGGATCGCGGTCCGCCGCGTCGGCGATGTGGAGCGCGAGCGGGCTGCCGGCGTGCCAGAGCCACCATTCGTCGGCATCCACCCGGTGCCAGTGCGAGCGCTGGCCCTGTTCGAGCAGGAAGTGGATCGCGGTTCCCCGGGCCCGCCCGTCCGCGCCCGGCGCCGCCCGCCAGGTCTCGCGATACCAGCCGCCTTCGGGATGCGGCGCCAGCCCCAGCCGCGCGATGATTGCCCGTGCCTCGTCCATTTTCCTTCCCTCCGATGAACGGCGTGTTGTTTTCCGTTCATGAAACTAGTTCGGAACCGAAACGTTGGCCTTCCGGTTTGCCCCAAAGTGCATCAGGAGTGTAATAACATGCGGAAACTCATTCTCGCGCTCGGCGCGATCGCCGTTGCCGTGCCGTCGGCCGGCCTGGTTCCGATCGCGGCCAATGCCGCACCCATCGCCAAGGCAGGTGCCGACGGCAACTGGTCGCAGGATCGCGGCTATCGCAAGCGCTATGCCTATCGCGAATGGCGCGGGCGGGACGGCCGCAGCTATTGCCGCAAGCCCGACGGCACCACCGGCCTGGTGGTCGGCGGCGTGGCCGGCGCGCTGGTCGGCCGCACCATCGACACCCGTGGCGACCGCACCGTCGGCACGCTGCTGGGCGCCGCAGCCGGCGCAGTGGCGGGCCGCGAGATCGAGCGCAGCGGCAAGCGCCGCTGCCGCTGATCCCCCGCCGGTAACAGAAACGGTTCGCCCGGAAGAACGCGCCGGGCGAACCGTTTTCGCATGGCGAGCGGCCCGTTAACCCTTGCCGGCTACAAAGGGGTGCCATGCTTCACGTGCTCGTTCTCTCGACGCTCTTTCCCGATGCCTCGCGCCCGAATTTCGGCATCTTCGTCGAGCGCCAGACCCGGGCGCTGGCGGAGCGGGAGGATGTGGCGGTCCGCGTCGTCGCCCCGCTCGGCCTGCCGCCCTGGCCGCTGGCACGGCTTTCCCGCTATGCCCGCCTCGCCGCCCTGCCGGAGCGGGAGACGTGGCACGGGCTGACGGTCCATCGCCCCCGCTTCCGCAACCTGCCGGGCACCGGCGGCCGCTTCCATGCCCGGGCCCTCGCCGCGGCGCTCACCCCGCTGCTCGGCGCGATCCGCGGGGAATTTCCGTTCGACGTGATCTCGACCGAATTCTTCTTCCCCGACGGCCCCGCCGCGGTCCTGCTCGGCCGGCGCTTCGGCGTGCCGGTCTCGATCAAGGCGCGCGGCTCGGACATTCACGACTGGGGCCGGCGCACGGCCATCGGGCCGCAGGTGATCGCCGCCGGCCGGGGCGCGGACGGCGTGCTCTCGGTGAGCGATGCGCTGCGGGCCGACATGATCGCCATGGGCATTCCGGGCGAGAAGATCGAGACGATCACCACCGGGGTGGACCTGGCCCGCTTCGCGCCGCGCGACCGCGCCGCCGCCAAGGCCGAGCTCGGCGTCGCCGGGCCGCTCGTCCTGTCGGTCGGCGCGCTGATCCCGATCAAGGGGCACGACATCGTCATCGACGCCGTCTCGGCGCTGCCCGGCGTCACGCTGTGGATCGCGGGCGAAGGCCCGGACCGCAAGCGGCTGGAAGCGCGGATCGAGCGGCTGGGCCTGGGCGAGCGCGTCAGGCTGCTCGGCGCGATCCCGCCCGAGCGCGTCGCCGCCGCGCTCGCCGCCGCCGATGCGATGGCCCTTGCCTCCGAGCGCGAAGGCCTCGCCAATGCGTGGCTCGAGGCGCTGGCGAGCGGCGCTCCGATCGTCATCCCCGATGTCGGCGGCGCCCGCCAGGTGGTCACCGCGCCGGCGGCGGGCCGCATCGTCCCGCGCACCCCCGCCGCCTTTGCCGAAGCGCTGGGCGCGCTGATCGCCGCGCCGCCGGCCGCGGCGGACACCCGCGCCGTCGCCGCGCCCTTCACCTGGGCGGCCAACAGCAGCCGTCTCCACGCATTCCTCCAGCGCCTCGCCGATGGGCGCGGCACGGCGTGAGGGAACCGCTTCGCCCCGCCCGCCGTTCGTGCCCGGGGCGTAACGGAGAGAGATGGACCATGAACCCTTTTCGCAACCTGCCCGAGCCGCCCGCCGAAGCGCCGCTCGTCTATTACATCCTGCCCCAGGCGGAGCCGGCGCCCGAGACGCCGATCGGCCCCGGCGACCTGGAGATAGAATTCGAGTTCGAACCCGATTGGGAGGCGGAAGGGAAGTGATCCTTTTCCGCGTTGACTAGGCGGCGTCGGTCCGTGACATTCATGACAGTGAAGTTACCAGCGGTGGAGACCGAGTGATGGCGGGCAAGAAGGACAAGAAGGCCGGCGATACCAAGCCCGAGAAGAAGGGCTTCCTTCCCAAGAGCATCGCCGGGATGAAGCTGCCCAAGGAACTGCGCAAGCAGCTCGACGCGCTGGCCAAGCATCCGGTGGTGAACGATCTGCTCGCCGCCGGGCTGGTCGCCCTGGCCGCCAAGCTCAAGCCCAGCGAGAAGGCCGAGGAAGCGGCGGCCCCCTCGCCCGCGCCGGCCGCCCCCGCGGCAAAGCCGCCGGCCGCTGCTGCGGCAAAACCACCCGCCGCCGCTGCGGCAAAGCCTGTGGTGAAGCGCGCGCGCACCGTCGCCGCGAAGCCCGCCGCCAAGGCACCGTCAAAGTCCGTGGCGAAGCCCGAACCGGCGGCCAAGGCGCCCGCCAAGCCTGCCACCGCCAAGCCCGCTGCCGCCAAGGCGCCCGCCGCGAAGGCAGGGGCCAAGCCGGCGGCGGCTCCCAAGGCCGCGGCAAAGCCCAAGCCGGCGCCCGCCGCCGCCGATGCATCCAAGCCGGCGCCGAAGCCGCGCAAGGCCGCAGCGGCCAAGGCACCGGCCGCGGCGCCGCGCGCCACCACCCGCCGCGCCAAGGCCACTGCACCCAAGACGACGCGCTGATCCTCTGCTAGGCAAGCCGCCGAAGCAGGGGGGAGTTCAATGAAGCCGAAGCAGACGCACGCCGACAGTCCGGCGCACGGGCTGGAACGCATGGCGTTCTTTTCCGATGCCGTGTTCGCCATCGCGATCACTTTGCTGGTCATCGAGATCCATGTGCCGCATGTCGCCGCGCCCTATAGCGACACTGCGTTCCTGGAGGCTCTGAACAAGCTGATTCCGAACTTTATCGGCTTCTTCGTCTCCTTCTTCGTGATAGGCGCCTTCTGGGCGGGGCATCACCGGGCGTTCGATTGCGCGCGCCACTGGAGCCCCAGGCTGTTCCTGCCCAACCTACTGCTGCTGAGCGCGATCGCCGCGATGCCGTTCTTCACGGCCTTCTCGTCCGAATATTACGGCCACCGCGTGCCCACCGCCTTCTATTGCGGCTGGATGATCCTGATATCGATCTTCAATATCCTGATCCAACGCGCCCTCACCGCGCCGCCGGTGGTGGGAGAGCATGTGACGCCGGCACAGCGCCGGATGATCCGTCAGCGCGGCCTTGCGGCGCTGCTGGCTTCCATCACTGCATTCGTGACCAGCCTGTTCATCCCGTTCCTCGCCCAGGTCGTGCTGATCACCATTCCGCTCTGGCGCATGCTGCTGGTCCGGCTCGCGCCGGCACGCTGAGGCCCGCCCCGCCCCCGGCCAGCCGCTACCGGGCGGGGACCGGGCCGGCCTCAGGCGGCGTCAGCGCTTCTTCGCCCAGGCGCCATATTGCCGCGCCGTCAGGTCGACCAAGTCGCCCTGCGCCAGGTTCATGTCGATCAGGTGCAGGCCCCAGTCCTTCAGGATCACATTGCCCACCTTCACGTCGCCGGGGATGGTGTCGGTACGTGCATCGGCCGGATCCGCGTTCACCGTCACCGCGAGATAGTTGAAGCCGTCCTTGTCGACGCATTCGGTGGAGATCAGCCCGGGCACGCTGACGAAGGGCGTGGTGACCGGTGCGCCGCCCCTGCTCCAGGCCTCGGCCGAGCCCGGGACCAGCATGTTGCCCCCGGCGTTGAGATAGGCGTGCGCAACCGCCTTGCCCCCGCCCAGCGCCGCCGGATTGGTGCAGCCCGCCTCGACGCCCGGCCGGTCGCCCTTGGCGAAGCGGCTGCCGGCGGGCGGCGGCGAGTCGGCGCGGAAGCTGGCATAGGTGACCACGCAGCCGGCCTGGTCGGCGCTGCGGCACAACGGGATCGTCGGGAACACGCCGCCAACGTCCTTGCCCGCCGGAACCGGCACCGAGCTGCCGATCAGCATCGCCGAGACCAGCTGCTTCTGCGCGGGCTTGCCGTCGATTTCGCGGGCGACGAGCTGGGTCAGGATCAGCGAGCCCTGGCTGTGCCCGATCAGCACCACGCCGCGCCCCTTGTTGTCATGGGCCAGATAATCGTCCCAGGCGGCCTTCACGTCGCGATACGCCATGTCGCGGTCGATCGCCGGGGTGCCGCCGCCCATGATGCTCCGGAGCGCCGTGAGCGTGACCTGGCGATAGACCGGCGCGAACACCCGGCAGTTCTTCGCGAAGCGCGCGACCTGGAACTGGGCGACGCGCTTCTCCTCGGGCCCGGGGATCATGTCGCTATTCGGCGTCGGATCGAGCGAGATGGTGGGATAGACATAGAAGCAATCGAACTTGGGCGCGCTCGCGGCCTTGAACGGCTCGACGCTGCGCGCGCCGTCGGCGGCTACCACGGTGGTGGAGAGATCCGCCGCGCACGCGTCCTGCCGGCCGGGCCGGCAGAGCCAATTGGCGGGATCGCGATAGTCCGGCGTGTCCGGCCCGGCGGCCATGGCCAGTGCGAGCGCGAGAATCATCATGCTGCCTCTCCCTTTCCGGGCAGCATATCCCTTGTTCGAGCGATGCGGAAAGCCTCCCCGCCGGCAAACTAGTCCAGCGGGTAGAGCGCCCCGGCGATCCAGCGCAGCTCGGCGCGCAGCACGCCCCAGGCGCGGGCGGCGGCGCGGCTGTCCATCGCCTCGATGCCGATGCCCCAGGCGCCCAGCGCCTCGGCCAGCGCACGCGGCGGCCGCACCAGCGTCTTGCCGGTGCCGAGCAGCAGGAATTCGGGCCGGGGCGCCAGGCCCAGCAGCGGCGCGAGATCGGCCTCGGTCAAGTCGGCGATCGGCGGCGGCGCCCATCCGTCGGCGCGCTCGGGCGTGATCAGCAGGCCCTCATAGACGCCCTCGTCCACGCGAAAGCCGCGCCCGGAAAAGCCGGAGATGACCGGCCCCTCCGCGCTGGCGCGCTTCACTTCCATCGGCTCAGCCGACGCGCTCGGCGCCGCTCGCCGGCGAGGGCTTTTCCTCGCGCGGGCCCGGCTTCAGGCCCAGCGTGATCAGCAGCGACGAGGAGACGTAGATCGACGAATAGGTGCCGACGACGATGCCGAGCATCATGGCGGCGGTGAAGCCGCGCAGCACCGGGCCGCCGAAGATCAGCAGCGAAGCGAGCGCGAGCATGATCGTCAGCGAAGTCATCACCGTGCGGGGCAGCGTCTCGTTCACCGAAAGATCGATGAGCTCGCTCATTCCCATCTTGCGGTATTTGCGCATGTTCTCGCGGATGCGGTCGTCGATCACCATCTTGTCGTTGATCGAATAGCCGATGATCGTCAGCACCGCGGCGACGATGTTCAGGTCGAACACCATGCCGGTGACCGCGAAGAAGCCAAGCGCCATCAGCACGTCGTGGATGATCGCCACCGCGGTCGAGATGCCGAACTGCCATTCGTAGCGGAACCACGAGAAGATCGCGATGCCGATGATCGCCAGCACCACGGCCAGGATGCCCTTGTTCACCAGCTCGCCCGAGACCTTGCCCGACACGGTGGAGTAGGTGCTGAAGGTCGCGCCGGGGAACTTCGCCGCCAGCGCCGTCTTCACCGTCTCGACCATCTTGTCCACCGCATCGGGCGTGGTCGAATGCGGAACCGGCAGGCGGATCGTCACGGTGTTCTGGCCGCCCAGCTGCTGGAGCGCCGCTTCACCGAACCCGAGCTCGTTCACCGTCTCGCGCACTTGGTCGAGATGCGGCGGGCTGGCGAACTTCTCCTCGATGGAGACGCCGCCGACAAAGTCGACGCCCATGTTGAGCCCATGGATGCCCACCAGCGCCACGGCGGCGATGGTGAGCAACGCCGTGACCGCGAAGGCGATGAAGCGGACGCGTACGAACCCGATGTTCGTATTGTCGGGAATGATCTTGAGGAGCCGCATGCGCGTCGCTTCCGTTAAATGTGGATTTCGGTCGGCCGGTTACGGCGCAACCAGATCGTGACAAGCATGCGGGTGAACACGACGGCGGTGAACACCGAAGTCGCGATGCCGATCAGCAGCACGACCGCGAAGCCGCGCACCGGGCCGGAGCCCAGGATCACCATGATCAGGCCGGCGATCGCGTGCGTCACGTTCGCCTCGAAGATCGTCCGGCTGGCTTCCTTGTAGCCGAGCTCGACCGCCTGGCTCACCCCGCGCCCGCGCCGCCGCTCCTCGCGGATGCGTTCGTTGATCAGCACGTTCGCGTCGACCGCGGTGCCGATCGTCAGCACGAAGCCGGCGATGCCCGGCAGCGTCAGCGTGGCGTTTAGCAGCCCCATCACCGCCAGGATGACCAGCACGTTGATGATCACCGCCAACGTGGCGTAGATGCCGAAGCGGCCATAGGTCAGGATCATGAACGCGATCACGGCGACGACCGCGATGATCGAGGCCGTGATGCCGGCGCGGATCGAATCGGCGCCGAGCTCGGGGCTCACCGTCGATTCCTGCACCACCTTCAGCTTCACCGGCAGCTTGCCCGAGCGCAGCGCGATCGCAAGCTGGTTCGCGCTCTCCACGGTGAAGCCGCCATTGATCACGGCGCTGCCGCCCAGGATCGGCTCGTTGATGTTCGGCGCCGAGATGACGACGCCGTCGATGATGATCGCGAACGGCTTGCCGCTATTCTCCTGCGTCACCTTGGCGAAGCGCTTGGAGCCGGCGCCGTTGAGCTGCAGCGTGACGCCGGGCGCGCCGGTCTGCGGGTCATAGGTCTGCTTGGCATCGACGAGCATGTCGCCGCTGATCATCACCTGGCGCTGCACGGCAACCTTCACGCCGTTCTGATACGGCATGATCACGTCGCCGGCGGGCGCCTCGCCACGCTGCACGGCGTTCTGATCGGCATTGACGTCGACCAGGCGGAATTCGAGCACCGCGGTCTGGCCGATCAGCGCCTTGAGCGCGGTCGGGTTCTGCAGGCCCGGCACCTGCACGACAATGCGGTTGGTGCCTTCGCGCACCACGGTCGGCTCGACCGTGCCGAGCGCGTTGATGCGCGTCTCGATCACTTCGCGGGCATCGCCCATCGCGGTGTCGATCGCTTCGTTGATCCCCGCCTCGGTCGGCGTCAGCACGAACTGCGACGAGTTGACCACGGCAACGTCCCACTGACGCTGGCCGGTGGTGCCCACGCCGGTGCCGGTGATCGCCAGCAGCTTCTCGCGGGCGGCGTCGACCTTCGACGCGTCCCGGACCATGAAGCTGACCTTGCCGCCCTGGACCGAGATGTCGCCGATGTCGATCTTGGGGTCCTTGCGCATCTCGGCGCGGACCTGATCCTGCATCTGCGTCAGCTTGGCCTGGCGCACGTCATCGGTGTTCGCCTCGAACAGCAGGAAACTGCCGCCGGCAAGGTCGAGGCCGAGGTTGATCGCCGGCTTGGGCACCCAGCTCGGCCAATGCTCGCGCGCGCTCTTCGGGAAGAAGCTCGGGATCGACAGCGCGATCATGATCGCGATGCCGACCAGGATCGTCGTGATCTTCCAGCGGGGAAAGTCGAGCATCAGTCGTTCGCGGGCTTCGCGCCGCCGGCCGGCATCACGCTGGTGAGCGTGGCCTTGATCGCGCGGACCTTCACATTGGGGGCGAGCTCGATCTCGACTTCGGTCTCGTCGACCTTGGTCACCTTGCCGAGAAGGCCGCCGCCGGTGACGACCTGGTCGCCCTTCTTCACGGCGTTCACCGCGTTCTGAAGATCCTTCATCCGCTTCTGCTGCGGACGAATCATCAGGAAGTAGAAGGCGACGAAGATGAGGACGAGCGGCGCAAGTCCGAGGACGCCGCCCATCGGGTTGGCCTGGGCTGCCGCGCCTGCGGCCTGTGCATGTGCTGGCGTGATGAGCATGGGGTCCTGATTATTATTGTCATGGGCGGAGGAATCCGCACCGTTCAAGCGCGGCGCGCTAACATGCGGCACACCCCGGTGCAACTATTGTCGCGGATGGGTTGCATCCCGCGCCGGTCCGGCCTAGAGGGCGCACCCTTGGTCGGGGCGTAGCGCAGCCTGGTAGCGCATCACACTGGGGGTGTGGGGGTCGCAGGTTCGAATCCTGTCGCCCCGACCATTTAGATTTCAAGCACTTATGCTGAACACGGATCCCCTCGCGCAAACGCACAGGGAAACGCCAGCAATCACATAGCAATCACCGATTCGGCGAACTTGCGGCGATGCACTGGGTCGCTTCTCCACTAGATAAGAATTCCGAAGGCCACCGCGCGGCACTAAGGCTCCTCCCCGTCTCTCATGGAGGGCGCGCACAGGGTGGCTTCGGCAAACCCGAGCAGAGCGCCCTAGGCGCGAATCTGCCGGCGCCAAGGAGACGCGCGAGGTCGGGAGCGGAAATCGCAGCTTCTGCGGCCCTTTTCCGCCATCTGACAATTGTGGTGCGGATGTATTGAGGCCTTCGCTCAGTTCCTGAAAACGACGGTCTTCCTCCCGTTCATCACCACTCGGTGCGTCACATGCCAGCCGACGGCGTGTCCGAGCACCTGGTTTTCTATCTCTCGTCCCTTGCGAACCAGATCGTTCGGCGAATCTTCGTGGGTCACACCTTCGACCGCCTGATGGATGATTGGTCCTTCATCCAGTGCGGCGGTAACATAGTGCGCCGTGGCGCCGATCATCTTCACGCCGTGCGTATGAGCCTGATGATAGGGTTTCGCGCCCTTGAAGCTGGGCAGGAAGCTGTGGTGGATGTTGATGCAGCGGCCGGAGAGATAGGCAGCGAGATCGTCCGACAGGATCTGCATGTAGCGGGCCAGGACCACGAGTTCCGCGCCGCTCTCCTCGACGAGCGCCTTGATGCAGGCCTCCTGCTGCGCTCTGGTGTCGGAAGTGACCGGCAGATGATGGAAGGGAATGTCCCGAATGTCGCTCGCGGTGAGTGCGGAAGCCGGGTGGTTGGAGGCGATGCCGACGATCTCGATCGGCATGTCGCCCATCCGGGCCTTGTAGAGCAGATAGGCCAGGCAATGGTCGAACTTGGAGACCAGGATCAGGACTTTGACGGGCCGATCGGTCCGCACCAGCTTCCAGTCCATCTCGAACGCTTCGCCGAGCTTCGCAAGCGCGTCTGCCATGATGGATTGCTCGCAATCGCTCTCGAAGACGATGCGCAGGAAGAACCGGCCTGTCTCGCTATCCTCGAACTGGCGCGATTCGAGGATATTGCCGCCATGCTCGAAGATGATCCCGCTGACATTGTACACAATGCCCGGACGATCCGGGCAGTTGATGATCAGCGTATAGGATTGCGGCATTCGTCATTCTCCGGGGGCTGGCAGCGCGGCGGGATGCGCGCGGCCACTAGCCGATAGGCGTCAGCGTGTGAAAATCGCTCGAGTGGAAGACCAGCGGCATGACCTCGTCGGCGGCGGCCGCACGATGGAGGCGGAAGAGGACGATGTCGTGGTCGCCCGCGGCGATTTCCTGCTCGACCGAGCATTCCAGCCAGGCCGTCGCATTGGCGAGGAAAAGCGCGCCGTCGGGGGTCACTTCATAGTCCAGCCCATGGAAGCGGTCGTCGCCTCGCTGCGCCAGCTGGCGCGCGGTGGCGGCATGGCCATGGCCGAGGAAAGAGATTCCGATGCGCTCGAGCGTCCGCAACTGCCCCCAGGTCGCGGAGCCGTGCTTGATGCACACCGACACCAGCTGCGGGTTGAGCGAAATGGCGACGAAGGCGCTCGCGGTCATGCCCAAGGGCTTGTCCCGATCCATCGCGCACAGGGCGGTGACACCGGTCGGGAACCGGCCGAAAAGACGGCGCAACTCGGCATCTTCGCTAATGGTGTTCAAGACGATCATTTGCCTGGATCCTGGATTGTGGCGGCGGGCAGAGCGGCGCTCTCCGGCCGCTGGCCATAGCGCCGGGCGAGCGCCGCGCAGACCATCAGCTGCATCTGGTGGAACAGCATGAGCGGGAGAACGATCAGGCCCACCGTGCTTGCCGAGAAGATGATGTTGGCCATCGGCAAGCCGCTCGCCATGCTCTTCTTCGAACCGCAGAACACGATCGCAATCTCGTCCTCAACCGTGAAGCGCAGCAGCCGGCTGACCGCGGTCGTGAAGACCAGCACCAGGCCCAGAATCACGAGATCCAGGACGATAACGAGCGCCAGGCTCTGCGGCGTCACCTTGCTCCAGATCCCCGCGACGACGCCGGCGCTGAACGCCGAATAGACGACCAGCAGGATCGATCCGCGATCGAAGACCATGGTCAGCATCTTCTGGCGGCTCAACCAGCCGCCGATGAACGGCCGCGCGCACTGGCCGATCAGGAACGGCAGTAGGATCTGCAGCGCAATGTCGCCGACGGCGTCCAGCGACATGCCGCCGCTATTGGCGCTCAGCAGCATCGTCGCGAGTACGGGGGTGATCACCACCCCCGCTAGATTGGAGACGGATGCACTGCACAGGGCCGCGGGAACATTGCCGCGTGCGATCGAGGTGAAGGCGATCGACGACTGCACCGTCGAGGGTAACAAGCACAGGAACATCAGGCCGGTGGCGAGGCCGCTATCCAGATAGCCTCCCGCAAGTTTCAGCACCCCGAAGCCGACCAGAGGAAAGACGACGAAGGTCGTAGCGAATACCAGCCCCTGCAACCGCCAGTGCGTGATCCCCGCCCAGATCGCCTGCGGGGAAATCCGGGCGCCGTAGAGGAAGAACAGCAACGCGATGGCAGCGACCACGACATGGTCGAGCACGTCCTTCCCCACGCCTCGCGCAGGAAGGAGTGCGGCGAGCACCACCATGCCCACGATCGCGAGGATATAAGGATCCAGCCGCAGCCGGCGCAGAAGAGCATTCATCAAGGGCTCCAGAAGTCAGGCATTGACCGGACGGACAGATAGGGCGTCCGCGCGCCCGGGGATTGTTCCCGAGCGCGCGTGATGCCTCCGATAACCTGTCAGGCCAAGAGTTCCTTCCGGACGATCTCCGCGCCGGCGCCTAGGGCGTTCAGCTTGCCCTGCGCCACGTGGCGGGAAAGCGGAGCCATGCCGCAGTTGGTCGACGGATAGAGCTTGTCGGCATCGACGAACTGCAGCGCCCTGCGCAGCGTATCGGCCACTTCCTCCGGCGTCTCGATGGTGTCCGATGCCACGTCGATGGCGCCGATCATCACCTTCTTGCCGCGGATCAGCTCGATCAGGTCCATCGGCACGTGCGAGTGGTGGCATTCCAGGCTGACAATATCGATCCTAGACTTCTGGAGATTGGGGAAGGTCTCCTCATATTCGCGCCACTCGGCACCCAGCGTCTTCTTCCAGTCGGTATTGGCCTTGATGCCATAGCCGTAACAGATGTGGACGGCCGTCTCTGCCTTCAGTCCTTCGGCCGCGCGTTCCAGCGTGGCGATGCCCCAGTCGTTCGCCTCGTCGAAGAACACGTTGAAGGCCGGCTCGTCGAACTGGATGATGTCGACGCCCGCTGCTTCCAGCTCCTTCGCTTCCTCGTTGAGAATGCACGCGAATTCCCAGGCGAGTTTCTCGCGGCTCTTATAGTGGTCGTCGTACAGCGTATCGATCATCGTCATCGGCCCCGGCAGGGTCCACTTGATCGGCTGATCCGTCTGCGCGCGCAGGTACTTGGCATCCTCGACGAAGACCGGCTTGGGGCGCGACACCGCGCCCACGACCGAAGGCACGCTCGCATCGTAGCGGTTGCGGATGCGCATGACCTGCTTCTTTTCCCAATCGACGCCGTCCAGATGCTCGATGAAGGTCGTGACGAAATGCTGGCGCGTCTGCTCGCCGTCGCCGACGATGGTGATGCCGGCCTGGCGCTGATCATCCACGGCCAGGCGCAGGGCGTCCTGCTTGCCGGCGACCAGTTCCTCGCCTTCCAACTTCCAAGGTGACCAGAGCTTCTCCGGCTCCGCGAGCCAGGAGGGTTTGGGCAGGCTGCCGGCAGTCGAGGTGGGCAACAATGTCTTCATGATGGATGGATGCCTTGTAATTCTTGACGGATCAGAGGGCGAAGCTGGCGGACCATTGATCGAGGACGGCCCGGTACGGCTTGATGAAGCGCTCCTCGGCGAACCTGCCCTGCTCGACGGCGAGGCGGCTGCGTTCCTCGCGATCGTAGACGATGCGGGTCAGCGAATAGTCCTGATACTTCAGGCTCGGCTGATAGATTTCCGCCGCGGCCGAATTGGCGTTGTAGATCTCGGGACGGTAGATCTTCTGGAAGGTCTCCATCACGCTGATCGTGCTGACCAGCTCGAGGCTGGTGTAGTCGCCGAGCAGATCGCCGATATGATAGAAGGCGAAAGGCGCCACACTGTTCGGCGGCATGAAATAGCGGACCTTCATGCCCATCTTGGCGAAATACTCGTCGGTCGCCGAGAATTTGTCGTTCCGGTACTCGATCCCGAGAATGGGGTGCTCGTTCGCGGTCCGATGGTAGACCTCCTTGCTCGACACGCTCAGGCAGATGACGGGCGGTTTGCCGAAATTGTCGCGATAGGCACTCGAGTTCAGGAAGTGCTTGAACAGGTTGCCATGCAGGTCGCCGAAATCCTGCGGAGCGGAATTCGGGTGCGCCTTCATATGCGCCGGCAGGACCACGCTGAAGTCGTAATCGCGGACATAGGACGAGAAGTTGTTGCCGACGATGCCGTCGATTCGCTCGCCGGTCTTGTTATCGACGATCGTCGTCTGCAAGATTTCGATCAGCGGGAACGCGTCGTCGCCGCCATCGGTGTCGACATGCATCTCGACCGAGATGATCTTGAGCTCAAGGGAATACCGATCCCCTTTCGGGTTGTCCCAATGCGCCAGGGCATTGAAGCGGTTGTCGATCATCCGCAGCGTGTTGCGCAGATTCTCCTGCCGGCTCTCGCCTCGCGCCAGATTGGCGAAGTTGGTGGTGATGCGCGTGCTGTCGGCGGGACGATAGTCCTCGTCGAAAGTGATACGCTTCAGCGAGAACGAAAAGGGCGCGTTACTCATGGTTCGACCAATCACCTGCTTTTGCCGGGCGGAAGGGCCGAAGGAAGAACGCGCGAGACGGGACTGATGGGACGCGGCCCGCCAAGGGCCGGCGGACACGCGACGCAATCGTACGTCTGGCGCGATCCACCGGAGGAACCCCCGTCCGAGGAACGTTATCACGTCGGAGGCAGGTCTCCTGGCTCACGGGTCAACACGTCGGCCCCGGCCTTCCCAGCGGGCTTGCGGCCCGCCAGTGACACTAAATGGGTCCGCCGCTCGCCGCTTACAGTTGCGGGGGCAGCGCCGGATTCCGCCCTCTCGAGCGCCACCGGCTTCCCGTCTTAGCCCCGTCGCCTTGCATGGAACGGGGAACCTCGACGGGGCCGCTTCAACACCATCACACGGCGGCTGTCAAGGATGATATAAAGATATCTTTATATGGTAATGTGAGGCGAGAGGCCGTCGCTGGAAGTTCTTCGCTCGGCGCTGCCGGCTCACCATCTCGGTCGAAGGGCGAGCCCCATGCCGCAGGACAGCAGAAGCGCGCCAAGAGCGGCGATCAGTCCCGTCAAAGAGCTTGGGGTGGGACGGCTCGCCGAGGTCCGGGGCGTTTCAACCATTTCGAAGCCCGCGACATGGTTCGGGGACTTTATGCCACCAGCCGCCCCGCGAGGCGCGACTCGCGCGGCCATTGCCGATCGAGGCTGGGCTGATATCCTCCTCGGCGCTGCTGCCGTTGTGGCGCTCCTCCCCATCCCCAGCTCGCGCCGCGTCGCGGCATCGGCATGCCAGACGCCCCGCGTGATCGCATCGCGCATCGCCGTGACCAGCTTGGCCCGCGCAGCCGGATTGGCCTCGGCAAAGAAGCGATCGAGCCCGAGATTATATCGGTCGCGCAGATACACGTCGCGTACCGCCGCCCAGTCGCGATCGGTCACCAGATCCGGCTTGGTCGCTTCCCAAAGCAGCATGGTATCGGCCAGGTCCGCCATGTAGCGCGCGCCATTATAACCGCTCGCCTGCATGCTCTTGATCCATTCGGGGTTGAGATAGCGGCTGTCGCGCTCGCGCGCATAGAAGCGGCTGAGCGTCTCGATCCGCGCCTCGCCGGCAACCTGGCCATTGGCGACATAGGTTTCGATGTTGCGCCCGGTCCGCTGCCGCACCGCCATCGCCAGGCCACCGAGATAGGCCGCAGGCATTGGGGTATCGAGCAGGCCATAGACGCTGGAGGAACGGCTGAACACTGCCGCATCGACCCGTTCCAGATTGGCCGCAAAGGCGGCGCTGTCCGCTTCGCCATCACCGCCATCGCCGTACACATGACCGAGCCGCGCCTCATAGAGGCGGTTCAGCCGCTCCGGGCTCCAGCCTTCGCGATTGGCGAACTGGGTCGAGGGCGAATAGGCACCGGGCGCGGTCGAGAAGATCCGGCGCAGCGCGCGGCGCTGAGCGATCTCGGCCGGCACCCCTGCCCTGCGCAGCGCGGCGATCCGCGCCCGGGTCTCGGCGCGCACGGGATTGTCCGGCTCGTCGGCGGCGGAAACCAGCGCGATCGCCCGGGAGATCAGGCCGAGCCGATCGCCGAAATGATCGCGATAGGTGCCCGACGTAGTGACCAGCACATCGACACGGGGACGCCCGAGCGCCGCGCGCGGCTCGAGCACGACATCCACCACCTGCCCGCGCGAATTCCACACCGGCTTCACGCCGAGCAGGCGGAAGATCTGCGCCTCGCTGGTGCCGCCATTCTGCGCGGTCTCACCCGACCACAGCACGAAGGCAACCTTGCGCGGCGGCTTGCCGGTGCGGGCACGGTGCTGCGCGATCATGTCGTCGGCAAGCTTTGCACCCGTGGCCCAGGCTGCGGGGGTCGGGATCGCACGGACATCGAGCGTATAGGCATTGCGGCCGGCGGGAAGCGCATCGGGATTGCGGATCGCATCCTGCATCGGTCCCGGTTCGACATAACCGCCGGACAGGGCAGCGACGACCGCATCGATCTCGCGCGGCGCCTGGGCGAGACGTGCGGCATAGTCGTGCGCCTGTGCTGCCTGTTCGGAAGGGAGCACGGTGTCCTCGCCGGCGAGCGAACGGGTGACCGCAGCGAGATCGGGCGCAGTTCCACCATTGCCGGCCAGCATCGCCTGGACGAGCCTCGCCATGGTCGCGGGATCGGGCGCCTGACCCAGGATATGGCCGCCCATCGGCATCGGCGCGGCGGACGCTTCCTGAAGATAGCGCCGAAGCACCGGCTCGAGCGCTGACCATGGCGCGCTGGAAGGATCGAAGCCTAGCGCATCCGCAAGCCCCGCACGTGCTGCGGCATCGCGGACGGCCTGCGGATCGACAGGCTGGGCATCAAGCAGCTTCACGATCGCCGCCAGATCCGGATTGAGGCCGGCACGGACGATCTCAGGCATGAAGCCGATAGTCACCGCTTGGGTGCGCCGCTTGTTGCCTACCCCGCCATTGGCCTGAAGCGGCAGCGGCTGGATATGCGGCAGCGCGCCGATCAGCACCGCCACCGCGTCTTCGGCTGCCGGCCCCTCCTGCTTGCCTGGCATCAAGGAAAGCTGGGTGAACATCGGCAGATAGGCGTCGGCCCGTTCGCCCTTCTGCATCCAGAGATGGAAAGCGAGATATTGGTGATGCGGTGGCAGCGCGCCCTTGGCGGCAAGCGCGCCGGCATCGGCCTGGAGCCCCCAGATCGGATGCGCCACCAAAGTGATCTTGCCGAAGCGCAGCGCGGGAATGACGATCTGGCCATCCACGGTCATGATCTTGCCGGGCGGCGGGCCCCAGCGCGCCTCGGTCGCCTGACGGACCTCCGCCGGCAGCGTGGCATACCAGTCCAGATAGGTCGCAAGCGGGATGGTGATGGCGCCCTGCGCGATCCGCGCGCGAAGCGCCGCCATGTCTCCTGTCCGGGTGTTCGAACCCGTTTCCGCCATCCGCTTCGACAGGCTCGCGACATCGGGGATCGGATCGGGTCCGACATCATAGCCCTCGGCGCGCAAGCGGGTCAGCAGCGCGACGATGCTGCCCTGTGCATCCATATAGCTGTCGGGATCGCTGCCGACATCGGCCTCGCCCGGCTCTTCATTGTGATAGGGGATGACGATGCGCTTCTCGGCATTGGGCAGCCGGTGAAGCCGGGCCCAGGCCATGGCACGGGCGACACGCCAGTGGACCTGATCGGGCAGCGCGACATAACCGACCGTGCCATCGGGCGCGACGGCGCGGGCACCTACCACCATCGGCTCGACGATGCCCTCCAGTTCGCTCAGCGCCAGTTCACCGGTCTGGTCCGGCGCGAACCCGCCCAGGCTCTTGCGCCAGGCTTCGGGCGTGTGGCGATAATCGGTAGCGCACATCAACGGCGGAACGCCCAGCCGGGCAGCCTCGGCCACGCCCGCTTTAGCATCGGCATAATCGATCCGGTTCGCACAGAGGATCAGCGCGTCGAGGCGACCGCCGCCAAGCAGCGAGGATGCCAGGTCACGTCCGCCTTCGCGCCAGATCGGCACCGGCACCCCGCCCTGCCGCTCGACCTCGCGGATGAGCGCCGACACGACTGCCGCATTGTCGGCCAGCACCAGGCTGCGATAGAAAAGGATGCCGATCCGCGGGCGCGTAGCCGCATCGGGCACACGGTTCGCTTCCCAGGCGAGATAGTCGGCAAGCGCCGCGAAGGGTTTTGGCGCGTCGGGGTGCCATAAAGCGAGATCGAGAAAGACCCGCGGCGGCGGCACGGCCAGCGACAGGCCGAGCAGGCGCGCGCCGGCATAGGCGAAGAGGCCGGCATAATTGTCCTCGGTCGCATTGTCCCAATAGCGCGCGACATCGGGGTGCTGCGCAGGATCGATCGTACCGGTGATCGGCGTGCCGGCGCCGACGATCAGCACCTTGGTCCGCTTCTTCGCCGCTTCGATCTGCGCCGAGAAGTTGAGCAGGCGCGGCCCAGCGGCATCGATCAGGACGAGATCATAGGAACCGAGATCGACACCTTCGATGCTGGACAGCAAACCGCCGCCGAGCCCGAAGAAATCGATCGCCATGCTCCCTTCGACCCGCTTTGCCGCAGCCCGCGCGATCGTCGGCATTTCGGCGATATGGATCGAGACGAAGGCGATGCGCGGCCGGGCGGGCTGGGCCTGCCCTGACAGCGGCGCGAGCAGCCCCGACAGCAACAGCAGCAGCGCGGCGATTGCCCTCACTTGCCGGCTCCGGCCTTGTCTTCGGGCACATAGACGACCTTGCCGTCGGGCAGCCGATAGGCGACGCCGAGCCGATCGCCATCGCCGGAGAGCTTCTTGTCGCTCACCCGCTCGACCTTGATCGTCTTGCCATCCTTGCGGACGATTTCCATGCGGCCGTCCGCGCTCGTGCGCGTCATCGTCCACGACGATTGCGGATCGAGCATCGAGGGCGCGCCCATCATCGAATAGAGCGCGACCACCATCGCGACGATGAAGGCGAGGCTGATGTCGAACAGATTGGCGACGCCCGACAGCGGATCCTCCTGCCAGCTGCCGTCATCCCGGCGCCGGGCGAAACGCAGGCCGCGCCGGCGGGTCACGCCCTGTCCTCCTCGCGGCGCAGCGCCCGCTCTGCATGGAAGCGCACCGCATCGAGATCGCTGCGCACCCAGCCTTCGCGCACCATCGCGATCAGATAGGCGACGACGCCGACCGCAAGGCCGACCACGGTGCTCGAAAAGGCGATCACCATGTTCGAGGCGAGCACCTGAAGATCGCCCTTGGCCAGCCCCGACAGCGCCGTCGCCATCGGGATCAGCGTGCCCATCAGGCCGAGCGACGGCCCCACCCGGATCGCGAAGCGGATCGTGTTGAGCGAGCGGGCGGCATCGCTCTCCGCGCGGGCGACGACTTCCTCGATCGCCAGCTCGTCGTCATGCGCATTGCCGGTCAGCCCGGCATCGATCGCGACGCGATAGCGATCGCGCGCCGGCCGCCGCCCGCGCAATCGCCCGACATAGCTGCGCACGAACAGGCCGATCGCCAGCGCGGTCCAGACGACGACGCCGAGCAGGCCGATGACCACGGGGAGGAACAGCAGATCGGAGATCGCGGCCAGCGCGTCCTTCGCCCACATGCTCAGAAGCTCCGCACATAGCGGGCATAGAAGGTGCGACCGGGCATCGCGTAATCCGCCTTCTCGTAATAGTTGATGTCGAACGCGTTCGCGACTTCGAGGCGGAGCGTGTCCTTGGGCGTCATCCGCCAGCGTCCGCTGAAATCGACTGTGGTGAACCGGTCATAGGTGAACAGCCCGCCCACCCCGTTGGTGAAGATCTTGCCCTGGCTGTTGTCGGTATCGAGCCGATCGCCATTGTAGCGCACGGTCACGGTGCCGGAGACCGGCCCGGCATTGACCGTTGCCGAACCGGTCGCCTTCCAGTCGGCGACATTGCGGATAGGGGTGGCGGCGCCCGAGGGCAGCACATCCTCGGCCTTGAGGATGCGGGTGACGCTGCCGTTCAGGCTGAACAGCCGGGGCGCCAGGCCGATCGCGGCACCGGCATCGAGCGCGAACTGCCCCTCGATCCCGCGCATCCGCGACTTGTCCGAATTGATATAGCTGGTCTGGCGCAGCGTCGGGGTTTCGGAGACGATCGCCGTGGTGATGCGGTTGCGCGTACGGGCATCGAAATAGGTGACGTCGGCGCTCAGCACGCCGCGCGCAAAGCCAAGGCCGGCATCCCAGGTGGTGTTGCGTTCAGGCTTGAGATCGGGATTGCCAAAGGTCACCCGCCGCTGGACGCCGGCGAACTCCTCGCTCTCGCCGGCGAGCTGGATCGCCTGGGCCGGCACGAAGGCACGGCCGATCGTGCCATGGACGCGGAAGCCCGCGCCGAGCTTGACCACCGCGCCGCCGCGCGGATTGAACACGCCGAAATCGGCTTTGCCCGGCGTGAAGTTGTTCCGGTACGGCGTCGCCCGGGTCGATACGGTGAGCCAGTCATAGCGGCCGCCGGCAGTGAGGATCACGCGCTCGCCGAACAGATTGAGCCCGGCTTCGGCGAACACCGCCTTGGTCTCGCGGCTCTCGTTCGGGGAAGACGGCGCCTTGCCGGTGCCATTGGCATTGTAGGACAGCCGGTCCGCCCAGACCTTCTGCCAGTCGAAGCCATAGGTCAGCCGCAGCGGGGTTGCGACCTGCCAGCTGTCCTGCAACTGCGCGCCGCGATAGGTGGTGACGGTGTTGTTCGACTGGTAACGCGATGCCGTCGCCGGCACTTCGAAATAGTTGTAATCCTCGCGCGAGGCATAGGCGACCAGGCGGATCGCATGATCTGCCGGGGTGAATTCGACGCGCACATCGCCGCTCACCCGATTGGTGCCGGTCGCCGAGCGGCTCTGCGGGTTGAACGAGCGCGGGCCCGGCGCATTGTTATCGAGATCGGCAAAGTCCACGCTGCCGTCGATGCGCAGGATCGGGCTGAGATCGCTGCCGATCCGCAGGCGTCCGGAAGCGCGGCTAAAGTCGCTGTTGGGGCGCTTCTCGCCGCCGCCCAGGCGGAAATTGCCCATCTGGTTGACGTAACCGAGTTCGAGATCGAAGTCGGTTCCGCCGATCAGGTCGCCGCCGAGGCGGACGCCCGAGCGGATCGTCTCGAAGCTGCCGCCGCCGACGTTGAACGAACCGGCCAGCGACCCCGAGGAGCGGCGGGTAATGATATTGACCACGCCGCCTACCGCCGATGCGCCGTAGAGCGCCGAGGCCGGCCCCTTGAGCACTTCCACCCGCGCGATGCTTTCGGGCGCGATGGTGGTGAAGCTGGTCGAGCCCGAAGGCCGGCCATCGACCAGCACCAGGGTGCGCGGATTGATCGTGAATTCGAAATCAGGCCGCAGCCCGCGCAGACCGATCCCGGCCAGCCCGTTCGGATACTGGATCACGTCCAGCCCGGCATTCTTCTTGAGCAGATCGAGGAAGGTGACGCCGACGGTCTGGTCGAGCTGCGCTTCGCTGACCACCTCCATTGATGACGCCACGTTCTCGCGCTTCTCGCGCGTGCGGCTGGCGGTGACGACGATGCCGTCATCCTGCTGCGCCACCACCTGGTCGCTGTCCACGCCCTGTGCCATAGCCGGCATCGCGACGAAGGCCATCATGCCCGCGCCCCAAAAGATCTGCTTCATTATGCTCCCCGACTTATCTAGATTTGATATATCATATCATACTATTGAGCGTATGGGCTCGCGCTTCCCCTCTGCCGACTTCGCGCCTCCCGTGACGCGGCATCCTACCGCATCAGCAATCCTAGGCAGTCACAATCGCAGCACACGAACCCATCGATCAATATCGTTGGCGCTGCACTATTCGGTATCGCGACCTTCTCCGAGCGCCCTCTCGCCCAACAACGAGAACGCCGTCAAGGATATAATACATCATATCATGTGTTTTGGCCGGACGCGCGCTCCATGAAGGGGGCACGACCACGCCGAGGGCGGCATTGGAAGTCAGGGGCGATCGCGCAATCGGGTAATGCCGACATCCGCGAAGGTGCCACCTATCGGCGCTTCGGGCTTATGGACGGTGACCTGGAGCGTGACGATCCGCGCGAAGTGCTCGAACAACGCCGCGATCAGCCGGTCGGCCAGCGTCTCGATCAGCGACCAAGGCTGACCGCCGACCACTTCGCAGACGCAGTCATGCAGTCGCTTATAGCAAAGCGTTGCATCGAGTCGGTCGCTCTCGACCGCTCCCGCGGTGTCGAGCCACCAGTCGACGTCGATCACGAAACGCTGGCCGGCCTGACGCTCGAAATCGAATACGCCATGCCGGCCACGCACTTCGATCCCGTGCAGGAACATGCGGTCCAGCACGGGCGCGTTGGAGCGCGGCGCAAGGCCGCGCTCCCTCGGTTTGGGATCAAGCAGGCTGGACAAGGGCTTCACGCGCTACCTGCGCGGCTTCGACCATGTTGACCAGCGCCGGCTTCACATCCTCCCACCTGCGAGTCTTGAGGCCGCAGTCCGGGTTGACCCACAACTGCTCGGGCGCCAGGCGCTCGCCCGCCTTGAGCAGCAGCGCCTCCATCTCCTCGACCGAGGGGATGCGGGGGCTGTGGATGTCATAGACGCCCGGGCCGATCTCGTTCGGGTACTTATAGTCCACGAACGCGTCGAGCAGTTCCATCTGCGAGCGCGACGTCTCGATCGAGATGACATCGGCATCCATCGCGCCGATCGAATCGATGATCTCGTTGAACTCCGAATAGCACATATGGGTGTGGATCTGGGTCTGGGGCTGGACGCCCGAGGCCGAGATGCGGAACGCCTCTACCGACCAGTCGAGATAGTGCTGCTGGTCGGCCTTGCGCAGCGGCAGACCTTCGCGCAGCGCCGCCTCGTCGATCTGGATGATCTTGGCGCCGGCCGCCTCAAGGTCGACGACTTCGTCTCGGATCGCCAGTGCGATCTGCTTGCAGCTTTCCGAGCGTGGCTGATCATCGCGGACGAACGACCAGTTGAGGATGGTCACCGGACCGGTGAGCATGCCTTTCATCGGCTTGTCCGTGACCGACTGGGCATATTCCCACCACGCCACCGTCATCGGCTCAGGGCGCGAGACATCGCCATAGAGGATCGGCGGACGGACGCAGCGCGAACCATAGCTCTGCACCCAGCCGGCACGGCTGAACGCGAACCCAGCGAGCCGCTCGCCGAAATACTGCACCATGTCATTGCGTTCGAACTCGCCATGCACCAGCACGTCGATGCCGATCTCCTCCTGCCACTCGACCGTGCGCCGGGTCTCCTCGCGCAGGAACTGCTCATAGTCGGCCGTGCCCAGCTCGCCCTTGTCATGCGCCGAGCGGGCCTTGCGAACCTCGGCGGTCTGCGGGAACGAACCGATCGTGGTGGTCGGCAACGGCGGCAGGCTGAGCTGGGCCTGCTGGAGCTTGATACGTTCGACAAACGGCGTCGCACGGCGGGTCCAGTCCCCGTCGACGCCCGCAATGCGCGAACGCACCCTGGCATCGTTGGTCAGCGGCGAGCTGGCACGCTCGGCAATCGCGGCGGCGTTCGCCTCGAGCTTGTCGCGCACATTGTCACGTCCGCCATTGAGCGCGGCGGCGATGGTCGCCAGTTCGTCGAGCTTCTGGGTCGCGAAGGCGAGCCAGCTTTTCACCTGGGTGTCGAGCTTGGTTTCGAGCTCGAGATCGACGGGCGTGTGGAGCAGCGAGCAGGATGGCGCGATCTGGACAATGCGCTTGGCGGTAACCGCCCCGACAGTGTCGAGCACCCTGGCCAGGTTCGCCTTCCAGATGTTGCGGCCGTCGATCACGCCAAGCGAAAGTACCAGGTCCTCCCGCGCTCCAGCCAGCACAGCGTCAAGCTGCTCCGGCGCGCGGACCAGATCGACATGCAGGCCCGCCACCGGCAACGCCAATACAGTCTCGAGATTGTCCTGCAGCGCCCCGAAATAGGTCGCGAGCATGATCTTGATACCGGCTGACGCGGCGAGCTCGGCATAGGTGCGCCCATAGGCTTCACGCGTGGCAGCCGGCAGGTCGAGCACGAGCGCCGGCTCGTCGATCTGCACCCATTCGGCACCGGCGGCGGCGAGGTTCCGCAGCAGCTCGGCATAGACCGGAACCAGCCTGGGCAGCAGCGCGATCGGGTCGGAGCCGTCCTTGGCCTTGGCGAAGTGCAGGAAGGTGACCGGACCGATTACCACCGGGCGCGTGGTGATACCGAGTGCCTTGGCTTCCTTGAACTGATCGATCGGCTTGGTGGTCGACAACGCGAATTCCTGCGCGGCCGACACTTCGGGCACCAGATAATGATAATTGGTGTCGAACCACTTGGTCATTTCCATCGCGGGCACGTCGGTGCCGGCAGCATGACCATGTGCGCAGCCCTGCTCGGCTGCGGGCTGATCGCCTTTGATCTGGCGACCACGCGCCATCGCGAAATAGACATCGAGCGAGTCCGGCGCGCCGATGCCCTTGTAGATTTCAGGAATGGCGCCGACCATCACGGCGGTGTCGAGCATCTGATCGTAGAGCGAGAAATCGTTGCTCGGGATCACGTCGATCCCGGCTGCCTTCTGGCGATCCCAGGTGGCAGCGCGCAGCGCCCTGGCAGTGTCGAGCAGCGCGGCCTGGTCGATCTTGCCGGCCCAATAGGATTCGGTTGCGGTCTTCAGCTCGCGGCGCGGACCGATGCGCGGAAAGCCGAGATTGGCGGCAGAAACGGTCATCGGAATAGACTCCTGGTCAGCTTGGGCGGCAGGACCAGGACAGAGCGCGCAAGATGGAACACGACAGGACGCGGCCCGCCAAGGGCCGGCGGACACGCGACGCAATCGTGCGTCTGGCGCGATCCACCGGAGGAACCCCCGTCCGAGGAACGTTATCGCGTCGGAGGCAGGTCTCCTGGCTCACGGGTCAACGCGTCGGTCCCGGCCTTCCCGGCGCCCTTGCGAGGCACCAGTGACACGAAATGGGTCCGCCGCTCGCCGCTTACAGTTGCGGGGGCAGCGCCGGATTCCGCCCTCTCAAGCGTCACCGGCTTCCCGTCTTAGCCCCGTCGCCTTGCATGGAACGGGGAACCTCGACGCATACGACATCGCGCTTTCAGGGAGTCGCGTCAAGCATGATATAAAGAATTCTTTATATTACTCTGCCGAGCTATCCTCGCCGTAGAACAGCTTGCCGATTTCGATCTCATCGCGCCCCTGCGAGACGCGGTGCGCATTGGTGTCGCGCAGCGAATAGACGCAGCCACAATATTCCTGCTGGTAGAAATGCTCGCGCTTCGAGATGTCGATCATCCGCGCCGCGCCACCACCCTTGCGCCAGTTGAAGGTCCAATAGGTCAGGTCGGGATAATGCGACGCCGCGCGCTCGCCCGATCCGTTGATCTGGTTCATGTCCTTCCACCGCGAGATGCCGAGCGACGAGGTGATCACCGGGAAACCGTTCTCGTGCGCATGAAGCGCGGTCCGCTCGAAGCGCATGTCGAAGCACATGGTGCAGCGGATCCCGCGCTCGGGCTCCCACTCCATGCCCTTGGCGCGCTTGAACCAGTTGACCGTGTCATAATCGGCATCGACGAACGGCACGCCGTGCTTCTCGGCGAAGCGGATATTTTCGTCCTTGCGGAGGAGATACTCCTCCTTGGGATGAATGTTCGGGTTGTAGAAGAAGATCGTGTAGTCGATCCCGCTCGCCGTCATTGCCTCCATTACCTCGCCCGAGCAGGGCGCACAGCAGGAGTGCAGCAGCACCTTCTTATGGCCTTCGGGCGGCGTCAGGATCGGACGGGCGAATTCGGTCGTCATGATCTCTTCCATACAACGGGCCGCGAAGGCTCCCCAGCCCCCGCGGCCCGGTGCCACCGCGTGCGGTAGCCGGTTCAGTTTTGCGGCATGCCCTGGGGCACGATGGTCTTGATGATCGAGGCATCGAGCTCCTCGAAATCATGCAGGCCGATCGTGTCGTACAGTTCCTGGCGGGTCTGCATGCGATCGACCATCTTGTGGGTGCCGCCATTGGCCTTGATAGACGCATAGAGCTCGGCCTGCGCCTTGTTGGCGACGCGCAGCGACGAAACCGGCCAGATCACCATCTTGTAGCCCATCTGCTCGAACTCGGTCGCCGTGTAGAAAGGCGTCTTGCCGAACTCGGTCATGTTAGCGAGCAGCGGCACGCCGGGCATGGAGTTCGCGAATTTCTCGAACATTTCGCGCGTGTTCAGCGCTTCGGGGAAGATCGCATCTGCACCGGCATCGACATATCGCTTGGCCCGCTCGACGGCAGCGTCGAAGCCCTCGACGCCCGCGGCATCGGTACGCGCCATAATGACGATGTCACGGCTCGCCTTCTTTGCCGCCGCGACCTTGGCCGCCATGTCGAGCGCCGGCACTAGGTTCTTGCCGTTCAGATGGCCGCACTTCTTCGGGAGGATCTGGTCCTCGAGATGCACTGCACCGGCGCCGGCGTCCTCGAAGGTTCGCACCATGTGCATGACGTTGAGCACTTCGCCATAGCCGGTATCGCCATCGACGAGCAGCGGCAGGCCCGAGGAGCGCACGATCTGGCGGATGAAGAACGCGACTTCGTCCACGGTGATGATGCCGAGATCCGGCAAGCCCATGCTGGCAGTCATCGCGGCGCCGGAGAGATAGAGCCCGTCGAACCCGGCAGCCCGCGCCTGGATCGCGGCCTGGCCGTTATGCGCGCCGGGCAGCTGGTAGATTCCGGGACGGGCCAGCGCGGCGCGAAAGCGCTTGCCTGCGGATTCAGTCGGCAGGTCCTCGGCTAGAAGATAAGGCAAAATCGATACTCCTTCAGGCAGCCCAATTCACGCAGCGACGTCTTCGCCGCGCTCGGCGAGCGGCACCCAGGCCAGGTCCTCGGGGCCGGTATAATGGGCCGAGGGGCGAATGATCTTGTTGTCCTCTCGCTGTTCGATGACATGTGCGGCCCAGCCGGAGGTGCGCGCGATCACGAACAGCGGAGTGAACATCGCGGTCGGCACGCCCATGAGGTTGTACGAGACCGCCGAGAACCAATCGAGGTTGGGGAACATCTTCTTCGCATCCCACATCACGCTCTCGATTCGCTCGGCGACGGCGAACTGGCGCTGCGCGCCGGCTTCGTCGGCAAGTTGCTTGGCGACGCGCTTGATCACGACGTTGCGAGGATCGGAAACGGTATAGACCGGGTGGCCGAAGCCGATGATGACTTCCTTCGCCTCGACCCGGCGGCGGATGTCGAAGTCGGCCTGGTCCGCACTCGCATAGCGCTTCTGGATCTCATAGGCGACTTCGTTGGCGCCGCCATGCTTGGGGCCGCGCAGCGCACCGATCGCGCCGGCGATGGCCGAATACATGTCGGACCCGGTGCCGGCGATCACGCGCGCGGTGAAGGTCGAGGCGTTGAACTCGTGCTCGGCGTACAGGATCAGCGACGTGTGCATCGCGCGTACGAAGCTTTCCGACGGCGCCGTCCCGTGCAGCAGATGGAGGAAGTGGCCGCCGATGCTGTCATCGTCGGTCTCGACCTCGATGCGCCGACCGTGGTGCGCGAAATGATACCAGTAGAGCAGGATCGAGCCGAGCGAGGCCATCAGCCGATCGGCGATGTCCCGTGCATCGGGCAGGTTATGGTCATGCGCCTCGGGCAGCACGCAGCCGAGCGCCGAAACGCCCGAACGCATCACGTCCATCGGATGCGCGGCGGCGGGGATCGCTTCCAGCGTCTCCTTCACCGAGCGCGGAAGCCCCCGCAGCTTGCGCAGCTTCTTCTTGTACGCGGCGAGCTGCGTCGCGGTCGGCAGGCTGCCATGAACGAGCAGATGCGCGATCTCCTCGAATTCGCTGATTTCGGCGAAATCGAGAATGTCGTAGCCGCGGTAGTGCAGGTCGTTGCCGGTACGCCCGACCGTGCAGAGCGCGGTGTTGCCGGCGGTGACGCCGGACAGCGCGACCGACTTCTTCGGCTTGAAGGCAGGAACGTCGTTCATCGGATCCTCTCTCAGAAACTGCCGGCCGGCACGCGCACCCGACCCTCCATCAGGATGCGTGCGCTGCGGCTCATGATTGCCTTGGTGACGGTCCATTGCCCGTCGATCTGCCGGGCCTCGGCGCCGACGCGCAGCGCGCCCGAGGGATGGCCGAAGCGGACCGCGTTCCGCGCGGCACCGCCGGCCGCCAGGTTGACCAGGGTGCCGGGGACCGCCGCCGCGGCGGCGATCGCGACCGAGGCAGTGCCCATCATCGCGTGGTGGAGCTTGCCCATCGACAGTGCGCGGGCGAGCAGGTCGATCTCGCCGGCCAGCACCTGCTTGCCGCTCGAAGTGACATGGTCGATCGGGGACGCGACAAAGGCGATGGCGGGCGCGCGGCTAGTCTTGGCGATGCCCATCCGCGCGGCACCGGCGGTACGCAGCGCCTCGAAGCGTTCCAGCGCGGCCGGATCGGAATTGATCGCCTCGCGCAGTTCCGCTCCGGTATAGCCAAGGTCCTCGGCGTTCACGAAGACTGCGGGGATGCCGGCGTTGATCAGGGTCGCCTGGATCGGTCCGTCAGGCCCGTCGAGCGTATCGACCAGATTGCCGGTCGGGAACATCGCGCCTTCGCCAGCCGCCGGATCCTCGAACTCGAGCACGATTTCGGCCGCGGGGAAGGTCACGCCGTCCAGCTCGAAGTCGCCGGTTTCCTGCACCTGGCCGTTCGCCACGGGGACATGCGCGACGATCGTCTTGCCGATATTGGCCTGCCAGATGCGGACGGTGCGGATGCCGTCGGGGCCGGCACGCACATAGCCGGCATGGATCGCGAAGGCGCCCGCCGCGGTGGAGAGGTTGCCGCAATTGCTCGACCAGTCGACCAGGTCCTCGCCGATCGCGATCTGACCGTAGAGATAGTCGACATCGTGGTCGGGCACGCTTGCCGGGCCGACGATCACGCACTTGCTGGTGCTGGAGGTCGCCCCGCCCATGCCGTCGATATGCGCGGCATAGGGATCGGGGCTGCCGATCACGCGCTGGAACAGCCGGTCGCGCGCACGGCCCGGAACCTGTGCCTCCTCGGGCAGGTCCTCCAGCCGGAAGAACACGCCCTTGCTGGTGCCGCCGCGCATATAGGTGGCTGGGATGCCGACCTGGCCGGTCATGCCACCGCCTCCGCCTGGCCGGCGAGAAAATCCTGGGCGAAGCGCTGGAGTACGCCGCCAGCCTCGTAGATCGAGACTTCCTCGGCGGTATCGAGCCGGCAGGTGACGGGCACCTCCTCGGTGCTGTCGTCCTTGCGGTGGACCAGCAGCACAAGCGTTGCGCCCGGGCGGCGCTGGCCGACCACGTCATAGGTCTCGGTACCGTCGAGCTTGAGGCCGAGGCGCGTCGCGCCGAACTGGAACTCGAGCGGCAGCACGCCCATGCCGATCAGGTTGGTGCGGTGGATGCGCTCGAACCCCTCCGCCACGATCGCCTCGACACCGGCGAGGCGCACGCCCTTGGCGGCCCAGTCGCGCGACGAGCCCTGGCCGTAATCGGCGCCGGCGATGATGATCAGCGGCTGGCGACGTCCGAGATAGGTCTCGATCGCCTCCCACATCCGCACGACTTCGCCCTCCGGCTCCAACCGGGCGAGCGAGCCCTTCTTCACCGCGCCGTCGACCACGGCCATCTCGTTCTGGAGCGTCGGGTTGGCGAAGGTGGCGCGCATCGCGGTGAGATGGTCTCCGCGGTGCGTGGCGTAGCTGTTATAGTCCTCCTCAGGCACGCCCATCCTGGTCAGATATTCTCCGGCCGCGGAGGTCGGCAGGATAGAGTTCGACGGCGAGAGGTGATCGGTGGTGATGTTGTTGGGCAGGATCGCCAGCGGGCGCATGCCCGTGAGCGTGCGGGGCGACGCGGCGAGTGCGCCCAGCCCTTCCCTGTCCCAATAAGGCGGGCGGCGAATATAGGTGGACATGGGCCGCCAATCGTAGAGCGGGCTCACCTTCTCGCCGCCATGCAACCGCTGGCCGAACATCGGCTCGTAGACGTTGCGGAACTGCTCGGGCTTCACATGCGCGGCGACGATCGCGTCGATCTCGGCATCGCTCGGCCACAGATCCTTCAAGCGCACTTCGCTGCCATCCGGCGCGATCCCCAGAACGTCCTGCTCGATGTCGAAGCGGATCGTGCCAGCGATCGCATACGCCACAACCAGCGGCGGCGAGGCGAGGAATGCCTGCTTGGCATACGGGTGGATGCGCCCGTCGAAGTTGCGGTTCCCCGACAGGACGGCGGTGGTGTAGAGATCGCGCTCGACGATCTCCCGCTGGATGTCGGAATCGAGTGCGCCCGACATGCCGTTGCAGGTGGTGCAGGCAAAGGCGACGATGCCGAAGCCCAATTGCTCCAACTCGCCGAGCAGCCCCGCTTCCTCCAGATAGAGCCGCGCGACCTTGGAGCCCGGCGCGAACGAGCTCTTCACCCAGGGCTTGCGTACCAGACCGAGCCGGTTGGCGTTGCGCGCGACCAGGCCGGCGGCGACGACGTTGCGCGGATTCGAGGTGTTGGTGCAGCTGGTGATCGCAGCGATGATCACGGCGCCGTCGGGCATCAGCCCCTCGCGCTCCTCGGCCAGCGCGCCTTCGAGATCGACCGCGATCCCGCGCTCGTTGAGCGCGCTGGTCGCCAGGCGGCGATGCGGGTTGGACGGGCCGGCGAGATTGCGGACCACGGTTCCCAGGTCAAACTTGAGCACGCGCTCATAGTCAGCGGTCTTGAGCGCATCGGCCCAGAGGCCGGTGGTCCTGGCGTAATTCTCGACCAGCTTGACCTGCTCCGCCTCGCGGCCGGTGAGCAACAGATAGTCGATCGTCTGCTGGTCAATATAGAACATCGCGGCGGTCGCGCCGTATTCCGGGCACATGTTCGAGATGGTCGCGCGGTCGCCGATCGTCAGGCTGTCCGCGCCCTCGCCGAAGAATTCCAGCCAGGCCCCGACCACGCGCTCGGCGCGCAGGAACTCAGTGAGCGCCAGCACGATATCGGTGGCGGTGATACCTTCCTGGCGGCGGCCGGTGAGCTTGACGCCGACAATGTCGGGCAGACGCATCATCGAAGCGCGCCCGAGCATCACCGTCTCGGCCTCGAGCCCGCCCACACCGACCGCGATCACGCCCAGCGCATCGACATGCGGCGTATGGCTGTCGGTCCCGACACAAGTGTCCGGAAAGGCGACGCCGCCCCGCGCCTGGATCACCGGCGACATCTTCTCCAGGTTGATCTGGTGCATGATGCCGTTGCCGGCGGGGATCACATCGACATTGTCGAACGCCTTCTTGGTCCATTCGATGAAATGGAAGCGGTCCTCGTTGCGGCGATCCTCGACCGCGCGGTTCTTCTCGAAGGCATCGGGATCGAAGCCGCCATACTCCACAGCCAGGCTGTGATCGACGATGAGCTGAGTCGGGACGACGGGATTGACCTTGGCGGGGTCGCCGCCCTGATCGGCGATCGCATCGCGCAAGCCGGCGAGATCGACCAAGGCGGTCTGGCCGAGAATGTCGTGGCAAACGACACGCGCCGGATACCATGGGAAATCCAGGTCGCGGCGGCGATCGGCGATCTGGAGCAGTGCGTCGTCGAGGAGCGCCGGATCGCACCGGCGCACCAGCTGCTCGGCCAGCACGCGCGAGACATAGGGCAGCGTATCATAGGAGCCGGGGCGAAGCGCCTCGACCGCCCCGCGGGTGTCGAAATAGTCGAGATCGGTGCCGGCCAGCGGCGTTCGGTAGTTGCTGTTCATTTCGTCGAAGCGCCCAGGCGCCCGAGCCGTGTCACGATCGACGCGCTGGGAGCCGCAAAGGTTGAGAAGGTAAAGCGACCGGTGGCGACCACGCATGCGTGCCCGCTTTCGTCCCGAGCGGTGGCCATCGCCATGACGACCAGCCCCTCGTCATCCTTGCGAAGGCACCAGCTCTCGAACTGCAGATCGTCCATCGCCTCGCGGATCTCGACATTCTCGCAGCGGCGCAGCGACACCGGCACGCCGAGCGCAGCACGCGCATGCACCGCAGCCGCGTCGAGAATGCGGTCGAGCAGGTCGGCACCTTGCAGTTGGAGGCTAGCAAGCATATTCGCATAATCCGCAAGCCGCCCCGCTTTCAGAAGGACTGAAAGAGCAAAAGCCTGCGAATTGAATTTTGCGAATTAGCAAATTTTGCGAAGATCGGGACAAATATGCGCAAGGCATATATGGGCGTACGGCTGCGGCGGCTGCGAGAAGAGCGGAACCTCAAGCAGGTTGAACTCGCCCAGGCTCTGGGCATCTCGCCGAGCTACCTCAACCAGCTCGAGCAGAACCAACGGCCGCTCACTGTGCCGATCCTGCTCAAATTGAACGCCGCGTTCGGGATCGACGTGCAGCTCTTCTCGGAAGACGAGGAGGCGCGACTGATCACAGACATCCGCGACGCGGTCGCGGACAGCGGCGAGACCATCGCCCTGGCGGAATTACGGGAACTGGCGGCGAACATGCCTGCAGTGGGCAGGACCTTGGTCGCCCTGCACCAGCGCTACCGCGATGCGATCGAGCGCGGCGACGTGATGGCCGCGCAGCTGGGAGACGACTGGACAATGGGTGCGCGCGCCCGCCAGCCCTTCGAGCAAGTCCGTGACTTCTTTTATGCCCGTCACAATCATGTCGAGCTGCTCGATGAAGCAGCCGAACGCATCTATCGCGACGCCGGCCTATCGCCGCGGACTGTCCACGCCGGGCTCATCGCCTGGCTGAAGCGCAAGCACGATGTTGAGGTCGTGATCGACGATGACGGAACCGCGCAGCGCCGCTTCGATCCGGCCAGCGGGATGCTTCGGCTGTCCGCCGACCTGCTGCCAGGGCAGCAAGTATTTCAGATGGCTACACAGCTCGCATTTCTCGAACTCGGCGAAGCAATCGGCCGCCTGACCGCCAACAATATCCTGATCGATGAGGAGGCGCGTCGACTGACTCGCATCGGGCTCGCCAGCTACTTCGCGGGCGCGCTGATGTTGCCCTATGGTGCCTTTCTCGCCGCGGCCGAAGCCGAGCGCTATGACGTCGAGCGGCTGGCCGAGATATTCGGCGTGGGCTTCGAGACGATCTGCCATCGACTGTCGACTCTGCAGCGGCCGGGCGCACGCGGTGTGCCCTTCTTCTTCGTGCGGGTCGATCGGGCTGGCAACATCTCGAAACGCCAGTCGGCCACCGATTTCCACTTCTCGCGTGTGGGCGGCACCTGCCCGCTTTGGAAAGTCTATGAGGCGTTCGCCCAACCTGGCCGGGTGCTGCGCCAGATCGCGCAAATGCCCGACGGGCGGACTTATCTATGGGTTGCCCGCACCGTGACGAGTGGCGGCGGAGGCTTTGGCAAGCCGGGCAAGACTTTCGCAATCGGACTAGGCTGCGACATCCGCCATGCGGGCCAGCTCGTCTATTCACGCGGCCTCGATATCAGCGACCCCTCTGCGGCGACGCCGATCGGCGCCGGCTGCAAGGTATGCGAGCGACCCGCCTGCCCGCAGCGTGCATTTCCGCCGATCGGCCGGACATTGGCTATCGACGAGAACCGCGCGGCACCGGTGCCCTATCCAGTGGCCTGAGCCGGCAACGAATCCTCCATCCGCCACTTGGCAATGATCGATGGGTCCTCGACGAGCCCGGCAATGGTATCGACTGCATAGGTTGCGACCGATACCGGATGCGCGCGCCGTATCATCACCGCACCGGACTGGAGCAACCGACCGTCCTTGGTCCAGCGCACGCGCTCCTGGGAACTGATCTGCAGCGCCGCGAGCACCAGCCGCGGCGTCAGCGGCCGACTTGCCGGCAGGATCAGTGCGTACGCGCTACGCTCTACCACCACCCCCAGCCGGAACGCGCCTTTCCGAGCTTCGACTTCAAGAGTCATGCCTTCTCCGGTCCATCGGCATGCGAACTGACCGCGCAGAAGCGCAAGGACGCGACGCTGCGCCTCCTGCCAACGCAGCGCCAGGCCGAGCTGGTCTTCATATGCCCGCCGAAAATCGAGCAGGGCCCTTGATTCGTTTTGCTCATGGACACGCAGGGTATTGGCGATGCGCCATCCCAACCTGATCGATTGTTCGTCCCTGAGTTCCGTCCATTCCACATTATGATGCACACGCCATCCTCAACGGTCCTACGCACACATGCGCAGCCCCCGCGCGACACGCACGCGAACGCTGCGGGCCATGCCCGCGCTCGCTTCTTCGCCGTTCGGACGTTCGTCCGTGCCTCGACCATCTCCTGGGCCCAGACCACAGCGACCTGCGCCGGCAGGTCTCCTGGCTCGCGGGTCATCGCTTCGGGCGCACCTTCCCGGGCTTTCGCCCAGTGGTCGGCGGATCGCTTCCGCGCCCACCCAGCACCCTCGCTCGCCGCCTACAGTTGCAGGGACAGCCATGGACTTGGGCGATGCCCGTACCATGTTCCCATTTTAATCCCCTCGCGGGGAACCGGCGCAGTGTTCCCGCCCGGACAAGCCGGGCGCCCAACGCCTAGCACGGATTCGCGAGCTGGGTGAACGTCCGTTTATCAGGTTTTAGAACCTTAAGCCGATCAGCCAGGCCCGGTATCTCGACCCCGCCTCTGGCCGCCGTGAGCAGATGAACGAACGGCAGCTTGCAGTGGCCTACCGGGCCTGACCGAACGGCCGCCATTGGAACGCAAAGTGACAGCCACAATCGGTACAAAAGTGTAGTTTTATACTGGCACCACAACCGACCTGATTGCAGCAGCCTAAGGATGAAAGCGACAAAACTCACCGAGCCGAAGAGCATGAGCGCACTTAGCGCTTTGAAGGCCTAACGATCGATCGTCCAGCGTCGGACCACCACACCGTCCGAGCCATCGGCAATCTCATCGTACTTGAGCGGCAAACCCGACCGGTACACGGTGTGGAGGGTAAGCGAAGGCTGTTGAACGCCGCGATTCTTCCCGCTCACATCCCAATTAGAGCACGAAACATATACGCGGTCACGACCATCGCGCTGTCGCGACAAAAAGCTACGCTTGGCGCGCAACGTGCCGCCATTACCCATGCGATCATGCGTCGGATTAACGATTATATCCGCCGACATGACAGCGCGCTCGGCAAATGCGCAGACGAAACGAGGATCATGGCGGCCGACCACCACATTGATTTCGCCACAGCATAAAGCGAATAGCCGTTGGCCCATCGCCTCGACGGTACGAGCGCCTACATGGCGCCTGAATTTCAGCATGCATTGCCGCCAATTCGAGCGACTCTCATCAGCGGTACGGAATGCCTGATTGCCAAATCTATGCAGGCGACATCCCGGCTGCAGCACAGCCCACATAGCATGACTGCGCGTAGGAAAGTCCTTTGGTCCGGCGTCGCGGTGAATCTCCGCTACCACTATTGTCGCGCTACGTTGGCCCCGCATGCGGCTTGACAGAGCGATGAGGTCGTCCGTGACGTCAAGTGCCCAGCCCGCCGTTACAAGGAGGTCAGGCTCATATCGCTCTATCACATCAACGATAGCAGCCAGGCGCTCCTTCCCCGGCATAATCATCCGCCTATCGGATTTCGCGAATGAGATGGTGTAAAGCCGAAGGCGCTTATTTTTCGGCATTAGCTACCACCGTGCCTTCTCGAGGTTTGCTCATTACGGACGAAGGTGCCGTTTGATCACGCCGCACAAATGCCGACCGGGATGCGCCCAACCCGGCTGCGAGGCGCCACACAGACGAAGGAACGCGGAATAGCAGCGCATGGCATGGGTGAGGCAGGAGGCCCTCACCCACACCATGCATCAACCACAACGCCTTCAATATTCCGACGCCAGCATTAGTGTCAGGACGCGGGTCGTTACCTTTGGATCGGCGGCATCTGGCGAGCCGAAGGTCACATCCTTATCGTAGCAGTCGATCTTCCAGAAAATCTTCTCGCTGCCTTCAATCTGGATCGCCCCGAAATCGTGCTCGCCATAGGGATCATTGGCCTTTTCGAACGAGGTGAAGAGAGCCAGCTGGTGCAACACCCAGATGCGTGCGCCCTTATCGAGCCCACGAAATCCAGGGGTCGCCACAACGATTCCGCCAATTAGCGTCATCCGGAATGCATCGTTGAGCTCTCGGATGCGAGCAATGTGCTCTCTTGTGCCGAGCGCATGAGTCGTCGTTTCCGTACCTTCCATGGCCGGATTCCTTTCTTAGCGATGTAATTGAATCAGATCAGCCGGACGAGCTTGCGTTGGGCTTCTCGGTCGCCTTGAATGTAGCGCTCAGTTGTCATTAGCGAACGATGACCCGCTAGCTCTTGCACGTCGCGGAGAGAGCCACCGATGCGCGGGATCGCGCGCGCGGAACGTGTAATGAAAGTACGCCGGCCAGAATGCGAAGAGCAGCCTTCGAACCCAAGCTCGGCATAAACAACAGCGAACCAATTCACGATCGAACGAGGCTTCATATGACCGCCCCGCTCAGAGCGGATGATCGGCCCGCCAATAGGGCGACGATCGACACGATACAGCGCCTTAAGCGCATCATGAAGATCGGCATTCCTTGGGATGGTGCGACCGGAACCATTCTTCGCGATACGGCCCGCAACCGTCAACTGATCCGAAAGCCGGCCATTGGCCTTAAGGACCATCGGCCAAGTGATCCCCGAGACTTCACAGGCCCGCAGGCCCGCCTTGAAGCTAAGCAGTACTATGACGCGGTTGCGTTCCGGATTCCGAGTAGATTGGACATGCCTGAGTAAGCGGCGCACGTCTGCCGCCTCCAAAACCCTGGCGGGTTGAGTCATGGCGTACCTCGATTGTGCTGAATGCAGCGGCAAAGCGCCACTGTGTCACTATCATAGCACGCTCAACCCGGAGGATCAAAATTTGTCCCCCTCTAGATTGGGGCAGGCAACCGAGATGGTATCTCACGTAAGGCGAGTAGCCGCCCCTTTTGCTTTATATGAAATATCCCCCAACTCAGCTGTTGGACGACGAGAAACATGGCATTCCCGTCACTAACTGCGCTTTTCGCGCATAATTTTTTCCCAGCTTTTTTGTCTTGCTAGAACGGTGACCGAAATGCGTAGCCTTCAAGAATCACCAAACGCCATCGAGCACCTTGCCAACCGCGGCGTGGACATCGCTGAGATCCAAACCAATCTCATAACGGACAGCGATTGGGAAGAGGCCGAATGGCGTCAACCACTAGCGGCTCTCGATCGCTCGATCCGCGGTTTTTATGAGCCGGTTGGAAATTGGCTGGTCGAGCAAAGGGTCAGCGATCGAGATATCGAAGCGCTGAAAACCGCGCTCGGAGCGTCCACTCCACATCGAAAGCTACCAGCGGAAATGTTGGCTTCCAATCGCTGGATCCGCCGTCAGGGTTTCAAACTTCTCAAGGCCCAAACGCACGAGATGTGGCAGCCGGCTGGGACGCGCCGTCGCTGGTTCTTCATTACCCTGATCACGGATATCGGTAACGCACTCGAATACGCGCCGGTTATCGAGATCAAGAGGCTGAAGACGGCATTTGGCAAAATCCTCCGAGCAAGCGGCCTGCACTCATTCGCCGTACTCGAATTCCAAGGGGGCACGAACTTCCCGCAAGGAGGAGAAGGCCGGACCATCATGGCCCACGCTCACGCCATCGGCTTCACCGACGATGAGGAATTCGACGCTGAACACCTGGAGAGTAGGCTGCGTGAACAATCCACGCTGCATAACTGGCTGGGGGCTCCTACGATAAAGATTGTTCCTGTCCCTAGCAGGGACCAGCTACATCGCCGTTGCAGCTATCTGTTCAAGGCGCCGATACGAGGCTGCTTCCTAAGCAAGAACGACTGGAAGAAGAGTGGTTTTGAAATACTCAAAACAGACATATCGCCAGAATTCTCTGTACGACTAGCTGAACTACTATGCCAGCTTAACTATAGCGCCATTGTTTTTTCTACCGGTGGCGGCAACACCATCAAGACGCCCTGGCTAAGGGCGCTAAGAAAATGGCACACCCAACGCGCAGCGAACCACGTGGTGGACTATGCCGCGATTTGGAGAAAGGTCTGGGCGGCGTCATGCGCACGCACAACTCGACAGCCATTCGACATCCGCTATAACGCAACGCTCAAGCTATCAACGGCCTGGCAAGAGGCTATATCGGCGTATCGCGAGCGGGTCGAACGAGCTCGAGAAGAGAAAAAAGCAGCGAAGCGCAGACCGCATGCTTCAAAAACGACAACCCCTTAGCCTTTTAGGATGGCAGCTTTGCGCCCCAATTTCGGTCGTTTGCGGCCTCCGGCTCCAGTCTCAAAAGCGGTCGTTCATTCAGGTAAGAATGAGCGAGACACTGAATGGCTGACTTTGGGGACATTGCTGCCGTCCGCTTGCGGCGTGTCGAACGGCGGCTCTTATTAGAAGCCGACGTTCAACGTTCGTTCGACCGGCATCTCGGAACGTTAGAAGCTGGGCCGGCTGCGGACTGGCAGGTTTTGACGGACCGCGCGTCGATAACGGTCTTTCAGATCACTCGTGCAACTACCCCGACCTTGTTCAACGAACCCACTGGTGTTAGCCATCTCGCCGGTTTCGCGGAAAGTGACGCACTCAATCCAATGGACACCTATCTGGCCCTGGCTGAGCGCGTTTTAAGCGCGCAAAAGCGTGCTTTGTCTGCGTTGGAGATACTCCGAATCGCGTATCGCGAAGGCCTTGCTCCGGACCATATTCAGGGCCGCACCCAGCATAAGACGCTCCAGGCACGGCTAAGTGAGGACATTCTTCGCTATCGCGACAGCAGCAAATTCTATCGCCCTGCCCCAGGCAAATTCTTCCTGCATGCATTGAAGGACGATCCGAGCGTCCCCGAGGCCGATCGCAGCCCGATCGTTGCGCGAAGGCGGAAACGGGATCTGCCCCGCCATCACGCCCTCGCCTTTCGGAAACCACTGATCGCGAAGGAGGCTTCAAAAACGGGCGAAGTCACGATGGACTCGTTCGTTAACCTGATCGAACGCGGCTGCTACCACTATGCGTCCAGCAGCCGCCTGCGGCGCTCCGACGATATCTTGGTATGGTCTTTCGTTGTCGTCGTAAAAGCCGGTTGCGTTCTATCGTATCGGTCCGGTCCTTATCGTGAGCAACGCGACAGCTTCATGAGCAAGCGCGTGATCGGTTTCTATTCCCCGGTGGTCGAGACCGACATGACGTTATTCGATCAAGCCGATCATGGCGTGGTCTGGAGCGGAATGAAGGCACTCGCGAGCGACCTTGATCTTTATGACGACCTAGCCTGGCGCGCGCTCAACGCCAATAGCAAGCTCCAGACGGTCATCTATCCCAAGGGCGATGGCGAGTGCGACGACCTTCTCGCCGTCGTCAGTTTTTCATGCCCTGATTGGCTTGAACCGACATCGAGCCGATTAGCGATAAATGATCTGAAATGGATCGATCTCAGCACGCCGATCAATCACACCGAAGACTTTGACCCTTGGTCGCAAACTCTGCTACCTGTAGCTCGTCGTCTAGCGCTTGAGGCATGATTTAGGGGGCTAATGAGGGGTCGGCAGGTGGGGGGCGGGCGTCGGCGCGCAAAGGGCAGCCTACGACCGGAGGAACAAAAGTTCCTCGAAGTTACCATCCAGAACGGGACGGACTCCAACAAAAAGCAGGCGCTGCAACGCCTCTGCCTGCTGGCGCGCCGGGGGTTGAAATCCTCATCTCCGGATCAAATGAAAGCGGTGGTGCTCTATGCCCTTGGCTCCAGCGACCGCAAGGTGCGACGGTGGTCGTTCAACGCCCTCGCACTCATTGGTGATCACCGCGACGTGCCCGTCATGGAAACATATTGGCGCCAAAGCTTCAACGACTCTGAAGTGTTCGAGGCGGGGCTTAGCGCGCTTGCCCAGATACTCGACAAGCCTACACTTCTGCAGGTCCTAAGCGCAAACGGCGTCGCATTGTCGCCGCGGGTGATCATGGCTGTCGCCCAGCATCACGGCGCATTCGAGGAGGAGCTTGCCGGGCTGCGGCTGGACCTACGGAATGCCAACGCCGGCGAGTTACGCTCGGCTACCTTGTTGATCGGGCTCCAGCGGGCACCTTCGACCTTGTTCTCTGACCGTCACCCCGTGAGTTCAGTCATCGGAGACCTGAACACCCACGAGGACGGCATCATCGCGCAATACTCCTTCTGGGCGACGGCAGAACACCCGGATCTTGACCTCAGCAGCGTCAGCGTACCACCCAGCGTCTTCAGCCAGTTGAAACCGAACGTCCAAGCTTGGGCCTATCGTGTCCTCACCAAGGACAAGGATACTGCGGAGAAACATAATGAGCTGATCGTTGAAGGATCGGAGAGTGACCATGCGAGCGTCCGCGAGGGCGTCGCCATGGGACTTCGCGACATCTTCTTCGACTCGCTCGATACGATCATCATAGATTGGTCGCTAAGCGAGGATGACATTGTTATCCGCGAGAAACTCTGGGAGCATATGGCCGCAAACGCTCAACATAGCGCCGGTTACCGAGAAGAGGCCGAGAGGGCTTATCGTCACTCCTCTACCAACTCGGCTTTGAGAGCGCGCCTCGAGGCGGCGTGCAAGGAAAAGGGTCTGTCTCTAACCTTCAAGAAAATTGCGCTCCAAACGGGTGATCCTGACCTTTTCACGCAGATATCGGGAGGAAATGTGACCAACAACCAGACCTTCAATGGCTCCGTTCAGACTGGCGCACTATCCAACGCAGGACCGGGCAACACCGGCAACATCAACATCGGTCAGCAGCAGCAGGCCGTGAGCGCTGTCGAGGCCGAACTCAAAGCACTTCTATCGGATCTGCAGCGACAACCGGCGTCAAGCGAGAAAGAAAAGGTATTGGCGGCGGTCGAGGACGCTGTGAAGGCGCCAACCAAAAGCAAGGTCGGCAAAGTCGTGGACTGGCTTAAATCCGCCAAGGAAGGCATGACATCGATCGCCGACATCACGGAAAAGGCCGGCTCTTTCTATACCAAGATTGCGCCGGCTCTGGATCACCTACCCGACCTCCTTTGAGGTTGGATTGCGAGTGGTGACTTGATGCTGTGGACTGCCCCCGCATCAGCCTAGCTGTGCGATGATCTGGTCGTTGAGCCATGTGCCGCGCTCCCCACCGATATGTCGGCGCCGGTCACACGGCGAAGCGGACCGGCTCGACAGCTGAGAAGGAGCCCCAGGCGCGTGTGCTGATCATCGGCGGGAAACCGACGTGCATGGATGGCCGCGCGCCCGATACCCCCGGGGCCGGGCGGGCGCACATCAGGCCGGACTGCTCCTGACCAGCGACGAGACTATGCTCGCCGAAGAGACGCGCGCGGCGCTCGCCGGTACCGCCTATGACGTGTTCGGCGCCCAGCCCCGAACCCCGCCCGCCCCGGCGAAGCGTTTCGAGACGCTGATTAATGTGCTCCATTTGGCTGCGCCCGATGCCAAGATCGCGATCGACTTAAGGCCGACCGTCTCGACGAGGTTGCACTGTGCATCCTCTAAGGCAATCCAACGCCGCCGATTTTCGCGAATTGGTCATGCAGCCAGCCCTGCCCCTCTACGCGATCGCGCCATTTCGGCGCGGCCGTCACCGGAAGTCGACCACGCGTCTCATAACGTCTGGGCTAGGAAGCTCTCGATCTGCGTGATCATGTCCTCGACATCGGCGCGCGAGAAGGCTCCGACATTGCCGTGCGCCGCACTGTTGCGAATGTCGGCAAGCGCGGTGATGCGCTTCTGCATCAGCAGATTGTACCGATCAGCTTTGGCAAGATCGGCATTCATCTTGTCGAGTTTCGCCACCGGTAGGTCCGCATCGCGGCACATCTGTCTGAGCGTCGTCTCGAGGACCACGCCCGCGACGACCGCGGCAGCCGTAACATAGCCTCCCGCCAGAAGTTCGCGTGCCTGCTCGAGTTCACTTTCGAACAGTTCGGCTTGGACGAGATTGCGCACACTGCTGAGATAGCCGCCTTCGAAATCTTCGCGGGCGGCGTCGAAGACCGCCTTCTGGCGTTTCCCGATCTGATAATTGGTCGACCAGCCGGTGGCCTGGATTTCATGGAAGGTCCGATAGTGGACCGATTGCTCGCCGCAGACCCGGCCAAGCAGGTTCTTGACCTTGACCCGCCAGGCAATCAGCAGCTCGTCGTCCACATAATCGCCGTCGAAGCTGCCGCTCCGATAGGCCTTGGTCGCCTCGACCACCAGAAACTGATCGTGCAGTTCGGCGAAACGCTTCGTCAGCAAGGATGTATCGTTAGGCATGCCTGTTCCGGATCTTGACGATATCGACGTTTCTGCACCGCGTAACCGACGACCGGCGGTAGCCAACCGGTCGCCAATGGTATCAAGGTCTATAGCATGACGGTCATCATCGCATATGCAACGCCCGATCTGGCATTTCTTGCCGCCGACAGTTTTCGCTGGGATCTCCTCGAACGTCGCAATGTCGGCCCGGTGCGCAAGCTCCATGTCGCCGGGCCAACGCAGGCATTCGCGATCGGCGGAGCGCTGATCGATCGCACGCGTCTCGCCGCCCAGCTCTGCGAAGCTCATGCCGGCGGCGAAGCGCTAGCTGACGCAGCACGGCGGCTGACACCGCTGCTCTTTGCTGCGACCCGTGCGCTTCCACACGCAGGAATGGTGACGGTCGAGCAATTCTGCGTGTCCTGGTATGCCGAGGCCGGTGCATCGGGGTGCCGGGTTCAAAGGCATCGGTTACCCGAAGACCGGCTCGACACGGTGTCAGGGCTCGATGTGATGGGCCCCGACACGCAGTGGCTTGCCCGCGAGGCAGCCACGCTGGCTCTGGCGCTGACCAGTAATGGACGGCTGGCGCTCGATGATCTCGCCTATCGCCTGATTGGACAAGCGGCAGCCCGCCACCCCAGCTCTGTCGGATATCCGGCGATGGCGTGCGTACTGCACGCTGACAGCCGGTGCATCGTCCGCGACGATCTTCATCCACAGATGTGGGTTGGACCGCGTCACGACTTCTCCGTCTTGACGACACCGGCGCTTGGCATATGAGTGGCATGGCATTTCGACACGCGTGACATGAAACCGGCCTCGGGTCTCCTCTCCAATCGCGCCCTTGCGGTCCGGCCAAGAGCATGCCGCGCTCAGCGACGTCACCAGACTTTGTTACCGAGCTCCTGGCACCAGCCGACCAGAACGATCGCTACTTTAGAGCATCGAAGGAGGCTGATTTGAAAACGCGCGCGGTCGTCATTTCAGCTCGCGGGGAAAGATCTGATGCAGCCCCTTTGAGTTGCGTTCTAACCGGCATTGGCAAACGTCGCGAATGACCGGTTCTGGCGTAAGCTGTCTTCCCTTCGCTGCGTTGGAACGTCGCATGTTGGTCGGTTGCTGCCCACCAATTTGACGCGTGCAAACGGCAACTACTCCGATCGACGCGCCTGAAAGCTGCCAGGCGACTGACGGCCCAAAAGCGGCCATTCAAACCAACGGACAAAATTTGCCCTTTCGTTCGCGCCGCAGTAAACTTGCATTGCGTTGCGAAAAAACCGCAGCGTGGGGCGTGGAAACCCCAGTTCGCTAGGCTCGGTCACCGAATTCGGAGGCCGGGTGGCATGCGCGCATGTCCAGCCGGCAACGGTAAAGGCGCATGCGCCTGCTCTAGCGACCAGGTTTCCAACATCCGGCTTCGGCCCGCCCCGAGTGGACATACGGGCGGCGCGGGTTGGTCTGCACTGCCCCTCTAGGGGGTATCATCATGCATAAGAACTCTCCCCGCTTCCTAAGCGGTCTGTGCTTTGCCGCACTATCGACGCTTGCAGCTTGCTCGCCTTCAGGCAGCACAAATTCCACCAACTCGTCGGACAACTTGGGCAACGAGCTAGCCAACGTTGCCGCGCCCGATCTGGTCAAAGAACCTGAATTCAAGGCCGGCCAAGACTATGCCGATGTTCGGAAAAGGTTGCTCGGAGCCGGCTGGATTCCAGCCGAATATGATGCGCCGAGTTGTTCTCCATATGGTTATGCGCCTGGCGAAGAATGCCATGATCGCCCAGAAATCCTCAACTGCTCCGGTACCGGCAAGGGCTATTGCGAGGGATATTGGATCCGCAGACCTCACGCGCTGAGGATTGTTACTATTGAAGGCCCCGATGGCGCATTCGACCACAGCGAAAAGCTGGAAGCGAAATCCCTGCCGGAGGTTGCGAGAAACGCAAATGTGCAGCTTACCGGCGCTGCGGCAAAGGCCATTGGCGTGAAATCGATCAAGGTCACAGAAGCATGGCTAGTTGGCAGCTGGGGTCCTAGCCGCACCAAGAGCGCACATGAGGCATGCGGCACAGACTCCATCGTTAGTTTTGCCCGCGACGGCACCTATCGCGATGGAGAAGGATATGGCCGGTACAGCCTTGAAGGCCGCAAGGTGACATACTTCAACCGGGTGCTCGTCGATGAAGCTGCGGAAACCGAGGATAGGTCGCAGTTCGACGAAAGCGTCGAACAGACCATCCTTCCTCTTTCAAACCAGTCCATGTCTGAAGACGGCCAAACCTGGTATCGGTGCACTAGCGGAGAATAGCCCGTATACACAATCGGGCGGCGCGGGGTGACCTAGCCAGCCCGACTGCCTTGGCTATTTTCGCCCATCCCTGCTCCGGCTTCGCTTTACGATGGCGAAACGGAGCAGGCTGAGCGATCCACCCTAGAAGCATTTCGGGTGGCGCCGGCACCAGTACATAATACTACTTTTGTCATTAGTTCGAAGAGCCGTAACCGGCCCGGTTGTCGACTGACAGCTCAAGGCTGCCGTACGAAGTGCATATTGCGAGCCCCGTTCAGACCCCGCCACTACCGACGCTGACAAAAACGCAGTCCACAGTGTGCGCAGAGCCGCTGCGGACGCCAAGGCTCACCAGACCTCGACCTTCCGCCTCATCACCCCACCGGGGGCAAAACTGCGAAAATGTACTGAGGCGCTTTCAGCCATCGTCGCCACCCTTTCCCGCCTGTTCAGCCTGCCATCTATCGATCATCGCCACGATGCGGGCATTCCAAAGCTCGAGCGCCTCACGCTTTTCTGAACTCCAGTCGTGGCGCATGTACACCGCTGCCGTACCGGTCCTGGCCGCCCCTATGTGGTTGAGCAAGGCCTCCGTCACCTCAAAACGTATGTTCAACCGTTGCAGGTTGGTTGCCACTGTTCGGCGCAAGTCATGAAATCGCCAGTCTGGAATTGCCCCTTCAAGCTTCGCTTCAACGAGCGCATCCAATCGCGCTTTCACCTTCGAAAAGCCTGAAATAGGCGATCTGCCGTTCGTTGAAAAAACGGGGCCCGACCGCGGCCACTGAGTGCCACCAGCAATTTCATCAAGCTCTTTGATCAAGGGACTGGTTAGCGGCAGAAGGTGCTTCTGGTGGTTCTTCGACCGACCGGCTGGAAGCACCCACTCCTTGTCGCGCCGATTCAACTCGACCCAATCCATTTTCGCAATCTCATCACGACGCTGACCCGTCATCGCTAGAAACCGGACAAAGGCTCCAAACGCTGGATTTAGGTCCAGCGTTGAACCCAGGATAGCGAGGAATTCCTCGTCGTTCAAAACGCGATCACGCGCAGCGACCGACTTGGGCACCCGCATGCCATGAAAAGGCGAAGTCTGTATCAGCTGCTCATTGAGGGCCCATGCGAAGAGGCCACGCATCAACACGTGAATGTTGCGCGGCATGGATGGAGTAGTGCGCGGCAGAGCTTCCCTTACGCGTGCTAAATCTGCGCGGGTTACAGCCGTGATCGGTGTGTCCGTCAGGATCGGCACCACCCATCGTCTAAAATCGCTCTCACGAATACTGTACGTGCTAGGCCGCCAATGTCGCTCGCCGTACTCACTTAGATAACGCTCCACAACGCGAGCGAAGGATAAATCAATCGCCTCGCGTTCCCGCGCCTTTGCCACGATCCGCGGGTCAACACCTGTTTGAACCAGACGAAGTAACCGCTCAGCCTCAGCTCGAGCAGCCGGAGCATCCCAAGGGCTGCCATCTTTCCCGATCGTGTAGCGTTTCGTAGCCGCGGCCCGCCCGCCCAAGCGGTACTGGATGATATAGGTTTTACCCCCGGCGAGAATCTTTAGACCAAAGCCAGCAAGGGTCTCATCCCAAAAGATGGTGCCAGCCTTCTCCGAGTTCAGCGCCTCAACGCTTTTCTTCGTAATCCTGATGGTCGGCACAACCAGCTCCAGCAATCACCGGGAAAGCACGAAATCGTGTAGCATCAGGCAAATCGAATTAAAAGCTGAGCGGCCCATTGTGATGAAATTCCATATAATATACTGATATATATGCATTTTCTATAAATCATCGCACCCGATGAAGAAATGGCCATAAAACTGGGGGTGTGGGGGTCGCAGGTTCGAATCCTGTCGCCCCGACCATTTCATCGATCGATCTCCGATCCGCCCCGTTCGGGGCCTCCCCCCTTGAACCAGCCTCTGATCTGGGCCCGGCATGCCAGCCGGCGGCTAGGGTGCCGCGATCTCCTCGGGCAGGGTCTGGCGGGCGCGCGTCCGGCTGCCGGTGACGCGCGCGATCACGGCCTTGCCCAGCCGCTGCCCGGGCAGCTCGACCAGCCGGTAGGCAAGGAAGGCGAGGACATAGGTGGCCGGCACCACGATCGCCCCGGTCAGCGCGAACCGTCCGGCCGCGCCCAGCCCGGTGCCGAAGCGCGCGATCACCGCCGCCGCGACCGGATACAGGATCAGCAGGTGGATCAGGTAGGCGCCATAGGAAAGCTCGCCCAGCCAGTGGAACACCCTGCCGCCGAGCAGCCGCGCGATCCCGTCGACCGCGCCCAGCGAACGCAGATGGACCAGCGCGAGGAAGCCGAGCACGAGCAGCTCGCGCACCAGGATGTGCAACAAATCGTGATCGCCCCCCACCGGCATCAGCGCGAGCAGCATCGCCACGGCGAGATGCACGCCGATCCGCCCGCGGCCCGGCCCGGGATCGGCCGCGAGCAGCATACCGCTCAGGAACAGGTGCAGCTTGAGCGGCAGGAAGGCGGGCATCGGGAAATCGAGCCCAAGCCGATGCGCGAGCACCGCCAGCCCCAGCGCCGCGCCCGCCGCGACCAGCGCCGCCGGCACCCAGCCGATCCGCCGCGCGAGCAGCACCAGGAAGGGAAAGGCCGCGTAGAACTGCATCTCCAGCCCCAGGCTCCAGTCCGGCAGCGGCGTGCGGAAGGCATAGTCGGGCAGCAGGCCGAACACGAAGCTCAGATGCGCGGCGATATTGGCCAGGCTCGCATCGGCGAAGCGCTCGCGCGGCTGGAGCGGCTCGCCCAGAAAGCCGTCGATCGCCACCCGGTCGGCATAAAGGGCCGGCCCGGCGAGCAGCGCCACCGCGAGCGCCACGTAGAAGAGCGGCGCGAGGCGGAAGAAGCGGCGCGTCCAGAACGCCGCCCAGGTGCCGGGCGCGCGCCAGTCCTCCACGTCGGCGCGCAGCCGATACTGGAACACCATCAGGAAGCCGGAGAGCAGGATGAACAGGTCGACGCCGAGATCCGGCTTGCTCAGCACCGGCAGGCGGAAGCCGGTGAGGATCACCAGGTGCCCGAACAGCACCCAGAGCGCCGCCAGTCCGCGCAGGCCGTCGAGACACGCGACTCGTCGGATGTCGACTTGCCGAATGTCCATCGCGCACCTCCAATGCCGCTTCTCGGCGCGACAGCCGTATCCGGAGCCCGGACCGGCACGCAAGCCCGCCCGATCGGCCAGCTGCCCGGAACCATGACCGATCGCCAGCCCCGCCATCTCCGCCCGCACGGCGATGGCGGGGGGACGGAACATGACGCCCAACCAGGGAAAGGCCCAGGCGGGTCCTTGAAGCTATGTCCGTCATCCCCGCGCAGGTGGGGATGACGGCAGGGAATAGCGGGGATGACTGGGGAGAATATGGGGCCGGCCCAGCCCGACGGCGATGCAGGCGGCGCGGGTCCGTGCCGGATGAGGGCCGATCCGTGCCGGGCGCGATAAGGCCGTGACGCGCGCGCCTCGCCCGCGCTAGACAGGCCCGATGATCGCCCGCCTCCGCGCCGCGCCGGCACGCCTCCGGCTGCTGCTCTTCGCCTTCGGGGACTTCGCCTTCAATCTCTACTGGCAGAGCATCATGCTCTTCCTGCTCTTCTACTATACCGAGGCACTGGACCTGCCGGTGGCGCGGGCCGCGATGATCTACACCATCGCCTCGATATGGGACGGGCTCGCCAATTTCCTCGCCGGCGCGATCGCCGACCGGCGCGAGCCCGGGCGCGGCTATGGCCGCTTCCTGATGCTGGGCAGCATTCCGCTGGGGCTCGCCTTCATCCTCACCTACATGCCGCCCCTCGCCGGCGGCTGGTGGGGCATCGCGACGATCTTCGCCGGCCACCTGCTGTTCCGCACCGCCTATGCGGCGGTGAACGTGCCCTATCTGGCGATGAGCGCGCGGGTGAGCAGCGACAGCCGCGACCGCGCCTTCCTCGCCGGCATGCGCATGTTGTTCGGCACGATGGCGGCGGTGCTGGTCGCGCGCGGCACGCTGCCGCTGGGCGCCTGGCTGAGCGGCAGCGCGGTCCCGGCCCAGGCCTATCTCGGCGCGGCGATCCTGTTCGCGATCCTCGGCACGGCGATCCTCATGCTGGTCGGCGCCAGCTATCGCGAGCAGGTCGTGCCCGCGCGCGCCCAGCCGCCCTCGATCGCCGCCAGCCTCGCCAGCCTCGCCGCCAATCGCGCCTTCGTCACGCTCAACCTCGCGATGATGGCGATGATCGTCGCGGTGACGATCCTCAACAAGTCGGTGCTCTATTATTTCAAATATTTCATCGGCGACGACGTGGCCGGGCAGAGCGCGCTCGCCTGGATGGGCGTGGTCGGCGCGGTGGCGGTGCCGCTCTGGATGCTGCTCCAGCGCCTGCTCGGCACGCGGGGGCTGTGGTTCCTGGCCGCCGGCTTCTGCATGGCCGGGCTGATGCTGTTCGCCGGCGCGCACATCGACCGGGCCGGGCCGATGCAGCTCTTCCTGGTGGCGATGCAGGCGCTGATCGTCGGGCTGCACTTCGCCTATTGGGCGATGCTGCCCAACACGGTGGAATATGGCGAGAAGGCCACCGGCCTGCGCGTCGAGGGCGCGGTGTTCGGCATGGCCTCGCTGCTCCAGCGCATCGCGATCGGCATCGCCACGCTGCTGCTAGCGAGCGGGTTCGACGCGGCCGGCTATGTCGCCAATGTCCGGCAGAGCGAGGCGACGCTCGCCGCGATGCGCCTAACCATCGCGCTCGTGCCGCTGGGATTCCTGGCACTGTCGTGCGTGCTGATGCTGCTCAACCCGCTGGGCAAGGGCGCGCACGCCCGGATCGTGAAGGACCTGGCGGGGCGGGCAAATTAATTCCTCCCCCAGCTCGCTGGGGGAGGAATTGAAAGATCAAGCCACCAGCGTGAACTGCGCCTTCACGCCCTCGGCCTCGGCCGACGGCGCGATCCACAGGTCGAACAGCCCCGGCTCGACGGTCGGCTTGTTCTCGCGGCCGATGAACAGCAGCTGTTCCCGGCGGAGCTTGAACGTCACCGTCTCGCTCGCTCCCGGGGCCAGCGCCAGCTTGCGGAACGCCTTCAGCTCGCGCACCGGGCGGGTCACGCTGGCCACCCGGTCGCGGATGTAGAGCTGCACCACTTCCTCGATCGCGCGACTGCCCGAATTGGTGATCCTCGCCGAGACCGCGATCTCGCCGTCCCAGGGCAGGGTCGCCGGCACCGACAGGTCCGCATAGCCGATCTTGCCATAGGTCAGGCCGTGCCCGAACGGGAACAGCGCCGAGTTCGGGATGCCGCGATAATGCGCCTTGTAGGGCTGGAGCGCTCCCTCCGGATTGGGCCGGCCGGTCGGCTTGTGGTTGTAGTAATAGGGCTGCTGCCCCGGCGAGCGCGGGAAACTGCACGGCAGGCGCCCGGCCGGGCTATAGTCGCCGAACAGCACGTCGGCGGTGGCGTTGCCGCCCTCCGAGCCGAGGAACCAGGTGACGAGGATCGCCGGCGCCGCCAGCACCGCGCCGTCCAGCGCCAGCGCGCGGCCGTTCTTGAGCACCACCACGACCGGCTTGCCCGTCCGGGCCACCGCTTCCGCGAGTTCCATCTGCGGCGCGGGAATCACGATCTCGGCGCGCGATTGCGCTTCGCCGGACATGTTCTCGCTCTCGCCGATCGCCAGGATCACCACGTCCGCCGCCCTGGCCGCGGCCACCGCCGCTTCGATGCCGCCAGCCAGCGGCGCCTCGACGCCCGAGCCGAGCGTGACGCTCACCGAACCCTTGTCCGCCACCGCGCCGCGCACGCCGGTGGCCAGGTCGATCGCCAGCGCATTGTCGCCATAGACCACCCAGGGCCCGTTGATGTCATGCTTGCCCTCGGCGAACGGCCCGATGATGGCGATCTTCTTGCCGCTCTTGGGCAGCGGCAGCAGGTCGCCGTCATTCTTGAGCATCACGATCGACTTGCGGCCGCTCTCGCGCGACAGCGCGATCGCCTCCTTGGTGCGCGAACGCGCCTTTTCGCGCTTGGCGTCGATCCGGCGGAAGGGGTCCTCGAACAGGCCGAGCCGCGCCTTCATCGCCAGCACCTTGCGCACCGATTCGTCGACCAGCGCGATCGGCACTTCGCCCTTGGCGACCAGATCGGGCAGGTGATCGCGGTAGAAGCCGCTGGTCATGCTCATGTCGACGCCGGCCAGGAAGGCGAGCTTGGCCGCCTCGCGCGCATCCGCGGCGAAGCCATGGTCGATCATCTCCATGTCGCCGGTATAGTCGGAGACGACAAAGCCCTCGAAGCGCCATTCGTCGCGCAGGATCCTGCGCATCAGCCATTCGCTGCCGGTCGAGGGCACGCCCGAAATCTCGTTGAACGAGGCCATGGCCGAAAGCGCGCCTTCGTCGAAGGCGGTCTTGAACGGCGGCAGATAGACTTCGCGCAGCGTCCGTTCGGAAACATCGACGGTCGAATAGTCGAGCCCGGCCTCGGCCGCGCCATAGGCGGCGAAATGCTTGGCGCAGGCCAGCATCGCGTCGTTCGCCTTGAGGTCCTTGCCCTGGAAGCCGCGCACGCGCGCCGCCGCGATCACTTCACCGAGCAAAGTGTCCTCGCCCGCGCCTTCCATGGTGCGGCCCCAGCGCTGGTCGCGCGCGATGTCGACCATCGGGGCGAAGGTCCAGTCGATGCCTGCCGCGGCGCCTTCGTACGAGGCCATGCGCGCGGTGCGCTCGGCGAGATCGGGATCGAACGCCGCCGCCTCGCCCACCGGCACCGGGAAGATCGTGCGGTGGCCATGGATCACGTCGGCGGCGAAGAGCAGCGGGACCTTGAGGCGCGACCGGGTCATTGCCACGGTCTGCATCCGGCGCGCCATCTCGACGCCGTTGCCGTTGAACACGCCGGTGAGCCGCATCTTCGCGACCTCCTCCAGCTGCTGCTCGAAGCTCGGCCCGTTGGTGGGCGGGTTGAGCGCGGTGGCGACGCCGCCGCCCCAGGCCGCGGGCAGGATGGTGAGCTGCCCGGCCTTCTCCTCGACCGTCATCTTCGCGATCAGCGAATCGATGAAGGCGGGCACCGGCAGGCTGCCCGCCGCCTGCAGCATCGCGCGCGCCGGGCTCGCGGCCCAGGCCGCGACCGCTCCGGCTCCCATCAGAGCCGCGCGCCGCGAAATCCTGGTGTCGAACATCTCGTTTCCTCTCCTGAACGCCCGCCGCAGAACGCCGACGGAAATTGCCTGCACTCGGCCGGCCGCGAAACTTTTTTGCTTGTCGCTGCCCGCCGTAACCGGTTACATAACTCGCGGACGGGTTGTATTGCAATCGCCGAAGCGGTCTGAAACGCGGTAAAACACGCGTCGATCGGGGAGAAGGGACTGAAATGGGCGAGGCCACCATACGCGATGTAGCGCGCCGCGCCGAAGTTTCGGTCGCCTCGGTATCGCGCGCGCTGAACGGCCTCGACAATGTCAGTGCCGAGACTCGCGAGAAAGTCATCAAGGCGGCCAACGAGCTCGGCTATGTTCCCCATGCCGGCGCCCGCAGCCTCAGCCTCGCCCGCGCGCACGCGATCGGCGTCGTCCTGCCGGATCTGCACGGCGAGTTCTTCTCCGAATGCGTGCGCGGCATGGACAGGGAAGCGAGCCGGCGCGGCTATCTGCTGCTCCTCTCCAACATGCATGACGACAGCGACCAGGCGGCGGTCGCGCTGCGCACCATGCGCGGCCGCGTCGATGGCCTGCTCGTGATGGCCCCGCACATCGCGCCCGAGACGCTCGAGCAGGCCATCCCGCCCGCGCTCCCCTCGATCCTGCTGAACAGCCATGCCGATCTGCCCGGCCGCCCGGCGCTGCGCTTCGACAATCGCGCGGGCGCCGAGGCGATGGTCGAGCATCTCGTCGCCAACGGCTATCGCCACATCGTCCATATCGCCGGGCCGGAGGGCAATCTCGACGCCGCCCAGCGCGCCGAAGGCTATCTTGCCGTCTGCGCCCGTCACCGCCTGCCTCCGCGCATCCTGCCGGGCGACTTCCACGAGGAGGCCGGCGAAGCCGCCGCGCGCGCGATCCTGGCGAGCTCCACGCATACCGATGCCGTCTTCGCCGCCAACGACATGATGGCGATCGGTTGCCTCCATGCGCTGCGCGACGCCGGCACCCGCGTGCCCGAGGACGTCGCGGTGGCCGGCTTCGATGACGTGCCGCTCGCCCGCTATCTCTCGCTCAGCACCGTGCGCGTGAATATCGCCGAGATGGGCGCTCGCGCCGTCGCCCGGCTGATCGACCTGCTCGAAGGCAAGGACATGCGCCGTGCCAGCGAGACGCTCGCCCCCGAGCTGGTGATGCGCGCCACCACGGCGCCGCGCACCGCACCCTGGAACGGAGCCGCGCATGCGTGACCGCGGCTCCGTTTCTCTTTCGGCCTGGACTGTAACCGGTTCCAAGGCTCCCTTCCCCCGGTTACGCCCCCCTGGGGGCGACGCCGCGCGCGTCGCCCCCGATTTTTCGGGACGGGGGGCGGAGCCCCGCGCTTTCTCTCGGATATGAGGCTTTCGAAATGATCGACCGGCGTGCGCTACTTTCGCATTCTTCGCTGCTGCTCACGGCCTCGGCACTGCCCGGCACCGCCATGGCGCAGGCGCGCAAGGGCGCGGCCGCGCGCACGCTGCCGCCCTTCTACGCGGACATCGAATACCGCACCTTCCGCTGGTTCTGGGAAACCGCGCGACGCGACAACGGCCTCGTCCCCGATCGCTATCCGTCGCCCAGCTTCTGCTCGGTCGCCGCGGTCGGCTTCGCGCTCACCGCCTATCCGATCGGAGTCGAGCGCGGCTGGATCACCCGGGCCGAGGCGCGCGACCTTACCCTCACCACGCTGCGCTTCTTCTGGGAGGCGCCCCAGGGGCCCGAGCCCGAGGGGCGGATCGGCCACAAGGGCTTCTTCTATCATTTCATCGACATGATCACGGGCGCGCGCTTCCGCGACGTCGAGCTTTCCAGCGTCGATACCACGCTGCTGCTGATGGGCGTGCTGTTCGCCGGCCAATATTATGACCGGGCGGACGCGAAGGAGCGCGAGATCCGCGACCTCGCGCACAAGCTCTATGCCCGCGCCGACTGGAACTTCTTCCGCTCGGACGGACGCAAGGCGGTGTCGATGGGCTGGCACCCCGGGCGCGGCCTGATCGAGCGCAACTGGGACGGCTATAACGAGGGGATGTTCGTCTATATCCTCGGCCTCGCAGCCCCCGAGCATCCGCTGCCGGCGGATAGCTGGGAGGCGTGGACCGCGCCCTATCCGAACCTCTGGCGTGGTGAGGGCAACCGGCGCCATCTCGCCTTCGCGCCGCTGTTCCCCCTGCATTACAGCCATATCTGGATCGACTTCCGCGGCATCCGCGATGCGGCGATGCGCGAGGCCGGCATCGACTATTTCGAGAACAACCGCCGCGAGACGCTCGCCAACCATGCCTATTGCATAGCCAATCCGATGCGCTGGGACGGCTATGGCGCGCAGAGCTGGGGGCTCGCCGCATGCGATGGTCCGGGCAATTTCCGCCTCGACTTCAAGGGCGAGAGCCGCGAGTTCTTCGGCTATTCCGCGCGCGGCCCGATCGACGAGCCGGACGGCCGCGACGACGGCACGATCACGCCGAGCGCCTCGCTCGGCTCGCTGCCCTTCGCACCGGAGATCGTGATCCCCACCGCCCAAGCGCTCCGCCGCGACCATGGCGACCTGCTCTACGGCAAATACGGCTTCTACGACGCCTTCAACCCGAGCTTCCGCTGGACCGACAAGCAGCTCGAAAAGGGCCGCGTCGATCCGGTGAAGGGCTGGTACGACACCGACTATATCGGCATCGACCAGGGCCCGATCCTGCTCCAGGCGGCGAACTACCGGAACGACTTCGTGTGGAAGCGCATGCAGGCGTGCGCGCCGATCCGGAAGGGGCTGAAGCTGGCCGGGTTCACCGGCGGGTGGCTGGGATGATCCGGCATCGCGCCGGGAAGGGGCCGGCCATCCTGCCCTGCCCCTCCCCGGCGCGCCGGATCACCCTCGGGCCTCAGCTTGCCTTGTAATAGGGAATCTTCACCGCGGTCGCGCCGACATAGGCCGTCAGATAACCCAGCGGGTTCGCAGGCAGGGTCGCCGCACCTTGGCCACTAGGCCAAGGAGCGAGTACCGCTTCAATCGTCGGAACGCTCCTGAGGGGATGCTTCCGAGCTTCTTTCGACTTTCCGGCCATTGACCACAGAGCGCGGTTGAAGGCGGCTTCGTCGCCGGGGGGCGGGAGCGCCCCGGTCCTTGGCGAACTGGTCGATATCGCCGCTCTCGCGGGCTTTACGCAGCGTGGTCAAGGCGACCTCCACAATCCATTACATAGATCTTTTCTAGCACGCTGGCGCGATAGCCTAGCTTTGCTCGAACTCGAAGAACGCTCTTTGTGTTCGCCGCCTCGGTGTACACGTTCGGAACGGTATCAAAGGCCGGGTCTCGAATGTCAGCCGAGATAAACGTTCCAAGCTTCTCCGGATTTTCCACGTTCAACTTCTTGCTGTGGTGCACGAAGCCGTCCAGGCGGAGGTCAATCTCCTGCAAGTCGGTCACTTCCAACTCCCCCTTTGCGCGAATGGCATCAGCCGTGGGCAGATCAATCGTGAAGGGAGATGCCGCACCATTCAATTTCATCTGATCGACGGACGGCCCAACGGGGGCAACAGCCTTAATAGCGGAGGCGGCAAGACGATTTGCGAGCGTGAAGAGTTGGTCGCGCCAACCAGCCTCATGCTCTAGCCATTGGCGTTGGGTTTCAGCGCGCTCGCCCGCCTCGATCTCCCTAATTTTTACAAGAGCATCCATGGCCTTATCCGCGTCGCTCTGGCGGCTTCCTAGCCGGGCGAAAACGTAGGTCATGAAATGACCAATCACCTCGGCCGCTCCCGTCTGAAGCGTCCACCATCCGAGCGGCAAAAGTGTCGCAAGGGCGCTCAAATCTATCGGAATGACCGCCGAGCCGGCTTCTGGCTCTCGCGCTTTGACGGCAAGTTGGTGGCGCTCCTTCCGCCTCGGGAGCCTGTCGTAAGCCATGAATATCAGGCCGACTGAAATAATTCGCTCCAGACCCAACAAGGATAACGCAAGAGAACGCATCTCTACGGTGTGCCTGTCTGCGTCTCCGCCCTTGTAGCTTATTTGTAGGTCGCTGTCCGACATCACCAATCCACCCCCCGGTTTCGCAGGAGGCTAATTCCCACTCGGGTGGCAAGTCAAACATCTCTAACATATGCAATACCCATTTAGCGCCTTCAACGCTAACACATCCGATCAACCCGATTCACGTATATGAAGGGGATAGGCGCCCTACATCGCAAGCCGGAGCTGGAGCCCGGATCAGCGGATCGGCACCGCCCGCGTCCGTTTCGAAACCCCGCTCTCGTCGAACGCCTCGACCGCGACCCAATAGTCCACGCCGATATTGAGCGCGCGGATGTCCAGCGCCGTGCCCTGGTCCGCCCAGCGCTGATAGGCGAGCGTCAGCCGGTCCGGCCGCACGCCCCACAGGACGTTATAGCCGACCGCTCCCTTGACCGGCCTCCACGTCACATGCGCGTTGCGCGCATCGCCGTCGCGCTTCGCCGTCACCCGGCCCGGCATCGCTGGCGCTTTGCCGCCCGCGCTGCCGAACACGCGCAGGTCGCTGATCGCCAGGTTCGCGCCGCCGACATGCCCGTGCACATAGCGCACGTACCGTGCCTCCACCGGGGCCGGCAGCTGGAAATAGGCGTTGGGCCGGTCGCGGCGCGGCGCCTCGGTCCTGGCCAGCGGGCGCCAGTTCCTGCCGTCGAGCGAGGATTGCAGCGCGAACTCGGTATAGATGTCCGGCGCGTCGCCGAACCGGCCGGACTTGTAGTCGGCGAAGTTCACCTGCACCGCGCGCAGCGTCTTCGCCGCGCCGAGGTCCACGGTCAGCGTCTCGCCCGGCTTGTTGGCGCCCGCCACCCAGAAGGTCCGCGGATTCTCGTCGGTCGCCCGGGCCGCCGCGAATTCGCCGGCAGTCGAGGAAGCGACCGCCGCCTTGCGGTACGAGAGCAGCATCCACCCGGTGAACAGGCGCTCCGGATCCTCCACCTTCGCGCCCGGCGCATAATGGGGAAAGTCGCCGAACCGGGTCGAGACCGACATCTGTCCGTCCGCCCAGAATTTCGCCGGCCACATGCCGATGCGCCGCTCGAAGGTCCAGTTGTAGCCGATCCAGGGCGTGCCGGTGTTCCACCAATTGCCGTTGACGTCCTGGAAGGTCGAGCCGTGCCCCGCCCCCTGGACGAAGCCGCCGGGCTTGTAGGCGACCGGGTTCCACGGCGCATATTCGAACGGCCCCAGCGGCTTGTCCGAGACATAGGTGCCGTTGGCATAGGCGTTGTACTCGGTCCCCGGCGCGCCATACTGAAGATAGTAGCGGCCACCGGCCTTCGTCATCCAGGCGCCTTCCATGAAGGGCGCGATCGGCGTGCCGTCGGGCAAGGTACCGCTATGGTCCTGCCCGAACCGCTCCCAGCCATGCCGCTCGGGCTGCAGCGCGAGCATCGGCCGGGCCCTGCCCTTATAGGCCAGCTTGCCGTCGCCGAACGCGATCTCCATCCCGTAGAGCGGGAAGACGTTGGACGAGCCCCAATACATGTACCATTTGCCGTCCTCGTCCTTGAACAGCGCCGGGTCCCAGGGTCCAGGCGGCACTTCGCCTTCCTTCGGCTCCACGCCCGGCCCCTGCTGCCCCGGGATCGCCGGCATCCGCCGCACGAAGAAGTCGAGCTTGCCGCTGTCGGGATCGCTGGTGGAGAGGATCGCGTTCGGCTCCATCATCGAAGGCTGGATGATGATCCGCTCGCCATCGGTCCACACCGCGGGCGCGACGATCGAGCGCATCGGCCAGCGGCTTGGCGTGACGAAGGTCCAATGCACCAGGTCGCGCGACGACCAATATCCGTCCGCCAGCGTCTGGAAGAGATAATATCCGCCCTTGAAGGTGACGATCGCCGGATCGGCGCCGGTGCGATAGGAAATGCCCTCGTTCACCTGCTCGAAATTGTAGCGATAATCGATGTCGATCGGGTTGGCATAGGTGCGGCGCGCGTCCTGCGCCTGGGCGGCGGCGGCGGTCGCGAGCAGCCCGGCGCCGAACGGAAACAGGATACGCATGGATCTTCCCCGAATGAAAAAGGGCCCGAATGAAAAGGGGGAGGAAAGCCCCGTGGCTCGCCTCCCCCCGAAAGTGACTGCGCGGGCAGCGCCTCAGAAGCGATAGCCCAGGCGGAACTGGATGCGCCGCGGCAACGTGAGCGTGTTGGCCGCGTTCGCGGCATTGGCCGGCTTCAGCTCGTCGGGCGGATTCGATGCCGGGTTCATATAGGTGTCGAAATCCTTGAAGTTCTTGTTGTTGAACAGGTTGAGGATGTCGACTGCGGCTTCGACCTTGCCGCTGGCGATCTTGATGTCCTTGGCGAGCGAGACGTTCACTTCGCAGAAGGCGAACAATCCCTTGATGCAGTTTTTCTCGGGATAGGCCGCCGTCAGCAGCGCGGCGCCACTGTCCGAACCGCGGCTACCATCGGTCACCTGATAGGCCGCGCCGCTGCTCAGCGTGGTAAGCGTCGAGAAGCGGAAGCCCAGCGGCAGGTCGACCATGCCCGAGATCACCACCCGGTGCCGCTCGTCGCCGGCCTTGGGACGCCAGCCATAGCCGTCCGGCGTCAGGCCATCGAGGCTGAACAGGTCGCCGCCATTCTGCTCCGCCTTGGACAGCGTGTAGGCGATGTTCAGGCCCCAGCCCGAGGATTTGGTGTAGTTCTTGTCGAGCGTGAAATAGAGCGCCTTGTAGCGGGTATCGAGCCCGTCATAGCCGATCAGGACATTGGCATAGCCGAACGGAATCACCGGCGCGGTGTTGCAGCAATTGCCCAGGCCGTTGTTCTGCCGCGTCGCGAACAGGTTGGTATAGCCGTGGCGGCCGCGCTGGTACGAACCGGTCACCGAGGCCTCGAACACGCCGAAGCGCTGGCGCACACCCAGGCTGAACTGGTCGTTCACCGGGGGCTTGGCGTCATTCTTCACCGCGAACAGCTCGGGCAGGCCGGCACCCTGCGCGCTGGCGACCAGCGCGAGCAGGCCCTCGCGGGTGGCATAGGCCGGATTCCACATGATGGTGGGCAGGCCCGAGCGCGGCTGGCCGTTGCGCGAGAAGCGGAACACGCCGATCGGATTGATGGTGCGCGACAGTTCGTCGACCGTGTTGTTGAAATTGTTGCGGTCGTAATAGCGGCCGGCACCGCCGAAGATCACCGTCGAGCGATCGCCCTTGATGTCCCAGGAGAAGCCGAGGCGCGGCGCGAAGGCGCCGGCGAACGGCTTACGGTCGTTGCCGTCGGTGATGTAGTTCTCGGGGTTGAAATAGAAGGTGCTCGGCAACGCGCGCAGCGCCGCGGCGGCCGCAGCCGGCGTGCGATAATGGTTGTTGAAGCCGTTCGTCTCATAGTCCCAACGCACGCCGAGGTTCAGCTGGAGGCGGTCGGTGACGTTCCAATCGTCCTGCAGATAGAGGCCGATCTGGGTGTTCGATGCCTGGATCTTGCCGCTGCCCAGGCCCAGCCGCGCCTCGGCCGGGAAGGAGAAGTCGGTATCGTCGCTCGGGTCGAGCGGCGTACCGGCCGCATCGATGCGATAGATGTAGCGCGGCTGGATATAGGCGTTGTTGTCGAACTGGATGTCCGTCACTTCCACGCGCGCGCCGAACTTGATCGCATGGCCATCAAAGCCGGTGAAGGTGAAGTCGTCGCGGAGCGTGTAGCTCTGCTGCGTTTCGTTGCGGGTCGAATCCTTGCCGCCGAACAGCATGACCCCGACATATTCGTAGGACGGCAGCTCGGGGTGCAGCGAGACCGGGTTGAAGTTGTAGTTCAGGTAGCTGGCATTGAACTCGTTGGTGAAGTTGTTGCCGTTATAGGCCCATTTGAACAGATAGGTATCGACCTTGTTCCGCTTGTTCTCGGCATTCTCATAGGCGATGTTGCCCTGGAAGCCTTGGATGTCGGTTTCCTGGCGGCGGCTGAACGACAGGTCGAAGGTCTGGCGATCGTCCGGGGTCAGGGTCAGCTTGCCGAAATAGAAGTCGCCGCGGAACGGGCTGACGAAGGCGCCTTCGAAATCGCTCAGGCGCCGGCCCGAATATTGGTTGAACTGCTGGATCGCCCCGGCCGAGCCGTTGCTCTTGACGTTGAACGCGCGGTTCTGGTCGTTGCCTTCATAGGCGCCGAAGAAGAACAGCCGGTCCTTGATGATCGGGCCTCCCAGCGACACGCCATATTGCTTGCGCTCGAACGCGGGCTTGGGCCGGTTGTCGCGCTTGTCGAGATACGCCTTCTCGCTCAGCCCCTTGTCGGTGTACTGGCCGAAAATCTCGCCATGGAACTCGTTGGTGCCCGACTTGGTGATCGCGGTGACGATCGCCGCGCCGGCCTGTTCATACTCGGCCTTGTAGTTCTGGGTGAGGACGCGGAACTCCTGCACGGCGAGCTGGCCGAACGGGTTGCCGCGGCTGTTCTGCTGGCCGGCGATGCCGCCCTCGCGCAGCTGGTTCTTCAGGCTGATGCCGTCGACGAAGACGTTGACCTGGCTCGCCGTCGAGGCGCCCGAAGTGAAGCCCTTGTCGGTCTCGCTGTCATTATACTTCACGCCCGGGGCGAGCGCGACGAAGGACAGGAAGTTGCGGTCGGTCTGCGGCAGGCGCTGGATCTGCGTCACACTGACATTGGTCGCGACTTCGCTGGTCCGCGTCTCGGTGAGGCGGTTGCCGGTGACGATGATCCTCCCCTCGGGCACCGCCGCACCGCCGACGGTCAGATCGAGGCTGGCCGACTGGCCGACGGCAACCACCACCAGCTGGCTCGTGGTCTCGGTACCCGCCGTGGCGGTCACTTCATATTCGCCCGGGCGCAGACCGGTGAGCGTGTAGCCACCGTTCGCATCGGCGGCCGCGCGCCAGGTCTGGTTGGTCGCGGTGCTGCGCGCGGTCACCTGCGCGCCCGCCGCGCCCTTGCCGTCGGCATCGATCACCTGGCCGCGCACGCTGGCGGTGCTCACCTGCGCCGAGGCCATGGTCGGCAGCATCGCCGCGCCGCTCGCGAACAAGGTCGCCGCGGCCATCGCCGTCGCCGAGATGCCGCGCGTCAGGACACGACGATTCTTATTGGAAATTCCCACTGTCATTCCTCCCCAACCCAGTTGTAACCGGTTACAGATACGGGCGCGCATTGTTCTGATTATGGTTGCCGCCGGAAACTCCCATGAAACCGGTTCCATGAAACTGTCAATCCCATGGCTGCGTCAGCGTTGTCGGCGCCTGATTTTGCTGCGCTGCGATGTGTCGTCGATGCAACACCTGGGGCGTGCCCGTGATGCACGGGTTCCCGGCGGCCCCTCTTGCGGCGCGTGCAGGGTGCTCCCCATATCCGCGCCATGAGCGAAACAAATGCGTGGCACGGCACGACGATTCTTTCCGTGCGCAAATCCGGCAAGGTGGTGATCGCGGGGGACGGCCAGGTCTCGGCCGGCAATACCGTGATGAAGCCCAATGCCCGCAAGGTGCGCCCCCTGGGCGACGGCAAGGTGATTGCGGGCTTCGCGGGCGCCACCGCCGATGCTTTCACCCTGTTCGAACGGCTCGAGGCCAAGCTGGAGCGCCATAACGGCCAGTTGCTCCGCGCCGCGGTCGAGCTCGCCAAGGACTGGCGGACGGACAAGTATCTGCGCAACCTCGAGGCGATGCTGATCGTCGCCGACAAGGAAGTGACGCTGGTCGTCACCGGCAATGGCGATGTGCTCGAGCCCGAGGGCGGCGTGGCGGCGATCGGCTCGGGCGGCAATTTCGCCCTGGCCGCGGCGCGCGCGCTGGTCGATTATGAGAGCGACCCCGAGAAGATCGCGCGGGCCGCGATGAAGATCGCGGGCGAGCTGTGCGTCTACACCAATGATCGGCTGACGGTGGAAATGCTCGACAGTGACAGCTGACTCGCCGGGCGTCCCCGCGAAGTTCGGTTTCGACTATGATCCGGATCGCAACCGCATCCTGATCCATATCCGCGATTTCTGGACGGTGGAGACGGTGCGCGACTTCGCGGCGGCGGCGGGCGCGCAGGCACAGGCGCTGCGCGCGACCCGCGACGATTACGACGTGCTGATCGATTCGCGCGACTTCCCGGTCCAGGCGAACGACGTCGCCGATCTGCTGCCGAGCATCGCAGAGGCCGGGCTGCGGCTTACTTCCGGCCGTGCGGCCTCGGTCGTGGGCAGCCATCTGAACAAGCTCCAGGCCGAACGCACCCAGACCCATCCCCGGATGCGGATATTCATGACCGTGGAAGCGGCCGAGGCCTGGCTGGGGGAGAAGGCAGGCTGAGCTTCCCTCCTCCCCTCCTCCCTTTCCCGGAAGGGAGGGGAGCAAGCGGACCCATGAGCCCAGCTCATGCCTCCCCCTATCCGAAACGGGGTTGAGCCTCCCCGCCCCCCGCCTACCCTGGGCGCCATGCAGATCGCCCGTCGCCCGCTCATCGCCTCCGCCGCCCTGGCGCTTCCCGCCTGCACCGCGGCTCCCCGCCCGGCGACGCTCGCCAGCAGCACGCGCGGCCCGAAATGCCTGCCCGCGGTCCATGTCGCGCCCGGCCGCGTCATCCGCACCGTCGCAGGCCTGCGCCCCTATCGCGCCCAGGGCTTCGTCGTCCGGGCCGAGCCGCTGGGGGACAAGCGCCTAGTCCATAATTACGGCCATGGCGGCGCCGGGATCACGCTCAGCTGGGGCACATCGCGCCTCGCCGTGGATCTCGGCCTGCCCGGCCATGCCGGCCCGGTCGCCGTGCTCGGCTGCGGCATCGTCGGGCTCACCACCGCGCGCCTGCTCCAGGAGGCCGGCCGCCAGGTCACGCTCTACGCTGCCCAGCTCCCGCCCCACACCACGTCGAACATCGCCGGCGGGCAATGGCACCCGGCCAGCCTCTACGATCCCGATCAGGTCACCCCCGAATGGATCGCGCAGTTCAAGGCGGCGATGGACTATAGCTGGCGGCGCTTCCAGATCATGGTCGGGGAGGAATATGGCATCCGCTGGGTGCCCACCTATTTCCAGCTGCGCGACGATCCGGCCGGGGGCGATGCCGGCCCCGATCTCTCCGGCACCTATGAAACCGATCCCGTGATCCTCGGCCCCGGCGAACATCCCTTCCCGGTCCGGCGCGTCCGCCGCTTCAGCACCATGTATGCCGAGAGCGGCCATCTCCTGCGCCAGCTGATGCGCGACGTGCAGATCGCCGGCGGCAGGTTCGTGGTGCGCGACTTCGCCACCCCCGCCGACATCCTCGCCTTGCCCGAGACACTGGTGTTCAACTGCACGGGCCTCGGCGCCGGCAAGCTGTTCGGCGATGCCGGGATCGAGCCGGTGCGCGGCCAGCTCGCCGTGCTGCTTCCCCAGGCCGAGGTGCAATATGCCTTTGCGGGGCAGATGGGCTATATGTTCCCGCGCGCCGACGGGATCGTCTGCGGCGGCACCTTCGAACATGGCGAATGGGATACCACGCCCCAGCCCGAGCGGATCGCGAGGATCCTCGAGAAGCAGCGCACCTTCTTCTCCGGCTTTCGCTGCACGGCTTGAAGCGGCGCGTCCGGCCCCCACATCGGGGTCCGAAACGAACCCAGAGAACCCATTTCCCCCAATGAACGAGAATCTCACGCCCAAGGCGATCGTCGCCGCCCTCGATGCGCACATCATCGGCCAGAAGGACGCCAAGCGCGCCGTGTCGGTAGCGCTGCGCAACCGCTGGCGCCGCCAGCAGCTCTCCGCCGACCTGCGCGACGAAGTGACGCCGAAGAACATCCTGATGATCGGGCCGACCGGCTGCGGCAAGACCGAGATCAGCCGCCGCCTGGCCAAGCTCGCCGATGCCCCCTTCGTGAAGGTGGAAGCCACCAAGTTCACCGAGGTCGGCTATGTCGGCCGCGACATCGAGCAGATCGCCCGCGACCTGGTGGAAGAGGCGATCCGGCTCGAGAAGGAGCGCCGCCGCGCCGCGGTGAAGGACAAGGCCGAGGAAGCCGCGATGGGCCGCCTGCTCGACGCGCTGACCGGCAAGGATTCGTCCACCGCCACGCGCGAGGCGTTCAAGCAGCGCTTCGCCGAGGGCACGCTCGACAATGCCGAGATCGAGATCGAAGTGGAACAGGCCCCGGCCATGCCCTTCGACATACCGGGCGGCGCGCCCCAGATGATCAACCTGGGCGAGATGATGAAGGGCCTCACCGGCTCGCCGCTCAAGCGCCGCAAGATGAGCGTCCGCGCCGCCTGGACCAAGCTGGTCGAGGAAGAGGCCGACAAGCGCCTCGACCAGGACGAAGTCAGCCGCGTCGCGCTGGCGGACGCGGAAGCCAACGGCATCGTCTTCCTCGACGAGATCGACAAGATCGCCGTGTCGGACGTGCGCGGCGGCTCGGTCAGCCGCGAGGGCGTCCAGCGCGACCTGCTGCCGCTGATCGAGGGCACCACCGTCGCCACCAAATACGGGCCGATGAAGACCGACCATATCCTCTTCATCGCGAGCGGCGCCTTCCATGTCGCCAAGCCGAGCGACCTGCTGCCCGAGCTGCAGGGCCGCCTGCCGATCCGCGTCGAGCTGAAGGGGCTGACCGAGGAGGATTTCGTCGCGATCCTCTCGGACACCAAGGCGAGCCTGGTCCAGCAATATGCGGCGCTGCTCGGTACCGAGGGCGTGCGGATCGACTTCACCGACGACGGCATCCGCGCGGTCGCGCGCATCGCCGCCGAAGTGAATGGCGAGGTCGAGAATATCGGCGCCCGCCGGCTTCAGACCGTGATGGAGAAGCTGCTCGAGGACATCAGCTTCGGCGCCGAGGACCGCAAGGGCGAGACGCTGGTGATCGACGGCGCCTATGTCGACAGGCAGCTCGCCGCCGTGGCGCGCAACACGGATCTCAGCCGCTACGTGCTGTGACGAAATTCCTCCCCGGGGCGCGCCTCGGGGAGGATTTGGCTTTCCCGATACCCGCCGGCTTGCCACCATTCCCCGCGATTCGTTTCGCAAGGGGAACCGCCATGACGCGCCTGCTCGCCACTGCCGCCCTGCTCGCCGCTGGCACGGCGCTTCCGGCGCTCGCCCAGACCGCACCCTTGCCCGCCCCGGTCCCGCCCGTCGCCGCGCAGAAGCCGCATCAGGTCAAGGCGCCCTTCGGCGCCACTCGCAACGACGAATATTACTGGCTGCGCGACGATACGCGGAAGAATCCGGAGATGCTGGCCCATCTCAAGGCCGAGAACGCCTATGCCGACGCCGTGCTCGCCGCCGAGAAGCCGCTGGCGGACAAGGTCTATGGCGAGATTGTCGGGCACATCAAGCAGGACGACAGCTCGGTCCCCTATCTGAAGCGCGGCTATTATTACTACACCCGCTTCGCCGCCGGCGCCGACTATCCGATCGTCGCGCGGCGCAAGGCCAGCCTGGAGGCGCCCGAGGAAGTGATCCTCGACCAGCCGGCCATGGCCAAGGACCACAGCTTCTTCCAGATCGCCGGCCGCGCGGTGAGCCCGGACAACCGGCTGCTCGCCTATACGATCGATACCGTCGGCCGCCGCCAATATGTGCTGCAGGTGAAGAACCTCGCGACCGGCGAGACCTTTGCGGACAGCATCCCCAATGTCGAGGGCGGCGTGGCCTGGGCCGGCGACAACCGGACGATCTTCTACCTCGAGAAGGATCCCGTCACCCTGCTCTCCAAGCGCGTGAAGGCGCACGTCCTCGGCACGCCCGCCGCGGCGGACCGGCTGATCTACGAGGAGAAGGACGATACCTATTATATGAGCGTCGGCCGCACGACCGACGACCGGTATGTCTGCATCTATCTGCACAGCACGGTCAGCGACGAGCAGCGCTGCGCCCCCGCCGCGAACCCCGCCGGCTTCGCGGTGGTCGCCCCGCGCGAGCGCGACTTCCTCTATCAGGCCGATCATCTCGGCGACCGCTGGATCGTCCGCACCAACTGGCAGGCGCCCAACTACCGGCTGATGACGGCGGGCGACGCGCATCTCGCCCATGGCCGTGCGGCATGGAAGGACCTGGTTCCCGCCAGCGGCGACACCTTCATCGAGGACTTCAAGCCCTTCAACGGCTTCCTCGCCGTCGAGGAGCGCGCCGAGGGCAACAAGAAGCTGCGCATCCTGGTCCCCGGCGCCAAGCCCTTCCCGGTCGCGGCCGACGAGCCCGCCTATACCATGGCGCTCGGCACCAACGAGGAGCCGGGCAGCGAATGGCTGCGCTACACTTATGATTCGCTGGTGACGCCGACCACCACGTACGAAGTGAACTACAAGACCGGCGAGCGCCGCGTGCTCAAGGTCCAGCCGGTGCCGGGCTATGATCCGGCGAAATACGTCACCGAACGCGTCTGGGCCACCGCGCGCGACGGCACCAGGGTTCCGGTCAGCCTGGTCCGGGCGAAGGGCCTGGCGAAGGACGGCACCGCCGCGCTCTTCCAATATGCCTATGGCAGCTACGGCTATTCGACCGATCCCGCCTTCTCGCCGATGCTGCCCAGCCTGCTCGATCGCGGCATGGTCTATGCCATCGCCCATATCCGCGGCGGGCAGGAAATGGGCCGCAAATGGTTCGACCAGGGCAAGGTGCTCAACAAGAAGAACAGCTTCACCGATTTCATCGACGTGACCCGCTTCCTGGTCGATCAGGGCTATGCCGCCAAGGGTCGCGTCGCCGCGATGGGCGGCAGCGCCGGCGGTCTGCTGATGGGCGGCATCGCCAACATGGCGCCGCAGGATTATCGCGTGATCGTCGCGCAGGTGCCCTTTGTCGACGTGGTCACCACCATGCTCGACACATCGATCCCGCTCACCACCGGCGAGTTCGACGAATGGGGCAACCCCGCCGAGAAGCGCTATTACGACTATATGCTGGGCTACTCGCCCTACGACAATGTCGCGGCGCGGGCCTATCCGGCGATGTACGTCTCCACCGGCCTGTGGGACAGTCAGGTGCAATATTACGAGCCGGCCAAATGGGTCGCCCGGCTGCGCGCGAGGAAGACCGACGCCAACCCGCTCGTCTTCCGCATCAACATGGAGGCCGGCCATGGCGGCAAGTCGGGCCGGTTCGAACGCTATCGCCAGCAGGCCGAATATCTCGGCTTCGTGATGGACCGGCTCGGCGTGGCGAAGTGAAGCCCTTCCCCGCTTCGCGGGCGAGGGGCGTTACTTTGACTTCTCGTACGGCGTGAACTTGCCGAACATGCAATAGGCGCCCGGAATGCTCGAGCCCGGATCCAGGGCGCGGAACCGGTCGTTCCGGCAGAGCTGCGATCCGTGCACCTCGACGATCAGCGTGGTGTAGGGCCGCAGGCCCGGGCAGCTGCTCGCCAGGTCGTTGCGCCACAGCGTCCGCCCCACCGGCTTGTAGAGGATGGTGCGGTCGTCGATGATCTGCGGGCCGTCGGAATCGGAGACGCTGATGCAGTCGCGCGGCGTCCCCGGCACCCGGTCGCCGAGCGCGCGCGCCAGGTCGTTCCGCGCCTCAGCCTGTTGCGAGGCCTGCATCTCGCTGCTGGCGGCGCAGCCGGCCAGCGCGAGCATCGCGGCGATGATGGGTGCGCGCATCCCGGCTCTCCTCATTTGCTATAGGGCACGAAGCTGCCGAGCGCGCAGCTGCTGGTCAGCATGCCGCCGCCCAGCCGCGAGCGCGTGCGGACGATGTCGCCGCGGCACAGCTGGCCGGAGGTGCTCTCGACCACCATCAGATCGTCGTTCGCCAGCCCGGTGCAGCTGCCGGTCACGTCGTTGCGCCACACTTTCTTGCGGCCCTCGATATAGAGGATGGTGTTCGGAAAGCCCTGGGTCTCGCCCATCCGCTCGCGCGGGATGCAGTCCTGCGGCTTGCCCGGGGTCAGCCCGGCAAGCGTCTTGGCGATCTTGGCCTCGTCGCGGTCGGCGGCGCGCTGCGGCATCGCGGCATTGGCGGCACAGGCGGCGGCAAAGGTGAGGACAGCGGGAATGGCGAAGCGGAACATCTCTATTCTCCTGTCGCCCCCGACCCCGCCATCATAACGCTTCGCCGATCAAAAAGCATCCTTCGCCGCACGCCGCTCGGCGAGCTGGGCGGCGCTGGCGGCGCGCAGGAAGGGATTGGTGGCGAGTTCCTGGCCGATCGTCGTCGGCACCGTCGCCTCGCCCGCCGCGCGCGCCGCGTTCACTTCGGCCATGCGCGCGCGGATCGCCGCATTGTCCGGCTCGGCGACCAGCGCGTAGCGGCCGTTCGACTGGGTATATTCGTGCGCGCAATAGACCCGGGTCTCGGGCGGCAGTTGCGCCAGCCGCTGCATGTTGGCGAACATCTGCTCCGCCGTCCCCTCGAACAGCCGGCCGCAGCCCATGGCGAACAGCGTGTCGCCGACGAAGACCACCGCGTCCCCGGCGAAATGATAGGCGATGTGCCCCGCGGTGTGCGCCGGCACTTCCAGCACCTGCGCGACATGATCGCCGAGGCGCACCGCGTCGCCTTCGCCGACCAGCCGGTCCGCGGTGGGGATCTTCGCCGCCTCCGCCGCCGGCGCGATCACTTCGGCGCCGGTGCGCGCCTTGATCCCGGCATTGCCGCCCGTGTGATCGGGGTGCCAATGGGTGTTCCAGATCGCGGTGATCGCCCAGCCGCGCTCGTCCGACTCGGCGAGCACCGGCTCGGCCTGGGCGGGATCGATCACGATCGTCTCGCCCGAGGCGGGGTCGTGGACCAGCCAGATATAATTGTCGCTGAGGGCGGGAATGCGGACGATCTGGAGCATGGCGGCAGACTAGGCGCCCGCGCGCGCCTGCGCCAGTTCCGCGATGAGCGTGCCGATCAGTTCCTCCGCTCCCATCGCCCGCACCCGCGCGACGCCGGTCCCGGCCCAGAGCGGCGAATAATCGCCCCGGCCATCCGCCTCGGCATGCGCGCGCAGCGGCGCGAGCGCGTTGGAGCCATAGGGGAAGGCTGGCACCTCCTCCCGGATCGGGCCCAGTTCGCGCATCAGCCGGTTGACGATCCCCTGCGCCTCTCGGCCCGAGAACAAATTGGTGAATTCGGTCGGCACCCGGGTGCCCAGCAGCGCGCGGAACGGCGCCGCGATGCTGCTCTCCCGCGCCGCGAGAAAGGCGGTGCCCAGCTGCACCGCGCTCGCCCCCGCCGCCAGCGCCCGGGCGATGTCCGCGCCGTCGACGATGCCGCCCGCGGCGATCACCGGCACCGCGATCTTCTCGGCCAGCAGCTCGGCCAGCGGAGTCGGCCGGTGCCCTGAGCCGAGGAACCAGCCCGAATGCCCGCCGGCTTCCGCTCCCTGCGCGATCACCGCGTCGACGCCGCGCGCGGCCAGCCAGCGCATCTCCTCGGCAGTCGTCGCATTGCCGAATACCCGTGCGCCCGCACCGCGCACCCGCGCCAGCAACGCCACGTCGGGCAGCCCGAAATGGAAGCTGACGATCGCCGGCCGCGCCTGCTCCACCGCCGCGCACAGCGCTTCGTCAAAGGGCCGGCGCAGCGGCGGCGGCGGACCGGGCCGCACGCCTTCCCCGGCATAATAGGGCGCGAGCAATGCCTGCCAGGCGCTGTCGTCGGGCGCCGGCTCGGGCAGCCGGTGGCAGAAGAAATTGAGGTTGAGCGGCCCCTTCGCGGCGGCCCGCACTTCGGCGACCTGCGCGGCCAGCTGCGCGGGCGTCAGCATCGCGCAGGGCAGCGATCCCACCGCGCCGCCCCGCAGCGCCGCGATCGCCAGCGCCGCGCCGCCGGCGCCCGCCATGGGCGCCTGCACGATCGGGGCCCGCGCCCCGAGCGCCTCGAGAAAACCTACCACTGCCCCATATTGGGCATCGAGGCCCAGGGTTCGGCCGGGGCCAGCCGGTCGCCCGCCTGGAGCAGCTCGATCGAGATGTTGTCGGGCGTGCGGACGAACGCCATGTGACCGTCGCGCGGCGGGCGATTGATCGTCACGCCGCCGTCCATCAGCCGCTGGCAGGTCTCGTAGATATTGTCGACGCGATAGGCGAGATGCCCGAAATTGCGCCCGCCGGTATAGACTTCGGCCGGGCTGCCGTCCTCGGCCGGCCAGTTCCAGGTGAGCTCCACCTCGGCATCGGCGCGCTGGCCCTCGCCCTTCGAATCCTCGTCGGCGGCGAGGAAGATCAGCGAGAAGCGCCCCTGCTCGCTGTCCATCCGCCGCACCTGCCTGAGGCCCAGCAGCTCGAAAAAGGCGATCGTGGCGTCGGGATCCGTCACGCGGATCATGGTGTGGAGGTAGCGCATGCGGCGGGAGATAGGCGCTCCACTCCCCTCCCTGCAAGGGAGGGGAAGCGATGTCATTTCTCCGTCGCCGAGAACTGTTCCAGCGCCTTGCGGGCCGCGCTGGCGATGCCGGTGCCCGGCGCCAGCTCGATCGCCCGGTTCCAGGCGGTCCGCGCATCGGCTTCGTTGCCGCTCGCCGCGGCGACATTGCCCGCCTCGAGCTGGACCGAGGGATCGTCGGGCGCGCGCCGCAGCGCCTCGGTGATATCGCGGGCGGCCCGGCCCAGGTCGCCCGCGCGCCGGGCCAGCGTCGCGGAGAGCAGCCAGGCGAGCGGATCCTTGTCGGCATAGGTGAGCGCCTTGTCGATGTCGCTGCGCGCCGCCTCCATGTCACCGGCCGCGACCATCGCCCGCGCCCGGTCGAGATGCGCCTCGCCCAGCTCGAGCCCGGCCAGCGTGCCGGTCGCCAGCGCCGCGTCGATCGCCGCGCGTGCCTTGGTCGGATCGCCCGCCGCGATCCAGGCATTGCCCGCCGACGCCCAGTAATTGGGCGCGCGCGGATCCTTGCCGGTCTCCGCCTCGCGCGCCGCATCCTCGAACGCGCCGGCCGCCGCCGCCCATTTCCCCTGGTTCGCATAGGCGACGCCCAGGCACTGGCGCGCGAGCACGCCGCCGCCGGTGGTGCGCCACTGGATCGCGTCCGCCTGGCCCTTCACCGGATCGCCGGTCGCCAGGTCCATGCACTGGGTGAAGCGCGGCGGCTCCTTCTCGGGCGCGGTGGGCGCGGGCGCGGGGGCGGCCTGTGCCGGCGCAGTGGCGGGCACGGCCTGGAGGGCGAGGATCAGGAAAGGGAGCATAGGGCGAGTACTTCCTCGAGCGCGCGCACGATCAGGGCCAGGTCCTGCTCGCGCGAGAATCGATGTTCCGCGTCCTTGACCAGCAGAGTCTGCACCATGTCTGAACGGATCGCCGCCGCCAGCCGCGGCGCATGCTCCCAGGGCACTTCCTTGTCCTTCTGCCCGTGCAGCAGCCGCACCGGGCCGCCCCAGGCGATCGGCTGGACGAGCACGCGGTTCGCCTCGCCCGATGCCCAGAAGGCGCGGGTGGTGACGGTCGGCCGGTCGCCATAGTCGTTGGGCGTCTCGATCCGTCCGGTCTGGAGCAACGCCAGCTTCTGCTCCATGGTGAAGCCCCAGTCGGTGAAGTCCGGCGCCGCCGCGATGCCGACCATGCCGGCGACCATTTCCGGCCGCGCCTTGGCGATCATCGCCATGATCCAGCCGCCCATCGACGAACCGACCAGCACCACCGGCCCGCGCGCCACTTCGTCGATCATCCGGATCGCGTCGTCGCGCCAGCTGGCGAGCGTCTCGGCCTCGAAATCGCCTTCGCTCGCGCCGCAGCCGGCATAGTCGAAGCGCAGATAGGCCCGGCCGCTCGCCCGGGCCCATTGCTCGAGATGGAGCGCCTTGGTGCCCTGCATGTCCGAGGCATAGCCGCACAGGAACAGCACCATGGGCCCGGTGCCGGGCGTGTGGTGATAGGCGAGCGCCGGGCGGGGCGGCGCTTCCGGAGCGGCTTGAATCTCTTCGGTCATGGCGGTGGCTTAGCGCGTCACCCCCCAACCGTCATCCCCGCGAAGGCGGGGATCCAGAGTCGCGAAGGGCATCGCTCCGTTGCCCTGGATCCCCGCCTTCGCGGGGATGACAAAGATTAGATATTCCCCGAAAACGTGTCGCACTTCGCCGGATCGCCCGTTTCCAGCCCCTTGCGCAGCCAGGCCACGCGCTGGGCCGAGGTGCCATGGGTGAAGCTCTCGGGCACCACGGTGCCCTGGGCCTGGCGCTGGAGCGTGTCGTCGCCGATCGCGTTGGCGGCGGTCATGCCTTCCTCGACGTCGCCCGGCTCGATCCGGTCCTTGTTGCGCGCCGCCCAGACGCCGGCATAGCAGTCCGCCTGCAGCTCGAGCCGCACCGACAGCGCATTGCCCTCGGCCCGGCTCGCCCGCGCCTGGCGCCGCGAGACTTCGCCCGAGACGCCCAGCAGGTCCTGGACATGGTGCCCCATCTCGTGCGCGATCACATAGTCGCGGGCGAAATCGCCCTTCGCGCCGAAGCGCTGCTCCAGCTCCTGGAAGAAGCTGGTGTCGAGATACACGCCCTGATCCGCCGGGCAGTAGAAGGGCCCGACCGCCGAGCTCGCCGCGCCGCAGCCCGACTGGACGCTGCCCCGGTAGAATTTGATCGTCGCCGGCCGGTATTGCTTGCCTTCCTCGCGGAAGATCGCCGCCCAGGTATCGTCGGCGAGCCGCATCACCCGGCACGATTCGAGGCGGAGCTCGCCCTGGCAGACCTGCCGCCCGCTCTGCCCGGCGGTCGGCGACTGGCCGGCGGTGCCATCGCCGCCCGACGTGCCGAGCAATCCGCCGCCTCCGCCGCCGCCCATCGCGAACCAGGCGATCGCGATCAGGCCGATGATCGCGATGCTGCCGCAGCCCATGCCGCGGCCGAGCAGCAGCGGCAGCAGTCCCAGCAGCCCGAAGCCGCCGCCGCCCCCGCCGCCGCCGCTTCCCAGGTCCTGGGCATTGTCGGTGGGGTCGATATCGTCGAGCCGCATGGCATCCCTCTTCGTTGGCGCGCCGCGACAATGCCCCAAGCGGCGTTGCGTTGCACGCACCAACCAACGCGAAACAGGCACTTCCCTCGGCGCATGGTTTCGGCCAAGGCAGGCGCATGGCAGACGCCGAGTCACGTCCCCGCCGCCAGGCTCCCGGCCTCCCGTTGCCGGACACGGTAGCGCTGGTGCTGCAGGGCGGCGGCGCGCTCGGCGCCTATCAGGCGGGCGTGATCGACGAGCTGCAGGGCGCCGGCATCGAGATCGACTGGGTCGCCGGCATCTCGATCGGCGCGGTCAATGCGGCATTGTTCGCCGGCAATCCGCCCGAGAAGCGCATCGCCGCGATCCGCACCTTCTGGGAGGACGCCACCGCCGCCCTTCCCGATTTCTCGCTGCCGATGAACGATGCCGCGCGCGAGCTGAGCCACGAATGGGCGGCCGGCATGGTCATGCTGGGCGGCGTGCCCGGCTTCTTCCGCCCGCGCCTGCTGCCGCCCGGCTTCGCCGTCCCCGGCACGCCCGAGGCGCTGAGCTTCTACGACACCGCCCCCCTGCGCGAGACGCTCGACCGGCTGGTCGACTGGGAACTGCTCAACAAGGGGCCGGTGCGCCTCTCGGTCGGCGCGGTCGACATCAAGAGCGGCAATTTCCGCTATTTCGACACGCGCGACGAGCGGCTCGACGCGCGCCACATCATGGCGTCGGGGGCGCTGCCGCCCGGCCTGCCGCCGGTGGAGATCGACGGCTGCTGGTATTGGGACGGCGGCCTCGTCTCGAACACGCCGCTCACCCATGTCCTCGACCGGCAAGACGCCGAGACGCTGATCTTCCAGGTCGACCTGTTCCCCGCCGCCGACGAGCTGCCCCGCACCATCACCGACGTGCTGGCGCGCGAGAAGGAGATTCGCTTCTCCAGCCGCACCCGCGCCGTCTCGGACGAGCGGATGCGGCTGCGCCAGGAGCGCCAGATGGTCTGCCGCCTGCTGAACAAGCTGCCGCCCGAGCTGCTGGACGATCCCGAGGTGCAGGCGGTCCGCGCCCGGGTCTCCGAATATCCGGTCAGCCTCGTCCACCTGATCTATCGCGCCAATGCCTGGGAGGGCGGCGCGCGCGACTTCGAATTCTCGGCGCGCTCGATGCACGAGCATTGGCAGGCCGGCCGCATGGCGGTGGCGGAGACCATGGCCAATGCCCGGCTCGTCGCCGAGAACATCCTCGACGGCAACACCGCCGCCTTCGATCTGACGCAGCGTTAGGAGTATTCCATGTTCCTCAAGGGCAAGTCCGCGATCATCACCGGCTCCACCTCGGGCATCGGCCTCGCCTATGCCAAGGCGCTGGCGGCCGAGGGCGCGAGCGTGATGATCAACGGTTTCGGCGACGCCGCGGCGATCGAGAAGGAGCGCGCCGCGCTCGAGGCGACGAGCGGCGCCAAGGCGCTCTACGATGCCGCCGACATGACCAAGCCCGATCAGATCGCGGCGATGGTCCAGCGCTGCCATGACGAGCTGGGCGGGCCGCACATCGTCATCAACAATGCCGGCATCCAGCACGTCTCGCCGATCGAGGATTTCCCGATCGACAAATATGACGCGATCATCGCGATCAACATGTCGTCGGCCTGGCACATGACGCGCGCCGCGGTGCCGTTCATGAAGGCGCAGAAATGGGGCCGGATCATCTCCACCGCCTCGGCCCACAGCCTGGTCGCCAGCCCCAACAAGAGCGCGTATGTGATGGCCAAGCACGCCATCGCCGGCCTCACCAAGACGATCGCCCTCGAAGTGGCGACCAGCGGCGTCACGGTGAACTGCGTCTCGCCGGGCTATGTCTGGACCCCGCTGGTCGAGAACCAGATCCCCGACACGATGAAGACTCGCGGCATGACGCGCGAGCAGGTGATCAACGACGTGCTGCTCGATGCGCAGCCGACCAAGGAGTTCGTCCAGCCGGAACAGGTGGCCGCGCTGGTGCTTTTCCTGTGCCGGGACGAGGCGGCGCAGATCACCGGCGCCAATTATTCGATCGACGGCGGCTGGACCGCGGCCTGAGGAAGGGGCTTGGAAGAATGAAGGGGATCGCCGCCGCCGCGCTGCTCGCGCTCGGGCTCACCGGCTGCAATGTCTATCGCGACGCCACCGCCACGCGCCCGCCCGCCGGCTGGAGCTGGCGCAAGGTGATGACAGAGGACGATGCCGATCGCATCCGCAACTGGCGCCGCGCCTGGGACGACGCGCTCGCGCCGGCCAAGGCGGCGGCGCCGGCGGCGATCGCGGCGGAGCCGGACCTGTTCGATCCCGATCGCGCGCTGGGCGCCGCGATGCCGCCCGCGGGCGAGTATCGCTGCCGCACCTTCAAGCTCGGCTCGCAGCAGCCGCTCACGCCCTATTTCGCGGCCTATCCCGCCGGCCGGTGCCAGATCACCGTGCAGGGCCGGGAGACGCATTTCGCCCGCCTCGACGGCACGCAGCGCCCCGACGGGCTGATCTACACCAACACCGATGCGCGCCCGATGTTCATCGGCGTGATGGTCCTGGGCGACGAGACCGCGCCCTTGCGCTACGGCGTCGACCAGACGCGCGACATGATCGGCTATATCGAGCGCATCGGCGAGCGGCGCTGGCGACTGGTCCTGCCCTATCCGGGGTTCGAATCGAAGCTGGATGTGATCGAGCTGACGCCGGCGGGGTGAAAGGTCTTCCCTTGCGAAACGGGGGAGGAGCTATGTCCCGGCAATCACGTCGAGAATATGCCGCAACACGGCATCGAGATCGCACAGCACTTCTGCCGCGGGGACCCGCAGCACCCTGACCCCGTGCCCGGCCAGCCAAGCATCTCGCCGGGCATCCCGCTCCGGTCGATCGCCCCGGGCATGGGCTTCGCCGTCCACCTCGACGCACAGTTTCGCCTTGGCGCAGTAGAAATCGAGGAAATACGGCCCCGCAGGGTGCTCCCGGCGAAAATACCAGCCGCCGGGCTCCTTGCGCAGTTCCTGCCAGAGCAGGACCTCCGGAAAGCTCATCTCGCGGCGCCGCTTGCGCGCACCGCGCTTGCCGCCAGGGCCTCCCTTCAGCTCCATCGGTGCTTCCCCCTCCACCACCGGCTACGCCGGCGGTCCCCCTCCCCCGCTCTGCGAGCGAGGGAGGAATTTGGATACAACTCGATACCGCCCCCCTTCAATTCCTCCCTCGCGAAGCGGGGGAGGGGGACCGCGCGCGCAGCGCGTGGTGGAGGGGGCCTGGCCGCAAGCGACTATCCAAAGATTCGCCCCCGCTTCCCCTAAACCGCCAGCCCGAACTCCTTCACGATGAACGCGTAGGGTTCCGGCGCCTTCGCCTTCACATTCTCGCGCCGGAAGGGCGGGCGCGCGGCGGTGCCGTGGAGGACCACGCTCGCCATCATTGCGAAGAATTCGAACGGGTTGGTCAGCATATAGGCCTGGGCCGGCCAGCGCCCGCTCGCCTGGGCCTCGCGATAGAAGCGCTGCACATCCGGATTCTGCTGCCCGCCCGGCATCCGGAGCAGCTGCCAGCGATGGATCAGCTCATGGAGCAGCACCGGATTCTCCGCCGGCTGCGTCTCGCGCGCGAAGAACACGCCGCGCGGCCCCGCCCGCGTCCTAGTGCCCGGCTGGAGGTCCACCGTGATCACCTGCGCCGCAAAGAAATCCCGCGCCGCGTCCGACACCCGCAGCGCCTTCACCAGCGCGATCTGCGCGGCGAGCGATGCGGCGATCGCCGGCGTTTGCTCGCCGCCCTGCCAGTCGATCGCGAAATCCTCGGCCGCCCGGGCCCGGGCCGGCAGCGCCAGCAGCGCGGCGCCGGCGAGCAGCGCCCGGCGCGAGAGGTTTGACAGCCCGGCATCCCCACGCAACATTCGCGCCTCCATGCAGCGGGGAACTTTATGCTTCGATACCTCCTTCTCGCAACAGCGATGAGCTTTTCCACGCCCTCCGCCGCCGATCCGGTGCACGACGCGACCAGGGCCGCGCTGCCCCAGCTCATGGAATTCTATCGCGACTTCCACGCCAATCCCGAACTCAGCCTCCACGAAGTGAAGACCGCCGCCAAGCTCGCCGAGGAAGCGCGCAAGGCTGGCTTCAAGGTCACCGAGAAAGTGGGCGGCACCGGGGTGGTCGCGGTGCTCGAGAACGGCCCCGGCCCGGTCGTGCTGATCCGCGCCGACATGGACGGCCTGCCGGTCACCGAGGCCACCGGCCTGCCCTTCGCCTCCACGGTGCGCGCCACCAATGACGAGGGCGTCGAGACCGGCGTGATGCACGCCTGCGGCCATGACACGCATATGGCGAGCTGGATCGGCACGCTGCGCAACCTGGCCGCGATGAAGGCGAAATGGCACGGCACCGTCGTCATGATCGCCCAGCCCGCCGAGGAGCGCGGCATGGGCGCCCGGGCGATGATCGAGGACGGACTGTTCACCCGCTTCCCCAAGCCGCAGGTCGCGCTCGCCTTCCACGACAGCGCCAGCCAGCCCGCCGGCCAGATCGGGGTGACGCCGGGCTATGCCCTGGCGAATGTGGATTCGGTCGACGTGCTGGTGAAGGGCGTCGGCGGCCATGGCGCCTATCCGCAGACCACCCGCGATCCGATCGTGCTCGCCGCGCGCATCGTCACGTCGCTCCAGACGCTGGTCAGCCGCGAAGTCGATCCGCAGGAGGCCGCCGTCGTCACCGTCGGGATGATCAAGGGCGGCTCCACGCACAACATCATCGGCAGCGACGTCACGATGCTGCTCACCGTGCGCAGCTTCAAGCCGGAGGTTCGCAAGCTGCTGCTCGACGGCATCGCCCGCATCGCGAAGGGCGAGGCAATTGCCGCGGGGGTCCCCGAGGACCGCATGCCCGAGGTCAAGGTCCGCGACAATTTCACACCCGCCACCTTCAACACCCAGCCGCTGTCGGACCAGATGAAGGCGCTGTGGACGGCGCGCTTCGGCAAGGACCGGGTGGTGGAGACCAAGGCCGTGATGGGCGGCGAGGATTTCAGCCGCTACTGGCTGGCCGACCAGTCGATCCAGAGCCTGATCTTCTGGGTGGGCGGCGTCCCGGCGGACAAATGGGCGGCGTCCGACAATGGCAGGAAGCCGCTGCCCTCGCTCCACAGCCCCTATTGGGCGCCCGACGCCGAAGCCGTGATCGGCACCGCCACCGAGGCGATGACCGCGGCGGCACTGGATGTCCTCAAGAAATAGGCCTCCGCGCCGGCATGACCGATCCGAACGCACACAGCCCGGCGCACCCGCGCCGCCTGCCCGCATTCCTGAGCGCCGTGCTGGCCGGCGCCTATGGTGGCATCACGCTGCAGGGCGGGCTCGCCTGGTCGCTGGAACCGGACCGCTTCGGCTGGCCGGATGCCGGGGCGATAGCCCTGCTCCTCGCGGTCTATGGGCTGATCGCGCTCCCCTTCGTCGCGCTCGGCCTGGCGGTCTTCGGCATTCCCGCCGCGCGCCTGCTCCACCGCTGGCGCGACCGCCCCTGGATGGGGCTGGTCGCGGCGGTGTGCGGCGGCCTGGCCGGCAAGCTCGCCTATCATGCGATCGATCGCCTGCTGTTCTTCGGCGCCTATCGGCCCTGGGCGATCGAGCGCGCCGATCCCGGCCTCTGCTACGGCGTGCCGGCGGGCATCGCCTGGTGGTGGTTCAACCGCCGTGATCGATCGCCTGCGCGATGGAGGGAGCTGGGGGATGGGGGGAACTGGGGGCGCCAGCGATTCGCCACGGCCTCTTCCCACTATCATTGTCTAACCCGGAACCGGGCTTGCGGCAAGCCGGGGTCCCTGCGCCATGAGGCTGCCCTCGATTCGCAGACGAGGGAGCAGCACCACATGACCTATTATCACGGCACCCGCGCGGACCTGCGCCCCGGCGACCTGATCGCCGCCGGCCATGCCTCCAACTATGGCGCGCGGAAGAATGCGTCCTGGGTCTATCTGACCGGCACGCTCGAGGCGGCGACCTGGGGCGCCGAGCTGGCCCGGGGCCCGGGGCGCGAACGGATCTACATCGTCGAGCCGACCGGCGGGATCGTCGACGATCCCAACCTCACCGACCAGAAATTCCCCAGCAACCCCACCCTGTCCTACCGCTCGCGCGCGCCGCTCCGCGTGGTCGGTGAAGTCGCCGAGTGGCAGGGCCATTCGCCCGAGCAGTTGAAGCACATGAAAGCGGCGATCGAGCGCCTCCAGGCCCAGGGCATCGAGGCCATCGACTGAACGCCACGCGCCGCGCCCGGCCTTGCGCCGGGCGCGGCGTCAGCGGCATTCCACGGTGAGGTGCGCCAGTTCGTGCACCGGCGCCAGCCGGGCGCGGACCGTTTCCGCATCGGCGCCCACCACGCTCACGATCGCCGCGCGCGCCTCGGGCCCCACGCGCCACACGTGCAGGTCGGTGATCCGGGCATCGCCCCCGGCCTCCACCAGCGCGCGCACCTCCGCGGCGACGGGATCGTCGGTCCGGTCGAGCAGCACCGCGGCGGTATCGCGCATCAGCGTCCATGACCAGCGCGCGATCACCACCGCGCCGACGATCCCCATCGCCGGATCCATCCAGGCCCAGCCGAGATAGCGACCGGCCAGCAGCGCCGCGATCGCCAGCACCGAAGTCAGCGCATCGGCCAGGACGTGCATATAGGCCGAGCGCAGATTGTTGTCGTGGCCGCGGTGATGGTGATGGCCATGGTCGTGGTGATGGCCATGATCGTGGTGATGGTCATGATGATGCGCATGGCCGTGATGGTGCCCGCCGGAGAGCAGCGCCGCGCTGGCCAGGTTCACCGCCAGCCCCAGCACCGCGACGATCGTCGCCTCACCGAACGCCACCTTGATCGGCTCGAACAGCCGCAGCACCGATTCCACGCCGATCCCCAGCGCGATCAGCCCGAGCACCATCGCCGAGGCAAAGCCGGCCAGGTCGCCCACCTTGCCCGTCCCGAAGCTGTAGGCGGCGCTGTGCGCGTGCCGCCGCGCATAGGCATAGGCAGCCGCCGCGACGGCCAGCGCGCCGGCATGCGTCGCCATGTGGAAACCATCGGCGAGCAGCGCCATCGATCCGGTCCAATAGCCGGCGGCGATCTCGCCCACCATCATCACCGCGGTGAGCCAGACCACCCACAGGGTCCGCCGCGCATTCGCGTCGTGCGCGGCGCCGAGGAAGACGTGATCGTGCGCCAGCGCATCGATTTCGGGCAGGGTCGCCATGGGGAATCCTATTTGGAGTAACGGCGAATCACCGCCAGCAGGTCCTCGGCGCCCCGCGCGCGCTCGGCGTCGCTGAGATCGGGATGCGCGACATGCGCCTGGAGATGGTCGGCGATGATCTCGTCGAGCAGTCCGTTGACTGCCCCGCGCACCGCCGCGACGAGCTGCAGGATCTCGGCACAGTCCGCGCCGCCCTGCATCGCCCGCTCGACTGCGCCAACCTGCCCGCCGATCCGGCGAACCCGCGCCAGCAGCGCGTCATTACCATGGGAGAGGTGAGCCATACCTATACCCCCTATAGGTATAATGACCTGAAGTCAAAACCCCCGGCGCGGGGGAGGCAAAGACGGGCCGCCAAACCGGGGCTGGGGCCTCATATTCCCTCCACCGTCATCCCCGCCTGCCATCCCCGCCTGCGCGAGGATGACGGGTTTGCCGGCCAAGGCCTGGCCCTAGGGAGCGATGGCCATCTCGGCCGGCGGCAGGAAACAGGCCACCGTGCTCGCCGCCAGCCGCGCGGGCTGAAGCGTGGCGGCGTCGAGGCAGCACCAGCGCGACTTCACTTCGGCCAGCGTCTCGGTGCCGCGACGGATCACCGTGCCGTAGAACGCGCTCTCACGCCGCACGCACTCCAGCACCACGGTGGCGATCAGCGCGTCGGCGAGGAAGGCGGGCTTGCGATAGGTGATGTCGTGCCGCACGGCGACCCAGCGATGCGCCGCCACCGCCTCGGGCGGGGCCAGCCGCTCCCAATGGTCGACCACCGCAGCCTGCACCCAGCGCAGGTAGATCGCGTTGTTCACATGCCCCAGCGCGTCGATGTCGGCCGCTTCGATGCGGATGGCATAGTGATGCGGGTTGCTCGGGTTCATGGAGTTCCATTCGTTGGGCCGCGCGCCTCGGCGAGCAGGCGATCGGCGATGTCGCGATAGAAAAGGCAGATTTCGGAAAGCTCGGCGGGGGACAGGACAAGCTCCGCGCCGACGGGGACGCGCCGCAGCCCCCCGCCCTCGCCGTGCCAGCCCGTGGTCATCACCGCTTCGCCGTCGCCGTCGCCGCGCCGTACCGTGCCCGCGCAGTGGAACAGGCAGTTGCGCGAACGCCCCAGCGCCACGAGCCGGGCATGGTCCGGATCGGGCACGCGAAGCGCATGGCGCAGCCGGGCGAGCTTGTTCGCGGTATTGCGCTCGCCTCCGGGCAGGGCGATGCCGCGGCAGCGCGCCGTTTCGCCCACCAGCAGATTGAGGAAGCGATCGAGCTCGCGCAGTCCATTGCCGATCACTTTCGCCCGATAGCGCCCCTCGATCGCGCGCGGCGCCGCGCCGGGCCCGCCCAGGCCGAGCCCCAGGAAATGCGAGCCCCGTTGCAGCGTCGCATGCGCACGGATCAGTTCGGGGCTGACGACGGTGACGGCACCGCGCGCCGCGCCGCGCCTCACCGCGTCTCGCGGCGGGCGGCGATCGCCTGCTCGACGGCCGCCAATCCGTCGGCGCTTGCTATGGCAAGGTCGAGGGGGCGGCCGCCCAACGCATCGTCTGGTCCATTGAGAAAGGCAGTGGCGCCCTCGCGCCCCAGTGCCTCGAACGCGATCCGGACGACGCGGCCCTGCCGCTCCATCCCGTCGGGCGAGAGCCGCGCTTCGGTGAACTTGCGCCGGAAGCCGGTGGTGCGCACCGGCTTGGCGGCATCTTCTCCGGCCGGATCCTTCGGCGGCGTGTCGAGGCCCAATGCGCTGCTCCCCCTTGCGTAAGCGGGAGCACGGAGGTCTCTCAGCCGCTGGCGCCTACGAACGCAACTGCCAGCGATGGCCGCAGCCTAGCCGGTCGCCGCCATGAAAGCCACCCGCGATGACGCATCGACCGCACGGGTCCGCCACGGCGCCAATAAATTAGCATTGACTAATGCATTAGCGATTACTAATTGATTCGACATGCTCCAGGCGGCCCCCCTCGATACCGTGATGCGCGCGCTCGCCGATCCCACCCGGCGATCGGTGTTCGAGCGGATCGTGCGCAGCGACCAGATCAGCGTGGCCGAGCTCACGCGCGGCAGCGGCGTCACCCAGGGGGCGATCTCGCAGCATCTGAAATCGCTGAAACAGGCCGGGCTGGTCGCCGAGCGGCCGCAGGGGCGCCAGGTCTTCTACAGCGCGCGGCCCGACGGCCTCGATCCGCTGTTCGACTGGATGCGGCACTATGACCTGTTCTGGCGCGATCGCTTCTCCGACCTCCGCAGCCTGCTCAAGGAAATCGACCCATGACCGAAGCCGATACCGTCACCCGGCAGATCCTCGTCGAGGAACTGCTTCCCCACGCGCCGGAAGTGATCTGGAAGGCGCTGACCAGCGGCGAACTGATGGGGCGCTGGCTGATGGAGCCGAGGGGCTTCGAGCCGGTGGTGGGCAATCGCTTCACCTATCAGACCAGCCCCGCGGGCGAATGGGACGGCACGATCCAGTGCGAGGTGCTCACCATCATCCCCAATTCCCGGTTCGCCTATAGCTGGGCCGGCGGCCATGCCGCGAACCAGGGCTATGGTTCGCGGCTCGACACGGTGGTCACCTTCGATCTCGCGGCGGTGGCGGGCGGCACGCTGCTGCGCCTCACCCATTCCGGCTTCGAGCTGCCACGCAACGAGACCGCGTTCACCAACATGCGCCATGGCTGGGCAAAGGTGGTGAAGCAGGTCGGCACGGTCGCGGCCGAGGCCGAGGTCGGCTGAGCCGCGATCGAGAAAGGAGCCGACCATGTCCGGAAGCCCGCCCTATACCGGCCGCTGCGCGTGCGGCGCGATCGGCTATGCAGTCGTCGGCGAGCCGGTCGACATGAACCATTGCCAGTGCCGCCAGTGCCAGCTCGCCAGCGGCACCGGCCACAGCTCGCACCTCACTTTCTTCGGCGCCGAGGTCCGCACCACCGGCACGCCCAGCCGCTGGGAGACGACCGGCGAACAGGGCACCCGCAAGAGCCGGGCCTTTTGCGGCAGCTGCGGGGCGCCGGTCTACATGACCTTCCCCGACATTCCCGAGCTGTTCATCGTCAGCCCCGCCACGCTCGACGCGCCCGAACGCTTCGCGCCCCGCGTCGCGCTGTGGACGGCGGCGGCGCAGCCCTGGGACTATCTCGATCCCGCGCTGCAACGCTTCGAGATGCTCCCGGCCGCGGCCCGGACCGAGCAAGGCTGGGAATAGCGCCGCGCCATCTGGCGCCCGGCATTAGCTGAACTTATGCTCCGTGCCCGATGGTCCGCCCTCACCTGCCCCTCAATGCCCTGCGCGCCTTCGAGGCATCGGCCCGGCATCTGAGCTTCACTCGCGCCGCGATCGAGCTGTGCGTCACGCAAGCCGCGATCAGCCATCAGGTGAAGGGGCTGGAGCAGCGCCTCGGCACCCAGCTCTTCCGCCGCCTGCCGCGCGGGCTCGCGCTCACCGACGAGGGGCTGGCGCTGCTCCCGGCGCTGGGGGACAGCTTCGATCGCATCGCCGAACTGGTCGAGAGCATCGCCAGCGGCACCGCCGCGCAGCTGCTCTCGGTCGCCGCAGTGGGCACCTTCGCCACCGGCTGGCTGCTTCCCCGCCTCCCCGCCTTCCATGCCGCGCATCCGCGCATCGACCTGCGCCTGTTCACCAACAACAACCGCGTCGACCTGGCCGGCGAAGGGCTCGACTATGCCATCCGCTTCGGCGCCGGCGCCTGGCACGGCACCGAGGCGGTGCCGCTGGTCGAGACGCCGCTCACGCCGCTCTGCACGCCCGCGCTCGCCGCGCGCCTCGCCACGCCTACGGACCTGCTCGGCCTGCCGTTGCTGCGCTCCTACCGCGCCGATGAATGGCCGCGCTGGCTCGCCCAGGCCGGTATCGCGCCGCCGCCGCTGCGCGGCCCGGTGTTCGACAGCTCGCTGGCGATGGCCGAGGCGGCGATCCAGGGGATGGGCGTTGCCCTCGCCCCGCCGGCGATGCTTTCCCGCCATCTGGGCGAAGGCCGGCTCGTCCGCCCCTTCGCGCTCGAAGTCTCGACCGGCCGCTACTGGCTCACCTGGCTCCAGTCGCGCACGCCCGGCCCGGCGATGCTCGCGTTCCGGGAATGGATCGTGACGGAAGCGGGCATGCGCGCCTGACCGCCCGGCCGGCACCGGTTGAGGCCAAGCCCGCAATCTGGGATAAGCGGCGCGTCGAAGGAGGCTCGTCATGCTACGCACCCTCTTGTCCGCCATCCTGCTCCTCATCGCCCTGCCCGCCACGGCGCTCGCCCAGAGGCCTGCCCAAAGGCAAGCGGAGTCTCCCGGCACGCTGATCTCCGCCGAGCCGGTCTCCGGCGGGACGGACGCGATGCGCAGCTGGCGCATCGCCTATTGGACCAGCGACGCGCAGGGCCGCGCGATCCGCGTCACCGGCATGATCGTCGCCCCGCGCGATCGCGTGCCCTCGCCCGCGCCGCGCCGGGTGATCGCCTGGACCCACGGCACCTGGGGCGTGGTCGAGCGATGCGCGCCGTCGCTGAGCCCCGATTTCTGGCAGGCGACACCCGCGCTCGCCGAGATGATCGCGCGCGGCTATCTGGTGGTCGCGCCCGATTATCCGGGGCTCGGCTCGCCCATGGCCCATCCCTATCTGATCGGCATCGACACCGCGCGCGCGGTGCTCGACGCGGTGCGCGCCGCCCGGTCGCTGCGCGAGGCCCGGGCCGGCGCCGATTTCGCGGTCTGGGGCGAATCGCAGGGCGGGCACGCGGCGCTGTGGACCGGGGCGGAGGCCGCGCGCTATGCGCCCGAGCTGCGCCTGCTCGGCACCGCCGCCGCCGCGGCGCCCACCGCGCGCGCCGCCAATCTCCGCTCGGGCATCGATGCCAATGTCCGCGCGATGCTGGCGGCCTATGCGGCCTATAGCTGGTCGCGGCATTTCGGCCATCCGCTCTCCAGCCTGTTCAACAAGACCAATGCCGGGGTCGCCACCCGCCTGGCGCGCAACAATTGCGTCGAGCTCGGCAAGAAGCCGCGGCTCGGCACGATCCTCGGCATCGCGGCGATCCGGGGCGCGCTGCGCAGCAAGGACATGGGCAGCACCCCGCCCTGGGCCGGCATCGCCCGCGCCAACAGCGTCGCGCCCGGCGCGGTGCCCGGCCCCCTGCTGATCGCGCAGGGTAGCGCCGACACCGTGGTCGCGCCGGCCGTGACGCTCGCCTTTGCCCGCCAGCGCTGCCGCGCCGGCGCGCCGCTGCGCTACATCTCGCTGCCCGGCGGCGACCATGGCGCCGCCGCACGCGACGCCGGCGCCGCCAGGACCACGCTCGACTGGATCGACGCGCGCTTCGCCGGGCAAAGACCGCCGAACGATTGCGGGCGGATCTAGAGTGTCTGCTTCGCCCATATCCGTCTCCCAGGCACAAGGCCGGGGTGGCGAGCAACGCGACGAGCTCGGCGCCTTCATTCCAAATGCCGATACGGCCCAAGCCGAGGGCTCAAATATTCCCTCTCTCGCCATCCCCGCGAGAGCGGGGTGACGAACCAAGCCCGGGCTCATCCCATCGCCAGCGCATCCACCGCGTCCTCGCGCTTCTCGGGCCTGATATAGATCGAGCTGAGCTTGGGCTCCTGCGCCTTCAGCCGCTGCTCGAGCCGCTCGATCAGCGTCTCCGCCTCGCCCATCGGCAGCGCGTCGGCGAAATCGGCGCTGATCGCCACGAAGATGCGGTCGGGCGCGGTGTGGATGGTGCGGACATGGTTGACATGAGTGATGCACGGCTCGGCCTCGAGCAGCGCGCGGATCCGCGCCACCATGTCGAGATTGGCGCGCTCGCCGATCAGCAGCCCCTTGGATTCGCGCGCCAGCAGCATCGCCACCACGGCCAGGATCACGCCGATCGCGATCGAGGCCCAGCCGTCGATCCGCGGATCGCCCCAGTGATGGCTCGCCCACACGCCGGCCGCCGCCACGGCCAGCCCGGCCAGCGCCGCCGAATCCTCGAACAGCACGATGAAGCCGGAAGGGTCCTTCGATTCCCGGATCGCCCGCCACCAGCCGAGATCGCCCTTGCGCGCCGCAAACGCGCGCATCGCGACCCACCAGCTCGCCCCTTCCAGCACGAAGGCGATGGCGAGCACGACATAATTGACCAGGGGATCGCGCAGCGGCTCGGGCGCGGCGATGTGCCGCCAGCCTTCGTAGATCGAGACGCCGGCGCCCAGCCCGAAGATCAGGATGGCGACGATGAATGCCCAGAAATAGAGCTCGCGACCATAGCCGAAAGGATGATCCCGGTCGGGCAGGCGCTTCGCCCGATACTGGCCATAGAGCAGCAGCCCCTGGTTGCCCGTGTCGACCAGGCTGTGCACGCCCTCGGTGAGCATCGAGGAGGATGCGGTGATCGCGGCCGCCACGAACTTGGCGGCCGCGATTCCGAGATTGGCGGCGAGCGCCGCATAGATGACGAGGTTGGCGCGCCAGCCCGTCGCGGGCATGGCGGGCGCGGCCGCCATTGCCGGCCTCAGCCGAGGCCGATCTTCGACAGGATCCGGCCGATCACGCCCTTGCCGTCACCCTGGGCCAGCCGGGCTTCCTTCCTGGGATCATAGCCCGAGCTTTCGGGAAGATCGCCGCCGCGATGGCTATGCACCGGCTGGGTCGAAGCGGGCGGATCCGACGCATCCATCGATTCGTCGAGCGCCCGGTCGAGCCGCGCTTCCTTGCTTTCCGGGTTGCGCGCCAGCCGCTCGGCAATCGATTCGTCGGTGCCGGCATCGGCCGATCGGGCGGCCGTGCGCTTGGTTTCCTCATCCGGGCCCGGTACCGCCGACAGGGGGTCCAGCGCCGGGTCGATCGGGTTCGCGTCCATGACTCACTCTCCTGAGCGTTGCCGGGCTGTAACGAACGCCCGGCGATTCGCGTTCCCGCACCCGCCTTCGCCCAGGCGCAAAAGAAAACGGCCCGGCGAGTTTCCCCGCCGGGCCGCATTTCCCGGGATCTCGCGATGCCGCGCTCGGCGCGGCGCCCCGGATCAGTTCCGCTGGCTGCCGAACAGGCGCAGCAGGAACAGGAACATGTTGATGAAGTCGAGGTAGAGCGTCAGCGCGCCCAGCACCACGGCCTTGCCGCGCATGTCGCTGCCCTGGACGTAGAAATACATGCTCTTGATCTTCTGCGTGTCATAGGCGGTGAGGCCCGCGAACAGCAGCACGCCGATCACGCTGAGCGCCAGGCTCAGCGGCCCCGACTGCAGGAACAGGTTGATGATCGAAGCGACGATCAGACCGACCAGGCCCATGATCAGGAAGGTGCCCATGCCCGACAGGTCACGCTTCGTGGTGTAGCCCCACAGGCTGAGCCCCGCAAAGCCGGCCGCCGTCGCGAAGAACACCTGCGCGATCGAGGTATCGGTGTAGCGCAGGAAGATCGTCGAGAGCGAGAGGCCCATCACCGTGGCATAGACCCAGTACAGCGCCTGCATCGCCGGGGTGGAGAGGCGCATCTGGCCGAAGCTCATCACCAGCACGATGCCGAGCGGCGCGAGCATCACGATCCAGCCGAGCAGCGAGGGGGAGACCGCGCCGTTCGCCTGCTCGGTGAACAGCACCGCGATCGCCCCGCTCTTGGCGAAGAGCAGCGCGACGATGCCGGTCAGCAGCACGCCCGAAGCCATGTAGTTGTAGACGGACAGCATGTACGACCTGAGCCCCGCGTCGCGCGCATCCGCGCCCGCGCCGGCGGTCACATAGGGCGCGCCCGTCCGGGGATCCGACCAGTCAGCCATTTCAAAACTCCTTTGCCCGGCACCTGCCGGTATCCGTGAATATCGCCCCCGCGCCGGGTGTTTTCAAGCAAAACCGGGCGCGCTAGTGCCATGGCCATGCTTCGCCTGTTCGTCGGCCTGCGTCCACCCGCCCCGATCCGCGCCCAGTTGCGCGCGCTGATGGGCGGCATTCCCGGCGCACGCTGGCAGGACGACGGCCAGCTCCACATCACCCTGCGCTTCATCGGCGAAGTCGACGAGCGCGCCGCCGAGGACGCCGCGCTTGCGCTTTCCTCGGTGCGCTGGCCGCCGCTCGCGGTCGCGCTGGAGGGTGTCGGCACGTTCGACAGCCGCGGCCGGATCAACGCGCTCTGGGCCGGCATCCGCCCGCGCGAAGGGCTCGCCGGGCTCCACCGCAAGATCGACCAGGCGCTGGTCCGCGCCGGCCAGCCGCCGGAGCGCCGGGCCTATCTCCCCCACATTACCCTGGCGCGGATGAACGCTCCCGCCGAAGCCGCCGAGCGCTTCGTCGAGGCGCATGCCGGCCTCGCCAGCCCATCCTTCGCGCTCGACCATTTCTACCTGTTCGAAAGCCATCTCGGCCATGAAGGCGCGCGCTACGAGGCAGTGGAACGCTATCCGCTCCAGGCCTGACTCCCCTCCCTTCCAGGAAGGGGAGAATATGGGTCCTAACCCCGCTTCTTCCCCTCCAGCACCGCGCGCACCTTTCGCGCCAGCTGCTCGCGGGTATAGGGTTTGGAGAGCAGCTCCACGCCCACGTCCAGCCGCCCGTCGTGCACGATGGCGTTCTCGGTATAGCCCGAGGTGAAGAGCACCATGAGCTCGGGTAGCCGCGCCCGCGCCAGCCGCGCCAGCTCCGGGCTCTTCAGCGCCCCCGGCATCACCACGTCGGTGAACAGCAGGTCGATCGCCACGCCGCTCTCGATCACGCTCAGCGCGCTCTGCGCGTCGTTGGCGCGCAGCACGATATAGCCCAGGTCGGTCAGCAGCTCGACCACCGTCGCCTGCACGTCCGGATCGTCCTCGGCCACCAGGATCGTCTCGTTGCCGCCGCGCATCGTCACGGTCTCGGGCGAGGCGGCCACCAATTCCTCGCGCCCGCGCACGCGCGGCAGATAGAGCTTCAGCGTGGTGCCGTGGCCGAGCTCGGAATAGATCTTCACATGGCCGCCGGACTGCTTGACGAAGCCATAGACCATCGAGAGCCCCAGCCCCGATCCCTGCCCCTCGGGCTTGGTGGAGAAGAAGGGCTCGAACACCTGCTCGATCAGCTTCGGATCGATGCCGGTGCCCGTGTCGGTCACCGCCAGCATCACATATTGGCCCGGCGGCACGTCATCCAGCCCGCTGGTATAGGCATCGTCGAGCGAGGCGTTCGCCGCCTCGATCGTCAGCTTGCCCGTGCCCGCCATCGCGTCGCGCGCGTTGATCGCGAGGTTGAGGATCGCATTCTCCAGCTGGGTCGGATCGGCCTGGCAGTTCCACAGCCCTCCGGAGGTGATCACCTCGATCGCGATCGCCTCGCCCAGCGCGCGGCGCAGCATGTCCTCCATGCCGCCCAGGAACCGGCCGATGTTGAGCACGCGCGGCTCGAGCGGCTGGCGCCGGCCAAAGGCGAGCAGCTGGCTGGCCAGCTTCGATCCGCGCTGCACCCCGGACAGCGCGTTCGCCACCCGCCGCTCGGCCTTGTCATTGCCCTGCACGTCGCGCGCGAGAAGCTGGAGATTGCCCGAGATCACCTGGAGCAGATTGTTGAAGTCATGCGCCACGCCGCCGGTGAGCTTGCCGATCGTCTCCATCTTCTGCGCCTGCTGGAGCGCGGCGAACACCGTCTCGCGCTCGGTCACCGCCTCGGCGACGCGCGTCTCCAGCCGCTCGTTGAGCACGCGCAGCTCCTCCTCGGCAACGGCGCGACGCGCCAGCTCGCGCGCCACAGCCTCGAACAGCCGGGCATTGTCCATCGCCAGTGCCGCCTGGCCGGCCAGGCTCACCAGGCTCGCCTCGGCCGCGGCGCTGAACCGGCCGGGCTCGGGATGGCCGTAGAGCAGGCCGCCGATCACGTCCCCCGCCGGGGTGCGCACCGGCACGGCCAGATAGGAGCGCACCGGCAGATGCCCCTCGGGCATGCCCTTGAACGGCGCGTTCCGGCCATAGCGGGGATCCGCGGTGACGTCGTCGACGCGGATGATGCCCGTCCCGGCAAAGGTCGGCTCGAACAACCGGGTGATCCGCGGCATCGGGAATTTGTCGAACACCGAGCGCGGCGCTCCGGACAGCGCGTAGAGCATGTAGCGCTCGCCCTCGGTCTCGTCGGTGCTGTTGTAGAAGAAGGCGCCGAACTGCGCGCCGATCAGCGCCACGCCCGCATCCACCGCGGTCTGCGCCACGCGCGCGCTGTCGCGCTCGCCGGTGATCGCGGTGCCCGCCTGGTTGACCACTTCCAGCGTGCGTGATTTCTCCTCCAGCGCCTCGCGCACGTCGCGCTCGCGCGCCGCCATGTGGAAATGCTCGGTCCGATCGGCGCTGGTGCCGAAGATGCCCACCACCTTGCCCGCCGCATCGCGGATCGGCGTCAGCGCCAGGTCGACATGGATGTCGATCTTCTCGCCGCCGCCGCGTATGGTCTGCACGTGCAGGCCGGGGCGGAGCACCGGCTCGCCGGCGAACGCCCGCTCGAAATGGGTGCCCACCTCTTCCCACACCGCCGGCCAGCTCTTGCGATAGGAGCGGCCGAAGATCCGGCGATCCTCGTCGCGATAGGCGTCGAGGATGCGGTCGTTGTAGAAGAACAGATAGTCCGGGCCCCAGGTGATGAAGGTCCGTTGCGGCGAAGCGAGCATCAGGTCGATCGCGACCTTCAGTTCGCGCGGCCAGCCCGCGATCGGGCCGAGCTCCGGCACCGCCAAGTCCGGTGCCCGCAGCCTCTCCCCTGTTTCTCCGCCGTGGCTGGGCCAGGCGGCATCGGCTTCAGCCATCCATGCTCCCCATGCGCCCCGCCCCGGCCGTGGTTTATACATGCTGCGTCCGCCGGGAAAAGACGCCGCCGCCGATATCGCGCCGATCGCCGCGAGGACGCGGGAAGCCGGAACCCCGATCGGGTCCTCGATCTAGGACCCGCTGCGCTTCCCCGGCAGTTTCACGATCCCGAAGCCCAGGGCGAGGCCGAGCAAAATGCCGATCGCCATGTTGCCGATCAGCGCCCCGACTATCACGCCGATCGCGATGCCGAGGGGAAATCCTATGGCAGTCCTTTGCATCACGCGCCTCTCGCCATCCGTCCGCATCGGGGGATGCCATCCCTAGGGTCATGCCCCGGCTCGGGTCAACGCGTCCGGACGGCCGGCATTGTGAGCAGCGCGCGATCCATGCTTAGATCCTCGCCTTCGACCGGGAGGCGCATATGCACACCATGCTCATTGCCAAGCTCTTGTCCTGCGCGGCCATCCTCGCTTCCGCCACGATCGCGGCGGGCCAGGAGAAGCCGGTCGATGGCCGCTTCGATGTCGGCGGGCGGTCGATCCGCCTGTCCTGCACGGGCAGCGGCGGGCCGACGGTGGTGATCGACGCCGGCATGGGAACCGCGCCGGTCGAGGATCCGGGCTGGCGAGGCATCGCAGACCAGGTGGCGGCGGTCGCGCGTACCTGCCTGTACGATCGCGCCGGGCTTGGCGGGAGCGACCCGGCGCCCGCAGGGCCGCGCACCAGCCGGGACGCCGCCCGCGATCTGCATGCCGCATTGTCGGCGGCGGGCGAGAAGGGACCTTATCTGCTCGTCGGCCACTCGATCGGCGGGCTCCATTCCCAGGTGTTCGCGGCGCAATATCCGGCCGACACGGCGGGGCTGGTGCTGGTGTCGACGACGCATCCCGACCAGTTCTCGAAATGGCTGGCGCAGCTGCCCGCACCGGCACCGGGCGAGGAAAAGGCCGTGACCGATGCGCGTGCCTTCCTTCTGAGCGTGCAGGCGGATCCGGCCAGGAACGACGAGCGGCTCGACATGCGCGCCAGCGCCGCGCAGGCGCATCTGCTCACATCGCTCGGGAGCAAGCCGGTGATCGTCGCGACCCACAGCCCGCGCTTCCGCATGGTCCCGGGCTTGTCGGAACCGATCGCCGTCAAATTGGAGGACGCCACCCAGCGGATGCAGCGCGAGTATCTGTCCCTGTCGAGCAACGCGCATCAGAACATTGCCGAACGCGCGGGCCACGGCCTGCCACACGAAGCGCCGCAATTCGTGGTCGATAACATTCTGCAGGGCGTCGCGGCGGTTCGGGGCCGGCCGCTTGGGCGATAAGGGCATCTGGCCGCGCTCTCGCGGGGGGCCAGGCAATCGGCCGTCAGCGCCGCCTGTCACGGGAATGCATCCTGCCCGGTCGATCGGCCGGAAATAGCCCGCCCGCGTTCGGCGTTCGCTTATCCAATCTCGGACGGCTGCAATTTGGTTAGGCGATTGTCCGCTTTGGTGGAAAAAGGGCGGCCAGCGGACATCTCAGCATTCGCAATTACGAGCCAGTGACTGCGTTACTGATAGCTCAACGCGGCTGCCCGGTTAATTCGAATCCGACTAGCAAGGTCCGCTCCTTTCCATTGGAATCAGATTCGAATTCTTTCTGTCCAACTTGAACAGGCCCGCCACACAAATTCAACGGGCGACCATTAACCTCACCAACTTGGCTCGGCATGCATTCCGTGACAACACCTTCCGACGACACACGGATTCTCACCTGCTCTATGACTTTGCGCTCTCCATCCACAGAGCGAAGAACATTTATCTCGGAGCCATCATCGACCTCCATCGCCAATAGAATAGCCACGGAAGCATAATGGTTCAACGATTTGGAAAGATAGGACTGCGCCAATTCTTCGACCATTTGAGGGCTGCAGGTCAGATCGGGGTCATGGGCGCCAAATTCATCAATCTTGCATCCGATGATGTGCCCGGTTGGGTCCAGGGTGTAAGTCATCCTGGCACCCTGTGAAATAAGTCGGTCCCGCGGCATGGTCCAGCGGACCGACTGCACCCTGGTTGAAGATACCGCGACACCGGCGTCATCGCGAGCAGGTACAAACCTGGCTCGTTTGCGTAGGGCCGCGCAGGTTGCAGCATCCAGTTCCGCATTGCCAGAGGAACGTTCTACTGTGCATTCCACGACGGCCCCTGATCGATCGATAGGATCGCGCGAACCGGCCCCTCCGCGCCAACGGCCACTGCTGGATAGTCGTCCGAGGTAATCCATGACCGCGGATCGCCGATCGGCTGTGCCGGGGTAGTGACTGCCACTGCCATCATGGCGACCAACGACATCATTCTTACCTGCAGCGTTCGACCGCTTTCAGCATAATCGAGTCCGCATTCCGATGTCGACTAGGTTGAGGACTCATATTCTTCCTTCGTCACCCCGGCCTTGCGCCGGGATGACGGTAGAAAATCAAATACTTATTTGGGTTCTCAACCTAGAGGAGACGCAAGCTGCCTTCGCGCAAGGGTCGGCCCCATGCGACAAACTCCGTCATCCCCGCGCAAGCAGGAAGTCGGCGGAGGGTAGGAGGCCCTACCCTACCCCGCCCGGCCCAGCCGCGCCACCAGCGCATCGGCGGCGGCGCTCACCTCCGCCCAGGTCGTGTCGAAGTCGCGGTCCGTCCCGAAATAGGGATCGGCGACCGAGCTGCCCTCGCGCCCGGGCACGATATCCATCAGCAGCCTCAACTCGGCGGTCGCATCCGCCGGGGCGATCGCGGCGAGGTCGCGCAGATTCCGGTCGTCGAGCGCCAGCACATGGTCGAAGCGGTAAAAGTCCTCCGGCCGCACCTGCCGCGCCCTCAGGCCGGAGATGTCGACTCCGTGGCGCCGGGCCGCCGCCTGGGCGCGGCGATCGGGCGGCGCGCCGACATGCCAGTCGCCGGTCCCCGCCGAATCCACTGCGATGTCCAGCCCGGCGCGTTCCGCCGCCGCCCGCAGCGCGCCTTCGGCAAGCGGGGAACGGCAGATATTGCCCAGGCACACGAACAGCACCGACGTCACGGAACCCTCCCCACCGCGCCCCGCCTTACATCGCGTGGAAGACGCCGCAGGCGATGCGCCCGCCCGAATTGCCCGAGGGATCGGTCTTGTAGTCGTCGGCATTGGCATGGACGACGAGCGCCGCGCCGTCCTCGTCCATCAGCCCCGCATAGGTACCGCCGGGCAGCACGAAGATCGTGCGGTCGCGGCCGTCCTCGCCCACCGAGAGATTGGGCATGTCGCCGGCATGCGGACCCATCGGATTGTCCTTGCCATGCTGGTGCGCGGTCGGGTTCCAATGGCCGCCGGCGCTGGCGAAGTCGGGGCCCTCGCACTTGCCCACGGTGTGGACGTGCGTGCCGTGCACGCCCTTGGTCAGGCCGTGCACTTCCACCATCACGCGGATCGAGCCGTCGACTTCCTCGGCGATCGCCTTGCCGACATCGGTGCCGTCGGCCATCTTGAGGTCCGCCTGGGCGCGGGCATGGCCGGCCATGTAGCGCGCGTCCTTCTGCGGGCTCGCACAGCCCGCCACCGCCAACAATCCCGCCGTCACCAGCAAACCACGCATCGCCCTGCACTCCGGATAAATGTTCCCGTCACGTAATGGATGGCCGCGCCGCCGGTTCCAAGGGGTCAGCGCAAACATTCTCCGTCCGCCTTGCCCGAGACGCTGCCCACCCCGAGGATGATCTTGGCCCGCCGTTCGAAGGTCAACGCCTGCCAGCGCCCCGAATTGCCGATCGCGGTGCGGCTGCGCAGGAAGGTCAAATGGAGCATCTCATATTGCTCCGGATCGATCCGCCGCCGGTCGAGCAGGCAGCCCCAGCGATCGAGATTCCAGGCCCAGTCGCGCTGCACGCCGTCCTGGTCGATCGAGCGCGACAGCGCCCCGTACCAGGCGAAGATCGCGCCGAGCCGCTCCCAGCGCTCGCCCTCGGGCATCGCCGCCAGCTTGCGCCGCAGCCGCGCCAGGTCCTCGTCGAGCGGGAAGCCGCCCTGCTGCACCTTGGTGTCCACTGCCCAGCGCACCTTGCGCAGCGTGATCGGCCCCTCGGGAAACACGCGCAACAGGTCCTGCCGCACCGCTTCGAGCAGCGCGAGATAGGTGTCGAGCTGCACCTGCAGCATCGCGTCGCTCTCGAACAGCGCGTTGAATTCGCCCCACAGGACGGGATCGAGCTTCCCGTCCGGCCCGTGCGCCGCCAGGATCTTGTCGCGGCACCGGGGCTTCACCGGCACCGCCAGGCAGGCATGCGAGAAGATCGTCTTGCCATGGAGCGGCATCAGCGCCCTGCGCGCGCGGCGGAACCCGCCGCCCTGCGCCCGCTTCCACGCCTGGAGCAGGGGCTGCAGGCTCCCCGTCCCGAAATTCCACTGCGCCATGCCGACCGAGACGAGCTGGCTGTCGAAATTGCCCACCGGCATCGCCCAGCAGCCCATCGTCTCGGGGATCGAGGTCTCGCGCATCTGAGCGAAGATCGCCGCCCGGTCGAGGCCGATCGCGCCCAGCCGCGCCGTGCTGCCGGCATCGATGACGAGGAAAGGCAGGTCGCCCACTTCGCGGCAGGCCGGCCGTTCGGGCGGCACCGGCGCGGTCTGCGCAGCGGCCGGCCGGGCGGCCATGCCGAGCGCGAGCAGCGTCGCGGCGATCCAGGATTTCATGCGGCTCCCCCTCCTTCTTTGCCGCGCTTGTCTCGCGCCGCGCCCGCGCGGGCAAGGGCCGGCTCGAGCCGTGCCGGGCCGAACATGGTTACCCGATTGGACGGTTTCGGCTGATTTTCCTCGGGAATCTGCGGTTTCCTGCTACTCAAATTGGCGAAATACGGCCTTGCCGGGCTAGCTGCCGGCGCCCGCAGCGGCGAGTATCGGCGCAGAGCATGTCGATCCGCCTGCCTCCCGATCCCCCGCCGATCCGGCTCATGACCCGCTTGCTCGCCGAGCTGCAGACGACGGTGCTGGCGCGCGCGATCCGCCTGTTCGACGGCGATCTCGACCGGGTGACGATCTTCGCGGTGATCACGCGCGACACCTATCCCTTCGGCACGCGGGAGGGGCTCGCCCCCACCGTCTCCGCCCATTCGCTCGCCATGTCGCTGTCCCGCCCCTATGAGACGGTGCGCCGGCACGTGCACGCGCTGGTCGATGCCGGCTGGTGCGAGCGCCGGGCGGACGGCGTCCTCGCCAGCCCCGCCGAGCTGCGCTCGCCGGCGCTCACCGAATTCCTCACGCTCGTCCATGACGCCGCCGTCCGCTTCGTCGCCGACATGGCGCGCGCCGGCGTGCCGATGCCCGAAGTGGGCACCGTCCGCCCCTATCACCACGCCGCCGGGGTCCAGGCCGCGATCGACCTGATGCTCGCGGTGGTCGACACCAACCGGCGGACGCATCGCGACTGGCTGGAACTGGTGCTGTTCTCGACCATCTACGCCGCCAATTCGCGCCTCCTCAACGCCGATCGCGAGCTTTCCTGGCACTATGCCGATGGCCGCAAGGAACCGCCGCCGTCGCTGCGCATGCCGGTGCGCACCAGCGCGGTGGCCCGCGCGCTCGGCCTGCCCGAGGCGACGGTGCGCCGCCGCCTCACCCATTTGCTCGAGGATGGCCGCGTCGAGCGGGTGGGCAAGAAGAAGCTCCTCGTCTCCGAAGCCTGGCTCAACCGCCCCGAATCGATCGCGACCAGCGTCCGGAGCTTCTCCACTGTCCGGCTCCTGCTCGCGCGCCTGGGTGTAAACGGTTTCCCGCTCCACGATCCCGCCCGCGCCTATCTCGCCGGCCGCCCCGCGCCGGTGGCGTTCGACTGAGCCTCGGCCCGCGGTTCCGCCAAAATGAGCAACGTGCCGCTTGAGGCCGGCGGCCGGCCGGCCAATAGCCGGGGCGGATCAAGGGACTTGGGCGGCCGCGGCACCGGCCCCCCTCACGTCGCACGGCGCTCGTGGCAACGCGGGAGCCTGGCGGGCTGCCGGCGCCCACCGGCGGTCTCCATCGGTGGGCGCGGGCTTCGGCCCGCGCCCTAACCGGCCGGCCCGGTCGCGCCCTGCGCAAGGTCCGTCGCACCCCGATTGCCCGTCTCGCCGCTCCGGTCTTTCCGCATCACCCGATGGAGGGATGCATGCGTCTTGTCGTGGCAGCGGCAATACTGGCGACGGCAACGGGATGGGTGCCTCAGGTCCGCGCCCAGATTCCCGCGACGATCCCCGACCGGCCACAGTCCGGTGCCACCTATGATCCCTATGGCCGCTGGGAGCTGCGGGCGCCGGAGGACCGGCCGGTCGAGACCACGCGCCTGCTTCGAGTGGAGGACGGCACGCCCTTCTACGAAAAGGGCGACTATGATTCGCCCGCCGTCGAATCGCGGCTGCTACCGATCATCAAGGGCAGCAACCTGCCCGCCGGGGCCGGCCCCAAGAGCCCCTATCTGCCCGGCACCAATCTCCGCTTCGCCTATCACTATCTCATCGATTTCTGGCGCGCCTGGCCGCAGGCGAAGGTGCGCGGCGCGGCGGGCGAATCCCGCACCGCGGCGGGAGCGGTGGCACAGCGGCTCTCCCGCGCGGCGGTGTTCGCGGATCCCGGCCTGCCCAAGGCGGCGGTCGACACGCTGTTTGCCCAGGCCGATGCCCTGTATCAGGCGGTGCTCAAGATGCCCGCGCTTCAGCGCGCCCAGGGCATGGCGCTGCGCGGCTCGGTGTGGATGACGCGTCGCAAGGACATTGCCGGCGTCGAGGTCTACAGCTTCCGCCTGGTGATCGGGGCACCCGCCCTGCACCTCGCCACCCCCGGGGCGAAGCAGGGCAGCGACGGCCGCTGGCACGTGCCGGAACAGGGGCACAATGCAGGCATCGCCATCACCTCCAACATTCCGTTGCGCGGCGGGCCGGCCTGGGGCCGCTACCACGGCACGCAAGTGGCGTTCCTGCCCGATTTCGCGGCGCTGGTCGTCGCCGGGGACCGGCCAACCCATGTCTCGGAATTCCGCGGCGGCGGCGGCAAGCAAGTGGAGAACCCCCGCTTCTTCGATCCCGCCCGGCCGAAGACCGACATCCAGATCCTCACCGTCGAGCCCGGTGCCAGCAGCCCGATCGAGGCGCGCCTCGCGCATCAGGGCTCGCTTTCGCCCGACACGATCTATGGCCGGCTGATCGCCGCCAGCTTCCTGCCGGACTGGCGCCCCCTGGTCGACCGGCTGAACAGCCCGGGAGCACCGCGCGCGCAATGAAGATCCTCGCCCTTCCCGCCGCGCTGCTGCTCCTCGCCCAGGACGGCGGCCTCACCCCGGTGGCGCCGCCGCAGGGGCTGCGCGAACATCCCGTGCGCACCCCGATCCCGTCCAATGCGGTGGCGCTGTCCGCGGGCGTCGCGCCGCCCCCCGGGTCGGTCGCGCTCGAGCCCAACATGCCGGGCCATCGCCGCTTCCGGCCGCCGCTCTTCCCCGATGCCGGCTGGGACAGCCCGATGGCGGGCACCACCAAGGACTATGCCGCCTATCTCGGCGTCTATTGGCGCGCACCCTATCTCGCCCCGGCATCGACGATGGCCGCCTATCCCGGGCTGGAGGTTCCCGGCTGGGCGGCACCGGGCCCGTACAAGGCCGACATCGCCCGCAGCCAGTCCAGGCCGGACGAGGAAGCGCTGTTCGAGCGCCGCATGGCCTTCCTCGCCGAGCGGGTGATGGCCTCGGCGCCGTTCCGCGACCCGCATGGCACCAGCATCGAGCCGGAACTGCTGGTCGAGGGCTATGGCACGGAATTCGGCGCGAAGGCCCGGCCGGTCATGCGCGGCGCGATCACGTTCCGGCTCAACGTGATCCAGCCCCATACCGGCGGCAACGAACGGATCGGATCGCGCATCCGCTCCCATCAGCCGGCGGTCTGGCTGAAGCTGTGGCTGAACCCCGGCTTCGCCAATTGCGAGTTGCCGCACGGTCAGACGCCGCGTGGGGTGCGCTGCCTCCAGTCCAGGGCCCGGCTGGCCTGGCGCGGCGCCAGGCCGGGCGTGAAGCCGCTGGCGGCCGGGCTGCTCGGGCTCGACCCGGCGATCTACGCGAGCGGCGCGGCAGCGGCGGACCTGCGGATGCTCAAGGTGGAATATGGCGGCGGCACGGCGATGAGCAGCGAGCTCAGCCGCGGCCGGCTGCACCCGCACGACCCGCTGGGCCGGGCGATCGGCGCCTGCCTGGCGATCGACTGGCCGGCCCTGCTCGACCAGGCGGCGGCGATCGAGTAGCGCACGCCGCCGCCCCGGCCATCAACCGTCCGCGAAGGCGCCGCAATTGGGCTGCAATCCGCGCCAAGCCTGTGCCCGTGCGCCGGAACACCGATCCTCCGGGCCGGCGGCGGGAGAGGAGAGCATGGCCATGCTGGGCACGCCCATGGCGGGATCGCGCGTCAGGCTGGCGCCGTTCGGAGACGCGCATGTCGAGCCGCTGCGCGCGGCCTGCGCGGAGGATCCGGAGATCTGGGAAATCTATCCGGTCGGCATGGCGGGCGCGCATTTCGACCCGTCGCTGCGCCTCCTGCGCGCGATGCCGGGCTGGACGATGTTCGCGGTGCTCGATCGCCAGGCGGCGGGGTCCGGCGACGCGGAGAAGCTGGTCGGCATGACCAGCTACATCCCGGTGCCGGGCGCGGACGACGCGATCGAGATCGGCGCAACCTATATCGCCCCGGATGTGCGCGGCGGGCCGTTCAACACGGAGATGAAGCAGCTGATGATCGAACGCGCCTTTGCGCGGGGCTATGCCGCGATCCAGTTCCGCATCGACACGCGCAACGCCCGCTCCCGCCGCGCCGTCGAGAAGCTCGGCGCGGGACTGGTGGAGGTGCGCGGAGCCGACCTCACCACCTGGACGGGCCATGTGCGCGATACCGCGGTGTATCGGCTGGCGCGCGGGGACTGGGCGGCTTGAGCGGGATCATGCGCCATCGGCAAGCGCCGCATCCGCGCGCTCGCCGGATGGATCGGCCAGGATTCCCGCGGCCTTGCGCTCCGAATATCGGTCGACCAGCCGCTCCGCGTGCGGGCGCATCAGGACGGTGATCCGCGCCAGCTCCTCCATCACGTCCACGATCCGGTCGTAATAGCGCGACGGCTTCATGCGCCCGGCATCGTCGAACTCCCGATAGGCCATGGCGACCGACGACTGGTTGGGGATGGTGAACATCCGCATCCAGCGCCCCAGCAGGCGAAGCGTGTTGACCGCGTTGAACGACTGCGAGCCGCCGGATACCTGCATCACCGCGAGCGTGCGCCCCTGGGTCGGGCGCTTGCCCTTCATTTCCAGCGGCAGGTGATCGATCTGCGCCTTCATGATTCCGCTGATCTGGCCATGCCGCTCGGGGCTGCACCAGACCTGCCCCTCCGACCATAGCGACAGAGCGCGCAGCTCGTGCACGGCCGGATGATCGTCCCCGGCGACCTGGTCGGGCAGCGGCAGATCGGACGGATCGAAGATCCGGGTCTCCGCGCCGAAGAAGCGGAGCAGGCGCGCGGCTTCCTCGATCGCGAGCCGGGAAAAGGAACGTTCGCGCAGCGAGCCGTAGAGCAGCAGGATGCGGGGCGGCGGCTCGGCGGCGCCAAGGCCCAGCGCGGGCCGCGCGGGCGCGAAGGCCCGGTCCAGCGCCGGAAGATAATCGGGTTCCGGCAATGCCCGGATACGGTTCATGAGCGATCCTCGCGTCGATCGGGGAAAAGAACGCCACCAACCAGCCAGGCGGCGACCGCTCCCGCCAGCTGGGCGGCGAGGAAGCCGGGCACGCCGGCCGGCGCGATGCCCGCGAAGCTGTTGCTGAACGACCGGGCGATGGTGATCGCGGGATTCGCGAAGCCGGTGGAAGAGGTGAACCAATAGGCGGCGGCGATGTAGAGCGCGACGCCGGCCGAAATGCTGCCAGGCCGCAGGCGCGCGGTCCCCAGGATCGTCAGGACCAGCCCGAAGGTCGCCACCGCCTCGCCGGCCAGCTGGCCGGGGCCGCCGCGCATCCTTTCGGACAGCTGCAGGATCGGCAGGTCGAACATCAGGTGCGCGATCCAGGCGCCGAGGACGCAGCCGGCCAGTTGCGCGCCGGCATAGGCGATCGCCGCATCGGTCCGGACCCGGCCGCGCAGGCGCAGGACGAGAGTCACGGCGGGATTGAGATGCGCGCCGGAAACCGGCGCCAGCATCGTGACGAGGACGAACAGCATCGCCGCCGTCGCCAGCGTGTTGCCGAGCAGCGCGATGGCGGCATTCCCGCCCGCCAGGCGCTCGGCCATGATGCCGGAGCCGATCACGGTCGCGGACAGCATGGCGCCGCCCAGCGCCTCGGCGGCGATCGCGCGGCGGTTCACGCGGGAGGAAGGCGGTTGCCGGCCGCGTCGACGACCTGCTCGCCATCCTCCTTGGCGAAGGCGCCGCGTTGCGGCGCGGGCAGGATGTCGAGGACCGTCTCGGACGGGCGGCACAGCCGCACCCCCAGCGGCGTGACGACCAGCGGCCGGTTGATGAGGATCGGGTGCGCCATCATCGCGTCGATCAGCGCCGCGTCCGCCAGCCCCGCATCGCCGAGGCCGAGCTCGGCGAAGGGCGTGCCCTTCTCGCGCAGGAGCTGGCGCGGAGTGATCCCGGCGCGCGCGATCAGCTGGACCAGCATGGCGCGCGACGGCGGCGTCTTCAGATATTCGATGACGTGCGGCTCCAGGCCGGCGTTGCGGATCATCGCGAGCGTGTTGCGCGAAGTGCCGCAATCGGGATTGTGGTACAGGATGATGTCGGTCACGGCCGGCCCCTCAGCAGCAGGTCAGTTCGGCGAGCAGCGGCTCGCACAATTCGGCGCTGCCCTGGCAGCAATCCTTGGCGAGGAAGAGCATCAGGCCGCGCAGCGCGGCGATGCTGACGCGCTGGATCTGCTGGCGCCCGCGCTTCTCGGGCACGACCAGGCCGGCCTTCACGAGGACCGCGAGATGCGTGGAGAAGGTGCTCTGCGTGAGGCCGCTCGCCGCCACCAGCTCCCCGGTCGACAGCCCCTCGGGCTCGTGCCGGACCAGCAGCCGGAAGGTGGACAGCCGCGTGGGATGCGCGAGCGCCGCCAGCATCGAGAGAGCCGCTTCGGTTTCCATTCCATCGGCTTTATCCGATGCAAAGAAAGCCTGTCAATAACGCATCGCTATTTTCCGATGCATCCATCCTGAGGCGCGCTGCGAGAGCGGCGGCACCCGGCGCCGGTCCGTCCCGAATGGTTGCCCCGCGCACGCAAATCGGCCATCGATATGCCAGGGCAGCCGGGGGCCGGCGCACCGCACCTATGCCGATCTGGTGCCGCGGTGCCCCGCCCGATGCGGAAGGGGGAAGATCGTGATCGGGGGCATGAGGCACGCGCTATTCCTGGCGATCGGAGCCGTAGCGCTCCTGCTGAGCGTGGATCGACCGGCGCAGGCCGCGACCGTGAACGCCGCATCGGTGGCGCCGACGTTCATCGGCAATGTCGTCGCCGGCAAGGCCTATCGCGTGACGGCGCGCGGCCGCGCCGATCTGTGCACCGGCTGCAATGGCGGCCAGGGTCTCAACTTCACGCCGGACGGCAGGCCGACCAGCGCCTTCGCGCCGCCCTATGCCGCCTTCTACCCCAATGGCCTGGACTATGATCCGTCGAGCGGCCCGACCGCCTATGGCATCGGCGGCCCCCAGCGGCTCTACGGCGCCCTGCTGGGGACGTTCACGGCATCCCCCGGCAGCCATGGCGATTATTTCGTGCTGGGCGCGGCCCATATGTTCGTGGCGGGCGCGTCGGGCGCGCTCTATGCGAAGATCAACGACTGCTGCGAGGGCGACAATGCCGGCGGATATGCCGTCACCCTGACGGAAGTCGCCAACGTCGGCACGACGTCCGCCGCCCCCATATTCGTGGGCAATGTCGTCGCCGGCAAGACCTATCGCGTCACCGCCGGCGGCATCGCGAACCTCTGCACCGGCTGCAATGGCGGCCAGGGCCTGACCTTCACGCCGATCGGCAAACCCACCGCGAGCTTCGCGCCGCCCTATGCCGCCTTCTATCCCGACGGCCTGGACTATGATCCGTCGAGCGGCCCGACCGCCTATGGCATCGGCGGCCCCCAGCGGCTCTACGGCGCCCTGCTGGGGACGTTCACGGCATCTCCCGGCGGCCATGGCGACTATTTCGTCATGGGGGACAGCTATGTCTTCACGGCGGCGGCGTCCGGCGCCCTCTATGCCAACATCAACGATTGCTGCTTCGGCGACAATGCGGGCGGATATGCGGTTGCCCTCACGCAGATCTCCGGGGTGACCAGCTACAGCTACGACGCATTGGGGCGCCTGGTCGGCGTTGCCCATTCCGGGGGAAGCAATGACGGCGTCGCCACCACCTATGCGCTGGACAAGGCGGGAAATCGCACCAACGTGACCGTCAGCGGCGCGCCGCAATAGCCGGGCGCCGCGCTTTCGGCCGGCACGGCCGAAATCCGCATGCGCCGCCCCGCCCCTCCCACGGGCGGGCCGCCCCCCCGCCGATCTTCGCATCCGCAGCACGCCCGTGCCCCGCGCGGCCCCATGCCGGAGCCGCCCCCGGGCGCCCGCGGGCCCGAAGGCGCGAAACGCCCCCGCCCCCTCCGGCTCCCGATATGATATGCCCGCCGGCCTGACCCAGAGGGAACCGGGCCGATGGAAGAGCTGCTCGCGCAATATGGTGTCGTCGCGCTGTTGATTGGGGCGCTGCTGCAGGGCGAGATGGCGGTCGCGACCGGCGGGGTGCTCGCGCATCAGGGCATGATGTCGCTGCCCGTGGTGGTGCTGATCGGAGCGGCCATGTCCTTCGCCTCGGCGCAGGTCTTCTTCCTGATGGGCCGCTATCTCTCGCATGTCCGATTCGTTCACCAGGCCATGGCCCGCCCCGGCTTCGCCCGCAGCGAAGCGGTGATCGCCCATCACCCGCAAAGCCTCGCCTTCGCGCTCCATTTCATGTTCGGCATGCGGATGATCGGCCCCGCAGCGCTGGGCATGACCGGCATTTCGGTGATCCGCTATACCTGGCTCAGCGCCCTCGCCTCGCTGCTGTGGAGCCTGATCTTCACGCTGGTCGGCTATGCCCTTGGCCACGGCCTCCATGCCGTCTTCGGCCAGCTGCGCGTGATCGAGCATGTCGCGGTCGCCGCCGCGATCGGCCTGCTGCTCGCCCGGCTCGCGCTGCGCCACCTTCCGCATCATGCGATCGTGCGCCGGGTTTCGCCGCCGGTTTCCGCGCCGGACCATTGAGAAGTTCGATCAGAGTCATTCGAACGCTCGCGCATTGCGGGAAACCCTCCCCTTCCCCCCGCCCCTCCCGCGTGCTAGCGGCACCCGCGAATCTTCGCATTCGCAGCACTCCGGTGCGCCCGCGCGGCCCTATATTGAGCCACGTCCCCCGAGCGCCCGGGACCGGACAGACAGGGAAAGGAACCCGCGCCCCATGACCGCCATCGGCAACGATACTCTCGGCACCCGCGACACGCTCAGCGTCGGCACCGCCAGCTACGATTATTTCTCGCTGCCCAAGGCCGCGAAGAAGCTCGGCGACATCAGCCGCCTGCCCTTCTCGATGAAGGTGCTGCTCGAGAACATGCTCCGCTTCGAGGACGGCACCACCGTCACGCGCGAGGACGCCCAGGCGATCGTCGACTGGCAGAAGGACGCGCGCTCGAACCGCGAGATCCAGTATCGCCCGGCCCGCGTGCTGATGCAGGACTTCACCGGCGTGCCCTGCGTGGTCGACCTGGCGGCGATGCGCGACGCGATCACCAAGCTGGGCGGCGACGCGCAGAAGATCAATCCGCAGGTCCCCGTCCACCTCGTCATCGATCACTCGGTGATGGTCGACGAGTTCGGCACGCCCAAGGCGTTCGAGGACAATGTCGCGCTCGAATATGAGCGCAACGCCGAGCGCTACGAGTTCCTCAAATGGGGCTCCAAGGCGCTGAACAACTTCTCGGTCGTTCCCCCGGGCACCGGCATCTGCCACCAGGTGAACCTCGAATATATCTCGCAGTCGATCTGGTCGTCCAAGACCGGCGACGGCGCGAACATCGCCTATCCCGACACGCTCGTCGGCACCGACAGCCACACCACCATGGTCAACGGCCTCGGCGTGCTCGGCTGGGGCGTGGGCGGCATCGAGGCCGAGGCGGCGATGCTCGGCCAGCCGGTGTCGATGCTCATCCCCGAAGTGGTCGGCTTCAAGCTGACCGGCGCGCTGGGCGAGGGCATCACCGCGACCGACCTGGTGCTCACCGTCACCCAGATGCTGCGCGCCAAGGGCGTGGTCGGCCGCTTCGTCGAATTCTACGGCCCGGGCCTGCACGCGATGACGCTGGCGGACCGCGCGACGATCGCCAACATGGCGCCCGAATATGGCGCGACCTGTGGCTTCTTCCCGATCGACGACAAGACGCTCGACTATATGCGCCTCACCGGCCGCCCGGACGAGACGGTCGCGCTGGTCGAGGCCTATGCCAAGGCGCAGGGCATGTGGCACGACGTCGACAGCGTCGAGCCGATCTTCACCGACACGCTGGAGCTTGACATGGGCAGCGTCCGCCCGTCGCTCGCCGGGCCGAAGCGCCCGCAGGACCGGGTCAGCCTCGACAGCGTCGACGAAGTGTTCAACGGCGACCTGACCAAGGTCTATAAGAAGGATCACGCCGCGCGCGTGCCGGTCGAGGGCAAGGACCATGACATCGGCGACGGCGACGTGGTGATCGCGGCGATCACCTCGTGCACCAACACCTCGAACCCGTCGGTGCTGATCGCGGCCGGCCTCGTCGCCCGCAAGGCGCGCGAGAAGGGCCTGACCCGCAAGCCCTGGGTGAAGACCAGCCTCGCGCCGGGCTCGCAGGTAGTGACCGACTATCTGAACAAGACCGGCCTGACCGAGGATCTCGACGCGATCGGCTTCAACCTGGTCGGCTATGGCTGCACCACCTGCATCGGCAATTCGGGCCCGCTCGCCGAGCCGATCAGCCAGGCGATCAACGGCAACGACATCGTCGCCGCCTCGGTCCTGTCGGGCAACCGCAACTTCGAGGGCCGCGTCTCGCCGGACGTGCGGGCGAACTTCCTCGCCTCGCCGCCGCTGGTGGTGGCCTATGCCCTCAAGGGCACGGTGACCGAGGACATGTACGAGACGCCGATCGGCGAAGGCACCGATGGCCCGGTGTTCCTCAAGGACATCTGGCCCTCGAACGAGGAGGTCCAGGGCCTCATCACCGCCAATATCGACGACGCGATGTTCCGCTCGCGCTACGCCAATGTCTATGCCGGCGACGATCACTGGCGGAAGATCAGCGTCGAGGGCTCGGACACCTATGGCTGGCGCGCCGGCTCGACCTATATCCACAACCCGCCCTATTTCGAGGGCATGACCATGACCCCGGCGCCGGTCACCGACATCGTCGAGGCCAAGCCGCTCGCCATTCTGGGCGACTCGATCACCACCGACCACATCTCGCCGGCCGGCTCGATCAAGGCGGACAGCCCGGCGGGCACCTTCCTGCAGGAGCATCAGGTCGCGAAGAAGGACTTCAACAGCTATGGCGCGCGCCGCGGCAATGACGAGGTCATGGTGCGCGGCACCTTCGCGAACATCCGCATCAAGAACGAGATGGTCCCGGGCATCGAGGGCGGCATGACCCGCTTTGGCGGCCAGGTGATGCCGATCTACGACGCCGCGATGCGCCACAAGGCCGCCGGCACTCCGCTCGTGATCGTCGCGGGCAAGGAATATGGCACCGGCTCCTCGCGCGACTGGGCGGCGAAGGGCACCAACCTGCTCGGCGTGCGCGCGGTGATCACCGAGAGCTTCGAGCGCATCCACCGCTCGAACCTGGTCGGCATGGGCATCCTGCCGCTCCAGTTCGCCGAGGGCGTGACTCGCGAGACGCTGAAGCTCACGGGCAGCGACACCTTCACCATCCGGAACGTCGCGGGCCTGCGGCCGCGCCAGGATGTCGAGGTCGAGCTCACCCGCGAGGACGGCTCGAAGGAAACCTTCCTCACGCGTTGCCGCATCGATACCGTCAACGAGCTGGAATATTTCCTCAACGGCGGCATCCTCCAGTATGTGCTGCGCAAGCTCGCCGCCTGATCGGCGCGACCGGAAAGCATCGAGGGAGGGCGGCGACGCCCTCCCTTTTTTCATGCCGGGACCGGCGGCCCGGATCGCGCGGCACCCCACCGGGCGGACCGGAAATGGCGGCGGCACGATGCCCCCATTTCGGATGTGTTGCATTTCAGAAACACACAATGAAGAAACAGAGCAGCAATAATTTTGGGTGCTTTACACAGATCAGACACTCTCTAATTCTCCGGCAACTTCGCCAACAGGCCCCAGGGGTGGGGGCGGCGGGGATTCGGGGGATTCACCGGCTGCCGTTGGGGCAGGACCAGGGAGAGTGAGGAAAATAATGAACAAGTCTCAGATCGCACGCCTGCGCACGGGAGCGGCCCTGTCCGCCTTTGTGCTGGCGGGCTCGCTTTTCGCCGCGCCCGCGCTGGCGCAGGACGCACCGGCCGGCACCGGAACCACCGCCCCGCAGCAGGATGCACCGGCCGGCGACGGCGACATCGTCGTCACCGGCACCATCTTCCGCCAGTCGGATACCCATACCGCATTGCCGGTGACGGTGATCACCGCCGAGAACCTGCAGCGCGCCGGCATCACCAACGTGACCGACGCGATCCGCTCGGCCTCCGCCGACGGCGCCGGCTCGATCGGTAACGGCTTCACCAGCGGCTTCTCGGCCGGCGGCGCCGCCGTTTCGCTGCGCAACCTCGGCGTTTCGTCGACCCTGGTGCTGATCGACGGCCTCCGCTCGACGAACTTTCCGCTGAGCGACGACGGCCACAATTCCTATGTCGATCTCAACAGCATCCCGATGGTCAACGTCCAGCAGGTGCAGGTCCTCAAGGACGGCGCCTCGTCGCTGTACGGCGCGGACGCGATCGGCGGCGTGGTCAATATCATCACCCGCAAGCACATGAAGGGCCTCGAGGCCGGTGTCGAAGGCGGCGCGACCGAGAAGGGCGACGGCGCGAAGTATCGCGCGAAGCTGCTCGTCGGCTTCGGCGACTATGACACGCAGGGCTTCAACGTCTATGTCGGCGGCGACTATGAATATGGCGGCCGCATCTCGGCAGCCTCGCGTGGTTTCCCCTTCGACACGCTCGACCTCCGCTCGATCGGCGGCAACGACAACAACCGCGCCGACGATACGCTGGGCACGCCGACGACCGATGCGGTCGTCACGCGCACGACCCAGACCGATCTCAACAACCCGCTCGCGGGTTCGGTGACGAACGCCACTTCGCCGGCACTCTTCACTTCGCTGACGCCGCTCGCGAATTGCGCCTACGGGACCTATTCGGAGAACGGCACGCGCGTGGGTACCGCCTGCCGGCATGACCTCACCCGGGAATATGCCCAGATCACGCCGCTGCAGGAGCGCTACGACGCCGTCGCGCGCGCCAGCTTCCGCCTCGGCGACAATGTCGAGGGCTATCTCGCGGGCAGCTATGCGCATAGCCGCGTCAACATCATCTTGCCGCCGCGCGCGGTCCGTCAGAACCAGGCATTCGGTGGATCCCCGTCGACGTCGACGACCAATCCGGGCATCGTGCTGCCGGTCTATATCTGCTCGTCGGGCGTCAACTGCGCGACCGCCGCGGATCGCCAGCTGAACCCGAACAACCCCTATGCCGCCGCCTACGCCAACAATCCGGCCGCCGGCGCGGCGCGCCTCTACTATCTGTTCGGCGACATCCCCGCGGGCAGCAACCGCGTCAACGAAGTGTACCGGATCACCGGCGGCCTGCACGGCAATTTCGGTGACAGCTGGAACTGGAATGTCGAGGCGGGTTACTCGCGCGCCGATCTGAACCTCACCCAATATGGCTGGGCCAATCTCAACGGCCTGGTCAAGGCGATCAACACCGGCGCGTACAATTTCGTCAATCCGAGCCTCAACACCGCGGCGGTCCGCAACATGGTGGCTCCGCCGATCACCACCCGCTCGAATTCGAGCGAGCTGACGGTGGACGCGTCGATCAGCCGCACGCTCTTCACGCTCCCGGGCGGCGATGTGCGGATGGCCGTCGGCGGCCAGTATCGCAAGGAGAAGCTGACCAACAACAGCGCCAACCCGAACCTGGACATTCCCGGTCTCTCGACCGCGCAGGCCTATGGTGACCGCTCGGTGTGGGCCGGCTATTTCGAAGTCGACGTGCCCGTGCTGGATTCGCTCAACATCGACCTGTCCGGCCGCTACGATCACTATTCGACCGGCGAGGGCCGCTTCTCGCCCAAGGCGACGGCAAAGTTCCAGCCGATCAAGCAGCTCGCGATCCGCGGCACCTATTCGGAGGGCTTCCGCGCGCCGACCTTCGCGGAATCCAATCCGCGCAGCTCCTATTCGGGCTTTGTCGGCTATACGCCGACCGGGGCATTCCTCACTGCGCACGCGACCAACCCGACGTACACCGCACCGTACAGCCTGGGCCGCGGCTATGTCGGCAACCCCGACATCAAGCCGGAGACCTCGCGCAGCTTCACCCTGGGCACGATCTTCGAGCCGACGCCCTGGCTGAGCTTCACGGCCGACTATTTCAACGTGAAGAAGTCGAACCTGATCGTCACCGGCCCGCTGTCGTCGGACGCGATCAACGCCTATTACTCGGTTGCGGGCCAGAGCTTCACTTCCGCCGCGGCCGCCGCCGCCGCTGGCTGCGCCAAGGTCGCGGCGATCGGCACCGGCTATTCGTGCAACGTGGTCGACGGGGCCGATCCCTTCGCGCCCAACGCGCTGCCGCGCCTGCTCGTGGTCAACGCGCCCTATGTGAACACGGCCTATATGGTCATCGCCGGGCTCGAGTTCACGGCCGACGCACGCATCAAGTTCACCGAGAACTTCCGCTGGGAGAGCCGGGTCGATGTGCAGGAGACGCTGAAATATGATCTCCATCCCGGGAACGGCGGCGCGGTGCAGCGTTATGCCGGCACCGTGGGTCCGGAGAGTCTGTCGTCGGGCGGCGGCACGCCGCGCTGGCGCGGCAACTGGCAGAACACGTTCACCTACGACCAGGTCTCGCTCAGCACGACGACCTATTTCGTCGGCTCGATGAAGGGCGTCGCGGCTGACCAGGCGACCTCGGTCAACGGCGACATTTCGTGCTCCACCGCCGCCATCTACAAGCCGCTCACCGGCAATGCGGACTTCTGCCACATCAAGAGCTTCGTCTATACGGACGTGAATCTGACGGTGAAGGTCAACGACCAGTTCAGCTTCTTCGGCCTGGTCGGCAACGTCACGAACGCGCGCGCGCCGCTGTTCGCGAACACCGCCTATCCGAGCCAGGTGAACACGCTGACCTCGTGGCACTCGGCCGGTCTGATCGGCCGCACGTTCCGGGCAGGCGCGAACTTCAAGTTCTAAACCGCCGGCACGCAAAAATTTGGGGCGGTACCTTCGGGTACCGCCCCTTTTTTGCGCCCGGTCCAGGCGGTCGCGCCGCCCGGGAGGATTGCCTTGTTCAGCCTGCGGCCGGAATGGCGAGCAGCTCGATCTTGAACAGCAGCGTGGCGCCGCCGGGGATCGGCCCCTTGCCCTTGAAGCCATAGCCAAGGTCGGCAGGGATCGCGACTTCGAACGTGTCGCCCACGCCCATCAGCGGCACCGCCACCTGCCAGCCCTTGATCAGCATGCCGAGCGGAAAGGTCGCCGGCGCGCCACGATCATAGGAGCTGTCGAACTGGGTGCCGTCGATGAAGGTGCCGGCATAATGGAGCGTCACCGTGTCGGCCACGGTCGGATGCTTGCCCGTGCCGTCGCCCTTCACGCGGCGCCAGCGCAGCCCTTCCGGCGTGCTGTGCCAGCCGTCCGCGCCGTTGAGCTTGGCCAGCGCGAGCATCTGCTGGCTCTGCCAGGCCATGTCCTGCGAGCGATCGGGTGCCGGTGCCTCCTGGGCGCCGAGCAGGGCAAGGGCAGCGAGAAACGACATGCGATATCCTTAGTTGGAAAGGGCGCGGCCGGCGACCGCGTCGAGCTTGCGCAACAGATGCGGATCGCGCGCATTCGGCGCGGTGATCAGCGCATAGTCGAGACAGGTATCGATCGGCGAAGCCGGCCGCTCCTGGGGCAGGTTCTTCAGCAGGTGCATCACCAGCTTGCGCGCCTTGTCGGCATTGGTGCCGAGCTGGGCGATCACCGTGGCGACGTCGACCGCCTCCTCGCCCTCGCGCCAGCAATCATAATCGGTGACCATGCCGACCAGCGCATAGGGCAGCTCGGCCTCGCGGCAGAGCTTGGCCTCGGGCATGCCGGTCATGCCGATGATGTGGCAGCCCCAGCCGCGATAGAGATGGCTCTCGGCGCGGGTGGAGAATTGCGGCCCCTCCATCGCCAGATAGGTGCCCCCGGCATGGGTGACGGCGCCCGCCGCCCGGGCAGCGTCCGCCGCCAGCGCGGACAGGCGCGGGCAGACCGGATCGGCCATCGAGACATGCGCGACCATGCCTGCGCCGAAGAAGCTCGAGGGCCGGCCCTTGGTCCGGTCGATGAACTGGTCGGCGATGGTGAAGGTGCCGGGCGCCCGCTCCTCGGCCAGGCTGCCGACCGAGGAGATGGCGAGCACGTCGGTCACGCCCAGGCGCTTCAGCACGTCGATATTGGCGCGGACGTTCAGGTCCGACGGCGCGATGCGGTGCCCGCGGCCGTGACGCGGCAGGAACACCACGCGGACGTGCCCCACCCGGCCGACGAAGCAATCGTCCGAAGGCTTGCCCCAGGGGCTCTCGGTCGAGATCCATTCGCCGCCCTCGATACCTTCGACATCGTAGAGCCCCGATCCGCCGATGATCCCGATCGTCCAGCCGCCCATCATCTACCCCTTTGCTGCGTTGCGGCGTGCATAGGCGAAGTAGACGACCAAACCCAAGAGGTTCCAGGCGCCGAACCAGATCTGCGTCTTCGAGGGCAGGTTGGCGAACAGATAGAGGCAGCCGAAGATCGCCCCCAGGCCGACCAGCCAGGCCGCGGGCGTGCGGAACGGCCGCGGCGCATCCGGCGCCCGGCGGCGCATGACGAGCAGGCAGAGGCCGACGGCGGCAAAGGCCGTGAGCGTGCCCGCATTGGCCAGCGCGGCGATCTCGTCGATGGGCAGGAAGGCGGCGAACAGGCTCACCACGCAGGCGGTGAAGACGGTGATGCGCACCGGCGAGCCGCGCCGCGAGACCTTGGCCAGGCTCTTCGGCAGCATCCCGTCGCGCGCCATCACGAAGAAGATGCGGCTCTGGCCGAACAGGAAACCGAGGATGACGGTGGGCAGCGCGATGATGGCGCTCAGCGCAAGGAACTTGGCAACGCCCGGCTGGCCGATCTCGCGCAGGATCAGCGCCAGCGGTTCGGGACTGTCGGCGAAGCGGGTATAGGAAAGCGCGCCCACGGCGGCGACGGCGACGATCATGTAGATCGCGACGCAAGCCACCATCGAGCCGACGATGCCGATGGCAAGGTCGCGCCCCGGATTCTTGGCCTCCTCCGCCGCGGTGGAGATCGCATCGAAGCCGTAAAAGGCGAAGAAGATGATCGCGGCCGCGGCCATCACGCCGCGCTCGACTCCGCCTTCGCTGACATGCTTGGCGAAGCCGAAGGGCGCGAAGGGTTCGAAATTGGCGGCGTTGAAATAGGGAAGCGCCACAGCGACGAACACTGCGAGCGCGACCAGCTTGACCAACACCAGGAACGCATTGAGCGTCGCGCTCTCGCGCGTGCCGAGGATGAGGAGGCCCGATACCAGCCAGACGACGAACAGGGCCGGCACGTTCACGCCCCAATGCGCGACCTGCCAGCCGGCCATCTGCGGGCCATGGGTGAGTTCCGCCGGCACGCCCAATCCGGTCAGGAAGGGTGTCGCATAGCCCGACCAGCCGACCGCGACGGTCGCGACGACCAGCGTATATTCGGCGAGCAGGCTCCACCCCACCACCCAGGCGACGATCTCGCCGAGCGAGGCATAGCTATAGGTATAGGCGCTGCCCGAGGCGGGGATCATCGTCGCCATCTCGGCATAGGCCAGCGCGGCACAGGCGCAGATCGCGCCCGCGACGACGAAGGAGAGGATCACCGCCGGCCCGGCGCGGTCCGCGCCGACGCCGATCAGGGTGAGGATGCCGGTCCCCACGATCGCCCCCACGCCGAGCGCGACGAGATGCGGCCAGGAAAGCGTGCGCGCGAGCCGATGCTCGGGCGCGCGATCTTCCTCCGCGACGATCTGCTTCAACCGGAACAGGCTGGCCATGCTACTCCCCTATCTCTCTGGAGATGAGGTGTAGCGCGGCGCGGCGCGCGCGCAACTTTGTTTCGTTCTCTCTCCCCTCCAGGGGATAGGGCCGGGGAGAGCGGAATGCGTCCTGAATCACTGGCATCGCGCCTCGTCGCACGGCCCAGGCCCCTTCGCGGGGATGACGAAGGGGTATTCGCCCTAGCAGGACAGGCGCCAGAGGGGAGAGGAAGAGGCGCGTTCAGCCCTCCGTCAGCCGGGGCGCGCGATCCTTCCTTCTCCGAACCCGCCTGGGAGATCCCTCATGCTGCTCGCCGCCGCCGCGCTCGTCTTCGCCGTTCCCCAGGACCCGCCCGCCAATCCGCAGATCGACTATGCCGCCTTCGCCACGCTCACGCGCGACGTGCGCACGCTGCGGGCCGGGCGCCTCCTGCCCTTTTCCCGCTTCCAGGCAAAGGCGGGGGAGAAGGGCGCGCTGCTGCTCGATGCCCGTTCGAAGGACGCCTTTGCGCGCGGCCATATCGCGGGCGCGGTCAACCTGCCGCTCACCGATTTCACCGCGGAATCACTGGCGGCGGCGATCGGGCCGAACCGGGATCGCCCGATCCTGATCTATTGCAACAACAATTTCTCGAACCATCGCGCGCCGGTGCCGCTCAAGGCGGCGCCGCTCGCGCTCAACATCCAGACCTTCATCAATCTCGTCGGCTATGGCTATGCGAATGTCTGGGAGCTCGCCGACGTCGTGAATTTCGACGATCCGAAGGTCGGCTGGGTCGCTTCGCCGGCCTGACGGGTCAGGGCCGGCGCGGCAGCGGCACGAGCTGATCGACGAGCAGCCGCCAGCCGGCAGCCTCCTGATGCCAGACGCGGACATAGTGACCGACGAGCACGCCGCCATCCTCGACCCGGCCATAGCTATAGGCAAGGTCCCCCGCGGCGGATCCCCCGCCGCCGAGATGCTTGCCGGCGCCTTTCGGCCCGCGCGCGGCCAGCGCGGCGCCCGCTTCGCCGATCGCCGGCGCCGCGCCCGCGCGCAGCACGCGCCCGTCGGCGGCCAGGAACCCGGCCAGCGCGGAGACATCGGCATCGAGACGCCGCTCGACCTCGGCGAGGTCGCTCTTCCCCGCCGGCGCCGCGGCATTGCCGAGCCGCACGACCCGCATGGGCATCGCGACCGCGCCGGCGCCGAGAGGCGGGTTGCCCGAATCGATCAGCCACCGCCAATCGCCGCCCGCGCGCCGGCGCCAGATGGTGAAGAACTGGCCGTGCGACGCCCGGTCGCCACGGCGCATGACATAGGGCCCGGTGGTGAAGCCCAGGTCGCCCGAACGGGCGACGCCCGCGGCTTCGGGCTGCCATTCCAGCCGGGCGCCTGGCGCGTCCGTCTGCTGGGCGAGCTCGGGCGGTGCCGGGTGCGGGGCCGGCGAAATCAGCAGTGCGTCGGGTGACACATGCGCGCGAAAGGCCGGGGTGATTCCCAGCGCCGCCGCGTCGGCCGCGAAGCGCCGCTCCGCTGCGACGAGCGTCTCGAAATCGTCGCCCGCCGGCCCGTTGGCCAGGGCGAGCGGCACGACTGCGGCAAGCACCCAAGTCCTCAGCTTCGGCATGATCGGGCTCCAGAGCGTTTTCCCTCGCGTCATCCCGAGGGGATGGACCCGCGCCGCGCCGCATGATCCTCCTTCGCGATGAGGTCCGCCGCGCTTGCGGCAAGGCCGGGGCCGATCGGCGCTCATCCCCTATCCGTCGCGCCGAACGGGCCTAGAGCTTGAGCACGGCCTCGACATTGGCCTGGTAATTGGGGCCCACCTGCAGCACCGCGCCATCCGACAGCACGACGCGCAAGGCCCCCTTGCCCGGGCGTTCGACCCCCACCACCGCGCCGATCCGCACGATGTGCGAGCGATGGATGCGCAGCATCAGCGCGGGATCGAGCCGCTGCTCGATATCGTTCATGCGCGCGCGCAATATATGGCTCTTGAGCGACGTGTTGAGCAGCACATAGTCGCGCGCCGCCTCGATCCAGTCGATCATCGAGACCGGCACGAGCACGGCGCCCTGGCGCCCCGGCACCCATATGCCCTGGTCATAGCGCGATTCCGCCGCCGGGGCCGGCACGGCGCGCGCATCGCTGCGCAGCGCCGCCAGCGTCGCGCCCAGCTCGGCGACGCGCCCCTCGGCCTCGCGCAGCGCGCGCCGGCGCCGGGCCCGCTCGACGCCGAGGCGCAGGCGATCGAACGCCACCGGCTTCAGCAGATAGTCCGCCGCCTCCACTTCGAAGGCATCGGTGGCGAAGCGGTCGAACGCGGTGACGAAGATCACCTCGGGCCGGCATTCCTCGGGGCGCAGCGCGCGCGCGATCTCCATGCCGCTGCGGCCGGGCATCTGGATGTCGAGGATGATCAGATCGGGCGCCAGCGCCCGGATCTTCTCCACTGCCTCGACCCCGTCGCTCGCCGTGCCGGCCACCTCGACATCCTCGATCGCGTCGAAGCCCACTTTCAGCCGGTCCAGCGCCAAGGGCTCGTCGTCGACCAACAGCACCCGCATCATTCCGCAGCCTCCGCTCTATGCGCGCGGTGCAGCGGCAGCGTCATCAATGCGACGAAGCCACGCTCCCGCGCGGTGGCGACCAGGCCGCCCTCAATCCCGTAAAAGGCCTCGAGCCGCCGGCGCACATTTGCCAGCCCAAGCCCGGTGCCGCTTCGGGGCGCGCCGCCGAACGCCTGCCCCCCATCGTCCTCCACGCACAGGCGCAGCGTGCTCTCCTCCGAAGCGGTGGCACGCACCACGATCCGGACGGGGCGGCGCGAAGGCGCCACCGCATATTTCACTGCATTCTCGATCAGCGGCTGGAGGATGAAGCTGGGCACCAGCGCGTCCAGCAGCTCGACGGGACAGACGAACTCCGCATCCAGCCGGTCGCGGAACCGCACCGCCTCGATGTCCAGATAGGATTGGAGCATCGCGAACTCCTCGTCGAGCGTGACCTCGCGCTGCGGATCGGCCTCGAGGCTGGCGCGCAGGAAGTCGGACAGCTTGCCGATCATCCCCTCGGCCTCGTCGTTGCGGCGCGTGACGATCAGCGAGGAGACGGCGTTCAAGGTGTTGAACAGGAAATGCGGATTGAGCTGGAAGCGCAGGGCGGCAAGCTGGGCCTGCTGGGCCGCGCTCTGGGCCGCGGCGAGCTGGCGCTCGCGCTCCTGGGCGATCATGCTGCTGAATACGAGCCCCAGGCCCGCGGCATAGAGGCCATAGACGAGGATGAACGGCATCAGGCCGAACACGAACTGCCGCCAGAGCGGCGCGACCTTGAGCCCGATGGCGGCGCGCGCGTCGTTGATGAAGATCGCGTCCAGCCAGCCATGCGCCAGGGCAAGCGCCACGGTGAAGGCCGCGGCGGAGAGGAGCGGCGGCCGCAAGTCCCAGCGCTCGACCCGCAGCAATATCGCGGCGATCAGGCCGGAGAAGACGAGGCCGACGGCGAAGGTCTTGGCAAGTAGCAATATCAGACCGAACGACATGGGATCGCCCACGGCCAGTCCAGGCATCGTCCAGAGCACGATCGCCACGGACCACAGGGCCAGCGCCAACAGCGTGGCCGCGCGTACTTCGCGCTTGCGCAGCAGTCCCGTCATGTCGTTCAGCCCCATCCGCGTCTCATATCACGATGCGGAAGGGCAGGCGCCCGGTTTTGTCGACGCCAGGTCCTGATTGGTCGCAAAGCCTTGCTGCGCCTAACGGGTGCAGCGCGTCAGCTTCGTCACCTCCTCATTGTTGTTCATCGCGGCGCCCTGCTTGACCTCGTAGAGCTGCGGCCAGCGCTTGCCGGTAACGAAGACACGCTTCGTCGCGCCGTCATAGGCAATGCCATTGGGCACGTCGTCGATATCGCGGTTCCGCGGGCCGAGCGCGCTTACGTCGAGGAAACTCTTCACCTGGCCGCTGCCAGGATCGATGCGCGCGATCAGGTTGGTCTGCCAGATATTCGCCCAGATCTCGCCGTCCACCCATTCGAGCTCGTTGAGCTTCTCCACCGGGCAGCCATTGGCCGTCACCTTCAGCGTCGATACCGGCTGCATCGTCCCGGGATCGAGGAAGCGCAGCACCGGCGTGCCGTCCGACAGGATGATGTTCTTGCCGTTCTGCGTCATTCCCCAGCCTTCTCCGGTGTAGGTGAAGGTGTCGCCAAGCGCGAAATCCTTGAGATTGTAGGTAAAGCCGGTCTTGTCCTGCCAGGTGACCTGATAGAGCTTGTCGCCGAACGCGATGATGCCCTCGCCGAAATAGGGGGCGGGCAGCTCGACCTGCTGGAGCACCTTGCCGCTCGCGGGATCGACCTTGCGGACATAGGAGCTGCCCACCTCGCCGGTGCCTTCGTAGAGCGCGCCGTCGTGGAAGAAGAGCCCCTCGGTGAAGGCGGTCGGATCATGCGGATGCGTGGCGGCGACCGTCACGGCATAGACCGGAATCCCGCTCGAGCGCAGGAAGAGGAACCAGGCGCCGGCCGCGATCACGGCCAGGGCGACGATTGCGAGGAGAATGCGCTTCATCGGACGGGAGAAAGCAGTGCGGGCGCATTGCTGTCAACGGCGAAGCGGAGAAGAGGGTTTGGGAGGCTGGGATTGGCGCCGCGACGGGTTGGGCGCGAGGCTGGGCGATCTGCGACGGGCATAAAAAAGCCCCGCCAAGTCGCTTGACTTGCGGGGTCGGGATTGTGCGTGCGGTCGGTTGCCGAAGCAGGGCCCGAACCTGCAAGCCTAGCCGCAGGCAGTATCCCGGGGCGTCAACCGGGCCCGATCGCCTCGTTGACGATGAACTCGTACATTTCGGGGGCTTCCGACGGCAGGGCCTCTCGCACCGAGGAGAAATACCTTTGAACTTGGCCAGCACGACAAGAGCGGCGGCTGATTGATCCCCCGTCCTTCTGGGACAATCGGCACGGAGAAGCGCCTGACGATGGGGCGCCGGAGTATCCGGCCGATTGGTCCGCTGGGTTCCGGAGGGGTGTGGGCGCCGCTGTGCGGTGAACGCAAAAAGCCCGCCAAGCTATTGGCCTGGCGGGTGTGCGATTGGTGTTGGTTTGGTTGCGGGAGTAGGATTTGAACCTACGACCTTCAGGTTATGAGCCTGACGAGCTACCGGGCTGCTCCATCCCGCGCCACCTAGGGTTTGTGGGTCAGGTTTGCGGGCGGAGTTGTATGCTCCGCAAGGCGCC
>JAFOMG010000017.1 GCA_017418975.1 Sphingomonas sp.
GGCGCCTTGCGGAGCATACAACTCCGCCCGCAAACCTGACCCACAAACCCTAGGTGGCGCGGGATGGAGCAGCCCGGTAGCTCGTCAGGCTCATAACCTGAAGGTCGTAGGTTCAAATCCTACTCCCGCAACCAAACCAACTTCTGATTGGCCCGCCTTTCCGGCGGGCTTTTTGCTGTTCAGCGATATCGCGAGGATGCCGGCCAGGTCGCCGCGCACGTCGATCAGGAGCTCGCCGTTCTCGGGCGTCAGGACGACCTTCTTGATAAGAGACCGCAGCACATCGGCAGCCGTCATCCGCTTTGCCTCGGAATCCTCTCGAAGCGCCGTGTACAGCGCGTCCACCCGGGCATGATAATGACGGGCCATGTTCGGGTGCAGCAAGGGTGGCGGTTCCTCGGCCTCTTGCAGGAACAGCTTCAGTTCCTGTTGCCGAGCCTCCAGTTCCTTCATCTGCTTCATGATCCGTGCCGGGGTGTCGTCATGGCTCGAGGCCAGGATGAGCTTCATCAACTTGTCCAGATCACGCTCGATCCGCGTCACTTCGGCCTCGGCCACGTCGATCGATGCCCGGCCTTCCATGCGCGCCAGATTCATCTCACGGGTGAACTCGACGCAGAACTCCTCGAACAGGGCCGGGTCCATCAGATGGTGGCGCAGCGCGTTCAGCACGCGCTCTTCCAGTCGGTCACGCCGGATGTTATTGCGATTGTCGCAGGTGCCCTTGTTGCGGACCGTCGAGCAGCCGACCATGTGGGCCGAGATCATGGCGTAGCCGCCGCCGCAGCAGCCGCACTGGATCAGGCCGGAAAGCAGGTACGTGGGGCGCCGGCGGTCACGGAAATGGTTCTCCCTCTCCCCGTCATCACTGCTGGTCTTTTTGATCGCCTTTTGCCGCGCCTTCACTGATTGCCAAAGTTCGTCATCGACGATCCGCAGTTCCGGCACGTCCTGAAAGACCCATTCCGATTCCGGGTTCAGTCGCGCCTGGCGTTTGCCGGTGTCCGGATTCTTGACGAAGCACTGGCGGTTCCAGACCAGCCTGCCGACATACATGTCGTTGTTGAGGATCCCGTTGCCGCGCTTCGTATTGCCGTTGATGGTGCTGAACCCCCATTCGCCGCCACCCGGCGCGGGGATGCCCTCGTTGTTCAATTCGAGGGCGATCCGCTTCGGCGATTTGCCGGCGGCATAATCGCGGAGGATTCGGCGAACCACCTGGGCCTGGACCTCGTTGACCGTGCGGTCGCCGCGGACAGGCTCGCCATTGCCGTCGAATTTCTTGACCACATCATAGCCATAAGCATTGCCGCCGCCCGACTTGCCGAGTTCGATCCGGCCGCGCTGACCGCGGCGGGTCTTGTCGGCCAGGTCCTTGAGGAACAACGCGTTCATCGTGCCCTTGAGGCCGATATGCAGATGCGTGACCTCGCCCTCCGACAGGGTGACGATCTTCACTTCGGAATAGGCCATGCGCTTGAACAGGCCGGCAATGTCCTCCTGGTCGCGCGACAGGCGGTCCATGGCTTCGGCCAGCACGTAGCGAAAGCGGCCGCGCGTCGCGTCGGAGATCAAGGCCTGAATGCCCGGGCGGAGGAGGGAGGCGCCGGAGATGGCGTGGTCGGTATATTCCTCGACTACCTGCCAGCCCTGCTTCTCGGCATGGAGGCGGCAGATGCGGAGCTGGTCTGCGATCGAGGCGTCGCGCTGGTTGTCGGACGAGTAGCGGGCATAGATCGCGACCTTCACGATGCATTCTCCTGTGTCGTCAGGGGCGCAGTGCTCTGCGCTCCTTGATCTGATCCTCGTAGTCCTGCCGCGGGAGCGTCAATTCCGCCTCTCAGGGTTGGGGCAGGTTCGCCAGCCTCTGACAGCTGTCCTGGTTCATCGGTGCGCCGTCCGAAGCCGATTGCAAATTGGTCGGGCGGACGATCGCAGCGAATCTTGGTATAAGCAACTGATATAGCGTGCGAAAATTTGGCGGAGTATTGCTCGCTCCAGCGCGGTGTGGCGTATGATTGCGGATCATGGCGTGTTGCAGCGGAGTAAAAGTACCGCCGCTGTGCGCGGGCGGGGATCGATGCTTTCGTCAGGCCTCTCGCTGGCATAGGCTTATCCTCGCCTTCATCTTGCAGGCGGATTGGATTCGGTATATATATCCAGATATATAACATGGAGGACCGCGATGGGCAATGCCGCGCAAACCAGGGCAATGAGAAATTATCGCGCGCGCCTGACGCAGCGCGGCTTCACCCGCTTCGAGGTCATGGCGATGGATTCAGACCGCGAACTGATCCGGTCGCTCGCCAAGCGTCTTGCCGAGGAAGGGCCGGAGGCGGAGCGGGTGCGTGCGGCGGTGGCGAGAGTCGTGGCCGGCGAGCCGCCGAAACCGGGCGGCATTCTCTCGGCGCTGCGGGGTTCGCCTCTGGTCGGCGCCGATCTCGATCTGTCCCGCGCGCACGAGGAAGGGCGCGAGGTCGAGCTGTGACGCGCTATCTGCTCGACACCAATATCATAAGCAACGTCGTCAAACTCGAGCCCTCTGAATCTCTGCTGGCCTGGTGGGCGGAGCAGCGCGACGAGGATCTGTTCATCGCCTCGCTGACGATTGCGGAGATCCGCCGCGGCATTCTCGAAAAGCCGCGCGGGAAGAAGCGTGACGCGCTTGACGCCTGGTTCTCCGGCCCGCAGGGGCCACAGGCTTTGTTCGCAGGGCGCGTCCTGTCGTTCGACGACAAGGCTGGGCTGATCTGGGCACGCTTGATGGCGGATGGCGGGGCCGCGGGCCGACCCCGCAGCGCGCTGGACATGATCGTCGCAGCCGTCGCCGGTGCCAATGATTGCGTCATCGTGACGGACAACGAGAGGGATTTCGACGGAATTCAGGTCCTTAATCCCATACGCCTCGCCGGGGCATGAGGATCGCTAGAGCTGCCTGGCGCCTCAATGTGCCGCTCGCGCGGCTTCCGTATGTAGATGGCGCATGCCGTTGGCGTCGGTTCCCTCACAACAAGCCGCGCTCTTGAGCAGGGAAGGGCGGTTTTGCGCCCCAATAGCGGTCGTTCCGGCGATCCGCAGGCAGTTCTAAAAGCCGCCATTCGTCAGACAGGCATATGTTTGTCCGTTATGGGATGACTTGGCCGCCATCATTTCACTTCACCACGCCATTTGATCGATTCACATATTCAAAGGCGTAACCGAGCGTCAGCACGCGAGCATCCTGCCATTTGCCCGCGATGAAGCTGATGCCCACGGGCATCCCGCGATCCCGCCCCATCGGAACGGTTAGGTGCGGATAGCCAGCTACCGCGGGCAACTGGCTTGCAGAACCCTGCATACGATCATTGTCGTTGCGGTCCAGCGTCGCGGCGCGTGACGTCGTGGGCGCGATCAGCGCGATGACGCGATATCTCGACATCATCCGGTCGATGCCGTCCGGCCCAGCCGCGCGGCGGGATCGCGCGCGGGCTTTAAGATAGGCCGGGGCGTCGATGTCCGGCGCCGCCTGCGCGCGTTCGAACATCTCCTGTCCGAAGAACTGCATCTCCCGCGGTTGCGAGGCGTTGAAGGCTATGAGCTGGCGCAGCGTCCGCGCTTTCACCTGGTCGGGTCGCGTGGACGCGAGATAGGCGTTCAATCCGTGCTTGAACTCGGTCACGAGAACCTGGAATTCCCAGTTGCCGATCTTCTCATGGTCAGCCGGCCCCTGGGTGACGTCGACGATCTCCGCCCCCGCGGCGCGCATCCGCCGCACCGCGAGCTCGAACAGCGCCCTGGTCTCCGCGGAATAGGTAGAAAGCGAGAAGCGCATGGCCCCGATGCGTGCGCCGTGCAGTGCCCTGCGGTTCAGGATGGCGGCATAGTCCCGCTTTCGGGAATCGGCCTCGACGGTGGCCGGATCGCGCGGGTCGCTGCCGGCGATCGCGGTTAGTACCCAGCTCACCTCCCGCACCGTTCGGGCGATCGGGCCGGGCGTGTCTTGCGAGGCAGCGATGGGAATGACATGGGTACGGCTGACCAGCCCGACCGTCGGCTTGAAGCCGACCACGCCGTTGACCGATGCCGGACAGGTGATGGAGCCGTCGGTTTCGGTTCCTATGGCCGCGGGAGCTAAGCCAATAGCAACTGCCACCGCGCTTCCGGCTGAGGAGCCGCACGGCGTTCTTGCGGCGTCGAACGCATTCTCCGTCTGTCCCCCTACCGCGCTCCATCCGGGGATCGACGCCGAGGAGCGGAAATTGGCCCACTCTGAAAGGTTGGTCTTACCGAGGATCACCGCTCCAGCCGTGCGCAGGCGCGCGACCAGCGGCGAGTCCCTGCCGGGGGAATTTTGCGACAGGGCGAGCGATCCGGCCGTCGTCGGCATGTCGCGCGTCTCGATATTGTCCTTGATGAGGATCGGCATTCCGGCAATGCCTTCGCCGTCCCAGCGATAGGTCCTGTTGCGATCCGCCCAGGTGAGGACGCTATGCTTTGCCGCAGCCGCATCGGTCATATGGCTCGCGCCGTAGAGGCCGCCCCGAACCGATGCGGCCCCCATCAGGAGCATTGCTGTGGCGCTCAGTCCGTACCGCGCCGGCTGGCCTGATCTCATCCCGGCACTCCTAATAGGCAAATCGTTCGCCCCGCAGCGGCGGCGTCGCGGCTGGCTGGCGCAGGCCATGCGCCTGCTGCTCGAAGGCGAATGCCCAGGACAGGACCTGCCCGTCGCTGGACGCGGGTCCGAGGAACGAAACCCCCACGGGCAGCCCCTCCGGCGTCGCCCCGGCCGGCACCGTGATATCCGGCCATCCCGCGATGCTCGCGAGAGTGGGGCCGAAATTGCCGAACAGCCCGCGCTTGTTGCGCACCGGCCCCTCCGCCAGCCTGTTGATGCGCATCGTCTGGGTCGGATAGACGATCGTGCTCACATTGTAGCGTTTCAGGATTGCGAGCAGCGAGGTTCGGAAGAATTGGCGTCCGTCCGTGCGTGCGGCCACGTACAGAGGGTCGTCGAACGGCAGCGCCGCCGCCTCCCAGCGATATCCGCCGAGCCGGCCTGGGTTCGCGAATGCGCCCGGGACGGGAGCTCGCGTCAGCGCCTCGCTCATCGTCAGGATCGCCGCATGGCTCCGCGGCCAGGGAGACGGAAAGGATGCCGACAGATAGGCGTCGAGGCTCGGGACGGACTCGGACTGGACCAATAACGCCTGCAAGCTGTCGGAAAGGTGGATGAGCCAATCTGGCAGCTCAATGTCGATCACGGTCGCACCACTTGCCCGAAGTGTCTCGAGTGCGCGGGCCGTCACTGCATCGATCTCGGGATCGTCTCCCGAGAAGGCAGCGCGGGGAAAACCGATCCGCACGCCGCGCAGGGCCCCAGGGTCGAGCTTGGGTTCCGCCGGCAGTTGCCCGTCTGCCAGGATCCGCGTGACGAGCGCCACGTCGGCGACCGATCGCGCCATGGCTCCAACCGTATCGAGCGTCACTGCGTTCGGCTGGACCCCCGTGGCGCTGAAAAGGCCCATCGTCGGGCGCATCCCCACCACGCCGTTAGTCGCCGCAGGCCAGCGCGCCGAACCGGTCGTATCGGTGGCGATGCCGATCGGTGCATAGCCCGCGGCGATTCCCACCGCGGTCCCGTTCGACGATCCCGCCGGACTATAGGCGAGGTTGTAGGGATTGCGCGTCTGTCCGCCCAGCGAACTCATCGGGGGCCCGGAGGCGAGTTCGCTGAGATTGGTCTTGGCGAGGATGATTGCGCCGGCTGTGCGCAGCCTTGTGACGACAGCCGCGTCTGAGGCGGCGCGCGCGCCTTTCAACCCATAGAAGCCGAGCGTGGTGGGGAGATCGCGGGTGTTGATGTTGTCCTTGATGAGCACGGGAATGCCGTGGAGCAGCGACCTGCGGCCTTTCCGCCGCCGCTCCGCGTCCAGGGCTCGCGCCTCGTCGAGCGCGTGCGGATTCAGCGTGATGATCGCGTGGAGTTTCGGTTCGTAAGCGCGAATGCGGGCTAGCGACAAGCGGACGAGCTGCTCCGAGGTCAGGGCGCCCCTGTCGATCGCTCGATTGATGTCGGCCACGGTGGCGGTTTCGAGGTCGAATTCGGTGCGGACCTGACCGGGTCTTTGGGTCAGGCCGGGGTCCGGACCCAGCGCCTGCACAGGCGCCGCGAGGGATATCGCAAGAAGCGCCGTCGAGATCGGCCTGAACATGCCCGATGCCTCCCATTGATTGGGCGCCGACATGTCATGGAACCGGTTACGGTTCTAGTGCGAGTGCCAGCTAAGTCCGCCGCCGGATAGAGAAGGCCGCGCCGACCGAAGGGTTGTTTCGCGCCCCAATGGCGGTCCTTCGCCGATCTCTTTGATGAATCTGAAAGCTGCCATCCATTCACGGCCGACAAACAGTGCGGTTCAAAATCTGACAGACTGTAGGGCGGGCGTCGTCGGTCGGGTCGTGCTACGCAGCGGCATGGATGAAAAGCTGCTCAACCTACCGTGGGAAATTCAGTTAGCGCTTGGCAGCGGTTACGTAGCCTACTTGTCGAGCTCGGTGATTGGATTCGATGCGCGCTAGTCCAGTGGTCCCCAACCTTCCCCGTAGCTGCGCGTGATCCATGCGATCCGTTCTTTGGTCAGCTCATCTGCTACAGACCAATATATCGAAGGCGCGATGCTTCCGTGCTCGTGCCGTTCCATGTCCATTCGCGAAAGGAAGGTCGCTTCACTCTCAACGTAGCTTACCCATACCGCCTGCGCCTTCTTCAGTCTTTCGCTAGTACCTCCCGGGTTCACGTGCTCAAGAAGGGCCCCTAGATCCTGCTTACTTTGCTGAGCTCTCTCACTTGCACGCTGATTGATCTCGATCTGAGTTAACGGATAATTGCCGTAAAGCAAGTTGGTGATAACTTGGTCGATTGCGTGCGTGAACTCGAATGACGCGCAGGCGAATTGTTTTAGCTGATCGTCGGTGAAAGGCCTCGTTTCGGGCATCTCGTGCACCAAGACGTGTCTTGCGTTGAATAAGAGATTTAGATTTGCCTTCATCTCGTCCACGTCGGCCACGATAGGTGCCGGGGAATCTCCGTCTATCTCAACATGAACCCAATCATGCACGCCGTTGAGCAGCGAGGTTAGCGGCTTCTCTGTCAGCGATTTGAAGACTTTATCGAGGTCGGCAACGCCGTTTAGAGGTACGGCGTGACTCATCAGTTCGCCAAAGCTGATCGACTTGCCAACCAAGGCGCGCGTGAGGTCGAAGTCGAATTTGAAATCGACGGTTAGTTCACGTGCCCGGTCAATATACGGTTCGCCGTGATCTATGAGTTCGGCGACGCGTTCACGGGTGAACACCTCAAGCGCGGTGACGAGGCGCACCGGTAGATGATCGGCATCCTCAGGTAAGCTCCCGTTGCTCACGAGCGCGAGTATACGGTCGATCTCAGTTTCAGCGCGGAACCTCGCGCCATGCTTTCCCTTACGGGCTCTAACCTCACCGATTTCTGCGATACGGTTTCTTGCCACGAGGCACCTCACAAGCGCGGGCAATCGGAAGATTGCGCCACCCTCACCTTCCTGAGCCGACCGTTGCGAGTCCGCAACCGGCCTAATTCAAGCCATTCGATCAGGCAGCGGGTTCAGGTCGGCTTTCGTGGAAGACTGGTTGATAGCAGCCAGTGACTTGGCGTTGCGCTCTGCCAGTTCCGGTCGCTCCGTGGCGAGCGAGGGGAGGGCGTGACGGCGATCTTGGGGTCGAGGACGGTGGTTTTCCACCGGCTCCGATCCATCTCGTTTCCTATCTTCGGGTTTCGGCAGGCAAGCAGAGAATGACCTCCGAGCGTAGCAGGGCTGCGCTGCAAGCCGCGAAAGTACGCGGCGTCGCCCTGGATGGCGACAGGGGTAATCTGCCTGCGGCCGCCAAGGGAGCTCAGGCAAGCGCAGCCTTGATGCAAGCGCGGAGTGGAGCGCCGTTTTGCAGGCCGACGCGACTTGCGGAATCCGCCACGGTCGCGGTGTCTTGAGTGCAGGGCCATCTTGCTTCAATCTCCGCAGCAACGCAGCTCTGGAAACTTGATCATTCCCCAAGAGGGCTGGCGATACCCTGTGTCAGCGAGTGGCCGCCCACCAGAATCCCGGAACTCGATATCGCAGTGCGGGTAGTAAATCATTGAACGATACGCCGAGCGGCACGAGTCAGGATCGGATATCCGACTTCCCGACCGTTCACGCTGAGGAGCTTCGGGGCAGGCTCGGCGCCTTCGGTGCGGATGCGGTTTCCGTGGGTGGGATCTGCTTCGATCCGCATCGGACCGCGTGTTCCGGCGACGTTGAGGCGAACCACGCCGCCGTGCTGTTCGACATGGGCTTCGGCAGCCGCAAAGGCTTTGCGCCAACGCGCGAAGCTCCGCGCATCGATTCCTTCGGCTCCGCGGAGCCACAGTGCCGCGAGCCCCTGGCCGGTTGGTTCGTGGGCGGCATGGACGATGGTCAGGCGGGAAGCGGGATCGCCAACCTTCTCTCGCACCAGCTCGATCGCGGCACCGCCGCCTTCCGACGTGGCGGCAGTCGCGAGCAGGATGCGCAGGCCGATCACCGCGTCCTTCCAGCGGACCGAGACCAGGGCGCCGGCGGGAATTCGCGTCGGCGTCTGGGGCGTGCCCGGCTGGACGCGTTTGTCGCCCACCCAGATTTCCGCCTGTGCGGGGATGGTGAACTGGGTGAGCAGGCGGTCGAGCTTGTCGCCATTCTTCATCTCGATGCCGGGGCCGGCTGCCAGAAGCTGAAGGATTTCGGGGCCGCGCGGGACGGTGGCGAGGAAGGGCACCAGGTGCAGCGCCTTCATCGCACCCTGGCGCTCTGCCTGCTTGTTGCGGCCAAAGGGATCGCCGCGGCCGTCCATGAACAGGATCATCTGGGCAAAGTCCGGCGAATTGCCGATATTGCCGACCAGCATCCGGTCGTCGCCGCCGCGCCCTGCGCCCGCCGAGCCCAGGCTGAACGACCGGCCGACATACTGGGTCGCGATGCGCTCGGGCTCCGCACCCCATTTCTGCACCACGGTCCGCGGGACCTGGCGGCGCAACGCGTCTGCCTGTTCCTGGTCAGGTCCCCATTCGGCGGCATCGAGCATCGATACCAGATTGGCCCGCGGTCCCGCGATCCAGCCCGCGCCTTCCAGCTCCGGCAGGGCGCGCAGCCAGCCGGCGGGCCAGGTCTGCGCTTCGAGATAGCCGCGTCCCCAGAGATAATCATAGCTGCGCGCATTGGCGCCGCCCAGCCGGTCGCCCGGCGCCCACCAGTTGGCGGCGACGTCCGCCCAGAAATAGCGCAGTGCCACGGCGGCCTGCGCGCGCCCCTCCGTGCGCGCGGCATAGCGGGCGATCGCGGCCAGTGCCTCGATGTCGATGCCGTAATAGGTCGGCGAATCGAACTCGGTGACGCCGTGCCCGGTGGTGAAGGCCAGCCAGGCGTCGAGCCGGGCATAGCCCTGCGCCGCGATCTCCGGGCGGTTCGCCGCCTCGCCGCACAGGATGAGGTTTGCAGCCTGGGTCAGGTAGATGTTGGTATAGTCGAGCTTCACCGGATGGCGCTGCATGCCCTTGATGCCGGTATCGATCAGCGCCTCGAGCTTGGTCCGGGCATCGGGGGGCAGTCGATCGCCGAACAGGCGGTGCATGAGGCCGGCCTGGAACATGCTGAATTCGACGCCGTTCACGTCGAACACCGCGCTCTGCCCATAGCGCCAGCGGAAATTGCCATAGGTCTTCGATGCCGGATCGAGGTCCTGCATCCGCCGCGCAAGATCGAGCGCGGGCGCGATCCTTTCGGGGCGCCAGTTCAGCCCGGCACTCTCGAGAGCAAAGCGGAAGACTCCGCGAATGCCGACCTGGTCGTCGGGCTGGGCTACCCGTGGCCACATCGCATCGAGCTCGCGGCCGCCCGCCGCCTTATCGGCACCCCAGGTCCGGGCCGCGGCCGGCGCCTCCTGTGCCGGCGCGGTCGCCGCGGCGATCGTGGTTGCGGTGCCTGCCAGAAGCATCGCGGCAATCAGCTTGCGCATGAGATGGGTCCTCGTCCGTTCAAGATGAACATTTTTATCAGGTCATAATATGACATGAACAATCCGTGACAAGCCGGAATATTTCGGTTAGCTCGGCCGGGACCGACGATGCACAAGGGGGAGCGGATGGAATTGAAGATGCGGCCAAAAAGGTCGCTCGCCTCCGAGCTGGTCGACCATCTGCGCGGCCAGATCGAGTCGGGGGCGCTGGCCCCGGGCGACCGTATTCCGACGGAGCGCGAGCTGGTGGAGGGGTCGGGCGTCAGCCGCACGGTGGTGCGCGAGGCGATTGCACGGCTTACCGCGGAAGGGCTGCTGGAGCCGCGCCAGGGATCGGGCGTGTTCGTCACCGAACCGCGCACCACGGCGTTCCATGTGTCGCAGGGCGAGTTCGACGACCTGGTCGAGGTGAGCCGCCTGCTCGAACTGCGCCTGGCGGTGGAGATCGAGATGGCGGGCCTCGCGGCGCGCCGGCGCAGCGAGGCGGACATTGCCGAGATGCGCGTGCTGATTCAGCGCATCGCCCTGGACAGCGCCGCGACGGGGGATGGCAGCGCGGCGGACGAGGCGCTGCACGGCCTGATCGCCCAGGCATCGGGCAATCGTTATTTCGGGCGCTTCCTCGAGTTCCTCGAAATGGGGCTGGTGCCGCGGCGCGGGCTGTTGCGGCAGTCGGCCGAGGATGACGGCGCCTATCTGGCCAAGGTGCATGACGAGCATGTCGAGCTGGTCGAGGCGATCGCGCGCCGCGATGTCGATGGCGCGCGCGAAGCGGTGCGGCGGCATCTGGAACATGTCCGCGCACGGCTGGAGGATTTCCTCGCGCACCGCGACGCGCCGGCCGACCAGGCCTAGCTGGTCAGGGCAGGGAGGTCCGCGACCGTATCGGCGATGCGCCGCGCACGCTTGAGGCTGCGCTCGAGATGGCGGCGCGCGGCGCTGCGCGCGGCACGGGGGTCGCCCGCACGGATCGCATCGACGATCGCGGCATGCTCTTCCTGGATCGTATCGAGGTAGCGCCGCTGCTTTTCCTCGGTCCGCTTCACCATCGCGGCGTCGCGGCGCGGCACGAGCTTGGAGCCGAGGAACTCGACGAAGCGCACGAAATACTGGTTGCCGGCAGCGCGCGCGATGCTGGCATGCAGCGCCGCGTCGGCCTTCACGCCGCCATCCTCCGAAGTGCTCGCGTCGCGCAATATCTCGAGCCATTTTTCCAGCTCGGCGATGTCCGCCTCGGTGCGCCGTTCGGCGGCCAGACCGGCCATCTCGGTCTCCACTGCGAGCCGCAGCTCCAGGAGCTGGAGCACGTCGTGCAGGTCGGCCAGCTCGTTGGGATCGATCTGGAAGGCCTGGGGCGGCTCCTTGATGAAGACACCCGATCCCTGGCGCGCCTCCACCCAGCCTTCGGCCGAGAGGCGGGCAACGGCCTCGCGCACCACCGTGCGGCTGATGCCCAGGTCCTCGACCAGGGCGCGCTCGGTCGGCAGCTTGTCGCCGGGCGAAAGCTCGCCGCTGCGAATCTTCTCGCGCAGCTGATCGACCAGGTCTGCCGCCATCGAGCGGCGCTCGGGCATTTTGATTATCGCCATATGGTCAGACCAGTAACGCGGTTGCTGTGTCCGGTGCAACCGCCCTCCGGTTGTTTCAATAAATGGTATGATGACATTATAAGTTCGTGGACAGCCGCGCCGATCGGGTCTAGGCCGGCCAAAAATCGGAGGACGGGATGCTGGATGCGAGTGGCGCGCGCGCGCTGAGTGGTGAGGTCGAGCGTTTTCGCGCGCAGTATGGTCCTGCGGAGATCGATTCGCTGATGGCGGCACTGGTGCGCAGCCTTGTCGGCATCGAGGATGCGGGCGGCGAATTCCTGGTCAGCGTGATCGAGGGTCGTCGCTATGACATCAAGAGCTGGCATAATTGGGACTGGACGCAGGGCGTGGGGCTGTATGGCCTGGCGCGCATGTACGAGCGCGGCCGCGACCCGCTGGTGCGCAGCCATATCGAGCACTGGTTCCGCCGCCGCTTCGACGAGCCGGCGGTCACCAAGACGATCAACACCATGGCACCGATGCTCGCGCTGGCATGCCTTGCCGATTGGAGCGCGGACGACAGCTGGCATCCGCTGCTCGCCGAATGGGCGGAATGGGCGATGCACGAGCTGCCGCGCACCGAGGAAGGCGGCTTCCAGCACATCGTGATCGATCTCGCCAACGAGCAGCAGCTCTGGGACGACACGCTGATGATGACGGTGATGCCGCTGGCCAAGATCGGCCTGCTGCTCGGCCGACCCGCCTATGTGGAAGAGGCGAAGCGGCAGTTCATGCTGCATGTGAAGTATCTCGCCGATCGCGCGACCGGGCTGTGGTTCCATGGCTGGACCTTTGACGGGCGCAACCATCTGTCCGCCGCGCTCTGGGCGCGGGGCAATAGCTGGATCACCATGGCGATCCCGGATTTCATCGAGCTGCTCGACCTGCCGGAGGGCGACGGGCTGCGCGCCTTCCTGCTCGCCACGCTAGAGGCGCAAGTGGCCGCACTGCGTGCCTGCCAGCGTGCGGATGGGCTGTGGCCGACGATCCTCGACGATGCGAAGTCCTATGGCGAGGCGTCGGCGACTGCCGGCATCGCCTATGGCGTACTCAAGGCGGTTCGCCTCGGGCTGCTGCCCGCGGACTATCTCGAGACGGGATTGCGCGCGGCCGAGGCGGTGATCGCGCATATCGATGCGCAGGGCGAACTCACCCAGGTCTCGTTCGGCACGCCGATCTTCGCGACCATCGAGGAATATAAGCAGGTGCCGATCACCACCATGCCCTATGGCCAGGCGATGGCGATCCTGGCGCTCGACGAGGCGCGGAGGCTGCATCCGTGAGCGCTCCGCTCACCCGCGGGCCGCGCCAGGTCAAGCCGTACACCTATCTCGCTTATGGCATCACCGATCTGTTCGGCAGCGGCGCGATGGCGGTCATCGGCGGCTGGATCCTGTTCTTCTACACCAGCTTCTGCGGCCTGAGCGCGGTCGAGGCGACGTCGATCTTCGCGATCGCGCGCATTCTCGACGCGGTGGGCGGCACCTTTATCGGCCATGTTTCGGACACGATCGGCAACAGCCGACTGGCCCGGCGCTTCGGCCGCCGCCGGATGTTCCTGCTCTTCTCGCTGCCGCTGATGCCGAGTTTCGCGCTGATGTGGGTGAGCGGCCAATCCTATCTCTATTATCTCGCCACCTATGTGTTCTTCGAGGTGGTCTACGCGGCGGTGCTGATCCCCTATGAGACGCTCGCCGCCGAGATGTCCGACGATTACCGCACCCGCGCGCGCTTCGCCGGCGCCCGCATCCTCACCGGGCAGGCGGCCGTGTTCCTCGCGAGCGTGCTGCCGCGCTTCATCACCGGCGGCACCAAGGATGCGACGGCGGATACCTTCCTCCTGATGGGGGGCATCTTCACGGTCATCTTCATCGGGGCGATCCTGACCACCTATCTCTTCACCTGGGAGCGCGAGCATCGACCGGAGGATGCGTTCGTGCCCGCCCGGGCGCCATTTGGTCCGATGCAGATCTTCCGCAACATTGCGCTGACCCTGCGCATCCGCGCCTTTCGCCTGCACCTCGGCATGTATCTGAGCGGTTTCACCGCCAATGATGTGCTGATCGCGGTGCTCAGCTATTATGTAGTGTTCGTGCTCGGTGCGAACGTCGCCACCGCTTCGACCGTGCTCGGGGTGATGACCGCGACCCAGTTCGTTTCCGCCGCAACCTTCGTGCATCTGACGGTGCGGCTCCATCCGGGACCTGCCTTCCAGCTTGCCGCTGCCTTTTCCGCGCTCGGCATCCTGCTGATGGCAATGCTCGCGCTGCCGGGCTTTCCGGCACCGCTCTGGTGGATCTATCCGGTCGCGATGTGCGCGGGGATCGGTCGTGGCGGGCTCGTCTATATTCCCTGGAATACCTACAATTATGTCGCCGATGTCGACGAGATCGTCAGCACCCAGCGGCGCGAGGGCATCTTCGCGGGGGTGATGACGATGGTGCGCAAGGCCGTGGGCGCGGGTGCCGTGATGCTGGTCGGGCTGCTGCTCGAAGCGGGCGGATTCCGCCCCGTGGCGGCAAGCCAGCCGCATGGCGCGCAGCTCGCCATCCTCGGCGCGCTCACGCTCTGTCCGCTGCTGGCGCTGGCGCTCGGCATACCGATCGCCCGGCGGTTCCGGCTCAACGAGCATAGCCATTCGGTGCTGATGGCGGAGATTGCGCGCTTCCGTGCGGGCGATCGCACGCCGCCGGTTGGTGAGGCGGCGGCGGTGGTCGGCGATCTGACTGGCCAGCCGCCGGAAAGGCTCTGGGCCGGTCAGCTCGAGGTGCCGCGTGCGGCACCCGGCGGTCGGGAAGGTGTCGCGGCGGCGGTCTAGGCCGCCGCGTCCATCGCCAGCAACAGCGCGCCGAGCATGCCGGCGCGGGGGCCGAGCGCGGCGGTGCGAACCATCTGCTCCACGCCGCCGCGCGCTTCGGTGATCGCCGAATAGCCGCCGACCAGCTGGTCGAGCGTCGAAGTGACGTGCGTCGCGAGGATCGGGCGCGTCCCGATGCCGCCACCCAGGATCACCCGGTCCACCCCCGCAACCATCACTGCGTTGAAGGCGAGATGGCCGAGATAATGGCCGACCATCTCCCAGGCGGGATGCTCGTCGGGCAGGCTGTCTGGGCCCGCACCCCAGAGCGCTTCGATCGCGGCGCTGCAGACCATGCCTTCGACGCAGCTGCCGTGCAGCCCGCAGACGCCCGGGAAGCGGCCGCGCGCGGGATGGTGCGGCACGAGGATGTGGCCCGCTTCGGGATGCAGGAGGCTGCGGGCCGTCCTGCCGCTAACGATCAGCCCGAGCCCCACACCGGTGCCGATCGTCACATAGGCAAAGCTCTCGACACCTTGCCCTGCGCCTCGTCGCTGCTCGGCGAGCGCAGCGGCATTGACGTCTGTATCGAGCGCGATCGGTGCGTCGATATGGCGGGCGAGGGGAGCGAGGAGATCGATTCCGCTCCAGCCCAGCTTGGGAGTGACGAACAGCCGGCCGTGATTTGCCCCCGGCGCAATGCCCACCGGCCCGAACGCGCCCAGGCCCACGCGCGCGAGCGGCCCCTGTTCGGCCAGCCAGCGGCCGACCCGGTCGAGCGTTTCCTCCGGCGTGGTGGTCGGAATGCGGGTCTCGGCATGCACGGTGTCGAGGTCGCTCGCCACCGCGAGCTTGAAGCTCGTGCCGCCGGCGTCGATCCCGGCGAAGCGCGGTGCCGTCATACTCACGAGATCCGTGCGATTGGTGCAGGCGGGCTGACCGGCGCGGCCAGTTCGATTCCGTTCCAGCGCAGCAGACGCCCACCGGCATTCGGGGTGACCTCGATCCGGTCCTTGCTTGGCTTGGCCGCGACGGGAAGGATCTCGATCGCGGCCGGAATCGAGGTGCGGCCCAGCATAGTAGGCGCGATGCTGCCGCCCAGCGGGACGACATAGGCGACATGCGCCGCGCCCTCGCGCTTCTCGATCGCCCAGCGGCCCTGGGGGCCCACGCCGTTGTTCCAGATCGCCGGGCCCATATGGATCACCGCCTTCCATTCGCCGGCGACAAGCTCGACCCTGTATTCGTCGAGCGCGCGGGCAGTGGCACCTGGTCCGTCTAGGACGAAGCGCAGCTGCAATTCCTGTCCGGGAAAGCTGGCGGCGCGATCGAGCGTGATGTGCCAGTCGCCTGAATTGGCGATCGGATGCGCCGACATCAGCACGCGCTGTCCCTGCTGCGTGGCGACCATGCCGAACGAGGCGAAGTCGCGCCCGTCCTTCTCGCAGCGCACGCGGAACACCGGGGTCGGGCCGCGCCGGGCCGTCCGCCAGAAGGCGATGAGCGGGTGGCGCTGGGTCCAGAAGCTCTCGGCATTGGCCGAGCCCAGACAGGCGGCCTCGTTGAGCCAGGTGGTACCATAGACGGACCGGCCATCGTCCTCGGCGCGAATGAAGCGTTGGCGCACCTGCGTGTCCGGCTTGGGCAGCGCTGCGAAGCGCGGCGCCAGCGCGGGCGGGCAGGGCAGCATCGGGACTTCGCGGGGCGGCACCGCCATGCCGGGGCGCAGGGAGTGGCCAAGCCGAGCCGAGAGGCCGTCCAGCGTCGGGTTGGGGGTGCGGTCATAGTAAGCGCGCGAATGGGGCCCCGCCCATTGGTTGGTGCCGGGATGCCAGTGGCTGGCGATCATCTCCCAGGTGATGCGGTGCAGTTCCGCCGCCGCGCCACGTGCCTCGCCGTCCTTGATGAAGGAGAGGATCGCCTCGATCTCCTCGAGCGCGACCATGGTATAGGTCGGGCTGTTATACTCGTTGAACGAGCCTTGCTGGCACGTGTAGTCGAGCAGGCCGAGCAGGCGCTTGCGGCCATAGGCGAGGAGCTTCGGGTCCTGCATCAGTTCGCCCGCCGCCAGAGTAACGCGCGCGCCCATCACCGAGATGTTGGTGTAGGCCGGCCCGACATCGCGGCGCATGATCGCCTCGCCCGCGCGGCCAACCGCCTTGCGCATGCCCGTGAGGAGGGCTGGGTTCAGCCGATCGCCGTGGCGGCCGATCATCGCGGTCAGCCGCGCGCCGTTGAAGTCTGCCCAGTTCCAGTCGGGCGGGTCCATCTGCGCCAGCGTTTCCTCCAGATAATAGGACCAGATGCCATAAGTGGGGCTCGCTGGATCGATGTCCTGCAGCGCGATCACCTTGCCGATCACCAGCTCGGCCCGGGCAAGCGCGGGAGCGGAGCCCGTGTCGAGCAGGCGCTGCGCATAGTCGAGATTGGAGCGCGAGGCGTGCACCCAGGTGCCGCGCGGCAGCCGTGTGGAATAGCCCGCGCCGCCGGATTTCTCGCCGAGCATGCCGATGTCCGCGTCCCAGCGCCGGTCCTTGCCGCCAACATCGGGCACGCCCTCCGCATCGCTCGCGGGAGTGGTCTGCGGCGCGGCCGCGACCAGGCAGGTCGCTCCCGCCGCGAGCAGCATCTCCCGCCGCGTCGTGGGCTGTCCTTCGCGAATCTCCTGAACTTCCACCGCTTCCCACTCCCTGTAGCGACGATTGGCTCGCCTTGTCGGGATTCGGACTAGCAGCGCATCGCCGGCGCGTCACGCAAAATGGTATGATGACATGATGAACATACTAGACAGCGCCAATTCGGATGGATAACGAGTCGTCAAACGAGCCGCCGGAAGTGCGGCGATTTGGGGAGGTCTCAATGTCCGTCAAAGCCACCATGCTCTCATCGATCGCGTGCATCGTACTGGCCGTTCCGGCCGCCTCGCAGGCGCAGCAGGCCGAGCGGCTGGCGAGCGTTCCCGCCGCCGATCAGGCTACCGACTCGATCGTGGTCACCGGCGTGCGCGCCTCGATCCAGTCCGCGGTCAACGCCAAGCGGAACGCCGATCAGGTGGCGGACATCGTCGCCGCCGAGGACCTCGGCAAGCTCCCCGATGCGAACGTCGCCGAGAATCTCCAGCGCGTGCCGGGCGTGCAGATCGAGCGCAACTTCGGCGAGGGCGCCCAGGTCACCGTGCGCGGTCTTTCCAATGTCCGCGTCGAGCTGAACGGCCGCTCGAACCTCGGCATCTCGGTGGGTGCCACCGGCTCGGATCCGTCGGGCCGTTCTACCGGGCTCGAGCAGCAATCCTCGACGCTGTTCAGCCGCTTGTCGGTCTACAAGTCGCCGACCGCGGACCAGATCGAGGGCGGGCTGGGCGGCTTCATCAGCATGACCACGCCGCGCCCCTTCGACTTCAAGAAGCCGACGGTCAGCTATCTGGCCGAGTACACCAACACCAATCTCGCGCGGAACCGCAACGGCTATAACCTTGCGCTGTTCGGCACGACCCGGCTGTTCGACGACCGGCTGGGGGTCGCCTTGAACGTCGCCTATTCGGATCGCGAGATCGGCTCGTCGCAATTCATCCGCGGCGTGTGGAACCCCGGCACCACCGCCGGCATGAAGACCGATTTCAACGGCGACGGCCAGCTCGACTATACGCCGCAGATCGCCCGCTCGGAATTCTACAACATCAAGCGCAAGCGCTTCGGCGCGGGCGGGACGTTGCAGTTCCAGGCGACCGACAATCTGATGTTCTATGCCGATGCGCTCTACACGCATCTCGAGACGCAGCGGCACATCGAATATCTCGCGATCCAGACCACCGACACCGGCACTACCGCGTCCACCCTCACCAACGGCGTGATGGAGGGCAATTACGTGGTCGCCGGCACGTTGACCAACCAGCGCGTCCGCGTCGGTGGCGTCGAGCGCAACGAGCCGACCAGCTCGCTGGTCGCGGGCGGTGGCGCGGTGTGGAAGGTCGGGCGGCTCAACCTGAAGGCCGATTTCGGCAAGTCGGTGGGCGATTACACCTATCGCCAGGACTTTCTGGAGCTGGCCTCGCGCGGGTTGACGATCAATTATGACTATCGCACCGGCAACGTGCCCAACATCACCTTGCCGGCCGGCTTCGACCTCACTTCGCGCGCGTCCTTCCCCACGCGCTCGAACAGCGCGGCCAATGATACGGTCGTCCACACGCTCGAGACCGCCTATCGTCTCGACGGCAGCTATGATCTCGACTGGGGCATGTTCAAGTCGCTCCAGTTCGGCGGCCGCTACGCCGATCTGACTTCCGACTATCGGGATTATCAGGCGAAGCTGGGCGCGACCAATCCGAACATCGCCACGCTCCCGGACGCCTATTTCGTTCTGTCGAACAACCCGGGCTATCCCGGCGCGTCGGGCAACTTCCCCAGCCTGTTCCTGGTGCCCGACGTCTATGCCGGCGGAACCGGAGAGGATTCCCTCCTGCTCGGCAACTACCGCCCGACCCGGCCCCGGCCGACGACGAGCTATTACATCGGCGAGAAGACCAAGGCGATCTACGGCCGGGCCAATCTCGACGGCGAACTGCTCGGTATGGGCTTCCGGGGCAATATCGGCCTGCGCGCGGTGTGGACCGACTTCGCGGTCGACACCACCGCCGATGTCGGCGGCGGCGTGATGGTGCCGCGCCACGACACCAGCCATTATTCCAACCTGCTGCCGAGCGCGAACATCAAGTTCTCGCTGGCGCGGGACCTGGTGCTGCGCCTGGCGGCATCCAAGGTGATGTCGCGCGCCAAGCTCCAGGACCTGGCGCCGCGCCTCGCGGTCAACGGGCCGCTCGGCACCGCGTCGGGCGGCAATTCCGATCTGCACCCGACCCGGGCGGACCAGCTCGACGCGGCCCTCGAATATTACATCCCAGGCGGCGGGATCGCCTCGGCCACCGCCTTCTACAAGAACATCACCGATCAGGTGGCGCGCACCACGATCGTCGAGGTGATCCCGGGCTTCGAATCCTATGGCCCGCTGCAGCGTTCGCTGCCGATCAATCTCGGCGTCGCCAAGGTGAAGGGCATCGAGCTCAACTACCAGCAGGCCTTCACTTTCCTGCCGGACCTGCTCTCGGGCTTCGGAACCCAGATCAACGCCACTTTCATCGACACCTCGTCGTCGGACAACCAGCCCGTGCTGGGGCTGTCGAAGACGACCTATAACGGCATTCTCTATTATGAGCGGGGGGCGTTCACGGCGCGCGTCGCCTATAACTGGCGCAGCAAGTCGGCGCTGGGCTTCACCACCACGCCGGCGACCGGCCAGCTGCGGCCGAACTGGTATTCGTCGGACGACCAGGTCGACCTGTCGCTCGGCCTGAAGCTCACCAAATATGCGACCCTCTCGGCGGGCGTGACCAACCTGCTCTACAAGAAGTCGGGCCGCACCAACTACAATCAGGTGATCGACGCCGTGAACGGCTACGAGATCTCCGACCGCCAGTTCCGCGTTGGCATCCGCGGCCGGTTCTGAGGGCGACCGGGTGTGACGGGAAGCGAGAGGGCATCGGGCTGGTCCCGATGCCCTCTCGTGTCGTTTCGGGTGTCGCCGCGTTCAGGCGCTGGCGAAGAGCTTGGTGCCCACCACGCCGATGATGATCAGGCCGATAAAGCCCATCTGCACCGGGTTGAGCTTCTCGCCGAACAGGAGGATGCCGAAGATGGTCACGCCCACCGCGCCCAGGCCCGTCCATATGGCATAGGCGGTGCCCGCCGGCAGGCCGCGCATCGCGAGCGCGAGCAGGCCCATATTCACGAAGCTGAGGACGATCGGCACCGTCGATGCCATCCAATTGCCTTGCATGGCCGCCCATTTGAGGCTGAGCGCCCAGATGATTTCAGTGATCACGGCAATGCCGAGCACGAGCCACGCCATGGCGCATCTCCAGTTTCACGGGCTCGGAAGGAGGGACGCGACAGCCGGAAACCCGAAAGAGGCGCGCGCCGAGGCGGGCTGATAGGGTGTCGCGCGGCATCTGTCCATGAACCTCGCGGCCGGCCCAGGTTACGCGCGCGCTGGGCCTGCCTCGGAAGATGAATGGCGGGACAGGGCTGCGCGCGCTTCCTCCAGGAATGCCGCCACCAGGCGAGACGGCTGCGCATTCACCGCGGTGACGAAGGCATATTGATGCAGGATCGGCGGATCGAAGGTCCGCAGCACGAGCCCCTCGCGCACATAGCTTTGTGCGAGCAACGTGTTGACGATCGCGACCCCTACGCCGCGCGACGCCAGCGCGCAGGCGGATCCATGGGTGTGCGTCTCGATCGCGACTGTCGGGCGCAGGTTGAAGGTGTCGAAGGCCTGATCGACCTGGATGCGCCATTGGCGGCCGGAGCCGAGCAGGATCAGCGGTTCGCCGCGCAGCAGCCCCGGAGTGAGCACCGCATGCGCCGCAAGCGGATGGTCGGCGCGCAGCACGCAGCCCGATCCGCTCGATACCAGCGGCTCGCAATGCAGGTCGCCGCCGGCCACGGGCATCTTCATGAACCCGCAATCGACGACCCGCGTCGCGATCAGCGCCTTGCTGGTCTCGAGGCTGCGTGAATCGAGGTTGAAGCGGACGCCCGGATGCTTGCGCAGGAAGCTTGCGACGATATCGGGCAACACGCCGTCGGTGAAGCTGGGCGGCGCCACTACGCGGAGCTCGCCGGCCGCCGAATTCGCGATGTCGTTGGCAAGGTTCGACACGCGGCGGAGCCCGGCCAGCGCGAACTCGACTTCCTCCGCGAGCAGCAGCCCGTCCTTGGTCGGTACGAGTTTGCCGCGGTCGCGGTAGAAGAGCTCGAAGCCGATCGCGCTCTCGATCTGTGCCAGCGTTCGGCTGACCCCGGGCTGGGTCATGCCGAGGCTGGTCGCCGCCGAGGTGGCGGAGCCGGTGCGCATCACCTCGGCCAGCGTCTCGAGCGCCCGCACGCCGAGGGTCGACAGGGGCCGGCGCGCTCCCGGCCTCACCGGTCAGCCCCTAGCGTCTGGAATGACCGGCAGGACGATGTGCGAGGGACGGTCGCGGTCGACGAAGACGCTGTTGCGCGCGATCCGCGGCGGCGCGTCGGCAACGCGCCAGTCGCTGTTCGGATTGACGTCGAAATGCGGGAAGTTGCTGCTCGACACTTCGATCCGGATACGATGCCCGGCGAGGAACAGGTTGCTGGTCGGGAAAGTCCGGATGGTAAGGGCATGAACCTGGCCGGGCTCCATCGGCTGGGGATCTTCGAACGCGTTGCGGAAACGCGCGCGAAGGATGCCATGCGCGAGATTGAGCGCATAGCCCTCCGGATAGTCCGGGTTCGCCGGATGGACATCGACCAGCTTGATCGTGAAGTCGGTATCGACCGCAGAGGACGCGACCATCAGGTGCGCGACGACGTCGCCCGTCACTTCCGTGTCGTGTGCCAGCGGCGCGGTTTCGAACACCAGCACGTCGGGGCGATCGGCCAAGGCGCGCCCGGGATGGCGGGCGCCGAACAGCCCCTCGGTCTCGCGCTGGTCGAATCCGCCCGCGAACATCACCGGCGCACCCGATGCGATCGCGCCGCCGATCGTCGGCACCGGGTCGGACGGATCGAAGTCGTAGGACAGGGGTGCGATTCCGGCCTCGGGCATCGCCTCGCGCAGGCCGCCGTCGCCGTGAAGGTAGAGGCTGGTCGGCCGCGTCCGCGCGAGCGGCCAGGCCTGCTCGTCCCGCCAGGCGCCGCCATGATCGAGCCGCCCACTGGCGGTCCGCCGTCCGCTGCCGCCGCCCATCACGAAGATCCGGACCGGGGCGGGCAGGGGTTCGGGCACATCTTGGCGGCCCAGCATGTGACGATCGAACCAGTCGCGGCGGAGCGTGAAATAGTCATCACCAAACTGCCCATCGAGCGTGGCCTGTGGGCCGAAATCGACGTCGCCGGCATAGGTGACGGACCGCTGGCCATGGGTCCATGGGCCCAGCACCAGCTTGATCGGGCCGCGCTTGATCGGCGCGAGGCTCATATAGTTGTCGATCGCGGTCTGCGAATAGGGATCGTACCAGCTCGACAGATGCACTGCCGGCACATCGGCATATTGGGCATAGCTGTCGAACGCATAGATGCCACGCTGCTTCCAGAAATCGGTCAGCCGGTCATTGTCCCACTGCTCGACGACATAGGCTTCGTATTCGGGCGCGGCCGAAAGCGGCGAATAGCCGATCCGCCAGCGCCGGCCGATCCAGTCCTCGATCGCCTCGCGCTCCAGCGCTTCGCGGCGCGCGGGGTTGGCGGCTGTCTCCGGCGAAAGCAGGGCATGCTTGCGGGCCCAGGTGAGCTGCTTGAGCTCGAACGCACCGCCCTGGCGCGCGCCGCCGTGATAGGCGCTCGAGAAGCCGCCTGAATCGAGGAACATCGCGGCAAGCCCGGGCGGATCGAGGCAGGCCAGCGCATTCTGGACATGCGCGCCATAGGACAGGCCGAGCGTGCCGATCCGCCCGTCGCACCAGGGCTGGCCAAGCAGCCAGGCGAGGGTGTCCGCGCCGTCTTCGGCTTCGCTCAGATATTTGGTGAACCTGCCCTCGGAGCCGAACCTGCCCCGGCAGTCCTGCAGCACGAAGACATAACCCGCCTCGACGAACCAGCGCGCGATTTCGGGCTTCGAGCGCGGTTCGGGGGCGGCACGGGTGAAATCGCCGTGGTTGGTGCCGCGCTTGTCATAGGGGGTGCGCTCAAGCAGCACGGGGAAGGGCCCCGGGCCTTCGGGCAGGTAGACATCGGTCGCCAAATGCACATCGTCGCGCATCGCCACCATCAGGTCGGCGAGCTCGCGCACGCTTTCGGTCGTCGTCATCCTCAATAGCCGATCAACACGGCGATCATCAGCGCGCCGACGGAGAGGAGGGTGAGGATGCCGAACAGCGGCGCGGCGAACCGGAACCAGCGATTATAAGGAATCCCCGCGGCGGCCAGAAAGGCGAGCAGCATGCCCGAGGTCGGCGCCAGCATGTTGACCAGCCCGTTGCCGAGCAGGAAGGCGAGCACCGTCGTCTGGCCCGATACCCCTGCCGCGGCGCCGATCGGACCCAGCACCGGGATGCTGAGCGCCGCCTTGGCCGAGGTCGAGGGAATGAGCAGCGTCAGCACCATTTCCACCAGCATGATGATCGGCGCCACCAGCACCGGCGACAGGCCGTGGATCTGGGCCGATACCGCCTCGATGATCGTGTCGAGGATCTGGCCTTCGCGCAGGATCACCTCGACTGCCCGGCCCATGCCGATCAGTAGGGCCGCGAGCATCATTGCCTTCATGCCCTCGACGAACAGGCTGATCCCGGCGCTGGCGCGGATGCCGGCGGCGAAGGTCATCGCCGCGGCGGCGGTCAGGAACAGCGCGGTGAACTCGCCATCGTCCCAGCCGAATTCGAGCGAGCCGATCACCAGCAAGGCCAGCGTCGCGCCCGCGATCAGCAGGATCGCCAGGTGCCGGGGGGAAAGGCGCTGGTCCTCGATCGGCGCCGGCTCGGCAACGATCCGCGATTCACGCAGGGCATAGAGCATCGCGATGGCGAGGAAGGTCAGCCAGATGGCCAGGCGGAAGCCCAGCCCGCTGAACACCGGCACATTGACGATCGGCTGGGCGATCAGCAGCGCGACCGGGCTGGTCACCGATGCCAGATAGCCGACCTTGGCCGCGAGGGTCACGATGGCGAAGCCGAACATCCGGCTCCGCCCGAGCCGTTCGGCGAGCGCGATCATCACCGGGATCAGCAGCAGATATTCGGAGATCATGCCCAGGAAAGTGCTGCCCGCCGAGAAGGCGAGCATCAACAGGGGCACGAGGATCACCATGCGCCCGCGGCTGAGCCCGATCAGCCGCTGGATGCCGGCATCCAGCGCGCCGGTCGAGCGCATCACCCCGAACATGCCGCCCAGCGCCAGGATCATGAAGATCAGGGGCGCCGAGCGCTTGAGGCCTTCGGGAATCGAGGTGGCGAGCGCGACCGGGCTGACCGGTCGCGCTTCGCCGGGGGGAGCCTTTCCGGGCAGGACGGAGTCGATGCCGACCGGCTTGGGCAGCATCTTGTAGGTGCCGGCGATCACCGGCGCGTTCTCCTTTTCGGAGACGCGCTGGTGTTGCCCCGACGGAATGATCCAGGTCAGCAGGATGGCGAAAGCCATCGCCGCCAGCATCATCAGCACCGGGTCGAGCGCGCCGTGGCGCTTATGCTGCCCGGTTGCGGCCGGTTGGTTCATCTCGGACGCCCCAATATCGCGTTGTCGTTCAGAGCTTCACCGAGAAACGGGCGTAGAGGAACCGTCCGCGCGCGTCATAGGTGTAGATGTCGTAGTTGATCGGCGCGTTGGCATAGGAAGCCGGCGGCTGGGTATCGAACAGGTTGTTCACCCCCAGGCCGAAGCGCGCCTTGCCCTCGGAGACATCGAAGCCGACTTCGGCGTCGAAATAGGTCACCGCCTTGGTCTTGGCGTCCTTCACCGGGTTCACCACGTCGGTGGTCTGGCCGATATAGCGCGCGCGCAGCACCGCGTTGGCGCCTTCGCCATCCCAGCTCAGCGAGGCCTGGCCCTTCCAGCGCGGATAGGTCGCGCGTGGCGTGTCGCCCTTGCCGGCGCGGTTGTCGATGATCGTGCCGCCGGTCGCGGGATCGGGCGCGACGGTGCGGAACGAGCCGAGATACGACACGTCGGTGACGGCGGCGATCTTGCCGATGCCCGTGCGGAAATCATAGCGCACCGTTGCGTCGATGCCGTCGGTCTTGATCGAATTGAGGTTCTGCGCGCCCTGCAGCAGGTTCAGCACCGCGCCGGTGCTGGCGTCGCGCTGGACAAGATCGCAGAACACACCGCCGCGAAGGGCGCACAGCTGGAGGATCTGCGTCGGCGTCTGTGCCGCGATCGCGTTCTTGATCTTGATGCTGTAGTAATCGACCGTCACCGACAGCCCGCGCAGCGGCGTCAGCGCGATGCCTGCACTGATGCTGTCCGACGTCTCCGGCCGCAGGTCGCGATTGCCGCTGATCACGCCGGGGATCAGGCCGTTGAGATTGTAGTTCGCCTGGTTGTAGCCCGTCGGAACGCCCGCGCAGCCGGGCTTGCCGCTATTGGCGCTGGCGCCGCCATTGCACGGATCGGTCCCCTGGAAGCTAGTCTGGCGCGCGCCCTGGTAGAGCTCGAGGATCGAAGGAGCGCGGAAGCCCTGGGCATAGGTGCCGCGCAGCAGCACGCCCTCGATCGGACGATAGCCGGCACCGGCCTTGAAGGTCGCCTTGCCGCCGACGGTCGAATAGCGCGAATAGCGGCCGGCCAGGCTGATGTCGAAGCTCTGGCCGAGCGGCGAGTCCTTCAGGATCGGAACCGAGAGCTCACCATAGATTTCGTGCAGGTCATAGCTGCCGCTGGTCGGCGTGCGGGTCTGGACGGTGGTCTTGGTGTAGAGCGCGCCGTTCAGATAGGTCGGAAGGGCGTTCGCCACCGGATCGGGATTGTCGACGCCGCGGTTGCGGCGATACTCATAGCCAACCGCGAGCGCGACCTCGCCGGCGGGCAGGTTGAACAGCGTGCCCGTGGCGTTGGCGGTCGCATCGAACAACTCGGTGTAGTTGCTCTCGCGCGCGGTGAAGCGGATGTAATTGGCCTGGTCCGCCGTCATCGGGCCGAACAGGTTGACCGGCACGCAGCCCGCCGTCGCGGCGCAGGTCGCCGGATTGCCCAGCGCGAGATAGAGATTGTCGTAGTTGATGCCGTTGAGAGCCGAGGTCTCGATGCGGTTCTTCGAATAGCTGGCGAACGTATCCCAGTGCCAGCGGTTGCCGAACAGGCCGAAGCTGCCGTCGAAGCCGCCCGCGACGCGCCAGGTTTCGACGTCCTGGACGTTATCGCGATTGCCGACGTCGCTCATCACCTTGCGGATGCGGAAGGCCGAGTTGGCGGCAAAGGCGAGCGCGTTGGCGGTGGGCACGCCATTGGCGGTGCCGAACGGATTGAACGCCTGGTTGTTGGGGATGTAGAAGCCGCGGACGGTGCCCGCGGTGCCGCCGATGTCGAGCAGCACGGGCGAGAACAGCTGGTCCGACTTGCGGTCGTTGTACAGGCCTTCGACCCGGAACTTGACGCTGTCGCTGAGTTCATAGTCGAACCGGCCGTAGAAGCCGTAGCGCTTGGACGGCCCGGCCGAATAGATGCCCTGGGCCTGGGTATTGTAATAATCGCCCGGCAGCGCCGCAGTGTGGAACGCGTTGTCCGCGCTCGCGCCGGTGCCGTAGATCGTGCCCGCGCCGTTGAGCGCGACGGGCGCGCTGGTGCCGGCGAAGCCCGGCGCGGTGCCGAAATAGGCGTTATTGGCGAGGCCCGGCAGGATGTAGAGGCCGGCCGGGCTCGTGCCGGGCGTGGTTACCGGAACTAGCGAAGTGGTGGTGAGCGGCCGGTCGTCGGTGCGAATCGAGGTCGACTGGTAATAGCTGCCCGACAGGATGATCGAGGCGCGGCCGAAGCGCTTTCCGACATTGAGCGTCGCCGAATATTCGGCGCCGTCGCCCTTGTCGGTCACGCCCGCCCGGGTCGCGGCGCGGATGCCGTCGAACGGCTGGATCGTCTTGATGTTGACGACGCCGGCGATCGCGTCGGCGCCGTAGATTGCCGAGGCGCCGTCCTTCAGCACCTCGATCCCGTCGATCATCCCCATCGGGATGGTGTTCAGGTCGACGAAATCGCGGAAGCCGCGCTGGCCGACCGCGTCGACCCAGCGATGTCCGTCGACCAGCACCAGCACGCGGTTGCCGCTGCCTTCGGCGCCGCCGAGATAACGCAGGTTGATCGACGAGGCGCCATAGGAGGTGCCCTGGGTGCCGTTGGAGTTCAGGCTGACGCCGGCCGAGGGCAGTTTCTGGAGCAGGTCGCCAAGCGATGCGCTGCCGGACTTGGCGATGTCGTCCGAGGTGATCGTCAGGAGCGGGCCGACGCTGGCGGCATCGCGGCGCTGGATGCGCGAACCGGTGACAATGATCTCGCCCTGCGGCGAGATTGCCGTATCCGCCGGCGCCGGCTCCGCGGCAGGAGGCGCTTCCTGAGCGCTTGCTGGCGTGACCATCGCGATCGTTGCCAGGCTCGCACCCAGCATCATCGCACGACAACTGGCGGCTACGCGCCCCGAAGCACCCTGTTCGATCATGTCTACTCCCCGTGCATTCTTATTGATTCGGGCAAAAACTATCCAAGTTGGATCGAAGCGATAGCTGATGGCGGAACATCATCGAGGTATATCCAATTCGGTATGTCATTGCTGGTCGTTTGGCTTGATTGATTATGGTGTCCGACCAAAGAGGCGAGGGGAACGATGCGACACCATCCGGATCGGCGGCAACTGCTGGGCGCACTCGGCGCCTTTGCCGGGCTTGGCGTGGCACCTGCAGCCATGGCACACGGTCGCTCGCCCCTGCGCGTAATGCTGCTGGGGCAGTCGTTGATCCAGCAGGATCTTTGCGCCATTGGATGGCCCGGCAGAGCGGCCATAGCCGACCGGCTGCACCGCGCCGATGTGGTATTCACCGACCTCGAGACTGCGATCGATGTCCCCGGTGCCGGCGCGCCGACGCGGAGCGGGGAAGTGCTCCATGCGGCGCGACCGGAAGTGATCGATTGCCTGCGCGGCCTGGGCGTCACCATGGTCACCACCGCCAATAATCATGCCTGGGACCTGGGGACGGCGGGGATCATGGCGAGCATCGCCGAGCTTGACCGGCGCGGTGTCGCCCATGCCGGCAGCGGAGCCGATCTGGCATCGGCTGCAGCGCCGGCGATCCAGTCGACGCCGCATGGCAGATTCGCGCTGGTCGCCGCGGCGGCGGGCGCGATCCGCGAAGGGGCGGCGGCCACCGCTGATCGCCCCGGCGTCAATGAGCTTCGCCGGAACGCCGATGGCGCACTCGAGCCGGTGGATGTCGAGCGGGTGCTGGGCGCGATCCGCTCCGCCCGTGCCGCAGGCGCGACGGTGCTGATGTGCCTCCACAATCACTACTGGGAACCCCGGCCTGCCGACACGCCGGCCTGGCAGCGGGATTTCGCGCGCGCCTGCGTCGATGCCGGCGCTGCTGCTTTCGTGGGGCACGGTGCACCGATGATGCAGGCGCACGAACTCTATCGCGGCGCCCCACTCTTCCACGGTCTTGGCAATTTCATCTTCCAGACGCGCAAGGCCGATGGGGTATATGGCGCGGAAACCTGGAGATCGATGATCGTCGATGCCCGTTTTGCCGAAGGACGTTTCATCGATGCGCAGCTGATCCCGATCGTCCTCGATCCGGCCAAGGCAGGGGAGTTCTCGTTGGGGGTTCCCCATCTCGTGCCGGCTGCGACGACGAAATTGTCCGCCGGGCGAGGCTGACGGCGACCCGGTGAATAGAGGTCCGTGCCGACCGGGAAAGGGAGGCACCGTGCATTGATTAGCGCGGGTTCGCTGGCGCAAGGGCGTCAGGACTGGCGGCGAAGCTTGCGGTGCCGGCATAGGGCGCGCTGAACGTCACCGACCTGCTGCTGACGATCGAGCCATGGGTCGACCCGGAAGGCGGATGGATCGAGACCAGCGTCAGCGGAATATTGCGGTTCGGATTATAGTTGTTCGCCTTTGCTACGCCATATCGCCTGGTGAAGCTCGACATCGACATCGACATCGTCAAGATCGATGCCTCCTACGTCCATCGTCTGGATGCTCTGAAGCGCCTGGTGTCCTACGCTCGTGCGCATGTCAGGCATGTGGTCGTCGAAGGGGTGGAGACGCCGGAGCACTTCAAGAACGCTCTCCTTGCCCGTGCTACGCATGTCCAGGGCCGCTTCATTGCGGAAGAAGCGCCGCTTGTCGCTCTTCCGGCCGTCGCCAATGACTTGGCGTCGCGCTCTGCCAATTCCGGTCGCTCCATGGTGGGCGAGGGGAGGGCGTGACGGCGATCTAGAGGTCGAGGACGGTGGTTTTCCACCGGCTCCGATCCATCTCGTTTCCTATCTTCGGATTTCGGCGGGCAGGCAGAGAATGACCTCCGAGCGTACCAGGGCTGCGCTGCAAGCCGCGAAAGTACGCGGCGTCGCCCTGGATGGCGACAGGGGTAATCTGCCTGCGGCCGCCAAGGGAGCTCAGGCAAGCGCAGCCTTGATGCAAGCGCGGAGTGGAGCGCCGTTTTGCAGACCGACGCGACATTGATGTACGTCGCGTTATGCTGCCGCACGGAGCAGTTCGTTCCTGGCTGCTGCGGCAAGTTCCGTAGCTGGGCCGGATACCCGGCTTGGGCCTCGCAATTCGAGATGATTGCAACCTCTTGCAACCAATTCCCACGCTATGCCGCGCTACGCTGGTAGAAAATACGATCCTCTACGCTTCGGCACTACGCCAGGTGGGGCGGACACGAGGCAGTATCAGGGCGAGACCAGTATACGCGCAGCCGTGAGCAATTGCTGGGTTGGAACGGGCGCGCGGCGATAGAGGATGTCGCCGAACTCGGGGGAGCGCCCGACTTCGGAAGCGATCAGCCGATGCAACGGCAGCCGGCGGCGATGCTGCTGGATTGGCGCGGGCGCCGTTGCGGGAACGCTCGCCTGGCCGCTGCCGGCATGGCGATTTCAGCCGCGACCGACCGGGTGCTGGCCAACTCGGCCGCGCGGACGCGGGACCTTGGCGGGCCGCTGGGAACCATGGCGTTCGCCGACCGGCTGATCGCGGCGATTCCTCCCGTCTGATCAATGGCTGCTTCCGGCGCTTCTCATGCTTTGCGTGGCGCCGAAGCGACCTGGCAGTGGCGGCTCGGCTCGACAATATCGGTGTCCTTGCCCGGTCGGTATCCGGATGCCGTTCGGCGACGCGCCGCCTCCACGTTCCAGAATGGAAAGCTTCCCCCGGCAACAACACCATATGCGCCCCAAGCACCGATCGGGAACATGCGCGCCGGGGACGGTTGGTTCGCCACAGGCACCGCGAAGCGTGAAGCCACGGTGCTGGTACGGCGGTTGCCGGCAAATGCATGACGATGATGTCGCCAAATTGTAACGGCTACGTATCATTCGCGGCAGAATAGAGTTTCGGCCGGTTTCATAAGAACCGGCCGAAACTTAATCATGGGGATCCTATCGTGAGAGTGCTGAGTGCATATGAGATCAATTTGGTGGCCGGCGGTTGGGGCACCGGCAGGGAAGACGAGCGTCAGAAAGAAAATGAAATCGTGGTAACCGGTCATCGGGACGGTTTCGACTTCGGAGAACGATACGACCCCACCGGTGACACTTGGGAAACCTTCTTCCCCGAGAACGACAGCGGCGAGTATTTCGGTGGCGGGGGCGGCCAGTCGGCGGCCAGCGGCAATGGGCTTACCGACGAACAGCGGGATGACGCCCTCACGGTGATCGAATCCGCCCGCGCGCTGCTGCAGCAGGCGATCGAGAAATATGGCGCCGGGACAATGGCCGATATCAACGGCAGGATCCTGCCCGCCTGGGAGCTTCTCGAGCATCTCGGTACCTTGATGAACGTGCTTCAGGCCGGAAATCTGATCTGGAGCCTGGAGAACGGAACCAAGGGCCTGGCGGACGCGATCGGCTTCATCGCGGCGATTGCCGCGGTCGGCGTGGCAGGTGAGCTCGGCATAGGCGTTGGTGCCGCGGCGCTTTTGGGCGTTGCGGTCGAGAAGCTCGTCGTGAGCGGTTCGATGCAAGTGAATGCCGTTACGGGCACGGTAACGGAAATAGTCCGCGAAGAGATTGACGAGGTTGTCCAGAACAACCCGGGGCCCGACTTCAATCCCATGGACCCCGATGCCTGGTTCGATGGCCTCTTTGGGATACCGCATCAGGACCGCCCGGTGCTCGCCCCTCTCCCCTGATGGAATAGCGCAGCCGAGCGAACGCGAGTTCGCTCGGCCTTTGATTGTGTGGATGCGATATAGCCATGCCTGACAAGTTTACGGCACTCGCGGGTTTGGTTGCGGGGCTATTGCCATTTTCCGGCGGTCAGGACGTTGACGCGGGGCGGTCGGGTACGTGGCTTTCCGGCGATGTCGTGACGGTGCGCATGGATACCGATGGGCCGGCGGACATGAGCTCGCTTCGTCTGATATTGCCGACGGGCAAGCTCTACGAAGATGTCGGATCCTGTGGCAGCTCGCACCTCTTCGAGCATCTCGTGGGGCGCAGCATTGCGCTGAGAGATGCGGAGCTGGCGAAGTTCGGCTACCGCGTGGACGGGTTTACGGGGCCCGGCAGGATAGTGATCTCGATCGATGTCGGTGGCGGCCTCGAGGGCGTACGCGCCGCGGCAATGGCGCTTTCGGAAGCGGTCGCCCGTCCCCTCGCCACGCCGGCGGATGTTGCGGCCGAGCGGCGCGCAATAGCGAGCGAGGGGGTCGCGTCCGCGGCCGCGGGGCCGATGGCTGCCCTGGCTTCCTTCGTGCCGATTGAGCGGCGAGAGGTGCTGCTTGGCCATTGTGGAGCGAAGGCGGGGCAGGCCGGCCTGCCAAAGCTGCCTCCCTTCGCCGGCGCGCCGCAGCTGTTTGTCTGGAGCAAGGTTCCCGAGGCTGCGCTTCGAACTGCCATGATACCCATCAGAATTCCTGGCGCCGCCCGAAAGGACGCGCCTCTCGGCTGGACGGGGACACGCGCCGAGGACGCAGCTGCTCGAAGCGACCTGGCGGCCGCCAGCGCCATCACATTGTTCGCGACCTCCGCGCACCGTGTCACACCGGAGATCTACCGGGGATATTTGCTGCTCCTGGCCTATGCCGCCGATGGACATCGCGGAATGCGCGTTGCCGTCACGAGCCTCGACGAGAATAGCTTGCTCGGCAGCCTGGAAACACCGGAGGCGGCTCCCCTGGCGTCGCGCATCCTGGAAAGCGCAAGGGCGCTCGCCGACGGCCGCGCCGATCCTCGGAGGGTCGCAAGGGTCGATACGAGCGTGCGCGACGGCCTCTGTCGGCGCGTGGCGGCCGCAAGGCAGATGCCGCCGCCGCTCATCGCTCGGCGGATCGCGCTTGCTCCGTCGGCGAGACTGGAGGACGAGTTGGCGAGGATGCAATGCAGCGGGAGCCAGTCGCCCGGCGATGCGGAGCAGGTCGCCAAAGCCGGCGCGACGCATTTCCTGAACTATGCGTTGTTGCGTGGCGGCCTGTCCGCGGCGCCGCCCATGAGCCCGTCTCCGCCATATGTCGTCCGCACCGTTCGCCTGTGCACATCGGCGGACGCTGGCATGGCGGCCGCGGCGATCGGGCCCGCCGCGCTGATCGTGCAGCGGCAACTTGGATATGCGTTGCGCTTCAACTACGGGAGCGTCAGGCGGCTGACGGTCGCTCCGCAGCCTGAGGCCGGCAGGGCGTGTCTTGGACTGACCTTCGAGGGAGAGACTCTGGCGCCAGCTCTCACCGATGCCGCAGTGGAGCAATGGGTTCGCGGGACCGGGAGGAAGGATTTCAGCACGCAATTTTGCTTCGACGTGCGGAGCGGTGCCGGCGGCGATCGCCCAACGCAATTGGAGAAGTTCGCTCAAATGACGTCGTCCGAGTGCATCGACGCGATCAAGCGGATAAATCCGGAGCGCATGCTCGCTGCCATGAAGCTGGAGAAATAGCAGGTGTTCCGCCGCCCTCGCTGCCCGAACTGTCGCCGGCCGCTTTCGCTCCTGGAGAGCTACCGGGCGCGCGTATCCCGATTTCCCTGCCCCGGCTGCGGAGCCTCGATAAAGATCCCCGCTGCAAGGCAGTTCGTGCTCGCCGTACCGCTTTTCCTGGTCTTTCGAACGATCTCGAATGCCGATTGGGATCTGTTCGCCAGGGTGGGCGTCATCCTTGCCCTGGCGGCGCTCGTCATCGTCATCGAATATCTTACGGTTTCGATGATCACCTATCGACGCGGAGACCTGGGATCGTGATCAGCTTCTTCATTGTGAGCGCTCATCGATCCATTTTTCGAGAATCTCATCGGCCATGGGGTGGAGCAGCGCCAACTTGTGCGTCGCCTTTATGATCCGGCGCTGGCTATTCGGACGTAGCGGCGGCGGAATGTCATCGGGGATGGACGACCTGTCCCAGCTCCCGAAAATGAACAGAGCCGGCCTTCTGGAATTCCGCTGGTTCGCCAGGGTCGCGATTGCTCGATTGAACTGGTTTCGGTTGGCATCGGTCACGCCGATAGTCGCTGCCTCCCATTGGCGCTGATAGGCAATGTTCACGGTGTCGAAGGGCGAATCATTGTCCACCCATTGTTCGGGCGGCCGCGATCGCAGGTATGGAACGCCGGCCAGGAAGCCGCCGCGTCGCGCTCCGACGACAGCCTCGAGCGCCATTGCCGGCAAGGCTCCGAAGCTTTCGCCATGGACGATCAGGGGGCGACCGGGGAAGGCTCGATCGAGATAGCGGCGGAGCGTCGCGGCGTCGCGCGCAAAGGCGTGGACACCGTCGCGGCGTAGCCGTGTCGCGGTATCGACGCCGGATCCGGCGGAGCCGCTATAGTTGGGAAGGATAACGGACCAGCCGTGCGTCAGATAGCTCCGGGTGGCGGAGAGGCGGATCGCGTCCGTGGCGATGTTCGATGGGCCGCCCTGGAAGACGACCGCAACGCCCCGGGGCGTCGGCGGATCAATGCGCACGAACGCAAGGGGGCGATCGGTGGCGCCGATCGTTCCAACGGCAAGGCGCGTGGGGGAAGGCTGCGCGCGATCGCACCGATATTCGATCGGACGGCCACCCGCGCGGCCAGTGAGCCGATACCCCCGAAATGCCGTGCGGAGCAGCGCGACATGGTCTCCGGCAGGATCCGCCGCGGCGGCCACGAGTTCCAGGCCCGGATCCTCCGAGCGTGCCCGAGAGACAGCGGCCGCGAGGGGAGCGAGGTCATGCCCGTTGGCCGATGTGACCCGGGTTGGAGAAAAATAGCCGAGGAGCCGATCATCCCGGGCGCTCGCCACCGGTTGCGCGAATGGGCGGGACCGCCTTTCTCGCCATCCTTTTGGGGCTTCGGCCGCAGTCCACCCGAGATCCGATAGAACCGCTGCGCCCGATTGTGTGCGCGATAGCGTGGCGCGCTTCAGGAAGGCACGCGACAAGGGGATGGAGCGCCGTCCGCGGGCACTGAACGCGCTGGCGTCGAGCGTGTCCGGATCAAAGCTGACAGCCGTGACGGTCCCATCGGCCCAAAGGTCTGTCTTGAGTATCAGGGACCGGGGCGCATCCTGCGCGTTGGCGCTGAAATAGGCGCTGGCCAGCCGGATCGCCTCGATATCGGCGGTGCGCGACTTGGTCGTGCCGGATGTCGTCAGCGTGATTGCCGCGCCGCGCGAGAGTTCGGCGCGCCCGGCGAAGCGTGCCGTCGTGCCATCGTTCCCGAAATCCAGCGCGACCAGCGTCTTGCGGTTCTCGACGACGAACAGCGTCGCATCGCGCTCACCCCAGGAGACGGGGCGAGCGCCATCGAAACCTTCGCCCGAGAAAAAGCAGCGGTCCGCCAGGCCATGGTCGCGCACGCACCTGGTATCCAGCGTGAGAAAGCTCCGTGATCTCGGCACGAGCGAGTAGGGCAGAAGCTCGCTGTCGGTAAAAACCAGAAAGCGGCCGGTCGGGGAGAATGCTACCGCATCCCTGCCACATAACTGCTCGACTCCCCCTGAATAGGTGCCGATGGTCGTGGCGCTCAACTTCATGAAGGGAGTAGTGTCCACGCCGGTTTGCGAACCGGCGTGGTCACCGACAAATGTCCCGCCGAACATGCAGCCGATGGCAATGGCTCGGAAGTGCCTGGCTCGTAAGTACATCGGATAGGACCGCTGTTCGTCAAGGGGTGGCTGATACAGTGCAGGGAGCGGAGGATTCAGAATCTCGTTAAGCTTCATGCCGGGGCTGCAACTCAGTCCAGGCCGGTCCAGCCGCTCAGACCGTTGAGTATGCTGATGGGCAATGCTCACGGTGTCGAAGGGCGGTTCATTGTCCACCCATTGTTCGGGTGGCCGCGATCGCAGATATGGAAAGCTGGCCAGGAAGCCGCCGCGCCGCGCTCTGGCGACAGCCTCGAGCGCCTTTCGCCATGAACGACCAGCGAGTGACATGTTATGTGTCGGTGATCAATGTAATAGCATGTGGAGGTCATGGTGAAAAAATTAATGATCAATATATTGATGATAGTCGTAGGAGTTTCGATGTTTGTCGGAATAGATATTGCTAGAAATAATCTTCATTTTCCAGATTTAAGATATATTTTTATATGCATTATCGTTGTGTCAATAATAGTAATAGTTAGTGGTCGCGCAAAGTGAGATTTTTGTAGTAAATTTATATACAACCTACTGAATTTTCGTATATTTAATTCCGAGATTTTTAAGTATGTAGGATGATATTATTCTCGGTATTTCGTCGGGAATATCTTTTGCTCTGTCGAGGCTGGCGGCTATGTTTTCTAGCCTGTCATCGGCCTTCACCGATCGTAATTGGTGGCCGATGTTGGGGAGTATGACCAATGTTGATGCGCGATTTGCCTTGTGTAGGGCCACGGCGTCGCTGCTAAAGACTTGGAGGTCTTGCTTGCCCTGCAGAATCATCACCGGCCGCTGGATGCCCGCGAGGAGCGTGCGTGGATCGGAGTGGGACTCCTCAATTAGATAGCGCTGACGTGCGTGCGAGAATGCTGTCCGGATGGCGGGAGGAGCTGTTCCAACATCCACCAGTTGCCCTTTGGCATTGCGTGTCAACAGGCTGTCGACGAATGCCTTGCTAGGCGTATCGAGCCAGGATTTCTTAATCTGCTCGCGAAGCAAGGCGAGCATGGGCCGACCCGGGCTCGCCAATAATATCAAGCCGCAAACATCTTTGCGCCGTGTGGCGACTAAAAGAGACACTAGGCCGCCTTCACTGTGTCCGATGAGCCATAGGCATTGTGCGCCTGTCTTGGCCCGAACGAGGTTGATCTCTCGCTCGGCATCGTCAACCAGCATTGAGAATGGGCAGGTTTGGCTCGCGCAATGGTCGCCGGGGCGGGGGTCGAGTAACCGGCGTTTGTCGAATCGGGCTACGGAAACTCCCTTTCGGACGAGTGCTTCTGCCAGAAACCTGTAGGTGCTCGCGCCAATATGGGGGCCTCGATTGCCGTCTCGATCGAGGTCTCCCATGCCGCCAACGATCAAGGCCACCGGCGCGGAAGCGGCGGCGGCGGTGTTGAGTATGCCACTGATCTGTTGATCCGGGACCGCAAGGAGTGTCCCCGGAGCGGATTGCTCGGCATTCGGGAGAGCTGCCATGAGAAGCAGGGGAAGCGTGAACTTCATCGGAGCCCCTAATCAGTAGAAATGGGCGCGCGGTTTGGATGGGCGCGCCCACAATATACGAGTTTAGTCGTGGTTACGCATTTCCTCGGGTGTCGGCCACTTCGAGGGATGGCTGACGAACGAATGGCCGTTCTCGATATATTGCTTGGCGATGGATTCTAAGACTGCCTCCTCGATTGCATTTTCATACGCGTCGGTTAGCGACTTCCCCGCCACCCCGGCGACGAGTCCGGCCACTCGGGGGTCCGTTATGACGCGAGCAATAAGCGCATCGGCCGCCCATGGGGTGCGCGCATTCCGCATCTGCGCCCATCGCATTATGGTGTAGGGCAGGGCGAGCCTCCATCCGTGACCTGTGGCGGTTGCTTGCTCCCTTCGAGCGAGGCCATCCAGCGATCGACCTCCCCGTTCAACTCGTCGCTTTCGGCGAACCTATGCGTGGCCTGGACAGTGAGGATGCGGGTGTTCGCGCAATAGGCCTGCGGAAGATCGCCGGGCCGCGATGCGCGATCGAGGGATCCGAACAGGAAGAAGGCCGGGCGGCTGGGATCGCGTCCCTTGGCCAGTTCCGAAAGGGCTGCGTTGAACGCGGCGCGGTTTTCGTCGGATACGCCGATGGTTGCGCGCTCGAAGACGGGCTGGCGATTGAGGTCCCCGGCGAAGAGTTCCTCCGTCTGGAGCCACTCCGTTGCCGGACGGGACTTGAGATAGGGTACCATGCCGACGAGGCCGCCGGCCCGTCCCCGCATCAGGCTGTCGAGCGCGATCGCGGAGCCGGCACCGAAGCTCTCGCCATGCGCGATGACGGGAAGGCGGGGATAGGTGGTATCGATGTACCGGGCGATCGCCTGCGCATCCTGTCGCAAGGCGTCCGGGCCCTTCGCCTTCAAGCGCGTCGAGACCTCCATGCCCAAGCCCACCGTCCCGCTATACCCGGCCAGCAGCACCGCCCAGCCGCGCGCGAGATACTGGCGAACCAACTTATTGTCCGTCTCGTTGGCCGGGTCGCCGGTCGGGCCGCCTCGGAAGAATGCGACGACGCCCCTCGGCGCGGAGGGGCTCAGTTCGATCAGCCCTAGCGGCCATTGCGGAGAACCCGCCTGGACGATGCGGATGGCGGCAGGCGATGCCGATTCCGCCTTGCCGCATTCGTGCCGCAGCGCGTGGCCGCGGATGGAGGCATGAAACGATGCCGAGCCGTCGAGATTTTTGAGAACGAGCGCATAGTTGCCGCGCTCGTCGGCGGACAGGCGCCACAGCATTGCGCTCGGCCGATCCTGCAGCAGTTGCATGATCGCGGATTGCGCCCGGCGAGATTTGCCGCCGCCGACGTAGAACCGAACATCTCGTAGCGCATAGGAGCCGAGCAGTTGCCCCGACCGGCTCGAGATCAACGCCCTGGAGAAGAGCGGCATGTCGACTGCGCGCCATGCCTTTCCGTGTCGCATGAACTGGACGCCCAGGCCCGACACGCGCCATGTGCCGCCCGGGCCGTGGGAGAAGGCGCCGAATTTGAGGAATGGTGCCGGCATCGGGAGCGCCGCCGTTTCTCCATCGATCCGGACCATGCCGCCCAATGTCGGATTGTCGTGACGGATCGATGCGAAATGTCTTCCGTCGACAAGCAGTTGTATCGTCGTCTCGGGCGTTGCCTTGTCCCAGATCGTCCTGCCTGCGGCCCGCCTGGCCGCCTCCAGCAGCGCAGGATCGCGAAGGAGCGGCGTCGCGGGATCGAAGCCGCTCAGCACGGCGCCCAGGGCCTTTCCCATTGGGACGCGGCGCATGAAGGGCATCCACAGCGGGTTGGCGTTGCGGGCGACGCGTAGCTCGACGAGATTCTCCAGATTTTCGGCAAGCACCAGGCTTTCGTCGCCGAGCCCCCAGGAGACCGGGCGAGGCGGTCGCAGCCCTTCGATTGTTGTCATGCAACCATCCGTCATGCCGTGCGCCGCAATGCAGGGCGTGCTTGCAATGACGAGTCGCTGCGAGTTTGGGACAAGCGTCGTTGCGCTGAACTCTGCCCGACTGAACACAAGATAAGACGCTGTCGGCGATAAGCCGACAGCGTCCATGTCGCAGAGATTCTTCACACCGCCGGGATAGGTGCCCAAGGTCTTTCCGGTGAGCGTCATATAATCGGATTGTGGAGCGCTCTCCTGATGCGTGCCTGAGTAGAAAGACACCAAGGAAGCTAATGTGAAGAATATCATTGGATCACCATGGAGGACTATGAAGAGAGTCTGTAGTCTACCTGACCATCGGTAGCCCACCAGTGTCCCTGATTGTCTTTGAAAAACTCTGTATCTGCTGCGCGGTTTCCGTTGGTATCTGCGAATATCCTGCCGTCATGTGTCCTCCAGATGATCCAATCGTGATCAAAGCCGAGGGCCTTGTTGAAATCGCTCGCCTTGTGATCTATGGTGATCGCAATCTTCTGCTTATCGAATGAAGCGTCCACTGCCGCTTCGCGTGCGTGCCAGTCCTTCTTGGCTTCCAGCGCCTTGTCGATCAGCCATCTTGCGTTTTCTGCTCCGAGCTCCAGAATTTGACTGATGTCCCTCCCGCCGCCGGCACGAAGATCCGCCGGATCGCCCGGATAGTAATTCCCGGTATCGGGGCCGGCATGCCCGCCGGGAATGGGTGCCGTAACGGTGATGCGGCCATAATCTTTGGAAGAGCCGTCTTCCTTATAGAAACCGAATATGTCCTGGGATGAACCCCATCCTCCGGCGATCAGCTCGATCTCATGGCTGGTAAGCATCCGCATTGGTAAGTGTCCTATGATTTATGCACGAGGAGATTCGTGCTATTGATATAGTAATTAGGAATGTTTCTTGAACATTATTTTGATAGAATCATTATTCAATATTTCTGACTCGCCAGTATGATCGTGGCTTAAATTGCTATTTAAATGCAATTTATCGCGGTATATTCTTCCATAAGGGTTTAGCCATTGGCTTTTTTCAGCGTCACTCGCCCGCAACGGCTTGCAGCGCAGGTTGCTCACCGTCGCCGGCCATGAGCAGAACCCGGCCATCGGCCACCATGTAGACACGATGCGCCGCCGCGATCGATTGGGTCCGGTGCGCGATCATCACCCGCGTGATGTTGAGCGCGGAAAGCGAGGCCAGCACCTTCGCCTCCGTCTCCGGATCGAGATGCGCCGTGCCCTCGTCGATGAACAATATCTTCGGCTGCCCATAGAGCGCGCGCGCCAGCAGGACCCGCTGCTTCTGCCCGCCCGACAGCACCGATCCCATGTCGCCCACCAGCGTGTCGTAGCCCAGCGGCATTCGCTTGATGTCGTCATGGATGCAGGCGCGCCGCGCGGCGTCCTCCACCCGCTCCATGTCGATATCATTGTCGAAGAAGGCGATGTTCTGCGCGAGCGAGCCGGCATAGAGCGCGTCGTCCTGGGCGACGGAACCGATGCTCTGGCGATAGGCCTGCTTGCCGAACGTCGTGATGGACCGCCCGCCGACCTGGATGGTGCCATGGTTGGCGTCGAACAGGCCCATCAGGATCTTCATCAAGGTGGTCTTGCCGCCGCCCGACGGGCCGACAATGGCGATCATCTCGCCCGGATCGATCTGGATCGAAGCGCCTTTCAGCACGTCCGGCTCGCCCATGCCGTATCGGTACCAGAGATTGTGCGCCGCGATCGGCTGCGAGAAATCGGGGGCATCGCCGATCCGGTCATCCTCCTTCGGCGTCAGGGCGATGTCGGCGATGCGGGCAAGGTGGACCTGGACGATCTTGAGGTTCAGCCCCTGCTCGACCAGGCGCATGCCGGCGCCGAGGAACTGCTGCTTATAGGCGCTGAACGCGAAGATCATGCCGAGCGTCAGCTTCGCGTCCAGGGCGAGCGTGATCGCGACGAGGACGAAGAGCACGCCCTCGAGGTCGAGGACGAGCTTGCCGATCGCGTCGAACCCGGCGGTCAGGCGACCGAGCCGGATCTGCGCGTTGACCGCGTCCGCCTTGCTCTGCTGCCAGAGGCGCTGGCGCTCGCCCTCGCGGCCGAATGCCTTGATCGCGGCGATGCCGCGCACGGACTCGATGAAGACGCTGTTCTCGCGCGCGGCGGTCGAGATGGCGTCGATGTTGCGCAGCTGCATCGCTTTCAGGAACAGCAGCCGGACCACGACATAGAGGCCGAGCGCCACGATCGCGATGGCGCCGAGGATGGGCGAATACACGAACATCAGGATCAGCGTCAGCAGGCCCATCACGCCGTCGACCAGGCCCGCGATCAGGCCCTGGCTCAGCAGGCTGGTGATCGGCGCGGTCGAGCTGAAGCGCTGGATGACATCGCCGACATGGCGCTTCTCGAACCAGGGCAGCGGCAGCCGCATCAGGTGGCGGAAGAGATTGATCACGACCTGATAGGACAGGGCGTTGCCGAGATTGACCAGAATGACCGCGCGAAGCCAGCTCGCGAGGAAGCTGACGATGGCGACGCCCGCGAAGCCGAGCGCGAGCACGCCGAGCAGATCGCGATCGGAAGCGGGAAAGACCGTGTCGATCGATACCTGCAGGAAGAACGGGCTGGCGAGCACGGCGAGCTGAAGCACGAGCGACAGCAGGATCACGTTGCGCATCGCCTGCCAGAAGCCGGTCATCGAGGACCAGAGCTGTCCGATCCGCAGGGGCGGGGCGCTCTGCTTCGGCTTGAAGGACTCGGCCTGGAGCAGTTCGATGGCGACGCCGGTGAAGCTGCGCGACATCTCCTCGCGGCCAAGCGTCAATGCGCCGCGGGCCGGGTCATGGACATGGTATCGCCGCCCGCCGACGCCGTCGCTGATGCGGGTGAGAACCACGAAATGGTTCAGGTTCCAGTGGAGTATCGCCGGGAGCTTCAGCTGCCCCAGTTCCTCGATCTCGCCGCGGAGCGGCCGGGCGTTGAAGCCGATGGCTTCCGCGACGAGCATGAGCTGCTTGAGGGTGGCCCCCTTCAGCGATAGCGCGAAGCGCTGGCGGAGCTCGATGAGGTCGGTCTTGAAACCATGATGGCCGGCGATCATCGCCAGGCAGGCAAGCGCGCACTCGCTGGCCTCGCTTTGCGCGATCAGGGGCGTGCGCCGCGCGCCGCCCAGTTGCAGCAGCTCGATGCTCATGCGGTCCTGCGCGAAATGGCGTGGAGCGGCTTGAGCAGCCAGTCGAGGAAGCTCTGGCGCTCGAGGATGATCGTCGCCTCCAGGGCCATGCCCGGCTGGAGGGGGATGCTCTCGCCAAAGGCATTGATGGCCTGGCGATCCAATCCGACGGTGACGCGATAGACGGGTTCCTCGAGCTTGACCGGCAGGTCGACTTCCCGGGGATCGATCACGATCCGCGAGATCGCCTGGATCTTGCCGGCAAAGGAGCCGAACCGCTGATAGGGAAAGGCATCGTAGAGGATGCGCGTTTCCTGGCCGGCCTGGACGAAGCCGATGGCGCGCGTCGGGGCGAAGAGTTCCGCCTTGAGCGCCGTGTCGGTGGGTATGATGGTCAGCAATGGCGCCTGGGCGGGGGCCAGTTTCCCAATGCCGGCCTGGATGGCGGTTACTCTGCCGCTGATCGGCGCCGTGATGACATAGGCGCGCTCGCCTTCCATCTGCGCGCGCTGCTGCGACAGGGACTGGAGCGCTGCGCGGATTTCCGATTCGCCCCGCGCGGAATCCGCCGTGATGCCCGCAAGCTGGGTGCGCGCCGCACCCGCGTCGGCCCGTTTCTGGGCCAGCTGCTGTCGCAGACCGGCCAGGTTCTGCTGCGAGACGATGAGATTCTGGCGGCGGCGCTCCATCTCCACCTTGCTGACGAAGCCGCGCTCGACGACCTTGGCGATCTGGTCGAACATCGACTGGTTCGATCGGACCACTTCCTCCTGCAGCTGGATCTGGCCCTCGATGTCGCGCGCCTGCAGCGACGCCGTGGACATCGCCGCCGCGAGCCGCTCGCGGTCCGCGGCTCCGCGGCGGGCGTTGAGGGCGATCTGCTCGCGTGCAAGGGACTGGCGGATGTCCAGGCTGGCTATGCCATCCGCCATGACGGCGCCGCCCGCGGCCGCATGCCGGTCCAGGGCGATCACCGCCAGTCGGTCGCCTTTGCGAACCACGGTGCCTTCCCGCACCGCGAGCTCGGCGACAATGCCCGGGGCCGGCGCGGCGACCTTGGCGGAGGGGCGCTCGGTAACCAATATCCCGCGCACGGTTTCGGTGCGGGCATAGGAGCCGAGCGTCACCCAGGCGATCGCGGCGGCTGCGATCGCAACCATGGTTGCCACCAGGAGCGAGACCGAAACCGATTGGTTGAGGATGACTTCGCCTTGCAGTCCCTGGCGGCGATGCTCGGAAACTTCCGGTCTGAACAGGGCGGGCTCTGTCGGCATGTTCTGCTCGCGCAACTCCACGGCGTGCGGCCGAGGTCAGGCGCACGGCGATAAATAGATTTTCAAGGGTAAAAACAGTTTCCTCGGAAGGGGCGGATAGTGTAGGGCGAGATTGGATGTCAACACGAAGCTAATGGTTTCCGGGGTGATGGCTGGAGATAATCAATCGCTCCAATTCGGGGTAATGTGTAACAATAACTACACAAATAATTTGTCGCATATTTGAAATATGCAAGGCGCTCTCGCAGTTTGTGAACATAATACTGTTATATATCGTCGATCGGCGTGAGCTATATTTTCAACCCGCGGATATGATTGCGGAGTGTCGGCGGAGCGCTCGTCATCAGGGGCCGGAGCCCCGTCGTTTCAGGAAATCCGGATATTGTTTCGCTGGGTCCGCCGGGTCTGCGCCGATAGTGGTTCCGGATGTCGCGCCATGGGTGTGGAAGTGGAAAATTCTACCAATGAAATCCTGGCCATGTCGTCGGCCGAGCCGTGCGTTTCAGCGCCAATGCCGTGCTTGAATCCGTCGCGCACCTTGGCGCCCGCGGTTCTGAAATGACTGCGCGGCTGAAGGGCCGGGCGACGGTCATGCCCGATAGGTTGTTCGTGCCGGATCCGGTTGCTTCGATCCATCTGCAGATTGCGAATTTCCGTGTCGCCGAAATCGGCGCGGGGCTCTGCGCCTCCGACGCGCAATCCATAACGAGAGCGGTGCTGGCCGAGCAGGGAGGCATGGATCTCACGCCGCAACGCTATCCGGGCATGTTCGACGAGTTGGGCGTCTATGTGCGTGGAGCGGAGCGTGCCGATCCCCAGTCCCTGCTCTCGAAGAGCCTGCTGGAGTGGGAGGCGGTCGAACGGGCCGAGCGCCGCGGCATTGCGGGCGGCCTGGCGGATGCCGATGCCTTTCTTGATCTCCTGCGTTCCATTCACCGCTCGGTCAAAGGGGGCGCGACTGCGTTCCGCACCGGGCCGGTCTTCATCCGGCCCGATGCCGATGGGAACGTGATCGAGTTTCCATCCTGGCAATTGTGCGAGCCGTTGCTGCGGGCGCTTGCGGCTTTCACCGCCCGGCATATCGGGCGATATCCGGCGCTCTGCGCCATGGTTGGCTATGCCGGCGTCATACATGCGCACCCGTTCCGCGACGGAAACGGGCGCACGGCGCGGATCCTGTTCAACCTGATTTTGCGCCATGGCTGCCAATCGCGGCATTTCCTGCCGTTGTCGCGGCTGACGACCCTCAGCGAGGGCGGCTTCCTGATCAAGCTCAGGCGCGCGCTCTATGGCGGCGAATGGGAGCCGCTGGCGACGTTCTTCGTCGATGCGCTTCGCCTGTCCCACGAAATCCAAGGCAGAAACTCGGGTCGCAACACGTCTCAAACTGATTGGGAGTTCCATAATGCGCGTTCTCAGTTCTTATGAGTTGGACCTTGTCGCGGGTGGTTTCGGGTCGACCGACGACGCGCAGATCAACAGGGCCGGAGCCATCTATGAAGGAGGCGGCTTCGGTAGCACTGGCGGCGGTGGTGGTGGCGGCGGCTTCGGTGGCGGCTTCTGGTATTGGGTCGCTCCCGCGAGCTATTTCACGGGCGAGGACGGTGCCTATGCCCCCGGCGGCCAGGGTGGCTGGAGATGGATCCCGCCCGCCTCGAATGGGGGCTCGCCAGGTGGTGGCGCCGGGGTCGTGCCGCCCGTCCCTCAGGACTCGCCCTGCGAGCAAGACGCGAAGGAGGATGAGATTGCGAGGGGCGTGGAGGGTTTGATCAAGCAGCAACCCGATTGGAATGCGCGGGAATATGGTGCGCTGATCGTCCGCTACCAGGATGGCAGCTATGGTGTGACGGCCTTGGCGCGGGGTGAGACGGTTGCGGAGGCCAAGGCCCGTGCAATCGCTGCGGGTCAAACCGGGTTCTCTCCGCAGCTTGCCTATAAATATACATCGGAGGGAGGGGCTGTAATCGTGGCCGCTATCCATAACCACCCCGATGTGGATTATGATAATTCCGAAGACATGAAGAATAGATACCCATCCCATAACAGTGGGTCAGGGGATTACGGCAACTTCGATAAGCTTGTGGGGAGGGATGCGCGGTTTGTTTCGTCAGCAGACCAGTTCACGCACTATATTCTTGGTCCGGACGGCGTTCTAAGGGAATTCAACCTGAAGGATGGGCATTTGAATCCAAGAAACGATCCGAATCCTGGCATGAGGTCGAATTTGGCGGCGGACAGGCCGTGCGGATAAAGGGAGCCGGCTCATGATCGAAATGCTGCTTATGCTCGCAAATCCAATCGCGCAAACCCAGGACATAGTGATACCCGGCCCAAGAAGTCCAAAATTCGAATTGATACTAAGGGCAAGTTGCTCGCAAAATAATTATGATATTTCCATAGAGAATGACGGTTTTGTCTCGAAGCTATTATACTCTCGGGTGAACGGTAAGGAAGTGGAGCTCACATCCCGGCAAGGGAATTTGAAGCGCTTCCTGTCAACGGCCCATAGCGTGGGTCTTGCTGTCTCCGGATGCGAAGAGCGTGGGGAAATCATCATCGCCGTAAGCGGCGTGTCAGATGATCCGTCCAGCGAAGAGCGTGGAAAGGTTGTCCATCGCTTCTTCGGGACAGGGCCGTTGTAATCTTGCATGGGAACCTGCCCGGCGAGCGGGGCGACGTCCGTCACATCAATGTGGCGGGCGTCGTTCAATTGCCGCTGCGGTCGGGCAGGCGAGGGGGTGAGGGGCATTTGCCGCCGCACCCCATTGGGGACGGGCTGATCGGCGATCGGGAAATCGCCTATTCCTGCACCGGATTGCCTTGGACGTCGTTGCACGGCCGACTCCAGCTGCTTCCGCCGAAGCCGCTGCCGGTGCCGCTGAGCTTCTTCATGAAAGTCGTTCCGGAAATCTGCAGCTTGAGTGTTCCGGCGCCCCCGATATTCCCGCGAACATCGGCCCAGCTTCCATTGATGAGGTTGCCGCTCCGCGTCCCCTTGAACGCGTGGGTCCAGGATTTTCCGTTATCGGCGCTCATTCCGACCCACCAGATGGTGGTGCCGACGGCGCGGAGGCGATAGGTGCCGCCATCATTCGCCTTCCAGATGCCATTGATGGTCGCGGGTGCGATGCATTGCGCGTGCGCAGGCGACAGAGATGCCGCCATCATGGAAGTGCTCGCCAAGGCTATGGATTTTATGAGTAAACCTTTCATGATATCCTCCGATTATCTCTATATATGTCGGCAACTATAGAGTTGCCTTCGCAATCTACGCCCATGTGCATCATGTAAACAATGAAACATGCGCCAGTTCGGAGTTTGTTCGGAAGTATATTTGTGTAAGTTCTGTATATTCAAATATTGAATACGGATAGGGTCCGGGATCTATCTAGGAAAATCGCGTATTCCATTGAGGTTGCGCTGGTCATATTTGGCCTTTCCTCGCTGCGCATCCTCCCGGGGCGTCGACCCTGGGTAAGGCAAAGGGGAGCAGAAGAAGCGACAGCGCATACGCATATTGGCTCAGGGTGACGCCAATATTGAACGGAAACCAGATGGTCGGAGCGCCAAGCCGGGAGAGCTCGCTGACGAACAGGGCGATCGCGATCAGCGCCATCGCCGCCAGGGCGGGCAGCCGGCGTGCGCCACGCAAGGCCATGCGCACCGCGATGACGGCGAACAATATGGCAAAGGCCAGGCGCGCAATGGTGATCAGGTCGGGCAAATGGGCGATCGCCCCGGCCACGCGCGCGGCCCATGCGGCAACGGCGCAACCCAGGACGATCGACCGGCCGCGCCCCCCGGCATGCGCGTTCCAGGCGGCGGTCCAGGCAAGCATGGCGAGCGGTGAGAGGACGACCGCATTCTGGCGGTCGAGCGTGGGCGCGTCGAGCAGGTCGGTCCAGGCCGCGATCGCATTGCCCAATCGAAGGCAGGCCGTCGCGACAAGGGCGATCGCCAGCCATCGCGCGAAGCCCGGCCGGGCGATCGACGGCGCAATTGCCAGCGCGATGCCGGCAAGCAGGACCATCATTGCCGGTATCGCGATCTCGACGATGTAGCCGGCGATGGTCCGCATCCACTGCGCCCGGTGCAACGTCTCGCCAAAGGCCGCCGTGGTGAGCGTGGGAGCGCTCCTCAGCCCGCCGCTGATGCCGTTGCGGTCGAGGCCGGGCTGCATGAACGTCCGGATCGCCAGCACGCCGGCCCGCTGATCGGCGAGCCGCGGAAGTGCGACCAGAAAGGGGCGGGCGCCGATGACTCTCGGATTGGGGCCGAGCTTGCCGATGCCGCCGATCGGCCGGCCGTTCCAGAACATCTCATAGCCGTCATCGACCATGGTCGGCCCAAGCAGCGCCAGATCGCCCTGCGCCGGCAGGACGATCCGCCGGCGATACCAGCCATAGCCTTCGAGATCGGGATGGCCGTGCGCGCGCCAGCCGGCAAGCCACCCCGGCAGGCCGACATCATCGTCGCGATTGCTCGGCAGCGATACGAGATCGAGTCGATCCCAGTCGCGATCGTCGGTCCGCGGATCGGCCCAACTCGGATTATCGCCGGGATGGAAGCGCCAGGCTCCGTCCAGGGTGATCGCCGGGCCGGCGGGATCGGGGCGGCCGCCGATTGCGAGCACCGCGACGACAAGCCCCAGCACGATCGCCGCCAGAATGCAGAATGAAAGCGCGAGCCGTCTCGACAAGCCAACCTCCCCAGCTGCGCCACCGTGCCCCTGCGATCGGGACTGGCTTTTCTAACCGTCTATATGGTTATATTGTGAAAATACCGCCAGCAAGCGAAAAGACGGAGAATGGTAGAGCAAGCGCGTGTTTCGGCTGGGATCGGCGGCAGCCTGTCGCTGGAGTTCGCCAATACGGCGGGCTGGCATCTGGCGGCCCGGCCGGTCGAGCGGCTCGGAAGCTGGCGCGACATGGTGCACTGGGCGGCGGAGCAGAAGCTGGTCCATGCCGACCAGATGGACGATCTCCTGGCGGCAATGGCCGAGGTCGGGCCGGCGCTCGAGCTTCGGGAGGCCATTTTCCGGATCGGTGTCGCGGTGGCGCGCGGCGATGCGCCCGAGAAAGGCGATCTGAATGCGGTCATGGCGTGGGCCTCGGGCCCTCCGCCGGATGCGATCTGGTCCGGCGGATCCCTATCATGGCGATTCCAGCGTCAGGGCGCCATGCCGCAATTGCTCGGCATCGTCGCGCGCGATGCCGTGGCGCTGCTGGCCAGCGACCGCGTTGCCAGGCTGCGCCTGTGCGCGGGCAGCGATTGCGGGTGGCTCTTCCTCGACGAGAGCCGCGGCAAGCCGCGGCGATGGTGCTCCATGGGCGATTGCGGCAATCGTTCCAAGGCGCGCCGTGCCTATGCCCGGCGCAAGGGCTAGCGCGCCGGGCGGTATGCAGGGCCGGGCGCGCATCGCGGCGGCGCTTCGTCCCCCTTCTTCTTTCCGCGGAAGATAATCGTCAGCGCTTCAGCCGGCAGGCCCTGGGGGCGTTGACCGGATTGCAGCGCGCCTCGCCGCCGCCCGGCAGCCGCACGACATAGTCGGTCCCATAGGCGTTGCCCGGCTTGTAGAAGTCGGTCGAGACGATCTGCGCGCCGCTGGCAAAGGCCTGGTTGGCGCGGCTGAGGTCGTTCGCCTTTGCCTCATATGTCTCGATATCGGCGCGGGCGCGGACGAGATAGCCCTGCTTCACCCGCTCCGGAATCTCCCGGGCGCGGACATTGGCATTGTCGAGCAGGAGGAACCCGGCATAGCTCTGCCCCGGCGTGGCGCGCAGGAACGCCGCGCGCCCTTCCAGATTCTCGCGGCCCGCATGATAGGCGGCCAGCGCCTGGGGATCCATGGCGGTCAGCAGCAGGAAGACGAACTTGCCGCGCGACTTGGCGAGCGTCGGCCAGTTATGGGCCAGCACGCCGGCTTCGAGGGTGGGATGGCGGCCGCGGACGTCGTCGGGGATCACCAGCCTGTCGCGACCGATCTCGCGGAAGATCGACTGGTCCATCTCGTCGAATGCGGCGCGATCAAAGGCGAGCGGCGGTGTCGAGTTCGGAAACACCGGCAGCGCATCGCTCTTCGCCTCGACCAGGATGAAGATCGGGGCGTGGTCCGGATGGGCATCCGACCAGGCGCGCAACTGCTTCAGGCAGCGGGTGAACAGGTTGCAGCTGGAGCGCACGTCGAGATCGGCGACATGGAACACCTTCAGGCCCGGCTTTTCCATGTCGGTGGCGTCATAGGGCAGCATCTGGCTGTCCTTCACGCCCTTGGCGCGCAGCGCAGCGAGGCCGGCGGGGCGGGCATAGCGCCCGCCCTGGGGGTCGTTGTTGATGTCGATCTCGAGGCTGCGCATCCCGGCATCGAGCTGGTCCGTCAGCGTGGTGTAGCGATAGTTCAGTCCCTCGCTCATGCTGGTGAAATTGGGATGATATTCCTGCCAGTCCGCCTTCATCTTCTCCGGCATGGCCTTGGCGAAGGCGGCCAGCTTCGGGCCGAGCGCGGCGTCCACCATCGCCAGCAGCTGCGGGTCGACGCCCTGCGCATAGCTGTTGTGGGTGCCGATCACCTGGATCTCGTTGAGCCGCACTTCGTCGGTACGGGGCGTCTCCTGGGCAATGCCGATCGCGGTGATGCCACAGGTGGCGATGGCGGCGATCAGGCCGAGGCTGGTTGCGAGCTTCTTCATGTCGAGGGTCCTTGGTGCGTCGGGCTGCGCATCCCCTCCCGGCCGATCGGCCGGGAGGGGCGATGGCGCGTCAGAAGTTGATCTTGGCGAAGGCGCCGAGCGTCCGATAGGCGTTCGGCGAGGTATAATGGAGCAGGCCGAGCGCGCCGTAGATCTGCCACCCGGTCGAATAATAGGTGTTCAGCAGATTGCGCGCATAGACGCCGAACTCGACCGCGCCATCCACCTTGGCCAGGCTGATCCGCCCGTTGAGCAGGCCATAGCCGGGGATCCGCGAATAGGTGGAATTGGGGGTCTTGGTGCCGTCCGGGTTGCTGACCGCCGGCGCGAGGATATCGCCGAGCATCGCGCCCGTCACCGTCTGGGTGTCGCTGCGATAGCCATAGTCGAGATGTGCCTTGAAGCTCAGCCCGGCGCCGATCTCGTCGGCATAGTCCATGGTGACGCTTGCCTGCCATTCCGGCGCGTTGGTGAGGCGCGTGCCGGTATAGTTGGCGGTCGGGCTGGCGACATAGTCGGTGAACATGGCGTCGGTGTAGGTCACCGAACCGCCCAGGGTGAGCTGGCGCGCGGGCTTGATCGCCAGCGATGCCTCGACGCCGCGCGAGCGCAGGCCCGGTGCGTTGCCGATCGCCGAGGCCAGGATGAACCCGCCGACGCCGGTGCTCACCGGCGTCAGGATCGTCGCCTGGAAATTGGTGAACTTCGACGAGAAGGCATTGATGTTGAAGCGCACGCGGCGATCGAACAGCTCGCTCTTCAGGCCGATTTCCCAGCTCTTCACCGATTCCGGATTGTAGGGATCGTAGCGATTGCCGACGAACGCGACGCCGCCCGGCTTATAACCCGTGGCATAGCTTGCGTAGAGCATCACGTCGCGGCTGATCGTGAACTGCGGCGCGATGCGATAGGTGAAGCGGCCGCCTTTCTTCGATCCCGAGCGGAATGCCTCGGTCGGCCCGGAACTGGTGGCGACGAAGATGGGCGAATAGCCGGTGATCGGCACCGGATCGATATTGATGTAGCCGATCGTCTGGCGGTTCCAGTCGTAATTGTAGCGGCCGCCCAGGGTTACGCTGAACTGGCGGGTTGGGGTGATCTTGACCTGGCCGAACGCGGCCGCCGTCTCGTTGGCGGCGTCGAAGAGCACGGCGTTGCCGAGCATCGCGCGGGTGATGGGATCGAAGGCGCCGGTCAGCGCATAGAGCGTGGGCGAGGGAACGCCGGCCGGCGAGAGCAGCGGCGCGCCGAGCGTGCCCCATTGCAGCTGGGTCTGCTTCGCGTTCAGCTTGTTGTAGAAGGCGCCGAACAGATATTCGATTGCCCCGCCCGTGGGCGAAGCGAAGTGGATTTCCTCGCTGAACTTGTTCGTCTTCAGCCGGCCCGAGTTGAACGGGATGTAGGCATAGACATTGCGGGGCAGCAGATCGGCCGGCGTGTCATTGTCGAACGTCGTCTCGCGATAGGCGGTGATCGACGTCAGCGTGTGCTCGCCCATCGCGTAATTCACATGGAGCGAACCGCCCTTGTTGGTCGTGGTGTTGTGGCCTAGCGAGCCATCGGCGCTGTCGGCGTTCTCCGGCCCCGGGATCACGCCCAGGGCGATCTGCGCAGCGGTGAGCGCGGCGGCGGGCGCATAGGTCGAGCCGGCCGGGCGGCCCACGGGCACGCGGATGGCGGTGTCGATATGATGGGTATATTCGCCGGTGAGGACCAGTTCGAGCGCCGGCGCCGGCTGGAACAGCAGCTTGCCGCGCACGCCCCATTCGCTGACCAGGCCCAGATTGCGGTCGAGCACGACATAGCGGCCCTTGCCGTCCTGGCCCAGCGCGAAGGCGGACAGGCGCAGCGCGGCCTGATCGCTGACCGGCACGTTGAGCGTCAGGTTGGTATTGCGATCGTTGCGCTCGCCATAGGCGGCATAGGCGGTGCCGGAGAATTGACCGATCACCGGCTTGTTGGTGGTGATCGCGATCACGCCCGAGGTGGAATTCTTGCCGAACAGCGTGCCCTGCGGACCCATCAGCACGTCGACGCGCTGGATGTCGGTGAGGCCGATCAGGCCGTTGTCGCGCTGGGCGTCCATCACGACGTCGTCGACGACGACGTTGACCGACTTGGCATTGGAGAAGTCGAACGAGGTGCTGCCGACACCCCGGATCTGGAAGGCGGCGCCCTGGGTCGGGTCATATTGGACGCCGGGTACGACATATTGCAGGTCGGTGAGCGAGGTGAAGCCGCTATCCTCCAGCGTCTGGCCGCTGACCGAGGTGATCGAGATCGGCACCGATTGCGCCTTTTCCCGGCGGCGCTGCGCGGTGACGACGATATCGGCGAGACCCGCATCTCCCGAAGCCTCCGTCGCCGCGGCGGCAACAGTGGGATCGCTCTGCGCATACGCTTGTTCAGTCATGCCGAAGCCGCACGCGATCGTCGCCGTGCTGACCATCAATGCCCGAAATAGGTCGTTCTTCATTCGCAATCCCCCTGGAGATTCCACCGATTCGGCGGGATACGAGGGGCGCTCTAGGGTCTGTGCATGACAGAAGAATTACATTTGTTCAGTTGCCGGTTCAGGGTCCATGGCCAGGGGCGGGCCCGTCTCGGCGGGGGCCTCCGAGGCGGAATCGGCCAGGATCCATAGCGAAGCCATGGTGATGAGCGCGGCGGCGAGGCTCGGCATCAGCAGCACCGCCGCGAACGCCTGTTCAGGCGCCGGCATCGCGCGCGGATCGAATCCCAGGATACGATAGCCGGTGAACAACAGGCCCGAAACGACGGCGCCGCACAGATTAAAGGGCAGATGGAAGCCGGCATAATGCGCGGCTGCGCGCTTGCCCGATGGCGCCTCCACGGAATCGAGCCGCGCGCCCAGCAGCATCCGCAGGGCCATGAAATCGACCGCGGACGCCAGCCCGAAGGGGATCGTCCACAGCATCAGCGCGGCCGGCGCACCGGCCGGCAGCATCGGCAAGGCCAGCGCCAGCGCCAGATTCGCCCAGAGCGTCAGCCGCAGCAGCGCGCGCGCACTCAGCCTGGCGGTGATCCGGATCGCCGCCAGAATGCCGATAGCGGCGCAGATGGCCTGGATGAGGATCCCGATGGGGGCCCAGCCGCGCAGCCCCAGGCCATTGTCGACCACATAGAAATAGCCCGTCGTGGTGATCGCCGCATGCGCGCCGTTGAGCGCGAACAGCGCCGCCAGCCGGCGGTTGCCGCGATTGGCGAACAACAGCCGCAACGGGCCCAGCAGGCTGGCGAGCCGCCATTTGTCCGGCGCGGCCGCGCGATCCGGCAGCAGCGCGACGAGCGCGGCGTGCAGCACCAGCGCGCCCAGGGCGACGAGGATCATGATGACCAGGAAGGGCGAGGGCCAGGCGGGGATCCGCAGCGCGCCGATCGCCGAGAAGCCGATGCCTCCGGCGATGCCGAACAGGGTTCGCGTGCCGAATATCCGTCCGCGGGCCTTGTCGTCATGCGCGGCCTCGAGCGCCCAGGCGCCATGGATGACGTTGCACAATGCCCAGCCGACGACCAGCAGGGCCAGCGCGACCGCGACCCCGGCGACCGAAGGCGCGACACCTTGCGCGAGCAGCGCGGCGGTGCCGATCAGCACCAGCGCGGTGCCCAGGATCATCCAGGGCCGCCGCCGCCCGAACCGGCGCGATCCGTGATCGCCCATCGACCCCGCGAGCAGCTCGGCCGGGATCGGCGCGAGATTGGCGAGCAGCACCAGCCAGCCGACGACGCTCATCTGGAGCGCGAGCTCGCCGGAGAGATAGGGGGCGAGAAAGACCCGCCGGGCCAGGTCATAGCCGGCAAAGGCCAGCGACGGCAGCGACAGCACGACGAGGCGCGTGCCCGAAAGTGTTTCCCGATCCGCCATCCCGCACACTCCGCCCGGGCGCCTATCAGCGGGTTGTGCCGTTTCGATGACTCCGCGCGTTCAGCGCAGCGATCGGGTTCGCCAGGCTTCGAAGGCGGCGAAGGCGCGCATATAGTGCACGCGATCGGGCACCTTGCGCGCCATGCCGATCATTCCCATGCCGAAGACGGCGATCGACAGCACCTGCGCGGCCGCGCGATCGAAGCCCGCGCCGATGCCGATACCCATGGGCGCCAGATCGCTTGCGCGCCAATTCTCGCCGCGCCGGCGCCGCATGTCGAGCGCATGGGGCAACAGGCTGGGCTCGCGGACGCTGGCAAGCGCGATCATCGAGGTCGCCTTGATCAGGTCCCGGATGCTTGTGTCGTTCGGCGGCCCGCCGCCATGGTCGGCGCGAATATCGCTCCGGCGGCCGTGGAAGCGGGCGATGACGGCGTGGAGCCCGGCCGCCACCAATGCCGGGCGCGCGCCGAAATGATAGACTACCGTGGACGCGGGCACGCCGGCGGCGAGCGCGACCGAGCGATGCGTCACGCTGTCCATGCCCTGCGAGACGATCAGGTCGGCGGCGCTGGCCGCGATCCGCTGGCGTTTCGCATCCGCTTCCTCCTCGGCGGGCGGCACGGCCGGGTCGAGCAGGCCGATCAGCGATGCGATCCTGTCGCCATCGCCCGCATCGTCCCGGGGGAAGATGCCATTGGCAAATCGCCGGAGGCACAGCGAGCGGAGCAGCGCATATCTCGGGCTGTCGCCGGCACCCAGCGAGAAGCCCGCCTCGTCGAGCGCATAGCCGAGCGCCAGGTCGGCCAGCGCGGCGTCTCCGAACAGGAGCTCGGCCCAGAACCGCCCGGCATCGTCGAGCCAATGCTCGAGCGCCGGCTGGCGATCGGGCCGCAATGCCCGATCATGGACCAATTCGATCAGAAGGATGACCTGGCGCCGTTCCCGGGTCACCCATTCGCGCAGCGCCAGCTCCGCCATTCCCGCACGGGTGCCGGCATCCATGCTGCCCAGTTCGTCCGCGAGCGCGCGCCATCTTCCGAAAAATGCCAGGTCGCTGGCATGCGCCGCCTGCGTCACGCCCTCGAGCAGCTGCTCCTTGCTGCCCATGCGAGTCGAGATCACCGGCACGCTGACGCCAAGGCCGGTCGCCAGCGGCCGCAGCGTCAATTCGGCGAGGCCGCCGGCGGCAATGCGGTCGAGCGCCTCATCGATGATCGCATCGACGGACAGGCCGGGGGGGCGGGGGGATCGATTCACGGGCACGCCGCGCATCTATCGCAGTCACTTCTCCAACGTCGACGATATTCGGATCGCCATCGCCGTCGCCATGATCATCGTCGCCGCCATTGCCGCTATCACGGCCGTCACTGCCCCCATCGTCGTCGCCGTCATCATTGCCATCACCACCGCCGTTGCCGCTACCGGGCGGCTCCATAGGCAGTGGTGCGCGCGTGCCGCCTCCATCGAACGGATGAGACGCGCGGACTTTCCGGGGCCGGAGGAGCGGCCGGAGCCGCGGCCGGGGGAAAGCGCCGCCCGGCGGGCGGCCCTAGGCTGAGAACCCAAGCAAGTATCTGATCTTTCACCGTCATCCCCGCGCAGGCGGGGATCCAGGGTAGCGCAGGACGACGATGCTATCAGGTGAGCCTCCTTCCGGAGCGCGCAGGCCTCGACTGCCCGCAACCCGCCCGTGGCCCTGGATCCCCGCCTGCGCGGGGATGACGAAATAAATCAAAGTCTTGATCGGGTTTTGACCCTAGGCGGGGGACTCATCTTCTTGCTTCGTCACCCCGGGCCTTGCGCCGGGGCCCGTTATCTCGACAGCGCAGGAAGCAGCGGGATCCCGGCGCAAGGCCGGGATGACGTTGGAAAATCAGATACTTGCTTGGGTTCTCAACCTAGGCGTCGCTCGAAGGATGCGAGGATTCGCGTGCGGCCTCCGCCCGCTGCAGGCCCGGATAGGCCGCCATCAGCCGCACCAGATCGGCCTGCCGGTTGGTGCCGGTCTTGCGGAAGATCGCGGCCAGATGAGTCTTCACCGTCGCCAGCCCGACGCCGGCCGCCGCCGCATGGTCGAGCAGGCTGATCCCCCCGGCGACGGCCGCCGCCAGCCTGGCCTCCGCCGGAGTCAGGTCGAAGAAGCTGCGCAGCGCCGCGATGTCGAGGCGAACGGGCCGATCGCCGTCGGACAGGATCGCCAGCGCCAAGGGGCCGGCGCCGAAAATGCACCGGTCCTGCTCGGCGAGCGGCGCGATGTTCAGCGACAGCGGCGGCCGGTCCCGGCGCGCCAGGGCGAAGGTGGCGCCGGTCCGTCCGCTGCTGCGCCGCGCATCGCCGGTCGCGTCGGCGATCGCGGCGCGAACCCGTGCATTGGCCGCGGGAAGGCTTGCGCCGAAACAGCCGCCGGCGGCGCGCAGCACCGGTTCCTCGCGCAGCATCCGCTCCGCGATCGGATTGGCGAAATGTATCTTGGCCCGGGCATCGACCAGCAGGACGCCGACGCCAAGCCCGTCAAAGGCACTGTGCAGCGCGTGCACATTGCGTTGCAGGGCTTCCATCGTTCGCCCCAGTTCGAAGCTCCGCGCCATATGCGGCAGCAGATCGGACAGAAGCTGCTGCTCCGCTTCCGCAAAGGCTCCGAATTCGGGCCCGCGGATGATCCCGAGATGATAGGAACATTGCTGCCCCGCATGCAGCAGGCAGGAAATGCCGTGCTTCAGCTTCTGCGGGCGCATCCAATCGGCATAGAATTCGGTGCGTTCCAATTCCTCGACCGGGACGATCTGCTCCGACGAGAGCACCGCACTGGTTCGTGCCGTGGCCTTGCTGCCCGTTACCCAGACGTTCCGGCTCTGGAAATGATCGATATAGCTTTGTCCGAAATCGCCGAAATTGTGGAACAAGGGCTTGTTGTCGTGCGGCGACGCGTGCTGCCAGCGATAGATGGTCGAAAATCCCGAGAGGGTCCGGGTCACCTGGTCCAGGAAATCCATCCATCGCCCGGAATCGAGCGCGCTCGCATAGATCGCGTCGATCAGCGCCAGTTTCTTCGGATTACTATCGGCCACGTCGCCGCTCTACGATGAAATGCGCCGCCCCCCAAGGCCCGGCGGGCGGGTCACCGGCTCAGCGCTGCCCCGACATGGCCAGGCGCAAGGCCGCATAGACCCGGTCGCTTTCCATCTGCGCGACATTGAAGCGGACGAACGGAGCCGCGGATTGCGAGACGCTGAATACGTTGCCGGGGGCCAGGATCACGCCCTCGTCCATGCAGCGCCGGGCGATATCGGCGGAGTCCAGCCCCTCGGGCAGGCGGCACCACAGATAGAAGCCGCCGCGCGGCATGGTCCAGGGTATGATGCCGAGCTTCGCCAGGCCCTGGGCCGCCCGGTCGCGCGAACGCGCAAGGCGCTGTCGCAATTCGCCGACATGCTTGCGATAGCTTCCGCCCGCCAGGACATCGGCGAGCAGTTCGGTCGCCATCGGGCTGGGCCCGCCGAAGCTGGTCGCCACCTGGAGATCGACCAGCCCCTCGATCCAGTCGGCGCGCGCCGCGATATAGCCGCAGCGCGCGGAAGCGGAGAGCGTCTTAGAGAAGCTGCCGATCCGGATGACGCGATCGAGCCCGTCCAGCATGGCGAGGCGGGGAGAGGGGGCGGGTTCGAACTCGGCGAGGATATCGTCCTCCACGATCACCAGGCCATGGGCGGCCGCGACGCGCAGCAAGCGATGCGCGGTCTGGGGCGACATGCTCGCGCCGGTTGGATTGTGGAGCGCCGAATTGGTGATGTAGAGCCGCGGCCGATGCGCCTGCAGCGCCGCTTCGAACGCGGCGACGTCCGGGCCCGAGCGCGTATAGGGGATGCCGACGATCTCGGCCCGGTGCGCGCGCAGCAGCGCCTGGAAATTGAAATAGCCGGGATCGTCGATCAGCACCGTGTCGCCGGGGTGCAGCAGATACCGGCAGATCAGGTCGATCGCCTGGGTGCCGGATCCGGTCAGAAGCAGCTGATCCGGGCCGGCCGCGATGCCTTCGTCCGCGAAGCGGCCAAGCAGGAACCGGCGCAGCTTCAGCGATCCGCGCGTGCCGCCATAGTCGGACAATATGGGCGCGTCGGCGCGGGCGAGCTCGCGCAGCCCGCGCCGGAGCGCGGCGTTCGGCATCCAGTCGGCGGGAAGCCAGCCGCACCCCGGCATCGCCATCGTCGCGTCGGCGTCGAGCGACTGGCGCGATACCCAGAATGGATCGACCGCGCGGTCGCGCCGCGGCCCGATCTCGCCCACCGACAAGGGCGGCATGTTCGAGCCGGTCACATAGAAGCCCGAACCGCGGCGTGCCCGGATGACTCCCTCGGCCGCCAGCCGGTCATAGGCCTCGACGACGGTGGAAGGCGATACGCCCATGGTCTCGGCGAATGCGCGCACGGATGGCAGCCGGTCGCCGGTGGCGAGCGCGCGGCCGGCGATCCTGCCGCGGATCGCATCCATCAGCTCCTCGGTGCGCGTGCCGATGCGTCGATGCTGCTTCAATCGTTCGGTCCAGGCATGTGTATGGGAGAGTTCTTCAATACAGTTTCCGGATATTGTATTGGATTGTTCCTGTCTTGGCCAGAAGCGGCATCCTATCCCGCCCGCGAAAGCGAGGCGCGATGGAAAGAACTACCGCCGGTTGGGGAAGCGGCCTCCTGGGGGTCGTCATCTTCAGCGGATCCCTGCCGGCGACCCGCATGGCGGTGGCCGAGCTGACGCCGTTGTTCGTGACTTCCGGGCGCGCGGTGATCGCGGCGCTGCTCGGCGCTGCCTTTCTGCTGGGGCTGCGCCAGGACTTGCCCGGGCGCGGCGACCTTCTGCCGCTCGCCATCGTCGCGATCGGCGTGGTCGTCGGCTTCCCGCTGCTGACCGGGTTCGCGCTCCAGCGCATTACCGCGGCGCATTCGGTGGTGTTCGTCGGCCTGTTGCCCCTGTCCACCGCGATCTTCGGGGTGCTGCGCGGCGGCGAGCGGCCCCGGCGCGTCTTCTGGATCTTCTCCTCGATCGGTGCCGCCACGGTCGCGGGCTTCGCGCTCTACCAGGGCGGTGGCGGTTCGATGGCCGGCGACCTGCTGATGGTCGCCGCCATCCTGTTGTGCGGGCTCGGCTATGCCGAGGGCGCGGCGCTCTCGCGTCGCCTCGGGGGCTGGCAGGTCATCAGCTGGGCATTGCTCATCGCGCTGCCGGTGATGGCGGTGATCGCGCTTGCGACGGTGCCGGCCAGCTTCGCGGTCATCGGCTGGCGCGCCTGGGCGGGCCTTGCCTATGTCTCGCTATTCTCGATGATGCTGGGCTTCGTGTTCTGGTATCGCGGCCTGGCGCTTGGCGGCATCGCGCGGGTTGGCCAGCTCCAGCTCCTGCAACCGTTCTTCGGCCTGTCGCTCGCGGCGCTGCTGCTCGGCGAGCCGGTTGCGTGGACGATGATCGCGTCGACGGTGATCGTCATCCTCTGCGTGGCGGGGGCCAAGCGCTTCGCCTGACCGCCGCGACGCCCGCGGCCCGGGGTTACGGCCCCGACGGACCGTGACCCCGGGAATCGCCCCCGCGCGCCGGCTAGGCGTCGACGACCAGCTGATGCTGCTCGCCCAGGCCCGCAATCCCCAGCGAGACCCTGTCGCCCGGATTGAGCCAGACATTGGGCTGCTGGCCCAGCCCGACGCCCGGCGGCGTGCCGGTGGTGACGACGTCGCCTGGCTGCAGGCTCATGAAGCGGCTGAGATAGGACAAGATGAAGGCCGGCCGGAAGATCATCGTCGAAGTCGAGCCGTTCTGGTATCGCTTTCCGTTGACTTCCAGCCACATGTGCAGGTCGGCGAGGTCGCCGATCTCGTCCGGCGTCACCAGCCAGGGGCCGATCGGGCCGAAGCTGTCACAGCCCTTTCCCTTGTCCCATTGCGAGGATTGCAGCTGGAAGGAGCGCTCGGAGATGTCGTTGCAGACGAAATAGCCGGCGATCGCCGCCGTCGCCTCCGCCTCGTCGACATAGCGGCATTCGCTTCCGACCACGAACGCCAGCTCGACTTCCCAGTCAAGCTTGGTCGATCCCCTGGGCTTCAGGATTGGGTCGTTCGGCCCGGAGAGCGCGCTGGTCGCCTTCATGAACACGATCGGCTCGTCGGGAATGGCGGCGCCGGTCTCGGCGGCATGATCGGCATAGTTGAGCCCGATGCAGACGAACTTGCCCGGGCGCGCGACACAGGCGCCGAGCCGCGGATTGCCCTCGACCCGGGGCAGGCTCGCCGGATCGAGCGCGCGCAGCCGCGCCAGGCTTTCGGGCGCGATCGTGCCGCCATCGATGTCGGTGACGATGCCGCTCAGGTCGCGGATGGCGCCCGCGGCATCGAGAAGGCCGGGCCTCTCCTGGCCGATCGGGCCGAAACGCAGCAATTTCATACGCAAAGCTCCTTGGAACGCTCGATCAGTTGGTCCAGCCCCCATCGATCACATGAATCTGGCCCGTCGTGAATGCAGCTTCTGGCGAGGCGAGATAGAGTGCCAGGGCGGCGACTTCGGCAGCCAGGCCGAGCCTGGCCATGGGCTGGCGCGCGACGAACGCGGCCAGCGCCGCGTCATAGTCTCCCGTCGCGCGCAACCGCTCGTGCAGGGACGGGGTCTCGATCGTGCCCGGGCAGATCGCGTTGCAGCGTATGCCATGGCCGACAAAGTCCGCCGCGACCGCTTTGGTCAGGCCGATCACTCCGGCCTTGGTGACGCCATAGGCGAAGCGATTGGGGACGCCCTTGATCGAGCTGGCGACCGACGACATGTTGATGATGCTCCCGCCGCCCCGCGCGATCATCGCGGGCAATGCGGCGCGCACGATCCGGTACATGCTCGTCAGGTTGAGGTCATGGGCCAGCGCCCAGTCGTCCGGCGCGCAATCGAGGATCGTTCCGCCCGGCACCGTGCCCGCGCAGTTGAACAGGATGTCGAGCGGGCCGGCACGCGCGAGCGCCTCGGCGATCGAGGTCGCGTCGCGCACGTCGAGCCGCGCCGTCTCGCAGCCGGCGATGCCGGCCAGGCCCGCCAGATTCACGTCCGTCGCCCACACCGTGGCGCCTTCGGCGGCAAAGCGCTCGGCGGTTGCCCGGCCGATGCCTTGCGCCGCCGCGGTCACGAGCGCGGTCTTTCCTGCCAGCCGGCCGGGCTTCGTCATCCTTGTCTCCGTCAGATCCGATAGATGCGTGCCGCATTGGCACCGAGAATGGCCTTGCGCGCGCCGCCGCCGAAGGGCGCGAGCAGCGCGTCCGAGATGGCGAGCCAGTCCGCATAGCTGCCGGCCAGGGTCAGGACCGGCCAATCGCTCCCCCACAATATCCGGCCGGCGCCGAACCGGCTCGCCACATGATCGAAATAGGGGGCGAGGGCGGCGGCATCGGTCTCCGCCGGGGCTTCGGTGAGCAACCCGGAGAGCTTGACCGTCACATTGGGCGCGTCGGCCAGGGCGGAGATCGCGTCCATCCATTCGCCGCCGGGCGCGTCGCCGATCCGCGGCTTGCCGAAATGGTCGAGCACGATCGATAGCTCGGGATGGCGCGCCGCGAGCACCCGGATCGCGGGCAGCTGCGCCGCGCGGACGAGCGCGTCGAAGACGAGGCCATGGCTCGCCATCGCGCGCAGCGCCGGGCGGACCGCGTCGCCCAATATCCATGCCGGATCGTCCAGGTCCTGCAGCATCGGGCGCAAACCGAGCAGCCCCGGCGTTCCCGCCAGCGCGGCGATGCGGGCCGGCGCGTCTTCGGCCGCAAGGTTGGTCCAGCCGACGACCCCGGCGATCCAGGGATGCCGGCCGGCATGGGCGAGCAGGAACTCGGTCTCCGCGAGGCTGGGGGCGGCCTGGACGAGGATCGCGGCGTCGATGCCGTGCGTCGCCAGGAGAGGCGCGAAGTCCTCCGGCTCATAGTCGCGGTGGAGGATGCCGGCCTCCGGCGTCAGCCAGCCATAGTCCCCGCGCGCCGGCCGCCAGAGATGGAAGTGGGAATCGATGCGCATCTAGCGGCCGGCCGGAACGGGCGCGGCTTCGGCGATCAGGCCGGCATCGCGAAGCGCCAGCCAGAATTCCGACGGAATGCGAAGCTGGTGGAGCTTGATCGTCTCCTCGACCTGCGCAGGCGCGCCCAGGCCGAGGATCACGCTGGCGACGGCGGGATGAGCGAGCGGGAATTGCAGTGCCGCGGCCGCGAGCGGGACCTGAAAGTCCCGGCAATGCGCCTCGATCCTGGCGACGCGGGCCACCACGTCCGCCGGCGCCTCGCCATAATCGTAGCGCAATTCTCCGCTCTGCATCGTGCCGGTAGCGAGAATGCCCGAATTATAGGCGCCACCGATCACGACGGCGACCTGCCGCTCGAGGCAGAGCGGCAGGAACCGGTCCAGCGCGCCCTGCTCGAGCAAGGTGTAGCGGCCGGCGAGCAGCATCACGTCGCAATCGGCCTGCTCGAGCGCTTCGAGGCCGGCCTGCCATTCATTTGCCCCCACGCCAAAGCCGGCGATCATTCCCTCGTCGCGCAGGCGGCGCAGCGCCTCGAAGCCCCGGCCCTGGGTCAACTGGTCGAAATAATGCGCGTTGCGCGCGCCATGCGTCCGCGCGCCGATGTCATGGACGAAGAGCAGGTCGACCCTGGCCAGGCCCAGCCGCTGCAGGCTGTCCTCATGCGAGCGCAGAATGCCGTCATATGTATAGTCATAATGGCCGACAAAGGGCAGGGCGGATCGGAAGCCCAGCCGTTCGGCATCGCCCCGAAGCGCGGAATCCGCGCGCAGCAGGCGCCCCACCTTGGTCGACAGCACGATGCCCGGCCGCTCGCGCAGCGCATCGCCGGTCCGCCGCTCGCTCAGGCCATGGCCATAATGCGGCGCCGTATCGACATAGTTCATCCCCGCCGTCAGCGCGAGCTCGAGCGTGATCCTTGCCTGGAGATCGGTGATCGGATGATAGAGATTGCCGAGCGGCGCGGCGCCGAAGCCGATCTCGCTGACTTCGATCCTCGCGCGGGGAATGGTCCGGAGCGGAATCACGGCGCGGGATGCTCGTCGAGCGCGAAGATCCGCGTCATCGGCAGCCATTTCGGGCCATCGGGCGCGATCGGCCGCTGATAAGCGCGCATCTCGGCTTCCCATTGCGCCACGATCGGCTGGAGATCGGGATCGAGAGGGGCCAGGCCGGCCGGCGCGATGTCGGCGAGCATGACCAGGCGGTCCGCGGCGCGCCAGATCTCCATGTCGCGATATCCGAGCTGATGGATGGCACGAATGACCTCCGGCCAGACGGCGCCGGGCAGGTGGCGCGCCTCATAGGCGGAGATCAGCTCCGAATCATTTTCCAGGTCGAGCACGAACAGGGCGCGAGTCATGCGGCATGTCCTTCGCGAAGCCGCAGCACGGCAAATGCCAGCACGCCGACAAAGGCGAGCGCCGGGACGAACATCATGTGGTGCACGCCGCCCACGCCCTCGGAGACGATGCCCATGAGAGGCGGCATCAGCGCGCCGCCGATGATCGCCATGACCAGGAAGGCCGCGCCGCTCTCGGTCTCGTCCTCCAGCCCTTCGACGCCGAGCGCGAAGATCGTCGGGAACATGATCGACATGAAGAAGCTGGTGAGCCAGAGCGCGCCCACCGCGGGCATGCCGGTGGCGAGCGCGGCGAAGCCGCAGAGCATGATGTTCGCCCCCGCGTAGATCGCGAGCAGCCGTGCCGGCGCGACTCGCTTCTGCAGGAAGGCGCCGCTGAAGCGGCCGACCATCAGCATCCCGAGGCTTCCGGAGAGCAGGAACGCGGCGGTGCGCTCGCTCAGATGCGGAGCCTGCGCCTTGGTGAAGTCGATGAAGAAGCTCCAGACGCCGACCTGGGCTCCCACATAGAGGAAGAGCGCGATGATGGCCGCGAGCAGGCCGCGATGGCGAAGCACCGCGAACATGGAGCGGCTTTCGCCGCGCGCCGCCTTCGCCCGATCGAGCGCCGGGAAGCGCGTGCAGGCGATCAGCAGGGCGATGAGGCAGACCACCACGCCGATCGCGACATAGGGACCCTGCACGGCCGCCGCCGCGGCCGACCGCCATGCCGCGCGCTCGGCCGGCGCCATCGCGGCGATCTGGGCCTGGGTCCGTTCGTCCGTGGAGAAGATGAACAGCCCGCCGACGATCGGACCCAGGATCGCGCCGACGCCGTAGAAGGACTGGGCCAGATTCAGCCTCGCCGACGCCGTCTCCCGCGCCCCGAGGATCGTTACATAGGGGTTGGACGCGGTTTCGAGGAAAGCGAGCCCGATCGCGATCACGTACAGGGCGACGAGGAACAGGCCGAACAGCTCGGTGGAAGCCGCCGGATAGAAGAGGAACGCGCCGCCTGCATAGCAGGCCAGGCCGATCAGGATGGTGTTCTTGTACCCCAGGCGGCGGATGAGCAGGCCCGCGGGAAGGGCGGCGCAGAAATAGCCGATATAGAATGCGAACTGGATCAGGCTCGCTTCCGTGCGGCTGAGGTCCAGCGCCTTCTGAAACTGCCGGATGAGCACGTCATTCAGCGCCGCCGCCAGCGCCCAGGAAAAGAACAGCGACGTGACGAGCGCGAACGCCACCGCATAGCGGCGCTCTATTATCGGCGGTGCTGCAAGGAACGCGCGACTGGCCATCTCAGATTTCCTCCCCCGAGGCAGAGCGGGTTGTGCTCTTTTAAATTTGCGTATTTAAAATACAAGTTCATAGAGAAAAACAATATCAGGATAACCCGATGATCGCGACCTCGACCAGTGATTTTCGTCTGGCGGCGCGCCGGCGGCTGCCGCGCTTCCTGTTCGACTATGTCGATGGCGGATCCGGGGCGGAAACGACGCTGCGGCGCAACGAGGCCGATCTGGAAGCCGTGGCGGTGCGGCAGCAGATATTGCGGGATGTGCGGGACGTCGATCTGTCCTGCACTCTGTTCTCGCAGCGGCTCGCGCTCCCGGTGATGCTGGGGCCGGTTGGCCTGGCGGGCATGTATGCCCGTCGCGGCGAGGCGCAGGCCGCGCGCGCGGCCGCGGATCGGAACATACCCTTTTGCCTCTCCACGGTGTCGGTCTGCGCGCTGGACGAAGTGGTTGCGGCATCGTCGAGACCGATCTGGTTCCAGCTCTATGTCATTCGGGACCGCGGCTTTATGCGGGACCTGCTCGCCCGCGCCAAGGCGCAAGGCGTGCGCACCCTGGTGTTCACGGTCGACATGCCCGTCCCGGGGATGCGGCGCCGGGACGCGCATAGCGGCCTTTCCGGGCCATGGGGCGGCATGCGGCGGCTCGCGCAGGCGGCGGGGCGGCCCGGCTGGGCGTGGGACGTCGGCATTCGCGGGCGGCCGCACATCCTCGGCAATGTCGCCCCGGTGCTCGGCAAGGCGAGCGGGCTGGAGGATTTCATGGGCTGGCTTGCCGCCAATTTCGATCCCGCCGTCCAGTGGCGCGACCTGGAATGGATCCGCGAGGCCTGGGAGGGGGATCTGATCGTCAAGGGGATATTGGACCCCGGGGATGCCGGCGACGCGGTGCGGCTCGGAGCCGATGGCATCGTGGTTTCCAACCATGGCGGCCGCCAGCTCGACGGCGCCCTTTCGACGGCGCGGGCGCTGCCGTCGGTGGTGGAGGCGGTCGGGGACCGGCTCACCGTCCTGGCCGATTCCGGCATACGGTCCGGCGCCGACGTCGTGCGCATGCTCGCGCTGGGCGCGCGCGGAGTCCTGCTGGGGCGTGCCTGGGCCTATGCGCTGGCCGCGGCGGGCGAGGCCGGCGTCGCCCGCCTGCTCGACCTGCTCGCGGCGGAGATGCGCGTCACGCTCGCCCTGACGGGGGTGCGCACCATAGCGGAGGTCGACAGGGCGCTGCTGGACCCGCGCTAGTGCCGGGCCACGGGTTCAGGCGGCGCGCCCGCGACCTGGCACATATTGGTAGCGGGTAAGCGTCTCCGGCTTCATCTCGATCGAGAAGCCCGGCCGTTCGGGCGGCATATAGGCCGCCGACCGGATCACGCAGGGATCGACGAAATGCTCGTGCAGATGGTCGACATATTCGATCACGCGGCCGTCGCGCGTGCCGGCGAAGCAGAGATAGTCGATCATCGCGAGATGCTGGACATATTCGCACAGGCCGACGCCGCCGGCATGCGGCCAGACCGGCAGGTCGTATTTCGCGGCCATCAGCAGCACCGCGAGAACCTCGTTGACGCCGCCGAGGCGGCAGGCGTCGATCTGAACCACGTCGATCGCATAGCTCATGATGAACTGCTTGAAGAGAATGCGGTTCTGGCACATCTCGCCGGTCGCGACCTTCACGGGGGCGATGCCGGCGCGAATATGGACGTGCCCGAGCACATCGTCGGGGCTGGTCGGCTCCTCGATGAACAGGGGCTTCGCAAAGGCGAGGGCATTGACCCAGTCGATCGCCTGCTCGACTTCCCAGACCTGGTTGGCGTCGATCATCAGCACGCCATCGGGGCCCAGCACTTCCCGCGCGATCGCGACACGCCGCACATCGTCCGCCTGGTCGACGCCGACCTTGAGCTTGATGTGGCGGAAGCCGGCATCGACGGCTTCCTGCGCCAGGCGGCGCAGCTTCGCGTCGTCATAGCCCAGCCAGCCGGCCGATGTGGTGTAGCAGGGATATCCCTCGGCCCGGAGCAGTTCGATCCGCGCCTCCTTGTCGGCGGCGCGGGCTTCCAGCAGGGCGAGGGCCTCTTCCGGCGTGATGCAGTCGGTGATGTACCGGAAGTCGATCGCCCGCACGAGCTCGGCCGGCGACATGTCCGCGACCAGCCGCCATACCGGCTTGCCCTCCGCCTTGGCCCAGAGATCCCAGACAGCGTTGACGATCGCCCCGGTGGCGAGATGGATGGCGCCCTTGTCGGGGCCGATCCACCGCAGCTGGCTGTCGCCGGTGATGTGCCGCCAGAACGCCGCGGGCTCGGCGCGGATCGCGTCGAGCGACTGGCCGATCACCAGCGGGCGCAGCGCCTCGATCGCCGCGACGCAAACCTCGTTGCCGCGGCCGATGGTGAAGGTGAGGCCGTGTCCGGTGAGCCCGGGCGTGTCCGTCTCCAGGATCACATAGGCCGCGGAATAGTCGGGATCCGGATTCATCGCATCCGAACCGTCCAGGGAAAGGCTGGTGGGAAATCTGATATCCAGCACGCGCAGGCCGGTGATCACGGTCATTGGTTGGTTTTCTCCGTGACAGGGGAGATCATGTGTCGAGCACGGAGCCTTCCATATTCAACCGCAGTAATTTTGTATATGGAAATATGATTTCTAGATAAAATTACGTCTCTTAAGGCCTTGACACCCCTGCTGGCGGGGCGATCGCGAGCGCTGCTCCATGGGGGCTTTCCGCGTTCATCCAGGATGCCGGGGCGCGTGCCGGCAAGGGCGCGCGCGTGCGCGCGCGGCGGCGCCCGGCCGGTCGCGAAAGCGGAATCCGGAAATGGCTTTTCATGCGCGGCGTCGCGCCGCGCGGGGCCTAGCTGGCCTTGCGGCTTCTGCGCGGGCGCTTGGGCTCGGGCACGGAGAGGCTGGGCACCACGGGCGCCTCTTCCCGATCATACCAGCCCAGGACGGTCGATATGTCGAGCGCGGTAGCCTTCAGCAGCGCCAGCGTCTCGTCGACCGACAGATGCGGGGCATCGTCGATCGCCGCCAGGAACGGAATGGTGAGCGCCGCGACCACCTGGCCGCTGAACCCGAAAATCGGGCAGGAAAGGTCCGATACGGCGGCCAGCCGCGAGCTGGCGATGGATTCATGCCCCTGCGCGCGCACCGCGGCCAGTCGCTTGGCGAGCTTGCGCGACGGCGCTTCGCCAAGCACGTCCGGCCAGCTCGCCTCGTCCATGAACGCCAGCAGCACATGGCCCGAGCAGCTGGTCTCCAGCGCGATGTCGGTGCCGAGGCGAACCGCGAATCCGGTGGGGCCCGGGCTTTCCTGGCGCGCGACGATCAGCCCGCGTCCGCCATTGACGACCACGAGATGGCAGGACTGCATCGTTGCGGCGGCCAGCGCGCGCATCCGGGACGCCGCGACATAGGTGAGCTCCTGCGCGGGCGTGGCGCGGTGCGCCAGCTCGAGCAGCTTGTAGGTGACGCGATACCGGTCGCTCGCGGCCTCCTTGTGCAGCCATCCCCGGCGATCCAGGGCAACGACCACGCGGAACAGCTCGCTGACCGAGCGCCCGAGCCGCTGGGATATCTCGGTGATGGTCAGCCCGAACGGCTCGTCGCCGAGCAGTTCGATCACGTCGATGCCCTTTTCCAGCGCGGGCGCGCTATAGTTGGGCGAGGCGCTCTCCCCGGCCGATTTGGTTCTCTTGGTGGCGGGTCTGATCTGCGATGCGGGCTTCGGCGGCATCGGCCTAGGCTAGCGCAGCACGGGCGGCTTGTCATGCCCCGCGCAAAGGAGATTCCTCCATTGGGGTGCTTTCGCCGGGTTCAGTCCACCACGAGAAGATGGAAGGTGCGTGCGGCGGGCATGATCACGGCGCGTGCGTTGGCCGCGAGCGCGCCCTGGTCGACGATCTCGGGATCCTGCACGACCACTCGAATCCGGCCGGGCCGATGCGATGTCTCGACGAGATTTGCCGCGCCCCCCAGCGCCGCCGCGATGGCGGCCGGAAGCGGAGTTCCGGCTTCCGTGCCCGGCTGCACCGGTGCCGCCGGGGCGGGGCGTCCGACGAAGTCGCGCATCTCCATGGCCAGCGTGTCCGCGATGCCGCCCACCACGACCTGGAGATTGTTGTCCGCCAGCTTGAGTATCCCGCGGGCGCCCAGGGCGCGCAGCGCCGGCTCGTCGAGCGCCGCCATGTCCTCGACGCGCAGGCGCAGGCGCGTCGTGCAGGCGTCGATGGTACGCAGATTGCCGGCACCTCCCAGCGCCGCGACGATCGCGCCGGCCCGGTCGCCGGCTGGCGCCACCGCCGGAGCGCCGCCCTCCTCGGCAGCCTCGCGGCCCGGCGTCTTCAGGTCGAACTTCAGGATCGCCCAGCGGAAGAGCCCGTAATAGATCGCCGCATAGGCCAGGCCCACGGGAAGGAGGAGCAGGGGATGGGTGGCGCGGCCATAGTTCAGCACATAGTCGAACAGGCCCGCGGAGAAGCCATAGCCCAGCTTCACTTCGAGCAGGTGCATCACGACATGGGCCAGGCCGGTGAGCACCGCGTGCGCGACATAGAGCGCCGGCGCCAGGAACATGAAGCTGAACTCGATCGGCTCGGTCACGCCGGTCAGGAACGAAGTGAGCGCCAGGCTGAGCAGCATGCCGCCCACCGCCTTGCGCCGTTCCGGCGCGGCGGTGTGGTACATGGCCAGGCAGGCGGCGGGCAGGCCGAACATCATGACCGGGAAGAAGCCGCTCATGAAGGCGCCGGCGCTGGGATCGCCCGCGAAGAACCGCGTCAGGTCGCCGGTCTTCCCGGCATATTCGCCCACGACGAAATAGGCGATGTTGTTGAGGATATGGTGCAGGCCGGTGACGATCAGCAGCCGGTTGAGCACGCCGAACGCGAACAGGCCCCAGCCGCCCGCCGCGACGACGACGCGGCTCAGCTCGTCAATGCCTCCGCTGATCCAGTCATAGGCCGGGCCGAGCAGCGCCCCGATCGCCAGGCCGACGATGCCGGCGACGATCGGCACCAGGCGCCGGCCGCCGAAGAAGGCGAGATAGTCGGGCAGCCTGGCGGTCGAGAAGCGGTTGTAGCACGCGCCGCCGACCAGCCCGGCGACGATGCCGATCGGAACCTGCAGCTTGGCGATCGTCGCGGCTTTCCATGCCGCGGAGAGCGTGGCGGCGACGGCGTCGCCCGTGCCGGGCGGGATCGCTGCCGGCGGGACCGCGAGGAACACCTGGGCGGCATTGCCGATCACCAGATAGCAGACCACGCCCGCCATGGCCGCCGCGCCATTGCCGTCGCGCGCGAAGCCCGTCGCGACTCCGACGGCGAAGAGCAGGCCGATATGCGCGAAGATCGCGTCGCCCGCCGCGCTCATGAAGGGGAGGTCGAGCAGATCGGCCTGGCCGAGCCGGAGGAGCAGCCCGGCGATCGGCAGCACCGCGATCGGCAGCATGAGCGCGCGGCCGAGCGGCTGGAGGAAGGTGAGGGGGGATTTCATGCGGAGAGCTCCTCGGCGAACCGGCGCGCCAGTGCCCGAACCTCGGCCGCGGAGGCGCAGGCCAATGCCTGGCGGGCATGATCGGTTGCTGCCGTTAGGGTGAGCGTGGTGACAAGGGCCTTGGTGACGGCCAGCTGCGCCGGCGGCACGGAAAGGGTGCGCACGCCCAGGCCGATCAGGATGGGCGCCGCCATGGGATCGGCGGCGAGCCCACCGCAAACGCTGACCGGCGTCGATCCCGCCCGTGCGCAGGTCTCCGCAATCAGGCGCAGGACCGCGGGATGCAGGCCATCGAGCATCGCGGCGACCGCGGCATTGCCGCGATCCGCCGCCAGCGCATATTGGGTGAGGTCGTTGCTGCCGATCGACAGGAAATCGGCCTCGGCGGCGATGAGGTCGGCGCCGATCGCCGCGGCGGGCGTCTCCACCATCGCGCCCAGCGCCACTGCCTTGTCGCCGCGCAGCTTGTCGAGCACCGCGCGCACCGCGGCCATCTCGCCGGCGCTGGCGACCATCGGGACCATGATGCGCAGGGGCCCCTGCGCGGACAGGCTGAGGATCGCCGACAGCTGGGCTTCGAGTATCTCGGGGCGGGACAGCGCGACGCGGATGCCGCGAAGCCCCAGCGCCGGATTCTCTTCGGCCGGAAGCGCGAGATAGGGGGCGGGCTTGTCGCCGCCGACGTCCAGCAGCCGCACCGTGACCGGCCGTTCGGGCAGCGCGGCGAAGATGGCGCGATAGGTCGCGCTCTGTTCGTCGACATCGGGAGCGGCGGTGCGCTCGAGGAACAGGAATTCGGTTCGCAGCAGCCCGCAACCGTCCGCGCCGGCTGCCATCGCCGCCTGCGCATCGGCGACGGAGCCGCAGTTCGCCTGCACCGAAACGGGCACGCCATCGGCCGTCGCGACGGCGGCGCCGCCGATCGTCCGCGCGCGCGCCTCGACAGCGGCACGGCGCGCCATCGCGGTTTCCAGCCCGGCGCGAGCGTGCGCATCGGGGTCGACACGCAGGAAGCCCGCGTTGCAATCGATCAACAGGCTCGTGCCCTCGGCCACCGCTTCGAGCGGCGCGCCAACGGCCACGATCATCGGCAGGCCGATACCGGCGGCGAGAATGGCGACATGCGCGGTGGGGCCACCCCGCACGAGCGCGATGCCCGCGATCCGGCCGGTGTCGAGCGCGGCGAACTGGGAAGGCAGCAGGTCGTCGGCGAGCAGGATCGCGCCCTCCGGGGGCTGGGCCATGTCCGCCCGGGTCCCGAGTATCGCATGGGCGATCCGCTCGCCCACATCGAGCAGGTCGGCGCCCCGTTCCGCGATCCGGCCCTCGCCGGAAGCGCGCAGGACGGCCGCCTGGGCCTCCGCCGCCGCGAGGATCGCGAATGCCGCGCCTTCGCCCAGGTCGATCCGCGCCAGCGCCGCGTCGACCAGGCTGGGGTCTTCCAGGATCGCCCGATGCGCGGTGAATATGTCCGCCGCCTGTCCTTCGCCCTGGGACGCGGCCTCGAGCTCGGCCCATACCGCGCCGATCCCCTGCACCAGGTTGCTTCGCTCGGTCAGCACGCCCGCGCCCGGGCGGGCCGGGGCGGGCCGCTCGGCGCGCAGCCAGCAGGCGGGGCCGATCGCCATGCCCGGCGCGGCGCCGACTCCGCCGATGGCGCCTTCGGGGACGATGCTCTCCGGTCGCGCGACGGCGGCGGCGGGCTGGTCGGTATCGTGTTGCAGCACGTCCAGGACGCGCGTCACGGCTTCCTCGGCATCGGGGCCGCGCGCCACGATGGTCACCGCCGCGCCATGCCGCAGCCCCAGCCCGAGCATCGCGATCGAGCTCGCCGCGGAAGCCCGCCGCTCGCCATGCTCCAGAACGACTTCCGCCCGCAATTCGCGAAGCGCGGTGGCGATCCGGGCGGCGGGGCGGGCGTGAAGGCCGTGCGCGAGCGCGACGACGGCATCGCGCCGCCTCGCTTCGCCCGCCGCCGCCACGGAGCCGGCGCTGCCATTGGCCGCGGTGCGCGCGGCGATCCGCAGCACCGTCTCGCCGACCGCCACCATGCCGCCGGTATGTCGCGCCAGGATGTCGACGCCCGGGCCGGTCACGATGATCGGCGTGGCGGCGGCGCTCGCCCGCAAGGCCAGTCGATCGAGGTCGAAGCGGACCAGCGGATCGCCGGCGGCGACCGCGGCGCCGGGCGAGACCAGGACATCGAACCCCTGGCCGGCCATGCCGACGCTATCGATCCCGATATGCATGAGCAGCTCCACGCCCTCGGCAAGGGTGAGCGCCACGGCGTGGCCGGCGGCATGAATGGACGAGATCGTCCCCGCGCACGGAGCGTGCAGCGTGTCGCCGATCGGCTCGATCGCGAGCCCGTCCCCGACCATGCCCTGGGCGAACACCGGATCGGGAATCTTCTCCAGCGGAATCACCCACCCGGCAAGCGGTGCGCCGAGCTCGACTTCGATCATCATCGTTTCCCTTTGTCCTCGGTGCCTTTGCCCTCGGTGCCTTTGCCCTCGGTGATCGTCACGGGGCCGGCCAGGCCGCCGGCCTGGCCAGGCTCGAACCGAACCAGCAGCGTCACTGTCCGCGGCCCGTCTCCCGCCGGCAAGGCCATGGCGACGGGGCCGGGCGCGGGGGCGGGCTTCGTCGCCGCAAGATTGCCGTCCACCCATATCTCCGCCTGGCCCGCGATGGCGGCGAACCGGAGCGTGCCGCCCGCGCGGCGAACGGCGCGGCGCGGCGTGACGGTCGCGCGATAGACGCGCCAGCCCGCGCCCGCATCCGCCGGGGCACTGTCTCCCGGCGAGACGAACGCCCATGCATTATTGTCGCCGTCACGCGGGGCCAGCCCGGGATCGGGGCGCCCGGGCAATAGCGGCGAGCGCCGCCAGGCCGTGATCGACTGAAGCTGCTCTTCCGCCGCGACTTGCGGGCGGGGCGCGCGGGCCACCTTCTCCACCGTCGCCATCGCTGCGCGGAGCGACGCGGCCTCGGCGCGTACCAGCAGCGGCCCGGTGCCGGCATCCGCCCGCACAAGGATCTGCGCAAGCCCGTGGAAGAGCGCGCGGGAAGGCGCCTTTTCGGAGGCATGGCTGTTGGGATCGCCATTGCCCACTCCGATGATCGTGCCGCCGCGCACCGTGAAATGGGCGAGGCAATCGGCATCGGGCACATGGCGCCCCAACCGGTCGACCGCATCGACGGTGAACGGTTGGACATCCTCGCCGTCCGCCGCCATCTTCCGCCGTGCCGGCGTCAGCCTGAGCGCGACGGGCTCGCCCACGGTCTCGTGCACGGCGCGCGCGACCTCGCGCCCGCTGCGGCGGGCGATCGCCTCGATCCGTCCGGGGGCATAGGGCAATGTCCATTCGTTCCCGTTGATGCGATCGACGCGCGTCGTGCCGATCGTCCGGCCATTGAGGCGCAGCTCCACGCTGTCGGCGTTGCTCGTCACCAGCAGCTTCAGGGGCTGGCCTTCGCGCCCCGGCCAGGTCCAGTGGGGAGCGATCGCCACCACGGGGATGTCGTCGCGCCACTGGGCGCGGCGAATGTCATAGGCGGTCTTGGGAAAGCCGCAGAGATCGAGGATGCCGAAGAAGCTCGACGTCGTCGGCCATGCGAAGGGCGTCGGCTCGCCATGATAGTCGAAGCCGGTCCACACGAAGCCGCCCGCGACGAAGGGGCGGGCGGCGATCTCGGCCCAGCTGCGCCGATGGGTCGCCCCCCAGTCGGCCGCTTCGGTGTCGAGCGAGGACAGGACATGGGCGGCCGGATCGCTGGCAAAGGCGCCGCGCGTCATCATCGCGCTGGTGTCCTCCGAGCTGAGGATCGGCTTGCCCGGGTTCAGCCGATGATAGCGGTCATAGTCGTTGGGATAATAGTTGAACCCCATGACATCGACGACCTGCGACACGTTCTCGGGATCGTAGAAGGCGCCGTTCATGGCGGCGGTGGTCGGCCGATGGGGGTCGAGGCGGCGAACCGCGGCGACCATCCGGCGGACCATCTGCACGCCGGCATGGCTGCCCTGCATCGGCTCCTCGTTGAACACGGACCAGAGCATCACGCTCGGATGATTGCGGTCGCGCCGGACCATCCATTCGAGCTGGGCGAGATAGTCGGGCGCCGGATTGAATTGCCGGTTCTCGGCCATCACCAGGAAGCCCATCCGGTCGGCAAGGTCGAGCAGCTCGGCGGCGCAGGCATTGTGCGAGCAGCGGATGGCGTTGCAGCCCATGTCCTTCAGCCGGGCCAGGCGCCAGGCGAGCAGCGTGTCGGGCACGGCGACGCCAACGCCGGCATGATCCTGATGGAGGCAGACACCCTTGAGCTTGAGGTGCCGGCCGTTGAGCGACACGCCCCGATCGGGATCGAACGCGATCGTGCGAAAGCCGATGGCCAGGCGGCGCTCGTCGGCGGGAGCGCCCGGCCGGGTGACGCGGACCTCGAGAATATGGAGCGCCGGATCCTCGATCGACCAGAGGCCCGGCCGTCCGGCGGCGAGCGTCAGCTTGGTCTCGCTCCGCTCGATCGGAGCGATCCGCGCGCCGGCGCGTGCATGCGCGATCTCTCGCCCTTCGGGGGTGCGCAGCACTGCTTCGACCATCGCCTCGGCCGCGTCCGGCGCGACGCTTTCGAGCATGATCGAGACGGGCAATAGCCATTGGCCATCCGCGCCGCGCACCGGGCTGGCATGGATGCCGTCCGTCGCGATCGATACCGCCGGGCGCCGCGCCAGCCATGCATGGCGATAGATGCCGGCGCCTTCGTACCACCAGCCTTCCATCACGGTCGCGTCGACCCGCACCGCGATGACGTTCAGGGCGTCGCCGAACCGGGCGAAGGGCGTGATGTCGATATAGATGCCCGTATAGCCGGACCAGCTATGGGCGACGACATTGCCGTTGACCCAGATGGTGGCATTGGTGGCGATCGCGCCGAACTGCACTTCCAGCCGCTTGCCGCGATCCGCCTCGTCGAGCCGGAACGCGCGCCGGTACCAGCCGATGCCGCGCTTGCGATAGCCCTGGCTGACATTGGCGGTCTCGACGACGGGCTGGAACGAGGCCCAATCGTGCGGCAGCGTGACCTGTTGCCAGTCGCTGTCGTCGAAATCGGGTGCCGCGGCGCCCGGTGCGGTGCCGGCCTTCACGCTCAGATAGGTGTCGTTGTGCGTCACCGGGGCAGCGGCCGGCACTTCGCCTTCGTGGAAGCGCCAGCCGAGATCGAAGCAGGTCCGCGACGGGTCGCTCTCGGGCAGGGGCGGGGGCAGCGCGTCGCTCGGTGGCGGCATGGGCGGCCCGAAATCGGCGGCGGAGACACGCAGCGCCGCCATCGTCGGGGCGCCGGCCAATGCCGTCGCAATCCCGGCCGAGCCGCCAAGCAGGGCGCGCCGCGTGCAGCTCATGCGGCGCGCCTGCCGCCGATCCAGGTCCCGCGCGGCCTGAAATGGCGATCCAGCTGCACCCAATCCGCGCGGAGACCCGGCGCCAGCGCTCCGCGCTCCCGGTCGAGCCCCAGAAAGGCGGCGGGATTGGTCGATGCCAGCGCCGATGCGGTCTCGCCGGTCAGTCCGAGCATCGTCACGCAGTTCGCGACGGCGCTCGCCATGTCGAGATCGGCGCCGGCAAGCGTGCCGTCGTCATAATAGGCCTTGCCATCGGCGACGCGGATCTGCCGGCCCTGGAGCACGAAGTCCTTCTCGCGCGCGCCGACCGAGGGCATGGCGTCGGTGACGAGCATCATCCGCTCGGTTCCCCGCGCGCGCATGGCGATGCGCAGCATGGCGGGGGAGACGTGCACGCCATCGACGATCAGCCCGCACCAGGGCGCGGGATCCTCGAGCGCCGCGCCCGCGATCCCGGGCTCGCGGTGATGCAGCGGCGGCATGGCGTTGAACAGGTGCGTGACTCCCGTAACGCCCGCCCCGAACGCGGCCCGCGCTTCCGCATAGCTCAGATCGGTATGCCCGGCGCTGACCCGGACCCCGGCGGCGACCAGCGCCGCGATCGCGCCGGCATCCGCGTGTTCGGGTGCGAGCGTCACCATGACGACGCCGCGATGCGGCCTGGTCAGCAGCGCCACCATTTCCGCATCGAGCCGGCGGAAATGCGCGGAATCATGGATGCCCTTGCGCGCGGCGGAAAGGCACGGTCCCTCGACATGGATGCCGACGACGCCCGCCATGCCCGCGGCGATCGCCGCATCGCTCGCCGCAAGGGCCTGGGCGATGCGATCGGGGCGGTCGCTGATGAGCGTGGGAAGGAAGGCCGTGGTTCCGAAGGCGGCATGGGCGGCACCGATCCTGGCGATGCCCTCCACGCTGGGATCGTCGTTGAACAAGGTTCCGCCGCCGCCATTGACCTGGGTGTCGACAAAGCCGGGCATCAGCCACCCGCCGTCCAGGTCGATCGCGTCGCCGGTCATTGCCCGTTGCCGCGAGAGCGCCGTGATGCGGCCCTGCGCGACCTGGATTTCCGCGCCTTCCCAGGTCCGTCCGTCGACGACGATCTTGCCGTTGCCGAAGCGATAGGCGCTCATTGGGTCCGGGTGACCTTGGCGAGATAGGGGGGCTGGTCGGGATCGAGCCCGCGGGCGCGGGACAGCTGCTCGACCAGGCCGTAGAAGCTGGCCAGCTGGAGGATCGGCTCGAGCGCCGGATGCGCGGCCTCGGCGGGGAGGGGCGAAGCCGCGCCGGCGCGCGCCGTCAGCACGATCGCGCCGCGCGCCCGGAATTCCTCCGCCATCGCGGCAACGCCGTCGCCCGCGGTATCGGAGGTGGCGAAGGCCAGGATCGGAAAGCCGGGGCCGATAATGGTCATCGGCCCGTGACGGACCTCCGCGGAGCTGAACGCCTCCGCCTGGATCGCGCAGGTCTCCTTGAACTTGAGCGCGGCTTCCTGCGCGACGGCGAAGCCATAGCCGCGCCCGAGGACGAACATCTGCCGGGCGGTCGAAAGCGAAGCGACGCCGGCGCTCCAGTCCAGCGCCACCGCGCGGGCCAGCGCCTCCGGGAGCGCCTCGACGCCCGCGGCGAAATCCGCGTCGCCCGACCAGGCGGCCACCAATGCCGCCATGGCCACCATGGCGGCGACGCAGGACTTGGTCGCCGCGACGGAGCGCTCCGGACCGGCCCATAGGGGCAGCAGCGTATCGGCGCGCAGCGCGAGCGGGGATTCCGCGTCGTTGACCAGCGCGGCCACCGGGATGCCGGCATCCCGCCAGGCATCGACCGTCGCGAGGAGGTCGGGGCTGCGGCCGGATTGCGAGATCGCGATGCACAGGGCATCGTCCGTCGCGACGCGCGCCGCGAATACCGACGCCACCGACGGGGCCAGGGAAGCGACCGGCACGCCGATCATCGTCTCGATCAGATATTTCCCATAGGTCGCCGCATGATCCGAGGATCCGCGGGCGCAGGTTCCGACGAGATGGAGCGGCCGGTCGCGCAACCGCTCCCCCAATGCGCGGAACGCTTCGCGATTCTCCGCGAGTTGCCGGGCAACGGTCGTCGGGATTTCCTGGGTCTCGCGGAGCATGAGGCTCGGCGCGGTCGAAATGCTGGTCGTTGTCACTGGCTAGAGATCCGTGAGTTCGGCGACGAAATCATAGGTGTCGCCGCGATAATAGGACTGGGTGTATTCGACCGGCCGCCCGTCGCGCAGGAAGCCGCACCGCTCGATCAGCAGCCCCGGCGTGCCGGGCTCGACCCGGAGCAGGCGCGCCTGGGAGCCGGTGAACGGCACCGCGCGCAGCCGCTGCAACGCGCGCACGGGGCGATGTCCGGTGAGGGCGAGCGCCGCGTACAGCGATTCCGAAACATCCTCGACGCCGCCCAGGCAATAGCTGGGAACCGTCGAGAACTCGACCGCCATCGGCGCATCGTCGGCGATCCGGACGCGGTGAAAGCGCAGCACCGGTGCTCCCGGCGACAAGTTGAGCTGCATCGCCTCGGCGGGGGTGACCGCTCCCGCGGCCCGGAGGATCCAGGCGCTGCTCGCCACCTGGCCGCGGGCAGCCATCTCTTCGGAAAAGGAGCTGATCCGGGAGAAATTCTGCTCGATGCGGCGTGTCACCGTCGTGCCGGCACCCTGTTTGCGCGTGAGCAGCCCGTCTTCCGCCAGCTCGGCGATGGCCTTGCGAATGGTGATGCGCGACACGCCATATTCGGCCGCAAGGTCGCGCTCGGGCGGCAAGGCGGCGCCGGCTTCGAGCCGTCCTTCCGTGATGGCCCGGCGCAGCAGATGCGCGAATTGCGCGTATAGCGGCTTGCGGTCGCGAGGCAGGAGCTCGCCCAGCCGCGCGTGCCCGCCCGGCCGGGCCAGGGGCGCCGGCGCGGTGTGCGTCCCGGCGTTCCGCAGCGCGATGCCCGCGGTCATGCCGCGATCGCCGCCGGGGCCCGGCTCGGGCCGGAACCGCGCATCGTCTCCGGCCGGTTCGGCAGGAGACCAATTCCGCTGCCCGAGGGATCATGGCGGAAGCGCCGCGACCGCACGGTCGGGAACTGCGCAGACATGCCCGTGTCGTTCATTTTTCCTCTCATCCGGCTCGAATCGCCTGGCGCAACATCAGGGGAAATTAGGCAAATGTCATGCTTCATTTTCATACACAAAACAAATTTCCAAAAATCCATTGCGCGATTGGTTCGTTCGTGGTTACACAATGGTCCCAAGGCGCCCCGGAGCTCGGATTCGACAGAATCGGCCAGGAGAGGCGTCAGAGAGACGTTCTGTATCCGCAGGGAATCTTGGGCCGGCGCCGTCGGCCATGCGATGCAAACGAGGGGGGTTAGTCAATGAATCTACGTCTTGAGTTCCTGATCGGCACTGCGCTCACCTGCGTGGCGATGCCTGCCTTCGCGCAGGATGCCGTGCCGTCGCAGCGTGAAGACGGCGCAAGCGGCGAGATCGTCGTCAACGGTATCCGCAAGAGCCTTCAGGACGCGATCGAGACCAAGCGGCGCGCCGACTCCATCGTCGACGTGATCAGCGCCGAGGATGTCGGCAAGCTGGCCGACAGCAACGTCGCGGAATCGCTCGCTCGCCTGCCCGGCGTGACCGTCGACCACCAGTTCGGCGAGGGCGAGCAGCTGTCGATCGCGGGCGTGGAGCCGGCACTGAACCGGCTGACCATCGATGGCCATTCCGTCGCCTCCGCCGATTGGGGCGGCAACCCGTCCGATCGCTCCAGCCGTTCGTTCAACTACTCGCTGCTCTCGCCCACCATCATCAGCCAGGCCGTGGTCTACAAGACGCCCGAGGCGCGCCTCCAGGAGGGCGCGATCGGCGCCAGCGTGGATATCGTCACGCGCAAGCCGCTGGATCTCCAGCCGAACACCGTGGCGGTGACGGGCGGCGGCGAATATAATAGCCGGGCGAAGCGCGGCAGCTTCCGCGGCTCGGCGCTGTACAGCTGGCACAATGACAGCGGCACCATCGGTTTCCTGGGCGCGGTCAACTATGACAAGGAGCAGCTCAGCCGGGCAGGTTCCGCAGTCTATTGGTACCGCACCGGCGACGCGCTCCTCGAGCGCTATGCCCGCGACGGCTCCGGCAACATCATCTACGGCGCGGACGGCCGGGTGCCCGGCGGCCCGACGCTGAACGGCCAGCTGCCTAACGCGGCGATGATCGCCGAGTTCAGCAAGGCGCGCGTGGCGTCGTTCCTCGCCCGCGAATTCTTCCGTCAGGAGCGCGAGCGCATCGGCTTCTCCGGCGCGCTCCAGGTGCGCCCCGCCGACAATCTGACGCTCACCGCGACCGGCCTCGTCATTCGCGGCAACTACGACAACCTGTCGAACTCCGAATATACCTATGGCTATGAAGGGTCGCTCCTGCAGAGCGCGACCTATGCGAACGGGATGGTGACCTCGGCGACCTTCGCCGGCATCACCGGCAATGGCGCCACCGGCCAGCTCGACACCAATTTCCGCCGGACCCGCGTCAAGAACGACTCGCTTGCGCTGATGTTCGACTGGAAGCCGGGCGGGTGGGAGATCTCGGGGAATTTCGGCGCGACCCGTGCTTCGGGCGGCAAGGATCCCGAATATCTGCTCGACTTCCGCACGCGGCAGGGCTTCACCTCGGGCACCAACGGCAAGAATACCTATGTCAACTGGCAGTTCCCGGCGAGCGACGCGACGCGCTGGCTGAGCAACTTCACCGCGCTCGGCGGCGAGAACCAGAGCGAGCCCGCGGTGCTCGCGGCCAATGGCGGCAGGCCGTTCTTCGGCCGTCAGATCGGCGGCATCACCTTCGCCGAGAAGACGCGTGACGCGGAGATCTTCGGCCAGGCGGACATCGCGCGCAATGTCAGCCTGGGGCCGATCAACCGCATCCTGTTCGGCGCTCGCTACGTCAGCCACACCAACAGCAGCACCACCCTTGGCGGCGCCGCGTTCACCAACCAGAACTTCACGCTCGCCGATCTGAACCCCTATGTCCTCGACGCCGATCTGTACAACGGCCTGGGCGTGAGCGGGAACGGCACGCCCTATGCCACGCTCGACAGCGACGCGATCCGGCGGACGCTGGAGAAATACGGCACGATCAACGTGAACCGCGGCCTCGCCAAGGACCGGTATTTCCGCGTGAAGGAGAACATCCTCTCCGGCTATGTGCAGGCCAATTTCGAGGCGGGCCGCTTCCGGGGCAATATCGGCGGCCGCTATGTCTTCACGCGCGACCGCTCGCAATTCTACGTGCAGAGCGGCGGCATCTTCGCGCCGACCACCGTCACCACCGACGACAACCGCTTCCTGCCGGCGGCCAATCTGATCTTCCAGGCCGGCGACAACGTCATGCTCCGCGGATCGGCCGCGAAGGTGATCGCGCGCCCGCGCTATTCGGACCTCGCCGGCTCGCTCTCGCTCGACGACACCACGCGCAGCGGCAGCGGGGGCAACCCGAACCTGAAGCCCTATGCGGCGACCAATTTCGGCCTGTCGGCGGAATGGTATTTCGCGCGCGCGAGCTATCTCTCCGCCGAGATCTTCTATCGCGACGTCTCGAACTATATCGGCAACGAGACGCAGGACGGTGTCCAGATGACCAACACCGTGACCGGCCGGACGCTGACCTATTCGATCTCGCGCCCCGTCAACGGCGGCAAGGCGAAGGTCACCGGTTTCTCGCTGACGGCCAACGCCAATCTGTTCTGGGGCTTCGGCATCCAGTCGAACTATACCTTCACCGATGCCGATACGGGCCTGCCGACCGGCCTGCCGTTCCTCTCGCGCGACGTCTTCACGATCGTGCCCTATTTCGAGAAGGGTCCGTTCCAGGCCCGCGTCAGCTACAATCGGCGTTCGAAATATTTCTACCGCTTCGGCCGGCAGCAGTCGCAGGACTATACCGATGGCTATCGCCAGCTCGACGCTTCGGTCTCGGTCAACCTCACGGACAAGCTGCAGGTCAGCGCCTCGGCGTCGAACCTGCTCGACGAAACCTATTATCAGTATAGCTCGGATCCGAAGTTCCCGACGGCGGTGTACAAGAATGGTCGCGTGTATTCGCTGAGTGCGTCGTTGCGCATGTAGTCGCGTTCCGGGCGCGGCGGCGTCTCGTTGCCGTGCCCCGTTACTTGAGTGTTCCCTGATGCCGGTGTCTCTCCTGTTCTGGCATTCAAACCTCGCCGCCCGCGGTACGCTGCGGGCGGCTTTTTGTGCGCTTCGGCGCTCTGCGAATCCCGACGTAGCCGCAGGAAAGGATGTTCCCCGATGAATGAACGCCGCCGTACCGGACTGATCCTGCTCGCGTCGCTGGTGCTCGGCATGCCGGGCGTGGCGGCTGGGGACCCCCTGCCGCTGGTACCGCTGCCGGCATCGGTCGTTCCCGCCAGGGGGAGCTTCACGCTGGGCCCGGATACGCGGATCGGGACGGAGCCGGGCGATCGGGGAGCGGCGTCCGCCGCGCGCCTGCTCGCCGCGCAGCTGAAGCTGGTGCGCGGGATCGCGCTGGTCCAGGCCGACGGCAAGGCGGCGGTGCGCTTCGTCCGCGACCGGCGGATAAAGGGGAAGGAAGCCTATCGGCTGAGCGTGGATGCGGGCGGGATCACCATTGCCGCATCGGGCGATGCGGGCCTGGTCTGGGGCGCGATGACCCTGGCCCAGCTGGCGAGCCCGGACGGGCGCTTCGGCCAGCCCGCCACCATTTCCGGCGTGGTGATCGAGGATAGTCCGCGCTTCGCCTGGCGCGGGTTGATGGTGGACGTCGCCCGCCATTTCCAGCCGATCGAGGAACTCTACACCATCGTCGACCAGATGGCGGCGGTGAAGCTCAACACGCTGCACCTGCACCTGACCGACGATCAGGGCTGGCGCTTCGAAGTGAAGCGCTATCCCAGGCTCACCCAGGTCGGGGCATGGCGGCTGCCGCCCTCCGCCGGTGGCCCGGTGGGGAACCCGGTCGGCGGTTTCTACAGCCAGGCGCAATTGAAGGCGCTCGTCGCCCATGCCGCGGAGCGCGGCATCACGATCGTGCCGGAAATCGATCTGCCGGGGCATGCCCAGGCGCTGGTGGCCGCCTATCCCGAATTCGGCGTGTTCGGCGACCGGCCGCCGGTGAGCCATGACTGGGGCGTCAATCCCTATCTGCTCAATCCGGGCCCGGAAGGCGTTGCGTTCGTCAAGACGGTGCTCGACGAGCTCATGGCGGTCTTCCCCGGGACCTATATCCATCTCGGGGGAGACGAGGCCGTCAAGGACCAGTGGCAGCGCAGCCCCGCGGTGCAGGCGCAGATCGCGGCGCTCGGCCTGAAGGACGAGAATGGCTTGCAGAGCTGGCTGATCGACCAGTTCGGCGCCTATCTCGCGAGCAAGGGGCGGCGGCTGATCGGCTGGGACGAGATATTGGAGGGGGGGCTGCCGCCTTCCGCCTCGATCATGTCCTGGCGGGGCGAGAAAGGGGCGGTGGAGGCCGCCAATGCCGGCCATGACGTCGTGCTGTCGCCCGCGCCGATCCTCTATCTGGACAGTCTGCAGAGCGACCGTGGCGACGAGCCGCCTGGCCGGATCACGATCCAGTCGCTCGAGACGGTCTATGCCTATGAGCCGCTGCCCGCCGGGATCGCTGCGGACAAGGCGCGCCATGTGCTGGGCGCCCAGGGCAACGCGTGGAGCGAATATCTGGTGACGCCCTATCAGGTGCAGCACATGCTGTTCCCGCGCGCGGCCGCGATCGCGGAAATGGGCTGGACTCCCAGGCAGCGGCGCGATTTCGCGGATTTCGTGCCGCGCGTCGATGCGCAGATGGCGCGTTGGCGCCGTGGCGGAGTGGAAGTCGCGGACAGCGGCTTCGCGATCGGCTTCAAGCTCGACGGCACGCGCGGAGCGGCGCTGCGCGAGGGCAGGGCCAGGCTCTCGCTGGCGAGCCAGATCGGGTACGGCACGATCCGCTACACGATCGACGGCAGCGAACCGCAGGCCTCGTCGTCGGCCTATGCCCAGCCGCTCGACATCGCGTTCGGCACGACGATCCGCGCGGCCGGGTTCCGCGCGGACGGCACGCCGACCGCGGCGCCGCGCAGCTTCGAGGTGACGCGTTCCGCGCTGCTCGCCCGGTCCGCGTCCGAGATGGTCGCCTGTCCCAAGGGCGCGCTCGGGCTGCGCGTGCCGCTTGCTTCCGAGGCGACGGCCAACCAGCCGGCATTCAACGTGAACCTGTTCGACACCTGCACGGCCTATCCCGCGGCGCCGCTCGACATCGCGCGCGGCTTCGTCGTCGATGTCGCGCGCCTGCCGCGCCATTACGGCCTGGCCCATGACTTCAAGGCAGTGCGCGCGCATTATAACGTGACGCCTTTCGGAGAGCTCGTGGTGCAGGTCGGATGCACGGACAAGGATGCGAAGCCGGTGGTCGCGGCGACGTTCCCGCTCCCGGATCCGGGCACGGCGCCGCAGCGCCTCACCTTTCGCGGCGCGCTACCGAAGGGGGCAGGCGATCGCGACATCTGCTTCCAGTTCACCGCGCCGACTTCCGGCCCCTTCTATGCCGTCGAGAAGGCGCAACTGGCGGAGCAGGGCGAATGAAGTGGCTCGCCGCGCTCCTGCTCCTGCTGCTCCCGGCGGGAGCGTTCGCCGCGCCGAAGGCGGTGACACGGCTCGACACCGGCTGGCAGGTGCGGATAGCGCCGTCGGACAAGGCCGCCGCGGCGGCGCATCCGCGCGCGGCCCGCTGGATCCCCGCCACGGTGCCCGGCAGCGTGCAGCAGGACCTGATCGCCGCCGGGCTGGTGCCCGATCCCTATCGGGGCACCAATGAGGGCGCGATCCAATGGGCCGGCCTGACCGATTGGGAATGGAAGCGGACCCTGGCGGTAACGCCGGCGATGCTCGCGGCCGGCCATCTCGACCTGGTATTCGACGGGCTCGACACCTTTGCCGAGGTGCGGGTCAACGGCATGCTGCTGCTCGCGGCGGACAATGCCCATCGCCGCTGGCGCGCCGACGCCAGGCCGCTCCTGCGCGCCGGCGACAACGAGATCACCGTGCTGGTCGCCTCGCCGATACGGCGGCTCCAGCCGATGGTGCTGGCCGAGGCGCATCCGCTCCCCGGCGAATATGACAGCGCGTTCGGCGACGAGCCGAAGGGGCGCCAGACCTCGCCCTATGTCCGCAAGCCCAAATATCAATATGGCTGGGATTGGGCGCCGCGCATCGTGACCGCCGGCATCTGGCGGGACGTGCGGCTCGAGCAATGGGATGCCGCCCGGATCGATCGCCTCCGGGTGGAGCAGGAAGCGCTTTCCGATGCCGAGGCGCGCCTGCTGGTGCGCCTCGAGGTGGTCGCGGGAACCCCGGGCGCCCGGCGAGTGCGGCTGGTGGTGACGACGCCGGCGGGCGAAACCCTGGTCGTCGATCGCGCCGTCGTCCTGGCGCCGGGCCGGAATCTGGTCTCCGTCCCGGTTTTGCTCGCCGATCCGAAGCGCTGGCAGCCGGCCGGTTATGGCGATCAGCCGCTCTACCGGGTCGAAGCGGAGCTGGAAGGCGCGGACCGTGCCGCCACCCGCATCGGCCTGCGCACCGTCGAGCTGCTGCGCGACGGCGGCGCCTTCGGCTTTCGCATCAACGGGATTCCGGTCTTCGCCAAGGGCGCCAACCTCATCCCGTTCGACAATTTCCCGGCCCGGGTATCGGCCGGGACGATGCGGTCGATGCTTGCCGATGCGCGGGCGGCCAACATGAACATGATCCGCATCTGGGGCGGCGGCTATTATCTCGACGACGCCTTTTACGACGCCGCGGACGAGCTCGGGATTCTCGTCTGGCAGGACTTTATGTTCGGGGGCGCGGTGACGCCGCCCGACGCCGCTTTCCGGGACAGCGTGGCGAGCGAGGCCGATGAGCAAGTGGCCCGGCTGGCCAATCATGCCTCGATCGTCCTCTGGGCGGGCAACAACGAAGTGCTGTCGGGCTGGGAGAACTGGTCGGACCGCAAGGCCTTCAAACAGGCTGTCGGCCCCGAGGAGCGCGAGCGGATCGGCGTCGGCATGGCGGTGCTGTTCGACCGGGTGCTGCGCGACGCGGTGACGCGCAACGCGCCGGGGATTCCCTATTGGCCGGGCTCGCCCTCGACCGATTACCGGGGGCCCGTCGACACCGATGCGAGCGGGGACCGGCATTTCTGGGACGTCTGGTCCGGTTCCAAACCGGTCGAGCGCTATCTCGATTCCTGTCCGCGCTTCATGTCGGAATATGGCTTCCAGGCCATGCCCGGCCTTGCGACGATCCGCGAATTCGCCGGCGAGGGGCCGCTCGCGCCCGACAGCCCGGTCCTCAAGGCGCACCAGAAATTCCTGGCGGGCGAGGGCAATGCCCGGCTGCAATTCTATATCGACCAGCGCCTGCGCCCCGCGCGCGACTTCGCCGATTTCGTCTATCTCAGCCAGGTGAACCAGGCCCAGGCGATCGAGATGGCGGCGCTGCACCATCGGGCTTGCCGCCCGGTGACGATGGGGTCGCTCTATTGGCAGCTCAACGACAGCTGGCCGGCGATCTCCTGGTCGAGCATCGACCATGCCGGCCGGTGGAAGCTGCTGCATTTCGCCGCGCGGCGCTTCTTCGCGCCCCAGGCGATCGTGGCGGAGCACAAGGATGCGGTGACGCGCGTCACCCTGGTTTCGGACGCGACCGCGCCGATCGCGGCGCGCTGGCGGGTGCGCGCGATGACGATGGACGGGCAGCCGCTCGGGGAGCGGGCCGCCGAGATCAGCCTGCCGCCGCTGGCCGCGACCGAAGTCGCGCGTATCGACGATGCGGCCCTGTTCCGCGATGCGCCGGCCCGGGCCAGCTTCGCGGTGGCCGAGCTGCTGATCGGCGGGCAGGTCGTGCACCGCATCATCGTCGAGCGCGCGCCGCCCGGGGAGATGGCCTATCCCGCGCCGGGCCTGCGCGCGGCCTGGAAGGGGGACAGCGTGACTCTTTCGGCTACCGGGCTGGCCCGCGCGGTGATGCTCGATTTCGGCACGCTCGCGGCCCGGCCGAGCGACAATGGCTTCGACCTGCTTCCGGGCGAGAGCGTGACCGTCACCATCGCGTCCGAGGCCAGCCGTGCGGCGCTGGTGCGCGCGCTGACCCTGAGGAGCCTCGCGCGATGATCTGGCTTCTGCTCGCCCAGGCGGCGCCGGCCACCCCCGATCCGGTCGTCGAGACGGTCGCGGCGATGACGCTGGAGGAGAAGGCGGCGCAGCTCCAGTCGACCGCCCCCGCCGCGCCCGATGCCGGGCTGCCCGCCTATGACTGGTGGAACGAAGGGCTGCACGGCCTGGCGCGCAACGGGCCGGCCACGGTGTTCCCCCAGGCGATCGCGCTGGCGGCAACCTGGGACCCCGATCTGCTGCGCCGCGTCGGCGATGTGGTGTCGACCGAGGCACGGGCGCGGTTCAACGCGCGGCCGGCGGGCGCCGATCGCCGCATCTATGAGGGGCTGACGATCTGGTCGCCCAACATCAACATCTTCCGCGATCCGCGCTGGGGCAGGGGGCAGGAGACCTATGGTGAGGACCCCTATCTGACCGGCAGCCTGGCCGTGGGCTTCATCCGCGGCCTGCAGGGTCCCGATCCGCGCGCGCCCAAGGTGATCGCCACGCCCAAGCATCTCGCGGTGCACAGCGGCCCCGAGGCGGGCCGCGACGGCTTCGACGTCGATCCCTCGCCCCGCGACCTCGAGGCGACCTATCTCCCCGCGTTCCGGAGGGCGATCACCGAGGGCAAGGCGCGATCGGTGATGTGCGCCTATAACGCCGTGCACGGCGTTCCCGTCTGCGCGCTGCCGTCGCTGATGGTGGAGCGGGTCCGGCGCGACTGGGGGTTCCAGGGCTTCTCCGTCTCCGATTGCGATGCCGTCGCCAACATCCATCTCTTCCACCATTATCGCCTGGGCGGCGCGGCGGCGTCCGCGGCCGCGCTCAAAGGGGGGACCGACCTCAATTGCGGTTCCGCCTATGGCGCGCTGCCAGCCGCGGTGCGCCAGGGCCTGCTGCGCGAAGACGAGGTGGATGCCGCGCTGGTCCGGGTCCTTTCGGCGCGGCGCGACCTGGGGATAGCCTTTGGCGCGCGCTCGCCCTGGTCCGCCATCCGCCCCGGGGAAGTCGCGACGCCGGAGCACCGCGCGGTCGCGCTCGAGGCGGCGCGCAAGTCGATCGTGCTGCTGCGCAACGAGCGGGGGCTGTTGCCGCTCGATCCGCGCACCCGGCTGGCGGTCATCGGCGGCAATGCCGACGATCTGGGCGTGCTGCAGGGCAATTATCACGGCACCGCCGTCGATCCCGTCACGCCGCTGGCCGGCCTGAGGAAACGCTTCGCCAGCGTCGCTTACGCGCAGGGCTCGATCCTCGCGGAAGGCGCGCCGGTGGTGATGCCGGACACCGCGCTCCAGGAGCTGCGCGCCGAATATCAGGTGGACGGCAAGACGGTCCTGGCGCGCGCCGAGCCCAGGATCGATCTGGACCTCAACCGCGCCGCGCCGGGGCCGGGCGTCCCGGTCACCGGCTGGCGCGGTCGCTGGACCGGGCGCTTCGTGCCGCCAGGTCCCGGCCGCTACCGCCTGGTCCTCGACCAGGCCCAGTGCTGGAAGGACTGCACGCTGCACGACACGATCACGCTCACCCTGGGCGGGCGCGTGCTCCATGCCGGCACGCTGCCCAAGGGGCGGGTGGAACTGACGATCGACAGCGACGGATCGGCCCAGCCGATCGCGCTCGAGCTCGACCATCGCAGCGAGGACGAGAGCCTGCGCCTCCTCTGGCTGCCGCCCGCCGAGCCGCTGCTCGCCGAAGCGGTGGCGGCGGCGAAGGCGGCGGACGTCGCGGTGGTGGTCGTCGGCCTGTCGCCCGATCTCGAGGGCGAGGCGCTCCAGGTCCAGGTGCCCGGCTTCGTCGGCGGCGATCGCACCGACATCGCGCTGCCCGCCCCCCAGGCGCGCCTGGTCGAGGCGATCCGGGCGACGGGCAAGCCGATCGTGCTCGTCCTGGCAAGCGGCAGCGCGGTGTCGCTCGATCCGGGCCAGGCCGATGCGATACTCGCGCTATGGTATCCGGGCGAGGCGGGGGGGATTGCGCTGGCCGATACGCTGGCGGGCGCGAGCAACCCCAGCGGGCGCCTGCCGGTGACCTTCTATCGCGCGACCGGCGATCTGCCCGCCTTTATCGATTACGGCATGAAGGAGCGCACCTATCGCTACTTCACCGGGCAGCCGCTCTGGGGCTTCGGCCATGGCCTGAGCTACACGCGGTTCAGCTATTCCGGCGCCGGGGTCCGCGCCGGTGGCACCGGCGAGCCGGTGACCCTGACGGTCCGGATCGCCAATGCCGGGAGCCGTCCGGGCGAGGAAGTGGTGCAGGCCTATGTCGTGCCGCCCGCCGATGGCGAGGCGCCGGTGATGACCGATCCCGTCCTGCAACGGCAGCTCGCCGGCTTCGCGCGCGTGCCGCTGGCGCCGGGCAAGGGGCAGACGGTTTCCCTCACGATCGATCCGCGCGGCCTGTCGAGCGTTGCGCGCGACGGCACCCGGCGTGTCCTGCCGGGGAAATATCGCTTCTGGATCGGCGGCGGACAGCCCGGCGACGGACCCGGGCAATGGGTCGAGGCGACCTTGCCGGGCAGCGCGCTGGAACTGCCGAAATGATGGACCGGCGCGGCATGCTCGCCGCCGGGCTGGCGTTCGCGGCGGCGCGCCCGGCATGGGCAAGCGCTCCGGCCTTTGCCTCGCAGCGCCCGCCCATCGGCGAGCGGCGCTTCACCAGCCCGGCGGTGGAGCGCGAGATCGCGCGCGTGTCGGCCCGGATCGGCGACCCCAAGCTCGCCTGGATGTTCGCCAATTCCTGGCCCAACACGCTCGACACCACGGTCCTGCGTGCCGGCGAGCAGGACAGCTTCGTCGTGACCGGGGACATTCCCTGCCTGTGGCTGCGCGATTCGTCCGCGCAGATGAAGCCCTATCTCCATCTGGCCCGGGAAGATGCCCGGCTCGCCATGCTCCTGCGCGGCCTGATCGCGCGGCATGCCCGCTCGGTGCTGATCGATCCCTATGCCAATGCGTTCATGGAGGATCCGCTGGCGCGGACGAGCCTTTCCTGGGCCGTCGATGACGATACCGAGATGAAGCCGGGCGTCGCGGAGCGGAAATGGGAAGTGGATTCGCTCTGCTACGTCATCCGGCTGGGCCATCAATATTGGCGGGCGACCGGCGATGCGCGCCCCTTCGATGCGACCTGGGCGGAAGCGATGCGCGTGATCGTGCGGACCTTTCGCGAGCAGCAGCGCAAGACGGGGCCCGGGCCCTATCGCTTCCGCCGCAACGCCCCGCAGCCGACCGAGACCTTGCTGTGGAGCACCGGCAATCCCACCCGGCCGACCGGGCTGATCCATTCCGGCTTCCGCCCGTCGGACGATGCCTGTCTCTATCCCTTCCTGATCCCGGCCAACCTGTTCGCCGTCACTGCGCTGCGCGAGCTGGCGGCGCTATGTTCAGAAGCGCGCCCCGATCCTGCGCTTGCGGCCGAAGCCATGGCGCTCGCCGGGGAAGTGTCCGCCGCCTTGCGCGCGCATGGCACGATGCGCCTGCCGGGCGGCCGGCGCGTCTGGGCCTATGAAGTCGACGGCTATGGCAATGCGGTTTTCCTGGACGACGCCAACGTCCCGTCGCTTTCCGGCCTGGCCTATCTGGGCTGCGTGAAGCCGAGCGACGCATTGTGGCGCCGGACGGCGGATGCGGCGTGGAGCGATGCCAATCCCTGGTTCTTCCGGGGGCGCGCCGCCGAAGGCATTGGCGGCCCCCATGTCGGAAGCGGCCAGATCTGGCCGATGTCGCTGATCGTCCGGGCGCTGAGCGCCGGCGACGACGCGACGATCCGGCGATGCCTGAAGACGCTCCGCGACACCGATGCCGATACCGGCTTCGTGCACGAGGCCTTCGACAAGGACGATCCCGCGATCTTCACCCGCAAATGGTTCGCCTGGGCCAATGGGCTCTTCGGGGAGTTGATCGTCCATCTGGCGGACGTGCGCCCCCATCTATTGAAGGAACCGCTATGAACCTGTCGCGTCGCCAGCTGTTTGCCGGCAGTGCCCTGGGCGCAGTCGCCGCCGCCCTGCCGCCCGCGGGGGCGATCGCGCCCGCGGCGCCGAACCTGTTCGTCGGCACCGGCGGGGACGGCCATACCTATCCGGGCGCGACCCTGCCCTTCGGCATGGTCCAGCTCTCGCCGGACACCGATGTCGAGCGCTGGGACACCTGCTCGGGCTATCATCGCAGCGACACCTCGATCATGGGCTTCAGCCACACGCACCTGTCGGGCACCGGCATCGGCGACATGCTCGACGTGCTGGTGGTGCCGAGCCGGGGGCCGCTGCACCTGTTGCCGGGGCCGCTCGCCGATCCGGACGCCGGCTATCGCCAGCGCTTCACCGACGAGCGTGCCGAGCCTGGCTATTACCGGGTGACGCTGGAGAGTGGCGTGCAGGCGGAGCTGACCGTCACCGAGCGCACCGGCTGGCATCGCCACAGCTTCCCCAAGGGACCGGGCCATATCCTGATCGACCTGTCGCACATGATCCGCGACAAGTCGGACCAGGGGTGGCTCGTCGACGACGCGCATCTCGCCATCGATGCCGAGGGCACGCTCACCGGCGGCCGCCGCGTGTTCCGCTGGGCCAAGGGGCGGCGGATCTTCTTCGCCATGCAATTCTCCCGGAAACCCGATCGCATCGCATTCTATGGGGACGAGGATGCCGAGCAGCCCGCCGGCGCGACCGGCGTCGCCGGAAAGCGAGTCAAGGCGGCGCTGTTCTACGACGATGCCGGCGCCGCGCCGATCCTGATCCGCTGCGGCATCTCGGCGGTCGACATGGCCGGCGCGCGCGCGAACCTGGCGCCGCACGCGACGCACTGGAATTTCGATCGGGTGCGGAACGCGGCGGCGGCGCGGTGGAATGCGGCGCTGGGCAGGATCGCGGTGGAGGGCGGCACGCCGGACCAGCGCGTGATCATGGCCTCCGCTTTCTATCATGCACAGCTTGCGCCGACGCTGCTTTCCGATGTCGACGGGCGCTATCCGGGGCTCGACGGGAAGATCCAGCGGGTGCCGGCCGATGCCGCCGCCTATAGCAGCTACTCGCTCTGGGACGTCTATCGCGCGCAGCTGCCGCTGCTCACGCTGGTGGCGCCGGAGCGGAGCAAGGCCTTTGTCGACGATCTGATCCGCCAGACGGCGCAGTCGCCCTTCGGCCCGCTGGTCTGGCCGCTCCAGGGCAAGGAGACCGGCACCATGATCGGCTGGCACGGCGTGGTGCCCCTTGCCGAGGCGCAGGCCAAGGGCATTCCCGCCGACTATGCCGCGGCGTGGCCGGCGATCCGCCGCCGGAGCTTCGATTTCTCCGCGCCCGACAAGGACAACAGCCTGGGCCGCGACCTGTACGACGCCAAGGGATATGTGCCGGCGGACAAGGTGTTCGAGAGCGTGAGCCGGACGCAGGAATATGCCTATGACGACTGGGCGTCCTCGCACCTGGCGCGCGCGGCCGGGGCGGGGGAGGACGCCGAGCGGTTGCGCAAGCGCTCCGCGAACTGGCGCAACGTGATCGACGGCAGGATCGGCTTCGCGCGCCCGCGGTTCGACGATGGCAGCTGGTGGGCGCCCTATGATCCGATCCAGCTCGGGCACATGCCCAAGCCCTGGTGGCGCGACTATACCGAGGCGAATGGCTGGCAGGCGACGTTCCTCAACCAGCACGACGTCTATGGGCTGATCGCGCATATGGGGGGCGATGCCGCCTTCGAGGCGAAGCTCGATGCGCTGTTCAGCGCGCCGTCGACCCTGCCGGCCAATGCGCCGCCCGACATTGCGGGGCTGGTCGGGCAATATGCCCATGGCAACGAGCCGGACCAGCACGCGCCCTATCTCTATGCGTTCACGGGCGCGCCCTGGAAGACGCAGGCGATGGTTCGCCGGCTGTGCACCGAGATGTACCAGAACGCGCCGAAGGGCATCATCGGCAACGATGATTGCGGCCAGATGAGCGCCTGGTTCGTGTTCTCGGCGCTGGGCTTCTATCCGGTGGACCCGGTCGAGGCCGTCTATGTCTTCGGCTCGCCGCTCTTCACGCGCGCCAGCGTTGCCCTGCCGCGGGGACGCACGCTGACCGTCGAGGCGCCCGGCAACTCGGCGGAGACGCCCTATGTCCATGCCGTCAGCTGGAACGATCGCCCCTGGTCGAAGAGCTGGATCTCGCACGCCGATCTCGTCCAGGGCGGGACGCTGCGCTTCACGATGAGCGCGCGGCCCAACCCCGCATTCGGCCGCGCGCCGCAGGACCGTCCGCCGTCCGGCGGCCGGCTCCCGGCATGAGCCCGGACCCCGGCTTCGTCCCGCACATGCCCGCGCCATTCTCGAAAAGGCCCTGACAGATGATCGACCTTACGCGCCGCGGCTTTGCCGGCATGGGATTGGTGATGGCGGCGGTGCCGGCCCGGGCGAGAGGCCGGGTCGCGCCGCCCGCGCCCTGGGGGGCGACGCCGTCGCCGCGCCAGCTCGCCTGGCACGCGCACGAGATGTTCGGCTTCGTGCATTTCTCGATCAACACCTTCACCGACAAGGAATGGGGCTATGGCGACGAGAGTCCGAGCCTGTTCGATCCGTCGGGATTCGATCCGGATCAGATCGTCGCGGCGGCGAAATCGGCGGGGATGCGCGGCCTGATCCTGACGGCGAAGCACCATGACGGCTTCTGCCTGTGGCCGACGATGCTGACCGAGCATTGCATCCGCAACGCGCCGTACAAGGGCGGCAAGGGCGATATCGTCGGCGAGCTTGCCGGCGCGGTCCGGCGGGCGGGGCTGAAGTTCGGTATCTATCTCTCGCCCTGGGACCGGAACCATGCCGAATATGGCCGGCCCGCCTATATCGACTATTTCCGCAAGCAGGTGGTCGAGCTGTGCACCCGCTATGGCGAGCTGTTCGAATTCTGGTTCGACGGAGCGAATGGCGGCGACGGCTATTATGGCGGCGCCCGCGAAACCCGGAAGATCGATGCGCCGGCCTATTACAACTGGCCCTCGATCGTCGCGCTGGTGCACCGGCATCAGCCGATGGCCTGCACCTTCGATCCGCTGGGCGCGGATGTGCGCTGGGTAGGCAATGAGAAGGGCGTCGCCGGCGACCCGTGCTGGCCGACCATGCCCGATCATCCCTATGTGCAGGCGGAGGGGAATTCCGGCGTCCGGGGCGCACCGCTCTGGTGGCCGGCGGAAACCGATGTCTCGATCCGGCCGGGCTGGTTCTATCACGCCGACGAGGACGGCAAGGTCAAGGATCCGGAGCGGCTGATCCGCCTATATGACGAGTCCGTCGGCCGCGGCACCAATCTCAACCTCAATATCCCGCCGGACCGGAGCGGGCGGATTCCCGCCGCCGACCGGGCGTCGCTGCGCGCCTTTGGCGACGCCATGCGCGCCACCTTCGCGCGCGACCTGGCCAGGGGCGCCGTCGCGCATGCCAGCGACGAGCGCGGCGCGGCCTTCAATGCCGGCAAGGTGCTGGATGGCGACCGAAGCAGCTATTGGTCGACGCCGGACGCGGTGAAGACCCCGAGCCTCACGCTCGATCTGGCGCCCGGCTCTATGTTCGACCTCATCCGGCTGCGCGAATATCTGCCGCTCGGCGTCCGCGTGACCAGCTTCGCGGTCGATGCCGAGATCGACGGGCGCTGGCGGACGCTCGCGACTCATAGCTGCATCGGGGCGCAGCGGCTGATCCGGCTTCCCGCGCCGATCCGGCCGCGGCGCCTCCGGCTGCGCATCCTCGACGCGCCGGCCTGCCCGGCGATCAGCGAAGTGGCGCTTTTCCGCCAGGTCGCGCCAGCGCGGCTGGCGGCCGTCGCGCCGAGCGACCCGTCGATCCTGCCGCGCGCGCGCTGGACGATCGTGCGCGCGAGCACCGGCGGCGATCCCCGGCGCCTGCTGGACGATGACGCGACGTCGCTCTGGACAGTCCCCGCGCCGGCGCCGGGCCGTCCGGTCGAAGTCGTCATCGATCTGGGCGAGGTGCTGCCGCTCGCCGGCTTCACGCTGACGCCCGCTCGCGAGCCGGACGCCGATACCGCGCCGCCCCGGGGCTATCGGGTCGAGACGAGCCTTGATGGCCGGGCCTGGGAAGCGGGGGGCGAGGGGGAATTCTCCAACATCGCCTATGCACTCGCGACGCAGCGGATCGCGCTCTCGAGCGCCCGGCCGGCGCGCTTCCTTCGCCTCGTCTTCGATGCGGTGGCGGTGCCGGCCCGCGACCTTGCGATCGCGGACATCGGCGCGTTCGGCAAGCGATGATCGCCATCTCTTTTTCCGGGCGGGGCGGGCGATGAACGCGCTGCTGGAAATCTGCGTGGACGACGCGGCCAGTATCGATGCCGCGGTGGCGGGCGGGGCCGATCGCCTTGAGCTGTGCGCGAGCCTCGAGCTGGGCGGCCTGACGCCGTCCGCCGCGCTCGTCGAGCGGGCCGTCGCGACCGGATGTCCGGTGCACATGATGATCCGGCCGGTCAGCGGTGATTTCGTGCTCGACGGCGCGGCGATCACATTGATGCGCGAGGAGATCCGCCTGGGCGCGTGGTGCGGCGTCGCCGGCATGGTCCTCGGCGCCACCCGGCCGGAGGGCGGGCTCGATTATGACGCGCTTGCGCGCCTTCGCGAGGCCGCGCGAGATGTCCAGCTCGTGCTGCACCGCGCGATCGATCTCGTCGCGGATCCGGTCGAGGCGGTGCGGCGCGTCGCGGCGCTCGGCTATGACAAGGTTCTGAGCTCGGGCGGGGCGTTACGCGCCGTCGACGGGGCAACGACGCTCGCGGCGATGGTCGAGGCGGCCGGAAACCGGCTGTCGATCGTCGCCGGATCGGGCGTGACCGCGGACAATGTCGCCTGGCTGCTCGATCATACCGGGGTCAGGGAAGTCCATGCATCGGCGAGTTCTCCGGGGCCGGCGCCGCACCCCGACGCGATCGGTTTCGGCTTCGCGCGCGGACCGCGGAACAGGACCGACCCCGGTTGCGTGCGCGCGCTGCGCGAAGCGATCGCGCGGTGGGAACATGCCAGGCGAGCGGGCGTGCCTCGTGAGCCGCGGCGGAGCGCGGCACGGGGGCGTGGCCGGACCGGCTGACGCCGGCTATGCCCGCGCGGCGGTGATGCGGGATTGGCGGTCGGGAGGCGACAGGGGGGCCGTGGTCACGGCTATCGCCGCCGCATCGGTCGATAGCGACGCGCCCTGGCCGTCGACGAGAAACGGCCAAAGTGCGAAGAAAAAGGCTTCGGGGTCGATCAATTGCTCGGGCGTCGCGACTCCGGATCGCTTGATCATCCTCGTGACGATCATGTCGGCCGCGATCACGGCGGGCAGCGCCGTCAGGAAGCCGGTGCCGCCGGGGATCGTGCCGTTCAGCGCCGCGCCGACGACCATTCGCTTTCGCCCCCGCCAGCCTTCCGCCACCGCGCCGAGCGGCGGAAGCCATTTCTTGCCGCGAAGCGCGTCCGAGACGCCGTGATAGACATAGGACATCGCATCGCCGGGCCTGAAGCGGCCGCGCCGCTCGTCCAGCGATGCGGCGAGCCGGGCCGCGGCCTGGTCGATCGTCAGGCCGTTGGTGCGCACGTCGCGCGCGGCTCTGTCCAGGGCGGCATGCACATAGCCCGAGAAGTTCATCACGTTGAGGCATTCCTGCAGCGACGGATATTTGCGCGGCAGCGTGACCGCTTCCGGGTGACCGACAAGGCGCGTGGAGACACGGCCTATTCCCGGATAGTCGACCTCGACTCGATCGAGCGGCCGGGCGCTGACGATCCCGCCATCGCGCCAAACCGGGATCGGCATGCTGATCTGTTCGACCCAGTGGCGGAGCGCCGCGGTCACGCCATTGCCCAGGCTTTCCTTTTCCTCGCCATGGCTGCCCCAGAAGGTGAGCAGACGGTCGGTCCGCTCGAGCTGTGAGGTCGCGTGCACGGCCAGCAGGTTCGAGATGCCGGGACTGGCGCCGCAGCCGATGATGGCGGTGACGCCGGCCGCGCCGGCCGCCGCGTCGAGCGCCAGCATGTCGAGCGTGGGCAGGGGGTCATCGGTCACATCGACGAAATGGCAGCCGGCGGCGATGACCCGCCGCAGCAGCGGCACCGCGAAGCGGCTCGCCGGGCCGATCGTCGATACCACGATGTCGTGCCGGCGCAGTATCGCCTCCAGCGCCGCCGCGTCCTCGATGTCCACCTTCATGCCCTGCGCGCCACACAGGGAGGCCGCCCGTGCGGCCGCCTCCTGCGACAGGTCTGCGATGGTGACGTCGGAGAAGCCGTGGAAGAGTCTGACGGCCTTTGCAAAGGCCTGGCCGACTTCGCCGGCACCAAGAACAAGCAGTCGCAATTTTCGTCCCCTATTGTCAGGACATGAGAGAGTTCGCGCGCGCCGCGAGCGGTGGGCCGGGCGAGCGTGCCGATGCCGGGGTCATGGTCGGACGGGCGCGGTTGCCGACAGGGTCTCGCCCGCGCGCAATGCCGCCACTTCGCCTGGGTCGGGCTGCCGGACGAGCCGGCCGAACCGGGGAGCGAGCCAGCGTTCCAGCGCGTCGATCGCCTCGTAGACGACGGGCACCAGCACCAGCGAGAGGGCGGTGGAGGAGATCAGTCCGCCGATCACGGCGACCGCCATGGGCTGGCGGAATTCCGATCCCTCGCCGATGCCCAGGGCCGTCGGCACCATTCCCGCCGCCATGGCAACGGTCGTCATCACGATCGGCCGGGCGCGTTCGTGACAGGCTTCGACCAGCGCGGCGCGGCGCGGCACGCCGTCCCGTTCGCGCTCGATCGCATATTCCACCAGCAGGATCGAGTTCTTCGCGGCCAGGCCGAGGAGCATCAGGAACCCGATCATCGCCGGCAGCGACAGCGCGAACCCGCCCAGCAACAGCCCCGCGAACGCGCCGCCGACCGCGAGCGGCAGGGCGGTGAGGATCGTGACGGGCTTGAAGAAGGAACGGAACAGCAGGACCAGCACCGCGAAGATCATGCCGATCCCGGCGATCATGGCGCCGATGAAGCCGCCGAACAGCTCGGACATCGCCTCGCTGTCGCCGTAGAGCTCCTGCCGCACGCCGGCCGGCAGCACCTTCATGCCCGGCAGCGCCGCCACCGCGTCGGTCGCCTGGCCGAGCGTCAGGCCCGAGAGATCCGCCTGGATCGTCGCCCGGCGCTCGCGGTCGATGCGTTCGATGCGGCCCGGGCCGGTCTCGAAGCCGATATCGGCGACTGCGTCCAGCCGGGTGGTGCCGCCGCCCTCGACCGGCACTCGCAGCCCGGCGATCGTCGCGGAGTCCAGGCGCGCGGCGGCCGGCAGCAGGGCGCGGGCCGGGAGGTTGCGCCCGTCGATCGGCAATTTGGCGAGATTGGCGTCGATATCGCCGATCGTCGCGATTCGGGCGGTGTCGGCGATGGCCTCGGCGGTAACGCCCAGGCGAGCGGCCTCGGCAAGGCGCGGCCGGATCACCAGCTCGGCGGAAGCGGGCGGTTCGGCGGGGCGCACGTTGCGCAGCCCGGCGATTCCCTGCATCTCGCGCTGGACGCGCCGGGCGGCGGCCTCCAGCGCGGCCGGATCGCTGCCGACCAGGATGACCTCGAGATCGGCGGCACCGCCGCCCTGGCCCGCCGGCGTGATGCGAACGTCGCGAACATCGCGCAGCGCGGGCGCCATCCGCCGCTTGAACGCGGCCGCCGTGCCGGCGCGATCCTCCCGGAAGACGACGGTCAGCGCGCCATTGTTCATCATTTCCCCGCCGAAGCGGACAAAGACCGATGCGACGTCCGGATCGCCCTTCAGGATCCGCGTCGCCTCGCCGCTGGCCCGGTCGAGATCCGCGCGGGTCGAACCCGGCGCGGCGACCATGTTGAACACCATGTTCTTCGGATTGCTCTCCGGGATGAAGGCGGTCGGCAGCAGCGAAGCCAGGCCGAGCGATCCGACGAAGAACAGGAAGGCGAGCAGGATGGACAGGCCGGGACGATCGAGCGCCCAATCGAGGATGCGGCGATACCAGCCGGCCATCGGCGGGCGGGCGTGCGGCGTCCGCGCCGGCACCAGCAGATAGGCGCACATCAGCGGCGTCAGCAGGCGGGCGACCAGCAGCGAGAAGAGCACCGCCACCGCGACCGTGATGCCGAACTCGCGGAAATATTGCCCGACGACACCGCCCATCAGCGAGACCGGCAGGAAGACGACGACGATCGCGAAGGTCGTGGCGATGACGGCAAGGCCGATCTGGTCCGCTCCGATCATCGAGGCGCGATAGGGGCTCTCGCCGCCTTCGATCCGCTTCTCGATATTCTCGATCTCGACGATGGCGTCGTCGACGAGGATGCCGATCACCAGCGTCAGCGCCAGCAGCGAGACCATGTTGAGCGTGAACCCGAGCGCCAGCATGACGGCGAAGGTGGGCAGGAGCGAAATCGGCATGGCGACCGCCGCGATCAGCGTCGATCGCCAGGTGCGCAGGAACAGCCAGACGACCAGCGCCGCCAGCGCCATGCCCTCGACCAGCACCTCGATCGTCGCGGAGAATTCGGCGCGCGTCTCGTCCGCGCTGGACACGATCCGGGTGAAGCGCACGCCGCGGCCCTCGCGCGCCAGCTTCGCGATCGCGGCATTCGCCGCGTCCTCGACGCTGATGTCGCTCGCGGGCTTGGTCTTCATGACTTCGAAGCCGATCACCGGCCGCCCGTCGAGCCGCGCGAAGGATCGCGGTTCGGCGGCACCGTCACCGATTTCCGCCACGGCGGACAGCGGCACGCTGCGCCCCTCGCCGAGCGGCAGCTCGACGGCGCGGAGCGCTTCGGCGCTGCGCGGCGATGCGAGGACGCGCACCGTCTCCTCGCGCTCGCCGAGCTCCACTCTTCCGCCGGCATTGTCTCCCAGCGCGGCCCGCAGCGCCTGGCTGACCTGCGCGGCGGTCAGGCCATGGGCGGCCAGGCGCTCGGGCAGCAGCGAGACGATGATCTCGCGGTTGACGCCGCCCAGCCGGCGGATCGACGAGACGCCCGGCACCGCCTGGAGCGTCCGGGCGACGCGATCGTCGACATACCAGGACAGGTCGACGTCGGACATCGGCGCGGCGACCGCGAAGGTCAGCACCGGAACGGCATCGATATCGACTCGCTCCACCACCGGCGGATCGATGCCGCGCGGCAGATCGGCCCGGATCCGGTCGATCGCGGTGCGGACTTCGTCGATCGCCTTTTGCTGGTTCTCGCCGATCCTGAACTCGACAAGGGTGGTCGAATGGCCGTTGGTGACGGTGGAGAAGACGTGCTTCACGCCCGGAATGCCCGCGACTGCATTCTCGGCGACACGGGCGACCTGGGTCTCCAGCTCCGCCGGAGCCGCGCCGCTCTGCGTCACGTTAACGGCGACGATCGGGAAGGAAGTGTCGGGCAGCTGCTTCACCGGCAGCGCGAGATACGCCCAGATGCCGGCCAGGGTGAGCAGCGCGAACAGGACGCAGACCGGAATCGGATTGCGGATCGCCCAGGCGGAGACGGCGAGGTTCATGGCCGGGCTTCCACCGGCTTGACGATCTGGCCGGGCACGACCAGGGCGCTCCCGCCGAGCAGGACCGCGGTGCCCGGAGGCGGCCCGTCCAGCAGCTCCACCATCCCGCTGCCCCGTGCGCCCGTGCGCACCGGTACGCGTGCGACGCGGCCGGCCTTGTCCACCGTCATCACCGATGGCCCGCCCTCATAGGAAAGCGCGCGCTGCGGGACGGACCGGACGGCCCGCGCCTCGCCCGCGATCGAGGCGGTCGCGAAACCGCCGAGGCGCAGTCCCGGATGGAAAGGCAGCAGGATGCGGACCCGGCCGAGGCGAGTGGCGGGATCGACCCGCTCGCCCAGCCGCCGGACGGTGCCCGTCAGCCGCCTGCCGGATGCCAGGGTCACGGCCGCCGCCGTGCCGGGCGCGAGCCTGGACAGGAGATGCTCGGGTGCTTCGGCATCGAGCTCGAACAGGCCGTCGCGGGCGATGCGGAAGGGCGGCTCCGTACCATTTCCCGCAACGTCGCCGGGGCGCAGGGAGCGCTGGACGATGATCCCCGATACCGGGCTGCGCAGCGTCAGCCGGCCGCGGCGCACGACGATCTCGCGCAACGCCGCCTGGGCCGATTGCAATTGCGCCTGCGCGGCGCGTGCCTCGAAGCCGCGCTGCACGATCGTCTCGTCGGCGATCACGCCGCGCCCGGTGAGATCGGCAACGCGGAGATGCTCGGATCGCGCCCGCTCCGCGGCGACCTGCGCGCTGGTGCGTTGCGCCCTGAGGCGCGCTTCCTCACCGGCCAGCAGCGCGCCGTCGAGCAGCGCCACCGGCTGGCCGCGACGCACCTGGTCGCCCTCTTCGGCCAGCACGCGCAGCACGCGATAGCCCGACAGCTCGGGCAGGATCGCGGCTTCCTCGCGCGCGACGATGGTGCCCGAGATATCGACGGCCGCGCTGACCGGCCGAAGCGCCACGCGCGTGATGCCGACGCTCGGCGGCGCTTCCGCCTCGTCGGCGCGGGGCGGCTCCTTTGCGCAGGCGGAAAGCGTCAGCGCGATGGCGGTGACGAATATGGGCCGTTTCATCATCATTCCCCGGAAGGTGTCGCGGCACCCGGCGAGGCCTGCCAGCCGCCGCCCAGTGCACGGAATACGGTGACGGCGCGGCGGAGGGTCTCCGCGCGCGCCGTTGCGGTGGCGAGGCGTGCGGCGCTGCGGGCGCGCTGCGTCTCGAGCAGCGTGGGAAGATCGTTCAGTCCGTGCGCGAAGCGCAGCCGGTCGGCCGCATATGCCTCGTCGGCGCGAATTTCCGCGCGCGCCAGGAGAGTGAGGCGGGCACGATCTCCCGCCAGCCGGATCAGGGACTGGTCGGCTTCGGAAAAGGCGGCCTGGACCGCCTGTTCATAGGCGATGACGGCCTGTTCGGCGCGTGCGCCCTCGGCGCGCATCTGGGCGAGCAGCCGGGCCCGGTCGAGGATCGGCATGGTGAGCCCGGCGCCCAGCGTCCAGAAGGCGCTGACGGCATTCAGGCCGCCGCCGCGCGTGGCGGTGAGCCCCGCCCCTGGGTTGAGCGTCAGGCGGGGAAAGAGTTCCAGGCGCTGGAGTTCGGCCCGTGCGCTCGCGGCGCGAAGGCGCTGCTCGGCTTCCCGCACATCGGGGCGGCGTTCCAGCAACAGGCTGGGGAGGGCGGCGGGCGGCTGGGGCGGGAGATCGAGGCGGGGGTGGATCGGGAGGGTGTCGAGCGGCTTGTCGGCTTCGCCCAGCAGGACCAGGATCGCGCGCTTCGTCGCGGCGAGCTCGGCCTCCAGCTGGGCGGCTTGCGCCTCGGCCTGCGCGACATCGGCGTCGATCCGCGCCACATCGGCGTTCGCGGCAAGGCCGCGCTCGGTGCGCGTGCGCATGGCCGCCAGGATCCCCTGCTGGATCGCCAGCGTCTCCCGCGCCGCTTCGGCCTGCGCGGCGAGGCCGCGCGCCGCGAACAGGGCATCGGCCATGTCGGCGGCGAGCTTCGCCCGCGTCCCTTCCTGCACGAAGCGGGCGGCCGCGAGATCGGCGTCCGCCGCGGCCCGCGCGACGCCGCGCCGGCCCAGCAGATCCAGCTCCCAGGAGAGATTGAAGGTGGGGGACGCGGCCGCAACCGTCGCTCCCGAGGTTACTGACGTGCCGCCGGGGCCGCCGATCAGCACGTCCGGACCGGACAGGCTCTCGCTGCGCTGCACCCCGCCGGTAACCTGCAAATCCCCCTGGACCCGGAAGGGGGCGAGCGCGGCCCGGCGGATCGCCTGGGCTTCGCGCAGGCGCGCCAGGCCGAGCCGGACATCGGCGTTGGCGCGCAGCCCGCGCGCGACGAGATCGTCCAGTTGCGCATCGCCGAACAGCGTCCACCACCGATCCAGCGCCGCCGGCTCCGGAGCCGGATCCGGCGCCATGGCCTCGAAGCGCGCGGGCAGGGGCGCGACGGGGCGCCCGATCTCGAGGCTCGGCGCACATCCCGCCGTCGCGAGGACGGCGGGAAGCAATACCGACGGGATGCGGCGGCCGTGCATCAGAAGGCCTGGCGGATTCCGAGCATGGCGGACCAGCCCGACAGGCGCGGACGGAATTCCGTCTTGGTCGTGCCGTTGAAGCCGTCGAAGCGCAGCGACGAGGTTCGGGAATAGCGCGCACCCAGCTCGATCGTGGTCGACTGGGTGGCCGCGATGCCGACGCCGGCGTCGAGGTGCCAGTTGAAGCCCCAGTCCTTGTCCGAATAGCGGCTGCCGGTGGCGGGCGAACCGCTCAGGCGGCTCAGGCGCGAGCTCACGCGCGACAGGCCGACGCCGCCGCCGACATAGGGCGCCACATGCGCGCTCATCGGGATGTCGAAATAGCCCGCCGCGCCGATGGTGAGCGCCTTGGTCCGGCCGTCCGCGGTGAAGCCGCCGGTGGACGCCTTCTTCTTGTCGACGCCGGCGGTGGTGTAGCCGACCGTGCCTTCGAGGCGGAACGGGCCGGCGTCATAGCCGATGCCGAGCTCGCCGTTGAAGCCGCGCTTGTAATCGGTGTCGCGCTGGATGGTGGTCCCGGCGGTGGGGTTGTTCCGCAGGCGGGCGTCGGTGTCGATGGACAGGCCCGCCCGCGCCACGCCGTAGACGCCGGTCGACTGGTCATCCTGCGCGGCCGCGGGAGTCACGCCGGCCGCGGCGATTGCGAGCGCGGCGAACGCGCAGTGACGGAAAGCGGGTACCATGAAAATCTCCTGTCTGCCGAGGCGGCATGATCGCCGCGTCGCCATCCTCTCTCCGGCAGATCGATGGAGCCTTATGGAGGATTCGATGGAGGCTTGATGGAGGGGCGCAATTCAAGCGGTCGCCGTCTCCACGGGACCTACATAATCGGCGATTATGGCCAGCCGCAGGAGGCACGATGAGCGGCAGGATATTGATCGTCGAGGACGAGCGGGAGATTGGCGACATATTGGCGCTCTATCTCGACAAGGGCGGCTATCAGACGCAGCGCGCCTTCTCGGTGTCCGAGGCGATCAGGCTGCATGCCCAGTTCCGGCCGGACCTGGTGCTGCTCGATATCGGGCTTCCGGGCGGCGACGGCCTGGAGGTGCTCACCACCATCGGCAATCGCGCGGGCACGCCGGTCATCATGGTCACTGCGCTCGATGACGACGGCTCGAAGCTGTCGTCGCTGCGGATGGGCGCCGACGACTATGTCGTGAAGCCGTTCAACCCGGCCGAAGTGGTCGAGCGCGTGCGCGCGGTGCTCCGCCGCGCGCAGGGTACGAGCCCGAACCGGACGATCAGCATCGGCAGCCTGGTGGTCGATCTCAACGCCCATGCCGTGCTGCGCCGGGCGGACGACGGGAGCGGGCTCGAGCGCGTGCCGCTGACACCCACCGAGTTCCAGATCTTCGCGCACATGGCGCGCCAGCCGCGCCGCGCCTTCACGCGCATGGAATTGCTGGACGCGGCCTCGCCCGACAGCGAAGCCTATGACCGGGTGGTGGATTCGCATTTGTCGAAATTGCGGGCCAAGCTGAATGCGGTGGGATGCGGCGACATGATCGAGCCGGTGCGGGGGGTGGGATATCGCCTGTGGCCCGAGCGCTGAACCGCATCGTCACGCGCGTCTGGCTGCTTGCCGGCATGATGACGCTCATCACGATCGTGATGAGCGTCGCCGTCTATTACGGCGCCACCGTCCTCCGGCTCCACCAGATCGGCGACAGCATGCCGCCCAAGGCGCGCGCGGAGTTCGAGCGGCTGGTCCGCACGGGGCAGACCGACAGCGATCGGTTCTTCGATCTCCACGAGCAATATTCGGGCGCGCTCATCCTGCCGAGCGACTGGCTGTTCCTGGCATTGATCGGCATCGTCTCGACCAGCGTCGGCGGCGGCATCGCCTATGTCTTCGCGCGCCGGATCAGCGCGCCGATCAGCGCGGTCAGCCTTGCCGCGAGCCAGGTGGCGGAGGGCGAGCGCGGCGTGCGGGTGGCGGCGGCGGGCCTGGCTGGGGAGACCGCGGAGCTGGTCGACAGCTTCAACCGGATGGCCGCCGACCTCGAGGCCTATGAGCGCGAGCGCAAGATCCTGACCGCCGGCATCGCGCACGAGCTGCGCACGCCGCTCACCATCCTCAAGGGGCGCCTCCACGGGCTGAGCGACGGCTTCATCGATCCGAGCACGGACGAGCCGGAGCGCCTGCTGCGCCAGGTCGAGCAATTGTCGCGTATCGTCGAGGATCTTCGCACGCTGGCCCATGCCGATGCCCATGTCCTCGAACTGGATCTGCGAGTGATCGACCTCGCCCGGGTCGTCCAGCTCGCGATCCTCGACCTTGGCCCGGAGGCCGAGGCGGCGGGGCTGACGATCGGCGAGGCCTGCCGGCCCGTACGGGTCCGGGCAGACCCCGTGCGGATGCGCCAGGTCGCGATGAACCTCATCAGCAACGCCATCCGCCACGGCGCGGACGGCGAGCGGATCGAAGTGGCGGTGATGATCGAGGGCGGCGGCGCCGTCCTTCGCGTTTCCGACGAGGGCAGGGGCTTTGAGGAAGGCGACGAGCACCGCCTGTTCATGCCCTTCTGGCGAGCGGCAAGATCCCAGGTCGCGGTGCGATCCGGCAGCGGCCTTGGGCTGGCGCTCACCGCGAAGCTGGTCGAGGCGCATGGCGGACGCATCGTCGCGGCGAACCGATCCGATCGCTCGGGGGCGTGCTTCATCGTCCATCTGCCGCTGCACGACGGATCGTCGGGCGCCGGCTAGAGTGAAAATCCATGTAAATTGTTGATTTACCTGGAGACCGGTAGCGCATTTCGCCACCCCCGCTTTCGCGGGGATGGCGTATGAGCTCTTAACCTAGTGGAGCATGATCGCTGCCGGCTCGGCCCGGGGCTGCTGCGGTTTGCGCGCCGCGGCACGGGCGAATGCGCAGAGCGTCGCGTAGCATAGCGCCGGGACGATGAACGCCGTCGCATAGCTGCTGCGCTCCGAAACCAGCCCGACGAGCAGGGGCAGCACCGCGCCGCCGACGATGGCGGTGCAGAGCAGGCCCGAGGTCGCTTCCGCGCTCGCGGTGGAACGCTCGAGCGTGAGCGTGAAGATCACCGGGAACATGATCGAGTTGAATAGGCCGATGCTCAGCGCGACGAAGCCCGCGGTGACGCCGCCGACAGCGAAGACATAGAGGCACATCGCGGCGGCGATGGCGGTGAACAGCGCCAGCAGGTGGTGCGCCTTGACCTGGGTGAGCAGGACCGAGCCGATCAGGCGGCCGACCATCGCGCCGCCCCAGTAGAAGGCGACGGCCTTGCCGGCTTCCTGGAGCGAGACGCCCGGAATGCCGTCGCTGCCCATCGCATAGCCGAGCACCGGCACGCCGAACGCGGCGTCCGAATGGCCCCAGATCGCGTCCGAATTGAGGAACAGCGCCATCTGCGTGCCGATCGCGACCTCGGCACCGACATAGAGGAAGATGGCGAGACCGCCGAACATCGCCCAGCGCGACGAGAAGGCGTCGGCGACCAGGCTGCCGATTCCCCGGCGCCCGGCCGTGGGGAGCGGCGCCGCCGCTCCGGCCACCACGCTGCGGCTCAGCCAGAAGAACAGCGTCAGCGCGGCGATTAGTCCGCAGATCCAGAAATAGGCGGAATCGATCCCCGCCAGCGCGCTTGCGCGGACCTCCTTCGTGACGATCGCTCCTTCCTTCACTTCGATGCCGGCCAGGAACAGATGGGCCCCGAGCAGCGGCCCGATGAACGTCCCGAGCGAGTTGAAGGTCTGGCTGAGCGTCAGGCGCAGATGGCTATGGCGCGGATCGCCCAGCGCCGCCGCGAGGGGGTTGGCCGCGACCTGCAGGATGGTGATGCCGCTCGCCAGGATGAAGAGGCCGAGCAGGACCAGCGTGAACATCGCGAGATTGGCGGCCGCGAGCATCACCAGGCATCCGGCGATCATCATGCTCAGCGCGGCCAGGATGGTCGGGATCGGCTTCAGGCGCGCGAGCAGCGCCGCGGCCGGGAACGACATCACGCCATAGGCTGCGAAAAAGGCGAAAGCCGCCGCCTGGGCCTGGAAGTCGGTCAAGGTGAAGATGCCCTTCACCGCCGCGACCAGCGGGTCGATCAATGAGGTGATGAACCCCCAGGCGAAAAACAGGCACGTCACGATGGCATAGGCCGCCGTCACGCCAACCGATTGCTTCGTCGTCATGTATCCTCCCCCGAATTCCTGTTTCTAGCGCATGCCGGCCAGGCTGTCGGACGGCAGCAGCTGGGTTTTGCCGGAGAGCCGGGTCACCGCGTAGGTAAAGCCCGGCATCAGCGCATAAGCGCCCACTTCGCCGGCCGCGCTCAGCGCCAGGAAGCCGACCTGCATCCCCTGGATGGCATCGCCGCGCAGCCGGGCGATATACTCGACCGCCTCCCGGCAGGCGGCCTGGGGCGAGAGGCCGGCGCGCATCGACGCGACCACGCGCGCGGTGCCGACGATGCGGGTCACTTCCTCGCCCACGCCGGTGGAGGCGGCGCCGCCGATGCCGCGCTCGACATAGAGGCCGTGCCCCGCGAACGGCGAATCCCCGACGCGGCCGTGCATCTTGTAGGCCATGCCGGACGTCGTGCAGGCGCCCGCCATGCGCCCGTCCGCCGAACGCGCGAGCAGGCCGAGCGTGTCGTGGTTCAGCGCCGACCCCGGCGGCCCCGGCAGCTGGTTCTCGATATTGGCCTGGGGCTTGTATTGCGCGGTCTTCAGCCATTCGCGCCATGCCTTTTCGGCCTCGGGCGTCAGCAGCTTCGCCGTCTTCATCCCATGCTCGATCGCAAGGCGCCGCGCGCCTTCGCCCACCAGCATGGTGTGCGGCGTCTTCTCCATGACCAGCCGGGCGACCGAGATCGCGTGGACGATATCCTCCAGAGCGGCGACCGCGCCGATATGGCCCGCATCGTCCATGATGACGGCGTCCAGCGTCACTCGCCCGTCGCGGTCGGGATAGCCGCCGAGGCCGACCGAGTGGTTCGCCGGATCCGCCTCCGGCACCCGCGCGCCGGCCTCGACCGCGTCGATCAGCGACCCGCCCGCGTTGAGACGGGCTAGCGCCGCCGCGTTCGCCGCGGCGCCGAAGTCCCAGGTGGAGACCACCGCGATCGGGTCGCTTCCGCGCACAAAGGCGGAGCTCGCGCCGGCAAAGGTCGCGGTCGTCACGCCCATGGCCAAGGCGGTACGGCGAGTCACTGCTGTCGTCATACGCTCTCCTCGATGGCGGCGCGCAGCCGGCGGATCAGGGCTGCGCTGGTTCTGCGCCGGGGACCGGCCGAAAAGCCCATCGCCACGCTGCGTGGATCGGGGCGTCCCGGCTCGCTCGCCGAGCCGTGCACCTCGCGCACGCCGCTCACGCGCGCGATCCGTGCCACATTGTCGGGAGCGAGGCCCGAGCCGGCGATGACGGACAGCCTGCCGTGCGCCGCGTCCACCATCCTCGCAAGCGTGAGGGCACCAGCCAGCGCGGTCGCTTCCTGGCCCGAGCTGAGGATCTTGTCGAAGCCCAGCGCGCAGGCTTCCTCGACCGCGGCGATCGGATCGGGGACGAGGTCGATCGCCCGATGCAGCACCAGGGCGGCATCGCGGGCGACCATGCGAAACCGGGTGAGCGCGCGCGAATCCAGCGTGTCGTCCGGGCGCAGTGCCCCGACCACCACGCCGGCGGCCCCGAGCGCGAGCGCATGCCGGATATCCTCGGCCATCAGCGCCAGCTCGTCGGTATCATAGACGAAGTTTCCGGCGCGCGGCCGGATCATCGCATGGACCGGAATGCCCGTCGCCACGGCGCGTTCGATCAGGGCCGGGGAGGGGGTGAGACCACCCAGCTCGAGCGCGCTGCACAGCTCGATCCGGTCGGCGCCGCCCATTGCCGCCGCGGCGATGCCCGCGGCATCGTCGACGCAGATCTCGAGCGTGACGGCCATCAGCGCTTGCCCCGGCCGCTCATCGAGAAGGGCGCGGCGCCCGGGCCCGTGCCCCATGCCTGGTTCGGCCGCGGCCCCATCTCGAAGTGCAGCGTGCCGCCGGCCATGATCTCGTCATGGCCCAGCCAGGTGCGGTTCAGCGGCCGGCCATTGAGCGTGGCGGACTGGATATAGACGTTCGCGGCGCTGTTTCCCGGAGCATCGATGGTGAACGTCCGGCCATTTTCCAGCGCCAGTTCGACATGGCGGAACAGGGGCGAGCCGATCACATATTGGTTCGCTCCCGGCGTCACCGGATAGAAGCCGAGCGCGCTGAACACATACCAGGCCGAGGTCTGGCCATTGTCCTCGTCGCCCGGATAGCCGTCGGGCGCGCTCGAATAGAGCTTGCGCATCACTTCGCGCACCCGCGCCTGCGCCTTCCAGGGCCGGCCGGCATAATTGTAGAGATAGATCATGTGCTGGATCGGCTGGTTGCCATGGGCATAATTGCCCATGTCGACGATCTGCATCTCGCGGATCTCATGGATGGTGAAGCCGTAATAGCTGTCGTCGAACTTGGGCGGGCTGTCGAACACGCTGTCCAGCTTCGCGGCAAAGGCCTGGTCGCCGCCCATCAGCGTAATCAGGCCCTGCACGTCCTGGAACACCGACCAGCTATAATGGAGGCTGTTGCCCTCGGTGAAGGCGTCGCCCCATTTGAGCGGGTTGAAGGGAGACTGGAAGCTCCCGTCCCGGTTGCGGCCGCGCATCCAGCCGCTCTCGGCATCGAAGAGCTTGCGGTAGTTCTGCGCCCGGCTCGCGAACAGGGCGGCGTCGCGGGGCTTGCCGAGCGCCGTCGCGAGCCGCGAGATGGTGAAATCGGCATAGGCATATTCGAGCGTGCGCGCGGCATTCTCGTTGATGCCGACATCGTACGGGACGTAGCCGAGCCGGTTGTACCAGTCGACGCCCTCGCGCCCGACCGAGCTGATCGTCTTGCCTTCGCGCGACTTGGGCCGGCCCTGGTCGGTGTCGGCATTCTTGCGGATCGCTTCGTAGAGCTTGGCGATGTCGAAGCCGCGAATGCCCTTGAGATAGGCGTCGGCGATGTTCACCGCCGAGTTCGAGCCGATCATCACGTCGCGGTGGCCGGGGCTGGCCCATTCGGGCAGCCAGCCCGATTCGTCATAGGTATTGGCGAGCCCCTGCATGATCTGCCCGTCAAGCTCGCGGTGCATCAGCGTGAACAGCGGGAAGACCGCGCGGAAAGTGTCCCAGAAGCCGTTGTCGGTGAACATCGGGCCGGGATGCACCTTGCCGTCATAGGGGCTGTAGTGGATCGTCCGTCCGCCGGCATCGACTTCGTGGAACATGCGCGGGAAGAGCATGGTGCGATAGAGCGCCGAATAGAATGTGCGCTTCGCGTCGATGTCCGGGTCTTCCACCTTGTACCGGCCGAGCAGGGCGTTCCACTGGTCCCTGGCCTTGGCCTCGGTGGCTTCGAAGCTGTCCTTGCCGATCTCGCGATCGAGGTTGAGCGCGGCCTGTTCGGGGCTGACGAAAGAGGAGGCGACGCGAACATGGACCTGCTCGCCCTTGCGCGTCTTGAACCCGATGATCGCCCCGACATGCTGCCCCTCGGCCTGGGGGACGCCGGGGTTGCGCTTCCAGCCGTCTCCCCAGGTCTCGGCGACGTCGAAATCGCGATCGAACTCGGCGACGAACCAATTGTGGAAATTGCCCGGAACGCCGCCATGGTTGTTGCGCGCATAGCCGATGATCCGGCGTTCCCCGGGCAGGATCTTGACCATCGAGCCCATGTCGAACCCGTCGAGCAGGATCCAGCTCTGCTCGCTCTCGGGGAAGGTGAAGCGGAAATGCGCCGCCCGCGCCGTCGCCGTGACCTGGGCGGTCACGTCGTAATCGGCCAGATAGACGCCGTAGCGATAGGGCCGTGCCGTCTCCGCCTTGTGGGAGAACCAGGATTGGCGCTCGTCTTCCTTGAACTTGAGCGGACCGGTGAGCGCCATCAGCGAGAACGCGCCGTAATCGTTGAGCCAGGGGCTCGGCTGATGGGTCTGCTTGATGCCGCGGATCCTGTGGTCGCCGTAGCGATAGGTCCAGCCATCGCCCATCTTGTTGGTCATGGGCGTCCAGAAGTTCATGCCCCATGGCACGGCGATCGCCGGATAGGTGTTGCCATAGGATAGTTCGAAGGACGAATCGGTCCCGGTGAGCGGGTTGGCGAGATCGGCATAGTCCGGCGCCTGCTGTGCTCCGAGCGGGGCCGGAAGCAGGGCCAGGGCGAGCCCCAGCATATGTATCGCAACTCGCCCCATCCGCATCGTCTCCCTATTCCTTGTCATGGGGCCCTTGCTCACCGGCGCGGAAGCCGGGTTCGTGCCTGGGCCCAGAAGGCGGGGGTGAACATCTGGCCCGCGCCGACGATTGCCGCGTCTTCGGTATTCTCGTGGATCATGATCGGTATCGCCACGTCGTGCACGGCGAGCCCCTGGCGCAGAGTCGGCGCGAAAAGGTCGAACGCGCCGGCGATGCGCCCGCCGAGCATGATCGTCTCCGCACCGAACCCGCGCGCCCAGGGCGCGACGATCGCGGCGAGGCTGGCGCCATATTCCGCGAAGACTCCCCGCAGGGCCTCATTCTGCCGCGCCTCGGCGGCCATTCTGGCCACGCTTTCCCAGGGCCGGCCGCTCTGCCTTGCCGCCTCGGTAAGGAGCCAGCGGGAGGAGACATAGTCATCGGCGATCCCGTGCTTGAACGGCATGTTCCACAGGCATCCGCCGGGAGGCACCGCGCCCGGCTCTTCCTCGATCACCGGGATGCCACGATCGAGGAACGCCGCGCCGAGCCCGGTGCCGAGCGTGATCGCGAGCACCCGTGCGCTATCCCCCGTCGCGCCCATCGCCACGCAGCCGACCGCGAAGGCGGTCGCGTCGTTCAGGAAGCGGATTTCGCGCGAGGCGGGCAGGCGGCGCTGCAGCTCTTCGCGCACATTGACGCCGTAAAGGCTCTGGAACTTGCCATTGCCCTCGAAAAAGGCGGTGCCGGTGCGATAATCGAACGGGCCCGGCATCGCGATGCCGACGCCGGTGACCTGATCGGTGTCCGGCGCGATCGTCGTGATCAGGTGCGCCCAGGCATCGAGCAGTTCGGCGCTGGCGGCGCCGCTGCGCGTCTCGCTATGCCGGTAGCTCTTGACGAGGATCCCGTGCCCCTGCCGGTTCAGCAGCGCGCCGGCGACGTGGTGACCGCCGATATCCAGCCCGACGATCATGCCATGCCTCTCCCCCTGGACCCGTTGCGCCGCGCGATGCGGTCGTTGCACGAAATGTAATCCATTACATATCGCGAGGCCAGCCTTATTTGCGGATAGGCGGTCGAAACGGCTGCGCGCGGTGCCCGGACGGGCTTTCGGCACCATGAGCGGGTGCCGGCGCGTTCATCCGCTGCTCTCGCGCACGACCAGAGTGTGCGGAAGAATGTGCACGGCCTCGTCCCGTGCCTTGTCCTCGATCCAGTCGATCAGCAGTTCGCAGGCCTTTGCGCCCATTTCGGCGGCTGGCTGGCGGACGGTGGTGAGCGCCGGGGTGGAGTGGGCGGCAAAATCGATGTCGTCGAAGCCCGTGACCGCGATATCGGAAGGGACCGAGACGCCGAGCGCCGCGAGCGCCTGGATCGCGCCGATGGCCATTTCGTCGTTGATGCTGACGATCGCGGTGGGGCGCGGCGTCATTGCGAGAATCTCGCGCGCGGCCTCGAAGCCGGACTGCATCCTGAAGCTGCCATGGAGGACGAGCGCCGGATCGAAGGCGATGCCGGCCGCCTCGAGCGCCTGGCGATAGCCCTTGAGGCGATCGATGGCATGGGCGTTGGCCTGCGGCCCGCTGATTGCCGCGATCCGGCGATGGCCGCGCGCGATCAGGTGCGCGACGACTTCGCGCATCGCGCCGACATTGTCAATCCGCACCGACGGCGCTTCGGTCAGTTCGCAGCCACAGGCATGGACGATGGGATAGGGTGCTCGGCGGCGGCTGTCGGCCGGCGCGTAATCGGGGCTGAGCTGGATCACGCCGTCCGCCAGCCGCGTCTCGACCAGCCGGGCATAATGTTCCTCGCGCTCGGCCGAATCGCGCGTGTCGCCGAGCAGCACCGAATAGCCGCGCTTCCACGCGGTCGCTTCGATGCCGGCGGTGACGTTGGCGAAGAAGGGATTGGCGATGCCCGGCACCAGCACCAGCAGGGTGAAGGACTTGTCGGTGCGCAGGTTGCGCGCGAGCATGTTAGGCCGGTAGCTTACCGCCTCGACTGCCTTGAACACTTTCGCGCGAGTCTTCTCGGTCACCTTCTCCGGCTCGCGGAGCGCCCGCGACACGGTCGCCGTCGAAAGGCCGGCGGCACGGGCTACATCAAGGATGGTGGTCATCGCCGTGTGATTGCCCTTCGCACTTCCCGCATCCATCCGCTCCCCATTGCCCGATCCCGCGCCGTTCCCGACGAAAGAGAGCGATGGCCGGCCCATTGTCAATATTGTCGGGAAGGGCTTTACAAAAAATGTAATCGATTGCAAATCCGGATTCGCGCAACGAGTCCGGGCAGATAGCAAAGGTCCGGCGGGCGCCACGCCGGCGGGCTCGTTGGAGAGGGGGCAGGATTGACCGTTATCGATGGCGCGATCGTCGCCGCCTATCTCGTCGCAACGCTCGTCATCGCGCTGGTGGTGCGCCGCCGCGCCGCGCAGAGCATCGACAGCTATTATCTCGGCAACAAGCGGATGCCCTGGTATCTGCTCTGCCTGTCCGATGCATCGGGGATGTTCGACATTTCCGGCACGATGTGGCTGACGACGCTGCTGTTCGTCTATGGCCTGAAGAGCATCTGGCTTCCCTGGCTCTGGCCGGTGTTCAATCAGGTCTTCCTGATGGCGTTCCTCGCGCTGTGGCTGCGCCGCTCGAACGTGCGTTCCGGTGCCGAATGGATCCTGCTGCGCTTCGGGGAGGGGACGGGGAGCCGGCTCTCGCATCTCTCGGTGGTGGTCTTCGCGCTGTTCTGCGTGGTCGGCTTCCTCGCCTATGCCTTTGTCGGCATCGGCAAGTTCATGGAGCTGTTCATCCCGTGGGAAACCGTGGCGCCGCTGCTCGGCGGGATGACGGTCGATCCCGCGCTGGTGCCGAACATCTATGCGGTGTTCTTCACCAGCCTGGTGACGCTCTACGTCGTGCTCGGCGGCATGCCCGGGATCGTGTGGACAGACGTGCTGCAATTCTCGATCATGACGATCGCGGCGATCTTCATTGCCGGCCTCGCCATGACGTTGGTCTCGCCGGACCAGGTGGCGGCGGCCACGCCCCAAGGGTGGATGAGCCCGTCCTTCGGCTGGTCGCTCGGCCTGGACTGGCGGGCGATCCAGCCCGAGGTCCAGTCCAAGATCGCCGCCGACGGCTATGGGCTGTTCGGCCCGTTGTTCATGATGATGCTCTTCTCGGGAATCCTGAAGAGCGCGGCCGGCCCCGCGCCGAGCTACGACATGCAGCGCATCCTGGCGACGCGTACCCCGCGCGACGCCGCGAAGCTGACCGGCTTCGTCTCCGTCGTCCTGATGCCGATCCGCTATCTGATGATCACGGGCTTCACGGTGCTGGCGCTGGTCTTCGTCGATCGGCTCGACCTCGTCTCGGGCGGGCGGATCGACTATGAGAGCATCCTCCCCGCCGCGATCCAGAGCTTCGCGCCGGCGGGGATGCGCGGCCTGATCGTCACCGGCCTGCTCGCCGCCTTCATGGCGACCTTCGCCAGCAGCCTGAACGCGGCGCCGCTCTATCTCGTGAACGATATCTACCGCCGCTACATCAATCCCGGCGCGTCGCAGCGCCGGATGATCTGGATGAGCTACGGCGTGTCGCTCACCGTCGTCCTCATCAGCATGGGGATCGGCCTGTTCGTCGCGAGCATCAACGATGCGCTGCAGTGGATCGTGTCGGGCCTGTGGGGCGGCTACACCGCGTCGAACGTGATCAAATGGTATTGGTGGCGGTTCAACGGCCATGGCTATTTCTGGGGAACGGTCGCCGGCATGGCCTGCGCGATGACCTTCCCGTTCCTGTTCGGCGCGCTCCTGCCCGATATGGGTTCCGTCCTCGCGCTCTACCTCTTCCCGCTGGTGATCCTGGTCGCCGGGACGATCGCCATAACGGTGAGCCTGATGACGCCGCCGACGGACATGGCGGTGCTCAAGACCTTCTACGACCGGGTGCGGCCCTGGGGCTTCTGGGGGCCGGTGCACCGCGCGCTCGCGCAGGACCGGCCGGGGGTGCGGCCGAACCGCAGCTTCCCGCGCGACATGTTCAACATCGCGGTCGGGACGATCGTCCAGACCAGCCTGGTGGCAGTGCCGATCTTCCTGGTGCTGAAGAATGTCCCGGGCCTGCTGGCAGCGCTGGCGGTCGCCTCCGCCGGAGGGTTGACCCTGTGGCGCACCTGGTACCGTAGACTCGAGGACTGGCCGAGCGACATGGCCCGGCTGGATGCAGCGCCGGAGACCGCGCGATGATCGGGCGGAGCGGCATGCGGCTCGCCGCCGCGGCATTGTTGCTGGCCGTCGGCGCGGGCGCGCGCGAGGCTCCGGTGGCGGCGACCCCGGGCGAGGATCCAACCGCCTATGTCGATCCGCTGATCGGCACCGGCGGCAACGGCCATGTCTTCCCCGGCGCCACCGTGCCGTTCGGCATGGTCCAGCTCAGCCCGTCGAACGACCGCAATGGCTGGAACTGGACATCGGGCTATCATTATTCCGACGGGGACATCAAAGGCTTCGCGCATACGCACATCAGCGGGGCGGGCCTGTCGGCGCTCGGCGACATCCTGCTGATGCCGACGCGCTCGCCCTCGACCGAGGCGGGCTCGGCCGAGCATCCCGGCTCGGGCTATCGCTCGCGCTTCTCGCATTCCCGCGAGCTGGCGCGGCCGGGCTATTACCGCGTCCATCTGGACGATCCGGACGTCGATGCCGAGCTGACCGCCGCCATGCGCGCCGGCTTCCATCGCTATACCTATCGGGGTGACGCGCCACGCTATGTGGTGATCGATCCGACGCACAGCGTCGGGGACCATGCCTATCGCACCGAGATCGAGATCGTCTCCGACCACGAGATCCGGGGCTGGAAGCGCGCGATCAGCCAGTCCTCGGGCGATCGCTCGGTCTTCTTCGTCGCGCGTTTCTCCCAGCCCTTTGCCAGCGCGCGGCTGACCGAAGACGACCGCCCGGTCGCCGGGCGCGCGCGGGCGGGGCGGGCGATCAAGGCACTGGTGCAGTTCGCGCCGGGCGCCGCGGACGGCGTCGAGGTCGCCGTGGCGCTCTCGCACACGGGCCAGGCCGGCGCGCAGGCGAATTTCGATGCCGAGGCGCGCGGACGCAGTTTCGACGCGGCGCTGGCCGACGCCACCCGGCTCTGGCAGGAGCGCCTGTCGCGGATCACCATCGAGGGGGATGCGCGGCAGAAGCGGCTGTTCTACACGGCAGCCTATCATGCGGCGATCGCGCCCAACCTGATCTCGGACGTCACCGGCGCCTATTATCTCGAGGGCCGGGTCCGCCAGTCGCGCATCCCGCAGTTCAGCAATTTCTCCACCTGGGACACCTATCGCGCGCTGCACCCGCTGCTGACGATCGTCGATACCAGGAAGGACGGCGAGATCGTCGCCTCGATGGTGTCGCGCCATGCCGAGCAGGGCCTGTTGCTGCCGAGCTGGGAGGCCGTCGGCCACGACAATCGCGTGATGATCGGCTACAGCATCGTCTCGCCGATCGCCGATGCGGTGCTGAAGGGCATTCCCGGCGTCGATCCCGAAGCGGCCTATGCCGCGATCCGCGCCAGCGCGTTCGACACGACCAAGCACAGCAACGTCTATGACGCGAACGGCATGGCGGGCTATCTCGCCTATGGGTTCGTGCCGGCCGACGTGGCGAGCTCGGTCTCCAAGACCACCGAGCAGAATTACGAGGACTGGGCGATCGGCCGCGTCGCGGAGAAGCTCGGCAAGCATGCGGATGCCGCGCGCTTCGCCGCCCGCGCGACCGGCTGGCGCCAGCTCCATGATCCCGCCACCGGCTATCTCCTGCCGCGGCTGGCCGATGGGAGCAGGGTGCCGGTGCCGATGGACACCTGGGACACGCTGAACCGGCACTATGTCTCGGGCAATATCTGGGCCTATTCGGCCTATACGCCGCACGACATGGTCGCCGCCATCCGGCTGCACGGCGGGCGCGTGGCCTATGCACGCTGGCTGGAAGGCATCTTCACCGATACCAGGCCGATCGGCGGCGAGCAGCATGTCGACATCTCGGGCTTTATCGGCCGCTATGCCCATGGCGACGAGCCGGGCCACCACATGGCGTGGCTGTTCAATCTCGCGGGCGCGCCGTGGCTGACCCAGCTTTATGTGAACCGCCTGATCCGGGAGATGTATGCCGACCGGCCCGACGGCCTCGTCAACAACGAGGATCTGGGCCAGATGTCGGCCTGGTACGTGCTGGCCACGCTGGGCTTCTACCCGGTGGCTCCAGGCGACCTGACCTATCAGCTCGCGGCGCCCCTTCATCGCCGCGCGACCATCAAGCTGGAGAGCGGCAGGCGCTTCGTCGTCGAGGCCGACAATCTGACGCCGGAGAATATCTTCGTCCAGTCGGCGACGCTCGACGGCAAGCCCTATCCCCATAGCTATATCCGCCACGATCGGATCATGGCCGGCGGCGTGCTGCGCTTCGAGATGGGGCCGAAGCCGAACCGGGCCTGGGGAAGCGATCCGCGTGACACCAGCCTCGGCGCGTTCGACGACAAGGCGCCGGTGGAGGTGCCGCATCGCGCGGCCTGGGCACCGCTCGATCCCGATGCCTCGGCATATTTCGCCGGCGCGCGCACCATCGCCCTGAAGACGGCCGAGCCGGGGGCGGAAATCCGCTATACGCTTGACGGTCGCGCGCCGGATGGACGGTCGCCGCGGTACGTCCGCCCGCTTCGGATCGGCCGCGACGCGGTGCTGAAGGCGGTGACGCTGCGCCAGGGGCTGGCGGCGAGCACGGTCTTCGAGAAGCACTATGCCCGTGCCGCTACCGCCGGGCTCGGGGCCGGCTATCCGCGGATAGGGATCACCGAGCCCGACATGCCCTATGGCCGGGCCGACGGCGCGATGCTGATCGACCAGGAGCGCGGCACCCGTTTCTACGGGGACAAGAAATGGTCGGGGCGGCTGGGCGACATCACCGCGACCATCGACCTGGGCAAGTCGCGGCCGGTGCGCAGCGCGACGATCGGCTATCTCGACGATCCGATGAACGGCATCCTCGTGCCGCGCCGGATCGAGATATGGGCCGGAGACCGGGCCGGCGTGCTGGCGCTGGTGGGCAGCCGCGACATCGCCGCGCCGCGGGCGATCCGGCAGGCGGTCGATCGCTTGCGGATCCCGGTGCGCGGCAGCTTCCGCTACTATCAAGTCCGCGTGCTTTCCGCGGGCACCATGCCGCCAGGCCTCAGCCCGCCCGGGCGCAAGGCATGGCTGTTCCTCGATGAGATCCTATTGCAATGACCGGTTCTGCCGCGGCCATGGCCGCACCTGCCGCGCTGCGACGGCGCATTCCGATTGCCGAGAACTGGGTGTTTCGCCGCGCCGGCGATGCTGCGTGGATGCCGGCCAGCGTGCCCGGCTCGAACTTCACCGACCTGCTGCGCAACGGCGCGATCGAGGCCCCCTTCGCGCGTGACGCCGAGCTTCGGCTGCAATGGATCGAGGACGAGGACTGGGAATATAGCTGCACGTTCGACGTGTCGGACGAGGATCTGGCGGCGGACAGCGTCGCGCTGGTCTTCGAAGGGCTCGATACCTGTTGCTCGGTCGTGCTCAACGGCGTTCCGCTGCTGCGGGCCGAGAACATGTTCTGCATCCACCGGGCCGAGTGCCGGGCGCTGCTGCGTCCGGGCGGCAACGAACTGGCGATCCTGTTCAGGTCGCCGGTTGCGCTCGGCGCCGAGCGGCGCGCGCGCGAAGGCGTGCTCTACCCGGCCGAGAACGACAAGACGGCGGATCACGCCAGCGTCTATGTGCGCAAGGCGCCCTATCATTTCGGCTGGGACTGGGGCCCGAAATACGTCACCTCGGGCATCTGGCGGCCGGTCTGGCTCGACATTGTGCGTACCGCACGCATCGCCGAGCTGCGGCACGAGATTGTCAGCCTGTCGCCGGAACGGGCCGAGCTAGCCTTCACCGTCGAGATCGAGGGGCAGGCGGGCGGCGAGGCCTGGCTGGAGCTGACCTGCGACCGGCCCGATGTGCCTCCCGTCCGGCAGCCCGTGACGCTCGCGCCGGGCCCGGGGACGCACCGGATCGCGGCAATGGTGGATGCTCCCCGCCTCTGGTGGCCCAACGGCCTGGGCGAGGCTCATCTCTACGGCTTCACCCTGCGGCTGGTCGATCGGGACGGCACGATCGATCTCACCACGCAACGGATCGGATTGCGCACCGTCGAAGTGGTCAACCAGCCCGATGCGCATGGCGAATGCTTCTATCTCAAGGTGAACGGCCGCCCGGTGTTCATGAAGGGGGCCAATTACATCCCGCAGGACAGCTTCCAGGAAGCAGTCACGCCCGAGCGCCATCGCCAGCTGTTTCGCGACACCGCGGACGCCAACATGAACATGCTCCGCGTCTGGGGCGGTGGCGTGTACGAAAGCGACCTGTTCTACGATCTCGCCGACGAGCACGGCATCCTGATCTGGCAGGATTTCATGTTCTCGTGCACGCTCTATCCCTCGGACGCGGCATTCCTCCAGCTGGTCGAGGAAGAGGCCGCGCAGGCGGTGCGCCGGCTGCGGCATCACGCCTGCCTGGCCCTGTGGTGCGGCAACAACGAGATCAGCCTGGGCGTGGCCCATTGGGAATGGCCCGAGAAATTCGGATATTCCGCCGCGCAGTTCGCCGCGATGGTGGCGGGAAATGCGCGGCTGTTCGACGAACTGCTGCCCGATGTCGTCGCCCGGCTCGATCCGGGTCGCTTCTATTTCCCGTCATCGCCGATCGGGCACTGGAACGATCCGGCCGACGACATGCGCGGCGACGGCCATTATTGGGGCGTGTGGCACGGCGAGCTGCCCTTCGCGACCTATGGCGAGCGGCTGTCGCGCTTCATGAGCGAATATGGCTTCCAGTCCTATCCGCTGCTGGACTCGATCCAGCGCTTCACCGCGCCCGAGGATCGCGTGCTCGGCTCGCCCGTGCTCTCGGTGCACCAGAAGCATGCGCGGGGCGATGCGATCATCGGCCGTTTCGTGCGCGAGGCTTTCGGTGAACCGGCCGGTTTTGAGCAGTTCTGCTACCTCAGCCAGGTGCTCCAGGCGGATGGACTGCGCGTCGCCTTCGAGGCGCATCGGCGCAACATGCCGATCTGCATGGGATCGCTCTACTGGCAGCTCAACGATTGCTGGCCGGCCGTCTCCTGGTCGGGGATCGACTATTACGGGCAATGGAAGGCGCTGCACTATCAGGCCGCGCGCTCGTTCGCGCCGGTCCTGGTCTGTGCCGAGGCGCATGAGGGCGGGTTCCGCATCCATGGCGTGTCCGACCGCATGGGGGATCTCGACGCCGAGCTGGTAGTCGAACTGGTCGATTTCGATGGCGTAGTGCTGTGGCGCGAGGCGCGTGCCGTCCGGATCGGCGCGAACGAGGCGCGGGCGCTGCTGCTGGTCTCCGCGGACGATTTGCCGGCGCTGGATCGGGGGCGCGCGCTGCTGACCTTGCGGCTGGTGCGGGAGGGCGAGACGCTGGCCGCGAACATCGTTCATCCGGAAATGCTCCACGCCGCGGCGCTGCCCGAGCCCGGGATCGAAATCGAGATACTGGGGCCCGACGCCGTGCGGATCAGCGCGCGGCGGTTCGCGCGGGCGGTCCATGTCGCGGCCGCCGCTCTCGATGCCTCGGGGGGGAGCCTGAATTTCGACGACAATTTCTTCGATCTGCTCGCCGGAGAAGCGCGAGTGGTGCGGGCCCGCGACGGCCGCCGTTTCGATCCGGCGACGCTCCGCGTGACTTCGGTCCGGGACGCGCATGCGATCGCGCCGGCCCCGGCTGCGCTCGAGGGACCGGTCCAGCGGGCCGCCGCGGCGGAGCGCTGAGTGGCACGCGCCCGCATCCGCGCAACCTTGTGGGGAGGCACCGCATTCGCCGTCGCCCTCGCGCTTGCGTTGCCCGGATGCGCGGCGTTCGCCCGGGCGCCGCAATCCGCGGACGCGCCTCTGGCGCTCTCGCCGCCATTCGCGCTTAGCGTGGAACAGCTTTTCGCCTGGGAAGCGGCCGGTCCGCTCGCCGATGCGCGCAATGTCTCGCGCGAGCCGCTCGCCAGCCGGATGCTCGATCCCGGGCCCGGGCCCGATCCCGCTGCCAGGCTGGACCCGAAGGTCCGCGTGCTGTTCGCGCCGGACGGGATGAACAATTTCGCCAATTACCTGGCGCCGCAGCCCCGGTTCAATCTCTACACCTTCACGCACTGGGCGCAGATCGACGTGCTGTCGTGGTTCGCCGGCGCGGCGGAGCGCAATGTGATGATCCCGGCCCGGCCCTGGGTCGATACCGCGCATCGCAACGGCGTGAAGGTGATCGGCACGGCATTCTTCGCGCCGCTCGCCTGGGGCGGTTCGGCGAAGACGCTGGAGGCCTTTCTGCGCGAGGATGGCGAGGGTCGCTTCCCGGCGGCCGATCGCCTGGTCGAGATCGCGCGCCACTATGGCTTTGACGGGTGGCTGATCAATCAGGAGACGGACGTCTCGCCCGAGCTTGGCGGGCGCATGGCGCGGTTCATGGCGTATCTGACGCGGATCGGCCCCCGGGGCATGGAAATCCATTGGTACGACGCGATGCTGCCCAATGGCCGCGTCCAGTGGCAGAACGCCTATGACCCCCGTAACGCGGCGCTGCTGCAGGATGGCGCGACGCGCGTGGCGGACGCGATGTTCCTGAACTATCAATGGACGCCCGCCGGCTTGCGCGCGGGCGCGGCGCTGGCGGAGGCGAGGGGGCGTGACCGCTACGCGCTGTTCATCGGCGCCGATCTCTGGCCCGCCCGGGACAATGCGCAGCGGGCGTTCGGCAACAAGCGCTGGCTGCGCGACTTGCGCGAGCAGGGGGACGGGCCCGCGCTGGGCTCGATCGCGCTGTTCGCGCCGAACTTCAACTTCAACGCCGGCGGCGCGTTCGGCGATTTTCGCGCCGATCCGCGCGACGTGAAGCGCTTCTACGACGGCGAGGTTCGCCTGTTCGCGGGCGACGACCGCAACATGGCCACGGGCAACGCCACCGAAGCGATGCGGACCGGGGCGTGGGAAGGTCTGGCGGCGCTGGTGCCGGCCCGCTCGGTGATCGCGAAGCTGCCGTTCGAGACCAGCTTCAACACCGGGCACGGCCTGATCGATGCCCGGGATGGGCATGTCGTCGGCGGCTCGTGGCACGACATGGCGCGGCAGGACCCGCTCCCGAGCTGGCAATTCGCCCATAGCCCGGCCGCCCGGCTGGAGATCGGCTATGATTTCCGGCGCGCCTGGCAGGGCGGCAGCTCGCTGCGGGTGCTGCCCATGGCAGCGCTGCACGCTCCGGCCGAGGTGCCGCTGTTCCTCACCGACCTGCCGATCGACGCGCGGACGGAGCTCTCGGTCACCGCGATCGTCCCGTCGCCGGGCTATGCGCTGCGCCTGACGATGGTCGATGGCAGCGAATCACTTCACCCCCTGGCCGCCACGGGCGTGTGGCGGGAACGCCGCTGGTGCCTGGGGCCATTGGCCGGGAAGGCGATACGGCGAATTTCCCTCATGATCGAGCGCGGTTATCCCAAGCCTTTGAATCTAGGGAAGATAGCCATTAAGGGCCGCTGTTCTCCGGCAGGATAGGAAACCGGTGTCAGTCGCTTGGCCCGGCTGCAATAAAAGCGTTTGACAAAGGAAATGTAATCGATAACTTTGTAATCGATTACATTTGGATCGTCGAACCGGAGCCCGGCGGATGCGTCAAGGGCAGGGTCAAGGCGGACGATGGAATCGGGGAGGAAATGGCGGCTAGCGGTCAACGCGCCGCCCGCTTGAAAGGGAGAGGGGCAATGGCCTTTTGTCGCACTGTCGGGAGCGCATCCGGATCGGATATGTTCCGCAAAGTCCTGCTGACCACTACCAGCCTGGCGATCGCCACGATCGTGCCGCTGGGGGTTGCGCACGCGCAGGAAGCGCGGCCCGACGCGGCCGCAACCCAGGAGGAGGAAGGCGAGGCCATCCTCGTGACGGGGTATCGCGCGTCGATCCAGGAAGCCCTGCGCCAGAAGCGCGACGCGAACGCGATCGTCGAAGTGATCACGGCCGAGGATATCGGCAAATTCCCCGACAAGAACGTCGCCGACGCGCTGCAGCGCGTGCCCGGCGTGGTCATCACCCGCGACGGCGGTGAAGGCAAGACGGTCAGCGTCCGCGGCCTGCAGGCCGGCCTCACCCTGACCCAGCTGAACGGCAATTATATCGCGTCCTCGGAGACCAATGACGAGGCTTCGCGCTCGTTCAACTATGTGCTCCTGCCGTCGAACATGCTGTCCAGTGCCGAGCTGTACAAGACTCCGGAGGCGCGGATCGACGAAGGCGGCATCGGCGGCACGGTGATCCTGAAGACCCGGCGGCCGCTCGATCTTCCGGCCTGGTCGGGCTTCGTGACGGCGGAGGGCACGTATTCCGATACGAGCGCGAAGGTCGACCCGCAGCTGTCGGGCATGATCTCGTGGCGCAACGAGGCCGAGACCGTCGGCCTTCTCGTCGGCACCACCTGGCAGCGGCGCACCAACCGCAGCATGGAATTCAGCACCGAGAGCTGGACCTGGTATTCCGACAACAATGCGCGAAGCGCGGTGGACGTGAACGGCAAGGCGCTCGATCCGCAGCCGTCGAAATGGTGGGGCGGGTCGGGCTTCAACGACCAGAACGGCAAGCATTACTCGGATTTCTTCCTGCCGACCTCGGTCAATTTCGCGGTGCGCGACGAGCAGCGCGAACGACTGGGCATCCAGGCGACCGCGCAGCTGAAGCCGTTCCACAACCTCACCCTGACCGCCAATTACTTCCGCTTCGATCTGAAGGGGGATTATGCGCTCAACATGCTGAAGATCCCGGAATGGAATCTCGCCCGGGTCTCGTGGGACGGCAATTATGCGGGCGGGCGGCTGCTCAACGGGCTCACGCTCGACCCCAGCGGCACCATTGCCACCGGCGCGGAATATCGGAAGCTTGCGGGCAGGGCCTATTATTGCAACGAAACCCAGGCCGCGGCCGGCGGGAAGCCCTCGGGCGGCTGGGGGCCCGACGACTGCACGATCCCGACGCCGCAGCTCACGGGCGGCTATAGCCGCGAGAAGGCGCTGTCGCAGACGGTCGACTTCGCGGTCGACTGGGAGAATGGCCCATGGCGTGCCGCCCTGGTGGGCGGTCGCACCTGGTCCGAGGGCGGCCCGTCGCTGAACTTCCGCATGTCCGCCAAGCCCCGCCGCTTCGTCAACGGCGCCTGGCAGATGGGCAACAGCCTGAGCGCCTGGAACCTGACCGGCACGCCATCGGCGACCTTCTCGCCGGATCTTCAGGACAATCTGCGGGCCGGCATTGCCGAGATCGATCTGGGATCGACCGATTCCTCCTGGAAGGAAACGTCGATCTCGCAAAACTATGTCCAGGCCGACGTTACCAGGCAGTTCGAAAGCTCGTGGCTGCAGTCGATCCAGGCCGGTGTGAAGTATCGCGACGGCAAGGTGCACCGCAACACCGGCAATACCCTGTGGTACTGCCCGGGCACGACCACGCGCTACCAGAATGGCTGCGATGCCCAGGCATCGGTGGCGCGTCCGGAATATTTCTATGCCAAGGCGCTCGGCCATATCGAGGGCGGCTTCAACGCCAATGTTTTCCCGGGGATCGATTTCCCGGCCTATCTCGCGCAGCTGAAGGCGCGGTACGGCGATGCGGTTCGCTACGAGGAACCCGATTTCATCTACAATGTCGGCGAGAAGATCCTCTCCGGCTATACGCAGCTCAACTTCAAGGCCGACCGCATCCGCGGCAATATCGGCCTGCGCGTCGCCCGGACCAAGCAGCATGCCGAGTCGACCGACGCGATCGAGCGCTTCCTCGACTATTTCGTGGATGGCCCGGGCGGCACCCCGCAGCCCTGCACGACCGAGCCGGGCTGCGAGAGCGGCTTCCTCAAGAACGAGATCAAGGAGAAGACCTTCGAGCTCAACACGCTGGACAAGACCTATACCGACTTCCTGCCCAGCCTGAACTATGCCGTCGACCTGACGGACCGGCTGGTGCTGCGCGGTGCCGTGTCCAAGGTCATCTCGCGGACCGGCTATACCGACATCGCCTTTCCGGGCGCCCTCAACTTCGTCTCGCAGGAATATAGCTCCGATCGCAGCGCGGCGGGCGGAAGCACTGATCCGGGCTGGACGGGATCGGGCAGCAACAAGGATCTGAAGCCGTTCGAGGCGTGGCAATATGACGTCGGCCTGGAATGGTATTTCCACCCCGGCTCGGTGGTGGGCGTCGGCCTGTTCCGGAAGGACGTCAAGAACTTCATCGTGCCGGTGACCCGGGACCAGCAGGTCACGATCGGTGGCAACACCGTGACGGTCCGCAACTTCTCGACCTCGGCCAATGGCCGTAACGGCGTCTCCAAGGGTATCGAGCTCTACGCCCAGCACACGCTGGACTTCGGCCTCGGTTTCCAGGCGAACTTCACCTATAACGACACCAACATGGCCGCGGTCATGCTGGACGGGAAGGAGATCGCCAGGTCGCCGCTCGTTGGCAGCGCGAAGACCCAGCTCAACGCCACGATCTTCTACGAGAGCGAGAAATTCCTGGCGCGCGCTTCGTACAACCGCCGCGGCGAGCTGGTGGGCGGCCTGCACAACGGGCTCAGCATCTACTCCGAGCCCTATCAGCAGGTCGACCTGAACGTGGCGTACAACATCACCAAGCAGCTGGTGCTGAGTGCGTCGGTGCTGAACCTGACCAAGGAGGAACAGCGCGCGCATCTGGGCAACGACACCAAGGCCCGGCTGTGGACCAACAATTATTCGGGCCGTATCGTCTATGGCGGGGTGACCTATAAGTTCTAGGTCATCCATTCCCCCTCGCACCCGGCGGGCGTGAGGGGGATTTCCGAAGGACGGGGTCATGGCCGTGCCGGCGACGGTGCCGGATGCCATCACGGCCCGATGCGGCGGCGCCGGCCTGATGGCCGGCGACCGTCGCTCGGGCAGTCCATCGGCCGATGCCGGGGAGGGGGATTTGCAGCGATGAGCACCGACAACCGCATCAGGAAACTGGTCGTCGTGGGCGGCGGCAGCGCCGGCTGGATGGCGGCGGCGGTGCTGGCCACGTATCTGGGACGCGGTACCTCCGTTCGCCTGATCGAATCGGAGGAAGTCGGCATCGTCGGGGTGGGCGAGGCCAGCGTCCCGCACATGAAGACGTTCAACACCGAGATGCTGGGCATCAAGGAAGTCGATTTCGTCGTCGAGACCCAGGCCAGTTTCAAGCTCGGCATCCAGTTCAACGACTGGGCGCGCATCGGCGACAGCTATGTCCATGGCTTTGGAAAGATCGGCCAGGGCATCGGGCCGTTGCCGTTCCACCAATTCTGGCTGAAGCAATATCTCGCCGGGCGCGCGGCGGAGATCGGTGCCTATTCGCTGCAGACGGTGGCGGCGCCGCTGAACCGGTTCATGCCGAGCCCCGCCAATGCCCCGGAGGGCTCGCCGCTGGCGGACATCGCCTATGCCTATCATTTCGACGCGAGCCTGTATGCGCGCTTCCTGCGGAACCTGTCCGAGCGCCGGGGCGTGCAGCGCACCGAGGGCAAGATCGTCGAGGTGATCCGGCGCGCAGAGGATGGCTTCGTGGAAGCGGTCGTGATGGAGAGCGGAGAGCGCATCGAGGGCGAGCTGTTCGTCGACTGCTCGGGCTTTCGCGGCCTGTTGATCGAGCAGGCGCTCGAGACCGGTTATGTGGACTGGACGCATTGGCTGCCCTGCGATCGGGCGATGGCGGTTCCATGCGAGAATGCCGGCCCGCTAACGCCCTATACGCGCGCCACCGCGCGCGGGGCCGGCTGGCAGTGGCGCATTCCGCTGCAGCATCGCTGCGGCAACGGTTATGTCTATTCCAGCCAGCACATCAGCGACGACGAGGCGGCGGCCACGCTGCTCGCGAATCTCGATGGCAAGGCGCTCGCCGATCCGCGTCCGCTGCGCTTCACCACGGGCATGCGCCGGAAGTTCTGGCACAAGAACGTCATTGCGGCCGGCCTGGCCGCCGGATTCCTGGAACCGCTGGAATCCACGAGCATCTACCTGGCCCAGTCGACCATCCAGCGCCTGATCGGCCTGTTTCCGAACCGGGATTTCGATCCGCTGCTTGCCGAGCGCTTCAACCGGGAAACCACGTTCGAATGGGAACGGGTGCGCGACTTCATCATCCTCCACTATCACGCCACCGAGCGGGACGACACGCCGTTCTGGGACCATTGCCGCACCATGTCGGTCCCGGCGCCCTTGCAGGAGACGATGGACCTGTTCCGCGGCGATGGCCGCTATTTTCGCAACGGCGAGGATTTCTTCGCGCTGCCGAGCTGGGTGCAGGTAATGCTGGGGCAGCGCATCGTGCCGCGCGGCTATCACCCGATCGTCGACGAGATGCCGGAGAACCAGCTGGCCGCGTATCTCGAGCAGACGCGCGAGGCGCTGGCGAACTGCGCCGAGGCCATGCCCTTGCATCAGGCATTCATCGACGGGCACTGCAAGGCGCCGCCGGACCGGGTTCAGGCCGGCGCAACGCCGCACATGGTCAAGGCATAGGGGAGCTTCGGTAATGGACATTACAAGGCGAGCGGTGCTCGCAGCCGGCGGCGGGATCGCGGCTTCGGCGATGCTGGGCAGGGTCGGCGCCGCGCGGGCCGCCGGGTTCGCCAGCAAGCGCCCGCCGGTTGCCGAGCGGCGGTTCGTGAACCAGGCGGTGGAGCGCGAGATCGCCCGGGTTTCCGGGATGATCGCCGACCCCGAACTCGCCTGGCTGTTCGGCAACTGCTATCCCAACACGCTCGATACCACGGTCGCGATGGGCACCGTGGAGGGCAAGCCCGACGCCTTCGTGATCACCGGCGACATCCCGTGCCTGTGGCTGCGCGATTCGGCCGCGCAGGTCCGCCCCTATCTCCATTTGGCGAAGCAGGATGCCGGGCTGCGCGAGCTGTTCCGCGGGTTGATCGGCCGCCATGCGCGGTCGGTCCTGATCGATCCCTATGCCAATGCCTTCATGCACAATCCCGACGAGAAGACGTCGCTGGTCTGGGCGAAGGAAGACGACACGGAGATGCGGCCGGGCGTCGCCGAGCGGAAATGGGAGATCGATTCGCTCTGCTATGTCGTGCGCCTCGCTTATGGCTATTGGCGCGAGACGGGGGACAAGGCTCCGTTCGATGCCGCCTGGGCCGAGGGCGCCCGGGCGATCGTGCGCACTTTCCGCGAGCAGCAGCGCAAGGACGGGCCCGGGCCCTACAAGTTCCAGCGCACCAACAAGCAGCCGAGCGAGACGCTGCAGGCCGGCCTTGGCCTGCCGACTCGCAAGGTCGGGCTGATCCATTCGGCCTTCCGTCCCTCGGACGACGCCTGCATCTTTCCGTTGTTCGTGCCCGCCAACCTGTTCGCGATGACGGCCCTGCGCGAGTTGGCGGCCGTGGCGAGCGAGGCGCGCGGCGACGCTGCATTGGCGCGGGACGCGGCGGCGCTGGCGGATGAAGTCGAGCAGGCGCTCGCCCGCTACGGGGCGATGACCCTGCCGGACGGGCGCGAGGTCTGGGCCTATGAAGTCGATGGCTATGGCAACGCGCTGTTCATGGACGATGCCAATGTGCCGTCGCTGTCGGGCCTGGCCTGGCTCGGCTGCGTGTCGGCGAACGATGCGCGCTGGCGGCGCACGCGCGATGCGGCGTGGAGCGCGGCCAATCCGTGGTTCTTCCGCGGCAAGGCCGGCGAAGGCATTGGCGGGCCGCACCAGGGCGAGGACTTCATCTGGCCGATGTCGCTGATCGTGCGGGCGCTCTCCTCCGGCGACGATGCGACCATCCTCGCATGCCTGCGCACCCTGAAGGCCACCCATGCCGGCACCGGCTTCATGCACGAGGCGTTCCACAAGGACGACGCCGCCAAGTTCACGCGTGACTGGTTTGCCTGGGCCAATGGCCTGTTCGGCGAGCTGATCCTGCATCTCGCCAGGACCCGCCCCAAGCTCCTCTCCGCACCCTTGGCCGGCTGAGCGCGCCAGGAAGGGGAGCGCGCCCGGACGAGTTGAGCCCGGGTTGGTTACGCGGCTTGTCACGCAGCCGACCCGCGCCTGTTATATTCGTTCCGCATAGCCCTGGACCCATGGGTATCGCGGGAAATGCACAGGCAGGGCCGGCAACCTGGCCTGTCTTCTACAGACTGGCCGGCACGGAATTGTGGGAGCGTTTCTCGCTCCACGGCATGAAGGCGTTGCTGACGCTCTACCTGGTCCGGGAAGTGCTGGCCGATGGCGCCGCGCTCCCCTGGGGCATGGCGGGGCTGCGCGCGATGCTCGAGGCCTTGTGGGGGCCGCTATCCCCCATCGCCTTGGGGTCCAACATCTATGGGCTCTACGCGGCGCTGACCTATTTCGTGCTGCCGCTGGGCGGTCTGGCGGGCGATCGCCTCTTCGGCCGGCGCGCGGCGGTGGCGGCCGGCGCGGTGCTCATCGCCTGTGGCCACCTCCTGTTGACCGACGCCTATCTGCTGCTGCCGGCGCTGCTGCTGCTCATCCTCGGCACCGGACTGCTCAAGGGCAATCTCGCCGCGCAGGTCGGCGAGCTCTTCCCCGCGCCGGACGGCCGGAGGGACCGGGCGTTCGCGATCTATCTGGCCTTTCTCAACATCGGCGTGATGCTGGGGCCGCTGGTGTGCGGGCTGCTCGCCCAGGCGCTCGGCTGGGGCTATGCCTTCGGCGCCGCGGGCGTCGCCATGCTCGCCGGGCTCGGCCTCTATCTCACCATTCCGGCCACGCCGCGGCGCGCGCGCGCGCGCCTGGCGGTGGAGGAGGACCGCGCCTATCGGCCGGTGACGGCGATCGGGGCGATCCTCGTCGTCATCCTCGCTTTCTGTGCCTATGAGCAGGTATCCAACATCTTCCTGCTATGGGTGGCGGACGCGATCCGCCCGACGGTCTGGGGGCTGCCGGTGCCGCCGGCCTGGTTCGCCTCGGCGGACGGCGTCTTCACCATCCTGATGGTCATCCTGACGATGCGATGGCGATGGCTCGCATCGCTGCGGGACTGGGATCGGCTCGCCATGGGCTGCGCGGCGATCATGCTCGGCTATGGCCTGCTCGCGCTGGTGGCGGGAACGGGGCTGCGTTCGACGGCGGGGCCGCTGGCGGTGCTGCTGCTGCTCGATCTCGGCGTGGCGTTGGTCTGGCCGGCGGGGCTGGCGATCATCACCGGCGCGACGCCGCAACGGCTCGCGGGCGTGATGGTCGGCATATTCTACCTGCACGGCTTCTTCGCCAATCTGGTGGTCGGCGCGCTGGGTGCCTTGTACGAGCGGGTGCCGGTAGCGACATTCTGGTCGATCCACGCCGGCATTGCCGCGAGCGCGATGCTGGTTTCGCTGATACTGCGGGCATTCGACGGCGAGAAGCGCATGTTTAGAATGCCTTGGCGCCTCAACACCGCGCCGTGACGGGATCGCAGCGCGCAAGGACCCCGCCCGGCAGCGTGGCGCGATAGGCAAGCCGTTCCGGGTTGGTGGCACCTTCGTACAGGTCGCTGCTGATCCATTGCGCGCCCGAGGCGATGGCGGCGTCGAGCCGCCGGCGATCGGCGGCGCGCGCTTCCTTGAGGCCCACATCCGCGCGGGTGCGGACGATAAAACCGGCGCGGACGAGTCCGTGGATACGTTTGCCCTCCGCGATCGGATCCTGGATGTTGAAAACCGCCGCCTCGTCCGCGTCCTCGGGATAGAAGCCGAACATCGCCCGGCCGCGCAGCGACGGATGACCGGCGCGATAGGCCTCTTCATGCGCCGTGCTGCCGTCGAGCACGAACAGGAAGCGGCCGGCCGCCCGCGCCAGGCTCGGCCAGCGGCGCGCGGTCGCCGCGGCGCGCAGGCTCGGCAGCGTGCGCCGCACATCGTCGGGCGTGACGAGCCGCTCGCGCCCGATCTCCGCCAGGATGTCGGCATCGAGCGCGGCCAGGTTGCCGGCATCGAAGCGCGCGCCGCCGGCGTCGCCGGTGTTGATCAGCACCATGACCGGCCCATGGCCCGGATGCCGGTCCGACCAGTGCCGCAGAGTCGCCAGGCACAGGCGGAGGGTCAGGCAATGAGTCTCGGTATCGAAGCCGGGGATGTGCAGCACCTTGGCGCCCGGTGCGGCCATGATCCGGCGGCTCTCGGCATCGGCGCCGCCATAGGGAGCGGCATAGGCGCCGCCCGCGGGATCGGGCGCGACGTCCAGCTCGAGCTGGCGCAGGCCGAGGGCCAGCTGCGCCTCGAGCGGCGGATGGCCATAAGCGAGGCCCGCCCATTCCGCCGCACCGGCGCCGGCAAGCCGGGCGCGCAGCTGCGGCGAGGGATAGGGGCGATAGCTGTTGTGCGAGCCGATGAGCTGCACCTGGTCGAGCCGCAGGTCGCCGCGCGGCGCGGAAGCCGCTCCCGTGCCGGCGACGAGCGCCAGCAAAGCCAGCGCGCGCATCATGCCGGCGCTCCCGTCATCGGTTCGCTGATGCCCGGCGCGCCGGTTTCCCAATGCCCGGCGAGCCCGTGGACGGTGCCGTCGCCCGCCTCGACGCGCACGTCATACCAACGATGCGCGGCCAGCACCGCCAGCTTCACCGTCGCTTCCTCCCCGGGGGCCAGGCGGAGCCGCCCGGCGCTAGGGGCGGCGTGGCGCGAGGCGATGCGCAGGTCCAGCGGGGTCGTATCGCGATTGGCGAGATGGACATGCGTCGCCGCGCCGACGCGCTCGGCATGGCTGGTGAAGCGCGTGCCCGTCATGATCGAGCGATGGAAACCATTGGGACCCGTCACGGTCAGCGTCCGCTGCGCGGCGATGTCGACCGGCCAGCTGTCGTCGAGCGACCGGCCGGCGCCCACGGTATAGTGGCGCGGGCCGTGATCGTCGCCGCTGCCGGTGACGCAGAATACCGCCGCGCGCGTGCCGCGGTTGCGGAAGGTCAGGCGCAACCGGCCGGCTTCCCAGCGCTGCTCCACCTGGAGATCATAGGGCAGGGCGCGGGCCGGGCGCGTGCCCGGCTCCTGCCGGGCGGGCGGCGGCGCCTCGGCGACCACCGGCTTCGCCTGGCGGCAGGCTGCGTCGCTGGCGGCGACATAGCCGTCCACCGGCGGCAGCGCCGCGAGCCACGCCATGTCCCGGCGCGCGGCGGGCGACAGATCGAAATCGAACATCGACAACAGGTCGCCGCACACCGCGCGCCGCCATGGGCTGATATTGGGCTCCAGCACTCCGAAGCGACGCTCGAGGAAACGCAGGACCGAAGTGTGATCGGCCAGCTCCGAATTCACCCAGCCGCCCCGCGTCCATGGCGAGGCGATCAGCATCGGCACGCGCGGCCCCAGGCCGACCGGCTGGCCGCGATAATCCTCGCCGTCCAGCGCGACCGTGCTCGCGCCCATGCCCGGCAGCGTGGCGGGAAGCGGCGGGCTCATATGGTCGAAAAACCCGTCATTCTCGTCATAGTTCAGGATGAAGACGGTCTTGGCCCAGACTTCGGGATTGGCGGCGAGCGCAGCGATCAGCCGGGCGCTGAGCGCCTGGCCATAGGCGGGCGGCGCATCGGGATGCTCGCACATATGGAAGGGCGCGACGATCCACGCCACTTGCGGCAGGCGGTCCGCCGCCACATCGGCGGCGAAGGCGCGCACCAGATGCTCCCCGCGCGACGTGCCGGCGTTCGCGCGCGTCGATCCCTCCGCCCAGGCGCGCGCCGCCGCATATTCGGCGGTCTCCGTCCCGATCCCGCGATAGCGGGCGAACAGCGCCAGCGGATTGTCGCCGTAATTGTCATATTCCTGATAGAGCTTCCACCGGATCCCCGCGGCCGAGAGGCGGGCGACATAGGGCGTCCAGTCCAGCGCATGCGCCTTCGGATCGTCGCGGCCCATATCGGCGGTCTCGTTCGGATCGACGCCGTCATTGGAGACGACGAACGCGCCGTCGCGCCCGACGGTCAGGCCGCTGGTGCCGGTCCAGTGATAGAGGCGGTTGGGGCCGGTCGGCCCATGGACCGAGCAGTGATAGGCGTCCGCGATGGTGAACTGATCGGCGAGCGCATAATAATAGGGCAGGTCGGCCCGCGTCATATAGCCCATTGCGAACGGGCCCTTTTCGGGCATCCAGACGTCCCAGTCCTTCCACCGGGCGTGGCTTCCCTTCCAGCTGTGATCGAGGCTCTGCAGGCAGCCGGCGGCGGTGGCGCGGGTATCGAGATGGAAGGGGCGGACGATCGCGCCGCCGTCCTTGTCGTCCTGCCGCTGTTCCCAGACGGTCCGGCCCGAGGGCAGCATGGCCGGGCGCGGATCGGCGAAGCCGCGCACGCCCCGCAGCGTGCCGAAATAATGATCGAACGAGCGATTTTCCTGCATCAGGATCACCACATGCTCGACATCCGCGAGCGTGCCGCGCGCGCGGACGGGCATGGCGAGCGTCGCGGGCGCGGCGGCCAGGGCGCCGGCGCTGGCCACGAAGGTGCGGCGGTCGATATGAGTGCTCTTCATGACCGTCGATTGCCCGATCTTGATTACATCCTCGCGTAATCCGATCGATTGTTGACCATTTCCCGGCGGGCGCTAGCTTGCCGCCTTCGAGCGTTCGACTTCCCAACCATGGAATGATGATGAGCAAGCGTTTTCGCCGGCAGCAAAGGCTGCTGGAGCTGCTGGCGGCGGGCGATGTGTGGAGCGTGCCGGCGCTTTCCAAGGCGCTCGACGTGTCCGACGAGACGATAAGGCGGGAGATTCGCGCGCTCGAGCCCGGCGGCCAGGTGACGCGCGCGCATGGCACGGTGCGGCTGGCGCGGGTCGAGACCGAGGGATCCTTCGCCGTGCGGCTCCAGCGCAATGCCGATGCGAAGCACCGCATCGGCTGCGCCGTCGCGCCGCTCGTGGCGGATGGGCAGACGATCTACATCGATGCGAGCACGACGGGCCATTATGTCGCACAGGCACTGCGCGACCATCGCGACCTGACGGTCATCACCAATGCGGTGGGCGTGGCGACCGAGCTTGGCGGGCGCAACGGCAACCGGGTGCTGCTGGCCGGCGGCGAGATGGACTATGACTATCGCGCCTGTTTCGACCAGACGGCGACCGACTATCTGTCGCTGTTCACCCCTTCGCTCGCCATCATCTCGGTCGAGGCCGTGAACCTCGATCACGGCTTCACTTCCTATCATGCCGGGGAGGCGCGGGTCTGCCGGCTGATGGTGTCGCGGGCGCGAAGCGTGCTGATCGCGGTCGATTCCTCGAAATTCGGGCGGCACGGCACGCTCGCCGTCGCGGATTTCCGGTCGGTCGGCATCGTCGTGGCCGATTGCCCGCCGCCCGATGGCTATGACGCGGTGTTGACCCGCACGGAATGGGTGGTCGCCTGAACGGCGCGATCAGTCGGCGAGGCGGCTGCGCAATATCCGCGCGAAGCGATCGGCCGGGCAGAGGCGGGCGCACCCCGCCATCCTCAGCGAGCCGATCGACACCGCCGCGCCGCCCTGCCGCAGCACCTGGGGCGACTGGGTGCGATAGGAGAGGCGGACGAAGCGCCGGCCCGATTTCCGGTCGCGCAGCTGCTCGACCAGGATCGCGCCGCCCGGCGGCACATCGTCGGTCGCATAGCCGGGCGCCTTCAGGCTGGTCCGCAGGGCCGCCGCGAGCGCGGTGACGTTGGTGTCATGGCCCATCAGCACTTCGATGCGCGGGCCGGCCGGATCGGCGAGCGTCTCCAGCACATGCCGCCCGAGGATCGCGGCCTGGTGCGAGGCCATGTACGGCGATCGCGTGAAGACGTCGAACAGCGCGGCATGCAGCGCGCCGAGCCGGGTGAGCGCCGCGGGATCGGCACGCCCCCAGCCGGTGTCGCGTAGCGGCAGTCCCTCGACATATTGCAGCAGCAGCACCTGCGCGATGCCTGAGGTGTCGCGGATCGGCCCCTGCAATTCGATCCCCCGGCCATCGGGCGCGGGGCGGAGCTGGGCCGGCAGGTTCGGCGGGCAGCCCGTGCCGAGCGGGGCGCATCCCAATATGCGGTCGAGCAGGGCGATCGCGGCGGCGTGCCGGGTCGTGAGCGCCGCCGCTCCGCCGGTGAACCGCTCGATCGCGGCCACGGCCCGGCTCGCGTCGAAGCGGGTGGCGCCGGCGCGCAGGGGCTCGAAGATCGGATCGATCTCCCCCGCCTTCAGATGCTCCGCCGCGATTCCGCAGCCCGGGGCAATGCCGCGGCCATAGGCCTCGCCGCTGGCGATCGTCCGGTCGGAGACGTTGGTCCGGATGCGGATCGCGCCGGATGCTGCGCAATTCCGGGGCAGGACGCGCTGGGCGACGAAGCGTCGGCGATCGGCGGCGGCGACCGTCTCGAGCGCCCTTATGCCGTGCGGCGTGAGGCGGCTCTCCGCCACCGGCCAGCGCGGCCATGGCGCGGCGGTGCGGGTGCCCTCCGGCACTTCGCCGGCGAGCGGCGCGCGGATGCCATGGCGCATCACGATCACGACTCGCTCGACGGCAAGCCCCTGGGGCCGCGCGGGGGCGGAAAGGGCCGCGCCGGGCAGCAGCATGGCAGCGCCGGCGAAGAGGGCGAGCGCGGGGCGGGGCATGCGAATCATTCGCGAGCTCATGCGGCCTGCAAGGGTCAATTTGATGACATTGCGCGCGATAATCGAATGAAATCGATTTGATCTCAAAGGATATGGTCAAAAATTAATTGATACGGTCATTTTGTCATCAATGCGTCACTGGCCGCCCCTAGCGGGCCGGCGGCGGCGGGCAGGATGCCGCCGCGATCCAGTTCCTTTGGGGGTAAGCAATGATGACCATTTTCCCGGCACATCTTCGCGCGCTGCATCTTCTGTCCGGCACGGCGATGGCGCTGCTCGCCGCCGGCCCGGCCTGGGCGGCGCCGGCCGGCCCCGAGACGCTCGTTCCGGCCGACCCCGTTCCCGCGCCGGCGGCGGATCAGGATCGCGGCGGGGGCCGCGACAAGGACCGCATCGAGAAGCAGGACGATGACGACATCGTGGTGAACGGCCGCCGCCATGCCATTCAGGACACGCAGAACGAGCAGATCCGCAGCTCGTCGCTGGTTTCGATCATCTCGGGCGAGGAACTGCGCGCGCAACCGCAGCAGAATCTGGCCGATCTGCTGACGCGCATGCCCGGCATCAACGCCTCGGTGGACCAGTCGCGCAACGCGGCGGCGACCGGAGAGGCGCAGTATCTGTCGATCCGCGGGCTCGATACCGCCTACAACGCCTATATGCTCGACGGCGTGCGCCTGGCGCAGACCGACGCGCGCACCCGCGCCATCTCGATGAACCTGCTGTCGCCCTTTTCGGTCGCCGAAGTGCGGGTGAACAAGGCGCCGACCGCGAATTTCGACGGCGACGCGATCGCGGGCGTGCTCGATCTGCGCACCGCCTCGGCCTTCAACCTGCCGGCGGGCCATGTGCAGATCCGCGCGCAGGGCCAGGTCGCCGGCCGCGCCGCGGCGCGCGGGCAGAATCCCTGGGGCGGCACCGCGCAGATCGAAACGGCGCAGCGCCTCGGCAATCTCGGCATCTATGCGTCGGTCTATTACGGCCTGAAGCACACGCTGGGTGAATCGACCGCGATGCAGCACGACTGGGAGAAGTATGACAACAAGATTCCCGGGATGATCCGCGACAATCTGGACAATATCGCTCCGCGCGGCGTGCAGTGGAACGTCTTCCGCAACCGGATCGAGCGGCTGGGCGGCACGCTGAACCTCGACTGGAAGGGGGACGATCTCGACCTCTATTCCTATACCACCTATGGCCGCTACAAGCTCAAGAGCTGGATGGACCAGACCGCGCTGCGCCAGACCGATCTCGCACCCGGCCAGATCAATCCCAACCCGGGCAATTCGGGATCCTATGACGCGGCGGGCTTCCGCGCCGATTACGGGCTGACCGCCACGCATTATTTCCGCACCGAACACTCCAACCAGGAGCTGTTCTCGACCAAGCTGGGCGGCCAGTCGCGCCTCGGCGACCTCACGCTCGACTATCACGCGGCCTATTCGCGCGGCGAGCAGGACTATCCGCTGCGCATCCAGTCGGGCTTCGCCGGGAAGCCCTATATCGGCACTGCGGACAATAGCGGCCTGGCGATCACGCGGATGGTGACCAGCATCGGCGATCGCACCAGCCCGCAGGTGGTGCTGACCGACGCGGCGCGTGCGGCCTTGCTCAATCTCTCGACGCTGAAGCAATGGTATGTGACGCAGCAGTTCGAGAATACTTGGGAGCGGCGCCTGGAGGGGCAGCTCGACGCGACCTGGAAGCTGGGCGACCAGGGGCTGGAATCGATCGCCGCCGGCGCCAAGGCGGAAGGGACGAAGCGCTATGCCAACAGCCTGGGCGACGATGGCGCGCTCCAGTATTTCTTCCCGCTCGCGAACGGCAGCAACGCCCCGCGCTACAACGCGCAGGGCCCGTCGGTGGCGGACATTCCGGGCGAGATGCTGGGCGGCTTCATGCACAATTCCGCCCAGGTGCCGATCAAGCTGCTCGATACCAAATTCATCGAGGACCAGATTCGCCGCCTGTCGACGCCGAAGCTCGCGGGCCTCGACCCGGTCAAGCTGAAGCAGGACCGGCTGGACGGCAAGGAGCAGCGCATCGGCGCCTATGCCATGGCGACCTTCCGCGCGGGCGATCTGACGGTCATCCCGGGCGTGCGCTTCGAGCATAACCGCTTCGAGGGCACCTATTGGCAGAGCAACGAGAAGACGGGCAACGGCTTCGTCACCACGGCGCGCAGCTACAATCAGTGGCTGCCGAGCGTGATCGCCAGCTATCGCCCGAACGATCGCGTCGTCTATCGCGCTTCGGTCCGCCGCAGCTATTCGCGCCCGGCCTTCGACCTGCTGCTCGGGCCGACGGAGGTTTCGCTCAGCGACGACGGCACATTGTCGGTGTTCATTCCCAATCCGAACCTGGACGCGCAGACGGCCTGGAACGTCGATGCCTCGATCGAGCTGAAGGGGGAGGGCACCGACTTCTTCTCGATCAGCCCCTATTACAAGCGCATCAACCATGTGCTGTTCTCGACGGGCACCACCAATGCGGGCGGCGATCTCAACGTCTGGGGAACCAGCAGCCCGATCAAGGTGAACGGCGTGGAGACCTCGACGCTGGATACCAGCGGGAAGGGCGACGTCTACGGCATCGAGCTGGTCGGCCGGTACAGCTTCCGCGATCTGCCGGGCTTGTTCGACGGGCTGGGCGTTGGCGGCAACATCACGCTCCAGCGCGCCCAGGCCAAGGTGTTCGTGAACGGCCAGTGGCGGGGCCAGCGCATGCCGCAGGCGCCGCGCATCATGTACAATGTCGAGCTGTTCTACAATCATGGCGGCTTCCAGGCCGCGCTCAACTATAATTATACGGGCGACAAGCTGTACGACCTGCGCTCCAGCCGGCCGGATACCTATGTCCAGCCCGTGTCGAAGATGAACCTGATGCTCGGCTATACCCTGGGAGAGCATGTCTCGATTGGTGCGTCGATCGAGAACCTGCTCAACGCCCACACCTATTGGGCGACCACCAGCCAGCGCCAGGCCTATCTCTCCAACGACCGCAAGGGCGGCTATATCGAAACCGGCCGGGTCTATTCGCTGAACCTGAGCTATAGTTTCTGAGCCTGGCGCAATGGACAGTGAGCCGCCCATGGGTGGCTCACTGTTCCGCCTCGTTTCACGGGGCGGTCAGCCGGCGGCGGCGTCAGGGTATCCCGGGAGTCGCGGCATTCGGAAACGCCGTCGCCTGCCTTTTGCGAGCGGTCTCCTTCCAGAAATTCGCTATCCTGGGCGCGTTCAGCACGATCGAGCAGGCCTCGGCCATCTCCTCGCCGGACAGGTTCACGCAGCGGGAGAAAGCCTCGGTGACGCGGCCGACGCCGGCCGGCTCGGGAACCGCGGGAGTTCCGGCCGGAAAGGCGATGTCCAGGACTCCCGGAAAGGCCAGATAGTCGCTGGCCAGGATCGAAACCGTCGGACCGGCACAGATTCCGACCCTGGCGATCTTTCCGGCCGGGGGACTGATATCGCCATATTTTCCCGCAAGTGCTTCGATCGTCCTGCCGTTGAGCGAGCAGATCCGGTCGCCGGGTTTGAGGATCGTCTGCGAGGCGGGCGAGGCCTTCATGATATGGGTTATGAGCAGCCCCTTCCCGTCGGGACGGTATTGGATGCCTATTCTCGGACGATCAGTGACTCGGGCCGTGCGGTCCGAGCCGTAGAAGGCCAGCGCGCTGTTCCCTGCGTCGAGCACGAAGTTGGATCGCCGGAGCAATCCGGTTCCGACCGAAGCGGGAATGCCACGATTGGAAAGCGGCCCGCCTTCGGGGTCGATCGATGCCGTTGCCGGCCCCATCACGCGTTTCCCGATTCGTACCGTAGGCAAGCTCACCAGTTCGCTGATGACCGGGCCGCCGGCGCCGATGCCGCGAATGTTGCTGCGCACCGGGGCGGCACATTCCCATAGCCCCTCTCGTTCGGGAACCAGATGAACGTCGCCGTTTGCGCCGGTGTCGAGCAATGCCTGGACCCGGATTCCGCATAGCTCGGCGTCGACAATGGGGAGGTGGGTTCGTGTTTCGATCGCTACCGTCACGGTGTCGGCATCCTTCGGCAGGTCGCCGCCGAGCAGGAAGCGGGCGCGGCGATTCTCCCAATCGACCTGCAGCGTGAGGCCCATGAGCATCTTGATGCCGATCGTGACGCCGACGCGCTTGTCCAGTGAAAGGGGTTGATCGGTCACCGCCACTGGTTGATTGAGTAGTGTGATTCCGCCGATCACGAGGCTATCGGCACGCCGGATGGGATAGTGGCTGACACCGCCATATCCATTGGCCGAAATGGTCTTCCCATCCTCGGTTCCGTCGGCAACGGGCACGAGTCTGGAGGAGATCAGCGCCACATCCGACACGGTCGAGCCGGTGTCGATATCGGCATAGGTCGCCTGTCCGTTCACTGTGACGGGGAAGGTGATACCGTCGGCTTCGTCGCCCGAGAGGGGAAGCCATTCCATCGCCTTGGTCGCGTTGAAGCCGAAACGCGCTTCGGGCTGGGCCTGGGCTTGAGCATTGGCGATGTGAGGGGACATGAAGAGGTAGAGGCTTGCGATAACCAAGGGGCGCTTGCGATTCATGAAGACCCGACCTTCTTGAAACGGTGGGCGGCGAATATGCTGCCGCCCACCTGCAACAGTCCAAATTTCAGACGAGGCCCTCAGTCGTTGGGTGAGCCGCTGGCGCGATCATTTTCTCTTTGCAGACGCCCAGCTTCCGCAGCCCAGTCGGTGCCGCTGTTGGTGTTGCTGCTGCCGGAGCTTCCGCCGACGGTAACGGTCACGACGCCGCCGTTCGGGGGGAAGCCGCCCACCGGATCCACGCCGACCGACACGCCGCCGCCGCTCCAGACGTTGATGCCGCCGCCGCCGGCATTGGAGTTCACGTCCGGGCCCGTGGGCTTCGGCATGGGGCTGCGGTCCTGCATGCGGCCACCGGCCACGAAGCCAATCTCGTCCATAGTAAGTTCGCGGAGCATAAGAATAATCCTTCTCTTACTGGTGAAAGCCTGCCTTAGTTCCTGACGCATCTGGTAAAATATTTGCCTTATTCGGGATTCTCCTATGTTGGTGCCTATGATGTATGATGTGCGTAATCATCTAAATCCGCAGGCATCTATTTTAATGCATGACGCGAACGGCGTTCATGCGCGAAGAATTACTGTAATGTGCGAGAGGCGGGCCCCTGACTCGCGCTTCATTTCAGGTAGAATGCGCGAGAATCGAGATTTATGAAGTCGCATTTGCACCGAATTGACGTATTCAAACGTGATTTTTGTGGGTAAAAACTAGAAGTTGATTATCTATTTGTTTTGAATGGATAATGTGTTGCGGTGCCGGCATGAATATTCTCGAAAGACGCGGCCGGTGCGGCGTTGCACATATTCATGAGGAGCGCGCGGCCGCGTGCCTTGCAGCCCGGGCGACGGGCAGTTCGGGATGATGATACCGCCTGCTGCGTACGCCAGGGGCGAGGCACTTTGATGCGAGCCGATAATGGCCGCTTTTCATGAACTTGGCGCAATGTCCTCGATGGCGATCACATTCCCGGCCAGCGTCAGCGGCGCCCGGCGATGGGAGACCAGGATCAGGCCGGTGTTGGATCCCGCCAGCCAGGCGTCGAGCCGCGCGATAATCTCGGATTCCGTAGTGGAATCAAGCCCTTCGGTAGGTTCGTCGAGCAGCAGCCAGGGCCGGCCGGCGAGCAGCGCGCGGGCGAGGGAAAGCCGCTTGCGCTCGCCGCCGGACAGGGTTCCGCCAGCCTCGCCCAGGCGCGTATTCAGGCCCTGCGGCAAACCCTGGATGCGATCCTCGAGCGCGGCGACCCGCAAGACCGCCCAGATGGCCTCCTTGTCCACGCCGGGGCGCGCCAGCCGGAGATTGTCGGCGATCGTCCCGGCGATCAGCGCCGCATCCTGGGGCGCAAGCGCGAACTGGGCGCGGAGCATCGCGCCGGAACAGGCGGCGGGAGCCTGCCCCCCGATCGCCGCATCGACCGTGCCCGCGCGCAGCCCGGCCAGCGTTTCGAGGAGCAGCGTCTTGCCCGAGCCGGAACGGCCGGTGATCGCGACCCGCGCACCCGGCGCGAGATCGAGGCTGCCCAGCCGCAGCGGCACCGCTCCGGCGGAGACGGGCGCCGCAACGGGTTCGGGCAAGGCCAGGAGCGCGTCGAGCCGGCGCAGTCCCGCGGCCACGCCGGCCCGGCGAAAGGCGGTGCGGGCAAGGCCGGCCATCGCCTCGACCGCGCCGGCGGCGGCCAGCAAGGCGAGGGCGACCCGCGGCGCGGGCGCATCGGCGAGCAGCAGCACCAATGCCACCGCCAGCGCGGCATAGCCGGCGAGCAGCGCGGCGATCACGCCCTCGCCGCGATGCAGGCGCGCCCGCGCCGCGTCGAGTGCGGCGGTGAAGCGGGACAGGTCGCCGGTCACCCGGCCGGCAAGGCCATAGGCGGCGACCTCGGCCCGGGCGGCGGCATATTCGACATAGCGGGTGCGCAGCGCCCCGAGCGCTTCGCCCGCGTCCTGCGCCGGGCCGTGGGTGAGGCGGCGCGCGGCGCGGTCGAGCAGCGGCGGCAGCGCGGCGAGGAGCAGCGCCAGCGCCAATGCCGCGGCCCAGCCCGCCAGCCCCGCGAGCAGCACTCCGGTGCCCGCCGCGACCCAGCTTGCCGGGCGCACCGGCCTGCGGACGATCAGCTCCTCCAGCGCATCGATATCGCCGATCAGCCGGGCGCTGGCGTCGCCGCCGGCAAGGTCCGGGCCGGTGCGGCCGTCCTGCGCGGCGAGCCTGGCGAACAGGCCGGCGCGCAGGCTCGCCATCGCGCCCAGCGCCGCCTGGTGCGAGAACAGCCGCTCGCCATAGCGCCCGACGGTGCGCAGGATCGCGAGGCCGCGGATCGCGGCGCTGGGGATCAGATAGTTGAAGCCGAGCGCCGCCACCGGCCCCGCCGCGCCCGCCAGCGCCGCCGCGGTGAGGAACCAGCCCGAGACCGCGAGCAGCAGCACGCCCGCGAGCGCGGCGACGATCGCGGCGATGCCGGCACGGCGCAGCCGGCGCCGGCCGGCGGCATCGAGGGCGAGCGCGCTCACAGCGCCACCACCAGCCGCGCCGCGGCGGCGAGCGCGGGATCATGCGTGGCGACCAGCACCGCGCGCTCGGCCGCGACTTCGCGTAGCAGCGCGACGATGGCGGCCGCGCTTTCGGCATCGAGGTCCGCCGTGGGCTCGTCGCACAGCAGCAGCGGCCGCCGCGAGAGCAGCGCGCGGGCCAGGCCGATCCGCCGCCGCTCGCCGCCCGACAGGCCCGAGCCGCGATGATCGAGCAGCAGGCCGAGCCCGCCCCGCGCCGCGATCACGGCGTCGAGGCCGACCCGCCCCGCGACGCGCGCGATCTCGTCGGTTGTCGCATCGGGGCGGGCAAGGGCGATGTTCTCCGCCAGCGTGCCGGGAAGGAGCAGCGGCGTCTGCGCGGCCCAGGCGATGTCGGCGGGATCGAGGGCGCCGCCGCGCGCGGTGGCGACGGTGCCGCCGGCCGGCGCGACCTGGCCGGCGATGGCGGCGAGCAGGCTCGATTTGCCGCTGCCGGTGGGGCCGGTGAGCGCGACGAGATCGGCCGCGGCCAGCTCGAAGCCGACCGGGCCGATGCGCAGGCCGGGCCATGCGACCGCGAGCTCCGTGACGCGCAGCCCGTCGAAGCGCGCCGTGGCGGGCGCGGCGGGAGCCGGCGCCTCGACTTGCGCCAGCGCGGCCATCGCGGCGTCGCCGAGCTGCTTCTCGTGATAGGCGGCGGCCAGGCGCCGCATCGGCAGGTAGAATTCCGGAGCCATGGCCAGCGCGAAAAAGGCCTGGCCGAGCGAGAGCTTCTCGGGCGCCGGAAAGGGCAGGAGCCCGAGCAGCGCGAAGCCGCAATAGACCGCGACCAGCGCCACCGAGAGCGCCGCGAAGAATTCCAGCACCGCGCCCGAGAGAAAGGCGACGCGCAGCACGTCGACGGTGCGCTCCGCCACTTCGCGAGTGGCGGCGCCCACCTGGCGGGCGATGCGCTCTTCGGCGCCGAAATGGCGGATGATCGGCAGGGCGCGGATGCGATCGACGAACAGGCCGGAAAGCCCGGCGAGCGCGGCGAGCTGGCGCTCCGCGGCACGGCGCGCGGCGGTACCGGCCAGGATCATGCCGAGCGCGAACGGGACGAGCGTGCAGAGGAGGATCAGCGCCGATACCCAGCTCGCCCAGGCGACGATCGCGGCGACGAGCAGCGGCGCGGCGGCGGACGCGGCACGGGCGGGGCGAAAGCGCGCTTCATAGGCCTCGATCGTCACCATGTGATCGATCGCCAGCGCCGCGCTCTCCCCGGCGAGCAGCGGACGGGGCAGGCGGCCGGCGAGCAGGCGGGGGAAGATCCGCGCGCGCCAGCCGGCGACCACGCGCTGCGCCGCGCGGATGGCGACGGCATGGGCCAGCATCGCCGCTCCCGCGCGGACCGCGCCGCCCGCCAGGATCAGCGCCACGGCGCCCCGGGGCAGGCCGTTCCCGGCCGCCAGGCTGCCCATGGCGAGGGCGATGCCGGCCGCGAAGAGCGCCGCGCCCGGTATGTCCAGGATGGGAGCCAATCCAGATGATTGTTTCGTCAGGGCATCATGCTTTCATTGCGTCATTCCCGCCTGCGCGCGGACGGCGGGTTTGCCGGCCGAGTCGTGGCGCTGGGCCGCATCCCCGTTCAGCGCCGCGAGGCGCCGCCGGCATTCCCCCGCCGGAGAGGAGCGGTCGCATGCCGATAGGTCTTAAAGGCCGGGTCATCACATTTCGGTTCTAACGCATGTTGCGCCGGGGGCGTATTTGTCCATGATCAAAGCGCCTTCCGGTTAGGGCCCTAGTGACGAGCGGAACGCGGCCACCCGTTGGGCGCAGACTCTGGCGTGGGGGATTCCTGCGATGATCAGCATGGCAGTCGTCGAGCTATCGAGGCTCCAGTTCGCGCTGACGGCGCTCTATCACTTCCTGTTCGTGCCGCTGACGCTCGGCCTGTCCTTCATGCTGGTGATCATGGAGAGCGTGTACGTGATGACCAACCGCCCGATCTGGCGGGACGTCACGCGCTTCTGGGCCAAGCTGTTCGGCATCAACTTCGTGCTGGGCGTCGCCACCGGGCTCACCATGGAATTCCAGTTCGGGACCAACTGGTCCTATTATTCGCATTATGTGGGCGACATCTTCGGCGCCCCGCTCGCGATCGAGGGCCTGATGGCCTTCTTCCTCGAGGCCACGTTCGTCGGGCTGATGTTCTTCGGCTGGGAGCGGATGTCGAAACAGGCGCATCTGTTCACCACCTTCATGGTGGCGCTGGGATCGAACCTGTCGGCGCTGTGGATCCTGGTGGCGAACGGCTGGATGCAGCATCCGACCGGCGCGACCTTCAATCCCGAGACGATGCGGATGGAAGTGACCGACTTCGCGGCGGTGCTCTTCAACCCCGTGGCCCAGGCCAAGTTCGTCCACACGGTGAGCGCCGGCTATGTGATGGCCAGCGTGTTCGTGCTCGGCGTCTCGGCCTTCTACCTGCTCAAGGGCCGGCACCTGGAACTGGCCCGGCGCAGCTTCACCGTGGCCGCGGCGTTCGGCCTGGCCTCGTCGCTGTCGGTGGTCGTGCTGGGCGACGAGAGCGGCTATGCGCTCACCGAGAACCAGCAGATGAAGCTCGCCGCGATCGAGGGCATGTGGCACACCGAACCCGCGCCGGCGGGGCTCGCCGTCTTCGGCATCCCGTCGAACAGCGGGCGCGAGACCCGGTATGAAGTGAAGATCCCCTATGTGCTGGGCCTGATCTCCACCCGCAGCCTGACCGGCGAGGTCAACGGCATCTTCCCGCTGGTGGAGCGCGCGCGGGGGCGGATCGTCAACGGCCTGGCCGCCTATGACGCGGTGGAGAGGCTCAAGGCGGACCGCAACGACCTGGCCGCGCGCGCGGCGTTCGAGCGGACCAAGAACGATCTCGGCCATGCGCTGCTGCTCAAGCGCTTCGTCGCGGATCCGCGCACCGCCGATGCCGCGACGATCGAGCGGGCGGCGTGGAGCACCGTGCCCAATGTGCCGGCGATCTTCTGGATGTTCCGGATCATGGCCGGGATCGGCTTCGCGATGATCGCCTTCTTCGCGATCGCCTTCTTCTATTCGACGGTGCAGCGGTTCGACGCGCGCTGGTTCCTGCGGCTGGCGCTGGTCGTGATGCCGCTGCCCTGGATCGCGGCCGAGGTCGGCTGGGCGGTGGCCGAAGTGGGGCGCCAGCCCTGGGCGGTGGAGGGCGTGCTGCCCACTTTCCTGGCGCCGTCGAGCCTGACCGTGCCCGAGCTGTGGCTGACGATCGCCGGCTTCACGCTGCTCTATGGCACGCTGGCGGTGATCGAGGTGCGGCTGATGCTCGCCGCGATCCGCAAGGGGCCGGAGCCGTATCGCCCCGCCGATGCGCCCGAGCCCGCGGGCCCCGATTTCCACGCCGTTCCGGCCGAATGAGCCGGGCCGGGGTTTTGGAGACAGACCATGTCGATCCCTCTCGATTTCGAAACGCTCCGCATCCTCTGGTGGCTGCTGCTCGGCGTGCTGCTGATCGGCTTCGCGCTGACCGACGGCTTCGACCTGGGGGCGGCCGCGATGCTGCCCTTCGTGGCCAGGACCGACGAGGAGCGGCGGATGGTGATCAACACCATCGGCGCGACCTGGGAAGGCAACCAGGTGTGGTTCATCCTGGGCGGCGGCGCGATCTTCGCCGCCTGGCCCTTCGTCTATGCCGTCAGCTTCTCGGGCTTCTATCTCGCGATGTTCCTGGTGCTGTCGGCGCTGATCCTGCGGCCGGTGGGCTTCAAATACCGTTCCAAGCATCCGGACAGGGCGTGGCGGGAGCGCTGGGACTGGGCGCTGTTCGTCGGCGGCTTCGTGCCGGCGCTGGTCTTCGGCGTCGCCGTGGGCAATGTGATGAAGGGCATTCCCTTCCGCCTAGATAGCGATCTGCGCGCCTTCTACGAAGGCTCGCTGCTCGGCCTGTTCACGCCGTTCACGCTGGTGACCGGGCTGCTCTCGGTGGCGATGCTGGTGCTGCACGGCGCGGGCTGGCTGAGCCTGAAGGCCGAGGGCGTGGTGCTGGAGCGGGCGCGGCGCTGGGGCCAGGCGGCGGCGGTGCTGGCGCTGCTGCTGTTTGCGGCGGGCGGGCTGTTCGTCGCCTGGGGCGGCCTGGGCTACCGGCTGGACGGGGCGATCGATCCCGGCGGGCCGTCGAACCCGCGCTTCTCGACGACGGTGGCGGAGGGCGGCGCCTGGCTGCGCAACTATGGCGCGCATCCCTGGATGCTGCTGGCGCCGCTGCTCGGCTTTCTGGGGCCGGTGCTGGCGCTGCTCGGCATCCGCGCACGCCGGGACGTGCTGGTGTTCGCCGGCTCGTCGCTCGCCAATGTCGGCATCATCGCCACGGTGGGCCTGGCGATGTTCCCGTTCATCCTGCCGAGCTCGATCGACGCGCTGTCCAGCCTGACGGTGTGGAACGCCTCGTCGAGCCACGGCACCCTGTTCACCATGCTGGTGGTGACGGCGATCTTCCTGCCGATCGTCCTCGCCTATACGGCCTGGGCCTATCGCGTGATGTTCGGCCGGGTGACCGCGCGGGACGTGCGCACCAATCCCGACTTCTACTGAGGAGCGTTCGCCATGTGGTATTTCTCGTGGATCCTCGGCGTCGGGCTTGCCGTCGGCTTCGGCATCCTCAACGGGCTCTGGCACGAATTCCATTCGGAACCGCTGCCGGAAGCGGCGGCGGGGGAGGGGGAATAGGCTAGGCAAGGCTTCCATTTTCGTCATCCCCGCGAAGGCGGGGATCCAGGGCCAGGAGCAAGGACGCGAGGCTTGCCCTGCCGTCTCCGGCAATCCCAAGCGCGATTGCTTCGATTGTCCCGCGCTATCCTGGATCCCCGCCTTCGCGGGGATGACGGTGGAGAATGGGGATGACGGCTGAGAATATGATCCTCGGCTTGCGGGCCATGGCTGGCCGGTGGGGCCGGACCTGCTAGACTTGCCCCGCCGGAATCGGCCCTTGCCCGTTTCCGGCCGGCGCATCCCTATGCAGGAGACAGGACCATGGGCATTCTCAAGATCGCGGACGGCACCGAGCTCTTCTACAAGGATTGGGGCCCCAGGGACGCGCGGGTGATCTGGTTCCATCACGGCTGGCCGCTCTCGGCCGACGACTGGGACAGCCAGATGATGTTCTTCCTGCTCAAGGGCTATCGCGTGATCGCGCATGATCGCCGCGGGCATGGCCGCTCCACCCAGACCGACACGGGCAACGAGATGGATACCTATGCCGCCGACGTCGCGGCGCTGGTCGAGCATCTGGGCGTGCGCGGCGCGGTGCATGTCGGCCATTCGACCGGCGGCGGCGAAGTCGCGCATTATGTCGCGCGGGCCGCGCCGGGGCGGGTGTCCAAGGCGGTGCTGATCGGCGCGGTGCCGCCGGTGATGCTGAAGAGCGAGGCGAATCCCGGCGGCCTGCCGATGGAAGTGTTCGACAATTTCCGCCAGCAGACCGCGTTCAACCGCGCGCAATTCTTCATCGATGTGCCGGCTGGGCCCTTCTACGGCTTCAACCGGCCGGGCGCGAAGGTGGACCAGGGCGTGATCGACAATTGGTGGCGCCAGGGCATGATGGGCGGGATCAAGGCGCATTACGACTGCGTGAAGGCGTTCAGCGAGACCGATTTCACCGAGGACCTGCGCAAGATCGACGTGCCCGTGCTGGTGATGCACGGCGACGACGACCAGGTCGTGCCCTATGCGGATTCCGCGCCGCTCTCGGTGAAGCTGCTCAAGCACGGCACGCTGAAGACCTATCAGGGCTATCCGCACGGCATGGCGACCACCCATGCGGACGTGATCAACGCCGATCTGCTCGCCTTTATCGAGAGCTGACGGGGGAGTTTCGGGCGGGGAGGGGAGCGCCCGGGCTCAGGCGAGCTCGGGCATTCCCGCGAGCAGCTTGTCGAGCGTGACCGGATAGTCGCGCACGCGCATGCCGGTGGCGTTGTGGATCGCATTGGCCACCGCCGCGCCGACGCCGCAGATGCCCAGCTCGCCCACGCCCTTGGCCTTCATCGGCGAAGTGGTGGGATCGGTCTCCTCGAGGAAGATCACCTCCTGATGGGGGATGTCGGCATGGACCGGGACCTCGTATCCGGCCAGGTCGTGGTTGACGAAGAAGCCGAAGCGCTTGTCGACCGCCAGCTCCTCCATCAACGCGGCGCCGGCGCCCATGGTCATCGCGCCGATCACCTGGCTGCGCGCCGATACCGGATTGAGGATGCGCCCGGCCGCGCACACCGCGAGCATGCGGCGGATGCGGATCTCCGCCGTCGCGGCGTCGACGCCGACTTCGACGAAATGGGCGCCGAAGGTCGATTGCTGGTACTTGCCGGCAAGGCCGCCATATTCCATCGCGTCCTCGGCGACGATCTCGCCGCCCTTCGCCGCCTCGGCCAGGGGCATGCTGCGCTTGCCGCTCTTCACCTTGCCGCCGGCGAACACCGCATCCGCCGAGTTGACGCCGAGCTTGCGCGCCACGGCCTCGCGCAGCTGCACGCAGGCGGCATAGACGCCGGCCGTGGCGCTGTTCGCGCCCCATTGCCCGCCCGACCCGGCGGAGACCGGGAAGCTCGAATCGCCCAGCTTCACCACCACCTTGTCGAGCGGCACGCCCATCATCTCGGCGGCGGTCTGGGCGATGATCGTGTAGGTGCCGGTGCCGATATCGGTCATGTCGGTCTCGACCGTGACCACCCCGCGCGCATCGAGCCGCACCCGGGCGGCGGACTTCATGTTGATGTTGTTGCGGAAGGCGGCGGCGACGCCCATGCCGACCAGCCAGCGGCCGTCGCGCACGCTGCCCGGCTTCGCGCGCCGGGCCCAGCCGAACTTCTCCGCGCCGATCTGCAGGCACTGGTTGAGCTGGCGCTGGGAATAGGGCCGGCCGGGCTTTTCCGGATCGACCTGGGTATCGTTCAGCACCCGGAAGGCGACCGGATCAAGGCCGAGCTTCTCGGCCATCTCGTCGATCGCGATCTCGAGCGCCATCATGCCCGGCGCCTCGCCCGGCGCGCGCATCGCATTGCCCTCGGGCAGGTCGAGCACCGCGAGCCGCATCGCGGTCATCCGGTTGGCGCCGGCATAGAGCAGCTTGGTCTGGCCGGTCGCCGTCTCCGGGCCGCCGCCGGGAAGATCGCCCGACCAGCTCTCATGCCCGATCGCCACCAGCCTGCCGTCGCGCGTCGCGCCCAGGCGGATGCGCTGGATGGTCGCGGGCCGGTGCGGCGTGTTGTTGAACATGAGGGGGCGGGGCAGGGCGACCTTCACCGCCCGGCTCGCCGCCCGGGCGCCCAGCGCCGCCAGCACTGCGTCGGCGCGGATGAACAGCTTGCCGCCGAACCCGCCGCCGATAAAGGGCGAGCGCATCCGCACCTTCTCGCGCGGGATGCCGAGCGTCCTGGCCATGTCGCCCACCGACCAGGCGATCATCTGGTTCGCGGTCCACAGGTCGAGCCGGTCGCCGCTCCACGCCGCGATCGTCGCGTGCGGCTCCATCATCGCATGGGCATGGTCCGGCGTGGTGTAGGTCGCGTCGAGCTGCACCGGGGCGCCGGCAAAGGCACCCGCGAAATCGCCGAAGCTGCTGTCCGCCGGACCGTTGAACCCGCCCTCGGGCGGCTTGCCGGCGCCGTCCTTCGCCGCGACGAGATCATAGCTGCCCTTGTCGCGCGCATAGTCGACGCGGATCAGCGCGGCGGCGGCGCGCGCCTGCTCGAACGTCTCGGCGACGACGATCGCCACCGCCTGGTGGTAATGCTCGATCTCCGGGCCGCCGAGCAGCTTCGCGGTGTTGAAATTGCCCTTGCCGAGCTTGCCGGCATTCTCCGCCGTGACGATGGCGAGCACGCCCGGCGCGGCCCGGGCCTCGCCCAGATCCATGCCCGTGATCCGCCCCTTCGCGATCGCCGAGCCGAGGACGAAGCCATAAGCGGGGTCGGGCGCGTCGTGATGCTCATAGGCATAGGGCGCGGAGCCCGTGGTCTTGAGCGGACCGTCGATGCGCGGCGTGGGCTTGCCGATCACCTTGAGCTGGTCGATCGGATTGGTGCCGGCGGGCGTGTCGAACTTCATGGCTCAGCCCCTCGCTTCGGCAATGGCGGCGGCGAGCGTGCGCTCGGCCAGCACCAGCTTGAACCGGTTCTGCTCGGTTGGGGTGGCGCCGGCGAAGGCGGCGGCCGTCACCGCCCTGGCGCCGCGCGGCATCTCCGCCTCCGCCGCCTCGACGCGCCAGGGCCGCGGCGCGACGCCGCCGAACGCGACTCGGCCGCTGCCGTCCTTCTGGAGGATCGCCCCCACCGAAACGAGGGCGAAGGCATAGGAGGCCCGGTCGCGGACCTTGTGATAGATGTGCGTGCCGCCGATCGGCCGGGGAAGGGTGACGGCGGTGATCAGCTCGCCCGGCGCCAGCAGGTTCTCGACGTTCGGGGTGTCGCCCGGCAGCGCGTGGAATTGGGCGACGGGGATGGCGCGCGTGGTGCCGTCGGCACGCACCGTCTCCACCACGGCGTCGAGCGCGCGCATCGCCACCGCCATGTCGCTCGGATGGGTGGCGATGCAGGCCGCGCTGGTGCCGATCACGCCAAGGCCGCGATTGACGCCGCCGATCGCCGCGCAGCCGCTGCCGGGCCGGCGCTTGTTGCACGGCTGGTTGGTGTCGTAGAAATAGGGGCAGCGGGTGCGCTGCAGCAGGTTGCCGGCGGTCGTCGCCTTGTTGCGCAGCTGGCCCGAAGCGCCCGCGACGAGCGCGCGGGAGAGCAGCGCATAGTCCTTGCGGACGCGCCGGTCGGCGGCGAGATCGGTGTTGCGGACCAGCGCGCCGATGCGCAGCCCGCCCTCGGCCGTCGCTTCGATCCCGTCGAGCCCCAGATGGTTGACGTCGACCAGATGGGCCGGCGTCTCGATCTGCAGCTTCATCAGGTCGAGCAGGTTGGTGCCGCCGGCGATGAAGCGGGCGCTCGGCGTGCGGCCGACGATCGCCGCCGCCTCGGCCGGCGAGCCGGCGCGCTGATAGCTGAACGCCTTCATGCCTTCCTCCGCGCCGCGACTTCGGCGATCGCCTCGATGATGTTGGAATAGGCGCCGCAGCGGCAGAGATTGCCGCTCATCCGCTCGCGGATCTCGTCGGCGCTCATTGCCGGCGTGCCGGTAATGTCGCCGGTCGCATGGCTGGGGATGCCCGCGCGGATCTCGTCGAGCACCGCCACCGCCGAGCAGATCTGGCCCGGCGTGCAATAGCCGCATTGATAGCCGTCATGCTTCACGAAGGCGGCCTGCATCGGATGCAGGCTGTCGGGCGTGCCCAGCCCCTCGATGGTGGTGATCGCGTCGCCTTCGTGCATCACCGCGAGGCTGAGGCAGGAATTGATCCGCCGCCCGTCGACGATCACGGTGCAGGCGCCGCACTGGCCATGGTCGCAGCCCTTCTTGGTGCCGGTCAGCCGGAGATGCTCGCGCAGCGCGTCGAGCAGGGTGGTGCGGGTGTCGAGCTCCAGGGCGTGGGGCTTGCCGTTCACCGTGAAGCCGACCTTCGCCAGCACCGGTGCCTCGGCGCTCGCCGGGGCCGCGCCCCGGGCCTCGGCGGCGGGAGGCGCGGCCCCGGCCGCCACCGATGCCGCGCCGCCGATCAAGACGCCGCGCCGCGAAAGTTCGAAATCGCCTGGTCCATGCATATCGGCCTCTGCTCCCCTTGAAGCTGGCGCGCGCCCTGAGACGGTCGGGTCATGCCCTGTTCCTGATGGTTCTAGCGCGAACAACGATCGAAACAAAATTTCGCTCATCGAGGAGGGACGGGCTCCGGCCCGGATCTGATTCGGGGCCGCTGGATTCATATTCTCCCTCGCCATCCTCGCTCCCCCCTCGTTACCCCCCGCTTCTCCCTCGTCATCCCTGCGCAGGCGGGGATGGCAAGGGGAGGAAAGAGCCCCGATGTAACAAAATTGAGAACGTTCTTGAGAACGCTCTCAATCTATGCTCTAACCATCGGATCGGAGCAAAAGACTCCGCGAACGATAGAGGGGTGTTGGAACAGGCTGCCGTGCGCGCCATGCTGCGCTGTCGGCTTGTTTCGTCGCTGAATCCGACAGCGTTGTCGGAAAAGCTCCCCCAGGTTGGATCGGATGAACTGGCGCGCCCCCGGGCGTGCGCGGCGCCGTTGCACGCGCCGAAGGGGAGAGGTGAATGCTGATCAGCCTGCGGCATGTGGCGCGCTCCATGGCGTTGCTCGCCACCACCGCGCTTGCCGGGACGATGACGGGCGCGCATGCGCAGGATCCCGTCACGCCCGCCGCACCGCCGAAGCACGAAGCCCGCCCGTCCGCGGACCCCGCGGCGCGGCCCTGGGCCGATCCCCGGCTGCCGGCGGCGGCCCGCGCGGAGACGCTGCTTTCGGCGATGACGCTCGAGGAGAAGCTGGGCCTTGTCTACACATGGTTCCCGCCGCTGGCGAAGGATCCGGCGGCGCCGGCCGACATGATTCCCTCGGCAGGCCAGCAGGCGGCGATCCCGCGCCTGGGCATCCCGGCGCTGCGCGAGACCGATGCCAGCCTCGGCGTCGCCAACCAGGTCGAGCAGCGCAAGGGGGATACCGCCACCGCGCTGCCTTCGGGCCTGGCGCTGGCCGCGAGCTTCGATCCCGAGCTCGCTTATGCAAGCGGCGCGATGATCGGCGGCGAGGCGCGCGCCAAGCGCTTCAACGTCATGCTCGCGGGCGGCATCAACCTGACGCGCGATCCCTGGGGCGGCCGCAACTTCGAATATCTGGGCGAGGACCCGCTGCTCGCCGGCGTGATCGCCGGGGAGTCGATCCGCGGCATCCAGTCGAACCACATCGTCTCGACGATCAAGCATTTCGCCCTGAACGCCCAGGAGACCGGCCGCTTCGTGATGGACGCGCGGATCGGCGAGGCGGCGCTGCGGGAAAGCGACCTGCTCGCCTTCCAGCTGGCGATCGAGCGGGGCAAGCCGGGTTCGGTGATGTGCGCCTATATGTCCGTCAATGGCGACTTCGCCTGCGAGAATGATTTCCTGCTCAACACCGTACTCAAGCAGGACTGGGCCTATCCGGGCTGGGTGATGTCCGATTGGGGTGCGGTGCATTCGACGGTGAAGGCCGCGCGCAACGGGCTGGACCAGCAATCGGGCGGCGAGCTCGACACGCATCCCTTCTTCCGCGCCGATCTGAGACAGGCAGTGGAGAGCGGCGCGCTGCCGGTGGCGCGGCTGGACGACATGGCGCGCCGCATCCTGAACGGCATGTTCTCGACCGGCCTGATGGACGCGCCGGTGGTGGAGGCGCCGCAGCCGATCGACCATGCGCGCAATGCCGAAGTCGCGCAGCGCGCCGCCGAGGCGGGGATCGTGCTGCTCAAGAACGACAAGGACATCCTGCCGCTCGCCAGGACCGCCAGGCGCATCGTCCTGATCGGCGGCCATGCCGATGTCGGCGTGCTTTCGGGCGGCGGCTCGTCGCAGGTCCGCTCGGTCGGCGGCGCGCCGATCGAGATCCCCCTCAAGAACGGCCCGGCCGCGTCGTTCGTGCGCGTGACCTGGCACGCGTCCTCGCCGCTCGCGGCGATCCGTGCGCTGGCCCCCAAGGCGCGCGTCGATTTCGTCGATGGCAGCGACCCCGAAGCTGCCGCCGCGGCGGCGAGGAACGCGGACCTGGCGATCGTCTGGGCCACGCAATGGACCACCGAGGCCGAGGATCCCGAGACGATCGACCTGGCCGGCAACCAGAACGCGGTGATCGCGGCGGTCGCCGCCGCCAATCCCAGGACCGCGGTGGTGCTCAACACCGGCGGGCCGGTGCTGATGCCCTGGCTCGACAAGGTGCCGGCGGTGCTCGCCGCCTGGTATCCGGGCCAGCGCGGCGGCGAGGCGGTGGCGCGGGTGCTGTTCGGCGAGGTCAATCCCTCGGGCCGCCTGCCGATCACTTTCCCCGCGGCGATCGACCAGGCGCCCCGCGCCGCGGTGCCCGGCTTCGACCAGGTCAAGGCCTCGCCCGACCGCGGGCAGGACGCGCGCGCGATCAAGCCCTTCGCGGTCGAGTATCGCGAGGGCTCGGACGTCGGCTATCGCTGGTATGCCCGCCAGGGCCATCGCCCGGCTTTCCCCTTTGGCTATGGCCTCAGCTACACGCGCTTCGGCTATGCCAATCTGAAGGTCGAGGGCGGCGGCGCGCTCAAGGTGAGCTTCGACGTCACCAATCGCGGCAGGCGCGAGGGCGCCGACGTGCCGCAGCTCTATGTGACTCCGGCCACGGGCAGCCGCCCGCTGCGCCTGGCCGGTTTCGAGCGCGTGGTGCTCAAGCCCGGCGAGACCCGGCGGATCACCCTGGTCGCCGAGCCGCGCATCGTCGCGGACTATGACGTCGCCCAGCCCGGATGGCGGGTGGCGGCGGGAACCTATCGTGTCGCGATCGCGCGGGATGCCGGACAACCGGTGCTCACGGGCGCGGCGGATTTGCAGGAACGCCGGCTGGCGCCCTGAGACGACGGCACCGGGTGAGGCGCGCGTAGATGCGTCGGGGTGCAGAACAGAGTGGGAGGACAGAGGGAATGAAGGGACTATCCAGTTTGATGGCCGGCTTGCTGGCGTCGACCGCCCTGGTCGCGCCGGCATGGGCCCAGGACGCGGCGCCGGTGCCGCAGGACGCGGGGGGCGATCAGGGCGAAGAGATCGTCGTCACCGGCATCCGCGCCTCGCAGGCCAAGGCGATCAACATCAAGCGCAACGAGACGGCGATCGTCGACGCGATCTCCTCGGAGGATATCGGCAAGCTGCCCGACGTCACCGTGGTCGACGCGCTGCAGCGCATCTCGGGCGTGCAGATCAAGCGTGACGCCGGCGAGGGCTCGAGCGTCAACATCCGCGGCCTGCCCCAGGTGATCACGCTGCTCAACGGCGAGCAATATCTGAGCCCGGGCAATCTCGGCACCGCGCAGCCCAACCTCAACGACATTCCCGCCCAGCTGATGAACGCGGTGGTAGTCTACAAGTCGCAGGACCTGCGCAACGCGCTGTCGGGCATCTCCGGCACCGTCGACCTGCGCACCCGCCGCCCGTTCGACCTGAAGAACGGCCTGACCCTGGCCAACCAGGTCGAATATTCGCGCGGCGACTATACCAAGAAGAACGACTATCTGATCAGCGGCCTGCTGAGCTGGCGCAACGACACGATCGGCGTGATGGTCGGCGCCACGCAGAGCAAGGCGCATCTCGGCAACAATTATGCCGGCATCGGCGGCAGCCCGTTCGGCAACAACGACTGGGGCGGCACCGGCGCCAACTGGATCGCGCCGCACGGCTATGAGCTGTTCAGCCGCGAAGTCGAGCGCAACCGCTTCGGCATCAACGGCGCGGTGCAGCTGAAGTTCGCCGAGGGCTGGACGCTGACCGGCGAAGTCTTCCACACCGAGCTGGTCGAGCACAACCGCGCCGCGGGCGTGAACATCTCGAACCGCTGGAACGGCCTGACCTGGACGACGCCGACCCAGTCCACCTCGACGGGCCAGATCGGCGCGAACCAGCAGCCCTGGCTCGACGTCCAGCAATATGATCTCAACGTGTGGTGGTTCAATTCCTTCTCGGTGAACCGCACCGCGCGCGAGAAGTCGACCAACTACAACCTGCAGCTCGACTATGACACGGGCGGCCCGTTCAAGTTCACCGCGCGCGCGCTGCGCTCGGACGCGAATCTCCGCAGCATGAATGGCCAGGTGCAGGGCGATCTCAGCAACTGGCGCGCGGGCAACCGGGCGTTCACGCTGTTCCGCAACCCGAACGACCTGACCCGCGGGCCCTTCTACCCGGCGAATATCGCGGCGCTGTATCCGGCCTCGCGCTATACCAACAACGTGGTCGGCTCGAACGGCGGGCGCTATATCGATCCGAACCCGCTGGGCTATGGCCAGGATCCGCTGCTGCACCTCGATCTGCGGGGGCAGAACCCGGTGCTGAGCGGCTTCGACACGCCGATCTCGGGCGGGCTGGGCGCCGGCAAGTCGCTCAAGGACTATATGGCCAATCTCGACAGCTATGCCGTCGCGGCCTTCTCGTCCGAAGGCAATCAGGAGAACAGCTCCGATCTCGGCGTGTTCCGCGCCGACGGCAGCTACGAGTTCCAGGGCGGCGGCCTGTTCGGCGTGCTGAACCGCGTCGATGTCGGCGTGCGCCGCTCGGACCGCTCGACCCAGATCAAGAACTTCCACCTCTTCTCGAACTTCTATGGCGGCAATGGCGCCGCCACCGCGGCGGGCTGCTCGGCGCAGTGGAAGGCGATCGACGTGGTGATGGACAATCCGCAATGTTCGGCGGGCGAGTTCGTCTCCAACCCGGGCTACAACGCGGCGCTGCCGCTGGCGTCCTCGCCATCGCCCTGCGGCGCCTCGGCGGCCAACGCGCCGACCTGCTTCCAGGGCTACACCGTCAACCGGCCGACCAAGCTAAACGCCTATAACAATGTCTATTTCCAGACGAACTGGGGCGGCGTGGTCGACGGCATGCCGGGCATGTGGGTGGTCAATCCCAAGGACTTCGACGACATCAAGTCGTTCATGACGCGGGTATTCGGCGGCGCCGACGAGGTGATCGTACCGGGCAATACCTATGACGTCGACCTGATCGAGGAGAGCGCCTACATCAACACCAACTGGAAGCGCGGCGCGTTCAAGGCCGATATCGGCGTGAAGGTCATCAAGACCAGCATCGACGTGAAGCAGAACCTGACCGGCGACACCCGGGCCTATGGCGACACCAACCTCGACGTCGGCGACAGCGTCACCCGCCGCAGCTATACCGACTGGCTGCCGACGGTGACCCTGTCCTATGACGTCACCGACAATATCCGCGTGCGCGCGGCCTTCGCCAAGACGATGATCCCGCTGGACCTCGGCAATTATGGCGGCGGCCTGAAGATCAACACCGCGGATTCGCAGGGGCCCAACCCGACGAACCCGACGGCGGCGCCGCTCGGCGTCCGCCAGGTGACGAGCGCGAATGCGAGCGGCAATCCCTATCTGAACCCGTGGCGCTCGAACAATTACGACCTCAGCCTGGAATATTATCTGGGCCGCGCCTCGATGCTCAACATCGGCCTGTTCAAGCTCAAGATCGACAGCTTCGTCACCACCGCGACGATGATGACCGGCCGCTATCCGGATGCCGACGGCGTGATCCGCCGCACCGTGCCGGTGACGCAGCCGGTACAGGGCGATGGCGGCAATTTGCAGGGCGTGGAAGCCGGCGCCAAGCTGGCCTTCACCGATCTGTTCCCGAACGTGCCGTTCCTGCGCAACTTCGGCATCGACGCCAACTACACCTTCTCCGACTCCTCGCAGTCGGCACGAGGTCTCGACGGCAAGAAGCTGCCTTTCCAGGATAATTCGAAGCACCAGATCAATCTGGTCGGCTGGTACCAGGACGATATCTTCCAGGTCCGCGTCGCGTGGAACCACCGCACGCCGCGCCTTGCGAACATGGGCCTGGGCTATGACGTGGATCCCGATCCGGCGCCCGACCGGGTCGACCAGCGCAATATCCCGGTGATGCAGGACACGAGCAACTATGTGGACGTGAACGTGACCGCGAACATCAACAGCCAGTTCGCGATCTACGGCAACGTCTCGAACCTGCTGGGCGAGCGCGAGCGCTATTACTTCCAGTTCGACCAGGATTCGAAGCAGTTCCATTCGCAGAACCGCTTCGAGCCGCGTTACTCGGTGGGCGTGCGCTACCGTTTCTAGGAGCCAACCCTCCTGGGCCGGCGGTCTTCCAGGGCCGCCGGCTCATTTTTCCCAGGGAGCGGGTCGGCGCGGTTTCGCTTGCGAAGCCGTGGCCGGGACGACCAGAATGACACGATGAAACATGGGGGCACGGCCAGCGGCGCGATCGAGCGTGTCGTCATCGTCGGCGGGGGTACCGCCGGATGGATGGCGGCGGCCGCGCTGGGCGCATATCTGGCGGGGACGGGCACCCGGATCACCTTGATCGAAAGCTCCGAGATCGGGACGATCGGCGTCGGCGAGGCGACGATCCCCACCATCCGCCGTTTCTACGCGTCGCTCGGCATGACCGATGCCGAGGTGATGCGCGCCTGCGAGGCGACCGCCAAGCTCGGCATCCGCTTCGTCGACTGGACGCCGGGGACGAGCTTCGTCCATCCCTTTGGCCGCTTCGGACAGGACCTGCGCGGCATCGACTTCCACCATTATTGGCAAAGGGCGCGCAAGGCCGGCCAAGCCGCGCCGCTGGAGGAATATTCGCTCGGCGCGATGCTCGCGCGCGAAGGCCATGCCAGCGTGCCGCTGCCCGATCCGCCGAGCCAGCTCTCAGTGTTCGACTGGGCGCTGCATTTCGACGCTTCGCGCTTCGCCGCGCACATGCGCGCTTATGCCGAGCGCGCGGGGGTGGCGCGCATCGATGCGCGGATCGCCGATGTGGCGCTCCACGGCGAGACCGGCTTCATCGAAGCGGTGACGCTCGACAGCGGCGAGCGCGTCGCGGGCGATCTGTTCGTCGACTGCTCGGGCTTTCGCGGCTTGCTGATCGGCGAGGCGCTGGGCACGCCCTATCGCGACTGGTCGCACTGGCTGCTGTGCGACGGCGCCTTTGCCGTGCAGAGCGCGCGGGTGGGGGAGCCGCCCAGCTGCACCACCGTCACCGCGCGCACCGCCGGCTGGCAATGGCGCATCCCGCTGCGCAGCCGCGAAGGCAATGGCATCGTCTTTTCGAGCGATTTCCAGAGCGACGACGATGCCCGCGCCGAACTGCTCGCCAACGTCCCCGGCGCGCCGACCATGGAGCCCCGCCGCCTGCGCTTCACGCCGGGCCGGCGCGAGGCCGCCTGGGCGAGGAACTGCGTGGCGCTCGGCCTGGCCTCGGGCTTTCTCGAGCCGCTGGAATCGACCAGCATCGCGCTGATCGAGACGGGCATCGAGCGGCTGAAGCAGCTCTTCCCCGACAAGGGCTTCGATCCGGCGGTGATCGCCGAATATAACAGCCAGTCGGCCGAGGAGATGGAGCGCGTCCGCGACTTCATCCTCCTCCATTATCGCCTGAGCCCCCGCGAGGGCGCCTTCTGGCAGGCCTGCCGCGACATGACGCTCCCCGACAGCCTGGCCGCCAAGCTGGAGCTTTGGCGCGCGCGGGGCGCATTCCTGCGCTATCGCTGGGAGATGTTCTCGCCCGCATCCTGGCTGGCCATCTATGGCGGGTTCGAGCATCTGCCCGAGCGGCTCGACCCCGGCGTCGCCGCGGTCGATGCGGACGAACTCGCGCAGGGGCTCGAGCAGATGCGCGCCGCCATTGCCCGCACCGTGGCGGACACGCCCACCCATTCCGAATTTCTCGCGACGGTCGATGGTGCCGCTGCCGAGCCCATGAGGACTCCCGCATGAACAATCCGGACGCGCTCCGTAAGGTCTGCATCGTCGGCGGCGGCACCGCCGGCTGGATCGCCGCCGCGGTGATGGCGCATCACATGAAGGGCCGGCTGTTCGAGATCGAGCTGGTCGAGAGCGACGATATCGGCACGATCGGAGTGGGGGAGAGCACGATCCCGCCCTTCATGGAGCTGATCGCCAAGCTCGACATCGACGAGCAGGATTTCGTCCGCCAGGTCCAGGCCAGCTTCAAGCTCGGCATCGAGTTCAAGGACTGGTTCCGCAAGGGCGAGAGCTATTTCCACCCCTTTGGCGATGTCGGCCAGCGGGTGGAGCTCAGCGACTTCTACCAATGCTGGCGCAAGGCGACGCTGGCGGGGCATGATTTCCCGCTCCAGGATTTCGCGCCCGCCACGGTGATGGCGCATGCCGGCCGCTTCATGCTGCCCTTCAAGGCGCGCAGCACGCCGATCGCCGGCGCTTCCTATGCGCTGCATGTCGATGCCAAGCGCGTCGCCCGGTTCCTGCGCGGCCATGCCGAGGCGCGCGGGGTGAAGCGGACCGAGGGAATCGTCACCGATGTCGCGCTCGACGATCGCGGCTTCGTCTCCACGCTGACGCTGAAGGACGGCCGCACGATCGACGCCGATTTCTTCATCGATTGCTCGGGCTTCCGGGCGCTGCTGATCGAGAAGGCGCTGGGCAGCGGCTATACCGACTGGTCCAACTATCTGTTCTGCGACCGCGCCATCGCCGCGCAGACCGAGAATATCGGGCCGCCGCGCCCCTATACGCTGGCCGAGGCACAGGACGCCGGCTGGCGCTGGCGCATCCCGCTGCAGCACCGCACCGGCAACGGCCATGTCTATTCCTCCGAGTTCATGGACGACGAGGAAGCGACGCGCATCCTGCTCGACAAGGTGGAGGGCGAAGTGGTCGCCGGGCCGATGGTGGTGCCGTTCAGGACCGGCGTGCGCCAGCGGATCTGGCACCGGAACGTGCTGGCGATCGGCCTGTCCTCGGGCTTTATCGAGCCGCTGGAATCGACTGCGATCCACCTGATCTATCGCGGCATGGACTATTTCTTCCGCTTCCTGCCCGATCGCCACTGCGATCCGGCGCTGGCGGACGAATATAATCGCCGGATGGTGGCGGACTATACCGAGATCCGCGACTTCATCGTGCTCCATTATTGCACCACCGCGCGCGACGACACGCCCTTCTGGCGCAAGTGCCGCGACATGGAATGGCCGGACAGCCTGAAGGAGCGGGTGGAACTGTTCCGCACCAACGGCACGCTGCGCGAAGGGCTGGACGAGCTGTTCCGCTCGGTCAGCTGGTTCTCGGTGCTGGAGGGCATGGGCATCCGGCCGCGCACCTATCACCCGCTGGTCGACCGCATCGACGAGGCGACGCTCTATGCGGGACTGGAAAAGGCGCGCGAGCAGCTTGCCGGCTTCGTCCTGCAGCTGCCGAGCCAGCAGCAGTTCATCGATGCGCATTGCCGCGCCGAGAAGGTGGATCTCGGCCGTCCCGCCATGGCCGGGGCCTGATGCAGAAGAAGCGCGCGATCACGATCAAGGACGTGGCGGCGGAGGCGGGAGTCTCGCTGCAGACGGTGAGCCGCGTCATCAACAAGGGCCCCAACGTCACTGCGCCGGTGCAGGATCGCGTCCGGGCGGCGATCGACAAGCTGGGCTATGTTCCCAGCCTCGCCGCGCGCCGGCTCGGCGGCTCGCGCTCCTATCTGATCCTCGCCTTCAACGACGAGCGGCCGACGCTCGAGGGCTGGCAGTCGCGGCGCGGCAACGACTGGGTCGACCAGATGCTGTACGGCGGCATGCTCAAATGCGCCGAGCATGGCTATCGCATGCTGTTCGAGCTGGTGGATTCGCATTCGGACGCGCTGGAGGCGCAGGTCCAGGCCGCGCTTTCGGCGCTCCATCCGGACGGCGTGATCCTGACGCCGCCGCACAGCGAGGACGACCGGATCACCGATCTGCTCCACCAGGGCGGGCTGACCTTCGCGCGGCTGGGATCGCACCGCGAGGGCGAGGGCTTTGCGGTGTACATGGACGACGAAGCGGCGGCGCGCCGCGCGACCGAGCATCTGCTCGACCTTGGCCATACCCGCATCGCCTATGTCCAGGGCCATCCCGAATATGCGATGAGCCCGGATCGACTCCGCGGCTTCACCGGCGCGATCGAGGCGCGGGGACTCAAGGTGGATCCCGCCTATCTCCAGCCGGGTGACTTCACCTACGAAGCCGGCATCGCGGCGCTCAACACGCTCGCCGGGCTCGAAACCCCGCCCAGCGCGGTGCTCGCGAGCAGCGACGAGATGGCGCTTGGCGTGCTCCATGCCGCCGGGCCGCTCGGCCTGTCGGTTCCCGGCGATCTCTCGGTGGTCAGCTTCGACGACACGCCGACGGTGCGGATGAGCGTGCCCGCGCTCACCGCGATCCGCCAGCCGATCGCGGCGATGACCGCCAAGGCCGCCGAGCTGCTGATCGAGAGCAAGACCCGTGGCGACACGCCCGGCAACGGCCGTTTCCTGCTTCCCTTCGATTTCGTCGTCCGTGCCTCGACCGCGCCGCCGCGGCGTTGACTTGCCTCTGCCCGGCGGCGATGCTCCGCCGTCCATGCGACGCTTCGTCTCGCCCGGCCGCGGTTTCATACTGCTCTATGCGCTGGCCTATGCGGGCATGTTCGTCAGCTTCATGCCGTTCGTCATGGTGCTGCTGCCGTTGAAGGCGGCGCAGGCGGGGGGCGGCCATGCGGTGCAGCTCCTCAGCGCCGGCGCGCTGGGCGGCGCGGCGGTGGCGAGCCTGGCCAACATCCTGTTCGGCGCGCTGAGCGATCGCACCCGGCGGCTGCGCGGCACCCGGCGGCCCTGGGTGACGGTGGGGCTGGGGGTGCTCAGCGCGTCCTATGGCCTGTTGCTGGTCGCGGCCGATCCGGTGAGCCTGTTGCTCGCCGTCACCTGCATCCAGATCGGGATCAACATGATGTTCGCGCCGATCGCCGCGGTGATGGCGGACGAGATACCCGATGCGCAGAAGGGCATGGTGGCCGGCCTCACCGGCGTCTCGCATCCGATCGGCGCGATGGCGGCGGTGCTGATCACGCTGCCCGGGCTGGGCGGCGACGCGATGCGCTATGCGCTGCTCTGCCTGTTGTTCGTCGCGTTGACCGCGCCGTTCCTGCTGCTCGCTCGCGAAGGCGCCGCGCTGCCGCCGCCGCCGCCCGCGCCGCAGCGCGAGCTCCGCCGCTTCGATTTCATCCTTGCCTGGGCCTCGCGCATCCTGTTCCAGGTCGCCGGCAACGGCCTGTCCACCTATGGCTTCTATTATTTCCTCTCGGTGCTGGACCGCGACGACATCAGCAGGACGAGCGTGGAGGCCAATCCGATCGTCGCGACGATGACCGGTTCCACCATCGTCGCGGTGCTGCTGACGGTGCTGGCCGGGCGCTTCTCGGACCGGATGATGCGGCGCAAGCCCTTCCTTGCCGCCGGGGCGCTGGCAATGGCGGCCGGGCTCGGCGTCATGGCGTTCGCGAGGAGCTGGGGCGTGGCGGCGGCGGGGCATGCGCTGGCGCTGTCGGGGCTCAGCGTGTTCCTGGCGATCCATTCCGCGCTCGCGATGCAGCTGCTGCCCAATCCGGGGCATCGCGGGCGCGACCTGGGCATCCTCAACCTCACCAACACCCTGCCGGCGATGGTCGCGCCGCTGCTGGCGCTGGCGCTGGCGCCGGAGAAGACCGGCTATATGCTGTGGCTGCTGATCCTTGCGCTCGGCACGCTGGCCGGCGGCGCGGTGTCGCTCTGCATCCGGACCCAGGATTAGGTTGGGACCGGGAAGAGCTTCAAATTCCTATCGTCACCCCGGCCTTGCGCCGGGGTCCCGCTGCCTCATCGACGGGAGAAGAAGCGGGATCCCGGCGCATGGCCAGGATGACGATGGAAGAATGACTGTCCTCAATGTGAGGACGGGTCGATTCTCAGTGCGCCGGCTCGCCCGCGCTCGAATTGCGGTCGACCTTGGCGGTCATGCCGGTCGCGTCGGCATCGTCCTGGGTCTGCGCGTCGGGCGACAGATCGGCGACCGGCGGCGGATTGGTGGCGACATTGGTCGTCGCCGGCGTCTCGACCGGCTGGTCGATCGTCACGTTGCTGAAGGTCTCGGGCTCGCCGATGTTCGCGACGACGGTCTCGTTCGCGCTGGTGTCCTCCGGCTTGCTGCCCGAGCAGGCGGCGAGCGCCAGGCCGGCAACGGCGATCAGTGCGAGGGTACGGGTCTTCATTTCGATCATTTCCCCTTTTCTCAACGTGCGGAAACGGCCGCAGCCGTAATCGCGGAGCGTTTCTCGATCTTTGCTGCGAGATCCTTGTCCCAGCCATAGGGATCGCCGCGGAAGTTCATCGTGCCGTTCGCATTGGCGAAGGCGGTCCAGTAGAGCAGATAGACCGAGACCTGGTCCTGCTCCTGCAGAGTCACGCGCAGCGTATCGCCCTTGGCGAGCGCGGCGCTGATCTGGTCGGGCTGCCAGTTCGGATCGTTGCGCAGCAGCAGCTGCGCCAGCGGACCCGGCTTCTCCAGCCGCACGCAGCCATGGCTGGCGAGCCGGCTGAAGCTGGCGAAGGTCGATTGCGACGGCGTGTCGTGCAGATAGACCGCGTAATTGTTCGGGAAGTCGAACTTGTAGCGGCCAAGCGCGCTCTTGGGCCCCGGCTGCTGCTGCAGGCGGCGGTTCGCGCCGGTGCCGATGATCTTGTAGCCCTGCGCCTTCAGCGCGGCCTCGCCCTTCGGCCACAGCTCCTTGGCGGCGATGCCGGTGGGCACGTTCCAGGGCGGATTGAGCACGATCGAGTGGATCTTCGACTGGAGCATCGGCGTCTCGTTGCCGGGCCGGCCGGTGACGGCCTTCATCGACGCGATCGGGGCATCGCCCTCGAACACGGTGAGCACGGCCGCGGCGATGTTCACCTGGATGCGCTTGGCGGGCAGTTCGCTCGGCAGCCAGCGCCAGCGCTCCATGTTCGCCATGATCTGGCCGACCCGGTCCTGCGCCGGCACGTTGAGCGCGGCGAGCGTACCCGAGGAGACCACGCCGGTGGGGTTGAGCCCGTAGCGGCGCTGGGCGCGGACCACTGCTTCCTTCAGCTCGGCATCGAACTTGTCGCCGGTGGCGATCGCCTGGGGATCCTCCACCGCCAGCCGCTTGCGCAGCGCCGCCACGCGCGGGCCGCTCGCGCCCACCGTCAGGTCCGGCCCCGCGGCGAGCTTCTGCCAGCCGCCGGCCGCCACGATCTTGCGATAGGTGGCAAGGCCCTTCTGCAGCGTGTCATAGCCGGCCCAGGGCGGCGGCAGGTCGCGCAGCCAGGCGCCGACCCGGTTCTGCTTCACCGCCTCGGCAAAGGCGGGCAGGGGATCATAGGCGGCGGGGCGCAGGCCCCAGTTCGGATCGAAGTCGCTCTCGGCCAGCCGGCCCGAATGGACCGCCCGGGCATAGTCGAGCGCCGCGCGCACCAGCGCCTCGCTGTCCTTGAAGCTGGGCGCCGGATCGCCGACGCGGCGCAGGCCCTGGGCGAAGCCGGCTTCGTTCAGGATCGGCGCGAGTTCGGCCGCCTGGGCCGCCGTCAGCACCGGCAGCACCACCGGCGGGTTGGGGACGAACGGCGGCACGGGCACGGCCTGGAGCGTGGGCGTCGGCGTGGTCTGCGGCGCGGGAGCGACCTGTTGCGCGACGACGGGCGCCGCTATTCCGGCAAGCGCCGCAGTCCATGCGGCCCGGCGGGCCACCCGGCCCGAAAACACTTTGGTCACTCGCAAATCTCCTCCGCGGCCGCCCTGGGGCCGGGCGACCTGAATCGCCACTTGCTATTAAGCCAAACCGGGCGCGCGTGGCGAGCGTCGAATTTGCACGATGCGACGACGTGCCTTGACATTGGCAACGTTGTCGGACCAGTTTCGGACAAATGCCCGCCAGGGGAAGAAGCGGGCGACGTCCGCAGGGGAGAGATATCTTGGCATCCGCACGTTCCACGCAGACGACGCTGGCCTTCGCCGCCGTCACCACGCTTTTCTTCGCCTGGGGGTTCATCACCTCGCTGGTCGATCCGCTGGTCGCCGCGGTGAAGGGCATCTTCACGCTCACCGACTTCCAGGCCCAGGCGAGCGCGTTCGCGTTCTTCTTCGCCTATTTCGTCGTCTCGCTTCCCGCTGCCGTGCTGGTCAGCAGGTTGAAGGCGGTGCCTTCGATCCTCGCGGCGCTCGTCACGATGATCGCCGGCTGCCTGATCATGCTCGCCGCCGCGAACATCGCCAATTACTGGCTGGTGCTGCTTGGCCTGTTCGTGCTGGCGAGCGGCATCACCATCCTGCAGGTGGCGGCCAATCCGCTCGCTGCCGCGCTGGGCAATCCCAAGGGCAGCCATTTCCGCCTGGTGCTCAGCCAGACGTTCAACTCGTTCGGCACCTTCCTCGGCCCGCTGCTCGGCGCGCACCTGTTCCTCAAGGGCGTCGAAGTGAAGGAAGGCACGGTCGTCACGCCGGAAATCCGCGCCCAGGCGCTGGCCGGCATCGACTCCGCCTATTTCTGGATCTGCGGCCTGATCGCCGCGCTCGCGGTGTTCTTCTATCTGAGCCGCCGTGTCGTCACCGAGGCGGCGCCTCCGGCGACCGGCCCGCAGCGCGGTTTCTGGGCGCTGTTCACCGATGCGCTCACCTCCAAATGGGCGCTGCTCGGCGCGCTCGCGATCTTCCTCTATGTCGGTGCCGAGGTCGCGATCGGCACGCAGATGGCACTGTTCCTGAATTCGGACGCGATCTGGGGCCATTCGGACGCCGCGTTCGGCGTGCCGGTGCTCGGCTATCTGATGGGCAGCGACGGCATTCCGGGCGTCTCGCTCCAGGAAGCCGGCAAGGCCGTCGCCTTCTACTGGGGCGGCGCGATGGTCGGCCGTTTCCTCGGCTCGGGCCTGCTGACGGTTGTCCGCGCCGACCGCCTGCTGGCGCTGTTCACCGCCATCGCCGCCGCGATGTGCCTCTATGTCTTCGTGGTCGGCGGCGTCACCGCGGGCTTCGTCGCGCTGAGCATCGGCCTGTTCAACTCGATCATGTTCCCGGTGATCTTCACGCTCACGCTCGAGCGTTCCACCGCGAGTGCGGAAGCGACCTCGGGCCTGCTCTGCACCGCCATCGTCGGCGGCGCGGTGCTGCCCCTGCTCGTCGGGCTGATCTCGGGCGCGCATGGCTATGCCTTCGCGCTGGTCGTGCCGGCGGCCTGCTATGTCGCCCTGTGCGTGTTCGCGATCGCCGCGGGCCGTGCGCCGGTGGTCCGGGCCGAGGGCGAGGGTGCGTCGATCCACTGAGAAGACCGTTCGCTTGCCGCCGGATCCAGGGGGAGCCCCCCTCCGGCGGCAAGGAACGGACTGGTGCGCGTAACGCCGTCCGACACGATCCCGTCATCCGCGCGCAATGCCGGGCCGATTCCATAAACGGCCCTGTCCGCTGGAACTTGCGGGCTTTTGTTCCGAAAACCCGTCCCCTCCCTGGGCGCTTCCGCACGGAGCGGCCGGGCGCTAGTGTCGGCGGCATCCGTCCGATGCTGGAGACGCCGTGATGTCGATGGTCCGCCGTGGGTTCCTTGCCGGGATGCTGCTCGTCCCCGCCGCGGCATGTGCCGGGAAATGGCAGGAGAGCGGCGATGAGAAGCGCCAACGCCAGTTGAAGGAGGACTGGCCCTGGCTGGGCCATTACGCTGCCGACAACGAAAAGCTGATCGCCTCGGGCCGGAAGGTCGACATCGTCTTCATGGGCGATTCGATCACTCAGATCTGGGCCGACAGCCGGCCCGGCTTCTTCACCCCCGGCCGCATCGGCCGCGGCATCGGCGGGCAGACCACGCCGCAGATGGTGCTCCGCATGATGGCCGATGTGATCCGGCTGCGCCCGCGTCTCGTCCACATCATGGCCGGCACCAACGACGTTGCGGGGAACACGGGCAGGATGACGGTCCAGCAAAGCTGCGACAATCTCCAGGCGATGACCGAGCTCGCCCAGGCGCATGGCATCGCGGTGCTGCTCGGCGCGGTGCCGCCCGCCGACCATTTTCCCTGGCGCCCGGGCCTGGATCCGGTCGACCCGATCCGGCGGATCAATCTGTTCCTGGGCAACTATGCCCGCCACGCCCGCGCGACCTTCATCGATTATACCGGGGTGCTGGCCACCGAGGCGGGGGCGATGAAGCCCGGCATGGCCTTTGACGGCGTCCATCCGACCGGCCAGGGCTTCGCCGCGATGGAGAGCGTGCTCGCCCCGGTGCTGAAGGCGCACAGGGCGTGAGGGTGGCGCTCGCGGCATTGGCGCTGCTCCTCGCCGCGCCCGCCGGCGCACAGGTCCTCACCGCCGCGTCGCCCGACGGCAGCAACCGCATCTCGCTCCAGCTGAACGGCGCGGGCACGCCGGTCTATGCCGTGTCGCGCGGCGGCAGCCTGGTGCTCGCGCCGTCGCCGATCCTGCTCGATCTCGATGCCGACACGCTCGGCTATGGCCTGGCGATCACCGGCTCGGAGACCGCCAGCGCGGATGCCCGCTATCCGATCGTCGCCGGCAACGCCGCCGAAGGGCGCGACCATTACAACCAGCTCACCGTGCATTTCCAGGAGAAGGGCGGGGCGAAGCGCCGGATGGACGTGGTGCTGCGCGCCTATGACGATGGCGTCGCCTTTCGCACCGTCGTGCCGGTCCAGCCGCAGACCGCGGCCGCGATCGTCCGCTACGAGCGCACCGGCTTCTATTTTCCGCCGACCTACAAATGCTGGGGCTTCAACGTCGGCAAGTTCGGCTCCAGCCATGAAGGCGAATTCGATCCCGTGGACGTGCCGCGCCTGCGCGACCACAATCTCTTCAGCCTGCCTTTCGCCTGCGAGACCGGCAAGGCGGCCTTCGCCCTGACCGAGGCGGACCTGCTCGACTTTGCCGGCATGTACCTCACCGGCCGGGGCGATGGCGGGCCCGGGCTGCAGGTCAAGCTGTCGCCCTCGCTCGACGATTATCGCATCGCCGTCCACACGCGGATCGGCAGCCCGATCGTCACGCCGTGGCGGGTGGTGATGCTCGCCGATCAGCTGGGCAAGCTCAACGAGTCCACCTTGGTCCTCGACCTCTCCAGCCCGAGCCGGATCGAGGACACCAGCTGGATCAAGCCCGGCCTGACGAGCTGGGACTGGTGGAGCGGCCTGGTGATTGCGGCGCTGCCCGGACAGCGCAGCACCACCGCCGTCGCCAAGGCGCTGATCGACTTCGCCGCCGCCAACGGCCTGCCCTATACCATGATCGACGAGGGCTGGTATGCCGGCGCCGGCGGCGGCGGAGTGCGCCGCCCGGGCGTCGACATCACCAAATGGACCGACGCGCTCAACCTTCGCGAAGTGGTCGACTACGCCAGATCGAAGAAGGTCCGCCTCTGGCTCTGGATGCACTGGCAGGCGCTGGACGAGCAGCAGGAAGACGCGCTCGCCGAATATGAGAAGCTCGGCATCGCCGGGATCAAGGTCGATTTCATGGACCGGGACGACCAGTGGATGGTCAACTGGTATGCGCGCACGCTGGCCGCCGCCGCCCGCCACCACATCATGGTCGACTTCCACGGCGCCTATCCGCCGCGCGGGCTGGCGCGCACCTGGCCCAATTTCATGACCCAGGAAGGCGTGATGGGCGCCGAGTACAACAAATGGTCGCGCCGGGTGACGTCGCGCCACAATGTCATGCTCGCCTTCACTCGCGGCCTGATCGGCCCGATGGACTATACTCCCGGCGGCTTCCGCAACGTGACGCCCGAGGCTTTCCGCATCCGCGGCGACCTGCCCTTCGTCCAGACCAGCCGCGCGCACGGCCTGGCGCTGTACGTCGCCTTCCTGTCGCCGGTCGCCGCGGTCTCCGACAGTCCGGACACCTATGCCGCCAGTCCCGCCGGCTTCGACTTCATCAAGGCGGTGCCGGCAAGCTGGGACGAGACGCGCTATCTCGCCGGGGAGACGGGGGAATATATCGTCCTCGCCCGGCGCAAGGGCGCGCGCTGGTTCCTCGGCGCGCTGAACAGCGAGACCGCGCGCAAGGTCACCGTGCCGCTCGATTTCCTCGGCCGGCGCGGCGCAGCGATGCGATTGTGGAGCGATGGCGACAAGCCCGATGCCGCGATCCTCACCGAACGGCGCGTGGCGGAAGGGGAGGCGCTGACCCTCGATCTCGCCGCGCATGGCGGCGCCGCCGCTATGTTCGAAAAATAGGGTTCAAAACTCGGACAATTGCGGATAACACTCTGACGTCCGACGCGGCGAGCGATCGCGCGGGCAAGGAGAGTGGTGATGCGAATCACGCAAAGGGACCTGGCCGTCGCGGCGGCCGCGCTGCTGCTCGGCTGGGGTGCCAATGCCCTGGCGCAGCGGCAGGATGTGCTCGGGCCGGCAGTGTGGGACTGGAACCGGCTGGCCGTGCAGAAGACCGATGTCGGCGCGCTCCGCAATCTCGTCCGTCAGCCCACCGCGACGCTGGCCGAGCTCGAGATGCACGTCACCACGCTCAACCCGGGCCTGTCCTCGCATCCGCCGCACCAGCATCCCAACGAGGAGCTGGTGATCATCGACCAGGGGACGGTCGAGGCGCTTTCGGGCGGCAGATGGGAGCGGCTCGGGCCCGGCTCGGTGATCTTCAATGCGTCGAACGCGCAACATGCGTTGCGCAATGTGGGCGGGACCCCGGCCACCTATCATGTCATCAACTGGAAGACTGCCGCCACGCCGGCGCAGTGACAGGGAGCTTCGAGAAATGGACCGTCGTTCGATCCTTGGCATCGCGGGCATCGCCGCGATGCTGCCGCCCGAAGTTCTCGCCCAGTCGCAGAGCTCGGGCAACGCCCCGTCCGAGAATGCCGCGCCCATCGGCCCCGAGCCGGGCGTGAAGCACAGGATCGATTTCGGCGTGATCGGCCTCGATCATGCGCACATCTATTCGATGACCGACGCGATGATCCGCGGCGGCGGCGTGCTCAAGGCCTTCCATGCGGCCGATCCACGACAGGTGGACATGTTCCGCAAGCGCTATGGCAATGCCGTGAAGCTGGCGCGGAGCGAGGACGAGATCCTCGGCGACAAGACGATCAGGCTGATCGCAGGCGCGCCGATCCCCGATCTCCGCGCCCCGCTCGGCATCCGGGCGATGCGGGCGGGCAAGGACTATCTCGGCGACAAGCCGGCGATCACCAGTCTCGGCCAGCTCGCCGAGGTTCGCCGTACCATCGCCGAGACCCGGCGCAAGTTCGCGATCATGTATTCCGAGCGGCTCGAGGTGCGTGCCGCCGTCCAGGCCGGCGAGCTGGTCCGGCAGGGCCGGATCGGCAAGGTGATCCAGACCGTCAACCTCGCCCCCCACCGCGTCGGCTCGGGCCGGCCGGACTGGTTCTGGGACAAGGCGCGCTATGGCGGCATCCTCACCGATATCGGCAGCCATCAGGCCGACCAGTTCCTGTTCTACACCGGCTCGAAAACCGCGCATGTCGTCGCCGCGCAGACCGGCAACCTGAACTGGCCGGACAAGCCCGGCTTCGAGGATTTCGGCGACATGATGCTCAGCGGCGACGGCGGCACCGGCTATGTCCGGGTCGACTGGTTCACGCCCGACGGGCTGCCGACCTGGGGTGACGGCCGGCTCTTCATCCTCGGCACCGAGGGCTATATCGAGCTGCGCAAATATGTGGACATCGCCGGCCGGCCCGGCGGCAACCACCTGCTGATCTGCGACCGGCAGGGCGTGCAATATATGGACTGCTCCAAGGTCCATCTCCCCTTCGGCCCGCAGTTCATCGCCGATGTCGTCGAGCGCAGCAGCGTCGCGCAGGACCAGGACCAGGCGCTGCTCGCCGCCGAGCTGGTGCTCACCGCGCAGAAGAACGCCACCCGGCCGGTTTCGGCCTGAACCAGGGAAGGAGAGAGGCATGCGGCTTTCCAGACGCCAGACGCTCGGGGCCATCGCGGCGCCGATGATCGTGCCGGCGAGCGTGTTCGGAGCGAACGCGCCGTCGAACCGAGTGACGATCGGCGCGATCGGCGTCGGCCGGATCAGCCGCGTCCACGACATGAAGGAGATCCACAAGCATGCCGACGCGCAGATCGTCGCGGTGTGCGACCTCGATACCAGGCGGCTCGGCGCCGGCATGCAGCTGGTCGACGATCGCTATGCCGCCAGCACCGGCAAGCCCTATTCGGGCACGCGCGGCCATGCCGATTATCGCGAGCTGCTCGCCGCGAAGGATATCGACGCGGTGCTGATCTCCACGCCCGACCACCAGCACGCCCCGCTCGCCGTGCATGCGGTGCGGGCGGGCAAGCATGTCTATCTCCAGAAGCCCGCTTCGCTCACCATCGCCGAGGGGCGGCGGATGGCGGACGAAGTGAAGCAGTCCGGGCGGGTTCTCCAGATCGGCTCGCAGCAGCGCGGGCAGGACCCCTGGCCGCAATTCCACCGCGCCTGCGAGCTGGTCCGCAACGGCCGGATCGGCAGGCTGAAGCATGTCGAGATCGGCCTGCCGGGCGATCCTTCGGGCCCCGCGGCGCCGCGGATGCCGATCCCTTCCAACCTCGATTACGATGCCTGGCTGGGGACGACGCCCGAAGTCTATTACACCGAGACGCGCGTCCACCCGCAGAACAGCTTCGAGGATCGGCCCGGCTGGCTCCGCATGGAGCAGTTCGGCGCCGGCATGATCACCGGCTGGGGCGCGCATCATGTCGACATCGCCCATTGGGGCATGGACATGGAGCATAGCGGTCCGGTCGAGATCTGGGGCAGCGCCGAATTTCCCAAATCCGGCCTGTGGGACGTGCACGGGCCGTTCGAGACGCATGCCCGCTATGCCAATGGCGTCACGATGACGATCTCGGGCGCGCTGCCCAATGGCGTGAAGTTCATCGGCGACAGGGGCTGGGTCTTCGTCCAGCGCACCGGCGCGGTCTCTTCCTCCGACCCTTCCAAGCCCGCCGACGTGCCGCTCGCGGCGAGCGATCCCAGGGTCCTCGACAGCGTGATCGGCCCGGACGAGATCCGGCTCTACAAGGCGCCCGAGCAGCATCGGAACTGGCTGGACGCGATCCTGAAGGGCGTGCCGGTCAGCGCGCCCGCCGAGATCGGCCACCGCGCCTGCTCGACCTGCCTGCTCCATCACATTGCGATGAAGACCGGGCGGCGGCTCAAATGGGATCCCGCGGCGGAGCGGTTCATCGGCGACGATGCCGCCAATGCGATGCTCGCCCGCCCGCAACGGGCGAAATACGCGATCTGAGGTCCCCCTCCGTGATCCCGGCCGCGCGCCGGGGTCACGCTTTTTCTTCCCATCGCCGCCCGCCCGGCCCTAGAGGGCGGTGGCAACAGGGCAAGGGAGCGTCGCATGATCCGCACCGGAGTGATCGGCTATGGACTGGGCGGGCTTGCCTTCCACGCGCCGCTGGTGGACGCAGTGCCCGAGCTGGAGCTCGCCGCCGTCGCCACCTCGCGTGCCGATGCGGTGCACGCGCGCTATCCGGACGTGCCCGTCACCACCCCCGAAGCATTGCTCGCCGATCCGGGCATCGAGCTGGTCGTCGTCACCACGCCCAACGACACCCATGTCCCGCTCGCGCGCCGGGCGCTGGAGGCGGGCAAGCATGTCGTGATCGACAAGCCCTTCGCCACCAGCCTTGCCGATGGCGAGGGGCTGGTCGCGCTCGCCAGGGCGAGGGGCCTGCTGGTCAGCGCCTTTCACAATCGTCGCTGGGACGGCGATTTCCGCACCGTCCGCAAGCTGCTGGACGGCGGCGTGCTCGGCGAGGTCATGCTCGCCGAGCTGCGCTGGGACCGGTTCCGCCCCGCGCTCGCCCAGGCGTGGAAGGAAGATCCCGGTGCCGGGGCCGGCATCCTCGCCGATCTCGGCCCGCATCTGATCGACCAGGCGCTCCAGCTCTTCGGCCCGCCCGAGGCGATCCTTGCCGACATCGCGGTCCAGCGCGAAGGCGGGCGCACCGACGATTATTTCGAGCTGACCCTGTTCCATGGCGCGCGCCGGGTGACGCTTTCCGCCGGCCGGCTGTTCGTCACGCCGCGTCCGCGCTTCTGGCTGCACGGCACCCTGGCCGATTTCGCCAAGCACGGGCTCGACCCGCAGGAGGCGCGCGTGAAGGACGGCGCGCGCTACACCGATCCGGGCGTGGGCGAGGAGGAGCCGCAATTCCACGGCCGGCTCACCCGCGCCGATGGCAGCAGCGAGATCGTCCCGACCGAGGCCGGCGACTATCGCGGCTATTATGCCGGCATCGCCAAGGCGATCGCCGAGGGCGCGCCCGTGCCGGTCAGCGGCGAGGACGCGGTGCTGGGACTGCGGATCATGGAAATGGCGCGGGAGAGCGCGCGGGAAGGGCGGCGGCTTTCATTCTGATTGGCCGTCATCTCGCGCCGGGTCGTCATCTCGCCCATGACCGCCGTCCCGGCCTTGCGCCGGGGGGACGAAGGAAGAAGATGAGTCCGCAACCTAGGGCCGCCATCCCACCGCGATCGTCCGCGGCGCCAGCGTCACCGGCACCGTCGCGACGATATCCTTGGCCGAGCTGCCCAGCATCACCTGCACCGTCCCGCCCGCGATCTTCCAGCCATTGCCCGCCGCGTCCCAGGTCGCCAGCAGTCGCGGATCGACCTTGAGCGAAACCTGCTTCGCCTCGCCCGGCGCCAGCTCGACCTTGTCGAACGCGCCCAGCCGCTTCGGCGCTTCCCAGCCCGCGCCGGCGACATAGAGCTGGGGCACCGCCTTGCCTTTCACCTTGCCGGTATTGCGCACGGCGAAGCTGGCCGAGACCGTTCCGTCCTCGGCGCGCGCGCGCAGCCCCGAATAGGCGAATTCGGTGTAGCTGAGCCCGTGCCCGAAGGCGAAGGCCGGCGTCAGCCCCTTGGCGTCATACCATTTATAGCCGACCGTCGCGCCCTCGCCATAGGTCGTGTCGCCCTTGTTGGGCGCGGCGGGCTTGGCCAGCTGGTCGAGGCTCGCGGGGAAGCTGACCGGCAGACGGCCCGAGGGGTTCGCCTTGCCGAACAGCAGGTTGGCGATCGCGCTGCCGCCCTGCGTGCCCGGATACCAGGCGGCGAGGATGGCGGCGGTCTGGTCGCGCCACGGCGTCAGCACCGGCCCGCCGGTCTCGAGCACCACCACCGTGCGCGGATTGGCCTTGGCCACCGCCGCGATCAGCTTGTCCTGGCCGTCCTCGAGCGTGAGCGACACGTCGAACGCCTCGCCCGCCCATTGCGTGGCGAAGACGATCGCGACATCGGCATCCCTGGCGAGCTTCGCGGCTGCGCCGGCATTGCCGCCATCGGCGAACAGGATCTCGGCATTGGGCGCCTGTGCCTTGATCGCCGCGAGCGGGGCGTCGGGATAATACATCACCGGCCCCGGCCAGGTCGCCGGCTTCAGGCCGGGCACGGCATTGCTGCCCACCGGATAGACCAGCGACGAGCCGCTGCCGGCCAGCACGCCCTTGTCGGCATGCCCGCCGATCACGACGATCTTCTTCACCGCCGGCGAGAGCGGCAGGATCGCGTCGCGGTTCTTGAGCAGCACCGCGCCGCCCTCGGCATCCCGGCGAGTCACGCCGGCATGGTTGGCGAGCATCGCCGGGGCCAGGTCCATCGGCGCGTCGGCGATCGGCTTCTCGAACAGCCCGTTGGCGAACATCGCGTGCAGAATCGCCCCCGCCATCGCGTCGAGCCGCGCCGCCGAGACGTCACCCTTCGCCACCGCGGCCTTTAGCGGCGCGCCGAAATAGGGCTCCTTGTCGAACGGGAAGCCCGAATCCTGGTCGAGCCCGGCATTGGCGGCCGGCGCGGTGGAGTGAGTCGCCCCCCAGTCCGACATCACATAGCCCTTATAGCCCCAGTCGCGGCGCAGCACGTCGGTGAGCAGCCAGGGATGCTCGCAGGCATGGATGCCGTTCACGCGGTTGTACGCGCACATCACCGAGCCCGGATCGCCCTTCTCGATCGCGATCTGGAAGGCGAGCAGGTCGCTGGTCCGCGCCGCGCCCTGGTCGATGATCGAATTGCCGGTATCGCGATCGGTCTCCTGATCGTTCACCGCATAATGTTTCACGGTCGAGACGATGTGGTTCGACTGGATGCCGGCGATCTGCGCGCCCACCATCGTGCCGGCGAGCAGCGGATCCTCGCCGCCATATTCGAAGTTCCGGCCGTTGCGCGGCTCGCGCATCAGGTTGACGCCGCCGGCGAGCATCACGTTGAAGCCCGATGCGCGCGCCTCCGCGCCGATCATCGCGCCGCCGGCATGGGCGAGGTCGACGTCCCAGCTCGCGGTGGTGGCGAGGCCCGAGGGCAGGGCGGTCCGCCCGCGCTTGCGCGCCGCGCCGCCCTGGGTGGCCACGCCCACGCCGGCATCGGTCTGCCACTGGGGCGGGATGCCCAGCCGGGGAATGCCCGGCACATAGCCCGCCGAGCCCTGCCGCGCCTCGGCGGGCGCCTTATAGCCGTTCTTCGGCGCGAAATCGGTGCCGAAATAGCCGAAGACCAGAGTCAGCTTCTCGTCCTCGGTCATCTGGGCGAGCACGGCCTTCACCCGGGCATCGGGGGAGAGGGCGGCGTTCATCCAGGGCCGGGCCTGGTCCTGCGCGGCGGCGGGCGCCGCGGCGGCGAGCGCGATGCCCAGTGCGACCAGCGAACCCGCGAATGCGTGACGGCGCAGCTTCATGATTCCTCTCCCGCGATTTTTGTCAGCGTTGTCGGGAAGGGTATACAGGTCAAGTGGTGGTAACGCTATCACCGGGATGGCGGGAGAAAGGCTGGCGGTTCCGGAGCCTATGCCCGCCGCGATTATGGAATTGTCATTGCCTTCATCCCCTGCGTCACCCTGAACTTGTTTCAGGGTTCAACGCTCCGCGAGCGGTATCGCCCGTGGCGGGTTGGATGCTGAAACAAGTTCAGCATGACGGTGCCGTTCCTGGCGGCGGCCGGCTGCCCGAAACAGGCGGGTTACGGCAGATTCGCCTTCAGCTCCGCGATCCACGGCCGCGCCACGCCGTCCGAGGGCGCGCGCCAGTCGCCGCGCGGGCTCACCGCGCCGCCGGCCGAGACCTTGGGCCCGTTGGGCAGCGCCGAGCGCTTGAACTGGCTGGTCTGGAAGAAGCGGAACAGGAACTCCTCCAGCCATTTCGCGATCGTCGCCAGGTCATATTGGTGGCGCGCATCCTCGGGGAAGCCGATCGGCCATTGCCCTGCCGCCGCGTCCTTCCAGGCGTGCCAGGCGAGGAAGGCGATCTTGGAGGGCCGCAGGCCGTGCCGGATCGTGTAGTGGAGGAAGAAATCGTGCAGCTCGTACGGGCCGATCCGCTCCTGCGTGCTCTGCATCCTGCCGTCCGCATCGGCGGGCACCAGCTCGGGCGAGATTTCGGTATCGAGGATGCTGGTCAGCACCCGCGCCGCCTCGCCGGTGAACTGGCCGGTCTGCACCGTCCAGCGGATGAGATACTGGATCAGCGTCTTGGGCACGCCGGCATTGACGCCGTAATGGCTCATATGGTCGCCGACACCATAAGTACACCAGCCCAGCGCCAGCTCGCTCAGGTCGCCGGTGCCGAGCACGAAGCCGTGCCGCTGGTTGGCGAGACGGAACAGATAGTCGGTGCGCAGGCCCGCCTGGACGTTCTCGAAGGTCACGTCATAGACCGGCTCGCCCCTGGCGAAGGGATGGCCGATCCCCTCGAGCATCGTCCGCGCCGCCGGGCGGATATCGATCTCCTCGCCGGCAACGCCCAGCGCGTCCATCAGCGCCCAGGCATTGGCTTTGGTGCCTTCGCTGGTCGCGAAGCCCGGCATGGTGAAGCCGAGAATGTCGGTGCGCGGGCGACCGAGCCGGTCCATCGCCCTGGCCGCGACGATCAGCGCATGAGTGGAATCGAGCCCGCCCGAGACGCCGATGACGATGTGCTTCGCGCCAGTGGCTTCCAGCCGCTTGCGCAGCCCCTCCACCTGGATGTTGAACGCCTCGTAGCAATCCTCCTCCAGCCGGGAGGGGGTGTTGGGCACGAAGGGGAAGCGGCGCAGCTTGCGCAGCAGTCCCTTGTCGGCGTGGTCCGGCCGGTGCTGGAAGGTCACGCGGCGGAAGCGCGTCTCCGGATCGCCATGGTCGGCGGCGCAGTCGTTGAACGTGCCCATCCGCATCCGCTCGAGCCGCAGCCGCTCCAGGTCGATATCGGCGCACACCACTTCGGTGGTCAGCTCGAAGCGCTCGGTGGTGGCGATCAGCTCGCCCAGCTCGTGGATCATGCCCTGGCCGTCCCAGGCCAGGTCGGTGGTGCTCTCGCCGGGGCCGGAAGCGGAATAGACATAGGCCGCCACCGCCCGCGCCGATTGCGCCGCGCACAGCATCGCCCGCTCGCGCGCCTTGCCCACCACGATGTTCGAGGCGGAGAGGTTGCACAGCACCAGCGCCCCGGCCAGCGCGCCTTCGGTGGAAGGGGGCAGGGGAGACCAGTAATCCTCGCAGATCTCGACATGAAAGACGAAGTCGGGAAGTTCCTCCGCCGCGAAGATCAGGTCGGTGCCGAAGGGCACTTTCTGCCCCGCCACCACGATCTCCAGCCCCGCCAGGCCGGCACCGCGCGCGAACCAGCGCTTCTCGTAATATTCGCGGTAATTGGGCAGGTAGCTCTTGGGCACCACGCCCAGGATGCGCCCGCGCGCGACGGCGACGGCGCAATTGTAGAGCCGCCCGTTGCGCCGGAGCGCGGCGCCCACCAGCAATACCGGCCTGAGCTCCGCGCTCGCCGCCACGATCGCGGCGATCCCCGCCTCGGTCGCCTCGCAGATCGTGTCCTGCAGGTGCAGATCGTCGATCGCATAGGAAGTGACGTTGAGCTCGGGATAGACGAGCAGGTCCGCGCCCTGCTCGTCGCCCTGCCGCGCCAGCGCGATCGCCGCCTGGGCATTGGCGGCGGGATCGCCCACCACCACCGCCGGCGTGCACAGGCCCGCGCGGATCATTCCCTGGCGGTGGATCGAATAAAAGGGATGGGACTGGCTCATCGTCTCCGTCTTGCAACCGGTTATGTATCGATCACGCCACACACCTAGTCGCTCGGGCGCGCTTGTGCCAACCCCGCGCAAGCGATACCCGCAGGCCATGCTCCACTGGATCCGCCGCCAGTTCGACGCGCATCCGGTGCGAACCGTCATGGCCGTCTTCGCGGCCTATACCGTCTTCAAGATCAACCTGAAGTTCTTCGCGCCCGAAGGACCCTGGTGGCGCGGCTGGCACGATCAGAAACAATATCTGCAATCGGCCAGGGCGTTCCTGCGCTTCGACCTGAGCCCGGACCAGCATTGGTATCCCTTGCTCTATCCGCTCGCCGGGGCGCCCTTCGCCTGGGCGCCGACGCCGTTCGTGCCGATCAACCTGGCCTGCTATGCGCTTGCCTTCTGGGGCTTCCACCGCGTCTGCGCGCGCTTCGGGGTGGGGAGCCTGGCGGCGGGGCTGCTGTTCCTCGCCGCGACGATCGGCGACCTGCGCATCTCCAAATTCTGGCTCGAGCCCTGGACGACGACCATGTCCGCGGCCTTTGTCTGGTTCGCCTTTGCCGAGGCGGCGGACATGATGTTCGGCGGCCGGCGCCGGCCCTGGCTGCTCGGCGCCCTGCTGGCCGGGATCGCGCTGGTCCGCCCGGCGGACGTGGTGGTGGGCGCGGTGATCGGCGGTTTCGCGCTGTGGCGCCCGGTGCTGATGGAGCGGCGCTGGCCGGATCTCGCCTGGGCGATCGGCGGCGCCGCGGCGGCGTTCCTTCCCTATGCCGTGCTCTATCTCGCCATCTATGGCTGGCGCCTCACCGACTATACGCTGCTCTCGGGCGATTATGGCTTCGCGTTCGCCGATCTCGGCTGGAAGGCGAGCATATTGCTGGTCGATCCCGCGCCCTGGTTCCCCGGCGAGACCGGCCTGTTGCGCGAGCTGCCCTGGCTGCTCACCGGCGCGGCGGGCCTGATCCTGGGCGTGATGCGGCTGCGGGGCCCGGCGCGCTGGCTGGCGCTCTGCATGGCGCTGGCCGCGCTGATCTATACCGCGATGATGCTCGCCTATGTCGATCTGGTGCCCAGCGGCATGTGGCGCTTCTTCAACGCCCATTATTTCAAATGGCTGTTCCCGATGGCGGCGCTGTTCACCTGGCTGCTGCTAAGCTGGCGCGACCTGCGCGGGTTGGCGGTGGTGGCGGCGCTGGTGCTGCTCGCCAGCTTCCGCATCGTGCCGCGACCGGCGATGCCGCAGGAGCCCGCCAAGGCGCTGGCCTTCGCCGCGCCCGCCGCGCCGTGGCAGGACATCTACTTCGCCCGCTCGGCGGTGGTGGACGCGCGGGGGGCGCAGCGCAGCCCCGCCGACTACCACCAGCTATGGATGGGGGACCGCGTGATGGCGATCGCCTTCAAGCGGCCGTTCGCGGGCGATGCGCGCTGGTATGGCGTCACGCCGTCCAGCATCGCGACCTGGCCCAAGGGCAGCGGCAAGGCGGAGGTGGCGCTGCCGGGCAGCTGGCCGCAACGGCCGGTCGCGCGTTACGCGACGAAGCTGGCGTTCGGCTATCCCTGCTGGGCGCCGCCTTTCCCGTGCGGCACCGGGCCGGGGCCCGCGCTGCCGCGGAACTAGCCGGGTCAGGCCTTGGCTCAGACCTTGGCGGAGTAGATCATCCGGCCCGGGCCGAGCCGCTCGAACAGCTTGGCCAGCTCGTTCTCGCCCACCGCGAAACAGCCCTGGCTGCGGCCCAGCTTGCCGTGCCGGCCGATCATGTCGGTGTTCGCATACCAGGCCGAATGGACCACGATCGCGCGATCGAGCGCGTTGTTGTTGGTCGGGTCGAGGCCGAGCAGGCGCTGCGAATCGCCATGCTTGCCGACATAATAGTCCGCGGTCAGGAACGCGCCCTCGCAGGTCGCTTCCGAATTCACTTCGTTCGAGAAGCGCTGGAGCAGCCCGGTATGCTGCGGGTCCGAGCCGATGCCGTGCGCGACGAGGAAGCGCTCGACCTGGCCGGTGCCCAGGTTCACCACGAAGAAGCGCGGGCTGTAGGAGGGCGAGGCGAAATCGGCGATCGCGATCCGGTCATGCGACGGGATGCGCATCGAATGGCGGTTGAGCGCGGCCAGCGCCTTCTTGAACAGCTCGGGGCGGATGCCGGCGGGCACGCCGGGCACCTTGGCGGCGGCCACTTCGGGCGCCTTGGGAATCTCGGGGATCGGCGCCGGGACCGGCAGCGCGGCCGGTGCCATCGCGGTTTCGATCGTGCGCGAGGCGCAGGCCGAAACCACCGCGCCGCTCGCCATCACCAGCGCCGTCCTCAACAAGGCGCGACGCGACTGAATCGTATCGAGACTATCCATCACTATCCAAAAAGCCCGCTGCTCTCGTCCCCAGGGGGAAGCTATACCAGACAGATGGTAAGCGCGTTGCTCAACATCTGTCCCAAGTTGCGCGACTCGCCGCATCGTTCGCCCGGTTCGCCGAAGGCTCTCCGAAATCCGGAACGTTGCCAGCGATTTGCCCGCGCGAATATCGCCGATTCGGCAGCGGCACGAAATTAGGTTAATTTCGTTAAGGAATCGCCCTGAGCCGTCCTGGCTCGTCGGATTCGGAGAGCTGTTCGATGCGTTCCGGCACCTTTGCCGTCCTTCTCCTGGCCCTGGCCGCCCTGTTTCCCATTGCTCCCGCCGTCGCGCAGGGGATCGCGTCCGATACGATGCAGATCGCGCCGGAGGGGCTGCGCAACGGCCAATGGGTCTGGTACGAGCAGCCCCAGATCATCCGCGCGAGCACGAACGACTGGGATCCCGTCTCGATCGTGGTGAGCATTCCGGACCAGCGCGCCTATGTCTATCGCGGCGGCAAGCTGGTCGGCGCGAGCACGGTGTCGACCGGCTCGAACGGGCACGAGACGCCCGCCGGCGCCTTCACCATCCTCCAGAAGAAGGTGTTCCACCGCTCGAACCTCTATTCGAACGCGCCGATGCCCTATATGCAGCGGCTCACCTGGGACGGGATCGCGCTGCACGCCGGCCATCTCCCCGGCTATCCCGCCTCGCACGGTTGCATCCGCTTCCCGGCGGCCTTTGCCAGGCAGCTCTATGCGCTGACCGAGATCGGCGGCGACGTGATGGTGACGGACGAGCCGGTGACCAATCCCGAGCGTTCGGGCCCCTCCACGCCGCTCCTGATGGCGGATGCGCGCAACCTGGGCGGCGAGGCGTTCAACATGGTGACCATGCCCGGCATGGCGCCGCGGCCGCAGCCCCAGCCGGCAAGCTGGGTCACCGGCCCGGCGCGGGAGATCGTCCAGCCGCTTCCGCGCCGCGGCTCCAAATAAAATCTGTTGCCCAGGGTGCCCGCGGATCGGCTAAGGCCGCGCGCATGACGATGTCCTTCGCAGATGCCGCCGACGCGCTGGTCGAGGTCGGCCGCCGGCTCGACGCGCGCGGCTGGGCCCCCGCCACCGCCGGCAATTATTCCGTCCGCCTCGACGACGGCAGCGTCGCCGTCACCGTGTCCGGCTGGCACAAGGGCCGGCTGACGCCCGCCGGCATCATGCGGGTCGACCTGGAGGGGAAGGGGCTCACCCCCGGCAAGCCCTCGGCCGAGACCGCGCTGCACCTTGCCATCTACCGGCTGTTTCCCGGCACGGGCGCCGTGCTCCACGGGCACTCGCCCGAGGCCGTCGGCATGACCCGCGCCGCCGCCGATGCCGGCGAATGGGTGTTCGCCGGCCATGAGATGCTCAAGGTCTTCCCCGGCAACGCCACGCACGAGGCCGAGATCCGCCTGCCCATCGTCGACAACAGCCAGGACATGGCGGTGATCGAGGCGGCGGTGACGCCCGCGCTGCTGGCGCCGGGCGCCGCGCCGGCCTATCTTATCCGCAGCCACGGGCTCTATGCCTGGGGCAAGGACCTGGCCGAGGCCGAGCGCGTGCTCGAGGGCACCGAATGGCTGATCGCCGCCGAACTGGCCGAAAGGGCATGGAAGCGATGACGCATCTCAGGGTCTTCGACGAGGCGGGCGGCGCGCCGCTCACCGATACGCGCGATGCCGGCGACATCGCCGCCGCGCTCGGCGGGATCGGCGTCCGCTTCGAGCAATGGCCGTCGCGCCCGCTCGCCGCCGATGCCGGGCAGGACGAAGTGCTCGAGGCCTTCGCGCCCGAAGTCGAGCGGCTCAAGGCCGAGAAGGGCTACCAGTCCGTCGACGTGATCCGCATGGTGCCCGATCATCCCGAAAAGGGTGCCCTGCGCACCAAGTTCCTTTCCGAGCATCGCCATTCGGAGGATGAGGTCCGCTTCTTCGTCGAGGGCGAGGGGCTGTTCACCCTGCGCGAAGGCGAGAGGATCTATGCCGTGCTGTGCGAGGAAGGCGACCTGATCTCGGTTCCGGCCGGCACCCGCCACTGGTTCGACATGGGGCCGAGCCCGCGCTTCACCGCGATCCGCCTGTTCACCAATGCGGACGGCTGGATCGCCAACTTCACCGGCGACGCCATTGCGGACCGCTTCCCCCGGCACGAGCCGGCCTGAGCCAACCACCGTCATCCCCGCGCAGGCGGGGATCCAGAGTCGTGAAGGACGTCGCTCTGCTATCCTGGATCCCCGCCTGCGCGGGGATGACGAAAGGGGCGGGGGGACGAAAGAAGAATGACCCACACTCCACCCAAGGCCATCCTCCTCGACATCGAAGGCACGACGAGCAGCATCAGCTTCGTCGCCGACGAGCTTTTCCCCTATGCGCGCAAGCATCTGGCGGAATTCGTTGCGAACAATCCCGAAGTGGCCGCGCCGATCCTGGCCCAGGTGCCGGGCGACGATCCCGTCGCCACGCTGCTCGCGTGGATCGACGAGGATCGCAAGGAAACCCCGCTCAAGACGCTCCAGGGCCTGATCTGGGCCCGGGGCTATGCCGATGGCGAGCTCAAGGGGCATGTCTATCCCGACACGCCCGAGGCGCTGCGCCGCTGGACGGCCGCCGGCCTCACGGTGAACATCTATTCCTCCGGCTCGATCGCCGCGCAGAAGCTGATCTTCGGCCATTCGATCGCCGGCGACCTGACGCCGTTCCTCAGCCGCTATTTCGACACGACCACCGGCCCCAAGCGCGACAGCGATTCCTATTCCAGGATCGTCGACGCCCTCGATCTCGCGCCTTCCGAGCTGCTGTTCGTCTCGGACATGGCCGCCGAAGTCGATGCCGCGCACGAGGCGGGGCTCCAGGCGCTGCTGATCGACCGCGAAGGCGGCCCGGCCGACATCCATTCTCTGGCGGAAGTGCTCCCATGATCCTCGAAGGCCGTCCCACGCGCTCGATCCGCCGCACCGAAGACGGCAGGGGCGTGGTCATCCTCGACCAGCGCAAGCTTCCCTGGGAAGTGCAATGGGTCGAACTGCGCGACGTCGATGCCGCCGCGGTGGCGATCCGCGATATGTGGACGCGCGGCGCGCCGATGATCGGCGCCACCGCCGCCTATGGCTATGCGATGGCGCTCGCGGCCGATCCCGGCGACGCGAACCTCCAGGCGGCGTACGAGACGCTGTTCGAGACGCGCCCGACCGCGATCAACCTGCGCTGGGCGCTCGACGCGGTTCGCGCGGCGGTCGCCGAGCTGCCCGAGGGCGAGCGGGCGGCGGCGGCGTTCCGGCGCGCCGACGAAATCTGCGACGAGGATGCCGGGCTCTGCCGCGCGATCGGCGAGCATGGCCTGGAGCTGTTCCGCGAACTCCATGCGCGCAATCCCGATCGCCCGCTCAACATCCTCACCCATTGCAACGCAGGCTGGCTCGCCACGGTCGATTACGGCACCGCCACCGCGCCGATCTATCTCGCGCACGATGCCGGCATCCCGGTCCATGTCTGGGTGGACGAGACGCGCCCGCGCAATCAGGGCGCGCTGCTGACCGCGTTCGAGCTGCGCAACCACGGCGTGCCGCACACGGTGATCGCCGACAATGCCGGCGGCCTGCTGATGATGAAGGGGCAGGTGGACGCGGTGGTGGTCGGCACCGATCGCGTTACCCGCAACGGCGATGTCTGCAACAAGATCGGCACCTATCTGAAGGCGCTCGCCGCGCACGACAATGATGTGCCCTTCTATGTCGCGCTGCCCTACACCACGTTCGACCCGAACACCGAGAGCGGCGCCGACATCCCGATCGAGGAGCGCAGCGCCGAGGAGCTGACCCGGCTGAGCGGGCCGGGGGCAAGCGGGGAAATCGGAACTGTCCGTGTCACCGACTCCCCCGCCGCCAATCCAGCATTCGACGTGACCCCCGCGCGGCTGGTGACGGGCTACATCACCGAGCGCGGGGTGCTGGACAGGATCTGACCCCGGGCGCGCGAGGCGGCGCGGAATGCGTGCCTCGCGCCATCGCCCTTGATCGCAGGACTCCGCCTCAGCGCGGCTCGGTCTTCACCGTGGTGGTCGTGGTGGTCGATGCCGCGGCCGGGCGCGACACGGTGGTGCTGGTGGTCCTGCGCACCGGCGCCTTCCGCACCGTCGTCGTCTTGCGCGCCGCCGGCTGGGTCGTGGTGGTCTCGATCGTGGTCGCGACCGGCTGGGCCGCCGCGGCGCGCACCGCCGCCGCATCCGCCGCCGCCGATTGCGCCGCCTGGGCGGCCATGTCGGCACGGGCGTTCGCCGCCGCCGCATTGCCCTGGGCCACCGCCGCGGCATCCTGCGCGGCCGCGCGCTGGCTGGCCTCCGCCGCCGCGTCCGCCGAAGCCGAGGCCGCCGCGGCCTGCGCATCACGGCGTGCGTCGCGCTCGGCCGCCATGCGCGCGTCCTTGTTGCGCTCGGCCTCGGCCAGTGCCTGGTCGGCCAGGCCCGAGGCGCGGCGCGCTTCGTTGATCGTCGAATCGCGATGGTCGCGCGCCAGCTGGTCCTTGGCGACGCGCAGCGCCTCCTCGGCCTTGGCCATGGTCTCGCCGGCATAGGTCTGGGCACCGGCGGTCTGCGCCGCCTCCACCTTGGCGGTGGCCTCGGTCACGGCGGTGCGCGCCCGGTCGATGCGGCTCTGGGCGAGCGACGGGGTCGCGACGAGCAGCGCGGTCACCGCCGCGCCGCGCATCAGGAACTTGATGTTACGCATGGTACAACTCCAATCTGTCCCGCGGCGCGGCGAACGTGCCGGAAACGAGACGAGTTGCACGCCGCACGGCGAAGCGGGCGGTTCCGTGGGTGAACCGCCCCGCCGCCGGCCGGTCAGCCGCCGGCCAGCCGTTCCCGGGCCTCGGCGATTCGGGCGATCGCGGCGTCGAGCGTGGCGTCTTCCTTGACGAAGCAGAAGCGCGCCACGCTGGTCACCGGCTGCTCGGCATAAAAGGCCGAGACGGGGATGCAGGCGACGCCGGCCTCGTCGATCAGCCGGTTGGCGAAGGCGACATCGTCCAGGGCGATGCCCGAGGCGGCGAGATCGACCGAGAGGAAATAGGTCGCCGCGCTCGGCAGCACCGCGAAGCCGGCGGTGGCGAGCCCGGCGCGCAGCCGGTCGCGGCCGTGCTGGAAGCGGTGGCGGGCCTCCTGCACCCAGCCGTCCTGGGTGGCGAGCCCCTCGGCGACCGCCCATTGCAGGTTGGGCGGCGTGGTGAAGGTGAGGAACTGATGCGCCTTGGAAAGCACGCGGGCGATGGCGGGGGCGGCGCACATCCATCCGACCTTGAAGCCGGTCAGCGCGAAGATCTTGCCGGCCGAGCCGATCTTCACCGTGCGCTCGCGCATGCCGGGGAAGCCGATCAGCGGCAGGTGGCGGGCGCCGTCGAAGGTGACATGCTCCCATACCTCGTCGCAGATCGCGATCAGGTCGTGCGCGACGCAGAAATCGGCGAGCATCGCCAGCGCGTCCGCGCCGCACATGGTCGCGGCGGGATTGAGCGGGTTGTTGAGGATCAGCGCGCGCGTCCGGCTCGACACCGCGGCTTCCAGCGCCGCCCGGTCGATCTTCCATTCGGGCGGCTGGAGGCGCACGAATTTCGGCACGCCGCCGGCCTGGCGGATCAGCGGCACATAGGCGTCGTAGAGCGGCTGGAAGCAGATCACCTCGTCGCCGGGGGAGACGCAGGCGAAGATCGCGGCGGCCAGCGCCTCGGTCGCGCCGGAGGTTACCACCACTTCCTCCGCCGTCAGGTTGAGCCCCTGGTGGCGGGCATAATGGTCCGCCACCGCATGGCGCAGCTCGGGCAGGCCGAGCATCGGCGGATATTGGTTCGACCGTTCCACCACAGCCCTGGCCGCGGCCTCCAGCACCGCCTCCGGCCCGCGCCCGTCGGCGAAGCCCTGGCCCAGGTTGATCGCCCCGGTCGCGCGCGCGCGGGCGGACATGGCTTCGAAGATGGTGGTGCCCATCCGGGCGTAGAGCGGGTTCATGGGGCCGAGCTTGTGGCGGCTTGCATCTTTGGGTGCAACCGCCGCATTAGCCTGACGTTCAGGCTTGCGCCAATAGAGGAAGACCATGAGCAAGAAGCCGCCACTGCCCGAGGATGCCCAGTCGCCCCACCCGGTCGAGGAGGCGTCGCACGATCACCACGAGGGGAGCGAGGCGCTGCAGGCCGTCAAGGACATTGCCGAGGCCAGGAAGCGCTGGAAGCCCGATGCCAAGCAGATCGGCATGGGCGCCGCGATCGGCATCGGCTCGGCGGCGATCGTCGCCGGCCTGCTCTACTGGCGCGGCGGCAAGAAGTAATTTCTGCCGATCGGCGGCGAACCGGGTTCGTCGCTCGATCTTCGTCCTACGTCGCACCCGCCTCGTCATGCCCGGCACGCCCGGCCACAGGGCCAGCGTGCCGGCGCGACCTGAACCCGACAGTTGCGCCGGCATACATCCCTGTGCCGGACCGGATCGACGCCCGTGCCGGTGCCTGACGGGCGCCTTGCTTGCCGGGGCGCCCGTTTTGGCGCTCCTGTTCGGCCGTTCCCGTCGGTCGGCGGCGCGCCGCCCGGCCCGGCCTATCGGACCTGCCCGCGCGCCTGCGCCACCGCTGCGCGGATGCGGAAGACGTTGAACGCGACCTCGTCCATCTGGACCGGGCCGAGCATGGTGTAGCCGTCCGCCGCGACTGTCCGGGCCAGGCCGCCGAGCAGCATTTCCTGCCGCTGCTTCAGGAAGGCGTCGCCGGTGGGCGGCGGTATCGTCGCGGTCACGGCGCAGCCGCCGGCATCGCAGCGGAAATCGACTTCGGTGAGCAGCGGATAGGCCTGGCGGACATGGGCGATAACCTTGTCCGGCAGGGCCGGAAGGTGCGCCGCGGGGAGCGCCGCCGGGGATGGCGGGCTGCTCGCCGTCATGGCCGGCATGTCCACGCGCACCAGGCCCTCGGCAGGCCTGTCCGCGCCGTCCGCGCCGCGCTGGACGAGCCAGGCGCCGCTCGCGACGATCGCGGCGATGCCGCCCAGCACGAGCGCCCGCCGCGCGGCCTTGCGATTCTTTGCCATGCGCACCTCGATGACGGAGCCTCGCCGGGTTCCGCCCCGCGCCGCGGGAATATGGCGGCGCGGGGCGGAGTCGGTCAGCAGATGGTCGAGCCGGCCGGGCAGCCCGGCGAGTTCGGTCCCGAATCCAGATTGGGGTTGAACCCCGGCGTGATGCTGGTGTTCACCGTGGCGGCGAGCACGCCCGAGAAGCGGGCGTCCTTGTTGTCGAAATTGCCGCTGCCGAAATTATAGTTGGAGATCGCGTTGCGGACGCTGGCCGAGGGATAGCCGTTCCAGCTGATCAGCGGCTGGATCAGCCACTGGCCGGTGCCGTTCTCGGGCGGCTCGTCGCCATTGTCGGTCTTCGAGAAGCGCCACAGGTGCGAGAAGCCCCAGGTCTCGTAGTGATAGACCATCTTGACGTGCTGGCCGGTCGAATCGCTCTGGAAGCGCAGCTGGCCGCCGCTGGTGGCGCGGGTTTCCCAGCCGCCATGATCGCCACGCGTGACGCCGACCACGGTGCTGCTGGTGCCCTGGTCGGTCGTCCAGACGATGATCGATTCCCAGTCATAGGCGTGCGAGAAGTCCGACTGCCAGAAATAGCTGTAGACGCGGGCGCAATAGCCGTTGTTGCAGCGGGCGCGCACATAGACGTTGCTCGTCGTCCGGTAGCTGGGGTTGCGGCACGACGCCGGCGGCCGGGTCGCATAGGTCGACGCGCCCGCGCTGATCGCGCCCGCGGCATTGACCGCCGGCACGTTGAAGCAGACGTCGGTGTCGAAGTCGATCGCCGGCTGGAAGCGCTTGTCGAGCGCGGTGGCCAGCTCCGGCAGCGGCGCGACCGGCGCCGGCCAGCCCTGGGCCTGCGCCGCTTGCGGCAGCAGCGTCATGAGCGCCCCGAACGCGGCGATGGCGAGGGAGCGGACAGGCAGCGCGCCGAAGCCCATGCGCGCGCCCTGCCTGTCTTCATGCGATCCGTTCAGCGTCTGAAGTTGGTTTTCCATACAATCTCCCGTTATATGGTGTTTCTTACGTTGCGCATCGCCATCTACCTCCACAATCCATAGAATTGTGAAAGTAAATCCTCATTTTTCAAGCGATTCGCGTGGAGAATTATTTGGATATATTGTGAAATAAATATTTCTGTTTCCGGGTATGATCGTTAATTTTGTTCGAAGAGATGCGTTTGTTTGTGGTTTTATCGACGTGAATAGGGCGATGTTCTGGTAAACAATTTTCTTTGGGCATGGGGCCATGGGCAGGCAGGCGATGCTCGGTTCCCTTCCATGTCGTCCCGATGCCGGCGCGCGCGCACGCCTTCACAGGAGGAGACGGGGGATTGCGCGTATCCGGACAAAGTTTTTGCAGGCGCGGCGATCCGGCGTCCGCGAAAGGCTGGCGCACCCGAAGGGAGCGGCATCGAACCCGCCAGGGTTCGCAAGCGCGAATGCGCGCCCGAGCTCATGCGAGGTTCCGGAACAAGAAATGGCGCGCCCGGCTGGATTCGAACCAGCGACCACGAGCTTAGAAGGCACGTGCTCTATCCAACTGAGCTACGGGCGCGCGCAGCGTTGCCCTAGCGTGGATTGCACGGCAGCGGAACCGGGATCATACTCCTTGCATGAGCCAGGGGGACGGAAAGCCGGTGCAGGTCGCCGCGAGTGCGCTGCGGGGCGGGCATTTCCGCTACTACGACTTCGTGATGGCCGCCTTCGTCGCCATCATCCTGCTCTCGAACGTGCTCGGCGCGGGCAAGGTCTCCCAGGTCTGGCTGCCGTTCTACAACGGCTATTGGCCGTTCGGCGCCGGCATCCTGTTCTTCCCGATCTCCTATGTGATCGGCGACGTGCTGACCGAGGTCTATGGCTATGCCCGCGCCCGCCGGGTGATCTGGGCGGGCACCGCCGCGGTGCTGTTCATGGCGTTCATGTCCTGGGTGGTCGTGGCGCTGCCGCCGGCGCCGAGCTGGGGCAACCAGGCCGCGTACCAGACGATCTTCGGCCAGGTGCCGCGCATCGTCCTCGCCTCGGTCTGCGCCTTCTGGGCCGGCGAGTTCGTCAATTCCTATGTCCTTGCCCGGATGAAGATCCTGACCGACGGCAAGATGCTGTGGACCCGCACGATCGGCTCGACGATCGCCGGCGAGGGCGTCGACAGCCTCATCTTCTATCCGCTCGCCTTTCTGGGCGCGGAGGGGTGGACCACCACGCTGGTCGTCCAGGTGCTCTTCACCCAATGGGCGCTCAAGGTGGCATGGGAAGTGATATTGACGCCGGCCACCTATCTCGTCGTCGGCTTCCTCAAGCGCCGCGAGGGCGTGGACGTGTTCGACAAGGGAACTGATTTTACCCCATTCGCCATGCGGGTGTGACGCACCCTCATGGCAACGATCTCCGGGAGACAGGGCATGACTGCGACGACGGAAGAGACTTTCGGCAGCACCGGGCACGTCAACATCTTCTTCCGCGCCTGGCTGCCCGAGGGCGATGCGCGGGCGGTGGTGGTCCTCTGCCATGGCTTCAATGCGCATAGCGGCCAATATGCCTGGGTCGCCGCGCGGCTGGTCGAGCGCGGTTTCGCCGTCTATGCGCCCGACCTGCGCGGACGCGGGCGCTCGGGCGGCGAGCGTTTCTATGTCGAGGACATTGCCGATTACGTCCATGATCTCGGCGGGGCGATCGCCATCGCCAAGTCGCGCCATCCCGGGCTCAAGGTCTTCCTGCTCGGCCACAGCGCCGGCGGCGTCACCGGCGCCACCTATGTGCTCGACAACCAGGCCGAGATCGCCGGCTTCATCTGCGAGAGCTTCGCCTTCCAGGTGCCGGCGCCCGGCTTCCTGATCGCCGCGATCAAGGGGCTTGCCCATATCGCGCCCCATCTCGGCGTGCTCAAGCTCAAGAACGAGGATTTCTCGCGGGATCCGGGCGTGGTGGCCGCGCTCAACGCCGATCCCTATATCAAGGACGAGACGCAGCCCGCTGCCACCGTCGCCGCGCTCGCCCGGGCCGATGAGCGGCTCCGCGACAGTTTTCCCGCGATCACGATCCCGCTGCTCATCCTGCACGGCACCGACGATCATGCGACGGTGTGCCATGGCAGCGAGTTCTTCCATGAGACCGCCGGGTCGAGCGACAAGACGCTCAAGATCTACCCGGGGCATTATCACGACCTGCTCGCCGATCTCGGCAAGGAAAGCGTGATGGGCGACGTCCTCGATTGGATCGAAGCGCGAGTATAGCTGCAAATTTACGGAAGTTACGTATTTGTGGCTAATATAGTGGATTATTGTTACATATATTTGCCGAAACGGCCGATCCGCTGCGGGAACTCTCTATAGCGAGGGAAGTGGCAACCATATTGTTGCCTCCGCTGAGAGATTTGCCATGCACTGGTTCATCGCCAACGCGCCCATTCGCAAGAAGCTGCTCGTGTCGTTCGGTTCCATGGTGGGGCTTGTCGGGCTCACGCCGCTGACGTTGCTGCTCATGCCCAGGCTCGCGCTCGCCGCCGGCGTGCTCGCCACGCTGGTCGCCGCCGTGCTGGGCGTCTGGTATCGGCACGCGATCGCCACGCCTTATGTGACGACCGTGGTGCGCATGGAGGCGCTGGCCGCCGGCGATCTGGCCAGCCCGATTCAGTTCACCGACTATCGGGACTGTGTCGGCCGCCTGACCAAGGCGATGTTCTCGTTCCGCGACACCGCCGCCGCCCAGATCCGGCAGAATGAGGAAGCCGAGCATCATGGCGAGATCGTGCGCGGCATGACCGTCAATCTCGAGCGGCTGGCCGAAGGCGACCTGACCGCCGACATCGTCGAGGAATATCCCGCCGCCTATGCGAAGCTGCGCGACAATTTCAACGCGGCGCTCGCCTCGCTGCGCAAGCTGCTCGGCGCGGTGGGGGAGAGCAGCGCCGCGATCCGCACCGGATCGGGCGAGATCGCCCAGGCGTCGGAGGATCTTGCGCGCCGGACCGAGGCGAATGCCGCCAGCCTCGAGCAGACTTCGGCCGCGATCACCCAGATGGACCAGCGCCTGAAGGCGACCGCCGCCGCGGCGAGCCGCACCGTGGCGCGCGCCGATGGCGCCACCACCACGGTCTCGGGCGGCCGCGAGGTGGTCGATCAGGCGGTGCAGGCGATGAACCGCGTCAACGACAGCGCCAAGGGCATCGACTCGGTGATCGAAGGGCTCGACAAGATCGCCTTCCAGACTCGCGTGCTCGCGATGAACGCCGCCGTCGAGGCCGGCCGCGCGGGCGAGGCGGGCAGGGGCTTCGCGGTCGTGGCCGACCTGGTCTCGGCGCTGGCCATGCGCGCCGAGGAAGAGGCCGGCCGCGCCCGCGAGCAGCTCACCGCGACTCAGGTCGACATCCTCGCCGCCGTGGAGATGGTCGAGAAGGTCGATGGCGCGCTGGCGAACATCGCCGAGGATGTGGGCGATGTGCATACGCTGCTCAACCAGATGGCCGACGACAATCAGGCCCAGTCGGTAGCGATCGGCGAGATCAGCACCGCGATCGGCGCGATGGACCAGTCGACTCAGCAGAATGCCGCGATGGTCGAGGAGACTTCGGCGGCGGCGCGCAATCTCACCGTGGAGATCGCCACGCTCGCCGACCAGGCCGGGCGCTTCCGGGTGACGGGCGGCGGGCGGCCGCTGTCCTTCCCGACTCCGGGCCTGGCAGCGTCGTCACGCGGCGAGCAGGCGGTGTCCGCGCTGCACTGAGCCGGGCGGTGGGCGGCCTACGCCACCGCCTCGAGCAGGCCCTCGAACAGGCGCCGGCCGTCGGTGCCGCCATGCGCGGCCTCGATGCGGCGCTCGGGGTGAGGCATCATGCCGAGCACATTGCCCGCCTTGTTGAGCACGCCGGCGATGTTGCGGGCCGAGCCGTTGATGTCGGCGGCGTAGCGGAAGGCGACACGGCCTTCGCCTTCGACCCGGTCGAGCGTTTCGGCATCGGCGAAGTAGTTGCCGTCATGATGCGCCACGGGGATCGTGATCGCTTCGCCCGAGCGATAGGCCGAAGTGAAGATCGACTGCGAATTGTCGACCGTCAGCGGCACGTCGCGGCACACGAAGTTGAGGCCGGAATTGCGCATCAGCGCGCCGGGCAGCAGCCCGGTCTCGGTGAGCACCTGGAAGCCGTTGCAGATGCCGATCACGGGCATGCCCTTGTCGGCCGCCTCGACCACGGCCCGCACCACCGGCGATCGCGCCGCGATCGCGCCGCAGCGCAGATAGTCGCCATAGGAGAAGCCGCCGGGCAGGGCGATCAGGCCCAGGCCCTGGGGCAGCTCGCTCTCGCCGTGCCAGACCATATGGGGCTTCACCCCCGTCACCGCCTCCAGCGCGACTGCGATGTCGCGATCGCAGTTGGAACCCGGAAAGACGATGACCGCGGTCTTCACAGCTTTTCCACCCGGTAGTTTTCGATGACGGTGTTTGCGAGCAGCTTGCGGCACATCTCGTCGACTGCTTCGTCGCTGGTCGAATCGGCCAGCTCGAGCTCGAAGATCTTGCCGGCGCGGACATCCTCCACGCCCTCGAACCCGAGGCCGCCCAAGGCATGCTGGATGGCCTTGCCCTGGGGATCGAGCACGCCGTTCTTCAAGGTGACGATGATGCGGAGCTTCATGGGCAGGGCCTATGGCGCCCCCGGGGCTTCGCTGCAAGGCTGGAGTTCAGGCATCTGGCGATCTGCCGGGCAATGCTATGCATCCCGGATGTCGAGACGGCGCCGCATCGCATGGTGGCTCGTTTGTGGACTGGCACCATCCTCTATTGGACGGCCCTGGGTCTCGATTTCCTGGCGCCGCAATATTGCCACGGGTTGAACTGCGCGATCGGTGCATCCGCGCGAGCGGCGCGGGCGAACGAGACGCTGGCCATTGGCGGTGCGCTGTTCCTGCTCCTGGCCGCAGGCGTGCTGGTGGCCGCGATGCGCCGCGCGAGGCGCATGCGATCCTGACCGAGCTTATTTTCCGCGGCGCTTGCGATGGCTTTCCAGGTCGAGCACGGCCGAATCATCGCCTTCCGGAAACAGGCCGAGCCGGCGCGCGACTTCCTGATAGGCTTCGACTTCGCCGCCCAGGTCGCGGCGGAAGCGGTCCTTGTCGAGCTTCTCGCCGGTGGCGATGTCCCACAGGCGGCAGCCGTCCGGGCTGATCTCGTCGGCCAGGATGATGCGGCTATAGTCATTGTCCCAGATCCGGCCGAACTCGAGCTTGAAGTCGACCAGGCGGATGCCGATGCCGGCGAAGAGGCCCGACAGGAAGTCGTTCACGCGGATGGCCATGTCGGCCATGTCGTGCAGCTCTTCCTGGCTCGCCCAGCCGAAGCACAATATGTGCTCGTCGGTGACCAGCGGGTCGCCGAGCGCATCGTCCTTGTAGTAATATTCGATGATCGTCCGGGGCAGCGGCGTGCCTTCCTCGATCCCCAGCTTCTTGGAGAGCGAGCCGGCGACGATGTTGCGCACCACCACTTCGATCGGCACGATCTCGACCTGGCGGATCAGCTGCTCGCGCATGTTGAGGCGGCGGATGAAGTGCGTCGGGATGCCGATGCCGGCGAGCAGCGTGAAGACATGCTCGGAAATCCGGTTGTTGAGCACGCCCTTGCCGTTGATCGTGCCCTTCTTCTGGGCGTTGAAGGCCGTCGCGTCATCCTTGAAATACTGGATCAGCGTGCCGGGCTCGGGACCCTCGTAGAGGATCTTAGCCTTGCCTTCGTAGATCTGCCGGCGGCGTGCCATCGGGTGCTCGTTCCCCTGGAAAGTCATTGCCCCGGCGGCGCGGGGAATCCGCTGGCCTGCCGGGGCGAGAGGTGGGGCTATACCCAAAGGGGGAGAGGGGTGCAATCATGCATCCTCGCCCATGGGTGCTAATCCGGCACTTTGCCACTTGCAGGCGGCGAGGCGGGGGCGGTGCGCGCCGTCCCCGCTTGCCGGGCAATCAGTGCGTATGCTCTTCCGCGTCGTCGCGGGAGAACCAGCGCTGGATGAGGTTGCGATTGTCGCTACGGGCGCGATTGTCCCGGCCGTCATGGCTCCCCTCATGGCCATTGTCATAGCCGTCGTCGTGACGCGGCTCGACATCGGGGCCCACCGCGCGGCCATGGATGATCCAGCGCAGGACCAGCACCACCGCCAGCATCAGCAGGCACCATGGCCCGATGCTGGCGAGCAGCTGGACGAGCTGGGCGACCGAATTCTCGAGCGTCTGGCCCGCGGTGCGGAAATTGGCCTCGGACGATCCCAGGCCGCTCAGCGCGCTGCTCGATTCATAAGTGAACAGCATCGGCGTGTTGGCCAGCGTCTGGCCCTGGCTCGCCTCCACCTCGGCGATCACCGAGAGCGCGTTCTGCAGGCGCGCGGCGCGGGCCTGGCCGTCCGGCGTGGTGCTGGTGCGCGCATTCTGCAGCTGGTCCTGCAGCCGCTTCACCACCGCGATGCTGCGCGCCGAGGCGGTGGCGTCGGCGCCGCTGATCTCGGTGTCGGTCAGCACGCCATAGGCGGTCGCCACATTCGCGGTGACGGCATCGCCGAACCGGCGCGCGATCGACGGATCGATGCGGATGGTGAGCACCGCGCGGGTGTGGTTGCCGTCATCGACGCGATACCGCATCGCGAGGATGCGGCAGCGCGCCGGCCCCATCCGGTCGCAGGCATCGGCATTGGACTGGAGCACGCCCTTCACCTTGGCGCCGGGCAGGCGATAGGCATAGCGATAGTCGAAGCCGGTGCCGGTCGAGGCGAACGCCTCGGCATTGGCCGCCGATCCGAATTCGGAACGGTCCTTGCCGTCCGCCGGCGGTCGATTGAGATCGTCGCATCCCGCGAGCAGCGCAAGCGCCGCCAATGCCCAAACGACTCGCATGGGTTCCTCCCTGTTCCTTGACCAAGGAGTAACCATATTTTGTGACGGGCCCAACATGAATGGATCGAGCCGCGCATCCCTTTTCGGGATCGGGGTCCGCGATATCAGCGATGCTTATGGTTGGCGGGCGGCGTTGCAGGCCGCCCGCCGCTTCGCGGTTCCGAGGGATCGATCAGGGAACGGCGGAGATCCGGACCACGCCGCCGCGCTGGGCCAGCGCATGCTGGCGCGCCGCGGCGATCTGCTGGCGGGCAAGCGCCCGGCAGCGCAGCGCGTCGGGCGCCGGGGTCAGATAGCCGGGCCGGTCGGCCGGGCAGACCTGGTCGAGCGCCCGGGCGAGGCGCCGGTCCAGCGCCCGGCGGTCCGCGGCGCGCGACAGGTCGAGATCGGCATAGGAGATGCGAACGCTCCCATCGCCCTGCCGGGCCTGGGCGATCACCGGCACGGCGGCCGGGGAGAGGATCAGCAGGAGCGGGATGAGGGTCTTGATCATGGCTTGGTTCCTTGGATGTCGCGCCATGTTCGGCACCCCGTTCATTTGCGCCCGAACCCGCCGCCGGGCCAACAAATCATTGGCAAAATATCATAAGCTGTGCTTGTATATAGAGATGCGTCGCCTTCCTCCGCTCGCCGCCGTCCGCGTGTTCGAGGCCGCTTCCCGGCACGGCAATTTCACGCGCGCCGCCGAAGAGCTGGGGATGACCCAGGCGGCGGTGAGCTATCAGATGAAGCTGCTCGAGGAGCGGCTGGGCGCGCCGCTGTTCGCGCGCAGCGGGCGCGGCATCGCGCTCACCGATCTCGGACGGCGGATCGCGCCGCAGGTGACGGGCGCGTTCGATGCGATGGGGGACGCCTTTGCCGCGGTCCATGCCGAGACGGAAAGCGTCATCAGCATCACCGCGCCCCGCACCCTGGCGACCAACTGGCTGGCGAGCCGGCTGGGCTCGTTCCAGCTCGCGCGCCCGGACCTTGCCGTGCGGCTGCATGTCGGGGACGAGATGATCGACCTGCTGGCGGGCGAGGCCGATGTCGCGCTGCGCGGCGCGCCGGGCCCGCTGCCGGGGCATGGCTGCCATTTCCTGATGCGGATGCCGATCACTCCGCTCGCCAATCCCGCCTTCCTCGCCGAGCATCCGCCGATCCGCACCCCGCGGGACCTGCTCGAGCTGCCGCGCCTCACCTATCGCGACGATTGGTGGGACTTGTGGTTCGCGGCGGCGATGGGTGCGGCGCCGGATACCAGCCAGGCGGCGGGCATCCGCTTCGATTCGCAGATCCTGGACGGCAATGCCGCGATCGCCGGGCACGGCGTCGCGATCCTGAGTCCGCCGATGTGGCAGACCGCGATCGATGCGGGGCAGCTCGTCCAGCCGCTTCCCCAGATCGCGCAGTACCGGAACGCCTTCTGGCTGATGTATGCCGATGGCAAGCGCAACCAGCCGAAGATCCGCGCCTTTCGCGACTGGCTGCTGGAGGAAGTGAAGACCGCATTGGGGGACGATCCGCATGGCGCGCTCGTCCCCCCGGAGGCGGCTTAGAAGCGCGCCCCGATGCCGGTCAGCAGCTGGTGGCGGTCTTTCTTGAAGTTGCCGATATCCTCATAGCGCGTGTAGCGATATTCGGCCTTGGCATAGACGTTCGAGGTGAGCTTCTGCTCGAGGCCGGCGCCCAGCCGCACGCCGTTGGACTTCAGGTCGTCATATTTCTTGCCCGTGCTGGAGCGCGTGCTGTAGCTCTGCTCGGCCCAGCCGGCCTTGGCGTAGATCAGCGTCCTCGGGCTCAGCGCATAGCCGATGCGCCCGGAGATATCGATGTCGCGCCCGGCGCTGGTCCGGTAGGTTTCGGTGGTGTTGGGCGGGAAGGGGCCGAATTTGGTGTTGCCGGCGACCATCCAGCCGATCCCCGCCTCGACACCGAGCGTGACGCGCTTCCCGATGGCGACGTCATAGCCGACAGCGCCGCCGGCGCGCATGCCGGTCAGTTCCTTGCCGCTGACGGCGTCGTCGCCGCTCTGGTCGAGGCCGATCGTGGCTTCGACGCGCGGTCCGGCGAAGCTGCTGGCGGGGGTATTGTTGGTTTCCTGCGCAAGGGCAGTATTCGCGCCGACGAGGCAAGTCGCGGCGACGGCGATCAGGATCGCGTTACGCATTATTGTGTGCTTTCGTTCGAGTTCCCCTGTGTTTCGGAGACGGAACGAGCTTAGGTATCCCGTAATAGCCTGTAGAAAATTTTCGATACCTGAGGAGGATTACGGAAAACGGCAAGTAATTGTTGGGATTAAGGCGGGGATTGTGGCGGCATCGTGGCTGATCGCCGGGTGCTGGCCCTATTCTGTGGGCAATGGATATCGGGAGTGTGGGCCGCCGATGGCTTCATCCGCCCGGTCACCCCGTGCGAGATATCAGATGGGGAATCCTGAGGTGCCCGCCCGTGGTACCTGCCTGAAGCCGCTGAGTGACGATCCGCCCCGGGGCACGGCCCAAGCCCTTGCCGTCATCCCCTTTCCTTCAGCCGTGATCCCCGCGGCCCCTCGGTCATCCCCGCGGCCCCTTCGTCATCCCTGCGGCCCCTTCGTCATCCCCGCGCAGGCGGGGATCCAGGGCCAAGCGCGGATTGCGCGCGGTCAAGCCCCGCGCTTCGGAGAGTGCTCGCCCGCTGGGATCTTTGTCCCCCGCTATCCTGGATCCCCGCCTGCGCGGGGATGACGGGGAGGGGATGGCGGCGAAGGAGTGACGGGGGTATCTCTGGTGCCAATCGTCCGGGTCGCCGGAACCCTTCATCGCGTTCTGGCGCAATCTAGCGGACTGGAACGAGCTCCTTCGCTGGCGGCAAGCGGACGATGCGTTGCGCCAAATCTACGGAGCGGTCGGCGCTTCGACCGCGAACCGAGAAGAACTGACTATGGAGATGTAGAAGCGGGCACAGGCGCTGCATGCCAAGGCAAATTGATACGTTGATCGTCTAACAATGGGGTACGGAATAGACATTGCGCTCCTCGAAACCCCGAAGCTACCCTAGGTTGAGGACTCATATTCCTCCTTCGTCACCCCGGCCTTGAGCCGGGGTCCCGCTGTCTCGCCAGCGCAAGAAGAAGCGGGATCCCGGCTCAAGGCCGGGATGACGGTAGAAAATCAAGTACTTGTTTGGGTTCTCAACCTAGGGACAGTTGGATAGGGGAACACCGATGTTGCCGGGTATTCTTGCGATTGTGCAGCCGACGATGGGCGAGCCGGTCTATCTTCGCTGCTACTTCCCCGACAACAAGACAGAGGTGATGATTACGGCCGACGAGGCAAATTCAGCGGTCAGCGTGGCGCTTCCCTCGACCGGCTACAGCGGGAAGATGGCGGCCGCCTTCACAGCCAGCGAAGTCCGCTTCCAGGGCACTCATGTCGCCTATGTTCTAAACCGAACCGATCTGACCGTCATCCGGACGATCAGAATGATCAATTCGTCCGACAGCGGCAAATGCGCCATTGAGAAGGCGCCAAAGCGGGCCTTCTGACCGCTACTTCCGCTGACCGACGAAAATCACGCGGGCGATGATATGAACTTGATCGATGGGCGCATCGTCGGGTGGAATGCGATCGTTGTCAGAGAGGATGATGACGGTTTCTCCCTTGATGCGCAGCCGCTTGTTCGAGGCCGAGGAGCGGGCGGCGGCTGACGCCGACGCTAGGAACGCGGAGATGCAGGCTTGGCTCGATGCGCTACCGTTCTAGCGGATGCCGAGTGCTCCAAAAGCAAGTGTCAAAGACACCGGAAGCAAATGTCACGCTTCACAGGGAATCCACCACTGGCAATGTTGGGAATGTTCTGCTTTGGTTCCTGGATGACCTCTCTTTCCGCAGCCCCCGCGCAATCCCGGCCACTGTCGCGCCTCCCGCACCCGCGCGGGGAGTCAACCGATTCAACATTTTTCGGCGAGCATTTCCGTAAAATCCCGGGGAATTCGTTGCTTAGCCATTCAACCACCTGGTTGAGCATCGAAAAGGCCAGCCATATGGTTGAACCTCGCCGCGCCCCGGCTTGGCGCTTTGCTTCCGCTGCTGCTATCCGGGTGCGGCAATGAGCCTCGATACCGAACTTCAAGATTCCGGCGCGCCTTCCGACGTCCCCTTCGACAGCGCGCTTTCCGAACGCTATCTCGTCTATGCGCTCTCGACGATCACCGCGCGCTCGCTGCCGGATGTTCGGGACGGGCTGAAGCCGGTGCACCGCCGCCTGCTCTGGGCGATGCGGCTGCTGCGGCTGGATCCGGCGAGCGGCTACAAGAAATGCGCGCGCGTCGTCGGCGACGTGATCGGCAAATACCATCCGCATGGCGACCAGTCGGTCTATGACGCGATGGTCCGCCTCGCCCAGACCTTTGCCCTCCGCTATCCGCTGGTCGACGGCCAGGGCAATTTCGGCAATATCGACGGCGATAACGCAGCGGCCTATCGCTATACCGAGGCGCGGCTCACCCAGGTCGCCATCGACCTGATGGACGGGCTCGACGAGAATGCCGTCGATTTCCGCCCGACCTATAATGGCGAGGACGAGGAGCCCGAGCTGTTTCCGGGCCTGTTCCCGAACCTGCTGGCCAATGGCGCCGCCGGCATCGCGGTCGGCATGGCGACGAGCATCCCGCCGCACAATGCCGCCGAGCTGATGCACGCCGCGGTGGCGCTGATCGACAATCCCCAGGCGAATGTGCTCGACTATGTGCAGGGGCCGGACCTGCCGACCGGCGGCATCATCGTCGACAGCCCGGCGGCCATCGCCGAGGCCTATAATACCGGCCGCGGCGGCTTCCGGGTCCGCGCCAAGATCGAGAAGGTGACCGAGAAGGGCGGGGGCTGGCACCTCGTCGTCTCCGAGATCCCGTACGGCGTCCAGAAGGGCAAGCTGATCGAGGGGATCGCCGAGCTCATCAACGAGAAGAAGCTGCCGATCCTGGCGGACGTGCGCGACGAGAGCGCCGACGACATCCGCATCGTGCTCGAGCCGCGCAGCCGCACCGTGGTGGCCGAGGATCTGATCAACAGCCTCTACCGCCTCTCCGACCTGGAGACGCGCGTGCCGCTCAACCTGAACGTGCTCGACAAGCACCGCACGCCGCGGGTGATGAGCCTGCAGGAAGCGCTGCTCGCCTGGATCGAGCATCAGTTCGTGGTGCTGCGCCGCAAGTCCGAGCATCGCGTGGCGAAGATCGCCGACCGGCTGGAGCTGGTCGGCGGCTATATCATCGCCTTTCTCAACCTCGACCGGGTGATCGAGATCATCCGGACCGAGGACGAGCCCAAGCCGGTGATGATCGCCGAGTTCCAGCTGACCGATCGCCAGGCCGAGGCGATCCTCAACATGCGGCTGCGCAGCTTGCGCAAGCTCGAGGAGATGGAGCTCAAGCGCGAGCAGGAGGCGCTGGAGAAGGAAAAGGCCGAGCTGGAGCTGCTGCTATCGTCCGATGCCCGCCAGCGGACCCGGATGAAGCGCGACCTGGCGAAGATGATCGAGCGCTACGGATCGGAGACGGCGCTGGGCAGGCGGCGGACCCTGGTGGAGGAAGCCGCGCCGGCGCGCGAGATTCCGCTCGAGGCGATGATCGAGCGCGAGCCGATCACCGTGATCCTGTCGGCGCGCGGCTGGATCCGCGCGATGAAGGGGCATGTCGAGGACCTGTCGGGCGAGGCGCTGAAGTTCAAGGAAGGCGATGCGGCCTATCTCGCCTTCCATGCGCAGACGACCGACAAGCTGCTCCTCGCCGCCGACAATGGCCGTTTCTACACGCTGGCGGCGGACAAGCTGCCGGGCGGGCGCGGCTTTGGCGAGCCGGTGCGGCTGATGATCGACTTGGAGGGCGAGCGGAACATCGTCGCCCTGCTGCCGGCGAGCGCGGCGGCGCGGCTGCTGGTGGCGGCGGATGACGGGCGCGGCTTCGTGGTCAAGGCCGAGGATGTGATCGCCGAGACGCGCAAGGGCAAGCAGGTGGTGACGCCGCGGACGGGCGCGCATCTCAAGCTGGTCAGGCCGGTCGGCCCCGGGGACGATGCGGTGGCCGCGGTGGGCGACAATCGCAAGCTGCTGGTCTTCCCGCTCGCCGAAGTCGCCGAGCTGGCGCGCGGGCAGGGGGTGCAGCTGCAGCGCTACCGCGACGGCGGCCTGAGCGACGCGCGGACCTTCACGATGGCCGAGGGCCTGAGCTGGGCGATGGGCGGTGAGAGCGGCCGGACGCGCACCGAGCCGGACCTTTCGCCCTGGCGCGCGGCGCGCGGTGCGGCGGGGCGGATGGCGCCCAACGGTTTTCCGCGCGATAATCGTTTCTGATGTCGTTCTAATCGTTGTTGTTTCAGGCGGTTTTAACCAATCGGGGCTAGGCCGGAGGCGATGGTGTTCGCCAGGACGAAGAAAAGCCGTGTCGCGGCTCCGCTGCCCTTGCCGCAGCCGGCGGATCCGCTTGCCTTCGGTCCGGGCGCTTCGGCGATGATGCTCGACATGCTGCCGGTGCCCGCCGCGATCATCGAGCTGCAGGAACATGGCTTCGCCTTCGACGCGGTGAACCGGCCCTTCCGGCTGGCCGGGCTCGGCACCGTCGCCAGCGAATCGCCGCTCATCCGCCTGCTCGGCCCGCGCCTCCGGCGCTTCATCGAGTCGAGCGACATCCAGTGCGAGATCAGCTGGCAGTTCGGCGACGAGGTGGATGCCCGGCATTTCCGGGTGATGCTCGCCAAGCGCGCCGACCGTCGTTCCTTTCCGCGCTGCATGGTCACCCTGGTCGACCACACGTCGGAGCTGCGCACCGAATACAGCCTGCGCCGCGAGATGGCGACCGACAGCCTAACCGGCCTGCCCAACCGCGCCGGGTTCTCGGACGCGCTCGAACATGCGATCACTTCGGAGAATGCGCGCGATTTCGCGGTGCTGGTGGTCAATCTCGACCGGTTCAGCCGGGTCAATGCCTGTATGGGCGGCCTGGCGGGCGACGAGCTGCTGATCACCGTGGCGCGGCGGATGAAGGGCGCGCTGCGCAGCCGCGACACGCTGGCCCGGATGGGCGGCGACGAGTTCGGCGTGCTGCTCACGCTCGACGAGGGGCCCGGCGATGCGCTGCACGTGGCCAAGCGCATCCAGGCGGCGCTGGCCAACCCGTTCCGCCTCTCGGACTTCGAGATCCGGGTCGACTGCTCGATCGGCATCGCGCTGGGCGCCGACAATGACGGCGATCCCGAGGACCTGGTGCGCAACGCCCAGTTCGCGGTGAAGCGGGCGAAGAAGAGCGGACGTACCGAGATCTATCAGACCCACACTTTCGACATCGCCCGCGAGCAGTTCGGCATCGAGACGGAGCTGCGCCGGGCGATCGAGAATGGGCAGATGACTCTCTGCTACCAGCCGATCTGCGATCTCGCGACCGGCAAGATCACCTCGTTCGAGGCGCTGGCCCGCTGGACCACCGAGGACGGCGTGCGCCTTTCGCCCAACGATTTCATCCCGGTCGCCGAGGAATCGGGCCTGATCATCCCGCTGGGCCGCTGGGCCATGGAGGAAGCGGCCCAGACCATCGCCGCCTGGGATCGCGCCTCGGACGGCAATTGCGACATCAAGGTCGCGGTCAACCTGTCGGCGATCCAGCTGCAGCGCGATCATATCCCCGCCATGGTCAGGGGCGCGCTCGAGCGGCACGGCGTGGACGGCAAGCGCCTGACCCTCGAGCTCACCGAGAGCGCGATCGTCACCGATCCGGACCGCATCGCCCAGACGATGAACGCGCTCAAGGACATGGGCGCCACGCTGGCGATGGACGATTTCGGCACCGGCTACTCCAATCTCGCCTATCTCCAGAAGCTGCCGATCGACCTGCTCAAGATCGACCGCAGCTTCGTCTCCGGCATGCTGGCCGACCGCGACAAGATCGCCATCGTCCGCGCCATCCTCAGCCTCGCCCAGGCATTGGGCATGCAGACCACGGCCGAGGGCATCGAGACCAACGAGCTCGCCCAGACCCTCGCGGCGCTGGGCTGCACCTATGGCCAGGGCTTTCTCTATTCGCGCGCGCTGGAGCGCGACGAAGCCTATGCGCTGCTCGCCGAGCGCAACGCCTGAGCCACGGCTGCATCGGCCAGCTCGGCCACGCGTGCCGCATCGGGGAACCGTTCCGCGATCCATTGCTCCTCGACGAGCCGCAGCGTCCGCGCGACTTCCGGGCCCTTGCTCAGCCCGCGCTCGACCAGCGCCCCGCCCGACAGCGGCAGGACCGGAACTTCCCAATGCCCCAGGTGCCGGACCGCCAGGTCCCTGTCGAACGGCTCCCAGTCGCTCAGCAGGATGCGATCGATCGCCGCTCGTGTTCCAATCCGATAGGCGAGCGCATAGGGCGAGCCCCGGAACGGCACGAGCGCGGATAGCAGCGCCTTGCGCTCGGCATTGGAGAGCTTGAGCCTGGCGCCGATCGCTTCCCCTGCCTTGGCATCGTGCGGAATCAGCGCGGCGAGGCGGCGGATCGGGTCGAGAGGTAGCGCGCTGGCCGCCTCCGCCGCTGCCAGGCGGGCGAGCCGTTCGGCGCCCTCCGCGTCGATCTCGGGCAGAACCGGCGCGAAGATGCCGCGCGCGATCATCAACTCCACGACGCGCACGGCATCGCGGGCGATCAGCAGCTTGAGCAGCTCGTCGCGAATCCGCTCGCGGCTGAGCGCCATCAGGTCCCGGGATCGGGCCGTGCAGGCCTCCAGCCCCGCCGGATCCGCGACATCGCCGAACCGGGCGAGGAAACGGAAGAAGCGCAGGATGCGCAGATGATCCTCGGCGATGCGCTGGAGCGGATCGCCGATGAAGCGGACATGGCGTGCCTCCAGATCCGCCAGGCCGCCGAAATAGTCGAAGATCGCGCCGGTCGCGGGATCGGCATAGAGCGCGTTGATCGTGAAGTCGCGGCGCGCGGCATCCTCGCGCCAGTCGTCGGTGAAGGCGACGGTGGCGCGGCGCCCGTCGGTCGAGACGTCGCGGCGCAGCGTGGTGACTTCCACCGGGCCGCCCTCCAGCACCGCGGTGATCGTGCCGTGCCCGATGCCGGTGGGCACGGCGCGGATGCCGGCGCCCTTGAGCAGCTCGACCACGCGCTGGGGCGGAAGCGGCGTGGCGACGTCCAGATCCGAAACGGGGATGCCGAGCAGGGTATCGCGCACCGATCCGCCGACGAACCGCACCGCGCCGAGCGTCTCGATCAGATGTGCCAGTCCGGCGCGATGGCGCCATTCGGCATCGGGAAGGATCACACCGCCCATTGCAGCCGCCTCGACAGATTGACCAGCATCGCGGCCGTCGCGCCCCAGATCCGGCGATCCTGCCACAGAATCTCGTAATAGCGCCGCTCGCGGCCCTGATATTCGGCCACCCGCTCGTGCTGGTTGGCGGCATCGAGCAGAAAGGCGAGCGGCACCTCGAAGACGCTGGCGACCTCGGCCTCGGACGGAGTGAGCCGCAGGTCGGGCGGGACCACGCCTATCACCGGGGTGACGACATAGTTGGTGACGGTGCGATAGCTGTCGGTGATGCCGACCACCTCGACGGTATCGGGCGGCAGCGCGATCTCCTCCTGCGCCTCGCGCAGCGCCGCGCCGACCGGGCCCGCGTCGCCCGGATCGATGCGGCCGCCCGGAAAGGCGACCTGGCCGGCATGACGGCGCAGCGTCTCGGTGCGCTGGGTGAGGATCACGCCGGGAACCTGGCGATCGGTGACCGCGATCAGCACCGCGGCCGGATTGCCTTGCACCGCCGGATCGAAATCAAAATGATCGCCCGGCAGCAGCAGCGGCGAGTGATCGGCCGCGAGGGCGGCCCGCAGACGGTCGGCCAGGCTCATGCGCCGGGCTCCAGCGCGAAGAAGCCGCCATTGCTCCACACGCCCGGCGGCGTGCTGCCATTGGCGAGCGCGATCTCGGCCAGTTCGTAATAGACATTGCGCGCGACTAGCGCCTCGAGGCCGCCGCGGACATGGAGATAGGGGCGGGGCCCATCCTCGCGTTCCTCGAAGCGCAGGCCGTGATCGGGGCCGGCGGCGACGAGGTCGCCGGTGTTCAGGCGAAAGGCGAGCTTCATGCCCGCGCCTTCGCCTTCGCGCTTCATCTCCACCGCGACGAAGGGCGCATCCTCCACGTCGATGTCGAGCTTCTCCACGGGCGTGACGAGGACGAAGCGCCCATCCGCCTCGCGGCGCAGGATCGTCGAGAACAGTCGCACCATCGGCATGCGGCCGATCGGCGAGCCCTGGTGGAACCAGGTGCCGTCGCGGGCGATGCGCATGTCGCTATGCCCGCAATGCGCGGGGTTCCAGCTCTCGACCGGCGGCAGCCGATCCTCCTGGGCGAGGCGCGCGATCTCGGCGAGCGAGAGGCTGGCAAAGTCGGGTGGAGGCGGGGAGGGCATCGATTCGCTTCAGCCGGCAGCGCGGACGGCGCCGCGGAAGTTTACGGAACATGCGCTACGGGGACCCTGATTTCCGCGTGCCGGATGACCAGGGACGCGAAGGGCGCGGCGGCGGCGTGGCGAAAGGTCTGCCATGCCGGGGACCCAAGCAGACAAAGCCCTATTTTGGAAGCCCCTGGAAGACGGGCCTCAACACTCAGGCTGCGCGTCGAAGACGGGCTCCGACCAGGCCCGGGCCGGCCGGCACGCCGGCGCCGCGCGCGAGCAGGCGGCGGGCCTCGAACGGGCCGGGCAGGCGCCAGTCGCCGGTCCTTTCCGCGGTGAAATCGAAGAAGCGGCCATAATATTCGGGGTCACCGATCAGCATCAGCGCATCCGCGCCGGGAAGCGGCGAGGCCTGTGCGGCGTCGAGCATCCGCTCCATCAGCATGCGGCCGATGCCGCCCTGCTGGCGATCGGGCTGGACCGCGACGGGCCCCACCATCACCATCGGCACGCTGCCGCCACCGTCGCACTCCAGCGCGACCGGCCAGCACTGGATCGTGCCGATCAGGCCGCCATCGTCCGCCACCGCGGCGAAGCTGAGCTCCGGAATCTCGGAAGTGCCGAGGCGGACCCGGTACGCAGTGCGTGCGCGTCGGCCCGGACCAAAAGCGCGGTCGAGCAGAGTCTCGACGGCCTGAGGATCCACGGTCTCGAGCGGCAGCAATGCGATCACTTCATATATTCCTTTCATAGCGCCCCGAGACTTGGACTCGGGGCCGCGCGAAATAGCGCCGATCGGCGCTTTCGCAATACTGAATATATCGCGCCCGACGTTGCGCCGCGCGCAAGCGGGGAGGCCGGGGTTTCGCGGGCGCGCGCATCTGCTATTGGGCGCGGCCTGTCCTCCCTGAAAGGCCCAGGCCACTTGTCCGATTCCCTGCAGCTCCAGGTGCATGACCTGGAAGTCGAAGTCCTCACCGGCGTCTATTCCGAGGAGACGCACCTGCCGCAGCCGCTGCGCATCTCGGTGACGGTGGACATCGACATGCCCGAGCGCTTCGAACCGGACACGCCGCTCAAGGCCTCGAAGAACTATATGGACGTGAAGCACGCGGCGACCGACGCGCTGCCCAAGGACGTGCATTTCACGCTGGTCGAGGCCGTGGCCGAGCATATCTGCGACACGCTGTTCGTGGGCGATGCCCGGGTGCGGCGCGTCGAGGTGCGCATCGTCAAGCTCGCCATCGCCGAGCAGGGCGAATCGATCGGCATCACGCTGGTGCGCGCGCGCCGCTGAGCGTCATCCCGGCTTTCGCCGGGACGAGTCTCCAACTAGGTGCACGGCCCCAGCGAACGCAGGACGAACTGATAGTCCTCGCGCGCCTTCGCGGCGTTCTGGGCGTCGTCCGACTCGACGCTGTCGGCCGGCAGGCTGCGCGGCAGGCCGCAGGCGAGGCGATACCAGAGGAAGGTATTCGAATTCGGTGCGCCCGCCGATTCGTCGACAATGTCCCCCAATGAAACACTCCAGCGCGTCGCTTCGCCCGGACGGCGGAGAATCTGGAGCGATACCGGCGCGCCGCTCGCGGTCTGCAGGAAGACCTGGGTCTCGCCCTCGCCGGGGAGCGAGCCGGGCACGTGGAAGGCGTTGCCGACCCCGGTGATCGCGGGCGGCGCATCGGCCGCGAGCGCGTCCCTGGTGATGGCGCGAACCTGCGCGTCCAGCTCGGGCAACCAGTTCATCTGGCTCTGCAATCCGGTGAGCTGCACCATGCCGGGCCGGCCCGGGACGGGGCGGGCGAAGAGGAGCACGCGCTGCTTGGCGAGCTTGGGCGGCTTGCCCCTGGCATTGAGCGGTACGTCGGCGGTGTAGGTAATGCGCGAGGCCATGGCCTGGGTGCCCCGAATCAGGGCGGAAACATCGGCCTCGACCAGGAAACGGGCCGTATCGGCGGCTAGGCCGGGCGATTCTTCGGGCTTCAGCCGGTCCGCCTTGCGGATGCGGGCGTCGATGATCAGCGGGGCCGTGGTCACCTGCTTCGCCAAGGTGGCGTAGCTGGGTAAAACGGCTGCGGTTTGTGCCTGCGTTTGCTGGGGCTTAGCGGCTGCACCTAAGGGTGCACCGAGCGCAATCGCGCAAGAAAACATGGCTGGAAAGGTGCGGTTCATATCGTTCGGATTACCGGATTGTGCCACGGCTATACAGAAATAATTCCGCCGCCGGGCGACCGTACGCCCTGATTGTCCGACAAAGGGTTTGCGTCCACCCGGTGCGCGCGATAGAGACTCGCCCGCTGCCGATCATGACGCATATAGCGCACGGCGGGCAGGCTTGTGCACGGGTCGCAGAATCCCGCCGCACGGGGTTGCATGTCAGGATTAGAGGAGTGACGTTGCCGGATGTCTTACGCTGACCGTAATACAAGTGGCAGTCGCGTCATCGCGATCATACTGGTCGCGATCATCGTGGCTGGCATGGGGTACGCCTTCGTCACGGGCCTTGCATATCAATATATCAAGAAGCAGGCGGAGAAGCTGAACACGTTCGACGTGGAAGAGCCGCCGCCCCCGCCCGAGGAAGTGCCGCCGCCGCCGCCGCCGCCGGATACGCCGGTGCCGCCGCCGCCCACCCAGATCGTCGTGCCGCCGGCCGCGGTTCCAGTGCCTACCCAGGCGCCGCCGATTCCGACCACGTCGGTGATTCCGCCGCCGCCGCCGATCACGCCGCCGGCGCCGCCCGCGCCGCCGGCTCCGGCTCCGGCCCCGCCGCCGCCGCCGCGGATCGCCAAGAAGCTCACGCCGCGCGGCTCGCCGCAGGGCTGGGTGACGGATGACGACTATCCTGCCGCGGCGCTGCGCGCCGAGCAGGCCGGTACCGTCCGCTTTCGCCTCGACGTCGACGCGACGGGCAAGGTGACCAATTGCACCGTGACGGGTTCGAGCGGCGTGTCCGTTCTCGACAGCACGGCTTGCTCGCTGCTCAAGCGCCGCGCCCGGTTCAATCCGGCCGAGGACGAGAGCGGGAACAAGATCCCGGCACCGTATAACGGCAGCTTCACCTGGAAGATCCCGAGCTAGCCCGTGTGTTTCACCGGCGCGCTCCCCGCGGGGCGCGCCGGGCGATTGGATAAAAAGCGCTATTTAGTTAGAGGAAAGAACCGACAATGCTCACGACCATTCTCGCCGCCGCGGCGCCCAAGGAAAATCCGTACGGCCTGATTCCGGCGCTCCGTGAGGGCGGCCTGATCTCGCAGACGGTGTTCGGCATCCTGGTGCTGATGCTGTTCTTCTCGCTCTACATCCTGTTCACCAAGCTGTTCGAGCAGCAGAAGATCCTCAACCAGGCCAAGCGCGTCCGCGCCGGCTTCTGGAATGCGAACAGCCTGCGCGAAGGCGCGGCGAAGCTTGAGAAGAACTCGGCCTATCGCCAGCTGGTCGACGACGGCCTGGCCGCTCAGGAGCAGCACTCGAAGCTGACCGATCCGGTCGAGGCGCATGACTGGCTGCACGGCTCGCTCGCCCGCTCGGAGGACCTGATCAACTCGCAGCTGAAGAGCGGCCTGTCGTTCCTCGCCACCGTCGGTTCGACCGCGCCGTTCATCGGCCTGTTCGGTACCGTTATCGGCATCATCCGCGCGCTCGTGAAGATCGGCGCCGCTGGCCAGGCGTCGATCGACGCGGTCGCCGGTCCGGTCGGTGAAGCGCTGATCATGACCGCCGTCGGTCTTGCCGTCGCCGTTCCGGCCGTGCTCGCCTTCAACTGGCTGCAGGCCCGCAACAAGAAGATCTCGGAGAGCCTGAACGCTTTCTCGAACGATCTGCTCGGCTATCTCGCTTCGGACGGCCGCGTGCGTCCGGCCGCCGGCAAGGCTGCTCCCGCCAAGGCCGCTCCGGCCGCGACGACCAGCACCGCGCCGCGCGCCTAAGCGATCTGGAATATGCGGGGCCGCGCATTCCCCGGGGATGCGCGGTCCGGCTCCGGCTTCGGCCGGAGCTTGAATTAGAAGGATAGGATAGCGCGCAATGGCGATGAGCGTAGGCGGGGGCGGTGAAGACGCTCCCATGTCGGACATCAATACCACGCCGCTCGTCGACGTGATGCTGGTGCTCCTCATCATCTTCCTGATCACGGTTCCGGTCGTGATCCAGACGGTGAAGCTGGAGCTCCCCAAGGTTCAGTTCGAGCCGACGACCACCAAGCCCGAGAACGTCTCGCTCTCGGTCACGGCCAATGGCGGCAGGTGCGAAGTGTTCTGGGGCATGACCCCGGTGACGAGCAGAGAGCTGGTCGAGAAGGCGACGGAGAAGCTGAGGAAGGAAATCGACAAGCAGGGTGGCATCAACGCCGCCGGCCTCGAGCTTCCCGAAGTGCACATCCGCGGCGACGTGAACACGCCTTACCGCTGCATCGGCGGCACGATCTTCGCCATGCAGATGGCTGGGTTCGTCAAGGTCGGCTTCATCTCCGAACCGCCCGCCGGCTCGGCCACGGTCCGTCTCTGACGGCCTGCTCAAAGGAGTTTAGACTATGGGTATGAGCGTGGGCGGCGGCGGTGACGACGGCCCGATGATGGAAATCAACACGACGCCGCTGATCGACGTCATGTTGGTGCTCCTGATCATGATCATCATGACGATCCCGATTCAGACGCATGCTGTGAAGGTCGACCTTCCGCAGTCGAACAGCAGGCCGCAGAACATCGTCGAGCCGGAAAAGAACAAGGTCTATATCGATGCGCAGGGCCAGGTTTACTGGAACAGCGCGCCGATCGACGACGTGACGCTGCGCCAGTATCTGGATCAGACGCTGCAGATGTCGCCGGAGCCGGAGCTGCACTTCCAGCCCGACCCGCAGACGCGCTACGAAGTCGTTGACCGTGTTCTCGCGATCATCAAGCGCGCGAACGTGAACAAGCTCGGCTTCGTCGGCAACGAGCAGTATCGCAACGATTTCTGATCCGCCGCCTCCCCAGCGAGGCCGGATTTGAGACAAGGGAAGGCGGTCCTTCGGGGCCGCCTTTCTTTTTGTCCCGGAGCCAGGCCGCGGGCGACAAGTGGCTTGTATGCGTGACGCGGAAGTGTAACACTATTGTCTTCAAAGAGTCACGAAACTGTCTTCGTGACGTAACAGAAGGAGTAGGAGTTATGCGCATCGCGCTCATTGTCCTTGCCGTCGCCCCGTTCGCGCTCGCCGCGTTTCCGGCGCAGGCCCAGCGTGACAACGGGGATCCCGTCGCAAGTGCCGCGATCTTCGACGGCAATTTCTCGAAGGCCGAAGCGCAGCTCAACAGCCGGCTTCGCCTCGATCCCGACCAGCCCGAACTGCTGCTCAATCTCGCGGCGGTCTATGCGCAGACCGGACGGACGTCCCAGGCGCGGGCGCTCTATCTGCGGGTGCTCCAGCAGCGCGATTTCGAGATGGACCTTTCGGCCGACCGCGTGTCGACCTCGCACGCGATCGCCAACAAGGGGCTTCAGCACATCCGTGCGCTCCAGCTGAGCGCGCGCTGAACCCGTTTTCCGCCGCCCGGCTGCGTGAGGCGCGGCCGGCGGCGAACCAGCGGCGCCGCCCATCGCGGCGCCGATTTCATGTCCGGATCGGCCTCAGAGCCGCGGCAGGGTGACGCCGCGCTGGCCCATATATTTGCCCGCGCGATCGGCGTAGCTGGTCTCGCAGGGCTGGTCGCCCTTGAGGAACAGGAACTGGCACGCGCCCTCGTTCGCATAGATCTTGGCGGGGAGCGGCGTGGTGTTCGAGAATTCGAGCGTGACATGCCCCTCCCATTCGGGCTCCAGCGGCGTCACGTTCACGATGATCCCGCAGCGGGCATAGGTCGATTTGCCGAGGCAGATGACCAGCGTGTCGCGCGGGATGCGGAAATATTCCACGGTGCGGGCCAGGGCGAAGCTGTTGGGCGGGATGATGCAGACGTCGGTCTTGCGATCGACGAAGCTGTTCGCCGCGAAATCCTTGGGATCGACCACCGCCGAATCGACATTGGTGAAGATCTTGAACTCGTCGGCGACGCGCGCGTCATAGCCATAGGAGCTGAGGCCGTAGCTGATGCAGCCTTCGCGGCGCTGGGCCTCGACAAAGGGCTCGATCATCCCGGTGGAGAGGGCCTGTTCGCGAATCCAGCGGTCTGAAAGGATCATGGCGCCGGTTTTGCCGGAAGCGGGCGGCAGGGCAAGTCCCCGTCGCGCCCGGGGTGCGCCCGTGCATGCCGCGAGCGGAAGGAAGCGATCGATCCACAGGGACAGGGCATTGCCGAGGCGGCGCCGCGCGACGGGCAGGAGCGGAATCTTGCTTCCGCGTGGACTGCGCGGGAAGACGGGCCGGCCGGGGTTGGGGGTTGACCTTCAGCCCTGCGAGAAGGGAGACCCATCGCATGTGCTCTCCGAAATATGCCGGTGAAGCCCGGGGCCGGTCCAGCGGATCGATCGCCGTTTTCGCGGGGGATGACGAAATGAGAGCCCCGCCGCCACGCGGATCAACGCTTCATATGAGTTCGAGACCTGGGGTGAGAGCGCAAACAAGCCGTTGAACCTGCTTGGCTTATCCGCGCGGAGGCGGCGATCCAGGGTAGTACGGGGCAATCGAAGCAATCGCGTGCAGGGTTACCGGAGATGCAAAACCAGCCTCGCGACCATTGCCCCTGGCCCTGGATCCCCGCCTGCGCGGGGATGACGGTTGAAGGAAGATGACAGTTGAAGGGATAGGAGTTCCCAACCTGGGGTCACGCCTCACTCAGCAAACCGCACCATCCCCGCGCAGGCGGGGATCCATTCCGGCTGTGGGAGCGGATGGTGCCGGAAGGCAGCGTCAGCGGACGGGGTTCCGGGGCCGGGAGCGGCGCAGGTGCGGGAAGGCTCTGTTTTCTCTGCGGAGAGCGTCCGCGCGGCGGGCCGATACGCCGCGACTGGCTGGATCCCTGCCCATGCGGGGATGATGGATCCACGGATCGGAAGCCAGCCCTGCCTCAGGCCAGCCCCAGGTCCTTCGGCCCGAACGCCGCCGGAAGCAGCTGCGAGAGCGTATAGCGCGCGATCTCGTCTCCCGTCGTACCGCCGCAGAACACCGGCAGGTCGCGTCCGCCGACCTGGGCGGCTTCGTTGATGATCTGGCGGCAGCGGCCGCACGGGCTGACCGGCGCGGTGTCGGCATGGCCCATCCGGCCGCCGATCACACCGATCGCGACGACGTCCGCCAGGCGCCCCTCGCTGCTCGTCTTGGCCAGCGCCACCGTCTCGGCGCAGAGCGACAGGCCGTAGCTCGCATTCTCGAAATTGGCGCCGGTCACCACGGTCCCGTCCGAGAGCAGCACCGCGGCGCCGACTGCGAAATTCGAATAGGGGGCATAGGCGTGTCTCGAAGCCTCGCGTGCGGCCTCGATCAGTGCCTGGGGGTTTACTTCGCTCATTTCGCCATCACGTCCCAATTGACCGGAGCGCCGACGCCTTCGATGCGGCGGTGGCGCGTTGCCTGCCATATCGACCATGGCCGCGCGAAATACGAGGGGGGGAAGAAGGCCTGGCGCGCCCAGAGCAGGCGCGGAAAGGCGTCGCTGAGGCGATATTCGCTCTCGACCCGGCTCGATACCATCAGGATCGCCGGCTTGCCGATATGGGTTTCGACATCGTGCAGGAAACGGCCGAGCTCGCCGAGCACCACCTGGCGCTCAGGCCGGGCGGGGCAATCGGGCTGGAAGTCGATCTCCACCGCGGGCGGCAGCTGATCGTCCGAGCGCGGCACCGTCGTCATGAAATTGCCCGACTGGTCGGCGGCGAGCTGGCATAGCGAATAGACGTGGAGCGCACCGCGGCGGATGCCGGCCTCGAAGGTCCAGCGCCAATTCTCGGGGAAGCGCAGGTCGCGCGCATCGGCGCCGGTGGTGGCACGGATATAGGCAAAGTCGATCCCGGCCTTCTTGGCGGTCCACCACTCGATCGGCCCGGTTTCTTCGGAGACGTCGATTCCCTGCACGGGGAAATCGCTCGGGGCGGGGCGCCAGCGCGAGGCGAACAGCCAGGCGCTCCAGCCGAGCAGGCCCAGGAGGATCAGCCCCGGCACGACGAAACGCAGCCGGCGCGCGAGAACGCGTATGTGCACTTAGGGCCTGCAACCGGTGCTGGAGAGGGACCCGCCCTGGGCGACCGCGAAGCGGCGGCTCTGCCCTTGCCGCCTGGATGTCGTCGCATCGTCAGCCACGATGCATGGCGCATCGCTCCCTACTGGCTCCTCGCCAGACGACAAATGCCGACCCGTCTCGACTCCCTCTAGCACCCGCTGCAGGCCCCTTAACCCTTGATGTGGAGCACGCAGATCAGCGTGAACAGGCGGCGGGCAGTGTCGAAATCCACGTCGATCTTGCCTTCCAGCCGTTCCTTGAGCAGCGACGCCGCGTCGTTGTGGATGCCGCGCCGCGCCATGTCGACGGTCTCGATCTGGGCGGGAGTGGCGTTGCGAATCGCGGCATAATAGCTGTCGCAGATGGCGAAGTAATCGCGGATCGGGCGGCGGAAGGCGGCGAGGCTGAGGATCAATGCCTCTTGCAGGGACCCGTCCTCGCGCTTGATTTCCAGCGCCAGGCGCCCTTCCTGCACCGCCAGGTGGAGCTTGTAGGGGCCGGCATAGCCGTCCGCCTGCGGGCGCTGCGGGGCGAAGCTGTTCTCCTCGAGCAGGTCGAAGATCGCGATCCGGCGCTCCTGCTCGATATCCGCCGAGCGCCAAAGGATAGTGCGTTCGTCGAGCGTCACGTCTATGATGCGCGGATCGGCCATGACCGGCTCCTATCCGGTCATGCCCGTTATCCACAAGCACGCAACGTTGATGCCGCCGAATGGGCGCGTCACAGGAGAGTCATGGCCCAGCCTATCCCCCTTCCGATTCCCGATTCTCCCGAGGGCCTGAGCCTGCCCGCGAACGTGGAGGCGGAAGCGGCGCTGCTCGGCGCGATGATGATCGACAACCGAGTCGCGGAGGATGTCCTCCAGAAGCTGCGGCCCGAGCATTTCTTCGAGCCGCTGCATGGGCGGATCTACGACGCGATCGCCACGCTGGTGGGCGACAACCGGCTGGCGACGCCGGTGACGCTCAAGCCGCTGTTCACGGCCGACGCGGCGATGAAGGAGCTGGGCGGCCCGGCCTATCTGGCGCAGCTGACCGGCAATCCGGCCAGCCTGATCGGCGCGCGGGCGTTCGCGGACCAGGTCTATGATCTCGCCATGCTGCGCGCGCTGGTGGGCGTGGGCCGCGCGCTCGTCGACAATGCGCTCGATACCAGCCAGGAGATCAATCCGGCCAAGCAGATCGAGCAGGCGGAGCTCAAGCTCTACGAAGTGGCGGAAAAGGGCGGCGAGGATACCGGCGCCAAGAGCTTCACTCGTGCGGCGACAGTGGCGGTGCGCCATACCGAGCGGGCGATGAATTCCGGCGGCAGCGTTTCGGGCATCACCTCGGGCCTGACCGACTTCAACGCGATGACCGGCGGCCTCAACCGATCGGACCTGCTGATCCTCGCCGGGCGCCCGGGCATGGGCAAGACCTCGCTTGCCACCAACATGGCGTTCAATGCGGCCAAGCGCTATCTCGACGACATGGAGGCCGGCATCCCCGAGGAGAAGTCGATCGGCGCGCCGGTGGCCTTTTTCAGCCTCGAAATGTCGGCCGACCAGCTGGCGCTGCGCATCCTGTCCGAACAGTCCGAGGTTTCGTCGGAGAAGCTGCGCACGGGCAATATCTCGGGGCCCGAGTTCATGAAGTTCGCGCGGGCGGCGGGCGATCTGGAGCGGCTGCCGCTCTATATCGACGATACGCCCGGCCTCACCATCGCCGCGCTGCGCACTCGCGCGCGGCGGCTGAAGCGCCAGCACAAGATCGGCTTCGTGGTGGTCGATTATCTCCAGCTGCTCACCGGCTCGGCCAAGGCTTCGGGCGACGGGCGCGTGCAGGAAATCTCGGAGATCAGCCGCGGCCTGAAGACGCTGGCCAAGGAGCTGCACGTGCCGGTGCTGGCGCTTTCCCAGCTCAGCCGCGCGGTGGAAAGCCGCGAGGACAAGCGGCCGCAGCTTTCGGACCTGCGCGAATCGGGCTCGATCGAGCAGGACGCCGATATCGTGCTGTTCGTGTACCGCGACGAATATTATCACGACTTCAAGGCGCCCAAGGCCCCGGACGGCAATTCGACGCCCGACGAGATCGCCAAATACCAGGCCTGGCACGACCATCAGCTCCAGGTGGCGAACAAGGCGAGCGTGATCATCGCCAAGCAGCGTCACGGCGCCACCGGCACCGTCGACCTGCGTTTCGACCGCCAGTTCACCAAGTTCAGCGACCTGGCGCCGGGCGGCTATTGACGCTTTCGTTCGCGCGACGAAACAAAATCGGGCAAGATGCGTCTTAGCAACGCGCGGCCGACGGGGCGCGCGGGGATAAGGGCGGCGATCCGGCCTGATGACGGACGAGCGAGAAGATCGCGAGCAGCTGCGGCTGCAAGCGCTGGAGGTATATGAGATCCTCGACACGCCGCGCGAGCCGGCGTTCGATGAGGTCGTGCGGCTTGCGGCCGACATCTGCGAGACGCCGATCGCGCTGGTGAGCTTCGTGGGCAGCGACCGCCTGTTCTTCAAGGCGGCGCATGGCGTGGACCTGCTCGGCATGGATCGCGACATGTCGTTCTGCGAGAGCGCATTGCTCCAGGACGAGTTGATGCTCGTTCCGGACGCCTCGCAGGATCCGCGCTTCGCCGAGACGCCGCTGGTGGCCGGGGATTCGCACATCCGCTTCTATGCGGGCGCCCAGCTGCGCACCGCCGAGGGGCTGCCGATCGGGACCCTGTGCGTGCTGGACGCCAAGCCCCGGACGCTCACCGAGCTCCAGCGCCGCACGCTCGAAGTGCTCGGGCACCAGGTGATGCACCAGCTGAACCTCCGGCGCGAGCTCAAGCTGCGCGACGAGACGGACCTGCGCTATCGCACCCTATTCGACACGATGGGCGAGGGCTTTTGCATCATCGAGTTCCTCGACGGGCCGCATGGGCCGATGAGCGACTATGTCCATGTCGAGGCCAATGCGGCCTATGCGTTGCACGCCGGCATCCCGGACGTGGTGGGGCAGCGGCTGCGCGAGATGGTGTCGGACGAAGCGGACGATTGGGTCGCGCGCTATGGCGATGTGCTGCGCACCGGCAATCCGATCCGCTTCGAGCGCGAGCTGGAGGCGACCGGGCGCTATCTGTCGCTGTCGGCCTTCCGGATCGAACCGCCCAGCCGCAGGCAGGTGGCGGTGCTGTTCCAGGACGTGACCGGGCGGCGCCGGGCGGAAAACGACCTGCTTGCGCTCAACCGCACGCTGGAAGCGCGCGTGGCCGAGGCGCTGGCCGAGCGCGCGGTGCTCGCCGATATCGTCAATGGCAGCGAGGCCTTTGTCCAGGTAGTCGACATGGAAGGCCGCTGGATCGCCGTGAACCACGCGGCGACGGTCGAGTTCGAGCGGATCTTCGGGGTGCAGCCCCAGATCGGCGCGCGGCAGGTCGATCTGCTCGACGGCCATGTGCACCAGGACAAGGTGCGCGGCGTATGGGAGCGGGCGCTCGCCGAGGACGGCTATTCGAACATCATCGAATATGAAGCGCCCGATGGCGCGCTCCATTTCTACGAGCAGCGCTTCAGCTCGCTGCGCGACGCCGACGGACGCAAGATCGGCGCCTTCTCCTTCGTCTATGACGTGAGCGAGCGGCTGAAGGAGCAGGAGCGGCTGCGCCAGGCCGAGGAAGCGTTGCGCCAGGCGCAGAAGATGGAAGCGGTTGGGCAGCTCACCGGCGGGATCGCGCACGACTTCAACAACCTGCTCGCCGGCATATCGGGGGCATTCGAGATGATCGGGACGCGGCTGTCGCAGGGACGCGGCCGCGAGGTGGAGAAATATCTCGCGGCGGGCCAGGGCGCGACTCGGCGCGCGGCGGCGTTGACGCACCGATTGCTCGCCTTCTCGCGGCGGCAGACGCTTTCCCCCAAGGCGGTGGTGATCAACCGGCTGCTCGCCGACCTGGTCGAGCTGGTGCGGCGCACGGTGGGGCCGGCGATCGAAGTGGAGACCATCGCGGCGGGCGGGCTCTGGCCCACCCTGGTCGATGCCAACCAGCTGGAAAACGCGATCCTGAACCTCTGCATCAACGCGCGCGACGCGATGCCCGGCGGCGGCAGGATCACCATCGAGACGGGCAACAAATGGCTCGATCACCGCACCGCGCGTGAGCGGGGGCTGGAGCCGGGCCAATATGTCACCATCTGCGTGAGCGACACCGGCACCGGCATCGCGAAGGAGATACTCGACCGGGTGTTCGATCCCTTCTTCACCACCAAGCCCCTGGGCGAGGGGACCGGCCTGGGGCTGTCGATGGTCTATGGCTTCGCGCGGCAGAGCCATGGGCAGGTCCGCATCTATTCCGAACTGGGCCAGGGGACGATGGTGTGCGTCTACCTGCCGCGGCACCTGGGCGACGAGGATGCGCCGGGGCCGGCGGCGGGCAATGTCGTGGCGCCGGCCAGCCATGAGGGCGAGATCGTGCTGGTGGTCGATGACGAGCCGACGGTGCGGATGCTGATCGTGGATGCGCTGGGCGAGCTCGGCTATTCCTGCCTGGAGGCGGCGGACGGGCCGGCGGGCCTGAGGCTGCTGGAGGGCGCCGAACGGATCGACCTGCTGATCACCGATGTCGGCTTGCCGGGCGGGCTCAACGGGCGCCAGGTGGCGGATGCGGCGCGGGCGGCGCGACCCGAGCTCAAGGTGCTGTTCGTCACCGGCTATGCCGAGAATGCGGTGCTCAACCACGGCCATATCGAGCATGGCATGGAAGTGCTGACCAAGCCCTTCGCGGTCGACGACCTCACCGCCCGCGTCGAGCGGATCATGCGCGAGCGCTAGGCGCGTAGCTCTCCAGATAGCCACAGCCATCACAGCGCCAGGTTCTGATCTGATGTCGCTCCGTGCCGCCCCGGCTGATATCGGCCAGGAGCCCAACCGGCGCGCCCTCGACCCAGGTGCTGGCCACGGCGCCCATGCGAGTCTGGTCCGCGACATAGCCTTCGCGGAAGCCGCCGCCGCATTTCGGGCAGTCGCTGGGATCGATCATCGGATTCCTTCCTGTCGCGGTCATTCGGCTTAGCGCGAGGAAAGGCGGGCGCAACCCTGTTTCAGAAGCTCGGCTGGTTGGGATCGCCATCTTCGATCGGCGTATGGATGCCGCATTCGGTCTTGTCCCAGCCGCGCCAGCGGCCCGAGCGCGGATCCTCGCCCGGCTTGACCACGCTGGTGCACGGCGCGCAGCCGATCGAGAGATAGCCCTGGGCTTCCAGCGGGTGGCGGGGCAGGCTGTGCGCCCCGAAATACGCTTCGATGTCCTGCTTGGTCCAGGTGGCGAGCGGGTTGAACTTCAGCCGGTCGCCGTCGAGCTCGAAGCGGGGCAGGGCGTTGCGGGTCGATGCCTGGAACGCCTTGCGGCCGGTGATGCTGGTGTCGAAGCCGGCAAGCGCCTTTTCGAGCGGGATCACCTTGCGGATCTCGCAGCAGCCATCGGGGTCATAGGACCAGCGCAGGCCGGTGGCGTCGCGCTTCTCGATCACCTCGGCATCGGGCGCGACGATCCGGAGATTCTTGAGGCCGATGCGCTCGGCGAGTTGGTCTCGATAGGCCAGCGTCTCGGGAAAATGCTTGCCGGTGTCGAGGAAGATCACCGGGGTGTTCGGATCGGCCTGGGCGACGAGATGCAGCAGCGCCGCGCTCTCGGCACCGAACGAGGAGACGAGCGCGACGTCGCCGAGCATGTGATTGCCCAGCGCCTCGCGCAGCATCTCCGGCGTGTCGGTGCCGCGGAACAGGTTGTTCAGGCGGATCGCGTCCGCCGCCGTCCAGCGCGGGGCGACGTCGATGCGATCGACCTCCCGATCCAGCTTGCGCGCGGCCTCAGCCATGCCGGCGTTTCCATACCGGCACGGCGGGATCGGCGGCCGCCTGATAATGATATTCGTAGCGCGCGAGCGACGCGGCCAGCACGGCCTCGTCGACCGGCGCTTCGGGCGCGAAGCTGTCGAAGCCGCAGCGGCGCATCAGGGGGATCTGGTCGACCAGCACATCGCCCTGGGCGCGCAGCTCGCCCGCATAGCCCGCCTCGCGCAGGATGCGGCCGGTGGAATAGCCGCGCCCGTCGCGGAACTTGGGGAAGCTCACCTCGACCAGGGCGAGCCGATCGAGATGGGGCAGGAGCAGGCGCGCATCCTCGCCGCTCTCGATGCGGACGGCGGTGGCGTTGGACTGGCCGAGGAAGCTGTCGAGCGTGACCGCCGGCTCCTCATGCGCCTCGTCGTCGCGGTAGCGGAGGACGTCGCTCATATGTTCCCTCCCGCAAGCGGAAGGGGAGCACGGAAGGCAAGCGCCGGAGTTGGCTTATCCATAGATCGCCTCCTTGAACGGCGCCATGCCGACGCGGCGATAGGTGTCGAGGAAGCGTTCGCCCTTGTCGCGCTCGCGCAGATAGACGTCGGTGGCCCTTTCGATCGCGTCGACGATGCCGTCCTCGCTGAAGCCGGGGCCGGTGATCGTGCCGAGCGACACGTCCTCCGCGCTCGAGCCGCCGAGCAGCAGCTGGTAGTTCTCCACGCCCTTACGATCGACGCCGAGGATGCCGATATGGCCGGCGTGATGATGGCCGCAGGCGTTGATGCAGCCGCTGATCTTGAGCTTCAGCTCGCCCAGCTCGCGCTGACGGCCGATGTCCGCGAAGCGCGTGGCGATCTTCTGCGCGAGCGGGATCGAGCGGGCATTGGCGAGCGAGCAGTAATCGAGGCCCGGGCACGCGATGATGTCGCTGATCAGGTCGAGATTGGCCTCGGCCAGCCCGGCGTCGCGCAATTGCTGCCAGATGGTGTGGAGATCGGCCTTGCGGACATGCGGCAGCACGATGTTCTGGGCGTGGGTGACGCGCAGCTCGTCGAAGCTGTACTGCCTGGCGAGGTCGGCCATCAAGTCGATCTGGTCGGCGCTGGCATCGCCGGGGATGCCGCCGATCGGCTTGAGGCTGATCGTCACCACTGCATGGCCGGGCTGCTTGTGCGCCGAGACGTTCTGATCCAGCCAGACCGCGAAATCGGGGTCGCTGCGATCGAGTTCCTCCGCGGCGCTCGCATCGAAGGCCGGCGGCGCGAAATGGGCGGCGATGCGGTCGAACTCGGCCTGGGGCGGATCGATGCCCAGCGCCTTCACGGCCCTGAACTCCTCCTCCACCTCGGCGGCATATTGCTCCGCGCCGAGTTCGTGGATCAGGATCTTGATCCGCGCCTTATACATGTTGTCGCGCCGGCCATGGCGATTATAGACGCGCAGGCACGCCTCGAGATAGCTGACGAAATCGTCGAAGGGCACGAAGTCCTTGATCAGCGGCGCGATCATCGGGGTGCGGCCCATGCCGCCACCGACATAGATGGCGGCGCCGAGCCGGCCGTCCCGCTCGACGATCCGGATGCCGATATCATGCAGGCGCATCGCCGCGCGGTCCTGCTCGGCGGCGATCACGCAGATCTTGAACTTGCGTGGCAAGTAGCTGAACTCGGGGTGGAAAGTGCTCCACTGGCGCAGCAGTTCCGCCCAGGGCCGCGGATCGGTCAGCTCGTCGGCGGCGGCGCCGGCGAACTGGTCCGACGAGATGTTGCGGATGCAGTTGCCGCTGGTCTGGATCGCGTGCATCTCGACCGTGGCGAGATCGGCGAGGATATCCGGCGCATCCTCGAGCTTGATCCAGTTATACTGCAGGTTCTGGCGCGTGGTGAAATGGCCATAGCCACGGTCGTACTTGCGGGCGATGTGCGCCAGCATGTGCATCTGCCGGCTGTCGAGCGTGCCATAGGGCACCGCGACGCGCAGCATATAGGCGTGGAGCTGGAGATAGAGGCCGTTCATCAGCCGCAGCGGCTTGAACTGGTCTTCCGTGATCTGGCCGGCGAGGCGGCGCTGCACCTGGTCGCGGAATTCCTCGACGCGGGATGCGACGATGGAATGGTCATATTCGTCGTATTTGTACATCAGCGGGTCGCTTCGATTTTGTTCGCGTGGGCGCGCGTGGACACGAGAGTAGGGAGGAATTGGTTCGCGCAGAGGCGCAGAGCGCGCGGAGGTGTCTCGCTTGGCTGCGCCAGCAGCCTCTCAATCCCTGACAAAGGCGAGAAGTGCGCTGACGCGCCCGCCTTTCTTTCCGCGCCTCTGCGCGCAAGGAATCTCCGTGCCTTCGCGCCTTCGCGTGCGAACGTCATATCACCCAGCTCCCCGCATTCGGGTCCGCCGGCTTCAGCGTCAGGTCCGGGCGGACGGTGGGGCCGAGCGCCCGGATGCGGTCCTTGATGTGCGCGGGGCGCGGGCCCTCGGGCGTGGCGGCGGCGTCGATCACATAAGGGCCGTTGACCCGGCGCGCGCCTTCCTCGGCATGGGCGATCGCCTCGCCCTGGTCGCCGACATCGGCGGCATCCTCGACATGGCGCGACCAGCCCGAGCCGGTCCACCAGGTGACGTCGCCGGTGGCGAGATCGTTGCCGGTCAGGATCTTCACGCGCCCAGTCCTTCCAGATTCTCCGCCGTCTTCGCCCAGGCGGCGAGCTTGTCCTGCGCGTCGGCGAGCATCACCACTTCGCCGACCACGATGATCGCCGGGCTCCGCACCTGCTCGCGCGCCACCATCGGGCCGAGATCGGCGAGGATGGTGCGCAGCGCGCGGCTGCCTGCCAGCGTGCCGCGCTCGAGCACGGCGACGGGCATGTCGGGCGCGACGCCGTCGTTCATCAGCTTCTCGGAAATGTCCGGGCAGGTGGCGACGCCCATGTAGATCACCAGCGTGCGGCCCTTGCCGGCAAGGCCGGACCAGTCCTGCTCGGACAGGCCCTTGCACTGGCCCGCGACGAAGCTGACCGCGCTCGACCAGTCGCGATGGGTGAGGGGCAGGTGGACCTCGGCGGCGGCGCCCAGCGCGGCGGAGATGCCGGGAATCACTTCCACCGGCAGGCCGGCGGCGCGCACCGCCTCCACTTCCTCGCCGCCGCGGCCGAAGATGAACGGGTCGCCGCCCTTGAGGCGGACGACGATCGCGCCGGTCTTCACATGCGCGACGATGAGAGCATTGATCGCGTCCTGCGGCAGCGTGTGCTTCGAGCGCGACTTGGCGACCGAGATGCGGTGCGCCTGGGGGGCGAGATCGAGCACCCGGGGATCGACCAATCCGTCATGGACGAGCACATCGGCCTGCTTCAGCGCTTCGACGGCGCGCACGGTGAGCAGGCCCGGATCGCCCGGGCCCGCGCCGACGAGAATCACGCGCCCGCGCGCGGTGGGATCGAGGAGCGTTGCCATTGGCGGCAAATGGGCCCCGGCGGCGCAAGGGGCAACGGACGGTTGCTTGGGGTGGGGCTAGGGAAACTATCGGGTGCCGCCCGCCGGCTCAGGCACGAGGTGCCGCGACCCAATCGTCGAAGAAGCGCCGCTGCATGTCGACGCTGGCGGGAATGACGTCCGGCCCCTGGTCGAAGATGAAGACGAGATCTTCCTTTCGGGCATGTTTGCCTTCGGTGATCCGATAGGCCTTCAGGCCGCGGCCCATGTCGCGCGCCATGGAAGAGGGATAGACGTTGAGGCTGGCGCCGTAGCAGAAGGGAATCAGGCCTTCGGTTTCGAGCACGCGCCGGATGCCGCAGAACGCCTCGAAACAATCGGTCGCTTCGGTTTCGGTTTCGCGGTCCCGCCAGCGGAAGGTGAGGCGGCAGGTGCGGCCTCGATCTTCGTGCAGAACGAGAGTGCCCTGCTCGTCATCCTCGCCGCCGATCAGGAAGAGGCCAAAGGTTTCCATAGCTTCTCAGCTCCCCGCCAAGGCCCTGGCATGCGCCTGGACCACCGCCCGTGTCGAGGCGTCGCCGTCGAACACGCCGTACCAGCCCTGCGGCTCGTGCGGCGGATCGCCGAGCCAGGCGGTGTCGCCTTGGCGGAAGCGGTGGTCGCCGTGCACCGGCCGGCCTTCGCCGTTCCATGCCCAGAAATTGGAGCCGGCGACAATGCCCGGATTGGCCTCCACCTCGGCATAGATCAGCTTGTAGAACAGGTCCCTGAAGCCGGTCGCCGACTCGGGATCATAGCCGCCGCCGTCGCGCGGATAGCCGAACTCTTCGATCACCAGCGGCTTGCCCAGCTCGGTGGCGAGCGCGACGTGCCGGGCGAGATACTCGCGCACCCTGGCGAAGCTCGCCTCGTTGGTGCCGGCAATGTCCCGGGCATCGACCCAGCCCCAGTTGAGCGGCCAGACATGCGCCGTCAGATAGTCGATCTCCGGAAAATCATGGGCGGCCTTGTAGACGTCGGCTCGCTGGATCGAGCCCATCAGGCCCTCGCTGCCCGTCGAGACGAGATGCCGGGGCGAAAGCGCCTTGATCAGCCTGGCGGTGCCCTGGATCCAGCCACGATAGGCCGGGAGCAGCGGTTCCGCCGCCTTGGCGCTGCCGCCGGGGCGCGGCTCGTTGGCGAGCTGCCAGGCCATGACCACCGGGTCGCCGGCGTGGCGCTGCACGGTGGCGCGGACATAATCGTGATACAGGCCCACCGCCTCGGCGTTGGCGTAGAATTGCGCGGCCATGTCCGGAAATGCCGGCCAGGGGTGCGCGGGATCGTTCATGTCGAGATATTTCCCGCCATTGGCCCAGCTGAGATAGGTCATCATCCCGCCCGACCATTCCCAGAAATTGGTGAGGTAGAGCACGGCCTTCATGCCGCGCGTGCCAAGCTCGGAAAGCGCGAAGGCCAGGCCGTCGACCAGGGCCGGGTTCCAGGCGCCGCCCCGGGTGCGGAAGGCGGGCTTCACCGAGTTCCGGAGCGGCGAATCCTCGGCCGAGGCGGCGATGCGCAGGTTGCCGACCCCCATTGCGGCGAGGGAGTCCAGCTCGCGGCGCAGGCGATCGCGATTGCCCCAGGGGGCGTCGGCGCCGAGCCAGGCGGCGTACCACAGGTTCGCGCCGGCGAAGCGATAGGGCCTGCCGCCGAGAAGCAGGCCCATGCCCTTGCGCGTGACGAAATCGCCGGGCGCGGCGGGGTTGGCGGCGGCGGGGAGGGACAGCGCGGCGCCGGCCAGCGCCGCGGCGCCCGATCCGAGCACGGACCTGCGGGTGAACATGGTCTTCCTCCCCTGTTAGCGGTCACATCATAGCCGCAACGGCGCGGGGAGGAAGTGGGTGGACGGGGCGCGACCCTCGCAGGTGAGAGAGGGGGAAGGGCCGCGCCGCCGTCTGCCCGCGTGTAATGCGCCTGCACGCGGGCGGGAACGGATCAGTCGAACAGGTCCTCGAGGAACGATTTGCGGCGTTTCTGCGGATAATGCCCGCCATGGCCGCGCTCCTCGTAGCGGGGCCGTTCGTCGCGATACTGAGGCGCCGGCGCCGCAGCCGGGGCGGCGCTGCGCTCGATGATCTTGTCGAGCTCGCCGCGATCCAGCCACACGCCGCGGCAGCTGGGGCAATGGTCGATCTCGATCCCCGAGCGCTCGACCGGCACCAGCACGGTGCCGTCGACGGGGCAGGTGAAGCTGGCCATGGTCACTCCTCTCGCTGGCCCATCAGGCCGAGCAGCAGCTGGAACATGTTGATCAGGTTCAGATAGAGCGACAGCGCCCCCATGATCGCGAGCTTGTCGGCAGCCTCGCTGCGGCCGTAATGGGCATATTCGCTCTTCAGGCGCTGCGTGTCCCAGGCGGTGAGGCCGGCGAACACGACCACGCCGACGACCGAGAGCAGCATCTGCAGCAGCGACGAGCCGAGGAAGATGTTGACGATGCTCGCCAGCACCACCGCGATCAGGCCGACGAACAGGAAAGTGCCCATGCCGGTCAGGTCGCGCTTGGTCGAATAGCCGAACAGGCTGAGCGCCAGGAACATCGCGGCGGCGGCGAAGAAGGCCATGGCGATGCTCTGGCCGGTGAAGACCAGGAAGATGCTGGCCATCGATACGCCCATCACGCCGGCAAAGGCGAAGAAGGCGGTGCGCGCGCCGGCGACGCTCATTCGCTCGATGCGGAACTGGAAGAAGAAGATGAAGGCGAGCGGCGCGAACATGGCGACCCATTTGAGCGGAGTGCCGAAGATCAGCGCGACCAGCGCCGGCGTGTTCGCCACGGCGAGCGCGACGAGGCCGGTGATCGCCAGACCGATCCCCATGTTGCGGTAGATGCCCAGCATGTGCTGGCGCAGCCCCTCGTCGAAGCGCGCGGCGGCGGCGCCGGTGCGGGGGATCTGGTAGAGAGGGTTCACGTGTGAAAACTCCAATCGAAGCAAGGCATTCGATCGAGCGCCACTCGGTCCGGTCTCGGTGGGGAGGGGGACTGGCCGTCCGAAACCTGCACCGAGCGCGCTCGATGCGGTCCGACATCACGAGGGCTTGGAAAAGCCCTCGCCAGAGGGGCCCGGTCCGCAAGGGATAATCTAGGCGGCGGTCATGTCCGCTTCAATGACGCTGCTGTAACAAAGTGTTGCTCAGGCGTCGCGCAGGCCCACGCCCATCGAGGCACGGGCGGAGTCGCTCTCCGACGAGACCACCGGATAGGCGCAATAGTCGGCGGCGTAATAGGCGCTGGGGCGATGGTTGCCCGACCAGCCGACCCCGCCGAACGGCGCGGCCGAGGACGCGCCGTTGGTCGGCCGGTTCCAGTTGACGATGCCGGCGCGGATATTGGCCCAGAACTGGTCGTAGAGCTTGGGGTTCTGCGCGACCAGGCTGGCCGAGAGGCCGTAGCGGGTATCGTTCGCCTCGGCGATGGCCTCCTCGAAGCTGCTCACCCGGAAGACCTGCAGGATCGGGCCGAACAGCTCGACGTCCACCTTCTCGTTCGCGCCGGTCATGTCGATCACGCCGGGGGTGAGGAACGGGCGGCCCTCGATCGGGCGCTCCATGTGGCGGATCGGGCGGCCGCCCATGGTGAGCAACGCCAGGAAGCTCTCGGTGAGCATGTCGGCCGCGTCATTGTCGATCACCGGGCCCATGAAGGGGGCGGGATCGGCATGCGGCTCGCCGATGATCAGCCGGCCGATCAGCTTGTTGACCTCGGTCATCAGCGGGTCGAACAGCTTCTGGTCGACGATCAGGCGGCGCGCGGCGGTGCAGCGCTGGCCGGCGGTGGTGAAGGCCGATTGCACGACGAGCACCGCGGCCGAATAGAGATCGGGCGTGTCCCACACGACGATCGGGTTGTTGCCGCCCATCTCGAGCGCGAGGATCTTCTCCGGCCGGGTGGCGAACTGGCGGTTCAGGGCGATGCCGGTATTGGCCGAGCCGGTGAACAGCAGCCCGTCGATGTCCGGATGGCCGGCGAGCGCCTTGCCTTCCTCGGGGCCGCCGATCAGCAGGCGGATGCAGCCTTCGGGAATGCCGGCGGCGCGATAGCAGTCGACCAGGAAGGCGCCCGAGGCGGGAGTCTTCTCGGACGGCTTGAACACCACCGCATTGCCGGCAAGCAGCGCGGGGACGATATGGCCATTGGGCAGGTGGACCGGGAAATTATACGGGCCCAGCACCGCCAGCACGCCGTGCGGCTTGTGGCGCAGCGCCAGGCGCGTGTTCATCGGCGCTTCGATGCGGCGCTGGCCGGTACGCTCGGAAAAGGCGGTGATCGAGATGTCGACCTTGGCGATCACCGTCTCGACTTCGGTGCGCGCTTCCCAGAGCGGCTTGCCGGTCTCGCGGGCGAGCAGGTCGGTAAAGGCATCGGCCTTTTGCCGCACGACATTGGCGAAGCGGCGCAGCGCCTCGATGCGATAGGCGAGCGGATGGGCCGCCCAGGCGGCCCAGCTCTGGCGTGCAAGCGCCACTTCCCTGTCGGCGTCTCCGCGCGTCTGGCGCCAGAGAACGGCGCCGGTGGCGGGTTCGGTCGAGATGATTTCCGTGCCGGGCATTCGATGTCGGGGAAGGGCTCTCAGAAAGGATCCCCTGCTCTTGCACGAATTTTGGCGGCTAGGCCAGTGCCTCGGCCATGTGCCGGATTGCGGCGATCTTGGCGTGCAGCGGTCCCCAATCGTCCGCTTCGGCGATGGACGCCCAGATCGCCTCCACCTCCTCGATCAGCATGGCGCAGGGAGCGCCGGACCAATAGCCATGGTCGCGCGCCTTGCGGGGTCGGTAATGCTCGAGCTGGCCGCGCAGATCGTCGAACGCTTCGCCATAATGGGTAGGAAGCGCGCCGCCGAACGCGTCGAAGAAGAATTCGTCCAGCGGGGTCAGCGTCTCGGCCAGCGCCTTTTCGAGGGAGCCGGTCAGCACCTGGTCCGCCTCGGTGCCGCGTGGGACGACGCCGAGGCGCCAGAGCAGCGCGTCGGTCACTTCGCGCCGATAGGCCTCGGGGAAGGTTTCCATCGCCTCGATCAGCGCCTCCTCCTCGGCGATCGGGCGCAGCGAGATGGCGAGCTGCATCGCGTCCCAGTAGATCGCCTCGGGCTGGCGGCCGAAGGCGTAGAGGCCGGCATGGTCGAAATAGGCGGCGGTGAAGCCCGGATCCCAGAACGGCGCGAACCGCCATGGGCCATAGTCGAAGCTCTCGCCGGTGACGTTGATGTTGTCGCTGTTGAGCACGCCATGGACGAAGCCGGCGGCCATGTAGCGCGCCGCCATCCGCGCGGTCCGCCTGGCGACATGGGCGAGCAGGCGGGCGGGGCCGTCCTCGCCATATTCCTCGCCATGATAGTGGCGCAGCACATAGGCGGTGAGCCGGCGGAGCCCGTCCCCGTCCTGGAGATGGGCGAGGCGCTGGAAGGTCCCGATGCGGATATGGCCGTGGCTCAGGCGGACGAGCACCGACGAGCGGGTGGGCGACGGCTCGTCGCCGCGGTGGAGCTCCTCGCCGGTCTCGATGAGGGAGAAGGTGCGGGACGTCTCGACGCCCAGCGCCTCCAGCATCTCGGTCGCGAGGATCTCGCGCACGCCGCCTTTCAGCGTGAGGCGCCCGTCGCCGAAGCGGCTATGGGGCGTCTGCCCCGATCCCTTGGTGCCGAGGTCCATCAGCCGGCCGCCCCGGTCGCGCATCTGCGCGAACAGGAAGCCGCGGCCGTCGCCGATCTCGGGATTGTACACGCGGAACTGGTGGCCGTGATAGCGCAGCGCCAGCGGCGCGGCGAGCGATCCCTTCAGCGGCTCGAACCGGCCGAAATGCGCGATCCATTCCGCGTCCGACAGGCCGTCCAGCCCGACCTCCGCCGCCGCCCGGTCGTTGCGGAAGCGCAGGATCGCCTGCGGGAACGGCGCCGCCGCGACCGGATCGTAGAAGGCGTCGCCCAGTTCGAGGATCGCCTGTTGCGGAGTGAAGTCCATGCGGCGATATGGGGAAGGATGGGCGATCGGCGCAACTATTCCGACGGTTTCTGGTGGTCGCGGGACGGCATCCGTCTCCACTATCGCGAATATGCCGGGCCGGCGGACCGGCCGCCCGTGCTCTGCTTCCCCGGCCTGACGCGCAACGCGCGCGATTATGAGGGGCTGGCCGAGCGGCTGGCGGGCCAGTGGCGCGTGCTCTGCATCGAGTTTCGCGGGCGCGGCGAGAGCGGCTATGCCAAGGATCCGATGAGCTATGTTCCGCTCACCTATTTCCAGGACGTCGAAGCGCTGCTCGAGGAGCGGGAGATCGGGAAGTTCATCGCGGTCGGCACTTCGCTGGGCGGGCTGGTGACCATGCTGCTCGCCGCGACCGAGCGCGACAAGCTGGCCGGCGTGGTGCTCAACGACGTGGGGCCGGAGATCAACCCCGCCGGCCTGGCGCGCATCCGCACCTATGTCGGCAAGGCGGTCTGGTATCCCACCTGGATGCACGCGGCGCGCGCGCTGGCGAGCAGCAATGCCGATGTCTATCCGGGGTACGAGATCGAGGACTGGCTGCGCATGGCCAAGCGGCTCTACCGGGTGAACAGCTCGGGCCGCATCGTGCTCGACTACGACATGAAGATCGCCGAGCCGTTCCGCGTGCCCGGCAACGAGGCCGGACCGGACATGTGGCCGACGATCGACGCCATTGCCGGCCGGCCGCTGCTGATCGTGCGCGGCGAGCGCTCGGACATATTGAGCGAGGAGACGGCGGCCCGGATGGTGGAGCGCGTGCAGGGCGCCGAGCTGGTGACGGTGCCCGGGGTCGGCCATGCGCCGACGCTGGAAGAGCCGGAAGCGATTGCGGGGATCGAGCGGTTGCTGGCGAAGGTGGCGGGCTAGCGGTTGGCGACGGGCTTGAGCTGCCCGGCGACATAGGATTGTGACCAGCCTTTCGCCGAGACGAGCACTCCGCCGCGGAACGTGAATTCCACATCGGCCAGCGTCGAGGCGCGGCTATCGATGAACGCGACTTTCACGCTCCATTCGTCGCAGGGATCGACCACCATCGGAATCGAACTCCAGGGGAGATAGTGGAAGGAATCCGCCTTCATTTCGGCGGCCAGCGCATGTGCGCCCGCGGGGCCCTTCCCCAGGGGGCCGCCGACATCGCCCGAGCCGAGATCGAATTCCGCATCGGGCCGCACCAGCGCGCGGAGCTCGGAATCGCGTTGCCATCCCCCGGCGGCGGCGTGTTCGACGATCGCGATGGCGCGCTGGCTGAGCGTGGCATAGACATCGCTGATGTTCCGTGTCGCCGGCATGGCGCAGCCCGCCGGTGCGGCCGCCTGGGCCCGGGCGGGCGCAATTGCGGAGAGAAGCGCCGGCACGGCCGCGCATATCACTGTCTTCACGGACTTGATCCCCTTGGCGGCGTCAGCGGAATGTCCAACGGACGTGACGTCCGCGCAATCCCCCGCTAAGCACCCCATCCAACGATGCCGATCCACATCCTCCACCTCCACTCGACCTTCAACCTCGGCGGCAAGGAAGCGCGCGCCGTGCGGCTGATGAACGCGTTCGGCGACAAGGCGCGGCACACCATCGTCTCGGCCATGCCCGATCAGCTCGAGGCGCGGGCGATGATCGCCAAGGGGATCAAGTACGAGATCGCGCAGGATCCGCCGCCGCTCTCGGGCCGGCCCTCGGTGAAGCGCTACGAGGCGATCGCGCGCTACATGCGCCGCTTCGACCTGGTGCTCACCTATAATTGGGGGGCGATCGACGGCGTGATGGCGGCGCGCGTGTTCGGCAAGGGACTGCCGCCGGTGATCCACCATGAGGACGGGTTCAACCAGGACGAGGCCGAGAAGCTCAATCCGGTCCGCAACATGTATCGCCGCATCGCGCTGCCCGCCGCCAATGCGCTGGTCGTGCCTTCCGAAGTGCTCGAGCGGATCGCGCTCAACCAGTGGCGCCAGCCGCGCGCGCGCCTGTTCCGCATCGCCAACGGCATCCCGACCAAGCTCTATGCCGGCAAGCCCGATATCGAGCTGATTCCCGAGCTCAAGCAGAAGAAGCCCGGGACGCTGGTGGTGGGCTGTGTCGCCGGCCTCAGGCCGGTGAAGGACCTGCCGCTGCTGGTCCGCGCGGTGGCCGGGCTCAACACGCGTTTCAAGCTGGTGATCGTCGGCGAGGGGCCGGAGCGGCAGAACATCCTCGACGCCGCCGAGGCGATGGCGATCGAGGATGCGGTGATCCTGCCCGGATTCCTGCGCGAGCCGCATCGCTATATGGGATTGTTCGACGTGTTCGCGCTCTCGTCGAGGAGCGAGCAGGCGCCGATCTCGGTGCTCGAGGCGATGGCGGCCGGCCTGCCGGTGGTGGCGCCGCCGGTGGGCGACATCCCCAAGATGGTCGGCGAGCGCAACCAGCATTTCCTGCCGCCCGAGCGCACCGAGGTGGTGCTGCGCGACCGGATCGACATGTTCGCCCGGCATCCCGAGGAGCGCGAGATGGTGGGGAAGGAGAACCGCGCGCGCGCCCGTGCGTTGTTCGACGAAGGGGAAATGATCGCCGCCTATGCGCGCCTCTACGGCGCCGCGATGGGACGGCCTGACGCACTGCAGTGACGATTGTTGCTCGCTTGTTGCGTCCGATCCGTCTAGCGTCGCGCGAATTTTAGTCTGGAGGTTCTGTGTTCAAGGGTCTGTCGCCCATCCTGTACAACGGCCGCGAGGTCTGGCCGATCGTCGAGGGGGGTAAGGGTGTGGCTGCCACCAACCATGCCAGCGCGGGCGCCTGGGCCGCGGCGGGGGGCATCGGCACGGTCTCCGCGGTCAATGCCGACAGCTATGACGCCGAAGGCAAGATCATTCCGCAGATCTATCGCGCGCTCACGCGCCGCGAGCGGCACGAGGAACTGATCCAGTACGCGATCGAGGGCGCGGTCCAGCAGGTCAAGAAGGCCTTCGAGATCGGCGACGGCAAGGGCGCGATCAACATCAACGTGCTGTGGGAGATGGGCGGCGCGCAGCGGGTGCTGCACGGCGTGCTGGAGCGCACCCGCGGCATGGTCGCCGGCGTCACCTGTGGCGCGGGCATGCCCTACAAGCTCAGCGAGATCGCGGCGTCGTACAACGTCAACTATCTCCCCATCGTCAGCTCCGGCCGCGCCTTCCGCGCGCTGTGGAAGCGCGCCTATTCCAAGGCGAGCGAGTGGCTGGCGGCGGTGGTCTATGAGGATCCCTGGCTCGCCGGCGGCCATAACGGCCTGTCCAATGCCGAGGATCCGCTGAAGCCGCAGGATCCCTATCCCCGCGTCAAGGAACTGCGCGACGTGATGCGCGAGGGCGGCATCCCGGACGAGGTGCCGATCGTCATGGCCGGCGGCGTCTGGTACCTGCGCGACTGGAACGACTGGATCGACAATCCCGAGCTCGGCCGCATCGCCTTCCAGTTCGGCACCCGCCCGCTGCTCACCCAGGAAAGCCCGATTCCCGATGGCTGGAAGGCCAAGCTGATGGAGATCGAGGAAGGCGAGGTGCTGCTTCACCGCTTCTCGCCGACCGGCTTCTATTCGTCGGCGGTGCGCAACCCGTTCCTGCGCAATCTCGAGGCGCGCTCGGAGCGCCAGATCCCCTATTCGACCGAGGAGGCGGGCGACCATACCTTCCAGCTCGACGTCGGCGTGAAGGGCAAGAATTTCTGGGTGACCCGCAACGACCTGCTCCGGGCCCGCCAATGGTTCGGCAACGGCTTCACCTCGGCGCTCAAGACGCCGGACAACACGCTGGTGTTCGTCAACGAGGAGGAGAAGGGCATCATCCGCAAGGACCAGGCGGATTGCATGGGCTGCCTGAGCCAGTGCGCCTTCTCGTCCTGGGCCGATACCGAGACCAACTCGACCGGCCGGCTGGCGGATCCGCGCAGCTTCTGCATCCAGAAGACGCTGCAGGACATCGCCCATGGCGGCCCGACCGACGAGAATCTGATGTTCGCGGGGCATGCCGCCTATAGCTTCAAGCGCGACCCGTTCTATTCGAACGGCTTCGTTCCGACGGTGAAGCAGCTGGTGGATCGGATTCTGACGGGCGACTAAGGGGTTTCCGGCGCGGTTCGGGCCGCGTCTCGGGAGCATCGGCAAGCGTTGGTCAGGGGTGCCAGAGCGTGATCGCGGCGGTGCCGGCACAGGCGATCGCGACGCCGGCGAGCAGCCAGCCGCGAAGGGCATGGGGTGTTTTGCGCGCGGGCCGGTCGGTCGCGGGGGATTCGCTCCGGCGGCCGCCCTTTCGGGGCGTGCCGCCCTGGCCGGCGGCCCAGCTTTCGTTGGCGGCGCGGAGCAGCGCGTTGAAGTTCAGCCGTTCCAGCAACTGGATGCCGAGCGTCTTCCCCTTCACCCACACGACCCGGCCCGCCAGCGCCAGCGAGGCCTTGCGGACCTCGACATAGGTTCCCGGCCTGGGCGGGAACGGTGCCAGCAGCATCATGCCGTGCGGCGAGATGTTGCGGATGGTCACGTCGCACCATCCCCCCTTGCTGCGCATCTGGGCGGGGATGACGACTTCCCGCCGCGATTCTCTCGATTGCATCTGGTGATCCCCCGGCGCGGCTGCCCCGATGGCGGGGATCGCGCAGGAGGAGTTACGCAGTATCGCGCTTACCGCTGCCTTGCCGGCCATGGTTAACCGCGAAGAAGATGCCCCGGATCGGAGGTATCGCGCTAGAATCCGCAAAGTATCGGCAAGATGATCGCAGGTTCATAGCCTGAACAATTGTCTGATCTTTTCGCCGTCGTTCCGGCCCCGGGCCGCGATCCCGCTTCTGCTTCCGCCGGCAAGAGCCCGGCTCAAGGCCGGGGTGCCGAAGGAAGAATGGTCCCCAGCCTATAGCCAGCCATCGAGAACCTGGTCGGGCGGCCGATGCCCATCGGACCAGACCCGAATATTGGCGATCACCTTGACGCCCATATCCTCGCGCCCTTCGAAAGTGGCGGAGCCGAGATGGGGGAGCAGCACGACATTGTCGAGCGCGACGAGGCGCGGATCGACCGCGGGCTCGTTCACATAGACGTCGAGCCCGGCGCCGGCGATGCGCCGCTGGGCGAGCGCGGCGATCATCGCCTCTTGGTCCACGATCTCGCCGCGGGCCGTGTTGATCAGCCAGCCCCGGGGGCCGAGCAGGTCGAGCCGGCGCGCGTCGATCAGGCCGCCCGTGGCGCCGGTATGCGGGGTGTGGATCGTGAGGATGTCCGCCGCCGCAAGCATCGAATCGAGCTCGGGGTGCCAGGTGGCGCCCAGCTGCGCCTCGAGCACCTGCGGCAGGCGGTGGCGGTTGTGATAATGGATCTGGAGGCCGAAGGCGCGTGCCCGCATCGCCACCGCCTGGCCGATCCGGCCCATGCCCAGGATGCCGAGCTTCTTGCCGCCGATCCGGTGCCCGCGCATCGAAGTGGGAGCCCAGCCGGTCCAGCCGCCCGCGCGGACCAGCTCGTCGCCCTCGACCAGGCGGCGCGGCACGGCGAGGATCAGCGCCATCGCCATGTCGGCGGTATCCTCGGTGAGCACGCCGGGGGTGTTGGTGACGGTGATGCCGCGTGCCCTGGCGGCCTTCAGGTCGATATGGCCGACGCCGGCGCCGTAATTGGCGATCAGGCGCAGCCGGCCGGGCGCGGCCGCGAGCAGGGCGGCATCGATCCGATCGGTGACGGTGGGCACCAGCACGTCGCAATCCGCCATCGCCGCGCCGAGCGCCTCGGGCGACATGGGCGTGTCGCCGGCATTGGTTACGACATCGAACAATTCGGCCATGCGCGCCTCGATGCCGTCGGGCAGCGCGCGGGTGACGATCACCCGGGGACGGGAAGGGCGCGGGCCATGTGCCATAAAGGGCGGCTTGGCCGGTGGCGCGGCGCCAGTCAACGGTTGATGGCGAGGCGCTGCTCGGCGTAGATAGCGCGGACACTAGTTCATGAGGGTCGCATGCGTTTTGGGAAATGGGCCGTGCTCGGCGTCGTCGCGCTGGGATTGGCCGTTCCCGCATCGGCCCAGCGCAAGACGCCCTATTTCGTCTCGATCAAGGCCGAGAAGGCCCGGATGCGCACCGGCCCGGGGCGCAACTATCCCTCGAACTGGCTCTATCAGCGCCGCGGACTGCCGCTGAAGGTGATCGACATCTATGGCGAATGGCGCAAGGTCGAGGATCCGGACGGCACCCAGGGCTGGATGCTCGCCAACCTGCTCGACGACGTGCGCACGGCAATGGTGATCGGCACCGTGAGCGAGATGCGCGACGCCCCCCGCTTCAATGCGCGAGTGAGCTGGCGCGCAGCGCCCGGCGTGGTCGGCCGGGTGAGCCGCTGCGCGAGCAACTGGTGCTGGTTCGATGTGGCCGGGCGCGGCGGCTATATCGAGCAGAGCCATATCTGGGGCACCGATCCGGGCGAGGCGGTGAACTGATTTTTACCCGAATTGGGCGCCAAAGGTCGCAAAGGCCCTAACGTCAATAGAGAAGCCCAAACCCATCTCTGGCGCATCGGGATTACCCTGGCGGAATGAATCCCCCGCCCGGCGGAGGCTGGAATCCGCACGACATTTCTTCGCGATGAGAAAGAGCCTGTTCGGCATGACAGGCGGAACCCTACATTGGAAGCCGCGAACCGGGGCGGAGCGTCGGCGTTTCGCGGCGGGAGATAAGAGCATGACCTTTCGATTTGCCGTGGCCGTGTTCGCCGGATCGCTGATCGCGTCCGGCGCATCGGCGCAGACCGCCGGCGCCTTCATGCAGAACCCGGCCTTCAAGGATCCCGCGCCGGCCGAGTGCGAGACGAGCTTCGACATGCAGCATTGCGCGGCGCACGAACTGCGCGTCGCCGATGCGCGGATGAGCGCGCGCTATGCGGAATTGCGGGGGCGATCCGGGCCGGCGGCCCGGCAGCGGCTGCTGGCCGAGCAGCGCAAATGGCTGGCGGAGCGCGATCGCGGCTGCATCGCCCGGGGCGACGCCTATCGCGGCGGGACGATCGCGCCGGTCGTGGTGGCGCAATGCTGGGTCGAGGTGACCAGGGCCCGCGAGAAGGCGCTGGCGCGGCGCTAGGTTGAGGACTCATATTCTCCAGCGTCATCCCCGCGCAGGCGGGGATCCAGGGCCAAGGGCAAGGACGGCGCGGCTCGCCTTGCCGTTTCCGGCACGCACCTGCGTGATTGTTTCGATCGTCCCCTGCTACCCTGGATCCCCGCCTTCGCGGGGATGACGGGTGTGGTTTCAAGGGCTTGTTTTGGTTCTCAACCTAGGCCGCTGGTTCAGGCAACAAAACCCTCACTCCCGCTTTCTCGGGAGGGCGGGGCTTCCCGCCTCAAGCCGGCCGGTGAGGCGTCGGGTCGCCCAGTTCCTCGACGAGTTGGCGGCGCGCTTCGATGCGGGCCTGGTCGAACCAGGCGCGGGCGGTCTCGGGGAGCGAGGCGAGGATCGCCGCGTCGGTCTCGGACGCGACCCGGTCGACCAGCTCTCCCGGCGCAATGCCCAGCAGCGGCGCGAGCAGGCGCATCGTCCGGGCCCGCAGGCGGAACTCGAAATCGTCGAGGCGCGCCGATTCGATCTCGCCCTTCTTCAGCAGCGCGCCGCGCAAGTCGAAGACCATCTTTCCTTCCCTCGCCGTCCCGCCCCGCGAAGGGGACGGCGGCCATGCGGTCAGTCCAGCAGCTCGACGGCCATCGCCGTCGCCTCGCCCCCGCCAATGCACAGCGAGGCAAGGCCGCGCCGGACGCCGCGCGCCTCAAGCGCCGAGAGCAGGGTGGCGAGCACGCGCGCGCCGCTCGCGCCGATCGGATGGCCGAGCGCGCAGGCGCCGCCATTGACGTTGAGCGCGGCGTGATCGAGCCCAAGCTCCTTCATCGCGATCATCGCGACCGCGGCGAAGGCTTCGTTCACTTCGAACAGGTCGACGTCGCCGATCGCCCAGCCGGCCTTGGCGAGCGCCTTCTTCATCGCGAAGACCGGCGCCGTGGTGAAGCGGGCCGGGGCATGGGCATGCGCGGCATGCGAGACGATGCGGGCGACCGGGGTCAGGCCGAGCTTCTCCGCCACGCTCAGCCGCGTCATCACCAGCGCGGCCGCGCCGTCCGAGATCGAGGAGGCGTTGGCGGCGGTGATCGTGCCGACCTTGGCGAAGGCGGGCTTGAGCGTGGGGATCTTCGCGGGATCGCCCTTGGCGGGCTGCTCGTCGAGCGTGACGGAGACGGCGCCCTTGCGCGTCTTCACTTCGACCGGCACGATCTCGCGATCGAAAGCGCCGCTGGCCTGGGCGGCCTTGGCGCGCTCGAGCGAGGCGATGGCGAAATCGTCCTGCGCGGCGCGGGTGAACTGATATTCCTGCGCGACTTCCTCGGCGAAACTGCCCATCAGCCTGCCGGGCTCATAGGCGTCCTCGAGCCCGTCGAGATACATATGGTCCATCAGCCGGTCATGGCCGATGCGCGCGCCCGCGCGATGGCGCAGCGAGAGATAGGGCGCGTTGGTCATGCTCTCCATGCCGCCCGCGACCAGCAGGTCGACCGAGCCGGCGGCGAGCGCTTCGGCCGCCATGATCGCGGCCTGCATGCCCGAGCCGCACATCTTGTTCACCGTGGTCGCCTCGACATGGTTGGGCAGGCCCGCCTTGAGCGCCGCCTGGCGCGCCGGCGCCTGGCCCAGGCCGGCGGGAAGCACGCAGCCCATGTAGATTCGCTCGATCGCATCGCCCTTGAGGCCGGCGCGCTCCACCGCGGCACCGACGGCGGCGGCGCCGAGATCGGTGGCGCTTGCCTCGCCCAGCACGCCCTGGAAGCTCCCCATCGGCGTGCGGGCATAGGAGGCGATGACGATGTCGTCGGCGGACATATTGGATCCTCTCGTTGGTTGGGGCGCATCTAGTATCGCGCGCGACGGTTTGCAAAAGCCGCGCGCCCCGGCATGACGGGATGGACCATGGAGCGGATCGAGATTCCCGGATGCTGACGCATGACGATTGATCCGGTCTGGGGCTGGGCGGTGCTGCTCGGGGTGCTGGGGCTCGCCTTCGGCAGCTTCATCGCGACGCTGGCGATCCGCTGGCCCGAGGGGCGGGCGGTGGGCCGCGGCCGATCCGAATGCGACAGTTGCGGCAAGGGGCTGCGCGCGGGCGAGCTGGTGCCGGTGATGAGCTATCTCTTCCAGCGCGGCCGCTGCCGGGGCTGCGGCGCGCCGATCCGGATGAGCCATGTCCTGACCGAGCTGCTGGGCGGCGCGATCGGCGTGGCGGCGGCGATCGCCTCGCCCGATCCGGCCGGGGCGGCGGGGGCGGTGTTCGGCTGGCTGCTGCTCGCGCTGGCGGCGCTCGACGTGGCGGCGCTGTGGCTGCCCAATGGGCTGACCGGGCTGCTGGCGGCGGCCGGGCTGGCGGCGGGGCTCGCCGGCCTCGGCCCGCCGCTCGAGGCGCGGCTGATCGGCGGGGCGGCCGGCTTCGGCGTGCTGTGGCTGGTCGCCTGGAGCTATCGGCGGCTGCGCGGGCGGCAGGGGCTGGGCGGGGGGGACCCCAAATTGTTCGGCGGCATCGGGCTGTGGCTCGGCTGGCAGGCGCTGCCGCTGGTGCTGCTCGCCGCCTGCCTGATCGGGCTGGCGGGAGTGCTGGGCCTGATGCTGGGCGGGCGGCGCGTGACCGGGACCGACCGGTTGCCTTTTGGCGTGATGCTGGCGGCGGCGGCGTTCGCGGTGTGGCTCGGCTTGGCGATCGGGCCGATGCCGGGTTAGGCTCCGTTCCGGACAGGCAGGGGAATCGGCATGCGGAGCTTGATGCTGGGAGCCGCGCTGGGCGTGCTCGTTGCGAATGGGGCGCTGGCGCAGGACAAGCCCATGGAGGCGACGATCCAGGTGCTTGGCGTCGGCACGGTGGAGGATGCGCCGAGCCTCGCGCATATTTCCTTCACGCTGCGCGGCGAAGGCAAGGGATCGGATGACGCGCTGCGCGCGCTGGTGGCGCGCAAGGAGGCGGTGGAAGCCGCGATGGGCTCGCTGGACAAGGCCAGCTTCCGGGTCGAGACCGGAGATGTCGCGATCACCGAGGTGCGCGGGCGCGACTGCCGCGGCTCCGGCGAGGGCGAGGATGCACCGCGCCTGTCGACCGGCGCGTGCGCGATCCAGGGCTATGTCGCGACGATGGACGCGTCGGCCGATGTCGGTCCGGTCGCGCTTTCGGGCACGCTGGCGGGATTGGCCGGCAGGGCGGGGGGCAGCAACGTGCGTCTTTCGAACTTTCGCGCCACCGACCCGGGTGGGGCGCGGCAGCGCGCGATGGCAGCCGCCGTGGCGAACGGCCTGGAGCAGGCACAGGCGATCGCAGCCGCATCGGGCAGCAAGCTCGGGCGGTTGCTGCGGGTGAGCGATCAGAATGATGGCTATATGGTCGAGCAATTGCAGAGAATTGCCGGCGCCGCCGCGCGGGACAAGGCCATCGTGCCCGAGCCGGTGGTGGTGACGATCACTCCCCAGGCGATCAGCACCACGGCGCGGCTCGTGCTGGTCTATGAGATCGCGCGATGAGCATGCGCGACCTGCTCGATGCCCAGCGCTCCGCCTTCATGGCCGAGCTGCCGGTATCGCTGGATGCGCGGCGCGACCGGCTGAAGCGGGCGATCGCGATGATCTCCGACAATGCCGACGGGCTCTGTGACGCGCTGAGCGAGGATTTCGGCCATCGCAGCCGCGACCAGTCGATGATCACCGATATCGCGGCCTCGGTAGCGCCGCTGCGGCATGCGCTGAAGCATGTGGCGCGCTGGTCGAGGCCCGCGCGCAAGCCGGTGCTGTTCCCGCTGGGGCTGCTCGGCGGGCGCGGGCGGATCGAATATCAGCCCAAGGGCGTGGTGGGGATCATCGCGCCGTGGAACTTCCCGGTGCAGCTGGTGATGAGCCCGCTCGCCGGCGTCTTTGCGGCGGGCAACCGGGCGATGGTGAAGACCAGCGAATATACGCCGATGGTCTCGGCGTTGATGGCGGCGCTGGCGGAGCGCTATTTCGATCCCGCCGAGCTGGCCTTTGTCGGCGGCGGGCCGGAGATGGGCAAGGCGTTCGCGGAAATGCCGTTCGACCATCTGCTGTTCACCGGCGCGACCGGCATCGCCCGCCACATATTGCATGCCGCCGCCGACAATCTCACCCCGGTGACGCTGGAGCTGGGCGGCAAGTCGCCGGTGGTGCTGGGCCGCTCGGCGGATGTCGCGCAGGCGGCCGAGCGGGTGGCGCTGGGCAAGATGCTCAATGCCGGCCAGATCTGCCTCGCGCCCGATTACATGCTGGTGCCCGAGGAGCAGGAGGCCGCGGTGGTCGATGGCCTCGTCGCCGCCGCCTCGCGCATGTACCCCACCCTGTTGTCGAACCCGGACTATACCGCGGTGATCAACGACCGGCACTATCAGCGCCTCACCGGCTGGATCGACGATGCCCGGGCCAAGGGGGCCGAGGTGATCGCGGTGAATCCGGCGGACGAGGACTTTGCCGGCGCCAATGCCCGCAAGCTGCCACTGCACATCATCCGCAATCCCACCGACGACATGATGGTGATGCAGGAGGAGATTTTCGGGCCGGTGCTGCCGGTGCGCGGCTATGCGCGCATCGAGGACGCGATCGGCGAAGTGAACCGGCGCGACCGGCCGCTCGCGCTCTATTATTTCGGGAACGACCGGGCCGAGCGGCGCCAGCTGCTCGACCGGACGATCTCCGGCGGCGTGACCGTGAACGACGTGATCTTCCATGTCAGCCAGGAGGAGCTGCCGTTCGGCGGCATCGGCCCCTCGGGCATGGGCGCCTATCATGGCGAGATCGGCTTCCGGACGTTCAGCCACGCCAAGGCGGTGTACCGCCAGCCGCGGATCGACGTGGCCGGACTGGCGGGCATGAGGCCGCCCTATGGCAAGGCGACTCGGGCGACGGTCAGGCGGCAGATGAAGGGGTGAGCGGTGACGCCGGCCATTGGAGAAAATCACGCATGAGCGAGGCATCCTCCGACTGGGATCATGCCGCCGCCGCAAGGCTCGACGGCGCGACGGTGCTGGTCGGGCTGACCTTCGTCAGCGCGGAGGGAGAGCGGCGCGAGCAGGTTTTCGGCACGGTGATGGAAGTGGGGCCGGGCGGGATCACGCTGCGCCTCGAAGGTGCGCGCGGGGGCGAATTGTTCGCGCTGCCGCCCGACCTCGACGCCTTCGCGCCGGCGGATCCGGGCATCTACCGGTTGCGCGAGACGGGGGAGAAAGTGATCGATCCGGATTTCACGGCGGCCTGGACAGTGAGCCGTCCGGCGAATTGAGCCCGTGGTTGCGGGGCAGGCGGCGCGATGCCAAAAAAAAGGCCGCCCCGAAGGACGGCCGTGAAAGTCTTAGGAGAGGATGCCTGAAAGGCCCGATCTTTGTGCATCGCAGCGGGAAATATCGCAAGTGCGAAGTGATAACGATATCATTGCAGAAATTGCAACTGTCCAACGTTGTCAGTTGCGCATGCCGGAATTGCTGCGCAGGGTGACGCAATGACGGCCCTGAAGCTCGACGATTTCCTGCCCTATCGCCTGTCGATCGCCTCCAACGCGGTGTCGGATGCGGTGGCGAGCGCCTATCGCGCGCTGTTCGGACTGAAGATTCCCGAATGGCGCCTGGTCTCCATTCTCGCCGAGGGCGGGGCGATGAGCCAGCAGGCGCTGTGCGGCCGGACGCGCATGGACAAGGTGACGGTGAGCCGCGCGGCGATCGCGCTGTCCGAACGGGGGCTGATCAGCCGGGCGAGCAATCCGGGCGACCAGCGCTCGCACCTGCTGGCGCTCAGCAAGGCGGGCTGGGAATTGTACGAGGAAGTCGCGCCCAAGGCGATCGAGCTGGAGCGCCGGGTCTTCGCCGATTTCACGCGCGAGGAGCGGTTGCAGCTCCGGCGGATGCTGGACCGGATCGAGGCCGCGGTGGAAGCGCTCGAGGACAGGCCTTGATCCCGGACCCGGCTATCGCCTAAGCGGGGCTTGCCCTCCCCAGGCGAACGCAGAACCGTGCCGCAGGAGGATTCTTCATGACCGTCATTCGTTCCGGCCTGTCCGTCGCCGAGCCGCTCGCGCGCTTCGTCGAGGAACGCGTGCTGCCGGGGCTCGACATCGAGGCGGCCGGCTGGTGGGCGGGCGTGGCCGAGATATTCGCGCGGTTCGCGCCCGAGAATCGCGCGCTGCTAGCGAAGCGGGACGCGTTGCAGGCGGCGATCGACGCCGCGCCCGGGCGCGCCGGCGACGCGGCGTTCCTGCGCGAGATCGGCTATCTGGTCGATCCGCCCGCGCCGTTCGAGATCGGCACGCGCAATGTCGATGCCGAGATCGCCCATATGGCCGGGCCGCAGCTGGTGGTGCCCGCGCTCAACGCCCGCTTCGTGCTCAACGCCGCCAACGCGCGCTGGGGCAGCCTGTACGACGCGCTCTATGGCACCGACGCGCTGCCCGGCGCCGCGAAGCCCGGCGGCTATGATCCGGAGCGTGGCGCGCAGGTGATCGCCCGTGCCAGGGCGTTCCTCGACGCGGCGGTGCCGCTGGCGCAGGGCAGCTGGGCCACGCTGGCCGGGCCGCCGACCTTGGCGGATCCCGCGCAACAGGTCGGGCCCTGGCGGTTCCGCCACCATGGGCTGCACATCGAAGTGATCGTGGATCGCGCGCATCCGATCGGGCGCGACGATCCGGCGGGGATCGCCGACGTGCTGCTCGAGGCGGCGCTGACCACGATCGTCGACCTGGAGGATTCGATCGCGGCGGTCGATGCCGAGGACAAGGTCGCGGCCTATGCCAATTGGCTGGGGCTGATGCGCGGCGATCTGGAGGAGCGCTTCGACAAGGGTGGCCAGGCGCTCACTCGGCGCCTCGCTCCGGATCGCGGCCCGCTGCCCGGCCGCGCGCTGCTCTTCGTCCGCAATGTCGGGCATCTGATGACCACGCCGGCGGTGCGCCTGCCGGAGGGCGGCGAAGCGCCGGAAGGCGTGCTCGACGCGATCCTGACAAGCACCATCGCGCTCTACGACTTGCGCGGGCTGGGCCGGTATCGCAACAGCCGCACCGGCTCGATCTACATCGTGAAGCCCAAGATGCACGGCCCCGAGGAGTGCGGCTTCACCGACCGGCTGTTCGACGCGGTCGAGGACCTGCTCGCGCTGCCCCGCCACACGATCAAGGTCGGCGTGATGGACGAGGAGCGGCGGACCTCGGCCAATCTCGCCGCGTGCATCCATGCGGTGCGCGACCGCATCGTGTTCATCAACACCGGCTTCCTCGATCGTACCGGCGACGAGATCCATACCGGCATGCGCGCCGGGCCGATGGTGCCCAAGGGCGAGATGAAGGGCGCCGAATGGATCAAGGCCTATGAGGACCGCAACGTCCGCATCGGCCTGGCCTGCGGCCTTTCGGGCAAGGCGCAGATCGGCAAGGGCATGTGGGCGGCGCCCGACCGGATGGCCGACATGCTCGCGCAGAAGATCGCCCATCCGATGAGCGGCGCGAATACCGCCTGGGTGCCGAGCCCGACCGCGGCGACGCTGCACGCGCTCCATTATCACCAGGTCGACGTCTTCGCCCGCCAGCGCGAGATCGTCGGCGAGGCGATCCCCGGCCTGGCGCCGTTGCTCGCCGTGCCGCTGGCACCGGGGCGCAACTGGTCGGAAGAGGAAATCGCGCGCGAGCTCGACAACAATGCCCAGGGCATCCTCGGCTATGTCGTCCGCTGGATCGACCAGGGCGTCGGCTGTTCCAAGGTGCCCGACATCCATGACATCGGCCTGATGGAGGATCGCGCCACGCTGCGCATCTCCTCGCAGCACCTGGCCAACTGGCTGCTCCACGGCGTGGCGAGCGCCGACGACATCGATGCCGCGCTCCGGCGGATGGCGGCAAAGGTCGATGCGCAGAATGCCGGCGACCCGCGCTACCGGCCGATGGCGGGCAACGAAGCGACGAGCCTTGCCTTCCAGGCGGCGCGGGCGCTGATCTTCGAGGGGTTGGCGCAGCCAAATGGCTATACCGAACCACTTCTCCACAGGTTTCGTGCCGAAGCGAAGGCGATAGCGCGCTGAATTTCCTGGGCTTTCGTAAAAGCGCGGACCCAAAGCGCATTTGGGTCGTTACGCTGGCGAGAGGGCCGGTCTAGGAATGCGGCTCGAAAGGGAGCCAGTTGCGTAGAGGGGTGAAGCGGATTTGGCTGGCGGCGCTCGCCGGCACGGCATGCGTGCCGGGCCTTGCGCATGCGCAGGTCTCGGATCCCAAGCCGGGGCAGGGCGCGCCGCCTTCGGGACCCGCGCCCGCGCCTGCCGCGGCTCCAGCGCCCGCGCAGGACGGCACGGTGCGGGTGGCGCCGGTCGACGAGAGCCCGATCGTTCCCGATGCCCAGTTCGAGGCGGCGATGCCGAAGATCGAGGGCGATATCAACGCGCCGCTGGAGGCGATGCCGTCGCCTACCGGCACACCCACGCCCATGCCGGCGCCCGTCACCCAGGGCCAGGCCGCGCAGCAAGTGCGGCAACAGGCCGAGGAGAGCTTCGCGGCGGCGCCGGCCGAGGATCCCGAATTCGCGCGGCCGCTGCCGCCCCTCGCCGAGTTCAAGGTCGAGCCGCCGGTGGAGGACAAGGTCGCCGACAAGAAATCGGTGACGATCCGCTACACCACGCACGAGGAGGGGCTCTCGGCGGTCGGGCTCGCGGGCCTGTTCGAGAATCTCTCGGCGCTGGAAAATGGCGGCGGGCGCGCGGCGAACACCGCGATGGTCGCGGCGCGCGCGCGGGAGGACGAGCGCCTCGCGATCCGCCTGCTCCAGTCGCGTGGCTATTACGATGCCACCGCGGTCTCGACCGTGGACCAGAACCCGCAGACGCCGGGCACGGTGCGCGCGACGATCAGCGCCACGGCCGGCCCGCTGTATCGCCTGGGCGACGTGAAGGTGGCGAGCGATCCCACCGTGCCGCCCGGGCTGCTGCTGCGCGAGCTCAACCTCAATCCCGGCGATCCGATCGAGGCCGAGCGCGTGCAGGGCGCCGAGGCGAACGTCGCGCTGCGGCTGCCGCAACAGGGCTATCCCTTCGTCAAGGTCGGCCAGCGTGACATCCTGCTCGACGAGGAAACCCATATCGGCGACTATACGCTGCCGATCGAGCTGGGGCCCCGCGCGGTGTTCGGCGATATCCGTACCGAGGTTGGGGGCGATTCCGGCGCGCGGCGGGGCGCGGGCGCGAGCCGCAGCGAGCGGCGGCAGGAACGCCGGCGCCGCGTGCGCCAGCCGGCGTTCGATGCCGATCACATCCGGGTGCTGCGCCGCTACAAGCCGGGCGCGCTCTACGATGTCCGCGCCGTCGACGATCTGCGCGAGGCGATGATCGCGACCAGCCTGTTCTCGACCGTCTCGGTCGAGCCGGTGCGCACGGGCGAGGCGGGGCCGGACGGCACCGAAGTGGTCGACCTGCTCGTCCGTCAGAATCCCGGCCGCCCGCGCACGCTGGCGGCGGAGCTGGGCTATTCCACCGGCCAGGGCATCCGGCTCACCGGCAGCTGGACGCATCGCAACCTGTTCCCGCCCGAAGGGGCGCTGATCGTCGCGGGCGTGCTCGGCACGCAGGAACAGGGGCTCAGCACCACCTTCCGCCGCTCGAACGCCGGGCAGCGCGACAAGACCTTCCAGATCGCCGCCGCGCTCAACCACCAGGATTACGACGCCTATGAGAGCTATACCGGCACGCTCTCGTTCCGCTTCTCGCGCGATTCGACGCCGATCTGGCAGAAGCGCTGGATCTATTTCTACGGTGCCGAGCTGGTCGCCGCGAACGAGGACCGCTGGAACTATGCCAGCAACCGGCGCGATCGCGGCACCTGGCTGATCGCGGCGGCGCCGTTGTTCCTGGGCTATGACCGATCCGACAATCTGCTGAACCCGACGCGCGGCTTCCGGATCAAGGCCAATGCCAGCCCGGAGACGTCGGTGCGCGGCGCCGCCCGGCCCTATGCGCGCTTCATGCTCGAGGGCACCTATTACCAGCCGGTCTCCAGCAGCATCGTGATCGCCGCGCGGGCGCGCGCCGGATCGATCATGGGCATCGAGCGCGACGACCTGCCGCCGTCGCGCCGCTATTATGCGGGCGGCGGCGGATCGGTGCGGGGCTTCGGCTATCAGGAGCTCGGGCCCCGCTCGCCCGACGGCAAGCCGGTGGGCGGGCGCAGCTTCAACGAATTCGCGATCGAGGCACGCTATCGCTTCGGCAATTACGGCATCGTGCCCTTCATCGATGCCGGCCAAGTCTATGAGGGCATCTACCCGACGGGCAAGAACATCCGCTTCGGCGCGGGCATCGGCGGGCGGCTCTACACCAATTTCGGCCCGATCCGTGTCGATGTGGCGACGCCGATCAACCGCAAGCCGGGCGAATCCAAGGTCTCGCTCTACATCTCGATCGGGCAGGCTTTCTGATGGCGGAAGAGATTTCCGCGCCGGAGCCCGCGCGCGAGGCCGGGGCGGCCCGCCGGCCCCTGTGGCAGCGCGCGGCGAAATGGGCGGGGATCGTGCTGGCCGGCCTCGCGCTGGCGATCGGTGCGCTGGTGCTGGGGCTCGACACCCAGCCGGGCCGCCGCTTCGTCGCCGACCAGATCGCCGGAATCACCCTGGAATCGGGCCTCAATTTCCGCATCGGCCGGATCGACGGCTCGCTCTACGGCGCGATGATCCTGCGCAACGTGCAGGTGCGCGACGCCAAGGGCGTGTTCGCCAGCTCGCGCGAGATCAGGATGGACTGGCGGCCGCTCGCCTATCTGGGCAACCGGGTGGACGTGCGCAGCCTGGTCAGCCCGGAAGTGAAGCTGCTGCGGCTGCCGGCGCTCCAGCCCTCGGGCGATCCCAACGCGCCGCTGCTGCCCGATCTCGCCATCGACGTGGGCAGGCTCGACGTCGCCCGGATCGACATCGCCCGGGAAGTGGACGGCCGCGCGCGCTATCTCGGCCGGCTGGCCGGCAAGGCCCATCTCGCGGACGGGCGCGCGCAGATCGTGCTCGACGGCGGCACGATCGCCGCGCGCGGCGTGCCCGGGGGCGACAGGCTGGCGCTCACGCTCGACGCGACGCCCGCGAAGAACCGGCTGGATATCGACTTGAAGCTCGACGCGCCGGCCAGGGGGCTGGTCGCCGGGCTGGCCGGGCTGGAGGCACCGCTTGGCTTCACGGTGGCGGGCAAGGGGGATTGGGCGCGCTGGCAGGGCAAGGCCCGGGGCACGCTGGGCGGCGCGGCGCTGGCCGATCTCGACCTGATCGCGACCAATGGCCGCTTCCAACTGCGCGGGCCGCTGCACCCCGGGGTGTGGATGAAGGGGCCGGTCGAGCGGCTGGCGGCGCCGCGGCTCGATCTCGACCTCGACGCGAAATGGGCGGATCGTGCCGCCGACGGCGTGGTCAAGCTGCGCTCCGCCGCGCTGTCGGTGGAAGCGGTCGGCAAGGTCGATCTCGGCCATAACCGGTTCCACGACCTCAGGGTCGATGCGATCCTGCTCAAGGCCGGGGCGATCGCGCCGAACCTGGTGGGGCGCGGGGTGCACGCCTCGCTGGCGCTGGACGGCGCGTTCGATCGGCCGGTGGTCGACTACAAGCTTGCCGCGGGCGCGCTCGGCTTTGGCGAGACGGTTGCCGAGAAGCTCTATGCCGAGGGGCGGGCGCGGGTGGACGCGAAGCGCATCCTGGTGCCGATCCGGGCGCGGGCGGCGCGCGTCTCCGGCCTCAACGCGGCGGCTGGGGGGCTGGTCACCAACCTGACCGTCAGCGGCGACCTTGCGATCTCGGGCCAGCAGCTGCTCTCCGACAATCTCCGCATCCATTCCGACAAGATCGATGCGACTGCGATCGTCGCCGCCGATATCGGCCGCGGGCGCTATACCGGCGCGCTCAAGGGGCGGGTGAACGACTATCGGATCGACGGGGTGGGGGTGGTTGACCTCAAGACCGATGCCGAGCTGTTCGCCGCCCCCGGCGGCGGCTGGGGCATACGCGGCCATATCGCGGGCCAGTCCCGGAAGATCTTCAGCGACGGCGCACGGGAATTCCTGGGCGGCAACGCCGTCGCGTCGGCGCGCCTGGTGCTCGATCCCAAGGGGGTGATCAGCATCAGCGAGGTGAAGATGAAGGCGCCGCAGTTCCGCGTCCTGCGCGGCTCGGGCCGCTATGATCCCGCCGGACCGATCCTGATCGATGCCGATGCGGTTTCCGACCAATATGGCCCGCTCACCGCGCGCGTGACCGGCACGCTGAACGCGCCCGCGATCTTGCTCAAGGCGCCGAAGCCCGGGCTGGGCATCGGACTGGTGGATCTCGAGGCGCGCATCCGCGGGCGCGGCGATGCCTGGGCGGTCGTGGCGAACGGCAATACCGATTATGGGCCGTTCGACGCCGATGTCCTGGTGCGCACCGGCAATCGCCTGGCGATCGACGTCAATTCGGGCCGTTTCGCCGGCATGGACGTCTCCGGCAAGGTCGAGCAGACCGCGGCCGGGCCGTTCGCAGGCGAACTGGCGTTCAACGGGTCGGGCGTGACGGGCCGGGCGACGCTATCGGCGCAAGGCAAGCTGCAGCGCGCCGATGTGAAGGCGACCGCCGCCAACGCGAAGATCCCGGGCGCCGCGGGGTTGACCATCGGCCGCGCGCTGATCGACGGCAGCGTGGTGCTGGCCGATACGCCGGAGATCCATGGCGATGTGCAGGTCGCGAACCTGCGCCAGGGCAGTTTCGTGCTCAAGACCGCCCGGGCGAAGATCGCCTATGCCGGCGGCAACGGCACGGCCCAGCTCTTCGCCAATGGCTCCACGGGGGTGCCGTTCCAGGTCGCCGCCAATGCCCGGCTCGCGCCCGACGCCTGGCTGGTGGCGGTGCAGGGGCAGGGGAGCGGCGTGCAGTTCCGCACCGCCCAGCCGGCGCATGTCGCGATCCGCGAGGGCATCTATCACCTGCTTCCCACCAAGGTCGATTTCGACAAGGGCAGCGCGCGGGTGGCGGGCAGCTATGGCAAGGGCATGGTGCTGCAGGCGCGCCTCGACAGCCTGGACCTGGCGGTGGTCAACGCCTTCGTCCCCGATCTCGGCATCGGCGGCACCGCGACGGGCAGCCTTGATTTCGCCCAGACCTCGTTCGAGGCCTTCCCCAGTGCCGATGCGCGGCTCGAGATCGCCGATTTCACCCGCGCCAGCCTGGCCAGCCTCTCGACGCCGGTGCAGGTGAGCTTCGTCGGCAAGCTGCTGCCCGATGGCGGCGACGCGCGGGCGCTGATCCGGCGCGGCAACGCCACGATCGGCCGCGTGGTGGCGACGCTGAGCCCGCTCGGCCCGGAGGCCGGGCCGTGGACCGAACGCATGCTCGCCGCCCCGCTGTCGGGCGGCATCCGCTACAATGGGCCGGCGGCGGTGCCCTTCTCGCTGGCGGGGCTTTCGGGCCAGCAGCTCGACGGGCCGATCGGCATCGCGGCGGATTTCTCGGGCAAGGTCGAGGAACCCCGGCTGACCGGCGTCGTCCGGGCGACCAACCTCCATTACGAGAATGAGAATTTCGGCACCCGACTCACCGCGATGCAGGTGGACGGCACCTTCTCGAACGACGAGTTCATCCTCAATTCGCTCACCGCCAAGGCCGGAGACGGCACGGTGGCCGCGCAGGGCAGGGTCAGCCTGTCCTCGGCCAACGGCTATCCGATCGCGATCACCGCGGACCTCAACAATGCCCGCCTGGCGCGCAGCGACGCATTGGGGGCGACGGCGACGGGCAAGATCAGCATCACCAAGAATCCCGATGTCTCGCGGATCGAGGGGCGGCTGACGATCCCCGAGGCGCATTACCAGATCATCCGCCAGGGCGCCGCCGAAGTGCCCGAGCTCACCGGCGTGCGCCGCAAGAGCCCGACCGGCGAGGACCAGGGGCCGGCGCCCGTGATCCGCCGCTCGTTCGGCGATTTCGACCTCAACCTGCGCATCGATGCCGACAACCGGCTGTTCGTCACCGGCATGGGCCTGGAATCGGAATGGCGCACGCAGATCACGGTGCGTGGCACCACGCTGGCGCCCGACATTCGCGGCACGATGGAAATCGTGCGCGGCACCTACAGCTTCGCCAGCCGCCGCTTCGACATCTCGCGCGGCACCATCCGCTTCCAGGGCTCGGCGCTCACCAATCCCTCGGTGGACATTCAGGCGAATACCACCGCGGAGGGCATCACGGCGATCCTCACCGTCTCGGGCACCGCGCAGCAGCCGCAGATCGCGTTCAGCTCCACGCCGGCGCTGCCGCAGGAGGAAGTGCTCTCGCGCCTGTTCTTCGGCACCAACGTGACCAACCTTTCCGCCACCGAGGCGATCCAGCTCGCTGCGGCCCTCCAGTCGCTGAGCGGCACCGGCGGCGGGCTCAATCCGCTCGGCCAGCTCAAATCGGCGACCGGCATCGACCGGCTGCGCATCCTGGGCGCCGACGACGCGACCGGCCGCGGCACGGCGCTGGCGGCGGGCAAATATCTGACCAACGACATCTATGTGGAGATCATCACCGATGCGCGGGGCTTCACCGCCACCCAGATCGAGATATCGCTCAGCCGCACGCTGAGCCTGCTCTCCCAGGCGGGCTCCTTTGGCGGCTCGAGCGTCAGCCTCAAATATTCGCGGGATTATTGAGCCTGTCGATTTCCCTGCTTACAGTGGTGTAAACAGATCGGCGGGAGAGGCGCGTGGCCGAGCATTTCGACGTGGTGATCGTGGGAGCCGGTATTTCCGGCGTGGGTGCGGCATATCATCTCCAGGCGAACAGCCCGGACCGCAGCTATGTGGTGCTCGAGGGCCGCGAGCGGCTGGGCGGCACCTGGGACCTGTTCCGCTATCCGGGCATCCGGTCGGACTCGGATATGTTCACGCTCGGCTTCTCCTTCCGCCCCTGGACCGCGAGCAAGGCGATCGCCGATGGCCCATCGATCCTCAACTATCTGGAGGAAGCGGCCCGGGACTATGGGATCGACGAGCATATCCGCTATTCGACTCGGGTGACCGGCGCGAGCTGGTCGACGGAAGACGCGCTGTGGACCGTCACCGCCGAGCGGGGCGGGGAGGAAGTGAGCTTCACCTGCGCCTTCCTGTTCCTGTGCACCGGCTATTACAACTATGCGCGCGGCCATACTCCCGATTTCGCCGGGACGGCCGACTTCAAGGGCCGGATCGTCCATCCGCAATTCTGGACCGACGACATCGACTATAAGGACAAGCGCGTCGTGGTGATCGGCAGCGGCGCGACGGCGGTGACGCTGGTGCCGGAGCTCGCCAAGCAGGCGGCGCACGTCACCATGCTCCAGCGCTCGCCCACCTACATCGTCTCGCGGCCTTCCCAGGACAAGCTCGCCAACTGGATGCGCGGCTGGATGCCGTCGATGACCGCCTATGGCCTCACGCGCTGGAAGAACGTGCTGCTCCAGCAATTCTTCTTCCGCCTCGCCCGCAAGAACCCCGAAAAGACCCGCGAGCGGATCGTCCAGATGGCCCGGGACGAGCTGGGGCCGGACTATGACGTCGCCACGCATTTCACTCCCCGCTACAATCCCTGGGACCAGCGCGTCTGCCTGGTGCCGGATGCCGACCTGTTCGCCGCGCTGCGCGAGGGCAGGGCCGAAGTGGTGACCGACACAATCGAGCGGTTCACCGAGACCGGGCTGGCGCTCGGCTCGGGCAAGACGCTGGACGCGGACCTGGTCGTCACGGCGACGGGGCTCGAGATCCAGCTGTTCAGCGGCATGCCGATCCGGGTGGACGGCAAGGCCTTCGAGCCCGCCAGGGCAATGACCTACAAGGGCATGATGTTCTCCGACGTGCCCAATTTCGCGATCTCCTTCGGCTATACCAACGCCAGCTGGACGCTGAAGAGCGACCTTACCGCCAACTATGTCACGCGCCTGCTCAACGCGATGCGCAAGCGCCGCATGCGGCAAGTGACGCCCCGCATGGCCGCGCCGGTCGAGGAGGCGCCGTTCCTCGACTTCACGTCCGGCTATGTCCAGCGCGCGGCGGACAAGCTTCCCCGCCAGGGCACGCGCAAGCCGTGGCGGCTCAACCAGAATTATGCCCGTGACGTGATGGCCCTCAAGTTCGGCGGGATCGACCAGGAGATGGAATTCTCCAGTCCCGAACCCGCGAACAAGGCCGCCGCCTAGGGCAGCAACGCCTTCGCCGCCGCGACGCCGCTGCTATAGGCGCCGTGCACGGTGGAGAATTCGCCGTCGCAGCACGCTTCGCCGGCGAAGCGGATGCGCGGGTCCACCGGAGTGCGCAGCACCGCGCGGGCGCCGTGCCGGCCGGGCAGGGCGTGGCTGTAGCTGCCGAGGATGTGCGTCTCGCGGCCCCAGGCCGAGCCGGCGACGAAGCGCAGCTTCCCGCGCCAGTCGCTGCCGAGCAGATGGCATAGCTCGCCGATCGCGAAGTCGGCGGCGCCGTTCAGCCCTTCCTTCTCCATCGCCCGCGCCCCTTCGCCGCCGAACATGCACTCGACGAGCGGGCGGCCAAAGGGCCGGAGCGTGTAGCTGCCGGTGCACGCGCTGCGCGGATTGCCGAGCAGATGGGCATTGTCGTCGATCTCCTCGCCGCCCTCCAGCGCGAAGAACAGCTTGTCGGCAAGGCCGAGCGGCAGCTCGGACGCGGCGTGGAAGATCGCGTCATGGCCCGGCACGCGCAGGGCACCGCGCGCCAGGACGTTGGTGGAGACGGTGATGATCGCGGCGTCGGCGGTGATCGTGCCCCGGGGCGTCGCGATGCGGAGCCGCCTGCCGGTGGTGTCGATCGCGCTCGCCGGCGTCGCCAGCGCCACGGGCAGCCCCGCGGCATGGGAGGCGACCAGCGCGCCATAGCCCTGCTCGACTCGCCAGTCCGTGTCGATCGCGGCTTCGTCATAGGCATGCCAGTCGGCGACCGACATCTCGCGCATCGGCGCGCCGTTGATGAAGCCCGAGAGCGCGTCGAACGCGGCGTTCCATTCGCCCGCCGGCGGCAGCAGGTCCGAGGCGCGGTCGCTCGCCGGAGGATCGGCCATCGCCGCCATGCAGGCGTCGAACACTTCCCATAGGCCGGCCTGTTCGGTTCGCGAGAGGCCAAGCTCGCGCCACTGCTCGTCCCAGAGCGGCGGCGCCCGATAGACCGCGAAGCCGCTGGCCTCCGCGATCGACACCCAGGGGTTCTTGGGCGCCGAATGGAGCCAGCCCGCGCCCAGGTCGATCGGCAGCCCGGCGACATGCACCGTATGAGCGCGCCCGCCGAGCCGGTCCTGCGCCTCGAGCAGCAGCACGTCCCTGCCGGCATCGGCAAGGGTGCGCAGCGCCCCGATACCCGCCGCACCGCCGCCGATCACGACGATGTCGGCATGATCCTTCACGTCGCCGGCCGGCTCTTGAGCAGGGCGGAGCGCAGGCATTCGCAGACGATCTCGTCGCGCTGGTTGCGCATGCGATGCCGCCAGGTGACGATGCCCTGGCCGGGGCGCGACTTGCTGGGGCGGACTTCGGTCACTTCGCTTTCCGCCCGCAGCGTGTCGCCGATGAAGACGGGCTTCGGCATGCGCAGCGCGTCATAGCCGAGATTGGCGACCAGCGTGCCCGCCGTGGTGTCGCCCACCGTGATCCCCACCATCAGGCTGAAGGTGAAGGTGCCGTTGACGAGGATCTGGCCGAACTCGCTCGCCCGCGCCGCCTCGGCATCGAGGTGGAGCGGCTGGGTGTTGTGCGTCATCGTCGAGAAGAGGAGATTGTCCGTCTCCGTCACGGTGCGGCGGAGTTCGTGGACGACGATGTCGCCGACCTGCCACGCGTCGAAATATCTGCCTGCCATTCGTTCCGCCTCTTTCTTGGTCATGCTGAACCTGTTTCAGCATCCAAAGCACCACAAGCGATATCGCTCGAGGAGAGTTGGACCCTGCAACAAGTTCAGGGTGACGGATGGGGGTTATTCGGCCCGTTCCACTTTCACCAGCAGCGTGCCTTCGCTCACCTGGCTGCCCTGGACGGCGTTGAGCTCCACGACCGTGCCGTCGAACGGCGCGGTGAGGCCATGTTCCATCTTCATCGCCTCGAGCGTGACGAGGCGCTGGCCCCTGGTGACCGCGTCGCCCGCCGCTACCTCCACGGCGGTGACTCGGCCCGGCATGGGGGCCAGGATCGCGCCGTCGCCGGCAATGCCCGCCGCGCCGCCCTGGTGGCGCGCGAGCGCGATGCCGAAGGTCAGTCCATTCTCGGTGACCAGCGCCACGCCCGGGGCTGCGGTGGACGTATAGACGTCGCCGTCGAAATCATCCGGTGCCGCCACGGCGTAGGCCTGGCCGGCGGCAGTCATCCGCACGGTCATGTTCGGAGCGGCGTTGAGGCGGAAGCCGTTCAACCCCTCCCGTTGGCGATCTTCGAACTGGTGGACCAGCTGGACCGCAGCCTGGCGCAGCATCTCGCGGCTCGGCTCGGCGGGGGGGATCAGGTCCTCGGCATGGTCGGCGAGGAACGCCGTCGTCACGTCGCCGTCCTGGAAGACGGGATGCGTCGCCGCGCGGTGGAGGAAGGCGGCGTTGGACTTGACCGGCCAGACCGCGACGCCCTCGAGCTTCTGGGCCAGCAGGGAAAGCGCGTCTTCGCGCGTGTCGCCATTGGTGATGATCTTGGCGATCATCGGATCGTAGAAGGGCGAGATGACCGAGCCCTGCTCGAACCCGGTCTCGACGCGCACATGATCCTCCGGGAAATGGCACTGTTCGAGCGTGCCGGTCGAGGGAAGGAAGGTGGCGGGATCCTCGGCGTAGAGCCGGGCTTCGAAGGCCCAGCCGCTGATCGCCAGCTCGTCCTGCCGCCTGGGCAGTTCCTCGCCCGAGGCCACGCGCAGCTGCCATTCGACCAGATCCTGGCCGGTGATCTCCTCGGTCACCGGATGCTCGACCTGGAGGCGGGTGTTCATTTCCATGAACCAGATGCGGTCGGCGCGCAGGCCTTCGCTGGCGTCGGCGATGAACTCGATCGTGCCGGCGCCGACATAGTCGACCGCCCTGGCCGCGCGGACGGCCGCGGCGCAGATCGCCTCGCGCGTCTCTTCGTCCATGCCCGGCGCGGGGGCTTCCTCGATCACCTTCTGGTGGCGGCGCTGGAGCGAGCAGTCGCGCTCGAACAGGTGGACGACATTGCCGTGCGTGTCGCCGAACACCTGCACTTCGATGTGGCGGGGCGAGAGGATATATTTCTCGAGCAGCACCCGCTCGTCGCCGAACGAACTGGCGGCCTCGCGCTGGCAGGAGGCCAGCGCGTCGGGAAAGCCCTCCGGCGCCTCGACCAGGCGCATGCCCTTGCCGCCGCCGCCGGCCACCGCCTTGATCAGCACGGGATAGCCGATCGCGTCCGCCTCCGCCTGCAAGCGATCGGGCGACTGGTCCTCGCCGAGATAGCCGGGAGTGACGGGCACGCCGGCGGCGATCATCCGCGCCTTGGCGGCATCCTTCAGGCCCATGGCGCGGATGCTGTCCGGCCGGGGGCCGACCCAGACCAGGCCGGCGGCGATCACCGCCTCGGCGAAATCGGCATTCTCCGAAAGGAAGCCATAGCCGGGATGGATCGCCTCGGCGCCGGCCTGCTTCGCGGCGGCGATGATCCTTTCGCCGACCAGATAGCTCTCGCGGGCGGGAGAGGGGCCGATATGCACGGCCGCGTCGGCCTGGCGCACGTGCAGTGCCCTGGCGTCGGCATCCGAATAGACCGCGACGGTGCGGATGCCCATGGCGCGCGCGGTACGGATGATGCGGCAGGCGATCTCGCCGCGATTGGCGATGAGCAGGGACTGGATCATCGGGCGGCCTCGCGGAAGTTTACGAAGTTTAGGCTATGGAACCTCCGAATCCCCGCCTCGAGCGCCGGCCGCGAAGACCGGAGAATGGCGAGGCGAAGGCTGCGCTGCATCGTTGCCGGTGGAAACACGCGAAATCCTATCTGGAAAGCGGAAATCACGGATGCCGCTCCGGAAAGCCGTGCCGCTCGGCCAGGGCCGCGAGAAGCGCCTCGATCTCGTTGACGAAGCCGGCGCTGCCGTCCTCCCGCGTCCAGGCGAGCGCGGGAAGATTCTGGTTCTCCGCACCGATCGCCGCCACCACCGCGGCGCGCGGGCGCGGCCAGGCGACGCGGACCACTTCGATATCGGCGGCGCGCTCCGGGAACGTGGCGAGCAGGCCTTCGATGATCATGCAGTCCCGGCAATAGAAGACCCGTTCGCCGCCAAGGGCGGGATCGGCGAATTCGTGCTCGAGCAGGAAGAGCGTGTCGCGGCTCATCGCGCGGCGCAACCGGTGGTGCGCTGCGACCAGGTGACGTTGAGCACCTTCCACGACGCATTCTCGCGGACCAGGTCGAAATGGTTGATCCCGCAATGATGGGCCTTGCCGTCGATCAGGAAGACATAGGGCGCCCAGACCATGGCGATGTCGCCGTCCACTTCGATCGCCGGCAGCGAGCTGCGCTCCTCGAGCTTCTCGGATCCCGGCTTGATCCCCGCGGCGAACTCGGCCCAGCTGAGATGGCGGATGGCGCGGCTGCCGTCGGGCTTCTCGATCGCGACAGTGGCGCCGCCCTCGGGCCGGGTCTGGGCGAGGACCGCGGCGCCGTCCCGCGCGGCCAGGCCGGCGAACATGGCGTTGATCGGAGTCATCACGGCCGCGGCCTCGGCATCCTCATAGGGCAGCGGGTTGGCCGGGGGCAGCCTGGGCGTGGGCGTGGTCTGGGCAAGTGCCGGGAGCGGGGCGAGGAGGGCGAGGGCTGCGAAGAGAGGTTTCATGGCGGATCCTTCGAGGCTCCCTCGCGCAGGTTACGCGAGGGAGCAGGTGCATGGTCAATGTCGCGTTTGCGCGGCCGGCTCGGGGCAGGGATAGCTCGACCGGATCGGATCGAGCACGGTCAGAACCGGCGGGTCGCGCCATTGCGACGCCTTGTTGCGCAGATGATCCGAAACCTTGTTCAGCACGCCATATTCCTGCGGCGTCAGTGCCTGATCCCCGCTGCCGAGCTGCAGGCCGCATGCCTCGCGAAGCTCCACCAGCTTGGCGGCGCCGGTAAGCGCGACGCTGGAAAGCTCGCGGGCACCGGCCACTTCTTCCGGGAGCGGTTCGAACGGCCAGAGCAGGAGGTTCTTGATCATGCCGCGTCGCCCGCTTGCCCAGGACTCGTAGTGGAGCACCTTGGCGAGCGCGTTGGCCCGCTGCTCCAGTCCGGCGCGGGTCTCGAGCGGCGCCGTCACCGGAGTCAGGTTATACTGACGCAAGCCGAAATAGCCGGCGACGAGAAGGACTACGAGCACCACGCCGCCAAGACCCACCAGGCGCTTCTGGGCGGCGCGCTGCCAGGGCGATGGACCTGCCACCTCCTCGATCTGGTTCAACAGATCGTAGCGTATTCTGTCGTAGGTCGAATGAAGCTCGGCGGCGGAGAGCGCGGAAATCTCGTCCAGGTCGTCGTTGACCGCACGCGTCGCCGCATCGGCGGATCTCCGCTCCGCGACCAGCTGTTCGACGAAGCTGCCGATCGCCGCCCGATAGCGGCCTTCGGTCTCGTCACGCCGTGCGTGATCGCCGGGATCGGTGCCCTCGAGTTCGAGCGCCAGGTTCATGATGGGTGCATAGTCTCGCTGCAAATTCGCCTCCCCCCGTTAGCGATTTCAGTGTTGCATGAATTCACATCCGGAACACGCCGAAGGCCGGGCGCTCCGGAATCGGCGCGTTCAGCGTCGCGGCGAGCGCGATGCCGAGCACGTCGCGCGTCTGGGCCGGATCGATGATGCCGTCGTCCCACAGGCGCGCGGTGGCGTGCCACGGATTGCCCTCATCCTCATAGCGCTGGCGGATCGGCGCCTTGAAGGCCTCGGTTTCCTCCGGCGTCCATTTCTCGGCGTCGCGGTGGACGGTGGCGAGCACCGATGCGGCCTGCTCGCCACCCATCACCGAGATGCGGCTGTTGGGCCAGGTGAACAGGAAGCGGGGCGAATAGGCCCTGCCGCACATGCCGTAATTGCCGGCGCCGAAGCTGCCGCCGATCAGCACGGTGATCTTGGGCACCGTGGCGGTAGCGACGGCGGTGACCAGCTTCGCGCCATGTTTCGCAATGCCTTCCGCCTCATATTTGCCACCGACCATGAAGCCGGAGATGTTCTGGAGGAAGAGCAGCGGGATGCGGCGCTGGCAGGCCAGCTCGATGAAATGCGCACCCTTCTGCGCGCTCTCGCTGAACAGCACGCCATTATTGGCGATGATGCCCACCGGCATGCCCCAGATATGCGCGAAGCCGCAGACCAGCGAGGTGCCGTAGAGCGGCTTGAACTCGTGGAATTCGCTGCCGTCGGTGATGCGGGCGATGACCTCGTGCACGTCATAGGGCGCGCGGACGTCCTCGGGGACGATGCCGTACAGCTCTTCCGCGTCATATTTCGGCGCGCGCGGATCGAGCAGGGCGATATCGGGCGTGCGATCGGCGGGCAGGTGGCTGACGATGTCGCGGACGATGGTCAGCGCATGTTCGTCATTCTCGGCGAGGTGGTCGACCACGCCCGACTTGCGCGCATGGAGGTCGCCGCCGCCCAGGTCTTCCGCCGAGATGACTTCGCCCGTGGCGGCCTTCACCAGCGGCGGGCCGGCGAGGAAGATCGTGCCCTGCTCGCGGACGATCACCGTCTCGTCGGACATGGCGGGGACATAGGCGCCGCCGGCCGTGCAGCTGCCCATCACGCAGGCGATCTGCGGGATGCCCTTGGCCGACATGTTGGCCTGGTTGAAGAAGATGCGGCCGAAATGGTCGCGATCGGGGAAGACCTCGGCCTGGTGGGGCAGGTTGGCGCCGCCCGAATCGACCAGGTAGATGCAGGGCAGGCGGTTCTGCTCGGCGATCTCCTGGGCACGGAGATGCTTCTTCACCGTCATCGGATAATAGGTGCCGCCCTTCACCGTCGCATCGTTGCAGACGATCATCACGGTGCGCCCGGAGACCCGGCCGATGCCGGCGATCATGCCGGCACCGGGAACCTCGCCCTCGTACATGTCGCAGGCGGCGAGCTGGCCGATCTCGAGAAAGGGGGCGCCGGGATCGAGCAGCCGCTCCACGCGCTCGCGCGGGAGCAGCTTGCCGCGGCCGGCATGGCGTTCACGGGCGGCTTCGCTGCCGCCGAGCGCCGCCCGGGCGACATCGGCGCGAAGCCGCTCCGCCAAGGCGCGATTGTGCGCGGCACGGGCGCGGAAATCCGCGCTGTCCGCCGCAACCCTCGAATCGAGCACCGGGGCGCTCATAGATAGGGCATCCTTCCTGTCCTAGTTTTCCCTTCCCTACACTGGCCGGGCGGGCATGGGAAGGTGCTGGCGCAAAGCAGCGCGCAGGAGTAGCGCTCTTGTCATACAGTAATACGGGAGAGTCGGCTTGAAGACTTACACGCTCCTCGTCGCGGCATTGCTCGCGACCACCGCCTGCACCCCCTCGGGCCCCGGTACCGGCACGACCGCCGCGGCCGGCACCGGCGTCGGCGTCGACCTGGTCGGGCTCGACAAGCAGGTGAAGCCGGGTGACGATTTCGAGGATTATGCCAATGGCGGCTGGCGCGCGAAGACCGAGATTCCGGCCGATCGCGTCATCACCGGCATGTTCCTCGACGTGTTCAACAAGGCCGAGGCGAACAACAAGGCGATCATCGACGCCGCGCTGAAGGCCGATGCCGCCACCGGCACCGATCAGCGGCGGATCGGCGACTGGTACAAGGCCTATACCGACACCGCCGGGATCGAGGCGCGCGGGCTGATGCCGCTCAAGCCCGTGCTGGACGCCATCGCCGCGCTGAAGGACAAGCATGCGCTCTCGGCGATGCTGGGCGGCAATATCCGCGCCGATGTCGATCCGCTCAACGCGACCAATTTCCACACCGAGAACCTGTTCGGCCTGTGGGTGAGCCAGGCGCTCGACAAGCCCGACCAGACCGTGCCCTATGTGCTGCAGGGCGGCCTCGGGCTCGAGGATCGCGACTATTATCTCTCGAAGACCGAGGCGATGGCCAAGGCGCGCGACGGCTACAAGGCCTATCTGCTCAAGGTCTTCACGCTGGCGGGCATGAGCGATCCGGCGGCGCGCGCCGCGCGGGTCTTCGACCTCGAGACCAAGATCGCCACCGCGCATACCGACATCGTCGCCAGCCAGGACGTCCAGAAGGCCGATAACTGGTGGAAAAAGGCCGATTTCGCGGCCAAGGCGCCGGGGATCGACTGGGACGGCTTCTGGAACGCCGCCGGGCTGGGCGGGCAGCAGGAGTTCATCGTCTGGCATCCGGCCACCACGACGAAGCTGGCCAAGCTGGTCGAGAGCGAGCCGCTCGAAGCCTGGCAGGACTGGCTGGCCTTCCACCAGATCAACCAGGTGACCGCGGCGCTGCCGGCGAAGTTCGACCAGGCGAGCTTCGACTTCTTCTCGAAGCAGCTGCGCGGCCAGCAGGCGATGCGCCCGCGCGAGAAGCGCGCCATCGCCAGCGTCAACAACAATCTGGGCGACGCGGTCGGCCAGCTCTATGTGAAGGACTATTTCCCGGCCTCGTCCAAGGCCGACATCCAGAACATGGTGGCGAATATCAAGGCGGCGTTCGACAAGCGCGTCGCCGGCCTCAGCTGGATGGACGAGGCGACCAAGGCCGAGGCGCGCAAGAAGATCGAGACGATGCGCGTCGGCGTCGGCTATCCGGAGGCGTGGCGCGACTATGCCTCGCTCGAAGTGAAGGCGGACGACCCGGTCGGCAACCTGCAGCGCGCCGAGAAGGCCGAGACGCGGCACCAGCTCGCCAAGATCGGCAAGCCGGTCGACAAGGGCGAATGGTGGATGACGCCGCAGACGGTGAATGCCGTGAACCTGCCGCTGCAGAACGCGCTCAACTTCCCGGCGGCGATCCTGCAGGCGCCCTTCTACGATCCCAAATCCGACGCGGCGGCCAATTACGGCTCGATCGGCGCGACGATCGGCCATGAGATCAGCCACAGCTTCGACAATACGGGGTCGAGCTTCGACAGCGCCGGCAAGCTGCGCAACTGGTGGACGCCGGAGGACCTGAAGCACTTCCAGGAAGCCAGCGCGGCGCTGGCGGCGCAGTACAGCGCCTATGAGGTGCTGCCGGGCCTGTTCCTCAACGGCAAGCAGGTGCTGGCGGAGAACATCGCCGACGTGGCGGGGCTGACCGCGTCCTACGAGGCCTATCATGCCTCGCTCAAGGGCAAGGAGGCGCCGGTGATCAACGGGCTGACCGGCGACCAGCGCTTCTTCCTCGCTTATGCCCAGAGCTGGCGCGAGAAGCAGCGCCAGGAGGCGTTGCGCGCCGAAGTGGCGACCGACCCGCACGCGCCGGGCCGCTGGCGCGCCTTCACCGTGCGCAACCTCGATGCATGGTATCCGGCGTTCAACGTGCAGCCGGGCGAGAAGCTGTACCTCGCGCCCGACAAGCGCGTGAAGATCTGGTAGTTCCCGCGACCTCCCCGGGCCTGGCCCCGGGGAGGTTCGCCGGTCACCGTCGCGGATTGGGCAGCAGGATGCTCGCGATCAGCCCGCCGATCGCGAGCACGAAGGCGATGCCGACCAGCCAGGTCAGCAGGCCGATCGAGAAATTGCCGGGATGGCCGTTCGCCGGATCGTAGAGTTTCCCGAAGAAGCTGCCATAGAGCATGCCCACCGCGACGCCCCAGCTTGCCGCGAAGAAGCTGCGGGTGGCGAAGCTCTGGCGGCCGACAAGTATCGCCGCGGCGATCATCATCGTGCCGGCCAGCATGTCGTCCATCCAGAACACCACCGGCCGGCCGGCACCCCAGGAACGATAGGCTTCGCCCGCCATCAGCAGGATCGCGCCGATCACGCCCAGGATGCGGAGCAGCCTCATGCCGCCCCGATCAGCTCGCGTCCGATCAGCATGCGGCGGATCTCGTTGGTGCCGGCGCCGATGTCGAGCAGCTTGGCGTCGCGGGCGAAGCGCTCGACCGGCCAGTCCTTGGTATAGCCGGCGCCGCCCAGCGCCTGGATCGCCTCGAGCGACACCTTCACGGCATTCTCCGAGGCGAGCAGGATCGCGCCGGCCGCGTCGAAGCGCGTGGTCTTGCCGGCGTCGCAGCTCTTCGCCACGGCATAGACATAGGCGCGGGCGCTGTTCAGCGCGACGTACATGTCCGCCACCTTGGCCTGCATCAGCTGGAAATGGCCGATCGGCTGGCCGAACTGCCTGCGCTCGCGGATATAGGGCAGCACGACGTCGAGACAGGCCTGCATGATGCCGAGCTGGATGCCGGCGAGCACGGTGCGCTCATAGTCCAGGCCCGACATCAGCACGCCCACGCCGCCGTTGAGCGGGCCCATGACATTCTCTTCCGGAACCTCGCAATCGTCGAACACCAGCTCGGCGGTGGGCGAGCCGCGCATGCCCATCTTGTCGATCTTCTGGCCGATCGAGAAGCCGGGCATGTCCTTCTCGATCAGGAAGGTGGTGATGCCGCGCGAGCCTTCGCCCGTCTTGGCATAGACGACCAGCGTGTCCGCATAGGCCGCGTTGGTGATCCAGAACTTGGTGCCGTTGAGCACATAGCCGCGATCGGTCCGCTCGGCGCGCAGCTTCATCGAGACGACGTCCGAGCCGGCGCCCGCCTCGGACATGGCGAGCGACCCGACATGCTCGCCCGAGATCAGCTTGGGAAGATATTTGGCCTTCTGCTCGGGATTGGCCCAGCGGCGGATCTGGTTGACGCACAGGTTCGAATGGGCGCCGTAGCTCAATCCGATCGAAGCCGATGCGCGGGCGACTTCCTCCTGCGCGACGACATGCTCGAGATAGCCCAGGCCCAGGCCGCCCCATTCCTCCTCGACGGTGATGCCGTGCAGGCCGAGCTCGCCCATCGCCGGCCAGAGCTCGGCCTTGGGAAACCAGTCCTCCGCGTCGATCCTGGCGGCGAGCGGCTCGATGCGCTCCTTCGCGAAGCGCTGCGTCGTCTCGCGGATCATGTCGGCGGTCTCGCCGAGGCTGAAATCGAGCGTGGGATCCATGGGTCTCTCTCCGGGATATGCGCGTCAGCAGTGCTGACCTTTTTCTGCGCGCTTTTCCCCGATTTCGTGCGGGGCGGCAAGGGGAGAGGAGAGGGGGTGCGCAATTCCCCCGGCGCGACCCATGCCGGGGGAATCGGGGGAAACTCAGGCTTCCGCGCCGGCGAGATCCACTTCGTCTTCGTCCCGCAGCACATGGCTGGTCGGCCAGATGCCGATCGAGCCCGGCACGCCGCTGACGTCGATCCAACTCCATTGCTTGTCGCCCCCATATAAGGTGACGGTGCGGCCGGGAGCCTGGATCTGCAGCTTGCCGCCGCCGGTGGTATAGGGCGCCTTGTGCTGGGCCCCGAGGAAACTGATCAGGCAGGTGCCCGAGGGGCTGAGATCGGGCATCTGGATTTCGATGTTACCCTTGATCGGATGGCCGAGTACCGAGGCATCGATGGCGAAGCTGGCGAATAGCGGCACGAGCGCATTGGCCTTGCCGGAGCCGATCTGGGGGAAGCGATTGAGATATACGTCGAACGTCTCGCCCTCGTTCAGGGCGGGATTCACGAAGTTTCTAAGGTTGGCCATGGCTCACTCCTCGAAATAGACAAATATCGTGAATGTATTTGTCGGTATTATATTGAGCGTTATCACGATGAGTCGGTCAACTGGACTCGGGGTTACATTGGAGTCAACTTGATCCGATCCGGATTTGGTGCGATCAGCTGGTGACGATCATCCCGTCGCGCACCGTCACCGGCCAGCGGCGCAGCCTTGCCCCGACACAGGGGCCGCCGACACAGGTTCCATCCTCGACCCGGTACAGCGCGCCATGCCAGCTGCACTGGATATGGCCGCCATCGGGCGTGAGATAATCGTCCAGCCGGTTGGTGAGCGGCAGCGCCATATGGGCGCACAGGTCGAGATAGCCATGGACCGTCTCGCCCCGGCGCACGACGAAGCCGTGGAAGCGGCCGGCGCGCATCTCGAGCACGAAGTTGCGCGCCTTGCCGTCGGGGATGAGGTCGAGCGGGCCGAGCGTTACGTTGGGGGGCGTCTCGGTGAGGCGTTCGCTCACTTCGGCAGCTTCGCCTTCGGGAAGCCCGTCCAGGCCGCGTCATAATCGGGCTGGGCGCGATCGAGCGCATATTGCGTGGGCCTGTAGGGCCAGCAGGTCTCGACCATGAAGGCCATCGTCCCGTCGATCTTGTGCGGCTTGAGCTCGGCGCTGGTGGCGCCCTGCCAGCTGGCGACATCGGGGCCGTGCCCGGCCATCAGGTTGTGGAGCGACAGGCCGCCGGGCGCGAAGCCTTCGGCCTTGGCGTCATAGGCGCCGGTGATCAGCCCCATGGCCTCGCTCATCACGTTGCGATGGAACCAGGGCGGACGGAACGTGTCCTCGGCGACCATCCAGCGCGGCGGGAAGATCACGAAATCGGCATTGGCCCGGCCCGGCACGTCGCTGGGCGAGGTGAGGACCGTGAAGATCGACGGATCGGGATGGTCGAAGCTCACCGTGTTCATCGTGTTGAACCGGGCGAGATCGTAGCGCCAGGGCGCGAGATTGCCGTGCCAGGCGACCACGTCGAGCGGACTGTGGGGAAGGGTGGTGGTCCAGAGCGCGCCGAGATGCTTCTGGATGACTTCGAAATCCTCCTCGCGATCCTCGAACCAGGCGGCGGGCGTCTCGAAGTCGCGCGCATTGGCGAGGCCGTTCGCGCCGATGGGCCCGAGATCGGGCAGGCGGAACAGCGCGCCGTGATTCTCGGCGACATAGCCATGCGCCGCGCCGTCCGGGAGCAGCGCGCGGAAGCGGACGCCGCGCGGCACGAGCGCGACCTGGCCGGGCGCGATGTCGATCCGGCCCAGCTCGGTGAGCAGCGTGAGGCGGCCGGCCTGGGGAATGAAGAGCAACTCGCCGTCCGCATCGAAGAAGACGCGGGTCTCCATGTCCCGGTTGGCGGCATAGACGTGCACCGCCACGCCCTCCAGGTCGGCGGGATCGCGATTGGCGAGCATGGTGGTCATGCCGTCGATCAGGTCGGTGCCGGGGGGCGGCGCCGGAATCGGGTTCCAGCGCAGGCGATTGGGGGGCAGGGCCGCGCCGACCGTGCCGGGCGCGAAGTTCCGGGCGCCTTCGTAGCGCGTGAACGGCGGATGCTCGGCCGTGGGGCGCAGGCGATAGAGCCAGGAGCGGCGATTCTCGTGCCGGGGCGCCGTGAAGGCAGTGCCGGAGAGCTGCTCGGCATAGAGGCCGAAGGCGGGCCTTTGCGGGCTGTTGCGCCCCACCGGCAGCGCGCCGGGCACCGCCTCGGTGGAAACATGGTTGCCGAAGCCGGGGAAATAGTCGGTCATCGCATCCTCTCTATGCTCGCCTCCCTGTAGCGCTGCCCATAATAGTGTCAAATGATACCATCTGGTGCATGATCGGCTATCAGGGCGCGAACCTAAACTATCTTGGGCGGCGGCGGAGTAATTCCTACTTCTTTAGTGGGTTTAATTCCGGAGTCGAAACCAATGGCCTCTATCAGCGCAGCCGCACCGCGGCGGTTCCGGCTGCCCGGTTTCGGGGTGCAGGTCGCCATCGGCATGGCGGCCGGGCTGGCGCTGGGCCTGGCTGCGCGGGCGATCGGCGGCGACGGCGAGACCGCCAACGGCCTCGCCCAGGCGTTGCAGACGGTCGGGCAGATCTTCGTCCAGCTGCTCAAGGTGCTGGTGCCGCCGCTGGTCTTCACTGCGATCGTCGCGTCGATCGCGGCGCTGCAGGACCTGAACAATGCCGCGCGGCTGGTGGTGCGGACGCTGCTGTGGTTCGCGATCACCGCGGCCATAGCGGTGGCGATCGGCATAACGCTCGGCCTGGTGCTCCAGCCGGGGCACCACAGCGCCGTGGCCGCCACCGCGGCGGCAGCGCCTGCGAGCACGGGGAGCTGGCTCGATTTCCTGAAGGGGCTGGTGCCGGCGAATTTCCTGGGGCTGGCGGCGTCAACCCGGCTGGGCGATGGCGGCGCCACCACCGGGCTCTCGTTCAACGTGCTCCAGATCATCGTGCTGGCGGTCGCGATCGGCGCGGCGGCGGTGAAGGCGGGCGAGGCGGGGCGCCGCTTCCTCGATTTCAACGCCTCGGCGCTCGCGGTCTTCCGGCTGCTGCTGCGCTGGGTGATCCGGCTGACTCCGATCGGCACCGCGGCGCTGATCGGCGATGCGGTGGTGCGCTATGGCTGGGAGTCGCTGGCGGCGCTCGGTACCTATGCCGGCGCGGTCTATCTCGGGCTCGGCCTGGTGCTGCTGGTCGTCTATCCGGCGCTGCTGGCGGCGCACGGCCTCAGCCCCATGCGCTTCTTCGCCTCGGCCTGGCCGGCGATCCAGCTCGGCTTCGTCTCGCGCTCCTCGGTCGGCACGCTGCCGGTGACGGAGGACGTGACCGAGCGTGCGCTCGGCGTGCCGCGTGCCTATGCCGCCTTCGCCGTGCCGCTGGGCGCCACGACCAAGATGGACGGCTGCGCGGCGATCTATCCGGCGATCTCGGCGATCTTCGTCGCTCAGTTCTACGGCATCCCGCTGGGGATCGAGCATTATGCGCTGATCGCCTTCGTCTCGGTGCTGGGATCGGCCGCCACCGCCGGCCTTACCGGCGCGACCGTGATGCTCACGCTCACGCTCTCCACGCTGGGGCTGCCGCTGGATGGCGTCGGGCTGCTGCTCGCGATCGACCCGATCCTCGACATGGGCCGGACCGCGACCAATGTGGCCGGGCAGATGCTGGTGCCGGTGATCGTGGCGAAGCGGGAAGGGCTGCTCGACGAGGCGCGCTTCCGCGCGGGGGCGGGCGAAGTGCGGGGCGAGCCGGCATTCGCCTGAGGATTTCGGCCGGGGTGAGCTTCGCGCTACGCGACTGGCGTCGCTCCCCCGGCTCCTCTCCAAGCCGAATTCCGAAGGTTACGCGTCGACTTTAATTACACCGCGGCGGATCTGGTCGAGCTCGATGCTCTCGAACAGCGCCTGGAAATTGCCGTTGCCAAAGCCTTCATTGCCCTTGCGCTGGATGATCTCGAAGAAGATCGGGCCGAACATGTTCTCGGTGAAGATCTGGAGGAGGATGCCCTCGTCGCCGATATTGCCGTCGATCAGGATACGGTTTTTGCGCAGGCGCTCCAGGTCCTCGCCGTGCCCGGGCACGCGCTTGTCGACCAGTTCGTAATAGGTCTCGATCGTGTCCTGCAGCTTGACGCCGCGGGCGCGCAGGCGCTCCACCGTGTCGTAGATGTCCGGCGTGGTCAGCGCGAGGTGCTGGATGCCCTCGCCCTTATATTCGCGGATGAACTCCTCGATCTGGCTCTTGTCGTCCTGGCTCTCGTTCAGCGGGATGCGGATAGCCTTGTCGGGCGCGATCATCGCCTGGCTGAACAGGCCGGTCGCCTGGCCCTTGATGTCGAAATACTTCTGCTCCTCGAAGCCGAAGAGCGTCTTGTAGAATTCGCTCCACACCCGCATCTGGCCGCGGCGCACATTGTGGGTGAGGTGATCGAGCAGGTCGAGCCCGACATTGTTCTTCGCCTCGGCTTCCCGCCAGCCCCGGAACTCGGCCCAATCCTGGTAGAGGTCGTGGCCGTCCTCGATGAAATAGAGATAGGAGCCGCCGATGCCGAGGATGACGGTGTCGTCCTCGTCGGTGCGCTTGGCGCCGTGCGCGAGCGCCCATGCCATCGCCTTGGCCGGATCGGCGACGCGGAAGGCCATCGCGCTGGCCGAGGGCCCGTGCTCGCCGCGGAACGCCGCCACGCGGCCGGCTTCGTCGCGATTGAGCATCAGGTTGATGCGGCCCTGCTTGTAGCGGGTGACGTTCTTGCTGGGGTGCCGGTGCGTCGGCACGAAGCCCAGCATCTCGAACTGCTTCCCCATCGCCTCGGGATCGGGCGAGGTGAATTCGACGAACTCGAAGCCGTTGAGGCCGAGCGGATTGGCAGGATCGGTCATGGGTGCACGCTCCAAGAAGGTAACGCGCGGGCTAGTCCGAAGTGCAGTTAGTGTCAATTGATACTAGTTGCGGTCATAGCCCTTCGCCGCCCACCCAGTGCGCGTTGGAGAGGCGCCGGGCGACGCTCCAGGTCTGGGTGCGGATGTCCGGCACCGCGACGATCTCCCAGAAAGCACCGCGAGTCATCGGGCCGAGGGCGTAGAGATTGGCGTTGGGCCGGCCGGCCGCGTCGATCGTCTGGCCCTGATTGTCGACATCGATGCCGAGATGCGCCGCGTCGGGGCGGATCACCCCGCGCGCGGCGAGCTTCTGGAGCAGGGGCTCCTGCGTGCGGTTGAGGTCGCCGAGCGGCCCGGTGCAGTTGACGATGCGCTGCACCGTCATCGTCTCGGCCGCATCGGCGCCGCGGCGGCGCAGCGTCACCGCGATGCCCCCGGGCTGCTCCGCGAAGCCGAGCGTCTTGCCGGCAATCACTTCGAGCTGGCCGCGCGCGATCACGGCCATCAGCCGCGCATAAACCTCGGGCGCGAGGCGGTGGCGATGCACGTCCCACCAGGGGCGAAGGTGGCGGAGGAACCGGCCGCGCTCGTCCTCGCTGGCATTCCCCCACATCGCCTGGGTGAAGGGCCGGAGCTCGTCGACGGCATTGCGCCAGCCGATCTCCTCGCCCCGCGCGCGCAGTGCTTGGAGCAGCTTCGAGGCAGTGGTGGCGGGGCGTTCGGCGAGCTTCTTCCAGTCGCTGCCCGGCGCGTGCGGGCGCGGAAGGAGGCCGCGGCGGGACAGCGCGACGATCCTGCCCTTGAAGCCGCGCGCATCGAGCAGCAGCACGACGTCGATCATGGTGAGACCGGTACCGATCACCAGCACGGTATCGTCCGGGCCGAGCCCGTCGGGCACGCTCGCGTCCCAGGGATCGCCCTTGTAGCGTTCGGCGCTCAGCTTTTCGGGGTCGAGGCCCGGCGGATCGTGCGGCGGCAGGTTGCCGACCGCGAGCACCGCCGCGTCGGCCGTCACCGTGCGGCCCTTGAGGCGCACCGTCACGCCATCGGCGAAGTCGAGATCCTCGACCTCGTCGCGCACCAGCTGCAGGCGATCGGGATGGGCGAGCAGCGCGGCGTCGAGCAACTCGCGCAGATATTCGCCATAGGTGACGCGCGGGATGAAGGCGCCGGGTGCGTCCGCCACGCCGCGCGCCTCGAGCCAGCGGACGAAGTGCGACGGATCGTCGGGAAAGGCGCTCATGTTCGATGCGCGCACGTTGAGCACATGACTGGGATGCGCGGCGCCATAGGCGAGGCCGAGGCCGGCGACCGGCGCACGCTCGATCAGCGTGGCGCGGGGGCCGTCGTGGCGGAGCAGGTTGATCGCCTGCAGGGTGCCGGAAAAGCCGGCACCGATGATCGCGACATGCTCGATCACGTCAGATTTCGTATTCGATCTGCCACTCGGGCTGTTCATAGGCCGGCTTGCGCGCCGCCATGCCGGGCTGGCGCGCGAGCATCTGGCCATAGAGCCGCTTCACCGCGTCGCTCGCGGTGCGGACGAACAGGGCGGGCACGATGGCATGCACCACGCAGGCCGCGCCCCCGATGATCATGGTGAAGCCGAATCGCGCGGCGGTGCTGGCGTGCTCGCCATAGCTTTCGCCGACGGCGCGCGGATGGGACAGGAAGATGCGCTCGAACATGAGGGCCGTTTACGCTCACCGGGCCGCACTGTGAAGTACAGCTTTTGCACTCCCAAGCCTGGCTTTGTTTGCAATGCGGCCGGGCATGGCCGAACCTGTGGACGAGGCGCGCCGGAGAGCGCGCGTGGCGACGGGGGTTCCAACTGCGGCAGGACTGTGGTTGGTTAGCGCTAACAATAAGAGGGGAAGACAGCTTGAGCGAGGATGCACGGTCCGACAGTCCGTCGGCGCCCTTGGGCGAACATCACACGGCCACCCGCAACGAGAAGATGGTGATCGCGGCATCGTCGCTGGGTACCGTGTTCGAATGGTATGATTTCTATCTCTACGGCCTGCTCGCCACGACGATCTCGGCGCAGTTCTTCGCCGGCGTGAACGATACCACCGCCTTCATCTTCGCGCTCGCGGCGTTCGCGGCGGGGTTCGCGGTGCGGCCGTTCGGCGCGCTCGTCTTCGGGCGGATCGGCGACCTGGTGGGACGCAAGAACACCTTTCTGGTGACGATGGGGATCATGGGCGGGTCGACCTTCGCGGTGGGCCTGCTCCCGAATTTCGCCACTGCCGGCGTGGCGGCGCCGATCCTGCTGGTGACGCTCCGCGTGCTCCAGGGACTGGCGCTGGGCGGCCAATATGGCGGGGCCGCCACTTATGTCGCCGAGCATGCGCCCAACCACAAGCGCGGCCTCTACACCAGCTGGATCCAGACCACCGCGACGCTGGGCCTGTTCGCCTCGCTGCTCGTCGTGATCGGCACGCGCTCGTGGCTGGGCGAGGCGGCGTTCGCCAGCTGGGGCTGGCGCGTGCCGTTCCTCGCCTCGATCCTGCTGCTGGGCGTGTCGCTCTGGGTGCGCCTCCAGCTCAACGAGAGCCCCGTCTATGCCCGGATGAAGGCGAGCGGCAACACTTCCAAGGCGCCGCTCACCGAGGCGTTTCTGCGCTGGGGCAATCTGCGCATCGTCCTCATCGCGCTGTTCGGCGCGGTGGTGGGCCAGGCGGTGGTCTGGTACACGGGGCAATTCTACGCGCTGTTCTTCCTCGAGAAGACGCTGAAGGTCGACGGGATGACTGCGAACGTCCTGATCGCCATCGCGCTGGCGCTGGGCACGCCGTTCTTCGTGTTCTTCGGCTGGCTCTCCGACAGGATCGGCCGCAAGCCGATCATCCTGGCGGGCTGCCTGCTCGCGGCGGTCAGCTATTTCCCGCTATTCCACGCGCTGACCCAGGCAGCCAACCCGGCGCTGGCCGAGGCGCAGGCGCGGGCGCCGGTGAAGGTGCTGACCTTCGCCTTCGACGACAACATCGCAGTCGTCGAAGCGACCTGCTCGTTTCAATTTGATCCCATCGGCAAGAACAAGTTCGACAGTTCGGCGTGCGATGTCGTCAAATCCTATCTTGCCAAGGCGGGCGTCCCCTACGCACAGGGAAAACTGAGCGAAGCCTCACCAGACATCCTTGGACAGCCATCCGAGATCACCGTGCAGATCGGCAACCGTTTCCTGCCCGCACCTCGTGCATCGGAGTTTGCGGATGCATCGGCCCGCAAGGGCCTGATCGCCGCTTTCCAGAAGGACCTCCAGGCCGAGCTCACCAGGGCCGGCTATCCCGCCAAGGCCGAGGACGCCCGGATCAACAAGCCGCTGGTGGTCGCGATCCTGTTCGCGCTCGTGCTGCTGGTGACCATGGTCTATGGCCCGATCGCGGGCATGCTGGTCGAGCTGTTCCCCAGCCGCATCCGCTATACGTCGATGAGCCTGCCCTATCATCTGGGCAATGGCTGGTTCGGCGGCTTCCTGCCCGCCACCGCCTTTGCGATGGTGGCGGCGACCGGGGATATTTATTACGGCCTCTGGTATCCCGTGGTGGCCGCGGCCGCGACGCTCGTCATCGGCCTGTTGCTGCTTCCCGAGACGTTCCGGAGGAAGATCGAGGAATGACCGTCGAGACCGTGCGCGCCTGGCTTGCCGAACATGCCCCGGACCTGGCCCTGATCGAGCAGGCGGCGAGCACGGCCACGGTGGCGGAGGCGGCGGCGACGCTCGGGGTCGAGCCCGGGCGCATCGCCAAGACGCTGGCGCTGCGCGTGGGCGAGGGCGTCGTGCTCGTCGTCGCGCGCGGCGATGCCCGGCTCGACAATCCGAAGATCAAGGCCGAGTTCGCCGGCCGCGCCTCCATGCTCGGCGCCGAGGAGGCGGAGGTGCTGACCGGCCATCCGGTGGGCGGTGTCTGCCCCTTCGGGCTGGCGACGCCGCTGCCGGTCTATTGCGACGTCTCGATCCGCGGTTTCGCGACGGTGTTCCCGGCGGCGGGCTCGCGCACCGCATCGGTGGAGATCGCGCCCGAACGGCTGGCGGCGCTGGTTTCGCGGCGCTGGGTGGACGTCTGCAGGCCGGGCTGAGCAAATGCGCTTGACCCGCCGCGCAACCTTCCCTAACGGACCGCCTCCACGCTTCGGCATGGCCCCTTCGTCTAGCGGTTAGGACGCGGCCCTTTCACGGCTGAAACACGGGTTCGATTCCCGTAGGGGTCACCAGCGTCAAGCAGAAAATGGCTGATTATTGCCATTTTCTGCTTCTGGGGCATCGGCGCTCCCACATTCCGTCCCACACAATTTATCGGTTTTGACGGGACTAAATGAGACCCGGTGGGGCCTGAAATCAGGCTCAAAGTTCGCCAGCACGCACGGTTTGTCTCATATTATCTCAATCGCGCGCGTGCCGTGCGGCGCTCGGCGTCGGTGAAAACGCCCTCCCAGCGTGGCTCAAGGATTAGAGATTCGACCGCTAGGTCAAGACGGCCCATCAGCGCGAGGCGCGCGAAGCCGTCCGAGGGCGGAGATGCCAAGAGCCGACGAGCAGTCTCAATACCACCCCACCGGTCCACCATTTGCAACATCGCCACCGGCTTGTAACCAAGGCGGTCGCACTCAGCATAGATTTGACGAAGAGCATCGGCGAAGGCGCGCTCAACTGCACGGGGATCGGCTACCTTCGGGCCAGGTGGCGGCGTCGCTTCGGGAGCGAGCAGCGATGCCAGCGCCGTTTGGTTGGCGCGCAACCAATCCGCAAGCTCGCCGACGGCGCCCAAGCCAGCCACCACCGCTTCGTACTGGCTGGCGAATGAGGCGGTCGGATCAATGCCAGGGGTTTCGATTCTAATCGCGAGCGACTTATTGGCGGGCACCGCTTGATATTTGGAATCGGCCAGAAGCGGCGAAGCGGCAATCGCACTGGACAGATGCGCGCAACCTGAGAACAGCGCATTGACATATTTCACGGCACCCCCGGTTCCGAATTCATGCCGAAGCTGGCAGGCGGGCAAATCGCGGAGTGTCAGGCCCTCGAAGGATCGGGTCAGCGCTTTCGGACCATCGCTCGACGGACGAACACGAAGCTGGGGCAGTATCTCAGCGGCTAGCGCCGCATATTGCTGCGCAAAGTCGCGCTTCTCCGCGACGGTTGATCCGATCCAACCGCCCGCCGACCGCTTGCCGCATAGTGCTTCAAGCAGATCAATCCGGATCGCCAACCGCGCATCTATCTCGATCGGGAGTACGTCACCGCGTCTTTCGCGCAGTGCCTCGGCCATGGCCTCGATCGAAACCCGCGCGTCGAACAGTTCGGCCTCGGGCAACGACGCCAGTTTGCTTGCGGGCGCCACCAACAACGACGCAACCCGTTCGCGGCCAAGCTCGCGCGCCGCCGCCGCAACTTCCTGTAAGTAAGCTTCGGACTGCCCGGGCTGGAAATCGGCTGTCACCTCGCTTTCAATAAGGACGCAGGCACGCAGGCTGCCGCTGGCGTCGAACCAGCCCATGCGCACATCGGTTTGGCGCGCGTCCTGATAGCGCGGTGGAGACTTGTGCAACTTGAGTTCGCAACCCGAAGGCACGGTGAACCGCTCACCGAGATGCGCAAGAAGCCAATCCCGAAACGGCTCCGAAGCATGAAGTTCCTCGATCAGGAAATTGTCGAGGTCACGCTCCCGCACCCGATCCTTGAACAGGGGTTCCGCCAATTGCATGCCTAATTGGCTCCATCGAGGTAGCCGCCGTCCGCCCCACGCGCGACCAAGCCGCAATCGCTGAGTATCAGCGCCGCTTCCGCGTCATCGTCGCGTTTCGCTGCTCGTCGTCAATACTCAAAGACATCCGCATCCCGACGGGTTGCCACAAGCGATAAGCGCTACAACCCGATCCCACGCCCTCGTCCGAAGTCGATGCCGTGGTTGAACGCCAGTTCGGCTCCAAGCCTGCGCCCGGTGTCGATGGTGATACCCAACTCGACCTTGCGGGCGGCAAGGATCGATTCCATCTGCGGGTCGCGCTCGAGGCTCTTAGCCATGCCCGCCATTTCGCTGTGGATGGCCTTACGGCCCTGCATGTCGCCCGCCACATAGGCGCGCTCGGATTGCGCATGCAGCTTGTTCCAACGGTCCACAAACCGGTCGGCGCGGAGTTGGGGATTGGTGCGGATTTCGGTTTCGAGCTGCATCGCGCGAACGGCTCGACCAAGCGTCCCGCCCGCCGCCTCGCTCGCGAGCGAGGGGTCGCGCTTGTAGGCGCTCTCCATGTCGCGTGAAGCACCGTCGCGGAGCGCGTCGAGTCCCTTGCGAGCATCCTTGAGTTCGCCAACTTGGTCCGGATCGACCGGGCGCCCCTGCCGCTGCGCCGCGAAGATAGTGTCCACCGCGCGGGCGTGACGCTCGACCGCACGCCGTCGAGCGACGCGGCCGTCCTGATCAGGTGATGGCGGTCGCTCGGGCACGCGCTGCTCGGGCAGCTTGCCGTCGAACAGGTCGCGTATCCGTTCGGGCACAATTTTGCGGATGACCTCGGTAACGCGCTCGCGGAACGTGATGCCGCGCCGCTCGGCGAACGCCCGTTCCGGCCCTGCGTCCCGTGCGTAATCGCTCGCCATGTCCTTGTCGCGCTCGCGCGACAAAGTGCGGACGAGCCTGCCCTGGTCGGCAAAATCATCTCGCCCGTAATACAGGTCCGCGCTGTCCCGGTGGCGCGACAGCGCGACATAGGCGGAATGGCTGTCCATGCCCGGCGTCGCCAGCACATGCGTGCGATCGACCGTCATCCCCTGCGCCTTGTGGATCGTCGCGGCATAGCCGTGGTCGATTTGGTGGTAATCCTTCACGTCGAACGCGACAGAGCGGCCATCGTCGAGCTGCACCGCCATGCGAACAGCGCTGGTGCTCTTCACGGTGCCAAGGGTGCCGTTCTTCACGCCAAGACCGCGCTCATTCTTCAGAAACATGATCCGGTCACCGGACGCGAAGTCGCGTGAGCCGCGCTCCGTGCCGATCGAGATGCCCTCGCCAAGCTGACCGGCAAGGCGGAGCCGTTCGCGCGCGGCAATATTGAGCGCCTGCACCTCGTCGCGGGTGTGCGTAAGGATGATGCGTGATGCGTCGGGATTGGCAGTGCGGTCGCGATCCCAGCGATCGACCAGCGCTTCGCGCGCGTCGTCTCGGGTCGCGGCGGCATGCACCGCTCCATGCTCCTGATAGGCGCCGATCGCCTCGCCGGTTCTTCCAGTCGCGAGCTGCCGCGTCGCGTCGCGCTGCCAGTCGTCACGCTGTCGGCGAATGTCGGTGATCTCGACCGCGCCGTGTCGTTCAGCAACCGATCGGAACGCGGCGCCTGCCTCGATCGCCTGTAGCTGTTCGGGATCGCCGACCAACACCAGCTTGGCGCCACGCTTCTCGGCTTCGGAAACGATGCGCTCCATCTGGCGCGAACCGATCATCCCGGCCTCGTCGATCACCAGCACATGGTTCGACGTGAGCAAGTCGCGGCCCTGCCCCCATTGATGCTCGATGCTTGCGATCGTACGCGACGCAATGCCGGAACCGGCTTCAAGATTCTCGGCAGCGATTCCGGACAGCGCGAGGCCTTGCACCTCGTAGCCAGCTCGCTCCCAAGCATCGCGCGCGACACCCAGCATCGCGGACTTGCCGGTGCCGGCATAGCCGACGACTATCGCAAGATCGCGCGGCTGCACTATATGCGCGAGCGCGGCCCTCTGCTCCCCCCCGAGCACAAGGCCGCCACTCCCGGCGGTGTCAATGGCTCTGTCTACCGACGCTGCCGGGAGCCCATGCCCCGGTCGCCCGGCCAGCCGATCGACCGCGAGCTCTAGCCGCTGCTCGGTCTCGATCATGTCACGGCTGGTGAACCGCTCCTCGCCGCGCCCGTCCTTGCCGAGCGCGACCAGTTCGGGCAAGCCGCGCACCGCGGCCATCACCCGGTCGAACTGATCCTTCCCCTCGCTATGCCGATGCGCGAACATGGCGAGGTCGCGCGTCGTGAACGTCGCCTGTGTCCGTGTGATCGCGTCGAGCGCGATCGTCGGCTCGGCGATGATCTTCTCGCCATTGGCGCGAGCAATCGCGAGATGTTCTTCCGCGCGCTCCGATACGAGCCCCTGTTCGGCCATGCGCGCGGCGGCCGGACCGATCTTGTGCTGCGGTTCCAGCTCGATGCCCTGCGCGTCCAGCGACCGGTGATCGATCCGCACATCTATATCGAGTTCGGCGAGTCGCTGGTTGGCGTGTTCCGCCCAGCTCGCGCGCCACTTCTCCAACAGGTCGGTGCGGTTCCAATCGCGGACCTTCGGCCCGAACCCGTCCTCGCCGACCTCGCGCATCGTCAGCATCACGTGAGCATGCGGCTTCGCGAGCCCGTCCGCGCCGATATCCCAATGGACATTGAGGTCGGCGATCATCCCGCGATCTACAAACTCTGATTGCACGAACTCCCGCGCCAGCTCGACGCCCTGCGCCTGGTTCAGCTCGCGCGGGATGGCGAACTCGATCTCGCGCGCGAGCTGCGCGTCGACCCGCTTCTCGGCGGCCTCGACCTCGTTCCACAGCTTTTCGCGGTCGGAGAGATGCTCCGGCGCGCCATCGGGCAGCATCATCTCGGAGTGGACGACGCCGGCCTTGTTCGAGAAGTCGTGGTGCCGGTCGAGCCGTTGGTCGTGCAGCCGCGAGGCCGAGCGGTACGCCGCCGAAGCTACCGCGCTCGAACCCGCGGCGCGGGAGATGACCTTGGCCGAGAAGTGGTAGATCGCCATTGCGGCAATCCACTTACACTACACAAGCGACGTCGGCACGACGTATAAGCGCGCCCTCGAAAGAATTCATCTTTCTCGGGACACGTTCGTCCCACGATGTTTCACTGTATTTACGTTGATCGATGCAGTTACTAACTGAGACATATTCCGCAAGCAATTGAGGACGGTATCATGCGTAAACCTCGCGACTATGATTCGGAGCTGAAGGCGCTCGGAGACAAGGCCAAGCAGCTCAAGGAGCGAAGGGTGCAGCAGCTGGGCGAGCTGGTCGCCGCCACCGGCGCGGACGCAATGCCAATCGAACAGCTTGCGGGCGCGTTGCTCGGCGCAGTCGATACCACGGATTCCGCAACGAAGGAGGGTTGGCGCAAGCGCGGCGCGGCGTTCTTTCAAGGCTCGCGCCGGGCTGGCAGCGGCGCTCACCAAGATGCGCGCGGCGCTCAGGCGAGTGACGGCGGCGCGTCACCGGCTGAGCGCCAGGATCGCGCGTGACGACAAGCGGGAATGGGTCGTGAAGCGCCGCGAGCGAACGCGCCAGCTGATCGAGCTGGGCGGCCTCGTCGCCAAGGCCGGGCTGATCGAACTCACCGATGACGATCGCGCCGTAATCTTCGGCCTGATGGTCGAAGGCGCGGCGACGTTGCGGGGCGAGCGTCGCGAAAGCGCGCTGGCGCTTTGGCGGCGTCGCGGTAGGCGGGCCTTCCATGCATTTTCGGGTGGATAGACTGTGAGTTTCTGAAGACATCATCGATAGAAACTGATCGTTAGCCTTGCCGCGCGACATTCCTGCATCAGCAGGGAGTCCATCATATGTCTTTCACAGAGGCCGAAAAGCGCAAATGGTACGCGGAACGCCGCTCTGGGCGCGATGTTCGCGAAGCGGAATCCGTACAAATGTCCGAAGTCTGCGGCCATTGCGGACAGCCGTTCCCTCGTGGAAATGGTGTAGTGACGGAAGACTTTTCCATTTGCGACGTATGCAACGACTAACGCCAGAGCGAGGTCAGCCTAACCATCACGCCGGGCTGCGCCTAAGCGCCGGCTTGAACCCGCAATTCCTCCAACCTCTCCTCGCAAAGCGTGACGACGATGGCCTGTAGCTGAGCGATCGATGCGAATAGCGCATTCAGATCCTCGATGGAGATCGCGTAGCTCGCTGAATAGCGCGCCTCGACATAGGCGCGCTTCAACCGTTCGAACCGGGCACGGTCGATCTTCGTGCCGCGCGGCCACGCATTGACCAGCCGCGCGTCCTTGGCCTCTGCGAGCGAGCGCAGAAATTTGATGTTGTGCGAGCGCGGGAAGTAGAGCGTCCGCACCAGCAGAAAGCAGATGTAATATCGCTCGGTTGCTTGATGTAGCTCGAACGCAGCCTCGTTGGTCCAGCCCTTTTCGGTATGGCTGACACCGGTCGCCAGATAGCGACCCGCGCTCTCAAACCAGTGGTCGAAGTATTCCTGCGCCATCCGATACGCGTCGGTCGCCGTGAGCGGCTTCGGCGCAGTCAGTGCGTGGTTCGGCAGCTCATAGAGCAGGACACCGTCACGGACAATGTCGACCCAGAAATACTCACCGCGCTCCAGCGACTGGTTCACCTCGTGCAGCGTGTGGACGATGATGTTGACCGGCCGCTGGACCGCGGGATCGTGGAGGATTTTGTCCTCCGCGATATACCAGTAATCTGCGATGTCGGTCAGGTCTTCGTGGCTGACGATGATCAGCAGGTCGAAGTCGGACTGATAGCCGTTCTCGGGCTCGTCGACCCAATCGTCGCGAGCATAGCTCCCAAACAGGATGATCTTCAAAATCTTGCCGTTGCGCTTCCACGGCTGGGTCGCGGTCGAGATCGCACGCGCAAATTCTTCGAGCAGTATCTCCCGTACACGGTTCAGCTCGGCTTGCTGGCGCTCGGGAAGATGATCGAGTTCGGACTTCATCGCTGTCACTCCTAACCCGTGGCACGGGAACCGCAAACCTCGCCGGGCCGAAGCCCGGCGAGGTTTGGATCAGCGGCGCCACCAGCGCCGGGGTTTCCGGTCCATGCGGCGGGAGATGCTGACGAGCGCCCTTGCAATCTCCCGCTCCACATCGCGAACGGTGAGCCCGGTGCGCTCGGCGATCTCGACATAGCTCATGTCGTCGAGCCGGGCGGCGAGGAAGATCTCGCGCCGCAACCGCGGCAGCTTGCGGACTGCGCCCTCCATCCGCTTCAAGGTCTCGGGATCAGGATCGTCGCTCATGCCTTTCTCCTTCTAAACCACCGCAACCGGCGCCGGAGTGGCGGGATGGGCGGCAGGAGCGGACCGGCAGTCCCGCCGACGGAGGCGGGCTGCACCTGCAAGGCCGCAGCGAAGCGGAGGACTTGGGGCTTGCCCCAAGTTGCGGCCCGCCGCGGCGGGACTAGAGGGAGCGACGCCCATCCCGCCAGTTCGAGTGCCGGAGGCAAACGTCATCGCGCCAACGGCGCGATGCCCGCATGCGGAGCGCAGCTCCGCCCGCGTTATGGGATCGTCACCCGCATGGACCGAGACGTGGGAACCGCGACTCGGCGGCGCGAAGCGCCGTAGAGCCCGGTCATGCCGAAGGCATGAGACGCCATGGGACGCGAGCCGCGATTCCTGCAACCTACGAAGGGGTACTCAATTGTGCCACAGAGTACCCCTCTAGGGACTCTGGCCGCCACGCCTCTTGCATCCTGCCAAATCGCATCCTCATCGTCGCATGAGGGGCACAAACCGACGCAAGAAATGCAGGAGCATCCCATGGCACCCGACACCCCCGACCGCATCCTTAGGATCAAGACGGTCCTCGAACGCACCGGCCTCAGCCGATCAACCCTGTACCGCAAGATTCAGAACGGCAGTTTCCCGAAGCAGATTGCGATCAGCACGCGGTGCGCGGGTTGGCGGGAATCGGCTATCAAGGATTGGATGCGCAATCCCATGTTCTATAGCGTGAACGATCCTCAGTAGATCGACCGCTTTGCGCCTCAATTGCAGTCGTTCAGTCCATCGGTCAGCTGGCCCGAAAGCCGCCGTCCATTCCCCCGGCCGAAGCGCGTCTTTAACAGCTGAACCTGGAGCGATTGCCGCCAGACCGCGTCGCGCTCAGCCGCCGCAATATTCCAATCGAAGGCGGTGCTTATCGATCTTGCCGGTAGCCGCGAGCGGCATCCGTTCGAGCCGAACAATAGCATCCGGCACCCACCAGGACGGAATCCGGCCACGCAATGGCGCCAGCAGATACTCGTCGTTGGTCGACGAATTGCCTTGCACTTCGACAAAGAGCACCGGTCGCTCGCCCCATTTCGGATCCGGGCGCGCCACCACGGCCGCAAGCGAGACCTCCGGAATCCCGCCCACCAGCGCTTCGATCTCCGCCGGATTAATCCACTCGCCGCCGGACTTGATCAAGTCCTTGGCGCGACCCGTGATGATCAGATTGCCGCGATCGTCGATCCGTGCGAGATCGCCGGTGGGAAACCAGCCATCGGCATCGGTCGCCGGTTCGTCATGACCGAAATAGCGTGCGATCACGGCGGCGCCGCGGACACGCAAATGCCCCTCGGCGTTGCGCTGATCGGCGAGCGGCTGCCCGTCCGCCTCAGTCAGGAGCAGGTCGACGCCGAGCTGCGGCCGGCCCGCCAGCGCCGCCGATCGGACCGGATCGCGGGCGGACATTAACGTGCCGCTCGGCGAAAGCTCCGTCATCCCCCAGCTGGTCTGCACAACCACGCCGAGCCGCTGTTCGATCCGCTCCATCAGCGACGGCGCGATCGGCGCGCCGCCTACGATGACGCGCTTCAGGCTCGGCACGTCGGCGCCTTCGGCTTCGAGATGTTCGAGCAACGTAACCCAGACAGTGGGGACTCCGGCGGCGATCGTCACGCGGGCCTCGTTGATCAGGTGCGCGAGGCTGGCGCCGTCCGAACGACGGCCGGGAAGCACCAGATTGCCGCCCGCCGCGGCGACGGCGAACGGAAGCCCCCAGGCATTGGCGTGGAACATCGGCACCACCACCAGCACATTGTCGGAAGCGGAGATCGCCATCATATCGGCCTGCAGCATCCGCATCGTGTGCAGGAAGCTCGATCGATGCGTGTAGGTCACGCCTTTGGGTGGCCCGGTGGTGCCCGACGTGAAGCAGAGGCTGCTTGGCGCCGTCTCCGCAAACTCGCCCCAGCGCGCCAGTTCCGTCTCGCTCGCCAGCATCGGTTCCAGCGCGCGGGGATCGCCGGGATCGCCATCGATGAGCATCAGCAGCAGCGCGCGCGGCGCGCGCGCGGCAATTTCCTCCGCCAGCACGGCAAGATCCGCGCTCGCGACAAGAATCCGCGCGCCCGATTGCCCCACCATATCCGCGAGCTCGGCGGCGGTCAGCCGTGGGTTGAGCGTGTGGCATACCGCGCCGATGCCCATGATCGCGTACCAGAGTTCGACATGCGCGCGCGTGTTCCAGGCCAATGTCGCAACATGGTCGCCCGGGACGACCCCGAGCGCCTCGAGCAGTGCAGAGGCGCGCCGGCTGCGGTCGGCAAGCTCGGCATAGCCGATCCGATCGAGGCCGCCGTCCTCGCGCGCGCTAATAACCTGCGATTGCGGATGCCATTTGGCGGCATGGCTCGGGAATTTGTCGAGGGTCAACGCGAAATGCTGCATGTCGCCGTGGATCATCGGCATTCCCGAACTGCTGACGGAAGGAGGGGCAAGGCGGGACCGACATTCCAGTTCCAGGCCGAGCCGGCGGCGCGGCGGCGGCAGACGACCTCGTCCGCCAGCGCATAGGCGGCGGAGATCAGCCTCGTTCGGAGCCGCGGCGCCTCCGCGAAGTCCATGTAGGATTCATTCGATCGATACGGCTTCCAGGCGGGCGCGCCTGGCGCGGCGGGCGCCCCGGACACGGCAAAGGCCGCCCAATAACTCGCAAGCGTGTCGCCGAATTGGGCCTCGGCCGGCGTTGCCGGGGGCCGGGGCCAGGCCGGCGCGGTGCGATCGAAGGTGCCGAACAGAAAGGGAAGCTCGCTCGCGTGAAAGGCGTGGAGCCCGGCCGCGTCCTCGGCGGGATAGCCATGGTCGAAATAATATAGCCACGCGCGGGCGCCGAATCGGCTCTGCTGCCGTGCGATGTGAATAGCGGTCCAGCCGTACATGGCGTCACGGACCGCGCGCAGCATGCTGTCGTCCGTGTCTTGCGGCGGGTAGAGATCGAGGAAGGCGTCGGCGAGGTCGCCATAGCTTGCCCGGATGCGCGCGGCATAGGCTTGGGGGTCCGTCGGTGGCGGCATCAGGAAGCGGAGCGAACGGATTTCGCCCGCATTGAAGCCGGCAAGCACCGGCACGCGCGCCTGCTCTCCGCGATCAAAGGTATCGACGAGCTGGCGCGGCAGGATGCGTCCGTCGATCGTGCCCGAGGGACGATAGCCGGTCCTCGCGGCGGCCGTTGTCAGTGCGGTTGCGTCCATCGCCCGCATTGCGGCGATCGTCCCGGCGCCGAGATCGGCGGCGAGGCCGGCCCCCGCCGTTTCGGCGGACGTTTCGCCGAAAGGGCTGCCGCGCAGCTCGGGGGTGGAAATCATATAGGCGCTCTGCGCGATCGCGCGGGCAAACAGGCCTCGGGCACGCGGCGAGGCCAGGAGATAGAGCACGCTGAGCCCGCCCGCCGACTCGCCCGCGATCGTCACCTTGCCGGGATCGCCGCCGAACGCCGCAATGTTGCGCCGGACCCAGCGCAGCGCGGCGATCTGGTCGAGCAGGCCATAGTTGCCCGAAACCCGATCGGACGATTCCGCGCTCAATTCGGGATGGGCGAGATAGCCGAGGACGCCGAGCCGATAGTTGATCGTCACCACCACCAGCCCGCGCCGCGCAAGCTCGCTTCCGTCAAACAGCCCCGCGCTTCCCGCGCCGATCGCCAGCGAGCCGCCGTGAATCCACACCAGCACCGGCAGCCGGCGCGCATGCGCCGGCACCCAGATGTTGAGCGACAGGCAATCCTCGCTCATCGCCGGATAGGAATCGGCATAAAGGCTCGACGCCGGCAGCAGCGGCTGCGGGCAGGCCGGGCCGAAGCGAGTGGCGTCGCGCACTCCCTTCCAGGCCGGTGGCGCCACCGGCGGCCGCCAGCGGCGCGCACCCGTGGGCGGCAGTGCATAGGGCAACCCCTTGAAGACGCGCAGATCGCCGTCCGCCGTTCCGCGAACCATACCGGCTGGTGCCCGGCCTAGCGGCGCGGGCCGCGCCGTCACCGGTGCCGCGAGTGCCGCTGCCCACAGCAATGGGAGCATCGTCCGCATCACCGCGCCCGCTCCGATCGCGCTTCGCGGCCCAGCGACCGGGCGAGCAGCAGGAACAGCCCGATCGCGACAAAATAGAAGGGCGTCAGCGTGTAGAAGGCGAATTCCAGCCTGTGCGCGGGATAGGCCGTCCGGAAATAGTCGCTCGCCGCGCCGAGCCAGGTAGGGCCGAGCCCGAGGCCGACGAGGTTCATGATCAGCAGCAAGAGCGCGCCCGACAGCACCCGCTGATCGGGCCGCACCGATTGCTGGACGAGCGTGACCGATGGCGACAGGTAGAAATAGTTGCAGACGGTCGGCACCGTGAGGAAAGCCATCGCCAGCGGCCAGTCGAGCGCGTGCACGAACAGCAGGAAGAATGGCACCGCCAGCCCCAGCCCGGCCGCGGGCAACAGCGCGTAGGCGCGCCTCGATCGCGGCGCGAGCCGATCGATCAGCCATCCCGACGCATAGATGCCGCCGCCGATCCCCAGCCCCACGAGCAACGCATAGTAGACCGCGACATCCTCCAGCCGCATTCCCTTCTCGCGCATCAGGAACAGCGTGGTGAAGTTGAGCATCGCGTAGGTGACGAACTGGGTCGCGGCACAGGCGAGCGAGACCAGCAACAGCATCGGGCGCGAGACGAACATCTTGCAAGTTGCCCAGAAACCCGCCGGGCTACTGCCCGGACGCTGCTCGGGCGGCGGCGCGTCAAGCGCGCCTCGCTCGGGTTCGCGCACGAACAGATAGACGATTCCGGCCATTAGGACGCCGATGGCGCCCAGCGACATGAAGGCGTCTCGCCAGCTATAGGCGGCGGCGATCGACGCACCGAAAGCAACGCCGAGCGCCTGCCCCAGCGGCGGGCCGAGATTGTAGATGCCGAGCGCCGTGCCGCGCCGGTTCGGCGGGAACAGATCCGAAATGATCGCATAGGAAGGCGGCACCCCGCCTGCCTCGCCCACGCCCACCGCCATGCGCGCGACCGCGAGCTGGGGGTAGCTCGCCGCGAAGCCGCACGCGATGGTCGCCGCGCTCCACAGCCCGCAGGCGAGCGACAGGATCCGCACGCGATTGGTCCTGTCGGCGAGCCAGCCGATCGGGATCGCCAGCACGCAATAGAAGAGCGCGAAATAGAGCCCGCCGATCCGCCCGAGCTGTCCGTCGGTGACGCCGAGATCGTCCTGGATCGGCTTGGCGAGGATCGCGAGGAGCTGCCGGTCCAGGAAGTTGAGGATATAGACGAAGGCGAGCAGGAACAGCGCGAGCCAGGCCCGTGGCGGAACCACGGGCCCAGTGTCGCGCGGAGACGCAGAAACGATCGGACCGGGCATCGGTGGCTCAGATGCCGAACCAGAGCAGCGCGTAATAGGACGCGCACATGTTGTAATCGAGGAAATAGGTCGATGCGACGCCACATTGCGTCGGCCCCGTTCCCGGATCGACGAACTCGCCGTGAATCGCGCCGGTGATCGAATAGGTCTCGACCACTGCCGTCCCGCTAACGTCCTTGTAGACCTTGTGGGGATAGCCGTTGACCGTATCACTGACGTCGGGCGTCAGGTTGTGGCCGTGGACGTTGGTCCATTGCTCCATAAGTTCGGTCAGATTGTTGGGGCTGGCGACCGTGTCCGCCGATCCATGCCAGATCGAGAGCCGCGGCCACGGCCCGCTCCAGCCGAAGGCGCCCCGCACCTTGTCGCCCCATTGCTGCGGCGTGAGGTTCACCGTGCCGTTGGTGCAGCCGCTCGACTGGAGGAGGCTGGTCGCGCATTTATAGGGTCCGCCCTGGCGCGACTGACCCGCCTTGAAGACATCCGGATAGGCCGCCAGCATCACCACGGTCATCGCGCCACCGGCGGAGACGCCGGTGACATAGATGCGGTTCACATCCAGCGCGTGGTGCGACACCGCCCAGTCGACCATCTGCTTGATCGACAGCGCTTCGCCGGAGCCACGCGTCTGGTCCGCCGAATTGAACCAGTTGAAGCAGCGGCTGGCATTGTTCGATGTCTTCTGCTGGGGAAAGACGAGCGCGAACTGGTGCTGTTCGGCCCACATCGTCCAGCCGGTTTCGTTGTCCACCTGGGTAACGCCAGTGCCGCAGCCATGAAGGTAAACGACCAGCGGCCTCCCTGCGGCCAGGCCGGTGGGCACATATTCGAACATCTGCAGATTTCCGGGGTTCGATCCGAATCCCGTCACTTCGGTAAGCGTCGCCGCCGAAGCGGGGGTCGCCGCGAGCAGGCACAAGGCGCCGATCGCACGCAAAATCCGTTCACGCATCCTGCATCTCCCAGTTTGTTTTGCTGTTGCCGGATCGCCAGCGTCAGAACCGCCGCTCGATCGAGAAGCGCACCGTGCGCGGCGGCCCGTAGAAGCTGTTCACCGAATTGCCGAACAGCGCGCCGGGGAACACATAGGCGCCCGTGCGATAGCGCTCGTCGGTGAGGTTGCGGCCATAGACGGCGAGGCGCCAGTTGCCATCCTGCGAGGTCCAGGCGATGCCGGCGTCGAACAGCGCATAGGCCGACTGGTCGGTCAGCGCATTGGCGGTCTGGAAGATCGAATAGGAACCTCGCCACGACCGCGAGACGTTGAGGAACAGCGAGCCCGCATCGCCGAAATCGTGAAGATAGTTGAGCGCGACCGAATAAGTGTCGCTCGGCGTTCCCTCGAACCGCTGGGTATCGGCGATATTGACATATTGCTTGGTCAGGACGTCGTACGAAACGAACTCGTCGAAGCGCGCGTTCAGATGGCCGTAGGAGAAGCCGCTCCACAGCTTGTCCGAGGGCGTGCGAACGATGTGCAGCTGGCCCTCGACCTCGACGCCGTCGATCTTGGACGAGGCGGCGTTCTGCACGATGCTGGCGGTGCCGACCATCGGAGCCGGTAGCACGACGATCGTCGTGACCTGGCGATCGGTATAATCATTCTTGAAGGCGGCGATGTTGAACGACAGGCGCCGGTCGAAGGCAGATCCCTTCAACCCAAGCTCATAGGAAGAGACATATTCGGGGCCAAACCCCTGCTTGGTCTGCGGATAGACCGAGGCATTGCCGCGCGGATCGAAACCACCCGACTTGAACCCGCGGCTGAACGAGGCGTAGGCGGTCACATCCGGCGTAATCTTGAAGCTCAGGCTGGCGCGGGGCGAAAAGGCATCGTCGCTGCGCGATGCCGTATAATCGGTGACGACGGCCAGCAGCGGCGGATTGGCCCCTGATTGCGGGCCATAGAGCCCCAGATAATTGGCGTTGAACACCGTGCCCTGGCGGTCTTCCTTAGTGTAGCGCAACCCCGCCGACAGCGACAGGCGATCGGTCAACGCGTATGTGAAATCGCCGAAGAGGGCATAGCTTTTGGTCTTAACCGAGCCCGAGACATCGTTCGAATAGCCTCCGGGCGCCGCCAGGATCAGGCGGCTCTCATAGCCGCCCGAGGCCGTGGCATCGAGATAATAGGCGCCCAGAATCCCCTGCAGCTTGCTGCCCGAATAGACGGCCTGGACTTCCTGCGAGAATTCGCGATCACGATAGCCGGTGCCGCCGATGTCGAGATAGGCCATCGGATTGCCGTCGAAATCGATGCCGGACCCATAGGATCGATTGCGGCGATAGGCAGTGATCGACTTGAGCTGCAGTTCGGGACTCACGTCCCAGCGCGCGAGCAGCGAGCCGCCCTCGTTGCGGATATGGTTGGTGTCGCCGATGCCCGCATTGGTGTCATAGACATTGGGCGGATTGGGCGGATCGCCCGGCAGACCGGGCAGCTGGCGATGGCCGTAGTTTCCGTTCGAATCATCGACGAGCAGATCGTAGCTCAGCCGGAAGAAGAGGCTGCTCGCGGGGCGCAGTTCGGCGCTGACGCGGCCCGCCCAGACGTTCTTGTTCGCGGTGTCGGCACCGGTGTAGAGATTCGTGCCATACCCGCTACGCGAATAGCGCGCGACCGCTCCGCCGACGCGCAGGCTTTCGCCCACCGGCGCTGAACCCGACACAATCAGGTTCGCTTCGTCATAGGTTCCCAGTTCGCCGCGGATCCGCAACTGCGGATCGGCGGCTAGTTCGGCGGAGACGAACTTGATCGCGCCTCCGATCGTGTTGCGGCCGTAGAGCGTGCCCTGCGGCCCGCGTAGCACCTCGATGCGAGACACATCGAAGATGTCGAGCACCGCGCCTTGCGGGCGGGCGATATAGACATCATCGACATAAAGGCCGACGCCGTTCTCGAACCCCCAGAGCGGATCCTGCTGCCCGATGCCGCGGATATAGGAAGTCAGCGTCGAGTTGGTGCCGCGCGAGGGCTGCAGTGTGACGTTCGGCACGCTGCGCTGCAGATCGACCAGCGTCGATGATCCTTCCTGCGCCAGCTGATCGGCGGTCTTTACCGACAGCGAAATTGGCACGTCCTTGAGCGTCTCCGCGCGGCGGCGCGCGGTCACGACGATTTCGGTTTCCGATTCGGCCTGCGGCTTGCCTGTCGGTTCGGTCTGCGCCCGCGCCTGCTGCGCCAGCCCCCCGATCGCCGCCACACATGCCGCCGAAAGGAACAAACGACGCTTGATGCCCTGCATAACAACCCTCCCCATGTCTCGTCGCATTTTGTTCAGCGACTGATGAACAATCGCTGTTTGACGCGTTTGCGCGGATACGTCAATAGATGTTCATCACTTGCTGAACAGCGGTTCTTGCGGAAAGAGGCGCGCGGCAAACTGCGGACAGGGGATTCATGACGAGTTTTCAGGCGCGAATCGCGAGCTCCAAGACCGGCAATGCGGGCACGCGTGCGCGGCGCCATCCGCCGAAGAAGGAGGGTAAGCCGGGAGGCTCGCAGCGCGATGCGCTGGCGCAGGAGACGCGCGAACGATTGCTCGACGCCGCCGAGGAACTGTTCGCGACTCACGGGCTGTACGGCACCACGGTCCGCGCGATAGCGGGGCTCGCAGGCGTCGATACCGCGCTGATCCACTATTATTTCGGCACAAAGCGCGAGCTTTTCGACACGGCGTTCCTGCGCCGTTCGACGGTGGTGAATCGCGAACGCACCGAATCGCTCAAGCACTATATCGCCGGCCATGCGGACAGCCTGACCGTCGAGGGCGCGATCGAGGCGTTCCTCGAGCCGCTGCTGACGCGCGAGCGGTTCGACGATCCGGGCTGGCGCAACCATTGCGCGCTCGCCGCGCAAATCAGCAACACGCCCGAATGGGGCGGCGAGGTGATGACCGAACATTACGACGGCACCGTACGCGACCTGCTCGAGGTGCTGAAACGGGCGCTGCCGGGCGCGGAGGAAGCCGATATCTACTGGTGCTACCAGTTCCTGTCGGGCTCGCTCATGTCGCTGCTGGCCGCCACGGGCCGGATCGACCGGCTTTCGGGCGGGCTGTGCCGATCGGGCGATGTCGAAACCTTCAAGCCGCGGCTGATCCAATATGCGGCAAGCGGCGCGAGGGCAGTCTGCGGACTGATCTGACCGGCGGCGAACCGAAATCCAACCTCAACACATCGCATAGGGACGGGGGAATCGCATGGAACTGAAGGGGCGCGTCGCGCTGGTCACCGGCGCGGGGGGGGAGGGTTGGGCCGTTCGCATGCATTGGCGCTGGCGCGGCACGGCGCCCGCGTGGCGGTGAACGACAGCAACACCGAGGGCGCGGAACGCGTCGCGGCCGAGATTGTCGCGGCAGGAGGTGAGGCGATCGCCCATTCCGCCTCGGTCACCGACGAAGCCCGGGTCGCAGCCATTGTCAACGCGATCACCATGGACTGGGGCGCGGTCGATATCCTGGTCAACAATGCCGGGATCCTGCGCGACAAGAGTTTCGCCGAGATGGACCTCGCCGATTTCAGGCTGGTGGTCGATGTGCATCTCATGGGGGCGGCGATCTGCAGCAAGGCGGTGTGGAGTGGGATGACCGCCCGGCGCTACGGCCAGATCGTGATGACCTCCTCCTCCTCCGGCCTCTACGGCAATTTCGGCCAGGCCAATTATGGCGCGGCGAAGATGGCGCTGGTCGGGCTGATGCAGACGCTGGCGATCGAGGGCGAAAGACATGATATCCGCGTCAACTGCCTTGCGCCGACCGCGGCGACGCAGATGACCGACGGCGTACTGACCCCTGACGCGCTCGCGCATCTTGCGCCGGAAGCGGTCAGCCCCGGCCTGATCGCGCTGGTCGGCGAGAATGCGCCGACACGCGCGATCCTGTGCGCCGGCGCCGGCCATTTCGCGAGCGCGAACATCACGCTGACCGAGGGCGTTTATCTCGGCCGAAGCGACGATGCTGCGCAGCGCGTGGCCGACCTGTGGGAGCATGTGACGGACCGAAGCGGCGAGATCGTGCCGTCCTACGGCTTCATGCAGGCAGAACGGGAATTGCGCAAAGCCGGCCTCGGCAGCCCGGTCACAGTTGCCCCGTGACGCGAAGGGGGCATCGGCCGGGACGGCTCTCATGGCGACAAGAGAGCAGCGCGCCAGCACACGCCGCTTGCGGGGCTGTCCGGGTTCTTCGCGAGGTCATGAAGACCGCTGCCCGACGCACCCGGACCGTAGGAGCGCATTTCGGCCCGGAAGCCGAACGTCAACTCATAGGAAACGCTCGGATGCGCCGTTTGAATGCTGGCTTCTCAGAGCCTTGGTTCGCATCACTCGGCCATGCGCGCTCGGTGCTGCGGGCCTGGCGCGACGATTACAACCATGTGCGGCCGCATAGCGGGATAGGCGGGCTAACGCCCGCCGAGGCTGCAACGCAGCTTGTGCAACCCCGCCCCCAAAGGGTACCATGATAACCTAGGACTCTACTTATGAGTGGAGGAGAAAGGGGGAGCAGGTCAATGGCCGACGAGGAAAAGCGCGCCACAGCCTGATGACAGCAAATCTTCTTCCCTCTAGGTCGGCATGGGGGAGATTCGGTATGAAGCGCATCGACGGCCTGTTGCTTGTGTTCGCAGCGCTGCCGCTCGTTTCGTGCGGCGCGACATCAAGCGGCGGGACTCCCGCTCCGACAGCGAGCGTGACGCCCAGCCCGACCCCCACGATAACGCCGACGCCAACGCCCGCCGCGACGCCCACGCCGATCGCGAGCGGGCAGGTGTTCGCGCTCACTGATCCCGGCGAGACCACCGCGTCGCTTCAGGCCTATCTCGCCAAGTCCGAGGTGGACGGCGTGGCTTGGCGCGGGCTGTGGAAGGTGCTCGAGCCTAGCGACGGCACCTATGCCTGGACGACGCTGGATGCGGCGCTCGACGCCACATCGGCGGCGGGCAAGAAGATCACCGTTCACATCTTCGCGAGCGGCGGCGGCTGGCCTGCCTGGCTGACTGCCGCGGGCGCGGCGACCTATTCCGGGACAAGCATGTTCGGATCGATCAACGATCCCGTGCCGTGGGACCCGGTCTATCTCGCGCGCTATCAGCGGTTCATGGCGCAATTGGCCACGCATATTGCCGGGCGCGGGCAGACCGGGCTGGTGCGCGTCGTGTCCGTAGCGGCGCCGGTCGCGGAGATGTCGCTCGCAGGATGCAGCGGCGGCGTGCTCGGAACGCCGCCGACGTCGGTGAGCTATAGCCGCAGCCAGTATCTTTCGGCGTGGACGACTTCCGCCTCGGCGGTGCTCACCGCATTCCCCTCGACGACGGTGGTGGTTTCCGCTCCGGTCACGCAGATATGTCTGCCTGACGGAGACGGTTCCGCCTTCTACGGCGATGTCATGCGCACCGTCCCTGGTGCGCAGATCTTCGTCGCCGATCTCAACGCGCTCGGATCACAGCGATACGGGCAGGTTCCCGCCGACATCCGCAGCCGCGCGCTGTTCACCCAGACGATTTGGTCCTCCACCAACGATCCCAGCAACCGGATGCAGGGCACGCTGTCGGCGGCGGTATGCTCCGGCCGGGCATTGGGGGCGCGCTATTTCGAACTCTACAAGAGCGATCTCGACAGCGGCGATGCCGCCATCCGTACGGCCATCGGCCAGGCACGGGGCACTGCCACCTGTCCGTGAAAATCTGCGGCGGGCCCGTTCAGACCCCGTCGAGCCGCTGCTTTTCCGCCCCTCAGTTGGAGAGCGCCGCTTCGATCAGCGCGCGAAAACCCGCCGTGACAGGCGGAATCAGCGGCGCGAAGACGCAGACGGGTCCGTCTTTCGGCGAGTGGTGGAAACGATGGACGCCAAGAACGCCCGCCACGCGGCGGTATCCGGCCTCCAGCACGGGCGCGAGTTCTCCGTGCGCGCCGAATTCGGTCGAGTAGGGACTTTCAAGGCCTGGCTGCCCCGCAAACGCCGCCCGCGCATGCGGCATCAGTTCCGGGCTTGCCACCAGAAAGCGTTGCGGATCGACGCTCGGAAGCGGTGCAAGCCCCCCGGCGAGATCGTGCCAGTCGCGCGCCGCGGCATTCGCGCCGATGGTGACCCAAAGGGATGTCGCGTCCGGTGATGGAAAGCCTCCGCCCACGAACTCGCGAATGCCCTGGTTTTCATATTCGTGCCCGCTGGTACAGAGGAACAGCAGGTCGTGATCGGGCAACGCGGCGCCCGCCCAACGCGCCAGCGCAAGCCAGATCGCCACGCCCGGTCCGCGCTCGCCTACGCAGCCGAACCAGCCGGAGCGCGGGGTCGAGACCACCAGCCATCGACCGTACCCGCGATCCAGCGTCGCCACCAGATTCCAGGCGGGCCGCGTCCCCCCCTCTCCCGCGACGACGAGCGCCGTCGGCTCGCCGGTGACCGCCCATTCGCGGAAGGCGGGCGCGTCGCGCGGCGCCAGGGTCACGACCGGCCGCTCAAAGAGCGGCGCTCCGGCGGGGGCGTTGAGCGCGATCGCGTCGCCGGACGGCCCCGTAGTGACGATCGCCACGGCAGCAGCACCGGCGGCGATCGCGGCAGACACCGGCCCGAACACCGCCTCGCCCAATGCCGTCGACCAGCGCCCGTGCGGCAGATCGACCAGCGCGATCGAGCCGGGCGCGATCGCATCGCGCCCGAACAGCGCCAGCGGCCCGGCGATTCCGCACGGGCCGGTAGGGACTACCGGCGCCTGGGGAACCACCTCCGCGCGGTGATCGCCGGCCACGAGAACGGCGCGGCCGGGATTGAACCATGGCGTCTGGAACGGGTGCCGGCCGCACTCGTATCCCGCGAAACGGAGTTGCTCCTCCAGCCAGCAACCGACCACTTCATCGCCCTCACCTCCCGAAGCCTTGGGGCCCGCGTTGGCATAGCGCGCCATATCGGCTGCCGCCGCCGCCAGATCACCGGCGCCTGATTTGAACGTCGCGGTCCTGTTCGAATTGTCCGGCGGGGCGTCGCATTTGATCATCTACCCGCTCTCCCACACCGCCTTCCCCTCACCAAGAGGGCGTCAAAGGCTCACTGGATTAATGTCAATTATTGACATATTGCACAATACACAAAGAAGCGTTGGCGAGGGAGTGAATGTCCGAAACGCAAGAAGCGCAGGGGGAGCGCCGGCTCGGCGGTTCGACCCTCTATCTCGCTCTTCCCGGAGTCGCGTTCTGCCTCGCCACGGTATTGTGGGTTCCGGAACTGGCGCATTTTCTTCACGTTCCGGGCTCCGCGCTTTGTCTGGCGACCGGGATCGTCCTGGGCACGGCGGGGGGCCGCAGCTTGGCGCTGCCGGGCGCCCAAATCGTCGTTCGGCACGGACTTCGGATCGGCGTTGCCCTGCTGGGGTTGAAGCTGGGCGCATCCGGCTGGGCCGATATGGCGACACCGCTGGTGATCGCGGCGATCGTCGTTCTGGTCTCGCTGGCGACCGGCGCGCTGGTATCGCGGCTGGTCGGCGCCCGGCCCGAAACGGGATTCATTTCTGGAGCGGGCGCGGGCATATGCGGCGTTTCCGCTGCGCTCGCCTGCGCGGATCTGCTCCCCCGGGGTCACGGCGCACAGCGCGATCTTGCCGTCGTTGTTGCCTGGATCAGCCTGTTGAGCAGCATGGCGATGCTGGGTTGGGGCCTGCTCGGCCCGCATCTCGGCTGGTCGGCGGCGCGCCTGGGCACGGCGATTGGCGCGAGCATTCACGACGTGGCCCAGGCGGCGGCGGCGGGATATGGGATCCAGCACAGGGTTGGAGATTCGGCCATCGCCGCGAAAATGGCGCGAGTCGTTATGCTGCTCCCGCTCCTGTTGGGAACGGCCGCGCTGCTCGGCCGCCGCGAAGGGCGAAGCGCGATCCAGAGAATTCCGCCTTATCTTCCGGCATTCGCGCTGCTCGCCGGATTGGGCGCGACTCATATGCTTCCCCAGGCGACCGGTTCGATCGCGACCGATGTCTCGCAATATTGCCTGGCGGCGGCAATCACCGGTATCGGAGTAACGACCCAATGGCGCGACATCTTGCGTCCCGACTGGCGGATTCCCGTGCTGCTCGTTGCAGAATCGGTCGCGGTGACCCTAGTGGCGATCGCGACAAGCTGGTTCTTCGTTCGCTGACGCGCTGCGCGGTGCAGTAGAGCCTGCAAGGCCGATCCGTCACTTTTCGCGTGCGAGAAGTCGCACCCCCTGATTATTGACAATGTTCGGTTTTGGTTCGCATGGTGATGCGATCGCCGCACCCGTTGCGGGAGAATCGCGTTGCGTGGCACGGTGCCGCAGTCAGGATTGGAGTAGGGGATTGCCTCGATCAAGCCCAGAGCGCGGCGGTTCGCGCGCCGGGGCCCGCATTCCCGCCGACGAGTTGGCCGAGCATTGTCTCCAGCGCATCCTGACGGGCGGCTGTCTGCCGGGCGCGCGTATCACAGAGCGCTGGATCGTCGATCAGTTCGCCGTCACGCATTCGCAGGCCCGTGAAGCGCTTCACTTCCTGGAGAAGCGCGGCGCCCTGACGCTTGCGCCGCTGCGGGGCGCGACGCTGGTGGACTCCGCCCAGTTCGATCCTGCGGACGTGCGGCCGGTCTGGGTGGCGCTGGTGCAGCTCGCAATCGATCTTGCCGAAGCTCGCGCCGTCACCCCTCGCCGGATCCCGAGTCTCGATGGGGACACGCCGTGGGATTCCTTCGTGGCCATCGAGCAATCGTTGAACGCGCTTGGGGAAGCGAGCGGAAACGCCCGGCTGATATCCGCGCTCCAGAAGTTGGCGGTTCAGACGATGACCGCGCATCGCGATGCCGGTCCGATCGATCCCCGGGCGTTGCAGAGTCTCGTGTCGGCGCTTTCGGCGGAGCATGCCGCCACCGCAGCGCAGATCGACCGGACCTTCGCTGCCGCCGGAAGCGGCAATGGCGCGGCTCGCGCCGGCGAACAGATGCTGCGTGGCGCGCTCGCGACTCCCCCCCTTGAAAGCGGGCATCTCACGCCGAGGATCAGAACCTATTTCGACCGCGTCGCCGCCGCAATCGGCCCGGTGCCGGATGGCGCCCTTCCCGCCGCCCGCCAGCTAGCCGCGACGATCGCGCAGCGCATCCAGTTCGGCGAGCTGCGCCCGGGGGACGCGGTTCGCGAACTGCCGCTCGCGCTTGCCTTCGGAGTTAGCCGGGGTCCGGTGCGAGATGCACTGCGAATCCTCGACCGGCACGGCCTGATCGCACTGGAGGGACGCCGCGGCGCCTTTGTCCGCCGCTTTTCGATCGACGCCGCAGTGGACATTGCACAGGTGCGCGCCGCGCTTTCGGGGGTCCAGATGGCGGTTGCCGCAGCGGCGCCGGCGCGCGCCGAGTGGGTCGATTCGGCGCTGCGCGAAGGGGTCGATCTACTGGAAGCAATTGCCGAGGACGATGCCTGCCCGCTCGGCAGCTATATTCTCGTTCGCCGCGCGGTCGCGATCGTAACGCTTGCGGCCGGGGGCAATGTGGTCGTCGGTCGGCTTGCCGCCGAACTGGAAGCGGAGGTCACGACGCTATGGGCCACTGTTCTTTCCAAGGAGCGCCAACGCAAGTCGGCCGCGACCTGGCGTCTGATTGCCGATGCGATCATCGAGCGCGACGTCGAGCGCGCGCGACGCGAGGGCAAGCGCATCGTCGAAGAAGCGTTCGCCGCCGCGCTCCAGGTCGCCGAATTGCAATCCTAGGCCGGGTCGCCAAGCAGTTCGCGCCGCCGCTGCGCCTCGGCGAATTCGCGGCTCGTGCGATAGCTCGGCGGGAGCTTGCGGCGATTGCGCCGGAGTGTGCTCCAGATTCGCAGCATCAGCCTGCCCGGCGCTGGCGCCGGCCAATCCTCGAAGGCGGTGCGCGCGTGCAGGACATTGTAATTGTTGGCGATCAATATGTCGCCCGGCGCGAGATCGAAGCTGAAGCAGTTCTTCTCGCTCCCGATAAGTTGGTCGAGCGCGTCCATCGCGGCGATCTGCTGCGGCGTAAGCGGAGGCGCACCGGGAAGGCGCTGGGCGAGCTCGATATAGCCGCGCTTGTACAGCATGCTGAGCTGTCCGTCCTCCAGCGCGAAGACGGGAGCCACCTGATAGGGACGATCGGGTCCGGTTTCGCCGCGCGTGTCGAAGGCAACCGGAATCCGCAAGGCGGCGACCAGCGTAGGGTCCTGCGCCAGCAGATCGTTGAATGCCGAGGTCGCACTCGAGATTCGCGTCGCACCACCCGTCTTGCCCTGTCTGACGCAGAGAAAAAAGAGTGCGTCCGACCCGTCGCCGTGAAAGCCGAGTTCGATGTTCGTCTGATAGGCGCGCAGATTGCTTCCCGCGAATAGCTGGCGAGCCTGGTCACGATCCGCGACGGTCTGTTGTGCGCGCACATGGTGCAGCCGCTTCCCCGTCGCATCCTGCGCCTCGGGATAGCCAAGATGGGTCGCCAAGCCCCAGAACAGGCGCTCGATATCCCCAAGCGCTAGCCCCCCGATCGGGACGCCGCGAATGAGCGCGACACCGCGCCCGCCCTCGATCTCATCGATGATCGCGTCGAGACGCGGTCCCAGCGAAGGAAGCCCGAAGTCCCTGCAGCCGATCGACTCGACGGCCCATCCGCCAACCCGCTCGAGCGCCGCAAGCGCTTCTGCCTTATCATTCTCGGTCAGTTCGACCACCCACGAGCGGTCCTCAGCGAGTTCGGCGGCGGTCCAGGCGGACGGGTGGTCAATCGGGCGTAGCTGCACCGGTGAATTCCTTTTCCTATCCCGGGGCAAATCGGCTTTGCGCGACCGAAAGTCAATTATTGACAATAGCCGCCGATCTGGCTCAATACACCTCCCATAGCGTGAGGCGTGCGGGCACCGGTGCCACCGGTTCTTTATGCAAGCGCGCTCGGCGCCCCGCAGTGGAGAACCACGCGGGAACGAAAACTCTGGGAGGGGACCACCGTGAAGATTTCGACAAAGCGCCTGCTCGCTTCAACAGCGGCAATCGTCACTGCGTTCGCCTGGACGGCTCCGGCATACGCGCAGGCAACCGACACGGCCGACGACGAACAGGACATCGTCGTTACCGCCAACAAGCGCGAACAAAAGCTCCAGGACGTTCCGATCGCCGTGACGGCGGTTACCGGCGAGCAGGCCGCGGAAGCCGGGGTGGTCGATACCGAACGCCTCGCGCAGGTCGCGCCCAGTCTCAACATCACCTCTTCCCAGCAGGTTGGCCTAGGTGCCCAGATTCGCATCCGCGGCGTCGGAACTGCCACGGGCAATCCAGCACTCGAAGGATCGGTCGGCTATTTCATCGACGGCGTCTATGTCGGGCGCTCGAACACCGCGTTCACCGATCTCGTCGATGTCGAGCGCATCGAAGTGCTGCGCGGACCGCAGGGCACGCTGTTCGGAAAGAACACCTCGGCCGGCGTGATCAGCGTGATCACGCGATCGCCGAGCTACGCCTGGGAGGGCCGCGTCTCGCTCGCCGGCACCGAGCTCGGCGGGCTGCGTGGGACCGCGAACGTCAGCGGGCCCATCGTGCAGGATCGGATCGCATTCTCGCTTTCGGGCCAGATCAACCAGCGCGACGGCTATATGCACGACGTGACGAGCGGGGCCGACTATAACGACCGCGACCGTTGGCTGGTGCGCGGCCAGTTGATGTTCGATCCGAGTTCGAACTTCTCGCTTCGGCTGATCGCGGAACAGTCGGAACGCGACGAGCACAGCACGGTGCCGTCGTTCGTCCAGATCACCGCGAGCCAGAAATCACTCATCCAGTCGCTGGGCGGCGCGGTTCCGGACCCTACGGCCGGGTCGAGCCATTTCGACACCGCGGTCAACGCGCCGTTCACGGCCGCGACCCGCGACACCGGCTATACGGCGGACGCGACATGGACCACCGGTTTCGGCAAGCTGCGCGCGATCATCGGCTATCGTGACAGCCTGGCGCGAAAGAACTGGGATTCGGACCTCACCAGCATCGATGTCTATCGCCAGACCGATTCGCTGCACGACAAGACCTTCTCGGCGGAGTTGCAGTTCACGCGCCAGTCCAGCCTGCTCGATCTGCTGATCGGCGCCTATTATTTCGACACGAGCACACGATACGAGAAGAGCCAGACACTCGGGCCGCAAGGCGAACTCTATTTCAAGACCGTGGGTGCGTCCACGGCGCTGTCGCTGGGCTCCGCGGCCGGGGCCAGCCAGTTCAGCACCTCCTCGGGCTTGTGGGCGCCAGGAACCGGCATGACGCTGCAGGATACGCGGCTCGACGGAAAGGGTTGGTCGGTGTTCACGCACAGCACCCTTCATATTACCGACTGGTTCGATATCACCGGCGGCTTGCGCTATCAGTGGGAGGAGAAGGAAGGCGGCTCGACCTTCACCTATAACCAACCGCTAGCATGCACCAAGGTCTTCACCGGTACAGGCTCGGCGACCGCCAACGCCATTCTTTCGACGCCGAACACGGGGCTGCGATCATTCAGCTTCTGCGCCGCGGCGACGCCCAACTTCCAGAACCGCTATGTCGACGATCGCGTGACCGGCACCGCGATCGCGTCGTTCCACTTCTCCGGCAACGTCCTCGGCTATCTGAGTTATGCGCGCGGGTTCAAGGCGGGCGGGATTAATCTCGACACGCGCGCGGGCACCAGCACCGATCAGCTGTTCAAGCCCGAGACGGTCGATTCCTATGAAGCGGGGTTCAAGACGAGCTTCAACCGCGGCCGCATCGTGTTCAACGTCGCGGGCTTCCTGATGAAGTTCCACGACTATCAACTCAACAGCTTCACTCCCACGACCGCGTTTGTGCTAACCAACCAGGGCTCGGTGAAGTCGTACGGCGTCGAAGCGGAAGGCGCGCTCAAGCTAGTCGACGGGCTCTGGCTGCGTGGCGGCGTCACCTGGAACGTCGCGCGCTACGGCGAGGATACGACTGACACCAATCTGCGCGGGCGCATCGTTTCGAATGCGCCCCAATGGGCCGAAGTAGGGTCGCTGAGCTATGTCCAGCCGTCTGCCGCAACCGGTTGGGGCGTGTTCGGCCGGGCCGACGTGCGCCACCAGAGCAGCGCCTATACGGCGAGCAACCTCGACGCGCGCAGCCTCCAGGGCGCCTATACCGTGGTCAACGTTCGCGGCGGCATTCGCAACGGCCGGGAAGGACTCGAATTCGCTGTCTTCGCGAACAACGTCGGCGACGAACGGTACAAGACGATCGCCTTCACCGTTACCGGCGGATATATGAGCTATTGGGCCGAACCGCGGATCATCGGCATCGAAATCTCGAAGCGCTGGTGAAGACGATGGCAGCAGACGCGCAAGTCTCGGATCCAGCGCCCCACCAACTCGGGAGCGGTGCACGCGCCTCGCGCACGCCGCTCCCGCTCTTCCTGCTTCTCGTCGTTCTCGTTTCGGCGTTCAATATGGGTGATCGCCTGCTTATCGGCATCGTCGCCGAACCGATCAAGCGCGAGTTTGGACTGACCGACGCCATGATGGGGCTGCTCGGCGGCACCACGTTCGCGCTCGTCTACCCCCCGCTTGGCCTGCCGATCGCCCGGCTCGCGGACCGTTCGAACCGGCGCAACATCCTTGCCTGGTGTCTAGGCATCTGGAGCCTCGCCACCGCGGCGGGCGGGATGGTGACGGGCTATTGGCAACTCGCGGCCTCGCGCCTTGGTGTCGCGGCGGGCGAAGCGGGATTCGTGCCCCCCACCCATTCGCTGATCTCCGATTACGTCAGCGAGGCGCGGCGCGCGCGCGCCTTTTCGACGATCGCGGCGGGCGCCGCGCTGGGCTCGCTGATGGCTAATATCGCGGGCGGGGTGCTGACCGATCATTATGGGTGGCGGGCTGCCTTTCTTTCGCTGGGTATCGGCGGACTCGTGCTTGCCGTGCTGGTGCGTCTGCTCATCCGCGAACCCGCCCGCGTGGCGAAGTCCGCCCCGGGAACGCCGCGGCCCTCCGCGCTCGGCCGGATCGTCCGTAACCGGGCGATCATGTTGTGCATCGCCGGATCGGCCCTCCATCTGATGTATCAATACGCCGTCGCCACCTGGGCCGCGCCCTTCTACGTCCGCACCTTCCACCTCAGCCTGTTTCAGGCGGGCGTCCTGATCGGCGCAGGCGGCGCGCTGGCGACGCTGCTTGGCGGTGTCGCCGGAGGCTTTGTCGGCGATTGGTTCGCCGCGCGCGACCGGCGCTGGCTTGCTTTCTGGCCGGGATTGACGGTCGCGCTGGGCGCGCCCTTCGGCGCGATCGGTTTTCTAGCAGGCGACATCCACTTCGTTTTCGCGAGCCTGATGATCGCGACATTCCTGAACGCGCTCTACCAATCCTCCACCTATGCGCTCGTCCAGGCCGAGGTCGGCGGCGAGAGCCGGGCAACGGCGGCCGCCTTCATGATCTTCGTGCAGAATCTGGTAGGTCTAGGGCTTGGCCCGCTGCTGGTGGGCGTTCTGAGCGACCGGCTGACCGCGGGTGGGCTCGGCGATCACGGTCTCGCCGTCGCGCTGGCGGCGGCGAACATCCTCAATCTGCTGGGCGCCGCGCTGTTCTTCGCCAGCGGCCTGGCGACACCCCGCCAACCCAAGTCGCCGGGAAGCCAGACATGATTGACCTAACCGATGCCGCGATCCGCGAGCCGGCGGCCTGGACCGCGCACGAGCTGCGCGCCGACCCGTCATGGGCACAACAATGGAGCGCGGGGGAGATCGCTGAAATGCACGACCTCATCGTGGACGGCGATGCGGGAAGGGCCTCGCTGCTCGAAGCCAGGCTCGACGAACTCGCCCAAGGTCTTGAGACCGAACGCGGGCTCTATGTGATAGGCGGGATGCCCATCGGCGAGTGGAGCGAGGCGCAAGTGACCCGCCTCGCGCTGTGGATGGGGCGACGGCTCGGCACGCCGCGCGGGCAGAACCGCCAAGGCGATCTCGTCACGATGGTCCGCGACGTGGGGGCCGATTATGTCCGCGATCCGCAGGCGCGCGGCTATATGTCAAGCGCCGAGCTTCAGCCGCACACCGATGGGTGCGACGTGACCGGGCTACTGTGCCTGGCGCAGGCGCGATCGGGCGGCGCGACGCGGATCGCCAGTTCGCTCGCCATCTTCAATCATATCCGCGAGCACGAACCTGAACTACTCGAACCGCTGCTCCTCGGCCTGCCCTTCTATGTCCGCGACGCCGACGGCGCCGGCGGGCGGCTGATCGAGCGGCCGCTGCCCGTCTATTTCGAGGAAGCGGGCTTCATCTCCGCCTGCTTCAACGCCAAGTCGGTCGAGGTCGGCGCGCAGATGCGCGGGGTTCCGCTCTCACCGCTCGAACGCAGCGCGGTCGATCGTGTGGCTGCGCTGGCGAACGATCCCGAATTCTGCGTCGAACTGACGCTCGCGCCCGGCCAACTCCTGTTGTTCAGCAACTGGACCAGCTTTCATTCGCGCACCGAATTCGTCGATCATGACGATCCGGCGCGCAAGCGCTGCCTGCTGCGCCTGTGGATTCATTCAAACTATGAACGGCCGCTGCCCGCCTGGATGGCCGCTTCGGCCCGCGGCGGCCTTGGCCCTCAGGCGGAAAGGAATGCTTCGTGAGGCTATCCCATTTCCTGGCTTACGCCGCCGCGATGATGGCAGCGCTCGGCGCGTTGCCCGTCGCAGCCCAGAACCCGCTCGCTGAAACCGTTTCGGGCCGCGTCGAGGGGCGCAGCGAGAACGGGCAGTCAGTGTTCCGCGGGATTCCCTTCGCCGCGCCGCCGGTCGGGCCGCTGCGCTGGCGTCCGCCGCAGGCGCCTGCGCCCTGGAATGGGGTTCGGGATGCGGGCAAGTTCGGCAATGTCTGCCCGCAACGGCTGGGCGACGGCGAATACAGCCTGAAGGACGTGCCGATGGGCGAGGATTGCCTGACGCTCAACATCTGGTCGCCCGATATGCGGCCGGGCGCGAAACTGCCCGTGATGGTATGGATCCATGGCGGTTCGTTCCGCATCGGCGCGGGCGGCGTCCCGCTCTATGACGGCGGCGCGCTGGCGAAGCGCGGCGCGGTGATCGTCACGCTCAATTATCGCCTGGGCCTGCTCGGCATTTTTGCGCATCCTGCGCTCGCCAAGGAACAGCCGGGCGCGCCGCGCGCCAACTACGCAATCATGGACCAGATCGCCGCGCTCCAATGGGTGCGCGACAATATCGCACGCTTCGGCGGCGATCCCGGCCGCGTTACCATCTTCGGCGAATCGGCCGGCGGTGTCAGCGTTCTGCTGCACATGATCTCGCCCGCGTCGCGCGGGCTGTTCGCGCAGGCAATCGTCGAATCGGGCGGCGGCTGGACGGCGTCGCCGACGCTCAAGAGGGGCGAGGAAATTGCCGAAAAGGCGGGCGAGCTGCTTGGAGCGAAGGACCTGGCGGCGCTCCGCGCGATCCCTGCCGACAGACTTGTCGACGCGCTCGCCAAGGTGTCGCCGGGGCTCGGCTATTCGGCGGTGATCGACGGCAAGATCGTGCCCGAATCGATTCCCACCGCTTTCCTGGCGCGGCACGAGGTGAAAGTGCCGCTGCTGATCGGATCAAACAGCTATGAGCAAAGCCTGATGGCGGCGGGCGGGGCTGCGCCTGCATCGATGGTGGCGCTGGTCCCGCCGGCGCTGTTGCCGCGCACCCGCGCTGTCTATGGCGGCGAAGGGCAGGACGACACCGTGCTGGGCGGCAATCTGTTCCGCGACGGCGGTTTTTCGGGTCCGGCGCGCTGGCTGGCGCGGATCAATATCGGCCCCGGCTATTATTACCGGTTCGCCCATCTCCGCGTCACCCGGCGCGGCAAAACGCCCGGCCCCGGCCACGGCGCCGAAATACTCTTTGTGTTCGACAGCCTCGATGCGATGGGGCCCGGAGCCAGCGGCATGTTCGCGGACCAGGATCGCGCGATGGCGCGCGTGATCGGTGATTGCTGGGTTTCCTTCGCCAAGACGGGCGTCCCCGAATGCGGAGGTACGCAATGGCAAACCGCGAGCAAGGCGCGCGGCAACGTGATGCTGTTCGATCAGGGCGCCGCCAGTTTCGTCGATGATGCATGGCGTCCGCGGCTCGATCATCTCGAACGGCTGTATCTGCCTCTGCTTTCGCCACGCCGCTGACCGCACCATGCCGCTCGACCCGATGATCGCGCAGCTCGTCGCAGCGGGCGCCGGCGAGCCGCCGATCGACACGCTGCCAATCGAGACAGTGCGCCGGGCCATGCGCGCGCGAACCGGGCAGTTGCTGCCGTGCCGGGCCGAGATCGCGGGGGTGCGTGACTTGGCGATCCCCGCACCGCACGGCGACATCCCCGCCCGCCTCTATACCCCGGTAGAGGGCGATCCGCCGCTGGTGCTGTTCTTCCATGGCGGCGGCTGGGCGATCTGCGATCTCGACACGCACGACAACCAGTGCCGCCGGCTGTGCGCCGACGCGGGCGCGGCGGTGCTCTCGATCGACTATCGCCTCGCGCCTGAGCACCCCTTCCCCGCCCCGCTTGACGATTGCGTCGGGGCGACGCGATGGGCGGCACGCAATCCCGCTTTGCTCGGCGCGGACGCGGGCCGGCTCGTGCTCGCAGGCGACAGCGCGGGTGGCAACATTGCCGCAGCAGCGGCGCTGGCGCTCCGCGACTCAGGCGGACCCGCCGTCTGCGCGCAGCTGCTGGTCTATCCGGCGCTCGCACACCCCTCACAGCCCAGCGGATCATATGACACCTTCGCCGAAGGCTTCGGGCTCTCGCGGCGGAGCATGGCCTATTTCTGGCGTCTCTATCTCGGCGAGGACGGCGTCGAGCCGCCGGCTCTCGCGGCGCCACTGCGCGCGGAGGACCTGACACGCCTTCCGCCCGCGCTGATCGTCACCGCCGAATATGACGTACTGCGCGACGAAGGCGAACGCTATGCCGAGCGGCTGCGTGAAGCGGGCGTCGAGACCCGGACGATGCGCATTGAATCCGTCAACCACGGATTCTTGGCGCTCGAGGCCATGCTTCCTGCCGCCGATGCCGCGTTCCGCGAGATCGGAACGTGGTTGCGCGAGCGGTGCGGCACGACGGGGAGAGAAGCGGCGTGAACGGCCGGACGAGCGGCGCGGAGCAGGCGCTACCGCGCGCTGTTGGCGCGAATCCCTTTGCCGGGATGGATCTGCCGATGCTGCTCGCGCGCCGCGCGGCCGCGCGCGGGGACCATGACTTTCTCACCTGGGTCGCCTTCGACGGGCCGTCCGAAACCTGGTCCTATGCGCGTTTTCATCGCGAGGTGGCGGCGGTGGCGGCGGGGCTGGCGCGGCGCGGCGTCAAGGCGGGCGAAGCCGTGCTGCTTCATATGGACAATTGCCCGGAAATGGCGCTCGCCTGGCATGCTTGCGCCCGCATCGGCGCGGTGGCGGTGACGACCAACACACGCTCTTCCGGCGCTGAGCTCGGCTATTTCGCCGAACATAGCGGCGCGGTAGCCGCGATCACCCAACCACGGCACCTCGCCCTCATCGCCGCGAGCGCGCCGCGCCTGCGCTGGATCGCCTGCACCGACCGGGACAGCGTGGCGGGCAACGCCGCCCAGCCCGCCCCCGCCGACCGTTTCGCGGCGCTGTTCAGCGATCCCGGTGAAGCCCCCAGCCTCCCCGCCGATGCGATGCGGCCGCTTAGCATCCAATATACGTCGGGCACCACCGCCCGCCCCAAGGCGGTGCTGTGGACTCATGCCAACGCGCTGTGGGGCGGATGGGCAGGCGCTGCCAACGAACAGCTCTCGCCGCAGGACGCACATCTGGTCTTCCTGCCGCTGTTTCACACCAACGCGCTCAGCTATTCGATGCTGGCGACGCTGTGGGCGGGCGCTCGCGCGGTGCTCCAGCCGCGCTTTTCCGCCTCGCGCTTTTGGGATGTCGCGGTCGAGCATGGTTGCACATGGTGCTCGATGGTCGGCTTCGCCGCGCGCGCGATCAGCGAGCAGCCGATGCCGGCGAAACACCGTTTCCGCGTGCTCTCGCCCGCGGTCGCCCATCCTCCGCTCGAACAGCTCTTCGGCGTCAAGACGATGGGGCTGTGGGGCATGACCGAGACGATCACCCAGTCGATCGTCACCGATCTCTCGGCCCCTAGCGTGATGATGAGCATCGGCCGACCGCATCCCGCCTATGACATGGCGGTGCTCGATTCCAAGGGCCGGCCGGTTCAACCGTGCGAGACCGGCAGCCTGCTGGTGCGTGGCGTGCGCGGCATCACTCTGTTTCAGGAATATCTCCACAATCCAGAGGCGACCGAATCGGCCTTCGATGCGCAGGGCTATTTCATCACCGGCGACCGCGTGACGCTGCTCGAAAACGGCGAAATGCGCTTCGCGGATCGCGAGAAGGACATGCTGAAGGTCGGCGGCGAGAATGTCGCCGCCTCCGAGGTCGAGGCGGTCGCGGCGATGGTCGCGGGCGTGCGCGAAGCGGCGGTGGTCGGGCGACCCGATCCGATGCTGGATGAGGTTCCGGTGGTGTTCGTGATCGGCACCGAAGAGGCGATGGCCGCGCCCGATGCGCTGGAGGAGCGTGTCCGCGCCGCCTGTGCCGCGCAGCTTGCCGACTTCAAGGTACCGCGCGAAGTGCGCGTCGTTCGCGAGCTTCCCCGCGCCGCGCTGGAGAAGGTCGCCAAGGCACAGCTTCGCGCGATGCTTGCCGCCGAACGCGATTGATCCGCGCGAGGGGGACGCGGCCCGGCCTGCAAAGACTGGACCGCGTCCCGACCCCTGTCAGTTCGCGAGCGCCGAAACGATCAGCGGCTGAAGCTGCTGCTCGAGGGTGACCGAGGTGTCGAAGCCGCCCGAGGCGCTGCGCGCGATGATCGCATAATAGCCATTCTTGCGATCGATCCACGGCAGGAAGCCATAGGCGCCCGGCGAGGAATTGACCTTGTCCGACGCGCAGAGCGTCGCATAGTTGCTTCCGCCTCGCCCGGGCACGCATTCGACCCAATTGCCCAGCGCATATTCCCATTCGCCGGTGTTGTACGCGGTCTCGGGCGCATAGGCCTTTGGCAGCCCCAGGGTGCGCGGCTGGAGGAACCCGTTGGCGTCGGTGATGAAGCTGCCAGCCAGCAATGCCTGGAGGAACTTGGCGTAGTCGAGTGCCGAGGACTCGACACCCGCCGCGGCCCATGGGTTTGATTGACTCGCCTTGGCGAAACGCGTCTGGGTCATGCCCAGCGGCCCCGTCACATAATTGGCGAAAAGATCGACGAATTTGGGTCCGCCTCCGGCCGCCTCGGCCATCGCTGCCGCCAGCTGGAGGTGGTAGGAAGCGTAGTAGAACGTCGATCCCGGCGTCGTCTTCACGCCGCCATTATAGATGTTCTTCGCGCAGCTCTGCAGCGTGTAGAGCACGCTGTCGACGCAGCCGTTCACGATCGGCGTGTTGTTGAACCCGGAGGTGAGCGAAAGCAGCTGGGTGAGGTTCACGCTGCTGCGCTGGTCGCTAGGGTTGCTCGTCCAATAGCTCAGATATTGCTGCGGCTTGTCCGTTAGCGTGATCTTGCCGGCCTGCACCATGCGCATCACCGTCGCTCCGGTCAGCCATTTGGTCGCGGAATAGACCACCGCAACCGTGCTCGGCGAAAAATTCCCCTTCTGATACTGGTAGAGAATGCCATCCTTGTTGCCGATCACGACCGACAGGTTGTTGAGCGAGGATGCCTGGATTGCCGATGTTACGGCAGAGAAGTTGGGCGCCGCCGCGGCGACGAGCGGCACGGCGCCGGCCGGGCTTCCTGCGGCGGCCGGCGTCGCCGCGGCGGCGATGCGAACTTCGCCCGCTGCTGTCTCTTGCGGCGCCGAGCCGCCGCAGGCCGACAGCGCAAGCGTGAGGGAAATCACGGAAACGGACCGTGGAAAACGAATCCTTCTCATGGAACCTCTCCTGTGTCGTTGCGTATTGTCAATTATCGACAATACGTATTGCCGTGTAACAGGATGTTGGGGCTCGCGGTAGCCTCAACGCCGAAGTCCCGAGCCGGCAACCGTCAACGGAATCCCGATTCCCTGGAATAGGAGAAACGTCTTGCAACGACCCGCGGTCATCATTCTGAGCTGCTTCGCAACGCTCGCCGGAGCCGCGTCGGCTTGGCGCAATCCCGCCGGCGCAAGGCCCGCCCCCTCGACACCGGTCGAGATCACTGTCGGCGGGCTCAACCGAAGTTACGAGATCCACGTCCCGCGGAGCCCCGCGCCCGGTCGGGGATATCCGGTTCTTATCGCGCTCCATGGCGGGGGCGGTCAGGCGGAAAGCATGATCCGCCTTACCAAGCTGCACGATCTGGCGGACGCCCGCGGATTCATCGTCGTGTATCCCAACGGCATCGACAAGCATTGGAACGACGGCCGCACGACGGTAAAGCGCAAGGTGGACGATGTCGGGTTCATCGCCGCCATGCTCGATGCGGTCGAGCGCGACTATCGCGTCGATCGCGGCCGAATCTATGCCACCGGCATCTCGAACGGCGCGATCATGTCAAACCGCTTAGCTTGTGATCTTTCCGATCGCATCGCCGGGATTGCCCCGGTCGCGGGCACGCTCGCCACCGACTATGCATCGGCCTGCCACCCGGCGAATCCAGTGGCGGTGCTCCAGATCAGCGGCGATTCGGACCCGATCATGCCCTATGCCGGGGGCGCGGTTGCCGACTTTGGGGGACGCGGCGAGGGGGGTCTGGTCCAATCCGCACCGCAAAGCTCGGCCTTCTGGGCACGGCTCGACGGATGCGGCCGCGCCGCCGCCACGGTCGAGTTTCCAACGGTCCGCCCGGGCGATAGCACGCGGATCGCGGTCTTGCGCTATCGCGACTGCCCAGCGGGAGCGCGCGTTGAGCTGTGGACCGTCAAAGGCGGAGGCCACACCTGGCCCGGGGGCGCGCAATATCTGCCCGCGGTGTTCATCGGCCGCGCTAGCCAGCAGGTCAACGCGAGCGCGGCGATTGCCGACTTCTTCCTGTCGCTGCCGCCGCGGTCCAGCCGATGATCCGGATCGCATTTGCGTCACGTAATCACTGACAGGTTCGGCGGGCGGCGCCGCCTGGTTATGCTCGAAATGGTGCTCGAGCATGCGCATCAGGTCGCTCGAGGCGATCGGGCGGGTGGCACCTTCCTCGACCGGCTCGTCGCCGCGGGTCGATTTCGATGTGACATCTTTGTCCGATAGGCGACTTTGGGGTTGTTAGCAGGTACGGCTTCTCGATCTGTTCGGTGATCTGAACTGTTGAGGTCCACTATAGGCGCAAGTTGGCCTGAGAGCCGTCGGTCAACTGCCAGCTCAATTATTGTCATTCAACCCCACCCGCTAGAAAGTTCGCCCACTCGCCCATCAGCGCGCGTCGCCGTTCAAAGAAGTCGGTTCGGCGATATGCCGCCTCAACCGCGTTGGGAATGCGGTGTGCGAGCGCCTTCTCAGCGACCTCCTTCGGCACGTTCGTGCATTCTGCCACCCAATCCGCAAAGGTGCTGCGGAAGCCGTGTACGGTCGCGTCTCCTACCTTCATGTCGCGCAGCACCTTGAGCATCGTCATATCGCTGATGGGCTTGCCGGGCGTACAGCTAAATAGGAGGCTGCCCGGATCAACCTTGCCGTGCAGTTCGCGGTGCGTCTTACGGAGCGCGCGAAGCAGCGACACCGCCGCAGGCGCGAGCGGCACGACATGCGCCTCCTTCATCTTCATCCGGGCGCCGGGGATTGACCAGACCGCCCTATCCAGATCGAATTCACCCCAGGTAGCGCACCGCGCCTCGCCGGACCGCACAGCGGTCAGGATCGTGAGCTTGAGCGCATCCCGGCCCAAGGTGGATGGAAGCGCCATCAGCTCCTTCATGAAAGCAGGTGCATCAGCATGCGGCATCGCCGCACGGTGGGTCACTTGCCGCGTCTGGCGCGGCAGCCCGCGCGTAACCGAGCGAAGCGATACCTCCTCCGGCACCAGCCCCTTGATGTGTGCGTAGTCCAGCACGGTGCCGATCCGCTGCAATACGCGGCGCGCGGTGTCGGGGATGGTCAACCATATCGGCTCAAGCACACCCAGTACGGCGGCGCTGTCGATCGTGGTCACGGGCTTGGTCCCAATTTGCGGAAAGACGTGGCGCTCGAAGCTCGATAGCCACGAGAGATGTCGCTGATCCTTCCAGCCGCCCTTCATCGCCTCATAGCAATCGCGCGTCACCTTCTCGAAATTCGGGACCAACTTGCGGCGCTCGCGTCGGTCGGACGCAGGATCGGCGCCAGCGCGCACGGACTTGCGAAGGTTCGCCGCGAGAATGCGCGCGTCCGACAGCGACACGTCATGAGCGGCCCCGAGACCGAAGTCTCGGCGCTGCCCGGCGTGCTGCACCCGCAGCACCCACGAGCGGGTTCCACTCTCGCGCACAAGCAAGTAGAGACCGTGCATGTCGGCATGCCGGCCGGGTGCGGCATGTCTAACCTTCAACACTGTGAGCGGCATTGGTGACCTCTCTGAAGTCCCACATCACGTCCCACATTTTGATCCGGATTTAGCGACCCGCTGTGGGACTGACTGGTCCCAAGCTTTTCGCTTTTTCTACGCTAGATCAATTGGTTGAGACGAGATGGATGTTCCTGGGATTTCAGAAATCTACCCGTAGGGGTCACCATTCGTCGCGCGCGGCGTGGTTCTTCGACATCGATGGATTTCCGTGGCGGCGGCGGGCGCTAGTCGGCCCAGGCTGCGTCCTCGACGTGCAGCTCGGCGGCGGGGCGGGAGCCCCAGTCGTCGATCCTGGCGCGGCCGGCGAGCCAGAGCTTGCGGTGGCGCGGGGCAGAGAGCAGCGCCTGGCCCAATTCGGTATCGGCCTGGCGGAAAGCGACTGCCTTGATGCTGCGCCCGTCCGGCCCCGCCACGATCAGCCGCACATGCCCGCCCGTGCCGACCACATCGGCCTTGATCACCGTAACCGGCCCGGCCGCCACGCGCGGCGCCGGCCAGCCCATGCCATAGGGGCCGCCGGCCTCCATCGCATTGACGAGATCGGGGCAGACGCCGCCCGGCGCGACCACCGCGTCGAGCAGCAGCGCGCGCTCGCCCATCGCCTGGGTGACGCGCTCGGCAAGCCGCTCCTCGAGGAACTCGGCAAAGGCATCGAGCCGGTCGGCATCGATCGTCACGCCGCAGGCCATGGCATGGCCGCCGCCCGCCCGGAGCAGCCCGGCATCCTTGGCGGCGAGCACCGCCGCGCCCAGGTCGACGCCCGGGATCGAGCGGCCCGAACCCTTGCCGACACCGTCCTCGTCGAGCGCGATCACGATCGCCGGCCGGCCGAGCTTCTCCTTCAGCCGCCCCGCGACGATGCCGATCACGCCGGCATGCCAGCCCCTGCTCGCGATCACCGCGACCGCTTGGTTCGCCTTGTGCAGGCTGAGTTCCTCCGCCTCGGCCTGCACGCCCGCCTCGATCGCGCGACGCTCCTCGTTGAGCTGGTTCAGCTCCTCGGCGATCGCACGCGCTTCCTCGGGGTCGCGGGTGGTGAGCAGGCGCACGCCCAGGTCCGACCGGCCGACGCGCCCGCCGGCATTGATCCGGGGGCCGAGCGCGAAGCCCAGATCGGTCGCGGTCGGCGCGCGCGTGAGGCGCGAGGCCTCGATCAGCGCGTTGAGCCCGATGTTGCGGCGCTGCGCCATCACCTTGAGGCCCTGGGCGACAAAGGCGCGGTTGAGGCCCTTGAGCGCCGCCACGTCGGCGACGGTGCCGAGCGCGACGATGTCGAGCAGGTCGAGCAATTTGGGCTCGGCCCGACCGGCAAAATAGCCGCGCGTGCGCAGCGTGCGGATCAGCGCCGCGCCGAGCAGCCAGGCGACGCCGACCGCCGCCAGATGGCCATGCGCCGCGCCTTCGGTCTCATCGAGCCGATTGGGGTTCACCAGCGCGAGCGCCTGCGGAAGCTCGGTGGTGCATTTGTGATGGTCGACGACGATCACTTCGGCTCCGGCGCCCCTGGCCATCGCCAGCGCTTCGAACGCCTGGGCGCCGCAATCGACGGTGACGATCAGGGCGGCGCCTTCCTGCTTGAGCCGCACCAGCGCCTCACCCGAGGGGCCATAGCCTTCCATAAGCCGATCGGGGATATAGGGGCGCGCCTCGAGCCCCAGGTCCCTCAGCAGCAATATGAGCAGTGCCGCGGAAGTGGCTCCATCCACGTCGTAATCGCCAAAGATCGCGACGTGCTCGCGCTGCTCCACCGCATCGGCGAGCCGCGCGGCCGCCTTGTCCATGTCGCGGAAGATCGAGGGGTCGGGCATGAAGGCGCGGATGCTCGGCGCCCGGTGCATGTCGAGCTCCTCGCGCGCCACGCCGCGGGCGATCAGCAGCTGCGTCACCAGATCGTCCGGCACCAGCCCGCCGCGCGAATCGGCGGCGAGGCCGCGCCAGTGCCAGGGCTGGCCGGTGATCGAGCGCTGGATGTTGAGCACGGCGGACATGCGCCGACTATGGAACAGCGGGCAGGGGGCTGTCCATTCCCGGCCCGCCCTATTCGGCCTGGGGCATCGCCTGTTGCTGTTCCAGGCGCCGGGCATAGGCCGCGGCGAATTCGCCATGGATGCGGGCGATACCGGGGTCGGTGGCGGTGCGGGCCTTTTCCGCGCTCAGGCGCTGGCGTCGCTCGAGATATTCGCGATCATTCTGCTGGGGCATGGAAAGGCTCCGACTTCAAGCGGCAGCTTTCCAGTTGCTGTCAGTTCGCGCCATGCTCGGGGTCCGGGGGCGCCAATATATTGTAGATACGTGATTTTTCTGGATGAGGCGAGCGAATACGGCGCTCGCAACTCGGTTCGTCGCATTTGCGGAACGCCGCCGCTTCCGCCCCTTGCAAGCGCCGGGCTGGCGCTCCCGGCAATCCGCGCCTACATCGCATCGCCTTATGGCCCGTCCGCGTCCCGCCCAAGAGAAAGTCAAGACCGTCGCCGAGAATCGGCGCGCGCGGTTCGATTATTTCATCGAGCAGACCTATGAGGCCGGCATTGCGCTTACCGGCACCGAGGTGAAGTCGCTGCGCTTCGGCGAGGGGTCGATCGCCGAGGCCTATGCCGAAGTGAACGACGGCGGCGTCTGGCTGGTCAATTCGAACATCCCCGAATTCAGCCATGGCAACCGCTTCAACCACGAGCCGAAGCGTCCTCGTAAATTGCTCCTTCATGAGCGGGAGATAAACAAGCTCCATGGCGCGGTGGCGCGCGAGGGCATGACCCTCGTGCCGCTGTCCATCTATTTCAACGGGCGAGGCCGCGCGAAGGTCGAGCTGGCGCTGGCGAAGGGCAAGAAGACGCATGACAAGCGCGACTCGATCAAGGAGCGGGACTGGAAGCGGGAGCAGGGGCGACTGCTCCGCGACCGTGGCTGATCCCGCGCCCGTGTCGGGCAAGTCGCGTTTCCGCCGCTGGCTCGACCAGGCGATGCCCAGCCGCGAATCGGTGGAGGGCAATCGCTGGCTTCGCCCGGTCGCGAACCGGGTGATGCACAGCTCGCTGTGGCGCTTCACCCGCCGTTCGGTGCCGCGCGGCGTCGCGCTGGGCATGGTGACCGGCGTGCTGGTGCCGATGGGGCAGATCCCCGCTTCGGCCGTGCTCGCGCTTCCCCTGCGCGCCAACATCCCGGCGGCCGCGGCGACCACCTTCATCACCAATCCGGTCACGACGCCGCCGCTCTGGGTGGCGGCCTATTGGCTGGGCAGCTGGATGATCGGCCCCGGCGCGGTGGTCGAGAAGGCGCAGGCGATCGAGCGGAGCTGGAGCGACTGGCTGGTGCACCAGGCCGGCCCGGCCACGCTCACCGGCCTGCTCACCATCACCGCCGCGCTCGCCCTGATCGGCTATTTCGGCACCGCGCTGGCGTGGCGCCTGTGGATCGCCCGCAAATGGAAGCGGCGCGCCGACGCCCGCGCCGCCCGCGGCTGAACGCGGCGGGAAACGTCGTCATCGCGGTGTAATAATGTTACGCCCGCCCGATTGACGGAGCCTATCGACGGTCTAAGACAGCCCGATCAACCATCGGGGATTACCATGCGCCTGTCGCTCCTCACCACCACCTTCCTCGCCGCGCCCGTGCTGCTCGCCGGCTGCGCGCACAACGCCCCGCTGCCGGCCACCCCGGTCGAGGCCGCGCCGGTCACCGAGCCCGATCCGGCGCCGCAGCCCGAAAAGCCCAAGCCGGTCTATGGCACCTATGGCTTCGACACCGCCGGCATGGACCCCGCGATCAAGCCGGGCGACGATTTCTACAACTATGCCAATGGCGCCTGGGCGAAGAACACGCCGATCCCGGCCGACAAGTCGAACTATGGCTCGTTCAACATCCTGGACGACAACGCCAAGAAGCAGACGCACGAGATCCTCGACGCGGCGAAGGCCGATCCGAACTCGAAGATCGGCACCGCCTATGCCACCTATCTCGACACCGCCGCGATCGACGCCAAGGGCCTGGCGCCGGCCAAGCCGTGGCTCGACCGGATCAAGGCGCTGACCTCGAAGGCCGGCTATCCGGCGCTCGCCGCCGCCGCGCGCCGCAACGGCGTGGGCGTGCCCTTCGCCACCTATGTCGGCCAGGACGACAAGGAGCCGGAAGTCTATGCGCTGAGCCTGTTCCAGGCCGGGCTGGGCATGCCGGACCGCGATTACTACCTCTCGAAGGACGCCAAGTTCGTCGAGACCAAGGCGGCCTATCTCAAGCACCTCACCAACGTGCTGACGCTCGCCGGCGAGCCCAATGCCGCCGCGCGTGCCCAGGCGATCGTCGATTTCGAGACCAAGATCGCCGCGGTGCAGTGGACCCGCGTCGAAAGCCGCGACGCGACCAAGACCTATAACAAGATGACCGTCGCCCAGCTGCAGAAGGCGGCGCCGGGCTTCGACTTCAAGGGCTTCTTCGCCGCCGGCAAGACGCCGGTGGAGAGCGTGATCGTCGGCCAGCCCAGCGCGGTCACCGGCATCGCCCGGCTGATCCAGCAGGCGCCGCTGGCGGTGCTCAAGGACCAGCTGCTGGTCCGCACGCTCGACAATTTCGCCGATGTGCTGCCGAGCGCCTTCGACAAGGAGCAGTTCGCCTTCTACGGCACCACCCTGTCGGGCACGCCGGAGCAGGAGGTGCGCTGGAAGCGGGCGGTGGACTTCACCACCGGCGCGCTTTCCGACGATGTCAGCCAGGTCTATGTCGCCAAATATTTCCCGCCCGAAACCAAGGCGGCCGCCGACCAGCTGGTGAAGAACGTGATCGCGGCGATGGACCGCCGGATCGACAAGCTCGAATGGATGGCGCCGGAGACCAAGGTGAAGGCGCATGAGAAGCTCGCCGCCTTCAAGCCGAAGATCGGCTATCCGGAGCGCTGGCAGGATTATTCGGCGCTGACGATCACGGCGGGCGACGCCTTCGGCAACAATGTCCGCGCCAACAACTGGCAGTATGACGACAATGTCTCGAAGCTCGGCCAGCCGATCCGCCGCTGGGAATGGGGGATGACCCCGATGACGATCAACGCCTATGCCAATTTCGGCATGGTCGAGATCGTGTTCCCGGCCGCGATCCTGCAGCCGCCCTTCTTCGATCCGAACGCCGATCCGGCGGTGAACTATGGCGGCATCGGCGCGGTGATCGGCCATGAGCTGAGCCACCATTTCGACGACCAGGGCGCGAAGTACGACAAGGAAGGCCGCCTGACCGACTGGTGGACGCCGGCGGACGTCAAGGCGTTCAAGGCGCGCACCGATGCGCTGGTCGCCCAGTACGACCAGTATGAGCCGCTGCCGGGCATGCATGTGAAGGGCGCGCTGACGCTCGGCGAGAATGTGGCCGACCTGGCCGGCCTCACGGTCGCCCATGACGCATACCAGGCTTCGCTGAACGGCCAGGCCGCGCCGGTGCTCGACGGCACCACGGGCGACCAGCGCTTCTACCAGGGCTGGGCCCAGGTGTGGCGCCGCAACTATCGCGAGGCGAACCTGCGCCAGCGCCTGCTCACCGATCCGCACTCGCCGTCGCAGCAGCGCGCCTGGGTCGTGCGCAACCTCGATCCCTGGTACGGGGCGTACAACCCCGATCCGGCGACCAAGCTGTTCCTGACGCCCGACAAGCGCGTCCGCATCTGGTGATCTGATTTCTCCCTCTCCCCGGCGGGGAGAGGGAGAATAGCTTGACCCGGCCGCTGCTACCGAACATCGGTGGCGCATGGCCACGTTGCCCGTCCACACGCCCGCATCGCCGTCTCGCCGCTGGCTGCCCTTCGCGGCGGCGATCCTGGCCGGGTTCCTCGCGGGCGCGGTGATCCTGTTGACGCTGAACGATCGCGCGGTCGCGGTCGGCTTCGTCGCGGCGGGGCTGCTCGCGGCGGGCGGGCTCTGGGGCGCGCGCAAGCTCTTCCATGCGGAGGCCGCCGGTGAGGCCTCGGTCGACTGGTCGGTCGCCCAGGCGCTCGCCGCGGCCAGCGACGACGCGCTTGCGGTCACCGACCGCGCCGGACGCCTGGTCTGCGCCAACAGCCGTTTCGAGGCGCTGTTCGCCGGCTGGCCGACGCCGCCCAACCTGCCCATCAGCGACGCCGCCGTCGCCGCGCTCGGCACCGCGGCGCGCACCGCCTGGCGCGACGGCGAGGCGCGCGAGGACGGCATCCAGGTGTTCGGCGCTCCCGTTTCGGCGCGGGTCCAGCGGGTCGGCGAGGAATCGCTCGTCTGGCGCTTCATCGGCGTGCAGGCGCTCGATCTCGCCAGCCAGGTCCAGGCGCTGATCGACGGCCATACCGGCGACCGGCTGGCCTCGGCCGGCATCATGGCCGCGATGGTCTCGCCCGAGGGCCGGGTGCGCAGCGCCAACCGGGTGTTCCGCCTGCGCGCCATGGGCAGCCCCGAAGCCGCCGCCGAGGGCCGCGACTTCGCCCGCTTCCTGATCACCGATTCCATGGGCCTGGTCCGTTTCGAGCGCGAGGGGCTGGAGGGCAATCCGCTGCGCGTGCTGCAGATTCCCTTCCTCGACGGCGAGGAGGCGCCGCTGCTCGTGGCGCTGCTCGACGAGGAGCAGGGCAATGTGCCCACGCCCGCGATCGGCGCCAGCGCCGGCGCGCATGTCCGCTCGCTGATCGCGCTGCTGCCGCTCGGGCTTGCGCTGGTCGACCGGGACGGCCGCTTCGCCAGCATGAACGACGCGTTCGTCCGCGCCACCCGCGTCAATGCCGCGGCGCCGCCGCTCTATCCGGGCGACCTGATGGTGCGCGAGGACAAGGCCGCGCTCGCCGACGCCATCCGCCGCTTTGCCGGCGGCGCGCCGCAATCGGCAGAGATGACCGTGCGCCTGGCCGACGCGCCCGAGGAACCGGTCTCGATCGGCATCGCCGGCGCGCGCGGGCTGGGCGAGGCGGCCGTGCTGATCAGCCTCAAGGATTCGGGCGAGGAGTCCAAGCTCAAGCGCCAGGTCGCGCAGGCGACCAAGATGCAGGCGGTCGGGCAGCTCGCCGGCGGCGTCGCGCATGACTTCAACAACATCCTCACCGCGATCATCGGGCATTGCGACCTGATGCTGATGCGCCATTCGCCCGGCGACAGCGACTATGACGACATCCAGCAGATCCGCGCCAATTCGAACCGCGCCGCCTCGCTCACGCGCCAGCTGCTCGCCTTTTCGCGCCAGCAGACGCTGCGCCCGCAGCTGCTCCAGCTGCCGGACGTCATCTCCGAGGTCTCGAACCTGCTGAAGCGCCTGCTCGGCGAGACCGTCCGGCTCGAGGTCAAGCATGGCCGCAACCTGGGCCCGGTGCGCGCGGATCCGGGCCAGCTCGAGCAGGTGGTGGTCAATCTCGCGGTCAATGCGCGCGACGCGATGCTTTCGCAGAATCCCAATGGCGGCGGCACGCTCACCATCGAGACGATGGCGGTGCCGGCGGCCGATGTGCGCCGGATGGACGACGACGTGCTGCCGGTCGGCGACTATACCGCGCTGCGCATCGCCGATACCGGCACCGGCATCCCGCCCGAGATCCTCGCCAAGATCTGGGAGCCGTTCTTCACCACCAAGGAAGTGGGCAAGGGCACCGGCCTGGGCCTTTCCACCGTCTATGGCATCATCAAGCAATCGGGCGGATTCATCTTCGCCGAGAATGTGCCTGGCGGCGGGGCGGAGTTCACCATCTATCTGCCGGTGCATGCCGCGACCGAGGCGCCGGTCGCCGCCAAGCTGCCCGGCCCCAAGGAAAAGCCCGCCGATACCTGGGGCACCGGCACGATCCTGGTGGTCGAGGACGAGGACATGGTCCGCGCCATCGCCGAGCGCGCGCTCGCCCGCCAGGGCTATACCGTGGTCACCGCGGACAATGGCGAGGCCGCGCTCGAGCTGATCGAGACGATCGACCGGCCCGATCTGCTCATCTCCGACGTGGTCATGCCGGTGATGGACGGGCCGACGATGGCGCGCCGGATCCGGGCCAAATATCCCGACCTGCCGATCCTGTTCATGTCGGGCTATGCCGAAGAACAGCTGCGCAAGTCGATTGATCTGGAGCAAGTCGCCTTCCTGCCGAAGCCCTTTTCGGTGCAGCAACTTGCAGAAGCCGCGCGCGACGTGCTTTCGCCCAAATAAATACTTGGCGTTTCGCGATTTTCCTGCGATGGGAGCGGCCATGCCGGGGCCCCAGAAGATCCTGATCGTCGAAGACGAGCCGCTCATCGCGATGATGCTCGAGGACTTTCTCGACGCGCTCGATCGCGTCGTCGCCGGCATGGCGGACAGTGTCGCCTCGGCGGTGGAACTGGTCGAGGCGGGCGGCATCGACGCGGCCGTGATGGACGTGAACCTGCGCGGCGGCGAGACCTGCTGGCCGATCGCCGATGCGCTGGCGGCGCGCGGCATTCCGTTCGTGCTCGCCACCGGCGGGGCGGGGGACATGATCGCGGAGGCCTATCGCGACCGCCCCATACTCTCCAAGCCGTTCACGATGGACAGTGTCGAGAAGGTGCTCGACAGCCTCGTCGCGGCGGACTGAGCGCCGGCTTTCCGCTTTCGGGCCGTGGCCCGGCGGCAATGTCGTCCAAATTGCCCGATTCGCGAACGCGTGGCGAGGAATTGCTCGCGCAGCGACGCTGTGCCGTGGCGGCGGCCGGAAAATGAGAGCTTTGTCGTGGAGGGCGCCGCTGGAACGGCGCGAGCTCTCTTCGCGTCTCCGCGTGAACCTGTCTCATTCTTCTTGGTAGCGGCACAGCGTCGTTGCGCGAACCAACCTAATCCAGCAGCCGCACCGCATCGCCCAGCCGGATCAGCCCCGGCCGGGCCGGCCCCGCGTAAACGCCATAGGCATTGCCGAACTCCCGCGCGACGGTCCGCAGCAGGCGCGGTTCCTTCACTCCGGTGTCCGGATCGATCGTCACGATCACGCAGCGCGCGATCGGATCGGCGCATTGCACCACCGCACCGTCCCCGTGGCCGAACGCCAGTCTTCGGCCCCGCCATTCGGTGGCGGGCACCTCGCTCTCCACGATCAGGTTGATCCGGAACCGATCGATCGCCAGCGGTTCGCCATGCGCGGCTTCCAGCGCGGCATGGCCGGCGCTGGTCTGGATCGAGACCGGCATCGAATCATAGATGCCGCGCGCCACCTGGATCAGCGTGGCGGGTTCGCCCGCGGCCGCCTCCAGCTGTGCCTTGAGCAGCGGATCGCGGAGCGGGACCGTCGCGCCCTCGGGCGTCTCGACTGTCACCGCGCTGGTCTTGGGCTGGGCCGGATCGTCGAAGCGCGCCCGGTGGAGGACCATGGCGGGCACCTCGCGCGCGGTGAGCCAGGGAAAGCGCGTGCCATTGGCCGCGCGGACGAACGCATATTGGCGGTCGCCTTCGATTCCCTGCCAGTCGAGCTCCGCCATATCGAGCCGCTCCCCGGCCATCGACTTGACCGGAAAGCGATTGAGCGCGCGGACATGGCCGACGATGCGGGACATGGCACCCCGGCTAGCGACGGGAAGCGGGAAGGGCAATCGCGGTCCGGCGGGGCGGTGGAACGGTTATGGAACAAAAAATTTCGTTCCGCTCTTGTTCCATGAGAACAAACGCGATACATGGCTTCCAACACAGGTTGAAGGCGCGAGCCAAACCTTCTAGCGACGGGGACTTCCAATGGCAGCTTCGCTCAAGGTGATTGACGGCAACATGGCGATTTCTTCGGACAAGCAGAAGGCGCTCGACGCCGCCCTCGCGCAGATCGACCGCGCATTCGGCAAGGGGTCGGCGATGAAGCTCGGCTCCAAGGAGGCGATGCAGGTCGAGGCGATCTCGACCGGGTCGCTCGGGCTCGACATCGCGCTCGGCGTGGGCGGCCTGCCCCGTGGCCGCGTGATCGAAGTCTATGGGCCGGAAAGCTCGGGCAAGACCACGCTGGCGCTGCACGTCATCGCCGAAGCACAGCGGAGCGGCGGCGTCGCGGCGTTCGTCGATGCGGAGCATGCGCTGGACCCGGTCTATGCCAAGAAGCTGGGCGTCAACATCGACGAGCTGATCGTCTCGCAGCCCGATACCGGCGAGCAGGCGCTGGAGATCACCGATACGCTGGTCCGCTCGAACGCGATCGACGTGCTCGTGGTCGATTCGGTCGCCGCGCTGGTGCCGCGCGCCGAGATCGAGGGTGAGATGGGCGACAGCCATGTCGGCCTTCAGGCCCGGCTGATGTCGCAGTCGCTGCGCAAGCTGACCGGCTCGATCAGCCGCTCGCGCTGCATGGTGATCTTCATCAACCAGCTGCGCATGAAGATCGGCGTGATGTACGGCAATCCGGAGACCACGACCGGCGGCAATGCGCTGAAATTCTACGCCTCGGTCCGCCTCGACATCCGCCGCACCGGCCAGATCAAGGACCGCGAGGACATCATCGGCAACACCACGCGCGTAAAGGTGGTGAAGAACAAGGTGGCACCGCCGTTCAAGCAGGTCGAGTTCGACATCATGTATGGCGAGGGCATCTCCAAGATCGGCGAGATCCTCGACCTCGGCGTCAAGGCCGGACTGGTCGAGAAGTCGGGTGCCTGGTTCTCGTACGACAGCGTCCGGATCGGCCAGGGACGCGAGAACGCCAAGAATTTCCTCAAGGAGAATGGCGAGCTGCGCGAGCGTCTCGAAGCGGCGATCCGGGCACGCACCGAGAAGGTCGCCGAGGGTCTGATGACCGGGCCCGACGCCGATGACGGTGACGACGACCTTTGATCCATATTCAGGCCGCGCCCGCGTGTGATGCGTGCGGCGGCGGTCACGGGCTGAGACCCATGGGAAGACCCGGCGCGTTGCCCCGCGCCGGGTCTTTCGCGTCTGCGCATTCGCATTCGGGCACGCGCGCGATGCCTTGCATGCGCGACGTTCGTTACGTTCGGGGCGGGAAGAGAGCGCGCGCCGCCTTGCGATCCCGGTTTCCCGATCCGCGGCGGGCGTTATAGTCGCGGGCGATGAAGGCGGTTTTCGATCCCGATCGCGTGCTGGCCGGCGGCCTCGCCGCCATCCGCGACCAGTTCCATGTCCCGCAGGCCTTTCCCCCGGAGGTGATCGCCGCCGCCCAGGCCGCGGCGCGGCGCGTGCCGGCCGACCATGCGGACCGGACGGCGCTTCCCCTGGTCACGCTCGATCCGGCGAGCTCCACCGATCTCGACCAGGCCTTCGCGATCGAGTCCAGTGGGAGCGACCTGCTGCTGCGCTATGCGATTGCCGATGTCGCCTGGTTCGTCGACGATGGCGATCCGATCGACCGCGAGGCCTGGCGGCGCGGGGCGACGCTCTATCTGCCGGACGGAAAGGCCGGGCTCTATCCGCCGATATTGAGCGAGGGAGCGGCGAGCCTGTTGCCCGATGGTCCACGCCCGGCGGTGCTCTTCACGGTGCGGGTGGCGGCCGATGGCGAGGCGCGGCTGGACGCGGCGGAGCGGGCGCTGGTCAGGAGCCGCGCCAAGCTCGCTTATGAGACGGCAGACGACGCGGACCTGCCTCCGCAATTCGCCGAGCTCGCCCGCCGCATCGCCCTTGCCGAGGCGCGTCGGGGCGCCGCCCGTGTCGATCCGCCCGAACAGGAAGTCGTGCGCCGCGCGGATGGCGGCTATGCGTTGGCCTTCCGCGCGCGTCACGCATCGGAGGCGCGCAATGCGGCCCTGTCGCTCGCGACCAACCTTGCCATCGCCGAGCTGTTGCAGGCACATCATACCGGCCTGTTCCGCGTGATGGCCGAGCCCGATGCGGCGGCGGTATCGCGGCTGCGGAACACGGCGCGCGCGCTCGGCATCGCCTGGCCCGAAGCGCAATCGCTCGTGGCTTTCCGCACGGGCCTGGATCCGGCCGATCCGCACCAGGCGGCGCTGATGCTCGCGATCCGCCGGGCGGGGCAGGGCGCCAGCTACGCCCCATGGCACGAGGGCACGGTGCCATGGCACGCCGCCGTCGCGGCGCCCTATGTCCATGCCACCGCGCCGCTCCGGCGGCTGGCGGATCGCTATGTCATCCAGGCGGCCCTGGCGATCATGGCGGGCCGGCCGGTGCCCGAGATGGTCGCTCAGGCCTTTGAGCGGCTGCCCAAGGTAATGGGGCGTGCCGATGCCGTGAGCGGCCAGATCGATCGCGCGGTGGTCGACCTGGCCGAAGCGGTGATGCTCGCCGGGCGCGAGGGGGAGGAATTCGCGGCGATCGTCACCGATGTGGATGTCCGCGGCGCACGGATGCAGCTCGCCGACCTGCCGGTGGTGACGCGAATCGACGCTCCCGGAACCGCGCCGGGAACGCCGATCCGCGTCCGGCTGGTCGATGCCGACCCGGCCGACCGCGCGGTGCGCTTCGAAGCGATCGGCGCGGCATCGTGACGGCGATACCCGCCGATCCCGAAGACATCGCGGCGACCGCGGCCCAGCTCGAAGGCTTCATCGCCCGCTTCACGCCCGAGATCGCGAACCGCGTTCGCGCCGCGCGCGCGGTGTTGCGTGCGCGGCTGCCCGGCGCGACCGAGCTGGTCTACGACAACTACAACGCGCTCGCGATCGGCTATGGTCCGGGCGAGAAGACGTCCGAGGCAGTGTTCAGCCTTGCCGTCTATCCGCGCAACATATTGCTCTATTTCCTGCCCGGCGTCGGATTGCCCGATCCGGAAGGGCTGCTTCAGGGAGAGGGGCGGCGGGGGCGCTATGTCTGCCTCAAGGACGTGGCGCTGCTCGACGCGCCCGCGATCGCCGCCCTGATCGCGGCCGCGCTCGATGGGGCGCGGCGGCCCTTGCCTCCGGCGGGCGGGCGGACCATCGTCAAGTCGATATCGGCCCGGCAACGGCCGCGCCGCCCAGCCGGAGACGCCGCATGACGATCATCGTCCATCATCTCGAGAACTCCCGCTCGCAGCGCGTGCTCTGGCTGCTCGAGGAACTGGGGTTGCCCTATGAGGTCCGCCGCTATCGGCGCGACAAGGCGACGATGCTCGCGCCGCCCGAGCTTCGCCAGGTCCATCCGCTCGGCAAGTCGCCCGTGATCGAGCATGCGGGCAACATCATCGCCGAGACGGGGGCGATCGTCGAATATCTGGTCGAGCTGGCCGATGGTCGCCTGGGCATGCCGGGGCATCGCGAGGACGCGCTGCGCTATCGCCATTTCCTGCACTATGCCGAGGGGTCGCTGATGCCGCCGCTCTTCACCAAGCTGGTGCTCAGCCGCGTGCCGCTGCTCGGCAAGGTGGCGCAGAAGAAGTTCCAGCCGATGATCGACGTCCATCTCGACTATGTCGAGGGCGAGCTGATGGCGCGGCCCTGGTTCGCCGGCCCCGAATTCACCGCGGCCGACGTGATGATGAGCTTCCCCCTCGAAGCTGCGGTGAGCCGCGCCAATGCCATTGCGGGGCGGCCATTCATGGATGCCTGGATCGAGAAGATCCATGCCCGCCCGGCCTATAAGGCGGCGCTGGCCGCCGGCGGCCCCTATGCCTATGCCTGAACAGCCCGGCGCCCCCGGCTGCGCCTAAATGGCGGCAAGGGCGATCATATCAGGGCGAAGCCGGTCGCGGCGTTGATGAAGTCCTTCACTGCATCGACGATCGCGTTGATCGCATTCTGCACCAGCACCAGCGTCATGCTGGTCATCGCCACGATCACCGAGACGGCGGCGCGAATCTGCATGTCGAACAGGATCTCGGCCCCGCGCAACGTGTATTGGGCATGGTTCTCGGCGATCGCCTCCACCTGGATCGCGATCTTCTTGAGCTCGGGCACCGCATAGCTTTCCATCTCCGCCCAGATGCCGCCCGCCAGCCCGCGCCCCGCGGCGGTCATCCGGTCGACCAGCCCGTCCACGTCCACCTGCATCGCCTTCTCCTATCGGCTCAGTTGCTTGGCGCGCTGCACGGCCATCGCCGCGCGCAGGGTGGCGCCGAGCCCGCCGTCGAGCAGCGGGCCGACGGCGGCGGCGGGAATGCCCAGCGCGCCTTCCGCCTGGTGAAAGGCGCGCAGGTCGTGGAACTGCTGCTGGAGCAATTGCATCAGCACCACGTCGCAATCGCCCTGGGGCGGGGTGCCGATCTTCCCGCCGATCGCGGGCGGCAGGTCCGCCGCCGCCAGCGCCCTGGCCATCGCCTGGGTGGACGGGCAATTGTCCAGCACTCGGTTCGCCTGCGCCCGGGCGACGAGCAGCGCCACCCGGCCTTCCATATTGTCGTAGAAGTCGGTGTTCTGGGCATAGGCGCCGGCGGGTTGGCCGGCATTGGTCGCCATCTTCGCGACGAAGCTGGTCGTGTCCTGCAGCACCGATCCGAGCTCGGCATCGGTCGCCGCGTCATAGGGCGCGGCAAGCTGGACGTGCGCGCAGCCGGCCAGTGCGACCGCAAGCAGCAGCAGCGCGGCGAGCCGCCGCAGATCCCGTCCGAACCCCGTCAAGGCGCGCATGAAAGTCTCCCCCGGGGAGAGACTTTCATCTTCGCGCGGGAAAGTCCAACGGCGATGGCGCCGCCGCGGACCGGCGCGTTCAGTGGCGGCCATAATCCTGGAAGCTCTCCGCCTCGGTCGCCGGCCCCTGCATGGGCGGGACGATCGGCTCGATCGGCTGGGGCGCGTCGAGCTTGCCCTCCCAGCGCGCCACCACCACGCTGGCCACGGCATTGCCGATCACATTGGTCGCGGTGCGGCCCATGTCGAGGAAATGGTCGACCGCGAGGATCAGCAGCACGCCGGCCTCGGGAATGTTGAAATGGCTGAGCGTGCCGGTGATCACCACCAGGCTGGCGCGCGGCACGCCGGCAATGCCCTTGCTGGTGACCATCAGGATCAGCAGCATCTGGATCATCGTCATCCAGTCGAGATGGATGCCATAGGCCTGGGCGATGAAGATCGACGCGAACGTCATGTACATCATCGAGCCGTCGAGATTGAACGAATAGCCGAGCGGCAGCACGAAGCTGGCGATGCGCGGCGGCACGCCGAACCGGTCGAGCGCGTCGAGCGTGCGCGGATAGGCGGCCTCGGACGAGGCGGTCGAGAAGCCGAGCAGGATCGGGTCGCGCAGATAGCGCAGCAGCGTGCGGGTGCGCGGGCCGACGATCAGGAAGCAGACGCCGAGCAGCGTCGCCCAGAGCGCGAACAGGCCCAGATAGAAGCTGCCCATGAAGAAGGCGAGGTCGCCGACCACGCCGATGCCCTTGGTCGCCAGCGCCTTGGCCACGGCGCAGAACACGGCGACCGGCGCGAAGAGCATGACATAGCCGGTGACGGTGAGCATCACCTGCACCAGCGCCTCGAGCCCGCGGACCAGCGGCGCGCCCTTCTCGCCGATGGCGGCAAGGCCGACGCCGAAGAAGAGCGAGAAGATGACGAGCTGGAGGATGTCGTTGCTCGCCATCGCATCGATGCCGCTGGTCGGCACGATGTGGATGAAGAACTTGGCAAGGTCGAAGCTCGAGCGATCGACGCCGCTCGATGCTGTGGCGGCAGGGACCGTCAGGTTGAGGCCGACGCCGGGCTGAAGCAGGTTGACGAAGATCAGTCCGAGCGTGAGCGAGACCAGGCTCGCGCAGACGAACCAGAAGAACGCCTTGAGGCCGACGCGCCCGATCGCGCCGCCGCCGCCCATATGGGCGATGCCGACCACCAGCGTGGAGACCACCAGCGGGGCGATGATCATCTTGATCAAATGGAGGAACATCTGGGTCGGTATGTCCAGGCCATAGGCCCAGTTCTCGATTGCCTTCGCCCCCTCCGGCGTGCCCGCGAGCGAGACGTTGAGGGCATAGCCCAGCAGGCCGCCGAGCAGCAGCGCCGCCAAAATGAACCAGGTAAGTCGCTTGCCCAACGGAGGCCCCCCTAAAAATCCTTTGGTCGCAGGCAAAGGGGATTGCGCGCGCCGGGTCAAGCCCCGCGCGCCCAGCCGATGTGTGCTGCCCTATGCACGGCGGGTATTGCGGCGGTGCGCGAAGCGGCCCTATCGCATGCATCGCTGTTTCCGGAGAATGACGATGCGCCTTCACCGCCGTGCCCTTGTCAGCGCTGCCGTCCGTGCCGCCGCCGCCGCGCCGCTGCTCGCCCTGCCGGGCGTGCTGCGCGCCGCCGAGCCGGATCTTTCGGCGCTGCAGGACATCACCAGGGGCGCGGTGCCGATCGACAATGCCGAGCGCGCCGCGCGGCTCGCCCGGGCCCAGCGGCTGATGCAGGCGAACCGCATCGGCGCGGTGCTGGTCGAAGGTGGGTCTTCGCTGCTCTATTTCACCGGGCTGCGCTGGGGGCGCAGCGAGCGGCTGACCGCCCTGGTGCTGCCGGCCGAGGGCGAACCCTGCATCGTGACGCCTTTCTTCGAAGAGGCGCGCACCCGCGAAGGGCTGGCGATCCCCGCCGAGATCCGCGTGTGGCAGGAGGACGAGGATCCGCTGAAGACCGTGGCCGGCTTCCTCAAGGATCGCAAGCTCGCGCACCTGCCGGTCGGCATCGAGGAGACGGTGCGCTATTTCGCGGTCGACGGGCTGCAAAAGGCGGGACTCGCCGTGGTTTCGGCCAATCCGGTGGTGCGCGGCTGCCGGATGCTCAAGACGCCGGCCGAGATCGCGCTGATGCAACTCGCCACCGACGTGACGATCGCGGCCTATCGCTGGGTCCATCCGCGCGTCGAGAAGGGGATGAGCCAGCGCGACGTCTCGGCGCTGATGGACGCGGCGACGCGCAAGCTGGGCGGCAGCCCGGAGTTCAGCATGGTGCTGGTGGGCGAGGGCGCGGCCTATCCGCACGGCACCAAGGTGCCGTCGCCGGTGGCCGAGGGCCGGATCGTGCTGATGGATTGCGGCTGCACCGTGCAGGGCTATCAGTCCGACGTGTCGCGCACCTGGGTGCACGGCACCGCGACGGCGGAGCAGCGCAAGGTGTGGGACCAGGTGGCGCAGGGCCAGCGAACCGCTTTTGCCGCGGCCAGGATCGGCGCGACCGCGGGCAGCGTGGACGATGCGGTGCGCCGCTATTATGCCTCGCTGGGCTGGGGGCCGGACTACAGGCTGCCCGGCCTGTCGCACCGCACCGGGCACGGCATCGGGCTCGACGGGCACGAGCCGGTCAACCTGGTGCGCGGCGAGCGGACGCAGCTGGCGCCGGGCATGTGTTTCTCGAACGAGCCGGGCATCTATATTCCCGGCAGCTTCGGCGTGCGGCTGGAGGACTGCTTCCACATGACCGATGGCGGGCCGAAATGGTTCAGCGAACCGCCCCGGTCGATCGATGCGCCGATGGGGTAGGGCGACGCGGTCCAACACCGGTTCGGCGGAAAGTCACTAAGATCACACCAACGGGGAATTCCGTGCCGGCTTAAATTGCCTATTTTCCCGGAAACGCGCGCAATCTCGCAACATTATTGCGCGGATGAAATCCTATATTTCCAACAAGTTGAAAGAGCGGCCGAGGGTGCCCGGCGGGACGAGCCAAGCAGGCGAAATCCTACATTGCAAGTGCGGCGCGTGCTGCCCCTAGAAGAGCGGCGCCAGATCGACACCCTCGCGCCGCGCACACTCCGCAAGATATTCCGAGAACTGGCGCCCCCAATCGAACTCCGCATCGCAGACGACGCCATCCGCAGCGATCAAATCAGAAACCGCCGTGCGCAGGATCCTCGAGCGGGTTCTGCTGCGAGCGTAATGCTCGACGCTCTTGAAGAAGGTATCGGAATCGGGTGACAGGCGCCGTGCGTGAGCGAGTATCTGGTCCAGAGGCGGTTCCCCCTCCCATTCCCGACGAAGCCATAGCGAGCATATGAAATCCTCGATCGGTTTCGTTTCCAGTGCGTGCCATTTGCCGTCGCAGCGGGCCATGAAGGCAAGGACATTCAATCCAGCGACCAACGTTGCCCGCCGGCTGGGCGTCAGCCCCCAAGTGGGGAGGGCTTCACAGTGCTCGTCGATGGAAAAGCGGCTGAAATAGTCGTGCTCGCCAAGGACCTCGCCGGATTCAGGATCAAAAACATAGCCGATGCGATCGGTTCTGAACTCGCGATAGCCTGATGCGGTGAGGCAGATGGCGCCGACATAACCGAATTCCCCGCGCGTCTTGAAGCGGCGGCACGAAATCAGGCGGTGAGCGCCGGCGTATTCGATGACGCAGGTAAAGCCCGCTATGGATGCCAGCGGCTCGACCGCAGCGAGATCGACTTCGTCATCCAGCCCCGGAGGGCATGCTTCGATCTGGAAAGAAGCGGCGAGTGGCGGAATGGCGCTGGTGCGGCCGCCAAAGGCCGAGCTTGATATCTCCATGTTGCGTTATCCCCTCCGAATTGGTTTTGCTTCGGCGACAGACACGAGCGCATCAACATGGGATGCTTCCGAAATGGTGCTGCCGGGGAAGTCGGATGGCGCCGACGTCACCGTCCACGGATCAATCCCCCTGATCGAAGTGTTTCGCTTGAGCGAAAGCCAGTCCGCAACTAAGTCGGCGGCTTATGACTTCGACCAACGATATCCGCCGTTCCTTCCTCGACTATTTCGAGGGCCAGGGTCATGCCCGCGTTCCCAGCGCCCCGCTGGTGCCGCACAACGACCCGACCCTGATGTTCGTGAACGCCGGCATGGTGCCGTTCAAGAATGTGTTCACCGGGCTGGAGAGCCGCCCCTATTCGACCGCGACCAGCTCGCAGAAATGCGTCCGGGCCGGCGGCAAGCACAATGACCTCGACAATGTCGGCTATACCGCGCGCCATCATACCTTCTTCGAAATGCTGGGGAATTTCTCCTTCGGCGATTATTTCAAGGAGCAGGCGATCACCCATGCCTGGACCCTGCTCACCAAGGTGTGGGGCATTTCGCCGGCCAGGCTGACCGCGACCGTCTATCATACCGACGACCAGGCCTTCGAGTTGTGGAAGAAGATCGCCGGCCTGCCCGAGGAGCGGATCATCCGCATCCCGACCAAGGACAATTTCTGGGCGATGGGCTCGGACGGGCCGTGCGGGCCGTGCTCGGAGATCTTCTACGACCATGGCGACCATATCTGGGGTGGCCCGCCGGGATCGCCCGAAGAGGATGGCGACCGCTTCGTCGAGATCTGGAATCTCGTCTTCATGCAGTTCGTGCAGGAGAATGACGAGATCATCGGCGACCTGCCGCGCCCGAGCATCGACACGGGCATGGGTCTGGAGCGCGTCGCCGCCGTCCTCCAGGGCGTGCACGACAATTACGATACCGACACGTTCAGGGCGCTGATCGCCGAATCGGGCGCGCTGACCGGCGCTTCGACCACCGGCGAGAACCAGGCGAGCCATCGCGTGATCGCCGATCACCTGCGCTCCTCGGGCTTCCTGGTGGCGGACGGCGTGCTGCCGGCCAATGAAGGCCGCGGCTATGTGCTGCGCCGGATCATGCGCCGTGCGATGCGCCACGCCCATCTGCTCGGCGCCAAGGATCCGCTGATGCACCGCATGGTGCCGGCGCTGGTCGCCGAGATGGGCGCCGCCTATCCCGAGCTCGTCCGCGCCCAGCCGCTGATCGAGGCGACGCTGCTGCAGGAGGAGACGCGCTTCCGCCAGACGCTGGCGAACGGCCTGCGCCTGCTCGACGAGGCGACGCAGGGCATGGCCGAAGGCGATACGCTGCCGGGCGAGACTGCGTTCAAGCTCTACGACACATATGGCTTCCCCTATGACCTGACCGAGGACGCGCTGCGCGCCAACGCGATCGGCGTGGACCGCGCGGGCTTCGACGCGGCGATGAAGCGCCAGAAGGAAGCCGCGCGCGCCGCCTGGAAGGGCTCGGGCGAAAAGGCTTCGGAAGAGCTGTGGTATGATCTGGCCGACGAACTGGGCGGCACCGAGTTCACCGGCTATGCCGGCACCCAGGGCGAGGGCCAGGTGGTCGCGATCGTCAAGGAAGGAGCCAAGGTCGACCGGGCGGGCGCCGGCGACAGCGTGACGATCCTGACCAACCAGACGCCGTTCTACGCCGAGAGCGGCGGGCAGATGGGCGATGCCGGGGTGATCTGGAACGACAAGGCGAGCGCCGCGGTGGCCGACACGTCCAAGCCGCTCGGCCGCCTGCATGCGCACCATGCCAGGATCGAGAAGGGCGAGATCGCGGTGGGCGATGCCGTCCACCTCACCGTCGATGCCGATCGCCGCGACCGGGTGCGGGCCAACCATTCGGCGACGCACCTGCTGCACGCGGCGCTGCGCAAGCGGCTTGGCGGGCATGTTACCCAGAAGGGCAGCCTGGTGGCGCCGGATCGGCTGCGCTTCGATTTCTCCCACCCGTCGGCGCTCACGCCCGGGGAGATCGCCGACATCGAGGCCGATGTGAACGCGCAGATCCGCCACAACGGCGCGGTCGAGACGCGGCTGATGACGCCCGACGACGCGATCGCCGCGGGCGCGATGGCGCTGTTCGGCGAGAAATATGGCGACGAAGTGCGCGTGCTCTCGATGGGGCTGGGCGAGGATGCGTCCTATTCGGTCGAGCTGTGCGGCGGCACCCACGTCAATGCGACCGGCGACATCGCGATCTTCAAGATCGTCTCGGAGAGCGCGATCCAGTCGGGCGTGCGGCGCATCGAGGCGCTGACCGGCGAAGGCGCGCGGCTGTGGCTGAACGCGCGCGACGAGCGGCTGCGCGAGGCCGCCGCGACGCTCAAGGCCAGCCCGGACGAAGTGCCGGCGCGGGTGGCGGCGCTGGTCGAGGAGCGCCGCAAGCTCGAGCGCGAGCTGGCCGATGCGAAAAAGGCGCTGGCGCTGGGCGGCGGCGGGTCTGCCCAGGCGGCGGGGCCGGAGCAGGTCGCGGGAATCAGCTTTATCGGCCAGGTGATCGACGGGCTGGAGCCCAAGGAACTGCGCGGCGCGGTCGATGAGGCCAAGCAGCGCGTCGGCAGCGGCGTGGTCGCGCTGGTCGCGGTCAACGAGGGACGGGCTTCGGTCGCGGTCGGCGTGACGGAGGGCGTGCCGGCCAATGCCGTGGACCTGGTCAAGGTCGCCGTGGCGGTGCTGGGCGGGCAGGGTGGCGGCGGCCGGCCCGACATGGCCCAGGGCGGCGGCCCGGACGGCGACAAGGGCGCTGCGGCGCTCGACGCGGTCAAGGCCGCGCTGGCCGAGGCGACCGCGGCGGCCTGAGCCGCCGCGGAGCGCCGTTCACATCCCCGGTGCCCAGCCGTCCTCGGACGAGACCCATAGAGCGCGCTGGTTCATGTCGGCGCGGACAAGGCCGTCGATCGTGATGTCGGACACGATGCCGTCGCCATCGACCTTGTCGCGATAGCAGCGCTTCCTGCCGGCAAGCGGCTGGAGCGCGAGCATCAGCCGCTCGCGGACCGAGCTTTCCACCGCCGGGGCGAGCGGTGCCCCGTCCTTGCTGAGCCGGCCCGACGTGAAGTCGACCGGGCGGACGGTCGAGCAGACGGCGCCGTCCTCGATCCGGCCCGCGGTCTGATATTCGAGCAGGATCGTCGGCTCGGTGGAGACGACGCCGGTGACCACGGCTTCGAAGCGGCCGTCCTCGTGCACCGTGTAGCGCACCATGGTGGCGCAGGTGCGCGCATGCGCGTCCGGGCCGATGCAGCGGATCTTTCCGGCACGGGCCGGGTCGAGAGCGTCGGCGGCGGGGAGCGGCGCGGCGGCGGCGAGGAGGAGCAGGGTCGCGATCATGGTCACATTCCCAGGCCGTAGCCGTCCTTCTCGCCGACCCAGATGAACTTCTGGCCGAGATCGGGGCGGGCGGCACCATCGATGGTAGTCTCGTTGAGCAGCAGGCCGTCCTCGGCGGGCTTGATCGCGGAGCAGACGGTCTTGCCGTCGAGCGCCGCGACGACCGCGGTGAGCTGGCTCTTCACCGCGGTCGCGGTCGCCGCATCGGCCGGCTTGCCGTTCGCCATCACCGTGCCCGCCTCGAAATCGGCTAGCTTCACCGTCTCGCAGAACTTGCCGTCCGCCACCGTGCCGCGGGTCCGCACCTCCATCGTGATCAGCGGCGAGGGAGCGAGGAACAGGCGAGTGACCGCTTCATAGCTGCTGCCGGCGATCTTGTAGCTGGTGGTGCCGAGGCAGGTCTTCTTCTCCCGATTGGGCACGACGCACTGATACTGGCCGGCGCGGGCGGGCGCGACGGGATCGGCGGTCTGGCCGGCGGCGGCATGCGCGAGGAGCAGCAGGCTGAGGAACATCGTCAATATTCTCCGAACGGGAACAGGTGCCTGAAATGCGCCCGGCCGGCGCGGGCGGCAAGCGCAATCGGCCTCAGGCCGGCGCGTCCGCCTCCTCGCCGCCGCCCTTGTCGACGCGCACCCGGCGGAAGCGCGGCTCGCGATCCATGCCGGCGACTTCCTTGATCTTCTTGCGCATCTCGTCCCGCTTCTCGTGGATCGAGGCGATCACCGGGCCCACGGCGAGCCCGAGATCGACCAGCACCACTTCGGAGAGCTGGAGCGAGCTTTCCAGCGCCTCGGGCACCGCTTCGCTGGCACCGGCGCGATAGAGCTCGGCGGCGTGGCCGGAATCGCGGGCGCGGGCGATGATCGGCAGGTTGGGCACCCAGCCGCGCACTCGCTTGGCAAGGCGCACGGTGAGCACCGGATCGTCCATGGTGAGGACCAGCGCCTTGGCATGGCCGAGGTTGAGCTTGTCGACCAGCTCGGAGCGGGTGACGTCGCCGAACAGCACGTTATAGCCGCCGCGCCGCGCCGCGTTGACATTGTCGATATCGGCGTCGACGCCGATATAGGGCAGGTTGTGGCGGCGCAGCATGTCCGCCACGGTGCGGCCGACCCGGCCGAAGCCGATGATGACGGTGCCGTTCTGCACTTCCTCGAGCGCGGGGTCGGACGCCTCCTCCATCTTCGAGCGCTCGATCAGCTGCGCGACGGCGCTCCCCGCCTTGGCGAGCAGCGGCGTGGCGGTGAGGCCGATCGCGGTGACGGTGGTCCAGAAGGCCGCGGTGCTCGGGCTGATCAGTCCCGCCGCCCCGGCCACGCCAAGCACGATCAGCGTGGTCTCGGAGGGGCTGGCCATCAGCACCCCGGCTTCCGCGGCGGTGCCGGCGCGCGCGCCCGAGAGGCGGAGCAGGCCGGTCGTCACCGCAGCCTTGACCAGCATCACCAGCAGCGAGGCACCGAGCAGCGGCGCCCAGTTGTGGACGATGAAGTCCAGGTCCAGCCGCATGCCCACGGTGATCAGGAACACGCCGAGCGCCAGGCCCTTGAACGGCGCGGTGATCGCTTCGACCTCGCCATGATATTCGGTCTCGGCGATCAGCAGGCCCGCGATCAGCGCGCCGACGATCGGCGAGAGGCCGGCCGCGCTGGTGGCGAGGCTGGCGACGATAACCACCAGCAGGCTGGCGGCGAGGAACAGCTCGGGGCTCTTGGTGCGCGCCGCCTGGGCGAACATGCGCGGCAGCAGCATGCGCCCGCCGACGAACAGGATCGCGACCGTGGCGAGGCCGAAGCCGAGCGTCACGGCGAGCTTGATCCAGCCGGCTTCGCCGCCCGCCGCGGGGGCGAGCGCGCCGAGCAGGAAGATGATCGGGACGAGCGCGAGATCCTCGAACAGCAGCATCGCGAAGGCGGCGCGGCCGACCGCGCTGGTGGTGCCGGCGATCGGCAGCACGATCGCGGTGGAGGACAGCGCCAGCGCCAGGCCGAGCCCGATCGCGCCGCCGGTGCTGAGCCCGGTGAGATAGAGGACGGCGGCGAGGATGAGCCCGGCGCCGAGCAGCTCGGTCGCGCCCACGCCGAAGACGAGGGTGCGCATCGACCATAATCGCTTGAACGACAGCTCGAGGCCGATCGAGAACAGTAGCAGGATGATGCCGAACTCGGCGAACGGCTCGATCGCATGCGCGTCCGAGATGGTGATGTGATAGAGCCAGGGATTGGTGGGCACGAGGCTGCCTAGGCCGAACGGGCCGACCAGCGCGCCGACCAGGATGAACCCGATCACCGGACTGATCCGGACGCGCGCGAAGGCAGGGATGACCAGCCCGGCGGCGCCGAGGATCACCAGCGTGTCGCTGAGGCCGCTATTGCCGAGGTTCAGCATGGAGCGGGGGCTCCGCCGGCCTTCGCGAATCCCGCGCCTGGGCGGCAACGAGAATCGGCTCGAACCGGAGCCGATTTCGCCGGGATATGCGTGCTGGGGGAGATTCTGACCATGCGGCAAAGGGCAGCATGGCGGGCCCCATATTGCAAGGCTGGAAGCGCCGGGAATCGCGCCATAATCAGGGATTGGCCGCGATCAGCTTCTCCAGATAGGTCCGCGGCGTGTCGACTGCGCTTCGCGCCGGAACCCGGAGCCCCGCCGGCGCGAGCGCGTCGGCGACGCGGACGGCGAAATCGATGCAGTCATTCCCATTGAGCGAATAGCGCTCGAGCGCCGCCGCCGTCTCGTTCGAAAAGCCGAGCGCGGTCAGGGTCGGACGCGCGGCCGCGACCGCGCGATCATAGGCTGCCCGGTCCACCTTCAGGTTCAGGCAGGCCTGTTTGAGATGGGTGTAGCGCTCCTCCATCTGCGCGCCGGCCACCGGCCTTCCCCCGAAATAGGTGAAGGCGGCGCCGGCAGGGCTCGTGCCGGCGGCGACGGTGTGCCCGACCGCGCGGAAGCTGCGTCCGCCGCCGGGGCGCGTGGCGGAGAAAGTGACGAAGCTGTGGCCCGGGAACCCGAAGGCATCCGGGCTGGGGCGCACGCAGAAGCCGATCTCGGTCTCGCCGCTCGCACTGCTCATCGTGCGAAGGTCCTTGTCGCGCGCCAGGGCCGGCGTCGTGAACAACACCAATCCTAGAAGCATGCCGATCGACTTGCGCATCATGTCCTCCATTTCAGCACCAGGGCAGGCAGATCCTCTTGCCGCCGATCCGGACCTTCGGCGCCCGGAGCAGCTGGCTCGGCCTGTTGAACACCGAGTTGGGCCCGCCGAAGATCTGCCCGGGATTGCGCACGAAAGAGTTCGAACCGCCAAAGATCTGTCCGGGATTGCGGACGAAGCTGTTGTCGCCGCCCCAGATCTGCCCGGGGTTGTTGATCAGCGAGTTCGGCCCGCCGGCGATCTGGCCCATGGTCCGGCGCACCCAGCCATTCTTCCCCACAAGATCGTTGGAATCGCCGAAACAGCCCTTGCCGCCGACTCCGTCGCTCAGGCACTTGGTCAATTCGCGCAAGGTCAGGCGCGAGGCGATGCAGCCGGCCGCCGCATAGGGCTGCCCGCCGGTTCCGACCACGCACTGCACGGCGATCTGCTGCTCGGGGTTGAGCTGGAGATTGAACATGTTCGCGGCGGCGCAACCGAGCATCACGCTGCCGTCGCCGCCCGATTCCGCGGCGCAGCGCAGGGCGATCTGCTGCTCGCGGCTCAGATTCTTGCCGAACAGCGTCTCGGCCGCGCATCCCGCGAACCTGCCCTTGTCGCCATTGGCGCTGGCCGCGCACCCCAGCACGGCCCGCTCGCGCTCGCCCAGTCCGTTGGCCAGATAGGCCGATCCCGCGCAGGTCGCGAAGCTGGCCGAGTCCCCGTTGCTGCGCATGGCGCAGCGGGCGACGATACGCTGATCTTCGGACATCGAGATGCCGGCATTCGGCGCCGCGCAGGTGGCGAAGCTGGTCACGTCACTCGCGCCGACCGCGCAATCGAGCACCGCTTGCTGCTGGCGCGACAGGAAGCGCGGCGCCGCGCAAGCGACGAACGCCTCGCTATTGGCGCCCGACGATGCCGCGCAGGCGAGCACCGCCTGTTCGTTCGGACCGAGCGCCCCCGCCGCGAACTGGCCGCCGGCGCAGGCGGCGAACCGCTGCGCGTCGCCCCTGGTCCGGAAGGCGCAATCGGCGAGGATCTTCTGATCCTCGGAAACGCGGATGCCCAGCTGCGGCGCCGCGCATTTGCCGAAAGCCGTCACATCGCTGCTGGATACCGCGCAATCCAGCACCGCCTGCTCGTTCTGCGGCAGGATGACCTGCTGGCCCACGCAACCGGCAAAGGCGCCGACGTCGAGGGCGACGCGCTGCGCGCAGGCAGCTGCCAGCGCCTGCGGCGTGTTCAGTCCGCCGGGAAGGCCGAACGTGCCGGCGCCGGGGATTGGCGTCATGCCCAGCTGATCGAGGCCGACCTGCCCGACCATCGGGCACGGCATCATGCCGAACGGCCCGTTGCAGTTCGGCCCGGCGATCCCGCTCCCTCCCACCGCCTGGACCTGGCGGAGATTGAACGGATTCATCGGCATCGATGCAGTCGCCTGCATGAGATAGAGGCGAACCGCCTCGCACGATCCGGGACCGAGCGGACCCGCGCAGATCGGGCCGACACCGGGCACGTTGCCGATCACCTGCAGCTGGATCTGCTGCTGCGCCAGTTCCTGCATCGCGATCCAGCGGGCGACGGCGACGCACGGCCCCGGGCCGAGCGGGCCGGCGCAGATCTGGCCCTGGATGGGGTCGAAACCCGTGCGCATGAGCTGGGGGAAGATCTGCGTCGCGCGCATCTCTATCGGAATCTGGCGCTGCACGATTTCGCAGGGTGCGGCGCCGAGCCCGGGAAGGCCCGCGCAGATCGGGCCGAGATTGGGATCGATCCCGATTTGCGTGAGGGGCGGCAGCGCCACGGGCGGCCCGGGAAACGGCACCGAACCCGGAAAGGGCGCCGGCGCGGGCAGCGGTCCCGGCGAGGGGAAGGGCTGCGGAAAGGGCGCTGGCTGGAATGGGCCCGGAAAGGGCTGCGCGGCGGCAGGCAGGGCCGCGGCGACGAGCAGCGTGAGCGCTGCCGCCAACTGGCGCAACGAACTGAGCATGATTTCCCCCCTCGATCATCCTCTTGATCGGGAGGGATGGTAGATTCATCTCAAGGGCGGTGACAATCGCTCATTTGCACCGAGATGAAGGTTAACCTTCCGGCCTCCGGCACCCGGGGGTGCCGGAGGTGGATATGCCTTACGCCCAGGCGGCCATCTTCGCTTCGAGATTCTCGCGGATCGCCTCGAAGAACTGCTCGGTGGTCATCCAGGGCTGGTCCGGGCCGATCAGGATGGCGAGATCCTTGGTCATCTTGCCGCTCTCGACGGTCTCGATGCAGACCTGCTCCAGCGTCTCGGCGAACTTGGTGACGTCCGGCGTGTTGTCGAACTTGCCGCGGAACGACAGGCCCTGCGTCCAGGCGAAGATCGACGCGATCGGGTTGGTCGAGGTCGCCTTGCCCTGCTGGTGCATGCGATAGTGGCGGGTGACGGTGCCGTGCGCCGCCTCCGCCTCGATCGTCTTGCCGTCCGGCGACATGAGGACCGAGGTCATCAGGCCGAGCGAGCCGAAGCCCTGGGCCACGGTGTCCGACTGGACGTCGCCGTCATAATTCTTGCAGGCCCAGACGAACTTGCCCGACCACTTCAGCGCCGAGGCGACCATGTCGTCGATCAGGCGGTGCTCGTAGACGATGCCGGCATCCTTGAACTTCTGCGCGAACTCGGCGTCGAAGGTCTCCTGGAACAGGTCCTTGAAGCGGCCGTCATAGGCCTTGAGGATCGTGTTCTTGGTCGAGAGGTAGAGCGGCCAGCCGCGGTCGAGCGCATAGTTCATGCTCGCCTTGGCGAAGTCGCGGATCGACTCGTCGAGATTGTACATGCCCATGGCGACGCCGGCGGCGGGGAAGTCGAACACTTCATATTCGAGCTCGTCGCCATTGATGCCGACCCACTTCATCGTGAGCTTGCCGGCGCCGGGCACCTTGAAGTCGGTCGCGCGATACTGGTCGCCGAACGCGTGGCGGCCGACGACGATCGGGTCGGTCCAGCCCGGAACCAGGCGGGGAACGTTCTTGATCACGATCGGCTCGCGGAACACGACGCCGCCCAGGATGTTGCGGATCGTGCCGTTCGGCGACTTCCACATCTTCTTGAGGCTGAATTCCTCGACACGGGCCTCGTCCGGCGTGATCGTGGCGCACTTCACGCCGACGCCGTACTGCTGGATCGCCTTGGCCGAATCGATGGTGACCTGGTCGTCGGTCGCGTCGCGGTTCTCGATCGAGAGGTCGTAATATTTCAGCTCGACGTCGAGATAGGGGAGGATCAGGCGCTCGCGGATCCACTGCCAGATGATCCGCGTCATTTCGTCGCCGTCGATCTCCACGACGGGCGTTGCAACCTTGATCTTCGCCATTGCTCGCTTGTCCTTTTAAGGGGGTTTGGCGAGCGTCTAGGAGGATGGGGCGGGGGGATCAAGCACCCCGCGCCGGCCGTCAGTCGTTCCAGGCCCACCAGAGCTGCGCGGGCGGGATGTTGATCCACTCCATCGCATGATCGATGTGCGACCAGTGCGGCGTGAGGAAGTTCTTCACGCGTGGATTATACTGGTAGACGAGGAAGGCGCCGCCCTTGCGGATCACTTCGCGCGTCGCCTTGGCGATCGCGTCGCCCACGCCGGGGGGCAGGGTGGAGAAGGGCAGGCCCGAGGCGATATAGTCGGCATGCGCGAAGCCGTGATCGGCGATGATCTGCTTCACGTCCGCGGCCGAGCCCTGCACCGCGATCAGGCGCGGATCGGTGATGCTCTGCTTCAGATAGCGGATGAAATCGGGATTGGTGTCGATCACGATCAGCTTCGCGTCCGGCGCGAGCCGCTCGAGGATCGGCCGGGTGAAGGTGCCGACGCCGGGGCCGTACTCGACGAACAGCTTCGTGTTCTCCCAGTCCACCGGCGCGAGCATCTTGTTGATCGTGAAGCGCGACGAGGGCGCGACGGCGCCGACCATCACCGGGCGCTTCAGGAAGCCGCGGAAGAACATGCCCCAGGGCGACGGCGTGCCGGCGGGGCGGCGGTGACGCGTGCGGGCCTTGGCGGCAGTGGAAGCGGGCATGGGCGACCTTATTACAACTTGGAGACAGTCGCGGCATTTGGGCAATTCGAACGAACATGCAAGCGGCACGGTTGCATTTCGCCGCATCCGGGCAGCTGAACTGTGGGCAAATCGGGCGGCGCTCAGGGAAACGCGACGCGCATCGGCAGTCCGCCACCCGGCCGGATGCTCGTGCCGGCGACGGGAAAAGGCGCCGACAGCGGCGTGAAGCGCGCGGCGCGGACGAGCGTGGCGAGGGTGACGACCAGCTCGGTCATCGCGAACGCAGCGCCCAGGCATATGCGCGGGCCCGCGCCGAAAGGCATGTAGAGATGCCGGTCGGGCACCGGCATGCCGGGGGCGAAGCGATCGGGGTCGAAGGCGTCGGGGTCGTGCCAGTGGCGGCGATGGCGGTGGAGCGCATAGACGGCGATCAGGATGCGCGTGCCGGCGCGGATCCGGCGGCCGTCGATCTCGGTATCGCGCATGGCGACGCGGGTGAGCTGATAGCCGGGGGGATAGAGGCGGAGCGTCTCCTGGATCACCTGGCGGGTGAAGGTCAAGCTCTCGAGATGGCCGGCGTCGACAGGGGCGCCGCCGGTGACCGTCTCGACCTCGGCGCGCAGGCGCTCGGCCGTGGGCGGGTGCGCGGCGGCGAGCCACAGCGCCCAGCCGAGCGCGACGGCGCTGGTCTCGTGGCCGGCGAGGATGAAGCCGAGCAGATTGTCGCGCAGCAGCCCGTCGTCCATCGGGCGGCCGGTCTCCGGATCGGTGGCGTCGAGCAGCAGGTCGACCAGGTCGCGGCGCGGCGGCGCGGCGCGGCGGCGGGCGATCATCCGGTCGACATCCGCGCGGAGCCGCGCGGCTTCGGGCGCGGGCTTGTTCAGCTTGCCGCGATGTGCCCGGTCCGGGAGGAGGAGGTAGCTGAGCCGCCGATATTCGAGCTGACCGAGAAAGGCGCCGACGCGCGCCTCCGTCTCGGCGCGTTCGAAATCCTCCCCGCCCGAAAGGACGGTGTCGAGGATCACGTCGAAGGCGATTCGGCCGGTTTCGGCGGCGATGTCGATCGGCTGGGCGGCGTGGCGCCAGCGCAGAAGCGGGGCCTCGGCGGCGGTGCGCATGCGCGGGGCGAGGGCCGCCATCTGGGCGGCGCGGAACGCCGGCGCGGCGGCGCGGCGCTGCCAGCGCCATTCGGCGCCCTCGACGGCGACCAGCCCCTCGCCCCAGGCGGGGTGCATCACCCGGCGCCACAGATCGCCGTGGCGGAAATCCTCGGCCCGCTCGACCATGGCGGCGCGGACCGCTGCTGGATCGGTGAGGAACACGGGCGCGCCGGGGAAGGGCGGGCGCCAGCTCGTGCCCTCGAACAGCACAGGCGGCCAGGCCGCGATCGGATTGCGCATGGCGGTGCCCAGGATCCGCCAGGGCAGCACGCTGGCCAGGGGCTCGGGACGGGGCGGATGGAACGCGGCCGGGCCGCCGTCTCCGGCTTCGGCAAAGGCTCGAATCGCGCCGTCCGTCAGCATCGCGCATCCTCCAAGGCGATGCCGGTTCCCTACGCCGCGAACGTCCCGCGGGAAAGAGGCGGCTTCGCCTGCGTTGTGTTGGCCGCGACACGCGGCTAGAGGCTTCCAATGGCATCTATGGACAAGCCCCCGCTGGGGACCTCGACGGTGAAGTGGCGTTTCCCGGACATTCACCCCGAGGGGCGCAAATATGTGGCCATCGCCGCCGCGATCGCCCTGGCGAGCCTGTTCATCTTCGACTTCATCACCTGGCCGCTGGTGTTTCTCGCCTTTGGCGTCGCGGCATTCTTCCGCGATCCGATCCGCGTGACGCCGCAGGGGGAAGGGATGCTGATCGCCCCGGCGGACGGGCTGGTGACGATGATCCAGCCGGTGGAGCTGCCTCCGGAACTGCGCGGGCCCCAGGCGCTGGGCGACGCGCCGATGGTGCGCGTCTCGATCTTCATGAGCGTGTTCGACGTCCATGTGAACCGCACGCCGATCACCGGCACGATCCGGCACGTGATCTATATCTCGGGCCGCTTCCTCAACGCCGATCTCGACAAGGCGAGCGAGGAGAATGAGCGCCAGCACTTCATCGTCGAGGACAAGCACGGCCTGCGCATCGGCTTCACCCAGATCGCCGGCCTGGTCGCGCGGCGGATCGTCAGCTTCACCAAGCCGGGCGACATGGTCGTCGCGGGCCAGCGCGTCGGCCTGATCCGCTTCGGCAGCCGCGTCGACGTGTTCCTGCCCGCGGACTATGTCGCGCAGGTCACGCTCGGCCAGCGCACGATCGCGGGCGAGACGATCATCGCCAGGAAGGGAGCCGCCGCCGTCAGCGGCATCTCGCAGTGAGCGAGCGGCGCGAGGAGCGCGCGCTCCGGCCCCGCCGAATGCGGCGCATGCGGCGGATGCGCCCGGTGCGCGGGATACCGCTGCGCGCCATCGCGCCCAACGCCATCACCGCCCTCGCATTATGTTCGGGATTGACCGCGATACGGTTCGCGATCGACGCGAAATGGGAATTGGCGGTCCTGATGGTGCTCATCGCCGGGCTGCTCGACGGCGTGGACGGCAAGGTCGCCCGGATGGTGCGCGGCGAAAGCCGGTTCGGCGCCGAGCTGGACAGCCTGTCGGACGCGATCTCGTTCGGCGTCGCGCCCGCGCTGATCCTCTATCTGTGGTCGTTGCAGGCCCTGGGCCGGTTCGGCTGGATGATCGCCCTGATCCATGCATTGTTCTGCGCGCTGCGCCTCGCCCGGTTCAACGCCCAGATCGACGCCGAGGACCAGCCGCACAAGTCCGCCGGCTTCCTCACCGGCGTGCCCGCGCCCGCGGCCGCCGTGCTTGCGCTGCTGCCGCTCTATCTGTGGCTGTTCACCGAGGAGCCGCACCTGCGCTCGCCGATCGTCGTCGCGCCGTGGAGCGCGTTCGTCGCGGTGCTGATGATCTCCAGCGTCGCCACCTTCGCGCCGCACGTCCGGCTGAAGCAGCGCATCCGCTTCGAGGCGATCGCCGTGCTGGTGGTGCTGGTCGCGGCGCTGGTGGCCGCGCCCTGGCCGACGCTGGCGGTGATCGCGATCCTGTACCTCGCGTCGATCCCGCTCAGCATGCGCGGCTATCGCCGGATCAGGCAGCTGCGCGCAGCGGGAACGCAGCGGAGCGCCGGGCCGGAGCCGAGTAGCGAACGGTAACGCGGGCCGGCGCCGGCTCGGGCAAGGGCGCCGCGAGCGCGCGGCCGGTCAGTTCCCGCATGCGGGGAAGCGCGGCGGCGATCGACGAGAAGATCGTCCAGCCGGCGACGGCGAAGGCAGCGGCGAACAGCAGAACGCTAAGCAGTGCAGTCATCACTTGGCTCCCAAAACGCGCCTTGCCCGGCAAGAACCCTGCGATTCCAACCCCTTGGCGCCCGCCGACGTTCCGTGTCCGCGTTGTGAGCCCTTTATGTTCCGCTAACGTTCCGGTGTCAAGCGAATGTTCCTTGCATGTTCCAGGTTGGCCGGAGCGGCACGAAGCGTGCCGCCAAGCCGATCGCTTCGGCTGGGCGTTTCTTTCCATCGAGCCTCTAGGACGGATCGACATTTGAGGGGGGGGCTTTCCCGTTCCCCGACGAAGGCTGGGGCCCAGTCTCGGCGCATCTGGCCAGACACGAGAACCTTTCGAACGACGCCGCGACCGGGCTCCGGCCTTCGCCGGGGAACGGCCTTTTCTCCGTCGGCGAGGTGCGCTCGATACAGGTCCTGAATGTCGATCCGTTCTAGGCGTTATCGTCCATCCATCTCTGGCAATCAGCGACGGTCACGCGCACCATCGGAGTGGAGTTTGCATCAAACATACCGTCATCATATTTCCGGCTGGCCATGGGCAGGATAACCCCCCAGCCAAAATCGTCGATCGCTTCCTGTGACGCGGAAATGATGACCGCGGTACCGTTCCGATCAACCGCGCGGGTGTTTATACCCGTTAGCGTGACGGTCGGCGGCCCTATGTCCTCAAGCGGCATATCGCCTCCATGCTTTCCGCCAAGCATATCGGGAGACAGGCCGGAAAGCGACAGTGGGTGGCTTAGAATTCAAACTGAGGCGCTATCCGTCCATCGCGTGCTTGCGCCGCCTTCCGCTTTCGAGTAAGCGCGCCGCTCTCAACCCGCATGGGAAGCATCATAAACCGGTGTCGCGTTTCGCGATCACTCGCTTCCCAGAGGCTCAACCGGAAGGAGTTATCCCTATGGCGGCACCCGTCGTCACCCTGCAGCAGCTGCTCGAATCGGGCGCGCACTTCGGTCACCAGACCCATCGCTGGAACCCGAAGATGAAGCCCTACATCTTCGGCGAGCGCAACGGCGTTCACATCATCGACCTCTCGCAGACCGTGCCGCTCTTCGCGCGCGCGCTGGAGTTCGTGAACTCGACCGTCGCCGCCGGCGGCAAGGTCCTCTTCGTCGGCACCAAGCGCCAGGCGCAGGAGCCGATCGCCGAGGCCGCGCGCCGCGCGAACCAGCATTTCGTCAACCATCGCTGGCTGGGCGGCATGCTCACCAACTGGAAGACCATCTCGCAGTCGATCAAGCGCCTCAAGACGCTCGAGGAGCAGCTTTCGGGCGACACGCACGGCCTGACCAAGAAGGAAGTGCTGCAGCTCACCCGCGAGCGCGACAAGCTCGAGCTCTCGCTCGGCGGCATCCGCGACATGGGCGGCCTGCCCGACGTGATGTTCGTGATCGACGCGAACAAGGAAGAGCTGGCGATCAAGGAAGCCAACACGCTCGGCATCCCGGTCGTGGCGGTCCTCGATTCGAACGTCTCGCCCGACGGCATCGCGTTCCCGGTTCCGGCGAACGACGACGCCTCGCGCGCCATCCGCCTGTACTGCGAGGCGATCGCCATCGCGGCGACCCGCGGCAACCAGGACCGCCAGGCGAGCTTCGGCGTCGATCTGGGCGCGCAGGACGAAGCACCGGTCGAGCCGGCGCTGACCGAGGCTTCGGAGCAGGCCGTCGAGGGCGAGCGCCAGATCGACGCCTGACTTGCAAGTGATTGTCTCCGAACTGACATAGGCGCGCACTAGGCGCCCGGTCAGTTCGGAACGACGCCTTATCCCCCGTTCGCCTCCGGAGCCGGTCCGGGGTCGTCGAAGCCCCGCCCTTTTTCCGGAGCGGCAAGCGAGACGGCCCTTCGACAAGCACGGGACGAACGGGGTTTTGACATACCGGCGGGGCAAGCGCCCGCCGCAACCAAGAGGAAAGAAACATGGCCGAGATCACCGCTGCTGCCGTGAAGGAGCTCCGCGAAAAGAGCGGCGCCGGCATGATGGACTGCAAGAAGGCGCTGACCGAAACCAATGGCGACCTCGAAGCCGCCAGCGACTGGCTGCGCTCGAAGGGCCTGGCCGCCGCCGCCAAGAAGTCGAGCCGCACCGCGGCCGAGGGCCTGGTCGGCGTTGCCGTCGCCGGCACCAAGGGCGTGGCCGTCGAAGTCAATTCGCAGACCGATTTCGTCGCCAAGAACGAGATCTTCCAGAACTTCGTCCGTGACGTGACGTCGGTCGCGATCGAGCTGGGCGACGATATCGACGTGATCAAGGCGGCGCCGCTGCCGGGCGGCACCGTCGAAGAGGTGCTGACCAACAACATCTCGACGATCGGCGAGAACCAGGTCCTGCGCCGCGCGAAGCTGGTGCAGGTGTCGCAGGGCGCGGTGATCCCGTACGTCCACAATGCCGCGGCTCCGGGCCTGGGCAAGATCGGCGTGCTCGTCGCGCTCGAGAGCGATGCGGGCGTCGACGTGCTCGAGCCGCTCGGCAAGCAGGTCGCGATGCACATCGCGGCGGCTTTCCCGCTGGCGCTCGACGAGACCGGCCTCGACCAGGAAACGCTGGAGCGCGAGCGCGCGATCGCCAAGGAGAAGGCGGCCGAGAGCGGCAAGCCGGCCGACATCATCGACAAGATGGTCGAAGGCGCGGTGAAGAAGTTCGCCAAGGAGAACGCGCTGCTCAGCCAGCTGTTCGTGATGGACGGCAAGACCCCGATCTCGGACGTCATCGCCAAGGCCGGCAAGGACGCGGGCGCGTCGATCGTGCTCAAGGACTATGTCCGCTTCCAGCTCGGCGAAGGCATCGAGAAGGAAGAGAGCGACTTCGCGGCCGAGGTGGCCGCGACGGCGGGCCTCACCAAGTAAGGTCTTCCCGGACCTGAATGCGCGGGCGCGGCATCCCCGGGGTGCCGCGCCCGTTTGCGTTCGGGGGATGCATGGTGCAGCTTCGCGCGGATGCGGGGGTTCGGGATCAAGGCGCGGATCGGGCTGATCGGGGTGATCGTCCTGATCCTGCTCGGCTATGGCTGGTGGTTCCTGGCGCCGCGCGGGGCGGCGGTTCCCGATGCCGAGATCGAGATCACCGGCGCCTCGGTCGATCTTGCTCCCGGGCCCGGGGCGCTCGCGAAGCTGCCGCTGTTCGATCCCGCAACCGGCAAATGGATCGTCGATGGCAAGGCCCATGCTTCCGCCATCGGGCTGGTGCCGCCGCCTGCCGGGCCCCGGGGGCCGGACGATATCGGCCGGTACCTGACGGCACGCCTGCCGGAAGGGGCGGGCAAGCGCGAGATGCAGGCGGCGATGCGCGCGCTGGCGCCCGAGGGGATATGCCAGGTCGCGCTGCTCGTCCCCGGCATGGAATCCGCCCCGGTCATCCGGATCCGGCGCGTGGCGGACGGGCGCGGTGGCATGATCGCCTGCCGGGATCGGCTGAATCCGTCGAGATAGGGTCAAGCGCCGAGCCACGGGCTCCGTCAGCCCCGCCATTCTCCACCGTTGGTCCGCGGAGGCGGGCGAGGGGGGCGGGCCTCGGGGCCGTGTCGACGGTGGGGCAGGCGCTGCATTTTCGCTCTCCTCCCGCAAGGGGCAGGCCGGGGAGGCGCGGGCCGGGTGCGCCGCCCGGCCCGGTTTTGCACGGTAAATCCACGCAACTCCGGCTTGGCATATAGGGGTCGCTCCTCTAGGGTCCGCGCCGCTCCCAGTATCCGTCGTAACCAAAGGCTCCGATGACCGCTCCCCGATTCAAACGCATCCTCCTCAAACTCTCGGGCGAGGTCCTGATGGGGCAGGGACAGTTCGGCATCGATCCGGACACCTGCGAGCGCGTGGCGCTCGAAGTGAAGGACGCCAAGGAGAGCGGCCTCGAGATCTGCATGGTCGTCGGCGGCGGCAACATCTTTCGCGGGCTCGCCGGCGCGGCCCAGGGCTTCGACCGCGCTTCCGCCGATTACATGGGCATGCTCGCCACGGTGATGAACGCGCTGGCGATGCAGAACGCGCTCGAGAAGATCGGCGTGGACACGCGCGTCCAGTCGGCGATCCCGATGGCCTCGGTCTGCGAGCCCTATATCCGCCGCCGCGCCGAGCGGCACATGGAAAAGGGGCGCGTGGTCCTGTTCGCCGCGGGCACCGGGCTGCCCTTCTTCACTACCGACACCACCGCGGCGCTGCGCGCGGCCGAGATGCAGTGCGACGCGCTGTTCAAGGGCACTTCGGTGGATGGCGTCTATGATGCCGATCCCAAGAAGGTGAAGACCGCAAAGCGTTACGATACGCTGAGTTACGACCGTGTCCTCGCGGACAATCTGAAGGTGATGGACGCCTCCGCGGTCGCTCTGTGCCGCGACAACGACATTCCGATCGTGGTGTTCAACATCCGCGATGCCGGCAACCTCACCCGCGTGCTGCGCGGCGAAGGCACTTCGACCATCGTTCAGAACGAACCCCAATACGCATAATAAAGGAGCCGATAATGGCCGCATACGACAAGGCCGACCTCGAGCGCCGCATGCACGGCGCGGTGGAGTCGCTGAAGCATGACCTGGCGGGCCTGCGCACCGGCCGCGCGAGCGCGACGCTGCTCGATCCGGTGACGGTCGAGGTATATGGCGCGCACATGCCGATCACCCAGGTGGCGACCGTCTCGGCCCCCGAGCCGCGCCTGCTCTCGGTGCAGGTATGGGACAAGACCAATGTCGGCCCGGTGGACAAGGCGATCCGCTCGGCGGGCCTCGGGCTCAACCCGATCGTCGACGGCCAGACGCTGCGCCTGCCGATCCCCGATCTGACCGAGGAGCGCCGCAAGGAGCTCGCCAAGCTCGCCAGCCAATATGCCGAAAAGGCCCGGATCGCGGTGCGCAACGTGCGCCGCGACGGCAATGACAGCCTGAAGGCCGACGAGAAGAAGGGGCTGTTCGGCGAGGACGACCGCAAGCGCCACGAGACCGAGGTGCAGAAGCTGACCGACAGCACCATCGCCGACATCGACGCGGCGGCGAGCGCCAAGGAAAAGGAAATCCTCGGCAAGTGAGCCTGGATTCCGCCTTTTCCTCGTATTTTCCCGTCACCTCCGCGAAAGCGGGGCGCCATCTCTCCGGCGGGCCTGTCACACAACGGCGGTTGTGCGGCGCGGCACCGGCAGGAGATGGGGCGCCGCTTTCGCAAGGGTGACGGGGGTGGTTCGCATCATGGCTGCCAAGCCTGCTCCCGCGTCGGAAGGCGCCGCGCCGCCGCGCCATGTCGCCATCATCATGGACGGCAACGGGCGCTGGGCGAAGAAGCGCCTGCTGCCGCGCATCGCCGGGCACAAGCAGGGCGTCGAGGCCGTGCGGCGGATCAGCCGTGCCGCGCGCAAGCTCGGCATCGAGGTGCTGACGCTCTACGCCTTCTCCTCGGAGAATTGGCGGCGGCCGGAGGAAGAGGTTCGCGACCTGATGGGCCTGCTCCGCCATTTCCTGGCGAGCGAGCTGGACGAGCTGGTCTCCGAGGGCGTGAAGCTCCGCGTCATCGGCGCGTGGCGCAAGCTGTCGCCCGATCTGGTCGCGATGATCGACGGGGCGATCGCCCGGACCGCGGGCAATCCGGGGCCGACGCTGGTGATCGCGCTCAACTATGGCGCCCAGGCCGAGCTAGCCGAGGCGGCGCGGCTGCTCGCCGATAAGGCGAAGTCGGGCGAGATCGATCCGGCGGCGATCGACGAGAGGGCGTTCGAGGCGGCGCTCGACACCGGCGACCTGCCGCCGCTCGACCTGCTGATCCGCACCTCCGGCGAGCAGCGCCTGTCGAACTTCCTGCTCTGGCAGGCGGCCTATGCCGAGTTCCTGTTCGTCGATACGCTGTGGCCGGATTTCGACGAGAAGGCGCTGGCGGACGCGCTGGGCGAATATGGCCGGCGCCAGCGGCGCTTCGGGGGCCTGTGAGCAAGAACGCGGACCTTCCGAAGCGGCTGGTGGTCGCCTTCGTGCTGATCGGCCTGGCCTTCGCCGCGCTTTATGCGGGGGGGCTCGGCTTCTGGCTGGTCGTGAGCGTCGCCGGCGTGCTGATGATGGGCGAGTGGGCGCTGCTTGCGGGCGCGAATTTCCGGGGCAAGCGGCTCGCCCAATATGCGGTCTCGGTGCCGCTCGCCGCGATGGCGCCGGACCTGGCGGCGGGCCCGGGATTCCTCGCGCTGGGCCTGATCATCGGCGCCTTCTTCTTCCTCATGATCGTCACCAGGCGCGCGCAGCTGGCATTCGGGGCCTTTTATGTCGGCCTGCCGATCCTGGCGCTGGTGCTGCTGCGCGAACAGCCGGAGCATGGCCTGTTGCTCACCTTCTGGGCGATGGCGCTGGTCTGGGCGTGCGACAGCGCCGCCTATTTCGCCGGCCGCGCGATCGGCGGGCCCAGGCTCGCCCCGGCGATCAGCCCGAACAAGACCTGGGCCGGGTTCCTGGGCGGGATGGCGGGCGCGACTCTGTTCGCCTTCGCGCTGGTCTGGCTGTGCGCGCTGCCGGCCGCGCTCGCCTGGGCGACGCCGGTGCTCGCGGTGCTCGCCCAGATCGGCGACCTGTTCGAGAGCCATTTGAAGCGCGTGGCGGGGGTGAAGGATTCGGGCAACCTGCTGCCCGGCCATGGCGGCGTGCTCGATCGGCTGGACGGGCTGGTCGCGGCGGCTCCGGTGGCGGCGCTGCTGGTGCTCTGGCTGGTCCGATGAGGCGCAGCGTCACGATCCTGGGCGCCACCGGATCGGTGGGCAGCTCGACGCTCGACCTGATCGAGCGCGCGCCCGAGCGATTCGAAGTGATCGCGCTCACCGCCAATTGTGACGTCGAGAAGCTGGCCGCCGCTGCGATTCGCACCGGCGCGCGCCACGCCGTGGTCGCCGATGAAAGCTGCCTGCCGGCGCTTCGGGAGCGGCTGGCGGGGACGGGGATCGCCGCCGCGGGAGGCGCGCAGGCGGTCTGCGAGGCTGCCCGGATGGGCGCCGACTGGACGATGGCGGCGATCGTCGGGCTCGCCGGCCTGGGCTCCGCGATGGCGGCGATCGAGGGCGGCGGCACGGTGGTGCTCGCCAACAAGGAGCCCCTGGTCTCGGCCGGCGACCTGGTGACCGCGGCGGCACGACGCCACGGCGCCACGATCCTGCCCGCCGATTCGGAGCATAATGCGATCTACCAATGCTTCGATTTCGCCCGGCCCGAGCGGGTGCGGCGGATCATCCTGACCGCAAGCGGCGGCCCGTTCCGCGATTGGAACCTGGAAGCGATGCGCGCCGTCTCTCCGGCCCAGGCCTGCGCCCATCCCAACTGGTCGATGGGCGCGAAGATCTCGGTCGATTCGGCGACGATGATGAACAAGGGGCTCGAGCTGATCGAGGCTGCGCGGCTCTTTCCCGTGGCGAACGAAGCGCTGGAGATTCTCGTGCATCGCCAGTCGGTTATCCACTCGATGGTGGAATATGTCGACGGTTCGGTGCTTGCCCAGATGGGCCCGTCGGACATGCGCGTGCCGATCGCGCACACGCTGGCCTGGCCCGACCGGATGGCAACGCCGATGCCGCCGCTCGACTTTGTGGCAATGGCAAGGCTGGACTTCGCGGCGCCCGATCCGGTGCGCTTCCCGGCATTGCGGCTGGCGCGCGCGGCGCTGGAGGCGGGGGGCGCCCGCCCGGCGATCCTGAACGCGGCCAATGAAGTGGCGGTGGCGGCCTTCCTTGCGGGCCGTCTCAACTTTCTTGAAATTGCCGCAATCTCTGCCGATACGCTTGAGCGCTATGACCCGGTCGCTCCGGAAAGCCTCGAAGCCGTTTGGGCAATCGACGCCGAGGCTAGGCGGATCGCGGGCGAGCGTGTGAAGGACGGCGTCGCTTGATTCAAAATCCCGGCATCCTGGTCACCATATTCGCATTCATGCTGGTGCTGGGGCCGCTCGTGTTCCTGCACGAGCTGGGCCATTATCTCGCGGGCCGCTGGTTCGGCGTGAAGGCCGAGGAGTTCTCGATCGGCTTCGGCCGCGAGGTGGCGGGCTTCACCGACCGGCGCGGGACGCGCTGGAAATTCGGCTGGCTGCCGCTGGGCGGCTATGTCCGCTTCGCCGGCGACATGAACCCGGCCAGCCAGCCTTCGCCCGAATGGCTCTCGCTGCCGGCGCAGGAGCGGGCGCGGACCTTCCAGGCCAAGCCGCTATGGCAGCGCGCGATCATCGTCGCCGCAGGGCCGATCATGAACTTCCTCATCGCGATCGCGATCCTGGGCGGCTTTGCCTATGTCAACGGCCGGCCCGTGACCCCGCCGGTGATCGGCAGCGTCCTGGAGGATGGCGTCGCGGCGAAGGCCGGGCTCCAGGTGGGCGACCGGATAACTGCGATAGACGGGCGCCGGATCAGCGATTTCTTCGACATCGCCGAGTTCACCATGATCCGCGCGGGCGAGACGGTGAGCATCGAATATCAGCGCGGCGGGCAGACCCGGCGCATCAGCGCCACGATCGGATCGCAGACCCTGAAGGATCGCTTCGGCAACCTCACGCACCGCGGCGTGCTGGGAATCGGGCGGAGCGATACCGTGCTGAAGCCGGTGGCGCTCTGGGAAGCGCCGGGCGTCGGCCTGTCCGAGACCGTGCGGACCATGCGGAACATGATCGAGGGCCTGCAGCGCATCATCCTGGGACGAATCCCGGTGACGGAGCTGGGCGGCCCCATCAAGATCGCGAAAATCTCCGGCGAGTTTCTCGCGATGGGACCGGTCGAGTTCGTGTATCTGATCGCGCTGATTTCGATTAATCTGGGATTCATCAACCTGTTGCCAGTCCCGGTGCTGGATGGCGGCCATCTTCTGTTCTACGCAGTGGAAGCCGTTCGCCGCCGCCCGGTGGAGCCGCGGGTGATGGAATGGGCGTATCGTGGCGGTTTGGTCGCAATTCTCGCGCTCATGCTGTTCGTTACGTTCAACGATCTCGGCGCGTTCGGCGTGTGGAGAAGTCTGGCCGGGTTGATCGGCTGATGTGGTTCGTGCAGGGCGGTGCAAGCCGCGTGGCTGACGGCCGGGTATTTTGATTCCGACTGGGGTGGGATGGTGACTGCGATCAAGGCAACGAAAATCGGCGCGCGCGCCACGGCGACCCTCCTCGCGGGCACCATGCTCTCGGGCATGGCGGCCGCACAGACTGCGCCCCAGACGGCTCCGGCCGGCACGCCCCCGGCAGCGCAGGCCGCTCCTGCTCCCGCCGTTCCCGCTCCGGTGACGCGCACGATCAAGTCGATCCGCGTCCAGGGCTCGCAGCGCATCGAGCCCGAGACGGTGATGAGCTACACGCGCCTGCGCGTGGGCGACGCCTATACCAACGAGACGATCGACCAGGCGATCAAGGACCTGCTCGCCTCGGAACTGCTCGCCGACGTGACGATCGAAGGCGTCGAGACCGGCGACCTGGTGATCCGCATCCGCGAGAACCCGGTGATCAACCGCGTGATCTACGAGGGCAACAAGCGGCTCAAGGAAGACAAGATCAAGAAGGAAGTGAAGCTGGCCCCGCGCCAGATCTTCACGCGTACCGCGGTCCGCGCCGACGTGGCGCGCATCGTCGAGCTCTATCGCCGCCAGGGCCGCTTCGCCGCCGTGGTCGAGCCGAAGATGGTCAGCCTCGACCAGAACCGCGTCGACGTGATCTTCGAGGTGCACGAGGGCCCCAAGTCCAAGGTCCGCCAGATCAACATCATCGGCAACACCGTGTTCTCCGACAGCAAGCTGCGCGGCGAGATGGCCACCAAGGTGGCGAGCCTCACGCACCTGATGAGCTCGAACACGAGCTACGACCAGGATCGCCTGGCCTATGACCAGCAGAAGCTGCGCCAGTTCTACCTGACCAACGGCTATGCCGATTTCCGCGTGATCTCGGCCGTGGCCGAGCTGACGCCGGACAAGAAGGACTTCATCATCACCTATGTGGTGGAGGAAGGCCCGCGCTACAAATTCGGCCCGGTGAGCGTCGACAGCGCGATCCGCGACTTTGACGACAAGCGGCTCGCCGCGGCGCTCAGCATCAAGGAAGGCCAATGGTATAACGCCAAGGCCGTCGAAGACACGGTCGAGCAGCTGAGCGAGACCGCCGGCATCGCGGGCTATGCCTTTGCCGATGTGCGCCCCGAGTTCCAGCGTGACAAGGACACGCTGACCATGGCGATGAACTTCCACATCGCGGAAGCCAATCGCACCTATATCGAGCGCATCGAGATCACCGGCAACCGCCAGACCCAGGACAAGGTGATCCGCCGCGAGTTCCGCGTGGCCGAGGGCGACGCCTTCAACACCTTCCTGGTCAAGCGTTCGCAGGACCGCATCAACTCGCTCGGCTATTTCCAGGACAAGTTCGAGATCGAGCGCGTCGAGGGCTCGGCGCCGGACCGCATCGTGCTCAAGGCCAATGTGGAAGAGCGCGCCAATGGCGAGCTGACGCTGTCGGCCGGCTTCTCGAGCCTCGAGCAGTTCATCCTCCAGGCCTCGATCCGCCAGCGCAACTTCCGCGGCATGGGCCAGACCGTGTCGGCCTCGGTCGACTATTCGACCTATTCCAAGTCGGTCGAGCTGGGCTTCACCGAGCCCTATCTGTTCGACAAGAACATCGCGCTGGGCGGCACGATCTTCCGTCGCGACTATAACGCGTTCAACTATATCGGCTCGGACCGCTCGACGACCTACAGCCAGGTCTCGACCGGCTTCCAGATCGTCGCCGGCGTGCCGCTGACCGAATATTGGACGCTGTCGGGCCGCTATTATCTCGCCCAGGACAATGTGACGCTCGACAAGGCGAGCTTCTACACGAACGGCGTCTGCGATCCGCTCAAGGCCGGCCGCTATTATTGCGAGGCGGTGGGCAATCGCATCACGTCGCTGGTCGGCCTGACGCTGACCTATGACAGCCTGAACAGCCGCATCCGCCCGACCCGCGGCCAGCGCCTGTCGGTGAGCGGCGACTTTGCCGGCCTGGCCGGCGACGTGCGCTATCTGCGCGCGCGCGCCAATGCCGACAAATATTGGAACGTCGGCGGCGGCTTCATCGCATCGGTTTCGGCCGAGGGCGGCCTCATCCACAGCCTGGAGAAGGCGAGCGGCCCGGGCATCGATCCGGTGCGCATCACCGATCGCTTCTATCTGGGCGAGCCGCAGTTCCGCGGCTTCGACATCCGCGGCGTCGGCCCGCGCGTCCAGCGCATCAACTATACCGGCGATCCGACCACGGGCACGCAGCTGCTGGTCACCGATCGCGACCAGATCGTCGACGACGCGATCGGCGGCAAGGCCTATTACCTCACCAAGGCCGAGCTGGAGATTCCGCTGGGCGCCGGCGCCGCCGAGATGGGCCTGCGCCCGTCGATCTTCATCATGGCGGGCAGCCTGTTCAACATCACTCGCCCGGGCAAGACGATCGAGTTCGCTCAGGCGACGGATACCAACGGCAACCTGCTGTACAACAAGGACGGTTCGCCGACGCTGCTGCCCAAGGACAACTTCATCAAGGATTCGGCGGGCAATCAGCTCTACATCGTGAGCGGGTCCGACCCGACCTATTCGGGCTATTACACGACCTGCAAGGTCGGTTACGCGGCGAGCGCGACCGCGCCGTGCGTCGGTACCTCGATCAATGCCATCGCCAATCAGCCGATCGCGCCCTTCTTCGAGCGCTATGTCGGCGACACCGCTTCGCCGCGTCTGTCGATCGGCTTCGGCGTGAACTGGAATTCGCCCTTCGGCCCGCTGCGTATCGATGTGGCCAAGACGTTGCTCCATGCAAAGGGCGACGACACCAAGCTTGTAACCTTCAATGTGGGGACTCAATTCTGATGATTACCAAGAAGCGCATTCTCGCCGCGCTGCTCGCGGCGCCCGCCGCGCTTGTCGTCGCGGCTCCCGCGCACGCACAGGTCAACGGCATCGCCACCGCCAGCCCGGTCCGCGTGATCGACTCGAGCAAGGCGTTCACGGCTGCCCAGCAGCAGATCCAGACCACCTACAAGGCGGCGTTCGACCAGATCAACGCCCGCCGCCAGGCCGCGCAGAAGGAAGCCGAGCCGCTCCTCGCGCAGCTCGACACCAACAAGGACAAGAAGGTCGACGACGCCGAGCTCAAGGCGGCCCAGGCCGCCAAGAACCCGGTGCTCGACAAGATCGCCGCGATCCAGAATGCGGCGAACACCGACGTCCAGAAGCTGAGCAACCCGGCCGCCCGCGCCGAGCTGTTCGCGATCGAATCGATCCTGCGCCAGTATGAGCCGGCGCAGCTGCGCGTCGTCACCGCGCGCAAGATCAGCGTCGTGCTTTCGCCGGAAGTCTTCATGTACGCGCCCGATTCGGCCGACATCAGCGACGCGATCACCGCCGAGCTCGACAAGTCGGTGCCGACCGTGAGCATCCAGCCGCCGGCCGATTGGCAGCCGGCGCGCGAGACGCTGGCGATGCAGCAGCAGCTGGCCCAGATCGAGCAGATCCGCGCCTATCAGGCGGCTGCGCAGCAGCAGCGCGCGGCGGGTGCCGCTCCGGCGCCGGCGGCGCCCGCGGGTGCCAAGCCGGCCGGCAACAAGCCCGCCGAGCCGCGGTGAGCGAGGACGTTTCGGCAGCCGCCGCCGCTCCGGAGAAGTCCGGGGGCCCGCTGAACATTCAGCGGGTGATGGCGGCGCTGCCGCATCGCTACCCGATGCTGCTCGTCGATCGCGTCGAGGAACTGGTCCTCGACCAGCGGATCGTCGCGATCAAGGCGGTCAGCATGAACGAGGAGTTCTTCCAGGGGCATTTCCCGGGAAGGCCGATCATGCCCGGCGTCCTCCAGGTGGAGGCGCTGGCGCAGGCGGCGGGCGTGCTGGCGGTGGAGAGCCTCGGCCTCGCCGGTTCGGGCAAGCTCGTCTATTTCATGACGATCGACGGCGTGAAGTTCCGCAAGCCGGTCGAACCCGGCTGCCTGCTTCGCCTCGAGGTCGAGTTCGTCCAGAAGCGCTCGCGCGTCTGCAAGTTCGCCGGCCGCGCGATGCTCGATGGCGAAGTCGCCACCGAGTGCGAGTTCACCGCGATGATCGCGGATCCGCCTTCGGCGTGATCCATGGCCGCGGGGCGGGCCCCGCAGCCGATTGCCGGCGCCGCGCAGCCCCAGGTTGCGCGGCGCTCGCGTCTCTGCTAGGCGCGCGCCTCCGCTGCCGGTCGGAAACCGGCGGCTTTCCAAGGAATTCGACGTGAAGAAAGACACTCACCCCGACTATCACATGATCAAGGTGCAGATGACCGACGGCACCGTGTACGAGACCCGCTCCACCTGGGGCAAGGAAGGCGACACGATGACCCTCGACATCGATCCGCTGGCCCACCCGGCCTGGACCGGTGGCTCGCAGCGCCTGCTCGATCAGGGTGGCCAGGTCGCGCGCTTCAACAAGCGCTTCGGCGGCCTCAACCTCGGCAAGAAGTAATTTCCCGGGCTTTCGGCGCGTTACGACGTTAACGCGCCGTTAGCCAGCCGGGGCTAGCTTGCCCGTCATGGCAAGCGCAGCACGAGCATTCGCAGCGGAATTCGAACCGGCCGAGGAGCTTGGCCGTCGGCGTTCGATGCGCGCGCCGGTGTCGCTCGACGCGAAGATCGGCCGGGGCGGCCTTGATCGCGCGCTGTGCAAGGTGGTCGACGTGTCGCTGCACGGCGCTCGCATCCAGACCTATTCGCTGATCAAGGCCGGTTCGATGATCTGGCTGGCGCTGCCCGGGATCGGGCATGTCGCGGCGCGCGTCGTCTGGTCCAGCGATTTCGAGGCGGGCCTCGAATTTCAGGCCGCGCTGACTCCCGAAGCCTTCGAGACACTTACGACGCAGCGATAGCGTTCACGACGCAGCGATGGCGTTGCGCGCCGAAAGGCGGCGCGGGCGGATTGCGCTTGCCCGCGAGATAGGACATTCTTGCCCTAATTCACCTGCTGGGGAAACTGGTGATGATCAAGGGTCTGCTGCTTTGCGCGGCGGCATGTGCCGCGCCCCTGACGGCGATGGCGGGCGATCGGGACCTGCCGATCATTCCCAATCTCAAGGCCTTGCTCGCCTCCGATGGTGCCGCGCGCACGCCTCCCGGCCGCAGGCTGGCCCGGCCACGGCCGACCACCTATGTGCCGATCGCCTATCATGGGCTGGAGCGCGGCGAGATTCGTGCCCCGACCGCGACCCTGCTGCCGCAGGAGCCGATCCGGCTCACCAGCACCTTCTCGATCGCCGAGCTGCGCGCCCGGCCCTTCCGGACTTTCGCCACGCTGGATACCGGCGCCGACGCGACCAGCGCGCGGGGCGGCAGCTGGGCCGTGTACGACATACTTTCCGATCACCGGAAGCCGCGCTTCCGCCGCTCGGCGCTGAGCACGATGCTGGTGCTGCGCATCGACGGCGAGGAGGGAAGCGCGCCGCTCAGCGTGGGCGGCGGCGGGGTCGCCTCCGCGCTGTGGCAGGTGATGCCGGGGAACTGAGGCCCGGCGCGCGCCGCCCCGGCGAGGGGGCTGGGCGTTCAGTTGGCCTTCTGCTTCTGCGCGACGAGATTGAGCACCTGGGCGGCATATTCGTTGCCCGGATCGAGCGCCTTGGCCTGGTTCGCGGCATTGGCGGCGCCGGGCAGGTCGCCCAGCGCGATGAAGGCGATGCCCTTCACCGCGATCAGATTGGCGCGGCCGGGGCCGTCCATGTCGCGATCGCTGGCCAGGAACCGGTCGATGAACGGCGGTATCTCGCCATAGGCCGAGAGGCTGAGCAGCGTCGCGACATATTCCTTGATCAGGTCGTGCTGGTTCGGCGCGATCGCCAGCCCCTTGGCGTAGCTGGCCTTGGCGCCCGCGAAGTCCTCCATCTCATACTGGATCCAGCCGACGGCATAGGCGAGATCGGCATGATGGAGGTTGGTCAGCACGAAATTGGCGCCGGCGGGGAAGCCGTCGATCGCGCGGCCGGCCTTGCTGGCGTCGGCATAGGCCATTTCCAGACCACGCTGGAGCAGATGGCGATTGACGCTACGCTGGCACGCTTGGAGCGCGAAGCGCTCATTGAGGCTGCGCCCGCTATTGCTGCCATCATGGGACGCTCGCATGTCGTCGCTGCACCAGCGCCCACACCTGTGGTCATGCCCGACCCCGAACCCGCCGCACCGCCCATTCCAGCGCCCTTGGCGAATCGCCCGGTTGCGCCTGACGGGCTGCGGCAGCGCCTCGGACTGCACTAACCACAATGGCGGGCATCCGGGCCTTGCAGAAGCGAGCGGGGAAGCTGGAGAAGGCAGCGATGCCGACGCCATCGCCGTTCGTGCAGTGGTTCGGGTCGTTTGACGCATGGGTTGAGAGTGATGTTCTGCCCGGTGTCGAGGGCGGGACGCTGGCGGCGGATGACATGGTGGCGGTCGTCGCTGCCCTCCGTGGCTGGGAAGCGGACGGGACATGGAGCGGCGCACATGCTCGCTGACGGTGATCCCGCATGGCTAGTAGCATGGCGCGACCGGGACCGTCAGCCAGCGCCGTCACCGCCCGCCAAGGTCTATGCCCCGAAAGACACGTTCAGCTTCCCCGCGAAGGAGGGTGCGGACTGGCAGGGCATGATCGTGCCGAAGCGCTGGGAGTTCGACGGGTGCCTGCGCCGCGAGCCGGTTGTGGACGCTGACGCCAGCCCGCCGCGTGTGGTCAGGAAGATGGGCTGGCACCGCTGCCTCAAGTGCCGCCGCCCGTTCTTCTCAGAGGACGTGCTGCGCCTGCGGCTGTGCGACGGCGCGCAAGGATGCCGGGAGGACGAAGACCGATTTACGAAATGAGCTTGCGCGGGAGTTCCATTTTGCTCGCCGCGCCGGGGTTAAGGCCACCGAGCCCCGCCGACAAACATCGGGGCCAGCAGCGGGGCGGCTTTCCTTCCGCTTGACGCTGCCAGCACCCTGCGCCTTCGGGCGTGGGGTGCTGCTATGATTGGCGTGGCGACTCGTGTTATACGGCGTTCATGCCAACATCGGTCTCAAGAGGTATATATCACCACGGAAAGCGCCACCGTTTCGTGGCGACCGCTAAAGATGACAGCCCTGAGGCCTTTAAAGCTGCTCTTGCCGACCTGGACGAACAGGTCCGCAAGTTCACTGGCTCGATAACGCCAAAGGTCGAACGACAGTCCTATCGCAAGCAGAAGCGGCGCTGATTTTTTGTCTTATCGGCGTGTTGGCGGAAGAGGTGGGATTCGAACCCACGGACGGGTTGCCCCGTCGCCGGTTTTCAAGACCGGTTCCTTAAACCACTCGGACACTCTTCCACGCCGTTTCGGGGCTTACAGCTTACGACAGGCTTATGGGTGATTGCGCCCGGAAACCTGACCTGTACTAACCCCTTGTAACCACACTCCTAATTGCGCGCTCAGGTCGCAAGCTCCGGTAGCTTTCAAGACCGCTGCCTTAAACCACTCGGCCACCTCTCCGCGTCGCCGCCTGCGCTAATGCGATCCGCGACGATCCGCTACAATTTGTTGACGAAAGCGGATGGCGGGGGGTTCTGCATCCGGCTGCCCTGTGGCACAAAAAGCGCATGCGGGGATCGAGTGGCGTGATGCGTAGCCTGTTGGCGCTTGGCGTGGCCGTGATCGCGGCGGCGCCGGTGGGCGCACCCGCGATCGCGCAGGATGAGAGCGGGTTCCAGGCCTATCTGGGCGAGCTTTCGCGCCAGGCTGCGGCCGAGGGCGTGAGCCGGCGGACGATCGATTCGGTGATCCCGACGCTCACCTACAATGCGCGCGTGGTGCAGCTGGACCGGCAGCAGCCCGAGACCGCGCCCAACGCGCCCATCTCCAATTTCGAGCCCTATCGCCGCGCGCATGTCGATGCCGCGCGGATCAGCCAGGGTCGCGCCGCCTATCAGCGCCAGCGGCCCCGCCTGCGCCGGATCGAGGCCGAGACCGGCGTGCCCGAATCGATCATGGTCGCGATCTGGGGGCATGAGACCAATTACGGCCGGGTGATGGGCAATTTCGACCTGCCCCGCGCGCTCGCCAGCCTGGCCTATGAGGGACGCCGCCGCGAGCTGTTCGCCGGTGAGTTCATCGCCACGCTCAAGATGATCGATCGCGGCGTGCCGCGCGAGAAGCTGGTCGGCAGCTGGGCAGGGGCGTTCGGCGGGCCGCAATTCCTGCCCTCGGTCTATCTCCGCCTCGCCCGCGACGGCGATGGCGACGGCATGGCCGATATCTGGACGAGCGAGCCCGATACGCTGGCCTCGATCGCCAATTATTTCGTCAACGCCGGCTGGCGCAAGGGCCAGCCCTGGGGCTTCGCGGTGAGCGTGCCGGCCAATCTGAACCGCGCCGCGCTGGTCAACAAGACCAGGTCCCCGCGCTGCCCGCGCGTGTTCGAGCGGCACAGCCGCTGGAAGACGATGGCGGAGTGGCGGGCGCTCGGCCTGGTGCCGCAGACCCGCGCCTGGCCGGGCGACAATATCCAGGCGACGCTGCTCGAGCCCGACGGGCCCGGCAAGACCGGCTATCTGCTCACCGGCAATTATCGCGTGATCCTCGACTATAATTGCTCGAATTTTTACGCTTTGTCGGTAGGCCTGCTCGCCGATGAGGTCGAACGCTAGCATCTTCGCGCTCTCGCTCCTGGCCCTTGGCGGGGGAGCTCCGAGCCATGCCCAACCCGTGCAGCGGCAGGGCTCCGTCGGCGCGCAGGCCTATGGCGGGCCGCAGTCCCAGCCGGACGACCAGTCCGCCGAGACCTGGCGCGCCGCCGACGGCACGATCCGGACGCGGCCCGCCCGCGTGCAGCCGCAACCGCAGCCGGCTTCCGAGCCGGTGGCAGCGCAACCCGATCCCCAGCCCGAGCCGCAGCCGCAATGGGCCGATCCCGCGCCCGCCGCGCCGCAATCGGGCACCCCGGGCGCATCCTATGCCGTTCCGGGCAGTGCGCCCGCCCGCAAGACCCAGGCCGCGCCCATGCCGCAGCAGGAGCAGCCCCGGCCGCGCCAGGCGCCCCCGCCGCAGGTCGCGACGGTGATGCCCGACGGCTTTACCGACCCCGCAGCCGGCGTGACGGGCCCCAGCGGCTCGTCCCAGCCCGCGCCGGGCGAGACACCGCGGTATGACGAGATCGGCTATGCCGGCGTCCGCCCGGTGAGCGGCGGCGGCGCGATGGACCAGTCGGTGGTGGCGGTGCATCGCTCGTTGCCGGCCAATAGCTATGTCGAGGTTACATCGCTCGACACCGGCAGGACGATCCTGGTGCTGGTCACCGGCACCGATCCCGGCGCCGATCATCCGATCGACCTGTCGGCGGGCGCGGCGCGGCTGCTCGGCGCGAGCGGCGACTCGATCGGCGTGCGAATCCGCACGGTGAACCCGCCGGCGATGGACAAGGCCGCGCTCCAGGCCGGCCGGCCGGCCGGCGATCGGGCCGACGCGCCCCAGGTGCTGCTCACCGCGCTGCGCAAGCGGCTTCCCGGCGCCCCCGGCCATGCCGGCGCCGTTCCGCGCGCGCCGAGCGTCGCCGCGCCGGCCTATAGCCCGCCGCGCCCCACCGCCGCGCCGCGCCCGGTGCCCGTGCGCCCGGCACCGGCGCCCGCGCGCCCGGCCGCCGGCGGCAGATATATCGTGCAGGTCGCCGCACTTTCTAACGCCAGCCGTGCACAGGCGCTTGCCCAAAGCCTAGGAGGCTTCGTAAAGCCGGGTGGCGGGCTCCATCGCGTCCAGCTCGGTCCCTTCGCCACGGCGAGTGAGGCCGAAGCGGCACGGCGGCGCGCCGCGGGCGCGGGCTATGGAGATGCGCGCGTCCAAGCCAACTGAAAGGCCGGACGAATCACATGAAGAAGTTGCTTGCCGCATCGTTCCTGGCGCTTGCCGCCGCCCAGTCCACGAATGCCGCAGGCCCGCCGCCGTTCGATACGCCGGCGCCGATCGCCTATATGGAGGACATGTCCTCCGGCGCGGTACTCTACGCCAAGGATGCCGACCGGCGGATGCCGCCGGCCTCGATGGCGAAGATGATGACGGTCTATGTCGCCTTCGACCTGATCAAGAAGGGCGAGCTGAAGCTCGACAAGCAGATCGAGGTGACGCCCGAGACCTGGAAGAAATGGCACAGCCAGGGCTCGACCATGTTCCTCAGCGTCGGCCAGAAGCCGACCGTCTCCGATCTGCTCAAGGGCATCGTCACCCTGTCGGGCAATGATGCCTGCGTCGTGCTCGCCGAAGGCATTTCCGGCACCGAGGAAGCCTTTGTCCAGCGCATGAACGAGGCGGGCAAGCGCCTGGGCCTGACCAACAGCCATTTCGGCACTTCGAACGGCTGGCCCGACAATGGCGTGACCTATGTCACCGCGCGCGACCTGGCGCATCTCGCCAAGGCGACGATCCAGGATCATCCGGACCTCTACAAGCAATTCTATTCGCTCACGAGCTTCACCTGGGGCAAGACGCTGGGCGCCGGCGCCGACATCACCCAGGCGAACCGCGACCCGCTGCTCGGCCGGGTGCAGGGCGCCGATGGCCTCAAGACCGGCCATACCGACGAGGCCGGCTATGGCTTCACCGGCTCGGCCGAGCAGAATGGCCGCCGCCTGGTGATGGTGGTGGCCGGGCTCACCACCTATAACGGCCGCGCCGATGAATCGGTGAAGTTCATGAACTGGGGCTTCCGCGCCTGGCAGGCCCGCCCGCTGGTCAAGAAGGGCCGCAAGGTGGGCGAGGTGCAGGTGCAGGGCGGCACGTCGGGCAGCGTCGGCGTGGTCGCCCCGCGCGACCTGACCGCCACGGTCCCCGCCGGCACCGCGCCCGAGATGCAGGCGCGCATCGTCTATAACGGCCCGGTCCAGGCCGGCTTCAAGGCGGGCGACCATATCGCCGACCTGGTGGTCGATTCGCCCGGCCTGCCGTCGCAGACCGTGCCGCTGGTGGCGGAGAAGGATGTGAGCGAGGCGGGGTTCTTCGGCCGTGCCTGGCGCGGCTTCTGGTCGCTGTTCGGGATGTGATCGCTCCCTCTCCCCTTGGGAGAGGGAAGGGGCCCGCCCGGCGCAGCCGAGCGGGAAGGGCGCGGGTGAATTTCATCCGGCCGCCCTCACCCTTCCGGCGCTGCGCGCCTCCCTCCCTCTCCCAAAGGAAGGGGGACTTATGCTGATGGGCAACGAACCCGCCCGCGAGGCGCTGGCCGCCGCGATGCGGAACGGCAACCTTCATCATGCCTGGCTGATCGCCGGGCCGGAGGGGGTGGGGAAGGGCATGTTCGCCAGGGCGGCGGCGCTGCGCATGCTCGCGGAGGCAGCGGCGCGCGACTCGCTCGCGCCCGGCTGGGCCGTGCCGCCCGAGAGCCAGACCGCCCATCTGATCGAGGCGGGCGCGCATCCGGACTATCGCGAGCTCGTCCGCCTGCCCAAGGATCCGGACAAGCCCGACGAAGCGCTGGCCCGCTCGATCACGATCGCGCAGGTCCGCTCGCTCCAGGCGCTGTTCGCGACCAAGCCGAGCTTTTCCTCCCGCCGCGTCATCGTGATCGACGCGATCGACGATCTCGAGCGTGGCGGCGCCAACGCGCTGCTCAAGAATCTGGAGGAGCCGCCGGCGGGGACGATCTTCCTGCTGGTCAGTCATGCGCCCGGCCGGCTGCTGCCGACGATTCGCTCGCGCTGCCGGCTGCTGCGCTTCGAGGCGCTGGGCGACGGGGACGTGGCGGAGATCCTGCGCGCGCAGCTGCCCGATGCCACCGCGGGCGAGATCGCCGCGCTGGTCAGGGCCGGCGAAGGCTCGCCGGGCCGGGCGCTCGGCTTTGCGGGGCTCGACATCGCATCGATCGAGACCGAGATGGCGGCGCTGGCGGATACCGGGGATCCCTCCAACCTGATCCGCGCGCGCCTCGCCAAGCAGCTCGGCGCAAAGGCCGCGCAACCGCGCTACGAGGCGTTTCTCGAACGTGCGCCGAGCTTCATCGCCGAGCGGGCAAAGGCCCTTTCCGGAGATGCGCTGCGCACGGCGCTCGATGCCTATGCCGCCGCGCGCGAGCTGGGAGGCGCGGCGACCGGGTTGTCGCTCGATGCCTCGGCCACGGTGTTCGAGATGGGCGGCATCCTTGCGCGGCTCGGGCGCACTTAACGCCATCTTAGGCAGATCGCCCTATTTCCGCCCCTGAGCGAGAGGGGGATATCGATGAGCGCGATCACGGGCATTTCGGGCATCGGCGGCAATGCGACCGCGCAGCCGGCCGCTACCAACGGGTCGGGCGGCACCAGGTTCGATGCGATATTGGAGGCCTTCAAGAAGGCTGCGAGCGAGACGCCCGAGCAGCGCGCCCGCGACGCTGTGCTCAAGAAGCACGATCTCTCCGAGGAAGATTACAAGAAGCTGCCGCCCAGGGAAAAGGAAGCGATCGACAAGGAGATCGCCGCGGCGGTGCGCAAGGTGCACGAACGCCGGACCGGCGTGGCGATCGGCGATGCGCCGGTGTCGACCGAGAAGCTGTTGGGCTGAGTCCTAGCCGCCCCAGCCCAGCAGCTCGTTGGGATCGGGCGTGTCCTCCATGTAGAGCGGCTTGCTGGGCCTTTTGCTCTTCTTCTCGAGGATCGGGTCATAGGCGGCATCGCCGCCCTTCCTGCTGAGCTTCATGTCGCGGGTGAGATAGTCGCCGGTGAGCAGGTTCCAGCTGATCGCATGGCCGTCATGCGCATAGGTGCGGCTGTAGAGCGTGGCGTCCAGGCCGATCAGCCGCATGCGGGGGCTGGGGCCGGGCTCCAGCCGATAGCGATAGATGGTGTTCACCGCGGTCGTGCCGCCGACCAGGTCAGTGATCTTGAGCACGCCCCTGGCAATGCTCACTTCGGCCCCGCCGAGCGGATCGGTGTCTAGCTTTAGCGTTCCGACCGTTACCAGCCTGCCGCCGGTGCGCAGCATCGCCTTTGCCGTCCGCGTCTCCTCGCCGCGGCCGATCAGCACCGTGTCGGGCCGGCCGTCGCCGTTCAGGTCGCCCTCGGTGACGCTTTCGACTTCCTCGCCCCGTGCGAGCTGGGCCTTGATCTCCGGCGAGACCTGCTGGGCCATGGCCGGCATGGCGATCCATAGTGCCGCGAGCGCCGCGATCCGCATGGGGTTCCTCCGCCGCATGGTGCAACCCGAGACTAGCATGTGCGGCGCCCAGCCTCTAGATGCGCCGGATGGCCGAGCCCTTCTACATCACCACCGCGATCCACTATCCCAATGGCCGCCCGCATATCGGGCATGCCTATGAGATGATCGCGGCCGACGCGATCGCCCGTTTCCAGCGCCAGCAGGGCCGCGACGTCTTTTTCCAGACCGGCACCGACGAGCATGGCCTCAAGATGGTCAAGACGGCGCGCGAGCGCGACATGACCGCGCGCGAGCTGGCGGACGAGATGTCCGGATATTTCAGCGAGATGGCCGAGAAGCTTGATATCTCGTGCGATCGCTTCATCCGCACCTCCGAGGCCGATCACTACAAGGCGAGCCAGGCGATCTGGCAGGCGATGGCCGATGCTGGCGACCTGTATCTCGATCGCTACGAAGGCTGGTACTCGGTGCGCGACGAGGCGTTCTACGAGGAGAAGGAGCTGGTCGCCGGGGAAGGGGGCGTGAAGCTCTCGCCCCAGGGCACGCCGGTGGAGTGGACCGCGGAGGAGACCTGGTTCTTCCGCCTGTCCAAATACCAGCAGCCGCTGCTCGACCTCTATGCCGCCAACCCCGACTTCATCCGCCCGGAATCGCGCCGCAACGAGATCCTCCGCTTCGTCGAGGGCGGGCTGGCGGACCTGTCGGTCTCGCGGACCAGCTTCGACTGGGGCGTGCCGGTGCCGGGCTCGCCCGGGCACGTCATGTACGTCTGGGTCGATGCGCTGACCAATTACCTGACCGGCGCGGGCTATCCCGACGACGACACGCGGCTGGCGCGCTACTGGCCGGCGGATATCCATCTGATCGGCAAGGACATTGTCCGCTTCCACACCGTCTATTGGCCCGCCTTCCTGATGTCGGCGAAGATCGCGCTCCCGAAGCAGGTGTTCGGGCACGGCTTCCTGCTCAATCGCGGGGAGAAGATGTCCAAGTCGGTCGGCAATGTCGTCGATCCGATGGCGCTGGCCGAATATTATGGCGTCGACGCGCTGCGCTATTTCCTGCTGCGCGACGTGAGCTTCGGCAATGACGGCACGTTCAGCGACGAAGCGATCGTCACGCGCGCCAATGCCGATCTGTCGAACAGCTTCGGCAACCTGGCCCAGCGCACGCTCGCCTTCATCGCCAAGAATTGCGAAGGGCAGGTCGAGGCCGGGCGGGCCGAGGAAGCGGATGCGGTGCTGCTCGCCGAGGTCGACACCGCCTGTGCCGGCTTCACCCGCGCCTTCGAGGATCTGGCGCTCAGCCAGGGCGTCGAACTGTGGATGACCGGCGTGTTCGCCTGCAACCAGTATATCGACGCCCAGGCGCCCTGGGGGCTGCGCAAGACCGATCCGGAGCGGATGCACGCCGTGCTCGGCACGCTGCTGCGCGCGATCCGGCGTCTTGCCGTCACGATCGCGCCGGTGGTGCCGGGTTCGGCGGCGAAGCTGCTCGCGCAGCTGGGGCCGGAGGGCGATCCGGACTTCCGCATCGCCGCGCCGACTCCCATCTTCCCGCGCCTGGAGCTGAAGGAAGACGCGTGAACCTTGCCGACAGCCATTGCCACCTGATCTACAAGGGCCTGGGCGAGCAGCAGCCCGAGGTGCTGGCGCGCGCCCGCGCGGCCGGCGTGGTCGCGATGCTCAACATCTCGACCCGCGAGCGCGAATGGGATGAAGTGATCGGCGTCGCCGAGCGCGAGCCTGACGTCTGGGCCTCGGTCGGCATCCATCCGCACGAGGCGGACGCGCATCCCGAGATCGACGCGTCGAAACTGGTCGAGAAGGCGCGCCACCCGCGCGTTGTCGGCATCGGCGAGACCGGGCTCGATTATTATTACGACCATAGCGACCGCGATCGCCAGCGCGCGAGCTTCCGCGCGCACATCGCCGCCTGCCGCGAGACCCAGCTGCCGCTGATCGTCCATACCCGCGATGCCGAGGCGGATACCGCCGAGATCCTGCGCGACGAGATGGCGAAGGGAGCGTTCCCCGGCGTGATCCACTGCTTCACCGCGAGCCGGGAATTCGCCGATATCGCGCTCGAGCTGGGCTTCTACATCTCGATCTCGGGCATCGTGACCTTCAAGAACGCGCATGACCTGCAGGCGACCGCGGCGCGGCTGCCCCTGGATCGCCTGCTGATCGAGACCGACGCGCCGTTCCTCGCCCCGGTGCCGCACCGGGGGAAGACGGGGGAGCCGGCCTTTGTCGCCGACACCTGCCGCTTCCTCGCCGGCCTGCGCGGCGAGGATGCCGCGGCGCTGGCCGAGGCCACCCGCGCGAACTTCCACAAGCTGTTCGCCAAGACGCTGGCATGAAGCTGCGCATCCTCGGCTCCGGCACCTCGTCCGGCGTGCCGCGGATCGGGAACGACTGGGGCAGCTGCGATCCGGCCGAGCCCCGCAACCGGCGCACCCGCGCCTCGGCGCTGGTGTGGACCGGGACGACCCGGATATTGATCGACACCAGCCCGGATTTTCGCGAGCAGGCGCTGGCGGCCGGCCTCAGCGATCTCGACGCCGTGATCTGGACGCACGATCATGCCGATCATTGCCATGGCATCGACGACCTGCGCCAGATCATGCACGCGCGGCGGGGCGAGCCGGTGCGCGGCCTGGCGCGGCCCTTCACCCTGGCGCAGCTCGAGAAGCGCTTCGCCTATGCCTTCCGGGGCAGCAGCCTCTACCGGCCGACCGTGGCGATGGAGCCGCTGCCCGACGCGATCCGGATCGGCGATATCCATATCCGGGTCGTGGACCAGCCGCATGGCGGGATAAGCTCCGCGGGGCTGCGCTTCGACAGCAATGGGAAATCCATGGCATATGCCATAGATTTCAACGAGATGACGCAGGATATGCGTTTTCTGTATCAGGATCTGGACCTTTGGGTGGCCGATTGCCTCCACCGGTCGCCGCATCCCACGCATGCGCATCTCGATGCCGTGCTGGGCTGGGTACAGGAGCTGGCGCCGCGGCGCACCTTGCTAGCCCATATGGACAATTCGATGGACTATGCGACGCTCGTCGCGACACTTCCCGCCGGAGTCGAGCCGGGTTTCGACGGCATGGAGATTGCGATATGAGCGATGGGCGCATCCTCCAGCTGCTGCTGTTGCTCGGGGCGCTGATCCTCGCCTTCAGGGCATTGTCGGCCCAGCGCATCGACCTGCGCGGCATCCTGCAGGCGCTGGCGCTCTGGGCGATCATCGGCGTGGCGATCGTGGTCGCGATCCTGATGTATCAGCGCTAGGAGCCGCCCCGCCGGCGCGGGATGACGGGCTTTGCTGATTGAGTCGTGATCCTAGCGCAGGTCCAGCACGACCTGTTGATAGAGCTTCTCCGGCGCGAGCGCCTCGGTCGAATAGAGATTCGACTGCGAATCGAGTTCGGTGACCAGGGTGCGGCGCGGCACTTCGGTCTTGCGATCCTCGCTGCCATGCTTGCCGTGCTTGGTCGACAGCACTGAAGTCAGCCGGCCCGGGCCGCGCCTGTCCGACTTCTTGGCGAAGCGGCGCCACATGCTGCGCGGGGTGGCGTTGCGGCTGCCATGGTGGCCGACCTTGTACAGATCGACGTCGTCGAGCAGCGACGCCATGTCCGATTGCAGCGCATAGGCCCAGTTCTCGATCTGCGCATCGCCGGGGAACAACAAGGTCTTGGAGCCCGCCTTGAGCAGCAGGATGACGCTGGTGTTGTTCATCTGCGCGTCGAGCGCCCGCACCAGCCCGACCAGCATCTCCGTATTGGCGGTATCGATCCGCTCCTGAAGCCAGCGATGCTCGAGAAGCGGCTTCGAACGAAGCCGGTGCTTGGCGTTGGGGAAAAGCAGCCTGTCCTCGCCGCCAAGGGCCAGCGCGTCGCCCAGGCGCTTCGGCGCGAGCTGCCAGAACTCGTCGGGATCGCTCGAGCGCTGCTTCCGGATCGTGTCCGTCTGCCGCAGCGTGGGCGGGCCCAGGACGTGCACGTCCAGCCCCGGCAGTACCGAGGCGAGCCCCAGGTCGCAGCCATGATAGGCATAGCGTTTCTCGCCGGGCATCGCCTGCAGATTGTCGATCGCCGATCGGTTCGAGAGATTGTCCTGCCCGATGAAGCGGAGCTGCTCCGCCAGTGCCTTGGGAAGCTGATCCGCCTGGGCGTCGGCGAAGGCGACCAGCGCGCCGGCCGCATCCTCCATGGCCTGGAGCGACGCGCGGCGCTGCCGCAATGCCTGCCCGGTGACGTCGGCTTCGGGGCCCTCCCAATCGATGGGCGCTTCGGGCGCCTCGGTCCAGGGCTGGACGATGAAGCGCGGATCGAGCGCGCGGATCACGTCGCCCGATCCCGCGCCATTATTGGTCGCGAAGCCGCTGATATGGTCGGCATGGCGATGCGTGGCGACCAGCACGTCGAGGCGCCGGCCGGAGTCGCCTTCGCGGACCTTCGCCTCGATGTCCCGGGCGATCTCGAGCATCTGCGTCTTCTCGGCATGCTCGGGCAGGCCGGTCGTGCCGAAGTCGATCAACATGTGGCGGAGGCTGCCGCCGGGATAGGTGAAGCGCACCAGGATACAGTCGCCAAAGCCGACCTGATAGGCATAGATCGTCGCGGTTTCCGGAGCTGCGGACATGTTCAGGCTCCCATGCGCTGCTGGTGAAGGACCGCGAAGCGGAGCCGGTCGGGCGCCGCCGGCGCGCCGATCTGCCCGGCATCGACCATATATTGCGCGCGGCTCAGCTGGCGCTCCGCATCCTCCAGCCGGTTGGCGATGTGATATTTCACCCGGCCATATTGATCGAGGATCAGCACGCCGCCGCCATAGGCGGTGTAGCGATCGCTGCTCCGCATCCCCTCCGGGCGCTCGGCGCCGAGCACGGCCTTGAACTCGGCGCCGAACAGGTCGGCGCGCTGCACATATTGGCAGACCGTCTCGTGCAGGGCGATGCCGTCGGGGCCGATCCGGCTTGCCGGGTCGATCGAGATCACTTCGGAATAGGCGCGGGCGCTCAGGTCCAGCGTCTCGCGATTCTCCCACAGGAAGCGGAACAGCTCGTCGCGGCTTCGCGTCATCGCCTGATAGTTCGAACGGGCATAGGTCAGCGCGCCGTCGGCGGGATAGCGCTGCCAGCACCCTTCCGCATCGCAGGCGGCGCCTTGCGGGTGGATGCCGTAGCGCTCGAACATGGTGCGGATCGCCGCGCGATATCCCCATTCGTCCTCGGGGACGAGCTCGCGGTCTGCGGTGAGCAACGCGCTGAGATACTGGCCGAAATCGAGATCGGTCGGCGGGCAGTAATCAAGGGCGCGGATCGCCATGTTGAGCAGGTGCCCCGCCAGCTTCGCGCCCTCCTCGACGACCGCATCCAGATTGTAGCTGTCGCCCGCGAAGCGCCCGAGCTGGGCGATCCGATCGCTCCATAAGGCGACAAAGGCGTTCATCATCGCCGCGACGAGGATCTCGCCGCGCGCATGCTCCTCCACTTCGCCCTGAAGCAGATGGACGGCCTCGGGCGTGAGCCCGACCGAGCGGCGAAGCGCGCCGCGCTGGCCGGTCTCGAGCGCCTCGCCAACTTCGCGGGCCACGCCGAGCAGGATCGATTCGCGGATCGCCTCGGCGGTAAGCTTGCTGACCGAAACCAGCCGGATGGTGCGATCGGTGTCGGCGAAGCGCCCGTCCTCTCCGATCGCCGCGGCGACGACGGGCTTGAGCGAGAAGATCGAGAGCAGGGCGACTATATCGGCGAAACCCTCGTGGAAGGCCGCCTGGTCCGGGCCGGAAGGCTCGGTGAAGCGCGAGCGCAGCCCGTCGAGCAGGGCATGCGCGGTCTCGTGCGCAACGATGTCGTGGCTGAGGCAGGTGAAGACCGGCTGTCCGTCACGGCGGAAGAAATAGCCGAACATCAGCGCGCGATCGGGCTCGGAATAGAAGGCATTGGCCTGGGCGAAGGCGTGCGGCGCGATGTGGAGCTGGTGGCCGCCGGAGCTCCAGCTCACCCGGCGCCCCAGAGCGCGCTCGAAGGCGCCCAGCGTGCGCATCGCGATCGCATAGGCGTTCTGCGCATGGAAATTCGGATCGGCCAGCAGGCGGCGCTGATAGGCCGGATCCTCGCGCGTCTCGCCGGGGAGCGGCGCGAACGGGTCGACCAGCGTGCCGTCGCGCGTCTGATATTCCTGCTCGTCCAGATAGGTGCGGCGCTCGGTCGCGTTATAGTCGACGACCTTGATCCGGTAGCCGGTCGGCCCCTTGGCGAGGATCTCCGCCGGGACGCTGACTTCCACGAAGGCCATCGGCCCGTCGGGCCCCAGGCGCAGCCCGGGATCCTTGGCGATGATGGTGAGCTTGCGTGTTGGCGGCGGCTCGGACACGCGATTCTCCCCCTCGACATCCCGATGCCGCAAGGTAATCGTTTCGACGGCGAAAGCCAAGCGAGGCAGCGAAGCGATACAATTGCCTGTATCTAGAAAACATCCGTATCGGATTGTTCCACGATGTGGAAATTATTCCGATTTTTTCTGCGATAGTCGTTGTAAAACCATGGACGGTATCGCAAATTGCTGCACATATGTGTGAAGATTCTTCGATCTATACTTCATTTGCATCCGATTATGTGGTGGGTGCTCTCGAAATTCGTCCCCGGAGCGACAGTGTCGCCCTGTGGAAGGCAAGCGACCTGCCGGCGGGAAAGGCCGCCTGGCGCATTTGCGCGAATCTCGGAAACCTTGCCCGTCCCGGTGCAGCTAGTGCTTGAGTGAAGTAAGACACTCGGTGATAGTCCTTCCATGACCTTGGCCATCGTTCCGCTCCTGCCGCTCGAGCGCGGGCAGCTTCACGTGATCCGCCTGCGTGCCGTCCGCACTGCGCTGTTCCTGCTCGCGGCGGCGGTCGCGGGCGAGTTCTTCGTGCCGGAGCTGCCGATGCCGGGAGCGATCCTCGCGCCCGTGCTGCTGGTCACCCTGTGGATCGCAGGCTTCGCGCCGGGACGGCGCTGGCGGCGCTGGGGCTATGCCTTCACGGGCGGCGAGCTCCATGTCGCGCATGGCTTGTGGACGCGCGTGCACACGATCGTCCCGACGCTGCGCGTCCAGCATATCGACGTGGCGCAGGATGTGCTCGAGCGGCTGTTCGGGGTGGCAACGCTCGTTCTGCACACGGCGGGCACCGATGCCAATGTCGTGATCCTGCCCGGTATCGCCCGTGCGACCGCCGAGGAAATCCGCGACGCGATCCGCGAGCGCATCGGCAGCGCGCGGCATGACTGATCCCGGCGCCGCGCCCCGCCGGCTCCACATCCTTACCGTGATCATGCGCTTCGTGAAGCGCGCGCCTTCCACGGTCATCGTTCCGCCGCTGATTCTCGGATTTGCGGGGCGCACGTTCCATCCGGCGCTGGCGCTGGCCGCCTTTGCGGCGATCGCCGCGGCGGTGATGCTCTACACCTGGCTGGGCTGGTGGAGCTTCACCTATCGGATCGGAGCGGAGGAAGTGCTGATCCAGCACGGCATTCTCCAGCGCCGGCGCCGTTCGATACCGCGCGGCCGGATCCAGGACGTGTCGATCGAGCGCAGCCCCTTTGCCCGCATCTTCGGGCTGGCGGTGGTCAGGCTCGAGACCGGCGGCGGGGAAGCCGAGGAAGCCAGGCTCGACAGCGTCTCCATGGCCGAGGCGGAGCGCCTGCGCGCGCTGCTGCGCGGCCATGCGCCGATCCTCGAAACGCGCGCCGACGTCGCGGCGCCGCCGGAGCCCGAGCGCCGCATCGTCTTCGCCATGTCGCTCGGCCGGGTGCTGCTGGGCGGCGTGTTCGGCTTCTCGATGATCTGGATCGCGGCGATCCTGGGCGTGATCCATTCGCTCGACCGGGTGCTGCAGCTCGACTGGGAAAGGCTGTTCGGCGAGGCCGAGCGCTTCGCCTTCGCCCGGTTCAGCATCTTCGCGCTGCTGCTGGTGCTGGCGGCGGCCCTGATGCTGTGCGTGGTCGCGGGCGTGGTGCGCACGCTGCTCAAGGACTATGGCTTCACCCTGACGCATGAGCCGGGCCGTTTCCGCCGCGTCCGGGGGCTGCTCACGCGCTCCGAGACCGTCATCGCCGATCGCCGCATCCAGCTGGGCCTGATCCGCCGGGGCGCGATCAGCGGGCGGATGGGCTGGAATATCGTGGAAGTGCAGACGCTTGGTGGAAGCGTCGATCGGTCGGGCCGTGAGGAAATGGCGCCGTTCGCCACAGCCGAGGAGGCGGAGCGGGTGATCGCCGCCACGCCGCTTCCTCCCTTCCAGCGCCCCGGTTTGCAGCCGGTGGCGCCGGCCCATATCCTGCGCTCCGCGATCCGCGACGGGCTGCCGATCCTGCTGGTCCTGGGCATTGGCGGCTTCTTCCTGTCGCCGCTCTGGTGGGGGCTGCTGCTCGCGCCCGCGCCGGTGATCGTCGCGTTCTTCCAGCGCACCCGGCACCGCTATGCGCTGCGCGAGACCAGCCTGCAGGTGATGCGCGGCGTGCTTTCGCAGCGCGACTGGATCGTGCCCATCGAGTCGATCCAGACGCTGACCGTGCGGCGCAGCTGGCTGCAGCGCCGGCTGGGCGTCGCGACGGTGCGGGTGGACACGGCCGGCGCGAGCGGCTGGCATCGCCCCGATGTGAGTGACGTTCCTCTCGATTCCGCCCTGGCGCTGGCCCGGGCGCTCGTCACTCGGGTCGATTAACGCGGCTCGGGCGTCGGCCGCGGCGTCGGCGAAGGCTTGGGCGCGGGCAGGGTGAAGCTCACCGCGCCCTTGCCCTCGGCGGGAGTGCCGGCCGGCGGCGGCACCGCGTCGATCTTGCGGCGGACGCCGGCGAGCGGCGCGGGCACAACCGGGGGCGTGGCGCCGGGGAGCGGCGCGGCGACGGCGGCGGTCGCCGGCGCGGGCGTCGCCTGGGCCGGGACCTGCGTGCGCATGCACTGGACCGGGCTCGGGCGGCGGAACTGGCCGCAATTCCACAGCGCCTTGGCAAAGCCTTGCGTCTCGTCGCGCAGATAGCTGAACGACATGGTGGAGACCTGGGCGCTGGACAGCGGCAGCCTGGCCGGAGTCTGCTTCGCATCCGCCCAGGCCATGAACTTGCAATAGGGCCGCTCGCCACAGGTGCGGATGGCCAGCGCCGCGAACGCGTCCGGGTTCATCGTCTTGGGCAAGGTGAGCATGAAGTTGTTCGAGTCGCCGCCCTCGGCCGCCATCGGCGCGGGCACGGCGCTCTGCGGGATCGACGCGGGATCGACAAAGGCACCGTCGGTCCCGACCGCGCCGGGCAGCAGCGCTTCGAGCGCGGGATCGTTCTGGAAGGCGCCGGGCGACAGGCGCGCCATCAGCGCGATGTTGGGCTCGATCCCGGCATAGGTGCGGTTGAACGCCGGCGGCGTGCCCCACCAGCCGGTCCAGCGGAAGAAGAGATGCGTGTGCACCTCGGTGATCTTCTCGAGGCTGGCGCTCCAATAGGGCACGACCCAGTCGGTGTGATAATGCGTCGCATGGCCCACCGGCTTGTAGACCGAGCCGTTCAAGGCGGTGCGGGCGATGTAGCGCGCCCGCTCCCAGGCGGCGGCGCTGGGCGAGTAGCGCAGCATCGCGCCGTCGCAGGCGAAGGTGAACTGGCAGCCGGTCGAGCGCTCCGAGCCCTGGAACACGACGCCGCAGATCGTCTTGGGGAAAGCGGGGTGGCGCGCGCGGTTGATGATCACCTGCGCGACCGCGCGCTCGCCCACGGCATCGTCGCCCGCCTCGTAATAGACCGCCGCGGCAAGGCAATCGACGGCGCGCGCGCGGCTGTCCTCGGGGCCATAGATGCTGAACGGCCGCGCCGCCGGATTGGGCAGGTTCGAGAAGGGGATGGACGCATTCCAGGCGCGCGCGTCGTCGGGGGTGACGACCTGGAGCTCGACCGGCTCCACTTCCGGCAGCTCGGTCTTGGGCACCACCCGGTGCGACACCTTCACCGGCGCGCGCTTGTGCACCACCGCGCGCGGGGTGTGCGTCACCAGCCACAGGGGCAGCGCGATCGCCGTAAGCGTGACGAGACCGAGCAATGCCACCAGCATGGGCGGCACGCGGACGGAGAATGCTCCGGCGGTGGGAAGGGAAGGGACGGTCGCCATGGGGTCGCCGCCCATAACGCAGAAGACGCGCGGTTGGAACCATTGCGGCGCCGAAACGCCGCACGGCTCGGATCAGCGCATCCGGCGCGCGCTCAGTTAGGCCAGAATCCGGTCGCCTCGCACATGTCCCAATGATCGGCCGCGCCGAGCTTGCAGGCCGCGGCGGTGGCCCCCGTGCAGAGCTTCACTTCGCGCTGATAGCGCTTGTAGCAGCTCTCCGGACGGCTGGGTGGTGCCGGCGGCTTGGCGGCCAGCGCGGCCGTTCGCACGGGTTTCGAAGCGAAAACTGGGGTGGCCGCCACACCGCGCGCCTCGGCCGGTGTTTCCAGCCCGCGCTGCTTCCCCCCGAAAGCGAGCGGCCACCCCAGATAAATGGCGAGCATGACGCTCACCAGGATCATTGCATTGCGCACGAAGTTCCCCCCGGAAACGACGTTTTCCCCGACTCGGGAAACCTAGCGTTAATCCGGCGTTAATTCCAGTGCCTCAGCTCTCCGGAAGAAAATCCGGGACGCTCAGATAGCGCTCACCTGTATCATAATTGAACCCCAGGATACGGACGCCCTCCGGCAGGTCCGGCAATTTCTGCAGAATCGCGGCCAGAGTCGCGCCCGAGGAAATGCCGACGAGCATGCCTTCCTCGCGCGCGGCGCGGCGGGCCATGTCCTTGGCGACTCCCGCATCGACCTTGATCACGCCGTCGATCGCGTCGGTATGCAGGTTGCGCGGGACGAAGCCGGCGCCGATGCCCTGGATCGGATGCGGGCCCGGCTGGCCGCCCGAGATGACCGGCGAGAGCTCCGGCTCGACCGCATAGACCTTGAGGTTCGGCCAGCGCTTCTTCAGCGTCTCGGCGACGCCGGTGATGTGGCCGCCGGTGCCCACGCCGGTGATGACCACGTCGATCGGCGAATCGGCGAAGTCGTTGAGGATCTCCTGCGCGGTGGTGCGCACGTGCACGTCGATGTTCGCCGGATTCTCGAACTGCTGCGGCATCCAGGCGCCCGGCGTCGTCTCGACGATCTCCATCGCCCGCTCGATCGCGCCCTTCATCCCCTTCTCGCGCGGCGTGAGGTCGAAGGTCGCGCCATAGGCGAGCATCAGGCGGCGGCGCTCGATGCTCATGCTCTCCGGCATGACCAGGATGAGCCGGTAGCCCTTCACCGCGGCGACCATCGCGAGGCCCACGCCGGTATTGCCGCTGGTCGGCTCGACGATCGTGCCGCCCGGCTGCAGGCTGCCGTCCTTCTCCGCCGCCTCGATCATCGCCAGCGCGATGCGGTCCTTGATCGAGCCGCCGGGATTGGTCCGCTCGGACTTGATCCAGACTTCGGCGTCCGGGAACAGCTTGCCCGCGCGGACATGGGGCGTGTTGCCGATGGTCTCGAGGATCGTATTGGCCTTCATGTCATCATCTCCTTGGGAGGAATCTCGAGATTGGCCGGAGGATCGAAGGTGCGAGCCCGCCTGAGCTCCGGAAATAGCTTGGCCCATGCCAGTGTGACAAGGATCGCGCCGATGCCGCCGCCCACCACTGCGGCGACCGGACCGATCAGCGCGGCGAGGAAGCCCGATTCGGCCTCGCCCAGCTCGTTCGAGCCCGAGATGAACAGCGTGGAGACCGCGCCGACGCGGCCGCGCATCTCGTCGGGCGTGTAGAGCTGGATCAGCGACTGGCGGACATAGACCGAGACCATGTCCGCCGCGCCGAGCACGAACAGCGCGAACAGCGCGATCAGCACCGCCGGCGCCGTGTCGTGCCCCACCGCCGCCGGGCCGAGCACCGGCACCAGCAGCGGCGCGGACAGGCCGAAGATCACCGTCGCCACGCCGAACAGGCCGACGGCGAGGAGCATCTTCACGCCCACGTCGCTCTTCAGCGGCCGCCAGGAGAAGAACACCGCCGTGGCGACGGCGCCCATCGCGGGCGCGGCGCGCAGATGGCCGAGCCCTTCCGAACCCACATGCAGGATGTCGCGGGCATAGACGGGCAGCATCGCGGTCGCGCCGCCGAGCAGCACGGCGAACAGGTCGAGCGAGATCGCGCCCAGCACCAGGCGGTTGCGCCGGACATAATGGAGCCCGTCGATCATCTGCGCCCAGGGGCTGCCGCTGAACTTGCGCACGCTCCGCGGCACGTCGCCGATCAGCATGAGCAGCACGAAGGAGACGAGGAACAGCCCGCCCGCCACGGCATAGGAGAGCCAGTCGGCCGCGGCATAGAGATAGCCGCCCATCGCCGGGCCGATCACCGTGCCGATCTGCCAGGAGAGCGAGCTCAGCGCGATCGCGGTGGGCAGGATCGCCTTGGGCACCAGATTGGGCGAGAGCGCGCTCAGCGCCGGGCTGGCAAAGGCGCGCGCCACGCCGAGCAGCGCGGCGATGCCGAACAGCGCGGGCAGGCTGATCGTGCCGGTATAGGTCAGCACGCCCAGGCTGATCGCGCAGAATGCCTCGAGCGCCACCGCGGCGCGGGCGATCCAGCGCCGGTCGAGCCGGTCCGCCACCCAGCCGGCGAACAGCGAGAGGAACAGCAGCGGCAGGAACTGGGCGACGCCGATCAGCCCGAGCTGGAAGGCGGCTTCCTTCACCGTCATCGTCCGGCGGGCGATGTCGTACACCTGCCAGCCGATCACGATCACCATCGCCATCTGCCCGAGCGTCGTCGAGAGCCGGGCCAGGAAATAAAGGCGGAAATTGGGAACGGCGAATGGATGCTTTGCTTCGGCGACCATGCAAGGCCTCTAGGCGCTTCCGCGACGTGACCGCAACGAAGGATTGCTAGCCGGGCGAAGAGATATCCGTCAGCGCAGCTTGGCGGGCTGGACGTCCTCGGTCTCGGCGAAGCGCGGGTTGCGGATGGCGGGGCGCAGGCGCGCCAGGCTGCACAGGCCGGCAATGGCGGCAAGGCCGGCCGCCACCAGCGGCGGCACCGTGCCGCCGCCGATGCCGATCGCGAGCAGCGCGGCCACCAGCGTGGCGCCGGTCGTCTGCCCGACCATCCGGGTGGTGGAAATGAGCCCGCCCGCCGCGGCCGCGCGATCGATCGGGGCCGAGCCGATGATCAGCCGGGCATTGGGCGACAGGAACATGCCGAAGCCGGCCCCGGTGAGCGACATGCGCCAGGCGATGTCGAACCAGCTCGGGTGCGCGGGCAGAAAGGCGAGGAAGATCAGCCCGGTCACCGCGACGACCATGCCGATCCCGCCCAGCGCCCCGGCGGGGTAACGGTCCGACAGCGAGCCGGCGAGCGGCGCGACGATCATCGTGGTGAGCGGCCAGGGCGCGATCACCGCGCCCACTTCGGACGGGGCGAAGCCATAGCCGTGCTGCAGCCGGAAGGGCAGCGACAGCAGCAGCGTCATCGTGCCGATAAAGGCAGTGTAGGCGCCGATCACCGACAGGGCGAGCACCGGCCGGGTGAGCAGGTCGATCGGCAGGATCGGCTTGGGCTCGCGCATCTCGCGGCGGACGAAGAACAGGCCGATCACCGCGCCGGCGACCACCACCGCCGCCGAGACCACGGGGCTGTCGCCGTGCACGCTGCTCTCCAGCCCGCCGATCACCAGCCCGAACATGCCGGCGCACAGCAGCGCCCCCAGCACGTCGAACGGCTCGTCGCGCGCGGGCGTGTCGGGCAGGGCGCGGCCGAACAACAGGCTGGCGATCGCGAAGGGCACCGCCGAGGCGAACACCCAGGGCCAGGGGCCCACCGCGAGCACCAGGCCGCCGATGGTGGGCGCCAGCGCGGCGGAGCTCGACACCACCACCGAGTTGATGCCCAGGCCGCGGCCGAGATGCTTTGCCGGATAGATCTGGCGGATCAGCGCCGAGGAAACGCTGAGCGCCGCCGCCGCGCCCGCCGCCTGCGCCGCCCGGACGATGAGCAGGAAGGGCAGGCTCTCGGCGAAGAAGCACAATATCGTCGCCACGGTGAAGACCAGCTGCCCGGTCTGGTACATCCGCCTGAGGCCGATCCGCTCGCCCAGCCCGGCAAGGGGCAGGAGCAGCATCACCAGCGTCAGCTGGTAGACGGTGACGACGGAAACCGCCGCCGAGCTGTCGACGTGCAGGTCCCGGGCGATGGTGGGCAGCGCCACCGTGGCGATCGCGCCGTCGATCACCACCAGCGCGGTCCCGAAGGAGACGGCGGCGATGGCAAGCGTGCGGCGCGGCAAGGGAAGGCCGTCGGTCATCCGCATGCTCAGTGCCTCAACCCGCCGCCAGGTTCCAGCGGAACCCGCATCGTGCCCCGATGGTTATTTTCGCAATCGAAACCAGATAGTTGGAGAGATCAGATGGGCAAGGGTATCCTGTTGTGGCTGCTTGGCATCCCGATTCCGATCATCCTTCTCATCCTGATCTTCTGGCACTGAGGCGACTCGGGCCGGTGCGGCGCCGCCCGATCGGGTGCCCGCCGCATCGGCCGGCTTCGCGGCGCCGAAGATCAGCTCGCGTATCTCCCATGCATCGGCGACATAGCGATGGTCCGGCTTGCCGGGGCAGGCGCCGTGCTCGTCGACGGGCAGCCGGGAGAGCAGCGGCAGGATGGCGGTCGCCTCGCTCTCTAGCCGCTCGCGGATGCGCGCCGTCAGCCAGTGCGTCGCGCGGGCATAGATGTCCCACTGCGCCTCGCTCGGAAAGCCGTGCCAGCGGGTGACATGCTCGCGGAAATCGGCGACCAGGGCGGCGGTCTCGGCGCTCGCCTGGCTCGCCACATGCGCCACCTCGCCGCCCAGCTCGTCCATCAGCGGGCCATAGACCTGGCCCTCCATCCTGGCGAAATGCATCAGCAGGTCGCGCGTGAACAGCCAGCGCCGGAAGCCCAGCCCCTCGACGCTCGCCGGCCGCGGCCCCGAGACGAGCGCCTCGAGCGCATCGGCATTGGCCAGAATATGGCCGTGCTGCCGCAGCACGCGGTCCACGGGCATGGCGCGACTCCTCATATCCCCCATATCGGCGCATCATGCCTGCACGGGCGTGAAGCCGCGGCTCAGGAGCTGTCCCCATCGGGGAAGCTACGGAGGGGCCCCGCCGCCGTGGCGACGGGGCCCCTCCGCTCGGGTCAGCGGCAGCGGACCTGGTCGCGGTCCACCGAGCTGCCGAGCGCGCCGCCGGCGATCGCGCCGAGCAGCGTGCCCACCGTCTTGGAGCGCCCGCCGGCAATGACGTTGCCGAACAGGCCGCCCGCCGCCGCGCCGACGATCAGGCCGGTCGTGCCGTCGGAGCGCTTGCAATAATATTTGCCGTCCTGGCCGCGATAGATGCGGTCGTCCTGGGTCAGCACGCGCTCCTGATAGCCCGGGGGCGGCGCGCGATAGTCGCGGGAAGCATCATAATATTCCTCGTCGCGCGGGTCATAGCCCGAATAGCCGCCGCGCGGCGGGGGCGGGGGAGGCGGCGGCGCGATCGGGCGGGACTTGTAGGCGCGGTAGCGCTCGAGCGCCTGCTGGAACTGACCATATTCCCGATCGAAGCGCTGCTGCGCGGCGTCGAAACGGGCCTCCTCGTCCTGCCCGTAGACGGGGCCGCGCTGCGCCATGGCCGGCGTGGCGACCGCCAGGCTGGCCGCAGCGACCGCGGCGAGGGTTACCAGATGCTTCATTGTGTATTCTCCTTCCCGAAGGCCCATACGACCAGGGACGCTGAAACGTTCCGGACATGCGCGTGAAGCCGTGCTGAACGGACGGTGCCGATGCGGCGGAACCGCAAGGAACCGAGGCGGATCGTTCCGGCGCGAGCATGGCGGGCCGTGCCGGGGGATGCAACTTGTCGGCCCCTGGAGGGTTGGCAGGCCGCGCGCGGTCCGCAGGAGAGGAGAGGGGCGATGCGGCAATCCGTTGGCAATGCGAATGCCATATCCGAAACCAGGGTCTTGCTGCACCGCAGCAGGAATTGCCATAAGGGCGCATGTTCTTGAGTCACGAAGTCGATCCGCCTGCCGCTCCCGCGCCGATCACGCCGATGGTCCTGGAGGGGATCGTGCGCCAGAAATGCCTGGCCGCGACCTATAACCGCACCGCGATGATCCTTGCCCCGCACATCCTCTACACGCGCCACGATGCGCTCCATGTCGATGCCGTCGTCGTCTCGAAGGAAGGTCTGCCGCCGCGCGAGGAGAAGATCGGCACGTTCAAGCTCGATGGGCTGAAGGACGTGGCGGTGCTGGAGCAGACGTTCGTGCCGAGCGCGCTGTTCGATCCCGGCCTTGAGAAATATCGCGGCGAGACGCTGATGGCGGTGGCCTGAGCCGCGAAGGCGTGCCGAAGTCCCATCTCTAGGGCGCCTTCTCCAGCTTCTCGATCATCCGCGTCGCATTGTCGTTGGCCGGGTTGAGCACGAGCGAGCGCCGATATTCGGCGATGGCGCCGGGCTTGTCGCCGGTGGCGGCGATCGCCTCGGCCAGGCTGTCATGCGCGTTCCAGCTGTCTGGAAACTGCGCCGCGGCCCAGGCGAAGATGCTGCGCGCGGCCTTGGGGGACGCGGCGAGCAGGCGATAGCCCCAGGCGATCATGCGATCCTCGGTCAGGTGCAGTTCGGGGAAGCGCGCCCTGGTCGCCGCGATCGTGCCGGCGACATCGGCATAGCCGCTTTGCTCCAGCGCCGCTTCGAGCGCCTTCAGGCCGCGCGGCGGGCCGAACAGGGCCGCGTGGATCGCATCTGCGAGCGCCTGGCCGGTATTCTGCGCGCTGGCGCTGTTGGCGAGGACGACCGCGCCGTAGCGCCGTGCCGGATAGAAGTCGCAATAGCTCGACTGGCCGAAGGTGCCGCCCGAATGGCGCAGATAGGTCTGGCTGTCGGCGGTCCTGGCGATCACCCAGTGGAAGCCGATCGCGCTCGTCTCGGGCGTGCCGAACAGCGGCTGGTGGGTGCGGGCGATGGCGGGGTCGCGCGCGGCGATCTGCGCCGCGACATAGCGCGCCATGTCCACCGCCGAATAGCGCAGGCCGCCCGCGGCGCGGATCGCCGGCGTGTCGAGCGGCGGTGCTTCGGCACCCTTGCTGTTGTAGCCGGTGGCGAGCAGGGCGGGCGGGACGGGGCCGCCGCCGGCGCGCATGCCCAGCGGCTTCTCGACGAAGCGGGCGAGCAGCGCGTCATAGGGCTGGCCGTAGAGGCGCTCGGCCAGCACCGCCTGGAGCTGCGAGGCGGTGTTGCTGTGGCGCGGCACGCGGCCGGGCACGTCGAGCAGCGTCACCGTCTTGAGATCGGGAAGGAAGCGCGCCGGGTCATAGCCCCTGAGCAGCTTCGACACTTCGGCGAAGAGTTGTTCGGGCGGCACCTTGCTGAGGAAGCCGCTCCAGTCGGGCAGATTGTCCTGCAGCGCCGAAGTGGTGGTGACCAGGTCGGCGATGCGGATCGGGCGGCCGTCGCGGACGAGATTGTCATAGCCCGGCGGCAGGTGCTTGCGGACATCGTCGTCGATCCGCGCGCGGCCCTCGCCGATCGCATGGGCGAGGAGCAGGCTGGTGAAGGTCTTGGAGATCGAGCCGATCTCATGGACGGAATGCTCGGTGACGGGGGCGTTGGTGGCACGCGAGAGCACGCCGGCATTGTAGAAGCGGGTGCTGCCGTCGCGGATCACCGCGACCGAGACGCCGGGCGCCTTGCCGCTCCGCACGAAATCATCGACCAGCGCCTGGACCGGATCGGCCGCGGCGGCGCGGGCGATGCCGGGGAGCAGCGCCACGCCCGTGGCGGCCGGCACCAGCGCGAGGAGCCGGCGGCGGTTGAGATCGGCGGGCTGGTTCGAGTGCTGCATGTGGTCATCCCTTCGCGGCAAGGGCTACAGATGTAGCGTGGCGGGTGTCAAGGGTGTTATGTGCGTGTAATACACGAAGGGCCTGGACGTGCGCTTGGCCGCGCTATTTTCCCTATTTTCCGGGAAACGCGCTTCAATCCGCAATTTTCTTGCGCGGTGGCGCGGAGGAGGGCGGCCCGCCGTTGAGCGCGGCCATGGCCAGGCGAAAATCGAGGCGATGATGCGTGCCGACCTGCTTGCCCTTATAGTAGCGTGGCGTGGTGATGCCACCGGTGGCGCGCTCCAGCGCTTTATCGAAGGCGTCGGCATAGCCGATTGCGAGCGCGAGATCCCAGGCGGCAGCGAAGCTCTCCGCGCCGGGGCGATCGCGGAGTTGATAGGCCGAGCGCTTGGTCATTCCGACGGCTCGGGCGGCGTGGAGCACGGAGCCCATTGCCGCGAGCGCAGTGACGAAATCGCGCTGGCGGCGCTCGGTCCATCCATCGGCGCGGCGCCGTTCGAAGGGAACGGGCGTAAAGGCCAGGGCGCCGGGCTCCTCGGCTTCGGGCGGATCGGGGAAGGGGAATATGGGCATCCACCAGGGTAGATCAGGTGAAATCCTACATTGGAAGGGGCTCAGAGCGCCTCGACCGGCACGCCGAGCTGGAGCGCGGCGTCGGCCATCTGGGTGTCGAAGGTGACGAGGCGCAGGCCACCGCTTTCGGCAATGGCTATATGGAGCGCATCTCCGGCGCGCAGGCCCAGATCGGGCCGATCGAGAAAGCGCGTGGCGGTTTCGAAATGTTCGGGAATGATGGCGATATCGGCGAGGCTGGCATCCCGAAGTCGGCGCCAGTTGTTCCAGGCGACGACCCGGTCTTCCATCGAATAGGCGCCGGTGCGCACCTTGATTGAAAGCGCGCTGGCGACTTCGGTACCGGTCCAGCCGCTGCACAGGATCGGATCGACGGCATGCTCGTCGAGCCATTGCCACATCGCCTCGCTATGCACTTCTTGCGCTATCGCGGCGACGGCGGCGGAAGCGTCGAGGTAGAACATCAATACCCGCTGTCGCGCATCTTGCGGATCACCTCGGCGCCACTCTCATGCTGATAGGGGACCTTGCTGGCAGCAACCCGCAGCGCCGCGACATCGACTGGCTTCTTCTCGGGCAGGGGAGGGATAAGCCGCGCAGCAGGCTTGCCACGCCGGACGATCTCGATGCTCTCGCCCGCCTCGACCCGATCGACGATCTCGCTGAGGCGCGCCTTGGCGTCGGCTAGGTTGATGCGTTCCATGACGGCGGCGGGGCTCCTGACTAGGTTGGTGACTATATCAGAATTCGGCTGAACAAAAGCTATAGAATTAATTCGTGATTGCTGACTTCCCACGCCTTGAGGTCGCGGTAACAGGCTTCCACTTCGGTCGGCGCGGATACCTTTATTACCATGAACGCACTTCCCAATGCTCTGTAAAAATAGCTCGGAACCTGCTCTTCGTAAGCGAAGCGCGGAATGGGATCGCGTATTCCGTCCAGAAAAAAATTAGGGGGTGGCCCCTTGACCATCGCCATGATGGGAGCCGATCTTGCGTGGATGTAGTCAGAGTAGGCCTGATGTATTTCGCGTCCTACGCGATCCGCACTTGACGGGTCACTCAATCCACCACGCCGATTAACGAAGGCTCGAATTTTCTTGCGTTGGATGGTCGGAGGGCCATCGGCGTCGCTCTCTCGCCAAAAATATTCGAGATATCGTCTGTGATTTTCGGTCCAATCGGAGTGGATTAAGCCGAGAGATATGAACGAAACGTCCTCGGATATTTCATCTAGAACTCGAAATAGTACCCCGACTTCTTGCAGAAATCCTGCGGAAAGCAATATGCTTAAGCTCTTTAGTCCGGTAATTTGGCGAGCCAACTTCTGTAGTAAAGCCTGCTGCGGAAGCTTTTCAACGTAACGCCATTTATAGTGGCCTTCCCAAGGAACCCATTGCGGAGGCGGAGTACGCCTTTCGGCTACGCGAAAGTAATGTTCGCAAAGCTTGAGAGCATCCATGCATTGGGCTTGCAACAGTACCTCCTCACCCCACCGTCACAAACGAATCCATCACCCGCTTCCGCCCGGCCTGCTCGAAGTCGATCTCGAGCTTGTTCCCCTCGATCTCCGCGATCACGCCATAGCCGAACTTCTGGTGGAACACGCGCATCCCCAGCGACAGGTCGTCGCGCGGCTTGGCGCCGAAGCTCACCGCCGAGGCGCGGCTTTCCACCACGCGGGCCGGCTCGCGGCTGAACGTCCGCGAAGTGAAGCCGCCGCCCGGATTCTTCACGTCCACGCCCCCCGAAACCCCGGCGGCGCGCTGCCAGCCCGGGCCTCGCCCGGTCCCCCGCGACACATCGGCGAAGGGATCGCTGCGCTCGCTCCAGTTCGCCTGCCATAGCGATGCCCCGCCGGTCATCGTGCTCTCGCTCTCGACATGCGCCTCGGGCAGCTCGGCGACGAAGCGGCTCGGGATGCTCGAGTTCCACTGGCCATAGATGCGCCGATTGGCGGCGTGGAGGATGGTCGCGCGGCGCCGGGCGCGGGTGATCGCGACATAGGCCAGGCGGCGCTCCTCCTCGAGCGAGGCCAGCCCGCCCTCGTCCAGCGCCCGCTGCGAGGGAAAGATGCCTTCCTCCCAGCCCGCCAGGAACACGGTGTCGAACTCCAGCCCCTTGGCGGCATGGATCGTCATGATCGTCACCTTGGGCTCGTCGCGCTGCCCCTCATTGTCCATGACGAGGCTGACATGCTCGAGGAACGCGCCGAGCGTCTCATATTCCTCCATCGCGCGGACGAGCTCGTTGAGGTTCTCGAGCCGGCCGGCGGCCTCGGCGGTGCGGTCGGCCTGCCACATCGCGGTATAGCCGCTCTCGTCGAGGATGATGCGGGCAAGGTCCGGGTGCTGGAGGTCGTTGCCCATGCCGCGCCAGCGCGCCATGTCGCCGACCAGGTTGCCGAGCGCGCGGCGGGCCTGGGGCGTCAGCTCGTCGGTATCGAGGATGCGCGCCGCCGCCACGGTGAGCGGGATGCCCTCCGCCCGCGCATATTGGTGGACCTTCGCCAGCGCCTTGTCGCCCAGGCCGCGCTTGGGAACGTTGACGATGCGCTCGAAGGCGAGGTCGTCCGCCGGCTGCGCCACGACGCGGAGATAGGCGAGCGCGTCGCGGATCTCCTGGCGCTCGTAGAAGCGGAAGCCGCCGATGATGCGATAGGGCAGGCCGATCGCGATGAACCGGTCCTCGAACTCGCGCGTCTGGTGCTGGGCGCGGACCAGGATCGCCATGTCGTCCAGGCTCATGCCGCCGCGCTGGGCGCCCTCGATCTCCTCGCCGACGCGGCGCGCCTCCTCGGGCCCGTCCCACACGCCGAGCACCTTGACCTTCTCGCCCTCGGCCTTGTCGGTCCACAGCGTCTTGCCGAGGCGGCCGCTATTGTTGGCGATCACGCCCGAGGCGGCGGCGAGGATGTGCGGCGTCGAGCGGTAATTCTGCTCGAGCCGGATCACCTTGGCGCCGGGGAAGTCCTTCTCGAACTTCAGGATGTTCTCCACCAGCGCGCCGCGCCAGCTGTAGATCGACTGGTCGTCGTCGCCGACGCAGCAGATGTTCTTGCGCTCCTGGGCGAGCAGGCGGAGCCAGAGATACTGGACGGCGTTGGTGTCCTGATACTCGTCGACCAGGATGTAGCGGAAGCGCTGCTGATAGCTCTCCAGCACGTCGCGGTGGGTCTTGAGGATCACCAGCATGTGGAGGAGCAGGTCGCCGAAGTCGCAGGCGTTCAGCGCCTTCAGCCGCTCCTGGTAGAGATGGTAGAGCGCGGCGCCGCGGCCGTTCGCATAGCGCTCGGACTCGCCCGCGCCGATCTCGGCGGGAGTCAGGCCCTTGTTCTTCCATTCGTCGATCAGCCCGGCGAGCTGGCGCGCGGGCCAGCGCTTCTCGTCGAGGTCCGCCGCCAGGATCAGCTGCTTGATCAGGCGGAGCTGGTCGTCGGTGTCGAGGATGGTGAAGTTGGATTGCAGGCCGACCAGCTCGGCATGGCGGCGCAGCATCTTGGCGCCGATCGCGTGGAAGGTGCCGAGCCAGGGCATGCCCTCCACCGCGGCGCCGACCAGCCGGCCGACGCGCTCCTTCATCTCGCGCGCCGCCTTGTTGGTGAAGGTCACCGCCAGGATCTCGCTGGGATAGGCGCGGCGCGTCCACAGCAGATGGGCGAGGCGGGCGGTGAGCGCCGCGGTCTTGCCCGTGCCCGCGCCGGCCAGGACGAGCACCGGCCCCTCGGCCGTCAGCACCGCCTCGCGCTGGGGCGGGTTCAGGCCCTGGAGATAGGGGGCGTTGGCATCGGTCTCGACGGGCACGGTCATCCGCGAACAGGTAGGGAACGCGGGCAGGCGAGGCAATGGTGGATTGCCAGCGGTGCGCGATCCTGTGATCGTCGCCTCCGGACGATCGGGGAGAGACGGATGGACTGGAAGCTGCTCGAGGAACGGCTCGCGCTGCTCAAGCGGGAACATGTCGCGGGCGAAGAGCGGCTGAAGACGCTCGACTCGCAGATCGCCGAGCTGAAGCGGACGCAGCTGCGCATCGCCGGGGCGATCCAGGTGCTCGAGGAGCTGATGCGGGAGCTGGGCTGAGCCTGGAAACAATATCGCTGGCAATGGAAACATTTCAGCAATAATATCCTCGCGTCGCCGGGAGGATTCGGCGACGGCAATGCCTGTCGTGGGGGCTTGGCATGGGGATGATCGTTCGAACCGGCGCGACCGGACTGGCGGTGGGGATGATCCTTGCCGCGATGCCGGCGGGGGCGCAGACCGTCGCCGCGGCCCAGGCCGCCTATCTGGTGCTGCAGCCCGAGATCCGCGTGAAGACCGAGGAACGGGCATCGGGCCTGTGGCTGCGCACCTCGGCGACCGTGCGCGGCAGCAACGAGAGCTGGCGGGCCGACGAGACGCGCTCCACTTACGGCTTCTCGCTCCAGAAGGAAGTGGTCGAGCATGCCTGGCTGGGCCTGAGCGCCTATGCCCAGGCACCGCGTTTCGATGCCGATCGCGGCGTGGTGCGCGATGCGCGGCATTATGCCGGCGCGCGGTTGAGCTTCGAGGCGTCGGACCATGTCGAGCTGGGCTTCGCCTGGCTGCGGCGGCTGCGCGGGCGCGGGTTCATGAGCCTGCCCGGCGGTAATCGCGGCATCAAGCCCGGGCCCAAGGCCTATATGCAGGTCCATTTCTGAGACGCTGCATTTCGACGCGATCCTTCGCCATGTCATGCGTTTGTCATATGGCTGTCACACCCTCCGGCCAGAGGCGCGCACATCATGGCATCACTCGCTCTGGACCAAGCCCAGCCGGTCGACGAACCGCAGCCGGGCCCCCGATTCGACTATAAGACCCATCCCCTCGCCAAGCTGCTCTTCGCGGCGATCCTGGTGGGCGGACTGGCCTTTGCCGGCTGGAGCGTGCTGACCGACACGCGCGGCGTGGGGGAGGAGCTCGCCACCGGCGTGTTCCTGTTCCTCGCGCTGGCGCTGCTGATCGCGCTGGGCTTCGAGTTCGTGAACGGCTTCCACGATACCGCCAACGCCGTGGCGACGGTGATCTACACCAATTCGATGCCCGCCCATTTTGCGGTGATCTGGTCGGGATTCTGGAATTTCCTGGGCGTGATGCTGTCGAGCGGCGCGGTCGCCTATTCGATCATCACGCTGCTGCCGGTGGACCTGATCCTCAACGTCGGCTCGGCGTCCGGCTTCGCGATGATCTTCGCGCTGCTGCTCGCGGCGGTGCTGTGGAACCTCGGCACCTGGTATGTCGGCTTGCCCAATTCCTCCTCGCACACGCTGATCGGCTCGGTGCTGGGCGTGGGCCTGGCCAACCAGCTGATCCAGGCCGGCTCGCGCGGCGGCACCGCCGGCGTCGACTGGAGCCAGGCGCAGAAGGTGCTCACCGGCCTGTGGATGGCGCCGCTGATCGGCTTCTTCGCGGCCGTGCTGCTGCTGCTCGTCATGCGCGCGGTGCTGCGCAACCCGAAGCTCTACACCTCGCCGATGCCGCACACCGCGCCGCCGCTCGGCATCCGCAGCGCGCTGATCTTCACCTGTACCGCGGTCTCGTTCAGCCATGGCTCGAACGACGGGCAGAAGGGCATGGGCCTGATCATGCTGATCCTGATCGGCTGCGCCCCGACCGCCTATGCGCTCAACCGCACCCTGCCGGCGAGCGCGACTCCGGCCTTCGTCCAGACCGCCAACACCGCTTCGGCCGCGTTCGACGCGCATAGCCGCGGGCTGCCCGACATGGCGCCGGTCCAGGCCCGCGCCGTGCTAACCACTGCGCTCCAGCAGCGCAAGGCGGAGAGCCCGCAGGTGTTCGCCGCGCTCGAGAGCCTGTCGAAGGACCTTACCGCGCGCGTCCAGGGCTTCGGATCGCTGAGCAAGGTGCCGGCGGAGGCCACCGGCAATGTCCGCAACGACATGTATCTGGTGCTCGACACGACCAAGCTCGCCACCAAGAAGCCCGATGGCTATCAGCCCGCCGAGCTCAAGGCGCTGACCGAGTATCAGAAGAGCCTGGAGGCCGGCACGCGCTTCATTCCGCTCTGGGTGAAGATCGTCGTCGCGCTGGCGCTCGGCCTTGGCACCATGATCGGGTGGAAGCGAATCGTCGTCACCGTCGGCGAGAAGATCGGCAAGCAGCACATGACCTATGCCATGGGCGCCTCGGCCGAGCTGGTGGCGGCGGGTACCATCCTGGCGGCCGATCGCTTCGGCCTGCCGGTATCGACCACGCACATCCTGTCCTCCGGCGTGGCGGGTGCCTCGGTGGCGAGCGGCGCGGGCCTGCAGGCGCGCACGGTGCGCAACCTGGCGCTGGCCTGGCTGCTCACCCTGCCGGCGGCGATGCTGCTCTCGGGCGGGCTCTACTGGCTGATGCTCAGCGCGGTGCGGGCGCTGGGGCTGTAGGCGGCGCGCTCCATTCGGTGCCTGCCGCTTCCTGACCGATGGCGGCTTCAGCGAGGCTGTCGCACGAACCGTATATTGCGGGCACCGGTCGCCCAGGCGGCAACGCCATCGACCTTGCCGTCCGGCGCGCGGGTGAAGACGAAACTGGTGGTGCCGCGCAGCCGGGTGCTGAACCCGTCGGCGAAAATCGGCGTCAGCGGCCATTCGGTCCCGAAAGGCTGGCGCATGATCAGGCCATGCCCCTGCCGTACGACCGAGATGCGCGTGTCCAGTTCGGTGCTGTAATAGGTGCCGACATAGGCAGCCAGCACCTCGTCACCGGTCTTGGCGGGTGCGACGGCATCGAAGCGCTGTCGCATGGGTCCTCGCTCGATCGTGAGCGCGGCCGGTTTCCCCTTGTTCCTGAAGATGTGGACGCGATCGCCATCGGCGCGCCGAAAATGATCGCCATCGCCCGGGATCAGTATCTGGGATGCTCCCTGCCGCAGCCTGAGTTCCGCGTCGACGATCCTGGTCTCGACCAGTTCGCCGGTGACGGGGTTCCGAAACAGGCCCTGGTACGGCGCCAGGTTGCGACGAGGGACCTCGGCGACCGGGGCGGTCGCCTGCGGTGCCGTGGCTGGGACGCCGCCGCGATACCCGGTGGCCTCGAGCGCGCGCATCGCCACCTTCTCCCCCAGGCTGACCGGATCGATATCGCCATTGTTGCAGAGCAGCGCGACCGAGATGCGTTTTTCGGGATAGCGGCCCAGCCAGGCCCGGTAGCCGCCCGTCGAGCCGCTATGGGAGACAAGGCGCAGCCCCTGCGCGCGCGTGATCTCGAGGCCCGCGGCATATTCGAGCGGAGTGCCGTTCCGCAGGCTTCCCGGCGATTGCAGGGCAGCCGCCAGGGCCTGGCCGCCGGGGAGGCGGGACGGATCGTCGAGGAACGCGTTCCAGCGCAGCAAATCCCCGATCGTGGTGAGCAGCCCGCCATTTCCGTAGACATTGGTGAAGGGCATGCTGGCGATGAAGCCGTCATCGCTCCCGGTATAGGCCATTGCCCGCCCCGGAACCACCGTGCGGAAATCTTCCCGCCACCGGCTATGGGTCATGCCGAGGGGTTGGAAAAGCCGATCGCTGGTGAAGCGCTGCAGGCTCTTGCCGCTGACCCGCTCGACGATGATCGCCGCCAGGACATAATTGGTGTTGGTGTAGAGGAATTCCGCGCCGGGCAGGAAGTTCAGCGCCTTCTGGCGCACGGCCAGGTCGAGGATCGTGCCCAGCGTGTGCACCTGGGTTCCGGGCGACCTGCCGGCCAGGGCCAGCAGGCTCCATTGTTCACGCAGCCCACTGGTGTGGTTGAGCAGATGCCGGACTGTGATCGCGGTCCCATAGTCGGGCATTTCAGGCAGGTAGCGCCTGATGTCGTCATCAAGCGTCAGCTTCCCGTCCTGGACGAGCAGCAGCATCGCGGCGGCGGTGAACTGCTTGGCGAGCGAACCGGTCTCGAAAACGCTGTCCGCGGTGATCGGCACCGGATGTTCCAGATCGGCCAGGCCATGGCTTCGTATCAGCGGGAGCCCTCCGGCGATCGCTACGCCCGCCGCGCATCCTGGCCCGGCCGGAGCGATCGAGGCAAAATCCGCATCGAGGTCGATAGCCGGCCGATCCTGCCCGGGCACCCTGGCCGGAAGGCCCATATCCTCCCCAGCGGCGCTGTGCGCGGGCGCGACGATGCTCGCGAGAAGGCACGAGAAGGCGGTGAAGGTGACGAATCGGGCAGGGCGCATTGAACTCTCCGGTGAACGCGCGACCGATCAAGCCGGGTTCCGATGGCGGACCAACGTCAAATCGGTGAACGTCGCGTGCGAGCGGTGAACGACGACGGCCGGCGTCTTCGGGAAGGCGCGCATATCGACAGGTTATCGCCGCACGAACTTCTGCACGCGCTGGCCGGCGATATCGACGATGTAGAGATTGCCGGCGCGGTCGGCGGCGATGTCATGGGCGATCCAGAACTGGCCGTCCTGGTTGCCGATGCGGCCGAAATGCGCGATCTCGCGGCCGTCGAGCCCGGCGATCGTCACGCCGTCATGATCGGGTACCTTGTCCGGGTTGGCGCCGCCGTCGAGGATGGCGATGCGCTTGCCGGGCAGCAGCGCCAGGCCGAACGGGCGGCCGATCGCGGGCGATTTCCATTGGGCGAGATAGCGGCCCTTCGCGTCGAACAGCTGGACCCGGCCGTTCGCCCGGTCGGCGACATAGACGCGGTGCCCGGCATCGATCGCGAGCGCGTGCGGTATGTCGAACTGGCCCGGGCCGGCGCCGTGGCTGCCCCATTGGAAGAGCAGCGTCCCGTCGGCGGCGAACTTCATCACCCGCGAGTTGCCATAGCCATCGGCCACGTAGAAGCTGCCATCGGCGAGCGGCGCGACATCGGTGGGCCGGTCGAAATGCGTGGCGTCCGCGCCGGCGACGCCGCGCTCGCCCAGCGTGCGGAGCAGGGTGCCGTCGGGGGTGAACTCGAAGACCTGGTTCGATCCGGTATCGGTGATCCAGACATGGCCGTCCGGGCCGATGCTGATGCCGTGCGGCACCACGAACAGCCCCGCGCCCCATTCGCGCAGCAGCCTGCCGGAGGCAGCATCGAACACTTCGACCACGGGCTCCTTCACCGCTGCCATCGCCCTGGCATCGGTGCTGCGATTGCCGCGGTGAAGGACGAACACTTCGCCCCTGCCGCTCACCGCCACGCCCGAGCAGGGACCGAGCACGCGGCCCGGGGGAAGGATCGGCCAGCCATGGACGACGGCGTAGCGCGGCGCGGGGGCGGCGGTTGCGGCCAGGAGCAGCGGGGCGAGGATCGCCAATCTGGTGATGCGCATGTGCCCTCCGCTACTCTCTCCGGAAGCCTAGCCTCAATCGCCGACCCGGCGGAAGCCGCGATCGCGGGAGGCGACACCGGGGCGGGTGCGCGCGGGACGCCGGCCGGCCTGGAACCGGCCGTCGGGATGGCCTTGGAGGGACGCCCGGCTCAGGCATTCGGGCACCCCGATGTCGATTTGGCCTAGAGCCGCTTCAGGCCCAGCTCGAACAGATGCGTGGCCAGCTCGATGCTGAACTTGAAGCCCTGGCCATCGGCGCGCAGATCGGCCTTGAGGTGATCGATCGGGTTCCAGAACGCCACGACGAATCCCGCGATCGCCGCGAACAGCACGGCATAGGCCAGCCGTCTTCCCGCCGATTCGCGCATCGTCCGTCTCCCTGGCCCGGCCGCTGAGGTGGCGCACCGGTACGCTGGCGAAACTGTCCTGCGGATGAACGGGCTTTTCCTTTGCGCCGGATCGATCCAAGGAGGGGACAAAAGGGGAGAGGGCATGACCAAAGCCGCCGCATCGCACCGCCGCATCCTGTTCGCCAGCCTGGTCGGCACCTCGGTCGAATTCTATGATTTCTACATCTACGCCACGGCGGCGGCGATCGTCTTCCCCGACCTGTTCTTTCCCGCCAGCGAGCCCTGGATCGCCCAGCTCGCCAGCTATGCCAGCTTCTCCGTCGCCTTTTTCGCCCGGCCGCTGGGCGGGCTGGTGTTCGGCCATTTCGGCGACCGGATGGGGCGCAAGTCCACGCTGGTCGCCTCGCTGATGCTGATGGGCGTCTCGACGGTGCTGATCGGCTTCCTGCCCGGCTATGCGATGCTCGGCTGGCTCGCCCCGCTGCTGCTCTGCCTGCTCCGCTTCGGCCAGGGGCTGGGGCTGGGCGGCGAATGGGGCGGGGCGAGCCTGCTCGCGGTGGAGAATGCGCCGCCGGGCTGGGCCAATCGCTATGGCAGCTTCCCGCCGATGGGCGCGCCGGTGGGGTTCATCTTCGCCAACGGCTTCTTCCTGATCCTGGGCGCGGTGATGGACGATGCGCAGTTCCGCGAATGGGGCTGGCGCCTGCCGTTCCTCGCCAGCGCGGTGCTGGTGTTCCTGGGGCTCTGGGTGCGGCTGAAGATCACCGAGACGCCCGAGTTCGTCGCCGCGACCGAGAAGGAGGCGCCCCCCGCCGTGCCGATCGGCGAGCTGTTCCGCACCAGCGCGCTCGCCACCTTTGCCGGCACCATGGGCACGATCGCCTGCTTCGCGCTGTTCTACATCTCGACCGTGTTCATCATGGGCCATGGCACCAAGACGCTCGGCTATGACCGCGAGACCTTCCTGGCGGTGGAGCTGCTCGCGATCCTGTTCATGGCCGCGGGCATCGTCATGGCGGGGATCAGCGCGGACAAGCGGACTGCCAATGCCGTGCTGATGTTCGGCTGCATCTTCACCATCCCCGTCGGCATGGCGATGGCATGGTTGCTGGTGCCCGGATCGCTGGCGAGCGTCGCGGCGTGGCTGGCCTTCGCGCTGTTCGTGATGGGCTTCGTCTATGGCCCGCTCGGCGGCTGGCTGCCCAGCCTGTTCCCGGCGCGGGTGCGCTATACCGGCGTCTCCGTCACCTTCAACCTGGGCGGTATCCTGGGCGGCGGGCTCACCCCGCTGATCGCCGAGTGGCTGGTCAAGCAGGGCGGGCTGGCCTGGGTCGGCTGCTATCTTGCCGGGGCGGGATTGCTGAGCCTGTTGGGACTGATACTCGTAAGGGATAAGTAACCACCTCGTCATCTTCGATCCATAATGGCTCCCCGGACAGGGGGATTCCAAAGATGATCGACAGGCGCGGACTTATCGGCAGCGGCGTGACGCTGGCGGCAATGGCGGGGCTGATCGGGCGCGCCCGGGCCGCGGGCGCGCCGGTGGTCAATCGCATCCGCCTGGAAGACGATCGCGTCTGGATCGCCGCGAAGATCGGCGACACCGGCCCGCATCTCTTCGTGATCGATACCGGCGGCTCGCTCAGCATCATCAACGAGGAGTTCGCCGACAAGATCGGCATGAAAGTGATCAATCGGCGGGTGACCGCGGGTGTCGGCGGCAGTCGCCTGTCCGCCTGGTACGATGCTGGAACAGTAACGCTGGAGAGTGGCGTCAACTTTCCGCACATGCTCTTTGTCGGCACGCACCTCTTCGGCATAAAGGCCATGGGTACCTTTGGGGTCGGCATGTTCAATACCTATGACAGCGACCTCGATTTCGTGAAGGGTGAATGGCGCCTCTACAAGGACGGGCGGCCGGACTTTGACGGATTCACCAAATTGCCTACCCGCTTCTTCGATTTGCCCAATGGCGGCCAATGGATATTGGCCTCCGCCACCATCGACGGCGTGCCGGGTGAATTCATCGTCGACACCGGCTCGCCTGGCACGCTGTTGCTGGGCGGAAAGATGGCCGCGCGCTCAGGGCTATGGGATGCCGGCAAGCCCTATGTGCCGACCCAGTCGCGCGGCATCGGCACCAAGGGGGTGCCGAGCCGGCTGGTGCGCGGCCAGCGCCTGGCCATCGGCGCATTCGATCTCGAGCGGCCGCTCGTTGGCGTTTGCGATCCGAGCGCGCCATGGATCGACACGGACGGCCTGATCGGCCTGGAGGCGCTTTCCCGCCTGCATCTGACGACCCAGGTGTCCGAGCATAAGCTTTGGGCAGCCTGGAACGGCAAGCCATCGCCCGAACCGGCCTATTATGGTTCCGGACTGTGGCTTGACGACAAGGCCGGCAAGGTGACGGTAGGCGATGTCGGCACCGGCAGCCCGGCGGCGGCGGCCGGCATCAAGCGCGGCGACCTCCTCCATGGCAGGTTCAAGGAGCTGCTGCGCGCGATCACCCGGCCCATGGGCAGCGAAATTCCGCTCAGCGTGGAGAGCGGCGGCGTCAAGCGTGACGTGCGGCTGACGCTTTCGGCCTATCTCTAGGCCGCTGCCCGCAACAGCGTGAGCCGCGCCTTGCCGTGCACGCGGCTGACATCGGCGACGAAGCCCGCCACATCGGGCACTTCGTCGCGTGAAGTCTCGATGCTGATCCAGGTGCCCGGGCCCGCCCAGCCGAGCCGCCCGAGCTTGTCGAGCGCGACGCTGCCGGCGCCGGTGCCATAGGGCGGATCCATCAGGATCAGGTCGAGCGGCGTGCGGGCGGGGCCCAGCGAGAGCACCGAACCGGCGCGCACTTCCGCCGCCCGCGCGCCCAGCTTGGCGATGTTGGCGCGCAGCGCGTCGAGCGCGGCGCGGTCCTGCTCGACGAACAGGCAGGACGCCGCGCCGCGCGACAGGGCCTCGAGCCCCAGCGCGCCGGAGCCGGCGAACAGATCGGCCACCGCCAGTTCCTCGAAGCTGCCGAGCCGGCTGGCGAGCATCGAGAAGAGCGCCTCGCGCGTGCGATCCGCGGTGGGGCGGGTGGTGTCTCCCTTGGGCGCGACGAGTGGACGGCCGCGCCATTCTCCGGCGACGATCCTCATTTGCGCGTCCTTGGCGGACGGGCCGGCTTGCCGCCGCCCGGCCTTGCCCGACCGCCGGCGGGGCCGGGGCGGCCCGCATCCCTGCCGGGGCCGCGCGGCCCCTTGGGCCGATCGACGAAATCGCCGGGACGCGGCTCCTGCGCCTCGCGATGGGCGCGGGCGCGGGCGGCGCGGGCGGGCTTGGCGACGCCTTCCTCGCGGGGCTTGCGAGGGCCGGGCTTGCCGGGCGGGCGGGGCCTGTCGGCCATGGCCCGGCCTCTGCCTCCGTCTCTGGCCCCATCTCTGGCCCCATCTCTGGCCTCGTCCCTGGCGCCGGGGGTGACCCGCGCCGTGAAGACCGGCTTCTTCGCCTCGGGCTTTGCGAGCTTGCGGCGCCCCTCGGGCTCACGGCCGCCCGGCACGGGCACCGGCTTGGGCCGCGGTGCCGGATCGACCGCGCGGGAGCGGACGGCGAACTGCAGGTTCGACGCGGCCTTGCCGCCGCCGGGCCTGGCCAGGACGGTGCGGAAAGTGACCAGGTCGTGCTGGCGGATCTCGTCGACATCGCCCGCGGGCATGTCACCCAGCCAGAAGGGGCCGTAGCGGGTGCGGATCAGCCGGTTCACCTCGAGCCCCAGATATTCGAGCACCCGGCGCACTTCGCGGTTCTTGCCCTCGGTCAGGGTCAGCTCGATCCACACATTGGCGCCGGTGCGCCGCTCGATATTGGCGTTGATCGGCCCGTAGCGCACGCCTTCGATCTCGACGCCGAGCATCAGCGATTCGAGCTGCGCCTGGGTGACGTTGCCATAGGCGCGGGCGCGGTAGCTGCGCTCCACTCCGGTGGCGGGCAGTTCGAGCGCCCGCTTCAGCTCGCCATCGGTGGTGAGCAGCAACAGGCCCTCGGTGCTGAGGTCGAGCCGGCCGACGGGCATCACCCGCGGCAGCCCCTCGGGCATGCGGTCATAGATGGTCGGGCGGCCCTTGGGGTCGCGCTCGGTGGTGAGCAGGCCGGCGGGCTTGTGGTAGCGGAACAGGCGCGCGGGCGCGGGCGCGGCGACCGGCTTGCCGTCGACGGTTACGCCGCGCAGCGAGGGGAGCAGCGTCGCCGGCGTATCGAGCACTTTGCCGTCGAGCGCGATTCGCCCGTCCGCGATCATGCGCTCCACATCGCGACGCGACGCGATTCCGGCACGGGCCAGCAGCTTGGCGATGCGCTGCGCTTCTTTGGTATTGGATGATGACACCCGGGCGATATAGCGATTGTGGCGGTCGCTTCAAAAATTATTGCGCCCTCGAAAGGGATTGGCGCGTTAGCGCCTCGGGTTCAGTGGCTTGGCGGGTTTTCAGGCGAGATGATGTTCGGGCGGAAGAAGCGGCGGATCGAGCGGTTGCTGGTGGTGGAGGACGAGCCGCTGGTGGCGTTCGACACGGAACATTTCCTGACGGGCGAAGGCTTCGCGGTGGCGGCGACGGTGGACACCGTGGCCGAAGCGCTGCGGGTGATCGCGGCGGATGCCGGGCTGGACCTGGTGCTGGCCGATGTGAGCCTGGCCGATGGCAGCGGCGTGGAAGTGGCGCGCGCGGCGCAGGGTCGCGGCCTGCCCGTGCTGTTCGTGACTGGCAGCTTTCCCGAGGAAGCGCGCGCGCTGGCGGCGGGATGCCTCGCCAAGCCCTATCCGCAGCGCGACCTGCTCGCGGCGATCACGGCGATCGAGGCGGTGCTGGAGGGGACCCGGGCGCCCCGGCGGCTGCCGGGCAGCTTCAGCCTGTTCCTGAGCGCGGCCTAGGATCCATTGGCATTCAGCTCCAGCGGCGATATCGCTGGTGGCATATTGGACCCTTGAACGAGAGTTGGCATTTATCCCCTCGGGACAAGGAGTGCCCGATAGCCGTCATCCCCGCGAAGGCGGGGATCCAGGGTAGTTGCGGGATATCGGCGCCACCGCGCGAACGCTCTCCGGAAGTGCCAGGAATTCCTTGCGCCTGTGCCGCGCCTGGCCCTGGATCCCCGCCTTCGCGGGGATGACGGAATGGGGTGCACTTGTCTTTACGGGATAGGCGCCAAACGAGTTCAGGGTGGCGAGGGAGGGGCGAAGTCCGCGCCCTTGGCCTGAATGTCGATTGGCCCCGGGCGATCCTAATAGCGCAGCACGATCAGCGCGGCGGCGACGACGATCGCCCAGCTCAACGCGCCGATCCCGAACGCGATCAGCAGCCCGGTGCCGCGCGGCTGGCGGGGTTCGTTGCTGGTCTCGAGCAGTTCCTTGGGCGGCAATCGAAGCGACATCGGGCGATCCTCTCGAACTACTTCATAGGTAGGCGGGAGGCCGGGCGCGCGAAATCCTGAGGAATTCCGCTCCGGATTCTACCGGAGCCGGGCGTTCACCGCGTCGTGGAAATGGCGAATGCCGAGTTCGAGGGTGCCCAGCGTCACCCGCTCGATCGCGCCCGAGGCGAGGCCCTGCTGGCCGAGCTCGCAGGCGCGGAAATCCTCCGAGGCGAAGACCCCGCCGTCGAGCAGCTCCCAGCTGCGCTCCCAATGGGCGAGCGCCTTCTCGGTGGCCGGCGGCTCCGGGATCAGCATGAAATCCTCGACCAGCACCCGCCCTTCGGACTGGGGCATCAGCACCATCAGGTTGATATAGTCGGGGCTCACCACCAGCACGGTGCCGGGGAACATCTGATAGGTATAGGTGATCGCGGCGCGCAGCGTCGCCCAGTCGCTGGAGGAAAGCGCGGCGAGCGCGGCCTCGCGCCCCACCGCCGAGCGCTGGTGCGGGCCGATCGCGTCGGCGGTGGAGACGCCGTCCTTGAAGAACGGGGCGATCGTGTCGGCATGGAGCCGCTGGATGTGATAGCCTTCGAGAAAGGCATCCATGATCAGCTTCCAGTTCGCCTGCACCGCATGGGTGCGGCGGCGGAACAGGTGCTGGCCGGCCAGGTCGAACGCCTCGAAATCGCGCGCCAGCGTCTCCGCCTCGGCGAAATCGGCTTCCTCCGCGAAGGAGAACCAGATGAGCCCGCCCGCCTCGTGCGTGGGCAGCCGCCTGAGACCATATTCGCCCTTGTCCAGGCCCGGAAAGGCGTCGGGGCGGGGAAGGCCGACCAGCCGGCCGTCGAGCGCATAGGTCCAGGCATGATAGGGGCAGACCAGCCGTCCGCCCTTCACCGGGTCGCAGCCCTCGACCAGCCGCGTGCCGCGATGCCGGCAGACGTTGAGGAAGACATGCGCCTGGCCGGCCTTGTCGCGCGCCACCAGCAGCGGCTTGCCGAAGCCGTCATGCGGGATCGCCATGTTGGGCTCGGGGAGCAGCGCCGAGGGCGCGATCACCAGCGGCGCGCGGGCGAAGATGCTCGCCTGCTCGGCGGCGAAACGCTCGGCGCTGGTATAGACCGAGGCCGCGACATGCGCGATCTCGCCCTCGCCGCGCGATCCGCCCCGGGCCAGTGCCCCGGCCAGTGCCAGCTGTCCTTCGGTCGGCGCGTTCATGCCATGCTCTCCTCTGGCCTTCCCGATATTTTCGGCTAGTTTCCACCCAACACAGCGAGGGTGCAAGGTGAGCGACAAATTGAAAGGCTGGGCGCTGCTGCGCGCGGCGATGCGTAACCGCAAGACGGCGGCGATGCTGGTGCTGGGGTTCGCATCGGGCCTGCCCTTCGTGCTGCTGATCGGCACGCTCAACGCCTGGCTGGGCGAGCTCAAGGTGAGCCTGGCCACGATCGGCGTGCTCTCGTGGATCGGCCTGGCCTATGCCTTCAAGTTCCTGTGGTCGCCGCTGGTCGACCGGGCCCGGCTGCCGCTGATCGGGCAATTGGGCCGGCGCCGCTCCTGGCTGGTGCTCTGCCAGGCCGGGCTGGCGGTGCTGCTCTGCGGGCTGGCGCTCACCGATCCGCTGACCGCGATCGGCAGCTTCGCCGGGCTGGCGGTGATCGCGGCCTTCCTCTCCGCGACCCAGGACGTCGTGATCGACGCCTGGCGGATCGAGATCGCCGACGAATCGGCGACCGTCGACCTGCTCTCGGCGATCTACCAGCTGGGCAACCGGCTGGCGGCGCTGACCGGCGGCGCCCTGGCGCTGATCCTGGCGGCGCGGGTGAGCTGGCCGACCGTCTATATCGGCTTCGGCGTGGTGATGATCGGCGCGCTGGTGATGACGCTGTTCACGCCCGAGGCCGAGCGCAACGCCGCCGACGAGGCGTCGCCGCTGGCCGGCCATTCGGTGCCCGCCGCCGGCCAGCGCGCCGTCGCGCTGGGGATCGTGGCGGTCTGCTGGGCCTGGGCGATCTACATGCTCGGCAGCTTCATGATCGCGGCGCTGCGCCCGCCGGTGCCCGGCGTGCCGGCGCCGTCCGCGGGCGCGTTCACCCAGGTCTGGGGGCCGTGGATCATCGTCGCGACCGTCATCCTGCCGGCGCTGGTCGCGGGCTGGACCAACCGGCTGCCGCGGCATGTCGAAGGCGTGGATCCCGCGCCGAGCGCGCTGCGGGCAGCGGCCAACCACAGCTATCGCGCGCTGATCCTGCCGCTGGCCGAGATCGTCCAGCGGCTGCGCTGGGGGGCGATCCTCGTCCTCGCGCTGATCCTGCTCTACCGGATCGCCGATTCGATCTGGGCGCCCTTCGCCTTCCCCTTCTATCTCGACTTCCTCCACTATACGAACGACGAGGTCGCCTTTGCCTCCAAGGTGTTCGGCGTGGTGATGACGATCCTCGGCGTGGCGATCGGCGGGGTGATGCTCGCGTCGATCGGCCGGTTGCCGACCCTGCTGGTGGGCGGCATCGTCGCGGCCGCATCGAACCTGCTCTATGCCGATCTGGCGCTGGGCGGGCCCGGGATCGACGGGTTCGCGCACCTGCTCATGCTCGATCATGTCGGCATCGATCCGCGGATGATCCGGCTGATGCTGGCGATCTCGGGCGAGAACATCGCGGGCGGCCTCGCCGGCACGGCGTTCATCGCCTATATTTCCTCGATCACGTCGCGCGAATACAGCGCCGTGCAATATGCGCTGCTCTCCTCGATGACGTTCCTGGTCGGCGCGCTCGGCCGCGCCGCGGTAGGCGAGGCGATCGAGAAGCATGGCTATGCCAATATCTTCTACGTGACCGCCGGGCTCGGCATGATCGCGGTGGTGCTGGTGCTGATCGAATGGTGGCGCCCGGCGCCGCTGCCCAAGGGCGAGCCGATCGCCTCGACGCCGGAAGGCGCCGGCGCCTGATGCCCTATCTGCTTATCATCGGGCTGCAGGTGGCGTGTATCGTCCATCTGATGCGGCGCGGCGGCAACCCGATGTGGGTGACCGCGCTGATCTTCCTGCCCGTGGTCAGCGCCATCGCCTATTTCTTCGTCGAGATCCTGCCCGGCCTGGGCCAGAACCGGCACGTGCGCACCGCGCGGGCCAGGGCGGTGGCAACGCTCGACCCCGAACGCGAGCTGCGCGCCGCGCACGCCGCGCTGGAGCTGGCCGATACCGCCGCCAACCGGCTGCGCGTCGCCGATGCTCTGGCCGGGCTCGGCCGGCACGGCGAGGCGGTGCCGCTCTATCGCGAATCGATCCGCATGACCGCGGGCGAGCCCGATGTGCGGACCCAGGGCAAGCTCGCCGACGCGCTCTACGAAGCCGGCCAGAGCACGGAGGCGCTGGCGCTGCTCGACGCCGCGCCCGAGCCGCTCGGCCAGAGCGATCGCGATCGCCGGATCCTGTTGCGCGCCAAGCTGCTCGAGCATCTCGGCCACCCGGAAGAGGCGCTCGAGCTCTATGCCGATGTCGTCACCCGCCTGCCGGGCGAGGAGGCGCGCTGCCGCTATGCCGCGCTGCTGATCGCGCAGGGCTGGGACCGCAAGGCGCTGACGGTGCTGGAAGAAGTGGAGAAACGGATGAAGCGCATGGATCGCCAGCAGCGCGCGGCGGAGGCGGACATGTATCGCTGGGCGATGGATGCGCTGGCGGAATTGCGCGCGAGGGGCGTGGCGGCGTGAAGAAACGCTGGCTGATCGCGCTGCTGGTCCTGATCCTGTTCGCGGCTGGCGGCTGGGTCTGGGGATCGCCCTATTACACGCTTTGGCAGATGAAGCACGCGGCCGAGGCGCGCGACGTCGACGCGCTGGCGCGCCATATCGATTTCCCGAAGGTGCGGGAGAGCGTGAAGGCGCAGCTCGCGGCGCGGGCGGGCGGCGAGGGCGGCGGCATGCTGGATGCGCTGGTCCGTGCCGGGATCGCCGATACCGTGGTCGATGCGGCGGTCTCGCCCGAGGGGATGCGCTTCATCTTCGCCGCGGCCCCGCTGGCCGACACCGCGCGCCCGGGCACGATCAAGCTCAAGGCGAACGAGATGCGCTATCGCCGCGTCGCCTTCGGGCGCTTCCTGCTGACCCGCAAGGACGGGGCGGCGCTGGAGTTCCGGCTGCACGGCGCGAACTGGCTGCTGACCGACCTCAGGCTGCCGCCCGACGCGCTTCACTGATCGAGCGCCAGCCCCATATCGGCGAAGCTGTTGGCAAGGGCATGGGCGGTGATCAGCACGCCCGTCGCGTCGCGCACGCCGAGCATGTCGGCGAGCAGCACCGCCGAGACCTGGGGCTGGGTGCGCACCCGGGCGAGGATCTGGAGCAGCGCGGATTCCGCCCCGGTCATCCGCGCGCAGCACCAGGGCGCGATCTGGATCGGCCCGGCCGATAGCGCCGACATTTCCTGCATCAGCGCGCGCAACAGCACGAGCGGGCGCCGGAAGCTCTTGCCGAATGCCGTGACAAAGGCATGCGCGGTGCAGGCATCATGGATGCCGTGCGCGCCCATCTGGCGGACCCCGAACAGCAGCAGCCGCGCACCGGGATCCTCGGGCTGGAGTTCGGGCAGGGCGGTGAGCGTGGCACTGACGGTCATGAGGACTCCGATCGCTGTGATCGGAAATCTTGCCCATCCGCTATTGATAGTCAATCGCAATAAAGGGGTTTGCGGCGGACGGTTCGCCGCGGGCGAGGCGCGGCTGCGCGGAGGCTCACATGGTTCGCCTCCGGTTGGGCACGCATATTCCTGCAACCGTCATTCCCGGTGGCGAGGGAGGAAGTTGAATGTCGAAGCCTCCCGCTCTTCCGCCATGCTGAACTCGTTTCAGCATCCAATTCTCCACCGGCGCTATCGCTGGTGGCACGTTGGACCCTGAAACAAGTTCAGGGTGACGAAGGAGGTTGGTTCGACGTGTTCCCCGCCAAACCACGCGCTTAGCCTGAACGTCGATTGGCCCTAGTAGGGCATTTCCCCATTCGCCTCGAGCACCGTGCCGGCCAGGTACAGCGAGCCCAGCACCAGCACCACCGGCGCGCCGCCTTCGCGGGCGATGGCGGTGAGCGCGCGGGGCACGTCGGGCGCTACTGCAGCGTGCGGGATGCCGAGCCCCTGCGCCGCTTCGGCAAGTCGTGCGGGCGGATGATGTTCATGGCCCGGGACCGGCACCGCATGCAGTCTCGCGGCGTGCTTCGCAAAGGGGGCGAGCAGGCCCCGGGCGTCCTTGTTGGCGAGCATGCCGAGCACGAGCTGCACCGGGCGGCCCCGCGCGACCTGGGCGAGCGTGGCGCTCACCGCCGCGGCGGCGGCTTCGTTGTGCCCGCCATCGAGCCACAATTCGCTGCCCGGGGGCAGGAGGCGAAGGAGCGGGCCGTCGCCCAGCTTCTGCATGCGCGCGGGCCAGCGGGCATTGCCGGGGGCCGCGCCAAGCGCTTCGTCGGGCACGGCCAGGGCCTGCTGGTGCCGCAGCATCGCGATGGCGAGCGCCAGGTTGGCGGGCTGGTGCGGCCCGGCCAGGAGGGGGAGGGCGGTCTCCACCGCGCCCCGGGCATCGCCATAGTGGAGCCGGTCGCCGCGCACTTCGAAGTCCCACGCCGTCCCCTGCGCGAACACCGGCGCGCCGGCGGCCGCGACGATCTCGGCGATGTGGGGGGCATAGCGCATCGTCACCAGCGGCACGCCCGGCTTGGCGATGCCGGCCTTTTCCGCGGCGATCTTCTCCAGCGTGTCGCCCAGAAACGCCTGATGGTCGATGCCGAGTTGGGCGATGCCGGTCACTGCCGGCCGCGCCACGACATTGGTGGCATCCAGCCGCCCGCCCAGGCCGACCTCGAGGATGAGCGCATCCGCCGGCACCCGGGCAAAGGCGAGGAAGGCGGCGGCGGTGGTCACTTCGAAGAAGCTCGCCCCGATATCGCCGCCGGCATCCAGCACTTCCTCGAGCAGCGGCGCGAGCATGGCGTCCTCGATCAGCGAGCCGGCGAGCCGGATCCGCTCGTTGAAGCGCACGAGATGCGGGCTCGAATAGACATGCGCGCGCAGGCCGGCGGCCTCGATCGCGGCGCGCAGAAAGGCGCAGGTGGAGCCCTTGCCGTTGGTGCCGGCGACATGGAGCACCGGGGGCAGCGCCAGCTGCGGATTGCCGACGCGCTCGAGCAGCCGGGTGATGCGCTCGAGCCCGAGAATGTCGGCGCCGGGCGAGAGCGCGCCGAGCCGGTCGAGCTGGCGCTGGACGTGCGGGTCGGAGGAGATTGCGTGGTCGGCCATCATTCCTTCTCCCCGTTCGGAGAGAGGGCCGGGGAAAGGGGGAATGCGGAGAAGAACTGGCGATTCATGCCCCTCTCCCTAGCCCTCTCCCCGCAAACGGGGAGAGGGAAAATTATGTCACGCCGCCTTCTTCCCCTCGCACAGCAGGCCGATCAACTGGCCCAGCGTCGCGCGGAGTTCCTTGCGGTGGGTAACCATGTCGATCAGGCCATGCTCGCGATAATATTCCGAGGTCTGGAAATCGTCGGGCAGCTTCTCGCGGATCGTGTTCTCGATCACGCGGCGGCCGGTAAAGGCCAGCATGGCGCGCGGCTCGGCGATCTGGACGTCGCCCAGCATCGCATAGGCGGCCATCACGCCGCCCGAGGTCGGGTCGGTCAGCACCACGATATAGGGCAGGCCCGCATCATGGAGCATCTCGATCGCCACGGTGGTGCGCGGCATCTGCATCAGCGAGAGGATGCCCTCCTGCATGCGCGCGCCGCCCGATGCGGTGAAGGCGATATAGGGCGCCCGCGCGGCGATCGCCGCCTCCACGCCCTGGATGAACGCCTCGCCCACGGCCTGGCCCATCGAGCCGCCCATGAAGGCGAAGTCCTGCACGCCGATCACAGCCTTGCGGCCGAGGATCGTGCCCGAGGCGTTGAGGAACGCGTCCTGCTCGCCGGTGCTGGTCCGCGCCGCCTTGAGGCGCGCCGGATAGGGCTTCTGGTCGCGGAACTTGAGCGGATCCTCCGCCACCCTGGGGCTGGGCAGCACCGTGTAGCTGCCCTCGTCGAACAGATATTGGAAGCGCTCGGCCGGACCGATGCGATCGTGATGATCGCAATGCGGGCAGACATGCTGGTTCGCTTCCAGCTCCTTCATGAAGGTCATCTGCCCGCATCCCTTGCACTTGTGCCAGAGATTGTCGGGAGTTTCCTTCTTGGGCGTGAAGGCCAGGACGTTGCGGACGCGATCGATCCAGCTCATGCGACTTCTTTCCTTGCGGCTTCCACGGCCGTCTTGAGGGAGCGGATATAGGCGCGGATCTGCTCCGGCGCATCTGCTCCGTGTTTTCCAACCAGCTCCACGATCGCCGAGCCGACGACGACGCCGTCGGCCACCCGGGCGATCGCTTCCGCCTGTTCGGGCGTGCGGACGCCGAAGCCGACCGCGACGGGCAGGTCGGTGGCGGTCTTCAGGCGCGCGACGGCGTCCTCGATCGAAGCCTGGGCGGCCTGTTGCAACCCGGTGATCCCGGCGACCGAGACATAATAGAGGAAGCCCGACGCGCCCTCGAGCACCGCCGGCAGGCGCGCCGCGTCGGTGGTCGGGGTGGCGAGGCGGATGACGTCGATCCCGTTCGCGGTGAAGGGCGCGACCTCGGGCGCTTCCTCGGGCGGGATGTCGACGATGATGACGCCGTCCGCGCCTGCCCGGGCCGCCGCCTCGGCAAAGGCCGTGGGGGTGGGGCGGGTCATGGTGTTGGCATAGCCCATCAGCACCAGCGGCACCTCCGGGTGGCGCGTGCGGAAGCCGCTGGCGATCGCCAGCACATCGGCGGTGCGCGTACCGGCGCCGAGCGACCGCAGGTTCGCCGCCTGGATCGCCGGGCCGTCGGCCATCGGATCGGTGAACGGCATGCCGAGCTCGATGACGTCCGCCCCGCCCGCGACGAGCGCGTCGAGATTGGCAGCAGTGTCGCCGTCGCCAGCGGTGATGAAAGTGACCAGCGCGGCGCGATACTGCGCGCGTGCGGCGGCGAACGCGGCGGCCAGGCGATCGCTCATGATTCCTTCTCCGCCATCATGCGCCGACGGGCATGCGCCGTGCCGACGCCGAACAATAATGCCCCACCGATCAGAAGGGCCAGAATGCCGAGAACTGGTAGGCTGCCGAACCATGTGTTGAACCACGAACCGCAGCCATGGGGATCGCAATCAAAACAATAATACGGGCCTCCCGCCTCTGTCACACAAGCCGCGATCCATGCATTCCTCCAGGCAGCCATGAATGGCGTACCCAGGCTCCAGAGAAACAGCAGGAAGGCAATGCCAGCCAGCAAGCCGCCGCGTATCAGGCTCAAGCCGACCCGTCTCACAGCTCGAACCCCAGCGCATCCGCCACGGTGAAGATGTCCTTGTCGCCGCGGCCCGAGACATTGACCACGATGATCTGGTCCGGGCCCATCTCGCGCGCCTTGGTCTCCAGCGCCGCGAGCGCGTGCGCGCTTTCCAGCGCGGGGATGATCCCCTCCAGCTTGCAGCAGAGCTGGAAGGCGTCGAGCGCCTGTTGATCTGTGACGGGCAGATACGCGACCCGGCCGCTTTCGTGCAGCCAGCTATGCTCGGGGCCGATGCCCGGATAGTCGAGGCCCGCCGAGATCGAATGCGCCTCGGTGATCTGGCCGTCCTCGTCCTGGAGCAGATAGGTGCGGTTGCCGTGCAGGATGCCCGGCGCGCCGCCGGTCAGGCTGGCGGCATGCTGGCCGGTCTCGATGCCGTGCCCGGCGGCCTCGACGCCGATCATCGCCACATCGGCATCGTCGAGGAACGGGTGGAACAGCCCGATCGCGTTCGATCCGCCGCCCACCGCGGCGATCAGCAGGTCGGGCAGGCGCCCCTCGGCCTTCTGGATCTGCTCGCGCGCCTCGGTGCCGATCACGCTCTGAAAGTCGCGGACCAGCTCGGGATAGGGGTGCGGGCCCGCCGCCGTGCCGATGATGTAGAAGGTGTCGTGGACGTTCGCGACCCAATCTCGAAGGGCCTCGTTCATCGCGTCCTTGAGCGTCTCGGCCCCGCTCGTCACCGGATGCACCTCGGCACCGAGCAGCTTCATGCGGAAGACGTTCGGCTTCTGGCGCTCGACATCCTTGGCGCCCATGAAGATCGTGCAGGGCAGGCCGAACCTGGCGGCGACGGTGGCGGTGGCGACGCCATGCTGGCCCGCGCCCGTCTCGGCGATGATCCGCGTCTTGCCCATGCGGCGGGCGAGCAGGATCTGGCCGATGCAGTTGTTGATCTTGTGCGCGCCGGTGTGGTTCAGTTCCTCGCGCTTGAAGTAGATTTTCGCCCCGCCGAAATGCTCGGTCAGCCGTTCGGCGAAATAGAGCGGGCTCGGCCGGCCGACATAATGCTCGAGCAGGTCGTCGAACTCGGCCCGGAAGGCGGGATCGGCCTTGGCCGCGCGATATTCGCGCTCGAGCTCGAGGATCAGCGGCATCAGCGTCTCGGCGACGAAGCGGCCGCCGAACTGGCCGAAATGCCCGTGCTCGTCGGGAAGATTGCGCAGGCTGTTGGGCAGCGTGGTGGTATCGGTCATTGCGTCTCTCATGGGTTCGGATGGCGGATGCGGGCTCGGGAGCTAGCGATCAGCGCCATCGAAATCCGATGCGGACAGGGGCGAACGGCCTCAACATTGCGCCACCGCTTGGAGGAATGCGGCGATCTTGGCAACATCCTTGACGCCCGGCGCGCGCTCCACGCCCGAGGAGACGTCGACCAGCCTGGCGCCGGTGACGCCCACTGCCTCGCGGACATTGCCGGCATCGAGCCCGCCGGACAGCGCCCAGGGCAGCGGCTGGGGAATGTTCTCGAGCAGCTTCCAGTCGAAGCGCAGGCCCATGCCCCCGGGCAGCGCGGCGCCGTCGGGAGTCCTGGCGTCGTACAGGATGCGGTCGGCCGCGTCGCGATAGGCGGCCGCCTGGCCGATATCGGCACGGGTCTTCACGGGGATGGCGGCCCAGACCGGAACGCGCAGCCGGATCGCGGCGGCGCGTTCGGCGGAGGTCTTGTGGAGCTGCACCGCCTGGATGCCGGTGGCGAGCGCCGCCGAGAGCAGCGCTTCGTCGGGATCGACGAACACGCCGACCGTGCCGACATGCGCCGGCACGCGCCGGATCAGCGCCTGCGCCTGGTCGAAGCCGAGATTGCGCGGCGAGGGCGGGAAGAACACGAAGCCGACATGGCTCGCCCCGCCGGCAATGGCGGCATCGAGCGTCTCGGGCGTGGACAGGCCGCAGATCTTGGCGGTAACAGGCATGCGGCCGCCTTAGGGCGATAAGGCCGCGACGTCACCAGCCAAGGCCGCTAGGAAATTCCATGGCCGAACGCATTCTCGTCATCGGATCGCCGGGCAGCGGCAAGTCGACGCTGGCGCGCCAGCTCGGCGAGCGGACCGGCCTGCCCGTCCATCATCTCGACCAGCTCTACTGGCGGCCGGGCTGGGTCGAGCCGGACGCGGAGACCTGGCACGCGCAGGTGCGGGCGCTTGCCGCCCGCCCGCGCTGGATCATCGACGGCACCTATGCCGGCACGCTTCCGGTCCGTCTCGCCGCCGCCGACACGGTGGTGCTGCTCGACCTGTCGCCGCTGCGCTGCTTCTGGCGCGTGATTCGCAGGATCCTCGGCCATCTCGGCAAGGTGCGCCCGGACATGGCGGAGGGCTGCCCGGAGCGTTTCGACCTCGGCTTTCTCGGCTATGTCCTGCTGTTCCGCCTCAGGACGCTACCGCGGGTCGAGGCGATGCTGGAGGGCTATTCCGGTGCATTCGCCTGGCTCGGCAATCGTCGCGAGATCGCCGATTTCCTGAAGGACTTCAGAGGTTCTTGACCAGCACGTCCATGAACAGCGGCGGATCGAGCGGGATCACGAAATCGCGCTTCTCGCCCGAGCTCGCATAGCCGCGGCGCGCATAATAGGCGATCAGCTCGACCCGGGAGTCGATCACCGTCATCTCCATCCGCGCCGTGCCGAACACATCGCGCGCGCAATCCTCCGCCGCCGCGACCAGCCGCTTGCCCAGCCCGCCGGCCTGGAGCAGCGGGTCGACGCAGAGCAGGCCGAGATAGGCGAGGCGATCGCCCCTGTCCGTCACCTGGACGCAGCCGATCGGGCCATTGTCGTCCAAGGCCACCAGCAGCCGCTGGGCGGGATCGGCCAGGATCGCCTCCAGCGTCGCCAGCTCGGTGCGGCTGCCTTCGGTGATCAGATCGGCCTCATGCGTCCAGCCTCCGCGCGCCGCATCGCCGCGATAGGCGCGCTCGATCACCCGGTGGAGGGCGGGCAGGTCGGCTGGCGTGGCGGGGCGGATCGTCAGCTTGTCGGACATGGCCGGCTCTGTCGGATGCCGGGGCGCCTTTGGCAAGCGTCTACTCCGCCGCTCGCGCGTCGAAGGCGGCGCGCGACGCCTCGATCCGTTCCAGATTGCGGGCCGCCCAGACCCACACGCCGCAAAAAGCCTCGGCCAGGCTGCCGCCCAGCTCGGTGAGCCGATAGTCGACATGCGGCGGGATCACCGGATGAACGGTGCGGATCAGCAGCCCGTCGCGTTCCATCTGGCGCACCGTCTGGGTCAGCATCTTCTGGCTGATCCCGCTGCATTCGGCGCGCAGCTTCGAGAAACGCAGCTCGCCATGTTCGGCGAGCGCCTCGAGCACGATCATCGTCCACTTGTCGGCGACGCGGCCGATGATCTCGGTGACGAGCGCCTCCACCCGGGGATCGAGATCGGGATAGCGATGGGGGTCGTAATCAGCCATGGTTTCCAAAAGGTATGTATGAATATTATGGGTGCCTACTCCCCAATGGGTACCACGATACGATATTCAGCGTCCAGGCATTCGCGGAAAGGAACCCGACATGGACATGACCGGCAACACCATCCTGATCACCGGCGGCGGCTCGGGCATCGGCCGCGCGCTCGCCGAGGCGCTGCACGCGCGGGGCAACAAGGTGATCATCTCCGGCCGCCGCGCGAGCGCGCTGGAGGAAGTCGCCGCCGCCAATCCGGGCATCGCCACCGCGACGCTCGACGTGGCCGATGCGGATGACATCGCCCGCTTCGCCCGCGACATCGTCACGGCGCATCCGGCGCTGGACGTGGTGATCCACAATGCCGGGATCATGCAGGCCGAGCATCTCGCCGCGCCGGGATCGGACCTCGCCATCGGCGAGGCGACGATCGCCACCAATCTGCTCGGGCCGCTGCGCCTCAACGCCGCGCTGCTGCCCCATCTGCTCGCCCGGCCCCGGGCGGCCATCGCCACGGTGAGCTCGGGCCTTGCCTTCGTGCCCTTGACGACGACGCCCACTTATTGCGCGACCAAGGCGGCGATCCACAGCTGGACCCAGTCGCTGCGCCACCAGCTGAAGGGCACCAATGTCGAAGTGATCGAGATCGCCCCACCGGCGGTGGCGACCGACCTGATGCCCGGCCATGCCGAGAACCCCAATTCGATGCCGCTCGCCGACTATATCGCCGAGACCATGGCCCAGCTCGAGGCGGGCGCCGCCGAGAACCTGACCGAGCGCGTCAAGTTCCTCCGCTTCGCCGAGGCGCGGGGGGATTATGGAAAGGTGTTCGCCGCCCTCAATGACGGCACTCACTGATTGCTGGCGACCCAGTTGTTGGCGGGCAGGAAGGCGTCGCTCAGGCCGTAACTACCCTTGCAATAGCGCTTGCAGCCCGCCGACGCCGTGGCGTCGATCCGCGTGACATGGCCATTGGCGTCGCGCGTCAGCGCGAAGTCGATCCTGCACGCGCCGCCGGCCCAGCTCGCCTTGGCGGGCGAGGCGAGGGTGGCGATCGCGCCGGCCTCGCCATCGCCGGCCGGCAGCTTGCAAAGCGCCTTGCCGTCGAGATCTCGGCGCAGCGCGAAATCGAACTGCCGTGCGTCGATATGGTTGATCGTCAGCTGGGCGATATCGGCGGTCTTGTAGCTGGCTTCCCACAACTCCTCGCCGAAGCTGCGCAGGGAATCGCGCTGGACGATATAGTCGCGCTCCACCGAAGCGGGATCGCACGCCCTTGCGCAGCGGGTGCGCAGGATCTGCTGCCAGTCCCGTTGCTGGCCCCGGAAGGCCTGCTTGTCGAACAGGATGGCGAGCCTGGCCTTGTAGAGCGCCGCGACCTCGCCATCGAGCGCGCGCAGCTTCGGGCTGGCGCAGATCGTCTTCTCCAGCGGGTGGCTGGCCCTGGCGCAGTCGAAGCTGGCCGATTGCGGCGGAGAGGCGGCGTGAAGACTGGAGAAGGCGAGGAAAAGGCCGAAGAGTCCGAAACTCGCGATCCGCATCATCCCTGCCTCCTGCTATAGTGTCGCCTCGATCTCGCGCGCGGCCAGGTCGGGGTCCTGGGCCTGGGTGATGGGGCGGCCGATCACCAGGATCGACGCGCCGGCATCGAGCGCGGCGCGCGGCGTGACCACCCGCTTCTGGTCGCCCACCGCGCCATTGGCCGGGCGGACGCCGGGAATGACGAAAAAGCCGTCGCGCCACAGCGCCTTGGCGGCGGCGACTTCGTTGCCGGAGCAGACGATGCCGTCGACGCCCGCCGACTTGGCGAGTTCCGTCAGGCGCATCACCTGCTCGTGCGGATCGGGCCTGAGGCCGACCGAGACCAGGTCGCTGTCGTCCAGGCTGGTGAGCATCGTCACCGCCACCACCTTGGTGCCCATGGGCGCCGCCGCCTTGGCGTCCTCGAGCATGGCGCGGCCGCCCGCGGCGTGCACGGTCAGGATCGCGGGCTCCAGCGGGCGCAACGCCTGGATCGCCTTGGCGACGGTGTTGGGAATGTCGTGGAACTTGAGGTCGAGGAAGATCGGCAGGCCGATCTCGTGCATCTCGTGGACGCCGGCGCGACCGTTCGCCATGAAGAATTCGAGGCCGAGCTTGATCCCGCCGACATGGGCCTTGACGCGCGTGGCGATGGCCCTGGCGCGCTCCAGATCCGGGGTGTCGATCGCGACATAGACCGGGCTCATTGCACGTCTCCCAGCGGCAGGGCCGTCTGGGGCGGGGTCGCCGCCGGCGCGGGTACGGGCATGGCCGCCGGCTCGGGCATCGCGTTGATCGCGCGCAGGTCGTTCAGGGCGCGCTCGAGCCCGGTGATCCGCTGGCGCATCCGCCAGCGGAGCGCGTGATAGGCGAGCAGCACCGGCAACAGCCCGGCGAGGAACACGAGGATCAGGAGCAGCGGCAGGCTGAAATCGGCGATCAGGCCGCTCCACAGGTGCACGTTCACGCGCTCGTCGCCATTGTAGATCACGAAGCCAGCGACAAGGCCGCCCAGCAACAGCCAGAACAGCACCTTCAGAAACCGCATTCCTCTCCCTTCCTGCGTGAGGCGGGAGTGGTTCTATGCCGGGAAGGGCGGTTTGGCCAGCCTCGGCCGGAAATGGGATCGCGTCGCCCGCCCGGCCCCTACGGCCTGGTATAGCTCGCTTCGATCCGCTTGGCCGCCTTGTCGATCTCCGGGAACAGCGTGCTTTCGGTGATGCCCAGCAATTCGAGCGCGGCGCGGATGCCGGGCTTGGCCCTGGCGGGAACGATGAAACGCGTTTCCTGGATCAGATGGGCGAAATTGATCTGCTTCGGCGGCTTCAGCCCATAGATGATGAACCCGCCCGCCTGCGACAGGATGCGGCGATTGCTCATCTTGGGATGGACATAATAGGGCTTGAACAGGTCGATCGGGTCGATGATCGGCAGGAAATGCGGCTTTTCCACCCGAATGAACCGGTGGAGCCGCTCGTATACCTGCTTTGCGTTCACGCGGTCCCGCTCGGCCTTCTTGTCGGTCCCCTTCACCCGGCCTTCGCGAATTGCGATGATCTCGGCCTTCTCTTCCTTGGTCATGTTGGCGAGATTGGCCAGGCAGCTGACCGAATCGCTGTCGAAATATTTCTCGCGCCCTTCCGGCACCGCAAAGGCGGTGACCATGCCGTCGCCCCGACTGCCCTCCGGCCCGGGATCGGTGGCGAAATACAGCGCGACCAGCGGGTTGCGCGAGACGTCCATCAGCCGCGTCGGCAAGCCGAAATGTTGCATCCGCACCAGCCGGTCGAACATCGACTGGTCGCCGCCGAACTCGTGCGGATGCACGGAGATCAGGTCGCGGATCGCCCGCTTCTCGCATTCCTCGAGCTTCTTCAGATCGGGGCGGAAGAGCCCTGGAATATTCTCCCAGGACGAATCCCGTTGCCCCCGATAGCATTTGAAGAGCGGTTCCGCCGCCGCATAGGCCATAACCTTGCCGATGAAGTCGGTCAGGTCGGATACCGGTTCCGGGATCGTGACGGGGCCTGTGGATCTCTTCTTCGCGGGACTGGTCGTCATTCCCGGACCCCTAGGAGCCGGCACGCGCCTCGCAAGCGAAACAACAACGAGATCGGCAGCATCGCACCATGAGGCTAGCCGATCTCCGCCCGCAGCTCCGCGAACAGGCCCGGGATCTTCGTCAGCCTCTTCTCCTCCTCGTCGAGGATGGCGTGAAATGCCCGGCGCTTGATCGCCGCCGCGCGCTCCTCGGACGGACGGTTCCCGGGGTCGAGCGTCGAGAGCACGATGTCGATCAGCCGGTCCGCGCCGTGCAGGCGCCCCCAGAGATAGTCGTTCTCGCGATAGGCGCGGCTGAAGAACGCGCCGAAGCTGTTGAACTGGATCCCCTTAAGCGTCGCCTCGGCACCGCCCGCGCGGATCGCCGTGGCGTCGTCGGGAGCGATGCGATCGACCCGGATCGGATCGAACTCGTCCACGCCCTCGCCCTGCAACAGGGGCAGGGTGGCGATGTCGTAGAAGGGAAAGCCCAGATGCGAAAGGAGCAGCGGGCGGCGCTGCTCCTTGGCCAGGGTGCTCAGCCCTTCGGCCAGCCGCGCATCGGTCTCTCCGTCGAGCTTCTTCAGCTGCATCCGCTCGGCCAGCCGGTCGAGCATCGGCCCGGCATCGTCGGTCATCATCCTGATCTCGTCGCGCAGGTCCGCATAGGTGTCGGCGCGCTTGAGCTCGAGATAGGTTGCGAGCGAATCATAGATCGCCTCGCGCATCGGCCGCAGCATGCCATGGCTGGTCGGCAGGTCGATCTCGGTGAGCCGGCGCGCGAGCAGGCGCAGGCGGCGGATGCGGAAGCCGAGATCGTGGGCGCGCAGGAATTCGAGCGTCTCGGGCGAGGCGCCGTTGGAAAGCGTCGCGCCGAACCGGTCGGCGCCGCGCGACTGGACCGTGGCGGCCAGCGCCTCGCGGATCTCGTGCAGCCGCTCGGGGCCATGCTGCTCGCCGACCGTGTAGAGCAGCCGCGCGGTGCGGTCGATCGCGCCTTCCACTTTCAGCAGGCCATAGGCGGTGTGGCCATAGCCGGCCTTCGCCGCAGCGGCGACCTGGGCGCGGCGGCGCCATGTCGCGAGCCGCTTGGGGGTGGGATAATCGAGCCACAGCGTATAGCCGAACAGCGCCTCGACCTGGGTTTCCACTTCGGCGCGGATCTCGGTGACGATGGCGAGCATCCGCTCGATCCGGTGCGAGCGCCGGGCGATCTCGTCGAGATTGTCGCGGATCGGCTGCTCGCGCGGCAGCTCGGAAAGGGCGCCGATGATCGTGGCGAAGAAGCCGGGCTTCTTGTCCGCCTCGGTGCCGTAGAAGTCGAAGCGGAAATTGGGAAAGGGGTCGACGAAGATGAAGCGCCGGTCGACCTGGCGGCGGGCGGGGCGTTCCTTGAGCGCTTCCATGGCCGGGCGGAAGGGCGCGTTGGCCAGCACCGATCCGTCGATCAGGATCGCCTTCTCGGCGCGGTTGTCCGCCCATTGGCGCGGCAGGACGCGTTCCAGGAAGGCATCGCGTTGCGGCCAGGCCTGTTTCCGCTCGGCGAGCAGCTCGTCCATCTCGTCCACCGTCATCGGCGGGAAGGCGCCGGGGAAGCTGGAGGTGGCCCGCGCCGCGAAGGTCAGGCTCGCGGCATCGGCGAAGCGCTCGCCCGGCAGGCCGTGATCGGTGAAGGAGAAGACCAGCCGGTGCTCGTTCTCGATCACCGATGTGGGCGAATTGAGCCGCAGCGCCTCGGGATGGCCGCGGAAATCGGTGACGGTGACGAACAGGTCGAGCGGCTGGCCGTCGGGCAGCAGGCGCTTGTCCCTGGGGCTTCGGGCCATGGCGGCGAAGGCGTCGAGGATGGTGTTGGCCAGCCGCTTGCCGCCGAACGGCGGCTCGAACCAGCGCGAGCGGACGAAATGTTCGAGCTTCAGCCGCACTTCGTCGCGCGCCTCCACCGCCACCGTCTCGTCCACGGTCTTGGAGCGATTGGCGACCAGCCAGGCGATCGGCACCGCCCAGATCTTGGCAAAGCGATGCGAAGGGCGCTGGCGCGGCTCGAGCAGCGCCTCGACATCGGCATTGTCCATCCACAGGTCGGTGAGCGGATCGAGCGACTGGCCGGTGGCGATGGCCTGGGCCAGGAACACCGTGTTGATGCCGCCCGCGCTGGCGCCGGCCAGGATATCGACCAGCACCCGCAGATTGACGCCCGAGGTCTCGCGGATTTCCTCGATCAGCTCGCGATACACGTCGGGCCGCCCGTCCGCGCCGTCGCGCTCGGCGCAGCTGGCGCGGGCGAGGCGCCACACCTCCTTGGTGATGCCGTGCATGTACACGGCCAGGCTGATGCCGCCGTAGCAGACGAGCGCGAGGCGCAGTTCCTTGTCGCGGGTTTCGGTCATCAGGCCTTTTGCAGTGTCGCCCAGATGGGCAGGTGGTCGGAAGCCGTACGCGCCTGGAGGCTGTCATGCACGCCGGCATCGGTGATGGTCAGTTCCGGGCTTGCCATGATCCGGTCGAGCCGTGCCATCGGGCGCCGGGCATGGAAGGTCTTGCCGGTGGGGGCAAAGGCGAAATGGCCGGCAAAATCGCGCAGGCAGCCGGACTGGGCGCTCCATTCGTTCAGGTCGCCCATCAGGATCGTCGGATATTGGCGCGTGCTCGCCTGGAGATGGGTGATGATCGCATGCGCCTGGCGCCGCCGCCACAGGCCGGACAGATCGAGATGCATGCCGACCACGCGCACTACCGGCCCGCCGGACAGGCGCAGATCGGCCATCACCGCGCCGCGCGGCTCGAGCGCGGGCAGGTGGATCGCCTCGCAATCGAGGATCTGCGCATCCTTGCGCACCAATAGCGCGTTGCCGTGCCAGCCCATCGAGCGCGCCTTGGTGCCCAGGGGGACGGGCTTGTAGTCGCTGTGCTCGGCGAGGAGATGCTGGGTGAGCACCGCCGAACGCTCGCCGAAGCGGCGATCGGCTTCCTGGAGCGCGACGATGTCGGCATCGATCTCGCACAGCACCTGCAGCGTGCGCTCGGGGCGCCGCCGGCGGTCGGTGCCGATCGACTTGCGCATATTGTAGCTGGCGACCTTGATCATCGGCGCCCCTTATCGCGGGGCTTGCGGAACATGTGCAAGGGCCTCAGCTCGGATGCGCCTCGGCGCTGCCCTGGCTGGCGGCTTCGTGCGCCGCCGCGACGAGCCGGCGGCCGGTCTCCTCCGCGGCGCGGGGCGTCATCGCGATGGCGACGCCATCGGGGCCGTCGAGCAGCACCACGCCCTGTTCGGCGGTCGCGACTCCCGGATCCTCCGCGGGTTCGGCGGGCGAGATCTTCTGTCCCATGCTTTCTCCGTTCGCCATGCCGCCGCAGCGCGGCGGGAACTGGGGGACAAACTCGGGTGAACGGGAAAATATCCAGGGCTCCGGGGAAGTTCGCCCGATTTCAGCGGCCGCCGGCTTCCAGCAGCCGGCGCGGGGCGGCGAGTTCCCAGCTGCGCGCGATCCGGTCGCCGACGAAATCCCAGTCGATATCGGGCCCGGCGAGCGAGATGCCCAGCCAGCCGATGCCGAAATAAGCCACCCTGGAATAGGTCTCGGGCGCGATGCCGATCAGGTTGGGGCCTTCCTCGTCGTCGGCGGTCTTCACCGCCACGATGGTGCGGCCGTCGCCATGATGGTCGTGGCGGAACTGGGCGAACTGCTTGCCGGCGACGAAGAAGGTCGGCTGGCCGTGGCTCGGCCGCTCCTCGGCTTCGGGAAGCTCCAGCGCGATCGCGCGGACCTGGGCAAGGGCGGAGTCGGGATCGGGGCTCAGCGGCATAGGAACTCGGCGACTATCCGTGGATAGAGCCGATGTTCCTCCCTGAGCACGCGTTCCGCAAGGCTTTCCGGCGTGTCGCCGGGCAGGATCGCCACTTCGGCCTGGCCGAGCACCTCGCCGCCGTCCAGCTCCTCGGTGACGATGTGCACCGAGGCCCCGCCATGGCTGTCGCCCGCCGCGATCGCGCGGGCATGGGTGTCGAGCCCCTTGTACCTGGGCAGCAGCGAGGGGTGGATGTTGACGATCCTGCCACGCCAGGCCGCGACGAACTCGTCGCTGAGCAGGCGCATATAGCCGGCCAGCGCGATCGCCTCGACGCCGGCCTGGCGCAGCGCCGCGTCGATCCTCGCTTCATATTCGGCCTTGGCGATGCCCTTGGGGCTTTGCGCGAAAGTGGTGATGCCCTGTCCAGCGGCCCAGGCGAGCCCCTCCGCCGCCGGCCTGTCGCTGGCGACGAGCGCGACCTCATAGGGGCAGTCGGGCGCCTTCGCGGCCTCGACCAGCGCCGCCATGTTGGAGCCGCGCCCGGAAATGAGGATGCCGAGCTTCCTACGCATTGTGCGTGGCGGACCACTCCGCGCGCGCGCTCCAGACTTCCTCGGCGCCGAACACGGTGCAGCCGCGCTCGCCCGCCTCGACGGTGCCGATCGCGAACACTTCCTCGCCCGCCGCGTAGAGTGCTTCCTTCACATCGTCCGCCAGCTCGGGCGCCACCACCGCGACCATGCCGATGCCGCAGTTGAAGGTGCGCGCCATTTCCTCGGGCTCGATGTTCCCCTGTGCCTGGAGGAAGGCCATCAGCCGGGGCAGGGGCCAGGAACCGGCGTCGATCCGGGCATGGCAGCCCTCGGGCAGCACGCGCGGGACATTCTCGAGCAGGCCGCCGCCGGTGATGTGCGCCAGGCCGCGGATATTGCCGTTGCGAAGTTGCGGAAGCAGGCTTTGCACATAGATGCGGGTCGGCGCCATCAGCGCGTCGAGCAGGATCACCTCCGGATCGAACAGGGCAGGGCGATCCATCTTCCAGCCCTTGTCGGCGGCGAGGCGGCGGACCAGCGAGAAGCCGTTGGAATGGACGCCGGTCGAGCCCAGGCCGAGGAGCACGTCGCCGGGGCGGATCGCGCTGCCGTCGAGCAGCCGGTCGCGCTCGACCGCGCCGACGCAGAAGCCGGCCAGGTCGTAATCGCCCTCGGCATACATGCCCGGCATCTCGGCAGTCTCGCCGCCGATCAGCGCGCAACCGGCCTGGCGGCACCCCTCGGCGATCGAAGCGATCACGCGCTCGGCGGTCTCGGGCACCAGCTTGCCGCTGGCATAATAGTCGAGGAAGAACAGCGGCTCGGCGCCCTGGACGATCAGGTCGTTGGCACACATCGCGACCAGGTCGACGCCGACGCCGTCATGCGCGTCTTGATCGATCGCGAGCTTGAGCTTGGTGCCGACGCCGTCGTTCGCGGCGACCAGCAGCGGATCGGTGAAGCCGGCCGCCTTCAGGTCGAACACGCCGCCGAACCCGCCCAGATCGGCATCGGCGCCGGGGCGCCGGGTGGACTTGGCGAGCGGGCCGATCGCGCGGACCAGCGCGTTGCCGGCCGCGATCGAGACGCCCGCCTGGGCATAGGTATAGTTCTTCTGGTCGCTCATGCCGGGCGCTTAGCGCCATCTTCCCGATACGGGAAGTAACACCGTGCGTTACATCTACGCTTGGATTTCCCCGCTCGCTTCGCCAAAAGGGCCGCTGCATGACCCTTGCCCGCAAATCCCTCACCATCGGCATCGCTTCCGCGCTCGCGCTTGCGGGTCTTGGCGCCGTGTTCGCCGAAGGGGACGGCAAGGCGCCCGCCGGCGGCAGCGCCGTGCCGATCGACGCCTCGGGCAGCTTCGAAGTGTCGGGCGTCGATGTCGACGTGAAGGGCAAGGACGCCGATGCCGCGCGCTATGGCGGCTGGCGGCTCGCCCAGCGCAAGGGCTGGGAGATGCTGTCGCGCAAGCTGACCGGCAAGGTTTCCGCCATGTCCGATTCGGCGCTCGATTCGCTCGTCACCGGCATCGTCGTCGAGAAGGAGCAGATCGGCCCGACGCGCTACATCGCGCGCCTCAGCGTGCTGTTCGATCGCAACAAGGCGGGCGGTATCCTGGGCGTCTCGGTGGCGGTGAACCAGTCGCCGCCGATGCTGATCGTGCCGCTGGAATATTCGGGCGGCGCGGGCCTGGTGTTCGAGCGGGAGACCGCCTGGGCGCGCGCCTGGAACCGCTTCAAGAGCGGCGGCAGCACGGTCGACTATGTCCGCGTGCAGGGCAACGGCCCCGATTCCATGCTGCTCAACGCAGGCCAGGTGCTGCGCCGCGGCCGCAACTGGTGGCGCTCGGTGCTCGATCAATATGGCGCCGCCGACGTGCTGATCGCCGAGGTGCAGCTGCGCCGCGAATATCCGGGCGGGCCGATCATCGGCATCTTCTCGGCCACCCATGGCCCCGATCGCCAGAAGATCGCCGATTTCGCGCTGCGGGTGGACAATGGCGATTCGCTCGACACGCTGATGGATGCGGGCGTCCAGCGGCTCGACAAGGCCTATCAGCAGGCGCTCGCGCTCGGCCAGCTCAGCACCGACCGGCTTCTCGCCACTCGTCCGCCGGGCGCGAAGGCCGAGGAGAAGCCCAGCGACGAGGCGACCGAGGCGGCGACGCCCACGCCCGAGCCCAGCGTTGCCGCCGGCACCGCGATCAGCGTCCAGTTCGACACGCCCAATGTCGGCTCGGTCAATGCCGGCGAGGCGGCGCTGCGCGGCATCCCGGGCGTGCGCTCCGCCGTCACCTCCAGCCTGGCGCTGGGCGGCATCTCGGTGATGCGCGTTTCCTATGACGGCCAGATCGCCTCGCTGCACGCGCAGCTGGAGGCGCGGGGCTGGAGCGTGCAGGAAGGGCCGGGCGTGCTCCGCATCCGGCGTGCCGGCGGCGGCGGTGCCCAGCCGGCGCCCACGCCGCAGGCGACGGAAGCGCCGAACGGCGGATGACGCAGCTTCGCCTGCCGCTGGGACTGCCCGAAGCGCGCGAGACGGAATTCCTGGTCAGCGACTCCAACGCCCGCGCCGTCCACCAGCTCGAACATTGGGGCACCTGGCCCGTCATGTCGGCGCTGCTCATCGGTCCGCGCAAGTCCGGCCGCAGCCTGCTTGCGCGCATCTTCGCGTCGAAGACCGGCGCGCGCATCTTCGACGATGCCGATCTCGGCAAGGAGGCCGAGGTCTTCCATGCCTGGAACCAGGCCCAGGCCGAGCATCGCCCGCTGCTGATCGTGGCCCAGGCCGCGCCGCCCGCCTGGGCGGTGAAGCTGCCCGATCTCAAGTCGCGCCTCGCCGCCTCGCCCCTGCTCGAGATCGGCCCGCCCGACGATGCGCTGATCCCCCAGCTGCTGGAGCGCGCCTTCGAGCGCCACCTGCTCCATGCCCGTCCGGACGTCATCGCCTGGATCGCCAGGCGGATCGAGCGCAGCCATATCGCGATCCTGCGCGTTGCCGATGCACTGGAGCTGGAGGCGGGGCGGCGCTTGTCGATCCCCGCGGTTCGCGCCACATTGGCCGCGGCTGGTCTCATAACCGAAACGGACGGTGACTAACGGCGATGGCCAAGGCAGCGAACAGGCAGGCCGTCGAAGGGACCCAGATGACCGAATTGCCGGAGAATTCCACGCGTTACTTCAACCGCGAGCTCAGCTGGCTCGCCTTCAACCGCCGCGTGATGGAAGAGGCGACCAATCCCGCCCATCCGCTGCTCGAGCGGCTGCGCTTCCTGTCGATCTCCGGCTCGAACTTCGACGAATTCTTCATGGTCCGCGTGGCGGGTCTGATGGGCCAGCAGCTCCAGAAGGTCGAGGCGCGCTCGGCCGACGGGCTCACGCCCGGCCAGCAGCTCGCCGCCATCTCCGCCGAGGCCGAGACGCTGGCTGACAACCAGCAGGCGGTGTGGACCGCGATCCGCGCGGACCTGGCCGAGACCGGCATCCACGTCCTCGACGCCGATGCCATCGAGGGGGAGACGGAGACCTGGCTGGAAGGGCATTTCCGCGAGCAGATCTTCCCGATCCTCACGCCCCAGGCGCTGGACCCAGCGCACCCGTTCCCGTTCATCCCCAACCAGGGGTCGAGCGTGATCTTCGACCTGGTCCGCAAGTCGGATCGCGAGCCGGTGCGCGAGCTCGTGCTGCTGCCCACCGCGATCAAGCGCTTCGTCCGGCTGCCCGGCAATCCGGCGCGCTATGTCGCGGTCGAGGCGGTGCTCAAGCATTTCTCGCACCTGCTCTTCCCCGGCTACACCTCGCTCGGCGCGGCGGCCTTCCGCGTGCTGCGCGACAGCGACATCGAGATCGAGGAAGAGGCCGAGGACCTGGTCATGACCTTCCGCTCGGCGATCAAGCGCCGGCGGCGCGGCCGGGTGATCCGCCTGGAAATGGAAGAGAGCATCTCCCCCGAGCTGGAGGCGGTGCTCAAGGAGGAACTGGGCGGCAGCGAGGCGCTGCTCACCGAGACGGGCGGTTTCCTGGGCATCGGCGATCTCGCCATGCTGGTCGACGAGGACCGGCCCGACCTGAAGTTCACGCCCTATTCGGCGCGCTTTCCCGAGCGGATCCGCGAATATGGCGGCGACTGCTTCGCGGCGATCAAGGCCAAGGACATCGTCGTCCACCACCCCTATGAGAGCTTCGACGTCGTGCTCTCCTTCCTGGGGCAGGCCGCCGCCGATCCGGACGTGGTGGCGATCAAGCAGACGCTGTACCGCGCCGGCAAGCAGCCCGCCGTCATCAACGCGCTGATCGCCGCGGCCGAGGCCGGCAAGTCCGTCACCGCGGTGGTCGAGCTGAAGGCGCGCTTCGACGAGGAGCAGAACCTGTACTGGGCGACCGCGCTGGAGCGCGCCGGCGTCCAGGTTGTCTATGGCTTCATCGACTGGAAGACCCATGCCAAGGTCTCGATGGTCGTGCGGCGCGAAGGCAATGGCTATCGCACCTATTGCCACTTCGGCACCGGCAACTACCACCCGATCACCGCGCGCATCTACACCGATATCAGCTTCTTCACCGCCGATCCGCGGGTGGGTCGCGATGCCGCGCAGATCTTCAACTATGTCACCGGCTATGTGGAGCCGCACGGGCTGGAGCTGCTCGGCATCTCCCCGCGCGACCTGCGCAACCGGCTGGTCGAGCTGATCGACGACGAGATCGCCCATGTCCGTGCCGGACGGCCCGGCCAGATCTGGGCCAAGATGAACTCGCTGGTCGATCCCGCCGTGATCGAGAAGCTCTACGAGGCCAGCAATGCCGGAGTGGAGATCGAGCTGATCATCCGCGGCATCTGCTGCCTGCGCCCCGGGGTTCCGGGAATGAGCGAGAACATCAAGGTCAAGTCGATCGTCGGCCGCTTCCTCGAGCACAGCCGCATCTGGGCGTTCGGCAACGGCAAGGCGCTGCCCAATGACGGCGCACGGCTGTTCATCTCCTCGGCCGATTGGATGCAGCGCAACTTCGATCGCCGTGTCGAGTTCATGCTGCCGATCCTCAACAAGACGGTGCACGACCAGGTGCTGGACCAGGTGATGGTGGCGAACCTGCTGGACAATGAGCAGAGCTGGGTGCTCCAGCCCGACGGGCATTATACGCGCATCGTGCCGGGCGAGGACGGCAGCTTCAACCTGCATCGCTATTTCATGACGAACCCGTCGCTCTCCGGGCGGGGCGCGGCGCTCGAATCGCGCAAGCCGGTGCCCAAGCTCCAGCTCAAGCGCCGCCGCGATCCGGCAAAGGCCAAGGCCAAGGCATGAACACGCTGCCGTTTCGCCGGGCGCGCACCAGGCCGGAAGGGATTCAGGGCCGCACCGCGATCATCGACATCGGCTCCAACTCGGTGCGCCTGGTGGTCTATCAGGGCTCGGCACGGCTGCCGGCGACCCTGTTCAACGAGAAGGTGATGGCCGGCCTGGGCCGTGGCCTGGCCGAAACCGGGGCGATCGACGCCGCCAGCCTTGCCGTCGCGCGCGGCGCGCTCGCCCGCTTCGCCACGCTTGCGCGCGAGATGCAGGTTGACGAGCTGCGTACCGTGGCGACGGCGGCGGTGCGCGATGCTTCCAACGGGCGCGAGCTGATCGAGGCGGCGCGCGGCCTGGGCCTGGAGGTCGAGACGCTGTCGGGCGAGGAAGAGGCGATGGCCTCGGGCCTGGGCGTGCTCTCGGGCATTCCGGAGGCGGACGGCATCGTCGGCGATCTCGGCGGCGGCTCGCTGGAGCTGGTGCGCGTGGTCGCCGGCACGGTGACCGATCGCGTGTCCTTCCCGCTCGGCGTGCTCCGGCTCGGGGCGATCCGGGCGGAGGGCAAGACCGCGCTGGATCGCCGCGTCGCCAAGCTGCTCGGCGATGCCGGATGGAAGGGGCGGGGGAAGGGGCTGCCCTTCTATCTTGTCGGCGGCTCGTGGCGCAGCCTTGCCCGGCTCGACATGCACCTGAAGCATTATCCGCTGCCGATCGCGCATCAATATCCGATGGCGGTCACGCGGATCGGCGAGCTGGCCAGCTCGATCGCGGCGATGCCGCGCGCGGATCTGAAGGCGATCCCGAACATCTCCAGCGCCCGTATCGGCTCGCTGGAGGACGCGGCGCTGCTGCTTGGCGTGGTGCTCCGGCAGCTTGGCAGCAGGGGCACGATCGTCTCGGCCTATGGCTTGCGCGAGGGGCTGCTCTTCCAGCGGCTTTCGCCCGAGCAGCGCCAGGAGGATCCGCTGATCGCCGCGACGCGCGACGAGGGCGAGCGGCTCGGCCGTTTCCCGGAGCATGGCGACCTGCTCGACCGGTGGATCGCGCCGCTCTTCGCGGGCGAGCCGCACGAGCTGGGCCGCCTGCGCCACGCCGCCTGCCAGCTCGTCGACGTGGGCTGGCACGCCAATCCCGAGTTCCGCGCAGAGCGCGGCCTGGATGCGGCGCTGCATGGCAATTGGGTGGCGATCGATTCGATGGGGCGCGCGGCGCTGGGGCAGGCGCTCTATACCGCGCTGGGCGGCGGGCTCGACACGCCGGCGCCGCTGCCGCAGCTCGCCGACGACGACACCTTGTGGCGCGCCAAGCTCTGGGGCCTGGCCATCCGCCTCGGCCAGCGCCTGTCGGGCGGCGTCGCCGCGCCGATCCGGCGTTCGGAGCTGCACATGGACGAGGAGACGCTCGCCCTCTGTCTCGATCCCGAGGACGAGGCGCTCTATGGCGAAGCGGTGGAGAAGCGCCACAAGGCGCTCGCCGCGGCGTTCGGCAAGGAGCCGGTGCTGGAGGTGTGAGCGACGTACGGAGCGTTCCGCCATCCCTGCCTTTGCGGGGATGGCGACAGGCGCTGCGTCGAACTGCTACACGCAGCGCATCCCGGTGATCCGGCCGCGCTCGTTCAGATCGACGGTCAGCCGGTCGCGGCGATAGTCCATCGTGATCGCTTCGCCCGGGCGCACCACGCGGACCGACGCGGCACCGCTGCGGGCGCGCAGCCGCGACTGGAGCCGTGGCGACATCTGCGCGCCCACGAACCCCTGCACCGCGCCGGCATTGCACATGCGTGGCCCCGGCATCGGGCCGGGATGGCCGTCCATGCAGCCCGTGGCCAGCAGGGCCGTCGCGATCATGCCGATAGCGCGCATCCAGTCTCTCCTCGATCGCCCCCCGGCCGCGCCGCTTATATCCCGGACGCGAAACGAAGGGGAGAGGCGTTTCAGCCGCAATGGGCGGAGGCGATCTTCCCGTCGGCGTCGAGGTGCAGGTTCAGCCGGTCGGGCCGGAAATCCATCGTCGCTGCGGCATCGGGCGCGAGCCAGCGTATGGTCTTGGCGCCCGAGAGCCGCAGCGCCTCGCCCTCCGCCTCGGGGCCGCGCGGCTTGCCGTTCAGCCCGCCCAGTCGCTCGGCATTGCATTCTACCCCGGGAACCGCGCGGGGCGGCCCCTTCGGAGCGCAGCCGGCCAGGGCGAGCAGGGCGGCGGCGAGCGGGAGGGCGAGGCGGATCATTCGCTGGGTTCCTCGGTTCGGGTCATCTTCAGCTTGCCATTCTTGACGGTGAACCCGAGCTGACCCTCGACCAGCGCCAGCGCGTCGCGGCCGAACTGTTCGTAGCGCCAGCCGCCGAGGATCGCGAGCCCGTCGCGCACCCCGGCCGCCAGCGATTCGAGATCGTCCGAGCGGGCGAGCAGGCGCGGGGCGACGTTGATCTCCTTGGCACGGATCTTGAGCAGCAGCTTGAGCAGGTCGGCGACCAGTGCGCCGTCCTTGCCGAGCGAGGGCTTGCGGTCGTCGCGCGGGGGCAGCTCGTCGGAGGACATCGGCGTGGCGCCGTCCAGCGCCGCCATCAGCCGTCCGCCGATGTCGTTGCCGGCCCAGGCCGCCGACAGGCCGCGCACCTTGCCCAGGTCGCTCTGCTTGCGTGGCGGATTGCCGGCGAGATCGGCCAGCGTCTCGTCCTTGACGATGCGGCCGCGCGGCAGGTCCTTGCCCTGAGCCTCGAGCTCGCGCCAGCGGGCTAGCGCCTTGAGGCGGCCCAGCACTTCGGGCTTGCGGCTGGAGACGCGCACGCGCTGCCAGGCCTCGTCGGGATCGTTATGGTAGTTCTCCGGATCGGCGAGCCGCTCCATCTCCTGGTCGAGCCAGGCGCCGCGCCCGGTCTTCTTGAGCTTCTCCAGCATGCGCGGGAAGATCTTGGAGAGGTGCGTGACGTCGGCGATCGCATAGTCGATCTGGCGCTTGTCGAGCGGGCGGCGGCTCCAGTCGGTGAAGCGGGCGCCCTTGTCGATCTGGAAGCCGAGATAGGTGTCGACCAGGTTCGAATAGCCGATCTGCTCGCCCAGCCCGAGCGCCATGGCGGCCACCTGGGTGTCGAACAGCGGGTGCGGAGTCTTGCCGGTGAGGTTGTAGACGATCTCGATGTCCTGCCCGCCCGCGTGGAAGACCTTCAGCACTTCCTCATTGTCGACCATCAGGTCGAGCAGGGGAGTGAGGTCGATCCCGGGCGCCATCGGGTCGATCGCGGCGGCTTCCTCGTCGTCGGCGATCTGGATCAGGCAGAGTTCCGGCCAATAGCTGTTCTCCCGCATGAACTCGGTGTCCACACAGATATAGGGCTTGTTGGCGAGGCGGGCGCAGAGGTTGGCGAGAGTCGCGCTGTCTTCAATCAGACCATGGATATGCATCCAAGGCCCATAGACCGGTCTTCGGGTTGACAAAAGTGGGGTCTGCAAGGAATGCGCGCCCACGCTAATTTATTCGTCATCCCCGCGAAGGCGGGGATCCAGGGGCCAAGACGACCTCGCGCGTGACCCTGGCCCCCCGGCTTCGCGGGGGTGGCGAGCAAAGGAAAGACCGGAAATGCACGCCTATCGCACGCACACCTGCGCCCAGCTCCGTGCCGAACATGTCGGCCAGGACGTCCGTATTTCGGGCTGGATCCACCGCACCCGCGAGCATGCGAACGTGCTGTTCGTCGATCTGCGCGATCATTACGGCATCACCCAGGTGGTGATCGAAACCGGCTCCGACCTGTTCCCGATCGTCGACAATGCCGGCCCCGAGTCGGTGATCACGGTAACCGGCAAAGTCTCCGCCCGTTCGGCCGAGACGCTCAACCCGAAGCTCGACACCGGCGAGATCGAAATCTTCCCGACCGCGGTGGTCGTCCAGTCGCAGGCGGCGAAGCTGCCGCTGCCGGTGTTCGGCGATGCCGAATATCCCGAGGAAATCCGCCTGCGGAACCGCTTCCTCGATCTGCGCCGCGAGAAGGTCCACAAGAACATCATGCTGCGCTCGAGCGTCATCGCCTCGCTGCGCCGCCGGATGATCGACCAGGGCTTCACCGAGTTCCAGACGCCGATCCTCACCGCCTCGTCGCCGGAAGGCGCTCGCGACTATCTGGTCCCGTCGCGCGTCCATCCGGGCAAGTTCTACGCGCTCCCTCAGGCGCCGCAGATGTTCAAGCAGCTGCTGATGGTCGCCGGCTTCGACAAATATTTCCAGATCGCCCCCTGCTTCCGCGACGAGGATGCGCGCGCCGATCGTAGCCCGGGCGAATTCTACCAGCTCGACTTCGAGATGAGCTATGTGACGCAGGACGACGTGTTCGCCGCGATCGAGCCGGTGCTGCACGGCGTGTTCGAGGAATTCGCCGACTGGGAAGGCATGGGCCGCTCGGTCTCGGCGCTCCCGTTCAAGCGCATCCCGTACCGCGAATCGATGCTGAAGTACGGCAATGACAAGCCCGACCTGCGCAACCCGCTACTGATCACCGACGTCTCTGAGTTCTTCAAGGGCTCGGGCTTTGGCCGCTTCGCCTCGATCGTCGAGGGCGGCGATGTCGTCCGCGCGGTCCCGGCACCGAACACGCACGAGAAGAGCCGCAAGTTCTTCGACGACATGAACAGCTGGGCCCAGTCGGAAGGTTTCCCGGGCCTCGGCTATGCCAGCCAGAAGGACGGCGTGTTCGGCGGCCCGATCGCCAACAACCACGGTCAGGAAGGCATGAAGGCGATTGCCGACGCGATGGGCCTCGGCCCGAACGACGGCATCTTCTTCGCCGCCGGCAAGGAAGCGGTCGCCACCAAGCTCGCCGGCCTGGCACGCACCCGCGCCGCCGAGCAGCTCGATCTGATCGACAGGAAGCGTTTCGAATTCTGCTGGATCGTCGACTTCCCGATGTTCGAATATGACGAGGACGCCAAGAAGGTCGATTTCAGCCACAACCCGTTCTCGATGCCGCAGGGCGAGCTGGAAGCACTGGAGACCAAGGACCCGCTCGACATCCTCGCCTATCAGTACGACATCGTCTGCAACGGCATCGAGCTGTCCTCGGGCGCGATCCGGAACCACCGTCCGGAGATCATGTACAAGGCGTTCGAGATCGCCGGCTACACCCAGGCAGATGTCGACACCAATTTCGCGGGCATGATCAACGCGTTCAAGTTCGGCGCCCCGCCGCACGGCGGCTCGGCCCCGGGCGTGGACCGCATCGTGATGCTGCTCGCCGACGAGCCGAACATCCGCGAGGTCATCGTCTTCCCGATGACGCAGAAGGCCGAGGACCTGATGATGCAGGCTCCGTCGTTCGTCAGCGAGAAGCAGCTCAAGGAGCTCAACATCCGCCTCGCGCCGCAGGTGGCGGCGGACCTCGCCAAGAAGGGCACCGACGGCATCGTCGATCCCTCGGCGGGCTGAGCCAACCCATCACCGTCATTCCGGCGAAAGCCGGGATGACGGTGATGGGGAACACCGGCCCACTCCGGCGGGAGTTCCCGTTGCTCGCCGGGCCAGCGCATGGAAGGATGGCGCAATGCTCTTCCTCCTGCCATCGCTGCTCGCGGTCGTCGGCATATCGCCGCTGGACGACGGATTGCTCTGCACCTCCGAATATGTCGAGGGGAGCCGGCTCGGAATCGTGACGCTCACGGTTGATGCGGCATACAAGCCGGTATCGATGCGGCTGATGTTGTTGGAAAGCCCGCGTCAGTTCAGCGCCGAGATCCATCTGGATCCCGAGAGGCGCGCGCTGCCGGGCGTGCTGACCGGCGCATTTTTCGGTGTCCGCCTCGCCCGGAAGCCGCGGCTGCCGCTGACGATGCGTGTCTATGCCGATGGCAGCCAGCGCTGGCAGCGCCGCGTCGACGAGCTTTGGGCGCCGCCGCAGCCCGGCGACCCGGAGATGCGACCCTTTCCCGGCCATGCCGATCATATCGGGCAAGCCGATGACGGATTGCCCGTGACCACGCCGCACGCGCTGCACGTCACCCTCGCCGATGCCGGCGGCAAGCTGGTGGGGGAGGAGCATTTCGCGCTGTCCGACACGAAGACCAGCGAAGCGCTCGCTACGGTCGAAGACCATCTTCGCGCACGAAAATGCTACGCTCCGCCGCCCTTGATCGATTGATCGGCCAGGGCCCGCCGACCGCACCCCCAATCCAGCTTCCGGGTTGAAGTTATAAAACTTCAACCTACAGACATAAAACTACAACGCATTTGGGCAATCCGGCCGGCAGAGCCGGGACGCAGGAGTAGAAATGTCTGACGAGACCAACGCCCGGGCGCGTGCCCGGGTGGAGGCGACCATCGGGCTCGCCGATCTGTTCACCATCGGCATCGGCCCGTCGAGCTCGCATACCGTGGGACCGATGCGCGCTGCCGCGGCCTTTGCCGAAGCGGCGCTCGATCGCGGGACGCCGACCGCCGTCTCCTGCGAGCTGTTCGGCTCGCTCGCTCTCACCGGGCGGGGGCACGCGACCGACATCGCCACGATCCTCGGCCTTGCCGGCTATCAGCCCGAGAGCGTCGATCCCGATGCGGTGAACACCATCGTCGAGACGATTCGCGCCGAGCAGCAGCTGGCGCTCGGCGGCCATGTCGTGGTGCCGTTCGTCGAGGGCCGCCATCTGATCTTCCGCGAGGACCGTTTCCTGCCCTCGCACCCCAATGGCATGCGCTTCGTCGCGCATTATCCCGAGGGCGAGCCCTGGGAGACCTTCTATTACTCGATCGGCGGCGGCGCGATCGTCGAGGGTGGCTGCGAAGCACCGCAGACCAACGTCAAGCTGCCCTTCGCCTTCACCTCGGGCGCCGAACTGCTCGCGGTTGCCGAGGCACAGGGTGCCAGCATCGCCGATATCGTCCGCGCCAACGAAGCGGCCTGGCGCGACGATGCCGAGACCGACGCGTTCCTCGACAGCCTGCGCGGCGCCATGTCGGCCTGCATCGATCGCGGCATGCGCGGGGAGGGGGAACTGCCCGGCGGCCTCAAGGTCAAGCGCCGCGCCCGCGACCTCCACAACCGCCTGCTCGCGCGCGGCCCGCGCAGCGATCCCTCGCTCGTCTTCGACTGGGTGAGCCTCTGGGCGCTTGCGGTGAACGAGGAGAATGCCGCGGGCGGCCGCGTCGTCACCGCACCCACCAATGGCGCGGCGGGCGTCATCCCCGCGGTGCTCCGTTATTACGAGACCTTCTGCGCCAATCCCACCCCGGCGGGATCGCGCACTTTCCTGCTCACCACGGCGGCGATCGGCTTTCTCTACAAGAAGCGCGCCTCCATCTCGGCTGCCGAGATGGGCTGCCAGGGCGAAGTCGGCGTCGCCTGTTCGATGGCCGCGGCCGGTCTGGCCGCCGCGCTCGGCGCCACCAACGCCCAGATCGAGAATGCCGCCGAGATCGGCATGGAGCATAATCTCGGCCTCACCTGCGATCCCATTGGCGGCCTGGTCCAGATCCCCTGTATCGAGCGCAACACCATGGGCGCGATCAAGGCGATCAACGCCGCCTATCTGGCGATGCACGGTGACGGCAGCCATGTCGTCAGCCTCGACGCGGTGATCGAGACGATGCGCCAGACCGGGGAGGACATGCGCTCCAAATACAAGGAGACGGCCCAGGGCGGCCTCGCGGTGAACGTGGTGGCCTGCTGAACCCATCTTGTCGTCATCCCCGCGAAGGCGGAGACCCAGGGTAACAGAGCGAGGCCCTTCGTGGCTCTGGATCCCCGCCTTCGCGGGGATGACGCGGAATAGGGCTGCGGAGGCCCTTGCCAGCGGCACCTGCCCAGGGGATCGTGCCCGCATGCGCATCGCCGTCTTCAACACCAAGCCCTATGACCGCCGCTTCCTGGCCGAGGCGAACGCTCCCTATGGGCACGACCTGCATTTCCTCGAGCCTCGGCTCGAGCCCGCCACCGCCGCGCTGGCGGCCGGCCACCAGGCGGTGTGCGCCTTCGTCAACGACATCGTCGATGCCGAAGTGCTGGAGACGCTGGCGGGGCAGGGGATCAAACTCGTCGCCCTGCGCTGCGCCGGCTTCAACAATGTCGATCTCGCCGCTGCCCGGCGGCTGGGCATCGATGTGGTCCGCGTGCCGGCCTATTCGCCGCACGCGGTCGCCGAGTTCACCATCGGCATGATGCTGGCGGTCGACCGCAAGATCCCACGCGCCTGGGCCCGGGTGCGCGAGAATAATTTCGCGCTGGACGGGCTGATCGGCCGCAACCTCCATGGCCGCACGGTCGGCGTGATCGGCACCGGCAAGATCGGCGCGCTGGTCGCCCGCAGCCTGCGCGCGGGCTTCGGCTGCGAAGTGCTGGCGAGCGATCTCTATCCCGATCCCGCGCTGGAGGCGATCGGCGTGCGCTACCTGCCGCGCGACCAGCTGCTGCGCGCGGCGGAGATCGTCACGCTCCATTGCCCGCTCACGCCCGACACCCGGCATCTGATCGATGCGGCGGCGATCGAAGCCGCCCGGCCGGGGCTGATGATCGTCAACACCAGCCGCGGCGCGCTGATCGACACGGCCGCGCTGATCGAAGGCCTGAAGTGCCGCAAGGTGGGCGCGGTCGCGCTCGACGTCTATGAGCAGGAGGCCGACCTGTTTTTCGAGGACCTGTCGAACGAGATCGTCTCGGACGACATGTTCCAGCGGCTACTCACCTTTCCCAACGTGCTGATCACCGGTCACCAGGCCTTCCTGACCGAGGAAGCGCTGGCCGCCATCGCCGAGACCACGCTGCGCAGCGCCGCCGACGCCGAGGCGGGCAGGCCGCTCGAAAACCGGGTTGATGCCGAGCGGATAGCGCCTTCGAAGTGAGAATGTCGGCTTTGGTCGCAGCGCCGTTCCCGAGGTGCCGCGGCGCCGGATAGTCCCGCCCCGCTCATGTCGGGAGGGTTTTCATGCGCAGGTTGGGAATGGCGGCCGCCTTGGCCATGGTCGCGGCGATGCCCGTCCGGGCGGACGGGATCGACGATTATGTCCGCCGCCAGATGGAAGTGGGGCATATTCCCGGCGTCGCGGTCGCGGTGGTGCGCAAGGGCAAGGTCGAGACGGTGCGCAGCTATGGGCTCGCCAATCTCGAATGGGATGCGCCGGTCACGCCCGAGACGCGCTTCCAGACCGCGTCGGCGACCAAGATCTTCACCGGCATCGCGTTGATGCGGCTGGTCGAGGCCGGCAAGCTGCGCCTCGACGACACGCTGGACCGTTTCTTCCCCGACGCGCCCGCCGCCTGGCGCGGCATCACGATCCACCAGCTCGCCAGCCACAGCTCCGGCCTGTCCGACCAGCTGGGCGAGCATGCGGACACGGTGGCCGGGACCATCGCCGCCGCGCAGAAGGCGCCGCTCGCCTATGCGCCCGGTACCGAGACCCGCTACGGCTTCACCGATTTCGTCGTGCTGCGCGCCGTGATGGAGAAGGCGGCGGGCAAGGGCATCGCGGCGATCTTCCGCGACGAGATCTGCGCGCCGCTCGGCCTGATGGACACCGGCTTCAACGACGAGCGCCAATGGGGACCGTTCCGTTCGGCGCTGCCCCTGGCGCGGCGCGCGACCGTCCATGCCTGGAAGGACGGCGAACAGCGGATCAGCGGCTTTCTCTATGGCGAGACCGGCTATGCGGCGGGCGGTCTGTTCAGCTCGGCGCGCGATCTCGCGGCGCTGTTCGCCGCGCTCGACCGGGGCGAGCTGCTCAAGCCCGAGAGCCGGGCGCTGCTGCAGACGCCGCCGCTGCTCAAGACGGGCAAGCCGGCGGGCTTCGGCGTGGGATGGACCGCCGGCACCTGGCATGGCGTCAAGGTGGTGGGGCACAGCGGCGGGCCCGCCCTGGCCGACATCCTCCATGCCGAGGGGGAGGGGCTGACGGTGATCGTGCTCACCAACCAGCAGCGCTATTATCCGCTGCTGGCGCGCCGCGTCGCCGATTTCTATCTGCCCGCGCCGCCATCGCCCGCAACCCTGCCCGACGGCGCGCCTGCGCTCACCGCGCTGATGCGCGCGGCGCTGGCCGAAGCGGCGGCCGGCAAGCTCGATCGCGGCCGCTATGCCGCCAGCGCCATGCAGGGGCCGGTGCCCTTTCTTGAGGATTTCGGCCAGGCGCTGCTCGCCGCGCTGGGGCCCATCGAGCAGGTGAATCTGATCGAAGACGTGCCGGGCAAGGACGAGCATGTCCGCCGATATGCGATCACTTTCCAGAACCAGGCGATGATCTGGCGCTTCGCGGTCGATGCCGCGGGCAAGATCACCGATCTCCATCCTCCGACGGACGACTGATCATGGCGCGAAATCCATATATGCCGATCCTTGCCGCCACCTTGGTGCTGTTGCCGGGCCAGGCCGGCCTGGCCGCGGCGCAGGACGTTCCTGCCGCGCAGACTCCGACTGTCGAGGCCGCGTCCGCCCAGCCGGCCGCGCCGGCGAAGGATCCGGCCTGCGCCGCGCTCCGCGCCGAGGTCTCGCAGATCGAGATCGACATTCAGCGCGAGGGCGTGGTGATGTCGAAACAGGCCAATGCGATGCAGAAAAAGGCGCAGGCACGCCAGAGCGCGATGCGAGCGACCGGCCTGCTCTCGATGATACCGGGGGGCGGCATGCTCGGCTCGCTGGTGTCGCGGGCGGCGGGTGCCGGGATGAGCGGCATGCCCAAGGACATGCAGGCATCGATGGATCGCCAGATCGCCCTGAGCGAGCGCATGGTCAATGCTTCCCAGGCGCTGCACGACAAATGCGGCGAGGATGCCTATGGCGGCCCGCCCATGTCGCCCGAGGAGATCAAGGCGATGCAGGCGGAGGCGGCCGCCGCCGCGCCGCGCTGATCGGGGACAGGGCGGCTCAGTCGCGCGGGCGTGGCGGCAATCGCCGGCGCTGGCGCGCTTCGGGCGGTGTCGGATCTTCGCCATGGCGATTGGGACCCACGGTCCCGTCGCCCGCGAGCAGGACCATGAGCCAGCCGAGCGAGGCGAGATAGAGCAGGTTGTTGACGAACAGCAGGGGCAGGAGCGACAGGTTCGGCCCATCCGGCGCGGTGCCGAACAGCCGTGGCATCAGCATCATGCCGATCACGAGGAAGATCAGCGGCGGCAGCGCCCAGGCGCCGCTCTTGCCGCGATCGTGCAGCCGCCGCACCACCGCCGCGGCGACCAGCGCCACGAAGACCAGCAGCACGATCGCCAATCCCGGCAGGATGCCGCGCATGTCGGGCATCAGCTCGGGATGAGAGCCCTGGATCTGGATCGAATAGGAGCCGGGTCCCTGCCGGACGGTGGCCTGGTCGGGGTGCTCGGCGGCGAAGCGCTGCATCTTCGCCATCGCCCCGAGCACCGCCGGCATCACGGCCAGGGCGGAGGCAGCCATCGCCAGCACGAACAGCGTGAGGGCATAGGGCCAGAAGGTCTCGCGCGTGTCGCGCCCCGAAAAGCGCGCCAGTCGCGCGAGATTGTGCGTGATCGGCTTGAACATCGTGCCTCCCCCGTTTTGCCGGCCAGCGTAGCGCGGCGCCTTCCTGCTTGCCAGCGGGAGCGACAAGGCGGATCGTGCGTTGGGCGCGCACGGAGGCGGCATGAAGATAGACCTGGGCGATTATGAAGCGGGCAAGGATTTCGACGGCGACTATGACAAGGCGCTCGCCAAGATCCAGAAGCGGCTGAGCCACATCCACTATGCGCACATCGTCCACCGGCGCCGCGCGATCATCGCGTTCGAGGGCTGGGACGCGGCGGGGAAGGGCGGCATCATCCAGCGCCTCACCGCCGAATGGGATCCGCGCTATTACGAGGTGTGGCCGATCGCCGCGCCCACCCAGGAGGAACTGGCCCATCATTTCCTCTGGCGCTTCTGGCGGCGGCTGCCCGCCCAGCACAATATCGCGATCTTCGACCGCAGCTGGTACGGCCGCGTCCTGGTCGAGCGGGTCGAGGGTTTCGCCAACCGGGCCGAATGGGAGCGCGGCTATGACGAGATCAACGATTTCGAGGCGCAGCAGGTCACCGCGGGCACGACGCTGGTGAAGGTCTTCGTCCATGTGACGCAGAAGACGCAGGACAAGCGCCTCAAGGACCGGCTGGAACATCCTTGGAAGCGCTGGAAGACCGGGCTCGACGATTATCGCAACCGTGCCAAGCGCCCGCAATATCTCGAGGCGATGCACGAGATGTTCGCGCGCACGAGCACCCAGCATGCGCCCTGGATCGTGATCGACGGCAACGACAAGAAGGCGGCGCGCATCGCCGCCCTCACTTCCATCGCCGATGCGCTCGAGGCGCATGTGCCGATGGAGCCGCCCGAGCTCGATCCCGAAGTGGAGAAGGTCGCGAGGAAGGCGCTGGGGCTCTGACGGCGGTTCCGGTTGCGGAATAGTCCCTTTTCGTCGCGCGCGCATGGCCAGGTCCGCGATAGTGTGTTATGCAAATAACTCACAAAGGTTTCGGGGAAATCATCCATGCGTATCTTCGCCGTTGCGGGCCTGATGCTGCTCGCCGTTCCCGCGGCGGCCGCGCCCGGCGACTTGCCCGCGTCCGCTGCCGCCCATGCCGTGGATGCGCTGATCGCGTCGATGAACGGCTATATCGATCCGCAGACCGGCGCCCGGATGCAGGCGGTGCTGCGCAAGGAGCGCAAGCGCCTGCTGGCGATCCGCGATCGCGAGACGCTGGTGAAGGAAGTCAACCAGCTGCTCGCCGACTCGCGCGACCAGCATCTGAAGATCCGCATCGATACGATCGATCCCGGGCGGGCGGCGCAGAGCCCGGAGGACGAGGCGCTGCTGGAGCGGCACCTGGCGCACGGCCTGATGGCGGTTCGCCGGCTGCCGGGCAATATCGGCTATCTGAAGCTACGCTACTTCGCCGCCGATGCCGATGGCGCTCGCATGGTCGATCAGGCAATGGACATGTTGAAGGACAGCGGCGCGCTGATCATCGACCTGCGCGAGAATACCGGCGGCGGCGGGGCGACCGATACGCGCCTTCTCGGGCATCTCTCGGCCACCGCGATCCCGATGGCGAGGATTCACTGGCGCAAGCCCGATGGCAGCTTCGATGTCGAGCAGCGGGTGGCGGATAGGCCCGCCGGCGGTCCGCTCTATGCCGATCGTCCCGTCTTCGTCCTCATGGCGAAGCGCACTTTCTCGGCGGCCGAGGGCGTCGCCTATGATCTCCAGGCCGCGCACCGGGCGGTGCTGGTCGGCGAGGCGAGCCGCGGCGGCGGCAATCCCGCCAATCGCAATGTCGAGCTCGGCTCCGGCATGAGCGCCTTCGTGCCCAATGGCCGGGTCGAGCATCCGACGACGCACGGCAATTGGGAAGGGAAGGGCGTGCAGCCCGATATCGCCACCGATCCGAAGCTCGCGCTGGTCGAGGCCTATCGCCGCGCGCTTGCGGCGGCGAAGCCGCTGGTCGCGACGCCCAAATCCGAGAAGGAACGGGCCGAAGCGATCGCCGACCCCGAAGCCACGCTGCGCGCCGACTCGGGCCTTTAGGCCGTCAGGCCGGCGCGAACGCCCCGTCTTCGCCCATCACGTGCAGCACGCCGTCGGCGATGGCGAAATAGGCACCGTGGAGCTTGAGCCTGCCCGCCGCAACCCGCTCGGCGACGAACGGGAAAGTCAGCAGGTTGACCAGCGACACCCGCACCGTCTCCAGCTCGAGCGCGCGCACCGCCTCGGGCCCGGTGCCGTGCTCCGCGACGATGCGCTCGCGTGCCGGGTCGAGCATGTCGACCCAATGGGCGATGAAGCCGCCCTGGCCGTTCGGCGCGCCCTTGAAACGCTGCGAAAGCGCCGCCGCCACGCCGCCGCACGCGCCATGCCCCAGCACCAGTATCTCGGGCACTTCCAGCTGGTTCACTGCGAATTCCAGCGCGGCGGAGACGCCGTGGCGGCTGGCATCGTCCTCGAAGGGCGGCACCAGGTTGGCGACGTTGCGCACCACGAAGATCTCGCCCGGCACGGTGTCGAAGATCTGGGCGGGATCGACTCGGCTGTCCGAACAGGCGATCACCATCACCCGCGGGCTCTGCCCCTCGCTCAGGCCCGACCACCGGTCGCGATGGCGGCGATATTCGCTGGTCCGGAAACGCTGATAGCCGTCGAGCAGGTCGGTGAAATCGGTCATGGCCGATGCCCTAACGCCCGCGCGTGCGGCTGCCAAGATTTGTATCGAACTGTTGCTCCGGCCTTCGATTGACGAAAGTGCAACCGGGACTGGAATCGCCGGCCCAGCCGCTCTATCTGGCCAGCATGAACGATCTTTCCGCAGCACCGCGCCCCGAGCGCCAGCGCAAGCCCGACTGGATTCGCGTCAAGGCGCCCACCTCGGAAGGCTTCGCCAAGACGCGTGCGCTGATGCGCGCGAAGAACCTCGTCACCGTGTGCGAGGAAGCGGCCTGCCCGAACATCGGCGAGTGCTGGACCAAGAAACATGCCACGGTGATGATCCTGGGCGACGTCTGCACCCGCGCCTGCCGCTTCTGCAACGTCAAGACGGGCATGCCGCGCAAGGTCGATCCGCTCGAGCCGCAGCATGTGGCCGAGGCCGCCGCGCAGATGGGCCTGGAGCATATCGTCATCACCTCGGTCGACCGCGACGACCTGCCGGACGGCGGCGCGTCGCAGTTCGTCAAGGTGATCGAGGAAATCCGCAAGGCCAACCCGACCACGACGATCGAGATCCTGACGCCCGATTTCCGCAACAAGCACGAGGCCGCGGTCGAGGCGATCGTCGCCGCGCGGCCGGACGTCTACAACCATAATCTCGAGACGGTGCCGAGGCTTTATCCCAACATCCGCCCCGGCGCGCGCTATTACGCGTCGCTCCGGCTGCTGGAGACGGTGAAGCGGCTCGATCCGACGATCTTCACCAAGTCTGGCATCATGCTCGGCCTGGGCGAGCAGCGCCTCGAAGTCCACCAGGTGATGGACGACATGCGCTCGGCCGACATCGATTTCCTGACCATGGGCCAGTATCTCCAGCCGACGCCGCGCCATGCCAAGGTCGAGGAGTTCGTCACGCCCCAGGCCTTCCAGGCCTATGGCGCGATCGGCCGGGCCAAGGGCTTCCTCCAGGTTGCCTCGTCGCCGCTCACCCGCTCCAGCTATCATGCCGGCGAGGACTTCGCCGAAATGAAGGCCGCGCGCGAGGCGAAGCTGGCGAAGGGCGCCAAGTGAGGTTCTTCCCCGAGGCGAGCTCGGGGAGGAATTAGAAGAGACGATGCCCAAGCATACCGAAACCCGTCCACTGCCCTACAGCCCCGAGCAGATGTTCGATCTGGTGGCGGATGTCGCGCGCTATCCCGAGTTCCTGCCCTGGGTCAGCGCGATCCGGGTGCGCTCGAACAGCGACAGCCAGATGGTCGCGGACATGATCGTCGGCTTCAAGGGCCTGCGCGAGACCTTCACTTCGAAGGTGGAGAAGCGGCGCCCCGACGGATTGCACATCGAATATGTCGATGGGCCGCTGAAGCACCTCCACAATGACTGGGGGTTCCGGGCGGACGGGCAGGGCGGCTGCCTGGTCGATTTTTCGGTCGACTTCGCCTTCAAGAACCGAGTGTTCGAAATGCTTGCCGGCCAGATGTTCGACCGGGCGCTCCGCAAGATGATCAATGCGTTCGAGGAGCGCGCCGCGCGCCTCTACGGCGATTCGACGTCGGCTTCGTCCGCCTCGGGCGCGGAAGCGCCCGGCATCAGCAGCTCGAGCGCGCACAGCGCCGCCTGAAGCCGCACGCCGGCGCGGCCGTTATTCTCGAAATGGCGGGCGTCCGCCACGATGTGATCGGGATCGCCGCCGCGCACGGCCTGGGCGAACACCACGGTGCCGACCGGCTTCTTCTCGCTGCCGCCATCAGGGCCGGCAATGCCGGTGATCGCCACGGCGACATCGGCGTGGGTGCGCTCCAGCGCGCCCCGCGCCATGCTCCAGGCGACGGCGATCGAGACCGAGCCGAACGTCTCCAGCACGTCGCTGCCCACCTTGAGCACATCGTGCTTGGCTTCGTTGGAATAAGTGACGAAGCCGGCGTCGAAGACGTCGGACGAGCCGGGAATCTCGGTGAGCGCGGCCGAGACGAGGCCGCCGGTGCAGCTCTCGGCAACGGCGACGCGGCGGCCGGCGGCGCGATTGGCATCGAGCACCTTGCGCGCGGCGGCGACCAGCTCCGGCGGGAGAATCGTGTCCATAGGCGCGGGCCTTTGCCACCGGAATGTTGCCGACGCGAGTCAGTTCGTTCCGATCCCCAATCGGCCCGGCTGCTCCGTCATCCCGGCGAAAGCCGGGATCTCAGGCGATAGCGCACGGAAAAGCTGTTTGTTCACGCGGAGGCGCTGCGAAGAAGATGGTTCGCGCAGAGGCGCAGAGAGCGCGGAGGGGTCTTGCTTGCGGCTGGCCCCAGCGCCGCGGCAGCGGCAGGTAATTCAGGAAGCATCGCAAGGGAGGGCGCCGCTAGCGCGGCGCGAGACACCTCCGCGCTCTCTGCGCCTCCGCGTGAGAATCGAAAATATCCAGGACGAACGGTTGCGCCGCTCCCCGAGGGCGAGAGGGCTTCAGGCGGCCGGCACTCGCACCGTGGCGATCGCCTGGGCCGCCATCCCTTCGCCGCGCCCGGTGAAGCCCAGCCGCTCGGTCGTGGTGGCCTTCACGCTCACCGCCGATACCGGCAGCCCCAATATCTCCGCGATGCTCGCCCGGATCGCCTCCCGGTGCGGCCCGATCTTGGGCGCTTCGCAGATGAGGGTCAGGTCGATGAAGTCGACCACGCCGCCCTCTGCCGCCACCAATGCGGCGGCATGCTCCAGGAACCGTGCCGAAGCCGCACCGCGCCATCGCGGGTCGCTGGGCGGGAAGTGCATGCCGATATCGCCGGCGCCGATCGTGCCGAGCAGCGCGTCGGTGATCGCGTGCAGCGCGACATCGGCGTCGCTGTGCCCCGAGAGCCCGCGCGCATGCGGCACCCGCACGCCGCCCAGCCAGAGTTCCTCGCCCTCGGCGAAGCGGTGCACGTCATAGCCGGTTGCGGTCCGCACCCGCATCGCCGCCCCGTGCCGCGCTTCGGCAGCGGCGAAATCGGCGGGGTGGGTAATCTTCTCGAGCATCGTGCTGCCTTCCACCACCGCGACGTCCATTCCCAGCGCGCGCAGCATCTGCGCATCGTCGGTCGCTTCCGCGTCCGCGGGCCAGGCCGCATGGGCCTGCACTATGGCGGCATAGCGGAAGGCCTGGGGCGTCTGCACGCGCACCAGCCCGTCGCGCGGAACCGACACCCCCGTCGCGGTAACGAGCGTGTCCGCCACCGGCAGCCCGGGTATGGCGCCGTCATGTGTCTCGAGCGCCGCCAGCAGCCGGTCGATCACCGCATGGGGCAGGAAGGGGCGGGCGGCGTCATGGATCAGCACCCGATCCGCCTGGCCCAGCGCGGCTAGCCCTTTGGCCACGCTTTCGCGCCGCGTCGCGCCGCCGATGGCGAAGGGCACCTCGCCCAGCGCCGCGCGCAGGGCTTCCTCCTGGCCCGGGCCGATCACCACATAAACGCCGTCCACTGCCGGATGTGACGTCAAGGCGTCGAAACCATGTTCGAGCATCGACTTGCCGGCGAGCGGAGCGAACTGCTTGGGCATGGTCCCGCCGGCACGCGTGCCTTGCCCGGCGGCGACGATGATGGCGATGGTCCTCATGGCGCGGGCCTAGAGCAAGCGCCCCTGGCCGTCACCCCCCGCCCCGGATCGTCATCCCGGCCTGGGCCGGGATCTCGACCGCTCGTCCCGGACATTCTTGATTTCACGCGAAGGCGCGAAGGCGCGGAGATTCCTGTTCGCGCAGAGGCGCAGAGAGCGCAGAGGGGTTTTGCTCGTGGCTGGCCCGGCACAGCGGCAGCTAGCCTTGGAAGCGTCGCAATGGAGGGCATCGCCGAAACATCTCTGCGCTCTCTGCGGCTCTGCGCGAACCACCTTCTTCTCCTCCGCGCCTCCGCGTGAGCAACAACTGTCCGTACGCCATCGCCTGAGATCCAGGTTTGTGCCGGGGCGGTTTTCGAACGGCCCGCCCATATATGCAGCCGATTTAAGGCGTCGGAAGCGTCCACTTGCCAATCGCCGCTTGTACCTGTAGGCGCCTCTGCCTATTTTTCAGGCAATAGCATGAGCGAACTCGCCCCCATCCAGATCGGCCCGGTAACGGTCGAAGCGCCGGTGCTGCTCGCGCCGATGACCGGCGTGACCGACCTGCCGTTCCGCCGCGCGGTGCGCCGCTACGGCTCGGGGCTGAACGTCACCGAGATGATCGCCAGCGCCGCCGCCATCCGCGATACCCGCCAGTCGATCCAGAAGGCCGCCTGGGACCCGATCGAGGAGCCGGTGTCGATGCAGCTCGTCGGCTGCTCGCCGCCCGAAATGGCCGAGGCCGCCAAGCTCAACGAGGATCGCGGCGCCGCGATCATCGACATCAACATGGGCTGTCCGGTCCGCAAGGTCACCAATGGCGACGCCGGCTCGGCGCTGATGCGCGACCTGAAGCATGCCGCCGCGATCGTCGATGCCTGCGTCAAGGCCGTGAAGGTCCCCGTCACGCTCAAGATGCGGATGGGCTGGTGCCATGACAGCCTCAACGCGCCCGAACTGGCCCGCATCGCCGAGGATCTGGGCGTGAAGATGGTTACCGTCCATGGTCGCACGCGCAACCAGATGTATCGCGGCTCGGCCGATTGGAGCTTCGTCCGCACGGTGAAGGACGCGGTGGGGATCCCGGTGATCGTCAATGGCGACATCTGCTCGGTCGAGGATGCCCGCGAGGCGCTGCGCCAGTCCGGCGCGGACGGGCTGATGATCGGGCGCGGTGCCTATGGCAAGCCGTGGATCCTGCGCCAGGTGATGGACGCACTGACCGGCAAGGGCGAGCGCGCGGATCCGAGTATCGACGAACAATATCGTGTTATCATAGAGCATTACGTCGAGAGTCTTGAACATTATGGTGAGATGACCGGCGTCAACATGATGCGCAAGCATCTGGGCTGGTACACCAAGGGGCTCACTGGCTCGGCGGAATTCCGTAACAAGGTCAACCAGATAGCCGATGCCAGGACGGTGCTGGCGATGCTCGACGAATTCTACGCGCCGTGGCGTTCCCGCGCGGCGGCCTGAGGCGGCGTCCGGCCTCGGCTCTCGGGCCGAATTTCGCCGAGACGTTCGCCGCCCTGCCGGTTGCCGTCCTCGTCATCGATCCCGACGGGCGGATCGCCCATGCCAATGCGGCGTGCGAGGCGATGCTCAACCATGCCGAGACGACGATGATCGGCCAGCCCTATGACGCGGTGCTGAGCCCGCCCGAGGGCTATGTCGAGCGCCGCGACGGGCATGGCTTCGCCGCCTTCGACACCGAGATCGAGGCGGTGCGCGGCCCGCGCATCCGGGTGGATTTCGTCGAGAGCCATGTCGCCGACCATCCGGGCTGGCGGATCGTCACCCTCCACCACGCCCCCCAGTCGCGCCGGGTGGCCCAGGGGGTGGACCGCACCGCCGGGGCCCGCGCCGCGGTGGGGGCGGCGGCGATGCTGGCGCACGAGATCAAGAACCCGCTTTCGGGCATTCGCGGCGCCGCCCAGCTGCTTGCCAGCTCGGGCGAGGATCGCGAGCTCACCGGGCTGATCACCACCGAGGTCGACCGCATCGCCGCGCTGATCGACCGGATGCAGGATTTCACCGACACGCGGCCGCTCAAGCTCGAGCCGACCAACGTCTATCCGCTGCTCGACCATGCCCGCCGCGTCGCGCTGGCCGGGTTCGCGCGCGGCATGGTGATCGAGGAGCGCTTCGACCCTTCGCTGCCGCCGGTGCTGATCGATCCCCATGCCTTTCAGCAGGTGATGATGAACCTGCTCAAGAACGCCGCCGAGGCGCTCGCCGGGCTCGCCCAGCCGCGGATCGTCCTCGCCACCGCCTATCGCCACGGGGTTTCGGTGAGCACCGGCAGCGGCCGGCCCCGCCTGCCGCTGCCGATCGAGATCCTGGTCATGGACAATGGCCCCGGCGCGCCCGAGGATATTGCCGAGCATCTGTTCGAGCCCTTCGTCTCGGGCAAGCCGGAGGGGAAGGGGCTCGGCCTGCCGCTGGTGGAGAAGCTGGTCCGCGACATGGGCGGCATCGTCCAATATGCCCGGGAGCGCCCCCCCGAAATGACTGTCTTCCGCATCCTGTTGCCAAGGGCCCGGGCATGACCGGCGCGGTCCTGGTCGTCGACGACGACAGCGCGATCCGCACCGTGGTCGCCGCGGCGCTGCGCCGTGAGGGCCATGAAGTCACGACCGCGGCGAGCCTGGCGGAGCTGCGCCGCGCGATCGCGGCCGCCTTGCCCGACGTGCTCGTCACCGATGTCGTGCTGCCCGATGGCAACGGCCTGGACGAGGTGGCCAGGCTCACCGCTGAGCATCCCGCGCTGCCCGTGATCGTCTTCTCCGCCCGCAACACGCTGGCAACGGCGGTCCGCGCCACCGAGGTCGGCGCGTTCGACTATCTGCCCAAGCCGTTCGACCTGGACGTGCTCGGCCAGGCGGTGCGCAGCGCCATCGCCCGCGGCCGCCGCGCCCCCGCCGAGCTGCCCGAAGCGGAGATGGATGGCGGCCCGTCGCTGATCGGCCGCTCGTCGGCGATGCAGGAAGTGTACCGGGTCATCGCCCGCGTCGTCGCCAACGACCTCACCGTGCTCATCTCGGGCGAATCGGGCACCGGCAAGGAGCTCGTCGCCAAGGCGATCCACGACATGGGACCGCGCCGCCGCGCGCCATTCGTCGCGCTCAACATGGCCGCGATCCCGCGCGAGCTGATCGAGGCCGAGCTATTCGGCCATGAGCGCGGCGCCTTCACCGGCGCCCAGGCCCGCGTCGCCGGCAAGTTCGAGCAGGCGGCGGGCGGCACGCTGTTCCTCGACGAGATCGGCGACATGCCGATGGACGCGCAGACGCGCCTGCTCCGCGTGCTCCAGCAGGGCGAGTTCACCACCGTCGGCGGTGCCCGCGCGATCAAGGCGGACGTGCGCATCGTCGCGGCGACCAACAAGGACCTGGCCGCGCTGGTCCAGGCCGGGCAGTTTCGCGAGGACCTGTTCTACCGCCTCAACGTCGTCCCGGTCGCACTGCCCTCGCTCCGGGAGCGCCGCGACGACGTGCCGCTGCTCGCTCGCCATTTCCTCGATCGCGCCGCCGAGGACGGCCTGCCGCGCAAGAGCCTGGCCGCCGATGCGGTGCGGGTGCTCGAAAGCTATGACTGGCCGGGCAATGTCCGCCAGCTCGAGAATCTGATGCGCCGGATCGCGGCGCTCAGCCGCGACGAAGTGATCGATGGCGAGGCGCTGCGCCGCGCGCTGGGCGAGGCGGGGGCCATGCCGGTACAGGCGACTCGCGACGAAGGGATCGAGGCGGCGGTCCGCGCCCGGCTGGAGCGCATCGCGATCGAGGAGCCCCGCACGCTCGACGATGGCACGCTCTACGACCGGATCATCGGCGAGGTGGAGCGCCCGCTGATCGAGGCGATGCTGGCCCGGCATGGCGGCAACCAGCTGCGCGCCGCCCGCGCCCTGGGGATAAATCGCAACACCTTGCGCAAGCGCCTTGATACGCTGGGCATCGACCTCGGCCCCAATCGCCCGGATGGTGCCGAATAGCGACAGGCTGAGCAATATTATGTGTTCTTTTTGCCACAATCTCGCTCTAGCTTGGCGGGGATGGATGCCCTCACCGCCGAGCCCCTGATCCAGGCAACGCCGCAGACGCGGCGGCTGGCGCCTATCCGGTTGCTGGAGATGGTGGTGGTGGCGCTGGCGATCGCCACGCCGGTGGCGACTTTCCTGTTCGTCCGCAATTTCGCGCATCAGGTGTTCAATCCCGGCGTGGCGGCGTCGCTGCTGCTGGCGAACCTGCTGCCCTATGTCGCGCTGATCGTGCTGATCGGCCGGCGGATCGCCATCCACCGCGCCACCAAGTCGGCGCTGGCCGGCGGCGGCCGGCTGCATGTGCGGCTCGTCGCGGTGTTCACCCTGATGGCGAGCATCCCGATCGTGCTCACCGTGATCGCGGCCTCGGTGATGTTCCAGTCCGGCGTGCAGCTCTGGGGCTCGGAGCGTGCGCGCGGCGCGTTCGATGCGACGACCGACCTCGCCAAGGAAGGCCGGGGCCTCGTGGCCCAGCGCTGGGCGACCGAGGCGCGGACCATGGTCGACGACCTGACCGAGCTCTTCCCGAAGATCCCGGCCAACTCCTCGTCCTTTCAGCGCAAGCTGCTGGAACAGCTCTATTATCGCTCCTTCGACCAGGCAGTGGTGTTTCGCGTCGTCGACGGCAAGCAGGTCGAGGCCATGTACACCTGGGAAGCGCCCCCGGCGAAGATCTTCGCCGCGCGGGTTTCCGGCCAGGTGCTGAACCTGCTGCGCGACGAGCAGAGCTACACGAATTTCGACGCCGAGAAGCAATGGGTGGTGACGCCGCTCGATCGGTCGCGGAACATCTTCCTCTACGTCGCCAACAGCGTGAACGTGGGCTTCATGAACCGCCAGAACTCGGGTGCCGACCGGATCGTGGCCGAATTCAACGCGCTCCAGGCGCGCTCCCGCTCGCTCCAGCTCCAGTTCAACGCCGTCCTGTTCGGCGTGGCGCTGCTGATCGTCAGCATCGCCACCTGGATCGCGCTCGCCGTCGCCGATCGCCTGGTCAAGCCGGTCGAGCAGCTCGTCATCGCCGCGCGGCGCGTCGCCGGGGGCGACCTCACCGCGCGCGTCGACATTCCGCAGACCGGCGACGAGATCAGCACGCTGGGCAATGCGTTCAACGGCATGACCGAGCGGCTGGAGCACCAGACCGGCGAGCTGCGGACCGCCAATGCCCAGCTCGAGAGCCGCCGCAAGCTGATCGAGGCGGTGATGTCGGGCGTGTCGGCCGGCGTCGTCTCGATCGACGCCCAGCGCAACGTACGCCTCATCAACGAATCCGCCATCGAGCTGCTCCATCCTGGCGAGCAGGAACTGGTCGGCCACCCGCTCCGGGATCTCGCGCCCGAGCTCGACACGCTGCTCGACAGCGGCGATCGCGAGGCGGTGATCCAGCTCGGCACCGGGGGCGATGCGCGCACGCTCGCGGTGAAGGTCACCAGCGACGAGGCGGGCCGGGTGCTCACCTTCGACGACATCACCCAGCAATTGAACGACCAGCGCCGCGCCGCCTGGTCCGACGTCGCCCGCCGCATCGCGCACGAGATCAAGAACCCGCTCACGCCGATCCAGCTCGCCGCCGAGCGCCTGAAGCGCCGCTACGGCAAGAAGATCGAGCCCGAGGACGGCACCTTCGCCCAGCTGACCGACACGATCGTCCGCCAGGTGGGGGACCTGCGCCGCATGGTCGACGAATTCTCCTCGTTCGCGCGCATGCCCAAGCCGGTGTTCCGCCAGGAATCGCTGCTCGACATCGCGCGCCAGGCGATGTTCCTCCACGAAGTCGCGCATCCCACGATCCGCTTCGAGATGGATGCGCCCGATCCCGCGCCGGGCCTGATCTGCGATCGGCGCCAGATCGGCCAGGCCTTCACCAACATCGTCAAGAACGCGGTCGAGGCGATTGAGGCGCGCGGGGAGGGGGAGGCGCTGCCCCGCGGCGAGATCGTCATGGCGATCAGCCCGGAGGCGGAGGGCAGGATCACGCTCACCCTGGCCGACAACGGCATCGGCCTGCCGGTCGAGCGCGACCGGATCGTCGAGCCTTATATGACGACGCGCAGCCGCGGCACCGGCCTCGGCCTCGCGATCGTGAAGAAGATCGTCGAGGAGCATTTCGGCACCATCGCCTTTTCCGACCGCCCGGGCGGCGGCACGCTGGTGACGATCTGCTTCGATACCGATCAGCTCGCCGAGATGGCGAGCAGCTCCGACGGCGAGGGCGGCGAGGAGCCGCGCCCCGCCGTGCTTACGCGTAGTGGAAGTGCCAAATCATGAGCCTCGATATCCTGGTCGTCGACGATGAGCGCGACATCCGTGAACTGGTGGCCGGCGTCCTGGAGGACGAAGGCTATTCGACGCGCGGCGCGGCGGACAGCGATGCGGCGCTGGAGGCGATCGCGGAGCGCCGCCCCAGCCTGGTGCTGCTCGACGTCTGGCTGCACGGCTCGCGGCTCGACGGGCTCGAGATCCTCGACGAGATCAAGCGCCGCGATCCCTCGATCCCGGTGCTGGTGATCTCCGGCCATGGCAATCTCGACACCGCCGTCGCCGCGATTCGCCGGGGCGCCTCGGACTTCATCGAGAAGCCGTTCGAGGCCGAGCGGCTGCTGTTCCTGGTCGAGCGCGCGACCGAGACGGAGCGGCTCAAGCGCGAAGTCGCTTCGCTGCGCGCCTCGATCGGCCGCGAGGAGGATTTGACCGGCCAGTCCGGTGCGATCAACACCGTGCGCGCCACGCTCAAGCGGGTCGCCTCCACCGGCAGCCGCGTGCTGATCACCGGCAGCGCCGGCACCGGCAAGGAAGTCGCCGCCCGCCTGCTCCATGGCTGGAGCCAGCGCGCCTCCGCGCCCTTCGTCATCGTCAGCGCCGCGCGCATGCAGCCCGAGCGCGTGGAAGAGGAGCTGTTCGGCGTGGAAGAGGGCGGGGACCTGGTCCGCACCGGCCTGCTTGAGCAGGCGCATGGCGGCACGCTGTTCCTGGACGAGATCGCCGACATGCCGGTGGCCACCCAGGCCCGGATCCTGCGCGTGCTGACCGACCAGAGCTTCACCCGTGTCGGCGGCACCCGTGTGGTCAAGGTCGATGTCCGGGTCGTCTCGGCCACGGCGCGCGACCTGATGACCGAGATCGGCGAGGGGCGCTTCCGCGAGGATCTCTACTACCGCCTCAACGTGGTGCCGGTGTCGATCCCGCCGCTCACCGAACGGCGCGAGGACATTCCCGTCCTGGTCGAGCATTTCGTCGCGCATTATGCCAATGAGCGCCGCGTGCCGACGCCGGAGATCGCGCCCGACGCGATGGTGGCGCTGCAGAGCTATGAATGGCCCGGCAATGTCCGCCAGCTGCGCAACGTGGTAGAGCGCACGGTGATCCTCGCACCCGGCGACCGGATCGGCCGGATCGACCTCGACCTGTTGCCGCCGGAAGTGCTGGGCCGCCCGGCCGACAATGGCGGCGGAATGGGCACCAGCGCGATCATGGGCGCCCCCCTCAAGGAGGCGCGCGAGAGCTTCGAGCGCGAATATCTCCGTGTCCAGATACGCCGCTTCTCGGGCAACATCTCGCGCACCGCCAGCTTCATCGGCATGGAGCGCTCGGCGCTGCACCGCAAGCTGAAGCTGCTGGGGATCACCGACAGCCGGGAGGAATGACGGTCGGGAATTGAGGGGGCTCGAACCCGCCTCGTTCTTCACCATCATCCCGGCCTTGAGCCGGGGTGACGATATGCGAGCCTGAGCCCCCAGTCCTAGGAGGAAGCGAGCTTCATCAGCGCCAGCCCGCCCAGGATCATCGCCGCGGCCGCGAGCCGCAGCGCTCCGGCGCCCTCGCCGAGCACAAGCACGCCCACCGCGAAGGCGCCGACCGCGCCGATGCCGGTCCACACCATATAGGCGGTTCCCAGCGGCAGACTGCGCATCGCGATCGCAAGCAGGCCGAAGCTGCCCAGCATCGCGACGACCATGGTCACCGTGGGAACCAGCCGGGTGAAACCCTGTGACTGTTTCATGGCGAAGGCCCAGACGATTTCGAGCAGGCCGGCGAAAAGAAACAATATCCAGGGCATAGGCCCCTCCTTTCGGACAAGGGCCGGGCCGTCCCGGACTTCTACCCTCGCGACGGAGGGGGAGGACGTTGCCTCGCGCCGTGCATCTAGGGATGCGCCGTGCCGCTTGCAATGCGGGACTTCGCGCCGCCGCGGCTGGGGCGGCCTTTGTCGACTTCGGCAGGGGGAACCCCGCAACTCCGCTGGACGATTCGGCCCCTAGCGCATAAAAGGACCGCGCTGCGCGCCGGACGGGCGCGCGCTCCGACGCCAGAGAACGGCGCCATGCGGGAAACTCCCGCCAAGAATGAGAGTCACGACCGATGGCCGAAAAGCAGACCTCGCTTCAGGATCTCTTCCTCAACTCGCTGCGCCGGTCGAAGACGCCGGTCACGATGTTCCTGGTCAAGGGCGTCAAGCTCCAGGGCATCGTCACCTGGTTCGACAATTTTTCGGTGCTGCTCCGCCGCGACGGCCAGTCGCAGCTCATTTACAAGCACGCGATCTCCACGATCATGCCCTCGGGCCCGGTGGACCTTGCCCCGCTTCTCGAAGCCGTGGGAGAGTTCCAGTCCAAGAACCCGGTATTGCAGGAAATTTTCCTCAACGCGGTTCGCCGCCAGCAGGAAAATGTCACCATGTTCCTGGTCAATGGCGTGATGCTCCAGGGCCAGATCGCGGCCTTCGACCTGTTCTGCATGCTTCTCCAGCGCGAGGGCATGGCCCAGCTGGTCTACAAGCATGCCGTCTCGACGATCCAGCCGGCGCACCCGCTGAACCTCGCCGAGGAACAGAATAGCGACGACTGAGGCGCCCCCAGCATGACTACCGGTTTCGAGCGTGACCCCGACGAATTCACCCGGGGCGCGCGGGCGGTCGTGGTCTATCCGGACCTCGGCGGCAGCTCGCGCGACGCGGAGGCGCGCCTGGAGGAGACTGCCGGTCTCGCCGCGGCGATCGGTGTCGAGGTGGTCGAGCGGGTGCCGCTGCGCATCCGTGCGCCCAAGCCGGGCACGCTGATCGGTTCGGGTCAGGTCGAGGCGCTTGCCGAGACGGTGCGCGATCGGGAGCTGCAGCTCGCCGTGTTCGACGCCAGCCTCACGCCGGTGCAGCAGCGCAACCTCGAGACCGCGCTCGGCTGCAAGGTGATCGACCGCACCGGCCTGATTCTGGAAATCTTCGGCGAGCGTGCACGCACGGCGGAGGGGCGCCTTCAGGTCGAGTTGGCGCATCTCGACTATCAGGCCGGCCGCCTGGTGCGCAGCTGGACCCATCTCGAGCGCCAGCGCGGCGGCTTCGGCTTTCTCGGCGGCCCGGGCGAAACCCAGATCGAGGCTGACCGCCGCCTGATCCGCGACCGCATGGCGCGACTGCGCCGCGAGCTGGATTCGGTCAGCCGCACCCGCGCGCTCCATCGCGACCGGCGCCAGCGCGCGCCCTGGCCGGTGATTGCGCTGGTAGGATATACCAACGCTGGAAAGTCAACGCTTTTCAATCGGTTGACTGGAAGTGACGTCATGGCGGAGAATTTGCTCTTCGCCACTCTCGATCCCACGCTCCGCCAGATCTCGCTGCCGGGGATCGACAAGGCGATCCTCTCCGACACGGTGGGCTTCGTCTCGGAACTGCCGACCCAGCTCGTCGCGGCCTTCAAGGCGACGCTGGAGGAGGTCGTCTCGGCCGATCTGCTGATCCATGTCCGCGATATCGCGCATCCGGATACCGAGGCGCAGAAGGACGATGTCGAGCAGGTCCTGGCCGAGATCGGCGTCGCCGAGGCCACCCCGCGCTTCGAGGCGTGGAACAAGATCGACCTTCTCGAGGGCGAGGCCCGTGACGATCTGCTCGCCGAGGCGACGAAGCGCGAGGACGTGATGCCGGTCTCCGCGGTGACCGGGGAGGGGGTGGATGCTCTCATCACCGCCGTCGCCGCCCGGCTCACCCAGGGCCATCGCCGCTATACCATCCATCTCGACCCGGCCGACGGCGCCGCCGCCGCCTGGCTCCACCAGCATGGCGAAGTGCTCGAGCAGGGAATGGACGGGGAGCGGGCGGTCTACGAAGTCCGGATGGCGCCGCGCGACCATGAGCGGTTCTTGACGCGGGGGTGAAGGCCTACGCTTCCCGCGGCAGTTCCCGCACCTCGACGGTGCCGCCGCATTCATAGACGGGATTGCCGGCGAGAAAGGCCTTGGCGCCCGCGATATCCTCTGCCCTAACGCGGATATATCCGCCCAGCGGCGTCGAAAGCGGTGCCGGCGTGCCGGTCTTGCGGAGGCTCTCCCCATCGGCGATCGCGCTGCCGCCGTCGAAGCGGCCGCTGGCCTGAAGCCGGGCAAGATAGGCCGGCCACATCTCGGACGAGGGTGCCTGGGTCGCATCGTTGTGCATGAGCAGGATATAGTCGCGCATCAGGCTTCCTCGCGCTTGGCCTTTACCCAGAGCGCTTCCTTGGCATCAAGGTCCAGTGCCTCGAACGCTTCCCCAGCTTTGGCTTCCATCGATTTGAAACGACTTTCGAATTTCCCATTGGCCATGCGCAGCGCCGCCTCGGGATCCACGCCCAGCTTGCGCGCCCAGTTGACCACCGCGAACAGCAGGTCGCCGACTTCCTCTTCGATTTCGGCCTGCGTTGCGGCAGCCTCGACCTCCGCCAGCTCCTCGTCGATCTTGGCGCGGGCGCCGCTGGGATCGGGCCAGTCGAACCCGGTGCGGGCGGCGCGCTTCTGGAGCTTCTCGGCACGGAGCAGGGCGGGGAGGCCGATCGCCACGCCGTCCAGGGCGCTGGCATGCCCCTTCGCCCCGCGCTCCGACGCCTTGATCTGCTCCCACAGATGATGGCCGCCCTCGGCCGCGCCCAGGAAGATGTGCGGGTGGCGGCGTTCCATCTTGTCGCTGATCGCATTGGCGACATCGGCCAGCGCGAAATCGCCGGCCTCCTCGGCCATGCGGCTGTGAAAGACCACCTGGAGCAGCAAGTCGCCGAGCTCGTCCTTGAGGTCGGCCATGTCGCCGCGCTCGATCGCGTCGGCCACCTCATAGGCTTCCTCGATCGTGTAGGGCGCGATCGTCGCGAAGGTCTGCACGGTATCCCATTCGCACCCGCTTACGGGATCGCGCAGCCGGGCCATGATGGCGACAAGGCGGTCGATGGCGGTGGCGGGCACGGTCAAGGCAGGGACTCCAGCGGGGGTGGCGGCGACCCTAGGAAGCGCGCCGCGCGAAGGAAAGCCTCGCCGCGCTTCAATCCGGACGAAGCCTGAGTACCAGGTCACCCTGTCGCCCGGTGCCGCGCAGCTCGACGCGATCGCCGAAGAAGTCGAGCCGGGCGTAGCTCGTCTCGGTCGTGTCGAGCATCGCCTTCATGTTCACATAGTGGATGCCGGCCCGTTCGCCATAATTGCCGTCGTGATTGTGCCCGTCGAGCCAGATCTTGGCGGAGGGATGGCGTTCGAGCAGGGCCATCACCGCCGGCGCGTTCCACAGATTATGGGGGTTCTCCGGCCAGACGGGGAAATGGCTGAAGAGCATGACCTTCAGCTTGCGCCTGTCCGCGCGCGCGAGTTCGCCGTCGATCCAGGCGAGTTGCTCGCCGCCGATCCCGCCGTCCCATAGCGGCTTGTCGGGATAGAGCGCGGCATGGGCGGCCATGCTCCGCTTGTGCTCCGGGCTGCCCGCCGGCCAGGCATAGCTGCTCAGGTCGTTGCCGTCGGTCACCAGGAACAGCCAGCCCTGCCGTTCGAAGCTGTAATAGCGCCGGGGCATGCCGAGCTTGGCCGGCACCCGGGGCTTGTGGGCATCGTCGATCGCGAACTCGTGATTGCCCAGTACGAAATGCACCGGATGCCGCAGCCGCCGCGTGATCGGCAGCATCGCGTCATAGCTGGCCCAGTCCTTGTCGATGAAATCGCCGAGATGGACGACAAAGGCGAGCCGCTGGCGATTGAAGTCCGCCACCGCCGCCGCGAGCTTGCCGGGAGCGGTGTGGTACATGCGCTGGCCGTTGTCGGGCGCGTCGGCATATTGCGCGTCCGCGATCGCGCCGATGCTGAAGGCGGGTTTCTCCGCCTGCGGCGCGGGAGCCGCGCCCAGTGCCGCCAGTGCCAGCATGGCCGTCCACCGCATATTTCATCCCTCCAACCCGATTCGCAGCGGCTTAGGCGCGCCAGGTTGCAGTTTTAAGCAGCCAGGGCGGCGCGGGCTGTCATGCGAGCTTCACGGAGCGGGCCTAGCCCATGCCGGGGCGAAGTGATTCTCCCCGGGGGAGCAGCGGCATGACGGGGCGGGCAGGGCCTGGCGAGGGGGTGGCGCGATGAACGAACTGACCGCCATCGTCGCGCGCCGCCATGCAGCGGCCGAGGAAGTGGCATTGCGCGCCGCGCTCCAGCGCTTCGTCGAGGGCCGGCTGCGCGATCGGGAAGAGGGCGAGGACATCGTCCAGGAAACCTATGTCCGCCTCTATGACTATCGCCGCACCCGTGGTGTCGCCGATGTCGGCGCCTTCTGCTTCGCGGTGGCGCGCAACCTCGTCTTCGATCATTTCCGGCGGCGGCGCGCGATGCCGGAAGCCGCCGAGCTGGCCGAGGACATCGCCTGTCCGCTGCCCCGGGCCGAGGAAGTGCTCGATTATCGCCAGCGGGTGGACATCTTGGTCGCGGCGCTCAAGGTGATGCCGCCGCTGCGCCGCGAGGTGTTCCTGCGCCGCCGGCTCGACGGGGTGGCCTGTGCCATCATTGCGGCCGATCTCGAGATGAGCCTCGCCGCGGTGGAGAAGCATTGTACTCGCGCCGTCGCCGATCTGCGCGCGGCGCTCGAGCGGCGCGGCCTGCCGGCAGGGGCCGCCCGATGAGCCGCCGCGCGGTTCTGCGGGACGCCGCGCGCTGGGCGATGCGCGAGGACGAGGCGGTGCTCGGCGAAGCGCCGCCCGCCGCCGCCGCCGATATCCAGGCGACGCTCGACGACCCCGCGCTTGCCGACGCGATGGGTCAGCTTCCGCGCCTCTCGGACGGCGACGTCCATGCGATGCGCGCCAATCGCCGCCGCGCGATCGGGACCGGCGGCGCATTGGCGCTGGTCGCGGCGTTCGGCATCGGCGGCTGGCACGCCGGCTGGTATCGCGCCGCTGCGCCCGCGCCCGTCCATTACGAGACCGCGCGGGGCCAGCAGCTCGATGTCGCGCTCGCCGACGGCTCGAAACTGCACCTGAACGGCGCGACCAGCCTCGACGTGACGCTGGGCATGGATCGCCGCACGGTGACGATGCAGCGCGGCGAAGCCTATTTCGACATCGCCCATCGGCCAGACCAGCCCTTCACCGTGCATGCCGACGGCTCGGCGACGCGCGTGCTCGGCACTGCGTTCGACATCGATATCGCGAGCAGCGGCGTTCGCATCGCGGTCTATCGCGGCAAGGTGCGCTTCGGCGGCGACGGAGCCGACAGGAATGCCGTGATCGTCGAGGCCGGCTGGCGTACCCGCTTCGCGGGCGGCCGGGCGCGTATGCCGACCCGGTTCGACGCTACGCAGCAGGATTGGCGCCAGGGCTGGCTCGACATCGACAATATGCGGCTCGGCGAACTGGTCGATGCGCTCAATCGCCGCGGTGGCACCCGCATCGCCCCGCCCCCCGGTTCCCTCGCGTCGATTGCCGTTGCCGGGCGCTTCCGCCTTGACAATCCGCGGCAATTGCTGGGCGCGATGGGGGCGGCCTATGATTTTCAGGTCATACGAAAAGGGGATGCGCTGCACCTGATTCCGACGCGTGAAGGTGTCACGCACCCGACAAATTGATGACATTGCACTGCAACAAAATTCTTTTGTCCGGAAGCTGACCGACCCCCGTCTTCCTCCCCGGAGGCGCACATCGCGCCCGAGCGGAGGAACATCATGGATCGCACTAGGGGAATCTCACTCATGGCAGTGGCAATCATGCTCGCCATGCCGGCCATGGCCCAGGCGCGCGGTGCCGAAGTCTCGATGGGCGCGCAGATGCGCTTCGACATTGCCGCGTCGGACCTGCGCAGCGCCATCTCTCAATTCTCGCAGGCCACTGGCGTGCAGGTCGTCGTCGCGCCGAACGTGGTCGCTGGCCGCCGCACCGGCGGGGTGCGAGGCGCGCTGACCGTGCGCGCGGCGCTCGACCAGCTGCTGCGCGGCACCAATTTGACCGCCTCGATGCGCGGCGGCGTGGTGGTGCTCACGCCGGCGCATGCCGTCGCCGCGCCGCGCCGTGCCGCCCATGCCGGTACGGCCAGGCCGGCCGCGCAGGCCGTGGCGCAGGCCGAGCCCGAGGCGCCGCGGGCCCAGGAGGAGTCCGAGATCGTCGTCTCCGGCTATCGCGAGAGCCTCACGGCGGCGCAGCAGCTGAAGCGCAAGGCCGTCGGCGCCGAGGACAATATCGTCGCGTCCGACATCGCCGCCTTTCCCGACCTGAACCTCGCCGAGGCGCTGCAGCGCATCCCCGGCATCACCATCACGCGCGACACCGGCGAAGGCCGGCAGATCGCGCTGCGTGGCCTGGGCGCGGATTTCACCCGCACCCAGCTCAACGGCATGGAAGTGATGGGCAACACGGCCTCGGGCATGGACAATCGCGGCGCGGTCAGCCGCTCGCGCTCGTTCGACTACAGCCTGTTCGCGTCCGAGCTGTTCAATCGCGTCGCGGTGCAGAAATCTTTCGCGGCGGAGCAGGATGAGGGCGGCATCGCCGGCACCGTGCAGCTCTACAGCGCCAAGCCGTTCGACTATGCCGGCTCGAAGTTCGTCGTCTCGGCCAAGGGCCAGACCAATACCAATACCAGCGGCGTCACCCCGCGCGTGGTCGGCCTGGCCTCGACCCGTTCCGGCGATTTCGGCGCGCTGGTCTCGGTCGCGTACAGCCAGATCAAGAGCAACGAATATGGCTATCGCAACTGGGGCTGGGGCCTGACCAAGTACGGCGCCGCCAATATCGGCCCCGAAATCGACGCCGCGACCCGGGCCAAGCTGCTCGCCGGCGTGTACCAGCCGACTGCCCAGTCGCCTTCGACCTGGTACACCGATCGCCGCCGCCTCGGCATTACCTCTTCGGTTCAGTATCATCCGGGCGACAATTTCAAGCTCGACGTCGATTTCCTCTATGGCCGCCTGTGGGACTATCGCGACGACTATGCGCTGGCCACCGCGGGCAGCAACCCGCTGACCGGCTCCAGCGTCGGCGGCACCCAGGTGATCCGCAGCGCGGTGATCGACGATACCAACACGCTGCGCGCGGCGAGCTACACGGGCATCGACCTGCGGTCCGAGCATCACATCGTCAAGAACCACACCGACTTCTATCAGGGCGTCGCCAATCTGAGCTGGAAGATCGGCGATCGGCTGACCATCCACGCCCTAGGCGGCTATGAGCAGTCGGACTTCGCCCAGCCGGTGTTCGACAAGGTGTTCATGGAGGCGAAGCAGACGCCGTTCAGCTACGACACCCGCCCGCGCATCCCGGTCAACACCTATGGCATCGACCTGCGGAACCCCGATCTCTGGACCGTCCAGCGTCTGGACGTGCAGGAGAATGCGATCACCAACCGCTATCTCAACGGCAAGCTCGACGCCGCCTATGAGCTGGGCGGCGGCCTGACCTTCAAGGCCGGCGGCGCCTATAAGAAGTTCACCAACTCGGGCTATACCTGGGCGAACAAGGTGTTCCACAATGTGCCGGCGAACATCCCCGTGCCGAACAGCATGAAGCAGCTCGTCAAGCCCGATACCCTGCTCCAATATATCGTCGGCAATGTCGATGCGGTCTATGCCTATGTCGGCGACAAGCGCGATCTGAGTGCCGCCAACCTGCAGGCGGGCAGCGACTATCGGGTCGACGAAAAGACCTGGAACGGGTTCGCCCAGTTCGACCTGGATACGCATGTCGGTGACATGCGCCTGCGGGCCAATGCCGGCCTTCGCTATTTCTCGACCGATCTGACCTCTTCGGGGCATCTCGCCACCGGCGCCGGCTTCGTGCCGGTTTCGATCGAGACCAACAGCAATGGCTGGCTGCCCGCGGCCAATGTCGCGCTCGACGTGACCCGGAACCTGGTGGTGCGCGTCAGCGCCAGCCGCAACGTCAACCGTCCGGGCCTGGGCGACCTGGCCGCGGCCGGCTCGATCACCACGCGCCCGAACGGCGGCAGCCTCAGCCTCGGCAATCCGTTCCTCAAGCCCTACAAGGCCACTTCGGTCGAGGGCTCGATCGAATGGTACATGGATCGCACCGGCTTCGCCTCGGTCGGCTTCTTCTACAAGAACATGGACAGCTTCATCTCGCCGTCCACGGTGACGATTCCCTATGGCCAGACCGGCCTGCCGCTGTCGCTGCTGATCCAGGGCCAGGATGCCAACACGCCCTATGACGTGAGCCAGCCGATCAACGGCCCGGGCGCGGACATCAAGGGCATCGAAGTCGCGTTCCAGCACGACTTCACCTTCCTGCCGGGGCCGCTCAAGCATCTCGGCATGGTCGTCAACGGCACCTGGTTCGACGGGCATCAGCAAGGCAAGGTCGGCACCACCTTCGTCCGCCTGCCGCTGTTCAGCCTGTCGAAATGGGCGGCGAACGCGACGCTCTATTATGAGGACAAGGATTGGGGCGTGCGGGTGTCCGACGCCTATCGCAGCAAATATTATACCGGCCTGGGCACGGTGGGGAATGTCGGCGACTATATCGCCGCCACCCACAACATCGATTTCCAGGCGCATGTGAACCTGACGAAGGGCGTCCGCCTGATCGCGGAGGGGATCAACCTCACCAACGAGCCGATCGAGCAGTTCGCCGGCGGCGCGATCGCGCGCCGGGTGGTCTACACCACCAGCGGCCGCACCTTCACCCTTGGCGTCAGCGCCGAGTTCTGATGCGCGAAACCTCCGCCCCGGCACGCGCCGGGGCGGATCTTCGCCGATCGAGCGAAAGGGCGGTCTGGCGAGGGAAGGGCGCTGGTCCGCTTCGGGAAGACAGGGGCCGCGCCATGCGCCGCGGCAAATGCTCAGTGGCAAATGCTCAGTCGAGCACGACCTTGTCGGCATGGCGGGGTTTGAAGCCACGGGCCCGGCGCTCATATTCCTGCGCCATGCCCATATGCGCGCGGAAGCTGGCCATTCCCTTGGCTTTCATCGCGGCATCACGCTCCTCATCGGCGCGCTGCGCGAAATATTTGCTGTCGGTCATAACCTCTCCGGGTCCAACCTTCCTGGAAGTAAGCGATCGGGGGGCGGGTCCCATTCCGTAGAAACCCTTAGCCGCGTTCGATCCGTGCCGTTTATGGGCAGCTGTCCGGCCGAGCGGTTGCGCGCCGCCTCGCCCGTGGCGCCTCGGGCTGCTTCCACCCTTCTTGCAGTCGCGGCGCCCCGCACCATCTCGGCACCTTCACCAATTCGGGCGGAGAAGGACATGACATTTGCCGGGCGCGAGCTGCATTCGAAGATCGCCGAGGACGGCACGCTCTCCCTGTCGCTGCGCGACGTCGAGACCGGCGCCCCCGCCGACGACGAGATCATCGTCCGCATCGAGGCGACGCCTATCAATCCGAGCGACCTGGGGCTGCTGCTCGGCCCCGCCGACCTGGCGACGCTGCGGGAATCGGACGGCGACCGGCCCGGCCTGACCTTCACCGTGCCGGGCGCCCGGCTGGGAAGCGTGCAGGGGAGGCTGGGCAAGTCGCTGGCGGTCGGCAACGAGGGGGCCGGCATCGTCGTCGCGGCGGGAAAGGACGCCAGGGCGCTCGAGGGCAAGCGCGTCGGCATGGTCGGCGGCGCGATGTATGCCGATTATCGCCGGATCAAGGCGCGGGACGTGATGCCGCTCCCCGAAGGCGCGACTGCGGCCGAGGGCGCCTCGATGTTCGTGAACCCCCTTACGGCGCTGGGTTTCGTCGAGACGGCGCGGCGCGAGGGGCATGCGGCGATCGTCCATACCGCCGCCGCCTCCAATCTCGGCCAGATGCTGCAAAAGATCTGCCTCGCCGACGGCATTCCGCTCGTCAATATCGTCCGATCCGACGCGCAGGCGGAGATTCTGCGGGCGATCGGGGCCACGCATGTCCTCAACAGCAAGGATGCCGATTTCCAGGCCCGGCTCACCGATGCCCTGGTGGAAACCGGCGCCACCATCGCGTTCGACGCGATTGGCGGGGGCACGCTCGGCAGCGAGATCGTCCAGGCCATGGAGCGCGCGGCGGTCCGGGGGATGGGCGAGTATAGCCGCTATGGCTCGGACCTGTTCAAGCAGCTCTATATCTATGGCGCGCTCGACCTGTCGCCGACCACGCTCAACCGGCTCGCCTTCGGCTTCCAGTGGAGCGTTTCGGGCTGGCTGCTAACCCCGTTCCTGCGCAAGGCGGGGCCGGAAGTCGCGAACCGGATGCGCCAACGCGTCGCGGACGAACTGACGACGACGTTCGCCAGCCAATATACTCGGGTCATCGGACTCGCCGAAGCGCTCGATCCGGAAGTGTTGCGAAGCTACGAGCGCAAGGCGACGGGCGAGAAGTTCCTGATCGACCCGACCAAGGGCTGAGCGCCGGCCGGCATCGGCCCGGGGCGCGGCAATCCCGCGCCCCGGCTACCGAGCCGGTTCAATCCTCCAGCGCTTCATATCGTGAATCGAGTTCCCGCGCGCGCGCCATGTCGGCGTCCGCGCCGCGTTCGTCGCCGCGCATGCGGCGGACCAGACCCCGATTATAATAGCCGCGCGCCGCGTGGGGCGCATAGCGCACGGCGAGGTCGAGATCCGCCTCCGCCCGCGCGAGGTCGCCTTCCTGGCCATAGGCCAGGCCTCGGTTGAGATAGGCGAAGGCGCGTTTCGGCTGCGCCGCGACGGCTTGATCCAGCGCGGCGATCGCACCGCGCCAGTCGTCCTGCCATGCGCGCGCCAGCCCGTCCGCCAGCCGCGCCGCCGCGACGCCGGCATCTCCCCTGGCGCCGGGATCGACCAGCCGCTTGCAGTCGCGCAGGCTCCGCTCGGGATCATGGACCGTGCAGGCATTCCAGTCGCCGCGCCGTGCAGCCTTGCGGGCGCGGGATTTGCGCGCGGTGGTTACGATGGCTTCGCTCGCGCCGGCTTCGTCTTCCCTCGCTACGGTAACGGGCGTGGCTGCCGTCATGGACGGCGCGGCGAGCCTTGCGCCGGTAACCACGATCGGAGCGTTGGGCGGCGGCGCGGGTCGGGCCGCGGCCATCCTGGCCGGTGGCGCCGGGGCGGCCATCGCACCCTGCTGGGAGGAGGCTGCCAGTTCGTGGCTCGCAAATGGGGCAGCACCTGTCGCGGGAGCGGCCTGTGGCGGTTCCGCTTGCGCGTCCGCCAGCGGCTCCGGCGCCGGCTTCGCGGCTGGGGGAGGGGGCGTGGGAGACAAATGCGCGGAGTCCTGCCGGACCGGGGCTGAGCGCTCGGGTGCCGGGGCCTGGGGCCGTGCGGGTCCGGTCGCTATCGTTCGTTCGATCGCGGGCGCCGGCCGGCTGGGGACTGGCGGCGTCTCCGCCTGTCTTTGCAGGGCGAGGGGAATCGCAATCACCGCGACGAGCAGGATGGATGCGAAGGCGCCGATCTGCGTCCGCTGGCGCCACCAACCGGCGGGCGCGGCCGCCCGGCCGGGCGCGGTGGCCGCAAGCGGCGCCTCCTCGCCGTCGAACCTCTGCATGGCGCGTGCGATCGCCGCGCCGCGCCCGGCGGGGCGTGGCGGTGGCGGCTCGGGCAACAGGCGAGCGATATCGTCGTCGCGGTCCATTCAGGCCTCCATGCCGGTGGGCCGGCAATTGCCGAAACCGGAATTGGAGCGGAGGCTGGGCACGGGCATCGGGCGATCTATAGCGGCAATATCGGCCAGGTCGAAGCCATGATCCTGCATGGCCCCGCCCCGCAAAGGGTGCCGCCGCCGGGCGGCGACACCCGCCGGGTCAACGCTCGAGCGCCGCCATCGAACGCGCGGTCTTGGCCGCGCGGACGAGCTGGAGGAATTCCGAGCGATAGCCGAAGCCATCCTCGCCGCGCGCCGCGCCCGCCATGGCGAGCACCTCGTCGAAGCTGAGCTGGCCATTGTAGCGCCCGCCGCGCAGCAGTTCGGCGAAACCCGCCACCGCGGCCGCGAAGCGCGCATCCCGCGGCGCGTCCTCGAACCGAGCGAAGATATTCCCGCGATCGATCGGTGTGGTGATGAGGCGGCTCGTGTCGGACTTGGGCAGCTTGTAGCGGATCTTGACGAAGCCCAGTTCGCCGCCCTGGGCCTGCGCGGCGGCCGGCGCCGGCGCCGGCTCCGCATAGCGCAGGTCGCCGATCGCGCGCGGCCCGCCGACGGGCGTGATTTCGTAGATCGCCGTCACGGTCTGGCCCGACCCGACATCGCCGGCATCGACCTTGTCGTTGTTGAAATCGTCACGGTTCAGCATCCGGGTCTCATAGCCGATCAGCCGATATTCGGAGACGGCCCTGGGATTGAACTCGACCTGGATCTTGACGTCCTTGGCGATCGGAAACAGCGTCGAGGTCGCTTCGTCGACCAGCGTCTTCCGCGCCTCGCCGATCGTGTCGATATAGGCGGCCGCGCCATTGCCGTTCTGCGCGAGCGTCTGCATCAGCGCGTCATTGTAATTGCCCATGCCGAAGCCGAGCACCGAGAGGAACACGCCCTTGCCGCGCTCGCGCTCGACATAGCCCTTGAGCTCGTTGTCGCTGGTGATGCCGACGTTGAAATCGCCGTCGGTCGCCAGGATCACGCGGTTGACGCCCTTGGGATCGAGATTCTGCTCGGCGAGCGCATAGGCCTGGCGGATGCCTTCGGCGCCGGCGGTGCTGCCGCCCGCGCCCAGCCGGTCGATCACCGCCAGTATCTTGTCCTTGCTGCTTGCCGGGGTCGGCTCGAGCGCGGTGCCGGCACTGCCGGCATAGGTGACGATCGCCACGCTGTCCTTGCCGTCCAGCTGGTCGAGCAGCATCGCCAGCGACTGCTTGACCAGGGGGAGCTTGTTGGGCGCGTTCATCGAGCCCGACGTATCGATCAGGAAGACGAGATTGGCGCGGGGGCGGGCCGCGCGCTGGATCTCATATCCCTTCACGCCGATCCGGACCAGCTTGCGCCCCGGCGACCAGGGGCTGGGAAACACCGCGACGCTGGTGCTGAATGGCTGTTCCGCGGTGCGCGCCGGCGCATAGTCATAGGGGAAATAATTGACCATCTCCTCGGTCCGCACCGCTGCCGGCTGCGGCAGGACATTCTGGTTCAGCGAAGCGCGCACGAACGAATAGGAAGCGGTATCGACGTCGAGCGAGAAAGTGGAGACCGGCTCTTCGCGGACGATCTTGAAGGCATTCTGCTGAGGGGCGGTGAACTTGTCGCGTCCCGTGTCGCGATAATAGGGATTGGCCGGCATCGGCTCGGGCAGCCCGGCATAGGCGCGCATGCGAGGAGCGGCCGCGGCGCTGATCGAGACGGGCGAGAGGGCGACGACCGGCGTGGCAGAGCCTTGGCGCGCGCCCGTCACGACAATGTCTTGCGCTTCCTGCGCGGTCTTCACCGCGGTGGCCGGCGGCGCAGCAGCCGGGTCCGGCTTCGCGGCGAGGTGCTTGTCGGCATCGGTGCAGGCTGCGACCATTGCCAGCACGAGCCCGGTGGCGAGTGCCCGAGGCAAACGGGGCATGACTTTCTCCCTTGGTTACAGCGGGCGAGATCGTCCGCATCCCCCTTGGACGCGCTGTTCCGGGAGATCCTTGGAAAGGATATCGAAAATTTTTCCGAGCCGGCGGATCAGTCGTCCGCGCCCGGCTTTCCGGCGATCATCCGCCGCACCTCGTGCATGCGCCACGATATCGTAGCCTCCGCCACGCCCAGGATCGCCGCGGCTTCGGCATGGGTCAGCTGCTGCCCTGCGACGAGGACGGCGGTGTCGCGATAGGCCGGGGGCAGGCGCGCAATCGCGCTCTTGATCCAGAGCGCGTCGTGCAGGTCGCGCCCGTCCGGGCCGCGCGCCAGCCCCGCCAGCACCGCGAGGCGCTGGGCAACGCCGCCGAACGAGCGGCGGCGGCGATGCACGTCGCGGCAGGCATTGAACACGATGCCGCACAGCCAGGTGGTGAACTTCGCCTCGCCCCGGAAGCCGGCGATCCGCTCGACCAGCGTGCAGCATACGTCCTGGGCGACGTCTTCGGCATCGGCGCGCGAGCCGGTCAGTTGCCAGGCCAGGCCGTGTATCCGGTCATAGTGGCGCTCGATGAGCAGGCGGAACGCCTCGCGCTCGCCGGCGACCGCGCCGGCCAGAAGGTCCGCATCGGGATCGGCGGGCTGAATCTTCATGGACCGACCCGGCCAGGCCGCGCCGCGCCGGCGGGGGCGCTTCGGTTCCCGGAATTGTGCGGCGCGTCTTCCCCCGGCATGTTGTGCTTCTGCCGCAATCCCGGCCGCGACGCCATCAGGCATCATGCGCGCGGCGGGCCTGTCGCTTCGGAAGGTCTCCCCGGGGAATTCGGCGGCGATGCGCTAGAAACGGCTCCTGATGGTCAGCCGGATCGTCCTGCCCACCGGGTCCTGATCGTCGCGGCCATAGCCCGGCGCCGGGCCTTGGATGCCCAGCCGGGCACCCGGCCGGGCATCGAGCAGATTGTCGATATCCAGCCCGAACTGCGTGCCGATGGCGCGACGCGAGGCGGCGCCATCACGGTCCGGCCGGATCGCGCGCGCCAGCGCATAGCTGAATCTGAGATCCACCGTGCCGATCGCGGATACCAGAAGGTCTTCGGGGCCGTCGCGGCCGGTGTCGCGCCGCACGCGATAGCCGCTGCGCCAGCGCGCCGCCAGGTTCACGCCCCAGGGCCCGCTTCGCCCATCCATCTGCACCTCCAGCTGGTGGCGCGGCGCGCCGCCGCCGTCGCCGGCCAGGCGGTCCATCTCCGGCAAGCCTGCATGGATCACGGTGAGGTTGCGCAATTGCAGATTGTGGTTGATCGCGATCCGAAGCGTGCCCGGCTTGGCCCCGCCCAGCGGGAAGGTGGCGCTGACATTGGAGGCCAGGCTCTCGGAGCGCGTGGACCGGAAATTGATCGGGCGCCGATCGATGATGGTGAGCCGTCCGCTGGCGTCGCGCTGGAACCGATCGGGGAACGCGGCCTCGATATCCGGCGTGACTGCTGGCAGCGAACCGATGCCGTTGACCGCATCCGATCGCTGCACGCTGACGTTTCCGGTCAGGCTCCAGGGAGGGAAGGGGCCCGCCGATGCCGATAGCGTCATCCTGTCGAAGCGCGGCGGAAGCAGATCGGCCGTGCCGCCCAGGATCGGCAGGACCTGCGCGGATTCCCCGGTGGCGAAGTCGAACACCGTGATCGGCGCGCCGTAATAGGCCGGCGCAAACCGCTGGGCATCGGATACGCCATCGGTCGAGGTCGACCAGTTGCCGATCAGCCGCAGCTTGGACCGGGCCATCCAGATCAGGCCGGCGTTCAACCCCTTGCCGCGCCCGGCGTCGGTCTCGCGCAGCGTGCCGCCGAACGTCGCGGACATGCTGCCTAGCAGGCGCCCGATCGCCGAGCCGTGGCCGGGCGAAGGCGCGCGCCAGAGCGGGAGCGATACCGTGCCGCCAAGGTTGACATCGCGCGCGGAGAAAGTCCGCCCGGGTCCGGCGCCCAGCGAGGTCGTACGCGAGAACGATGCTCGCGTGGTCAGGTTGACGAGCACCGGCCCGGCGGGAAGATTGAATATCGGGCGGTTGGCCGACAGGGCAGTCGCCAGCGACCGCTGCCGCGAACCGGTATCCGCCAGGCCTTGTTGGCTCGCCGTGGAGAGTTGCCCGGTCAGCGAGGCCTGTAGCGACCAGCCCAGGAGCGAGCCGCTCAGGCCGCCGACCATCACCAGATTGCGGGTGGTGTGCCGGCTTTCGATCGGCGCGCCGCCGGACAGGGATATGGAGCGGTCGCTTCGTGCCTGACCCTGGACGTTGAGGCTCGTTGACCAGCGCCCCAGGACGCGGGTCAACGCCAGATTGGCCTCCAGCGTGGCCGCGGAGGGGCGCAGGCTGGCCGCCGCATAGCCGGGATGATCTTCCAGATAATGCGGCCGTTCCGCGCCAAGCAGCGCTGAATCCCGCGATGCGCGTATGCCGAACTGCGTGGTGCTGGTGCCCGCTATGGCGCCCCGGCGAAGATCGGCGGAGAGGCCCGACATGCCGCCGGCGGTGGGGGCCTTCGCATCGAACTGGCCGTCCCCGCTCCTGAACCGGCGTTGCAGCACGATATTGACCACCCGCCGCGACGGATCGCCGCCATATCGCGCACCCGCTTCGCGCGGCAGAACCTCGACGCGCACCAGCGCATCGGACGGAAACCGGGAGAAGACACCGGGATCGGCAACGCGCTGGCCGTTGACGATGACGACGGGATCGTCCCCCAGCGCGTTGCTCCGGGCGGTGCGCTGGATCACCTCGCCAATGTCATAGGCGCCCAGCGCGTCGATCGCATCCGCGTCCAGTTCGATTTCGGGCGGGATGTCGGAGGCGCCGCGGCGCCCCGTTACCACGATCCGGTCGTCGTCGGGCGGAGGCGCGGGCGCGTCCTGCCCGGGCAGGGCTCCATGGTCCGCCACAGGGGCGGAGCCGGCGGATTGCCCGCCATTCGCGAGAGCCGCAAGCGCGCAGACCAGCAACTGCATTGCGAGCGCCATCCTCCCCGTGCCCGGCAGGCTACCGAACCGTCATCCCGATCCACATCCGCGTCGCGGGGTGCCGGAAGCGCCTATGCCCGCGATGCGACGCGCGCCGGCGCCCAGACCGGCGGGTGCCGCTTGGCCCATGGCACCGCCTGCTCCAGCTCGAAGGCGAGCTCCAACAGCGTCCGCTCGTCGCCCAGGCGGCCGGCGAACTGCACGCCGATTGGCAGGCCTTCGGCCGTCCAATAGGTCGGCAGGCTGATCGCGGGTCCGCCAAAGGCATTCTGCGCCATCGTGTAGTCGGCATAGCCGTTCAGCCGGGAGGCCAGCGTGCCGAGCGGCAGCGAGCCGTTGATCTCGCCGATCTTCACCGGCGGCTTCAGCAGGACCGGGGACATGAGGACGTCGACCTTTTCGAACACGCCGAAATACCCCTTGGCATAGGCGCCGACCCGCCCGAGCGCCTGGTCCGCGCTGGCGGGCGATATCAGGTCCCCCATCGCGCTGATCGCCGCGGAGGCGGGTTCGATCAGTTCGGCGAGATGCTGCGCGTCGAGCTTCGTGGCCGAGAGCAGATAGCGTTTGAGCTGGGCGCCTTCGAGCAGGTAGATCTGCGTGAAATCGGCCAGGAACGCCTTGGTGTCGAATGGCCATTTCACTTCCCTGACCTGATGGCCATGGTCCTTCAGCACCTTGTAGGTGGCATCGAGGGCCATGAGCACGTCCTTGTCGGGCAGTGTCCCGCTGAGGCCGCCGATCAGCAGCCCGACGCGGAGCCGCCGGCTCGACGGCCCGTCGACGCACCCCACCGGCGGATAGACGCCATTCTGGCGAAGCTCGACCGATGCGAGGAAATTGGCGGTGTCGCGTACCGTGCGCGAGATGCAGAGCGGCTCGGTCAGGTCGAGCTGGGCGAGGTGCCCCGGCGCATCGGGGACGCGCCCGCGCGACGGCTTGAGGCCGATCAGGCCGCAATTGCTCGCCGGAATGCGGATGGACCCGGCGCCGTCCGCCGCATGCGCCATCGGCACGATGCCGGCGGCGACGGCGGCCGCCGATCCGCCCGATGAGCCGCCGGGCGTATGGTCGAGCGCCCAGGGGTTGCGCGTGATCCCATATGCCAGCGTCTCGGAGGTGGGGAGCGCCCCGAACTCGCTCATCGTCGTGCGGGCCAGGACGTTGAATCCGGCCCGGCCGATCGCCGCCGCCATCGGGCCGTCCCGCCGTGCAATCGGCGCGACCCTGTCGAGCCGCGAACCGAAATGCACGCGCGTCCTTGCCAGATCCTCCTCATCCTTCATCAGGAACGGCACGCCCGTGAAGGGCTCGACGAAGCGCTTCGTGGCGAGCGCCTGCTTGCGCGCGCGATCATAGAGCTTCTCGCTGAAGCAGTTGATGTCGGGCAGCACCGCTTCCGCCCGGGCGATGGCGGCGTCCAGCGCCTCGACCGGGTGAACCCGGCGCGCGCGGATCGCTTCGGCCAGCGCCGTCGCGTCCATCTCGGCGAAGTCGCTCGCCGTCGCCGGCATCGCGAGGGCTGCGCCGGGGAGCAGCGCGCCGAGGCCCATGGCTCCGGCCCGTTGCAGAAAGTCGCGGCGTGTGCCGGCGGGCGAAAGGTCGCTGCTATCCACCATGATCTGCTTCCTTCGGAGTGCTGGAGGTCAGGCGCTGAAGGTCCGGCGGCCCCGTTCCACCGCCATCGTCTTGCCGGGGCGAACCGCGAGCGAGCGCGTCTTGATCGTGTCGAGGAACACCCACTCGCCGATCACCCTGTCGGGCTGGAGCTGGACCGTCATGTAGCCGCGGTTGCTGGTATCGGCCCATTTCAGCTCGGGGCTGGCGCGCATGATGAACTGAGCGGTCAATTGCGGCGGCAGCGCCAGATAGGCTTCGATCCCTGGGGACGAGACGCTGTGCCCGCCGAACTCGACACCCGCGGGCTTGCCCTGCGAAGCGAGATCGAACGCCCAGCCATTATGGCTGTCGCCCGACAGCACGACCAGGTCGGCATCGGCGGTCTGGGCGGCGCCGAGCAGGCGGGCGCGCGCGGCGGGGAAGCCATCCCAGGAATCCAGGTCGGGCGCGACGCCGGCCTTGCCCGCGGCCGAGAGCATCTTGAGGAACCCGGCCTGTTCGGGCGGCAATTTGAGGCTGGCGGCAAATGCCGCCGGCAGCTCGGGCAACCGCATCTGCCCCATGACCACTTGCTGCGCGACGACCTGCCATTTCGCGCCGCGTCGCTTCGAGCGGGCGATCCCGTCCTGGAGCCATTGCTCCTGCTCGGGACCCATCAGCGTCCGCTCCGGAGCGGCCAATGGGCCGTCGCGCAGCGCCTTGAGTTTCGCGACCGGGTCACCGCTCGTGCCGATGATCTCCACCGGATCCAGCCGCTCGCTGCGGGCGGTCAGCCGGGTTTCGGGGCGGAAGATCGTGGCCAGGTCGCCGATCTCGAAGCTCGACCAGGGCTTGCCCGACACCGGCAGCCATTCGTTCCAGGCTTTCATGGAGGCGCGCTTCCGCTCCTCATAATCGCCTTCGCCGGGCTGATGGTTCTCGGCGCCATGTGCCCAGGCGTCGTTCGCCGTCTCGTGATCATCATGCTGGACGATCATCGGGAACATCTGGTGCAGGCGTTGCAGATCGGGGTCGGCGCGATAGCTGGCATAGCGCAGGCGGTAATCGGCCAGGCGGATCGCCTCGCCCGCCGGCTCGATCAGGCGCCCGGCGACGGCCTGGTCCGCTCCCGGATAATAACCGCGCTGATATTCGTAGATATAGTCGCCCAGGTGCACCATCAGGTCGATATCGTCGCGCGCCGCCGCATGGGCATAGGCGTTGAACCAGCCATAGGGCAGGTTGGCGCAGGAGAAGACGCCGAGGCCGAAGCGCTCGACCGGTCCGGCCGGCAGCGTCCGGGTCCGCCCGATCGGCGAAACCGCGCCGTCGGGGGCGATGAAGCGGTAGTAATAGGTCCGCCCCGGCTGCAGGCCGCCGACGATGACCCGCGCGGTATGGTCGTCCGCCCGGCCGGCCCGGGCGCCGCCGCTCGTCTTCTTCCGGAAATCGGGCGTCTCGGACAGTTCGGCGGTCAGCTGCGCATCGTCGCCATTGGCGGGCACATAGCGGGTCCAGAGCAGGATGGAGTCTGGCCCCGGTTCGCCGCTGGCGACATTATGGGTGAAGCCGCGCGCGCTCAGCAATGCCTGGGCACGCGCCGCGCCGCCCATTGCCAGCGCGCCGATTCCGAAGCTGCCCGCCAGGACGAGGCTGCGGCGGTCCATGATGATCGTCATGTGGGTTCTCGCAGGGAGTGAGGGATTATCGCGGATCGACCGGCAATGGGGCTGGCGCCATGGCGGGGGCCGGGGGCGCCTTTGCGGGGCCGGGGATGGCACGTAGCGCGGCGTCGATCGCCTTCACGCGCGCATGCGGCACCGCGTCGGGAAACATCGCCTCGAGCGTCTCCAGGCTCATCGCCTTGAACTGGTCATATTGCGGATGGGCCGTGAAACCCGGCAGCTCGCGTTCCAGCACCGCCTTTGCCGCGGGGTTGGCGGCGAGCTGCTCGATCGGCGTTCTGGCGCTGAACGCAGGCTTGTCCTGGCCGGCGGCGGCGTGCAGCGGCGCGGCCATCGCCTGCAGGGCGATGGCGAGCTGCAAGATTCGAAAACCCGTGCGCATCCATGCTGTCCTTGCTGAGCAAAGGAGCGATGCGGCGAGTGGAGCCGCCGCATCGCCCAGTTGGGGGGTTAGTTGATCGTGACGGCCGGCGAGACGGTGAGGCTGCCCGAGGCGTTGCAGACGCCGCCGATCAGCGCCAGGAAGCCGGTGGTGCCGGGCAGGGCGGCCGAGAGCGGGCCGGCGGTCGAGGTGAGGTTGCTCCACGGACCGACGACGTCGCGCGGGCCGCAGTCACCGAGACGGGTCGAGACGGCCATGTCCTTGATCGTCACGCTGGTCGACGACGTCGCCTGGACGCGCAGCGGCAGCACCAGGCCGTCGTCGCACGCCAGCGGGCCGCTGGCGGCGCTGCCGGTGTAGCTGGTGAAGGTGATGCCCGTCGAGTCGGTGGTGCCGCTCAGCGTGACGTTGCACACCGTGGTCAGGGTGCCGTTCAGGTCCTGGGTCAGCTGGCCCGAAGCCGTCACCGCGGTGTTGGCGGGCGACAGGGTCTGGGCCATGGCCGCCGACTGGAAGGCAACGATGCTGATGAGAGCGGCGACAGACTTGGTGAAGATGTTCATCGTGAGTTTCCTTTTCAATGGAGATGAATTTGAAACAAGGCACGTCCTTCACGGGTAGTTTCTGGTTATATGTGCGACCACATCTTTGAATTTTCGGGTATTTATTTGATGCCGACGCGCACGCTGAAGCCGATGATGCGCGGATCGAGCGTGAACACGTTGGAAAAGGTGCCGACTTCGTTCGGGCCGGTGAACGCGTCGGTGATCGGCGTGCTGTTGAAGACGTTCTTGACGTAGAACTGGTACGTCAGGTCCGAGGCCGGGCGGCTGAGCGTGATCGCCAGGTTGGCGTTGCCCCAGGCGCGCAGGCGGTCGTAGTCGGTGTTGTAGACACGGGCGAAGCTCGCCGACTGGCGATAATAGTCGCCACGCAGCGACAGCCGCCAATCGTCGAGGAACACGGTATATTCCGCACCGATGTTGAAGGTGAGGTGCGGTGCGTTGGGCAGCTCGTGGCCGCTCAGATCGGCGGCGAAGCCATAGCCGTTATTGGGGGCGCCGTAGTTGGAGGGGTTGGGGCCGTAATAGTTCGCCGGCTTGCTCGGATCGTAAGGCGCGGTCGGGCTGTAGGTAAATCCATAAAGGGCCTGGCCTATCCCGCCGGGCGCAAACGGATTTCCGGCGGATCCGAATACGTGAGGCGCTTCGCAGAAGAAGTTGATCCCTGAATCCGAAGTGCTGTTGATGTCCTTGGGATTGACCTTCTTGAGATAGGCGGCGACCAGCGCCTTGGGCGCGATGCAGGTATTCGGGCTCTGTGCCCAGGGGTTGACGGTCATCCATTCGTCATGGCCCTGCACGCGGTCCATCACGTCGATCGAGCTTTGCCCGTTGCCGATCCTGGTCCGGAGATATCCGAGCGTCGCGCCGACCTTGAAGTGCCGCGAAGGTATCCAGGCGGCTTCCAGCTCCGCGCCATAGGTAATGGCGTCGAGATTCTCGGTATTGATCGCCCGGTTGATCAGCTGCGAGATCTGGTAGTTCTTGTAGTCGTTGAAGAAGGCGGAGAAGTTCAGCAGGATCTTTCCGCCGGCAATCTTGTTCTTCATGCCGATTTCGAAGGTGTTGAGTTCCTCCGGCTTGAAGTTGGTGGGGAGCCGCGTGTAGGTTCCGCACACCAGTGCCGGTGCCACCGGCAGCCCGTTCGGGCCGCAGGGCTTGTCGGCCTGCCCCCGGGGATTGTCGCCACCGCCCTTGTAGCCGCGCGCATAGGAAGCGTAGAGCGCGGTCTCGTCGGTGAACGCCAGATGCGGCTTCCAGTTCAGCGCTAGCCGGCCGGTAACGCGCCGCCATCGCATCGTCTCGGCGGGATCCGCCGGATAGCCGCGATCGACCGTACCGCTATTGAGCCCCCGGGTATCGCTCAGCAATTGGGTGGCATAGGGTATGATCAGCTTCTGATCGTCGGTGTAGCGCAGCCCCGCGGTCACCTTTAGGTTCTGAGCGGGCTTCCAGTAGATCTCTCCGAAGGTCGCCCAGGATTTGGTCTTGAGCTGCTGGATGCTTCGGAAATAATTGTGCCCCTCGCCATTGATCTTGTCGATGGGGTTCGGATCGATATAGGCGCAGCCGACGCCCTTGGCATCGCAATATGGACCTTCGGACAGCGCCGCGATGGTGAAGAGGTTGCTGAAGACGTAGTAGTTCTCGGTGGTCTCATAGGACAGGTAGTTGGCGCCCAGGTTGAAGTTGAGCGGTCCGTCAAAGGATGAGCTTAACCGGATCTCCTGCGCCCATTGCTCGCTGCGCGCCTCCGAACGATCGATTGCCGCCGGCGTGGTCAGCTCGCCGAGTTGCGGATCCTTGAACGTGCCAAGGCCATTCCGGGAGCCGAGATAGGGCTTCCAGGCTGCCTTGACGCCGGTAGCGTATTGCTCCGGCGCGATGAAATAGGGCACCGCCTGAAACCGGAAAAAGTCCTGCGAAGCGCTGTAATAGTCCTTCGTGTACAGGACCTGGCCCGTGAAATGCAGGCGATCGGTGAGGTCGATCTCCGCATTGAACTGGAACAGGTCGTTCCGGGCCCGGTATTTCGGGTCGTAGAAGGTGCCGATCTCGCGCAGGTCATGGGATTGCTGCCCATTGGCGGTGCCGAAGGGATCGAGCCCCATCGGCGTGTAATAGCTGCCATAGGGACCCCGGTTTCCGGCCAGCGCCAGGGTGAGCGCCGTCACGATCGGAAATCCGCGGCCGTTGGGCACGCCATAGGCGGCATCGGAATACAGCGTCTTTTGCTGGCATCCCGGCGTCAGCGCGCCGATGCTCCACGCGCCGACCACGGGCTGCGACTGCGCGATGCCGTTCCGGTCGGTATAGTCGATCTTCTGCGGCGTCTCGCCGCGTGTGCACAGCTGCTTGCCGGTGCGCGCGCGGTCGTCGTCCTCGTTGAAATGCTCCCAGAAGAAGCTGAAGCGCAGCGCCGGATCGGGCTCCCACAGCGCCGACAGCCGCGTCGAATAGAGATCGCGGCCGTTCACATTCTTCTGCGTCACCGTGTTGTAGTCATAGCCGTCGCGCTTCGTCCACGCGGCCGCGGCGCGGAAGGCCAGGGTGTCGCCAAGCGGGATGTTGACGAACCCGCGCAGGCGGGTGGTGGAATAATTGCCGACCTCGCCCTGGATTTCGCCGGCCCATGCGCCGAGCCTGGGCTTGGCCGGCAGCATGTTGACGACACCCGCCGTCGCGTTGCGGCCATAGAGCGTGCCTTGCGGCCCGCGCAGCACCTCGACGCGCTCGACGTCGAAATATTCCTGTTCGAACAGTCGGTTGCGGATCAATGGCGTGTAATTGAAGCTGATCGCCACGGCCGGGTCGGCGGTGACGGAGATCGCCTTGGTCCCGATCCCGCGGACAGTGAAATTATAGCCGGAGAAATTGTCCTTCGAGAAGGAGACGTTCGGGATGGCGCGCAGCAGTTCGGGGCCGCCCTCGATCTTCTGGTCCGACAGGTCCTGCGCAGTGAAAGCCGATACGGCGGCCGGCACGTCAATCAGGCGTTCGGACATTTTCTGCGCGGTGACGACGATGTCGTTGCCGCTGCCGGCATCTCCGGATTCCTGCCCCTCATCGGCGGCGAGGGTCGGGCCCTGTCTATGGTTCACAGCCTCGGGCCGCGGACCGGCGGCCACCTTTCTGGCGCGCTGGATATTACCTCCGCGAAGGATCAGGAACGCATCGCCGCGCTTCTGATAGGTCAGGTCGGTTCCGTGCAGGAGCTGCGCCAGCGCCGCTTCGACGGATGACACGCTCTTGATCGGACGCGCCTTCTTCCCGCGCACCAGATTCTGGTCGACCAGGATCTGCACGCCGGACTGGCGCGAGAGCAGGTTCAGCGAATCCTCCAGGCTGGCTGCCGGAAGCGTGATGCCATGTTGCGCCAGTGCTGGCGGAGCGGCGCAAATGGCGCCGATGGCGAAAGCGAAAACGGCAACGCCCGTACTAAGCGACCCCTTGGACTTCGGCACTATCTGTTCCCCCCTTTTGGGCTCGGATTGAGCGACCTCAGGGGAAAGACGCGACGCGCGCCGAAACTTCACAGAGTTTTTTGCTTCAGCCTTGTTGCGACGTGAGCAGGGAAGCCGGAACGATCAGCGCTTCGATATCGTCAGCGCACCCTCGGACTTGCGGACCCGGAATGCGTGGGTGATCGACAGGTTCTCGAGCTGGCCGGCCGGATCGGTCAGCCTGATCCGGCCGCTCACCGGCTTCTCGGCCAGGCTCTCGTCGGCGATGGCAATGGGCAGGGGCGAGAGGCTTTGCAGATCGGCGATAACCTGCCGCAGCGGCGTGCCCCTATATTCCATCCACTCGCCGCGCCAGCGGGCGACCTCGTCCGGCGCCACATCGGCGGCCCGGTTCAGGCCCGCCTTGTCCAGAATGGCGGCCTGTCGGGCGCGAAGCTGGACCGGCGCGTCGAACCACCCGTTCCGGCCGAACCGGACCACTCCGGATGCGACAGTGACACGGATGCTCCCCGGCTTGGTCGAGACCTCGAAGCTGGTCCCGACATCCACGATACGCGCGTTTCCGGTATCGATCCGGAAGGGGCGCTGCGTGTCGTGCACGACATTGGCGAAGAGCGCGCCCTGGGTCAGTTCGACCACGCGGTCATGGCGCGTATAGCGGACCTTCACCCGCGCGCCGCCACCCAGGGTCAGCCGCGTACCGTCCGCAAGGGTGACGGAACGGACCTTGCCGTCCGCCACGGCATAGTCCTGCGGCTGGGCGAAATGCAGCGCGATCAGCGGCAGCGACTTGTAGCCGCCCAGCACGACGAGCAGGACCGCCACGCCGCCGACCAGCCAGGCATTGCCCGATCCGCCCGCGCGGCCATAGGCTTGCAGCGCCGCGTCCATGTCCGACCCCATGATGCGCCGCCACATGGTGTCATAGGCAGGCCGGCAACGCGGATCGCCGGCGAGCCACGCGTCGAAGGCGGCCTCGTCAAAGGCCTCGTCGCCCATGCGCCGCTCGATCCACTGGGCTGCTTCCCATTTTATGGCGCTAGTCTCGGACAGGGCCGCCTCTCTTCTCGATCTTCTCGATCGCCGAATCGAGATCGAATATGGCGCGCGCAACATGGTTGCTCACGGCGCTGGGGGAAAGGCCCAAGGCCTGGGCGACTTCCCCCGCCGACTGTCCGCGGACCCGCCGGCGGATGAAGACTTCCCGCCTGAGCGAGGGCATCGTCTTGAGGATGCCCGCGATCAGCTCGATCAGCTGCTTGCGCGCCAATTGCTGATCTATCATCGGCTGGGGGCAGGGGATCGCGTCGGACAGTTCGACGAGCGGAGCCCTGCCGGTGCGGCGGAAATGATCCCGGACCAGATTCAGCGATATGCGACGCAGCAGCGCGGGAGCATTCTTCACGCTGCTGTCGGGCTTCGCCTCGAAGATCAGCAGCCGGAGATAGGCTTCCTGGACAATGTCCTCGCTGAGTGCCGAGTCGTGCACCTGCCGCCCGACATATTCAAGCAGGCCAGTGCGTTGCGCGCTCAAATGGGCGGGGCTCGAAACCATCGGGCAGATGCATATGCGCCCGATATGACATGGGGGTTTCGGTTGGGCCCGGCAGTTTTGGGCATGCGCCGATACCCGGACGGGAGCCGCCATGCCAGCGCTTCATGGTCCGTCCTGGAGAGATCGGCCCGGCTCTGAAGCGAGCCTCGCGGAATGGCGGCTCCATCGGTAGCGCAGGGAATTATCCCGGCTTGCGGAAACGCAGGACGAACTGGTCGGTCTTGCCGCGTATGGAGGGATCGAAGACATTCGCCCCGTGGGAATCCGCCGGATTCCGCAGGGCATCGGATTCGCCGTCGAGGACGAACCCGGCCTTGACCACCTCGCTCTTGACCAGGGCTTCGTCGATCCGGTGCAGCTTGGCCATTCCGGCATCATCCAGGCCGGCCGCACCGGCGTGATCGAGGATGACGTAGAGGCCGCCGGGCTTGAGCGCATCGAAGACCTGCTTGTTCAGCATCGACGTGCCCGCGGCGCCAAGCCAGATATGGACATCGTGATAATTCTGCGACGTCCATATCAGGTCGGCCTTGCTCGGCAGGTCGAACGGCCGGTCGTTGGCGACGATCTCATGAACATTGCCGCGGCCGGGCTCGCCGGACACGGGGGGCGGGAGCGGGCGGCCCTTGGCGCGGTCGAGCAATATCTGGGGCGTCACGGCATAGACCGCGCCATGCGGGCCGGCCGCCAGGCTGAACAGCCGCGTGAAATAGCCCTTCCCGGGAAGAAAATCGACGATCGTCTGGCCGTGCCGCACCTTGGCGAAGGCGAGCATCTCGGCCGGCTTGCGGTCCGCATCGCGCGCCTTGTCGGCATCCGGGCGGCCCGAATCGGCCAGGATGGCATGCCATGAGACCTGCGCCGCGACGGCGCAGGGGGCGAGGGCGGCCATCAGCGTTGCGGCGGCCAGCAGAATCCGTGGCCGTCGGCCGGTAGGAAGAATCACGGCAAGTCCTTTCATCTGGTTCCATCCGAACAGAACCTGCCCGCGAGCCTGGCGCTTCCGGGTTTCGATGAACGTCCGACAGCCTTCGATCAGCGACACGGCGCCCTCTTCTACGGCTGCGGCCACGACGCTATGATCCGTCATGGTCGAGGAACATGTCGCGGATCCGCACGAAGAACCCGCGCTTTCGCCACGCGTCGCCTTGCTGTCGATCGCCGGTTTCTGGCTGTTCTATTGCGCCATCGTGACCCTGCGCTCGGCGGTCATCGGGCAGGCCGGCCAACTCGACATATTGGCCCGGCGCTTGGCGATCATGCTCTTCAGCATGGGTCTCACCTGCCTGCTCTACCTGATCCTGCGCAGAATTCCGACAAGCTCGCTGCGGCGTGGCATGATCGCGGCGGGCCTGCTGGCCGCGCCCGCGGCGCTCGCCTTCTCTTCCGTCAGCTGGGTGGTGTTCGACGTTCTGAAATCCCCCTGGACAGCGACCGCGAACAGCCCGGCCAACCCGCCCGGCGCGGCGCGGCAGCGGTCCGGCCGGATGATGGTGCAGGTTGGGGGGACGAACGCCGACGACGCCGACATGGCGGTGGTCAAGATGATCGCGGACAGCGCGGTCAACAGCTATTTCTTCTTCGTCGGCTGGGCGGCGCTCTACCTGGCGCTGCGCTATGCCGCGGAAGTCGGTGCGCTGGAGCGCAAGAACGCCACGTTCCGCGCCGCGGCGCAAGCCGCCGAGCTTCGGGCATTGCGGTATCAGATCAACCCGCACTTCCTGTTCAACACGCTCAATTCGCTGTCCACGCTGGTCATGGCCGGCAGGCGCCCCGCCGCCGAGCGGATGATCATCAATCTCTCGAGCTTCTTCCGCGCCAGCCTGGTCGGAGATCCGAGCGAGGATGTGCAGCTGACGGAGGAAATTCGGCTCCAGCGCCTGTATCTCGAGATCGAGCAGGTCAGGTTCCCCGATCGCCTGCGCCTGGCCATCGACCTGCCGGACGATCTGCGCGATGCGCTTGTCCCCGGACTGATCCTGCAGCCGCTGATCGAGAATGCGGTGAAGTATGGCGTGTCGCGGTCGCGCCGCCCGGTCACGATCGGCATCCGCGCGAGCGAGCGGCTCGGCCTCCTGCTTCTGACGGTGCAGGACGATGGCGAGCCGGGCGCGGCCGGCAAGGCGATGGAGGAAGGGACGGGGCTGGGCTTGCGCAATGTCGCCGATCGCATCGCCGCGCGGTTCGGCGATGCGGGCTATTGCCGCGTGCACCCGCTCGATCCCGACGGATTCCGTGTCGACCTCGCAATGCCGCTGACCTTCGATGCACGCTGAGCCCATCCTGCGGACGTTGATCGTCGACGACGAGCCGCTCGCGATCGAGCGACTGGTGATGCTCTGCTCCCACATTCCCGATCTCGCGCTGGTGGGAACGGCGTCGGATGGAGAGGTCGCGCTGCGGCTGGCAAAATCGCTGGCGCCCGACCTTGTGCTGCTCGACATCGCCATGCCGCAGGTGGACGGCATGGATGTGGCCAAGGCGCTCTGTGCCGGGGAGCGGCCGCCCGCCATCGCCTTCTGCACGGCCTTTGACGGCTTTGCCCTGGCGGCATTCGATGTCGCGGCGGTCGATTATCTGCTGAAGCCGGTAACGTCCGAAGGGCTGGTACGGGCAGTTGCGCGCGCACGCACGCAGGTGGCCGGCTCCGAACGCCGCGCCACCGCCGAGGCCGACCGGATCGAGGAATTCTGGGTTCCCCATCGCTCGGACATGGTGCGCATCGCGGCAATCGATATCGACCGGATCGACGCGATGCGCGACTATATGTCCCTGCAGGTCGGGTCGCGCAGCTTCCTGCTCCATCGCACATTGGGCGATCTCGAGCGCCGGCTGGATCCGGCCAGGTTCATCCGCGTCCACCGCTCGACCATGGTCAGGCGGGACTTCATCGCCAGGCTGCGCCATGACGGGCTCGGCATCTGGTACGCGGTGCTGGCCGACGGTGCGGATGTCCGGATAGGCCGTTCCTATCTGGCTGCCGTGAAGGCCCTGGCGGGCCGGTGAGCCCGCCAGAGCCGTTCGGTGGCAGGGCGGGGGAGCGCGCTCACCGCATGCGGCTGTCCATGCCGGCCGAAGCGAGACGATCCTGACGCACGCGGGATGCCAATGTCATGATCCTGGCGTCCGCCTGGCGCACCGCGGCGATGCGACAGCGCTCGCTCTCGGCCGACGGCAGGATGCCGATATGCGGATATGCGTCGCAGGCATGCGCCGCCGCCTGGCGGACACGTGCGCGCGCCGTCCTGACGCCGGCATCGGTTGCAAGGTCGAGATCGCGCGTGGAGACGATGATCCTGCGGGATCCATGCATGCCGGTGCCGGAATCGATCATCGTTGCGCCGGCGACGTTCGACGAGCCCAGAAGGGCGAGGGACGCCAATCCCAGATATGCTATACGCATCACATCATTCCCATGTTGTTCAGGCCGATCGCGCGCTCCGGAGGAGGGCGATGACGCATGGATATTCGATGGAGCGGGCCGAGCGTCGTCCTCTTCGACCGGCCGCGGGCAGCATTCTATCAATCGCCGCGGCGCGCGATGAACGACAGACGGGATTCGACGAGCGGTCCGGATTTCCCTGCAAACGGGCTGCGTATTCCCCGGGGGGTGGTTGGGCACTAAGACCGATAATATACATTATGTAAAATGCAGACGGCACCGGAACCGACGGCATCGGGCCCTTCGAGCCCCCTCGCATCGCCCACAGGCCCCCGGCCGCAGCCGGAGGCCCTTGGAAGCGCGATCACGCGGCCCGGAACAGCTCCGGATCGAGCGCCATCACCGTCTCGCTGCCCGCTTCGATCTTGCGGCGCAGGCCGCTGGCGTCCGGAAGGAAGCGCTCGGCATAGAAGCGCGCGGTGACCAGCTTGGCCTCGTAGAAGCCGGTGTCGCCACCGCCGGCGGCCAGCGCGGCCGTGGCGGCCCGGGCCATGCGCAGCCACATCAGGCCCAGCGCCACCGTGCCGGTGAGCTGCATGTACGGATAGGCGCCGGCGCCCACGTCATTGGGGTTCTTGAAGCCGTTCTGGGCGAGCCACATGGTCGCGCCCTGGAGATGGCCCAGCGCCTTTTCCAGGCCCTCCGCCAGCGCGGCGAGCTTCTCGTCGCCCTTGGCCGCGGCCGCTTCCTCGGCGACCAGCTTGAAAAAGGCCTGGACGGCGCGGCCGCCGTTCATGGCGAGCTTGCGGCCCACCAGGTCCATCGCCTGCACGCCGTTGGTGCCCTCGTAGATCATCGAGATGCGGGCATCGCGGACATATTGCTCCATGCCCCATTCGGCGATGTAGCCATGGCCGCCATAGACCTGCTGGCTGTCGGTCGCGACCTTGTAGCCGATATCGGTGCCGACGCCCTTGATCACCGGCGTCAGCAGGCCGACCAGATCGGCGGCGAGCTGGCGCTCCTCCTCGGTAGCCGCGGCATGCTCGAGATCGACCTGGAGCGCGCCCCACAGGCAGAGTGCCCGCAGCGCCTCGGTCTGCGCCTTGGCTTCCATCAGCATGCGGCGCACGTCCGGATGGACGAACAGCGTGTCGGCCTTTTCGTTCGGCTCCTGCGGACCGGTGAGCGCGCGGCCCTGGCGGCGGTCATGCGCATACTGGACGGCGTTCTGGAGGGCGACTTCGCCCACGCCCAGGCCCTGCAGGCCCACGCCGAGCCGCGCGGCGTTCATCATGATGAACATCGCGGCAAGGCCCTTCATCTCCTCGCCGACCAGCCAGCCCGTGGCGCCGTCATAGTTCATCACGCAGGTCGAATTGGCGTGGATGCCCATCTTGTGCTCGATCGAGCCGCACGAGACGGCGTTGCGCGCGCCGAGCGAGCCGTCGTCATTGACCAGGAACTTGGGGACCACGAACAGCGAGATGCCCTTGCTGCTCTCCGGCGCGCCCGGCGTCTTGGCGAGGACGAGGTGGATGATGTTCTCGGTCAGGTCATGCTCGCCCGACGAGATGAAGATCTTGGTGCCGGTGATGTCGTAGCTGCCATCGGCGTTCGGCTCGGCGCGGGTGCGGATCAGGCCGAGATCGGTGCCGCACTGCGGCTCGGTGAGGTTCATCGTGCCGCCCCAGGTGCCCGCGACCATCTTGGGGACGTATTTCTCCTGCTGCTCGGGCGAGCCCTTGACCAGCAGCGCGGCGACCGCGCCATGGGTGAGCCCCGGATACATGGCGAACGCCATGTTCGAGGAGATCATGAACTCCTGAAAGGCCGTGGAGATGACGTGCGGCATCCCCTGCCCGCCAAACGCCTCGGGAAAGCTGAGCGTGCCCCAGCCGCTCTCGACGAACTGGGCATAGGCCGCCTTGTAGCCGTCCGGCGTGGTGACGCTGCCGTCGTCATGGCGGGTGCAGCCCTGCTGGTCGCCCGAATGGTTGAGCGGGAACAGCACTTCGGCGACGAACTGGCCGCCCTGTTCGAGCACCGCGTCGACCGTGTCCGGCGTCGCGTTCTCGAAGCCCGGAAGATTGGCGTAGCGATCGAGGCCGATCACCTGCTCGAGGATGAAGCGCGTGTCGCGCACCGGCGGAGTATATTGGGGCATTTCAGGTTCCTCGGGGGCTAGTCGCTGCTTTTGAGCAGCTCGACGAATTGCTGGAGCTCGGCGATGTGCGCGTCGATGTCGCGCTTCTGGTTCTCGAGCAGGCCGATCCGCTCGAGGCAGCGCTCGAGCGTGACCTGCTTCTGGGTGCTGCGGCCGTCGCCGACATCGTAGAGGTCGATCATCTCGCGGATCTCGGCCAGGCTGAAGCCGACGCGCTTGCCGCGCAGGATCCAGGCGAGCCGGGCGCGGTCGCGGTGCGAATAGATGCGGGTGGTGCCGCGGCGCTCGGGGCCGATCAGCCCCTCGTCCTCGTAGAAACGCAGCGCCCGCGGGGTGACCGAGAATTCGGCGCACAGGTCCGAAATGGTGAAGGATTCGCGGTCCGGACGCGATTCGATCGGCGCCAGGGCCTCGAGCGGAAAGGCTGGTGCGTTCATGGGCATGGAAATTACCTTCCCTTTACGTGAACGTCAACTCTTCGGGCGCCGAAAAGTCGCGAAAGTACCGACCCCATCGCGCGCGGCTCCCCTCGCCCCCGTTCGGCGCCCGCGACGGCGCGCCGCCCGCAAGGGGCGTGACATGGCCTATGTTCGCGCATCGACATGACGCGAGTGTTTCAGGGGAAATCCAACATTGGAAGCGGCGGGGAAATGCCGGCTGCCCTCGGGTATGAGCCGGATTGGCGGACGCCTGTTCCTCCATCGGCATCGCTGCTCTCCACGGTCACCCCTGCCCGCGCGAACTCTCCTGTCGTCCCTGCATATTCTCCGCCGTCACGCCCGCGAAGGCGGGGATCCAGGGCCAGGAGCAAGGACGCGAAGCTCGCCTTGCCGTATCCGGCAAGCCCAAGCGCGATTGCTTCGATTGTCCCGCGCTACCCTGGATCCCCGCCTTCGCGGGGATGACGGGAGAGTTCGCGGGGATGACAGTGGAGAATATACGGGGGAGAGTTCGCGGGGACGACCATGGTAGAATATGCCGGAACACCGAGACGCCAGGACGCCGGGACGGCGGTGGGGAACAAAGCCCCGCCCTAGCCTCCTCCGCAGAGCCTGCGCCCATTGGCGTCGCGCATCGCCGAGGCCTCGGCGGCCGACTCGCTCAGCCGGACGACTTCCAGGCCGGCATAGGAGGCGCGCTTGGCGCAGTACCGGTTGCAGCCATCGGGCAGCGCGCCGGGAAAGGCGATCTTGTCGCCATCATATTTCGCGTCGAACGAGCAGCTGCCATCCTCGCCCAGCTCGACATGGAGCGACTCCCCCACCCGGCTCGCCCGGCCCGAGCCGCTGCAGGTGATGCGGTCGCCATAATCGACGAACGCGCCGATCCGATAGCCGAGCTGCTCGTCGGGAACGATGCAGATGCGATCGGTGTCGCGGGCATAGAGGCCGGCGATATCGGCATCGGCGGGGTTGCGGATCAGGCCGCGCTCGATCGCGGCCTTTTCCAGGTCCTGGGGAGGCTGGGCCTTGTCGGCCTGCTTGGTGCCGCCCGAACAGGCGGCCAGGAGCAGCATGAGGAGCAGCCCGGCGCGCTTCACTTCCGGACCAGCTTTCCGCCCTCGATCACGCGATAGAAGCAGCTCGGCGCGCCGGTGTGGCAGGCCGGCCCCTGCGGCTCGACCTTGAGCCAGACGCAATCCTGGTCGCAATCGATGCGGGCCTCGACCAGCTTGAGGACATGGCCCGAAGTCTCGCCCTTCTTCCAGAGTCGGCCCCGGCTGCGCGACCAGAAGGTCGCCTCGCCGGTGTCGAGCGTGGCCTGAAGCGCCTCGGCGTTCATGTGCGCGACCATCAGCACCGAACCGTCGGGCGCGGTGCAGACGGCGGTGATCAGGCCGGCGGCGTCATATTTCGGGTCGAGCAGGGCGCCCGTTTCGCGATTGGTGTCCACCGGAACGTTCTAGCCCAACTCGTCACCCCGGCGAAAGCCGGGGCCTCATGCGCTGGCGCTTGCGGCCTGGGATCCCGCCCCGGATCCATTCCGGGCCGCCGGGATGACGATCACTTATGATCCCGGATCGCCTTCACCAGCGCGTCCTTGTCCATTTCCGAGCGGCCCGCGATGCCGATCTTCCTCGCCTCGTCGTAGAGCTGCGCCTTCGAGCGGCTCTCCAGCGTTCCGCCGGGATGGTCGAGCGTCCCCGCCGCCTGGGCGTTGGCGATTCGCGCCGCCTTTTCCTTCGAGGCGCCTTCGTCGCGGAGTTTCTCGTAGAGTTCGCCGTTCTTTATCTGCGGTCCGTGGTCGTGCCCGGGCATGGATCGTCTCCTTCTGCCCTGAAAAACCAACGAAAAAGCCAGCAAGTTCATTTCTTTGTGACAGACCGGCGACAAACCGCGCCGAAGCGCCTATATGCCCGCTCGACAGTTCCCAACCCCCTCGAGGGCTGATGCTTACCACGAACCCGTTCGATGACGACAAGCTGCGCGAAGAGTGCGGCATTTTCGGCGTATCCGGTATGGACGGCGCCGCCGCCGCGGTCGCGCTCGGCCTGCACGCGCTGCAGCACCGCGGCCAGGAGGCGGCGGGCATCACCAGCTTCGATGGCCACCAGTTCCATACGCACCGCGCGATGGGGCATGTCGCGGGCAATTTCGACCGCGACGAAGTGATCCGCGCGCTGCACGGCAATGTCGCCTGCGGCCATGTCCGCTATTCGACCACGGGGGAGACCGCGCTGCGCAACGTGCAGCCGCTCTATGCCGAGCTGGCGAGCGGCGGCTTCGCGATCGCGCACAACGGCAATATCTCGAACGCGATGCGCCTGCGCCGCGACCTGATCCGCCGCGGCGCGATCTTCCAGTCGACCTCGGACACCGAGGTGATCATCCACCTCGTCGCCACTTCGCAGTTCCGCACGCTGATCGATCGCTTCATCGACGCGCTCAAGCAGGTCGAGGGCGCCTATTCGCTGATCGTGATGACGCCCGAGGGCATGATCGCCTGCCGCGATCCGCTCGGCATCCGCCCGCTGGTGATGGGCAAGCTCGACGATACGATCGTGTTCGCGTCGGAAACGGTGGCGCTGGACGTGGTCGGCGCCGACTATGTCCGCGACGTGGAGCCCGGCGAGCTGGTGATCGTCAAGGGCGGCGAGATCAGCTCGCACAAGCCGTTCGCGCCGGTGGGGCCGCGGCCCTGCATCTTCGAATATGTCTATTTCTCGCGCCCCGATTCGATCAGCGACAACCGCTCGGTCTATTCGGTGCGCAAGGCGATCGGCGCGCAGCTGGCGGTCGAGGCACCGGTGGAGGCCGATCTGGTCGTCCCCGTCCCCGATTCGGGCGTGCCGGCGGCGATCGGCTATGCCCAGCAGAGCGGCATCCCGTTCGAGCTCGGCATCATCCGCTCGCACTATGTCGGCCGCACCTTCATCCAGCCGGGCGACAAGGTCCGCCACCTGGGCGTGAAGCTCAAGCACAACGCCAATCGCGAGCTGATCAAGGGCAAGCGCGTGGTGCTGATCGACGATTCGATCGTGCGCGGCACCACTTCGCTGAAGATCGTGCAGATGATGCGCGAGGCCGGCGCGGCCGAGGTGCACATGCGCATCGCCTCGCCGCCGACGCGGCATTCGTGCTTCTACGGCGTCGATACGCCGGAACGGGCCAAGCTGCTCGCCGCCAAGCTGGACGTGGGCGGGATGACCGACTTCATCCATGCCGACAGCCTGGCCTTCATCTCGATCGACGGCTTGTACAAGGCGCTGGGCGAGGCGCACCGCGCGGACATCCATCCGAAATATTGCGATGCCTGCTTCACCGGCGAATATCCGACCACGCTGACCGACCAGGACGAGAACGGCCCGCCGGCCGACCAGTTCGCGCTGCTCCACGAGCGGGTGGGCTGATCCAGGCATGCGCGAGGGGGCATTTTCCGGGCGCACGGCGCTCGTCACCGGCGCGAGCCGCGGCATCGGCGCGGCGACGGCGCTGGAGCTGGCCAGGCAGGGCGCGCATGTGATCCTGACTGCGCGCACCGCGGGCGGGCTCGAGGAAGTCGAGGAGGCGATCTTCGCGGCCGGTGGCTCGGCGACGATCGCGCCGCTGGACCTGACCGAGAATGACGGCATCGCCCGCCTTGCCGAGGCGATCTCCGGGCGCTGGGCGGCACTGGACCTGCTCGTGCTCAACGCAGCGACGCTCGGCACGCTGAGCGCGGTGCCGGCGATCGACTTCAAGGAATTCGCCAAGGTGCTGACGCTCAACGTCACTGCCCAGGCGGCGATGCTCGCGGCGTTCGATCCCATGCTCAAGGCATCGGACGGTGCGCGCGTGATCGGCGTCTCCTCGAGCGTGGGCCGCACGGCGCGGGCCTATTGGGGCGTCTATGGCGCGTCCAAGGCGGCGTTCGAGAATCTGCTGCTCACCTATGGCGAGGAAGTCGCGCATATCAGCAAGGTGCGCGTCGGCATCGTCGATCCGGGCGCGACCCGCACCAGGATGCGCGCCCGCGCCTTTCCCGGCGAGGATCCGGCGACGGTGAAGGCGCCCGAGGCCGTCGCCGCGCGGATCGCGGCGCTGGCGGTCTCCGGCTTCGAGACCGGGCATTTCGAGCGGGTCGAGGGCTAGCGCGCGGCGAGCAGCCGGTGGCGGAGCAGCCCGCGCATGTCGCGGCGCCCGTCGGCGATGAGCAAGACGAAAACCGCATTGTCGAGCACCCGATAGCCGAGACGATATGATCCTGCCCGAGGCCGCCCGCAACGCCTATTTCGCCGCCGCCTCGAACAGGCGGTCGAGAAATGCCGTGCGCGCCTTGCCATAGGCGTCGTCCGAGGCCTTGGGTGCGGCGGCCGAGACGGCGATCACCACCTTCGACTTCGGATCGATGCGGATCGTCTGGCCGAAAATGCCCTGGGCGCCGAAGCGGCCCTCCGGATAGGTCCACCATTGATAGCCATAGCCGCGGCCCGGCACGCCGATATCGGCATGGGCGGCGGTCGACTGGCGATACCAGCCGGCGGGCACGGCGCCCTTCCCGCCCTCGAGCACGAACTGGCCCATCCGGGCATAGTCGCGCAACGACACCGAGAGGCAGCAGCCGCTGACTTCGTGGCCGGACGGATCGACCATCCAGAACGCGTCCTGCTCCATGCCATAGGGCTTCCAGATCTTCTCGCTGAGATAGGTGGCGAGCGGCTTCCCGGTGGCGCGCATCACCAGCACGCCGATCAGATTGGTCTCGCCGGTCTTGTAGACCCATTTGCTGCCGGGCGCGAACTCGCGCGGGAGCTTCTTCATGTAATAGACGGTGGGATCCTCCCCCGCCGGCACCGGCTCGAGGAACATCCGGGCCACGTCGGACTTCGCGTCCGTATAATCCTCGTTCCACTTGACGCCCGACGTCATGGTGAGGAGCTGCGCGATCGTCACCCCGTCATAGCCGCTGCCGGCCAGCTCGGGGATATATTGGGTCACCGGCTCGTCGACCGACTTGATGAAGCCGTCCCCGATCGCGGCGCCGACCAGCGACGACGTGAAGGACTTGGCGACCGAGAAGCTGGTCCAGCGCCCCTGCCGCGAATAGCCGCGGGCATAGCGCTCGAGCACGATCTTGCCGTCCTTGAGCACGATCAGCCCGGCGACATTCTGCTGGGCGATGAACGCGTCGATATCGGCATCGGGAAAGGCCAGCGGCTTGCCGGCGGGCAGCGGATGGACCTTGCCGCCGGCCTGGACGACATGGCCGGGAAAGAGCTTCTCCATGTGCGGGAAATTCTGGTCGCGCTGGGCCTGGCTCCAGAACAGCACTTCGGCGCCCACCTTGCGCAGCCCGGAATTGTCGCCCGGCTGCATCTGCACCTCGGGCGAGGCGACCGCCTGCGCCATCGCGCCCTGCCCCGCGAACGCCCCGAGCGCCAGCGCGCCCGCCAGAAGCCAGTTCTTCATACCCCCTCCTCCTTCACCAAGGTGAGCTGGACGACGTCGATCCCGCCGCCTCTGAACCCACCTTCGCAATACATGAGATAATAACGCCACAAATTTATGAATTTGCTATCGAATTTACTCGGAAGCTCACCCGATTCCACCACCGTGTCGAATGTTTCGCGCCAGCGCCGCAGCGTCTCGGCATAGTCGGCGCCGAAGCTGGTGCGGTCGCGCCAGGACAGGCCCCGGGCCTCGGCGAGCGCGCGCAGCCGCGCTTCCGAGAGCAGCATGCCGCCGGGGAAGACATAGGCCTGGATGAAATCGACGTTCGCGGCATAGTCCTCGAAGAACGCGTCGTCGAAGGTGATGATCTGCAGCGCCGCGCGGCCGCCCGGCTTCAGCGCCCCGGCGATCGCGTCCAGATAGGCCGGCCAATATTCCCGCCCCACCGCTTCGGCCATCTCGATGCTGGCGACCGCGTCATAGCGTCCCGTGACGTCGCGATAATCAGTGAGCGTGAAGCGCGCGCCCTGCGGGACGCGCGCCTCGGCCCAGGCCCTTTGCTCGGTCGACAGGGTGATGCCATGGACCCTGCGCCCCTCGCGCACCGCCAGCTCCGCGAAACTGCCCCAGCCGCAGCCGATCTCGAGGATCTCGTCGCCCGGGCGCGTGGCCGTGCGGGCGAGGATGGCGGCGAGCTTCTCCTGCTGGGCCTCCTCCAGCGACTGGCCGGGCGCGGTGAACCGCGCGCTCGAATAGGTCATGCCCGGATCGAGCCAGAGCCGGTAGAAATCGTTGCCCAGGTCATAGTGGAAATGGATGTTCCGCCGTGAGCCGTTGCGATCGTTGCGCCGCATCGCGTGGATCAGGCGCTTGATGCGCAGCGAGGGGCCGGTTGCCCGGGCCTGGCGGGCCAGCTCGGCCCGATTGCGGCCGAACAGCGCGAAGAGCGCCACCGGATCCGGGCTTGCCCATTCGCCAAGGGCCCAGGCCCGGTACCAGCCGATCGAGCCGCCGAGCGCGAGCCGGAGCAGCGCGCGCCAGCTGCGCAGGTCGACGATCGCGGCGGGTCCGGCTTCCCGGCCGCCGAGCAGGCGCGTGGCGCCGTCGGGCAGGCGAAGCGACAGGCTGCCGCCGGCGATGCCGGCATCGATCCTGTCCAGCTGGCGGCGGAAGAGAGGCGCGAGCGCTCGCGAGAACCACCCTCCCCTTCGCGGTGCGGGGTCGTTCGATGGGGGCTGGCTCAGTGGCGCATGCATCGTGAAGCGCACAATGCACGCGCCGGTGAGTCGGGCAAGCCCAAGCTCGGTGCAGGTTGGAGACTCATATTGTCCGCCGTCATCCCCGCTTCTCCACCGTCATCCCCGCGCGGGCGGGGATCCAGGGTAGTTTGGGGCAATCGACGCGATCCCGCGCAGGGTCGCCGGAGACGGCAAGGCGAGCCTCCCGACCATTGCCCCCGGCCCTGGAACCCCGCCTGCGCGGGGATGGCGGAAATAGCTTCGACGGCCCGTTCGAGTTCTCGACGCGGCGCTAGGCGCGGCGCTTCACGCGCTCGCCGTTGAACAGATAGCGCAATGCCGGGCTCAGCCGGATCAGCTTCCAGATTCCGTAGGAGCCGAGAAAGGCCGCCAGGCAGAGCAGGATGAACCTGGGCCAGATCGGGATCGGGAGCAGGTCGATCCACGGCGTCGCCAGCACGATCAACGGCTCGTGGAACAGATAGATGACGAAGGAAGCCGAGACGAGCGCCTTCACCCAGCGGCGTTCGCCGTCGATGAAATAGGCGAGCGCGCCGAGCGAGGCCTGGGTGAGGCAGATCGCCGCGACGCCGGTGAGCACCGGACGCCAGACCAGCGGGATCGAGCGCGCGGCGAAGACCACCGCCACGCTCGCGGCGAGCCCGGCGAGGAACAAGGGCCAGGAGAAGCGGGCGAAACGCCGGTCGAGCGCCGGAATGCGCTGGAGTATCGCGCCCAGGACGAACCAGGGCAGATAATCGAGCGCATAGCGTGCCGAGAAGAAGTTGATCGCGAAATTGTCCAGGTAGCGATAGCGCTCGAGCTGCAGCGCCCCCAGGGCGCACAGGCCGAGGACGATGCCGGTGGCGAGCATGATCGGCACGAACCAGCGGACGAGCCCCGGTCGCGGCCCCTCGATCCCGGCATGGGCGAGCCCGGGGAACAGCCAGACCAGGCCGGCAAGCCCGGCGGTGTAGTAAAGCAGCACCTGCACGAACCAGAGATGCTCGAACGGATTGCGCTCCGCCCAGGTCATGATCTCCCACCAGCGCGTCAGGGGCTGCGGATGGCCGGTCTCGAGCAAAAGCAGGAAGTGCATCGCCGGCACCAGCAGCAGGGTGCCCGCCAGAAAGGGCGGGACGAGCCGGTGGAGGCGCGACGGCAGATAGCTCGCCACCGGACGGCGCTGGAGCAGCATCGCCGCGAAATAGCCGGCGATCATGTAGAATCCCGGCATGCGGAACAGGTGGAGATAATCGGCGAGCTGGACGAAGTCGCGCGACCGATCGTGCATGTTGGCGATCCACGGCCCCGGGCGGACGGTGAGCGCGGCGTGATAGGGAATGCCGAACAGCAGGAACACCGCCCGCAGCGCATCGAGGTCATGCCGCCGGGCGCGCTCCTCGGGTGCGCGGAACATGCTGGAGGCGCCGGTGCCGGGAGTCATTGCCGCCGGAAGCGCCCGAACGGCGCAAATGCATGCGGGATGCGGCCGGCGCTGGCACGGGTCAACATGAACGGTGCGATAGGGCCGCCCGCGCTCAATGCAAGCCGATAGCGATAACAGCCCGGGTTTATGCGGTTCTCAGAGCTTGTGCGGTTCCTTGTCGACCATCCAGGTCTGGCCCTTGGAAACCAGCTTCTGAAGGTCGGCGGTCTTGCCCTCGCTCGCGGCCTTGTTCTGCGCGACGACCGCGCTTTCGAAGGTCGGCGCGGGATCGTCGTAGAGCACGCCCAGCGCCATCGGGAACGGCCCGAAGGGCATCTCGACCAGCATGTGCGCGATGGCGCGGTTGGTGACGTTGTGGACGATCACCTCCGGCCCCTGCCAGTCGCCATCGGCCACGTCGACCACCTTGAGCGTGAGCCGCTCCCGGTCGAGCGCGATGCCCTTGGCACCGCCGGCGAACAGCATCGGCTGGCCATGCTCGACCCAGAGCTGGCCCAGCGCCGCATTGGGCTTGGCGGTGAAGGGCTCGAAGACCTCGTCGTTATAGACGATGCAGTTCTGGAAGATCTCGACGAACGCCGCGCCGCGATGGGCGTGGGCGGCCTTGAGGACGCTCGGCAGGTTCTTGTGCACGTCGATCCCGCGCGCGACGAAGCGGGCCCCCGCCCCCAGCGCGAAGGCACAGGGCTTGGCGGGGTGGTCGACCGAGCCGAAGGGCGTGGAAGGCGAACGCGTGCCCTCGCGGCTCGTCGGCGAATACTGGCCCTTGGTGAGGCCGTAGATCTCGTTGTTGAACAGCAGGAACTGGCAATCCAGGTTGCGCCGGAGCAGGTGCATCGTGTGGTTGCCGCCGATCGACAGCGCGTCGCCGTCACCGGTGATGATCCAGACGTCGAGCTCCGGATTGGCGAGCTTCACTCCCGTCGCCACCGCCGGCGCGCGGCCATGGATGGTGTGGAAGCCATAGGTCTCCATGTAGTAGGGGAAGCGCGACGAGCAGCCGATGCCGCTGACGAACACGGTGTTCTCCGGCGCGACGCCCAGTTCGGGCATGGTGCGCTGCACGGCCTTGAGGATCGCATAGTCGCCGCAGCCGGGGCACCAGCGGACCTCCTGGTCAGTCTCCCAGTCCTTCGGGGTGCTCGGGCGGATGGTGGTGATCTCGTTCATTCGACAGTCTTCCCACTAAGCCGCCAATGCTCTTTCGCCTCGAGCAGCGACATCACGTTCTTTCGGAAGCCCTGTTCGGGCACATAGGCAGCGTCGGGATCCGCGACCCAGCCACAGGCCGGACAGGCAGCGATGCCGTCGGCTTCCGGCGTCTCCATGTCGCAAACCGGACAAATCACGGATTCACCGCCTCCGGGCTGGGAAGCTGGCGGTCGTCGGGCGGCAGTTCCTGGTCGAAGTCCGCGCCGATATGCTGGGCGATGGCGGCTTCGATCTCGGCGATGCGGAAGGGCTGGCCCGAGACCTTGGTGAGCGACCGGGCATCGACGAGATACTGGTCGCGCAGCAGCGTCTTCAGCTGGCCGGTGTTCATTTCAGGTACGAGAATATGCTCATAACTACTTAGCAAATCACCGAGATTCTTGGGTAGCGGCCAGATGTGGCGGATATGGACATGGCTGACGTCATGTCCCCTGGCCCGCGCCCGGCGCACCGCCTGGGCGATCGGGCCATAGGTGGAGCCCCAGCCGACCACGACGAGCTTCCCTCCGGCCCGCCCCTGCTCGATCGCCTGATCGGGCACCTGGATGCCCATCACCTTGTCGCGGCGGATGTTGGTCATCGCCTGGTGGTTGGCGGGGGAATAGTCGATATTGCCGCTGCCCTGCGCCTTCTCGATGCCGCCGATGCGGTGGAGCAGGCCCGGCGTGCCCGGCTTCACCCAGGGGCGCTTGAGCTTCTCGTCGCGGCCATAGGGCTCGAATTTCTCGCCTTCGGGCGGGATCTCCGTATGGAAGGTCACCGGGAACGGCGCGTACGCCGACATGTCCGGCACTTTCCAGGGCTCGGCGGCATTCTGGAGATAGCCGTCGGTGAGCAGCATCACCGGGGTCATATATTGCGTGGCGATGCGCACCGCCTCGATCGCGACGTCGAAACAATCGGCGGCCGAGCGCGCGGCGATCACCGGCACCGGCGCATCGCCATTTCTGCCGTAAACTGCTTGATATAGATCCGATTGCTCGGTTTTCGTGGGAAGCCCGGTCGAGGGGCCGCCGCGCTGGGCGTTGACGATCACCAGCGGCAGCTCGGTCATGATCGCCAGGCCGATCGCCTCGGTCTTCAGCGCGATGCCGGGGCCCGAGGAACAGGTGACGCCAAGGCTGCCGGCATAGGCGCTGCCGAGCGCCGAGGCGACCGCGGCGATCTCGTCCTCCGCCTGGAAGGTGGTGACGTCATATTCCTTGTAGCGCGACAGCGTGTGCAGGATCGCGCTGGCCGGGGTGATCGGATAGCCGCCGAAGAACATCGGCAGGCTGGCCAGCTGCGCGCCGGCGACCAGGCCGAGCGAGATCGACTCGGCGCCGGTGACCGTGCGGTACAGCCCCGGCTCGGCGGGGGCGGCGGCGACCTGGCGCTGGGTGATGCCCATCGCGCCCAGCTCGGCCGTCTCGCCATAGGCATGGCCGGCGTTGAGGGCGGCGATGTTCGCCTCGGCCAGCTCGTGCGCCTTGGCGAACTTGGCCTTGAGCCAGTCGACCAGCGGCTGGCGGTCGCGGTCGAACATCCAGAGCGCCAGGCCCAGCGTCCACATGTTCTTGCAGCGCAGCGCCTCCTTGTTGCCAAGGCCGAAGGGCTTCACCGCGTCGAGCGTGAGCTGCGAGATGTTGAGCTTGAGCAGCTGCCATTTGGCGAGGCTGCCGTCCTCGAGCGGATTGGCGGCGTATTTCGCCTTGTCGAGGTTGCGCTGGCCGAACTCGCCTTCGTCGGCGATGATCAGCCCGCCGGGCTTGAGCGCATCGACATTGGTCTTGAGCGCCGCCGGGTTCATCGCGACGAGCACGTCGGGCTGGTCGCCCGCGGTGTCGATCCGGGCCGAGCCGAAATTGATCTGGAAGGCGGAGACGCCGAACAGCGTGCCCTGGGGCGCGCGGATCTCGGCGGGGAAATCCGGGAAGGTGGCGAGGTCGTTGCCGGCCAGCGCGGTGGACAGCGTGAATTGCCCGCCCGTGAGCTGCATGCCGTCGCCGGAATCGCCGGCGAAGCGAACCACGATCGCTTCGGGTGCGGGATGCGCCGACGCCTCTTCGGGCGTGAGCGTGTGCGCGGCAGTCGCCATGGCCGGTATCCTGCGGTTCTCTATCGTTACAAGGATGTGTACGCCCCAATTTCCTCCAACCCAAAGTAGAAAATGCCCTCAGCCCTGCAAAGGCTCCTTTGCGGCCAGGCCGCCCAGGGCGAGGATGGAGGCGACATGGCGCCGCGAGACCTCGAGCGCGTCCTCGCCATAGCCGCCGCCCAGCGCGCTGGCGAAGGGGGTGCCGTGTGACGTCATGACGCCGGATATCCAGCGGTCGCGGGCGATCAATCCCCCATAGCTGAGCGACAGGCGGCCCAGCCGGTCGCCGGCGAGCGGGTCGACCCCGGCCTGGTAGAGGACGAGATCGGGGGCGAATCCCCGGAGCAGCGGCAGGAGCGTGCGCTCCAGCGTTTCGAGATATTCCGCGTCGCCCACTCCGTCGGGCAGCGGCACGTCGAGCGTCGAGCGGGCCTTGCGGACGGGGAAGTTCTTCTCCGCATGGATCGAATAGGTGGCGATCTCGGGCCGGCCGGCGGTCAGCGCCGCGGTGCCGTCGCCCTGGTGCACGTCGCAGTCCACGATCAGAATGCGGTGGCCCTCCTCCACCAGCCGGGCCGCGGCGATGGCGAGGTCGTTGAACACGCAGAAGCCCGCGCCGGTATCGGCCAGCGCGTGATGGCTGCCGCCCGCGGTGTTGGCGGCGAAGCCATGTTCCAGTGCGAGCCGCGCCGCCAGATAGGTGCCGCCGGGCACCGCCTGGGACCGGCGCGCGACTTCGGGCGTGACCGGGAAGCCGATGCGCCGCTCCTTCTCGGGCGGCACCGCGGCGCGCAGCACTTCGTCGACATAGTCGGGATCATGCACCGCCTCGAGCCAGGCGCGCGGCATCGGCTCGGGCTCGTGCCAGGCGAAGACGGGCCCTTCCTCGCGCAGCAGGTCGCGGACCAGGCCGTTCTTGTTCCACTGATACCGGCTGCGCGCCGGGGCGGGCGCGACATAGTCGGGATGATGGACGAGGTGGATCACGCGCGCACTCAGAGCGGACCATAGCTCCGATAGTCGGAGTAGAAGTCGTTGTCCCACACGAAGCTGGTGAACGACATCCCGATATGCGGCTCGAGCCCTTCGACATGATGCCACCAGCCGACCGGCAGGAATATCGCGTCGCCCGGCCCGATCTCGCATTCGAGGACCGCCGGCTTGCCGGGCGCGGCCGGCCCGGGCGGCAGGTCGTCCGTGCCCCAGGCGCTGAAGCAATGCCGCCAGTTGCGCATCAGCGGCGTATCGTGGCTGGCGACCATGCGGACGCGCTTGCGGCCGACCAGCTGGATCAGCAGGTTGTTGGTCAGGTCATGGTGCCAGGGCGTGATCGTGCCCCGCGGGCCGATCCAGATATGCCCCATGCCGCGCGGCGTGCCCTCGTACAGGATGCCGGGAATCTCCCCCGTCTCGGCGAAGAGCGGCGCGAACGCGGCGCGGTTGGCGTCGCTGTTGTTCGCGGTGACGTAGAAATCATTGCTGTCGCCCGGCGCGGCAAGGCGCGCGGCGATCTCAGAATAGGGCCGGAAAGCACCATGCGCGTCCGAATTGCCCTCATAATCCGAGTCCGCCTCGCGGTTCCACTGGACCCGCACCGGCCGATCTCCAAGGGCCGCGGCAACATGCGCCAGCGACCAGAGCCGCCGCGCCGGCCAATGATCGAACAGGCCGCGGATCAACGCCGGCCGGTGCGCGCGATAATGGTCGCGATACAGGGCCTCGCCGTCGGGCCTGTCGAGCACCGGGATCGCCAGCGCGGCGGGATCGCGCGCGGCAAGGCGGGCGCCGTTCTGCAGCACCCATTCCCATTTGCCGAGCCGCTCGTGCAACCGCGTGCGCAGGCCCTGGGCCGCAAGCAGATAGGGGCTTTTCGCCGCCCGCGCGACCTCCGCCTGGATCAGGCCGAGGCCAAGACCGGCACTGCTGGCGAACTGGCGCGCGAGCGCCTCCGGATCGGCGCCGTCGAGCAGCTGCTCCGCGACCGCCTGGCGGAACGCGTCGTTGAGCGCCGTTCCGCCGCCGGAGCCGTTCTTCCGCTTGTTGGCCATGCCGCCTCTCCCTTGCTGCTTGCCTGATGGCGCAAGCCGCGCGCGGGCGCTAGAGGGTGCGCCATGACCGATATCGCCTCCCTCCCCTATCGCCCCTGCGCGGGCGTGATGCTCCTCAATCGCGCCGGCCAGGTGTTCGTCGGCCAGCGGCTCGATTCCGTGCTCGAGGCCTGGCAGATGCCGCAGGGCGGGATCGATCCCGGCGAGGCGCCGATCGAGGCCGCCTGGCGCGAACTATGGGAGGAGACCGGGGTGCGCCGCGACCTGGCGGAGCTGATCGCCGAGGCGCCCGAGGAGCTCTATTACGACCTGCCCGAGGACCTGGTGGGCAAGGTGTGGAAGGGCAAGTGGCGCGGGCAGCGGCAGCGCTGGTTCCTGTTCCGCTTCCTGGGCGAGGATGCCGACGTCAACATCCAGACCGCCGAGCCCGAATTCCGGGCCTGGCGCTGGGCCGCCCCGCGGGACCTTCCCGACATCATCGTGCCGTTCAAGCGCGTGCTCTATAGGGAACTGTTGACCGTCTTTGGACAACATCTCGTCTGATCCTGCCCTAGTTTCGCTCCCATAACGGCGATACGGACCCTCTCATGCGCGCCCTGCTCCTTGCCCTGCCGCTGCTGCTCGCCAACGCATCGGACGATGATTCCGCGACGGTCGATCCCACGGTGATCCCGGCGACGATCAGGGCCATGCTCGATGCGGCGATGGAATCGGGCAGCGAGAGCGACGTCGCCGTCATCGTCAAATACGCCCGCTCCGCCTCGCCCGCCACGGCCGACCAGGTGGTGAAGATCGCGACCGACTGGCGCAACGAGCGGACGAAGAAGGCCCAGGCCAAGATCCGCAGCGCCGATTTCTTCGCGCTGGTGAAGGGCCATGCCGAACTCGGCGGTTACGTCACCACCGGCAATACCGAGAATATCGGCGTCACCGCGGCGCTGGAGCTCAAGCGCGAGGCGCTGCAATGGCGCCACAAGCTGCGGGTGCAGGCCGATTACCAGGAGAGCCTGGGCATCACCACGCGGGAACGCTATCTCGCCGCCTACGAGCCCAACTGGAAGTTCGACGACCGCGCCTATCTCTACGGTGCCGCGCAATATGAAAGCGATCGCTTCTCGGGCTTCACCGATCGCGTCTCGCTGTCGAGCGGCATCGGCTACAGCGCCGTCAAGTCGCCGGCGGTGAAGCTCGACCTCGAGGTCGGCCCCGCTTTCCGGTATACGCGTTTCATCAACGACACCGCCGAGAAGAATGCCGCGGCGCGCGGCAGCATCGATTTCGGCTGGAAGATCACCAAGGGCATCTCGGTGACGCAGGTCGCCTCGGCCTATGTGCAGGATTCGAACAGCACCGTATCGTCCAAATCGGCGCTGCTCACCCGGCTGATCGGGCCGCTCTCGGCGCAGTTCAGCTATTCGCTCCAATATGAAAGCATGCCGCCGCTCGGGCGCAGGACGACCGACACGACCAGCCGCGCGGCGCTCGTCGTCGATTTCTGACGGCGGGGCCGTCCTTCCGGCAAAGACCCGGGCCCGGACTCCGAAGATCATGCCCGGATTGCATGACATCCCAGCGCTCGGCGGGATGACGCAGGGGGTTTTACGCGCTAGGTGCCCAGGATGACCGAGCTTTCCAAGACAGAATGCGCGGCAGTGGAGAGAGCCGCGGCGTCGCCCATGCTGGCGCGCACCGAGGCCTGGACTGCGATCAACAGCGGCACTCGCAACCTGGCGGGGCTGAGTCGCATGGCCGATGCCCTGGCCGATGCCTTTTCCGCCCTGCCCGGCCACCTCGCGCTGGTGGAGCCCGAGCCCGCCGAGAGCATGACGGCGGACGGACAGGTGCAGGCATTGGCGCATGGCCACCACCTCCATCTCGCCGTGCGGCCCGAAGCGCCGGTACAGATATTGCTGACCGGCCATATGGACACGGTCTACGGCGCCGATCACCCCTTCCAGGCGAACCGCTGGCTGCCCGACGGCAATCTGAACGCGCCCGGCGCAGCCGACATGAAGGGCGGGCTCGCGCTGATGCTCGCCGCGCTGGAGGCAGTGGAGGGGAGCCCGCTGGCGGGCCGCCTGGGCTATGAGGTGCTGATCAATTCGGATGAGGAGACCGGCTCCTTCTCCTCGGCCGGGCTGATCGCGGGCGCCGCCAAGGGCAAGGTCGCGGCGCTAACCTATGAGCCCGCCTTGCCCGACGGCACGCTGGCCGGCGCGCGCGGCGGCACCGGCAATTTCTCGATCCTGGTCCATGGCAAGTCGGCCCATGCCGGGCGCAATCCGGATGAGGGGCGCAACGCGCTTGTCGCCGCGGCCGACCTGGCGATGCGGCTGAATGACGCCAAGGCTCCCGGCCTGGCGGTCAATCCCGCCAGGATCGACGGCGGCGGCCCCAACAATGTCGTGCCCGAGCTCGCGATCCTGCGGGTCAATTTCCGGCCCCGGGACAGCGAGGCGATCACCCTGGCGCGGATCGCGATCGACCAGGCCGTCGCGATCGTGTCGGTCAAGCATGACGTGCGCATCCACGTCCATGGCAGTTTCAACCGCCCGCCAAAGCCGCTCGACTCCGGCGCCGAGAAGCTGTTCGCGCTGGTGAAGGCATCCGGCGCCGATCTGGGCATTCCCGTCGCGTGGAAATTCTCCGGCGGCGTGTGCGACGGCAACAACATCGCCGCCGCCGGCGTGCCGGTGGTCGACACCATGGGCGCGCGCGGCGGCCTGATCCACAGCGCCGATGAATTCCTCATTCCGGAGAGCCTGGCCGAGCGTGCCGCGCTCTCCGCCGTCACCATGCTGCGTATCGCCGAGAAGGGAAGATTATGAGTTTCGTGATCCGTGCCGCCCGCGACGAGGATCTGCAGGCGCTTTACGAGATGGCGAAGCTGACCGGCGGCGGCTTCACCAATCTCCAGCCCGAGAAGGAAGTGCTGCGGGCCAAGCTCGCGCGCAGCCATGCCGCCTTCGAGCGCGGCGAGGACGAGAGCGGCGACGACGTGTTCGTGCTGGTGCTCGAGAACAGGGATACCGGCGAGGTGCGCGGCACCTGCCAGATCTTCACCGCCGTGGGGCAGCGCTGGCCCTTCTACTCCTATCGCCTTGCCACCGAGACCAAGCACAGCGAGGAGCTGGGCCGTACCTTCCGTGCCGAGACGCTCAGCCTGGTCAACGACCTGGAAGGGGCCAGCGAGGTCGGCGGGCTGTTCCTGCATCCGGGCGAGCGGGCCGGCGGCCTCGGCATGCTGCTGGCGCGCAGCCGCTATCTCTTCATCGCCCGCCACCGCCAGCGTTTCGCCGAAAGGATCCTGGCCGAGCTGCGCGGCGTGATCGACGAGGCTGGCGGATCTCCCTTCTGGGACGGCGTCGCGGGGCGCTTCTTCGGGATGAACTTCCAGGAGGCGGACAGCTTCAATGCCGTCCATGGCAACCAGTTCATCGCCGATCTGATGCCCAAGCACCCGATCTATACCGCGATGCTGCAGGAGAGCGCGCGCGGCGTGATCGGCCTGCCCCACCCCTCCGGCCGCGCCGCGATGCGCATGCTGGAGAGCGAGGGCTTCGCCTGGGAGCGCTATGTCGACATCTTCGACGGCGGCCCGACGATGACCGCGCGCACCGATCAGGTGAAGACGGTGCGCGACGCCAGGATCGCTCGCGTGGTGGCGGTGGAAGCCGGTGGCGAGCCTGCCCTGGTGGCCACGGGCAGGCTCCAGCAGTTCCGCGCCACCCAGGGCCGCGTGGCCGAGCGGGAGGGGGGCGCGGCGATCGACCCGCAAACCGCCGAGCTGCTCGGTGTGGGCGTTGGCGACGAAATCATGCATGTGGCGCGCTGATGCTCGTCGAGATCAACTTCGACGGGATCATCGGCCCGAGCCACAATTATGCCGGGCTGAGCCATGGCAACCTGGCGGCGACGCGCAATCGGGGCGAGACTTCGTTCCCGCGCGCCGCGGCGCTGCAGGGAGTCGCCAAGATGCGCGCCAACCTGGCGCTCGGGCTCGCCCAGGGCATCCTGCTTCCCCATGCCCGGCCCGACCATCGCTGGCTCGCCAGCCTCGGCACCCGTTTCGAGGATGCTCCGCCGCATAGCCAGGCCCAGGCGCTGTCCGCTTCGCCGATGTGGGCCGCCAATGCCGCGACTGTCTCGCCCGCGCCCGACACGGCGGACGGCAAATGCCATCTGAGCGTCGCCAATCTGGTGACGATGCCGCATCGCAGCCATGAATGGCCCGAGACGCTGGCACAGCTCCGCCTCGCCTTTGCCGGCCCCGCCTTCACTGTGCACGCCCCCGTGCCGGCGCCGTTCGGCGACGAAGGCGCGGCCAATCACATGCGGCTCGCCGCCAGCCATGACGCCCCGGGCGTGGAAGTGTTCGTCTATGGCATTTCGGGCGGCCCCTTCCCTGCGCGCCAGCATCCCGATGCAAGCGCGGCGGTGGCGCGGAAGCATCGGCTCGAGCGCGTGCTGTTCGTCCAGCAATCCGAGGAAGCGATCGCGGCAGGCGCGTTCCACAACGACGTGGTCGCGGTGGCGAACGGTCCCGTGCTGTTCACGCACGAACTGGCCTTTGCTGGCAAGGATCGCTTCTATGCCGATCTGCGCGCGATGCTGCCGCAGGTCGAGATCGTCGAGGTGCCTGCCGCGCAGGTGAGCCTGGCCGATGCGATCAGATCCTATCTGTTCAACGCGCAGCTGGTCACCCTGCCCTCGGGCGAGATGGCGCTGGTGCTGCCGGGCGAGGCACGCGACACGCCTTCGGTATGGCGCTGGCTGCAGGAGCATGTCGCGGGCAACGGCCCGATCCGGCGGCTCGAGGTGGTCGATGTGCGCCAGTCCATGGCCAATGGCGGCGGGCCTGCCTGTCTGCGCCTGCGCGTGGTCTGCGATCCCGCGACGGTCGATCCGCGCTTCCTGGTGGACGATGGCAAGCTCGATCGCATCGCCGGAGTGATCGAGGCGCATTGGCCCGAGGCCATCCCCTTCGACTCGATCGCCGATCCGGCGCTGATCGCCCGGGTCGAGGCCGCGCGCCGGGCGTTGCTGGAGGCGTTGGAGATCCCGGAGCTTCTCTAGCGGCACGAGCAGCCGAAGTGTCGGGATAATTGACAGTTAACTATCTAATTTAACGCGAAACTACGTATTTTGGCGCTTGGCCCGGCGCTTGCTTAACCTTTCCCATGCTCTATCGCGTCCGTCGCCTGTTCACGATCAAGACCAAGTTCGAGGCCTTTCTGGTCATCTATGGCCTTGCCTGTGGCGCGACCGAGCGCGGGGTCCATTATCTGGGGAAGTTTCCGGGCTGGGGTGGCTGGATGCTCTTCGCGTTGTGCCCGATTGCTGTATTCATGGCGGGCGCCAAGATACTGGACAGCTTCGATGTTCCGGATTGAGCGGGGAATTGCGTCTGTAATAGTCGGGGGCTAGGGCCGGCGAGCTGGCCTGTGGGGAGGTTCTGAGCGCGTGCGGTTGTTTCGAGGCATTTTTTCCTCTTTGGCGGCGCAGGCGCTGCTGGCGGCGGTCGTGCCGGGTGGACTCATGGTGTTCGTGATGCACGAGAGCCAGCAGGCCGAGCTGGTCCAGCGCGACCGCGAGCGGCTTGACGCCTTCGTGCAGACGGTCGCCGAAGCGGCCCGTGCCGGGCGCCCGCTCGATCAGGCCGCGAACCTGCCCGGGCCGCTTGCCGGCCGGGTCCTGCTCGTGGATCCGCAGGGCCATGCGATCGCCGGTCCCACCACTTCCCTGCCCGCGCGCGCCGAACGCCCCGTCCAGGTCGATGGCCGCACCGTGGCGACGGCACGGGTGGTCCGCCCGCCCGAGCTGTCCGATCAGGACCGGCGGGTCCTCGCCACCCAATATATCGGCGTGGCGGCGATCCTGGTGGTGCTGTTCGTGCTGCTGCTGGTGATGGCCTATGTCTTCGCGCGGCGCTGGTCGCGGCCGCAGCTGCAGCTCTACCGGATGAGCCGCGACGTGGTGAACGGCGACCTCGATCTCTATTTCGACGAGGAAGGCCCGGCCGAGGTCGTGGCGACGATGCGCAACCTGCGCCGCATCGCCAGCCAGTTCAGCCGGCTGGAGACGGCGCGGCGCACCTGGCTGGTCTCGATCTCGGGCGAGCTCAAGGGCCCGACCGAGAATATGGGCGAGCATTTCATCAAGCTGTGCGAGGTGCAGCCGCCGCTTCCGCCCGCGCTGATCGGCGCGATCGAGGAGGACACGCGCCGGCTGATCCACATGGCGGAGGATCTGAACGCGGTGGCGCTCGCCGATCTCGGCCGCCTGCCCGTCACTTTCGCCTCGGTCGATCCGCGCGCGCTGATCCACAATGCCATCTATGCCGATCGCAAGCGCGCCGAGGCGCAGGGCGTGCGGCTGGAGACGAGCACGCTCCCCGAATATACGGTGATCGTGAAATGGGACGGGGCGCGAATCGAGCAGCTGTTCGGCGCGCTGATCGACAATTCGCTGCGCTACACGCCGCGCAACGGCCGGATCGTGCTGGGCCTGGAGAGCTCGCGCGACGCCTGGCGGCTGATCATCGACGACAATGCGCCCGGCGTCGACGTGATGCTCGCCCAGCGCCTGTTCGAGCCTTTCTATCGCAGCTCGGACCGCGCCGACGAATCGGCGGCTTCCGGCCTGGGCCTGGCGACGGCACGGGCAATCGTGGAGGCGCATCACGGAAGGATCGAGGCGAGCCGTTCGCCGATCGGCGGCCTGCGCGTCACGGTGATCCTGCCGGGCAACCCGCCCACGGCCTGATTCGGTCGGCCGGGCTCGATTTGCGTCGCGGTCGCCGCGTCCGCGCACTCGACGTGCGCGGCGTAGCAGATGCGGGGCGCATTTGTTACGATGGCTGATGTTGATCCGTGCTCTGATGAGTCTTGGCATCGCGGCGATTTTGACATCGCCCGCTCATGCACTTTGCAGCTACCGTGGCGTGGATAACGCAAGGACCACCGTCGCCCAGGAGTTCAAGGATTCTCGCTGGGTTGTTCGTGCCCATGTGGTTTCCGCAGACTATCATTGGTCCGACGAAGACGAATCGTGGACCCTCTACCGGCTCGAAGTCGTCCAGAGCTTCAAGGGCGATCTTCCGCGGAGATTCACTTTCTTCACAATGCGGAACAGCGGCGGATTCTACATGGATGGCGATGGCGGAGTGCCTGATCTGGACGGAGACTATCTATTGTTTCTCACGCGCCGGCCCTGGCCTCGCTCCGATCCGCCGGCGGCCAGGGGGGCGTTGTGGGTCAACTATAATTGCGGCCAGTCGAAAGCCTGGTCGCAAGTGACCCAGAAAGAAAATGCTCAGCTTCGGGAGCTTTCGGCTCGGCGGTGAGCGCGACCGAGCCCCAAAACATAAAAACCCCGCTAAGCCGATGGCCTAGCGGGGTTTTTAATGGCGCGCCCGGAACGATTCGAACGTCCGACCCTCAGATTCGTAGTCTGATGCTCTATCCAGCTGAGCTACGGGCGCGCTGTGGAGGGGTGCCTTTAGAAGCGGTTTTCGGATCGCGCAAGCCGTTGCGTGCAGTTTTCCACAGGCATAAGGCGCTGACATGCGATTTATTCTGCTGCTCAGCCTCGCCGGGCTCGCCGGCTGCACCCAGGCGACGGGGCGATACCCCTCGCTGCTGCCCCGCCCGATCGAATCGACGAGCCTCGCCGAGCCCGAGCGGCCGGTGCCGGTCGCGACGCCCGACGCCGCGCTCGACAAGCGGATCGCCGAGATCCGCGCCGGGCTCGACGCCGGCGCCAGGGCCTTCACCGCCGGCGCCCAGGATGCCGAGGCCCGGATCGCCGTGTCGCGCGGCCTGCCCCAGGGCTCCGAGGCGTGGCTGCAGGCGCAAGTGGCGATGGGCCAGCTTGCCGAGCTGCGCCGCCCGGCCGTGACGGCCCTGTCCGACCTGGACGAGCTGGCGACCCAGCGCGGCGTCGACGGCCTGCCGCCCTATCCGGCGCTCGATGCCGCCCTGGCCGACGCCGACCGCGCCGCCACCGCGCAACAGGCCCGGATCGATTCGCTCGAGGCCGCGCTGGGCGGCACGGGCGGCTAGTCAGTTCCCCGCCAGCTCCGGGTGCAGCACCCGGAGCACCGGCATCACCGAAGCATAATCGTCGGTCCAGGGCTCGAAGCCGGGCCAGGACCGCAGCCGCCGCCAGCCTCCGCCCCGCGCCACCAGCCGGTCGAGCACCGCCTGGTCATGGCTGAGCGCGATCCATTCCGACGCCGATTCGGCCCTGGGCTCCACCTGATCCACCTTCGTGCCGCCGCCCGGCTGCGGCGTGGCGACGAAATGCGGCTCCGGCTCGTAGGACAGCCGCACCGCCTTCCAGCCGCCATCGCGCGCGGCGGCGGACACCACGGGGGCCAGCGCCATGAACCGGTTGGAGATATGGACGAGCAGCAGCCCGTTCGGGGCAAGCACCCGGCCATAGGTGGCGAAGGCCTGGCGCGTCAGCAGGTGCATCGGCACCGTATCCGACGAGAAGGCATCGAGCGCGAGCAGGTCGAGGCTGGCGCTCTGCGTCTCGGTGAGGCGCACGCGCGCATCGCCGATCGAGATGCGCGTCTGCGGCGCGCATTGCCGCAGGAACGTGAACTTGCCCGAATCGCGGGCGAGATGGACGATCGCCGGATCGATCTCGAAGAAGCGCCAGCTCTGGCCGGGCCGGGCATAGCAGGCGAGCGTGCCGGTGCCGAGGCCGACCACGCCGACGCGCGCGGCGGGACCATAGAGATCGGGCAGCGCCTGCATCGCCTGCCCCACGCCCGATCCCGGCACGTAATAGGTGGTCGGCCGGGTCGAGAGCGCGCCTTTCAGCTGGATGCCGTGGAGCGTGGTGCCGTGCGCCAGCTGGCGCTCATCGTCATAGTCCGTGACGGTATAGACACCGAAATAGCTGCGCGTGCGGGCATCGGTGAGCGAGAGCTGGATCGAGCGATAGCCGCCGAACAGGATGAGGCCGCCCGCCAGTGCCGCCAGATAGGCCGGGCGGCGCCCGACCGCGAACAGCCCGAGCAGCGCGACGAGCACAAAGGCGATCTGCTCGTGCATGATGCCGAGCAGGTTGCCGGGATTGACCGCGCCGAGCCAGACCAGCAGCGCGACCAGCACGACCAGCGTGATCGTCTTGCCGCGGGTGCCGTGCCGCCAGAAATCCCCGATCGCCGCGAGGAGGAACATCTGCGGGCAGAGCGCGCCCGCCGCGAGGACGAGCAGCGGATATTCATAGGTCCAGTCGAACAGGATCGGCGCGATCAGGCCGGCGAACACGCCGCCGAGCACGCCGCCCACCGACATGGCGAGGTAGAAGCCGGTGAGCCGGTCCGGCGCCGGGCGCAGGGCATACATGCGGGCATGCAGCGTCACCGATACGGTGAAGAGCAGCAACAGCCCGATGATCGCGTTGAGATAGGCGAGCTGCTGGTGGCCGGCGATCAGCGTCGCGCCGAACATCAGGATGATGACCGGCGCGAACTTGGTGAGGATCTCGGGCAGCACCGCATTGTCGCGAAAGGCCACCGAGAAGCTGAGCAGATAGAGGCCGAGCGGCAGCACCCACAGCATCGGCACCGCGACGATGTCGGTCGTGAGGAAGGTCGTCGTCGCCAGCATCAGGCCCGAGGGGACTAGCGCCAGCGCGATCCAATGGAACACCCGGCGCCAGGGCGGCGCGGGCGTATGGTGCGCGACATGCGGCTCGCCTTCCGCCCGGCGCGGCAGGCGCGCGGTGCAGCCCGCGACCAGGATCAGGACCAGAACATAGCCGCCGGTCCACAGCCAGCTCTGGCCCTTGAGCGCCAGATTGGGCTCGACGATCAGCGGATAGGCGATCAGCCCGCCGAAGCTGCCGATATTGGAGGCGGCGTAAAGGGCATAGGGGTCGCGCCCGTGACTGGCGATGCTGTACCAGCGCTGGAGGAGCGGCGCCTGGGCAGAGACGGCGAAGAACAGCGGACCGATCGAGGCGACGAGCAGCCAGGGTACCCAGAGCGCCGGCTCCGCGTCGCCGGGCAGTTCCATCGCGATCACGCCGATCGGCAGCCACAGCGCCGCGATCAGGAGCACCGCGAGATGGATCGTCCCCTGGGCCCGCGGCGACACCCGGCCCAGCCAATGCGCGTAGGAATAGCCGCCGAGCAGCAGCGCCTGATAGACCAGCATCGCGCTGTTCCACACCGCCGGCGCGCCGCCCAGTTGCGGCAGCGCCATGCGCGCGACCATGGGCTGGACGAGGAAGAGCAGGAAGGAGCCGGCGAGGATCGCGGCGACGAACAGCCAGCGCGTGGTCCGCGTGCCGGGCTGCGGCGTCCCGTCGTCGATTGCATTCTCCATCGCTTCAGGCCTCCGCGCCGCTGTGCAGCGATTCGGCTTGCCGATGGATGAACCAGGCGCGGAAGTTTACGAAGCCTAGGCTATGGGGGGCCCGATTTCCCTCCCCGGAATTTGGGCCCTGTCCGGATATGGCGGGCTGCGGGATGTGCGACACGATCATGCCGTGGACGCAAGCAGAGGAAACTCTACTAGTAAAGGGTCCGGGTGCGCCGACAGTCCCGATCTCGGTTCGACCTGGAACTTATCGGGGTAGATGGGGCCATCGCGGCTCCATTACTCCAGATGTCGATTGGGCCCGATCGGGGACGCATACCCCCCTCCGTCCCCCTCTCCGTCAGCCCCCGCTTCCCTCTCTCCGTCATCCCCGCGAAGGCGGGGATCCAGGGCCATGCGCAAGGACCGCGTGGGTCGCGTTACCGTCTCCGACAACCGCTTCGATTGTCCCATATTATCCTGGATCCCCGCCTTCGCGGGGGATGACGATGGATGCGGGGTGATGGTGGAGAATATGAGCCCGTGACCCAGGCCCCTGCCATAATCCGGGAATGGTGAAATCTCCGGATCGCAAGACGAAAGCGCCGGCCGACCCGGCGCCTCACCCGCCGGGCCGTGCGATCCGATAGGTGATGTGCGGGTTCAGCCAGTCGGGTGCTTGGGGATGGATGAAATCCTCGGCGGGAACCCGCACCATGCCCAGCCGCTCCATCAGCCCCCAGCTGCGGGCGTTGCCGAGCACCGTCATCGCCGCGACCGTCGGCACGTCGAGGCTGGCCCAGGCCCAGTCGAGGCTCGCCTGCGCGCCTTCGCGGGCATAGCCCCTGCCCCAATGAGCCGCCGCGAAGCGCCAGCCGATCTCGGTCTCTCCGAAGAGCGGTGTTCCCTCCGGCCCGGGCTTGAGGCCGCAAAAGCCGAGGAACGCGCCGTCTTCCTTGCGCTCGACCGCCCAGAAGCAATGGCCATGGGCGTCGAGCAGGGCATTCTGCCGCGCCATCGCGGCATCGGCGGCCTCGGGACTCAACGGCGGACCAAGGAACTCCATCACCGCGGGGTCCCGGCCCATGGCGTGCCAGGCCGGCCGGTCGCTTTCCCGCCAGCGACGCAGGACCAGGCGTTCGGTCTCGATCATGCGGGGCGCTCCAGGATATATACGATCATCGCGCCCACGGGATCGTCGGGCGCATGCGCGCGGAGGTGGAAGTCGAGATCGGGGCGGCGACGCATGCCGAGCCGCTCCATCAGCCCCCAGCTGCGATCGTTGGCGATCGTGGTCCAGGCGCCGATCGCCGGCGCATCGAGATGGGCCCAGCCCCAGGCGATGCTCGCCGCGGCCGCCTCGCGGGCATAGCCCTTGCCCCAATGGGCCTCGGCGATGCGCCAGCCGATCTCCGGCATGCCGGCAACCGGCGCTTCGGGGCCATAGTTGCTGGCGATGCGGAGACCGCAGCTGCCGATCAGCTCGCCGGTCTCGCGGAGCATGGTGGCCCAATAGCAGAAGCCGTAACGCACCTGATCCTCGAGCCGCCGCGCGAACATCGCGTCGATGTCCGCCGGCGCCTTCAGCCCGCCGAGCCGCGCCATCATCGCGGGCGTGTTGACCAGGGCTTCGAATGCCGGACGGTCGGCGGGCGTCCAGGGACGCAGGCTGAGGCGCGCGGTCTCGATCATGCCGGGCGGTCGATCGCGTAGACGATCATCGCGCCGAAGGGGTCGCCGGGCGCATAATCGGGGTGCCGGAAATCGAGATCGGCGCGGCGGCGCATGCCCAGCCGCTCCATCAACCCCCAGCTGCGGCGGTTGCCGATCACCGTCCAGGCGGCGATGCGCGGGCGGGCGGTATTGGCCCAGCCCCAGGCGATGCTCGCCTCGGCCGCCTCGCGGGCAATGCCCTGCCCCCAGAATTTCTCGCCGATGCGCCAGCCGATCTCCAGCTCCTCGGGCACCGGCGTGCCGGGATGGCCGCCGATGCGCACGCCGCAGACGCCGGCCAGCTCGCCGGTCTCGCCGATCTCGACCACCCACATGCAATGGCCGTGGCGCGCTTGCTGCGCCATCATCTTGTCGATGATCGCGTCGTGCTTCGCCCGGGGTACGGGGCCGCCGAAATGCTCCATCATCGCCGGCGTGTTGGCGAGCGCATGGAAGACGGGCTTGTCCGTCTCGCGCCAAGGGCGGAGGATCAGGCGCGCCGTCGCGATCATCCGGCGAGCAGCCTTGCCGCCAGCGGCGCGTGATAGCTGAGCACGCCCGAGCAGCCGGCCCGGCGAAAGGCCATCAGCGTCTCCAGCACCAGCGCCTCGCGCTCCCCTGCCCCGGCCGCCGCGGCCGCTTCGATCATCGCGTACTCGCCGGAGACCTGATAGGCGAACACCGGCACCTGGAACGCGTCCTTCACGCGCAGGATGATGTCGAGATAGGGCAGCCCGGGCTTCACCATCACGCTGTCCGCGCCCTCGGCCAGGTCGAGCGCGACTTCCCGCAGCGCTTCCTCGGCATTGGCCGGATCCATCTGATAGGTCTTCTTGTCGCCCTTGAGCAGCCCGCGGCTGCCCACCGCGTCGCGGAAGGGGCCGTAAAAGGCCGAGGCATATTTGGCGGCATAGGCCATGATCTGGACGTTGACATGGCCATTGGCTTCGAGCGCGCCGCGGATCGCGCCGACCCGGCCGTCCATCATGTCCGACGGGGCGACGATGTCCGCCCCCGCCTCGGCCTGGAGCAGCGCCTGGTCGACCAGCACGGCGCTGGTCTCGTCGTTGAGGACATAGCCCTGGGCGTCGACGATGCCGTCATGGCCATGCGCGGTATAAGGGTCGAGCGCCACGTCGGTGAGCACGCCGATATCGGGCACCGCGTCCTTGATCGCGCGGATCGCCCGGCACATCAGATTGTCCGGATTGAGCGCCTCGCGCCCGTCATCGGTGCGCAGCTCCCGCGGCGTGTTGGGGAAGAGCGCCAGGCAGGGAATGCCGAGCTCGCGGGCCTCGCGCGCGCGCGCCGCGATGTCCTTCACGCCCCAGCGCGAGACGCCGGGGAGCGAGGCGATCGGCTCTTCCGCCGCGCCTTCGGTGACGAAGAGCGGCCAGATCAGGTTCGCCGGGGTGAGCACGGTTTCCGCGTGCAGCCGGCGGCTCCATTCGGAGGCGCGGGTGCGGCGGAGGCGGAGCGCGGGATACTGACTCATGGCCGCGCTGATGCGCCCTCAGCAATTGGGTTGCAAGCGCCCCGCGGGCTCGGTGGCGGCGAGCGCCTCCTCCTCCACCGCGACGGGCTCGGGCGGCACTTCCAGCACTTCGCTGCGCCAGCGGCCATAGCGATAATAGAGCGCCGCCAGCGCCAGCGAGCAGGCAGACCCGATCGGGAAGGCCAGCCACAGCGCGTCGCTGCCGAACCAGCGCTGGCCGAGGACGGCGAAACCGAAGCGGATCGGGAAGAGCGTGATCGCCAGGATGACCAAAGGCGGCACGGTGGCGCCGTTGGCGCGGACGGTGGAGAACAGCACCATGGTCGCGCCGAACATCACGAAGGTCCAGCTGGCGAGCAGCTGGATGTGGCGCGCGATCGGGATCGCCGGGCTGTCGCCGCCGACGAACAGCGCCATGACCGGGCGATCGAACAGGAGGATCGCGACAATCACGACCAGGGTTATGACGGTGTTGTAGGCCAGTCCGGCGCGGGTGATCGCGTTCACCCGGTCCCATCTCCCCGCGCCGATATTCTGCGCGGCCATGCTCGACACGGCGACGCCGATCGCCATCGCCGGCATCTGGATATAGGTCCAGAGCTGCTGCGAGACGGCATAGGCTGCGGCGGTGTCGACGCCGAGCCGGTTGACCAGCCCGATCATGGTGAGGCCGGCGGTGGACATGACGAGCATCTGCGCGCCCATCGGCAATCCCTTGGCGACAATGGTGCGGACCAGCGCCCTTTCCGGGATCAGATAGTGCAGCTCATGGCCCCGCAGCCGCACCGGCAAGTCGCGCCAATAGACGTAGAGGAGCAGGCCGAAGGACGAGACCAGCCCGGCAAGCAGCGTCGCGGTGGCCGAGCCGGCGATGCCCATGCGGGGGAACGGGCCGATGCCCTGGATCAGCAGCGGGTTCAGCCCCGCGTCGATCGTGACGCTCAGCACCATGAACCAGAGCGGCGTGATCGAATCGCCGGTGCCGCGCAGGCTCATCTGGATGAGCACGCCGAGCATGCTGAACGGCAGGCCGAGGAAGATGACGCGCAGATAGTCGCGCGCCATGTCCTGCGCCTCGCCGGGGGTGGCGAGCAGGCGGAGGATCTGCGGGGCGAACAGCCAGCCGAGGATCGCGATCACCACCGCGCCGCCCATTACCAGCCCGATCGCCGAGCCGAAGGCGCGCCGCGCCGCCTCGACGTCGCGCCGCCCCATCGACTGGCCGATCAGGATCGTCGCCGCCATGCCGAAGCCGAACACCGCCGAGAACATCAGGAACATGATGATGTTGGCATTGGCGGTCGCCGCCAGCGCCTGCTCGCCCAGGAAGCGGCCGACCCAGATCGAGTTGATCGAGCCGTTCAGCGACTGGAGGATGTTCGAGCCCAGCGTGGGCAGCGCGAACATCAGCAGCGTCCGGCTGATCGGGCCCTGGGTCAGGTCGTGGCGTTGGGGAGGACCGGCCATGGCGCTCGCTCTGGTTGGAGTCGGCGGAAAGGACCTCCCGCCGCTCCTCACCAGCACCCGGCGGCGGTCAGGTCAAGCCGGCTGGGCGCGCCGGCGGCGCATCACCCAGAGCGCGATCGTGCCGAGCGCGAACAAGCCCAGCGCCTCCTCCGGGATCGGGCTGGGATCGCCGCCGCCCGGATTGGTGGTGCCCGGCGGCGTATAGGTGCCGGTATAGGTGCCGAGGTGGAACTCGCCGTTCTGGACGAGGCTGCCGAACACCGCCGAGCCCTGGATATAGTTGCCGGTGGTCGCCGCCGCGTTCGGCGCGAGCACCGATCCGCCCCATGCAGTGGTGGCGTTCAGCGTCTTCGCATCGGGGAAGTTCCAGATCACGTGCTGGCCCAGCCCCTGGGTGCCGCCCAGGAAATTGTCGTTGAGCGTCACGTTCGCGCCGCTGACGTTGACGATCGCGGTGTCGGCGCCGTTCAGGTTGAACTGGATCTCGCCGATCTTGTCGAGATCGGCGGCGCTGATGTTGAACACCGCCACGCCGTCCGCGTTCGGCACCGCGTTGAAAGTGCCGCGATTGCCGGCGATCACCAGGTTGCTGTTGGCATCGAGCCCGCCCAGCGTGCGCGACAGGTCGGTCAGGCTGCTGGTGAGCAGGCTGCCCTGCTGCTTCAGATTGACGGAGAAGGCCGGATCGCTCGCCGTCAGGCCCGACTGCACGGTGTTCTGGTTGACGTTGGTGTTGGCGATCGTGCCGCCGACCTTCACCGTCTGCGCCGGCCCGTTGAGGTTGAAGCCGCTGTTGACGTTGCCGCCGATCACCGCGCCCGAACCGTTGTTAAGGTTCTTGGTCGAACCGTTGACATCGCCCACCACGGTGAGGCCGGGCACGCCGAGCGGGCTCGGGGCGGGATTGCCGATCTGATAGTTGGAGGAATTGCCGTTGAGGTTGCCGCCGACGAAGGTCCGCCCCTCGACTTCCGACGAGGAGGTCAGGTCGCCGAGCACGACGAGGTTCCAGGTGCGCAGCGCATCGAGCCCGGCGATGGACTGGGCGGACGCGGGCATGGCGGCGAACAGCGCCGCCGCGGCAATGCCGGCGGAAAGCAGAAGGCGGTTCATGGCGACTCCGAGGGATTAGCGACTCGGAGTTGGTTAAAGGGGCTGGAATGCCCGGAGGATATTGAGAACTATGGTTAACGGCGTCCCGTATCGGGAGGCTCGCCCATTTCCGTCATCCCGGCGAAAGCCGGGATCTCGTGCGATCATGAGCGAAAAGCCCAGTGCACGAGACCCCCGCTTTCGCCGGGATGACGATCTGGATCAGCCCAGCCGCGCCAGCGCGGCCGACAGCCGCTCCGCCTCGGCGGCCTTTTCGGCATGGTCGGTGCGGGCCTTCTCGACTGCCTCGGGCTTGGCCTTCTCGACGAAGCTGGCATTGCCCAGCCGGCCCGCCAGGCCGTCGCGCTCCTTCTCGGCCGCGGCGATCGCCTTGGCGAGGCGCGCCTTCTCGGCTTCGATGTCGACCACATCGCCGAGCGGCACCACGAAGGTCGCCTCGTCGACGATGATCTGCAGCGAGCCGCCCGCAGGTACTTCGCCCGCGGCCTGATCGACACGGGCGAGGCGCGCCAGCGCGGCTTCCTGGCGGCCCAGGCGCGCGCTGGTCTCGGCCGAGGCGTCGCGCACGAACACCGGCAGGCGCGCACCCGGCGGCACGTTCAGCTCGGTGCGGGCGGCGCGGATCTCGCTCACCAGCCGGATCAGCCAGTCCACCTCCTGCGCCGCCGCCGGATCGAGCGCGCGGGCATCGGCCATCGGCCATCTCGCCACGATCAGCTCGTGATCGCGCGGACCCATCTTCGACCACAGCTCCTCGGTGATGAAGGGCATGAACGGGTGGAGCATGACCAGGATCTGGTCGAGCACCCAGCCCGCCACCGCGCGCGTCTCCTCGGCACCCTCGGCGCCTTCGCCCTGAAGCACCGGCTTGATCAGCTCCAGATACCAGTCGCAGAAACGGCTCCAGACGAACTGGTAGATGCTGTTCGCTGCCTCGTCGAAGCGCAGATCGGCCAGCGCGAGGTCGATCGCCTGGACGGTGGCGACCGCCTCGGCGACGATCCAGCGATTGACCGCCAGCTGCGCCGCAGGCGGCTCGAGCGTGGTCGAGGCCGAGATGCCGTTCGACTGGGCGAAGCGCGCGGCGTTCCACAGCTTGGTCGCGAAGTTGCGGTAGCCCTCGATCCGGCGCTCATCCATCTTGATGTCGCGGCCCTGGCTTTCCATCGCCGCCATGAAGAAGCGCAGCGCATCGGCGCCATAGCTGTCGATCAGCCCGAGCGGATTGACGACATTGCCCTTGGACTTGGACATTTTCTGCCCGTCCGCCGCACGAACAAGACCGTGTAGATACAGGGTCTTGAAGGGCACTGCTTTCATGAAGTGCAAGCCCTGCATCATCATGCGGGCATCCCAGAAGAACAGGATGTCGAAGCCCGAGATCAGCACGTCGTTCGGATAGCGGCCGCCGAGCGTGGCATCGGGATTCTCCGGCCAGCCCATCGTCGCGAAGGGCCAGAGGGCGGAGGAGAACCAGGTGTCGAGGACGTCGCTGTCCTGCCAGATTCCCACGCGGTTTCCGTGTTTGTCATGGACGCGCCGCGCCTCGGATTCGTCGTCGACCATCACGACGCCCAACCCCGGACCGGGTTGCAAATCATTGATGTAGTATGCGGTCGCCTGAGCCAACGCATCATCCGCGTTCTCGGCGACGAAAATCGCCTTCTCGCCCGGGTTTTCCAAGCTGGGCCCGAACCAGGCCGGAATCCGGTGCCCCCACCAGAGCTGGCGCGAGACGCACCAGGGCTGGATGTTCTCCATCCAGTTGAAATAGGTCTTTTCCCAGCTCTTCGGCACAATCCTGGTCGCGCCGGAGCGGACGGCCTCGATCGCCGGCTTGGCCAAGGTAGCGGCATCGACATACCATTGGTCGGTCAGCCAGGGCTCGATCACGTCGCCCGAGCGATCGCCGAACGGCGTCGCGATCGTGCGCGGCTCGGCGTCGTGCTCCTCGCCATCCTTGTCGATGTGCGGGATCAGATAGCCCTCGGCCTTGAGCCGCTCGACCACCAGCTTGCGCGCCTCGAACCGGTCGATGCCGAGCAGCTCGGCGGGGATCAGCCCGTCGGCGGTCTGGGTGATGCGGGCCTTGGCGTCGAGCATGTTGAGCATGTCGCGCGCCTCGATCCCGGCCCGCCTGCCGACCTCGAAATCGTTGAAGTCATGCCCTGGCGTGATCTTCACCGCGCCCGAGCCGAGTTCGGGATCGGCATGCTCGTCGGCAACTATGGGCACCAGCCGCCCGGTGACCGGCAGCTTGACCATCTTGCCGACCAGCGTGGTGTAGCGCTTGTCCTCGGCGTTCACCGCGACCGCCATGTCGGCGAGCATCGTCTCGGGGCGCGTAGTCGCGACCTCGATATGGCCCGAACCGTCGGCAAGCGGGTATTTCAGGCGCCAGAAGCTGCCCTTGACCTCCCTGGTCTCGACCTCGAGGTCGCTGATCGCGGTGCCCAGGCCCGGATCCCAATTCACCAGCCGCTTGTCGCGGTAGAGCAGGCCCTGCTTGTGGAGCTCGACGAACACCTTGAGGACAGCCTTGGAAAAGCCCTCGTCCATGGTGAAGCGCTCATTGGCCCAGTCCATCGAGCAGCCGAGGCGGCGGAGCTGCTGGGTGATCTCGCCCCCGCTCTCTTCCTTCCACTCCCAGACCTTGGCGACGAATTCCTCGCGCGTGAAATCGGTGCGCTTCTGCTGCCTGAGGTTCATCTGGCGCTCGACGACCATCTGGGTCGCGATGCCGGCATGATCGGTGCCGACCACCCAGCGCGCATCCTTGCCCTTCAGCCGGGCGTGGCGGACCAGGATGTCCTGCAGCGTGTTGTCGAGCGCATGGCCGATATGCAGGCTGCCCGTCACGTTGGGCGGCGGGTTCACCAGCGTCCAGGGGTCGGCGCCGTCACGCTCGGGGCGGAACAGGCCGTTGGCTTCCCAATGCCGGTACCAGCGGGATTCGAGCTCGGCGGGGTCGAAGGTCTTGGGCAGTTCGGTGGTCATGCCCTGCCCTTAGCGAGGTGTTTGCGTGGTGCAAACTCTCTCGCCCCACTTCCGTCACCCTGAACTCGTTTCAGGGTCCAACGCGCCGCAAGCGATATCGCCGGTGGAAAGTTGGATGCTGAAACGAGTTCAGCATGACGGAAGCTTATTGCGGCTATGGCCTTACTTGACGGCAGTCGCGCCGGCATCCTGCTGCTTGCCGGTATACCGATCCAGCCAGCCCAGCACGGTGCCATACCATTGCATCGAGTTCTTCGGCTTCAGCACCCAGTGGTTCTCGTCCGGGAACACCAGCAGCTTGGACGGGATGTCGCGGCGCTGGAGCGCGGTGAAGGCAGCTAGACCCTGGGTATAGGGAATGCGGAAATCCTTCTCGCTGGTGATCACCAGCTGCGGGGTCTTCCATTTGTCGACATGGTTGACCGGGTTCCACTTCTCGAACGCCGCGGGGTCCTCGAAATAGGCCTTGCCGCCATGTTCCCACTCGTCGAACCACAGCTCCTCGGTCTCATAGGCCATGGCGCGGGCGTCGAACACGCCGTCATGCTGGACGATGCACTTGAACCGGTCCGGCCACTGGCCCTCGATCCAGTTCATCATATAGCCGCCATAGGAGGCGCCCAGCGCGCAGGCATTGCCGGCATCGAGATACGCGAACTTGTCCGTCGCGGCCTTGAGGCCCTTTTGCAGGTCCTCGAGCGGCCAGCCGCCCCAATTGTTGCGGATCGCGTCGGTGAAGGCCTGACCATAGCCGGTGGAGCCGTGGAAATCGACCGCGACCACCGCATAGCCGGCACCGGCGAACACCGCGGGGTTCCAGCGATAGGACCAGCTGTTGTTGCTGCTTCCCTGCGGGCCGCCATGGACGATGAAGGCAATCGGCGCCTTCTTGCCCTCCGCCAGGCTGGCCGGGCGCACCGCATAGCCCCAGACCGTGTCGTTGTTGGCACCGGCGAAGCTGAAGCGCTCGACCTTCGGCAGGTCGATGCCGGCGAGCTTCTCCGCATTGACCGAGGTCAGCCGGGTGCTGGCCTTGCCCTTGAGCTGGTAGAAATCGTCCGGCGCGGTGAGGCTGTTCATCGAATAGACGATGCCGCCCCTGGTCGGCACCACCGCGGTGACGTTGCCGAGCTGGGTGAGCCGGGCGACCTTGCCGGTCTGCGGATCGACCGACCAGATCGGAGTCTCCTGGGTATCTTCGGCCGTGACGTACAGCGCCTTGGAATCCGGCGCCCAGGCGATGGAGGCGACCGAACGGTCCCAGGCCTGGGTAAGTGCCTTCACTTCGCCGGTGGCGAGGTTGCGCAGCTGGAGCACCTGGCGATCGGCCTCATAGGTGGCGCGCGCCATCGAGAAATAGGCGAGCCACTTGCCGTCTGGCGAGACGGTGGGGAGATTGTCCATTCCCTCGTTCGCCTTGGTGAGGTTCACCGGCGCCGAGCTGCCGTCCGCGGGAGCGGCGAAAATGTCGAGATTGGTCGATTTGGATTCGATCCGGCCGGCCTCGCGCAGGGCGAAATAGACGGTCTTGCCGTCCGCGCTCCACGACACTTCCTCGCCGCCGCCGAAGGGCTTCGAAGGCGTGTCGCCGATCAGCCCGCCGACGATGGGCACGCCGTTGCCGGTGGCACCGTTCGGGCCGAAGGGCAGCACGAAGAGCTGCGAGCGCTCGCCGTTCGACCATGTATCCCAGTGGCGAACGAACAGCTGGTCATAGGTACGCCCGGAACCGGCGTTCGGATCCTTCTTGACCATCGCCGGCTCCAGGCTGGGCGCGCCGGGCTTGCGATCGGCCCAGACGAGCAGCTTGCTGCCGTCGGGCGAGACCTTGAACCCGTTGAACCCGCCCGGGATATGGGTGAGCTGCGTTGCGGTGCCGCCGGTGATCGCGATGCCCCATACGGCATCCTCGCCGCCCTTGTCCGACTGGAACCACACGGTCCTGCCGTCCGCCGAGAATTGCGGGCTGGTCTCGTTGACATCGGCCTCTGCGACGAGCTTCTCGGGCCTGGCGCCCTTCACCGTGAGATCGAGGCGCCACAGGTCGTAGCGGCCGCGATTGGCGGCGAGATCGGTCTCGCGCTGCTGCCAGACGAGCCAATGGCCATCGGGCGAGACCGCGGGGGCGCCGACGCGCGACAGGGTGGCGACGTCCTGGATGGTGAGATCACGCGCCAGCGCGGGCGCCGCGGCGAAAGCGAGCGTGACGCTCGCGAGCAGGATATATTTCATGCCGCGAGGATAGCCGGAAGGTTGCGGCCGTTACAATCGGTCAGCGCACTAGACCGGCGACAAAGCCCCGGGTCCAATCGAAAGTTGGAATGCGGGCACCGCGATGGCTCCTTCCACACCCCATCGCCCCGGCCTTGTGCCGGGGTCCACCGGGAGGCAAGAGGCTCCTAGGGTAGAAACCCGATCAAGGCTTTGATTTCTTTCGCCATCTCCGCGATTCCCTTCACCATCCCCGCGCAGGCGGGGATCCAGGGCCAGGAGCGGATTGCGCTCAATCGCGTCCCGCGCCCTCCAGGGAGCGCCGGCCTGGTAGCCTCTTTGTCCCGCGCTACCCTGCATCCCCGCCTGCGCGAGGATGACGGGCCTTGCTGATTGAGTCGTGACCCTAATGCTGGACTTGAGGCACTGTGAACCCCGGCTCAAGGCCGGGATGACGGATATGGCGGCTGAATCCAAGCCTTCGCCCCTTGCCCGCCTTAACAGGCAACCGAAGCAACCGAGGCGACAGCGGGGCTGGAAATAATGGCCCGACCTATTGCCGCCCGGTGATCCGCGAAATCTCGCGGGCGACCATCTCTTCCACCAGCCGCGGCAGATTGGCGTCGAGCCAGTCGCGCAGCATCGGCTTCAGCATCTCGCGCACCATGCCCTCGAGCGTGTCCGTGCCGGTGACCTCGGGCTTCACCACCATGCGCGACAGCGCCTCGAGCGGGCCGCGCGTCGCTTCGGCGGCGCGGTCGGACAGGATCGGATCGGCGGGCACCTCGGCCGCGGCCCTCGGGGCGGCTTCGGGCGGCGTGGGGGAACCCATCGACATCGGCGTCGGCGTCTCCAGTCTGTCCTCGTCGACCGGCTGGCTCAGTTCGAGCACTTCGTCGATGGCGGCGGGCTTGTCCGCCACCGTCGTCGCACGTCCGCCGCGGCGCGCACGCGTCGCGATGGCCGCATCGCCTTCCTCGGCGATGATGCGTTTGATGGAGGATAGAATCTCCTCCATCGACGGCTCGCTACTGATGTCCCCCATCAACCGGCTACTCCTGAAAGCCCCGGAGGCGCGTCATCAGGGATTTTTACGGTTAATGTCAACAGGCCGCGTGGTATCGCCGCGCTGAAGCACGGGATCGAGCGACGTGGTGGTGACGGCCGGCGTCTGGGCGGGCGTCTGGTTGGTGCGCGTGCCAACGGCCTGGGGCTCGGGATCGTCGTTGCGATCCGACCAGCGATTCTTCACCCGCTTGTAGTTGATGCCCGGATCGTAGAGCGGGCCGCCGTCCAGGTTGAGATCCTGTGCCTCGGCCCGGCCCATCGCGGCGAGCAGCGTGAAGCCGGCGACATAGGCGTCGCGCTCGGCGGTGACATAATTGACCTGGCTGTTGAGCAGTTCCTGCTCGGCGTTCAGGATGTCGAGGATCGTGCGGGTGCCGACGCTGTTCTCGGCGCGGACACCCTCGAGGCTCAGCTTGTTGGCATCGACGGCGACACGCGACGATTCGATCACGCGCAGCGCCGACTGGTAGCTGGCATAGGCCGAGCGCACCTGGGCGATCACGCCGCGCTCGGTGAGCGTGACGGTCTCGATCGCCGACGCCTCGCGCGCCTGGGCCTGGCGGACCTGCGCGGCCGGGCGGCCGCCCTGGAACACCGGCAGGCTGAGCTGCGCGCCGAGCGTGGTCGAGATCCCGTCCGGATTGAGGCCCATGACCGAGCGCGCCTGCGGCGTGAGCGAGCCCAGATAATTATAATAGCTGCTGCCGACGCCGATGCTCACCTGCGGCGAGCGGCCGGCCTTGGCCGCGCTGACGTCGAAGCGCGAGGCATCGCGCTGCTTCTGCGCGGCTTCGAGGTTCGGATTGCCGGCGATCGCGGCCTGTTCGGCATCGGCGACGTCGACCGGCAGGCCCGGCAGCGCCGGCGGCTGGGCGAGCACGCCGGGCGCGGCGCCGACGATGCGGATGTAATTCTCGCGCGAACCGATCAGCCCGGCCTCGGCCGTGCGCAGCTGGCTCTCGGCGAGCGCGAGCCGCGCCTCCGACTGGGCAACGTCGGTGCGGGTAAGGTCGCCCACCTCGAACCGGTCGCGAGTCGCCTGGAGATTGACCTCGAGGACATGGACGTTCTGCTGGTTGAGGCGAACGATCGCCTCGAAGCGCAGCACGTCGACATAGGCGGTCACCGTATCGGTGAAGAGCTGCGCCTCGGCACCGCGCAGGCTGGCCTGGCCGGCGGCGACGCGAGTCTCCGCACCGCGCACCGAGTTGCGCACCGCGCCGCCGCTGTAGATCGGCACCGAGAGGTTCAGGCCGAGATTGCCGTTGCGGCTCGGGCCGATGGTCGCGTCGCTGTTATAGGGGCTGGTGTTCAACGAGCCGGTGCCGTTCAAGCCCGGACGGCCGGCGGCCTTGGCGATCGGCACGTTCTCGTCATTGGCACGCTGGTTGGCGCGTTCCGACTGGAGGCCCGGATTGGTGTTGTAGGCAAGCACCAGCGCATCGCGCAGCGTAGTGGTCGGCTGCGCCGTCTGGGCCGGCGCGCCGGTGCCCACCACCTGCACGGGAGTATCGGTGCCGGCGCGCGTCGTCGTGGTCTGCGCGGCGGCAGGCACGGCGATCGCGACAAGACTGGCGCCCAGGAGCAGAGAGGAAATTCGCATGAGCCTCTTTCAGATCAGAATTGAAAGGTTCGTAGGCGCTCGAAACCGGGAAGAACTGCACATTCGATATCGGCGAAATCGACGAGGCCGAAGCCGCCTTCGGTGCGGCGGCCCGCCGCAAGGCGCGTCACGCCGCGATCGAGGAGGCCGGTCACCACCCGACCATCGGGCCCGACCTGGTCGAGCAGCGCCGTGGGAAGCGCCTCGACCGCGCCGTCGACGACGAGCAGGTCATAAGGGCCTTCCGGAGCATGGCCGGCAGCGAGCGGCCCCTCGACCAGCTCGACATTGGCATAGGCGGCGAGCGCGGTGCGGGCGAGCGCCGCGAGGCCGGGCTCCTCCTCCACCGCGACCACCGACCCGGCGAGGCCGGCGAGCAGCGCCGTCGCATAGCCGCCCGCGGCACCGATCAGCAGCACCTTGTCCGCGGGCCGGATCTCGGCCGCGGTGAGCAGCCGGCCGGTCGCGAGCGGCAGGTTGTGGCTGCGCCCGCCGGCAAGCGGCAGCAACGTGTCGCGATAGGCGATCGCGCGATGCGCCTCGGGAAGAAAATCCTCTCGCGGGAGGCGCGCCATCGCCTCGACCACGCGGGCGTCGTTGACCGCGTTGGTGCGCAGCTGGCTGGCGACCATCGCGTGGCGCATCACTTCGAAGCGGTTCGCCTCGGCAGGCGCGGAATCTACCGTAAGAGCCATCATTACCCCGGCTATCTGGCACAACCGTATTAGTTGTGCAATACACTGATTATGTAGGGCGGCTTGTATCCCCTTCGCAACCCTTCGCCAAGCAATGCGCGCAGCTATTTTTGCACTGCAATGTTGACAGCGGGCGAAGCACCTGCGCATTGCCGCCGCTCGCTCCGAGGCCCGATGGCGGAGTGGTGACGCAGAGGACTGCAAATCCTTGCACGCCGGTTCGATTCCGGCTCGGGCCTCCACTTCCTTCCCCGCACCACCATCCTCTCATCCAGGGCGCCGGCACGCCGGCAAAACTGTGTCTTTCCCGCAACTCATCGATCGAATCGCACGGAACATCGACGCCGAACCGGCTCGGATGCGGAACAAATCGCGATTCACCGCCGTTGATCCCGCGCTTATCGGGAGACGAGGCATGTACGATTTCGGCATCCGACACGCTCTTACCGGCTATCGCGTGGCGTACCGTCCGCAGCAGCAGAATTATTGCCCGGGCTGCGGCGGATCCCATTGGGTGATCGGCCGGTTCACGGCGGAATGCGCTTTCTGCGCCACCGCCCTGCCGCTGATAGTGGGCGGAAGCACCGGCAGCGGGCTGATCCGCCAGCGGGGCGAGGCCGCGCTGGCCGCCTGAACCCCGGCGCCGGGACATGCGCGGGATCGGCAACGGACCCGCCCGAGACTTGCAGCGTGCCGACGAGCCGCTATGCCGCCCCTATGACCGGCGCCCAACTCACGCTCTACAATTCGCTGACCCGCAGCCTGGAGGTTTTCCGGCCGCTCGATCCCGAACGGGGCGTGCGCGTCTATTCCTGCGGGCCGACGGTCTACAACTATGCCCATCTCGGCAATCTGCGCGCCTATGTGTTCACCGACACGCTGAGCCGGGTGCTGAGCTGGAAGGCCGGGGAAAATGCGTGGGGGCCCCTCACGCATGTGATCAACATCACCGATGTCGGCCATCTGACGTCGGACGCCGATGCGGGCGACGACAAGATGGAGGCGGCGGCCCGCGCCCAGGCGAAGAGCATCTGGGATATCGCGGCGCATTATACCGCGGCATTCAAGCAGAACATCGCCGACCTCAACATCCGCCAGCCTTCGCGCTGGTCCGTCGCGACCGACCATATCGCCGAGATGATCGATTTCGCGGAGAAGATCGCGCCGGATCATTGCTACGCGCTCGATTCGGGCCTGTATTTCGATGTGACCACCGTTCCCGACTATGGCCGCCTCGCCGGCAATCGGGACGATGCCGCGGAAGGCCGGATCGATCCGGTGGCCGGCAAGCGCCATCCGCAGGATTTTGCCATCTGGCGCAAGTCGCCGCCGGGCGAGCAGCGCCAGATGGAATGGGACAGCCCCTGGGGCAAGGGGGCGCCGGGCTGGCACCTCGAATGCTCGGTGATGAGCATCAAGTATCTGGGCGCTCCCTTCGACATCCATACCGGCGGGATCGACCATCGCGAGATCCACCACCCCAATGAGATCGCGCAGAACCAGGCCTTTTGCGGCTGCGGCGATTCGGGCGCGCATTTCTGGATGCACAACAACTTCCTGGTCGATCGCCAGGGGAAGATGAGCAAGTCCAAGGGCGGCTTCACCACGCTCCAGTCGCTGATCGACGCGGGCGTGCATCCCCTCGCCTATCGCCTGATGTGCCTTTCCGCCCAGTATCGCAGCGAACTGGAATTCTCGGCCGAGAACCTGGCCGCGGCGCTGACCCGGCTCAAGCGGCTGGTGATGACGGTGACCGCGCTCAAGGCCCGGGCCGAGGGCGAAGGCACGGCGCCCCAGGCCTGGCTGGCACGGCTCGACGAAGCCGTGTCGGATGACCTCAACACGCCCAGGGCACTGCCGGCGCTCGACGAGCTGCTCGCCGAGAAGAAGCTGGCGCCCGCCGATCGCCTGGCAGGGCTCGCGGCGTTCGATGCGGTGCTCGGCCTGCGGCTGCTCGAGCTGACTCGCGAGGAACTCCGCGTGCGGCCCGTGAGCGCCGCGATCACGGTGCAGGAGATCGAGGACCGGCTGGTCGAGCGCAAGGAAGCCCGGCTGGTGAAGGACTTCCAGCGTTCCGACACGATCCGCGACGAACTCGCCGCCGCCGGCGTGGAGGTGATGGACGGTGATCCGCTGGGCTGGGACTGGAAACCGGCGTTCGACTGACGGAGAAAGCCGCGCTCCCCGCCGCCCGGCCCGAATCCCGACCGGGATCGCAATCTAGGCCTTTGACCCGGGCCGGGCGCGCGCTAGCCTCCGGTCCATGAAGGCCGTGCTTCCCGCCCTCGCCCGCCCGCTGGTGGAGCCGCAGCTCCCGGCCGGGATCGACATCCATTGGTTCACGAGCGCCGACGAGGCGGTCGCGCTCGTCGCCGACGCGGACATCGGCTGGCTCGACCACAATGATCCGCGCGAATGGGCGCGTGCCGTGGCGGCGGCCGGGCGGCTGCAATGGCTGTCGACCATCTATGCCGGGCTCGACGCGCTCGATACCGGTCTGTTGCAGGCCCGCGGCACCCGCGTGACCAATGGCAGCGGCGTCAACGCGCATGCCGTTGCCGAATATGCCGTGATGGGCGCGCTGGTCGCCGCCAAGCGCTTCGACCAGGTGGTGCGCGCCGCCGATCGCCACGAATGGCCGACCGATGCGCCGGGCAAGCTCGAGCTGTTCGAGAGCAAGGCGCTGGTGATCGGCTATGGCACGATCGGGCGGCTGATCGGGGAACGGCTTACGGCATTCGGCGTCGAGGTGACCGGAGTCACGCGCTCGGGCGCCGAGGGCACGGTGCGGCCCGAGGCCTGGCGCGCGCTGCTGCCCGAGACCGACTGGCTGTTCCTCGCCGCGCCCGCAACCTCGGAGAGCCGCGCGATGATCGGCGCCGAGGAACTGGCCGCGATGAAGCCCAGCGCCTGGATCGTGAATGTCGGCCGCGGCGAGCTGATCGACCAGGATGCGCTGATCGAGGCCTGTACCCGGCGACGGATCGCCGGCGCGTTTCTCGACACGGTCACGCCCGAGCCGCTGCCGCCCGAGCACCCCTTGTGGAGCACGGCGAACATCATCCACTCGATGCACCTATCCGGCCGCAGCCAGACGCGGATGTTCCTGCGCGCCGCCGCGCTGTTCGTCGAGAATGCCCGGGCCTTTGTGGAAGGGCGCCCGCTCCGGAACGAAGTCGATCTCATCGCGGGCTATTGAAATTTTCCCGCCCGCCTCGGTTTTGCTTGCATCAGGCCTTGGCGGGCCATTAGTTAGGCAAATGCCTAATAAAATCGATGCCGCATTCGCCGCGCTCGCCGATCCCACCCGCCGCGCGGTGGTCGAGCGGCTGGGCGAAGGGCCGGCCAGCGTGAGCGCGCTCGCCGCCGGCTTTCCCATGGCGATGCCGAGCTTCCTGCAGCACATCCGCCTGCTCGAGGGCGCCGGCCTGGTGCGCACGGCGAAGCAGGGCCGGGTGCGCACCTGCACGCTCGAGCCGCTCGCCCTTGCCGCGGTGGAGCAATGGATCGTCGAGCGCCGCCGCGCGACCGAGGCGCGCTATGACCGCCTCGCCCATTTCCTCGACGCGCAGGAGAAGGAGAAGGACCATGGCTGAAGCCGTCCACGACAAGTTCGTCATCGAGCGCCGTTTCAAGCAGGCACCGGCAAAGGTGTTCGCGGCGTTCGCCACCGAGGAGGGCAAGGCGCGCTGGTTCTCGGGGCCGAACGAGACCTGGGACATGGTCGATCGCCATTTCGATTTCCGAGTGGGCGGCACCGAGCATCTGGAAGGCCGCTGGAAAAGCGGCACGGTCACGCGCTTCGACTGCTCCTATCACGACATCGTGCCGGATGGCCGCATCGTCTATGCCTATCGCATGAAGCTGAACGGCAAGCCGATCTCGGTGAGCCTCTGCTCGATCGAGCTGCTGCCCGACGGCGACGGCACTCGCCTGCTCCACACCGAGCACGGCATCTATCTGGACGGCTATGAGGACAATGGATCCCGCCTACACGGGATCGGCCTCCAATATGACAAGCTGGCCGAGACGCTGCCCGGCTGACGGCTTCGTTGCGCCAGGGCGGGCATTCGTCGCGGAACGCTATGCCCGCCATTCTCGGCACGCCAGCACGGCGCCTGTCCCTTCCCCGGGTTCAGGAGGACCGCCATGCCCTTTGCCGCTCGCCCCATCGTCCTCGCGCCCGCATTGCTGCTCGCCGCGTCCGCCTGCTTCGCCGGCACGCCGGACAAGGCCGCCGCCAATGCAACCGAAGCGGCTGCCGGGCCCTCGCCGCAGAGCCTCTCCATCACCGGGGACGTCCAGGTGCCGGCGGGCGCGCCGATGGCGGGCGGCAAGGTCGTTGCCTGCTCCTCGCCCTATCAGAGCTGCAAGACCAAGATCGAGGCGCCGCTGCGCCAGGCAGGCGGCTCGACCTGGACCTATGCGCTGGCACTGCCCGATCGCGGGCCGTGGCAGCTCATCGCATGGAAGGATGTCGATGGCGACGACGAGGCTTCGCCGGGCGACTATCTGGGGATCGCCCGCGACGGCGCCGAGATCACGGCCCCGGCCAGCGCGGTGCGCATCGCGGTGAAGCGAGTCGAAGGAGACCAGACCGCGGCCAAGGCTTCGAACGGCGATATTCCCGGGCTGGCTGGAAGCTGGTCGCAATCCTCGACCGGCACCGAGCTGGTGATCGGTTCCAAGATCAAGTTCCAGCCAAGCATGGCGACCGGCTATGGCACCAATCTGGGCGGCACCTTCGGCCCCGGCTCGGCGACCAACACCACGATCGTGACCGAGTCCATGCCGGTGACCGTGCGGCGCCAGATGCACCTCGTCATCCGCCGGGACGGCACCTTCACCTGGCGGATCACCAAGGTCCAGCCGGAGGGCAAGAGCTGCTCCAAGACGATCACCCAGGAGAAGCTGGGCCGCATCCAGACGGCGGGCGGCAAGATGACCTTCGCGATCCAGGGCGGGCAGGAGAGCTGGAGCGGCTGCGGCAAGGGCGGATCGGGCACGATCTCGCCGCGTAGCGAGACCTATAGCTACAGCAACGCCGGTGGCGGCCTGCGGCTCTCCGGGCCGGGCGGCGTGAACTGGTCGTTCCGCCGGGGCTGAACGATTTACCCTGGAAGGGAAATTTTCTGCTTGCAAGATTTTACCCAGTCGGGGTAAGCCGCCTGGGCTATGACAACACTTGCAGGCACCAAGATCCGCCGCTTCCGCGAGGAACGCTCCCTCACCCGCGCTGCGTTCGGCGCGTGGTTCGACATTCCCGGCTCCACCGTCCAGGGTTGGGAGAAGGACGGCAAGCGGGCGAACGCCAAGGTCATGAACCTGATCGCCGCCCACGGCATTGCCGGCGCTGCCGACTGGAACGTCACCGTGCGCGATGCGGAGAACGACATGCATGCGAGCTGGAGCCCGTCGAGCTGGAAGGCAGCCGAGGCGCGTCAGCTGCCCAATTACCCCGATCAGGGCACGCTCGACGCGGCGACGACCCAGCTCACCTCCTTCCCTCCCCTGGTCTTCGCCGGCGAGGCGCGCGAGCTGACCAGCGAACTCGCCAAGGTGTCGCGCGGCGAAGCCTTCCTGCTCCAGGGCGGCGACTGCGCCGAGAGCTTCGCCGAGTTCCACCCCAACAACATCCGCGACACGTTCCGCGTCATTCTCCAGATGGCGGTGGTACTCACCTTCGCCTCGAAGCTGCCGACGGTGAAGCTCGGGCGCATGGCCGGCCAGTTCGCCAAGCCGCGTTCCGCCGATACCGAGACGATCGGCGGCGTCGAGCTGCCCAGCTATCGCGGCGACAATGTCAACGACATTGCCTTCACGGCAGAGGCGCGCACGCCCGATCCGCAGCGGATGCTGCAGGGCTATTCGCAATCGGCGGCGACGCTCAACCTGCTGCGCGCCTTCGCGCAGGGCGGCTATGCCAATCTGCACCAGGTCCACAAATGGACCCACGACTTCATGGGCCGCAGCCCCTGGGCGAAGAAATATGCCGATCTGGCCGACCGGATCGGCGAGGCGCTCGACTTCATGGCCGCGTGCGGCATCGATGCGGACAGCGTGCCGCAGCTCAAGGCCACCAATTTCTATACCAGCCATGAGGCGTTGCTCCTGCCCTATGAGGAAGCGCTCACGCGCCAGGACAGCCTGACCGGCGACTGGTACGACACCAGCGCGCACTTCCTCTGGATCGGCGACCGCACCCGCTTCGAGGGTTCGGCCCATGTCGAATTCCTCCGCGGCATCGGCAATCCGATCGGCATGAAGTGCGGACCCACCCTCGAGCCCGACGCGCTGCTGCGCCTGCTCGACGCGCTGAACCCGAGCCGGACGCCGGGGCGGATGACGCTGATCACGCGCTATGGCCATGACAAGATCGAGGCCGGCCTGCCCAAGCTCGTCCGCGCGGTGAAGCGCGAGGGGCATCCGGTGGTGTGGAGCTGCGATCCGATGCACGGCAACGTGATCAAGGCGGCCAATGGCTACAAGACACGGCCGTTCGAGCGGATACTGGCCGAAGTGCGCGGCTTCTTCGCGGTCCACCGCGCCGAAGGCACGTTCGCGGGCGGCATCCATGCCGAGATGACGGGGCAGAACGTCACCGAATGCACCGGCGGCGCCATCGACATCACCGAACAGGGCCTTGCCGATCGCTACCACACCCATTGTGACCCACGTCTCAATGCGGGACAGAGCCTGGAACTCGCCTTCCTGCTGGCCGAAATGCTCAACGAGGAAATGGCGGAACGCCGCAAGGCCGCTGCTTGATCAATTGTTGCGGAACACATCCGTAATTTAGCGGATTTACATCGCTGTCAGCATCTTGGATGGACTGCGCTTTACGCGGAGTTTTAGTTGGCAACGGTGAGGGAGCGTCTGCCAGAGAACTGGGCTGCGTCGGTGCGTCCGGCGCTAATGCTGTTTGCGGGCGCGTTGATCGGCTGCATTAGCTGGGCCCTGTGGCACCGTTTCACCGGCCGCAATCCCCCGATCGGTATCGCCATCGGGGTTTCGGTCAGCGGATTGATCCTGAGCAGCACACGGCTCTGGCCGCTGCTCGCGATCGCCGTGCTCGCCACCTATGAGATATTCGAGCCGCAATATCCGCTGGTCGCCAAGCTCGCCGCCGCGCTGGGCCTGGCGTTCGGCGCGCTGCTGACCGCGTCGATCATCCGCCGGCGCGGCGTCCGGCCCACCGAGCTGCTCGATCCGCGCTCGATCCTCTGGGTGTTCGCCGCGGCGCTGGCGGGATCGCTGCTGGCCGCGGGGATTGTGGCGCTCGGCACGATCGCGGCGGGCCGGCCGACCAACTTCGTCGAGAAGTTCGCGCAGCAGGGCCTGGGCATGATCCTGGCCGCGCCATTCGTGCTCGTCTGGGCCAGGCCGCTGCGCGAGCGCTGGTCATTGCTCCGATGGGCCGGCTTCGTCGCCGCCATGCTGCTTTGCGCCGTGGTGACGACCGTCGTCTTCCTGCTGCCCCGCGAGGATCCCGTCGCCTGGGCGATCTTCCCGCCGCTCGTGCTCGCGGCGCTGGGCTGGCACCTGCGCGGCGCGACCACCGCCATGGCCATTTGCGCGGTGATCGTGCTGTGGAGCACCGAGATCGCGACCGGGCCGTTCGCGCTCGCCGCGCCCGACAATCGCGTGCTGCTCGCCCAGATGTTCGTCGCGGTTACCTGCGCGACCATCGCCCTGCTCGCCGCCCATGCCGACGAACGCCATGCCGAGGACAAGCTTCGCATCGCCGCCAAGCGGATCGAGGTCTCGCGGCGCAACCTCACCAACATGGCGCGCGATGCCGCGACCGCGGTGGCGATCCTCGATCGGGACATGCGCTATGTCGCCGCGTCGCAACGCTATGTCGCCGATCATCACCTGCCCGAGGGGATGGCGCTCGAGGGGCACAGCCATTTCGAGGTCTTCCCCGATTGCTCGCCCGAGCGCCGCGCCATGTTCGCCCGCGTGCTCGACGGCGAGCAGCTTTCCGGCGATGGGGACCCGTTGCTGCATGCCGATGGCAGCGTCGACTATGTACGCTGGAGCCATCGCCCCTGGTATGACGAGGACGATCGCATCGCGGGCATCGTGCTGGCGAGCGAGATCGTGACCGCCGAGATGGAGGCGCGCCGCAAGCTGGAAGAGGCCGAGCGCCGCTATCGCGCCGTGTTCGAGCAGGCCGGCGTGGGCGTGGGCCGGCTCTCGCTCGAGGGCGTGTTCCTCGAAGTCAACGAACGGATCTGCGAACTCACCGGTCATCCGCGCGAGGCGCTGATCGGCGAGAGCTGCCGCAAGACCAGCACTGCCGAGGAATGGCCCGCGACCATCGAGGGGATCGGGGCACTGGCGCGGGGCGAAGTCGCCTATTATTCGGACGACCGCATGGTGGTGACGCACGAGGGCGCGCTGCGTCCCGTCCATTGCACCGCCAATCTCGTCCGCTCGGGCGACGGCACCGAAGACTATATCGCGGTCGTGCTCCAGGACATCTCGCCGCGCATCGCCGCGCAGCGCGCGCTGGAGGAGAGCGAGAGGCTGCTCCGCCTCGCCCAGGAAGCCGCCGGCGTGGGCGTATGGGAAATCGACCTGGAGCGTGGCGGCTCGCGCCATTCACCGCAGAGCGCGCGCCTGTTCGGCCTCGAATGGCGCGAGGGCGAGTATCGCATGGCCGATGTCGCGGAACGGCTCGGCACCGAACAGGTGGCCGAGCTGCGCAAGGCGATCGCCAGCGCCAGGCGGATCAGGGGCCCGCTCGACATGACGCTGCGGCTGACCATGCCCGGAGGCGAGATACGCTGGGTGACGCTGCAGGGCCGCTACGACCCGCATGACGGCCAGCCGCGGCTGCTCGGCCTGGTGATCGACATCACGCATGACGTGGAAGCCGATGCCCAGCTGCGCGAGGTGCACGAAAAGCTGCTCCGGCTTGCCCGGCTGAACGCCATGGGCGCGATGGCATCGACGCTGGCGCACGAGCTCAACCAGCCGCTCGCGGCGATCACCAACTATCTCGAGGCCTGCCGCTATCTCACGCGCTCGCGCGGGGAGCCGGACCATGACATCCTCGACGCGCTCGACCATGCCCGGGTGCAGGCGCTCCGGGCCGGCGACATCATCCGCAAGATCCGCTCCTTCACGGTCAGCGGCGAGATCGTCCAGACGCGCCTCGACCTCAACGCGGTGATCTACTCGGCCTGCGCGGCGGTACGGCAGCTCAAGATCGCGCGCGAGGCGAGGATCGATTGCGACTTCGATCCGGCGCCGGCCAATCTCGTCGGCGATGCCCTTCAGATCGAGCAGGTGCTGAGCAACCTGATCCGCAACGGCGTGGAGGCCACCGCGGGACGCGTCCGCCGCGAGGTGAGCGTGACGACCCGGGTCGGGCCGGAGGAAGTCGTCGTCCAGGTCGCCGACAGCGGCGGCGGCCTCAGCGAAGCGATGCTCGACAATCTGTTCGAGCCGTTTCGAACCACGAAGGAGAGCGGCACCGGGCTCGGCCTGCCGATCTGCCGCACGATCGTGGAAGCGCATGGCGGGCGGCTCTGGGCCGAGAACGGCCCGGGTGGCGGCGCGATCTTCAGCTTCGCGCTGCCGACCGCGGCGACGGAGGAAACCGAGCCGCTCCACGGCGAAACATACTGAAACACCGTTGCAAGACCCGACCTGCAAGAGCGACCTCAGCCGGCGCCTTGCCCCTCTGTGCCGCCGGCTCCCCAAACTACGGGGCGACCGGAGAACGACCTCCGGTCGCCCTGGCCTTTCTCAGGCGGGCGCGTGACAGACGGCCTCGATGTTGAGCCCGTCGGGATCGCGCACAAAGGCGGCATAATAGTTCGCGTGATAGTGCGGCCGGAGCCCGGGCGCGCCATGGTCGCGTCCGCCCGCCGCCAGCGCCGCCGCGTGAAAACCATCCACTTCGGCGCGGGTGGCCGCGCGAAAGGCGATGTGCGTCCCTTCCCCCACCCGCTCATTGTCGCCGATCCAGAAGAAGGGATCGTCGCCCCGTCCGAAACCATGGGCGGTGCCGCCCGAGCCGTTCTCGTGCGCCGGCACGGTCATCAGCAGCGTGATGCCCAGCGGAGCCAGGGCGGCCGCGTAGAAATGCCTCGAGGCCTCGGCGTCCGAAACCGCGAAGCCGACATGATCGAGCATCTGCCTTCTCCTGCTCAGGGATAGAGATCGACGATTTCCGCACCCTCGCCCTCCGCAGCGAGCAGCAGCGTCCGGTGGCAATGTTCGGGATTGCGCTCGAAGCAGAGCAACGCGCTCGGCTTTTCCGCGGCCAACGCGCGCATCGCCGCCGCCTCCGCCTGCGCCTCGGGCAGATGGAGCTGCCCGGCATAGACCTGGCGCAGCGTCTTCACGTCGCCCTTTTTCGCGGCGTCGCGGCCGGGCTTGGGCGTGCCCAGATGCCTGAGCAGCACATAATCGATCCCCGCCGCCTTCAGGCTCGCGGCAAGGATGTTCTTCGAGAAACCCGGCCGCCGGGAGAGCGGCACCGCCCGCACGTCGATCACGCGCTCCACCCCGGCCGTCCGCAACGCGGCGAGGAACTCGTCCATCGTCGTCGCCTCATAGCCGATGGTGAAGATCCTCATGCGATCGCCTTCTCTCCCCGGAGCACATGGACCGCGCCCCAGGCGATCAACGCCTGGCCGGCGAAATAGGTCGGCCATACCAGCAGCTGCGGGATCGGCGAGCCGGCGAGCGGCCCCATGCGCAGGAAGATCAGCCAGTCGGAGGCGAAGAACAGCAGCGCCCCCGCCGCGACCAGCGCGCCGAGCCGGCTGAGCATGGCCGAGGCGGTCATCAGCGCGAGGCCGAACACATAGACTCCGAGCAGCTCCGGGTTAGGCAGCGTCGCGAACAGATACCAGGCGAGGACTGCCACGCCGGCGGCGATCGGCGGCGCGATCCAGTTGGCCGCGGGAAGGCGGCGGTGGCGCAGATAGAGATAGCTCGCAAGCAGATGGCCGGCCATGAACGCCACCCCGCCGATGGTGAAGCCGTGCAGTTCGAGCAGCACGTCGCCGAGCGCACCCAGCGCGAGCACCGCGCCGATGATCCGCCCATCCTGGTTCACGGCCTTGCCGCGCGCCCAGAGGGCGAGCAGGCCGACGCCGAGTCCCTTCCAGACGATGGCGGCGACGCCGCCGGCCTCCAGCCAGTAATTGGCGTAGTAGCTGGCGCCGGCGATGATCGCGGCGGCGAAGAGCGGTTCGATGCGATTGCGGTCCATCCGCCCTTGATGCCGCGTGACTGGCGCTCTGCCAAGCATCGCTCTATCGGAAGCCGATGCACGACATCCACATCATCGGCGGCGGCCTTGCCGGCTCGGAAGCCGCCTGGCAGCTCGCGAACCGGGGTTTCAAGGTCCGCCTTTCCGAAATGCGCGGCAGCGGCACCATGACCCCCGCGCACCAGACCGACGGGCTCGCGGAGCTGGTCTGCTCCAACAGCTTCCGTTCGGACGACGCGCAGAACAACGCGGTCGGCCTGCTCCACCAGGAGATGCGCGACCTGGGCTCGCTGATCATGGCCGAGGGCGACCGGCACAAGGTCCCCGCCGGCTCGGCGCTGGCGGTGGACCGCGACGGCTTCTCCGCGGGGGTGACCGCGGCGCTAGCGGCCCATCCGAACATCGAGATCGTCCGCGAGCGAGTGGACCGGCTGCCGGAGGCCGGGCTGACGATCGTCGCCACCGGCCCCCTCACCGCCCCGGGTCTTGCCGAGAGCATCGGCGCGGCGACCGGCAAGGACCAGCTCGCCTTCTTCGACGCGATCGCCCCGATCGTGCATCGCGAGAGCATCGACATGGAGACCGCCTGGTTCCAGTCGCGCTGGAACAAGGTCGGCCCGGGCGGCACGGGCAAGGACTATATCAACTGCCCGATGACCAAGGAGCAGTACCTCGCCTTCCATGCGGCCTTGCTCGCGGGGGAGAAGGCCGAGTTCCGCGAATGGGAGAACGTCCCCTATTTCGAAGGCTGCATGCCGGTCGAGGTGATGGCCGAGCGGGGAGTCGACACGCTGCGCTTCGGGCCGATGAAGGGCGTAGGGCTCGACGATCCCAGGACCGGGCGCTGGCCCTATGCGGTGGTCCAGCTCCGGCAGGACAATGCCTCCGGCACGCTATGGAACATGGTCGGCTTCCAGACGAAACTGAAATATGCCGAGCAAGTTGCTCTTTTCAGGACCATTCCTGGCTTGGAGAAGGCGGAGTTCGCCCGCCTTGGCGGGCTGCATCGCAACACTTTCATCAAGTCGCCCGAACTGCTCGACGGCGAGTTGCGCCTGAAGAGCGCGCCTCATATCCGCTTCGCCGGGCAGATCACGGGCTGCGAAGGCTATGTCGAGAGCTCGGCGATCGGGCTGCTCGCCGGGCGCTTCGCGGCCGCGGAGCTGGCGGGCGAGACGCTGGCGGCGCCTCCGCGCGAAATGGCGCTGGGCGCTCTGCTCTCGCACATCACCGGGGAGGCGGAGGCCGAGACCTATCAGCCGATGAACGTCAATTTCGGGCTGTTCCCACCGATCCCCGGCAAGACCAAGAAGGCCGATCGCAAGCAGATGTACACCGGCCGCGCCCGCGAAGCGATGCAGGGCTGGATGACTCAGTCCTCGCTGTCGCCGGCTTCCTGACGGGGGCTGCCCGGCGCCTGCGCCTGCGTCTTCGCCGGGGCGCAGGCGCAGCGCGGCTTGGCATTGCGCTTCACCGCGGTGGTGGCGAACTCGGCGCGGGTCAGCGTGCCGGACTTGTCCTTGTCGGCCCCCTGGAAACGCTCGACCGCCTTTACCGACCATTCCTCGAAGCTCAGCTTGCCGTCGCGATCGGTGTCGAGCTTGGCGAAGAGCTTGCGGCGCAGGGCGAAATACTCGTCCTTGGCGATGGTGTCGTTCTTGTCCTTGTCGATCCGGTCGAACCGTTTCTGCTCGCGCGTCTTCGCGGCGGCGCTGGGCGGCTCGGCCGGGAGATCCTGCTCCGTTTCGGACGCAACTGTCGCGGCGGGGGCCGGCGGGAGCCTGGTTTCGGTGCTCGCGGAGCCGCGAAACAGGAACAATCCGGCTACGACCAGCAACAACGCGCCCGCCGCGCCCACGAGATAGCGCCACATCCCTTCTCTCTCCCCCCTCTGAGACGGGAGCAAGGCTAGCCCGAGCGCCGGGTCAGCGTCCAGTGAGGCGGTGCCATAGCAGCCGGCCCACCCGCCCCGGCGCACCCGCCGGCTTCGGCGCTTCCGCGAGGTCCAGCCGCGCCCGGTGCGCGAGCGCGCCGAGCGCCCGCGCCGGGCGGCTCCAGCGTGCCCCGGCGGCGGCATCGAGCAGCGGCCGCGCGAGGTCGCGGGCCATGGCCCTTTCCTCCTCGGCCTGCAGGTTATGGGCGAGATCGGCCAGCGCCCAGCCCTGCCCCGCCGCCGGCAACGGGTCGTTCCCGCCGCCGAGCAGCCGGCCCGCGGCGACGAACAGCTGCCCTCGCCCCTCGGCGAAGCGACGCATCGCATCGGCGTCGAGAGTAGATTCCTCGATCAGCACTTCCCAGCCATGGACGATCGGCACCAGCGATGCGCCGGTGACGCCATGACGCAGCACCTCCACCTCCAGCGCCCGCAGCACCGGCTCGGCGGGTGCCGGCGCGCGATCGAGCTTTTCCAGTGCCTCGCGCCACCAGGCGAGCCGCATCTGGCCGAGCGCGGGCTCCCGCGTGGTGCGCAGCAGCCGGGCCAGCGCATCGTCGAGCGCCAGTAGCGCGAGCAGCCCGGCCCGGCGCTCGATCGGCGCGTAGGTGAGGATCAGATCGCGCTCGGGATCCTCCACGATCCCCGTCATGCCGGCCCTCCGGCGCATAAGGGTAGCGTTAACCATCCGGATTTATACGTAATTAGCGACAATTGATCCAAGGTGCCTCGTTGATCGGGGACGGGGGGCCCTTCCATGCACGAAGGACGGCTGAATTTGGCGACCGCGCGCGCCTTTCTGGGCAGGCTTGCGCGCGACGTACGCGCCAATACGCTCGCCATCATGACCGTGGCGCTGATCCCGCTGGCGGGCATGGTGGGCGGCGGCGTGGACATCAGCCGCATGTACATCGTCAAGACGCGCCTGCAACATGCTTGCGACGCGGGCGCGCTCGCCGGCCGCAAGGCGATGGGCGGCGGCGTGTGGAACTTCAACAATTACTACGCCCGCACCCAGGCCGAGCGGTTCTTCGACGCGAACTACAACGCGTCCGCCTATGGCGTGACGGCGCGCTCGCGCGCCTTTTCCGAAAATGCCGGCAAGGTGAGCGGCACCGCCTCCGCCGACCTGCCGATGACGCTGATGCGCATCTTCGGCAAGACCAGCGAAACGCTGTCGGTGACCTGCGACGCCGAAATGCGCCTGCCCAACACCGATGTGATGTTCGTGCTCGACGTCACCGGATCGATGGGCAGCAAGGCCGTCAGCACCGATTCCGATACCAAGATCAACTCGCTGAAGACCGCGGTGAAGTGCTTCTACGAGATCGTGGCGCGGCTCGACACCGATGCCAACTGCACCACCGGCGCGCCCAGCGGCGGCACCGGCAGCCAGGTGCAGCTCCGCTTCGGCTTCGTGCCCTATTCGACCAATGTGAACGTGGGCAAGCTGCTGCCGACCAGCTTCTTAGCCAACAGCTGGGATTATCAGTCGCGCGTCAAGGTCGGGATGGACTGGAGCGCGTGGCGGGACAATCGCTATCACAGCAAGACCAACAATTCCTGCGTGCCGCAGGCGAGCAACGCGACCACGCAATACCAGTCGAGCGCGACCGGGCGGAGCGGCAACAACGCCTGCCTCGAACAGGTGCGCAATTATGTGCCGCAGTGGAAATACGATCAGATCAGCACAAACATAAGCGGCCTGAAGAACGGCACCCTGTGGAACAACAGCTTCACGATGCCGCTCAACAACGACGGCTCGAACCGGTCGATCACCTGGGACGGCTGCATCGAGGAGCGGCGGCCAACGGTGCGTCAGTCGAACTATTACCCGATCCCGAGCGGCGCCAATGACCTGAACATCGACCTGATGCCCAGCCAGGGCGACAGCACGACGCTATGGGGGCCGGCGCTTCCCGCGCTCATCTATGCGCGGAGCATGACCAGCAGCTGGTCGCAGCTCGACGCCACCCCCACGACCAGCACCGACAATTACTATAATTCGATCCCCTATTACTGCCCCGCCGAGGCGAAGAAGCTGCAGCAATGGCCGAGTGCCGATGCTTTCGACAATTATGTCGACAGCCTCTATCCCACTGGCAACACCTATCACGACATCGGCATCCTGTGGGGCGCGCGCTTCATGTCGCCGACGGGCATCTTCGGAACGGAGAACGCCTATACCCCGCAGGGCGGCGAGATCGAGCGGCACATGATCTTCATGACCGACGGCGATGCCGTGTCGGCGCCCTGCGACTATACGGCCTATGGCGTCGGCTTCTTCGACAAGCGGACCACCACCGATGTCGGCAGCGCGTCGAGTTGCGCCAATGAGCGCCAGTCGTTCGACGACCAGGTCAATGCCCGCTTCACGGCGCTGTGCACCGCGGTCAAGAACAAGAACATCACATTGTGGGTGATCTCGTTCGGCAGCGGCTCCAACGCGACCACGGAGGGCCGCTTGCAGACCTGCGCGAGCGACGGGCGCTATTTCACCGCGCGCAACTCGGCGGCCCTGCAGCAGACCTTCAAGACGATCGCCGACCAGATCTCCCAGCTCAGGCTCACCAAATGACGCGCTTGCCTTCCCTTCTCCGGCGGGCACGCCCCCTGGCGCGCGACGAGCGCGGCGTGACTGTGGTGGAATTCGCCATCGTCGCGCCGGTGATGGGCCTGATGCTGCTCGGCGCGTTCGACATCGCGCACACGCTGTACATGCGGGCGGTGCTGCAGGGCATCGTCCAGAAGACCGCGCGCGATTCCACGCTCGAGGACGCCGCGGATCCCACGGAGCAGTCGCGGCTGGACGCGGCCGTCACCGGGCAGGCCAAGGCGCTCGCGAACAATGCCGTGGTGGTGATCAGCCGGCGCTTCTACCGGACCTTCTCCGATGCGTCGGCGGCGCGGGCGGAAGCCTGGACGGACACCGATCGCAACGGCACCTGCAACAATGGCGAACCCTATGAGGATGCCAACCAGAACGGCACCTGGGACAAGGACGGCGGCAATAGCGGCCAGGGCGGCGCCAAGGATGCCGTGCTCTACACGGTGAAGGTTTCCTATCCCCGCTTCTTCCCGATCTACAATTTCATCGGCGGATCGAGGACCACGACAGTGACGGCATCGACGGTGCTCAAGAACCAGCCCTATGGCGACCAGGGCAGCTACAGCGCCCCCGTGGTCCGGTACTGCCCATGATCCGCGCCCTTCCCCGCCCCGCGCTCCTGCGCCGCCTGGGCCGCGACACCAGCGGACTGGCATTGCTCGAGTTCGCCTTCATCCTGCCGGTGGTGCTGACGCTGAGCCTGGCCGGTGCGGAGATGACCAACTACATCATCACCAAGATGCGCATCAGCCAGATCGCGCTGCACCTGGCCGACAACGCCTCGCGGATCGGCAGCGGCAGCCAGCTCCAGGCCAAGACGATCAGCGAGATCGACATCAACGACCTGCTGACCGGCGCGCAGCTGCAATCCGGGGAGCTCGATCTGTTCACCAACGGCCGGGTGATCATCTCGGACCTCGAGCCGATGGCCAATCCCAATACCAGCGGGAAATACAAGATCGTCTGGCAGCGCTGCAAGGGCGCCGTCACCGGCTTCTCGCCGCAATATGGCAATCTCCGGGATGCGAGCACCACGACGTCCAACATGGACGGCATGGGCCCCCAGAACCGCCAGGTGATCGCGCCCGATGGCGGCGCGACCATGTATGTCGAGGTCTATTACAACTACAAGCCGCTGATCAGGAGCTCGCTCACGCCGGGCGGGACCATCACCGAGATCGCGTCGATGATGGTGCGCGACCGGCGCGACCTCAGCCAGATCTACAATGCCGAGAACGTCGCCAAGGCATCGTGCTGATCGCATGAAAAAGGCCGGGGTTTCCCCCGGCCTCTCCCATATCCGATGCGGTTCCGCGGGGCTCGGCCCCCGTCTCAACCCTTGTAGGTGACCTTCTTGACCGCCGCGACCACCTTGTCGGCGGTGATCAGCGCCAGCTTCTCGAGGTTGGCGGCATAGGGCAGCGGCACGTCCTCGTTGGTCACGCGCAGCACCGGCGCGTCGAGATCGTCGAAACCCTGCTCCATCGCCACGGCCACGATCTCCGACGAGATCGAGCAGACCGGCCAGCCTTCCTCGACCACCACCATGCGGTTGGTCTTCTTCAGGCTCTCGAGCACGGTCGCCGTGTCCAGCGGGCGCAGCGTGCGCAGGTCGATGACTTCCGCGTCGACACCCTCGGCCGCCAGCTTCTCGGCGGCTTCCAGCGCGACGCCGACGCCGATCGAGTAGCTGACGATCGTCACGTCCTTGCCGGCGCGGACGATGCGCGCCTTGCCGATCGGCAGCACGTAATCATCGAGCTTCGGCACTTCGAAGGTGCGGCCGTACATCAACTCGTTCTCGAGGAAGACGACCGGGTCTTCGCTGCGGATCGCGGCCTTGAGCAGGCCCTTGGCGTCCTGCGCGTCATAGGGGGCGATCACGATCAGGCCCGGCACGCTGGCATACCACGGGCCGTAGTTCTGCGAGTGCTGCGCGGCGACGCGCGAAGCGGCGCCGTTGGGCCCGCGGAACACGATCGGGCAGCGCATCTGGCCGCCGGACATGTAGTTGGTCTTCGCCGCCGAGTTCACGATGTGGTCGATCGCCTGCATCGCGAAGTTGAAGGTCATGAACTCGACGATCGGCTTGAGGCCGCCCATCGCCGCGCCCGAGCCGAGGCCGGCAAAGCCGTACTCGGTGATCGGCGTGTCGATCACCCGCTTGGCGCCGAATTCCTCGAGCAGGCCCTGGGTGACCTTGTAGGCACCCTGATATTCGGCGACTTCCTCGCCCATCACGAAGACGCGCGGATCCTTGCGCATCTCCTCGGCCATCGCGTCGCGCAGCGCCTCGCGGACGGTCGTCTTGACCATCTCGGTGCCTTCGGGGATCGCCGGATCCTTGACGGTGGCAGCCTTCTCGCCGGCAAGCTGCTTGGTGCCGCTATCGGCCTTTTTCGGGCCGCCATCCTCGCCCGCGGCGGGCTCCGCCGGCGTGGGCGCCGGAGTCGGAGCCGGAGCGGCGGCGGGAGCCGGCGCGGACGCGTCCTCACCTTCGCCCGCGATCGTCGCGATCACGGTGCCGACCTTCACATTGTCGGTACCCTCGGCGACGAGGATCTTGGCGATCGTGCCTTCGTCGACGGCCTCGAACTCCATCGTCGCCTTGTCGGTCTCGATCTCGGCGAGGATATCGCCCGACTTCACCGTGTCGCCTTCCTTGACGAGCCACTTGGCGAGCGTGCCCTCTTCCATGGTGGGCGACAGCGCCGGCATCTTCAGTTCGATCGCCATCTCAGTAGGACTCCACCAGCACGTCGGTATACAGTTCGGAAGGATCGGGTTCGGGGGTCTGCTCGGAGAAGTCCGCCGCTTCGTTCACGATCTTGCGGATCTCCGTCTCGATCGTCTTCAGCTCGGCCTCGGTGACCTTCATGTCCTCGAGCTCGCGCTTGACCTGCTCGATCGGATCCGACTTGTCGCGCACCGACTGGACCTCCTCACGGCTGCGATACTTGGCCGGATCGGACATCGAGTGGCCGCGATACCGGTAGGTCTTCATCTCGAGGATGATCGGGCCCTTGCCCGAACGGACCCAGGCCAGCGCCTCCTCGGCGGCGCCGCGGCAGGCGAGCACGTCCATACCATCCACCTGGATGCCGGGGATGCGGAAGCTCTCGCCGCGCTTGTAGAGCTGGTCTTCCGCCGAGGAGCGGTTGACCGAGGTGCCCATGGCATACTGGTTGTTCTCGATCACATAGATGATCGGCAGCTTCCACAGCTCGGCCATGTTGAACGATTCATAGACCTGGCCCTGGTTGGCCGCGCCGTCGCCGAAATAGGCCATGGCGACGCCGCCATCCTCGTTATACTTGTGCGCGAACGCCAGGCCGGTGCCGAGCGCGACCTGCGCGCCGACGATGCCGTGCCCGCCGTAGAATTTCTTCTCGGTCGAGAACATGTGCATCGAGCCGCCCTTGCCCTTGGAGATGCCGGCGGCGCGGCCCGTCAGCTCGGCCATGATCACCTTGGGATCGATGCCATAGGCGAGCATGTGGCCGTGATCGCGATAACCCGTGATCACCGAATCCTTCTCGCCGTCAAGCGCCGACTGCAGGCCGACCGCAACCGCTTCCTGGCCGATATAGAGATGGCAGAAGCCGCCGATGAAGCCGAGGCCGTAGAGCTGGCCCGCCTTCTCCTCGAAACGGCGGATCAGGAGCATCTGCTTGTAGAACTCGAGCAGCTGCTCCTTGGAAGCCGGGTAGCGCTGCGGCTCGTCGGGCCGCTCGCGATTGGTCTTTGCGGGTTCAGTCGATTTGCGAGCCGGTGCTTTGGCCACGATCAGGAAATCCTCGTCCGGGGAGGGGGAAGGCGGGTGCCTATAAGCGCGTTTTCGCCCGCCGCGCAACTAACGCGGGAATGCGCGTGCCGTTCAGTTGACGCCACGGCAATTGCAGTCTGCGCAATCATGGGTGCAGATTGCGTACGCTGCAACGCAGCGTCGAGAGATCAACGCCCGGCGGGTGCCGGCGCATGCTTCTGGAGCGGGATCACGACCTCGTCGGGACGGACGACGTTGAGCTGCTTGCGCGCCAGCTCGTCGGCCAAGTCGGGGTCGACACCGCGCCGCTTGTCGAGCAGGTCGACTCGATTCTTCAGCGCCGCGCGCTGCTTGTCGAGCGCGGCATATTCCGCCTTTTTCTGCTCATATTCCGCCCTGGTCTGCTTGGTCTGCATGATGCCGGTCGGCCCGAGCACCGCATTATAGCCGAAGAAGCCGATGGCGATCAGCGTGAGCGCGGGCAACCCGGCCCGGCGAAGCAGGGTCTGGAACGGAGAAGCGGTACGCGAGCGCATGCCGTGTTTCTCGCTTAACCATGCGCCGCGCGCAAGGCCCGTATTGGTGCGGAGGAACCCCTTTCCAAAGGAGCTGCGCCGGGCAAGGGCCTCAGAACGCCAGGCGAACGCGCGCGACCACGCGATCGCCGCTGTTGCCGAGGTCCGCGAATGGCGAGGTGCCGGGGCCATGGGCAAGGTTGGTGCCGACATAGTCCAGTCCGATCGTGAAGGGGAACTGGTTATACTCCATCCCCAGCCGCCAGTCGGTATAATCACCCAGCGGCCTGAGCCTGGCGGCGCGCAGCGGATCGTCCGTGCTTCCCGTGCTGCGCCCGAGCGTGGCCGAAACCGATATCGGCGTTGCCGGAATGCCGGCATTGGCGGAGGCGAACAGATAGAGATTGTCGCCACCGATCGCGCGCTGGCTCGGCGCATAAACGGCGCCGGCGCCGAGCTGGAGCGGCCCCAGCGTGTAGCTGGCCCGGGCGCCCAGCTCGACATAGTCCATGCGCTCCCGCGCGCCCGTGAACAGATGCGCGGCGACATGTCCGCGCAGCCGGAAGGGCCCTGCGTCCGTCGCGGCCCCCAGTTCCAGATCCGCCACCGCATCGGCGCCCGCATGCCGGGACGCGCTGCGCAGGCTCACGATCCGGACCGACGCCTCAGCCGCGCCGATCGCGACCAGCGCATCGGCGGAAGCCACCGCGCGGCCGTCGCTCCAGCTCAGGCCCCGGCGGCTCTCGTCGGTTGCCAGCTCGACTCCGCCGGAGAGGTCCTGCGCCCGCGCCGCCGCGCCCAAGGACATGGCCAGCATCGCCGCCGGCAACAGAATTGCACGCGTCACTCTCATATCCCGCGGCGCACTCCCTTCGGTTCGATCTCTGCCTTCAACACCGCCCGGTCCTCGCTCGCCACCGCCAGCAGGTGCGCCCGGAGTTCTCCGGCACGCCGGGCGATTTCCTTCGTTACCGCATTCTCGCCGGCACCGCACCAGCCGGGGCGGCTTCCTTCCAGCATCGCCCTTCGCTCGATGCTGCGGTTCAAGCGCAGCTGCTGGCCGGATCGTGCCTCGCGCTCGATGCGCAGATGTGCGCGCCAGGTGCAGCGCAAGGTGGACGGCGTGCCCGGCTTGGCGACGGAGCCGATCTGGCGCCGCGCCAGGACGACGCGCGCGCGGTAATGCGCGTCGACACGCTCGCCGGCATGGTCGAAACTCGTGCGGTGCTCCAGAGTCGAATGGACCGGTTCCGGGGCTGCAAGCGCCAGCCCGAGCGCGAGAACAATGCTCATCGATCATCTCCTTGCGGCGCACCGGCTCCTGCCGGCCGGCGTCCCCTCGGCGGATGAAGAAGCGCACCCCGCCGCGCAACCGCCGGAGTCCGGCAGAAACACTTCCTCACGATGATCGCATGGATTTGGCGAACCCGCGGCGGCGGATTGGCGGGTAGCGGACCTATCGCAGCCTAGACATCGGCACCCCAGACGCCACCCCACAAGGACGTGGCGAAAATCGCCAGGCCGGTGGTCGCGACCAGAAGCGCGACGCCCGCGCGCGATCTTGTCGCAAACCGGGCGACGAGCAAAGTGACCGCCACCATCCCGGCGGGAATGCCGAGGAGATAATAGAGATCGGGATGAAACGCACCGTTCCGCCACCAGGCGAAGGCGGCCATCGCGAGCAGCAGCGTCCAGAACAGGCCTGCGAGAACGAGAAAGAAGCGACGCATTCCAATCTGGTGCCAGCGGCATCGGCGGCTGGCAACCGGAATGTCCGGGGAAGTCGACGCCGCCTTCCGCATCGGCTCCCCGCTGCCGCCGTCCCCGCAAGGGCGGAGCCGGCGGCCGGGAAACCCCTTCCCCTCCCCCGCGGGGAAGGAAGAATGGCCTTACTTCTTCAGCACCGAGCGCCCGGCATAGACCGCGGCGTCGCCGAGCTCTTCCTCGATGCGGATCAGCTGGTTGTACTTGGCGAGCCGGTCCGAGCGGGCCAGCGAGCCGGTCTTGATCTGGCCGCAGTTGGTGGCGACCGCTAGGTCGGCGATCGTCGCGTCCTCAGTCTCGCCCGAGCGGTGCGACATCACCGCGGTATAGGACGAGCGCTGGGCCAGGCTGACGGCTTCCAGCGTCTCGGTCAGCGTGCCGATCTGGTTGACCTTCACCAGCAGCGAATTGGCATAGCCGCCCTCGATACCGCGCAGCAGGCGCTTCGGATTGGTCACGAACAGGTCGTCGCCGACCAGCTGGACCTTGCCGCCCACCATGTCGGTGATCGCCTTCCAGCCCTCCCAATCGTCCTCGGCCATGCCGTCCTCGATCGAGAAGATCGGATAGCGGCCGACCAGATCCGCCAGATACTCCGCCATGCCGACCGGCGAGAGGATCTTGCCCTCGCCGGAGATGTGATAGGCGCCGTCCTTGAAGAATTCGGTGGCGGCGCAATCGAGCGCGAGCATCACGTCGTCGCCCGGCGTATAGCCAGCCGCCTCGATCGAGGACATGATGAAGTCCAGCGCCTCGGTGGTGCTGGCGATGTTCGGCGCGAAGCCACCTTCGTCGCCCACGCCCGTGGCCAGGCCCTTCTCGTGCAGCTTCTTCTTCAGCGTGTGGAAGATCTCCGAGCCGCAGCGCACCGCCTCGACGATGTTCTCGGCGCCGACGGGCACGATCATGAATTCCTGGAAATCGATCGGATTGTCGGCATGCTCGCCGCCATTGATGATGTTCATCATCGGCACCGGCAGCACATGTGCGTTGACGCCGCCGACATAGCGATAGAGCGGCAGCCCGCGCGCATCGGCAGCGGCCTTGGCGGCGGCCAGGCTCACGCCCAGGATGGCATTGGCGCCCAGCCGGCCCTTGTTCTCGGTGCCGTCGAGCTCGATCATCGCGGCGTCGAGATCGGCCTGGTCCTCGGCCTCCATGCCGACGACTTCCTCGAAAATCTCGCCGTTGACGGCCTCGATCGCCGCATCGACGCCCTTGCCGAGCCAGCGCGACTTGTCGCCGTCGCGCTTCTCCACCGCTTCATGCGCGCCGGTCGAGGCGCCCGAGGGCACGGCGGCGCGGCCGAAGCTGCCGTCCTCGAGCATCACATCGACCTCCACGGTGGGGTTGCCCCGGCTGTCGAGAATCTGGCGGGCGTGGATGTCGATGATTGCGGTCACGGAACGGTCTCCCTAGGTATGGCAGTGAGGGCGCGACGCGGCCTCTAACGGCAACGGATGGAACTCGCAAACGTGGCCGTGGTTGTTTCGCAATGGGCATGGAGGTTTTTTGGCATGGCTGACGAAACGACGGGTGATACGCTGAATGCTCCGGCCGCGGCCGAGGGTGGCGCCGCTACCAACAAGCTGCGCGAAGAGGCAAGCAAGCTGGGCAACCAGGCCGCCGAGCGCGCCCGCGCCCTGGCCGGCGAAGGCAAGGAAAAGGCGACCGGGGCGCTCGACGAGGTCGCGAGCATGATGAAGTCGGCGGCCAACGACGTCGATGCGCGGCTCGGCGAGAATTACGGCAGATATGCCCGCTCCGCCGCGGACGGCATCTCAAACTTCGCGGAGAGCCTGCGCGGCAAGGACGTGGACGATCTGGTCGCCGACGTCACTGCCTTTGTCCGCAAGAGCCCGGCTGTGGCGGTGGGCGTGGCAGCCGGCCTGGGCTTCGTGCTCGCGCGCCTGATCAAGTCCGGCGTGGATGCGGCGGCGGACGCGGCCGACAGCGACAAGTCGTAAGCGGCGAAACGGGGGGTGGACGCACCGCAGCCTGACGAGAAGAGCATCGGCGAGCTGCTGCAGCAGTTGGTCGATGACGGCAGGGCCTATGCCGATGCCGAGATCGGCTATTATCGCACGCTGCTGCGCGCGAAGCTGCGCGACGCGCGGGAGATGCTGTGGATGGGCGCGGTGGCGCTCGTCCTTGCCCAGGCCGCGGCGGTGGCGCTGGTGGTCGGGCTGGTCCTCACCCTCGCCCCGCTGGTCGGCCCCGGCCTGGCGACGCTGATCGTCGTCCTGGCATTCCTGGCGATCGCCGGACTGATGGGCTGGCTCGCCTGGACGCATGTGAAGCGCATCTTCAAGGAAAAGCCGTGAGCGAGAATCCGCATGACGTGGATGCCGCAAGGGCGCGCATCGCGGCGGCCAGGGCACGGCTGTTCGGCACGCTCGGCCAGGTGCAGGAGCGGCTGAGCCCCGCCAATCTGGCGCAGGACGCGGTGGAGACCGCCGCGCAGGGCGTCGCCACCGTCGCGCGCAAGGGAGCGGAGGCGGTGCGCAGCCGCCCCCTCGCCGCCGCCGGCATCGCAGCTACCATCGGCCTCGTCATGGCACGGGGCTGGATCGGCGACATCCTCGCCAAACGGCATGAAACTCGCGACCCGGCCACGGGTTTGAAGCGTAAAGGCAAGAAAGGATCCTCGTGATGAGCACCAATCCCGCGAACGAACAGGGCGAGAGCCTGGCCGAGAACCCCTATGTGCTGGTCGCCGGCGGCGTCGCGCTGGGCGTGCTGATCGGCATGCTGGTTCCGCGCGGCAAGAAGGAGCGCGAGCTGCTCCAGGGCACCGGGCGCCAGCTCGCCGGCAAGGTCACCGGCACCGTCCAGGCAGTGAAGGAAGCCGGCAAGGCGGAGTTCGACGCGCTGCTGCCGAGCCGCGAGGACGCCAAGGAACGCGTCACCTCGCTGTTCGGCAATCTCGTCGATGCGGCAAAGGGAGCGGCGCAAAAGGCTTGAGGCCGGCGCGCCCCCTTCCTAGAGGCCTCTATAAACCAGAAAATGCTTTCGGAGGCCCAATGAGCAAGCTGCATCTCGTCTTCGGCGGTCGCGTGACCGACCCGCAGACGCTCGATTTCGTCGATCCGTCCAAGCTGGACGTCGTCGGCATCTATCCCGATTACACCAGCGCGGAGAATGCCTGGCGCAGCGCCGCCCAGCGCACAGTGGACGATGCCGAGATGCGCTATGTGGTGGTGCACCTGCATCGCCTGCTCGAGCCCGATCTCAAGGGCTGAGCGCCGCGGGCGCGATCGGCTCCGGCGATGGCGGAGCCGATTGCGATGCGCTTCGCGGTGCAAGCAAGCTTCCCGCCGGGCTGCGGCCCAGCCAGGGCATCGCGGCTCAGGCGTTGCGCCAATGCCACATGAACAATGGCCGGGCAGCTGCGAGGCCGGCCAGGAAACCGCCGATCGGCGCGGCGGCGCCCCAGGCGAGCACCTCCCAAATCGACCTGCCCGGAGAAGCGGACTGCAGCAATGCCGTCACGATGCTGATCGCCGCCCAGGCCGCAGCGAGCCACATCACATATACGGTACGTGCCGAAAAGGGCCCGATCGGCGGATTGCGCGGCGTGCCGTAGAGCAACGCATAGGCTCCGATCACCGCGGACAAGGCTCCGTTCATGCCGATCAGCGGCCAGAGTGCATCGGGCGTGACCAGGAAATAGGTCGCGGCGGAAACCACCGCGCCCAATATGTAGAGCAGCAGGAATTGCGGCCAGCCGATCACCTGCTCGGTCTTCTGCCCGGTCAGGATCAGCATCAGCACGTTGAAGAAGATCTGCAGCGCGCTGCCATGGATGAACAGGGTCGAGAATGGCGTCAGCAAGGCTGGCACCGCCCATGTTCCCGGCGCAAGCAGCTCGGCCTGCAGGCGCGCCGGGATAAATCCGCCCAGCATTGCCGCTTCGGGAAAATAGCGCGTGATCAGGATCAGGGCGCTGACCAGCGCGGTCAGCGCCGCGATCGTGATCGTCGCGGGAGAATCGCGGAAGCGCACGCTCAGATGAATTCGATCTGCGACACCAGATAATAGCGGTCGCCAGCGGGAACCGAGACCTCGACCTCCTCGTCCACCTTGCGCCCGATCAGCGCGCGGCCGATCGGCGAGTTGTACGAGATGCGGCCCTTGCTGACATCGGCCTCGGTCTCGCCGACGATCTGATACTTGATCGGCTTGTCGTCCTCGTCGAGCAGCGTCACCGTCGCGCCGAACACGATCTTGTCGCCCGAAAGCTCTCGCGGATCGATGATCTGGGCACGGCTGAGCTTACCCTCGATGTCCGCGATCGTGGCTTCGTTCTGGCCCTGCTGCTCCTTGGCGGCATGATATTCGGCATTTTCCGAAAGATCGCCATGCGCGCGCGCTTCCTCGATCGCATCCACGATCAGCGGGCGTTCGATTTTCAGGCGCTTCAACTCCGCGGTAAGCTTGTCATAGCCTTCCTGAAGCATCGGCATCTTGTCGACCGTCGCCATCCACCAAGTCCTTCAAAACGCCCCGTCCCACAAGCGCCCCCGGGGGAACGCCCGCACATGGATACTGATGGGGGAAGATCAATTGTGCGAACGCGAATAATAAGCCTGCCAATGCCGCACTGCAAGGCTAGGAAAGTTATCTTCGGGCCGAAGCTGGAATAATCCGCGCGGCTTCCCGGCGGAATACCGGGAAGCCGCCGGGTCGGGTCAGCCGCGCGACGCGTAGAAATCCTGGAGCGGCCGCACGTCCAGGCTGTGCTTCGACAGCGCCTCGATCGCCCGCGCCGCCGCGACGCTCGCCTGCGCCGTGGTGAAGTACGGGATCTTGAGATTGAGCGCCGAGCGGCGGATATCCGACGAATCCTTCAGCGACTGCCAGCCCTCGGTCGTGTTGAAGATCAGCGCGATGTCGCCGTCCAGGATGCGGTCGACGATGTGCGGGCGGCCCTGCGCCACCTTGTTGACGCGCTCCACCTTGATCCCCTCGTTCGCGAGGAAATCGGCGGTGCCGCCGGTCGCGACGATGGCGAAGCCCATCTCAGCGAGCAGGCGCACGCCGGGAAGGATCACCGGCTTGTCGGTATCCTTGACGCTGACGAACAGCCGGCCCGAACTCGGCAGCACCGTCCCCGCCCCCAGCTGCGCCTTGGCGAAGCTGGTCGCGAAGTCCAGGTCGATGCCCATCACTTCGCCCGTCGACTTCATCTCGGGCGAGAGCACCGGATCGACGCCGGGGAATTTGTTGAACGGGAACACGGCTTCCTTGACCGCGATATAGTCGATGTCGCGATCGATCCGCGGCAGGTCGGCCAGCATCTCGCCCGCCATCACCCGGCTCGCGATCTTGGCGACGGGCGCGCCGATCGCCTTGGCGACGAAGGGCACGGTGCGGCTCGCGCGCGGATTCACCTCGATCAGATAGACTTCGCCGTCCTTCACCGCGAACTGGATGTTCATCAAGCCCTTGACCTTGAGCGCGCGGGCCAGCGCCTCGGTCTGGCGCTCGATCTCGGCGATGATCCCGGCCGGCAGGCTGTAGGGCGGGATCGAGCAGGCGCTGTCGCCCGAATGGACGCCGGCCTCCTCGATGTGCTGGAGCACGCCCGCGACCACCACATCGGTGCCGTCGGCGATCGCGTCCACGTCCACCTCGACGGCATCACGCAGATACTGGTCGATCAGCACCGGCGAGTCGCCCGAGACCTGCACCGCGGTCTGGATGTAGTCGTCGAGCTGCTGGGTGGAGTCGACGATCTCCATCGCGCGGCCGCCCAGCACATAGGACGGGCGCATCAGCACCGGATAGCCGATCCGCTCGGCGATCTTCACCGCCTCGTCGCGGGTGCGGGCCAGGCCATTGGCCGGCTGCCTGAGGCCGAGCTTCTCGACCAGATCGGCGAAACGTTCGCGGTCCTCCGCCAGGTCGATCGCGTCCGGGCTGGTGCCCAGGATCGGAATCCCAGCCTCTTCCAATGCCTTGGCCAGGTTGAGCGGAGTCTGGCCGCCGAACTGGACGATCACGCCCATCAGCTCGCCCTTCGACTGTTCGACGTGCAGGATCTCCAGCACGTCCTCGGCGGTCAGCGGTTCGAAATAGAGGCGGTCCGACGTGTCATAGTCGGTGCTCACCGTCTCCGGGTTGCAGTTGACCATGATAGTCTCATAGCCCGCGTCCGCCAGCGCGAAGCAGGCATGGCAGCAGCAATAGTCGAACTCGATGCCCTGGCCGATGCGGTTCGGGCCGCCGCCCAGGATCACCACCTTCTTGCGGTCGCTCGGTGCCGCCTCGTTCTCGGGCTCGCCGAAGCTCGGCGCTTCGTAGGTCGAGTACATGTACGGCGTCTTCGCCTCGAACTCGGCCGCGCAGGTGTCGATCCGCTTGAACACCGGGCGCACGCCCAGCTTGTGGCGGTGCGCCCGCACGTCATTCTCGGTCACGCCGCCGGTCATCGCCTTGACGACTTCGCCGATCAGGCCCGACGACTTCGCCATGGCATCGGTGCCTTCGCGCAGGTTCGCCGACTTGAGCGCGAGGAAGGCCAGGCGCTTGTCGCTGAAGCCCAGCGCCTTGAGGCGGCGCATGCCCGGCGCATCCTGCGGCAGGCCCTTGGCCATCACTTCCGCCTCGGCCGCGATGATCTCGGCCAGCCGCTCCATGAACCAGGGGTCGTACTGGGCGATCGCGCAGACTTCGGCAACGGTGAAGCCCTCGCGCAGCGCCTGCGCCGCGATCAGCAGCCGGTCCGGCGAGCGCACGGCCAGCGCCGCCTCGATCTCGACGCGGGGCGCGCCGGCGAGCTTGTCGACATTGTTGAAGCCCGAGAGACCGGTCTCGAGGCCGCGCAGCGCCTTCTGCATCGATTCGTGAATGTTGCGGCCGATCGCCATCACTTCGCCGACCGACTTCATCGCGGTGCCGAGCGTGGGCTCCGCACCCTTGAACTTCTCGAAGGCGAAGCGCGGGATCTTGGTGACGACGTAATCGATCGTCGGCTCGAACGACGCCGGGGTGGCGCCGGTGATGTCGTTGTCGATCTCGTCGAGCGTGTAGCCCACCGCCAGCTTGGCCGCGACCTTGGCGATCGGGAAGCCGGTCGCCTTCGAGGCCAGCGCCGACGAGCGCGACACGCGCGGGTTCATCTCGATGACGATCAGGCGGCCATCCTTCGGATTCACTGCGAACTGCACGTTCGAACCACCGGTTTCCACGCCGATTTCGCGGAGCACCGCGATCGATGCGTTGCGCATGATCTGGTATTCCTTGTCGGTCAGCGTCAGCGCCGGCGCGACAGTGATCGAGTCACCCGTGTGCGTGCCCATCGCATCGACATTCTCGATGCTGCACACGATGATGGCGTTGTCCTTGCGATCGCGGACAACCTCCATCTCATATTCCTTCCAACCGAGGAGCGACTCCTCGATCAGAACCTCGGTCGTCGGCGACAGGTCGAGGCCCGTCCGCACGATGGCGATGAATTCCTCGCGGTTGTAGGCGATGCCGCCGCCCGAGCCGCCCATGGTGAAGCTGGGGCGGATGATCGCCGGCAGGCCGACATGTTCGAGCCCGGCCAGCGCCTCGGCCTCGGTATGCGCGATCGCCGAGCGGGCGCTTTCGAGCCCGATCCTGGTCATCGCGTCCTTGAACTTCAGCCGGTCCTCGGCCTTGTCGATCGCCTCGGCATCGGCGCCGATCATGATGCAGCCGAACTTTTCCAGCGTGCCGTCGTTCGCCAGCGCCAGCGCGGTGTTGAGCGCGGTCTGGCCGCCCATCGTCGGCAGCACCGCGTCGGGGCGCTCCTTCTCGATGATCTTGGCGACGATCGCCGGGGTGATCGGCTCGACATAGGTCGCGTCAGCCAGCTCGGGATCGGTCATGATCGTCGCCGGGTTCGAATTGACCAGGACGATGCGATAGCCCTCTTCCTTGAGCGCCTTGATCGCCTGCGTGCCCGAATAATCGAACTCGCAAGCCTGGCCGATCACGATCGGACCGGCGCCGATGACGAGGATGGAGGAGATGTCGGTGCGTTTAGGCACGGGCTGTTCCAGTAATGAAGGATAGGAGAGCGGCGAAAAACTGAGCAAGGCCAACAATCGCGCTGGCTCGCTCGATATTTTCGAAGATTAGGTCCTCGGGAGGATCAGGCGCATCCGTCAAAAAAATTGCAGATTGAACGTATGCCCTCGCCTGCATGACTTCCGGTGTATTGGCCTTTGAATCATCTGCCAGCCTTCGATCCGCCTCCGCGAGGAGTAAACGCAAGTCAGTCTTGCGAACGGGGTTCAAACCAAGCGAGGCGGGCCGCCCGGTCCACGCGGAGCTGTCGATCGGAAATCCCTGAGATAGGGCAAGGGCATCTTCCAGATTCGCAAATTTTGCCGCTTCCTGAATCAGAGACCGATTTCTATTGAAAAATTGGGCAGACTTCGGCCCTAAGCCAATGAAGTTGAAACCCAATTCAAGCATCAGCTCATCTGACTTGAGCAATCCGTATTCATCATGCTCAACAGTTACATACTCAAAGATGTCGCCATCAGCATCGAGCTCTGCAAAAACATCATCCTTGCGCAACTTATAGATTTGCGAACGAACAGGGCCGTCTTCGATCTGAGCGTCAAAGCGTTTGCGATACTCACTAACGATCTGAACATCCCATGCGATACCTCCCTGATTGAGCACCAACGCAAAGAGCGCAGCTTCCTCAGAGAAGAGCGTCACACCATCATCCCCACGAACCGCTCGAACAGATACAGGCTGTCCTGCGGCCCCGGGCTGGCCTCGGGGTGATACTGCACGCTGAACGCCGGGCGGTCGGTCAGCTCGATGCCCGCGTTCGAGCCGTCGAACAGCGACACATGCGTCTCGCGGGCGTTCTCCGGCAGCGTCTCGCGCTCGACCGCGAAGCCGTGGTTCATGCTGGTGATCTCCACCGCGCCGTCTTCCAGCCGCTTGACCGGGTGGTTGGCGCCACGATGGCCCTGGAACATCTTGGTGGTCTCGGCGCCCACGGCGAGACCCAGCAATTGGTGGCCGAGGCAGATGCCGAACAGCGGCTTGCCGGTCTCGAGCAGCTGGCGGATCACCGGCACGGCATATTCGCCGGTCGCGGCGGGATCGCCCGGGCCATTCGAGAGGAAGAAGCCGTCCGGGTTGAACGACATGATCTGCTCATAGGTCGCCGCCGCCGGCAGCACGGTCACCTTGGCGCCGGCCTGGACCAGGTTGCGGAAGATGTTGCGCTTCGAGCCATAGTCGAGCGCGACGACATGCGGCCGCACATCTTCCTGGCCGCCATCGTCATAACCGAAGCCCAGGCGCCACACGCCGCCTTCCCAGCCATAATGGGTCTCGACCGTGACGGTGATCGCCAGGTCCATGCCCTCCAGGCCCGGCCAGGCGCGCGCCATCTCGAGCAGCAGCGGGATGTCGAACTTGCCCTCCGCCGAATGCGCGATCACGCCGTTCGGCGCGCCGGCCAGGCGGATGCGGCGAGTCAGCGCGCGGGTATCGATGCCGGACAGGCCGATACGGGCATGCTTCTTCATCCAGGCACCGAGATGCTCGGTCGAACGGAAGTTGCTCGGCTCGGTCACATCCTCGCGCACGATCATGCCCAGCGCATGGGGGTCGTCGGCCTCGATATCGTCGGGGTTGGCCCCGACATTGCCGATGTGCGGGAAAGTGAAGTTGATGATCTGACCGGCGAAGCTCGGATCGGTCATGATTTCCTGATAGCCGGTCATCGCGGTGTGGAAGCACACCTCGCCGACCGCCTGCCCCTCGGCCCCGAAGCCCCGGCCCCAGATCACGTCCCCCGACGCCAAAACCAGAACACCGGTAGCTCCGGCAGGCATGGGCGTAGGCGTGGCGTCGGCCATTTAGGGGTGGCTCTCCATTTGAGGTGCAGCAATGTCGCTAAGTGCCGCCCGCTAGACCCCTACCCCCCTCGCGTCAACCGGTTCGCGGGTCTATTGCGGGCAATTCCCGATTCACGAGAGACGAAATGATCCGAGACGACATCAAGGCAGCCCAGATCACCGCCATGAAGGCCGGCGACAAGGGGACCCGCCAGGCGATCAACCTGATCCTGAGCGCGATCAAGAACCGCGACATCGAGGAGCGCACCAGGTCCGTCCAGATGGACGACGACGCGATGGTGATCGAAGTGCTCCAGAAAATGGTGAAGCAGCGCCGCGAATCGATCGAGATGTTCGAGCGGGGCGGCCGCCAGGACCTTGCCGACACGGAGAAGGCCGAAGTCGCGGTGATCGAACGTTTCCTGCCGGCGCAGATGAGCGATGCGGAGACGACGGCAGCGATCGAGGCGATCAAGGCCGAGCTTGGCGCTTCGGGCATGAAGGACATGGGACGGGTGATGGCCGAGCTGAAGGCGCGCCACGCGACGACGCTCGACATGAGCAAGGCGAGCGGCCTGGTGAAGGCGGCGCTCGCCTGACGTGTCCCTCACCCCCGCCTTTCTCGACGAACTCCGCGCCCGGACGCTGCTGTCCGGGCTGATCGCCAAGACGGTGAAACTCCAGAAGGCGGGGCGGGAATTCCGCGCCTGCTGCCCGTTCCACAACGAGAAGACACCGAGCTTCTACGTCAATGACGACAAGGGCTTCTATCACTGCTTCGGCTGCGGCGCGCATGGCGATGCGATTCGCTGGATGACCGACCAGCGCGGCCTGCCCTTCATCGATGCGGTGAAGGAGCTGGTCCAGGCCGCCGGCATGGAGATGCCCGAGCAGGACCGCCGCAGCGCCGAGCGGGCGGAACGCGCCAAGGGGCTGCACGAGGCGATGGAGGACGCGGCGAAGTTCTTCGTCGAGCGCCTCCACGGCATCGAAGGCGCCGAGGCGCGCGCGGTGCTCAGGAAGCGCGGGATCACCGACGAGACCGCCCGGGCCTTCGGCATCGGCTATGCCCCCGATTCGCGCGGCAAGCTGAAGGAAGCGCTGAAATCCTATGGCGACCCGATGCTGGTCGAGGCCGGGCTGCTGATCGCGGTCGAGCAAAAGGATCCCTATGACCGCTTCCGCGGCCGGCTGATGATCCCGATCCGCGACGTGCGCGGCCGGGCGATCGCGTTCGGGGGGCGCATCATCGGCGATGGCGAACCGAAATATCTCAATTCCCCCGAGACGCCGCTCTTCGACAAGGGGCGCACGCTCTACAATCTCGATCGCGCCCAGGCCGCGGCGCGCAAGTCCGGCCGGATCATCGCGGTCGAGGGCTATATGGACGTGATTGCCCTGGCCCAGGCCGGCTTCGCCGAGGCGGTGGCGCCGCTCGGCACTGCCATGACCGAGCATCAGCTCGAGCGGCTGTGGCGGATCGCCGATGTCCCGCTGCTCTGCTTCGACGGCGATTCGGCCGGACAAAAGGCGGCGCTGCGCGCGGCGCACCGGGCCATGCCGATGCTCGAGCCGGGGCGCAGCCTCGCCTTCGTCACCTTGCCCGACGGACTGGACCCGGACGATCTCGTCCGCGCCCAGGGTGCCGGCGCCTTCGAGGCGCTGCTCGGCAAGGCCCGGCCGCTGGTCGATCTGCTCTGGGAAAGCGAAGTCGCCGCCGAGCCGCTCGACACGCCCGAGCGCCGCGCGGGCCTGAAGCGGCGCCTTGGCGAGTTGGCCGGCGGCATCGGCGATGCGAACGTGAAGCACGAATATCTCGCGGAGTTTCGCGAGCGCGCCGACGCGCATTTCGGCCGCGGGCCCCGCGCCTTCGATAGCCGCGCCCCGCGCGGTGCCGGCCCGGGCCCGGCCCGCGGCAAGCGCGACAGGCGCGGCAACTGGCTCCCGCCCGAGCCGCCGCTGACCCAGCAGACCCGTTCGGTCCAGGCCGGCGGGCTCGATCCGATCCTTGCCAAGGCGGTGCTCGCCGGGCTGATCCGCCACCCCGCCGAGATCGCGCGCCACATGGAGGTGCTCGGCTCCCTGCGCGGCGCATCCGGCGCGCTCGGCAAGCTGTTCGAGGCGGTGGTCGACGTCGCGCTCGAGGACCGGCAGCTTGATCGCGCCAAGGTGCTCACCATATTGGCGAAGTCCGGTTTCGATCAGATGGCGAGCGAGCTGCTCCGGGCCGATACCCTGCCTTTCTCCTTTACCCGGCCCGAGGCCGAGGAAAAGAAGGCGCGCGAAGACCTGAACGAGGCGATCGCGGTGATGGTGGCGCGCCCAGCGGTGGACGCGGCGCTGGCAGAGGCAACGGCTGCGATGCTCGAGCGTTTCGACGACGCGGCGTTCGCCCGGCAGACGGCTTTGCTCCGGCAGAGACAAGAGCTGGAAACACGTCTTGCGAATCTGATGCTTGCGGACGACGAGAATTTCGAGGATTAGGGCGGCGTATAATTGCCGCCATCCAAGTTTCGAGGATTTGAATGGCCAAGGCGAACATGGCGGACGTCACCGATACCGGCGAGGCGGGTGACGCGCCGCTGATCGATCTGAACGAAGGTTCGATCAAGAAGCTAGTCGCGCGGGCGAAGAAGCGCGGCTACATCACCGTCGACCAGCTCAACGAGATGCTGCCGCAGGACCAGATGTCCTCGGAGCAGATCGAGGACGTGATGGCGGCGCTCAACGACATGGGCGTCAACGTCGTCGAGAACGAGGAAGCCGGCGAGGATGCCGAGCCCGAGGACGACAGCGCCGACGATACCGATTCGAACGACGGCAACGACGATTCGGCCCCGGCCTTCGAGACCAAGAAGAAGGAAACCGTCGATCGCACCGACGATCCGGTGCGCATGTACCTGCGCGAGATGGGCGCCGTGGAGCTGCTCAGCCGCGAGGGCGAGATCGCGATCGCGAAGCGCATCGAGGCCGGCCGCGACACGATGATCCTGGGCCTGTGCGAATCGCCGATCACCTTCAACGCGATCATCGGCTGGTCCAACGCGCTCAACGAAGGCACGATGCAGCTGCGCGAGATCCTCGATCTCGACGCGATGCTCTCCAAGGGGCCGTCGGCCGAGCAGGTCGAGGGCGCCGAGGACGACAATGGCGAGATCAGCGAAGCCGCCGCCGGCCCCTCCTACAAGGAAGAGGAAGAGGTCGAGGAAGTCGCCGAGGAGGAGGACGAGGATTCGATGACCGAGCGCCGCGCGCCGCGGCCCTCGGACGACGAGGAGGAGGACAATACCCTCAGCCTCGCCCAGATGGAGGAGACGCTCAAGCCGCAGGCGCTCGAGAAGTTCGCCAACATCACGTCGATCTACAAGAAATTCTCGAAGATGCAGCTCCAGCGCCTCGACGCGATGGCTGCCGGCGGCGAGCTCGTCGCCTCGGACGAGAAGAAGTACCAGAAGCTGCGCGAGGAGCTGACGGCCGAGGTCGAATCGGTCCAGTTCCACCAGCAGAAGATCGAATATCTCGTCGACCAGCTCTACAGCTTCAACCGGCGCCTCACTGCGCTGGGCGGGCAGATGCTGCGCCTTGCCGAGCGCCACAAGGTGAGCCGCAAGGACTTTCTCGATCGCTATGTCGACCATGAGCTCGACGAGCAGTGGCTGCAGTCGGTCCAGGGCCTCGACAAGAAATGGGCGGCCTTTGCCGCGAACGAGGGCGGCGCGGTCGACCGCATCCGCATCGAGATCTCCGAGATTTCGCAGTCGACCGGCATGGCGCTCGCCGAGTTCCGCCGCATCGTCAACATGGTGCAGAAGGGCGAGCGCGAGGCACGCATCGCGAAGAAGGAGATGGTCGAGGCCAATCTCCGCCTCGTGATCTCGATCGCCAAGAAATATACGAACCGCGGCCTGCAGTTCCTCGACCTGATCCAGGAAGGCAATATCGGCCTGATGAAGGCCGTCGACAAGTTCGAGTATCGCCGCGGCTACAAGTTCAGCACCTATGCCACCTGGTGGATCCGCCAGGCGATCACCCGCTCGATCGCGGACCAGGCGCGCACGATCCGCATCCCGGTCCACATGATCGAGACGATCAACAAGCTGGTCCGCACCAGCCGCCAGTTCCTCCACGAGCAGGGCCGCGAGCCCACGCCGGAGGAAATGGCCGAGCGGCTGAGCATGCCGCTCGAGAAGGTGCGCAAGGTGATGAAGATCGCCAAGGAGCCGATCAGCCTCGAAACGCCGATCGGCGACGAGGAGGATTCGCACCTGGGCGATTTCATCGAGGACAAGAACGCCGTGATCCCGGTGGATGCCGCGATCCAGGCGAACCTGAAGGAAACGGTCACTCGCGTCCTTGCCTCGCTCACGCCGCGCGAGGAGCGCGTGCTGCGCATGCGCTTCGGCATCGGCATGAACACCGATCACACGCTCGAGGAAGTCGGCCAGCAATTCTCGGTCACTCGCGAACGCATCCGCCAGATCGAGGCCAAGGCGCTGCGCAAGCTCAAGCACCCCTCGCGCAGCCGGAAGATGCGGTCGTTCCTCGACCAGTGATCGGCCGCTGACCGCAGACAGGCGAAGTTCGGCAATGGGGAAGGCACCGCCTTCCCCATTTTCGTTTCGGGCTGGCAATAGATGCCACCGATCCGGATGGATTGTTTGCCCTGTCCTTACGACGCCTTACGCCGCATAGCTCCTTTCGATCACAAGGTTACAGGCTGCGTCGTTGCGATCCGATCTCGACCTGGCCCGGCCGGGCCTATAGTTTCGCGGCACCTTCCATCAGCGCGAGGTATCGGCATGTCCACATTGTCCGTGCAGGTTGCCCCCTTCAATCCCGGTGAAGTGCATGTGCGCGTCTGGGTATATACTTCGCCGGGGCCGAGCTTCGAATGGAACGGTACCGCAACGACGGGTAGCCCGATCAGCGAGAGCTGGGACGATCTCGAGCCCGGGCATTATGCCGTCACGATCTCCTGGACCGAAGGCTATCAGAACATCGCCTCGGGCATTGCCGGCAACCAGATCGTCTACAACGGCAATTATCTTTATTATCAGGTCCTTGGCAGCCCGGCGGACGGCAATGGGGTGTCCGCGGTCTTCGGGCTGGTGATCTGACGCGCCAACCCTGACCGAATCGTGCCGCGGCAGCGGCTCCGCTCTCGGCTTCGCCGAAGACCGCATTGCGCGCCACGCATCGCGGCCGGGCCGCGGAAAGGGCTCCGCTGGAGTTGGTGCCCGGATCGACTACGCCTTCCACATGCCCAACCAGCAACTGGGAAAGTGGACGGATCGACCGGCGCGCCTAGCGAGCCGCCCGGTACTTGCGGATACTATCGCGACGCCGCCGGACTTGCTTGCCGCGCCTTCGCTCATTTCGATCGGAACGGCGCGGGAACGATCCATTTATCCACAGTAAATTCGCGATTTACCTTGTCTTTACGTGCTTCGGTATAACCCCGAGTTGCAAAACCTGCCCGTCGGCATGGGGCCGTCAGGAGATGTGGGGGCTTATGCCGTTTGATTCCGTACAAGTTGCGCGATTGGGCGGTGCCTGGGGCTCGATGGGGGCGCTCATCGCCTCCGATGGCAGCGCCAACCACCCCTATCTGCAGCGCCTCGCCCGCAACGAGGAGCCGTTGCGCGACCTGTCGGACGCGGTGCATCATATCTGCCTGCTCCATGGCCGCCACCCGGGCGTGATCGACCATGCGCTCGGCCACGCCCGCCTCGGCATCGAGCGCGACTGGCTGGAGGCCGCCGCCGACGCCTTTGTGATCGAGCGCGCCTTTCTCGTCCGCATCGTCGCGGCCGCGGGCCCGATGCCCAGCACGCCGGGCCATGCCGAGACGGAAGCCGCCACCGCCGCGCAGCGCCATGCGATGGACATGCTCGCCCAGTCGGATCGCGCGGGCTGCGCCACCGGCGCGGCGATCGCGCTGGCGATGGACTGGGCGGTGATCCGCGAGGCGCTGGACGCCGCCGGCGAGCGCCTGGGCCTGACCCCGCCCCCCTCGCAGCTGCCGCTGGCCGAGGAGACGGTGACCGTGGTCGACACGCTCGTTCGCGAAGGCGTGCTCGAGCGCGCGATGCTGTTCGGCGCGCAGCAGCTCTTCGCCCAGCATCGCGGCCTATGGGACCTGCTCGAGGCCCGCGCCTCGGCCCGCGACCGGCAGTAACGACACCGACCTTGCGCGCGGCGGCTCCGGGCCCTTGCGCGAGGCGGCTTAGGCCCTCTAAGCCATGGCCATGCGCTTCGAAGGCACCCAAAGCTATGTCGCGACCGAGGACCTGAAGGTCGCGGTCAACGCCGCCGTCACGTTGCGGCGCCCCCTGCTCGTCAAGGGCGAACCCGGCACGGGCAAGACCGTGCTCGCCTATGAGATCGCCAAGGCGGTGGATGCCCCGCTGATCGAGTGGAACGTCAAGTCCACCACCAAGGCGCAGCAGGGCCTGTACGAATATGACGCGGTCGCCCGCCTGCGCGACGGCCAGCTCGGCGATCCGCGCGTCCACGAGATCGCCAACTATATCCGCAAGGGCAAGTTGTGGGAGGCGTTCACCGCGCCCAGGCTGCCGGTGCTGCTGATCGACGAGATCGACAAGGCCGATATCGAGTTCCCGAACGATCTGCTCCAGGAACTCGACCGGATGGAGTTCCACGTCTACGAGACGCGGGAAACCGTCCGCGCCGCCGAGCGCCCGATCGTGGTGATCACGTCGAACAACGAGAAGGACCTGCCCGACGCGTTCCTGCGCCGCTGCTTCTTCCACTATATCAAGTTCCCGGACCGCGAGACGATGCAGGCCATTGTCGACGTGCATTTCCCCGGCATCCAGAAGATCCTGGTCTCCAAGGCGATGGATATCTTCTACGAGATCCGCGAGGTCCCGGGCCTGAAGAAGAAGCCCAGCACCAGCGAGCTGCTCGACTGGCTGAAGCTGCTCCTCCACGAGGAGATGCCGCTCGACGTGCTGCAGAACAAGGACCCGACCAAGGCGATCCCGCCCCTTCACGGCGCGCTGCTCAAGAACGAGCAGGACGTGATGCTGTTCGAGCGGCTGGCCTTCATGGCGCGGCGCCAGCAGGGCAAGTCCTGATGCCCTATACCGGAAGCTGCGCCTGCGGTGCCGTAACGGCCACGATCGGCGGCGAGCCGGTGGCGGTGCGCCAATGCTGGTGCCGCCAGTGCCGGCGCCTCGCCGCCGGCTCGGCAACCACCAACGCGATGTTCGCGACCGACGACCTGGTCATCCGCGGCGAACTCTCCAGCACCAGCTATGTCGCCGAGAGCGGCAACACGCTGACCCAGAGCTTCTGCGGAGCGTGCGGCACGCCGGTGATGGGCCAGTCCTCGGCCCGCCCGCAGTTCCGCACGCTGCGCCTGGGCTTTCTCGACGATGCCCGGGGCCTTGCGCCGACCGTCGCGATCTGGACCGACGAAGCGCCCGCCTGGGCCAGCATCGATCCGGCGCTGGAAACCTTCCCGCGCCAGCCCCCGGCGCCCATGCCCAGGGCTTGAACGGTTAGCCGGTGAAGTTCCTTCGCAAGCTGTTCGGCGGCGCCCCCGAGCGAGAGGAAGACAGGTTCGCCGAGCGGCTGCTTCAGGCACTGAAGGAGGCGATTCCCTCCTTCGCCGTCGAATATGACCCCGTCGCGTTCGAGCTGCGTCACGGGCGGAAGGAGGACACGCGCAAGACCTTCCTCCATAATTCCTTCATCGAATATCAGCGACTCCCCGCCAAGGATCGGGGTAAGCACATCGCCAACCTGGTCGGCTTCATCCTGGACAGCGAAAGGCCGCAGCCACGGGGCGACGCCGCGCTTGATATGCTGTTGCCGGTGCTGCGCGCTCGCGCAGATATGCTGGTGGCAACCACCGGCATATCGGGAGATTTCCCACACCAGAACTCGGCACGCCCCTTCTGCGATACGATGCTGCTGATGTTGGCACTGGATTCGCCAAACAGCATCCGCCTTGTGACGGATGAGCTGCTTGCAGACCTTGGCGTCAGCTTCGACGATGCGCTCGGGCTTGCGGTGGCACATCTCGATGAACGCGAGCACAAGTTCGGGCCGCTGGCGGATGGCACGTTCGTGTCGCTGTGCGAGGACTATTACGATGCCTCCCGGCTTCTACTCCCGGACCTGATCTCGCAACTGCCGGTAAAGGGGAACCCGGTAGCCATCGTCGAATCCCGTTCCGCGATTCTGGTGACTGGCAGCGAAGACCGCGACGGGCTGCGCATGATCGCCGAATATGCCTGGCAGGACTTTCCTGAGAATGAGCGCGCGGTCTCGCTCACGCCCATTGAGTATCGGGACGGTGCGTGGCGCGTGTTCCCCATGGGTCCGGATCACCCGCAGGCACTCCGCAACCTCGTCCAATATCAACGGGCCTGGAGCTACGGCGCCTCGAGCGACGCGCTTCAGGAGCGCCTGGGCGACAATCTGTACGTCGCGGGCGTCATATTGCTCGAACAGGACGGGATCGCCGCGACTCTCGCGAGTTGGGCGCGCAATGTCGCGACGGCCTGCCCCATGGTCGATGCGCTGATTATCGAAGGCGACGATGAGTTTCCGGAGATCACGCGCCGACTGCAAGATGTGATCGCGACTTGCGGCCCGTTCGACGGGGTTGAGGAGATGCCCTATCCGCCGCGCCTCAGGCTGCCGCCGATGCTGGATCGTGAGGCGCGCCGCCGGTTGACGGATGACTACCCGCATTACGCGCCTTTCGGCGCCCAACACGGTTAACCGCTTCTAAACCAGCCTGGGTTACGGACCGCTTGGGGGGGACCTTGTATGGGTCCCGAGTATGTGTCCGCGTATCGCGTTTCCCGTGCTGCTCGCCGCCGCGCTCTCCGCCGCGGCGCCTGCCGGCGCGCAATCCCTTCTCGATTATGTCGGCGAATGCGTGCCGTTCGCGCGTGCCGCTTCCGGCATCCAGATCTATGGCGATGCCTGGACCTGGTGGGATCAGGCCGAGGGCCGCTACCAGCGCGGCCGCGTGCCCAGGGTCGGCGCCGTCCTCGCCTTCTCGAAGAGCGCGCGCCTGCCGCTCGGCCATGTCGCCGTGGTCAGCCGGATCGTCGAGAAGCGCGTGCTGATGATCACCCATGCCAACTGGTCGCGCTTCGAGGGCGAGCGCGGCCATGCCGAACAGGACGTGACGCTGTTCGACGTGTCGGAGCGCGGCGACTGGAGCCTGGTCAAGGTCTGGTATCGCGACCGCGACGGGCTGGGCAGCTCGGTCTACCCGGCGCACGGCTTCATCTACGGCACGCCGGATCGCAACGCCCCCGCCACGGTGCGCAAGGCCCGCCCCTCGGCCGAACTGACCGCCAGGCAGCCCGACTATGTCGGCTCGCTGATCGACGCCTATGCGTCGCGTTGAGCTTGCCGGGAGCGGAGCGGCAAGGCATCTAGCGGGGCATGACCGGGGGGGATCTGCGCGCGAATCGGCGCTGGTGGTGGGCGATCTGCGCGATCGCTTTTGCGGGCCTGGCGCTGCGCTTCGTCTGTTCGCTGGGCGACCTGTGGTTCGACGAGGCCTGGTCCGCGTCGCAGGCGCGCGATGCGCTGACGCCGATCGGCGTGTTCATCGGCATCAATCACGACAATAACCACCATATCAACTCGCTTTGGATGCAGATGGTCGGCTTCGGCGCCTGGCCGCCGCTGGTCCGCCTGCTCTCGATCCTGAGCAGCAGCGCGGCGATCCTGGTCGCCGCGAAGATTGCCGAGCCGCGCGGCCGCGCCACCATGGTGGTGACTGCCCTGCTCTTCGCCTTCTCGCCGATGCTGGTGACGATGGGATCGGAAGCGCGCGGCTATGCCGGCATGTCGCTGGCGATGCTGATCGCGATCCTGTTCATCGATCGCTGGCTGGCGGGCGACCTCAGCTATCGCCGCCCGACCACCTTCGCGCTCTGCTTCTTCCTCGGCGCCTTCTCGCAGCTCACCATGATCTTCGCGGCCGTCGCCCTGGTCGGCTGGCCGTCCTTCGTGCTGTGGAAGCGCAACGGCTTCCGGGCGGCCGCCATCGAGATATTCCGGACCTTCTGGCTGCCGGTGCTGGTGCTGGCGGGGGTGCTGGGCTTCGTGCTCGCCGCCGGCCATTTCGCCGGCACCGGCTTCCGCTTCGGGCGCTATGATCCGTTCGACTTCATGATGTACCTGAACGGCACCACCACGGCGATCGGCTACACGATCGGCGTGCCCTGGAAGGATATCTGGCCGATCGTGCTGGTGCTGGTCCTGCTGGTCCTGGCGCCGCGCTGGGGCGGCTCGCGCATGGCGCTGTACCGGCTGGCGATCTTCGCCTTCCCCTTCCTGCTCGCGGTGCTGCACGCCGGCAATGTCGGCCATGCCCGCTACTACATGCCCGCCCTGCTGCCGCTGCTGCTGATGCTGGGCGAGATGATCGGCTTCGGGCTGGACAGGCCGGACTGGCGGCGGATCGCGGCGGGCATCGGCCTGGCCGCGATGCTCGGCGGCAGCCTGTGGTGCGACTATGTGCTGGCGGTGGACCAGCGCGGCGATCCGGGCGGCCCGGTGCGCGAGATGATGGCGCGCGCGCCCGAAGGCACGACGATGCTGCTCGATCGCGACACCGGCCAGGCGGCCACCGACGTCGCCGCCGCGCGCCGGAAATACAAGCTCAAGGTGATATTGGGCCGCTGCGACCCGCAGGCGCGCTTCCTGCTGGTCGACCGTTTCCTGGGCGAGGCGTTCCCGCCGGATGCCGACCGCTGCGGCGGCCATTTCGCGCTGATCGCCCAGCATCGGATGCGCAGCCTTTCGGGCACCAACTGGAACCTGTACGAACGGCGCAGCCAACCCTAGGGGCAGCGGATGTTCTTCTCCTTCCTCGACGAGCTGCGAGCCGCCGGCATACCGGCCAGCCTGAAGGAGCATCTCGTGCTCCTGGAAGCGCTGGACCGCGACGTGATCGAGCGGACGCCCGAGGCCTTCTACTATCTTGCCCGTGCCACCTTCGTGAAGGACGAAGGGCTGCTCGACCGGTTCGACCAGGTTTTCGCCAAGGTCTTCAAGGGCATCGCCACCAGCTATGGCGTCGCCCCCGCCGCCGTCCCCGAGGAATGGCTGCGCGCGATCGCGGAGAAGTTCCTGTCGCCCGAGGAGATGGCGAAGATCCAGTCGCTCGGCTCCTGGGAAGAGATCATGGAGACGCTGAAGCAGCGGCTCGAGGAGCAGCAGGGCCGGCACGAGGGCGGCAACAAGTGGATCGGCACGGGCGGCACCTCCCCGTACGGCAATGGCGGCTACAATCCCGAAGGCGTGCGCATCGGCGGCGAGAGCAGGCACAAGCGCGCGCTCAAGGTGTGGGAGGGTCGCGAGTTCCGCAACCTCGACAGCACCCGCGAGCTCGGCACCCGCAACATCAAGGTGGCGCTGCGCCGCCTGCGCCGCTTCGCCCGCGAGGGCGCCGCCGACGAGCTCGACATCGATGCGACGATCGAAGGCACCGCGAAGCAGGGCTGGCTCGACGTGCACATGCGGCCCGAGCGGCACAATGCGGTGAAGCTGCTGCTCTTCCTCGATGTCGGCGGATCGATGGACCCGTTCATCAAGCTGTGCGAGGAGCTGTTCTCCGCGGCGACCAGCGAGTTCAAGAACCTGGAGTTCTTCTATTTCCACAACTGCCTGTACGAAGGCGTGTGGAAGGACAATCGCCGCCGCTTCCAGGAGCGCACGCCCACCTGGGACATCCTCCACAAATATGGGCACGACTATAAGCTGGTCTTTGTCGGCGATGCCTCGATGAGCGCATACGAGATCACCCATCCGGGCGGCTCGGTCGAGCATTTCAACGAGGAGGCCGGCGCCGTCTGGATGCAGCGCGCGCTGAACACCTATCCCGCCGCGGTGTGGCTCAACCCGATCCCGCGCGAGCAATGGGGCTATACCCAGTCGGTGAAGATCCTGCGCGAGCTGCTGGGCGACCGCATGTACCCCCTCACCCTGGCCGGGCTCGACGAGGCGATGCGCGAACTCAGCCGCAAGCGCTGACGACCGTCCGGCTCATTCCCTTTCCGTACGCGCCTTCGAATCCTTCACGATCTGGCGCGAGATCGTGCTCATCTGCGTCACCGACGTGCCGTTCGGGCGCACCTTGTAGAGCCCGGTGAGGAAGCCGCGATCGATGCCGGTCATCGCGGGCGGCGGCGCGGCCTGGGCATCGAACAGCGTGAGGATCGTGTCCGCCTCCACGCCCTGGCGCGGCGGGCGGGCCCCGGCCAGGGTGCGCATCGCGACATAGTCCGAGATCTGGGTCAGCGTCTTGCCGAGCAGGGCATTCGCGTCGAGGACCATGATCGACTGGAGCACGGCCTGCCGGGTCTGGAGATCGACGATCGACGCGCCATAGACCCGCAGCGTCGGCGGGCCGTCGGCCTCGGTCTGGCGCGGCGCCTGGCCGTTCTCGTTGCGTACCTCCACCGTGCTCCACACATGCACGGGGCCGTCGCGCATCGCCCGGCTCATCTCCTCGGTGCCGACGCCCCGGAACAGGCCCCCGAAACGCTTGCGGAGCTTCTTGACCACCGCATCGGCATCGTCGGCGACCATCACCACCAGGTTGGGCTGGCACTTGCCCGCGTCCGCCGCCTCGATCCCCGCCTGCCGCGCATCCGCGCGAATGCGATCCTCGACGATCGAGGCATATTGCCGCGGCAGGCCGAGCACGAACGGGCAGACCGGATCGACGAAGCGGGCGAGCTGCCCCTCGGTGCTGGTCACCACCTGGCGGACGAACTTGCGAGCCTCGCGCGGCGGAACCCCCTTCTGCCCGCGGACCACGATGCCGGGATCGTCTGCGGGCCTGTCCTGCGCCTGCGCCGTGCCGGCGGCGGCGGCGATCGCCAGGGCGAAACCGATCAGGACCATGCGCACCATACTCACTCCCAATCCACTCCCGTCCAACCCGGCGTGCTATCAATTTACCACACCCCTGCCCCGCCGGTGAAGCCCGCTAGCGCTGCCTGCCCGTCACCATCGCGCGCGATATCCGATAGGCATGGTCCCCGCCCTGGGCATAGGGATCCCGCAGCCGGTAGAGGCCGGCGAGCAGGCCCAGGTCCATGTCGGTGATCTCGGCCGGCGGCGGTGCCACGGCGGGATCGAAGAGCGACAGGATCGAAGCGGCGGCGATCGACCCCTTGGCGGGCGGCCGCGCGCCCACCAAAGTGCGCATCGCGGCATAATCGGCGATCTGGCGCACCGACTTGCCCTGCGCGGCCCGCTTGTCGATCACGATCACCGAATTGATCGTGACCGTCTGGGTCTCGCTCTCGAAGATCGTCGGGAAATCGGGGTCCTCGTCCCCGGTGGCGATGTTGCCCCTGTCGTCGCGCGTCACGATCAGCCGCCAGGCGTGGATCGGCCCTGCCGTGAACGCGTCGCGCAGCGCGCCTTCGTCCAGATTGGCGAAGGCCGCGTTGCGGCGCTTGCGCATCGTCTCGATCAGCGCATCGGCATTGTCGGCGAACACGATCATCAGGTTCGGCTGGCATTTCGCCTTGGCGAAGCGGACCGAGCTGGCCGTGGCGACGATGCGGAAACGCTCCTCGATCGGCGCCCGGAACCGCTCCGGCAAGCCTAGGACGAGCGGGCAGACCGGATCGACGAAGCGGGCCAGCTGGCCGCTGTCGCTCTCGAGGACCTCATGCAGATAGCGCCGGGCCTTCCGGATCGGCTCGGGCCCCTTGCCGGTGACGACGATGCCGCCGTCCTGCGGGACGTGGGCGACGTTCGGAGTCGCTTCCTGCCCATGAGCGGCCGGCACGGCGGCGAAGGACCACAGGAAAAGTGAAGCCAGGCAGTGGCGCATGCGCATGTCGATCCCTCTCGCTGATCGGGACCCCGCATGCGCCGTCTTCTCAGAGTCGGTCGACCGCCCGATGGAGACGCCGGAGTATCGCGCCGTCATGCGCCTGTCCATTGGCCGCCTCGGTGGCGAGCGCCATCAGCCGGACCGCGCCGAAGCTGGCCGAAAGGCCCTTGAGACGCAGCGCCGCCGCCGCCCAGCCATCGGGGCTCTCGGCGGTCTTCATCGTCTCGAGGCACCGCTGCACCCCATCGTGAAAGGCTTCGCGCAGCTCGGCGATCAGCGCGGGCTCGTCGCCCACCGCCGCCGCCAGCGTCGCATCGATTGCACCCGGATCGTACGCCATGATCCGTCCCTAGCCGCATATCGTTAATAGCGCGTTTCCATGCCGCTGTTGGTACGACGCCGAAATGTGGTAAATGCGCGTCATGATTGGGGGAAAACCTGCCGAACCGCTGCCCGCGAACGAAGACGCGGAGGAGCTGGTCCTGTCCGAAACCGTGGCACCCGCGCGGATCGCGCCGGCGCCCGCCGCCGATGAAGCGATCGAGGAAGCGGAGGAGGCCGACGAAGCGCCCCGCCGCACCGCCCGGATCCTGCCCGCGCTCGCGATCCTCGCGGTGCTGGGCTGGTTCGGCGCGATGGGCTGGCTGCTGCGCGGCACCTTCGCCGCGCCGATGGCGCCCGCCGGGCTCGTCCAGCTGATCGCCGCGCTCTGCGTTCCCCCGGTCCTGGTCGGCATCCTCTATCTCCTCGCCCTGCGCACGAGCCGCGCCGAGGCCCAGCGCTTCGGCGCCAGCGCCCGCGCGATGCGCGCCGAGGCGGCCAGCCTCGAGCGGGTCGTCGCCACGCTCTCGCGCAAGATCGAGGAGAATCGCGCCGCTCTTGCCGAACAGACCAACATCCTGATCGCCATGGGCGAGCGCGCTTCCGAGAAGCTGGAGAGCGCCGCCGGCAGCGCCGCGCAGCACGCCCGCTCGATCGACGCCAGCACGCGCCATCTGGGCGAATCCGCCGCCGATGCCGAGCACCGCGTCGCCGTCGTCCTCGCCTCGCTGCCCAAGGCGCATGAGGAGATGCGCGGCCTGTCCGACCGGGTCGACGCCGCCGGGCTGCTCGCCGGCGAGCGGGCCGCCGCCCTCGACACCCAGCTTTCCGCGCTTGCCGAGCGCGGCCGCGAGGCCGACCAGATCGCCGGCGGCGCCGCCGACCGGCTCGCCGCACACATCGCCCGCATGGAGGCGACCAGCCAGACCGCCAGCGCCCGGCTCGAAAAGGTCACCGGCGAGATGTCGACTCAGGTCGATGCCGTGCTCGATCGTGCCGCCAATGCCGTGGACGAGGCGCGCAAGGGCATCGCCACCCAGGGGGAGGCGATCCTCGCCATGCTTTCCGCCAACCAGGCCGCGCTCGACCGCGCGGGCCGCGACAGCGCCGAGGCGATGGGCGCGCGCATGGCCGCCATCGAGGAAGCGATCGGTCGCATCGGCAGCCGCCTCGCCGAGGAGCAGGGCCGCGGCGACATGCTGTTCGAGGGGCTGGCGTCGGGCGTCGACAGGCTCGACCGCGCGATGGGGGACCTGCATGCGGCCGGCACCGAGCGCACCGGCAGCCTGGCCGCGTCGATGAGCGCGCTGCACGGCTCGGTCTCAGCGATGACCGTGGCGCTCGACACCGGTGACGAGACGGCGCGCCGGGTGATCGGCACTTCCGAGGATCTGCTCACCGCGCTCGACGCTTCGGCCCGCGAGATCGACGAGACCCTGCCCGAGGCGCTCGCCCGGCTCGATGCCCGGATCAATGCGAGCCGCCAGGTGGTCGCCGCTTCCAAGCCCGAGCTGCTCGCGCTGGTCACTGCCGCCGAGAGTACGCACGACGCGATCGAGGCCATTGCCGATGTGGTCGGCCAGCAGCGCGACACGCTGGCCAAGACCCAGGCTTCCCTGCTCGAGACGCTGGCCACCGGCGGCGAGCAGGCCGAGCAGCTGGGCGCGATGGTCGACGAGACGATCGCCACCACGCGCCGCTTCGCCGAGAGCGCCGCGCCGCAGCTGGTCGAGGCGCTGGTGAGCGTCCGCGAGACCTCCAGCGCCGCCGCCAGCCATGCCCGCGAAACTTTGTCGGGCATCGTGCCGCATGCCGAGCGCGCGATCGAGGAAGCCGCGGGCGATGCGCTGCGCCGGGCGATCGATGTCGCGATCCGCCGCCAGCTCGCCGATCTCGCCGAGACGACCGAGGCCGCCATGGTCGCGGCCACACGCGCTTCCGAACGGCTCACCCAGCAGATGGTGGCGCTCGCCGACACCACTGCCCAGGTCGAGGCGCGGATCGCCGAAGGGCGCAAGGAGCGCGAGGATTCGGACAGCGACAATTTCGCCCGCCGCGTCTCGCTGCTGATCGAGGCGCTCAATTCGGCCTCGATCGACATCACCAAGGCCTTCTCGGCCGATGTGACCGACAGCGCCTGGTCGGCCTATCTGAAGGGCGATCGCGGCGTCTTCACTCGCCGTGCCGTGCGCCTGCTCGATCCCTCCGAGACGCGCGACATCCACCGGCTCTACGAGGACGACGCGGATTTCCGCGACAACGTCAATCGCTACATCCATGATTTCGAGGCGATGCTCCGCCAGATCCTGGCGCTGCGCGACGGATCGCCGATGGGGGTGACCCTGCTCTCGTCGGACATGGGCAAGCTCTATGTCGCGCTCGCCCAGGCGATCGAGCGGCTGCGGACCTAGGATCGGCCGGGCATGCTCGCGCTCGACGATCCGCGCTGGAGAGAATTGCAGCATGCCTATGGCGATGCCGGCGATATTCCGGTGCTGCTGCGGGCACTGGCCGCATCGCCGCGGCCCAGGGGCGGCCCGGGCGGTTCGCGCGCCGAGCCCTGGTTCGGCCTGTGGTCGGCGCTGTGCCACCAGGGCGATGTCTATGCGGCTTCCTATGCCGCGCTCCCGCATGTCGTGGAGATCGCGCGCACGACCATGGGCCCGGTCGATTTCTCCTGCTTTCAGCTGCCCGCGGCGATCGAGGTCGCGCGTCGCACCGGGCGCGGGCCCGAGATTCCGCCGGAACTCGCCGATGCCTATCACGTGGCGATCGCGCAGTTGATGGAAGCGGTCAGCCTTCACCGCGACGATCCCTGGGACGAGGACCTGCTGCTGTCGGCCGCCGCAGCGCAGGCCGTGGCCAAGGGCCACATCGCGGCGGCGGAGGCGCTGCTCAACCTCGACGCCGACTGGATCGGCAAGATCAACCGCAGCGAGATCGGCTAGGCCGTAGACTCATAGAAGCGGCCTGTCGGCAAACGCCCCAAGTGCGGACGTTACGGTTTGTCGAACTCAGCTTCGTATAGGCGAAGAAGCTCCGTCATTGTGAGTTCCGCGTCTGCTGGACTCGGCGCACGATACCCGCTCTTTTCGACCACAGCGCGCGCCGCAGTATCGCCGGTTCGCGCCGCCTCGATGCCCTCGGCCAAAGTCATCCGAAAATCATTATCTAGATCGGGATAGGCCCGCCCTAAATCTGCCATTTCCGCCGCGGCCGCTTCCAACGTCTCTTGGCGGACATAAGCGCCAAAAATCTGCTGAAGCCGCTCGCTCAGATTTGTATCCATATACATCCCTTAGGCGCGAAACTCTGGTCGCGCTACGACCGCTTCCCACCCAAGACCGGCCGATTAATCGGATATACCGAAAGCTGTCGTTTATGGGTTCACACCCTAAGGGCGAGACTGCATCAGCGAATCCTTCATCCCCCGCACCGCGCTGCGGGAGCCGCTACGAAGCGTTCCCCGGCTGCACATGCGCCCACCAGTCGAGCATGTCGGTGGTGACCCAGCCATTGATGTAGTTGAGATAGAAGATCGCGAAGAGGATCGTCGCCACGATCGTGGTGCGGAACGCGATCCGCCTCGCGTTGAACTCGTGCGGCGCGCTCGGCGCCTGGCCGGGGACCAGCGCCACCCCCGCCTCCTCGCTCGTCTTCACGCCGAACGGCAGGACGAGGAACACCGAGAAGGCCCAGAACAGGAAATAGATGGCGAGCGCGGATTTCCAGGGCATGGCGCGGTAATAGGACGCCGCAAGCGCAAGCGAAAGCCATCATCGTCGTCGAAGGACGATCAGGCCTCGATGATCAGCACGTCGACGATCGGCTTCTTGCCGGTGTAGCGGAAGGCGGCGCGGCGCACCGCCAGGCGCACGGCCTCGCGCAGCTTCTCGATATCGCCCCGCCCTTCCTTCTTCACCGCTTCCGCGGCGGCCTCGCCGGCCTCGGCGATGAAGTCCTCGCGGTCTTCCTCCACCGGCACGCCCTGGAGGCGGATCTGCGGCTCGCCGAGCAGCCGGCCCTGGCGGATCGCCACCGCGGCGCTGATCTGGCCGTGGAAGGAGATGCGGCGGCGCTCGTTGATCGTGGTGCCGTCCGCCGGCAGGATGATGTCGCCGTCGAGCACGAGCCGGCCCGCCGGCGCCTGGCCCACGCGCTCGGGGCCGTCCGGGGCGAGCCGCCAGATCTCGCCATTCACCTGGTTGATCGCCCTGGGCACGCCCAGCGACAGCGCGAAGCGCGACTGCTCGTGCATGTGACGGACTTCGCCGTGCACGGGCAGGATGATCTCGGGCCGGATCCACTTGTACATCTCGGCCAGCTCGGGGCGCCCGGGATGGCCGGAGACATGGATGAATGCCTGGCGATCGGTGATGATGTCGACGCCGGCGGCGGCCAGCGTGTTCATGATGCGGCCGATCGCGATCTCGTTGCCGGGGATCTGGCGCGAGGAGAAGACGACCAGATCGCCCTCGGTGAGCTTGAGCGGATGCGAGCCCTCGGCGATGCGGTTGAGCGCGGCGCGCGGCTCGCCCTGCCCGCCCGTGGCGACGATCAGCACCTTGTTGCGCGGCATCGTCATCGCCGTGTCGAAATCGACCGTCTCGGGAAAGTCGCGCAGATAGCCGGTCTGTTTGGCGACGCGCAGGATGCGATCGAGCGAGCGCCCGGCGACGCACAGCGCCCGGCCCGTGTCCTGCGCCACTTCGCCCAGCGTCTGGAGGCGCGCGGCGTTGGAGGCGAAGGTGGTGACCAGCACCCGGCCCTTCGCGGCGCCGATCACTTCGTCCAGCCCCTTGCGGACATCCCCTTCCGAACCCGAGGCTTCGGGATTGAAGACGTTGGTGCTGTCGCAGACCAGCGCGAGCACGCCCTTGTCCCCGATCGCGGTCAGCTCCTCCGCGGTCGAGGCGCCGCCCAGCGCGGGCGCGTCGTCCAGCTTCCAGTCGCCGGTGTGGAAGACCCGGCCATGGGGCGTCTCGATGAGGACGGCATTGCCCTCGGGGATCGAATGGGCGAGCGGGGTATAGGTGATGCGGAACGGCCCGAGATTGAACGGCCCCTCCTCGTCGACGACGTTGAGCTCGACCTTCTCCTCGATGCCTTCCTCTTCGAGCTTGCCGCGGATCAGGCCGGCAGTGAACGGCGTGGCATAGAGCGGCACGCCGAGATCGGCGGCGAGATAGGGCAGCGCGCCGATATGATCCTCATGGCCGTGCGTGAGGACGATGCCGAGCAGGTCGTCGATCCGCTCCTCGATGAACTGCAGGTCGGGCAGGATCACGTCGATCCCCGGATAATCGGGGCTGCCGAAGGTGATGCCGCAATCGACCATCAGCCATTTGCCCTGGCAGCCATAGAGATTGACGTTCATGCCGATCTCGCCGGAGCCGCCCAGCGCGAGGAAGAGGAGTTCGTTTTCTGGAGTCACGATGATCCTATGCTCTGTTCGTCGTCCCGGCGGAAGCCGGGATCTGAGGCGGCAAACGCACCGCCGGCGGCACGTGACCCCGGCCTCCCGCCGGGATGACGGCTATCTGCTGGCGCGTTCCCACAGCATCGCCAGCCCCTGGATGGTGAGATCCGCCTCGAGCGCATCGAACACATCCGTATGCTTCTCGAACAGCACCGCGAGACCGCCGGTGGCGATCACCTTCACGGGGCGACCGATCTCGGCCTTCATCCGCGCGACCAGCCCCTCGATCATCGCGACATAGCCCCAATAGATGCCGATATGCATCTGGTCCACCGTGTTGCGGCCGATCACGCTGGCGCTTTGCGGCGCTGTGATCGCGATGCGCGGCAGCTTGGCCGCGGCGGTGACCAGCGCATCCAGCGACAGGTTGATGCCGGGCGCGATGATCCCGCCCTTATAGGCGCCGCGATAATCGACCAGCTCGAACGTGGTGGCGGTGCCGAAATCGATGATGATCAGGTCGCCGGGATGGCGGGCATGGCCGGCGATCATGTTGAGCGCGCGGTCCGCGCCCAGGCCCTGCGGCTCCTCCACGTCGAGCGGGAAGCCCCATTCGGCCTTGCCCTGCCCGGCGATCACCGCCTCGGTCTTGAAATACTTGCTGCTGAGCACCTGCAGATTGTGCAGCGCGCGGGGCACCACCGTGCCGATGATCACGCCGGAGACGTCGGCGCGGTCATAGCCTTCCAGACTGAGCAGCTGGCTGAGCCACACCGCATATTCGTCGGCCGTGCGCCGCGGATCGGTGGCGATCCGCCAGCGCGCGCGAACCTCGCCGCCTTCGAGCAGGGCGAAGACGACATTGGTGTTGCCGGCATCGATCGCGAGCAGCATGGCGGGGCCTCTCAGAGCAGGAACACGTCTGCGGCGTGAATGACATGGCTGGTGCCGTCGGCCAAGCGCAGGATGAGCGCGCCTTCGCCGTCGAGCCCGCCGAACAGCCCGTCCATGCTGGTGCCGTCGGCGAGCCGGGCGGTCAGCGCGGTGCCGATCGGGTGCGCCCGCGCGAGCCAGCGCTCGCGGACCGGCGCGATTCCTTCCCGCCAGCGCGAGACCCAGCGGGCGAAGCTCTCCGCCAGCGTCTCCGCGAAGAGCTGCGGATCGGGGGCAACGCCGTGCGCGGCCAGGCTGGTGGCCTTGCGGTCGATATCCTCCGGGTGGTGCGCCAGGTTGACGCCGAAGCCCAGGATCACGGCGTCCCCTACCCGCTCGAGCAGGATGCCGGAGAGCTTGGCGCCGTCGATAAGGACATCGTTGGGCCATTTCAGCATCGGCTGGCCGGGGGCCGGACCGGCAGTCCGGAACGCCGGGACCGGGCTCGGGCCACCGCCGGGGAACAGGAAGGTCGAGACCGTCTCTTCCAGCGCCACCGCGGCCACGAGCGCCAGCGTCGCGGGCGCCGGCTCCCCGAGGCGCGTCCGCACCAGCGTGGACACATAGAGGTTGCCGGGCGGCGACTGCCACGCGCGACCCTGGCGGCCCTTGCCCGCACGCTGCCGCTCGGCCCGCAGCCACAGGCCTTCGCTCGCCCCGCTGCGGGCGAGCTCGGCCATGTCGGCATTGGTCGATCCCGTCTCCGCGACGGTCCGGACCGTCGCGGTCAGAACAGCGCCTTCGCGGCGGCGCCGGTCCAGATCTCGAGATAGCCGAGCAGCGGCCAGCCCAGCGGCGAGATCACCGCGGCGGCAACCGTCAGCAGCACGCCCTCGACCGGGTCGGTGCGGCCGCCAAAGGCGGGCGCCGGCTCGTCGAAATACATCACCTTGATGATGCGGAGGTAATAATAGGCGCCGATCGTCGAGGCGGCGGCGGCCACCGCGGCGAAGACATAGAGGCCCGCATGCACCGCCGCCAGGAACACCTGCAGCTTGGCGAAGAAGCCGAGCAGCGGCGGGATACCGGCCAGGCTGAACATGAAGATCGCCAGCCCCACGGCGAGGCCGGGCCGCGTGCGCGACATGCCGGCCAGGCTCGAGATCGTCTCGACCGGGCGACCCTCATGATCGCGCATCTGCAGCACCACCAGGAAGCTGCCCAGCGTCATCACCACATAGATCGCGACATAATAGAGCACGCTCGACACGCCCGCCTCGCCACCGGCGGCGAGGCCGACCAGCGCGAAGCCGACATTGGCGATCGACGAATAGGCGAGCAGCCGCTTGATATTCTCCTGGCGGATCGCGGCGACCGAACCGAAGATGATCGAGGCGAGTGCCGCGAAGACCACGATCTGGCGCCAGTCGGCGATCGCCGGGCCCATCGCATCGATCGCCACGCGAGTGGCGAGCGCGATCGCGGCCACCTTCGGCGCCGAGGCGAAGAAGGCGGTCACCGGGGTCGGCGCGCCCTCATAGACGTCCGGCGTCCACATGTGGAACGGCACGGCCGACATCTTGAAGGCCAGGCCCGAGAAGACGAACACCAGGCCGAACAGCAGCCCGATCTTCTGGTCGCCCGAGGCATAGGCGTCGGCGATGCCCGAGAAGAGCGTCGTGCCCGAGAAGCCATAGACCAGCGAGATGCCGTAGAGCAGGATGCCCGAGGCCAGCGCGCCGAGGACGAAATACTTCAGGCCCGCTTCGGCCGAGCGCGTGTCGCGCCGCATGAAGCTGGCAAGGATATAGGCCGAGAGGCTCTGCAGCTCGAGGCCGACATAGAGGCTCATCAGGTCGCCCGCGGAGACCATCATGCCCATGCCCGTCACCGCGAGCAGGATCAGCACCGGATATTCCGGGCGCAGATCGTCGCCCGAGGTCTGCTGGAAGAAGCGCGGCGCGATCAGGATCGAGACGCCGGCGGCCAGGAAGATCAGCGCCTTGGCGAAGGCGGCGAACATGTCCGGGCGATAGAGGCCGCCAAAGGCCTCGCCGCCGGCCGAAGCCGGGCCGGCCAGGGCGATACCGGCGCCGATCAGCACCGCGATCGCGGCCCAGCTGACCAGCCTGGTCGACTGGGCGCCGCCCCATGCGGCGACGAGCAGGAGGAGGATCGCGCCCAGGGCGAGCACGAGCTCGGGCAGCGCCATCATCAGTTGCAGCGAATAGTTCATCAGTGCGCCTCCCCGTGCGCAACAGGGGCAGCGGCGTGGGATGCGCCATGTTCAGCGGCGGCGGGCGCGGGCCTGCCGGCGGTCGGAGCCGAGTCACCGGCGGGCGCGGCGCGCTCGATCCGGGCGACCAGCTTCTGCACGTCGCCGCGCATCGGCTTCATGAAGCTCTCCGGATAGACGCCCATCCAGAGCGTCACCGCGGCCAGCGCGCCGAGCATCGCGAACTCGCGCAGGTCGAGATCCGGCATCGCCTTCACATCGTCCTTGGTCAGGTCGCCAAAGGCCACCCGGCGATACAGGTACAGCATATATGCCGCGCCCAGGATGATGCCGGTGGTGCCGAGCAGCGCATAGAGCGTCGAGACCTGGTACAGGCCGGCAAGGCTCAGGAACTCGCCGATGAAGTTGCTGGTGCCCGGCAGGCCGACCGAGGCCATGGTGAACAGCAGGAACAGCACCGCGTAGCGCGGCATGTTGATCGCCAGGCCGCCATAGCGGTCGATCTCGCGCGTGTGCAGGCGGTCGTAGATCACGCCGACGCAGAGGAAGAGCGCGCCCGAGACCACGCCGTGGCCGAGCATCACCATCATCGCGCCCTCGATGCCCTGCGCGTTGAACGCGAACAGGCCGAAGGTAACGATCGCCATGTGCGCCACCGACGAATAGGCGATCAGCTTCTTCATGTCGCTCTGCACCAGCGCGACGAGCGAGGTGTAGATCACCGCGACGGCCGACAGGGCGAAGACCAGCCAGATGAACTGGGCGGACGCCTCCGGGAACATCGGCAGCGAGAAGCGCAGGAAGCCATAGCCGCCGAGCTTCAGCAGCACGCCCGCCAGGATCACCGAACCCGCGGTCGGCGCCTGCACGTGCGCGTCGGGAAGCCAGGTATGGACCGGCCACATCGGCATCTTCACCGCGAACGAGGCGAAGAAGGCCAGCCATAGCCATGTCTGTATCTGCGGCGGGAAGTCGTGCTGCATCAGCGCCGGGATCGACGTCGTGCCCGTGGTCAGGATCATGTAGATGATCGCGATCAGCATCAGCAGCGAGCCGAGCAGCGTGTACAGGAAGAACTTGTACGACGCGTAGATGCGGTTGGCGCCGCCCCAGATGCCGATGATCAGGAACATCGGGATCAGGCCGCCTTCGAAGAAGACGTAGAACAGCATCAGGTCCTGCGCCGCGAAGGTGCCGATCATCAGCACTTCGGTGGCGAGGAACGCGGCCATATATTCGGGCACGCGCTTCTCGATCGAGAGCCAGCTCGCCCCGATGCAGACCGGCATCAGGAAGACCGAGAGGGCGATCAGCAGCAGCGCGAAGCCGTCGATGCCCAGCGCCCAAGCGAACTCGGCGCCGCCGATGCCGAACAGGCGGACATGCTCGACGAACTGCCACTGGGCAGCGCCGTCGCCGCTCTGGAAATTGGCCCAGAGCAGGATGCCGAGCGCCAGGTCGACAAAGGTGGCGGCAAGCGCCAGCCAGCGCGCCGATTGGGCGTTGAGGAACAGGCAGGCGACCGCGGCGAACGCGGGCACCGCCAGCATGACGGTGAGGATCGGGAAGCCGCTCATCGCGCGATCACCCAGGTCAGCGCGGCAGTGAGGCCGATCAGCATGATGAAGGCATAGGCGTAGACATATCCGGATTGCAGCCGGGCAGCGCCGAAGCTGCCGAGCTGGACGACCTTGGCGGCACCGTTCGGGCCGAACCGGTCGATCGTGGCTTCGTCACCCTGCTTCCAGAACAGGCGGCCGATCGCGAAGGCGGGGCGCACGAACAGGAAGTTGTAGAGCTCGTCGAAATACCATTTGTTGAGCGAGAAAAGGTAGAGCGGGCGGAACGCCTCGGCGAACTTCGCGGGGAAGCCCGGCGACACGATGTACGCGCCATAGGCAATGGCCAGGCCGCTCAGCATCGCGATCGTCGCGCTGAGCTTCACCCACACCGGCACCTCGTGCATCGCGTGCATCAGATGCTCGTTGAAGGCGATGGCGCCGCGCCAATAGCTCTCGCCCGCGCTCGGCTCGATGAACGCGCCGTGGAAGACGAAGCCGGCAAAGATCGCGCCCAGCGTGAGCAGCACCAGCGGGATCAGCATCACCACCGGGCTCTCGTGCGGATGATAGCCCGCCGTGCCCTCGGCATGATGGCCGTGCAGGATCTCGTCCGCGGTCGGCGCGTGGTCGCTGACTTCCGCCTCGCTGTCGTGATGCTCGTCATGGCCATGGCCGTGATGATCATGGACGGCGTGCTGGATATGCTCCGAGCCCGCCCAGCGCGGCTTGCCGTAGAAGGTGAGGAACACCAGGCGCCAGCTGTAGAAGCTGGTGAGCAGCGCCACGAGCACGCCGACCCAGAAGGCGCTGGTCTGCCCCACGGCATAGCTCGCCTCGATGATCGCGTCCTTCGAGTGGAAGCCGGCAAAGCCGAAGGCGACCGGATTGCCGAACAGCGCGGGGATGCCCACGCCGGTGATCGCCAGCGTGCCGAACAGCATCGTCCAGAAGGTGACCGGGATGTGCTTACGCAGGCCGCCATAGAAGCGCATGTCCTGCTCATGGTGCATCGCATGGATCACCGAGCCGGCACCCAGGAACAGCAGCGCCTTGAAGAAGGCGTGCGTGAACAGGTGGAACATCGCCGCACCATAGGCGCCGACACCGGCGGCGAAGAACATGTAGCCGAGCTGCGAGCAGGTCGAATAGGCGATCACGCGCTTGATGTCGGTCTGCGTCGTGCCGACGGTGGCGGCGAAGAAGCAGGTCGCGGCGCCGACAAAGGTCACCACGCCGAGCGCGACGGCGCTCTGCTCGAACATCGGCGACATGCGGCACACCATGAACACGCCGGCGGTCACCATGGTCGCGGCGTGGATCAGCGCCGACACCGGGGTCGGGCCTTCCATCGCGTCCGGAAGCCAGGTGTGCAGACCAAGCTGCGCCGACTTGCCCATCGCGCCGACGAACAGCAGCAGGCAGAGCACCGTCATCGTGTCGAAACGGTGGCCGAGAAAGCCGATGGTCGAGCCGTGCATGTTCGGCGCGGCGGCGAGGATCGTCGGAATGTCGATCGTGCCGAACACCAGGAAGGTGCCGAAGATACCGAGCATGAAGCCCAGGTCGCCGACCCGGTTGACCACGAACGCCTTGATCGCGGCGGCGTTGGCGCTCGGCTTGCGGAACCAGAAGCCGATCAGCAGGTAGGAGGCGAGGCCCACGCCTTCCCAGCCGAAGAACATCTGGACCAGGTTGTTGGCCGTCACGAGCATCAGCATCGCGAAGGTGAAGAGCGACAGATAGGCGAAGAAGCGCGGCTGGTCCGGCTCCTCGCTCATATAGCCCCAGCTATAGAGGTGGACGAGCGCCGAGACGCTGGTCACCACCACGAGCATCACCGCGGTCAGGCTGTCGACGCGCAGCGCCCAGTCGACCTGCATCGAGCCGCTGGTCATCCAGGTAAAGACAGGCTCGACCCATCCTCCGCCCGGGATCGCATTGGCATCGAATATCATCGTTCCGGAACCGAAATTACCGGTCAGGAACTGGAGGAAGATCGGCCAGCTGAGCCCGCAGGCAAGGAACAGCGAACCCGTGGTGATCACCTTGGGGAACGTGTTGCCGAAGGACTTGTTCGAAAGCCCGGCCACGGCTGCCGCGAGCAGCGGCAGGAATACGATGAAATGGATCGACGACATCAGAAGAACCTCGTCCCCCCGGCGAACGCCGGGGCCTCAGGCGAGAGCGCGGGACAGGAGCCGCACGAGATCCCGGCTTTCGCCGGGATGACGGAATTGGGCACGCGCATCACCCCTTCATCCGATTGACGTCTTCGACCGAGATCGTGCCGCGGCCGCGGAAGTAGATAACGAGAATGGCGAGACCGATCGCGGCCTCGCCGGCAGCGACGGTGAGCACGAACATCGCGAAGACCTGGCCCACCAGGTCGCCGAGCGCGTTCGAGAACGCCACCAGGTTGAGGTTCACGGACAGCAGGATCAGCTCGATCGCCATCAGGATGACGATCAGGTTCTTGCGGTTCATGAAGATGCCGAGCACGCCGAGCGTGAACAGGATCGCGCTGACGACGAGATAATGGAAGAGACCGATCACAGCTCGACCCCCTGCCCCACGGGATGGTTCACGTTGCGGGTCGCGTCCTTGGCGCGGCGTTGGACCTGGCGGCTGATCTTCTGCGGCTTGACGTCGGTGCGCGGACGCAGCGTCAGCACGATCGCGCCGATCATCGCGACGAGCAGCACCAGGCCGGCGCCCTCGAACACGAACAGGTAGCGGGAATAGAGAAGCTGGCCGATCGCCTCGATATTGGGCACCTTGGCATCGACGGGCGCGACCCGACGGCCGAGTTGCAGCGCGCCGGCGCTATAGGCACCGGCGGCAATCAGGATCTCGGCGACCAGTGCAATGGCGAGCGCAAACCCAACGGCCGCGTACTTCATCACGCCGGCGCGCAACTCCGCGAAGTCGATGTTGAGCATCATCACCACGAACAGGAACAGCACGGCGACGGCACCGACATAGACGATGACGAGCAGCATCGCGATGAACTCGGCATGGGCGAGCACCATCAGCCCGGCGGCGTTGAAGAACGCCAGGATGAGCCACAGGACGGAATGGACCGGGTTGCGCGACAGGATCGTCATGAGGCCGGAGGCACACACGACGAACGCAAACAGGTAAAAGGCGAGGATCTGGATCACGGAATCGAACAGCCCCTGTAGATTGGCGTGCGCTTAACGGTACGGTGCATCGGCGGCAAGGTTCGCGGCGATCGCGCGCTCCCAGCGATCGCCGTTCTCGAGCAGCTTCTCCTTCTGGTAGATCAGCTCCTCGCGGCTCTCGGTGGCGAACTCGAAGTTCGGCCCCTCGACGATGGCATCGACCGGGCAGGCCTCCTGGCACAGGCCGCAATAGATGCTTTTGGTCATGTCGATGTCGTAGCGCGTGGTGCGGCGGCTGCCGTCTTCGCGCGGCTCGGCCTCGATCGTGATCGCCAGCGCCGGGCACACCGCCTCGCACAGCTTGCACGCGATGCAGCGCTCTTCGCCATTGGGATAGCGGCGCAGCGCATGCTCGCCGCGGAAGCGGGGCGAGATCGGGTTCTTCTCGTACGGATAGTTGATCGTCGCCTTGGGCTTGAAGAAATACTTCAAGGTCAGCGCGTGCGCCTTGACGAATTCCCAGAGAGTCCAGGTGCGGATGAAATGGGCGATGCTCATTGCGCGCTCTGACCCTGAGGGCCAGCCTTCTCCGATATAGTGCAGCTATATGTAAATTCGGTTGCGGGGGGTTTGGAGGCCAACTCCACCTCCGCACTCACGGGCCGCAGGCCCTTCCGTTGATAGACAGTCGAGACCGTGTAGCCTTTGACGCTACCTACCACCAATATTGAGTCACTGCCGACGCCAAGTTTGGGAGGCAAGGCCATAACGATCAAATCATCTTTCGACTTCAAAGGCTTGCTGCTTGACCCCAGCGTCAGAGCAATTGCGGTACCGCGCTGATCGCCTCCCCAAGCAAGTTCAATGCTCTGATGAGGAGCGGCTTTGTCTGTCGCGACACACGATAGAGCGACGCTAAACGCTCCCGATATCTGGGTTTCCTGCGCTCGCGATTGAGGCGCAAAAAACACTCCAAGAAGTCCAGCCGCGAGAGCAGTTCGAATGGAGATCATACCGGCAGCCCCACCCGCTGGATCATCAGCCAGCCCGAGACCAGGAAGACGAACAGCAGCGACAGCGGCAGGAAGATCTTCCAGCCCAGGCGCATCAGCTGGTCGTAGCGGTACCTCGGCACCGTGGCCTTCACCCAGCTGAAGCAGAAGAAGAAGAAGCACATCTTGGCGAGCAGCCAGATGATGCCCGGCACATAATAGAGCGGCGCCCAGTCCAGCGGCGGCAGGTAGCCGCCCCAGAACAGCGTCGCGTTCAGCGCGCACATCAGGATGACGTTGGCATATTCGCCCAGCCAGTAGAGCGCGAAGGCCATCGACGAATATTCGGTCTGATAGCCCGCAACGAGCTCGCTCTCGGCCTCGGTCAGGTCGAACGGCGCGCGCTGCGTCTCGGCCAGCGACGAGATGAAGAACACCACCGCCATCGGGAAGAGCAGCGGGTTGGCGAAATAGCCGTTGACCCAGCCGAAGATCGCCGAGCCCCGCTGCGCCTCGACGATGCCGCCGACATTGAAGGTGCCGGCCCACAGCACGACCGAGATCAGCACGAAGCCGATCGAGACTTCATAGCTCACCATCTGCGCCGCGGCGCGGATTGCCGAGTAGAACGGGTATTTCGAGTTGGACGCCCAGCCCGCGAGGATGATGCCATAGACGCCGAGCGACGAGGCCGCGAGCACGTAAAGCAGGCCGACATTGATGTTCGACAGCACCACCCCGGCCTGGAACGGCACCACCGCCCACACGATGAGCGCCACCGTGAAGGTGATGATCGGCGCGAGCAGGAACAGCGTCTTGTTGGCGCCCGACGGAATGATCGTTTCCTGCAGGAAGACCTTCAGGCCGTCCGCGAAGGACTGGAGCAGGCCGAGCGGGCCGACCACGTTCGGGCCGCGGCGCAGCGCCATCGCCGCCCAGATCTTGCGGTCGACATAGATGATCATCGCCACGGCGAGCATCAGCGGCAGCGCGATGACCAGGATGCCGACGATCGTCGCCACGAACCACGCCCATTCGAAGGGCAGGCCGAGCCATTGGAAAAACGGAGTCATTCTGCGGCCTCTGCGAAGTCTTCGCCGTGGATCAGCTCGGCCGAGCAGCGCTGCATCGTCGGCGACGCACGGCAAATGGCGTTGGTGAGATAGAAGTCGGCGATCGGATAGCCGAGCTCGCCCTTGGCCTTGGCGGCCAGCTTGGGCGGCGAGAAGTCATAGCCGGCCAGGCCTTCGCGGCCCAGCGCCGGCACGTCGCCCGCCATCTCGGCGCGCAGCTGCTCGAAATTGTCGAACGGCAGCGTGTGGCCGAGGCGATCGGAGAGCGCGCGCAGGATCGTCCAGTCCTCGCGGGCGTCGCCGGGGGCGAACACCGCGCGGTCGGCGCGCTGCACCCGGCCTTCCAGGTTCACATACGTGCCCGGCTTCTCGGCATAGGTCGCGCCCGGCAGGATCACGTCGGCATGGTGCGCACCGTTATCGCCGTGGTGGCCGATATAGACCTTGAAGCTGGTCTTGAACGCCTCGAAATCCACTTCGTCGGCGCCGAGGAAGAAAGTGAGCTTGGGCGCAGCGGCGACGATGTCGGCGATGCCGCCCTTCCGAGCATAGCCGAGCATCAGCCCGCCCATGCGCGCGGCGGCGGTGTGGACGACATTGAAGCCGTTCCAGGCGCCTTCCGTTTCATTAGCGGGGCGCTGGAAAGCCTGGGCTATCGCCAGCGTGGCGCCCTGCCCTTCCTTGAGCGCGCCCGGGCCGACGATCAGCACCGGCTTCTTCGCCGCGTCGATCGCCTCGGCCGCATTGTCGGGCAGCTTGCCGAGGATCGACAGGTCGTTGCCCAGCCACTCGACCTTGTAGGTCAGGTCGGCCTCGGGCCCGATCGCGAAGACCTTGGCGCCCTTCTTGATCGCCTTGCGCACGCGAGTGTTGATCAGCGGCGCCTCGAAGCGGAGGTTCGAGCCGACCAGCAGGATCGCATCGGCATCCTCGACGCCGGCGATCGTGGTGTTGAACGCCACCGAACCGAGGTTCGATACGTCATAGGCCAGGCCGGTCTGGCGGCCTTCGAGCAGATCCGAACCAAGCGCCTTCACCAGCGCCTTGGCCGCGTACATCGTCTCGCAGTCGACCAGGTCGCCGGCGATCGCCGCGACGCTCGAGCCGGCGCCCTTGGCCGCCGCGGCAATCGCGTCAAACGCTTCGTCCCAGCTCGCTTCGACCAGCTTGCCGCCCTTGCGGACATAGGGCTTGTCGAGACGGCGGCGGACCAGCGCGTCGACATGGTAGCGGGTCTTGTCGTGCGCCCACTCTTCATTCACGTCTTCGTTGATCCGCGGAAGCACGCGCATCACCTGGCGGCCGCGGCTGTCGAGGCGGATATTGGTGCCGACCGCGTCCATCACGTCGATCGACAGGTTCTTCTTCAGCTCCCACGAGCGATATTCGAAGGCCACCGGCTTGTGGGTCAGCGCGCCCACCGGGCAAAGGTCGACGGCGTTGCCCGAAAGCTCGCTCTTGAACGCCTTTTCCAGATAAGTGGTGATCTGCATGTTCTCGCCGCGATAGATCGCGCCGATATCCTCCACGCCGGCCACTTCCTCGCCGAAGCGGACGCAGCGGGTGCACTGGATGCAGCGGGTCATGATCGTCTTGATGATCGGACCCATGTATTTCTCGGTCACCGCGCGCTTGTTCTCGGTGTAGCGCGAGTGGCCGCGACCATAGGCGATCGACTGGTCCTGCAGGTCGCACTCGCCGCCCTGATCGCAGATCGGGCAATCGAGCGGGTGGTTGATCAGCAGGAATTCCATCACGCCTTCGCGCGCGGCCTTCACCATCGGCGAGTCCGTGCGGATCTCCTGATTGTCGGCGGCGGGCAGCGCGCACGAGGCCTGGGGCTTGGGCGGCCCGGGCTTCACCTCGACCAGGCACATGCGGCAATTGCCCGCGATCGACAGCCGCTCATGATAGCAGAAGCGCGGGATCTCCTTGCCCGCGGCCTCGCAGGCCTGGAGCACGGTGGCGCCCGCGGGCACCTCCACTTCGATTCCGTCGACGGTTAGCTTCGGCATTCTAGTTCGTTCCCCGCGCGGCCGAACCGCGCATCTTGTAGAGTCCCTCGGCGAGCACGCCGTGGATCTCGGCACCGCTCAGGTTCAGCTTCTTCCTGCCCGCACAGGCATTGATCGCCGGCACGATCCGCTTGAAGGCCGCGGCCTCGGCAGGCGAGCGCCGCGCGCTGCGCACGAATGCATCGCTCGCGACCGGATCGCGCCCCGCCACACAGGCGCCGAGCGCGCGGCTGCCGGTCGCGCCGTCCGCCACGGCATTGGCCGGCACCGGCACGGCCGGGCTGGCAAGATAGAGCTGCTCGATCAGCGCCCAGCGCACGAAGCGGCCGCCCGCGCTGACCTCATCGGCGCGCGCGCCGCAATGCGCTTCGGCGAACAGGCCCAGCACATCCGCGGAAGGGCGCTCGCCCGGAAAGCCCAGCTCGACCACCTTGCCTGCGTCGCCCGGCTCCTTCGCCACCGCACAGGCGGCAAGCGCGTGCAGCCGCGCCTCGCCCGCCGTGCTGACGGCCCAGTCGGTATCTTCCACGGGCCGATCGAGGCGCGCATTGCCCTGAGCGGACATCTGGCCCATGTCGACGCCCCAAGGCGTCTGGGCGTGCGCGCTCGCGCCCGCAAAGACGCAAAGGGCCGCAGCCAGGGCGAAGCATTGCCTCATTGCGCGGCGCTGCCCTTGCGATAAACCCACAGGCCCTCGGCGACGCCGGCGCGGAGCTGCGCCTTGCTGAAGCCCACCTTGGCGCTGCCCGGCGTGCAGCGGCCGACCGCGTTGACCACGGCCGGGAGCGCCGCGCGCTCTTCCGCCGAGCCCTCGCCGGTGCGGACGAGCGCATCGGCCGCGACCGGATCGCGCGTCACCGCGCAGCGGGCGAGATCATATTGGACCAGGTTCGGATCGCCGCTGCCCTGGAAAGGCGCCGGATCACCGGCCAGCGCCGCCGGAGCAGCCGCATAGGTCTCGGTATAGACCTGCCGAGCGATCGCGCCGCGAACGATCTCCTCGCCGCGATCGCGGCCGATGATCGCGCCACAGGCGCCGTTCTTGTCGGCCAGCTTCTTCGCCGCGCTCTTCGATTCCCCGCTGCCGACCTTCGTCGCGAGCAGCGCGGTGGCGGCCGTGCGATCGGCATCGACCGCGCACTTGCCAAAGGCCGCCGGGCCCTCGGCATTCTGCGCATGCGCCGCCGGCACGATCGCCAGCATCGCCGGGACCGCGAGCATCATCAGGACCTTGGTCATTCCGCTGCCTCCTGCATGCCGGCACCCGCCTGGCGTTCGTTGATCCGGCGCTCCAGCTCCGGACGGAAATGACGGATCAGGCCCTGGATCGGCCACGCCGCGGCATCGCCGAGCGCGCAGATCGTGTGGCCCTCCACCTGCTTGGTGACCTGCTGGAGCGTGTCGATCTCACTGATATCGGCATCGCCGGTGCGCAGACGCTCCATCACGCGCCACATCCAGCCGGTGCCTTCGCGGCACGGCGTGCACTGGCCGCAGCTCTCATGCTTGTAGAAATAGCTGAGACGCGAGATCGCGCGGACGACGTCGGTCGACTTGTCCATCACGATCACGGCGGCGGTGCCCAGGCCCGAGCCCAGCGCCCGCAGCCCGTCGAAATCCATCGGGCAGTCCATGATCTGCGCCGCCGGCACCAGCGGCACCGAGGAGCCGCCCGGGATCACCGCGAGGAGGTTGTCCCACCCGCCGCGGATGCCGCCGCAATGCTTCTCGATCAGCTCGCGGAACGGGATCGACATGGCCTCCTCGACCACGCACGGCTTGTTCACATGGCCCGAGATCTGGAAGAGCTTGGTGCCCTTGTTGTTCTCGTTGCCGAAGCTGGCGAACCATTCCGGGCCGCGCCGCAGGATCGTCGGGACGACCGCGATCGACTCGACGTTGTTCACCGTGGTCGGGCAGCCATAAAGGCCCGCGCCCGCCGGGAAGGGCGGCTTCAGGCGGGGCTGGCCCTTCTTGCCCTCGAGGCTCTCGAGCATCGCGGTCTCTTCGCCGCAGATATAGGCGCCGGCGCCGCGATGGACGAACACGTCGAAGTCATAGCCCGACTTGCAGGCATTCTTGCCGAGCAGGCCGGCGTCATACGCCTCCTTCACGGCGGCGAAGAGCGTCTCGGCCTCGCGGATATATTCGCCGCGAATGTAGATATACGCCGCGCGCGCGCGCATCGCGAAGCCGGCGACCAGCGCGCCTTCGATCAGCTTGTGCGGATCGTGACGGATGATCTCGCGGTCCTTGCACGAGCCCGGCTCGGACTCGTCGGCATTGATCACCAGGAAGTTCGGCCGATCCGGGCGCGGTTCCTTGGGCATGAAGCTCCACTTCATGCCGGTCGGGAAGCCGGCGCCGCCGCGGCCGCGCAGGCCCGACGCCTTGATCCTGTCGATGATGACGTCGTTGCCGAGCGCCAGCAAATCCTTGGTCCTGTCCCAATCGCCGCGCTGCTGGGCAGCCGGCAGGTTCCACGGCTGGAAGCCGTAGACATTGGTGAAGATGCGGTCCTTATCCGCGAGCATTTATCGGCCCTTCCCCACCATGTTCTGAATAAAGATGTACGCGAGCACGCAGAGCCCGAGCACGATCGCGATGCCGACCAGCTTGAAGGCGATCTTCAGCGTCCAGCCGAGCACGACGATGCCGCCGATGATCGCGAGGATGACGAAGACGAGGTTCTTGGTCTCCGGCTTCATCACCATTCCCCCCGATAATCGTGGTTCCCGGTCTCCATCGCCGCCAGGTTGGTCGGCTCGCCGAGCGGTTCCACGGTGTGGCGGCCGGGCTCCTGCGTGCCGGTCTTGGGGCTCTCGCCCCGCGCCAGCGCGTCGAGGATCACGAGAGTCCGGTCATAGTCCAGATCCTCGTAATTGTCGTCGTTGATCTGGACCATCGGTGCCGAGGAGCAATTGCCCATGCACTCGACCTCGGTGAGCGTGAACAGCCCGTCCTCGGTGGTGTGGCCCTTTTTCAGGCCCCGCGCCTTGCAGGCGGCCATCACGTCGTCCGAGCCGCGCAGCATGCACGGCGTCGTGCCGCAGACCTGCACGTGATAGCGGCCAACCGGCACCAGGTTGAACATGGTGTAGAAGGTCGCGACCTCGAAGATGCGGATGTACGGCACGCCCAGCTCGCGCGCGACGAACTCGATCACCGGGATCGGCAGCCAGCCCTGGGTGTTGGTCTCCGCGCCGACCTGGCGCTGGGCCAGGTCGAGATAGGGGATGCTGCACGAGAGCTGCCGGCCCGCCGGATAGCGGCCCATGATTTCCTGTGCCTTGACGGCATTCTCCGCCGTCCAGGCGAAATTGCCCCAGCGCGCGCGGGTTTCCGCTTCGTTGGGAAGTTCGGGTGCGTCGGCCATTAACGGATGAACTCCACGCGATCGACCAGGTCGTCGGCGAAAGAATAGATGGACATGACTTCGAAAGGCTCGCTCTCGGGCGAGCGGGCGACCTTCTCGTGGAGCACGACGGTGTCGCCCAGCATATAGCTGTTCAGGATGTCGGCGCGGTTCTGCGGGAATTCGGCGAACATCGCCTTCAGCCCCGAGCGGACGCCTTCCCTGCCCTCGCGCAGCACCGCGCCGCGATAGCCCGCCTCGCAGGCACCGTCAGTCATCAGCGCGACATAGGCGTCGGCATCCTGCGCGTTGTAGTGCGCGATCATCTCGTGCGCGATCGCGATGCGATCCTGGCTCACCGGTCGCACTCCCCGAACACGATGTCGAGCGCGCCCAGGATGGCGGTGATGTCGGCGAGCATATGGCCCTTCGACATGAAGTCCATCGCCTGGAGATGGCTGAACGCGGTCGGGCGGATCTTGCAGCGATACGGCTTGTTGGTGCCGTCCGCGACCAGATAGACGCCGAACTCGCCCTTCGGGCTCTCCGTCGCGACGTACACGTCGCCCGCCGGCACGTGATAGCCTTCGCTGAACAGCTTGAAGTGGTGGATCAGCGCTTCCATCGACTGCTTCATCTCGCCGCGCCGCGGCGGCGCGATCTTGCGGTCGAGAGTGAGCACGGGACCTTCCGGCATCTGCTGGAGGCACTGCTTCATGATGCGCGCGGACTGATAGACTTCCTCGACGCGGACCATGAACCGGTCATAGCAGTCGCCACGCGTGCCGACGGGAATGTCGAACTCGACCCGGTCGTACACGTCATAGGGCTGGGACTTGCGGATATCCCAGGGAATGCCCGCGCCGCGGATCATCGGGCCCGAAAAGCCCCAGGCCACCGCGTCCTCGCGGCTCACCACCGCGATATCGACGTTGCGCTGCTTGAAGATGCGGTTCTCCGCGACCAGGCTGATCGCGTCGCCGAACAGGCGCGGCAGGCGGGTGTCGAGCCATTCGGCAATGTCGGTCAGCAGCTTGAGCGGCACGTCCTGGCGGACGCCGCCCACGCGGAACCAGTTCGAGTGCATGCGCGCGCCGGAGGCACGCTCGAGGAAGTTCATGCAGTCTTCGCGGATCTCGAACATCCACAGGTTCGGCGTCATCGCGCCGACGTCCATCACGTGCGAACCCAGGTTCAGCATGTGGTTGCAGATGCGGGTCAGCTCGGCGAAGAACACGCGCAGATACTGGCCGCGCAGCGGAACCTCGAGGTTCAGCAGCTTCTCGACCGCCAGCACATAGCTGTATTCCATGCCCAGCGGCGAGCAATAGTCGAGCCGGTCGAAATAGGGCAGCGCCTGGGTATAGGTCTTGTACTCGATCAGCTTCTCGGTGCCGCGGTGGAGCAAGCCGACATGCGGATCGATGCGCTCGATGATCTCGCCGTCCAGCTCGGTCACCAGGCGCAGCACGCCGTGCGCCGCCGGATGCTGCGGACCGAAGTTGATCGTGTAGTTCGCGATCTCGGTGTCGCCCTTTTCCGGCTTGCCGCCGTCGGTGACACCTTCGATCTCGTCGAGATATTCAGCCATTACGCTTCACCCTCCGGCGCCTTCCTGGCGCGCGGCTTGCGGGGTTTCCTGACCGGCTCCGCATCGGCGGCGCCGTCGCTGCCCTCGGTCTTGGCAGCCTTTGCCTTGGCCGCCTTGGTGGCGGGTGCCGGCTTGGGAGCTTCTTCCACGACCGCCGGAGCCGGCGCGCCCTTCGCCTCGGGCTGCGGCTTGGGAGCCGGAGCGGGCGCAGGCGCGGGAGCCGGCGCCGCGGGGGCAGCCGCCTTTTCGTCGCCCGGCAGCACGTATTTCGCGCCTTCCCAGGGGCTCATGAAGTCGAAATTGCGGAAGTCCTGGGCCAGCGTGACCGGCTCATAGACCACGCGCTTCGCCTCTTCCGAGTAGCGCAGCTCGACATAGCCCGTCAGCGGGAAGTCCTTGCGCTGCGGATGGCCGACAAAGCCATAATCGGTCAGGATGCGGCGCAGGTCGGTATTGCCCGAGAAGAGCACGCCGTACATGTCGTACACTTCGCGCTCGAGCCAGCCCGCGACCGGCCAGACGCCGGTGACGCTGGGGACGGGCTTCTCCTCGTCGGTGCGCACCTTCACCTTGATGCGGTGGTTCCGCGTCAGGCTGAGCAGGCAATAGACCACTTCGAACCGCTCCTCGCGGTCGAGATAGTCGACGCCGGCGATCTCCATGAGCTGCTGATATTCCAGGCCAGGCGTATCGCGCAGCAGCGTGAGCCCCTCGACCGTGCGGGCGCGGTCCAGCACCAGGTTCACTTCGCCGACACTATCCTCGGAGAAGAGGAGGATATCGCCGAGCGCCGCCTTGGCCGCCTCGATCACGCCCTCGTTCGAGGCGAAGCGCGGCGCGGAGGTCTTCACCACGCTCATCGCTCGATCGTCCCGACGCGGCGGATCTTACGCTGGAGCTGCATCACGCCATAGAGCAGCGCCTCGGCGGTCGGCGGGCAGCCCGGGACATAGATGTCCACCGGCACGATCCGGTCGCAGCCGCGCACGACGCTGTAGCTGTAATGGTAATAGCCGCCGCCATTGGCGCAGCTGCCCATCGAGATGACGTATTTCGGCTCCGACATCTGGTCGTAGACGCGGCGCAGCGCCGGGGCCATCTTGTTGCACAGCGTGCCGGCCACGATCATCACGTCCGACTGGCGCGGCGACGCGCGCGGCGCGGCGCCGAAACGCTCCATGTCGTAGCGCGGCATGTTGACGTGGATCATCTCGACCGCGCAGCAGGCGAGACCGAAGGTCATCCACCACAGCGAGCCGGTACGGGCCCATTGGAACAGCTCCTCGGTCGACGTGACCAGGAAGCCCTTGTCGCCGAGCTCGGCATTGATGTCGTTCAGGAAGCCGACGTCCGGGAGAGTTCCCGGCGGGGGCGGCGTCGTGGTGAGCTCTACTCCCATTCGAGCGCTCCCTTCTTCCAGGCGTAGACGAGGCCGAGCGTCAGCTCGGCGATGAAGATCATCATCGAGATCCAGGCGGTCCAGCCCAGCGAGAAGACCGAGACGGCCCAGGGGTAGAGGAACGCCGCTTCGAGATCGAAGATGATGAACAGGATGGCGACGAGGTAGAAGCGCACGTCGAACTGGCTGCGCGAATCCTCGAAGGCCGGGAAGCCGCACTCATACTCGCTGAGCTTGGCCTCGGTCGGCTTGTGCGAACCCGTCAGCCGGCTGACCAGCATGGGCAGGAACACGAAGGCGCTCGAAAGCGCGAGGGCGACCCCGAGGAACAACAGGATCGGCAGATATTGTGACAGGTCGACCAAGGGCCTTCTCTTCTCGCGGATGCGGAATCTGAGGGGGCTTCTAGGACTCACTTCCCCGGGACGCAACGCCTCGACGGGTGAGAATGACTCGCAAGAAGAACCGGTTGTGGATGCCTTGGTCCGGAAGCCTTCCGAAACCGCGTTTCCAGGGGCCGCGGCATCGCCGGAACCGCACCGCGCCGGCGCAATCGCGCATTGCCATGGGGTGCTTTATATGTGCAATACACTTGCCATTGTGAAATTTTGTGAACGGGGTGTCTTCACATGATCGCACGGACTCTGCTGCTCGGGATCGCACTGGCCATGGCCGCCTGCCCGGCCCTCGCCCAACCGGGCGCGGCGACGAAACCGGCGGCGGCGCTCGACGAGCGCGAGATCGCGGGATTCCCGCATGCGCGGCTCTATCGCATCGCCGGCGAGACGCGCCGCCCGGTAGTGGTGATCCTGCCCGGCGCCGAGGGCGGCGACGAGGCCGGCCGCCGCTTCGGCCCCATCCTGGCAAGGCTCGGCTATGCGGCAGTGAGCCTGCCCTATTACTCCCCCAACTGGGGCAAATATGGCCCGCCCCCCGCCTTTCCCGACCTGCCCGGCAGCTTCATCGACATCCGCGTGGACCAGCTGGCCGGCCTTCGCGCCGCGCTGGCCAGGCTCCCCGGCGTCGATGTCGAGCGATTCGGCCTGTTCGCCGGGTCCAAGGGATCGGAGTTCGCGCTGGTCGCGGCCAGCCGCTATGCCTGGATCGACGCGGTGGTCGCCTACACGCCGTCGGATCTGGTTTGGGAAGGCTGGGGCCCGGAGATGCTGGAAGCGGAAGGCACCCGCTCCTCCTTCTCCTTCGCCGGCAAGCCGCTCGCCTTCATGCCCTATCGCGGGTTCGTCGCGGGGCTGCAGGCCGGCCCCGCCGCCGATCTGCGCGCGATCCACGAGAATGGTCGCGCCGACCATCCCGATCGCGAAGCCGCCGCCCGCATTCCGGTCGAGGACTATCGCGGCGCCCTGATGCTGATCACCGGCGATGCGGACCGGCTGTGGAATTCGGGCCGGATGGCACGCAACATCGTCGCGACGCGCAAGGCCAGGGGGCTGGAGACGCAGGCGCTGATCTATCCGGACGCCGGCCACGACCTGGGTGGCGGATCGGCGGAACCGCGCGTCGATCCGCGTGGCGGCGGCACGCCGGAGGCGAACGCCAAGGCACGCGCCGATGCCTGGCCGAAAATGGTGGCGTTCCTGGCGGCGACGCTCCGCCCCTAGGTCGGGAACCCGGGCAGGCCCTTGAAATCACTTCCGTCATCCCCGCCTTCGCGGGGATGACAGTGAAGGACATTGCTCCCAAAGATCAGCGCAGCGAGTTCGCCACCAGCTTGTGCAGCTTGGAGTGCAGCACGTCATTGGCCGCGAGATACTGGTTGCGCTCGCGCGACAGGTCCTGCCCGCGATAGTCGGTCACGAAGCCACCGGCCTCGCGGATCAGCAGCATGCCCGCCGCCACGTCCCAGGGCTTCAGGTTCGATTCCCAGAAACCGTCGAACCGGCCCGCGGCAACCCAGGCGAGGTCGAGCGCCGCCGAGCCCAGCCGGCGGATCCCGGCCACTTCGGGCGCCACCGCGCCGAAGATGCGGCTCCATTCGGCGAAATCACCATGGCCCAGGAACGGAATGCCCGTGGCGATCAGCGCCTCGTCGAGATGGCGGCGCGCCGAGACGCGCAGGCGCTGGTCCTGCAGCCAGGCACCGCGGCCCTTCTCCGACCAGAAGCTCTCGTCGGTGAGCGGCTGATAGATATAGCCGTGCGTCACTTCGGGCTTGCCCTGGGCGCCGTGCGGGTCCTCGACCGCGATCGAGATGCAGAAATGCGGGATGCCGTGCAGGAAGTTGCTGGTCCCGTCGAGCGGATCGATGATCCAGCGCGGCTTGTTGGGATCGCCCGCGATCTCGCCGCGCTCCTCGACCAGGAATCCCCAGTCCGGCCGCGCCTTCTGGAGCTCCTCGATCAGCGTGTCCTCGGCGCGCCGGTCGGCGAGGCTGACAAAGTCCGCCGGCCCCTTGCGGCTGACCTGGAGGTGCTGGACTTCGTTGAAGTCGCGGCGCAGGCGCGGGCCGGCCTTGCGGCAGGCGCGCTCCATGACGGTGATGAGGCCGGAATGCGAAACCATTAGACGGAGCCCTTACGCTCGAAAACCAGGATGCGGGCTTCGCCCACGGGGTGCGCGACATGCTCGTCGCCGATCTCGGCCACGAACATGTCGCCGGCAGCCAGGCGCGCCACATGCTCGCTACCGTCCAGACGATAGTGCATGTCGACTTCGCCATCGAGGACGCAGAACAGCTCGGCACCGTCATTGACGTGCCAGCGATAGGGCTGGTCCGTCCAATGCAGGCGCGCCGTCGCGCCCTCGATCTCGACCAGATCGCGCGCGCCCCAGGGCCGCTCGGTCCGGAAGCTGCGCGCGTCTCTGATCACGCTAGGCATCAGTCCGCGCGGCGGACATAGGCCTGCTCGTACACGTCGACGACGATGCGCGTGCCCGAGGCGATGTGCGGCGGCACCATGATGCGCACGCCATTGTCCAGCACGGCCGGCTTGTACGACGACGAGGCCGTCTGGCCCTTCACCACCGCATCGGCCTCGACGATCGTCGCCTCGATCGTGTCGGGCAGCTGCACGCTGATCGCCTCTTCGTCATAGAGTTCCATGATCACGTCCATGCCGTCCTGCAGGAAGGCGGCGGCATCGCCGAGCAGGTCGCGCGGCAGCGTGGTCTGGTCGTAGGTTTCCTTGTCCATGAACACCAGGCTGTCGCCCTCGGGATACAGGAACTGGAAGTCCTTGGTGTCGAGGCGCACGCGCTCCACCGTCTCCGCCGAGCGGAAGCGGACATTGTTCTTGCGGCCGTCGCGCAGGTTCTTGAGCTCGACCTGCATGTACGCACCGCCCTTGCCGGGCTGCGTGTGCTGGATCTTCACGGCACGCCAGATGCCGCCTTCATATTCGATGATGTTGCCGGGACGGATGTCCACGCCGCTGATCTTCATGGTCGAGACCTATGGAACTGAGAAAGAGCTGAGCCGGCGCCTTTAGCCGCGCGCGGGGACTTGGGCAAGCCATCCCGGTTCTTGCCGGCCACGCGGGCGGAAGCCGGGGTCTCGTGCCGCATGCTGTCCGATTTGCCGCACGAGATCCCGGCTTCCGCCGGAATGACGGATCACGGCCGGGCATTCCGCAGCAGCGGATAGGGATTGACGTTCCGCCCCTGCCACCAGCCCTCGCCCGGCCGCATGCGCTTGATCTCGAAATGGAGGTGCGGCGCGCCGCCCGCCGCGCTGCCGCTATTGCCCACCGTCGCGATGCGCTCGCCCTGGCGCACCGGCTGCCTCTCGTCCACCAGCCGGCTGTCGAGATGGGCATAATAATGGATCGTCCCGCCGTCCCGGGTGCGCACATAGAGGGTGTGGCCGCCATTCACGCTCTCGAAGACCTTCTCGACCGTGCCCGCCGCCGCGGCGAGCACCGGCGTGCCCCTGGGGGCCATGATGTCGATCGCATGATGCTCGCGCGCGCCGTTGCCGCGGCTCTGGCCCCAGCTGTCGCTGAGCTGGCCGGCGGCCACGCCCTCCACGGGAATGATCAGCGCGGCGGCATCATCCGCATCGTCCGCGCCGGCGGGAGCGGCGTCCTGGGGCCCCGCAAGCTGCGACGGGGCGGCCGGCGCGGCGGGCTGCACCGTGATCCGCACCAGCGACAGGAACCCCACCGCCATCAGCGCCAGCAGCACGGCCAGGCTCCAGCCGGCCCGCTTCGCCCAGAGCCCCATCGCGCCTATTCCTGGAACACTGCCCTGGTGCCCGGCTTCACCATCAGCGCGAGCCGCGCCGCATCCCAATTGGTCAGACGGATGCAGCCGTGACTCTCGGTGCGGCCGATCAGCTGCGGCTCGGGCGTGCCATGGATGCCGTAATGCTCCTTGGAAAGATCCAGCCACACCACCCCCACCGGGCCGTTCGGCCCCGGCGGCAGCATCGCCGGGTCACTGCCCTTCTTCGCGTCCCAGAACAGCTTGGGGTTGTAGTGGAATTTCGGATTGGTGTCCGCCCCGTTGATCTTCCAGGTGCCGATCGGCAGCGGATCGTGCGCGCTGCCCATGGTCGCGCTGAACTGAGCGACCAGGCGCCCCTGCCCGTCATACACCTTGAGCACCTTCTCGCTCTTGTCGACCACGATGTGATCGGCCTCGGGCACCTTGGCCTCGACGTTGAGCATGTTGAGCGTCCGCCGCCATTCCGGCTTGATGTCCGCCGGATAGTCGCGCGATGCAGGAAGCGCATTGGGGAAGCGGAACGCCGCGCCCGGCACGATCCTGCCGCCGCCCGGATTGAGCTCGACCAGCACCTCGGGCGTGGTGTGGAACATCTCGGCCAGCTTCTCGAGCGGGCGGGTATAGGCGAGCGAGGCCAGCCTGGCCTGCTTCTCGGGGTCCTTCGGGATCGGGTTGACATAGGGCCCGGCCAGCGTCCCGGCGTCGAGAGTCAGCCGCCGGACCGGACGCAGCGAGGCATAGGGCGCGAGCGCGCGCAGCGTCGCCGGATCGAGCGTGCCGGTCGCGGGCATGCCGCGCGCGGTCTGGAACCCCTTCAGCGCCGCCGTGAGCGACTGGCCCGGGCGCCCGTCGAGAATGCCGGGCGAGAAGCCGAGATGATCGAGGATGACCTGGGCATGGAGGATGGAGTAATCGATCGGCGGCCTGCCGGAAGTTCCCCCCTGCCCCGCCGCGGCGGGACCAAAGGAGACACAGGCGAGGCAAGCCGCGAATCCGACAAATTTCCGCACCGAATCAAGCTCCTGCAGATGACGTTCCGCAAGAACAACGGCTGGAACTCCGAGTGTTTCCGTCGTCCCGGCCCGGACGACGTCCGGGATCAGGCCAGCAGCGCGGCGAACGCCTTCATCGCGGCTTCCTCGTCCCCGTCCCATATCGCGCCGGAAACCGCGAGGAAGTCCGCGCCCGCCTTCACCAGCGGCGGCGCGTTCTCGGGCGTGATCCCGCCGATCGCGACGCAAGGCAGCTCGAACAGCGCCGACCACCAGCTGAGGATCACCGGCTCGGGGCGATGCCGGGTCTTCTTGGTGGCGGTGGGATAGAAGGCACCGAACGCGACATAGTCCGCACCCGCCTCGCCGGCTTCCATCGCCAGGTGCCGGCTGTCGTGACAAGTCACCCCCACCTGCACCTGCGGGCCGAGCACGGCGCGCGCCTCGCGCGGATCGCCGTCCTCCTGCCCCAGATGCACGCCATCGGCACCCAGGCGCTTGGCCAGGCTGACGCTGTCGTTGACGATGAAGGCGATGTCGGCATCGGCGCAGATCCGCTGCAGCGGCTCGGCAAGGCGTGCCGCCTCGTGCTGGTCGACGCCCTTCACCCGGAACTGGAACGCCGCCGCCGGCCCGGCACCGAGCGCGCGCTTCAGCCGCTCGGGGAAGGCGCCGCCCACCTCGCGCGGCGAGATCAGGTAGAGCTGGCAGGGCGGACGACGTACGTCCCGCTCGAACTGCGCGGCGAAATTCGGGTCGAGCGGCGGCAGGCCGTCTTCATCCAGGTCGGTCATCGGGGGAGCCTTAGCGAAAGCCGGTTGGCTTCACCACTATCGATCGAAACCGAGTGGCGGCCGGGCCCCGGCCAAGGCAGGATCGCCGCAGGATAACAAGCGGAAGGGGGATTCGCATGTTCAGCATGTTCAAATGGCCAATCGGCCGCGCCGGCCGCGGCGCGATGTTCCTGTGGCTGATCCTTGGCAGCCTGGGCTTCTCGGCGATCAAGTTCTTCGCCTTTCGCCAGGTCGCTCTCGGAAGCATCCAGCTCGGCTTCCGCTCCGAGGCGATTGCGCATCCGACTTTCTTCCCGCTCTGGTACGTCGCATTGGAAGCAGCATTCGACCTGGCGCTGCTTGTCGTGGCGATTGCCCGGTTGCACGACATCGGCAAACCGGGTTGGTGGCTCTTCGGTTTCGTTGCGCTGGCGGCCCTCGCATCATTGCCCGGACTCGGCGTGCTTTTGCTGGTAGCGCTGGTCCTCTGGATCGCTCTGCTGTTCTGGCCGGGCACTTTCGGCCCCAATGCCTACGGCCCGCACCCACTCGGCTGGGAGTCGCGCGAGCAATATGAGGCGCAGATGCGCGCGTTGCGGGAACATGCCCCGCCGGGCAAAGCCTAGCCGGCCCGCACCACCGCAATCAGGAACCCATCCCAGCCCTTGTCGCCCACCGTCTGGATCGCGGTGGCGTCGAGGCGCGGCTCGGCTGCGACCGCGTCGAACAGCGCGCGGGTGCCGAGCACGCTGGGATCGGCGCTGTCCGCCTCCAGGACCCTGCCGCCGCGGACCACATTGTCGACCAGGATCACGCTGCCCGGCCGCGTGAGCCTGAGCGCCGCGTCGAGATAGGCCCGGTTGCCGGGCTTGTCGGCGTCGATGAACACCAGGTCGAACGGCCCCTCACCCGCCGCGATCATCGCTGCGAGCGTCTCCGCCGCCGGTCCGACGCGAACGTCGCAACGGGCATCGAGCCCGGCCCGCGCCAGATTGGCCCGCGCCACCTCGGCATGATGCGGCTCCAGTTCGAGCGTAACCAATTGTCCGTCCCCCGGCAGGGCACGGGCGAGGCAGATCGTCGAATAGCCGCCCAGCGTCCCCACTTCGAGGATGCGCCGCGCGCCGGACATTCGGGCGAACAGCTCGAGCATCCGGCCCTGCGCCGCCGAGACATCGATCGCCGGCAGCCCGCCCGCGGCATTGGCCGCCAGCGTGGCGTCGAGCGCCGGGTCCGCGCCGATCAGCTTGCCGGCGATATAGCCGTCCACCGCGATCCAGTCCTGCGCCATGCCCGTCTCCGCCGCGCCGATTGCCACTTGGCCCAGGATGACCCAAAGTCGCCCCGATGGGGAGAGGCTTGCGCGGATTTGGTCGACGGGGTGCCCTGGCGGGGTCGCTCGCGCTTGCCGCCTGCGGTGCTCCCGCGCCCGAGAGATACCTCGCGCCGGTGCCCGCGGCGGAGCTGGCCGGGCTGCTGCCCGGGCACCTCATCCGCCGCGAACCCATGGCCCCCTGCGACGCGGGGCCGCTCAGCTTTCCCGCGCCGGGCAAGTTCCTCGCCTATAATGGCTTCGGCAACGCCTCCGGAACCTATCGCGTCGTCGATGGAGCGGTGGAGCTCGACGGCATTTCCGGCGGCAAGCGGGATCGATTCCGCATCCGCTTCGCCCGGGACCCGAAGGGCACTCTCCTCCACGCCTATCCCGACAGCGAACTGCGCCCGACAATACTCGATCCGATCAATGCCGGGACCGTGGCGACCGGCTGCCACTAGCGCCTAGCCCTTGATCCCGATTCCCGTCACGGGCCGCGTCTCGACATGGGTTTCGAACCCCGCGATCAGCGGCCGTCCCTTGGCGATCGCCGCCTGCACCGCGGGCAGCTTGAGCGAGTCGGCGTGGAACTGCCGGGTCTTCCAGATCTCGGTGATCCAGATGCCGTCGGCGTCCTTCAGATCCTCGGCGATCAGATAGGCCATGCAGCCCGGCATGTCGCCGGTGCCGCCGGAGAGCAGCGCGACCAGCTCGGCCCGCTTGCCCGGCCGCGCCTTGATCTTGCCGATCAGGCCATAGGGCTCGACTTCTTCCATCCGCTTCCCCCGTGCCGGCACGGACCCGGCCAGCATCGCCATGGCGAGCCCTGCCAGCACGGGTCGGCGACCGATCATTCCTCGTTCTTGTAGATGCGCACGAGCTTGTCGAGCATCGCCAGCGCCTCGTCGCGGGGGCGCTGGAAGGTATTGCGGCCGATGATCGAGCCATTGCCGCCGCCGTCGCGGATATCGCGCGCGTCCTGATAGACCGCATCGGCGCCCTTCGCCGCGCCGCCCGAGAAGACGACGATGCGGCGGCCGGCGAAGCAGCTCTGCGCGACATGCTTCACCCGGTCCGCCTGCGCCGACCAGTCGGTGCCCTCATAGACCTTCTGGGCTTCCTTCTGCTCGATATGCGCGCTCGGCAGCTTCACCTTGATGATGTGCGCGCCGAGCAGCGCCGCCATGTGCGCGGCATAGGCGCCGACGTCGAGCGCCAGCTCGCCGTCCTTCGAAAGCTTGCCGCCGCGCGGGTACGACCAGATCACCGTGGCGATGCCGACCGAGGCGGCCTCGGCGCGCAGTTCCTTGATTTCCTCCATCATGCCGAACACGTCGTCGGCACCCGGATAGATGGTGAAGCCGATCGCCGAGCAGCCGAGGCGCAGCGCATCGTCGACGCCACCGGTGACGGCCTGGTCGATCGAGGTCGCCCAGCTGTTCGAGCTGTTGACCTTGAGGATGGTCGGGATCTGGCCGGCAAAGGTATCGGCCCCGGCCTCGATCATGCCGAGCGGCGCGGCATAGGCGCTGAGGCCCGCGTCGATCGCCAGCTGATAGTGATAATGGGGATCATAGGCGGCGGGGTTCACCGCGAAGCTGCGTGCCGGACCATGTTCGAAGCCCTGGTCCACCGGCAGGATGATCAGCTTGCCCGTGCCGCCCAGCTTGCCCTGCATCAGGATGCGGGCGAGATTGGCCTTCACGCCCGGATTGTCGGACTCGTAATTGGCGAGGATGGCTTTGACAGCGGGCGTGATCGACATGGATTTTCCCTTGTTCGTGTAGTGCTGAACGAGCCCCTATCGCCCGGTTTCGCAAGCGAAAAGCCTGACAACGCTGCCACCGCACGGGCTTTTCCGGGAAGGGCGGCGAAAGGGGGTCCCCGGGGCCGCGCTTGACGCCTCCCCCGGCCCGCGACAGCATGACGCCGGGCAATGGGGGACGGAACATGGGAATCGCTTCGCTTTCCAGGCGGCTGGCGCTCGCCGCGCTGCCACTGGCACTGCTCGGCGCCGCGCCGGCCCCGCGGCCGATGTTCGCGGCGGTCAAGGAAGGTCAGCCGGCGCCGCCATTCACCCTGCGGCTGATCAACGGCGGCAAGATCTCCTTCGAGGAGTTGCGCGGCAATGTGGTCGTGCTCAATTTCTGGGCGACCTGGTGCGTCCCCTGCCGCACGGAACTGCCGACGCTCGATCGCTATTACGAACTGCGCAAGGATGCCGGTCTCCGCGTCTATGCCGTCACTACCGAGGATTCGCTCAAACCCTATCAGCTCAAGAAGCTGTTCGACGTGATGCACATCGAGCCGGTGCGCTCGATCAAGGGCCCCTATGACGTGCTCGGCGGCGCGGTGCCCACCAATATCGTGATCGATCGCAACGGCGTGGTCCGCTATGCCAAGGCCGGCGCGTTCACGCTGGAGAGCCTCAACGCGCTGCTGGTCCCGCTGCTCAACGAAAAGGCCAGATAGCGCCGGTCAGTGCATCGTCGCGAGGCTCGGCGCCTGCTGCCCGGCCCGCGCCGGAGCGCCGCCCGCCACCTTGAACCGCGCGGCCTGGGCGGCAAGCTGCGCGACTTCGTTCGACAGCGACCGCGAGGCGGCGGACGTCTCCTCGACCATCGCCGCATTCTGCTGCGTGGTGCGGTCCATCGATCCGATCGCGCCGTTGATCTCGGCGATGGCGCTGGCCTGCACGGCATTGTCCGCCGCCATCCCGTCGACCAGCTCGTGCACTTCGCCCACGCCCTCGCAGATGCCCGCCAGCGCGCCGTCGACCCGCTCGACCGCCGCGACGGCGGCATGGATGTCGCTCTGCGTCACGGTCAGCTGGTCGCGGGCGCGCTTCGCCTCCTCCTCGGCCCGCATCGCGAGCGCCGAGACCAGATCGGCGACCACCGCGAAGCCGCGTCCCGCCTCGCCGGCACGCCCGGCCTCCACCGCGGCATTCATCGCCAGCACGCGCGTCTGGAAGGCAATCTTGTCCAGCCCCTCGATCACGCCGTCGATGCCCTTGGCGCTTTCGCTCACCCGGCCCATCGCCTGCACTGCCTCGTCGGCCACTTCGCGACCGCCCCGCACGGTCCCGATCGCTTCGCCGGCGCGCGCCACGGTGCGTGCCGCGGCCTGGGTGCTGGTCCGCAGCCTGGTATCGACCTGGCTGATCGCGGCATTGGTCTCCTCCAGGCTCGCCGCATTGCTCTGCGTGCGCTCGGCGAGATTCTCCGAGGCATCGGCGATCTCGCTCGCGCCCGAGCGGATCGCCTCCGCGCTGTCGCGCACCGCGCCGATCAGCGTGCGGAGATTGCCCAGCGCATCGTTGAAATTGCGCTGCACGCTCGCATAGCCCGAGGGGAAATCGCCGCCGATATGCGCGGTCAGGTCGCCTGCCGAGAGCTTGCCCAGCCCCTCCGCCAGCGTCTCGACCACCAGGCGCTGCTCCGCATCCGCGACGGCCTTGGCCGCATCGGCGGCTTCCTTGGCGATCGCGGCGTCGCGGAACACGAGCAGCGCGCGGGCCATGTCGCCGATCTCGTCGCGGCGATCGGCATCGGGCACCTCGACGCGATTGTCACCGCCGGCCAGGCGCTTCATCACGCCGGTCATGAACAGGATCGGGCTGCCGAGCAGCTTGCGGAGCAACGCCCAGAGCGCGCCCGCCGCCACGACCAGCGCGATCCCGCCGATCACGATCGAGCGCTCCTCCTCGCGGCTGGCCTGGTCGATCGCCGCCAGGCTTTGCTGCACGTCCCGATATTTCTCCTCGCGCAGCGCCTCGGCGCCCTGGGCAAGCGTGCGCACGCCGGCCGAAGCACGCTCGTCCCGGAGCAGCTCGCGGGCCCGCGCCGCTTCCGATGCGGACATGTGCGCGAGCAGCGGGGCCACCGTCTCGGCGCGCCAGCGGGCCACGCCCCGCATCGTCGACTCCAGCAGGGCGCTGTCCTTGGGGTCGGTCAGCAGCGGCTTGAGCGCCCGGGTCGCCTTGTCGAACTGGGTGATGCTGCGCTGGAAGGCGGCCGCGTCGGCGGGGTCGTTGCTCATGGTATAGCCGCGCAGATTGGCCACGGCGGCGAGCAGCGAATTCTCGATCTCGGCGGCCAGCGCCTGCTCCGCGTCGATCCTGCCATTCGCCTCGGTCAGGCTGCCGACCTCGGCCGAGGTCGTATAGACGAAGGTCATGATCGCGGCGGCGATCAGGATCACCAGCGCGAAGGCGCTGGCCAGCTTGTGCGAGATCGGCAGGGACTTGGTCATGGGCGCTCCGGGCGGCTGACGGGCGCGGAACACGCCTCTTCTCCGCATCGGGCATTATAGCCGTTTCGGTGCTACCCCTTGGGAAATCGCGTAAAATACATAAAAGAGAGGGGCATCGGCGATGCGCCCCTCCCCGTTCAGCCGCGTGCCAGCGCCGCGACGCCCGGCAGCTCCTTGCCTTCCATCCATTCGAGGAAGGCGCCGCCCGCGGTGGAGACGAAGGTGAAGTCGCCCGCCACGCCGGCCTGGTTGAGCGCCGCCACCGTGTCGCCGCCGCCGGCGACCGAGACGAGCTGGTCTTCCTTGGTAAGCGCCGCCGCGGTCTTGGCGAGGCTGATCGTCGCGGTGTCGAACGGCGGAGTCTCGAACGCGCCGAGCGGACCGTTCCACACCAGGGTGCGGCAGGTCTTGAGCACGTCCGCCAGCGCCTCGGTCGCCGCCGGACCGATGTCGAGGATCATCTCGTCCGAAGCGACTTCATGGACGTTGACGGTGCGCAGGCTCGGCGGGTTGGCCGCGAACTCCTTCGCCACCACCACGTCATAGGGCAGGTGCACGGTGCAGTTGGCGCGATCGGCCGCGTCGAGGATCTCCTCGGCGGTGCCGGTCAGGTCGTGCTCGCACAGGCTCTTGCCCACATCGACGCCGCGCGCCGCCAGGAAGGTGTTGGCCATGCCGCCGCCGATGATCAGGTGATCGACCTTGTCGACCAGATGCTTGAGCACATCGAGCTTGGTCGAGACCTTGGCGCCGCCGACCACCGCGGCGACCGGATGCTCCGGATTGCCCAGCGCCTTGTCGAGCGCGTCGAGCTCGGCTTCCATCTGGCGGCCGGCAAAGGCGGGCAGCGTGCGGGCCAGGCCCTCGGTCGAGGCATGCGCGCGGTGCGCGGCCGAAAAGGCGTCGTTGACATAGAGGTCGCCCAGCGCGGCGAGCGCGGCGACGGCCTCGGGCGCGTTCTTCTCCTCGCCGGCGTCGAAACGGGTATTTTCGAGCAGGGCGATGTCGCCATCGCGCATCGCGTCGATCGCCTCGGCTGCGCCGTCGGTGTCGATGAAGCGCACTTCACGGCCAAGGACATGGCTGAACGGCCGGGTGACGAGCGACAGGCTCATCTCCGGGTTGCGCTGCCCCTTGGGCCGCCCGAAATGCGCGAGGACCACGACCTTGGCGCCCTTGTCCGCCAGCTCGGCGACGGTCTGCACCGCGGCGCGCAGCCGGGTATCGTCGGTCACCCGGCCATCCGCCATCGGCACATTCAGGTCCTCGCGGACCAGCACGCGCTTGCCGGCGATCTCGCCCATGTCGTCGAGCGTCTTGAAGGGGCGGGTCATATCGTCCTCACAATTGGTCGTTGATGCGGGGGGCGACATGGCCTCCCCTCCCACCGTCACCCCGAACTTGTTTCAGGGCCCAACTCTCCACGGGCGATACCGCTTGAGGCGCGCTGGATGCTGAAACAGGTTCAGCATGACGGCAGGTATTGAGGGTGGCGGTTAGCCCAGCTTCGCCATCGCGCTGGCGGTGTCCACCATGCGGTTCGAGAAGCCCCATTCATTGTCGTACCAGCTGACGACGCGCACCAGCTTGCCGTCGATCACCGCGGTCTCCAGGCTGTCGACGGTCGACGAGGCCGAGGTGTGGACGATGTCGATCGAGACCAGGGGCTCGTCCGAATACCAGAGGATGCCCTTGAGCGGGCCATTTTCCGACGCCGCCTTCAGCACGGCATTCACTTCCTCGATGCTGGTGTCGCGCTTCGGCGTGAAGGTCAGGTCGACAAGGCTGCCGTCCGGAACCGGAACGCGGATCGCCGAGCCGTCCAGCTTGCCCTTCAGCTCGGGCAGCACCTCGGCCACGGCGCGGGCGGCGCCGGTGGTGGTCGGGATGATGCTCATCGCGGCGGCGCGGGCGCGGCGCAGGTCCGGGTGGATCTGGTCGAGGATCTTCTGGTCGTTGGTATAGGCATGCACCGTGGTCATCAGGCCGCGCTCGATGCCGATCGTGTCGTTCAGCACCTTGGCGACCGGCGCCAGGCAGTTGGTGGTGCACGACGCGTTCGAGACGATGCTATGGCCGGCCTCGAGCTTGTCGTGGTTCACGCCGAACACCACGGTGAGGTCGACATTCTTGCCCGGAGCCGAGATCAGCACCTTCCTGGCGCCGGCATCGATATGCTTCTGGGCGGAGGCACGGTCGGTGAAAAAGCCGGTGCACTCCAGCACCAGCTCGACGCCGTTCTCGGCATGCGGCAGGTTGGCGGGGTCGCGCTCCTTGGTCACCTTGATGTGCTTGCCGTCGATGACCAGGTCCTCGCCCTCGGCGGTGACGGTGCCCGGATATTTGCCGTGCACGCTGTCGCGCGAGAACAGCCACGCGTTGGACTTGGCATCGGCCAGGTCGTTGATCGTGACCAGCTCGAGCCCGCTGTCGGGGCGCTCGAGGATCGCGCGCGCCACCAGTCGACCGATGCGCCCGAACCCGTTGATCGCAACCTTCGTCATGCCTGTTCTCCGTTCAACTTTTCGACGATCCGCGGCACGATGGCTCCCGCGGTGAGCCCGAAATGCTCGTAGAGCTTCAGATAAGGCCCCGAGGCGCCGAATCCATCCACGCCGAAGTTTAGCCCGTCCAAGCCCGTATATCGCTCCCAGCCCAAAGTCGCGCCGGCCTCGATCGAGACCTTGAGCGCATGCGCCGGCAGCAGGTCGCGCTTATACTGCGCGTCCTGCGCGTCGAAACGCTCCCAGCACGGCATCGATACGACGTCGGCGCCGATGCCCTGGGCTTCCAGTTCGTCGCGCACCGCAACGGCGATCTCGACTTCGGAACCGCTGGCGATCAGCACCACCTGGCGCGGCGCCTCGGCCTCGCGGATCGCATAGGCACCGCGCGCCGAGCGGTTCTCGGCAGCCTCGGTGCGCAGCTGCGGCAGGTTCTGGCGGCTGAGCGCGAGCAGGCCCGGGCCGTCCGCCTTCTGCAGCGCCAGTTCCCAGCATTCCGCGGTCTCGATCACGTCGCAAGGGCGATAGACGTCGAGATTGGGGATCAGGCGCAGGCTGGTGAGGTGCTCCACCGGCTGATGGGTCGGGCCGTCCTCGCCCAGGCCGATCGAGTCGTGCGTCATCACATAGACGACGCGTGCCTGCTGCAGCGCCGACAGGCGGATCGCCGCGCGGGCATAGTCCGCGAACACCAGGAAAGTGCCGCCATAGGGGATCACGCCGCCATGCAGCGCCATCCCGTTCATCGCCGCCGACATGCCGAACTCGCGGATGCCGTAATAGACGTAGCGGCTGGCATAGTTGCCGGCGCTGAACGTGCCCAGGCCCTTGGTCAGCGTGTTGTTCGAGCCGGTCAGGTCGGCCGAGCCGCCGACGGTGTCGGGGATCTGCGCATTGATCGCCTCGAGCGCCATCTCGCTCGCCTTGCGGGTCGCAACCTTCTGCGGCGCGGCGAGCAGGCCCTGGATGTGATCCTGCATCGAGAACCAGGCCGGCAGGTCGCCGCGCATCCGACGCTCGAATTCGGCGCGGTCCTCATGCGCTTCGAGCCGCTGCTTCCACGCGGCATGCGGCGCGGCGCCGCGCTTGCCGGCTTCCAGCCAGGCCGCGCGGATATCGCCCGGGATCTCGAACGCCGGGTGGTTCCAGCCCAGCGCCGCGCGGGCGGCGGCGACTTCGTCCGCGCCCAGCGGCGAGCCATGGACCTTGGACGAGCCCTGCTTGTTCGGCGCGCCCTTGCCGATCACCGTGCGGCACTGGACCAGCGACGGCAGCTCGCTGGCGAGCGCTTCGTCGATCGCGCGGGCGATGTCGGCCCGGTCATGGCCGTCGCACGCGACGACCTGCCAGCCCGAGGCGCGGTAGCGCGCGGGCACGTCCTCGCTCGACGAGAGCGAGACCGCGCCGTCGATCGTGATCTTGTTGTCGTCCCACAGCACGATCAGCTTGCCGAGCTTCAGATGCCCGGCCAGGCCGACCGCCTCGTGATTGATGCCTTCCATCAGGCAGCCGTCGCCCGCGATCACCCAGGTGCGGTGATCGACCAGGTCGTCGCCATAGACGGCGTTCAGGTGCCGCTCGGCAGCGGCCATGCCGACCGCCATGGCAAAGCCCTGGCCGAGCGGGCCGGTGGTGCATTCCACGCCCGGCAGCTCGAAATTCTCGGGATGGCCGGCACAGGGGCTGCCGACCTGGCGGAAATCGCGGATGTCCTGCAGCGTCGGCTGGGCATAGCCGGTAAGGTAGAGCGTCGAATAGAGCAGCATCGAGCCGTGCCCGGCCGAAAGCACGAAGCGATCGCGGTCCGCCCATTTCGGATCGGCCGGATCGAACTTCAGATACTCCTGGAACAGCACCGTCGCGACGTCGGCCATGCCCATCGGCATGCCCGGATGCCCCGAATTGGCCGCCTCCACGGCGTCCATCGACAATGCCCGGATGGCATTGGCGCAATCGGCGAAGCTTGCGGTCACTTGGAGTCCCCTGATGCTGGCGCGGACGCCTTTGGGCACCTTGGACCGCCACGTCAACCGCCTCGACACCCCGAGCGCCGGCCGGATGCCGGGCGGACTCGAGCCGGCGCGGCTCCGGTCCGCCTCGTCGAACGCGCCCTGCAACCGATACCATTCAGGGGTTGCTAGGTTCGGATGGGGTGCGTAACGCTTGCGGCATGGCAAGTACGCCCGCCGATCGTATCGAACAGGCCCTCGTCCGCATCGAGAAAGCCGCCGCCGCGCGGGCCTATGCCTGCGAACGGATCACCCAACGCCACGCCAAGCTGCGCGCCCGCATCGAGGATGCGGTGAGCTCGCTCGACGCCCTGATCGCGCGCGAAGCCGGGGCGGAGCAGGACTGATGGCGGACCTCGACATCTCCGTCGCCGGCCGCAGCTATTCGGTCGCCACCCGCGAAGGCGACGAAGCGCATATCCGCCACCTCGAATCGATCCTGCAGCGCCATGCGGAAACCGCCCTGCGCGCGTCGGGCGGCCTGAACGCCGAGCGCACGCTCGTCTATCTCGCGCTGATCCTCGCCGATCTGCTCGACGAGACCGAGCGCAGTCCGCCCGAAGGCGTATCGCCCGTGCTGCTCGAGCGCATCGCCGACCGGCTCGAGGCCGTGGCCGCGGCGCTCGAAGAGGATGCCGGCGAGGCCTGACCTCCATCCCTCGCCCCAATCCCGCCATCGCTTGAGGCCCCGGCCTTCGCCGGGGTGACGGAGAGGCGAGCGGGATGACGAATTTGGGCGGAGCCGTTGCGAATGCCCTGCGAAATCCCTACATCCGGCTGTGGCGGGCACTGCCCGGTACGAGCCATAGCAATTATCCCTGAGGCTATTCATCATCCATGGGGGCTGTCCCTGTACGGATCCTGGTCCGCTGCACATGGTCCCCACCTGACGTAAAGGGCGTCAGTGGATATTCTGGCAAACGGCCATGGCGGTCCCGCCACCGCTCCCCTAGAAGCGTGGCATGATCGACAAGCTAGCCCTGCGGGCGCAGCTCCGCGCCGAGCGTGACGCCTTCGCCATCGCAGCGAGCGAGGCGATCCTCGCGCCCGAGGCGTTCGTCGAGCGCCTGGCCCCCGGGGCGATCGTCGCCACCTATGTCGCCATCGGCAGCGAAGCCGATCCCACCCAGCTTGCCGCCGCGGCGGCCGAAAGGGGTTGCGCCCTCGCCCTTCCCTTCGTCGTCGACCGGGCGGCGCCGATCCGCTTCCTCGCCTGGCAGATGGGAGAACCGCTGGTCGATGGTCCGTTCGGCCTGCGCCAGCCGCATGCCGACCGCCCCGAAGTCGCGCCCGATGTGATCCTGACGCCGCTCGTCGGCTTCGACGCGCGGCTCAACCGCCTCGGCCAGGGCGCCGCGCATTACGACCGCGCCTTTGCCCGCTATCCCGATGCCTGGCGCGTCGGCGTGGCCTGGGCGATGCAGGAAGTGCCGGCCATCCCCTCCGACATCTGGGACGTGCCGCTCCAGGCCGTGATCACCGAGAAAGGCATGACATGGCACGCGGGAGCATAGCGCCGAGCTGGCGCAAGCCCGCGGGGGCGCTGGGCATAATTGCCTGGATCCTGGTGTGGATCGTGCTGGTGGCGAGCTTCTCGCACTGGATCGGCCGGCTGCACGTGCTCGCCCAGCTGCCGATCTATGTCGTGACCGGCATCGTCTGGATCCTGCCGCTCGGCGGGGTGTTGCGCTGGATGGAAACGGGGCGCTGGCGCCGCGCCTGAAGGCCGCCCTTGCCCCTTGCTTTGTAGGATGTCGCCTGCTGAACCCGTACAGCCGGCCGCGGGGCCTGCCGCTCTTTGACCTGTAGGAAAGATAGGATCATGCGTGCGCAAGAATGTTACGAGATGCGCCGCGTTTCCGGGAAAATAGGGAAAATAGGGCCGCCGAAAACCTGCGCCCGGCATGTGCTTCCGGTACTTTGGCGAGTCGGCGCTTCGCATGCTGCTGGAAGATGCCATGCGGCGCATGGCGCGAGTGACGGGGCTCGAACCCGCGACCTCCGGCGTGACAGGCCGGCGCTCTAACCAACTGAGCTACACCCGCTCTCTCGAAGCGAGGAGGCGGGCACTAGACGCGAGATTCGGGGGTGTCAACCGGATTGGTCGCGACTTTTTCGCCGCAGCGGCCGATTATCCACAGGATCGTTCACCAAGGTCCCGTGCTCGAAGAGAAAACCGGCGATGTCCGGCTTGCCCGCGGCGTTCACCACCGTCTGGATGATGATCAGCAGCGGCACCGCGAGCAGCGCCCCGGTGGTGCCCCACACCCAGCCCCAGAAGCTCAGCGAGATCAGGATCATGATCGGGCTGATCGTCAGCCGATGGCCCACGATCAGCGGCGTCACCACATTCGCCTCGATCAGGTGGCAGGCGATCATCACGATGGGCGGCACGAATGCCCAGCCCAGGTCCGGAAAGGTCATCAGCCCGCCCATGGCCAGCAGCAGCGCGGCGAACACCGGCCCGAAATAGGGGATGTAGTTGAGCAGCGCGACGATGCCGCCCCACATCAGCGGCGTGGGCATGCCGATCGCCCAGAGCACGCCCGCGACGATCAGTCCCAGCGTCAGGTTGATCAGCGTGATCGTGCCCAGATAGGCCGAGGTATCGTCCACCACGTCCTGGATCACGCGCGCCGTCGCCATCGCGCCGCCGAAGCTCGCCCGGCTGGTGATCGCGTTGCGGCGCAGCCGGGTCCAGCCCGACAGGAAGAAATAGATGACGAGGATGGCGAAGAACATCTCCACCAGCGCCGATGGCGCGGAAGTGGCAAACAGGTCGATCAGCGAGCGCGGGGGCGTGGCCGCCATCACTTCGGGCTGCTTCATCGGCGCCGAGGCGAAGTTCATCACCGTCTTGTTCACGAAGCTGTCGAGGTTCGCGTAGAACTCGATCAAGGGCTTCAGATTCTCCTGGATCTGCGGGATCTTGGCGGGAAGGTCGCGGATCCATTGCCAGGCCGGCACCACGATCGAGGCCAGCGCGACATTGGCCGCGATCAGGAACAGCAGCACGCAGATGAACGCCGCGATCGGCGCGGGCACGCGGTGGCGCTCCAGCCATTCGAGCAGCGGCACCAGCGCGATCGCGATCACCAGGGCGGTGGTGAGCGGCAGGAAGAACACCGCGCCCGCCTGCAGCGCGAAGGGCAGCGCCAGCAACAGGCCGATCCCCGCCATCAGCGCCAGCGCCGCCATCAGCCGGTCGCGCTTCTGGCCGTCGCCCATGCTTTCCTGGCTCGATGGCCCGAGCAAGGGTGCCCTTGCCGGCCCCGACGGCAGGCCGTCGTCCAGGGGTTCGCCGCCGATGCTGCCGGGTCGATCGCTCACTTCTGCCCTTCCCTTTCGCGGCAGACCCTAGCGCGTCCCCCCTCCTTCGTCATCCCCGTGAAGGCAGCCCCCCCTGGATCCGGGCGGCTCGGCGGGAAACGCCTGATCGCCGCCTCCGCGGGAATGACGGTGCCGGGCTTTCGCGCCCGTAACGGCTGCGCTAGCCTTGCCGCATGGGCGAGAATATCCTGGTCATCGACGAGGGCACCACTTCCACCCGCGCGATGCTGTTCGCGCCGTCGGGCAAGTGCCTGGGCAGCCACAGCGCCGACCTTACCCAGCATTATCCGGGCCCCGGCCTGGTCGAGCATGATGCCAACGAGATCTGGCGGCGCTCGCTCGAATGCGCGATGGCCATGGTGCAGCAGACCGGCGGCCCGCAGGCGATCGCCGCGATCGGCATCACCAACCAGCGCGAGACGATCGTCTTCTGGGACAAGACCACCGGCGAGCCGCTTGCGCCGGCCATCGTCTGGCAGGATCGCCGCTCGGCCGCGATGTGCCGGGCCTGGCGCGAAGCCGGCGAGGAAGCCGGCGTCCAGGCGCGCACCGGGCTGCTGCTCGATCCCTATTTCTCCGGCACCAAGATCGCCTGGGCAATGCGCAACTGGCCGCAGCTGAAGGGCGTCGGCGATCGCCTCGCCATCGGCACGGTCGAGAGCTGGCTGGTGTGGAAGCTCACCGGCGGCCTGCACGTCACCGACGCGACCAACGCCTCGCGCACGCTGCTGATGGGGCTCGGCTCCGGCGGGTGGAGCGACGGGCTGCTCGACATGTTCTCCGCCCCGCGCGACGCGCTGCCGGAGATCGTCGATTGCGCGGGCAGGTTCGGCACCACCAGATTGTTCGGCGGCGAGATCCCCATTTGCGGCCTGGCCGGCGACCAGCAGGCCGCGACGATCGGGCAGGCCTGTATCGAGCGCGGCGACACCAAGGCGACCTATGGCACCGGCGCCTTCGTGCTGACCAACGCCGGCGGCACCCCGCCCTCCTCCAGGAACCGGCTGCTCGCCACCGTGCTCTGGCAATTGGGCGGGCGGCGGACCTATGCGATCGAGGGTTCGGTGTTCGTCGCCGGCAGCCTGGTCCAGTGGCTGCGCGATTCGGTGAAGCTGATCGAGACGGCGCAGGAGACCGAGGCGCTGGCCCGCTCGGTCAAGGACAATGGCGGCGTGTATCTCGTCCCGGCGCTCAGCGGCCTCGGCGCGCCCTGGTGGGAACCGGAAGCGCGCGCCGCGATCTCTGGCCTCAGCTTCGCCGCGACCCGCGCGCACATCGTCCGCGCCGCGCTGGAGGCGATGGCGCACCAGAGCCACGACCTGAAGGCCGCCTTCGCCGCCGATGGCGCGGACTGGTCGCGGCTGCGCATCGACGGCGGCATGGTCACCAACGACTGGATCGCCCAGGACCTGGCCGACATCCTCGCGATTCCCGTGGATCGCCCCGACTTCGCCGAGACCACCGCACTGGGGGCGGCGATGCTCGCCGGCATCGGCTGCGGGATGTTCCATGGGATCGAGGATGCGACGAAGATGCGCGGCGCGGGGCTTACGTTCGAGCCGGGGCTGGATGGCGATGCCCGCCGATCCCGCCTCGAGGGCTGGCGCCACGCCGTCCTCTCCGTCGTCACCTCCGCGAAAGCGGGGGCCCATCTCCCGGACTAACCGCAGGCGAGCGGCAAATGGCGCCGCGCCTGGAAGATCGCGTTGATCGAAGAGAGCAACCGGACTGGCGCGACCTGTTCTTCGACCTGAACCGCTGACCGACCAACCATTACCCCCGCAAAAGCGGGAATAACGGTGGAGTTAGTGGGAGGCGCTCGCCCACCTACCCCAGGAACACCCGCACATATTCCTCAACCGGGCGCCGCAGCAGCGTCTCGTTGACGAAGAAAGGGATCGACCCCTTCTCCCACCGCCCGATCCGCACGCCGGCAACCCGCCCGCGCTCGAACGCGGACTCGGCCAGCGCCTGCGGCATCTCCAGCCGGTAGATGTTCGACGCATCCGGGTTCGGCGCGCGCTTCACCTTGCCGCTCTTCTCCAGCGCCGCGAACAGCGCACCGGCCGCGCCATGCGCCCTGGCGATGCCCTCGGGCAGGCGCTGCAGCCCGTCGAGCGCCAGCAGGGCCGGTGCCCAGCCCTGATAGATCAGCCCGCCATAGAGGTGCCGCCACTCCCTCGCCCTGGCGATCACCGCCGCCGGCCCGGCCAGCACCGCGCCGAACGGGGCGCCGAGATATTTGTAGAGCGAGACATAGACCGTCTCGAACGGCGCCACATAGGCCTTGCGGTCGAGCGTGGGCGGCGCGAGCAGCAGCCGGGCCGCGTCGAGATGCATCCGCGTGCCGTGCGCCGCCGCCAGCGCGGCGATCTCCGCGATGCGCTCCGGCGGGATCAGCTGCCCGTCCAGCCGCCGCACCGGACTCTCCAGCGAGATCGCGCCCACCTTGAGCGCATAGGGGGCCTTCTCCGCGGCATCGAACGCCGCGACCAGCTCGTCCCGGGTCGGCGCCACCCGCCCCGCCGCCAGCGGCACCAGGTTGATGCCCGCCAGCCGCTGCGCCATGTTGCTCTCGTCGCGGTAGAGATGGCTGTCATATTGGCAGAGCGCATGCGGCGCGTCCCCGCACAGCACCCGCAGCGCGACATTGTTGGCCAGCGTGCCCGTCGGGAAGAAAGCGCAGGCCTCCTTGCCGAGATGGGCCGCAAAGGCCTTTTCCAGCGCCTCGACCGCGCCGCCGTTCAGATAGCCGTCGCGCACCGAACCGCCGCCCGCCAGCTCCGCCAGCCGCGCCGACATGGCGGCGGGATCGGGCGGCGCGGAGTCCCCGACCAGCCAGACGCTGCGCGCATCGACCGGCGGAAAGGCCGGTGCCGCTTGCCACCCCGCCGCCCGGGCCAGTGGCGGCAGGGCCATGGCGGTGGCGGCGAGCCCCAGGAACGCGCGGCGATCGGAATGCATCGGGAGTCTCCCTTCGGATGCCGATCCTAGCGCGCGCCGCTCCCTCCGCCAGCGCCTTTGCGACTCAGGCCGCGGCCTCTCCGACGAACAACGCCCGCAGGTCCTTCTTCAGGATCTTGCCATTGGCGTTGCGCGGCAGCGTGTCGGCCACGAAGCGCACCTGCACCGGCACCTTGAACGCCGCCAGCCGCTCGCGGACGAAGCCCTGGAGCTCCGCCTCGGTCGCGCCGGTGCCCGGCGCCATATGGACCACCGCCACCGGCTCCTCGCCCAGCGTCTTGTGCGGCACCCCGATCAGCGCCGCGTCCATCACGCCGGGGAAGGCGTAGAGCACATCCTCCACTTCGCTCGAATAGATGTTCTCGCCGCCGCGGATCACGATGTCCTTGGCCCGGTCGACGATGTAGAGGAAGCCCTCCTCGTCGAGCCTGGCCAGGTCGCCGGTGCGCACCCAGCCGTCGATGAAGGTCTCGGCGGTGGCCTCGGGCTTGCCCCAATAGCCCTTCACGATCATCGGCCCCTTGGCCCAGAGCTCGCCCACCTCTCCCACGGGAAGCTCCCGGTCGCCCTCGACCGTCATGATCTTGAGGTCCGCGGTCGCCACCGGCTGGCCGGCGCTGGTCGGCCGGGTCAGATAATCCTCGCCGCTATGCTGGGTCACCGTCGCCATCGTCTCGGTCATGCCCCAGCCATTGCCGGGCAGCGCGCCGAATTCCTCATAGATGCGCTTCACCAGCTCGGGCGCGGAGGGCGCGCCGCCATAGGAGATCGCCTCCAGGCTGGAGAGGTCGTATTTTTCCCGCGCCGGATGCTCGAGCAGCTGCCAGGCGATCGTCGGCACGCCGCCGGTGAAGGTCACCTTCTCGCGCTCGATCAGGCCCATCGCCTGCTCGGCGTCCCAGCGGCGCATGAACAATATGGTCTGCCCGGTCGCGATGCCGGTCATCAGCGCGGCGCTGCACGCGGTGACGTGGAACAGCGGGATCACCAGCAGGCCCACCTTGTGCGGGATCACCGCCGGCGGCATCTCGCCCCGCCGCAGCATCGCCCGCGCCGCGCTGTATCCGCTCGACAGGATGTTGGTGCAGATGTTGCGGTGCGTGCCCAACGCGCCCTTGGGACTGCCCGTGGTGCCGCTGGTGTAGAAGATCGTCGCATCGTCCTCGGGCGAGACCGCCACTTGCGGAAAGGGAATATCGGGCAGGCCGGCCCAGTCGCTCCGCGTGCCGATCAGCACTTCGAGGCGGCTGGCATTGCCGCCCAGTTCCTCGTCGCAGCGGCTCACCACCACGCGCTCCAGCTCGGGCAGATGCGCATAGCAGTCCTTCAGCCGCGCATGCCGCTCGGCATCGACGAACAGCACCTTCGCGCCCGAATCCTTCAGCCCATATTCGAGCTCGCCGCCGGTCCACCATGCATTGAGCGGCACGATGATCGCGCCCAGGCTCGTGACCGCGAAGAAGATGGTCGGCCATTCCGGCAGGTTGCGCATCGCCAGCGCCACCCGGTCGCCCTTCCGCACGCCCATCTCGGTCAGCCGCTGCGCCAGGTGGCAGACCGCGCGATAGTTCGCGTCATAGGTGACCCGCTCGTCCTCGTAGATGGTGAAGACGCGGTCGCCATAGAGCCGCACCAGCTGCTGGAGCACGCCGAGCGTGGGCGGGGCGTTCTTCCAGACCCGGGTCGGCACGCCGCGGATCTCCGCGTCCTCCATCTCGAAGCGCGCGCCCGGCGCGGTTAGCGCGGCCTTCACCTGCGCCAGCGACATCGCCGGCCAATTGGGGTCGAGCGGAACGATCGGTTCGGGGGCCAAGGCGATTCTCTCCAGTCTATGCGCGTTCTGTTTCTAGAATGTTGGGTTTGGCACCGGATGCCGTACCGTAAACAACGTTAGTGTTGATTCATCGCGCGCTCAAGGCAATAGGGGAAGCGCATCCCCGAGAAGATGCGAGTCACCGGTTTCGAATGAGAGGTATGTCAGCCGCATGAAACTTGCCAAGCCCGAAAACCAGGGTTTCGACGCGGCCCGGCTGGCACGGATCGATCCGTATCTGAAGGCTCGCTATCTCGACTCGGGCAAGCTCCCGCACGCCCAGCTGCTGATCGCGCGCGGCGGCGAGATCGTGCATTTCTCGCACCAGGGCCCGGCCCGCGAGGGCGGCGCGCCGGTGGACGAGGCCACGCTCTTCCGCATCGCCTCGATGACCAAGCCGGTCACCAGCCTGGCCTTCATGATGCTGGTCGAGGAGGGGCTGGTCGGCCTCGACACCCCCGTCCACCACATCCTTCCCGAGCTGAAGGCGCTCGGCGTGTTCAAGGCCGGCGGCGACAAGGTCCCGTTCCAGACCACGCCCACCGAGGAGCCGATGCGGATGGTGGACCTGCTCCGCCACACCTCCGGCTTCACCTACAGCTTCCAGAACCGCACCAATGTCGATGCCGCCTATCGCGCCGGCAGGATCGAGGACTGGCACGGCAATCTCGACCTTGACGGCTTCATCGCGGCGCTCGGCCGGATCCCGCTGGAATTCTCGCCGGGCAGCGAGTGGAACTATTCGGTGTCCACGGACGTGCTCGGCGCGGTGGTCGAGCGCGTCTCGGGCATGAAGCTCGGCGACTTCTTCCGCCAGCGCATCTTCGCGCCCCTCGGCATGCACGACACCGGCTTCACCGTCCCCGCCGACAAGATCGACCGCCTCGCCGATTGCTGGACGATGGTGCAGGGCAAGGGCCGGGTGATGTACGATCGCGGCGCCGAGAGCGCCTGGTCGCGCCAGCCCCGCCTCGTCTCCGGTGGCGGCGGCCTGGTCTCGACGTCGCTCGACTATCACCGCTTCTGCACCTTCTTCCTGAACAAGGGGGAGCTGGCGGGCACCCGCCTGGTCAGCCGCAAGACAGTCGACCTGATGACGGCCAACCACCTGCCCGGCGGCTCGGACCTCCACGCCATGTCGCAGTCGCTGTTCAGCGAGACGACCAATGCCGGCACCGGCTTCGGCCTGGGCTTCGCGATCACCATGGATCCGGCCAAGGCGATGATCCCCGGCTCGGCCGGCGAATATTATTGGGGCGGGATGTTCTCGACGTCCTTCTTCATCGATCCCGTCGAGCGGCTCTCGATGGTCTTCATGACGCAGCTTTCCCCGTCCATGCTCTACCCGATCCGGCGCGAGCTGAAGACGCTGATCTATTCGGCATTGAACGACTGATGGGACGGACAAGGAGATTGTTCGCGCAGAGAGCGCAGAGAGCGCAGAGAGCGCAGAGAAGTTGCGCGCCGCGTCAGCGGCAGTCCACTTTCTGCCTCGTCGCCTTTCCCGCCGCTGACGCGGCGCCAACCTTTTCGGCAAAGACTGCCTCTGCGTCCTCCGCGCCTCTGCGCGAACCAAAACCTTCCTTCTTCACGTCCTCGCGCCCACGCGTGAACCAATAAACTGGAGACCAAAATGACCTCCCCCATCACCACCACCCGCCAGGGCGACGTCCTGATCATCACTTCGGACAATCCGCCGGTGAACGCGCTCGGCGCGGCGGTCCGCCAGGGCATCCAGGCCGGCATCCAGGAAGCCAAGGGCGACGACGGCATCAAGGCCGTCGTGATCACCTGCGCCGGCAAGACCTTCTTCGCCGGGGCCGACATCACCGAATTCGGCAAGCCGATGCAGGAGCCCTCGCTCCCGGTGCTGGTCGATGAGATCGAGGCGCTCGACAAGCCGGTGATCGCCGCCGTCCATGGCACCGCGCTCGGCGGCGGCTGCGAAGTCGCCCTCGCCTCGCACTATCGCATCGCCGTGCCCTCGGCGAAGTTCGGCCTGCCCGAGGTCAAGCTCGGCATCCTGCCCGGCGCCGGCGGCACCCAGCGCATGCCGCGCGTCGCGGGCGTAGAAGTCGCGCTCGAAATGGCGACCAAGGGCGATCCGATCTCGGCCGAGCAGGCCAGGGCCGCCGGCCTGGTCGACCGTCTCGCGACCGAGGGCAATCTCGTCGCCGAAGCCGTCGCCTTCGCGCAGGAAGTGATCGGCAAGCCGGTTTCGCGCTCGTCCGAGCGTCCGGTCACCGTCGATCCGGCCGTGTTCGAGGCATTCCGTGCCAAGAACGCCAAGCGCTTCCGTGGCATGGACGCGCCGAACACGATCATGGACCTGATCGAGCAGACCGCCGGCAAGCCCTATGCCGAGGGCGTCCAGGCCGAGCGCATGGGCTTCATGAAGCTGATCATGGGCACCCAGTCCGCCGCGCTGCGCCACATCTTCTTCGCCGAGCGCAAGGCCGCCAAGATCGACGGCATCGCCGAGGACATCGCGCTCCGCGACATCAAGCGCGTCGGCGTGATCGGCGCAGGCACGATGGGCGGCGGCATCTCGATGAACTTCCTGTCGGCGGGCGTGCCGGTGACCATCGTCGAGATGGCGCAGGAAGCGCTCGATCGCGGCACCGGCGTGATCCGCAAGAATTACGAGGCGACCGCCGCCAAGGGCCGCATGACCGCCGAGCAGGTGGAAGGCGCAATGGGTCTGCTCAACCCGACGCTCGATTTCGACGCGCTCGGCGAGTGCGACCTGATCATCGAGGCCGTCTATGAGAATATGGACGTCAAGAAGGACATCTTCGGCAAGCTCGACAAGATCGCCAAGCCGGGCGCCATCCTCGCCTCGAACACCAGCTATCTGAACATCGACGAGATCGCCGCCGTGACCAGCCGTCCGCAGGACGTGCTCGGCCTGCACTTCTTCTCGCCGGCCAATGTGATGAAGCTGCTCGAGATCGTCCGCGGCGCCAAGACCGCCGACGACGTGCTCGCCACTGCCATGGCCGTGTCGAAGAAGATCAGGAAGGTCGCCGTCATCGCCGGCGTCTGCTACGGCTTCATCGGCAACCGCATGCTGATGCCGCGCCAGGTCGAGGCCAACAAGATGCTGCTCGAAGGCGCCACGCCCGAGCAGATCGACAAGGTCCATGTCGCCTTCGGCATGCCGATGGGCCCGTTCCAGATGGCCGATCTCGCCGGTGTCGACATCGGCTGGCACCGCGACCCGAACCGGATCGAGAATATCCGCGACGCGCTCGCCGCCGAGGGCCGCTGGGGCCAGAAGAAGAGCGCCGGCTTCTACGATTATGACGAGAAGCGCACTCCCTCGAACAGCCCCCGCGTCGCCGAGCTGATCGCCGAGTGGCGCGAGAAGCTGGGCGTCCCGCAGCACGAGATCACCGAGGAGGAGATCGTCGTCCGCACGCTCTATACCATGGTCAATGAAGGCGCGCTGATCCTCGCCGAGAAGATGGCCCAGCGCGCCAGCGACATCGATGTGGTGTGGGTCTATGGCTATGGCTGGCCCCCGTATCGCGGCGGCCCGATGTTCTGGGCCGACACCGAGGGCCTCAAGAAGATCGTCGAGGGCCTCGAGAAATACGGCTTCGAAGTCGCCCCGCTGCTCCGCGAAAAGGCGGAGAAGGGCGAAAAGTTCAACAAGTAACCCAAGCTCCCTCTCCCCCGTCGGGGGAGAGGGTCGGGGAAAGGGGCAGTCGCAACGCAAGGCTGCCCTATCCCCTCTCCCCACAGGCGGAGAGAGGGAGAAGGATCTGAGGATGACCGAAGCACTCGACCAATTCCGCGCCGAAACCCGCGCCTGGCTTGAGGAAAACTGCCCGGCCGAGATGCGCACCCCGCCCAAGTCGGAAAAGGAAACCACCTGGGGCGGGCGCAATCCCCATTATGCGCATCCGGACCAGAAGGTCTGGCTCGATCGCATGGCGTCGCGCGGCTGGACCGTCCCCGATTGGCCCAAGGCCTATGGCGGCGGCGGGCTCTCGCCGGCCGAGACCAAGATCCTCCGCGAGGAGCTGAAGGCGATCAGGGCGCGCAATCCGCTCAATTCGTTCGGCATCTCGATGCTCGGGCCGGCGCTGCTGAAATATGGCACCGAGGAGCAGAAGCTCGAGCATCTGCCCAGGATCGCGCGCGGCGAGATCCGCTGGTGCCAGGGCTATTCGGAGCCGAACGCCGGCTCGGACCTCGCCGGGCTGCAGACCAGCGCCGAGGACAAGGGCGATCATTTCCTGGTCAACGGCCAGAAGGTGTGGACCAGCTATGCCGACAAGGCCGACTGGATCTTCTGCCTCGTCCGCACCGACAAGACCGTCAAGCAGGCCGGCATCAGCTTCCTGTTGTTCGACATGGCCTCGCCCGGCGTCTCGACCAGGCCGATCCTGCTGATCAGCGGCAACTCGCCCTTTTGCGAGACCTTCTTCGACAATGTCGAGGTACCCAAGGCCAATCTGCTCGGCGAGCTGAACAAGGGCTGGGACGTCGCCAAATATCTGCTCGGCCATGAGCGCGAGATGATCTCGGGCTTCGGCCTGGGCGGTGCCGGCAAGGATCCGCTGGTCGAGGCGGCGCGCAAGGGCGTCGATCCGATCCTGCGCGCGCAGATCGCGTTGTTCCAGGTTCGCTCCAAGGCCTTCACCGCGATGTCCGAGAAGTTCATCGACGAGCTGAAGGCCGGCCAGGCGCATCCCGCCCAGCCCTCGATGATGAAATATTACGGCACCGAGCTGAACAAGGCCCGCCACGAGCTCGAAATGGCGGCGGGCGGCTCGGACGCGCTCGAATGGGAGAGCGAGGCCAGCCATCAGGGCGCCGCGGCCCGCACCTGGCTGCGCACCAAGGCCAATTCGATCGAGGGCGGGACGAGCGAGATCCAGCTCAACATCATCGCCAAGCGGATCCTCGACCTCCCTTCGTAACCGTAATCCCCGCAAAGGCGGGGATCCAGAGCCACAGGCGGCTCGCTCGGTTACCCTGGATCCCCGCCTTCGCGGGGGACGAAAGAGAAGCAAAATGCCCCTCTACCTCAATGACGACCAGACCATGCTCCGCGATACCGCGAGGGATTTCGTCGCCTCGGAAGCTCCGGTCAGCCACATGCGCGCGCTGCGCGACGCCGAGGACGCCACCGGCTTTTCCCGCGCGCTTTGGAAGCAGTTCGCCGAAATGGGCTTCACCGGCATCCTGATTCCCGAGAGCGAAGGCGGCCTCGGCCTCGGCCATGTCGAGGCGGGCGTGGTGCTCGAGGAGATCGGCCGCAACCTGTCGCCCTCGCCCTTCCTCGCCACCGCCGTCGCCGCCGTCGAAGCGCTGAAGGGCACTGCCGCCGCGCGAGCCTGGTATCCCGGCATCCTCGCCGGCGAGACCGTCGCGGCCCTGGCGATCGACGAGGGGCCCAAGCACGACGGCAGGATCGCGATGCAGGCCGAGCGCGCGGGCAACGGCTTCCGCCTCACCGGCACCAAGCAGTTCGTGACGCACGGCCACGTCGCCGACCTGCTGCTCGTCGCGGCAAGGACCGGGAACGGCGTCACGCTGTTCGCTGTCCCCGAGGATGCCGCCGGCCTCACCGCCGCACCCGAGCGTCTCGCCGATTCCAGCATCGCCGCCCGCCTCCGGTTCGACGGCGTGGAAGTCGATGCCGATGCCGTGATCGGCGAGGTCGACCAGGGGGACGGCCCGCTTGCCCGCCTGCTCGCCGCGGGCCGCGCCGGCGCCGCGGCCGAGATGGTCGGCGTCGGCGGCGGCGCGATGGACCGGACCGTCCATTATCTCAAGGAGCGCAAGCAGTTCGGCATGGCCATCGGCAGCTTCCAGGCGCTCCAGCACCGCGCCGCGCATCTCTATAGCGAGATGGAAGTCGCCCGCGCCGCCGTGCTCAAGGCCCAGCAGCTGCTCGATGCCGGGCAGGACGCGGCCGAGGCCGTGTCGGTCGCCAAGGCGATGACCGGACTTGCCACCACGCTCGCCGTGCAGGAGGGTGTCCAGATGCACGGGGGCATCGGCATGACCGACGAATATGACATCGGCTTCTTCATGAAGCGCGCCCGCGTGCTCGCCGAGATGTTCGGTGACAGCAACTTCCATGCGAACGCGCTGGCGGAAGCGGCGGGATATTGATGGCAGGCCGCATTTCCTTCCCGTTCGTCGTCCCCGCGCAGGCGGCGATCCAGAGTCGCAAGGGGCGTCGCTCCGTTACCCAGGATCCCCGCCTTTGCGGGGATGACGGAGTATGCGCGAATGACTGACACTCCCGAACGCGCCACCGAGCCCGCCGCCCTGGTCGGCCAGCTCACCCAGCTGCTCGACGTCGAGCGGATCGACACCGATCTCTATCGCGGTCCGCGCCAGCCCGGCGGCGTCGGCCGCGTGTTCGGCGGCCAGGTGGTCGCCCAGGCGCTCCAGGCCGCGCAGCGCTCGGTCGAGGACGACAAGCTCGCCCATTCGCTCCACGCCTATTTCATGCGGCCCGGCGACGAGAACCACCCGATCATCTACCGGGTCGTGCGCGATTTCGACGGGCGCAGCTTCGCCAATCGCCGGATCATCGCGATGCAGGGCGGCCAGCCGATCCTCAACATGACCGCGAGCTTCCAGCTCCCTGCCGAGGGCCTGCACCACCAGTTCGACATGCCCGACGTGCCCGATCCGGATAGCCTCGTCTCCGAGCGCGACCTGCGCGAGGCGATCCGCGACGAGGTGCCCGAGAAGTTCCGCCGCTTCTTCCTGCGCGCGCGGCCGATCGAGATCCGCCCGGTCAATCCGCGCAACTGGTTCAAGCCGGTGAAGAGCGAGCCCGTCCAGCACAGCTGGTTCCGCGTCGTCGCCCCCCTGCCCGACGATCCCGCGCTCCACCGCGCGATGCTCACCTATGCCACCGACATGACGCTGCTCGGCACCTGCATGCTCCCGCATGGCGTCAGCTGGATGAACGGCGGCGTGCAGACCGCCAGCCTCGACCATGCCGTGTGGCTGCACGAGCCGTTCCGCTTCGACGAATGGCTGCTCTACACCACCGACAGCCCCTGGGCCGGCCATGCGCGCGGCTTCAACCGCGGCCGCATCTATGCGCGCGACGGCCGCCTCGTCGCGAGCGTGGCGCAGGAGGGGCTGGTCCGCGTCAAGGACTAGGCCCCCGCCTAATCCGGGTGGACGTCCAGGCCCAGCGCCGTCAGCAGCGCGAATTGCTGGTCGGCGGAGACCATCATCCCCTCGACGCTGCCGAGCTCCCGCAGCACCATCCCGGCCAGCTCGCCTCCGCGCAGATCGGCCCGCGCCAGCTTCGCACCGGCGAGCTGGGCATTGGTGAAGTCGCAGCCGCGCAGATCGGCGCCCTCCAGCTCGGCATCGAACAGCAGCGCCTCGCGGAGGCGCGAGCCGGTCAGCGTGCAATCGGGCATGCGCAGCTCGCTCAGGTCGGCGAGCTCCAGGTTGCAATCGGCGATCACGCCGGCCCATTTCACCAGCCGGCGCCCCAGCGCATGGCCGAAATCCACCTTGTGGAAGACGGCGCCCCGCAGGTTGCAGCCCCTGAGCGCGCCGGCATGGAGGCTCGATCGCTCGATCCTGGCGAAGGAGAGGTCGCAGCGCTCGAACGCCGCCTGGTCGAGCTGGGAGAAGGCGAACTGCACGCCGGCATGCCCCGCATCGTCGGCGAAGCTGCAATTCTCGAACCTGGCGTCGCGCAGATCGGCATTGGCGAAGCGGCAGCGGATGATCCGGCAATCGCGGAACCGCGCGTCCTGCAGGCAGGTCCCGGTCAGCTGGACATCGCGCAGCACGCAATTCTCGAACCGCGCGCCCGCGAGATCGGCATCGCCGAATTCGCCGGCGGACAGATCCTCGCCATGCGCCACCCCGCCCGCCTCGATTGCCATGCCAGCTCCTCCCTCGCCCGGCCGCGCTAGCTGCTTTTCATGAACATATCAAGAACAGACACCCGCCTGCCCCCTCGCCGCCGGAACGTCCAGTTCCAGCCGGGCGTTGGCGGCGGGGACATCAAGGCGGGAGTTCGGGAAAATGGCGATCGGCATGGTGCTGGCGGCATGGTTCGCGCAGAATCTGGCGCTGGTCACCGCCGACGCCGCCGATCCCGTCGCGGTCGCCACCAAGCTCGACATCACGTCCTTCCCCAATTCGACCGGCCCGCGCCGCAAGGAGGGGCTGCGCACCTTCGCCGATTATGGCTTCACCAGCGTGGCCCGCGACGGCAATGCCGCGGTGCTCGACGCCGCCGACAAGAGCTGGACCTTTCGCGTCAGCATCCTCGATCGCGGCGACAAGGCGATGAAGCTCTGCATCCTCGATCGCGCGCTGAACGGCGGCAGCTATTTCAGCGTGAAGCCGATCGAAGTGGCGCAGGGCAAGGACGGCCTGTTCCGCGCCACCGGCAATCCCGTCGCCGATCCCAATTGCGCCTGAGCCGGGAAGCATTAGAGGGCGGAGCATGGAAACCGCCGCGCGCCGCTTCGCCTATGTCACTCTGGACGTGTTCACCGAGACTCGCTTCGGCGGCAATCCGCTCGCCGTGTTCACCGATGCCCGGGGCATGACCGACGCCGAGATGCAGGCTCTCGCCGCCGAGATGAACTATAGCGAGACCACCTTCGTCCTGCCTCCCGCCGATCCGGCCAACACCGCGCGCGTCCGCATCTTCCATCGCACCGCCGAGATGCCCTTTGCCGGCCATCCCAATGTCGGCACCGGCTTCGTCCTCGCGGGCCTGCGTCCCGATGCCGGCGACACGCTCCGCTTCGAGGAGATCGCCGGGCTGGTCGAGGTCCGCATCGCCCGCGACGACAGGGGCGGCCCGCTCGGCGCCGAGATCGACGCGCCCCAGCCGCTCCGGCTGCTCGGCACGCTCCCGGCGGACGGCATCGCCGCCTGTCTCGGCCTCGATGTGGCGGATCTGGTCACCACCACCCATGCCCCCATCCGCGCCAGCCTGGGCGTGGATTTCGTCTTCGTCGAAGTGGCCGAGGAAGCGCTCGGCCTCGCCCGGCCCGATATCGCCGCCTATCAGCGCCTCGCCGATGCCGAGCGCGACAGCGCCGCGCGCCTGTCGATCTTCCTCTATGCCCGCGAAGATAACCGCATCCGCGCCCGCATGTTCTCCCCGCTCACCGGCACCTGGGAGGACCCCGCCACCGGCAGCGCCAACGCCACGCTCGGCGCGCTGCTGCTGTCGCTCGGCGAGGCGGAAACGGCGCGCTTCGACGTGCGCCAGGGCGTCGAGATGGGTCGCCCCAGCAACCTCGTCGTCCGCGCCTGGCGCGCGCCCGAAGGCATCCGCGCCAGCGTCGCCGGCCGCTGCGTGCCGGTGTTCCGGGGTGAAGTGGCGCTCTAGTCCGTCGCCCTCAATCGACCATACGGCAGGCCGGCGCATCGAAAATGAAGTGCGTGCTTTCGCTGTCGGCAAAGCCGGTATGCGTCCGCCACCACTCCGCCGCTTCGGGGCTGCGCAACGCGAGGCGACGGATCGCCTCGGCGCTCGGCACCAGATAGCCCTCCACGCGCCGGGCACGGAACAGAAAGGACCAGATCGCCCCCAGGCAGGTTCTGGGCGTGCTCAGCACACCGATGCTTCGCCAGGTCCCGCTTGCGCGGCCCTTCGCCAAGGGCAGCGCCGCCCCGATCCAGGCTTCGCGCACCCATAGCGGCGCTTCGCCCATGGGCGTTGCCACGATCTCGATTGCTCGCGGATGTTCGTCCATTCGTCCCCCTAGCCAAATGGTGCGGATGCCCGTCCGCGCCGTCAACCGGAAGCTAGAACGCCGGCTTGCCGAATTCCTGCCGCGTCACCGGGTGGCTCGACGAAAGCCCGCCATCCACCACCCAGGCCTGGCCGTTGACATAGCTCGCGGCGTCGCTCGCCAGGAACAGCGCCACGCGCGCGATCTCGTCCGGCACGCCGGCGCGGCGCAGCGGGTTCAGCCGCCCGAGCTTGTCTTCCTTGCCCGTATCACGCGCATAGTCGAAGGCGCGCTGGGTCATGCCGGTCTCGATCAGCCCCGGGCAGATCGCGTTCACGCGCACGCCCGATCCGGCGAATTGCTGCGCGGCGGTCTGCACCAGGTTGATCACGCCCGCCTTGCTCGCCGAATAGGCCGGGCCGCCCGCACCCGATCGCAGCCCGGCCACGCTGGCGGTGCAGAGGATCGCGCCGCCGCCGCGCTCGACGATCCGCGGCCCCGCATGCTTGATCGCCAGCGCCGGGCCGATCAGGTTCACCCGCAGCACTTCGGTCCACAGGTCCACCGGCGTATCGAAGATGCCGGTGGCGCCGCCGGAGATGCCGGCATTGGCGAAGAAGATGTCGAGCCCGCCGAACGCCTTGATCGCGGTGGCGACCAGCCGCTCGACATCCGCTTCGTCGCCCGCATCCATGCGCACGGCGATCATGCTCTCCCGTCCGGCGACGGTCTCCTCCACGGCTTCGCTGAGATCCGCCGCCGCCACCATCGCGCCGGCTTCCGCGAAGGCGCGTGCCGTCGCCCGCCCGATCCCGGAGCCGGCACCCGTGACGATCGCGACCTTGCCGGTGAACTGCATCTCTTCGTTTCCCTCTCTTCTCCCCTCCCGCTTGCGGAAGGCGGATTCAAATCGTCACGCCCCCGTCGATCACCATCGCCTGGCCGGTCATGAACGCGCTGGCCGGGCTGGCCAGATACACCACCGCACCGGCGATTTCCTCGGGCTCGCCGATCCGCCGCAGCGGCGTGGCCGCGTTGGTCGCCCTGGCCCGCTCGGGATCTTCCCACAGCGCCCGGGCGAAGTCGGTCCGGATCAGGCCCGGCGCGATGCAGTTGATCCGCACATTGTCCGGCCCGAACTCCACCGCATAGTTGCGCGCCAGCTGCAGGTCCGCCGCCTTGGAGACGTTGTACGCTCCGATCACCGGTGATCCGCGCATCCCGCCGATCGACGAGACGATCACGATCGATCCCTCGCGCCGCGCCCGCATCTCCGGCGCCACCATCTGGATCAGCCAGTGGTTGGAGAGGACATTGTTGTCGAGGATCTTGCGGAACTGGTCGTCCGCGATGCCCTCGAGCGGACCGTAATAGGGATTGGAGGCCGCATTGCAGACCAGCACGTCGATACGGCCGAACGCGCGCCGCGTCGCGTCGACCAGATGCTGGAGCGCCGCCTTGTCCGAGATGCTCGCCGCCACCGCCAGCGCGGTGCCGGCACCGTGCCTCGCGTCGATCGCGGCGGCGACTTCGTCGCACGCGTCCTGCTTGCGGCTGGAGATCACCACCTTCGCGCCCTGCGCGGCCAGCGCCTCGGCCGCGGCCCTGCCGATCCCGCGCGAGGATCCGGTGACGATCGCCACCTTGCCGGCCAGGTCGAACAATGTGCTCATCCTTCCTCCAACTCTGCCCGTCATCCCGGCGAAAGCCGGGATCTCAGGCGATGGCGGGAAAAGAGCCGCACGAGATCCCGGCTTTCGCCGGGATGACGATCAGGCCCCCGCTTCCCGCGCGAAATGCCAGGCGGCCGCCACCAACCCCGGCATCCGCTCCACCGTCGCCGCCGCCTGCGCGCTGGAGGCGTTGCCGTCGATCATCCGCTTCTTGATGCCCTGCACGATCCCGGCGAGGCGGAACAGGTTATAGGCGAAATACCAGTTGAGGTCAGGCACGCCGTCGCGCCCCGTCGCCGCGCAATAGCGCGCGACCACCTGCTCGATCGTCGGGATGCCGGTCTGCGGGCCCGTGAGCCCCTTCACGCCCGATCGCCCTTCCGGCTCGGTCACCCAGCTCATCAGGAAATAGGAGAAGTCCGCCAGCGGATCGCCCAGCGTCGACAGCTCCCAGTCGAGCACCGCCAGGATGCGCGGCCCCTCGGGCGCGAAGATCATGTTGTCGATGCGGAAATCGCCATGGACGATGCTGGTGCGCGTCTGCTCGGGCACGGTGCGCGGCAGGAACGCGATCAGTTGCTCCATCTCGGGCAGGTCGTCGGTCTGGCTCATCCGATACTGCTTCGACCAGCGCTCGACCTGCCGCGCGAAGTAATTGCCCGGCTTGCCATAGCCGCCCAGGCCCACCGCCTCATACTCCACCGCATGGAGCGCCGCGAGCGTGTCGACGATCGCATCATAGTGCGCGGTCCGCTCCGCCGGCGCCATGCCGGGCAGCGCGCCGTCCCACAGCGTCCGCCCCTCCACCATCTCCATGATGTAGAAGGGCGCGCCGATCACTTCGGCATCCTCGCAGAGCCCATAAGGCCGCGCGACCGGGAAGCCCGTCGGGTGCAGCGCCGCGATCAGCGCATATTCGCGCTCCACCGCATGCGCCGAGGGCAGGATCGGCCCGAACGGCTTCCTGCGCAGCACATAGGCGCCGGAGCCGGCATCGATCCGATAGGTCGGGTTGCTCTGCCCGCCCGGGAATTTGGTCACCGCCAGCGGACCGGCGAAACCGGCGACGTTCGCGGCCAGCCAGTCCGCCAGCCGGGCTTCGTCCAGGTCGCTCATGCGAATTCGATCACCGAGCGCACGCTGTCGCCCTTGCGCAGCTTCTCCAGCGCGTCGTTGACGTCCTCCAGCCGGATCCGCTCGGCGACCATCGTGTCGAGGTCGAGCAGCCCGTCGAGATACATCTGCACCAGCCGCGGCATGTCGATCGGAAAGCGCGTCGAGCCCAGCAGCGAGCCCTGGATCTTCTTGCCGGTCAGGAAGGTCGGCCCGGGCAGGCTGACATTGTTCCCCGGCGCGATCATCCCCAGGATCGTCGCGGTGCCGCCGCGGCGCAGGATGTTCCAGGCGAGCTCGGCGGTGTTCGGCCGCCCGACCGCCTCGATCGCATAATGGACGCCACCGCCGGTCAGCTTGAGCACGTCCTTGGCCAGTCCCTCGGCCATCGCGTCGAGCGCATGGGTGGCGCCCAGCTTGAGCGCCAGCTCGCGCTTCTCCGCCACCGGGTCGATCGCCAGGATCGTGCCGGCGCCGGCGATCCTGGCGGCATTGATCGCGGCGAGCCCGATCCCGCCCGCGCCGATCACCGCGACGCTCTCCCCGGGGCGCACCCGGCTATCGTTGAACACCGATCCCGCCCCGGTGATCACCGCGCAGCCCAGCAGCGCGGCCCGGTCCAGCGGCATATCCTTCGAGATCGCCACGCACGCATTCTCGTGCACCAGCATCTGCTCGGCAAAGGCGGAAAGGTTGAGGAACGGCGCCAGCGCGGTGCCGTCGTCCAGCGACAGCCGCGGCTCGGCATCGGCCGGGCGGCGCGTGGACGGATCGACGCAGAGCGAGGGGCGCCCGGTCACGCACATCTCGCAGCTGCCGCAGAACACGGTGAAGAAGGTGATGACGTGATCGCCCACCTTCAGATGCGCCACGTCGCTGCCCACCGCCTCGATCACGCCGGCGGCCTCGTGCCCCGGCACCGTCGGCACCGGATGCGGGAAGGCGCCGTCGACGAAATGGAGGTCCGAGCGGCATACGCCGACCGCCGCGGTGCGGATCAGCACCTCGCGCGGGCCCGGCTTGGCAACGCGGATATCGGCGATCTCGAGCGGCTTGCCCGCTTCGTAGAGAATGGCTGCTTTCATCTTGCTCCCCTAACCCGTCCTCCTGCTCCCCCAACCCGTCATCCCCGCGAAGGCGGGGATCCAGGGTAACTGAGCGAGGTCCCTCGCACCTCCGCATCCCCGCCTTCGCGGGGATGACGAAGGCTAGCGGCTGACTCCCACATCCCCGCTCGACGCCCGGTCCGCCTTGAACTCCGCATATTTCCCGAACTCGTTGCGCGCGATCGCCCGGCAATGAACCTCGTCCGGCCCGTCGGCGAGCCGCAGCGTGCGGATGCCCGCCCAATCGTGCGCCAGCGCGAAATCGCCCGAGACGCCCGCGCCGCCATGCGCCTGGATCGCGTCGTCGATGATCTGCAGCGCCATTTGCGGCGCCTGCACCTTGATCATCGCGATCTCGAGCTGGGCGGCCTTGTTGCCGGCCTTGTCCATCATGTCCGCCGCCTTCAGGCAGAGCAGCCGCGTCATCTCGATGTCGATACGGGCGCGGGCGATGCGCTGCTCCCAGATCGAATGGTCCGAGATGCGCTTGCCGAAGGCGACGCGCGAGACCAGCCGCCTGGCCATCGCCTCGATCGCCTCCTCCGCCACGCCGATCGTCCGCATGCAATGGTGGATGCGCCCCGGCCCGAGCCGGCCCTGCGCGATCTCGAAGCCGCGGCCTTCGCCCAGCAGCACATTCTCCGCCGGCACGCGGACATTCTCGAGCACCACTTCGCCGTGCCCGTGCGGCGCATGATCATACCCGAAAACCGAAAGCATGCGCTCGATCTTCACGCCGGGGGCGTCCATCGGCACCAGGATCATGCTCTGCTGGGCGTGCTTGGCGGCGCCCGTGTCGGTCTTGCCCATCACGATCGAGACGGCGCAGCGCGGGTCGCCCACGCCCGAGCTCCACCATTTCCGCCCGTTGATCACATAATGATCGCCGTCGCGCACCATCTGCGTCTGGATGTTCGTCGCGTCCGAGCTCGCCACCGCCGGCTCGGTCATCAGAAAGGCCGAGCGGATCTCGCCCGCCATCAGCGGCGCGAGCCACCGGTCCTTCTGCGCCCGCGTGCCGTAGCGGTGGAGCACTTCCATGTTGCCCGTGTCCGGCGCCGAGCAGTTGAAGCACTCCGAAGCCCAGCCGAGCCGCCCCATCTCCTCGGCGCACAGCGCATATTCGAGGTTGGTGAGCTGCGTGCCCTGGAACTCGAAGCTGTCGTCGACATGGGCCTGGCCCGAATGCGGCGGCATGAAGAAGTTCCACAGCCCGGCGGCCTTGGCCTCGGCCTTCACTTCCTCGATCACCGGCAGCACCTTCCAGCGATCGCCCGCCTTCTGCTGGGCGCGATAGTCGCCGTCGCGGGGGCGGATGCGCGTGTCGATGAACGCCTTCACCCGATCGCGGAAATAGGTCTCGCGCTCGCTCAGCGTGAAATCCATGGCGCATCCTCTCCGATCTCAGTTCCTTGGACCGGAGTAGAGCATACCGGATATTCGGTAAAGTCGGGCCGGCGCGAAAATCGGCACAACCGCGATTCGAAAAAACGCTTTGGCTTCACACCAAATCCGTTAGACTGGTTGCAATGAATGCACCGGGGAAAGTCGAAATCGCAAGCGCGACGAAACGCTTCCAGGCCAAGCGGGACGCGATCCTCGCCGCGGCCGCGGACGCGATCAACGAGCAGAGCGCCAAGGGGATGACCTTCGCCGACGTGGCCCGCCGCGTCGGCCTCAACACCACGTCCGTTACCTATTACTTCAAGCGCAAGGAAGACCTTGCCGCCGCCGCCTTCGAGCAGACGCTCGACCGGCTGGAGGCGATGCTCGAGGACGCCGCGCGGGAACCCACGCCCGAGGACCGGGTGGCGCGCTATCTCAACATCAACATGGAGCGGCTCGCCCGCATCCGCCGCGGCGCCGAGCGCGACTTCGCCATCCTCTCCGACCTGCGGGCGATGGAGGACCCGATCAAGCGCGAGCTGCTCGATCGCTGGCGCGACGTGTTCCGCAAGACGCGCGCGCTCTGGGCCCCCGCCGCCAGCCGGGCCGAGACCGATCTCCACGGCGCCCGCGCGCATGTGCTGCTCGAGAACACATTCTGGCTCACCGCCTGGCTGCCCCGCTACGAGGTGGACGAATATCCGCGCGTCGAGGCGCGCCTGATGGACGTGTTCCGCACCGGCATCGCCGCCCCGGGCGAGGCCTGGACGCCGGCGATGCTCGATCTCGTGCACGAGGAGCCCGAGCCGGGGCGCGAGGCCTTTCTGCTCGCCGCCACCCGGCTGATCAACGAGCTCGGCTATCGCGGCGCCTCGGTCCAGAAGATCGCGTCCGAGCTGAACGTCACCAAGGGCAGCTTCTACCACCATCTCGACGCCAAGGACGAGCTGGTCATCGCCTGCTACAAGCGCAGCTTCGACATCATCGCCGACGCCCAGCGCCTGGCCGAGAATGCGGGCGGCACGCATTGGGAGCAGCTGGAGAGCACGATCGCCACGCTGCTCGACTATCAGTTCAGCGAGCGCGGCCCGCTGCTGCGCACCACGGCGCTCTCCGGCCTGCCGCCCCAGGTCCGCTCGACGATGATCGACCGCTCGAACCGCATCGCGCGCCGCTTCGCCGGCATGCTGTCGGACGGGATCGCCCAGGGCTCGATCCGCGCGATCGATCCGCTGGTCGCCTCGCAGACGCTGATGGCGCTCCAGAACGCGGCGTTCGACATGCGCAAATGGGCCAGCACCATGCCGCGCGAGCGCGCGGTGGCCTTCTATGCCTCCACGCTGGCCTTCGGCCTGTTCGACGATCGGGTGCTGGCGGGGTAGCCGGCCATCGGGGAGAGAAGTTCGTGTCCGGCTAGGCCGGGCGCTTCCCCATCTTCGGCCGCTTGAACCAGAAGCTCCACACCGCCAGGCTGCCGAGCAGCAGCATCGCCAGCCCCGATGCGGTGAGCAGCAGCCGGTAGAGCAGCCCGCCCACCTTGGCGGCGTGCACAGGATAGGCGCCGTTGAAGATCTGCGCGCCTCGCGGCAGCGCCAGCGCGTCGATCGATCCCAGCATATGGCCGTCGGCGGCATCGAACCAGATGTTCGAGCGGCCGTTGGGCAGCCATTCGCCCGCCCGCCGCATCCGCACCAGGATCGGGTCGCCGGCCTTGCGCGGCAGCGAAAGGATGCGGATCTGCGCATCGGGGAAGCGCGCATGCGCCGCCGCCACGATCGCGCGCCAGTCGGGATGCGCCGCCAGCGGCCCGCTCTTCGCCATGGGCGGCTTCATCGCCGCCGCATCGGCGGCCGGAGAGGAGAAGGGCATGGTGACGAGCGCCGCGAAGGGCTTGAAGATCATCATCGTGCCGGTCACCGCGGACAGCAGCAGCAGCGGCGCCACCACGATCCCCAGGTCGCGGTGCTGCATCACGACCATCGGCCGGCTCAGCCGCTTGGGCCAGAGCCGGAACCTGAAGGTCCTGCGCGTCCGCCACCACAGGATCGTGCCGGTGATCACGAACAATATCGCCGCCAGCCCGGCGATGCCGATCACCGTCTCGCCGGTATCGCCGGTGAAGAGATGATGGTGCAGGTCGAACAGCCACAATTCAGGCCGGCTCCACTGGCTGCCCCAGCGCGTCACCACATCGCCCGCCTGGTCGGCATAGGCGCCCGCGCCCTTGGCCAGGCGCAGCTGGTGCAGCCCGAACCGGTCGTCGGCATAGACGATGCTCTGCGTCGCCGGCTCGGCCGCCATCAGCTTCGCCGTCGTCGCGGCGATGGCGCCGTCGTCCGCCACGCGCATGTCCGCCGCGTGCGGCAGCGTCAGCGCCAGCCAGCTCTCCTCATGGACCAGGATCGCCCCGGTCAGCCCCATGATCGCCAGCACCAGGCCGAGCACGCCGCCGGTCCAGCGGTGGATCAGGTCGAGCCATTGCATCACGCCGCGCTGCATCAGAAGCGATAATCCCAGCCAAGCGTGAAGGTGCGCCCGCGCCCGGCATAGAACACCGTGTTGTCGTTGGGCAGACGGGTGTCGGAGCTATAATCGATATACATCTTGTCGAACAGGTTGGTGACGCTGAGGCTCAGCCCGCCCAGCCCGGTCTGGTAGCGAACATAGGCGTCGGTCAGCACATAGCCGCCGAAATCGTTCATGAAGAGCTTTTGCGGGTGCAGCGGATTGGCGTCGTCGATCGTCCGCGCCTTGCCGTCGAAGCGGCGCGACAGATAGAATTGCGTCTGCACCCGCGCGCTGAACGGCCCGCTGGCATAGTCCGCCGCCAGGTTGACGCGATCGGGCGAGATGTTGGTGCCGTCGAGATCGGTGTCGACCTTGCCGTCCGGCACCGTGTCCGCATCGTAGCGGCCCTTCAGATGCGCATAGCCGATGCTCGCCTTCAGGCCCGGCACCGGCAGCTTCACGCCCAGATTGACCTCCAGCCCCTCGATCTCCACCCGCTGGCGCTGCACGTCGAAGATCCCGCTCGCGCGCGCGATCAGCAGCTGCCCCTTGTCGCTCGACGACCAGAAATAGGTGACCGAGGCGTCGAGCGGCCCGCGCTTCGCCTCCACCCCGATCTCGCGATTGTTCGAGACGATCGGCGAGATGTCGAGATAATTGTCCAGGTCGACGCCGGGCACCTTGATCGCCCGGGTGATGCGGCCGATGTCGGGCACGGTGAAGCCCTCGGCATAGCTCGCATAGGCGCGGATGCCGGCCACCGGTTCCACGATCACGCCGCCGTTGAACAGCAGGTCCTCGAACCTGAGCTTGCCGCCCGAGACCGCGACGCCGCCATAGGTCGCCTTGTTCGGCGCGACATAGGTGGTGGAGGCGAGCGTGTGGTAATCGTCGATCCTGATCTCGACATTCTCATAGCGCGCGCCGCCGGCCAGGCGCAGCTTGCCGCCGAACAGCTTCAGGTTCGCCTGGGCGAAGGGCGCCAGGCTGCGGAAATCGCTGGGCGGCACCCAGATGCGGCCGGTGGCGATCAGCCGCTGCTCGGTCTTGTCGATCAGCGCGTCGAAGCCGAGCGTGGCGGTCAGCGCCTCGAAGCCGGGCACCGCCCGCTCGTAGCTCAGCTTGGCGCCCAGCTTGCGCGAGCGGTTCTCCGACTGGTCGAACAGCTTCTCGGCCGGATCGAGCCTGGGGTCCTGGAAAGTCGCGATCGGCGCGATCTCGCCGCCGAACGTGTCATGGGTGCGGTTGAAGAAGATCTGGCCGACGAAATTGCCGCCGCCCAGCGCCGTGTCGGTATAGGTGAGCGCCACGCTCTCGGTCCGGCTCGTGGCCGGCTTGCCCGGAGCGTCGCCGCGGATCGCGCTGGTCGGCAGGCCGGTGGCGCGGTTGCCCGGCACCGCGACGTAATTGCCGCCGCCCCTCAGCTCGAAGCGGCTCGCGATCAGGTCGATCCGCCCGGTATCGCCCACCTGGTATCCGATGCGCGAGAACAGCGAGACCGTGGTCGAATCCTGCGTCTCGCCCTGGGTGAGGTTCAGGCCGACGCGCCGCCCGTCGCCGTCGTAGAAGACGCCGCGCTTCTCATAGGCGGCGCCGAAGCTCGCGTCGAAGCGGCCCAACTTCCACTGGACCAGCCCCGCGGCCTTGCCGCCGATGCCGTCGCTCCGGAAGTCGTTGTCCGCCGTGCCCTGCACCAGCACGCGCCCGCTGACTCCATCGGTCTTCGGCGCGCCCACCGTCACCTGGTTGACGATGCCGCCGGTGCCGCCGATCCCCTGCAGCGCGTTCGAGCCATAGATCAGCTCGACCCGGTCGACGAAGAAGCCGTCGATGGTGAAGCCGTCGCGGCTGCCGTCGCGCATCGGCGTCGATTGCGGGATGCCGTTGATCGCATAGAGCGGCGAGCGGCCGCGCAGCGTCTCACCCGCGCCGGACAGCTTCTGGCGGGTCGGCGAGAAGGAAGGCGTGAGGTTCGCCACCGCATCGGTCACCGATCCCGAGATCGCGATCTGCTGGTCGAGCCGCTGCTTGTCGATCACGTCGATGGTGAGCGGCAGCGCGTTGGGCGGCAGCATCGTGCGCGCCGCGGTGACGACGATCTCCTCGGAATTCTCCGCATCCTTTCGCGGCTCGGCCTGCTGGGCATGGGCGACGGGCGGCATCGCCACGACAAGCACCGGCAACGGCAAGGAAAGCAGCGAAAGGCGCGCGCGCACGGCCATGGTTGGACCCCCGGGAGTTTCGCCGTGCCGCCATGGGCCGGCCTGTTCGCGGGAGCCGCTAGCAGTGGCGAGATGCTATTGCAAGCTAGTCGCAATAGCCCCTGCGCCATACCGGCGCGCGTCAGGCCGGACTCGCCGCCCTCGCCGTCCGCCGGGCGGTGAAGGGAACCAGCAGGAGCAGCAGCGCCAGCATCCAGAAGGCGGCGCGCAGCCCCACCGCTTCCGCCACCAGGCCGATCCCCGCCGGCCCGGCGAGAATGCCGGCATAGCCGAGCGTGGTGATCGCGCCGATCGCCAGGGCCGGCGGCATATGGGTCTGCGCGCCGGCCAGGCGGAACAGCACCGGCACGATGTTCGACGCCCCCAGTCCGATCAGCAGGAACCCCGCCAGGGCGACCGGCGCGACCGGCACGCTCAGCAGCACCACGAAGCCCGCGACCGCGACCAGCCCGCCGCCCAGCAAGGTGCGGTAATCGCCCAGCCGCGCCGTGAGCCGGTCTCCCAGCAGCCGCCCGCCGGTCATCGCGATCGCGAACAGGATATAGCCCAGCCCGCCCTGCGTCGCGCCGACCAGCCCCATCTGGGTGATCAGCAGCGCGCTCCAGTCGAGCATCGCGCCTTCGGCCAGGAAGGTCGCCATGGCGAGCACCGCCAGCAGCACCACCACGCCGTGCGGCCGCACGAACAGCGGCCCGTCCTCGCCCCGCATGGCCGGCAGCAATCGCGGCCGGGCGACCAGCATCGCCGCCAGCATGATTCCCGCGCACACCAGGCTGCCGGCAAGCGCGCTCACCCGGAGCGACAGGAAGATCGTCATCAGCCCGGCCCCGGCAAAGCCGCCGATGCTGAACAGCGCATGGAAGCCGGACATCAGCGGCCGGTCCGCCGCGCGCTCCACTTCCACCGCGTGCACGTTCATCGCCACGTCGAGCGAGCCGAGCGCGGCGCCGAACAGCAGCAGCGCGCCGCCCAGCGCCAGGGGCGTCGCGGCGACGGTCAGCAGCGGCAGGATCACCGCGAGCGCGATGCCGCTCGTCACGATCACCGGCTTGCCGCCATAGCGCGCGCTGAGCGGCCCGGTCGCCAGCATCGCCGCGATCGAGCCGATGCCGATGCAGAGCAGCAGCACCCCCAGCATCGCGGCGTCGATATGCAGGCGCGCCTTGGCAAAGGGCACCAGCGGCGCCCAGCAGGAGATCCCGAACCCGGCGACCAGGAAGGAAAGGCGCGTGGCCAGCCGCGTGGCCGGACGATCGGCGGACGTCATGAAATGCTCCGGCTCAGGCGGGGTCGGCGATGAGGATGCCGCGGCACCCGGCGGCATCGAGCGCGGCGCGCTGCACGGCCGAGGCGCTCGCCTCGACCACGAGCAGATCGATCTGGCCCAGCGCCGCGACCTGGTGCGGCGCGGCGCGGCCGAGCTTGTCGCTGGCGATCAGCGCCACCGTGCGCGCCGCCCGGGCGACCAGGGCGCGCTTGAAGGTCGCATCGGCGAGCTGCGCCGCTCCCACGCCTTCCTCCGACACCGAGCAGGCGCCGATGAATGCCCGGTCGAACCGCATCTGCATCAGCGCCTGCAGTGCCACCGCATCGACACAGCCGCCGATGATCGGATCGGCCTCGCCGCCCAGCAGGATCAGCTTCAGGTCCTGCCGCCGCAGCACCGCCGCGGCGATGTCGATCGCATTGGTCGCGATGGTCAGGTCCTTGTCCTCGGGCAGGAACTCGACCAGCGCGAGGTTGGTGCTGCCGCTGTCGAGGAACAGGAACTCGCCCGGGCGGATCGTCGTCGCGGCGGCGCGGGCAAGCGCATGCTTGTGCCCCTGATCGCCCGCGATGCGCGCCGCCATCGGCGCCGAGATCGGGGAGACCGGCAACGCCCCGCTATAGACGCGCCGGCACTTGCCCTCGGCGGCCAACGCCCGCAGGTCGCGCCGGATCGCGTCTTCCGAAACCGCGAACTCGGCGGCCAGGGCGCCGGCCGAAACCGGCTGCCCATCGGCAAGGCGCGCGGCAATCGCATCGCGCCGCGCATTGGGAGGATCAACAATCATGAATCGGCATTATCGTGCATAACTACGCGAGTCAATGCGCACGATCATGCACGATTCAGTGTTCTTGCGGTCGCGGCGCCTCGAAGCGCAGGCCACCGCGCGCCTCCACCGTGATCGGGCCGCGCGGCTTGGCGGGCAGCGCCGCCTGCACGCGTCCGAACAGCCGCCGCGCATCGCTCGGCCGGCGCGTCCGCACGCAGAGCGTCGTCTCCCCTTCCCGCCCCCAATGCTGCTGCTCCACCGCCCGCACCCCGCGATCGCGCGCGAGCAGCGCCCGCACGCGCTCGAAGGCGGGCCGGTCGATCCCCATCGCATAGCTGCCGAACTGGACGCGGACCGCGCATTCCGGCGCCGCCGCCTGGGCAAGGGCCGGGGCCGGTACGAGCAAGGCGAACAGGGGCAACGGGAACAAGCGCATGCGGCATTTCTCCACGATCATCTTCCCTCTCCTTCCGCCGGGCCGGCTGAACCGCGTCTGAAACGGCGAACGGGCCCGCGGATCGCTCCGCGGGCCCGTCCCCATTCCTTGCCAAAGGCGTCAGAAGCGCGAGCGCAGCGTGATGCCATAGGTCCGCGGCTCGGCGAGATAGGCCGAGAAGATCTGCGACCCGCCCGGATAGCCCGTCGTCGGCGTGGTGCTCACCGCCTGGAAGGGCGAGCTGAAGCCGACCTGCATGTAATTGGCCTTGGTCGCGTTCTGGACCCAGAGCTCCAGGGCCCAGAGCTGGTCGTTGCCGCTGATGCCGATCCGGCCGTTGACCACCACGAAGCTCTGCTGCTCCTTCTGGGGGAACAGGTCCGAGCCGGTGTTGTAGCGGTCGGCCAGACGCGCATCGACATAGAGCAGGCCGCGCAGCGATCCGCCCAGCGACGGCGTCCAGCCCGCCGAGCTCGTCACCACCCATTCGGGCGCGTTCGAGAGCAGCTGGCCCGGCAGCAGGCGCAGCGCCGGGTCGAGCGGCGCGCCGCTGCTCGAGCCGACCAGGTTGTTGGCGTATTTGGTCTTGGCATAGGTCACGCCGAAGTTGAAGTTCAGGTCGCGCACCGGCGACATGGCCATCTCGACTTCGAAGCCGGTCGAGACCACGCCCGGCTTGATCTGGTTCGACGGGCAGGCGCCGGTGGTCGCGCTCAGGTCGCGATCGCCGCCGCCCAGGCTGATCTTGCAGCCGTTGATGTTCTGGACGAGATAGACGGTGCCGTTGAAGGTATTCAGCTGGAAATTGCTGAATTCCTGGCGGAATCCCGCGACGTTCAGGTTGAAGCCCCGGGTCGAGAGCTTCATGCCCGCTTCATAGGCGGTAACCGTCTCCTCCTCGAACTGGAGCACATCGGCATAATAGCCGGCATTGGCCAGGCTGATCGGGAAGATCGGCAGCGGCTGGGCCGGGTTCGGGTTCTTGAAGGCCGAGCGATCGAGGTTGAAGCCGCCCGCCTTGTAGCCGCGCGAATAGCTGCCATAGAGCAGGATGTTGTCGACCGGCTTCCACGACAGGATCGCCGTGCCGGTGAACTTGTTCTCCTTGCGCTGGTCGTTCAGCGTCAGCCCGTTGAGCGCGGAGGACGAGCCGCCCTGGCAGCTCAGCGTGATGATGCCGCCGGCGAGCGGCGCCAGCGCGGCCACGCCCATATAGGGCAGCAGGTTCGCCTGCTGCACCGGGCATATCGTGTTGGTATTGTTGAAGTTCGCGTTCAGCTTCTTGGTCTCGTTGGTGTAGCGCAGGCCCACCGTCAGATCCACCTTGCTGGTGACGTGGAAGATGTTGTGCGTGAAGAAGGCGAAGTTCGAGCTGGTCTGGTCGAAGTTCGCCGTGTCGTCGCCGACGTTGCGGACCGTGTCGAGCCGCTGCAGCCCCTGCACCATCGCCGACCCCGCCGCGCCGAGCGGCCCGAGCGTGTTGCTCAGCACCGCCACGCCGGTGGGCGACAGGCAGCCGACATTGTTCGGATTGTAGAAGGCGCTGAACGAGCCATAGACGACGCGGCAGGCGGCGAACCGGCCATAATCATTGCCGAACTTGAGCTCGCTCTTGGTGTCCAGGTCCTCATGGGCGTAATAGCCGCCCACCAGCCAGTCGAGCTTGCCGCCCAGCGCCTCGCCATGGAAGCGCAGCTCCTGGGTGAAGGTCTTGAACTGGCGGCCGCTCTTCGGGCCGAAATAGAGGATGTCGGCCAGGCCGTAATCGGCGTCGGCCGCCTGGGTATTGTCATAGTCGCGATAGGCGGTGATCGAGGTCAGCTCGACGCCGCCCAGGTTCCAGTTGACCTCGGCCGAGAAGCCCCAGTCCTTGGTCTTGCCGGTATAGGAGCGGTTGGCGCTGGTCGCGATGCGGCGCGAATAGGCGTCGTTATAGCCCGGGAAATATTGCGCGAAGGTGGTGCCGGTGATTCCGGTCAGCACCGTCGCCACCGGCGTGCCCGGCGCGATCAGCCCGGGATTGGTCGGCGAGACATAGGCATTGGCCTGCGACACGTCGGCAGTCGCATAGACGGCGGCGCAGCAATCTTCCTTGCGATAGCTATAGTCGCCGATCAGGCGGACGGAGAGATCGGAGCTGGGCTGGAACAGCAGCTGGCCGCGGACGAGATAGCGGTCGCGATTGTTGATGTCCCGCCCGGTATTGACATCGTGATAGAAGCCGTCGCGCTTGGAATAGAGCCCGTCGAGGCGAAAGGCGAGCTGCTCGGTCAGCGGCCCGGTCACCGCGCCCTGCAGGCGCCACGCGTCGTAATTGCCATAGGTGGCCTCGGCCATGCCGCCAAAGGTGAACTCCGGCCCCTTGGTGGTGACGCTGAGCATGCCGGCCGAGGCGTTGCGCCCGCCCAGCGTGCCCTGCGGCCCGCGCAGCACTTCGATGCGCTCGATCTCGCCCAGGTCGTTCAGGCCCAGGCCGGTGCGCGAGCGATATACGCCGTCGATGAAGGTCGCGACCGAGCTTTCCAGGCCCGGATTGTCGCCCACCGTGCCGACGCCGCGGATGCGGGCGGAGGTGTTGGCGTCGCTGCCGGTCGAGGAGACGAGCAGCGACGGCGCGACCTGGTTGAGCGCGCGAATGTCGTTGGCGCCGGTGCGCTCGAGCTGGGTGGCGGTCACCGCCGAGACGGCGAGCGGCACGTCGGCGAGCACCTGGGCGCGCCCCTGGGCAGTGACGACGATCTCGTTGGGATCGCGGGTTCCCGTGTTCTGCTCGGCCTGGTTCTGGCCGTTCTGGTTCTGGCCACTCTGGTTCTGGGCAGCCGCGTCGGCCGGGGTCTGGGTGTCCTGCGCGAAGGCAGGAGCCGCCAGGGCAAAGCTGAGCGCAGGAACAGCAACGCACGACAAAAGGCGTAACCGCATCATCATCATCTCTCCCACCACGGGCCAGAGCACTTTGGCGGCTCCATACCCTATCCTCGAATACTGACAGGTCCCGGAGGGACGTCAAGCAGAACAAAGGTTGCAAAAGGGGACTAACTCAGCAGTGTTGCGCAAATGTCATATATTGCTGGGTTATGTCTCCATACCCTGGCCGAATCGATCTTCGAAAAATTGCGGGCGCTTTGCGGTCTCACGCCATAACCGTCACCCCGGCAAAGGCCGGGATCCCAGACGAAAGCGCGATACGGCATGAAATCGCGCCCCGGATCGGGCCCGGGGTCGCCCGGCCCAAACCATCACCGTCATCCCCGCGCGCGCTCGCCATCCCCGCTATCCCTCCCTTCGTCATCCCCGCGCAGGCGGGGATCCAGGGCCAGAGGCGGGTTGCACGCGGTCGAGTCCCACGCGCTCCGGGGAGCGCTCGCCTGGCAGCATCCCTGTCCCGAATTACCCTGGATCCCCGCCTGTGCGGGGACAAAGGGGTTTGCCGATTGAATCGTGGCCCTAGTAGCCGTTCAACCGCGCGAACCGGTCGCGATGCCAGGCGGCATTGCCCCATTGCGCCTCCAGCACCCGGGCCCGCTTCAGGTAGAAGCCCGCATCATGCTCGTCGGTCATGCCGATGCCGCCATGGAGCTGGATCATCTCGCGGCTGACCAGGTGAAGCGTCTCGTTCGCCACCGCCTTGGCCAGGCTGACCTCCTGCGCAACGTTCGCACGGCCGCTGTCGATCGCCTCCAGCGCGCCCTCCACCGCCGAGCGGCAGAGCTCGAGCTCGGTGAACATCTTCGCCATGCGATGCTGCAGCGCCTGGAAGCTCGCCAGCACCTGGCCGAACTGGACGCGGGTCTTCAGATAGTCGTTGGTCTGGGCGAAGGCGCTCTCGGCCATGCCGAGCATCTCGGCGCTCGCCGCCGCCGCCGCGCGGTCCGCGACTTGCCCGATCAGCTCCGCGCCGCCGCCCAGCGCCTCGGCCGGAGCATTGTCGAACGTCACCTGCGCATGGCTGCGCGCATCGGTCAGGTGCCGCGGCGAACGCGTCACGCCCGCATCGCCCGGGACGAGATACAGCCCGTCCGTCGCCGCGACGACGAACAGCTGCGCGCCGTCGCCCTCGGGCACAAAGGCCTTCACGCCGCTCAGCCTGCCGCCTTCCACTTTCGTCGCGATCGTCGCGGGATCGAAACGCGGACCCTCGTCGATCGCCAGCGTGGCGACCAGCTCGCCCGCCGCGATCCGCGGCAGCCATGCGGCCTTTTGCGCGTCCGATCCGCCCATCAGGATGGCGCTGGTGGCCGCCGCGGTGCTGGCGAGCGGCGTCGCGACCAGGTTGCGGCCAAGCTGCTCGAGCACCAGGCCCAGCGAGACATAGCCCATCCCGGCGCCGCCCTGCGCCTCGGGCACCAGGATGCCGGCCCAGCCCATCTCGGCCTGGGCGCGCCACATCTCGGCGTCATAGCCCGCCGCCGGCGCCGCATCGCGCATCTTGCGAAAGGCGGCGACGGGCGCCTCGTTGTCCGCCCATTCGCGCGCCATGTCGCGCAGCATCGTCTGTTCTTCGGTCAGGATTGCCACAACAAACTCCCTCTCACCTTCAGGGGAGCGGGCCGGGGACAGGGGCATGTACCCCCCGCGCTCCCAAGGCCCCTCTCCCCGGCCCTCTCCCCGCAAGCGGAGAGAGGGAGAAATCACTGATGATCCAGCATCCCCAGGATGCGCTTGGCGATCACGTTGTTCTGGATCTCGGTCGAGCCGCCATAGATCGACACCGCCTTGCCGAAGAGCCAGCCGCGCACGTCCTTGAGCGCGTCCTCCTCGAACCCGTCGCCGTCCCAGCCGAGGCCGGCCAGGCCGCGGATCTCGATCAGCAGCTCGGAGCGCTCCTGCATGATCCGCGCGCCGACATTCTTCATGATCGAGGTGGCGGCGCTCGGCCCCTGGTTCGACTTGGCCTCCAGCGCGGTGCGGCGCAGCGTGAGCAGGAAGCTGCGCAGGTCCATCTCGTGCCGGGCGATGCGGCCGCGCAGATCGGCATCGGCGATCCGGCCCTCGCCGTCCACGCCGACGAACTTCTTGGCGATCTGCCCCAGCGAGGCGCCGGCGAACATCCGGCCCGCGGCCGAGCCGCCGCCCGACAGGCTGGAGCGCTCGTGCTGGAGCAGCCGCTTGCCGATCGTCCAGCCCTCGCCTTCCTGGCCCACCCGATTGGCCTTGGGGACCTTCACATCGGTGAAGAAAGTCTCGCAGAAGGGCGACGAGCCGGAGATCAGCCGGATCGGCTTCACTTCCACGCCCGGCGTGTCCATGTCGACCAGCAGGAAGGTGATGCCCTCATGCTTCTTCGTCTTGTCCGTGCGGACGAGCATGAAGCATTTGTCCGCCCATTGGCCGCCGCTGGTCCAGGTCTTCTGGCCGTTGACGACATAATGGTCGCCATGATCCTCGGCGAAGGTCTGCAGCGAGGCGAGGTCCGAGCCCGCGCCCGGCTCCGAATAGCCCTGGCACCAGCGCACCAGCCCCTTGGCGATCGCCGGGATATGCTCGCGCTTCTGCGCCTCCGTGCCGTATTCGAGCAGGGTCGGGCCGAACATCATCACGCCCATGCCGCCGATCGGGTTCCAGGCGCCGGCGCGCTGCATCTCTTCCTGGAGCACCCGCGCCTCGGCCCGGCTCAGCCCGCCGCCGCCATATTCCCTGGGCCAGGTCGGCACGCCCCAGCCCTTGTCCCCCATCGCCTGCTGCCAGGCGGCTTCCTCGGGCGAATTCTCGTGCGGCCCCTCGATCGCGGACATCGCATTGTCCTTGCCCTTCAGGCCGGGCGGGAAATTCGCCGCGATCCAGGCGCGGGCCTCGGCGCGAAACGTATCCAGGGGATTCGCCGGGGCATCGATATCGGGGGCCGTGGCCATCACACTCTCCGGATGTTCTTGTCCTTTCGAATTTGCGGTACGGCTGGGCGGGCGTCAAGCCATTCCATCGCCGCATCCGTCGCCCCGCCACTCTCCGGCTTCGCCCCCGATCCGTCATCCCGGGTTTCGCCGGGGTGACGCCCTCTTGCCATGCCCCTTGCCATGTCGCCGAAGTTCCCATTATGTTCCCATGGTATTGCGCGTGGCGACATCGCCCTTCTCTGCTAAAGGGCCCGCAAGGGGGATAATCATGAAGTTCGAACATCGCGCGGTGCCGATCGTGCTGATCGCCGTGCTCATCGACGTGATCGGCTTCGGCATCGTCATGCCGGTGCTGCCCGCGCTCGTCACCGAGCTCGGCCATGTCGAGCTCGATGCCGCGACCCGCATCGCCGGCTGGATGCTCGCCGCCTTCGCCATCGCCGGCTTCTTCGCCGGCCCGGTGCTCGGCAATCTGGGCGACCGCTATGGCCGCCGCCCGGTGCTGATCCTGTCGATGGTCGCCTTCGCGATCGACTATGCGCTGATGGCGGCGGCGCCCAGCCTGGCCTGGCTGTTCGTCGGCCGGGTCATCGCCGGGATCGCGGGCGCCACTTTCGGCCCGGCGAGCGCCGTGATCGCCGACGTGACTCCGCCCGAGAAGCGCAGCGCGGTGTTCGGGCTGGTCGGCGCGGCGTTCGGCGTCGGCTTCATCCTGGGGCCGGCGCTGGGCGGGATCAGCTCGGTGCTCGGCCTGCGCGCGCCCTTTCTGATCGCCGCGATCTGCGCCGCGCTGAACGCGGCGGTGATGTTCTTCTTCCTGCCCGAGACGCTGGCGAAGGAGAACCGCCGGCCGTTCCGCTGGTCGGACGCGCACATCATCGGCGCCTTCCGCCCGCTCTTCCATGCCGGCAATGCCGGGCCGCTGCTGCTCGCCTGGTTCTTCTGGCAGCTCGCCGGCACCGTCTATCCGTCCACCTGGTCCTTCTGGGCGGCGATCCGCTTCGGCTGGGACGCGACGGCGATCGGCTGGTCGCTCGCCTATGTCGGCTTCCTCACCGTGCTGGTGCAGGCGCTGCTCACCGGCCGGGTGATCAAGCGGTTCGGCGAGCGCGGGGCGGCGCTGATCGCGCTCTGCGCCGCCTCGTTCACGCTCTTCTCCTATGCCTTCATCCAGCAGGGCTGGCAGGTCTATGCCTTCTTCCTGGTCGGCGCCTTCGGGGCGTTCGCCTATCCGGCGCTCAACGGCACCTTGTCGGGCATGGTCGGCGCCTCGCACCAGGGCGCGCTGCAGGGCGGCATCTCGAGCATGAACAACGTCGCGGCGATCCTCGGCCCGCTGATCGCCACCCAGGCGCTGGCGGCGGGCTCGCATCGCGGCTTCGACGGCGCGGCGTTCCTCGTCGCCGGCACGCTGATGGCCTGCGCCGCGCTGATCATCGCGCTGTTCGTGCACATGCGCCCCGCCTCCGCCACGGAACCGCAACCGAGCGATTGAGCATTTTTTCGAAAAATGCGTATGGCCTTCGTCCCGGCGCTCTTCTAGGCGTGCCGGGAACGGGGGAGAAGCTATGCGTACCGAAGCGATGCTCGCCGGCGAATTCGCCACATTGTCCGACCTGATCCGCGGCCATGCGGAGGAGCGGCCGGACAAGCCGGCGATGATCTGCGAGGATCGGTCGATCAGCTATGCCACGCTCGACGCGATGCTCGATCGCGTCGCCGCGGCGCTCCAGCGCGAGGGGCTGGCCAGGAACGAAGCGGTCGCGATCCTCGGTGCGTCTTCGATCGAATATGCCTGCGCCTTTTTCGGCGCGCTGCGGGCCGGCTGCGTCCCCACGCCGCTCCAGCTTTCGGCCACGCCGGCGCAACTCGCCGCGATGATCACCGATTGCGGCGCGAAGATCCTGTTCCTCGATGCCACCGGCGCGAAGGCGCTGGGCGACGCGACCGTCGCGGCGAAGCGGGTGGCGCTCGACGATGGCGAGGCGGGCCTCGCTTTTCACGCCTTCCTGGCCCCCGAGGGCAGCAGGCCCGTGCCGGTCGAGGTCGGCCCGGACGATCCCTTCAACATCATCTACAGCTCGGGCACCACCGGCGTGCCCAAGGGTATCGTCCAGCCCCAGGCGATGCGGTGGATCCACATCGCCCGCGCGCCCGGCGGCTTCGCCAATGCGGTGACGATGATCGCCACCCCGCTCTATTCGAACACCACGCTGGTCAGCTTCATCCCCACCATCGCCTGGGGCGGCACCGCGGTGCTGCTCGGCAAGTTCGACGCGCACGCCTTCGTGGCCCAGGCAGCGAAGCATCGCGCCACTCATGCGATGCTTGTGCCCGTCCAGTATCAGCGGATCATGGCGCTGCCCGATTTCGACAGCTTCGACCTCTCGTCCTTCGTCCTCAAGACCTGCACCAGCGCGCCTTTCTCCGCGGCGCTGAAGGCCGATGTGCTCGCCCGCTGGCCGGGCCTGCTCGTCGAATATTACGGGATGACCGAGGGCGGCGGCACCACTGCCCTGCTCTGCAACATGCATCCCACCAAGCTCCACACCGTCGGCACGCCGCTGCCGGGGCAGGACATCCGCCTGATCGACGAGGCGGGCAACGAAGTGCCGCAGGGCGAGATGGGCGAAGTGGTCGGCCGTTCGGGCGCGATGATGAGCGGCTATCACGGCCGCGCCGAGGCGACGCGCGACGCCAGCTGGCACGACGCCGAGGGCAATCGCTACATCCGCCACGGCGATGTCGGCCGCTTCGACGAGGACGGCTTCCTGATCCTGATGGACCGCAAGAAGGACCTGATCATCTCGGGCGGGTTCAACATCTACCCCTCGGACCTCGAGGCGGAGCTGGCCGGGAACCCCGGCGTGGCGGATTGCGCGGTGGTGGGCATCCCCTCGGAGCAATGGGGCGAGACGCCGGTCGGCTTCTTCACCGGCCCGGGCGACCCGGCCGAGATTCTCGCCTGGTTCAACGCCCGGGTCGGCAAGACCCAGCGCCTGGCGGATCTGGTCAAGCTCGACGAGCTGCCCCGCAACGCGATCGGCAAGGTCCTCAAGCGCGAGCTGCGCGACCGGTACGCCGCGGGATGACGCCGCTCGCGGACCTATTGGCGGGAGCGGCACGCACCGATGGCGGCTTCACCACGGCCGTGCCCGCCGACTGGATGCAGGGCCGCACCGCCTATGGCGGCCTGTCCGCCGCGCTCGCGCTCCAGGCGGCGCTCGAGGCCGAGCCCGAGCTGCCGCCGCTCCGCTCGGCCCAGATCGCCTTTATCGGGCCGCTCGCCGGCGACGTGACCGTCACCGCGACGAAGCTCCGCCGCGGCCGCAACGCCGCTTTCCTCCAGTCCGACGTCGTCTCGGAGGCGGGGCTCGGCCTGCGCGCAACCTTCGTGTTCATGGCGCCGCTCGCCTCGGCCCTCGCCCATGACGCGGCGCCGCGCGCGCCCCTGCCCCCGCCGGTGCCGGACGCCGAGCTCTATACGGGCCCTGAGGACTTCTTCACCGGCAACTTCAACTTCCAGGACCACCGGGACGGCACCGGCCCGGCCGAATGGCTGCGCTGGGCCCGGCTGCGCGCGTCCGCCGGCCTTCATCCGTTCGTCGAGCTGATGGCGATCGGCGATGCGCTGCCGCCCGCCGCCTTCAAGCTGATCGAGGAGCGCCGCACGCCGCTCAGCTCGCTGAACTGGCAGATCAATTTCCAGACCGCCGAGCCGCGCACCACCGATGGCTGGTGGCTGCTCCACGCCGCCGCCGATACCGCGCACCACGGCTATTCCACCCAGCGCATGGCGATCTGGAACGCGGCGGGCGAACCCGTCGCCGAGGCGATGCAGGGAGTCGCCATCTTCGGCTGAGACAATTTGCGACAGTTTCCCGGGCGCATGACAAATCCATGCGACAGCTGCTGTCCAGAAATCGAATCCTGTCGGGGCGACACCCCCGGAACACAGGAGTTCGACCCCGATGAAGAAGTTCCTCCTCGCCGCCGCCTTTGGCGCGACGCTGCTGGGCGCCCCGGCCTTCGCGCAAGACGCGCCGCCGGCTCCGCCCCCGCCCGGCGGCGGCATGTTCGACCGGCTCGACACCAATCATGACGGCGTGATCACCAAGGAAGAATTCCAGGCCGATGTCGCCGCCCGCTTCGCGCGGCTCGACACCAACCATGACGGCAAGGTCAGCCCGGAAGAGCGCGCCGCCGCGCGTCCCGGTGGCGGTGGCGGTCGCGGCATGGCCGGCGACATGACGCTTGCCGACATGCAGGCCCAGGCCGAGCGCCGCTTCGACCGGCTCGACACCAATCACGACGGCAAGATCGATCAGGCCGAGTTCGCGGCGATGCGCACGCGGATGGAACGTCGCGGTCCCCCGCCGGGCGGCTCGGAGAGCAACTGAGCCCGCCCGCTCTGGCCCGGGCGGGTTTGCCTCCTCACCCGCCCGGGCACCCCTTGTCTTGCGGCATGCCCATGACTTACGAACCCGACATGCCGGACACGCCGCATCTCCTGCTCGTCGAGGATGAACGCTCGATCCGCGAGCCGCTCGCCCAGTATCTCACCAAGCAGGGTTTCCGGATCACCCAGGCCGGCGACGCCGAGGGCGCCCGGGCCCGCATGGCCGCCTATGCCATCGACCTGGTGGTGCTCGACATCATGATGCCCGGCGAGGACGGGCTGTCGCTCTGCCGCCACATCCGCGAGAGCAGCGACACGCCGGTGATCCTGCTCACTGCCCGGGGCGAGGAGACCGACCGCATCGTCGGGCTCGAGATGGGCGCCGACGACTATGTCGTGAAGCCCTTTTCCCCGCGCGAGCTCGCCGCCCGCATCAAGGTGGTGCTGCGCCGGCTCCAGGCCGGCGGCACCCGACAGCATGCGCCCGATGCGGGCAGCTTCGCCTTTGCCGGCTGGGTGCTCAAGACCGGCGAGCGCGCCCTGGTCGACCGCGAGGGCGTCTCGGTTCCGCTCTCCACCGGCGAATACAGCCTGCTCCACGCGCTGGTCACCCGGCCCCGCGCGGTGCTGACCCGCGACCAGCTGCTCGACCTGACCCAGGGCCGCGAGGCCGCCGCCTTCGACCGCGCGATCGACAACCAGGTCAGCCGCCTGCGCAAGAAGATCGAGCCCGATCCCCGCAACCCGGCGATCATCAAGACCGTCTGGGGCGGCGGCTACACGCTGGCGGCCGAAGTGACGCGGCTGTGACGAGCATTCGTCATCCCGGCGAAAGCCGGGATCTCAGGCGGCAAGCGAACGGCCTGAGGCACGAGATCCCGGCTTCCGCCGGGATGACAGCTTCCCGATGACTCGCCTCTTCCCCCGCTCGCTTCCCGGCCAGATCGCCCTGCTCGTCGCGGTGGCGCTGTTCGTCGCCCAGGCGATCAATTTCGGTTTCCTCGTCCGCGAGCGCCAGAGCGCCCGCTTCGCCCAGGTGATCGTCCCCACCGTCACCCGGCTGATCGATGCCGCCGAGCGGCTCGGCGCGCCGGTGAACCCGCGCCCGGATGCGCCCGGCATGGCCGAGCGGCGCGGCGGGCATGAGGGGCGTCGCCAACTGCGCGGGCGCGTCGATTTCGGCCCCGTCAATCCGATTCCCGCCGAGCTCGTCCGCCGCAGCGACATCGAACGCGACTTTCGCCGCGGGCTCACCGATGGCGGCGTCGCCATCGGGCAGGTCATCGCCGTGGTCCGGCCGATCGACGGCAGCCGCCCGCTGCTCAAGCGCATGGATCCCGCCCGTGCCGATCGCCTCCGTCGCATGGGCGCCGAGCTAATGGTGGCGGTCGAGCTGCCCGGCAAGGGCTGGCTCTCGCTCAGTTCGGCCTGGCCGCGCTCGGAGCGCGCCCTGATCCTGCAGCTGCTCGCCCAGACGCTCATCCTCTATATCGTCGTGCTCCTGCCCGTCCTCTGGGCCGGCCACCGCATCGCCCGGCCGCTGCGCAAGCTTGCCACCGCCGCGCGCGATTTCCATCCCGGCGACGGCGCCCGGCCGGTCGAGGAAAGCGGCCCGAGCGACGTGCGCGCGGTGATCGCCGCCTATAACGCGCTCAGCACCCGGGTGACGGGCATGCTCGACGAGAAGGACCGCATGCTCGGCGCGATCGGGCACGACCTGCGCACGCCGCTCGCCGCGCTGCGGGTCCGCATCGAATCGGTCGAGGACGAGGACGATCGCGCCCGCATGGCCGACACGATCGACGAGATGAACCGCACGCTCGACGACATCCTCAGCCTCGCCAGGCTCGGGCGCCCGAGCGAGCCGCCCACCGATGTCGACCTCTCGGCGCTGATCGACGCGGTGGTCGAGGATTTCCGCGATCTCGGCCGGGACGTGACCTTCGAGGAGGCGCCCCGGCTGCGCATGCACCTGCGCCCCGCGCTGATGCGCCGCGCGGTGCGCAACCTGATCGAGAATGCCGTCAAATATGGCGGCGGCGCCGAGGTCCATCTCCGCCCGGGCGAGCAGCGCGTCGCGATCGAAGTCTGCGATCGCGGCCCGGGCATCCCGCCGGAGAAGCTGGAAAAGGTCTTCGATCCCTTCACGCGCCTCGAGGAATCGCGCAACCGCGAGACCGGCGGCGCCGGCCTCGGCCTCGCGCTGGCCCGCGCCATCGTCCGCGACGCCAGCGGCGAGATCAGCCTCGCCAATCGCGAAGGCGGCGGCCTGGTGGCCACGATCACCCTGCCGCGCAGCTGATCGCGCCAACCCGAAACCGCAAGCCACGCTGGCAATGGCCGCTCCGTGGCCGGGGATCGATCCGCCGAAGTTGCGACGCCTGCTCCAGCGCGAGGCAACATGGCAGCCCTCATGCATCTCCGCGAATTTGGAGTAAGATAACATCCGAAATGGATGAATTTTCGTTACGCATTTCTAATATTGTCAAGACGCCAATTTACATAAATATTCGACGTGCTTGCAAAGGGCGACTTCGATTCTTTCAAGCGAGAGAGGGGGAGATGCGCATGAGGTTTCTCATCAGTCTCGGCCTGGCTGCGATGATCACTTCGTCGGTGCAGGCTTCGGAAACCGTCACCTACACCTATGATGCCAAGGGCCGGCTGATAAAGGTCGAGCGCTCGGGCACGGTGAACAACGGCGTCAAGGCCGAATACACCCATGACAAGGCGAACAACCGCAAGAATGTGAAGGTCACCGGTTCTCCAAATCCGGCGCCCTGACCCGCCACTTCGCCAATCATCCCATCGGATAGACCTGCTCCAATAGGGGGAAGCCATGCTGAAATGCGTCGGGGCCATGCGCCCGGGCGGCCGTCGCGCCGTCTCCAAGCTCCTTGCCTGCTCGATCCTTGCCACGACCGCGATCGGCGGCATGTCGTTCGCGCCGGAGGTAAGGGCGCAAGTTGCGGCCAATGTTCCGGTCCGCGAGAACCTCGACGCGAACGGAGTGGATCTGTTCCTGGGCACGATGAACGCCGATGGCCCGGCGCTCACCGCCGGACAGGGCGGCGGGCAGGGATTCGTCCATCGCAAGCTGCTGCGCGGCAGCAATGTCTGGGGCGACAATCTGGTCGCCACGTTGCGGATAGACAGCGGCGGAGCCTTTGTCGCCTATGCCGGCAAGAGCGACCACTTCACGGTATCGGGCAGCACCTTCACCGCGACCGAAGGCAATGGATCCACCCTGTCGCTCAGCGGCAGCGTCTACACCTATACCCTGAGCGACGGAACGGTCATTCACTTCAACAAGACCTATGCCGGCGGAATACCGTTCAATACCGTCATCGGCGTCGTAACCGACATAACGAAACCCTCCGGCGAAACGCTGACCTTTACCTTCGAGAGCCTGTATTATTGCTCGCAATCGAAGGAAGGCGCCGACGGCCAGATCTGCACCGCCCATGCCTATGCGTATCGCGTGTCCAGCGTGCAGAATAACTCCGGATACAAGCTGACGTTCGACAACGGCCCTGCCTTCGCCGATCCCAGCGACATCTTCAGCACCGACTGGTACAATTGGTCGCTGACCAATGGCGTGTGGCTCACCAACACCAAGATCGCGGGCGCAAGCAGCCGCTATCAGGGATTCTCTTCCAGCTTTGGCGGCGGCAATGCCTATCTGACGATCACCGACCCGCTGGGGCGCGCCACCATATTCCGGACGAATACGGGTCGCCTTGTCGGGATCCAGCGCGCGGGAAGCGCCGGGGAGGACGTGACGGTCACCTATGACGGGTCGAACCGCGTCTTCAGCGTCACCAATGCGGCGGGGACGACGACGTACGGCTATGCCGACAGCGCCGGACTGCGGACGACCACGGTCACCGATCCGCTCGGCCATGCCACGGTCTACACGTTCGACATTGCATTGCAGCGGATGAAGTCGGCGACCACGCCCGCGCCGATCAGCAAGACGACGCGCTGGGATTACGACACGAGCGGGCGCGTCACCAAGATCACGGCGCCGGAGGGCAATTACACCCAGCTAACCTATGACGGCCGCGGGAACCTTACCGAGGCGCGCATGGTGGCCAAATCGGGCTCGGGCCTGGCCGATGTCGTGACGACCGCGGGCTATGACACCTCCTGCACCAGCGTCGCGAAATGCAACCAGCCCAACTGGACAAAAGACCCGAAGGGCAACCAGACCGACTATAGCTACAACAGCACGACCGGAAAGCTGCTGACCGCCACCGCGCCGGCGGCAAGCACGGGTGCCGTACGGCCGGCGACCACCTATAGCTATGTGACGGTGAACGGCACGCAGCAGGTCGGCGGTGTTTCGACCTGCCAGACCACTGCCTCCTGCGCGGGCACCGCCGACGAAGTGAAGACCAGCATCTCCTACGATACCAACGGCCTGCCCAATGTGGTGAGCAAGGGAGCGGGCAATGGCTCGCTCACTGCCACGACCACGATCGGCTATGACGATGTCGGCAACGTGATCACCGTCGACGGCCCGCTTTCGGGCACCGCCGACACCACCCGCTATCGCTATGACGCCGCCCGCCAGCTTGTCGGCGTGGTGAGCCCGGACCCGGACGGCGGCGGTTCGCTCCTGCCGCGGGCGAGGCGGTTCACCTATGATGCCAAGGGCCGGGCAACGCTGGTCGAGATCGGCAATGTGAACAGCCAGAGCGACAGCGACTGGGCAGGCTTCTCGCCGCAGCAGCAACTCGCCACCGACTATGATGGCGTGGACCACAAGACGAAGGAAGTGGCGAGCGCCGGCGGCACCGCCTTCCAGGTGACCCAGTACAGCTATGACGCGGCCGGACGGCTCGACTGCACGGCGCTGCGGATGAACAGCGCGACCTGGAGCGCGCTACCGGGCGCCTGCGCGCTGGCGACGACGGGCAGCGCCGGCCCCGATCGGATCACGCGCAACATCTATGACGAGGCCGATCGGCTCACCAAGGTGCAGACTGCCTATGGCACGACGGACCAGGCGGACGACGTCACGAAGGCCTATACCGACAACAGTAAGCTGGCGAGCGTGACCGATGGCGAGGGCAACAAGACCAGCTACGAATATGACGGGCTCGGCCGGCTCTCGAAGACCTATTATCCGGTAGCCACCACCGGCTCGGGCACCAGCTCCGCCACCGACTATGAGCAGCTGAGCTATGATGCCGCGGGCAATGTCTCGTCCTGGCGGCTGCGCGACGGGCAGGTAATCGCCTATGGCTATGACAATCTCAACCGGATGACGCTGAAGGACCTGCCCGGCAGCGAGCCCGACGTGACCTATGGCTACAACCTGCTCGGCCAGGTGACGAGCATGGTGCGCCCCGACATCACCCACGGCTTCAGCTATGACGCGCTGGGGCGGCTGACCAGCGAAGCCCAGCCCTTCGGCACGATCGGCTATCAATATGATCTTGCCGGCAGGCGCACGCGGATGAACTGGTGGGACGGCTTCTATATAACCTATGACTATCTGGTCACCGGCGAGATAACCGCGATCCGCGAGAATGGCGCGGCCTCGGGGCTGGGCGTGCTGGCAAGCTACAGCTATGATCAGCTCGGCCGGCGGACCGGCATCGCCCGGGGCAACGGCACCGGCACGAGCTACGGCTATGACGGCGCCTCGCGCCTGGCTTCGCTCACCCAGGACCTGGCCGGCAGCGCCTATGACTTCACGCACGGCTTCGTCTACAATCCGGCGGGGCAGATCACCGCGCAGACCCGCTCGAACGACGCCTATGCGTGGAACGGGCACTACAATGTCGATCGCGGCTACACGATCAATGGCCTCAACCAGGCGACAACGGCCGGCCCGACCGGCATCGGCTATGACGCGCGCGGCAACCTGACGAGCTCGGGAAGCGCCGGCTACACCTATTCGTCGGAGAATCTGCTCAAATCCGGGCCCGGCGTAACGCTCTATTACGACGCGCTGGGGCGGCTGTCCGAATATGACACCAGCACCTCGACCCGCTTCGTCTATGACGGCCGCAACATGGCGGCGGAGGTCGCCAACCCCAGTGGCAGCGTGTTGCGGCGCTACGTGTTCGGTCCCGGCGCCGACGAGGCGCTGTTGTGGTACGAGGGATCCGGCACGAGCGACCGGCGCTGGCTGCATGCCGATGAGCGCGGCTCGGTGACCACGGTGAGCGACAGCTCGGGCAACGGCATCGGCGTGAACAGCTATGACGAATATGGCATCCCGGGCACGGGCAATATCGGGCGGTTCCAATATACCGGCCAGGCCTGGCTGCCCGAACTCGGCATGTCCTATTACAAGGCCCGCATCTACTCGCCGACCCTGGGACGATTCCTGCAGACCGATCCGATCGGCTATGACGCCGGGATGAACCTGTACAATTATGTCACCGGCGATCCGATCAATTTCAGCGATCCGTCCGGGCTCAGGGACTGCGGCCCCGGTGAAATGCCGGTTGCCCGATCGAGCCGGCAGGACGCGACGCCGGGAAGCTTCATCACGGTAACCGCGCCGCAGATCTACTGCTATCCCATGAAGACGATCAGCCCTGACGCCCGCGATGCGCCGAGGGGCGGTGGCGGCGGGCGCGGCACGTCCCCGCCCAAGCCCACGCCGCCCAAGCCGACACGGCCAAAGACCGATTGCGAAAGGGCGCTCGAGCAGAGCGGGGAAATCGAATATGGCGGCGCCACCGGCACGGCGATCATTGGCGGCGGGCTTCAGGTCAGCTGGGGACAATGGACCAATCTGAGGACCGGTTCCTGGGGGAACTACAAGACTTTTGGCGCCGGCCTTGGAGTCGGGGCGGGCTTCACCAGAGACTATGGCCGCGCCCGCTCGCTGGCGGACTTTGTCGGCTATGGCGAGACGGCGTCGGCCGGCATATCCTATGGCCCGATCGGCGCCAGCTATTCCGCCACGCAGAATGTGGATGGCGAATGGGTTTCGCAGGGCGGTTCCCTGGGATATTCGAAAGATATCCCGGGTCTCTCGATCGCGAACTTCAGTGGCGCCCTGACCGCTACTGCCGGAGATACTTCGATCAGTGGGTGTCACGTCGTTGGTAGCTAAACTGTCCTTCGTAGCCGCGCTGGGTTGCGCGATGCTTGTTGCCTCCTGCGACATCAACAAGGAGCCGAAGCCGCGCGACCCAGGGCCTTTTCTTGGATGCTACGACGATGGGGGCATCCGCTTGCACTTGATGCAGGATCACCTCACGATAAATGACAAGCCATTCAAATATAGTATCGAATTCAGAAAAGTAGGCCTGATCCTCAGTTCCGATTTCAACATAATAGCCTTGCCCGATGGCGGAATTTCCGTTTCCAAGGCGAACTATCCCATGTTCTACAGGATCGACCGTGCGGATAATGTTCCGGTGATCATCGTAGCGGATAGCGATTCAAGAGTGTATAACTTGAAGATGCGCAGTAATAATTGCTAGGCATCGCCGGTGTGGGCTTCGGCGCGCCGACCCATCGGACCAGAGGGTTGGCGCGCCTCCTCACCGTGGCGGCGCCTTGGAGTAGCCCGACCAGCCGCGGACAATCTCGCGCACCACCGGCGCGCCCACCTGGTAGAGCCCGTCCAGCGCCGGCAGATAGCCGGCGAAGGATTGCGGCCCCTCCCGCACCAGCTGCTCCGATGCCGGCACGCCCCTGGGGGGCATGTCGAAGTTGCTCGCCGCGCGGAGCAGCAGGACCCGGTCCGGGTCCACCCGCCCTGCCCGACCCAGCGCCGACAGCGCGACCATCGCCCCGGCGTCGTTGGTCTCGGTGGTGCGGAACGTGCCGCGGCCATCGGTCATATAGGCGACCCAGCGGCGCGCCCAGGCATCCAGCCGGCTGCCGAGCCAGAAGGTCTCGGACGAGAGCGTCGATCCGATCGCGACCTCCGGCGCCGAACGCGCCCGGGGCTGGTCATATTCCTCGCGTACGGCCCGCATCTCGGCATTGTCCGGAAGCGCGACGCGGACGGTCAGCCGATACGCCCAGCGGGCAAGCGAGGCATTCAGCATGGTGACCGTCCGCGCGCGGTTCGTCCGGAATGGGCCGGTCCAGCCGCGGACATCCTCCGGCGAGCCCGCCGCCACTCGCGGCTCGGGATAGGGCCTGGTCTTGCCGGCCGGAAAATATCCCTCCGGCCAGTCGGCGGGGATCTCGCGGGCGTCGATCTCATGGGCGACGTCGCCGTTGACGACGAAATCCGTCCAGATCAGGTCGCCGATGGTCCCCGTCTCCGGCGACGTGCCCGCAATGCCGTTGATCAGCCAGTAGGAGCGGGAAAGGTCGAAATTCGCGTCCAGGCCCAGCGCCATCAGGTTCACGGCGGGATGCAGGCTGTTGGGCCCGATCTTCATTGCGATGATCGATCCGTCGGCATTCGCCCAGACCGGGTTGAACGCTCCCCTCACCGGCAGCCGCCGCTTGAGGTTCAGGCCCTCGATCCAGTGATGCAGCTCGCCCGGCTTGTCGGCATCTCCCCAATAGCCCCTCTCGCCATAGGCCTTGCTGGTCTCGAAATATCCCAGGATGACCACCTTCGGATGCAGCACCGCGGCCCCGGCATTACCAGGCAGGGCGGCCGATATCAGCGCCGCCGCAATTCCAAGCCCACGCATTCGGTCGCGCCCCCTTTTCGCATGCTGATCGTCCGATCATGATAGCCGGGCCCGGCTTCGCAATCGATGGCCCTTCGGCAACCGCGATCCCTGCGCCGCGTTTGCAGCTTCGGGAAACGACAGAGGGAGGATTTCGCAATGCGCGCGATGATCGCAATGACGATGCTGGCGCTGGCCGGCTGCACCCAATCGACTTCGACCTCCGGGCCGCCACCGGAGCTGCGCGGAGGCCAGTTGAGCCCGGTCCCTGCCTTCAACGGCGGCGGCGAAGGCTGGAGCATCGACATCACCTCCACCGGCGGCGGCGCCCATGACGCCAGCCTCGTCTGGGCCAGCGGCTCGCGACAGAGCGATTTCAAGCTGTTCTACAAGGGCCAGCCGGCGGACGCGCCGAGCACCCTGATCGTCCTGAGCGGCGAGATTCGGGCAGCCGGCGCGCTCCGGCCGGTGATCGTCGAGATCAAGCGCGAACCCTGCAAGGACGATGCGGGCGCCAGCTTCCTGCACAGCGTGACGGTGACGGCGGAGGGCCTGGTGCCGGGCACGAGCCAGATGCGCGGCTGCGGCCACCTCGCCACGCGCTAGGCCTCGATCAGGTTTCCTCTTTCTTCCGTCGTCCTCGCAAAGGGGGGATGACGGAAATGGAGGCGAGCCGCGGCTTTAAACCCGGGGACGAAGCCCTCGCATGCGGCATCGAAATCCGCCGCCATCCGGAAACGAAAAAGGCCGGAGTTTCCACCCCGGCCTTTCGCATCCAAATCGGTGTAGAAACCTCGGCGATCAGCCGACGATCTCTTCCGGCTTGAAGAAGAAGTTGATCTCGATCTCGGCGTTCTCGTCCGAGTCCGAACCGTGCACCGAGTTCGCCTCGATCGATTCGGCCAGTTCCTTGCGGATGGTGCCGGCATCGGCGTTGGCCGGGTTGGTGGCGCCCATGATGTCGCGGTTGCGCTGCACGGCGTTCTCGCCCTCGAGCACCTGCACGACGACGGGGCCCGAGATCATGAACTCGACCAGGTCGTTGAAGAAGGGGCGCTCACGGTGGACGCCGTAAAAGCCCTCGGCCTGCTCGCGGCTCATCTGGATGCGCTTCGAAGCGACGACGCGCAGGCCGGCCTCCTCCAGCATCTTGGTGACCGCGCCGGTCAGGTTGCGGCGGGTGGCGTCGGGCTTGATGATCGAAAAGGTCCGGTTCGCGGCCATGGCCGTGCGGCTCCTGCTTTTGAAGTTGTGGAAAAGTCGCGGCTCCCTAGTCCCGGGCGGCACACGATGCAAGCGTCCCCTATAGGCATGCGCTTGCCCGGTCGCGCGATACTGTTCTTTCCGGAGCGCTTTTGGGCGTCAGGCGCCTGCAACTCAGGCCGCCTTCTCCCAGCGGCCCTGCGCATTCTGCTTCCAATAGTTGCGCTCCACCCCGTCGCGGTCCGCCAGCGCCTTCCAGGCGATGCGTGCTTCGGCGATCCGCTCCTCGCCAAAGAAGTGGAAGACCCGCTCGAAGCCCAGCGCCTCCTCGCGCCACACGCCGTCGGCCAGCGCGACGTTGCGCGCGCCATTGGCCGCGGCGCCCGCTTCGGCGGCGATCAGCACCGGCTGGCGATCGTCATCGGGCCCGCCGGCCTGGCCATGGGGCAGGAAGCTGTCGGGCGCATAGGTCCAGAGCAGCTGGTCGAGCCGGGCGCGCTGGCTCGCCTCGCCCGCCACGATCAGCAGCCGCCCGCCGGCCTCGATCACGCGCTCGGCGATACGGGGCAGCGCGCGTTCCAGGGGAAGCTGTGTCAGATGGTAGAAATCGACCTGCATGGCTCCTGTTAGCGTTTCCGTGCGTTCGGGCCAACGCACGTGACGTTGCGATGGCGCAACCGCTGCGATAGGGCGGTAGGGGCCGCGTGCACGGGAGTTGAAGCAAAGGTGGGAATCGAAGTGACGCGCAAGGCCTTGCTGCTGTCGGCCGCGCTGGGCCTGTGCCTGGCGGCCGAGGCGCGCGCGCAGACGCAGACCGAGCCGAATCAGGGGGCGCCCACGCCCGCGCCGGCCCCGATTCCGGCGGCCGCCCCCAATCTGCAGACTCCGGCGGTCGAGCCGCCGCCCCCGTCGCCGACGGCGCTGCCCGAGGGCGAGGACCAGATCCAGTTTACCGCCGACCAGCTCGAATATGACAATGAGCAGGACGTGGTGACCGCCACCGGCGACGTCCGCCTCTATCGCCGCAGCGAGCGGCTGCGCGCCGACAAGGTGGTGTGGAACCGCAAGTCGGGCCAGGTCGTGGCCGAGGGCAATGTCGTCCTGGTCAATCCGCAGGGCGACAGCGCCTATGGCGACAAGATCGAGCTGACCGACACGCTGAAGGACGGCGTCGTCCAGAACATGCTGGTCGTGCTCGACGCGGGCGGCCGCGTTGCCGCTCAGCGCGGCGAGCGCCATGAGGACGGCAGCTTCATCGTCCACAACGCCGCCTACACGCCCTGCGCGGTCGGCGATTCGGAGGGATGCCCTAAGGAGCCGACCTGGAAGGTCACCGCGGACCGGGTAGTCTATGATCCCGACAGCAAGCGGCTGCGCTACACCGGCGCCCGCGTCTCGGTGTTCGGCTTCGCGACGATCCCGCTGCCGGTCTTCTCGCACCCGGTGGGCGGCGAGAGCGCCAGCGGCATCCTGTCGCCCGACCTGCGCTACAACCGCACCAACGGCTTCCAGTTCGCGCTGCCCTATTATCTCAGCTTCGCGCCCAATCGCGACCTGACGATCACGCCGCGCATCTACACCAACGTGCTGCCGGTGCTGCAGGCCGATTATCGCGAGCTGAATGCGCTCGGCGCCTTCCGGCTCAGCGCCTATGGCACCTATAGCCGCCGGGCGGACGATCTGACGGTTCCCGTCACGCCGGCCACTTCGAAGAACGATTTCCGCGGCTATTTCGACGCGGTCGGCAATTTCCAGCTCGATCCGGCCTGGAGCGTCAGCGCCTCGCTGCGGCTGACTACCGATCGCACCTTCCTGCGCCGCTACGACATTTCGCGCGATGACAGGCTGCGCAACAATATTCGCGTAGAACGTATTGATGCCGATAGCTATTTCTCGATAAATGCCTGGGTGGTGCAGACGCTGCGGGTCGGCGATCGTCAGGGCCTGCAGCCCTATGCCCTGCCCGAGATCGACTATCGCCGCCGGATGGACGACGGGCTGGTCGGCGGGCGCTTCGAGTTCCAGCTCAACACATTGGCGATCGGCCGCTCGGACGGGCAGGATTCGCAGCGCGCCTTCGCCAGCGCCCGCTGGGACCTGCGCCGCCTGACCAATTGGGGTCAGGAAGTGACGCTGACCGCCTATGCCCGGGGCGATCTCTACAACGCCTCGGACACGAACCTGACCAGCGTGGTCAGCTATCGCGGCGAGGACGGCTTCCACACCCGCGGCATCGCCGCCGCGGCGGTGGACGTGAAATGGCCGCTGGTCGGCAGCCTGTTCGGCGGCACCCAGCGAATCACGCCGCGTTTCCAGGTCGTCGCCTCGCCCAAGATCGCCAATCTGGAAGTCCCCAACGAGGACGCCCGCGCGGTGGATCTGGAGGATTCCAACCTCTTCGCGCTCAATCGCTTCCCGGGTTATGACCGGTTCGAGGATTCGACCCGGTTCACCTGGGGCATGGACTATGCGCTCTACCTGCCGGGCTTCTCGATCGACGCGAATATCGGCCAGAGCTACCGCATCTCGTCGCGCCCCACGCTGTTCCCCGACGGGACGGGGCTGACCGACCGGGTTTCCGACATCGTCGGCCGCACGGTGATCCGCTTCCGCGACTTCATCAGCTTCACCCATCGCTACCGGCTGGACAAGGACAACCTCGCCTTCCGCCGCAACGAAGTCGACATGACGCTCGGCTCGCGGTCAACCTATATCCAGCTCGGCTATCTGCGCCTCAACCGCAACATCAGCGCGTCGCTGGAGGACCTGCAGGACCGCGAGGAGCTGCGGCTCGGCGCGCGCGTCCAGATCGCACGCTTCTGGTCGATCTCGGGCTCGACGCTGGTCGACCTCACCGACCGCAAGGAGGATCCGACCTCGCTCTCCGACGGGTTCGAGCCGGTGCGCCACCGCGTCGGCATCACCTATGAGGACGATTGCCTGCGGCTGGGCTTCACCTGGAAGCGCGACTATGCCACCACTGGCGACGCGTCGCGCGGCAACTCCTATCTGTTCACGCTGGCGTTCAAGAATCTCGGACGCTAGGCTCCGCGGCAGAGGGGAACCGCCGGTAAGCCTAAGTTCAGGCACAATTGGCCAGTAAGCGCCACGCTTCCGGCAGATTTGAGGGTACGGATTCACGTGAACATTGGTGTTACCAAGGCGATCCGCGCAGGCCGCTCGTCCGTTCTGGCGCTCGCGATCTCCAGCCTGGCCTCCGCCGCCATGGCGCAGACCGCCCCGAACGCACCTGCGCCGGCACCGGCGACGCAGGAGGAGCAGGAAGCGGCGCTCGCCGCCCAGCTCGACCTTCCCCGCGATCTCAAGCTGTTCGGCAAGGCCGATCCGAACGTCCGCAAGCCCACCGCGATCGTGAACGACACGGTGCTGACCGGCACCGACGTCGACCAGCGGCTCAACCTGATCATCGCGCTCAACAAGCTCAACCTGAAGCCGGAAGAGCGCGATCAGTATCGCATGATGATCCTGCGCCAGCTGATCGACGAGACGCTGCAGATCCAGGAGGCCAAGGCCAACGAGATCAAGGTCGACCCCAAGGAGATCGACCAGAGCTTCGCCTCGGTCGCGCGCCGCCTCCAGAAGACGCCCGAGCAGATGCGCGCCTTCCTGCGCCAGGCCGGCGCGTCGGAGCGGACGATGCGCAAGCAGGTCGAGGGCGAAGTCGCCTGGAGCCGCCTGCTGCGCCGCAAGGTGGACATCAACGTGAGCGACGAGGAGGCCAAGGCCATTCTCGACCGCCTCAAGGCCGCGCAGGGCAGCGAGGAATATCACGTCTACGAAATCTACATGAACGCGACCGAAGACCGTAAGCAGGAAGTCTATGCGGGCATGCAGCGCATCATCCAGCAGATGAAGGAAGGCGCGCCGTTCGACTATCTCGCCAAGACCTATTCTGAGAGCTCGACCAAGGGCCAGGGCGGCGATCTCGGCTGGGTCCGCCTCGCTCCCGGCATCCTGCCCGACGAGATGACCAAGGCCGTCGAGGAGATGCAGCCCGGCCAGGTCGCCGGTCCGATCCCGCTCACCACCGGCTTCACGGTCGTCTACCTCGCCGACAAGCGCAAGGTCGGCATGGCCGATCCGCGGGGCGCCAAGCTCTCGCTGCGCCAGATCACCATCTCCTTCCCCAAGGGCACGACCGAAGCGCAGGCCACGGCGCGCGCCGGCCAGTTCGCGCAGGCGACCCAGGCCATCAAGGGCTGCGGCGATGCGTCCAACGTCGCCGCCGCGCAGAATGCCGAGGTGGTCGAGAAGGACGGCGTGATCATCGGCGAGCTGCCGCCCGCGCTCCAGCAGATCATCCTGCCGCTGCAGGTGGGCCAGGTGACCCAGCCCTTCGGCACGATCGAGGACGGCGTGCGCGTTCTCGTCGTATGCGGCCGCGACGATCCGCCGGCGGCCGGCCTGCCCTCGCTCGAGCAGATCCAGGACGGCGAGGCCGACAAGCGTACCAATCTGCGTGCGCAGCGCATGCTCCGCGACCTGCGGCGCGACGCGCTCATCGAATATCGCTGAGGTGATCCGGCCGCTCGCCATATCCATGGGCGATTCGGCCGGAATCGGCCCCGAGATCACCGCCAAGGCATGGAAGGCGCGCGAGCTTCACTCGCTCGCGCCCTTCTTCGCCATCGGCTGTCCGGGCGCGGTCGAGCGGGTGTGGGACGGCCCGGTGGCCCGCATCGACAATCCGGACGAAGCGGCCGGCGTCTTCGGCGACGCGCTCCCGGTGCTCGCCGTCAGCGACACTTGCGAGGTCACGCCGGGCAGCCCCGACGAGGCCAGCGCGAAGGCCGCGCTCCAGTCGCTCGAGCTGGCGGTCGGCCTTGCCAATGCCGGCGCCGCCGGCGGCGTGGTGACGGGCCCGGTGTCGAAGGTCCAGCTCTACAAGATCGGCTTCACCCATCCCGGCCAGACCGAGTTCGTCGCCGAACGCTGCGGCATCTCGCCCGAGAACGCCGTGATGATGCTCGCCGGCCCCACGCTGCGCGTGGTGCCGATCACCGTGCACGAGCCGCTGGCCCGGGTGCCCGAGCTGCTCACCATCGAGCTGGTGCTCACCAAGGCCCGCGTCACCGCGCGCGGCCTGTTGCGCAATTTCGGCATCGAGCGCCCCCGGCTCGCCTTTGCCGGCCTCAACCCCCATGCCGGCGAGAGCGGCGAGATCGGGCGGGAGGAGATCGACGTCCTCCAGCCCGCCATAGCCCGGCTGCGCGAGGAGGGAATCGACGCGATCGGCCCCTTCGCCGCCGATGCGATGTTCCACGCCCGCGCCCGGGCCGGCTATGACGCCGCGCTCTGCCCGACCCATGACCAGGCGCTGATCCCGATCAAGACGCTGCACTTCGACGAGGGCGTGAACATCACCCTCGGCCTGCCCATCGTGCGCACTTCGCCCGACCATGGCACCGCCTTCGGCATCGCCGGCAAGGACGCCGCCAATCCCGGGGCGATGATCGCCGCGATCAAGCTGGCCGCCAGCGCCGCGCAGCGCAGGGCCGAAGCCGCGGCGTGACCAGCCTTCCGCCTCTCCGGGACGTCATCGGCAAATATGGTCTCAGCGCGAGCAAGGCGCTGGGCCAGAATTTCCTGTTCGACCACCAGCTCCTCACCCGCATCGCCAAGGTGCCCGGCAAGCTCGACGGCGCCGAGGTGTTCGAGGTCGGCCCCGGCCCGGGCGGCCTCACCCGCGCGCTGCTCCAGGGCGGCGCCAGCGTCACCGCGGTGGAGCGTGACCGGCGCTGCATTCCCGCGCTCGAGGAACTCGGCAGCTATTTCCCCGGCAAGCTCCGCGTCATCGAAGGCGATGCGCTGGAAGTGGACGCGCCCGCGCTGTTCCAGGGCAAGCCCCATGTCGTCGCCAACCTGCCCTATAATGTCGGCACCGCCCTGCTCGTCGGCTGGCTTTCGGCCGAATGGACGCCGTGGTGGGCCAGCCTGACGCTGATGTTCCAGAAGGAAGTCGCCGAGCGGATCGTCGCCGGCCCGGACACCGAGCATTATGGCCGGCTGGCGGTGCTTTCCCAATGGCGCTCCATCCCGAAGATCGCGATGCACGTCCACCGCTCGGCCTTCACGCCGCCGCCCAAGGTGATGTCGGCGGTCGTCCACATCGTCCCCGGCACGCCGCCCGAAGGCGTGCGGCTGAAGACGCTGGAGACGCTAACCGCCGCCGCGTTCGGCCAGCGCCGCAAGATGCTGCGCCAGAGCCTGAAGGGCGTGCCCGGCGCGCTGCAGGCAATGGAGACGCTGGGCATCGATTCCAGCCGCCGCGCCGAAACGGTGACCGTCGCGGAATTCGCCGGGCTGGCCCGCACCCTGGGTTGAACTCGTCAAAGAGCGACGGCACCGGATCGGCCCGCCGGGAAATCCCAGCAGGCGAAACCCTACATTGCAAGCAGGATCAGCCCCCGGGCAGGCAGGATCAGGGCTTGGCCGTGGGCGTGGCGCTTGGCGCGGGCGCAGGCTCGGCCTGGGCGGTGGTGACCGGCGGGCCCTTGGCGATCGCCGCCGAGAGCTGAGTCGCGTCGGCGCAGCCCTTGGCGCAGAGCTTCTCGATCTTGGCCAGATTCTCCTTGGCCCGCTCCATCGCCCCCTTGGCGACCATCGCCTCGCCCTGGCCGCGCAGCGCCGCCGTGTCGTTCGGCTCGAGGCTCAGCGCCTCGCGATAAAGGCGGATCGCCTTGCCCGGCAGGCTGTTCTTGCGGGCGATCTCGGCGAGGACCAGATAGGCTTCGCGGTTGCGCGGATCCACCGCCAGCGCGCTTTCCAGCGCATCGCCCGCGCCCTCGAGATTACCGGCAGCCAGCGCCGCGCGCCCCTGCCTGACGAGTTCCACCGAGCGCGGATCGATCTGGTTGTCGGCACGCTGCGCCATCAGCGAGGTGGAAACCGAGAGCAGCAGCAACGCACCGGCTGCCCCAATCGCAGTGAAACGCATCACATTCTCCGAAATCTGCCCCGTCGCTATCATGGCCGGCGCATCCTCGCGACAAAAAAGCCATCGGTCGAGTCCCCCAGCGGGGTGAAGCGCAGCCCCGGGCCACGCCGTGTGCCGGCCCCGAGCGCCAGCGGCTCGGCGCTCCAGCCCGGATGCCGGCCGAGGAACGCCTCGGCCTGCCCAGCCCCCTCCGCATCGAGCAGCGAGCAGACGACATGGACCAGCACGCCGCCGGGGCGGACGAGATCGGCGGCGATATCGAGCAGCGCCGCCTGAGTCGCGACGTAACGGTCCAGCCGCTGCGGCGTCAGCCGCCAGCGCGCCTCGGGGTTGCGGCGCCAGGTGCCGGTGCCCGAGCAGGGCGCATCGACCAGCACGACATCGGCGCGGCCGGCCTGGTCGGCGAGCATCGCGGCTTCCTGGTTGGGATTGAGCAGGCGGGTTTCGGCGATCGACACTCCTGCCCGCTCGGCGCGGGGCATCAGCCGGGAGAGCCGCGGGCGGTCGATATCGCAGGCGAGGATCGAACCATGGTTCGCCATCGCCGCGGCGAGCGCGAGCGTCTTGCCGCCGCCGCCCGCGCACAGATCGATGACGCGCTGCCCGCGCCCGGCGCCCGCCGCCAGGCTGACCAGCTGGCTGCCGGCATCCTGCACCTCGAGCAAGCCGTCCTTGTGGGCGGCCAGTTGCTCGATCGCCGTATCCGAAGGCACGCGCAGCCCCGCCGGCAGGCCCGGCAGCGGCACCGCGCCGGCGATCTCCGCCTGGATCGCCGCCGGATCGGCCTTCAGCGTGTTGACGCGAATGTCGAGCGGCGCGCGCTCGAGCAATGCTCCCTGCTCATCGGCATCGAGGTCCGATGCCAGGAAGGCAGCCGCCAGCCAGCCCGGCAGCACGCCCGCTTCGGCAACGGGCTCGCCCGGCACGATCGGCGCGGGGCCATAGGGCGATCCGTCGAACAGCGCCGCCAGCTCGGGCCGGCGCGCGGCCAGCGCCAGCATCGCGGCGCGGCCGCTTTCCGGGCGCTCGCCGAGCATGCGGATCGCATCATAGACCAGCGCGCGGATCGCCCTTCGGTCCTTGGAACCGGCATAGCGGCGCTCGCCGAACCAGCGGGCGATGATCGTGTCGGCCGATCCGCCCTGGTCGCGGGCGGCGTCGGTGATCTTGTCGAGCAGGTCGATGGCAGCCTGGAGACGCGCCGCGGGGTTCACGACATTAAACCGGGTGGTTGCGCGAAATGTTGAATCGCTTGAACCCCCGCGCGGGTGCGGGAGGGGTCGCGGGTCGGGGCAATCGCGCTCGGCATGCCTCGACCAGAAGCAGAACATCTCCAACTTTGACAGCGGAATCTCGACATTGCCGGCCGATCCCGCCACAGCCACGCCAACCCAATCGGAAGGCAAGCACATGGCGTTCACGGCGAAGATCCTGCTCCTGGGCTCGGGCGAGCTCGGCCGCGAGTTCGTGATCTCGGCCAAGCGGCTGGGCGCCCAGGTGATCGCGTGCGACGCCTATGCGGGCGCCCCGGCGATGCAGGTGGCGGACGGCTTCGAAATATTCTCGATGCTCGACGGGGCGCTGCTGCGCGCGGCGGTGGAGAAGCACCGGCCCGATTATGTCGTGCCCGAAGTGGAGGCCATCCGCACCGAGGTGCTCGCCGAACTGGAGGCCGAGGGCGTCACCATCGTCCCCTCCGCCCGCGCGACGCAGATGACCATGAACCGCGACGGAATCCGCGAAGTCGCGGCGGTCGAGCTCGGCCTGCGCACCTCGCGATACCGCTATGCCGAGAGCCTGGAGGAAGTGCTGGCCGGCGCCGGCCACACCGGGCTGCCCTGCGTGATCAAGCCGGTCATGTCCTCCTCGGGCAAGGGGCAGAGCACGGTGCGCTCGGCCGATGGGCTGGAGGCGGCCTGGGACTATGCGGTCGCGAACATGCGCGGCGATCGCAAGCGCGTGATCGTCGAGGAATTCGTCGCCTTCGACTATGAGATCACGCTGCTCACGGTCCGCACCCGCCAGGGCGTGCTCTTCTGCCCGCCGATCGGCCACCGCCAGGAGCGCGGCGACTATCAGGAGAGCTGGCAGCCCGCCGCCATGTCGGCCTCCGCCATCGCGGACGCGCAGGAAATGGCGCGCAAGGTGGTCGACGATCTGGGCGGCTATGGGTTGTTCGGCGTGGAGTTCTTCGTGAAGGGCGAGGAAGTGATCTTCTCCGAACTCTCCCCCCGCCCCCACGACACCGGCATGGTGACCCTGATCTCGCAGAACCTCAGCGAGTTCGACCTGCATGCGCGCGCGGTGATGGGGCTGCCGATCCCTGCGATCGCGCTGCGCGGGCCCTCGGCATCGGCGGTGATCCTGGCGGACCGGGCTTCGGAGGACCTGTCCTATGACGGGCTGGCCGAGGCGCTGGCGGTGCCGGGCGGCGACGTGGACGTGCGGATCTTCGGCAAGCCGAATTCGCGGCCGTACCGGCGGATGGGCGTGGCGCTGGCCCTGTCCGGGGATACCGATGCCGCGCGACGTGTGGCGGCCGAGGCGGCGGGCAAGGTGCGGATCGGCTACGGCGCCTAGGCTGAGAACCCGAACAAGCCCTTGAAACTCCACCCGTCATCCCCGTGCAGGCGGGGATGACGAGGAAGGGTTAGCGGGGTGACGGTTCACCCCAACCTAGGCATCCCCCAATGCCGGGCGCGCTCCGAGCCCCGGCGCCTTGCGCCCGAATCTGCCGATCAGCCTGGATGCGAGCATCAGTGCCGCCAGCGCCACGGCTGCGCCGATGATCATGTCCGACAGATAGTGCGTCCCCTCCACCGGCACCGACAGCAGCATCGCCAGGCTCAGGCAGATCAGCGGCCAGCGCAGGTTTCCGCAGCGCCAGGCCGCGGCGATATAGAGGACGCCCGAGGCGGTGTGGAAGCTGGGAGCCGAGACCAGGCCGCGCAGCTCGTCGAGATTGACGCGACTCAGTTCGTGCGCGCGAAGCGGGGGGATGAGCGTTTCCTGCCAGATGGCGCTGCTCGGCATATAGGGGATCGGCCCCTTCCAGAGATAGGAGAGCGGCCCCACCGCCGGCATGAACAGGTACAGGGTCAGCGTGATCAATGCGGCCAGCCAGAATCCGGCGAGAAAGCGATGGGCCTCGCGGCGCTGGCCACGGATCGCAAAGGCCGCGAGCAAGGCCGCCGGAATCACATAGATGCTCTGATAGGCGGCCATGCCGAGCAGTTGCAGGCTCCGGTGCCTGGCAGCCATCTCGTACCAGGCGAGCCAGTTGAAACGCAGCGCCTCGTCGGCTCTCTGCAGCCACGGATCGGCGAAGCCGTGCGACAGCGCCGCCAGCGGATAGCTGCTGACCGCGCCGATCAGCGCCATGGCGGTGAAGAAGGCGAAATACTCCGCGCAGTCGGCCGCCGCCTCCGCCCAGCGGAAACTCGTGCGGCCGAAAACCGGGCGAACGGCGAAAGCCAAGGCGAGCGCCAGGAAATAGGGCGCGTTGCCCGGCCGCAGCAGATCGACGCCGAGCTGCGCCTTCCACAGCAGCGCGCCGCAAATCGCCAGGCTCAGCCCGAGCGCTCCCCATAGCTGCGCGGGAGAGAAGCCGTCCGACAAGGGCGGCGCGCCGGGAATGATCCCGGGCGCTGAACCGGGGAGCGGTCGAAGCAGGGCGTTGGCCGGCACGGGCCGGAGGCGATCGAAACTTGGCACCGTCCGGAGGGTAACGATTTGTCGAGCCCGCGCAATCGCATAGACGGCGGCACGAGCCCGCTGCCCGTCCGGACGCGGGATCGCGCCCTGCCCGTCACCGCGTCGGGTAGTTCGGCGCTTCCCGAGTGATCGTCACGTCATGGACATGGCTCTCGCGCAGGCCGGCATTGGTGATGCGCACGAACCGCGCCTTCTTCTGGAACTCGGCAATCGTCGCGGCACCGACATAGCCCATCGACGCCTTCACGCCGCCGACCAGCTGGTGGATCACGTCCTTGGCCGGGCCCTTGAACGCCACCTGGCCCTCGATGCCCTCGGGCACCAGCTTGAGCTGGTCCTTCACGTCCTGCTGGAAATAGCGGTCGGCCGAGCCGCGCGCCATCGCGCCGACCGAGCCCATGCCGCGGTACGACTTGTAGGCGCGGCCCTGATACAGGAAGGTCTCGCCCGGCGCTTCCTCGGTACCGGCGAGCAGCGAGCCGATCATCGCGGTGGAGGCGCCGGCCGCGATCGCCTTGGCGACGTCGCCCGAAGTGCGGATGCCGCCATCGGCGACCACCGGCACGTCGTGCTTCGCGGCTTCGTTGGCGGCATCCATCACCGCGGTGAGCTGCGGCACGCCGACGCCGGCGACCACGCGGGTGGTGCAGATCGAGCCCGGGCCGATGCCCACCTTCACCCCGTCCGCGCCCGCATCGATCAGCGCCTTGGCCGCCTCGGCGGTGGCGATGTTGCCGGCGATCACCTGGACGCGGTTGGAGAGCTTCTTCACGCGCTCGACGGCCCGCGACACGTCCTTGTTGTGGCCGTGCGCGGTGTCGATCACGATCAGGTCGACCTCGGCATCGACCAGCGCCTCGGTGCGCGCGAAGCCCTTGTCGCCCACGGTGGTGGCGGCGGCGACGCAGAGGCGGCCGGCGGCATCCTTGGTGGCGGCGGGATAGTTCACCGCCTTCTCGATGTCCTTCACCGTGATCAGCCCGACGCAGCGATAGGCATCGTCGACGACGAGCAGCTTCTCGATGCGGCGGGCGTGGAGCAGGCGGCGCGCCTCTTCCGACGAGACGCCGGCGCGGACGGTGGCGAGGTTCTCGTGCGTCATCAGCTCGGAAACGCGCTGATCGGGGCGCTCGGCGAAGCGGACGTCGCGGTTGGTGAGGATCCCGGCGAGCCTGCCCGACGCCTCGACGATCGGAATGCCGCTGATCTTGTGCTGCGCCATCAGCGCGCGGGCCTCGGCCAGCGTGCCGGTGGGCGCCATGGTGATCGGATTGACGACCATGCCGCTCTCGAAGCGCTTCACCGCGCGGACCGCCTCCACCTGCTCCTCGATGTCGAGATTGCGGTGGAGCACGCCGATGCCGCCCAGCTGGGCCATCACGATCGCCATGTCGGCCTCGGTGACGGTGTCCATCGCCGAGGAGAGGATCGGAATGTTGAGCGAAAGGCCGCGGGTCACCCGCGTGCGGGTATCGGCCATGCTCGGCAGGACTTCGGATTCTCCCGGATAGAGGAGAACGTCATCGAAGGTGAGGCCGAGGGGGATGTCCATGGGGTGCGCCAATGTCCTGATTCGGAAGTTGGCGGCCCATGTAACCGCGAGGGTCGGAAAGCGCTAGGGGGTCGGCGTCTTCGGGCGTCATGCACAACAGGGCCTGCTCGATCGCGATCTGCTGGCGCAGGCTGCGGACGAGCGCCGTGGACGCGCGGCAATAGCCCGGCCAGTCCTCCGCGATCTCGCGCAGGCCCCAGGCGCCGACATGCATCGTATATTCGATGCTGGTGTCGATGTTCGACTGGCGGAGCGCCGCGAACTGCTGGGCGATGACGCCGCCGGCCTCGCGCTCGCGCGCCAGGCAAAGCGCGTCGACCGTGTTGCGGCGCTCGCCATTGACCCTGGAGATGTAGAGGCGGACGCGCGACAGCCGCAACTGGTCCAGCTCGGGCTGGGCGAGGAGCGTCTCGATCTCGTCGAGCGCGGCAAGCAGGTCACGATGCAATAGGGACAGGCCGGGCATATGGTCATCATAGAGGCTGCTTGCCCGGCCGCCCGGCTTCAGGCGCCGAAATGTTCCGTAGTGGTCCGATCGGCGGCGCGCTCGAGCAGGGCGCGGGCCTGGTCGACGTGCATCGCCTCGATCATCCGCCCCTCATATCGCTCCGCGCCCCCGGTCGCCGCCGCGATCAGGGCGCGGGCATCGGCGATCTCGGCCTCGCTCGGACCGAAGGCCCGGGCGGCGATGGCGAGCTGGCCGGGATGGATCAGCGACTTGCCGTCGAAACCCAGCGCCCGCCCCTCGCGGCACTCCGCCGCCAGGCCCTCGGCGTCGTCGAGCCGGTTGAACACGCCGTCCAACGCCCAGACCCCGCCGGCGCGGGCGGCGAGGACGATCGTCTGCAGCGCGACCGACATCTGCGCGCGACCGCTCGACGGCGGCAGGCGGAGCGCGGCGGCCAGGTCGTTGGTGCCGGCGATCAGGCCCGCCACGCCCGGCACCGCGGCGATCGCGGCCGCGGCGAGCACGCCGAGCGGCGTCTCGATCATCGCCAGCAGCGGCTTGCCCAGCACGCCCGCCACCCGCGCGACCTCGTCAGCCCCCTCGGCCTTGGGCAGCACCGCGAAATCGGCGGCGGACGATGCCACGGCGGCAAGGTCCCGGGGATGTTCCCCCGAACCGATCCCGTTCAGGCGGATCGCGGCGAGGCGCGGCCCGAACCCCTCGGCCATCGCCGCCACCGCGGCGAGGCGCGCCTCCGCCTTGTCGGCATCCTTCACCGCGTCTTCCAGGTCGAGGATCACCAGGTCGGCCGGAAGCCCGCGCGCCTTCTCGATCGCACGCGGGTTCGAGGCCGGGAGGAACAGGGCGGTGCGCGGTGCGAGACGGGCCGTGATCATGGCCCATCTCTATGCTAGCAAGGATCGGATTGGCGAGGGCCACATTCTTTTTGGGCCACATTCTTTGGGGGAGTCGGAATGCTCGTACTCAATGTCTTCCTGGGCGCGGTGGCCGCGGTGGTCGTGCTCTATCTCTTCTCCAGCGTCACGATCGTCCGCCAGGGCTATCAATATACGATCGAGCATTTCGGCCGGTTCACCACGGTCGCGACGCCGGGCTTCAACTTCTATCCCGCCTTCTTCTACCGGGTCGGCCGGCGCGTGAACATGATGGAGCAGGTGATCGATATTCCGGGCCAGGAGATCATCACCAAGGACAATGCGATGATCTCCACCGACGGCGTGGTATTCTTCCAGGTCCTCGACGCGGCCAAGGCCGCCTATGAGGTGTCGGACCTCTATATCGCGCTGCTCCAGCTCACCACGACCAACCTGCGCACCGTGATGGGATCGATGGATCTCGACGAGACGCTGTCGAAGCGCGACGAGATCAATGCCCGGCTGCTCTCGGTGGTCGACCATGCGACGACCCCCTGGGGCGTGAAGATCACCCGCGTGGAGATCAAGGACATCCGCCCGCCCGCCGACATCGTCAACGCGATGGGCCGCCAGATGAAGGCCGAGCGCGAGAAGCGCGCCAACATCCTGGAGGCCGAGGGCACCCGGGCCTCGGAGATCCTGCGCGCCGAGGGCCAGAAACAGTCCAAGATCCTCGAGGCCGAGGGCCGGCGCGAAGCGGCCTTCCGCGACGCCGAGGCGCGCGAACGCTCGGCCGAGGCCGAGGCCAAGGCGACCCAGCTCGTCTCGGACGCGATCGAGGCCGGCTCCAGCCAGTCGCTCAACTACTTCATCGCGCAGAAATATGTGGAAGCGGTCGGCAAGTTCGCGACCTCGCCCAATGCCAAGACCATCCTGTTCCCGGTCGAGGCGACGCAGCTGATCGGCACGCTGGGCGGCATCGGCGAGCTGGCGCGCGACGCGCTGGGCGGCAGCGGCGGCAATGGCGGCGCGCCCCGCCCGCCCGCCCCGCCGGCCCCGTCGCGCCCGCGGCCGTTCGGACCTCAGGAGAGTTGAGATGAACTTCGATCAACTGCTCGCCGTGCCGGGCCTGGCCTGGCTGATCCTCGCCGCGCTGCTCGCCATCGCCGAGCTGCTCGCGCCGGGCATCTTCCTGGTCTTCATCGCCGTCGGCGCCGCGGTCACCGGCATCGTCACCCTGCTGGTGCCGGCATTCGACCTGGTGTTCGAAGTGTTCCTGTTCGCGGGCGCCTCCGCGGCGGCGGTGGCGGTCGGGCGGCGCTGGTATCGCGCCAATCCGGTACCGAGCCAGGATCCGCTGCTCAACGATCGCGTCGCCCGGCTGATCGGCCAGGTGGTAACCGTGGTCGAGCCCATCGTATCGGGCCAGGGCCGGGTGAAGGTGGGCGATGGCGAATGGCTGGCGAGCGGCCCGGATGCGCCGGTGGGCGCGCAGGTCCGCATCATCGGCGGCCGGGGCGGTTCGCTCGACGTCGAGCCTGCCTGATGTCTCTTTCTTCGTCATCCCCGCGCCGGCGGGGATGACCGCCGTTTCGAGGAATTCCGAATGAACACCACTCGCCGCCAGTTGCTGCTCGGCGCGGGCTCGACGCTCGCGATCGCCGGCACGCCCGCCCGGGCCCGCGCGCTGCTGGCCGATAGTGACGCGCCGGCCCAGGCGCTGATCGACCGGATCGCCGAGCAGATGCTGCGCGACTATCCCGAGACGGCGACCACGCTGGGCGTCGACAAGGACAAGCGCGCGAACCTGAAGCACCAGCTGATGGATCGCTCGGTCAAGGGCCAGGCGCGGATCGCGGCGAATCTGAAAAAGGGGCTGGCCGATCTGGCGAAGCTCGACACCAACGCGCTGAGCCCGGCGATGCGCACCCATGTCGACGTGATCCAGGCGAGCTTCTCCAACGCGCTCAAGGGCTTCGCCTTCGGCTATGGCGACGTGGCCACCGGCAGCTGGCGCAACTCGCCCTATGTCGTGGTCCAGAATGTCGGTGCGTTCCTCGACCTGCCGCGCATGCTGGACAGCGACCACCAGATCGCGACGCCGGAGGACGGCGAGGCCTATCTCGACCGGCTGGAGAGCTATGCCGAGCAGGTCGACGGCGAAACCGAGCGGCTCAAGCGCGCGGCGGCCCGAGGCGTGATCGCGCCCGACTTCCTGCTCGACAAATGCCTGAAGCAGATCCGGCTGGCCCGCAGCGGCAATCCCGCCGGCTGGGGCGTGGTCACCTCGGTCGCCAATCGCACCGCGGGCATGGACGGCGATTTCGGCGAGCGTGCGTGGCTGCTCGCGAAGGACAGGCTGGCGCCCGCGCTCGACCGGCAGATCGCCGAATTGCAGAAGCATCGTGCCCGCGCGACCAGCGATGCAGGGGTGTGGAAGTTCAAGGACGGCGACGCCTATTATGCCTGGGCATTGAGCGCCGGCACCACGACGGCGATGACGCCCGACGAAGTCCATCAGATGGGCCTGGACCAGCTGGCGAAGATCCAGTCCGAGATGGACGCGATCCTGAAGAAGCAGGGCTATTCGCAGGGCCCGGTCGGCGCGCGGATGGAGGCGCTGGCCAAGGATCCGCGCTTCGCCTTTCCCGAGGGCGATCCGGGCCGCGCGGAGATCCTCAAATTCCTCAACGAGCGCATCGCCGACATTCGCGGCCGCATGCCCCAGGCCTTCCACACGCTGGTGAAGGGCAATGTCGAAGTGAAGCGGCTGCCGCCCGAGGAGGAGCCCGGCGCGCCCGGCGCCTATGGCGGCGCGGGATCGATCGACGGCACGATCCCGGGCAAGTTCTGGATCAACCTGCGCACCACCAGCCTGCACACCCGCTTCAGCCTGCCCGACCTTGCCTATCACGAAGCGATTCCCGGCCATGTCTGGCAGGGCGAATATGCCAATCGGATGCCGCTGATCCGCTCGATCCTGGCGTTCAACGCCTATTCGGAAGGCTGGGCGCTCTATGCCGAGCAGCTGGCCGACGAGCTGGGCGTCTATGCCGAGAATCCGGCGGAGAAGCTCGGCTATCTCCAGTCGCTCGGCTTTCGTGCCTGCCGGCTGGTCGTCGATACCGGCCTCCATGCCAAGCGCTGGACCCGACAGCAGGCGATCGACTGGTTCGTCACCGCCAATGGCTCGTCGGTGGAGGAAGTCTCGGGCGAGGTCGATCGCTATTGCTCCTGGCCGGGCCAGGCATGCGGCTACAAGGTGGGGCATAGCGAGATCAATCGCCTGCGCGACCATGCCAAGGCCGCGCTGGGCGAGCGCTACGACTTCCGCGCGTTCAACGATGCGGTGGTGCTGGGCGGCAATGTGCCGATGACCGTGCTGGGCCATGTGATCGACCGGCACATCGCCGAACGCAAGGGCTGATGGCCTGGCGCCCGCGCCATGCGATCGTCGCGGCGCTGCTGTTGGGAGTGGAAGTGCTGATCGCGCTCCATGTCCGGGATCGCTTCGTGCGGCCCTATCTGGGCGATGTGCTGGCGGTGATCCTCGTCCATTGCAGCCTGCGCGCGGTGCTGCCGATCCGGCCCCTGCCCGCCGCGGCGGCGGCCTTTGCGATCGGCGCTCTGATCGAGTTCGGCCAGGCGATCCATATCCTCGACCTGCTCGGGCTGCGCGGCAACCGGGCCGTCGCGGTGGTGCTCGGCGGTAGCTTCGAGTGGCTCGATTTCCTCGCCTATGCCGCGGGCGCCGGGATCGCGCTGGCGGTTGATCGAAGAGTATTGCCGAACTAATACAGTTGGCGAACCACAAGGGAACTGGAAACGGTGGCGTTGCGGCGGGCGCGGCATGAATTCTGGGGCGACGGCCCCGCCTATCGCGCGATCGGCGGCTTCACCTATCACCGCCTCGCCGCCACGGCGCCCGAGCACGAGGTCGAGACGCACACGCATGACGAGGCGCATTTCGTGCTCGTCCTTTCGGGCGCGTATAAATCCTCGGCCAGGGATGCGCCCCCGGTCTCGCGCACGCCGCTGCTGGTGTTCAACCCGCCCGGCACCACGCACCGCGACCGGTTCCATAACGGCCAGGGCAGCTTCCTCGCCATCTCGGGCGGATATGCGCGCGGCGAAGGGCCGGCGGTGCGGGTGCTCGATCCCTATGCGATCTGGACGGCGCACGCCGTCGCGGCGCAGTTCGACCGCGCGGCGCCCTCTCCCCTCGCCTTTGACGGGCGCGCGCACCAGCTGGTCGCCAGCGTGCAGCCGCTCTCGTCCGACGAGGCGCGACGTGCCGCCAGGCCGCCTTCCTGGCTGCGCCGGGTATTCGAGATGAGCTTCACCGCCGACGACCCGGAACTATGCGTCGCCGACCTTGCCCGCGAGGCGGGGGTGCACCCGGTGCACCTTGCCCGCGTCTTTCGCCGCTATCTCCATTGCACCCCGGGCGAGCTGCTGCGCGGGCGGCGGCTGGAACGAGCGGCGGCCATGCTGGGGCGCGGCACCGCCTCGCTGGCGGAAGTGGCCTATGCCACGGGCTTTGTCGATCAGGCGCATCTGAGCCACGCTTTCCGGGACGCGTTCAGCGCCACGCCGGCCCGCTGGCGGCGCGAGGTTGCGCGGATACAAGACGGTGGCACGCCGCCCGCGCAGAGCGGCGGACCCAACCGATGAAAGGGTCTCGATGCGTACCGCCTTCCTCTCCGTCCTGCTCGCCGCCGCAATGACCCTCCCGGTTCCCCTCGCCGCGCAGGGTGCGGCCCAGGATCTCGTCGGGCTCTGGGTCGCGAAGAAGCGCTTCGGCCCGGATGTGCGCGGCACGCTCACCCTGGTCCGGGATGCGTCGGGCTGGCGGGCCGAAATCGCCGGACGCGAGGCGGCGGTGACGCAGGCGGGCGACACGCTGCGCTTCACGCTGGCGGACGAGCGGGGCGGCTTTCGCGGGCGGATCGAGGGCGACCGCATCCGCGGCCATTGGATCCAGCCCCGGAGCGTCACCGGCGGCATGCGCTATGCGACGCCGGTAGTGCTCGCCGCCGCCGGCCCGTCGCTGTGGCGGGGCGAGGTGCGGCCGCTCGACGAGACCTTCACGCTCTATCTGAAGATCGACCGCGAGGCGGATGGGCGGCTCGGCGTGTTCCTGCGCAATCCGGACCGCAATATCGGCCGCAACGTCGACCTCAGGCATGTCGAGCTGAAGGACGGCCATGTGCGGCTGCTCGGCAAGCCCGGCGGCGCGGCCGAGGAAGTGGAAATCGCCACCGGCAGCTTCGATGCCGGCAACCGCCTGCTCTCGATCGCCATTCCCGGGCGCGGCAACAGCTATGATTTCGAGCCGGCGGGCGCGTTGAGCGACTTCTATCCCCGCCCCGGCCTCACGGCGCCCTATGCCTATCGCGTGCCGCTGCCCAGGCAGGACGGCTGGCCGGTCTCGACGCTGGCGGCGGAAGGGATCGACCGCGCGGCGATCGAGCGCTTCGTCCAGATGCTGATCGACCAGCCGATCGACTCGGTTCACGCCCAGGATATCCATGCCGTGCTGATCGCCCGCCACGGCCGGCTGGTGCTCGAGGAATATCTCCACGGCACCGACGGCGATGCCCCGCACGACACGCGCTCGGCCGCGAAGAGCCTCACTTCGGTGCTGATCGGCGCGGCGATGCAGCAGGGCACGCGGATCGGGCCGGAAACGCCGGTCTATGCCACGATGGAGAAGGCGCTCCCCGCCGATCTCGATCCGCGCAAGCGGGCGATGACGCTGGGTGACCTGCTCGGCATGGCATCGGGGTTCCACTGCGACGATCGCGATCCCAAGGCCCCGGGCAATGAGGACGTGATGCAGGACCAGGAGGCCCAGCCCGACTGGTATCGCTATGCGCTCGACCTGCCGATGGTCGCAGCACCGGGGGCGAGCCGCGTCTATTGCAGCACCAATCCCAACCTTGCCGGCGGCGTGCTGGCGCGCGTGACCGGCGAGCCGCTGGAGCAGAGCTTCGACCGGCTGATCGCCCGGCCGATGCAGTTCGGGCCCTATGCCCTCAACCTGCAGCCGACCGGCGAGCCCTATATGGGCGGCGGCGCGCAGTTCCGGCCGCGCGATTTCATGAAGCTCGGCCAGCTGATGCTCGACGGCGGCACCTGGCGGGGCAAGCGCATCCTGAGCGCCGACTGGGTGCGGCGCTCCACCGCCCCGAGCGGCGAGCTGCGCGGGCTGCACTATGGCTATCTCTGGTGGGGGATCGACCTGCCCTGGCGGGGCACGAAGCTGCCGGCCTTCTATGCGGCGGGCAATGGCGGCCAGGTGGTGATCGTGGTGCCGAAGCTCGACCTGGTCGTCGCGATCTTCGGCGGCAATTACGGGGACAAGGTGATGTACGTGCCCCAGGAGAAATACACGCCGGACCATATCCTGCCGGCGATACGCTGAAACACGCGGGCTCGCCCGGCCGGATGCCGGGCGAGCCCGCGCGGATCTCAGCTCTTGGTGCCGAACAGCCCCGAGGCGAGGCCGCCGAGCTGGCCGAGCACGCCCTCGCCGCCCTCCTGCATCAGCTGCGAGAAGCGGCCGAGCGAACCCTCGCCGCCGATATGGCCGATGATCTCCTGGAGCTTCTCCACCGGCAGCCCGGTCGCCGAGGCGGCGCCTTCGGCGGTGTCGGTGTCCATCGGATGGAATTTGGCGAGCGCCTGCACCGCCTGCTCGACATGCTCGGGCGAAAGCCCGACCTTGGCCGCGAGATTGGCCACGTCCACGTTCTGCGAAACCTGGCCGAGAATGCCGTCGAGAATGCTCATATGCTTGCTCCCGTTACGAATGGTCGGAACGGGAGCAGGCTTAGCACAGCTTGGCGCGGGCGCCCACAATTTCCCCCGGTATCCGGCCGGGAAAAGCGCGACGGATCAGGCCGAAACCTTGGGCGCCGCCTCACGCACGCCCGCATCGACATGGTCGGCGAACTGGGCGAAATTCTCGACGAACTGGTCGACCAGCCTGCCGGCGGTCGCGTCGTAGTCCGCCTTGTTCGCCCAGGCCGCGCGCGGGTCGAGGATCGCGCCGTCCACTCCCGGCACCGCAATGGGCACCATGAAGCCGAAATTGGGATCCTTGCGGAACTCCGCCTGGGCCAGGCTGCCGTCGAGCGCGGCATTGAGCAGCGCCCGAGTCACCCGGATCGGCATGCGCTTGATGCCCGGATCGGTGGCGCGCCCGCCGCTCCAGCCGGTATTGACCAGCCAGCAATCCACGCCGCCCTTCGCGATCCGCTCCTTGAGCAGATTGCCGTACACCGCCGGATGGCGCGGCATGAAGGCGGCGCCGAAACAGGTGGAGAAGGTCGCCTCGGGCTCCGTCACGCCGATCTCGGTGCCGGCCACCTTGGCGGTATAGCCCGAGAGGAAGTGATACATCGCCTGATCCGGCGTGAGCTTGGCGATCGGCGGCATCACGCCAAAGGCATCCGCGGTCAGGAAGATGATGTTGCGCGGCACCGGGCCGAGATTGCGCTCGGAAGTGTTGGGAATGAAGTCGATCGGATAGGCGCCGCGGCTGTTCTCGGCGAGGCTGTTGTCCGCAAGATCGAGCGCGCGGCTCTCCTCGTCCATCACGACATTCTCGAGCACCGTGCCGAAGCGCTTCGTCGTGGCGAAGATCTCCGGCTCGGCCTCGGCCGAGAGGTTGATCATCTTGGCATAGCAGCCGCCCTCGAAGTTGAACACGGCGGTGTCCGACCAGCCATGCTCGTCGTCGCCGATCAGCGTGCGCGAAGCGTCCGCCGAGAGCGTGGTCTTGCCGGTGCCCGACAGGCCGAAGAACACCGCGGTATCGCCGTTCGCGCCGATATTGGCCGAACAGTGCATCGGCATGATGCCGTCCTGGGGCAGCAGATAGTTGAGCAGCCCGAAGACGCTCTTCTTCATCTCGCCGGCATAGGCGGTGCCGCCGATCAGGATCAGCTTCTCGCTGAAGCTGACCGCGATCACCGTCTCGCTGCGGCAGCCATGGCGCTCCGGATCGGCGCGGAAGCTCGGCAGGTCGACGATCGTGTATTCCGGCACGAAGCCGGCAAGGTCCCCGGCCGGCGGACGTACCAGCATCGTGCGGATGAACAGGTTGTGCCAGGCCAGCTCGTTGATCACGCGCACGTTGACACGGTGCTCGGCCTGCGAGCCCCCATGGAGATCCTGCACGAAGAGCGTGTCGCGATCCGCCAGCGCGGCAAGGAAATCGGCCTTGAGGGCGGCGAAATGCGCCGGGCTCATCTCCTTGTTGACCTTGCCCCACCACACGCTGTCCTCGGTAGTGGCGTCGCGGACGATGAACTTGTCCTTCGCCGAACGGCCGGTGTGCTTGCCGGTGGTGACGACCAGCGGGCCGTCCTGGGCCAGCTTGCCCTCGCCGCGGCGCACGGCATGCTCGACGAGCTGCGCGGTCTCCAGGTTCCAGATGATGTCGGCGTCCGTCCCGATGCCCATGGCATCGAGACCATGGCGCGGCGTGCGCTCGGTCAAATTAGCCTCCGTCTCCAAGTGCTTGCCCGGATTGTTGCCCTCCGGTGCAATAATATTGCGCGGCCTTGGACCTCAGCCGGACGGGGGTCAACCCGAGTAAACGTTGTCAGCCGATTGAGCGGCAAAGAACTTTCGGTTACGCCACGGATTCAATGGATCCGAGTGCCGCACAAGCATGACCGCAACGATCGCGTTGGTCGATGACGACCGCAACATCCTCACCTCCGTCTCGATCGCGCTGCAGACCGAGGGTTTCCTCACACGCGTCTATTCGGACGGCGAAAGCGCCCTGAAGGCGCTGATCGACAATCCCCCCGACCTGGCGGTGCTCGACATCAAGATGCCGCGGATGGACGGGCTCGAGCTGCTCCGCCGGCTGCGCGAGAAGAGCACCATCCCGGTGATCTTCCTCACCAGCAAGGACGACGAGCTGGACGAGGCGCTCGGCCTGGCGATGGGCGCGGACGACTATATCGCCAAGCCGTTCAGCCAGCGGCTGCTGATCGCGCGGATCCGCGCGATCCTGCGCCGCACCGAAGCGACGCAGCCCAGCGCGGAAGGGGGCGAGGAAGTGACCGCCGAGGCGCTGGAGCGCGGGCGGCTCACCATGGACCCGGCGCGCCACCGCGTGACCTGGAACGGCATCAACGTGACGCTGACCGTCACCGAGTTCCTGATCCTGGAGACGCTGGCGCAGCGCCCGGGCATCGTGAAGACGCGCAATCAGCTGATGGATGCCGCCTATCAGGACGACATCTATGTCGATGACCGCACCATCGACAGCCACATCAAGCGCGTGCGCCGCAAGTTCCGGCAGGTCGACTCGGAGTTCGACGCCATCGAGACGTTGTATGGCGCGGGCTACCGGTTCTCGGACGAATAGGGACGAGCGCGACCTCGCGCTCAAATGGTCCAATCGCGTCAGCCTGACGCCGCGCATCCTCGCGGTGAACATCTTCGCGCTGGCGCTGCTGGGCGGCGGCTTCTCCTATCTCGATTCCTATCGCAGCCGGATCGTCGACAGCCGGGTGGAGCAGGCCGGGCGCGAGGTGCGGCTGATCGCCCAGGCCCTGGCCTCCGCCAAGGACGAGAAGCGCCGCGACCTGCTGGTGCTCAGCCTGGCGCGCGACACCGGCACGCGCATCCGCCTGTTCAACGAAAAGGGGAAATTGCTCGCGGACAGCAAGGCGCTGGGCCTGCGCAACGTGGTGCTGCGCGATCCGGACAAGGACCCCTGGGGGCTGGAGGCGGCGCGCTTCCTGGATGCGGTGATCGACACGGTGGCGGGAGCCGACCGTGCGCCGCTCTATCGTGAGCGGCCGGCGGACCAGGGGCTCGACTGGCCGGACGTGCGCACCGCCCTCTCCGCCCACGGCACTCCGGCGACCGTCTGGCGCGCGCCCGATCGCACGCCGGTGATCACCGCCGCCGCGCCGATCACCGAGCTGGGCGTGGTGATGACCACGGTGAACGCGCGCGACATCACCCAGACGGTGCGGGCCGAGCGCTTCCGCCTGGGCATGGTCCTGCTGTTCGTCTCGGTCTTCTCCATCCTACTCTCGCTGTTCCTGGCGCGCACGATCGTGCGGCCGCTGCGCCTGCTCGCGCGGGCCGCGATCCGGGTAAGGCTGGGCCGGGCGCGCGAAGTGGTGGTGCCCCGCCTGCCCGATCGGAGCGACGAGATCGGCCTGCTCGCCCGCGCGCTGTCCGACATGACCCAGGCGCTGCGCGCCCGGATCGACGCGACCGAGGCCTTTGCCGCCGACGTCACGCACGAGCTCAAGAACCCCCTCGCCTCGCTGCGTTCGGCGGTGGACGGCATGGCGGCGGTGAAGAAGAAGGAACATCGCGACCAGCTGCTCGAGATCGTGCGCGACGACGTGCTGCGCCTGGACCGGCTGATCACCGACATCTCCGAGGCTTCCCGCCTCGATGCCCAGCTCAGCCGCGCCACCTTCGAGCCGGTCGATATCGGCGCGATGATCCAGGCGCTGCTCGACCAGCGCGAGGCCCGCGGCATTCCGAACGGCATCCGCATCGCCTTCGATCGCGGGCCCAATGTCGAACTCACCGTGCTCGGCGAAGGCGCGCGGCTGGAGCGGGTGTTCGAGAACCTGATCGAGAACGCCATCTCCTTCTCGCCGCCCAGGAGCCTGATCGCGATCTCGGCGTCGAGCGATGAGGATTATCTCACCGTCCGGGTGGAGGACGAGGGGCCCGGCGTGCCCGAGGAAGCGCGCGACAACATCTTCCGCCGCTTCCATTCGGTGCGCCCGCAGGACGAGGCATTCGGCCAGCATTCCGGCCTGGGGCTTGCCATCGCCCGCACGATCGTCGAGGGCCATCAGGGGAGCATTTCAGTCGAATCGCGGGAGGATCGATTGAGCGGGGCGCGATTCGTGGTGCGACTGCCACTGACGGGACGCAATTGATGGCGGAGCTGTCCTCGGAAGCGATTCTGGGCGCCTGCGTGGCGATCGACGGGCGCGGCGTACTGATCGAGGCGCGCGACGAGGCGCAGCGCACCGACCTGCTGCTCCGCCTGCTGGATCGCGGCGCCACCCTGGTGGCCGATACGCGCACCGTCTGCGTGCGGCGCGGCGCCGAGCTGCGCGGCACGGCGCCCGCCGGCGCCGCCGGCCGCATCGAGATCCGCGGCATCGGCGCGGTGGAGCTCCCCAGCCTCGCCGAAGTGCCGGTGGCGCTGATCGCGGTGGTGCTCGACACCGCGCCGCGCCTGCCCGAGGACCGGCGGACCCAGCGCATCGCCGGCGTCGACGTGCCGGTGATCGCGCTCGCTCCCAACGAGCCGGCCGCGCCGATCAAGGTCGAATATGCGCTGAAGGCGTTCGCATGACGAGCAAGCGCCCGAAACAGATATTGCTCGTCACCGGCATGTCCGGCGCCGGCAAGTCGACGGTGCTGCGCACGCTCGAGGATCTGGGCTGGGAGACCGTCGACAACCTGCCCCTGCTGCTGCTCAACCGCCTGCTCGACACGGCGCCGGGCGATGCCGACGACGATCGGCCGCTGGCCATCGGCATCGGCACCCAGACGCGCGGCTTCGATCCGGAGAACATCGTCCGCCGCATCAAGAAGCTGCGAGAGGACCATGGCCATGACGTCGGCACGCTCTTCCTCGAATGCTCTGGCGCCGAGCTGGAGCGGCGCTATTCGGAGACGCGCCGCCGCCATCCGATGGCCCAGGACCGCCCGGCGCAGGACGGCATCGCGCACGAGCGCGAGCTGCTCACCCCGCTTCGCAGCTGGGCGAACCGGCTGATCGACACGACCGACCTGAGCGCCAACGAGCTCGCCCAGCAGATCCGCACCACCTTTTCGGGCGCGGGCCTGGGCGACACCGTGATCTCGGTCGTCTCGTTCGGCTTCGCCCGCGGGCTGCCGCGCGATGCCGATCTGGTGTTCGACATGCGCTTCCTGCGCAATCCGCATTGGGATCCGGAGCTGCGCCCGGGCACCGGCAAGGATCCCCGGGTGGCCGCCTATATCGCGGCCGACCCGGCATATCCGGCGGCGATGACCCAGATCGAGTCGCTGCTGCTCCTGCTGCTCCCGCGCTACCAGGCCGAGGGAAAGGCATATGTTACGATAGCGTTCGGATGCACCGGAGGCCGCCACCGCTCGGTGCATGTCGCCGAACGGATGGCCGCGCGGTTGCGCGACGCGGGTTTTTCGCCCACGGTGACGCATCGTGATACGAAGACCGCGCCGCAGGACTCGCTGGAGGGGGCCCCGGTGACCACGGCAGGGGGCGGAGTTTGAGATGATCGGTTTGGTGCTCGTGACGCACGGACGACTCGCTGAGGAGTTCGTAGTCGCGATGGAGCATGTAGTGGGCAAGCAGGAGCAGGTCGCCTCGATCTGCATCGGGCCCGAGGACGATATGGAAGGTCGCCGCGCGGATATCGCCGCGGCGATCAAGAGCGTCGATTCGGGCCGGGGCGTGATCGTGCTGAGCGACCTGTTCGGCGGCACCCCTTCGAACCTCGCCATTTCGCTGATGGAAGCGGGCCGGGTCGAGGTGATCGCCGGGATCAACCTGCCGATGCTGATTCGCCTGGGCAGCGCGCGCAAGACGATGAAGGTCACCGAAGCGGTGGCCGCGGCGCGCGATGCCGGCCGGAAATACATCACCATCGCATCCGAAGTGCTGGGAGAGGCCGCCGCTTGAACCGCTGCATCCGCATGGTCACGATCGAGAACAAGCGCGGCCTGCACGCGCGCGCCAGCATGGCCTTCGTGACGCTCGCCACCGCCCAGCCGGTCGAACTCACTGTCGAGAAGGACGGCAACACCGCCTCGGGCACTTCGATCCTCGACCTGATGATGCTCGGCGCCGCCAAGGGCGATACCATCTCGATCAGCGCCGAGGGCGATGGCGCGGACGGCGCGGTCCAGGCGCTGGTGGCGCTGGTCGAGGCGCGGTTCAACGAGGAATAGCCTCGGGCGGAAATTGGCATTAGGGCATCGCCGATGCCTCGCGAGATAACTGCCTTTTCCAATCCCCTCATCAAGCGCGTCCGCAACCTGCGCGACAAGAAGCATCGCCGCGAGGAAGGCCTGTTCCTGGCCGAGGGCCTGCGCATCCTCACCGAGGCGCACGAGGCCGGGCGCGTCCCGCACTATCTGTTCTTCGCCCGCGACATGGCCGGCCATGCCCTGGTCCGCGCGCTGGTCTCCGCCACCGAGGCGGCCGGCGGCGAAGCGATCGAGACCAATGCCGACATCCTCTCCAAGCTCTCGGGCAAGGACAATCCCGGCGCAGTGGTGGGCGTCTATCCCGAGTTCGCGGTCACCCTGGCCGATCTCGACCGGAACCGGGCGGGCATCTGGCTGGTCGCCGAGCGGCTGCGCGACCCGGGCAACATGGGCACCATCCTGCGCACCGCCGATGCGGTGGGCGCCGGCGGGCTGATTCTGATCGACGATTGCGTCGACCCCTTCTCGGTCGAGGCGGTGCGGGCGAGCATGGGCGCCCTGTTCACCGTGCCGGTGGCGCGGGCGGGCTGGGGCGATTTCCTCGTCTGGCTGCGCCAGGGCCCCGGCCAGCTGGTCGGCCTCAGCCTCGACACCGAGCACGACTATCGCGCGCCCCGCTACGAAGCGCCCACCTTCCTGCTCACCGGCAACGAGGCGCAGGGCATGCCCGGCTTCATGGCCGAGGCCTGCGATCTGCTCGTCAAGATCCCGATGCTCGGCAAGGCAGACAGCCTGAACGCCGCGGTGGCCACCGCGGTGATGGCCTATGAAGTGCTCGGCCAGCAGCGAAGCTGAACCCCCGATAATCGTTACGGCCATGGAGCGTTCAGCCCGGCCCGCGCATTGCTCGCGACAAAGAGGAGTGAGACATGCGCATTTCGACCATCGCCGCCGCCAGCCTGATCGCGCTGACCGCCCTGCCCGCCACCGCCCAGGCCCAGGACGCGTATCGCGCTTCGGGCACCGAGCCCTTCTGGAGCCTGACTATCGGCGCGCAGACGATGCGCTTCGAGGCGCCCGGCCGCCCCACCGTGAGCGTGCCCACGCCCCGGGTGATCCACGGCTTCGCCGGCGAGATCTGGCAGACGCGGCGGATCGACGTGAACACCAACCACCGCCAGTGCAGCGACGGGATGAGCGACCGCGTCTATCCCGACACGGTGACCGTCCGGGTGGACGGCCGGACCTTCACGGGCTGTGGCGGCGAGCCGCGTGCCCAGGCCGGCGCGAGCGTGATCGACGGCAATTGGCGGATCGAAGCGCTGGACGGCCGGCCGGTGCTGCGCGGCTCCAGCCCGGTGGTCGCGTTCGAAAACGGCCGCATCTCGGGCAGCACGGGCTGCAACCGCTTCTCCGGCAGCTATGACTTCGCCCGCGGCCGGCTAAGCACCGGCGGCGTGGCCAGCACCAAGATGGCCTGCCTCGATCGCGGTCGGAACCTGCAGGAGCGGGCCATTCTCGACCTGCTCGGCGAGCGCCTGACCGTGTCGGGCAACCGCGCCGGCAAGCTGGTGCTCACCGGCGCGCGCGGCCGAACCATGACCCTGGTCCGCGCCCGGCCCTGAACCAGGGTCAAGCCCGGCCAGCTTCTCGCCATCCGACCAGGGTCTCGTCATCCCCGCCTTCGCGGGGATGACGAGAGGGTACGCGGGAATGACGAGAGGGTGCGCTGGGATGACGAGCGAGCGCTGGGATGACGAGAGGGGGAATGCGGGCTCCGAACCCCGGCAGGCCCCGGGCTATTCCGCCGCCGCCTCGTCCGACGGGCCCGTCACCAGCTTGGTGAGCGGGCGCGGCGCGCTCTCGACCATCGGCAGCGGCTCGATCTCCTTGGCGCCGCTCGACACTTCCAGCGCCTCGAAACGCTTGGCCTGAGTCATCACCTGGCTCTCCAGGCTGCCGACCATCGCATTATAGGCCCCCGTCGCCTGTTCGAGGTTGCGGCCCATCCGGGCGACATGGCCGCCCATCGTCGCGAGCCGCGAATGCAGCTCCTTGCCGAGCCGGGCGATCTCCGCCGCTTCCTCGGCCAGCTTCTCCTGCCGCCAGACGCTGGCGACGGTGCGGGCGATCGCGACGAGATTGGTGGGCGTGGCGAGCAGCACGCGGCGCTCGAACGCCCATTCCCACAGCGCATCGTCCTGCTCCAGCGCCGCGGTGAGGAAATGCTCGCCGGGGATGTAGAGGATCACATAATCGGCCGCGTCGCCGAACTGCGCCCAGTAGTTCTTCGAGCCGAGCTGCTCGGCATGCCGGCGGATCGCGGCGGCATGCGCGGCGAGATGGGCGGCGCGGCTGCCTTCGTCATGCGCCTCGCTGGCGTCGAGAAAGGCGTTGAGCGAGCATTTTGCATCGATGATCAGCTTCTTGCCGCCGGGCAGGCGCACGATCACGTCGGGGCGCAGCCGCCCGTCCTCGGTGTTCACCGAAACCTCGGTCTGGAAATCGGCATGCTGCGACAGGCCGGCCTGCTCGAGCACGTTGCGCAGGCTCTGCTCGCCCCAGCGGCCGCGCGCCTTGGGGCTGGCCCGCAGCGCATTGACCAGCTTGGCGGTCTCGTCACGCACCTGGCTGTGGCCGGCATGGAGCTGCTGCACCGCCTCGCGCAGCGCCTGATAGCTGCCCACCCGCTCCTTCTCGACTGCGCTCAGGCCCTGCTGATAGCGCGTCAGCGTCTCCTGCACCGGGGCGAGCAGCGCCTTCATCTTCGCTTCGTTGGTCTCCCCCGCCTGGGCGAAGCGCTGGTCGGCCCGCTCCAGGAAGCTCTTCTGCGATTCGCCCAGGATGCGGTGGGCCAGCTCGGCGAAGCGGCTCTCCATGCCGCTGGTCTCGGCCTTGAGGCTGGCCAGCTCGATCTGGGCGCGGCCGAGATCGGCGGCGGCGGCCTTGAACTCCGCCTCGCGGGCATCGCGCTCCGAACGCATCTGCGCCGCCGGACGCCCGCCCAGGAACATGCCCAGGCCGAGCCCGGCGACGAGCGCGGCGACCGCAACCAATAGCGCCAGCAGATCCAACCCAAGCCTCCCGAAAAGTCACAAAAGCCCTAACCCCATCGCGCGCGGCTGCCCCAGCGGGCACATGCCCCGCGCGGGGCCGTTCACGACCGGAACATAATTCGAACGGCAAGCGTAGGACAGCGCGAATTTCCGCCGCCCACGCAAAAGCCGCGGACGTTTCCGCCCGCGGCTCGCGATTGCACGGGAATGCGCCGGCTCAGGCCGCGGCGCGGCGCGCCTTGTTGAGCTTCTTGAGGATCATGTCGCGCTTCAGCCGCGAGAGATGATCGATGAAGACGATGCCCTGAAGATGATCCATCTCGTGCTGGATGCAGGTGGCGAGCAGGCCCTCGAACAGCTCGTCGTGCGCGCCGCCCTTCTCGTCCAGCCACTTCACCCGGCAGCGCGCGGGGCGCTCGACATCGGCGAACTGCTCCGGGATCGACAGGCAGCCTTCGGTATAGACGGACTGTTCCTCGGCCGGATCGAGGATCTCGGGATTGATGAAGACGCGCGGCTCGCGGATCGGCTTGCCTTCCTCGTCTTCCTTTTCCTGGAGATCCATCACGATCACGCGCTTCGGCACGCCCACCTGGATGGCGGCAAGGCCGATGCCCGGCGCGTCGTACATGGTGTCGAACATGTCCGCGATCAGGTCGCGCAACTCGTCGGTCACCTCCGCAACGGGTTCGGAGATGAGGCGCAGGCGCGGATCGGGTACTTCGACGATGGGTAGAATGGCCATCGGTCTAATTTAGGCTGGCCGGGCGTGTGTCGCAAGATTTGGTTCACGCGAAGGCGCGGAGGAGAAGAAGGTGGTTCGCGCAGAGGCGCAGAGAGCGCAGAGGGGTTCAGCGCCGCGCAAGCGGCGCCCCTCCCATCCCAGGGTTTCCACGATCCTGCCGCTGACGCGGCGCCCAGGCTCACCGCGAGCGGAACCTCTCTGCGCCTCTGCGCGAACAAAAATCTCCGCGCCTTCGCGTGAACGGATTTCAGGCCACCGGCCGCCGCGCGCGCAGCGCCTGGGCCAGCGTGCCTTCGTCGAGATAGTCGAGCTCGCCGCCCACCGGCAGGCCATGGGCGAGCTGGGTGACCCGCACCGGATAGGTCTCGATCCGCTCGGCGATATAGTGGGCGGTGGTCTGGCCCTCGAGCGTGGCGTTCATCGCGAGCACCACTTCATCGATCCCGCCGGCGGCGATGCGCGCGACCAGCCGGTCGATGCGCAGATCCTCCGGCCGCACGCCCTCCAGCGCGGAGAGGCGGCCGCCGAGCACGTGGAAGCGGCCCGGGAAGAGCCGCGAGCGATCGAGCGCCCACAGGTCCGCCACTTCCTCGACCACGCAGAGCGATCGCACGTCCCGGCGCGGATCGGCGCAGATCTGGCAGGGGTCCGACGTGTCGACATTGCCGCAGACCCCGCAGGTGGCGAGGTTGCGGCTCACCGCGCCCAGCGCCGACAACAGCGGATCGAGCGCCGTCTCGCGCTTCTTGAGCAGATGCAGCACCGCGCGCCGCGCCGAGCGCGGCCCGAGGCCGGGCAGTCGCGACAGGGCCTGGGTGAGCGCTTCGATCTCGGGAGATGCCATGGGCGGAAATGTAGCCATGCGGGAACAGAAAGGAAACCATGCCGTTTCCGGCGATTATCCCGTCTGAGCAGGTATGCGCTCCCCGGCGAAGGCCGGGGCCCGGTCGCGGCATGTGCGCGAGGGCGCAGTGCCGTCGAGGGGCCTTCGCAACCGGGCCCCGGCCTTCGCCGGGGAACTGCTTCGCGCTACATGCTTGAAGGGGATAATCGCCCCGTTTCCGCGCGATGCCTCCATAGTCGCCGCGGCCCGCGCGGGGATGACGGAAAGGTGCCGGACGGCTAGAGACCCGCCCATGCGAGTGATATTCATGGGAACGCCCGAATTCGCCGTGCCGGTGCTCGACGCGCTGGTCGAGGCCGGGCACGACGTCGTGGCGGCTTACAGCCAGCCTCCGCGCGCCGGCGGGCGGCGGGGCAAGGCGCTGACGCCTTCGCCGGTCCATGCCCGAGCGGAGGAACTGGGAATCGAAGTACGGACCCCGCTCTCCTTCCGCAAGGACCCCGAGGCGCTGCCGGCGTTCGAAGCGCTTGAGGCCGATGTCGCGGTGGTCGCCGCGTACGGCCTGATCCTGCCCCAAGCGGTGCTCGACGCGCCCAAGCATGGCTGCCTCAATGTCCATGGCTCGTTGCTGCCGCGCTGGCGGGGCGCCGCGCCGATCCAGCGCGCGATCCTGGCGGGCGATGCGGAGACGGGTGTCGGGATCATGCAGATGGAAGCCGGGCTCGATACCGGCCCGGTGCGGCTCGAGGAGCGGTCGCCGATCGGGGCCCACGACAGCAGCGGCGTGCTCACGCACCGCCTGTCGCATCTCGGCGCCCGGCTGATGGTGCAGGTGCTGGGCGACCTGGACCGCTACCCCGCCCAGCCGCAGCCGGAGGAAGGCGTCACCTATGCCGCCAAGATCGACAAGTCCGAGGCCCGGATCGACTGGGCCATGGGCGCGCGGCAGGTCGATCGCCAGGTCCGCGCCTTCAACCCGGCGCCCGGCGCCTGGTTCGAGCATGCCGGCGAACGCATCAAGATCCTGACCGCGCATGTCCAGAGCGCGTCCGACAATCCGGGCGACGTTCACTATCGCACCACGCCGGGGCTCGTCCTGGACGCGCAGCTGGCGATCGGCTGCGGCGACGGCGCGATCCGCCCGGATAGCGTGCAGCGCGCGGGACGTGGCGTCATGACGGTGACCGAGCTACTGCGCGGCTTCCCCATTCCGCCGGGGACCCGGCTTTGACGCGCTTCGCGCTGACGGTGGAGTTTGACGGCCGGCCCTTCATGGGCTGGCAGCGGCAGGACCATGGCCCGAGCGTGCAGCAGGCGATCGAGGAAGCCGCCTTCGCGGTCACCGGCGAGCGCGCCGCGGTGCAGGCGGCGGGGCGCACCGATGCCGGGGTCCATGCGCTCGGCATGCGCGCGCATCTCGACATCGAAAAGCCGATCACCGCCTTCCGACTGATGGAAGCGCTCAATGCGCGGGTGCGGCCCAATCCGGTGGCGATCCTCGATTGCGTCGAGGTCGCGGACGATTGGCACGCGCGTTTCTCGTGTGTTGCCCGTCATTATGAATATAGAATCTCAACAAGGCGCGCACCGCTCACCTGGGAGAAGGGCCTTGCCTGGCGCGTGATTCCGCCGCTCGACGCGGGGCTGATGGCCGAGGGTGCGGCCCGGCTGCTGGGGCGGCACGACTTCACCACCTTTCGCTCGGCCCATTGCCAGGCCGACAGCCCCTTGCGCACGCTCGACCGGCTCGACGTGGTGCAGGACGGGGAGCGGATCAGCGTGTTCGCCTCGGCGCGCTCCTTCCTCCATCATCAGGTGCGCTCGATGGTGGGATGCCTGGTGCTGGTCGGCCAGGGGCGCTGGAGCCCCGAGGACATGACCGCGGCGCTGGAAGCCCGCGACCGCGCGGCGCTGGGCCTCAACGCCCCGTCGGACGGACTGTTCTTCCTGCGGGCGGACTATCCCCCAGATCCCGCGCCCTGAAATCGCGCGGGCCCTAGCGGCTGAAGCGCGCCGCGAGCTCGACATGGGTCGACCAGCGGAACTGGCCGACGGGCTGGATCCAGTCGAGCGTATAGCCACCCTCGCACAATATCTCCGCATCCCGTGCGAACGTGCTGGGATTACAGGAGACATAGGCGATGTGCGGCGCTCTGGCCCTGGCCAGCTCCCCCACCTGCTCGCGCGCGCCGGCACGGGGCGGATCGAGGACCACGGCATCGAACTTGTCGAGATCGGTGCCGGTCGCCGGGCGGCGGAACAAGTCGCGATGATCGGCGAAGACCAGCCGGCGGGCCTGGCCTGCGGCGGCCTTGAGCGACAGGATCGAGTCGCGCGCCGCCTCGGCCGCATAGACCTTGGCCATGGGGAAGGCGAAAGTGAAGGTGCCGAGCCCGGCGAACAGATCGGCAACGGTGCCGGCATCGCCGGCGATCTCGCGAACCGCCGAGACCAGCGCCGCCTCGCCCTCGGCGGTGGCCTGGAGGAAATTGGCCGGCGGGAACGGCACGGCGACTCCGCCCAGCGTGATGGTGACCGGATCCGGCTCCCAGCGCGCGGTGGGGCCCAGCCCCTCGTCCATCGCGAAGCGCGCCAGCTGGTGGCGATGGGCGAAGGCGGTGATCGCCTCGGCCGCGGCCAGCCCCTCGGCCTCCAGCCCGTCGAGCAGCACGTCCACGCCCTGGTCGGCCCTGGCGAGATGGACGTTGATCCGCCGCGAACCCGGCAGCAGCGCGGCGAGCAGGCCCCGCAGCGGCGCGAGCAGCGCGAACAGCTCGGGGGCGAGGACATGGCATTCCTGCAGGTCGATCAGATTGTGGCTGCCCTGCGCGGTGAAGCCGAGATGGACCTGGCGGCCGCGGCGCTCGGCATGGAGCGTGGCGCGGCGGCGGGTGCGCGGCGGCGACAGCTGGGGCACGCGGATCTCGGTCTCGAGCTTGTGCTGGGCCAGCGCGCCGGCGATCCGGTCGACGATGAAGCCGCTCCACGCCGCATCGTCGAGATGCTGGAGTTGGCAGCCGCCGCACGTCGGGAAATGGCGGCACGGCGGCTCGCGGTGGTGTGGGCCGGGGACAATGCTGCCATCGGCGCCGATCCGGTCGCCGGGCGCGGCCAGGGGCACATGGCGGCCATCGGCGGTGACGCCGTCGCCGCGCGCCGCGACCTTCAGGACTTCGCTCAGAGACATTCGGCGATCGCTTGGGGAAGATGCATCGGCAGCGCATCGGCGATGAAGGCCGGCCCTGCAAGAGCGGCGGCGCGGGCATGCAGCCAAACCGCTGTCTCGGCGGCGTTTTTATTGCCGGTCGCGACCTGGGCGGCGAGCGTGCCGGCAAGTATGTCGCCGGTGCCCGCGGTCGAGAGCCAGGACGAGGCGCCCGCCAGCACGCGCACTTCGCCCCGCGGCGCGGCGATCACCGTATCGGCCCCTTTATGGATCACGGTCGCCCGGGATTCCGATGCCGCAGCAAGGGTTTGCGAGATCTTGTCCCCATCGCTTTCGAACATGCGGCCGAACTCGCCCTCATGGGGCGTGAGCCAGGTCGCGGCGGTGCGGCGCTGCAGCCAGGCGGTAGCGGATTTTCCCAGCAAGGTCAGTGCGTCCCCATCGAGGATCAGGGGAAGTTCGGCGCCCAGCGCGGCCTTGAGCAGCCCCTCGGCGCGGCGATCGCGGCCCAAGCCGGGGCCGATCAGGATTCCCCCGATACGTTTCTCGGTGAGGAAATCGGCCAGATCGTCGCCATTCGCGATCCGGTGGCGCACCAGGGCGTCTGGCCCCCCGCCGCCACCGCCACCGCCGCCTTCATCGCGGCAGGCGAGGATCGTGTAGCCGGCGCCGCCCGCCATGGCGGCATGGGCGGCGAGCCGGGCGGCACCGGGCATGTCGCCTTCCACCACCACGACCAGGCCGCGACTATATTTATGGGCGCGCGGCCCCGGCGCGGCAAGCCTCGGCCGGGCGACGCTGCGCCAGTCGCTCTCCACCGGGATGCCGATATCGGCGAGCAGAACCTGGCCGCAGCGCTCCAGCCCGGCGCCAAGGACGTGCGCGGGCTTGAGCGCGCCCAGCGCCAGCGTCGCGTCGATCCCGCGCGGCGCGCCCAGATCGGCGCCGCTGTCGGTCGCCAGGCCCGAGGGCAGGTCGATCGCGAGCGCGAACCGGGCGGCGGCGACCAGCTCGGCGAGCACCGGCGCGATCCCGCGCTCGAGCGGCCGGGTTAGGCCGGTGCCGAACAGCCCGTCGACCAGCACCGGGCGCGGCCGGGCCTGGTAGAGCGAGCCCACTTCCCCGCCCCAGCGCTCCAGCATCGCCCGCGCGGCGGGGGTGCCGGGCTCGCCGCCGGCCGCGACGGCGACGTCATGGCCGGCTGCCTTCAGCAGCCGCGCGGCGACATAGGCATCGCCGCCATTGTTGCCGGGCCCGGCCAGGACAAGGATCGGGCTGCCCCGGGCGAAGCGCGCCACCGCGCGCGCCACGGCGGCGCCCGCGCGCTCCATCACGTCCAGCTGAGGCTCGCGCCGGAACAGCGCCTCCTCGGCGGCGCGCATCCGGGCGGCGGTGACGATCGGTGCGCCGGGCGGGATCATTTGCCCGGCCCGGCGCCGCGCACCGTCGCGGGCAAGCGATAGCGCGCGCCGCCGATCGCGACTTCGATCAGATTCGCGGCGAGCGGCGTCACCACCGCCTTCTCCGCGCCATCGGCGGCGACCACCCCGCGCCCGTCGGTAGTGACGAGCAGCCGGCGGAAACCGCCATCGGGATGGCGCAGGGTGAGGAACAGCCCGTCCTGCGACTGGACCCGGTCGATCGTGCAGGCATAGGCGAAGCGCTCGGCCCCCGGCGGCGCGCATTCGATGCGCCCCTCGGCCTTTTCCCGCTTCTCCGCCTGGACTTCGTTGCGCGCCTCCGCCGCCTTGTCGCGGACCTGCATGTCGCAGGCGGTGAGGAGGGCGAGAGCAGCCAGCGCAAGTGCGTGCCGCGCGCCGCCCCTCTCCCCAACCCTCTCCCCCCGCGCGGGGAGAGGGAGATCTGGTCTAGATATCGGCGAAGACATGGGTTTCGGCGCTGGCTCCCGGGTGCGTTACCGCTCCCTTATAGGCCGGGCCGACATTCCGGGAAAAGCGCCACAGCGCGCCGGACTGATAATCGTTCGCGCGCGGTTCCCATTTCGCGCGGCGCTCGGCGAGCACCGCCTCGGGCACGTTGAGGTCGACGGTGCCGGCCTCGGCATCGATGCTGATCTCGTCGCCATCCTCGACCAGCGCGATCGGGCCGCCCTCGGCCGCCTCGGGCCCGACATGGCCGATGCAGAAGCCGCGCGTGCCCCCCGAGAAACGCCCATCGGTGATCAGCGCCACCTTCTCGCCCAGCCCCTGGCCATAGAGCGCCGCGGTGGTCGACAGCATCTCGCGCATGCCGGGCCCGCCCTTGGGCCCTTCATAGCGGATGACCACGACCGTCCCCTCCTCGATCGCATTGGCCTCGACCGCGGCAAAGGCGTCCTCCTCGCGCTCGAACACCTTGGCCGTGCCGGTGAACTGGAGGCGCTTCATCCCCGCGACCTTCACGATCGCGCCCTCGGGCGCCAGCGAGCCGCGCAGCCCGACCACGCCGCCGGTGGGCGTGATCGGCGTCCTGGCGTCGTAGATCACCTTCTGGTCGGGGTTCCAGGTCACCTGCTCGATATTCTCGCCCAGCGTCTTCCCCGTCACCGTCGGGCAGTCGAGGTGGAGGAAACCCTCCGCCGCGAGCGTCTTCATCAGCATGTAGATGCCGCCGGCCTCGTGCATGTCGCGGGCGACATAGCGGCCGCCCGGCTTCAGATCGGCGATATAGGGCGTGGTCTTGAAGATCTCGGCGACGTCGAACAGGTCGAAATCGATGCCCGCCTCATTGGCCATCGCCGGCAGATGGAGCGCGCCGTTGGTCGAGCCGCCGGTCGCCGCGACGATGCGGGCGGCGTTCTCGAACGCCGCGCGGGTGCAGATGTCGCGCGGGCGGATATTGCGGGCGATCAGCTCCATCACCTGGCGGCCCGCCGCGATCGCGATCTCCTCGCGCGACTTATAGGGTGCCGGGGCCATGTTGCTGTTCGGCAGCGACAGGCCGATCGCCTCGGCGACGCAGGCCATGGTGTTGGCGGTATATTGGCCGCCGCACGCGCCATGCCCCGGGCACGCGGCCTTCTCGATCGCGGTGACTTCCGAGAGCGGGCATTTGCCGGCGGCATAGCGGCCGACCACTTCGAACACGTCGATGACGGTGAGGTCGCGCTCCTGGTAGCGGCCCGGCAGGATCGAGCCGCCATAGACGAAGATCGACGGCACGTTGAGGCGCAGCATCGCCATCATCATGCCGGGGAGCGACTTGTCGCAGCCGGCGAAGGTGACGAGCGCATCATAGCAATGGCCGCGGACCGAGAGCTCGACCGAGTCGGCGATGACCTCGCGGCTGACCAGCGAGGACTTCATCCCCTGATGCCCCATGGCGATCCCGTCGGTCACGGTGATCGTGTTGAAGCGGCGCGGCATGCCGCCGCCCTCGTTCACGCCCTGGCGGCACCAGTCCGCCTGCTGGTCGAGCGTGGTGTTGCACGGCGCGCTGTCATTGCCGGCCGAGGCGATGCCGACGAACGGCCGGGCGATCTCCTCCTCGGTGAGGCCCATGGCGTAGTAATAGCTGCGGTGCGGCGCGCTCTCGACGCCGACCGAAACATAGCGGCTGGGGAGCTTGGACTTGTCGAATCGCTGGGTCATGATGCGCAAGCCTATGTCGTGAGATGGCGGTTTTACGCAAGACTATTGCGTAAACTTTTTATGGCGGGGGTAGAAGTGCGCCTGTGCCCGGCCTCGTCCATCCGCCGTCATCCCGACGGAAGTCGGGATCTCCGGCGATGGCGCGGGGAAAGCGCCGCACGAGATCCCGGCTTTCGCCGGGATGACGGTTTGAGGCCGGGTGGACCATCTGGGGTCGAAGTGCCGGCCCAGGCGCTCGCCTGCGAATTTTCGATTTTCACGCGGAGACGCGGAGGCGCGGAGATTTTTGTTCGCGCAGAGGCGCAGGGAGCGCAGAGGGGTTCTGCTCGCGGCGGGCCCGGGCGCCGCATCAGCGGCAGGAATCGTGGAAACCTTGTGATGAAGGGCGCCCCATGCGCGGCGCCGAACCTCTCTGCGTTCTCTGCGCCTCTGCGCGAACCACCTTCTTCTCCGCGTCTCCGCGTGAACAAACAACTTTTCGTGCGCATCGCCTGAGATCCCGCCCCGGCACGCCTTCCCCGTCATCCCGACGGAAGTCGGGATCTCCGGCGATGGCGCAGGGAAAGCGCCGCACGAGATCCCGGCTTTCGCCGGGATGACGGTTTGAGGCCGGGTGGCGGCTTGCGGCCGGGGTGACGCGTTATGGGCGCAGATGCCCCGCCAGATCCGCCAGCACGCCCGCCCATTCCTCCACTCCGGCATCCTCGCGGATCAGGTCGTTGCGGATCTCGATCGCGGCCGAGGGGATGCCCTGTCCCTCGGCATGGCGGTTGAGCGTCGCGTTCAGCAGCCGGCCCGAATAGGGCTCGTTGTCGCCGGTGACGAAGCCCCGCCCCTCGAGGAACGCCACCGTCGGACGCGCGGCACGGACGTCGCGATTGTAGAGCACGCCGACCTGCCAGGGGCGATCGGTGCCGCCATGCTCCAGACAGGGCGTGAAGCTGTGGATCGAGAGGATCAGCCTGGGCCGCTGCGCGCGGATGCTCTCGCGCAGGACGCGGTGATAGGGCGCGTGGAAGCGGGCGATGCGCGCGGCCTTGTCCACCGTCTCGTTGCCGGGGATCAAATGGCCGTCGCTCCGGTGCGGGATCAGGCCGACATGATCGGGCTCGCGGTGGAGATCGATCACCAGCCGCGAGACGGTGGCGAGGATCGCCGGGCAGCCGAGCCGCGCCGCCAGCGCGCGGGTGACGGCGGCGGCGCCGATATCGATGGCGATATGCTTGTCGAGCAGCGCGGGATCGATGCCGAGATCGATGTCGGCCGGCACGGCGTTGGAGGCATGGTCGCACAGGAGGAGAATGTCGCGCGCGGCACCCTCGAGGATCTCCGCGGCGCTCACCAGGCCGGGCTCCGGCGCGCGCGGAAGGCGGCGAGGCCCTCGGCGAATTCGGCGCCGCCGAACGCGTCCTCGAAGCCCTGGTCGGTCCGCTCCCCGCCCAGGGTGCGCTTGAGCAGGCGGATCGCCTCCGGCGCGTTGCCGGCGATCGCGCTCGCCATGGCGGTGGCGGTGTCGATCGCCTTGCGGGTCTTCAGCTCGACCAGGCCGATCTTGTGCACCTCGTCGGGACGGAGCTTGTCGCCGGTGAAGAGCAGCAGCGCGGCCATGCCCCGCCCCAGCTGCGCCTCCAGCCGGGCGACGTCCTCGCGCGGATAGCCGAGGCCGAGCCGCGCGGGCGTGATCGCGAACTCGGCCTGGGCGCCGGCGATGCGGATATCGGCGGCGAGGATCAGCGCCACCGCCGCGCCGAAACAGCCGCCGTCGATCGCGGCGATCACCGGCATGGGCAGCGCGGCGATCGCCTCGATCCCCTCGCGCATGGCTTCACGGAAGCGGGTGCGGAGCGCCGGATCGGCCTGGAGCCGCTCGAACTCGCGGACATCGGCGCCGGCGGAGAAGATGCCGGGCACGTCGGACCTGAGGATCACGGCGCGGGCATCGCCCACGTCGCGCGCGGCGGCGGCGAGCGCCTGCCAGGCGGCGGTGGGGAGCGCGTTCTTCGCCTCGGGCCTGGCGAGCGCGATGGTGGCGACATGGCCGTTGCGGGTGAGATGGATCATGGGGCGGATCGGCCCGAACGGGGCGCCGCTGTCAAGGGCCGGGTGCGCCGGATGGGGCGGGCTTTCGCCCGCGCCACCGACAGACGTTCTGCTCCCGGCAGTCGATCCGCTGAGGAAAGCATAGGCCGGAAAGGGGAAAGGCCGGGTTTGCGAGCATGGTTAATGTGGAGGGCGCCGCGCCCGGACCGGGAGCCACGCCCCTGAAACCATCCCGTAATCTGAAACCACCCCGTCATCTGAAACCATTTCCGTCCTCCCCGTACAGGCGGGGATCCAGGATAATATGGGGCAATCGATGCAATCGCGCGCGGGGATGACGGAGGAAGGGGAGGATGGAGGAAAGGGACTTGTCCGGGCGAGCAGGCGCCAAACAAACCCGGGGAATCAAGTCAATCGCGTAGGCAGCAGCCACCAGCCCCGGCCGGACAGCGCCGCCGCCGCCGCGTCGCGGCTCGCCTCGCTTTCGAACAGCGCGAAGCAGGTCGCGCCCGAGCCGGACATCCGCACCAGCCCCGCCCCCGGTTGCGCGGCGAGCATGTCCAGCACCGCGTCGATCACCGGCGCGATGGCGCGGGCCGGCGGCTCGAGGTCGTTGCGGCCCGCGCGCGGATCCGCCGGAAGCGGCCCATGGTCCAGGCCGTCCCAGCGGCGGAACACCTCGGCGGTGGAGACGGCGACGCCCGGATTGACCAGCAGCACCGGCGTGCCCGGCAGGCCGGCGACCGGCTCCAGCCGCTCGCCCCTGCCCCGCCCGATCGCGGTGCGGCTGAGCAGGCAGGCGGGAACGTCCGAGCCGAGCGCGGCGGCGATGGGGAACATCGCCTCCACCGATACGCCGTGCAGCCGCCCGAGCGCCCGCAGCGTCGCCGCCGCATCGGCCGAGCCGCCGCCGATGCCCGAGGCGACGGGCAGGCGCTTGTCGAGGGTGATCGCGTGCGCGCCATGGCCGAATTCGCGGGCGAATTCCGCGGCCGCGCGCGTGACGAGATTGTCGCTCTCCCCGTCCAGCGCCGCGGCGAAGGGGCCGGTGAGCGTGAAGCTGTCCGCCCCCGCACGCGCGACGCCGACGATGTCGCCATGCTCGACAAAGGCGAACAGCGTCTCCAGCTCGTGATAGCCATCGGGCCGCCGCGCGCGGACGTGCAGCGCCAGGTTCAGCTTGGCCCGCGCCGTCTCGACGATCATTGCGCCAGGCCGTCGGCGAGCTTGGCCTTGAGCCGGGCGAGGTCGCCCGGGTCGGCGGTGACTTCGGCGGCGCGCCAGGCATAGCGGGCCTCCACCCGGCGGCCGAGCCGCCAATAGGCGTCGCCCAGATGCTCGTTGGCGCGAGCGCCGCCCGGATCGGCGCGGACGGCCGCCTCGAGCAGCGGCACCGCCTTGGCCAGCTGGCCATCGGCATAATAGGCGCGGCCGAGCGCGTCGGTGATCTCGGGGTCGTCGGGCTTCAGCTTGCTGGCGCGCTCGAGCAGGGCCTGGGCCGCGGGCAGGTCGGCGCCGCGCTCGACCTGGGCATTGGCGAGCCAGGTCAGCGCCTGGGGCTCGTCGGGCGCGAGCTGGACGGCGCGCTGGAGCTCGGGCAGCGCCGCGTCCCAGCGGCCGGCACGGTCGAGCGCGGCGCCGCGCAGGTAATGGAGCTCCCAGCCGCCATCGCCGCCCGCCCTGGCGAGCGCCCGGGCGAAGACGTCGGCCGCCTCGCCATAGCGCTCGATCTGGACCAGCAGCTCGCCATAGTCGCGGATCTCCTGCGCGGTCGCCCCTTCCGGCGCGGCCAGCGCCCGGGCGTCCGCGAGCGCCTCGGGCAAGCGGCCGGCGCGGCGGAGCGCGGCGACCCGGCCGGCGGCGGCGCCGCGCGCGAACGGGCCGTCGGGGCGGATCGCGGCCAGCGTCGTCAGCGCCAGGTCGGTCGCGTCGCTGCGCGACAGGGCATCGGCGAGCCGCAGCCGCGCCCGCTCCTCCTGCGGATCGAGCAGCAGCGCCGCGCGGGCGAGCACGATCGAGAGCGGGGCGATGTCCTCGCTGCCCAGGTCGCCGGCAAGGCTGAGGAAGACGTGCGCGGCGCCGAAGGCAGCATCGGGCCGGCCGGCCTTCGCTTCGCGCTGGCGCCACGCCCGGGACGCGCCGGCAAGGTCGCCCAGGACGAAATCCGCCTTGTCGCCCCTGCCGGCGCGGAGCAGCGCGATGCCGGCATCGATGCGCCGGTCGGACGCATCCTCGGCCCCGCGCGCGGCGGCGAGCGCGAACAGGCCCTGATCGGCCTTGCCCGACGCGATCAGCAGCAGCGCGCGATTGCGATCGGCGAAGCGGGAGGCAAGCGCATTGCCGCGCGCGGTGTCGAGCAGCGGCAGCGGATCCTGGCCGCGATCGAGCGCGAGCCAGGCGCCGAGCACGGGCACCATGAAGTCGAGCTGCGCGCGCGACAGCCGCTCCAGCGCCTTTTCGGCGCCGAGCCGGTCCTTGCCGTGCAGCGCGACGGCGAAGGCGAGCAGGTCGGCGTCCGGCGGCGCGGTGCCCGCCTTGGCCAGCACGGCGGCGGCGCGGGTGGCCAGGGCGAAGTCGCCGGCCGCCAGCCCCTGGCGATAGGCGCGCATCGCCAGCACCGGATCGCCGGGCACCGCGGCAAGCGCGCGGGCATAGCCGGCGGCGGCAAGCACGGGCTCCCCCGCCGCGTCGGCGGCGCGCGCCCGGGCATAGTCGCGCAGCTCGTCCTGCGGCACGGCCCGCTGCGCCGCCGCCGGCAGCGCCGCCAGCAGCGCCGCCAGCAGCGCGAGCGCCAGGCTACATGTTCGGATAATTGGGGCCGCCCCCGCCTTCGGGGACCACCCAGTTGATGTTCTGGGTGGGATCCTTGATGTCGCACGTCTTGCAGTGGACGCAATTCTGCGCGTTGATCTGGAAGCGCAGATCGTCGCCCTCGCCGACAACTTCGTACACACCCGCCGGACAGTAGCGCTGCGCCGGCTCGGCGTACACCGGAAGATTGTAGCCGATCGGGATTTCCGGATCCTTCAGCGTCAGATGGACCGGCTGGTCCTCCTCATGATTGGTGTTCGAGAGGAACACCGAGGTGAGACGATCGAAGGTGAGCACATTGTCGGGCTTGGGATAGTCGATCTTCGGCGCCACCGAAGCGTGCCACATCCCCTCATTGTCGGGCTTGTGCTTCATGGTGAAGGGCCAGCGCAGGCCGAGCAGCTCCATCCACATCGCCGCGCCGGCGAGGAGCGTGCCCCAGGTGTCGCCGAACTTCTTGACCAAGGGCGCCACGTTGCGGACGCCGCGCAGCTCCTTGTAGACCCAGCTCCGCGCATAGGCCTCGGGATAGGCGGCCAGCTCGTCCGCCTCGCGGCCGGCGCCGACCGCGGCAAAGGCCGCCTCCGCCGCCATCATGCCGCTCTTCATCGAGGTGTGCGTGCCCTTGATGCGCGGCACGTTGAGGAACCCCGCCGCGTCGCCGATCAGCGCGGCGCCGGGCGCGACCAGCTTCGGCACCGACTGGAAGCCGCCGTCCGAGATGGCGCGGGCACCATAGGAGACGCGCTTGCCGCCCTTCAGGATCGCCGCGATCTCCGGATGGGTCTTCCAGCGCTGCATCTCCTGGAACGGAGACAGATACGGGTTCTTGTAGTTGAGCCAGGTGACGAAGCCGAGCGCGACCTGCCCGTCCGCCTGGTGATAGAGGAAGCCGCCGCCATTGGCGCCGTCGGTGAGCGGCCAGCCCTGGGTGTGGATCACCCGGCCCGGCGCGTGATTGGCGGGATCGATGTCCCACAGCTCCTTGATGCCGATGCCGTAGATCTGCGGCTGGCTGTCCGCGTCGAGCGCGAAGTTGCGGATCAGCTGCTTGGTCAGGTGCCCGCGGCATCCCTCGGCGAAGAAGGTGTATTTGGCGTGCAGCTCGAGGCCCGGCTGATAGTCCGGCTTGTGCTCGCCGTCGCGCGCCACGCCCATGTCGCCGGTGGCGACGCCCTTCACGCTGCCATTGTCGTGATAGAGGATCTCGGCCGCGGCGAAGCCCGGGAAGATCTCGACGCCCATTTCCTGCGCCTTGTCGGCCAGCCAGCGGCAGAGATTGCCGAGCGAGCCGGTATAGGTGCCCTTGTTGTGCAGGAACGGCGGGGTGATGAACTCGGGAAAGCCCGACTTGCCCTTCTCGCTGAGCACCCAATGGTGATTCTCGGTCACCGGCGTCCGCGCCAGCGGGCAGCCATCGTCGCGCCAGGTCGGCAGCAGCTCGTCGAGCGCCCTGGGATCGATCACCGCGCCGGAGAGGATATGGGCGCCCACCTCCGAGCCCTTTTCGAGGATGCAGACCGAAAGCTCGCTGCCCGCTTCCCCGGCCAGCTGCTTCAGCCGGATCGCCGCCGAAAGGCCCGCGGGGCCCGCGCCGACGATCACGACGTCATAGGGCATCGACTCCCGTTCGCTCATCATCCCATCCTTCTTAATCTTGGCCTGGCGCCCGCCGCTTCGCTTGTCGTCGCATGCTGGCAACGTCCTGTCCCTTGGTCGATGAAGGCAGATTGACCCGCCCGTCAAGGCATGACTCTTAGGCAGCGTGGGAGGCGAGTACACAGCGGATTGGGGGCGTACCCTGGCGAGCGCGCTCGAATGGTGGCGCGACGCGGGGGTCGAAACCCTTCAGGAGGACGAGGCTCGCGACTGGCTCGCGCGGCCCGCGCCGGTGCAGCCGGCACAGGCTGCCGTAACGTCGCCCCAGCCCGAAAGCCTGCCCGATACGCTCGCCGCCTTCACGGCCTGGCGCACCGGCGAGACGGTTCCCGAGGCCGCCTGGCTGACTCCGCGGATCGGCCCCGGCGGCCCCGCCGACGCGGCGCTCGTGGTGCTTACCGACATGCCCGAAAGCGACGATCAGGACGCGCTCCTGGCCGATGGCGCGGCCGGCAAGCTGTTCTCGCGCATGCTCACCGCCGCCGGAGTCGCGCGCGATTCGGTCTATTTCCTCTCGCTCGCCGTCGCCCGCCCGCTGGCCGGCCGGATCCCGCCGGACCAGGAAGGCCGGCTGATCGAGATCGCCAGGCACCATTTGAAGCTGCTCCAGCCCGCCCGGCTGCTGATCCTGGGCCAGGCGGCGAGCCGTGTCGTGGCCGAGGCGGACGACGCCGCGCCGGCCAATGGTTTAGTCGATGTTAACCATTTCGGCGGAAAAACACAGGCAGTGGCGAGCCTGCACCCGCGCTTCCTGCTGGAGCGCCCCGCCGCCAAAAGCGAAGCCTGGAAGCACCTGCTGCTGTTGACCCGGGGGAGCCTGTGACCATGCGTATCCTGATTGCCGCCGCCCTGCTCGCGACACCGGCGTTCGCCCATGCCGCCGATCTTCCGGCCGGCGCGGACGGTTCCGCCACCGCCGCCGAGGACGGCGTCGCCCCCCCGGCCCCGCGCGAGGGCGACGGCATTCCCGATCAGCTCGATTCGGACCAGAAGGCCGGATATCGCAAGGTGTTCGCCGCCATCCGTGCCCAGCGCTGGCAGGACGCGCAGCTCCAGCTCGATTCGATGAAGCCGGGCCCGCTCCACGCGATCGCGCGCGCCGAGCTCTACACCGCGAAAAACTCGCCCAAGGTCGAGCTGGCCCCGCTGCTCCAGCTGATCGGCGACGCGCCCGAGCTGCCCCAGGCCGACCAGCTCAGCCGCATGGCCAGGACGCGCGGCGCGATGACCACCCCCGCCATCCCGGCGGCGGCGCGGCTGATCTGGTATGACGGCGCGCCGGTCCGCCAGCGCGCCCGCTCGATCAAGAGCGATACCGCCGCCACCGAGATCGCGCTCGCCATCCAGCCCTATGTGAAGGCCGATCAGGGCGCCGAGGCCGAAGGCGTGGTCGCGAAGTTCGAGGCCGACCTGACGCCCGAGGCCCGGACCGAGTGGCAGCAGAAGGTCGCCTGGATCTATTATGTCGCCGGCGACGACGACAATGCCCGCCGCGTCGCCGCCAAGGCGCAGGACGGCACGGGCGACTGGGCGCCCCAGGCCGATTGGGTCGCCGGGCTCGCCGCCTGGCGCGAACAGGATTGCGCGGGCGCCACCGCCGCCTTCGAACGCGTCGCCACGCGCGCCGCCGATACCGAGCTGCGCTCCGCCGGCCTTTACTGGGGCTCGCGCGCCGAAATGGCGTGCGGCCGCCCCGAGAAGGTCGCGGTGAAGCTGCGGGCGGCCACCCAATATGGCGAGACCTTTTACGGCCTGCTCGCCAAATCGGCGCTCGGCATCGAGGACAAGCCGGGCAAGGGAGAGAGGTTCGTCGCCGAGGACTGGCGCGCGCTGGAGCGCCGCCCGAACGTCCGCGTCGCCGCCGCGCTGGTCGAGATCGACGAGGACGGCCTGGCCGACGAGGTGCTGCGCTACCAGGCCAAGATCGGCAGCCCTTCCGAGCATATCGCCCTTACCCGCCTGGCCGGCCGGCTGAGCCTGCCCGCCACCCAGCTCTGGCTCACCCATAATTGCCCGCAGGGCACCCAGCCGCTCACCGCGGCGCGCTATCCGGCGCCGAACTGGACGCCCGCGGGCGGCTGGCGCGTCGACAAGGCGCTGGTGTTCGCCCACACGCTGCAGGAATCGCGCTTCAACTCGGAGATCCGCAGCGCGGCCGGGGCGATGGGGCTGATGCAGGTGAAGACGGGCGCGGCGATCGACATCGGCCGGCGCAACGGCGTGAACTATGCCGCGAGCGACCTGACCAAGCCGTCGGTCAACATGGAGATCGGCCAGTCCTATCTCGAGCAGCTGCGCGACCAGCCCTTCACCGGCGGGCTGCTGCCCAAGGTGATCGCTTCCTACAATGCCGGCCCCACCCCGGTCGCCAACTGGAACGCGATGATCAAGGACGGTGGCGACCCGCTGCTCTATATCGAGAGCATCCCCTATTGGGAGACGCGCGGCTATGTGATGACGGTGCTGCGCAACTATTGGATGTACGAGAATCAGGAAGGCCGGAAATCGAGCAGCCGCGAGGCGCTGGCCCAGGGCATGTGGCCGAAATTCCCCGGCATGCAGGGCCCGGCGGCCGTGAAGCTCGGCGTGCGCAAGCTCGCCTTCCATCAGGACGGCAATGCCAATCGATGAGGCCGTCGCGTTCCGCCCGGTGCGGATCGCGGTGCTGACGGTCTCCGACACGCGGACCCTGGCGGACGATCGCTCGGGCGACCGGCTGGTCGAGCGGCTGACGTCCGCCGGGCATGTGCTGGCGGACCGGGCGATCGTGCGCGACGATGCGGACGGGATCGTCGCCCGGCTCCATGGCTGGATCGACGATCCGCGGGTCGAGGTGGTACTCACCACCGGCGGCACCGGCGTGACCGGCCGCGACGTGACGCCCGAGGCGCTGGCGCGCGTCCGGGACAAGGAGATACCGGGTTTCGGCGAGCTGTTCCGCTGGCTCAGCTACCAGTCGATCGGCACGTCCACGATCCAGTCGCGCGCCACCGCTTGCGTGGCGCGCGGCACATATATCTTCGCCCTGCCCGGCTCGACCGGCGCCGTCACCGACGCCTGGGACGGCATCCTGGCGACCCAGCTCGACATCCGCCACAAGCCCTGCAACTTCGTCGAGCTGCTGCCGCGGCTGGGGGAGCGGTGAATCTGCTCCCCTCCCTGCAAGGGAGGGGGAAAAATGGGGCCTATTTCTTCCCGCCGGCCGCCTTCTCCTCCTCGTCGAGGAAGGTGAACAGGTCGCCGGTCATCGACGACCACCAGTCGATCGTGTCGGCGAAATTCGCATAGCTCACCTTGCCGACGGTGGTGACGTCCATCCAGGTGGAGAGGTCGCCGTCCTTGTCGATCACGATGCGCAGGAAACGCTTCTTGGCGTTCCAGCGATTGGCCAGCCCGGCATCGTACCAGGGCTTCTTCTTGTACCAGGAGAAGAACTGCATCGAAGTGCAGCCCTTGGCCGTGCCGCAATCATAGAATTCGATCGTGAAGGGCGATCCGTTGGCGGCGCTGCCGATATAGGGATCGCCGCTGTCCTCATGCTTCTTCAGCTCGGCCTTATAGCCTTCGCCCTGGAGCAGCTTCACCACTTCCTCGGGATGCGCGATGTCGACCATCCGCGCCGGATCGCCCTTCTGCGCCGCCGCGGGCATCGCCCACAGGCCGGCCGCCAGCGCGACCGCGATCAAAGCCTTGCCCATCACTCCCCCTTTCATTGCCTCGGTTTCCGGCTGGGGAAGTCCGCCGCGACGGCCGCCGGCGCCGGGCCCATCGGAATTTCCCCAGGACCCGCACCCTATCACGCCGTCGCGGCGCGGCAATCATTCCGGCTCGTTGACGAACACGCCCAGCTCGTTCCCCGCCGGATCGCGGAAATGGAAGCGGCGGCCGCCGGGAAAGGCGAAGATCGGCACGGTGATCGCGCCGCCCGCGCCCCGCACGCGCTCGAACGCCGCCTCGAGGTCGTCCACCTCGACGATCGGCAGCAGCAGCGGAATCGCCTGCTCGTCGGAGCCGTTGATGCCCAGATCGGTGTCGCCCGTGGTGGTCGCCGCGTAATGCGGGGCAAAATCGGTGAACTGCCAGGCAAACGCCCGGGCATAGAAGTCGCGGGTGCCGGCCACATCCTTGGCGGGCAGTTCGAGATAGCTGATCCGTGCCATAGATCCTCCAATGTTCTTGCTATGTTCTAGTTATGCGCCTAGGTTTTGGCAATGGCGAAGAATCGTCCGGTGCGCGGCGCCACCCTCAACCGGGAGAGCAGCCGCTTCAACCTCCCCGCGCGCGAGGCGGACGGCGACTGGCTCGACGCGCGGGCGGCGCTGGACGACGCCCCGCCGCCGCTGCGCACCACCGTGACGGTGGAGCGGGCGCGGACGATCATCACGCGCAACCAGTCGCCCGACATCGCCTTTGATCGCTCGATCAATCCCTATCGCGGCTGCGAGCATGGCTGCATCTATTGCTTCGCCCGGCCGACCCATGCCTATCTCGACCTGTCGCCGGGGCTCGATTTCGAGAGCAGGCTGTTCGCCAAGCCCGATGCGCCCGCGCTGCTGCGCGCGGAGCTGGGCAAGCGCGGCTATGTGTGCCGGCCGATCGCCTTCGGGACGAACACCGATCCCTATCAGCCGATCGAGGCCGAATGGCGGATCACCCGCGGCTGCATCGAAGTGCTTGCCGAGCATGATCATCCGCTGACGATCACCACCAAGTCCAACCGGGTGACGCGCGACCTGGACCTGCTCGCGCCGATGGCGGCGAAGGGGCTGGCGGCGGTGATGCTCTCCATCACTTCGCTCGACCCCAGGATCGCGATGACGGTGGAGCCCCGCGCCCCGCATCCCGAGAAGCGGCTGGCGGCGATGCGGCAGCTGGCCGATGCGGGGGTGCCGGTGTTCGTCTCGCTGGCGCCGGTGATCCCCCAGGTGACCGATCACGAGATCGAGCACATCCTCGAGCGCGCCGCCGAAGCCGGGGCGCGGACCGCCTTCTTCCTGCCGGTGCGCCTGCCGCACGAAGTCTCGCCGCTGTTCCGCGCCTGGCTCGAGACGCATTTTCCCGATCGCGCCGGCAAGGTGATGGCGACGATCCAGTCGATCCGCGGCGGCCGGGACAATGACCCCGACTGGCACACGCGCTTCCGCGGCCAGGGCCCCTGGGCCGAGCTGCTGCGCACCCGGTTCCGGATGGCGGCGAAACGCCATGGGCTGGACCGGGAAGTGCTGCGGCTGCGGACCGACCTGTTCCGTCCGCCGGCGGGGGCGCAGGGAGAATTGTTCTGAAACTCCCTCTCCCCGGCCCTATCCCCTGAAGGAGAGAGGGAGAACTACCGGCACATCGTCTCCAGCGGCAGCAGCGCGGGCGCCTGCGGCGCCTTGAGGCCCCTGGCCGCCATCGCGCCGTCGAGGCCCTGGGGCTGCGGGGGCAGCGCGGGGTCGATCTCGGGCGCGTAATAGGGATCCCGGCCCGCCGCCTCGACCGAGACGAACCGATAGCCCTTCTCGCGATAGAGCGCGACGAGCCGCGGCATCATCCGCGCGTCGAACGCGCCCAGGTGCAGCAGCAGCACATAGGGAATGTCGCGGCCGTAAAGCGCATGGCTCATCGCCCGGGCGCGATCGGCCTGGACCGAGGCGGCGCCGAGCCAGGCATGCTCCATCTTCAGGATCGCATCCTCGTCGCCCCTGGCCAGGCAACGGGCATAGGCGCCGTTATAGGCCCAGTCGGAGAAATCCATCGTCACCGTGGCGACCTTGTAGCCGCGCCCGGCCAGCAGCTTGCGGATGCGGGCGCGCCGCCCGGGATCGGCCGCGCCCTCGGAAAGAAAGGGATAGCGGAACCAGCGCCAGTCGGCCGTGCCCATGCGGGCCTTGAGGATGGGCTCGTTCCTCTCGAGCTCGTCCAGGAACTGCGCGTCGCTCAGCTGGTCGAGATTGGCATGGCTCCAGCCATGGTTGCCCAGCGTCAGCCCCGCCGCCCGCCATTTGTCGAGCACCGGCGCCGAGGCGGGCTCGCGTTCGAGCTGCACGCCGTTGACGAAGCCCATCGCCGGCGCGCCGCCCGCCTTCAGCGCGGCGATGACCTGCTCGGCGATGCCGACCCGGCTCTGCCCCTCGGGCAGGGGCGCATGGGCAGTGAGATCGTCGAAGGTGAAGGCGATCATCGGCGCGGGAGCGACCGGCGCGGCGGCCACCCCGCCCGCATCCCGCACCCGGTCCGAGAGGAGCGACAGCGGCACCGCATCGGCCATCGCCCGATAGCCGTCGAGCGAGGGATGGAGGCCGTCATTGTCATATTCCTTGCGCAGCCGGGTCGGTGCCGCGGGATCGCGCAGCGCGGCGTCGAAGTCGATCACGCCGTCGAAATTGCCGGGCGCGCGAATCCAGGCGTTCACCGCGGCGCGATCGGCCTCGTTCTGCGCATCGGGGTGATAATAGGCCGAGCCGCCATAGGGCAGGATCGTCGCGCCGATCACCTTGATCCCGCGTGCGCGGGCCCGGGCGACCATCTGGCGATAGGCGCCGATCATCCCCTCCACGAGGGCGGCATGCGCCTCGGGCGTCGCCGGCGCATCGCGGGTGAGCGTGCCGAGATCGTTGACTCCCTCCAGGATCACGAGGTGAGTGACGCCCGGATAGCTCAGCACCTCGCGGTCGAACCGGGCCAGCGCATTGGGGCCCAGCCCGTCGTTGAGCAGCCGGTTGCCGCCGATGCCGGCATTGAGCACCGCCATATCGGCCAGCACCGGCGTGGCGCGCAGGCGCAGCTGGAGCGCGTCGGTCCAGCGCTGGTTGCCATTGGCCGGCACGCCATAGCCGTCGGTGATCGAATCGCCCAGGATCACCACCGCCGATGCCTTGGCCGACACGGTCTCGATCGCGCCGATCTGCACCCAGCGATCGGCCTTGCCGGCGCCCGGCAGGTCGGGATCGCCCACATGGTCGCCATGGAGATGATAGCTGGTCGCGCGCGAGCCGGGATGGCCGGTCTGCTGCGCCGGCGCCTCGGGCAGATAGAGCGTGATCGCGAGGTCCGCCCCCGCCCGCACCGGCAGGGTGACCGGATCGGACCAATAGTCCGCGCCCGCCGGGATGGTGACGCCCTTCGCCCCGCCGAAGCGCAGCGCCACCAGGCTTGCGGCATCGATCCGCGGCGAGGCCGGGTCGAGCGCCCGCGCGATCGTCGCCGCGCCGAGCCGCAACGGCTGGGTGCCATAGGCATTGGTGAAGCGCACGCGCAGCCGGGTGCCGGCGATCTGGACGCGCACCACCTGGCGCAGCGTCGCGTCCTTCAGATCCTCCGCCGGCAGCGCGTTGCTGCCCGGGATCATCTGCGCGGTGGCCCAGGCCGTCACCCAGCGCTCGCCCGGCGGCGCCGCGGCACCAAGCAGCAGGACCAGCGCCGCCAGGCGCGCGATCAGTCCCATATCCCTCTCCCCTTCTTGCGCCTATGCACAATGATAGCGCTACCATAATCAAGCCGCGCCGGCGCGCAATGGCCAATCGAAGGTCGTAGTCGGGAAAGACGGCGGCCGCCGCGCGGAAGCCGGCGGCCCCCGGAATAATAGCCGGGCGGAGAAAAGAGGGATCCAAACGCCGCCCGGTGGTCTGAGACCTGGGGGCACCATAGCCATCCCCATGACAGACACAATATGGAAACATAACATAATCGAACAGAAACATGTGGCCGATTGCAGGTGCCCGGCACCGAGCCTAGGCCAGGAACGGATCATAAGGACTCTTCATGCGCGCGCTTGCCTTCGCTTTCGCCCTCACGCTTCCCGCCGTCGCACATGCCCAGGACGCCCAGCCCACCGGCAAGCTGCCGGATACGGTGACTCCCCTCGCCTATCGGCTCGACCTGACGATCGTTCCCGAAAAGCCGCGCTTCAGCGGCCACACCGAGATCGACGTGCAGCTCAACCGGGCGGCGCAGACGGTGTGGATGCACGGCCGCAACCTCAACGTCACCAGGGCGGTGGCAGTGGTCGCCGGCAAGGAGATTCGACTCGGCTTCACCCAGAAGAGCCCCCATGGCCTGGCCCAGATCGACTTCGGCAGGACGGTGCAGCCCGGCAAGCTGACCCTGAAGTTCGACTATGACGCGGCGTTCGGCACCGGCGCCTCGGGCCCCTATCGCATCAACGTGGCGGGCAGCTGGTACAGCTGGACCCAGTTCGAATCGATCGACGCGCGCGCGGCCTTTCCCGGCTTCGACGAGCCGGGCTTCAAGACTCCCTTCACCGTGTCGCTCACCACCAAGCCGGGCTTCGTCGCGCTGAGCAACGCGCCCGAGACGGGCAAGCCGGCCAAGGTCGGCGCGCTGGTCAGGCACCGCTTCATCGCCACCAAGCCGCTGCCGACCTATCTGGTCGCCTTCGTCGTCGGCCCCTTCTCGACCGTTAGCGCCAAGGTGCCGTCCACGCCCGAGCGCAGGACGCCGCTGCCGCTGCGCATCGTCGGCACCCAGCCCTACAAGGACCGGATGCAGTTCGCGCTCGACAATTCGGGCCCGATCGTCGCGCTGCTCGAGAAATATTTCGGCCAGGCATTTCCCTTTCCCAAGCTCGACCAGATCGGCTCGCCGGTGATGCCGGGCGCGATGGAGAATGCCGGTGCCGACATCTATGGCGACTCCATCCTGTTCGTCGACGAGGACGATGCCACGTCGAGCAAGCAGACCTTCGGCATGGTCGTGGCGCACGAGCTTTCGCACCAATGGTTCGGCGATCTCGTCACGCCCGCCTGGTGGGACGATATCTGGCTGAACGAGAGCTTCGCCAACTGGATGGGCTATCGCATCGGCAACGAATGGCGGCCCGATCTCGACATCGGCGTCGACGCCATTTCCGAGGGGTTCGAGGCGATGGACCTCGACGCGCTGGTCGCCGGCCGGCCGATCCACCAGAAGATCACCAACGATGCGGACATCGACGCCGCGTTCGACCAGATCACCTATGGCAAGGGCGGCCAGGTCGTCGGCATGATCGCCGCCTATATGGGCGACGAGAAGTTCCGCGACGGCGTGCGCCTGCACATGTCGCGCCACAAATATGGCAATGCGAGCACCGAGCAGTTCTTCGCTTCGCTGGCCGACGCCGCCCATGATCCGCGCGTGCTCGAATCGCTGCGCGGCTTCGTCGACCAGCAGGGCGTGCCGGTCGTGACCTTCCACCGCGCCAATGGCGTGCTCACCGCCAGCCAGCAGCGCTTCGCCTATTTCGGCACCAATGCGCCCGCGGAGCAGTGGATCATCCCGCTCTGCATCCGCCAGGGCGATACCAAGAGCTGCACGCTGCTCGACAAGCCGAGCGCGCCGATCGTCGCCGGCGGCACGGGTGCGATCGTCCCCAATGCCGGCGGCTGGGGCTATTACCGCTTCGACCTCGATCCCGCCGACTGGGATTCGCTGATCACCGCCGCCCCCACCCTGCCGACCGGCGAGGCGCTGGCGGTGGACGACAGCCTGTGGGCGAGCTTCTATGCCGGCAAGGCGGACACCGCCCGGCTCGTCGCGCTCGCCCGCGCGATGGCCCGGCATCCCAAGACCAAGATGCAGCTCGACAACGGCACCCGGCTCGCCGGGCTGCGCGACCGCGGGCTGATCGGCGCGGCGGCGCTGCCCGCCTATCGCAAGCTGTTCGTCGATCTCTATGGGCCGATGCTGGCCAAGATCGGCTTCGACCCCAGGGCCGGCGCGCATGCGAACGACAATGCCGATACCACGGAACTGCGCGAGCAGCTGGTCGGCTTCGTCGCGGACAACGGCCATGACGCCGCGCTGCGCGCCAGGCTGATCGCCGCCGCCGATGCCCGGCTCGCCGGCGACGCGCATGCGCTCGACGATGATTTCACGCCGCTGGCCCTGGCCGTCGCGGTCGGCGATCGCGGCGTGCCCTTCGCCAGGACGCTGGCCGAGGCGGCGCTGGCAGGCAAGGCGCCCGACCTGCGCCAGGCCGCGTTCCGCGCCATCGCCTCCTCCGGCAATGCCGATGTCGCGAAATGGTATTTCACCGAGTTCGACGATCCCCGCTACACGCCGCGCGAGCGGCTGTTCGCCGCGTCGCTCTTCCTGAACGACGCCGATACCCGCGACGCGGCGCTCGCCTATATGCTCGCCCATTTCGACGAATTCTCGAAGCTCACCGGCGGCGGCGGCATCTTCTCGGGCCGCTCGGCGGAGATGTTCAAGTCGCAATGCTCGCTCGCCGCCGCCGACACGGTCGACGCCAAGCTGCGGGCCGAGGGCGGCAGCACGCTGGCGCTCGACCGGGCAGTGGAGGGCATCCGCAACTGCGCCCGCTTCAAGGACGCCAAGGCAGGCGAGGTCACCGCGGCGTTCGCGGGGATGTGATGTCCAATTCCTTCCCGAGCAAGCTGGGGAAGAACTACAGGCCCGAGGTTGAGAACCCGGACGAGTATCTGATTTTCTACCGTCAGCTCGGCCTTGCGCTGGGATCTCGCTGCTTCTGCCCTCGGCAAGACAGCGGGATCCCAGCGCAAGGCCGGGGTGACGAAGGAAGAATATGAGTCCTCAACCTGGTTGAGAACCAAAACAAGCCCTTGAAACCACACCCGTCATCCCCGCGAAGGCGGGGATCCAGGGTAGCAGGGGACGATCGAAGCGATCACGCGGGTGCGTGCCGGAAACGGCAAGGCGAGCCGCGCCGTCCTTGCCCTTGGCCCTGGATCCCCGCCTTCGCGGGGATGACGGATGAAGGGAGCGGTTGAAGGGATAGCGGGGATGACGCTGGAGAATATGAGTCCCCAGGCTAAGCCGCCGCCAGCTTGAAATCCTTGTACTGCTCGCGGATCGCGGTCTTGAGCAGCTTGCCCGTGGCGGTGTGCGGCAGGCTCTCGACGAAGAGCACTTCGTCGGGCAGCCACCATTTGGCGACGTGCTGGGCGAGATGCGCCTGCACTTCCTCCGCCGTCACGTCGCTGCCCGGCTTGCGGACCACCAGCAGGATCGGCCGCTCGTCCCATTTGGGGTGGTGCACGCCGATCGCCGCGGCCTCGGCCACGCCCGCGCAGCCGATCGCGGCATTTTCCAGATCGACCGAGCTGATCCACTCGCCGCCCGACTTGATCACGTCCTTGGCGCGATCGGTGATCTGCATCGTGCCGTCGGGATAGAGGACCGACACGTCGCCCGTATCGAACCAGTTGTCGGCATCGACCGCCGGCGCGTCCGCCTTGAAATAGCGCTCGACGATCCAGGGCCCGCGCACCTGGAGGCGGCCCGAGCTCTTGCCGTCGCGCGGCTGCACCCGCCCCTCGTCGTCGACCACGCGCAGCTCGACGCCATAGGGCACCTTGCCCTGCTTGCAGACCTGGTCGACCTGCTGCTCGAAGCTCAGCTCGTCCCAGTTCCACGATGGGGCGCCCATCGTGCCGATCGGGCTCGTCTCGGTCATGCCCCAGGCATGGTTGACGCGGATGCCCATCTTCATCAGCCGCTCGATCATCGCGCGCGGGGCGGCCGAGCCGCCGATGGTGACGATCTTGAGGAATTCCGGCTCCTCGCCGGTGGCGTCCATATGCTGGAACATCGCGAACCAGACGGTAGGCACCCCGGCGGTGTGCGTCACCTTCTCGCGGTTCATCAGCTCGCACAGGACGAGCGGATCGTTCACCGCCGAGAAGACGAACTTGATCCCCGCCGCGGCGCCGGCCCAGGGCAGGCCCCAGCCCACCGCATGGAACATCGGCACGATCGGCATCGCCACCGCGCGGGCGGAGAGATCGAACACATCGGGCTGCATCTCGGCGATCGCATGGATCACGCTCGATCGGTGGGTGTAGATCACACCCTTGGGATTGCCCGTGGTGCCGCTGGTGTAACAGATCATGCAGGGCTCGCGCTCGCTGCCGGTAACCCAGCTGTAATTGCCGTCCTCGGCGGCCAGCAGCGCCTCGAACCCGTCCGGCCCGTCGCTGTCGAAGCAGTAATAATGCTCGATCGACTTCCAGTGCGGCTTCAGTCGCTCGACCAGCGGCGCGAAGGCGCGATCGTAGAACAGTATCTTGTCCTCGGCATGGTTGGCGATGAAGATCAGCTGGTCGTCGAACAGGCGCGGGTTGATCGTGTGGACCACCCCGCCCATGCCGGCGGCGCCGTACCAGGTGACGAGGTGGCGGCCATGGTTCATCGCCAGGGTGGCGACGCGGTCGCCCTTCTGGAGACCCAGCCGCTCCAGCGCCTGGGCCAGCTTGCGGGCATCGCGGGCGATGCCGGCCCAGGTGGTGCGCGTCTCGCTGCCGTCCGCCCAGCGGGTGACGATCTCGCGCCCCCAATGCTCGCGCGCGGCGTGATCGAGCAGACTGGTGACGCGCAGCTCGAAATCCTGCATTCCTCCAAGCATCCCGGCTCTCCATACCGATTTTTCGAGAGCGTAACCCGCGATGCGCGCGAGTGTCGAGAGCGGGGAATGTAAGGAAGGATTTCGGCGGCGGGCCGCCCACGCGGCCTGCTTCCCTAAAAGAAGAGAATGACGACGGTGCGGGCGCCGGCTCAGCCGCTCGCCAGGGGCATTTTTGATTTTCATGCGGAGGCGCGGAGAAGAAGAAGGTGGTTCGCGCAGAGGCGCAGAGAACGCAGAGCGGTTCAGCGTCGCGCCAGGTTGAGGACTCATATTCCTCCTTCGTCACCCCGGCCTTGAGCCGGGGTCCCGCTGTCTCGCCAGTGCAAGAAGAAGCGGGATCCCGGCTCAAGGCCGGGATGACGGCAGAAAATCAAATACTTGTTTGGGTTCTCAACTTAGCGGCGCCTTCCATCACAAGGTTTCCACGTTTCCTGCCGCTGGCGCGGCGCCGGAACGTGCCGCGAGCGGAACCCCTCCGCGCTCTCTGCGCCTCTGCGCGAACAGAATCTCCGCGCCTCCGCGTCTCCGCGTGAACAAATAACCTTTCCACGCACCATCGCCTGAGATCCCGCCCCGGATCAAGTCCGGGGTCGCTGGGATGATGCCATCCAGGCCTACGCCGCCTCGGCCAGCTTCGCCGCCGCGCTCTTGAGCGAGGCCCAGCGGATGCCGGGGACATTCTCGATCTTCTGGGCCAGCTCGCCGTCCAGCCGGAAGTCGCGGCCCAGCACCAGCTCGGCCTCGCCGCCGGGAATCGCGACATGCACCAGCACCTCGCCGCGTCCGCCGCGCTGGTCGCCGATGATGCCGGCGAGGATGGGGATCGCCTGGACATCGTCGATGGTCACATCGAGCACGAGCCGCGCCGTGTTGGCCAGCCCCTCGAAGGGCTGGACGCGCTTGATCGAGACGCGCGGCGTGTCCTCGCCTGCCCGCTTGTCAAGCTCGACGGTCAGCACCGCGCAGCCGCCTTCGCGGGCGCAGCGCTCGAGATCGGGGACGGCGCTGTCCTCGAAGCAGGTGGCGATGGTCTGCGCCGATTTGTCCGAGATCGTCGCCATCATATATTTGTTGCCGCGCGCCGAGGTGCGCGGGCGGCAATCCTCGACCAGCGCCGCGATCGTCGCGCCGATCCGGGCGCCGGGGGGGATGTCGATCTCGCCCAGCGAAACGATATCGCGCGCGCCGAAACTCTTGGCGAGGTGCTGATAGCGATCGAGGGGATGCGCCTGGAAATAGAAGCCAAAGGCTTCCCTTTCATGCCCCGTCCGATCGGCCGTCGACCAATAGACATCCTCAGAGAGGCGGATCTCATCGCCGGCGGGCTTGGTGACCATGTCGAACGACGCCTGGAAGCTGTTGCGCTCTCCGTGCGAGCGCTGGCAGACCGCCATGATGCGTTCCGCCGCGCCATAGACGCCGGCACGATTGTCGTTGATGGAGTCGAAGGCTCCGGCAGCGGCAAGGGTTTCCAGCTGCCGCTTGTTGATCAGCTGGGGATTGGTGCGCAGCGCGAAATCGTCGAGCGACTTGAACACCCCGCGCTCCTCCCGGTCGCGCACCAGCTCTTCCATCGCGCCCTCGCCGACGCCCTTGAGCGCGCCCAGCGCATAGCGGACCGCCAGCCCCTCCTCGGTCTTCTCGACGAAGAAATCGGCCTGGCTGCGATTGATGTCGGGCGAGAGATAGCGGACGCCCAGCCGCTTCATGTCGTCGGCGAAGATCGCCAGCTTGTCGGTCTGGTGGATGTCGTACGCCATCGAGGCGGCGAAGAATTCGTGCGGATGGTGCGCCTTGAGCCAGGCGGTCTGATAGGCGAGCAGCGCATAGGCGGCGGCGTGCGACTTGTTGAAGCCATAGCCGGCGAACTTGTCGATCAGGTCGAACAGCTCGTTGGCCTTGGCCGGCTTGATGTTGTTGTGCTCGGCACAGCCCTTCACGAAGGTCTCGCGCTGGGCGTCCATCTCCGCCTTGATCTTCTTGCCCATCGCGCGGCGGAGCATGTCCGCGCCGCCCAGGGAATAGCCCGCCAGGATCTGGGCGGCCTGCATCACCTGCTCCTGATAGACGAAGATCCCATAGGTCTCGTTCAGGATCGGCTCGAGCAGGTCGTGCGGATAGACGATCTCCTCGCGCCCGCCCTTGCGGTGGCCGAAGCTCGGGATGTTGTCCATCGGGCCGGGGCGATAGAGCGAGACGAGCGCGATGATGTCGCCGAAGTTCGTCGGGCGCACCGCGGTCAGCGTGCGCCGCATGCCTTCCGATTCCAGCTGGAACACGCCCACCGTGTCGCCGCGCTGGAGCAGGTCATAGACTTCGGTATCGTCCCAGGCGAGCGCGTCGAGATCGACATCGATGCCCCGGTCGGAGAGCAGCTCCACTGCCTTTTTCAGCACCGACAGCGTCTTGAGGCCGAGAAAGTCGAACTTCACCAGGCCCGCGCCCTCGACATATTTCATGTCGAACTGGGTGACCGGCATGTCCGAGCGCGGATCGCGGTAGAGCGGCACGAGCTGCGACAGCGGCCGGTCGCCGATCACCACGCCGGCGGCGTGCGTCGACGAGTGGCTCGGCAACCCCTCGAGCCGCATCGACAGGTCGACCAGATATTTGATGTCCTTGTGCGCGTTATACTCGGCAAGGAACTCCCCGACGCCGTTCAGCGTGCGCTCCAGCGTCCAGGGATCGGTCGGGTGGTTCGGGATCTGCTTGGCGAGCCGGTCGATCTGGCCATAGCTCATCTGCAGCACGCGGCCGACGTTCTTGACCACCGCGCGCGCCTTCATCGTGCCGAAGGTGATGATCTGCGCGACGTGATCGGCGCCGTATTTCTGCTGCACGTAGCGGATCACCTCGCCACGCCGGGTTTCGCAGAAATCGATGTCGAAGTCGGGCATCGAGACGCGTTCCGGGTTGAGGAAGCGCTCGAAGAGCAGGCCGAGCTTCAGCGGATCGAGATCGGTGATGGTCAGCGCCCAGGCAACCGCCGAGCCCGCGCCCGAGCCACGGCCCGGGCCCACGGGAATGTCGTGCGCCTTCGCCCATTGGATGAAGTCGGCGACGATCAGGAAATAGCCCGGGAAGCCCATCTGGATGATGACGTCGAGCTCGAACTGGAGCCGCTCGTCATAGGCTTCGCGCTCGGCCGGATCGGTGATGCCGGCCTTTTCCAGCCGCTTCTCCAGCCCCTGCCAGCTCCGCTCGCGCAGCATCGCCGCCTCGCCCTCGCGGTCACCGGCCAGGCTGGGCAGGATCGGCTTGCGCTTGGGCGCGGCATAGGCACAGCGCTGGGCGACGACGAGCGTGTTGGCGATGGCCTCGGGCAGGTCCGCGAACAGGCTCCGCATCTCGTTCGCCGGCTTCATCCACGCATCGGGCGAGGAACGCGGGCGATCGTCCGAGGCGACATAGGAGCTGTTGGCGATGCACAGCATCGCGTCATGCGCCTCGTGGAAGGTCGGCTCGGCGAAGCAGCTCGGATTGGTCGCGACCAGCGGCAGGTTCCGGTCATAGGCAAGGTCGAGCAGCCTGGCCTCGGCCCGGCCCTCCACCTCGTCGAGCCGGCGGACGATCTCGATATAGAGCCGCTCCGGAAACAGTGCCTCGAGCCGGCGGGCATAGGCATCCGCCGCCCTGTCCTGCTGCTCGGCATAGAGCCGCGCCAGCGCGCCCTCGCGGCCGGCGGTCAGGCAGAGCAGCCCCTCCGTCCGCCCCTCGAGCGCGTCGAACGGGATGTGCGCATCCTCCTCGGTCGGGCGGTCGAGATGCGCCATCGAGACGAGGTCGCACAGGTTCAGATAGCCGGCCTCGTCCTGGGCATAGAGCGCCAGCCAGTCGATCGGCGCCGCGACGCCGTCGGGCATGTCGGGCCGCTTGACCGCCAGCAGCGTGCCGATGATCGGCTGGATGCCCGACTTGATGCAGGCATCGCCGAAGCTCATCGAGGCATAGAGCCCGTTGCGATCCGCCACCGCGACCGCCGGAAAACCCAGTTCCTTCGCGCGCTTGGCGATCGCCTTCGGCTCGATCGCGCCCTCCAGCATGGTGAAGGACGAGAAGACCCGAAGCGGAACGAAGCCGGAATGCATGGCCCGAGTGTAGGGAGCCGCCCCGCGCCGCGCCACCCATGGGGAGCGTTGTCCACAATTTTCAAGCCGTTGGGCTCAGGATTCTCCCCTACGCGCGGACTCGGACGGGTGCTCTCCTGAATGGCGGCTTCGTTACCGATCGTTCACATCATGGTTAACGCCAGTAAACATTTCGCCGACGGAACGGAACGGTTCATCGGCGGATCAGAATTAGGCGTTATTATGGCAAACATAAGGCAAGCAAGGAAACCATTTGCGGTTTCAGTGACTTACCAGAACAGAATCACCCCTTTCTGACGAGTCGATGCCCATGAATGCCCTTTACCATGGTAGCGAGCTCTGCGAGGTGGACGCGGACGGGAACGTCGCGGTGCCGGCCTTTCTCGAAGCCGCGCTTTCTCCCGAGGCCGAGCCCGAGATCATCCTTGCCAGGCATGGCACCGATCGCTGCCTGATCGGCTATGGCCGCGCCCATCTCGCCACCCTTGCCGCGCGCGCCGAGCGCCGCCGCATGGCGGAGGAGGATCGCGGCGACGAGGCGCGCGGCCATTATCGCCGCATGCGCAGCACCTTCGGCCTTTCCGAGCGGATGCCGCGCGCGGGCGCCGGGCTGCGCATCCCGGCCGCGATGCGCCATCTCGGCCGTATCGAGGACCTCGCCCTCTTCGTCGGCGCCGGCGACAGTTTCGAGATCTGGAACCCGGCCCTCGCCCTGGAGAGCGAGGACGAGCATTTCCGCGCCCTGGCCGAATTTCGCCTGCGGATGCGCGGCAGCAAATCCAAGGGAGTGCAGTGAGATGCGTATCCGTTGCAGCGTAATGGGCCATGCCGCCGGCACCACCCATCATCACAATCAGGGCCTGGACTTCGCGGTCTGCCACCGTTGCGGCCGCGACCTGGTCCGCCCCGCGGGCGGCGAGTGGAGCGAAGTGCCGGACGGCTTCCAGATAGTGTGGCGCGAATTCGGCCGCGCGAGCGACGCGGCCTCGGTTGCCGAGCGGATGACCCGCATCACGCCCCCGCCCCGCCGCCGCGCGCCCCGCAATGCCCGGCCGGCACCGCGCCGCGACCCGCGCGGCCGCCGGTTCAGCGCCGGCTTCGGCATGGTCGGCGCGCTCGCCAATCTCGGCAAGCTGGTGCGCGCCGAGGCGGAGGACGACACCAGCGGCATCGAGCCGAGCGGCCAGCATGTGATCCGCCTGCCGCATACCGGCACGACCCACTGAGTTCCGGCACCGGGCCGGCACAGCCCGATGTCCGAAGCGCCGGCGACGGGGCGTCCTCCTCCCGCTCCGTCACCGGCGATTTTCCTAGGCGATGCCGACCCGCAGCATCCCGTGCTCGGCCGCCGGCTCGGCCTTGTCCGGCACGGTGCCCGCCGCGCCGAGCGCGCTCGGCAAGCCGAGCAGGCTGAGCAGATAGCCGACGATCGCGCTGCCCCCATAGCCCACCAGCGGCGTCGGATAGTTGCCCAGCGCCGCCGCCAGCACGATCGCCAGCCACAGCGCGCCGAACACCGCATAGGCGGGGTCGCGGCGCCATCCGGCGAGCGCCGGCACCAGCAGCAGCGCCGATCCGGCGACCACCATCAGCCCGGCAAGCGGATGCACGCCGAAGGCCGTGAACAGGATCTGGTCGACATAGGGCATCGCGGGCTGCACGTCCGGCTGGAGCAGCGCCGCGACGAACCCGGCCAGCGCCGCGATCAGCGCCGCCAGCACATTGCGCTCCGGGCGGAGCAGCGCCAGCGCGGCGAGCCCCGCGGCAAGCCCGCCGGCCATCGCGCGGTCCGGCTGCAGCGCCAGCGCCGCCGCCGCCACGATCACGCCCAAGGTGGAAAGCCGATCCCGCACGCCCGCATAGCCGATGCCCAGCACCGGCATCAGGATCAGGCTCGGCTGGATGCCCAGCCCGCCGATCGATACCCAGCGAGTCGCGCCGTCATGCGTGATACCGAACAGGCTGGTTGCCAGCAGCGCCAGCCCGAGGGCGATCAACACCGGCCCCGGCACAAGCCAGCGGCTACGCGGCAGGTGCGTGACGATCCCGAGCGCGAGAAAACCGATCAGCAGCGCCGCGACATTGCGCAATGGATAGCTCAGCGGCGCGCCGCCGATCGTCATATATCCGATGCCCAGTCCTGTAGCGCCGATCGCGCAGAGTCCCACCAGCCGCCTGCCCCACCACATCGCCATTTTCCCGCCTCCCGATTGCACTCGGATCATCTCGCAGATCGCACCCCATAGGCAGCCGGCGGCGAAGCGCAGCGCTTCGCCCGGCGCCTCGATCGCCGCCACTTCGCAGCGCATCCGCTCGCCCCAGTGCCGTAACCGCGCCGGCATCAGCGCCGCCGCGAGATCGACCAGCGCCGCCGCCATCAGCCGGATCACGCGGGCTTCCCCACCAGGCCGGGCGCCTCGCCGCGCAGCAGCTCGGCCGCAAAGACCCGCCCCGCCGCGCTCAGCCGATAGGCGTGGCGCGCCGGCCTGCCCGGCTCGCTGGGCGGCTGCCACTGCGCTTCCAGATGTCCCTGCTCCTCGAGGCGGATCAGCAGCGGATAGAGCGTGCCCGACTGGATTCCCGCCGCCCGGCCCAACGCATAGCCATGCGACCAGTCCTCCCCGGCTTCGAGGAGGATGGCGAGCACGTTGCGCGCGGTCGGGGAAAGCGATCTGCTTCGAGCCATGTCGATTAAATCTACCTAGGTAGAGTTATAGTCAAGTGGCGCCGGGCGAAGTTATCCCCAGCTTTCCCACGCGTGCGCGCTCGCGCGCACGCGCGCTCCTGCTCACACGCGGGCGCGGGGTTGGCAGGATGCATCGGCATCGTTAGAGCCGTAAGACACACTCAAGAACCCGAAAGCGGTGAACACTTTGACCGACGAGACCATCCTCGCCGACGACCCCTCCGACATTACGCCGATCTCGATCGTCGACGAGATGAAGACGAGCTATCTCGATTACGCGATGAGCGTGATCGTGGCGCGCGCGCTCCCGGACGTTCGCGACGGCCTGAAGCCGGTTCACCGCCGTATCCTCTATGCCGCGCAGGAAGGCGGCTATGTCGCCGGCCGCGCCTATCGCAAGTCGGCCCGCCTGGTCGGCGACGTGATGGGTAAGTACCACCCGCACGGCGACAGCTCGATCTATGACGCGATGGCGCGCATGGCCCAGGACTGGGCGATGCGGGTGCCGCTGATCGACGGCCAGGGCAATTTCGGCTCGATGGATCCCGATCCGCCCGCCGCGATGCGCTACACCGAAGCGCGCCTGGCCAAGGTCGCCTCGGCGCTGCTCGACGACATCGAGAAGGACACGGTCGACTTCGTCCCGAACTATGACGGGTCTGAGAGCGAGCCGGCGGTCCTTCCGGCACGCTTCCCGAACCTGCTGGTCAACGGCGCCGGCGGCATCGCGGTCGGCATGGCGACCAACATCCCGCCGCACAATCTCGGCGAAGTGGTCGATGCCTGCCTCGAGCATATCAAGGCGATGCTGGGCCAGCGCGAGCCGCTCACGCTCGAGGAGCTGATGGAGATCGTCCCCGGTCCGGACTTCCCGACCGGCGCGCTGATCCTCGGCCGTTCGGGCTGCCGTAATGCCTATCAGACCGGGCGCGGCTCGATCATCGTCCGCTCGCGCCACGAGTTCGAGCAGCGCGGCGACCGCCGCTCGATCGTGCTCACCGAGATCCCGTACCAGCAGGGCAAGAACGCGCTGGTCGAGAAGATCGCCGAGGCCGCCAAGGACAAGCGCATCGAAGGCGTGAGCGACATCCGCGACGAATCGTCGCGCGAGGGCGTCCGCATCGTCATCGACCTGAAGCGCGACGCGACTCCCGAGGTCGTGCTCAACCAAGTCTGGCGGAACACCCCCGCCCAGTCGAGCTTCCCGGCCAACATGCTCGCGATCCGCGGCGGCCGCCCGGAACTGCTCAACCTGCAGGACATCATCCAGGCCTTCGTCAAGTTCCGCGAGGAGGTCATCACCCGCCGCTCGAAGTTCGAGCTGGCCAAGGCTCGCGAGCGCGCGCACATCTTGCTCGGCCTGGTGATCGCGGTCACCAACCTGGACGAGGTGGTGCGGATCATCCGCGGCTCGTCGAGCCCGGCGGACGCCCGCGACAAGCTGCTCGCGCGCGAATGGCCGATCGCGGAGATCGCCCAGTATATCAAGCTGGTCGAAGCGGTCGAAACCGAGATCACCGGCGACAGCTATCGCCTGTCGGACGCCCAGGTCCGCGCGATCCTCGACCTGCGCCTGCATCGCCTGACCGCGCTCGGCCGCGACGAGATCGGCGACGAGCTCAAGGAACTGGCCGATTCGATCGCCGAGCTGCTCGAGATCCTCGGCAATCGCGCGAAACTGTACGAAGTGATGGTGGAGGAGCTGACCACGGTCCGCGCCCTCTATGCCACGCCGCGCCGCACCGAGATCGCTCCCGCCGCCGACGGCATCGAGGACGAGGACCTGATCGAGCGCGAGGACATGGTCGTCACCGTGACCGTGCAGGGCTATATCAAGCGCACCAGCCTCGACACCTTCCGCGCGCAGAATCGCGGCGGCAAGGGCCGCGCCGGCATGGCGACCAAGGACGAGGATGCCGTCACCGAGCTGTTCGTCACTTCGACGCACACGCCGGTGCTGTTCTTCTCGACCCTCGGCAAGGTCTATCGCATGAAGGTCTGGAAGCTGCCCGAGGGCGGCCCGGCCACGCGCGGCCGGCCGATGATCAACATCCTGCCGCTGGCGGCGGGCGAGACCATCTCCACCGTGCTGCCGCTCCCGGAGGACGAGAGCGAATGGGGCAAGCTCCACGTCATGTTCGCCACCGCCAAGGGCTCGGCGCGCCGCAACTCGATGGACGCGTTCAACAACGTGCCCTCGAACGGCAAGATCGCGATGAAGTTCGAGGGCGAGGATGCCGATGACCGGCTGATCGGCGTGGCGCTGCTCGACGAGGGCGACGACGTGCTGCTCGCCACTCGCCAGGGCAAGGCGATTCGCTTCGCCGCGGACGATGTCCGCGAGTTCCAGAGCCGCAACTCCACCGGCGTGCGCGGCATGAAGCTGGCAGGGGGCGACGAGGTGATCTCGCTGTCGATCCTCCACCGCGTCGGCACCACCAGCGAGGAGCGCGAGGCCTATCTCCGCTTCGCGCCGTGGAAGGCCGAGAAGGAAGGCGAGCCCGATCTGGCGGCGGATCGCTTCGAGGAACTCAAGAGCCGCGAGCAGTTCATCCTCACCGTCTGCGCGAACGGCTATGGCAAGCTGAGCTCCGCCTATGAGTATCGGCGCACCGGCCGCGGCGGCCAGGGCATCACCAATATCGACAATATCGGCCGCAACGGTCCGGTGGTGGCGAGCTTCCCGGCGAGCAAGGGGCACCAGCTGATGCTGGTCACCGACCAGGCCAAGATGATCCGCATGTCGCTGGGCGACCTGCGCGTGATCGGCCGCGGCTCGGCGGGCGTGCGCCTGTTCAACGTGGCGGACAACGAGCATGTCGTCTCCGCCGCGCGGATCGAGGAGAGCGAAGGCGATGCCGAGGCGGAGCTGGGTGACGGCCCCGCCACCGGCGAACCCAAGCCGGACGGCACCACCGGCGAGGATCTCGCCCAGGGCCCCGAGGACGGACAGTAGGACGGCATGGCGTGACTGTTCCCCGGCGAAGGCCGGGGGCCGGTTGCGATGTCGATCGAGAGGTTGGCGCAGCTCGCCCGTTGCGTCGAAGCTGGGCCCCGGCCTTTGCCGGGGAGCAGCAAGGCTCAGGATAGCGCCAATGCCCGACACCATTGCCTACAAGATCCTCACCGCGGATCAGATGCACGTCCTCGAGCATGAGGGCGTCTTCGCGGGCGCGCCGATCGACCTGGCGGACGGCTATGTCCACCTCTCCACCGCCGCGCAGGTGGCGGAGACGCTGGACAAGCATTTTGCCGGCCAGGCCGGCCTCTGGCTCGTCGCGGTCGATCTGGAGGCAATGGGCGACGCGGTGCGATGGGAGCCCTCGCGCGGCGGCCAGCTGTTCCCGCATCTCTATGCGCCTTTGCCGCTGGTCGCGGTGACGGCCTATAGCGAGGTGCATTATGAAGCGGACGGCACGCTGCGCCTGCCGGTAGCCGGATGAGGCCGCCGCGCGGGAAATAAAATTGCCGGTGCATCCGGAAGGCGCTTGACGGGCAAGGAAGCTGCCCGTAATTGCCCGCTTCCGCAGCGCTAACGGCCCCTTCGTCTAGCGGTCAGGACGTCGCCCTCTCACGGCGAAAACACGAGTTCGATTCTCGTAGGGGTCACCAGCGTTTCCAGGCACTTAGCCGCCTGTACAGCGCCACTCATCTAATATACGTCTAATAAGCACCGGCAGATCGGTGCGGACGTACGCGCATTAAGGCACATACTTCCGCTAAGGGAGACGCCTTGCGTTAGGCGCCTATCCGCCTCCGGCGCAACCAAGCAGCGAAGGACCAAGCTTCGCTCCGATTTGCGATCTCCGGCTCCTCCTCTGCAAATCTTTCGAGCGATTTCCAGACTGACGGGAATTGCTCTCTGTGAACGCCAGCGAAGCTCAATACCTGCTGAAGATGGGAACGTGATGGTGTCGCAGCCTCCAATCCGTCCCGAGCAAATGCAAAGAGGTCTTCGCACCGAGCTATGATGCCGGCAGCCATCACAACGTTGTCCTTCATGGCAACCCGCCACATCATGATATTCTGATCGCTGATAGCAAAATCCCTTGAGCGAGATTGCAGGACTTGCACCTCTCCGAGAATTGCGGCCAGCGCCTTCGCAACTAACTCGCCAGGGTATGCAGCGATCACCTTTTCCACCGCTGCGACCGTTTCGGGGGGCAATCGCGGGCCGTCGAAAGCCGGCGCCGGCCCATCCTCTCTCCGCTCTAACCAACGCTCCAGTGGAGCCATCGCCGCGAGCATACCCGCCCCGTATTCGCTCAGGGCAGCCAGCGTCAGCGGAAGAGTCGCGCGTGCCGCCACCCTAGAGCGTCGCACTTTATCTCGCTCGAAATGACCAGCCTGCTGAATCTGAATGACCACAGCACCAATCGCCCCAAGAGCCACGGCGACGGTGACTACGTCCTTCCACTGTCCGAACCACGTTAGAAACTCTGCCGACACGCCCTATCCTCACCTAGCCAACATAAGATTCCGGCTCGCGTAAAGCTGAACCTTGCTTACGGATCGTCACCGACAGATGATGGAATAGAAAAACCGGGAGTGGAAGCTTGAAGCCTATAGCGGGATGGACCGAGGCCGATCTTCAGCAGCTTATCAACGATAAGATCCCTGAAAGCCTCACCTTGGACTACAAGGCGAGCGATAGCCTCACCCGATCCAACGATCATCGTAGAGAACTAGCGAAAGATGTGTCTGCTTTCGCGAACTCAGCCGGCGGGCGAATTATCTATGGCATCATCGAGGAGGAAAACCTCCCTCAGCGTATCGATGCGGGCGTCCCATCGAACGGCGTGACACGAGAATGGATCGAGCAGGTTCTTGGTTCGACAATCCAGCCTCGCGTTCAAGGGCTGGTGATCCAACCCATACAACTAGCTGGCGGCGGCACTGCGTATGTGATCGAGATTCCGCAAGCCACGACCCTAGCTCCACATCAGGCCACAATCGACCGGAAGTATTACAAGCGCCTGAATTTCGTCAGCGAGGCGATGTTCGATTACGAAGTCAGAGACGTCATGCGGCGCGCCACGGTTGGACAGCCAGACCTCTGGTTCAACTGGCAGGAAGTCCCGCACCGCGAACGCGAGGGTTTCGGACGAAGGCTTACGGCGCGGATATCGAATTTGTCCAGTGAGCCGATCCTCTACGCGAATGTTACAATCTGCGTGGAGAAGACACTCTTCCATGAACAGCCATCCCCTGACGGATTTCGAGTTACCGGGGACGCACGAATCCAAGTCAGCAATGCTCCAGATATCGAATTATACGCCCTACACCGGAATATAATTCCCACATCTCACATGCCTCTATTCAAGGAACAAGAGTGGGTTCTTTTTGATATCGACGTACCCATACCCGAAACCTCCACTGAATTTGCCTTCCACGTCTCGATCACATGCCCTGGCGCAACCTATCACCAGATGGGCATGTTCCGCTTCGACAAGGACACCGTGATCGCGACGCATCCCTCCTACGCAGAAATGTTCCGCTCACGTGCGCCGGTAGCGCAGCTAATCGCCGAACAGATTCCGTCAGGGTAGTTGCGAGGCGGCAAATTCATCGATAGTTCTCGATATATGGATATCGAGTCGTCCGTTACCGCCCTCGCCGCGCTTGCCCAAGGCACCCGCCTCGAAACTTTCCGCCTGTTGGTGAAGCACGAACCCGTGGGCTTGCCTGCGGGTGAGGTCGCCCGCCTGCTGGACGTGCCGCAGAACACGCTGTCCACCCATCTGGCGATGCTCTCGCGGGCTGGCTTGGTGCAGTCCGAACGGCAGGGGCGATCGATCATCTATCGCGCTGACCTGGACGGCCTGCGTGGCCTGATGGTCTTCCTCGTGAAGGACTGTTGCGGCGCACATGCCGAGCTGTGCGAACCGCTTCTTACCGATCTCGCCCCTTGCTGCTGAGGCCCGCTGTGACCGACACCGACATCATCATCTATCACAACCCCGAGTGCGGCACGTCGCGCAACGCACTGGCGATGATCCGCAATGCTGGCATCGAGCCGCACGTCATCGAATACCTCAAGACGCCACCCGCGCGGGCCATGCTCGAAAATCTTCTTCGACGCGCAGGAATGCAGCCGCGCGAACTGCTGCGCCAGAAAGGCACGCCCTTCGCCGAGTTGTGCCTGGGCGACATCAGCCTCAGCGACGAAGTGCTGATAGACGCGATGATGGATCACCCGATCCTCATTAATCGCCCGCTAGTCGTGTCTCCGCTGGGCGTGAAGCTCTGCCGTCCCTCCGAGGCCGTGCTGGAACTGCTGCCGGCGCCACAGCAAGGCGCGTTCGCCAAGGAGGATGGTGAGCGTGTGGTGGACGCACAGGGCCAGCGGATAGCGTCGTGAGTGGCGACAGCACCACGCCTGAGCGGCTATCCTTCCTCGACCGGTATCTGACCATCTGGATATTCGCGGCGATGGCCCTCGGCATCGCATTGGGAACTGCGTTCGAGATATTACCGGCGCAGCTCGATCGCCTACGCGTCGGCACTACCAACATTCCGATAGCGATCGGCTTGGTGCTGATGATGTACCCGCCGCTTGCCCGCGTTCGATACGAGGAGTTGCCGGCAGTATTCGCCGATTGGCGCGTACTGGTGCTGTCGCTGGTGCAGAACTGGCTTCTGGGGCCGGCGCTGATGTTCGCCCTGGCGGTGATCTTCCTGCGTGACGAGCCGGGCTATATGACGGGCCTGATCCTGATCGGACTGGCGCGCTGCATTGCGATGGTGCTGGTGTGGAACCAGCTCGCCAAGGGCAGCGGGCAATATGTTGCAGGCCTGGTTGCCTTCAACTCGATCTTCCAGATCGCCTTTTTCAGCATCTATGCGTGGTTCTTCCTTGCTGCTCTGCCGCCGATTTTCGGATTGCAGGGGAGCGTCCTGAATGTCGGCTTCGGCACGATCGCCGAGGCGGTACTGATCTATCTCGGCATCCCCTTCGCTGCCGGCATCGCCACGCGGTTCATCCTGACCAAACGACGTGGCCGGGCTTGGTACGAGGCCCGTTTCCTGCCGCGTATCGCCCCGATCACGCTGATCGCGCTGCTGTTCACGATCGTCGCGATGTTCAGCCTCAAGGGCGGCGATGTGGTCCGCCTGCCGTTCGACGTGGTGCGGATCGCCATTCCGTTGACGCTCTACTTCGTCATCCAGTTCGGCCTGAGCTTCGCGATGGGCAAGCTTATCGCTGCTGACTATCCGCGAACCACCGCCATCGCCTTCACAGCGGCGGGCAATAATTTCGAGCTGGCAATCGCCGTGGCCGTCGCTGCGTTCGGACTGGGATCACAGGTCGCATTCGCGGCGGTCATCGGCCCCTTGGTCGAGGTTCCGGTGCTGGTTCTGCTGGTGCATGCGGCGCTGTGGCTCGGCGCGCGCTGGTTCCCTTCGACGGCTCCGCGAAGGGCCGGCGCGTGATCGACAACATCACCTGGGACATCAAGCCGGCGGATATGGCCGAGCTGGCGAACGCACTAGCTGCTGCCAACCTTCCCATCGCCGATATCGCCGAACCGGGCCGCAGGTTCTTCCGTATCACCCAGGCCGGAGAGGCCATTGGTTATGCAGGTATCGAGGGCGATGGCCCCGACCAGCTTCTTCGATCCTTCGTGATCCTCGCCACACGGCGCAGGCAAGGGCTTGGAAGCGCGATGCTCGCACTCGTCGAGGACAAGGCTCGAGCCGACGCGGCGGTGCGGCTGCATCTGCTCACCACCTCGGCGGCGGCGTTCTTCGCGAAGCACGGCTATGCCCCAGCCGATCGCGCCGACGCCCCCGCCACGATCGCAAACTCCCGCGAATTTGCCGGCATCTGCCCCGCAAGCGCGACCTATCTCATAAAGCTCCTAGGACGTTGATTTAATGCCCCTGCGCGATCTACCCGATCCTGACCACCTGCCGGCCCTCGACCCGCTCTACGCGCATCGCAGGCCCGCCCTGGGCCTAGGCACTGGCGACCCTCCGCCGCGTATCCTGTTGCTCTACGGTTCGCTACGCGAACGCTCCTATTCTCGCCTGTGCGTGGAGGAGGCAGCGAGGCTGCTGCGCCTGTTCGGTGCTGAAATCCGCATCTTCGATCCGAGCGAGCTTCCTCTTCCCGATCAGGTCGCGGGCAACGATCACCCGGCAATCCACGAGCTGCGCGAACTGGCGTTGTGGTCGGAGGGCATGGTCTGGTGCAGCCCGGAGCGGCATGGCCAGATCACCGGCATCATGAAGACGCAGATCGATCATCTGCCGCTCAACATGGGCGGGATGCGGCCAACACAGGGGCGGACGCTCGCCGTGATGCAGGTGTCGGGTGGATCGCAGTCGTTCAACAGCGTCAACACGCTGCGCCTGCTGGGCCGCTGGATGCGCATGTTCACGATCCCCAACCAGTCGAGCGTCGCCAAGGCGTTCAACGAGTTTGACGACGATGGGCGGATGAAGCCGTCGAGCTACTATGATCGCATCGTGGACGTGATGGAGGAGCTGGTCCGATTTACGGTCCTGCTGCGGCCCCACGCCGAGCAATTGGTCGATCGATATTCCGAGCGGAAGGACGCCGGGATCGTGATTGATCCGACCACCGATCTGTCCGCGATTGCCATCCGCCAATAGGGCAACACTCCCCTATCGCGATGGGGCCAAAACCCTATCGGATTGGGTGCGATTGGGGAGTAGAAAGGCGCGGATCTGCGCATTTGCATCAATCTTCGATTTCACCAGAGGTGAGCGAGAACCCCCGATCTAGGTGCGGCTTATGAACAGCTCCGTCATCCAAAAGTCTGCCAGCCGGCATATGCGGCGCAGGCAACCACTGCGATCGTCGCGGCCAAATTCACTGCGCCAATCCAGTTGGGGATTTCATCTACTTCTCTGGCCGTGAAGTCTGAGAAGCCGCCTTCATAGCCTGAACGACGCTTTGCAGCCTCGGTGGCGTAGTTATGCATTACCCCGAAGGACCAGAACGAAATCAACGCCAGCGCTGCTGCTATGCAGGCCGCTACGGTATTGCCTCCATGCCATAGCCACCATGCCGTGCCAGCCCCCAACAGCACTCCAAAACAACCCATTGCTGACGCCTCCCCAGTTTACTCGATTATGGAGTATCATAACCGCTTTTGGAGTACAGCGGCACGGAGACGAGACAAGCCCCTCTTTGGGGGCTGGCGCGTTGGCAAAAGGATTTCATGAAGATCGATACCGCGCGCTGATCGAGCTTCTTGCCGCCGAGCGGCGGCGCCTAGGCCTCAATCAACAAGAGCTTGCCGATCGCCTTGGCCAGCGCCAACAGTTCGTCAGCCGATACGAGTTGGGCGAACGAAGGCTCGACGTGATCGAGTTCATTGATGTGGCTGCCGCTCTTGGGCTTTCCACTAATGCGCTGATTGCCGACGTCGAGCCGCGCGCGAAATCCTGAATTTGCCAGCATACGATTCACGGTGCCGGGTACTCTCAGATTGAGGCACCGGTACTCTCAGGTTGACCCCGCCCCTCGATTTTCCCCGATTTTGGGATCAGGCAAGCGCATTACCCTGAATGGAACCAATCAAGGTTGAGGCGGGGGTTCCAGCACCACGTCCCCTACCCCCGGCGCCGCTTCGCCTTGGGCTTGCCTTCCCATGGAAGAATGATCGGCTCCCGCCCGTATTCCTTGAGCCGCTTGTTCCGAGTGCCTTGCTGACGGAACTCAACGAAGGTCATCAACCTGTCCAAGCCAGTGTCGATCCACACCTTCTTGGCCTTGCGTGCCTGTTGCCCTTTATGGAGGAGATGTCCTCCAGAGAAGACTAGCTGGTCAACGGGTTCAGGAGAGATACCAATCTGTCCGTTGAAGCTAGCGTTTGTCGATTTGCTTCCCACTCATTGTCACTCAGTCATTGTCCTGGTGAAGAATCCCTCACTGAATCTTGGTGAGGGTTGGCGGCGGGTATAGCTTTGCCGACGACGACCTTGAGCTTTGTAATTATATTACAAGCAAAGATCATACATCGGCAAAGCTAGTGTCTGCTCTGAATCTCGGAGCCGGGCCGTATGGCAAGACATAGATGATAAGGCGGAACCCATTTCTGGGAAGGGGCGGTCATGCGGTCTCCCTTTATCCGCCGCTTATTGGCGCGGGGCTTGGTGAGATCAGCTTATCATCAACCGGTCTCGCCCTGGAGTTGCGGCGACGCATTGCTCCTCGTGCAGATGGGTCACCCCCATCCGCTTGGCGCAGCGACAGCTCAGCCGAGCATGCCGCCACATAAGCGGGTTTAGTTCTTACCCTCGATCCTGTGGTCTAGCGCGTCGGCCCAGGAGGGTAGCCCATAGGGGGCGGCATATGCTCGTTCTTTCCAGCGCTGCTTCAACACGCACCGGATATTTATCGTCCATAGCACGATAGGAACACATAATGATGGAAACAAGAACAGAAGGTGAATTTATTTTCTAGAGTTGCACGCGCGCCACACTTGTGCCGCCCAGTAGCGACACGGGAGGGCCAGTCCTGCCCTCCCGCTATGCTACAACCTGGGCAGGGTCAGGCGGCTGCGGCCAGCAACGTGGCGACGTAACGCTCAATGCTCTCCGCTGAAATCAGGCGACGCCGCCCGATCTTGACGCTCTGAATCGCACCTTCATCCATCAGCCCATAGACCATGGAGCGACCGCAGCTCAGCGCTTTGGCGGCGTCGGGAATGCTGAGAAGCAACTTGGTCATCTAGTATCGCCTTGTCCCCGAGCATCCTTTCTCGCGGGTGGGTGGGGCCGGCAGAATCACCGGCCCGCCACCTCTAGCACACATTTGCGGACCCAGGCGGATTTCGGAACAAAACGTGTTCAAGATATGCGTGACCGCATATCCAGATTGGATCAGGCGGCGACGGGAATAAGCGACACAACTGCTGCCGCAGCCATGTCATCCAGGCCGTCCGCGATAAAGCGGCCATAGTGACGCTCGATCATGCTGACGGAGGTATCGTGACTGGATGCCACAAGCCTGATCGGCAGGTTCGCCCTGATACCCCGAACGATACTGGAATGTCGCAACGCATAGGGGATTGCCTCGGGAAGACCCGCCCGCGTCCGGATCGCATCCCAAGCCCGATCCATCTCGGATGCGGTTTCCCAAGGCCCCCGGTCAGTACGTTCCCATCTAATACCGCCCGGAACCTGCTTACTGCGCCAACGCTCAAGCAGTCGCTCAGACGACGCTCGCCCATTCACGATTGGCGCAAGCGCATTAAGGACGTCCTGCGGAACCGCCACCGGGACGGCAGCGACCTTGGCCCCATTTCCCTTCCGGCTGGTGGGCATCATCAGGCGGCGTTGTTCCGTCTGGACATCGCTCACCCGCATGCGGATCACCTGCGAGAACCGCGCGCCTGTGGCGGCTAGGACAACGACCATACGATACAGGTCACCCTCCCATCCACGCTCTGCGTCGATCTCGCGAGCAGCGCCAATTAGGTTCGCTACCTGCATATCGGATAGAATCTGGTTCTCGCGGGCCACAGATTCCGCCTCGTCACCTTCATGCCCGAGATCGCGCAAGCCGTGGGCGATTGCCCCCGGCAGGGTAGCCGGTAGTCGTTTGCGGTTGGCGGTATATGCCTCGTTCAGCGCTGCCTTAAGGTCATTCATGAGGCGCTGCTTCGTCGTCCGCTTCAACTCACCGGGCAATGTCGCCCGCCAAGTGAGCAGGTCACTTTCTTCAAGATTGTGCAGCCCAATTTCCGCAATCACGTTGGTGGCCACATCCGCCCGCTTGCCGCGCGCCTGCCGGCCAATGACGTATAGCTCTAGCCGGCTGCGGGCGTCGGAACGAACCTCACGCCCGCGCCGCGCGCTATCTCGGGCATCGCGATCGGCAATGTACGACTCTACGGCTGCGCGCACCGTCAGCGCCGGCCCATCCGCAGCCACCTTCTCCAATCGGCGTTCAGCCTCCACAGTGGCGCGGGCAGCCCGAACGGCCTGCTCGAAATCGAGAGTGCCTTCACGCAACTCGTCATCGGCAGTGCCAATCTTGACCTGAGAATATCGGCCATCCTGCTTCCGCCAACGCACAACCCAAACCCCACCACGCTGGCCTTTCCGATATCCAAGGTGAACCTCGGGATCGATGCCTCGCCAGTACGGCTTGTCCTGCGCCTTCAGCCTAGCGCGATCCGCACGGCTCGCGATTTTCGTTTCGGTAAGCCCCTTTGCCATGGATTGCCCCTTCCCCTTATTGTCTAATATTCGTCTAATATACGGGAGCGGATACGTGGGTACAATAACACATTGAAAATAGGATATTAGGAGACAACAGCGGATATCAGCAAACGTCGGATATCTCTAATCGTCGCCCTCTCACGGCGAAAACACGAGTTCGATTCTCGTAGGGGTCACCAGCGATATCCGGCGCTTGCGGAAGCATTTGCGAGGCGCGACGGATTTGCCGCGCCATTGCAACCGAAATCCGCGCATTCTTCACGAATTGTTCCAAGCCCTTGGATCGATCAGCTTGCCATGCTCGGCCGCGACCAGGCCGGCCGGGCCGGGCTTCCAGCCGCCCGCCAAGCGATCAACCTGCCAAGCTTCAAATTGCGCGGCGAGCCCCGCGCGTCTATCTGCGCGCGGCTGGCTGGGGTGGCATGGGGCAAGGACATAATGCGAGGCATCGAGCTCTACGCGCCGAGGGAAGCGCGGCACCGGCGCACATGGACTTGGGCGATCATCCCAATGCTGCTGGTCTTCATCATCGCGGGGGAAGGGCTGGCGACCGAGAGCGCCAGCTTGCTGAAGCTGGATCTCAACGACGGACAGGAGCCTTGGTGGGAGATCGCCTATTCGCTCGTCTTCGGCTTCGGCCTGGCCGCGGTGCTTCTATTGGCCTGGGTCCGGCTTTTCGAGCGACGGCCGTTCAAGGCGATCGGCCTTAACGGCGACGGCATGGCGCGTCTTCTCCGTGGCTATCTTACGGGCCTTTGCTTCCTCGCCATCGTCGTCGGCGGCATCTGGATCCTGGGGGGCTATCGGGTCGAAGCGAGTGGTGCTTTCCTGGCCCCGAGCCCCGCGGCCGCATTCGGGGCGCTTGGCGTATTGCTGCTGGGCTTCATCATTCAGGGATCGACCGAAGAACTGCTCATGCGCGGATGGGTGATGCAACTGATCGCGTCACGCTATGGTCTTGTTGCAGGCATTGTCTTCCATTCCCTGGTATTTTCCATTCTGCACGCGGCGAACATCGCGCCTTCGGTCGAACTCGCCTTTGGCCTGCTCAACATCGTCCTCGTAGGAATTTTTCTTGGCCTCTATGCGGCTCGGGAGCAGTCGCTCTGGGGCGTATGCGGATGGCACGCGGCATGGAACTGGCTCTTGGGGCTTGGCTTTGGTCTGGAGGTTTCGGGCAAGGTCATTGATACTCCACCCCTTATTGTCGATCTCAAGACCAATCAGGCCGTACCGTGGTGGCTGACGGGCGGCATGTTCGGCCCGGAGGCAAGCGTTCTGACAACGATGTTGTTGATCGCCGGCACGATTTGGCTGCTACGCCGACATCAAGGCACCGGCCATGCAGTCTCGACAAAGGAGGCCCGCGCAACTGGGCAGGTCTAACTCCGCCGTGCCGATCGGATATTGAAGGGGCGATTGCGCCGCTTCCTGCTCCGCCACCCGGCGCGCGCCGGCCCTCCCCGCCTCTCAAAAACGCTGCTGGGTGCTCTGCGCGCCCTGCGCGATCCGATAGTCGACCGGGCCGGCCATGGCCAGCGTCTGCTGCCAGACCTGTCCGGCATAGAGCCGCTTCGCCGGCAGCGTCACGCACACCGTCGGCCGCGCGGGATCGCACTGCTTTCCCTCATAGACCTCGACATTGCTGTTGCCGGCATTGCGCAGCGTCAGCACATTGCCGCTGCGCTCGCCGACGACGTTCACCGTCGGCCGCGCGGGACGATAGATGACGAGCACGTCATAGCCGATGAGCAGCTTCAACGCCGTGACCGGCGCGCTGACGGGCCCCGCCACGGGCTTGACGGCGACGCGGTAGATCCGGTCCGTCGCCCCGCGCGGCACGATCGCCGCGATGCGGATGAGCTTGTGCTCCCCGGGCTGCAGGATCAGCCGCTGCGGCGTGACGAGCAACCCGCCGATGCCGGGATCCGTGATCGGCGTCCTGGTTTCGCCCGGATGGCCCGGAGACACGATCTCGGCCGGCTCGACCGTCACATAGGAGACTTCGGTCCCGTCATTCCATATGTCGATGTCCTGCGCGATCGCGCCGGACGGCAATATGTCGACCACCGCCTGGCTGAGCACGATCCCGGCCCTGGCCGGCAGCGCGGCCAGCCCCATCGCCGCAAGCACGGCGAGAATGCGCGGGTTCGGGGAGAAATGCTTCAAGGTCGGCATTGGACGTCTCCGATTGCGGAATAGTCGTTCTGCGAGGGTTTCGCGTCGAGCGTTGCCCGGCATGTCCGGCCGTCGGTCGCGTGCACCATGATTTGCGCATCGCCCGGCGCCTGCAACTGGAAATAGCCCCGCATGTCGGTCGCGGCGACGGCGCCGTCGGCGACGATGTCGGCATTGGCGACGGGGCTGCCATCAGGCCATGTCAGCCGTCCGAACATCGCCAGGACCAGATTCGCCTTCCAGTCCAGCGCGGCGACCGTGCCCGGATAGACGTCGACCGATCGGGTCTGCGCGTCGAAACTGACCAGTTCGCTGCCGACCGGGCGGATCCGGACCTTGTATCGCCGATAGGGCGTGACCGCCAGGTTCAGATGCTCGCCCGTCCGGATCTCGCCGCGCGGCGCATCGTCGACCAGCACGACGAAGCGCGCGGCGCGGGCATTGCCGCGCACCCCCACGCTGATGACGCTGTCATTCTGGTCGCGCGCGCCGATATGGAACATCCCCCCGCCCGCCGCCAGCGCGGTCTGCGCGGTCAGGGCATATTGGCTGGCGCTGCCCGTTCCTCCCATCCGGTGGACGAAGCTCGCCGAGGCAAAGCCGGTGGCATTGCGCTCGCTGGCCGAGGCCTGGAGCACGGTGCCGTCGCCGCTGTGCTGGACGGTGCCCGACGCATCGAACTCGCCGCCCAGCACCCCGCTGCGATGGATCGAGGCCGACACCTCCTCCACATCGTCCAGCCGGCGCTGCCGATCGCCGAGCCCGGTCTGGGCGCCAGTTTGCACGCTGAATGAGGATCTATTTCCAAATACCTGTAATTGAAGTCCGAATGCGACAGATCGCCCATGGTTTGTAGCGGCATATGCGCCATTGAAGGTGAGCTGGAGCTGCCGGCGGCGCAGCACCGTCCATCGTACCGTCGGGCCGATCGCATAGGATGTCGGGCGCCCTTCGTCATGGCGCAGATAGGCGCTGACGCCGATCTGCCCACCGCCGACGAAATAGGAGACATTTCCGATCGCCTGGGCAAAGTTCGCGCTAGCTCCCTGAAAACCCTGAATAATAGGATTGGCCGATGAGAAATTGTCATAGACATAGTCGGCAAGCGGGATCAGCGGCGCGCGATCGCGGCTGTGCACATAGCGCAAGTCGAAATTATAGCCGAATGCGCCCCCCGTCGTGGAGCCCGCCTGCCCGACAATGCCATAGTCGCCCGCGCTCGATCCCAGCACCGCGAGGCGCGTCTGGAAATTGGGGGCGAGATAGGTGATCCCGACCTCGGTCAGCGCCTTGCGGTCCGTCATCATCACGGTCGCGTCCCAGGCGATGGTGGGGCCGGCACGCCCGGCCAGCCCCGCCGTCAGCAGGGGCACGCGCGCGACGGACAGCCACTTGTCCTTCCGGTCCGCCGCCAGCAGGCCCGCATTGGCGAAGAAGGAAAGATGCCCCACCGGGGCAATGGCAGTGCTCTTGGTGAAGAAACGCCGCTCGATGCGCGTCGCCCCGCTCGCTTCCTGGACGCGGATCTCGACCGGATAGGAGCCGTCGGGCAGCGCGGCGGTGTCGAGCGTCTGGTTGCCGGCCTCGAAGCTGTGCGAGCTCACCAGCCGGCCCTCGACATAGATGTCGACGCGCGATCGCTGGCCCAGGAAGACGACGAGCGGGCTGCCGAACAGCTGCATCCGATCCGCCCGCGTGTCGAACTGCGAGGCGATGCCGACGCCGAGGATACGCCTGCGGCCCACCAGATCGGCACCGGGCGCATAGAACAGCCCCGCGCTGTACCGCGTGCCCGGCCGGTCGAGCTGGGCCGCGAGCGTATCGACATCGAGCCCGCGCCCGGACGAGACCGAAGCCTCGGAGACGAGGCGCGCATTCCCGGCGCCGATGATCGCGCGATTGTAGAAATTATAGTTGAGCGCCTGTCCGTCGCCGCCCGCAATGGCCCCGCCCACCACGTCGACGAAGGTCAGGCCCTTGCTATAGGGCTGGAGGAAGCGATCGGCAGTCACCGCGCGCACCGCCAGCAGGCGCGAATTCACATACAGATCGATGCGGAAGCGCCGCGGATCGAACACGATCGCGGCCGCTTCGGGCTTCGGGGCTTCGCAGGGGCTGGACGTGTCGGCGCACAGGAACCGCGCATTCGCATCCAGCACGCCGGTCAGGGCATGCGTGACGGCGCCGGCATCGGCGACATTCGGGATCGCCGCGACGACGCTCTCGGGGCGCGCGAACCGGACCTCTCCGGGCCGGGCCTCGACATCGAACTGCCCGATCCGGGTGCCGCCGAAAAAGACGTCGGCGACCAGCCTTTGCGTTTGCGCGAGCTCGGCGAAGTCGCTGGGCATCGCGGCCGTCACCATCACGGGCCTGGCCGGGCCTGCCGGCGAGGAAGTACCCCGTTCGACGCCGCCGACCTGCCGGTCGCCCTGCGCCGCTGCCGAGGGAATGGAACCGATGCCCGCCGCGGCCAGCAGCGAGAGCAGCGCACCGCCGATCGCGCGGCGCATCCGCATCAGTTCGCCGAGAGCATGATGGTGAGCGTGCCGCTATAGTTCCCGGCGGTGGCCGTGGTCAGCGCGGCACCGCGCAGGATGATGATGAGGCTTGAATTGGTGGTCTGGAGAATCGGACAGCTCAGCAGCGCCGTCTGCCCGGTCAGCGCCGTGCCCGATACGAGGTTGGTGCCCGAGCTCTGCCCGGCGGCGGAGCCGTTCCACTGGACTTCATAGGGCAGCACGCTCGCACCGCTGGCAAGCGTGAACGCGCCGCCGGCGCCGGATCCCGTCGCCGTCAGCGAATAGCGCCCTCCCAGCAGCCCGCTATAGGCGCACACCGACTGGCTCCGAATCTGATCGGCGCCGACATTGGTGATCGTGCCGAACGACACGTCGCTGAGCTGCGTTATCTGCACATTCTGGGCGCAAGCCGGCACGGGCATCGCCGCCAGGAGAATGGTTGCGAGCAACCCCGCCGCCACGGATCGGGAACGGGAGCGACCCTGCATGGCCGGACCCTCCCTGATCATCCAGGGGCTATTGCGGCGTCACCAGCAGGGTCAGCGTGCCCGTATAGCTGACTCCCGCCTCCATCCCCTGCAGGTTCGGCGCGGAAATCGAGACGATGAGGCTCGAGGTCGTCGCGGCGCCGGTGCTGCAGGTCGGGTTGGCGGCGGTCGTGGTCAGCCCGCCGAGCGCGGTTCCCGCGGTCAGCGCGCTGCCGCTGGTCTGCCCGGTGCTCGCCGCCCATTGCACGGAATAGGGCACGGTCAGCGAGCCGTTGGCGAGCGTGAACGCCCCACTGGTGCCACTGCCGGTCGCGGTGATGCTGTACCCCTTGGTCGCGGTGTTGCTCCAGACGCAATCGCTCTGCGAGCTGGTCGCCGCGGTGGCCGGATCGACGGCGGCGAAGGAGATGTCGGTCAGGCCGGTGATCTGCGCGCGATTCGCGACGCTCGCCGTAATGCTGACCGATCCCGTCGAAGTCGCGCCAAGCGTTCCCTGGGTGGAGGAAAATGCCGGCGGGCCCGCCGTCAGTGCCCCTGCCGCCGCGCACAAATATGCAGCCCGGCGGACGGTGATGGAAATCTTGCCGATATTGGTCGCCATCATACTCTACCTCGTTCCTGAGGTGCTACGAAAACTTCTCGTTTCTGGCGCCAGACTATAGAATCCGGATTAAGCTATCGTCGCTCCGCGATCTCGGTAAAATCCGTATTATCAGGATAGTTAGCGCCGGAATGAGAATCCCGGCCGCCACCGCGCCCGCGCATGGCCTCGCCGCACCATGGCATTCATAAGCCCCCGGATTCCGCCGCCGGCGCCTGCCATGGGAATAGCGTAATTTACGGCATGCCCGCCCGGGATCGACGAACGGCGAACACACTGGACCGGAGCCCCCGCGATCGCCCCCGCGCCACGAGAAAAATTGCGACACATTCATCGGCGGAATAGTACCGATCCGGAGGAAATTGCCGGAAAATCAAGAGCTGGACGGGTTCCGAACCTTCCCAACTTTGATACATATTTGCACCTAGACCGGTAGCTTCATTGCGCGTCTAATATCGCAGGAACAACCTGACAGCACGAAAGGTGCGCTGGTGACAGGCTTCAAGCTGACCCCGCTCCGCTGGCGCGCCATCGGCATCGTCCTTGTCCTGCTTCTGGTCATATTCGCGGCATGGCGGTGGAACGCGTCCCGCGAAGGCGCACCGGGCGGGCGGCACCGCGGCGGCGCGGGCCAGCCGATCACGGTGGGCGTCGCCCATGTCGGGCGGATCGACATGCCGATCCGCCTGGCCGCGATCGGCACCGTCCAGCCGCTGACCACCGCCACGGTGCGCACCCAGATCGCCGGCACGCTGTTCAGCCTGCACTTCACCGAGGGGCAGATGGTGGCGAAGGGGCAGCTCATCGCCCAGATCGACCCGCGCCCGTACAAGCTCGCGCTCGCCCAGGCGCGCGCCAACCTCGCCCGCGACCTGGCCCAGCGCGACATGGCCGCGACCGACCTCAAGCGCTACCAGGGATTGCTGGCACAGGATTCGATCGCGCGCCAGCAGGTCGAGACCCAGGCTGCGACGCTCAAGCAGCTGGACGGCACCATCGGCGCCGACCGCGCGGCGATCGGCACGGCCGCGCTCAACCTCGCCTATACTTCGATCCGCGCGCCGGTGAGCGGGCGGATCGGCCTGCGCCAGGTCGATATCGGCAATTACGTGACGCCTTCGGACACGACGGGGCTGGCGGTGATCACCCAGATCGATCCGATCGACGTGACCTTCTCCCTGCCCCAGAACCAGATCGCGACGCTGCAGGCGCGGCTGGCGAGCGGCGGCGACATGCCCGTCAACGCCACCGATTCCACCGGCGCGTCCACGCTCGCCCAGGGCCGTTTCCTGACGCTCGACAACCAGATCGACCCGACCAGCGGCACGGTGAAGGCGAAGGCACGCTTCGGCAATGGGGGCGGCGCGCTCTTCCCGAGCCAGTTCGTCAACGTCTCGGCCGAGATCGGCACCGTCCATCAGGGGCTCGCCGTGCCGGTCAATTCGGTGCGGCACGGCGCGAACGGCGATTTCGTCTTCGTGATCCAGCCCGATCGCACGGTGAAGCTCACGCTGGTGAAGCTGGGGCCGAGCGACGGCACCAACATCATCGTCGCCAGCGGGCTTCCGCAGGGCGCGATGGTGGTGACGGATGGGGCCGATACCCTGGATGACGGCGCCAGCGTCACGCTGCCGGGCAAGCAGGGCACCGGCGGCGGCAGGGGCGGCACGGGCCAGCCCGGCGGCGGGCACAGGCACCGGCACGGCGCGGGCCAGTGAGCGCGGACGAACAGCCCGGCCCGGTCGAGCGGGCGGGCCCCTGGCACGTCTTCATCCTGCGGCCGGTGGCGACCACGCTGCTGGCGGTGGCCGTGCTGCTCGCCGGGCTGGTCGCCTATCGCGTGCTGCCGCTGTCCGCGCTGCCCGAAGTCGATTACCCGACGATCGAGGTGCGCACCCTCTATCCCGGCGCCAGCCCGGACGTGATGGCGCTCACGGTCACCAGCCCGCTCGAGCGCCAGTTCGGCCAGATGGCGGGCCTGGCGCGGATGTCGTCGCAATCCTCGGCCGGCGCCTCGGTGATCACGCTCCAGTTCAAGCTCGACCTGTCGCTCGACGTCGCCGAGCAGGAAGTGCAGGCGGCGATCAACGCGGCGGGCACCTTGCTCCCGTCGGACCTCCCCGCCCCGCCCATCTACGCCAAGGTCAATCCCGCCGACGCGCCGATCGTGACGCTGGGCCTGACTTCGCGCACGCGAACCCTGGCCCAGATCGAGGATCTGGCCGACCAGCGCCTCGCCGCCAAGATCTCCCAGATGAGCGGCGTCGGCCTGGTGACGCTGTCGGGCGGCCAGCGGCCGGCGGTGCGCATCCAGGCCAATGTCCAGGCGCTGGCGTCGTACGGGCTCTCCACGGAGACGCTGCGCGCCGCGATCACCGCCGCGAACGCCAATGCCGCCAAGGGCAGCTTCGACGGACCCACCCGCTCCTGGTCGATCGACGGCAACGACCAGCTCGGCACGGCGCAGGAATATCGCGACCTGATCGTCGCCTGGCGCAACAATGCGCCGGTCAAGCTGAGCGACGTGGCGAATGTAGTCGATTCGACCGAGAATGTGCGCCTCGCCGCCTGGATGAACCGCACGCCGGCGGTGATCGTCGACGTCCAGCGCCAGCCCGGCGCCAATGTGATCGCGACGGTGGACGCGATCAAGGCGACGCTGCCCGCGCTCGAGGCCCAGCTTCCGCCCGACGTGCACGTGACCCTGCTCACCGATCGCACCGCCGGCATCCGCGCCTCGGTGGCGGACGTGCAGATTGAGCTCGCCTTCGCGGTCGTGCTGGTCACGCTGGCGATGTTCCTGTTCCTGGGCAGCCCGCGCGCCACCTTCGTCGCCAGCCTCGCCGTGCCGCTCTCGCTCGTCGGCGCCTTCGCCGCGATGTACCAGCTCGGCTATTCGATCAACAACCTGACGCTGATGGCGATGACAATCGCGGCAGGCTTCGTGGTCGACGACGCGATCGTCGTCATCGAGAACATCCAGCGCCATATCGAGGAAGGCGACACGCCGCTCCAGGCGGCGCTCAAGGGATCGGGCGAGATCGGCTTCACGATCGTTTCGCTCACCGTCAGCCTGATCGCGGCGCTGGTGCCGCTGCTGTTCATGGGCGACGTGGTCGGCCGGCTCTTCCGCGAGTTCGCCGTGACGCTGTCGGTGACGATCGTGATCTCGGCCGGCGTCGCGCTCACGCTGGTGCCGATGCTTTCGGGCCGCTGGCTGCGGCGCGAATCGGAGGAACATCTCATTGCCCCGGTCCGCTGGTCGCTCGCGACGTTCGACCGGGTGGCGCACGGCTATGCCCGCGGCCTCGCCTGGGTGCTGGAGCGCCAGCGGCTGGTGCTGCTGCTCTTCGCCGGCACGCTGGCGCTCACCGGGCTGCTCGCCTTCGCCATTCCGAAGGGGCTGTTCCCCGAACAGGATACCGGCCAGCTCCAGGCAGTGGTGGTCGGGCCGCAGGAAGCCTCGTTCGCGCGGATGCAGGCGATCCAGACCCAGGTGGCCGACGCGGTGCTGCGCGATCCCGACGTGGACAGCCTGAGCGGCAATGTCGGCGTGGACGGCGTCAACCCCTCGCTCAACCAGGGGCGGATGCTGATCAACCTGAAGCCCCAGTCCGAGCGCGGCAGCCAGGCCGCGCTGCTCGACCGGCTGGCGGAGCGCGTCCATGGCATCCCCGGCGTCCAGGTCTATTTCCGCCCGGTCCAGGATCTCACCATCGATTCTGAGGGCGGGCCGACGCGCTATCGCTTCGCGCTGCAGGGCGCGAACCAGGCGCAGGTCAACCAATGGGCGCAGCGGCTGACCGCGGCGCTGCGCCGCGAGCCCGCGCTCGCCAACGTCACGTCCGACGTGCTCGACCAGGGTCGGGCCGTGACGGTGACGATCGATCGCGAGAGCGCCGGGCGGCTGGGCATCAGCGCCTCGACGATCGACAGCGCGCTCTACGACGCGTTCGGCCAGCGCATCGTCTCGACGATCTTCACCGCCGCCAGCCAGTATCGGGTGATCCTGGAGAGCCAGCCCGGCATGCTCACCTCACCGGACGCGCTGAACAGCCTCTATGTCCCCACCTCGAGCGGCACCTCGGTCCCGCTCGGCACGGTGGCGCGGTTCGACAAGGGCACCGCGCCGCTCCTCATCACGCGGGTCGGCCAGTTTCCCGCCGCGACGATCGGCTTCGATCCGGCGCCGGGCGTCTCGCTGGGCGCCGCGGTGGACGCCGTGGCGCGGGTGGAGGCGAAGATCCGCGTGCCCGCGTCGCTCGACACCCATTTCCAGGGCGCGGCGGAAGCGTTCCGCAGCTCGCTCGGCAACGAGTTCTGGCTGATCCTCGCCGCGGTGGTGATCGTCTATATCGTGCTGGGCGTGCTCTATGAGAGCTTCATCCACCCGCTCACCATCCTCTCCACCCTGCCCGCCGCCGCGGTGGGAGCGCTGCTCGCGCTGATCCTGTCGGGCGAGGGGCTGGGCGTGATCGGGATCATCGGCATCGTGCTGCTGATCGGCATCGTCAAGAAGAACGCGATCATGATGATCGACTTCGCGATCCGGGCCCAGCGCGAGGAAGGAATGGAGGCCGATGCCGCGATCCGCCAGGCGGCGCGGCTGCGCTTCCGCCCGATCCTGATGACCACCTTCGCCGCCCTGTTCGCCGCGCTGCCGATGATCTTCGGATCGGGCATGGGCTCCGAGCTGCGCCAGCCGCTCGGCCTCGCCATCGCGGGCGGGCTGATCGTCAGCCAGCTGCTCACCCTGTTCACCACGCCGGTGATCTTCCTGGCGTTCGAGCGGCTGGGTGCCCGCTTCGGCCGGGCCGGGCCGCCCGCGGAAGCACCGGCGGCGGCATGAACCTCTCCGCCCCCTTCATCCGCCGGCCGGTCGGCACGCTGCTGCTGACGCTCGGGCTGATGCTGGCCGGGGTGGCGGCGACGCTTTCGATCCCGGTATCGCCCCTGCCGCAGATCGACCTGCCGACGATCAGCGTCACCGCGACGCTGAACGGCGCCAGCCCGTCGAACATGGCCTCCAGCGTCGCCGCGCCCCTGGAGAAGCGGCTGGGCACGATCGCGGGGGTGACGCAGATGACATCCGCCTCGTCCACCGGATCGACGCGGATCACGCTGCAATTCGACCTGAGCCGCGACATCGACGGTGCCGCGCGCGACGTGCAGGCGGCGATCAACGCGGCCCGCGCCGACCTGCCGGCGACGCTGCGCACCAACCCCACCTATCGCAAGGTCAATCCCGCCGACGCGCCGATCATGATCCTGGCGCTCACGTCGGACCGGCGCAGCCCCGCCGAGATCTTCGACACCGTCTCCGCCATCGTGCAGCAGCGCCTGCTCCAGGTGGAGGGCGTGGGCGATGTCGAGCTGGGCGGCGCGGCGCTCCCCTCTGTGCGGGTCGACGTCAATCCGCTCGCCGTGGCCCGCTACGGCATCCCGCTCGAGGACGTGCGCGCGGCCCTGTCCGCCAGCGCCGCCAATCGCCCGCGCGGCCTGATCGAGGGATCGGGGCTGGCCTGGCAGATCTATGCCGACACGCCGGGCGTGCGCGCCGAGGATTTCCGCGACCTGCCCATCGCCAGCCGCAGCGGGACGCTGGTGCGGCTCCAGGACATCGCCAATGTCCATGACGGGCCCGAGGACGTGCGCACCATGGGCCTGTTCAACGGCCAGCGCGCCGTCATGGTGGTGATCACCCGCCAGCCGGGCGCCAACATCGTGGCGACCGTGAACGCCGTGAAGGCGGCCCTGCCCCGGCTCCAGGCGTCGATCCCCGCCGATGTGAAGCTCCATCTCGCCAGCGACCGCACCACCACGATCCGCGCCTCGTTGCGCGAAGTGGAGATCACCCTGCTGATCGCCACGCTGCTGGTGGTGGGGGTGGTGAGCCTGTTCCTGCGCTCGCTGCGCGCCACGCTGGTGCCCGCCATGGCCGTGCTCACCTCGCTGCTCGGCACGGTGGCGGTGATCTACATGCTGGGCTTCTCGCTCAACAACCTCTCGCTGATGGCGCTCACCGTGGCGACCGGCTTCGTCGTCGACGACGCCATCGTGGTGGTGGAGAACATCGCCCGCCATATCGAGCGCGGGATGAAGCCGGTGCAGGCCGCGCTCACCGGCGCGCGCGAAGTGGGTTTCACCGTGCTCTCGATCTCGGCGAGCCTGATCGCGGTGTTCATCCCGCTGCTGTTCATGGGCGGCGTGGTCGGGCGGCTGTTCCGCGAGTTCGCGGTGACCATGTCGGTGGCGGTCGCGATCAGCCTGGTGATCTCGCTCACCGCCACGCCGATGCTCGCCGCGCTGGTGCTGCGCCGCGAGGAACGCACGCCCCGCTTCGCGCAATGGTTCGAGCGCGGCTTCGAGCATGTGCGCGCACGCTATTCCCACGGGCTCGACCGCGCCCTCGCGCATCGCGGCATCACGCTGGCGCTGCTCGCCGCGACGGTCGCGCTCAACGTTGCGCTGATCGTCCAGGCGCCCAAGGGCCTGTTCCCCGAACAGGATACCGGCTCGCTGATGGGCGGCGTGCATGTCGACCAGAGCATGTCGTTCAGCGCGGTGCAGTCCCGGCTGATCCAGATCGTCGGGATGGTGAAGCGCGATCCCGCGGTGGCCGATGTCGTGGCCTTTACCGGCGGCTCGCGCACGGGCGGCGCGTTCCTGTTCATCATGCTGAAGCAGGGCAAGCGCGATCCCGCCCGCACGGTGATCAACCGGCTGCGCCCCCAGCTCGGCCGGGTCACCGGCGTCACCGCCTTCCTCAACCCGGTGCAGGACCTGCAGACCGGCGGCCGCAGCGCCAACAGCAGCTATCAATATACGCTCCAGGCCAACGACCCCGTCACGCTGCGCGCGGCCGGCACCAAGCTGGTGGAGCTGATGAAGCGCGAGCCCCAGACCTTCACCGACGTCGATATCGACCAGCAGGACGGCGGCTCCGAGACCTATCTCACGATCGACCGCGTCGCCGCGGCACGGCTGGGGATCACCAACCAGGCGATCGACAACGCCCTGTACGATGCCTTTGGCCAGCGCCAGGCAGTGACGCTCTATTCGGGGCTCAACCAATATCATGTCGTGCTGGGCGTCGCGCCCGAGTTCAGCACCTCGCCCGAGGCATTGAACGGCACCTATGTTCCCGCCGGCGCGGGCAGCGCGGCGGCGGCGGCGGGCTCCGCGCCGGTGTCGACCACGGGCGCGGGCCGCGATGCCTCGACGGGCAATGCAGTGAACACCACGCCCGCCACGATCGTGCCGATCTCCACCATCGCGCGCTGGCAGAACAACTCGACCCCGGCGATCGTGAACCATCAGGGCGGCGAGCCCTCGGCCACCGTCTCGTTCAACCTGCCGAACGGCGTCACGCTCGGCCAGGCGGCGGCGCGGCTGATCGCGATCCAGCGCGGCGCCGGGCTGCCCGCCACCGTGCATGGCGGCTTCGCCGGCAATGCCCAGCTGCTCCAGCAATCCATGGGATCGATGCCGCTGCTGATCCTCGCCGCGCTGGTCGCCATCTATCTGGTGCTCGGCATCCTCTACGAAAGCGCGATCCACCCGATCACCATCCTCTCGACCATCCCCTCGGCCGGCGTCGGCGCGGTGGTGGCGCTGATGCTGGCGGGAATGCAGCTCGACGTGATCGGGCTGATCGCGATCATCCTGCTGATCGGTATCGTCAAGAAGAACGCGATCCTGATCATCGACTTCGCGCTGGACGCCGAGCGCGGGCGCGGCCTCGCTCCGGTCGACGCCATCCGCGAGGCGGCGCTGCAGCGCTTCCGCCCGATCGTGATGACCACCCTCGCGGCGGCGCTGGGCGCGCTGCCGCTGGCGATCGGCTTCGGCGAGGGCGCGGAGATGCGCCAGCCGCTGGGCGTCGCCATCGTCGGCGGGCTGGTCGCCGCGCAATTCCTGACCCTGTTCACCACACCGGTGGTGTTCCTCGCCCTCGACCGGTTCCGCCGCCGCAGCCCGCACGAGCGGCTGCTGGCACGGCACGACCCGGGCGACCCCGGACTGGAGCCCGCATGACCCGAACCCGCCCCCTGCTCGCCCTGCCCGCGCTCGCCGCGACGCTGCTCTCCGGGTGCAACCTGGCGCCGCCCTATGCGCGGCCGAGCACCGCCACCGTCCCGGCGAGCTTCAAGGAAGCGCCGGGATGGCGCCCCGCCACCCCTTCGGATGCCATGGCCAAGGGCGAATGGTGGACGATGTTCGGCGATCCCGTGCTCGACGATCTCGAGCGGCGGGTGATCGTCTCCAACCAGAATCTCGCCGCGGCCAAGGCCACCTATGACGCGGCCCGGGCGCTGGTGCGCGAGCAGCGTGCCGCCGCGCTCCCCACGGTCAGCCTGCAGGCCAATGCGAACGACAGCGGGGGGCTGGCGGCGAACAGCAGCATCAAGCCCGCGGGCTCGATCCAGCTCGGGCTGCAAGCGAGCTGGGAGCCCGATCTGTGGGGCAAGATCGGCAACACCGTGTCGCAGGCCCGGGCGCAGGCACAGGGGAGCGAGGCCGATCTCGCCAACGCCACGCTGTCGGCCCAGGCCGAGCTGGCGCTCGACTATGTCCAGCTGCGCGGGATCGAAGCCCAGAAAGTCGCGCTCGACGCGACGGTGGTGGATTATGAGCGCGCGCTCACCATCACCACCAATCTCTACAATGCCGGCGTATCGGCGCGCGCGGACGTGCTCCAGGCGGAGACCGCCCTGCGCAACGCGCGCGGCGATGCCGCCGACCTGATCCGCCAGCGCGCGCTGCTCGAACATGCGATCGCGGTGCTGGTGGGCGAGAATCCCTCCACCTTCTCGATCGCGCCCGCCGCGACCTGGAACCGCGCGGTGCCCGAAGTGCCCGCGATCCTGCCCGGCGAGCTGATCGAGCGCCGGCCCGACATCGCCTCGGCCGAGCGCGGCGTGGCGGCGGCCAATGCCAATATCGGCGTCCAGCGCGCCGCCTTCTTCCCCACGATCGGGCTCACCGGCCAGATCGGGCAGCAATCCTCCGCGCTCGGCGCATTGTTCGGAGTGGCGAGCAGCGCCTGGTCGCTGGGGCTCACCGGCGCGCTGACCTTGCTCGATTTCGGCGCGCGCACGGCCAAGGTCGATCAGGCGCGCGCGCAATATGCCCAGACGGTGGCGGCGTATCGCCAGGCCGTGCTCACGGCCTTTCAGCAGGTGGAGGACCAGCTCGCCGCCGTGCGCGTGCTCGATACCGTCGCGACCGAGCGCGCAGCGGCCGCCACCGCCGCCAATGCGGCCGAGCGGATCGCGCGCAACCAATATGGGGCGGGCACGGTCGCCTATTCGAGCGTGATCGTGGCACAGAACACCGCGCTGGCGGCGCGCAACACCGATATCCTCGCCGTGGTCAACCGGCAGGTTGCCGCCATCTCGCTGGTCCAGGCGATCGGCGGCGGCTGGCATACGCCCGATCCGCGCACGCCGCTGCCCCGCTGACCGCACCCTCGCCGGCAGGGCAAGGGTGCGGGCCGTGGCTTACCGGCGCTTGACCACGCGCTGCTCGACCACCTGATCGAGGGTCCAGCGAATGGAAGAGGCATCCGCCGGCGGATTGGCGATCTTCTCCTCGATGATCCGGATGCGATATTCGATCCCCGGCTGCGGCTCGAAGCCGACAATGCCGCCATAATGGAGCTGCCAGGGATCGCTTTCCTTGGTGCGCACCTGGAGGCAGGTCATCGGCGCGACGCCGGTGCACGGCCTGGTCTCGGCCGAGACGTAGATGAACTTGCGCAGCGCGTTCGCGGCGGGCTTGTGCGCGGCGCGATAGGTCAGGGTGGCGCCGTTCGCGGTCCGCAGCACGAGGCGGTTGCCATCGATCCGGTAGGAACGGACCGCGGCGAGGCTGGCGACATAGGCGCGCTCGGTCGCCATTGCCGGCTCGGGGCAGGCCATGAGCGTGCTCGCGAACTGGCCCTTGCCGTCGCCGAGCCGGATCGTCCGCCCCTTCACCCGATAGGCGCCGCCGGCGCGATTGCATCCCGTGTCCGCGGAGAAGCTGTGGCGGCCGGCGTCAAAATCGAGCCGGAGCGGCCTGCCCTCCGGCAGCTTGCGGCCGCTCCAGGCCACGAGGTCCCAGTGATGCGCGGCCAGGGCGGCCGTCCCGGTGCGCTGCGGCGCGGGTGCCGCCACTGCGGCGGTCGCGCCGGCAGAGGCCAGGGCAAGGAGACCAATCGCGGCCCGACCGGCCGGATGCGAGAAAATCATGTCAAACTCCCGTTGATACTGGCGCCGCCTGTGGACGCGGCGGAATGAACGAGACGTGTCCCCGCCGTTGCCGGCCTGAAAGGAGCGGCGCCCCGCCAGGGCCCGGATCAGCCGGTGGTGACGGCGCGATCCTATGCCAGGCCGGCGCGATTGACGAGCGGCGCCGGCTTCCCAATGATCGGACTCGTTCAGGCGCATCGATCAACGATGGCCGCAGCATGGGCGCGGGCCGGCACCATCGGCGCGCGGAGAGGATGAGGACAGGCGTGACGACGGACGAGCCACCGGTCTTTCCCGACAGCTTCAACATGGCGGATTACTTCGTGTTCGCGAACCTGGCGGCGGGGCGCGGATCGAAGACCGCCCTGCTGTTCGAGGACCAGGCGATCACCTATGACGAAGTGGCGGCCCGAGTGACGCAGGTCGCCGAGCGGCTCCTCGCATCGGGCCTGCTGCCCGAGCAGCGCGTGCTGCTGTGCATGCGCGACTGCCCCGAATTCGTCTATGCCTGGTTCGGCGCGCTCAAGGCGGGCGCGGTCGTCACGCAGGTCAACCCGATGCTGCCGGCGGCCGACTATTCCTATTATCTCGGCTATGTGAAGCCGCAATTCGCGTTCATCGACGAGACCAGCCTGGAGGCCTTTCAGGCGGCGCGCGCCCAGGCCCGGCATTGCCGGGATCCGAACGCGGTCATCCTGGTCGGCGAGGCGCCCGGCCTGCCCAGCTTCGACGCCTGGATCGCGGCCCCCGCGCCGGCCGCGCCGCCGCCCTGGCCGACGCGCCGGGACGATCCGGCGGTCTGGCTCTTCACCAGCGGCACCACCGGGCAGAGCAAGGGCGCCGTCCATTGCCATCTCCACTTCGCCTACAACACCGAAGTCTATGCCAAGCGCTTCATCGGCATGACGGCGGACGACATCACCTTGTCCGGCCCACGGCTCTATTTCGGCTATGCCACCGGCACCAACCTGATGTTCCCCTTCGCCATGGGCGCGACCGCGATCCTGTTCCGCGAGCAGCCGACGCCGGACCATATCTTCGCGCTGATCGAGCGCCACCGCCCCACGGTGCTCACCAACGTGCCCACGCTGATCAACAAGATGCTCGAGGCGGAGGCGCGCGCGCCGGACCTGTCCAGCATCCGGCTGATGTGGAGCGCCGGGGAGGCATTGCCGCGCGAGCTCCACGCGCGCTGGAACGCGCGTTTCGGCGTGCCGATCATCGACGGGATCGGCAGCGCCGAGAGCTTCCACATCTATATCAGCAACCGCCCCGGCGACATCCGCCCGGGCAGCCTCGGCAAGCTGGTGCCCGGCTATGAAGCCGATCTGCTCGACGACAGCGGCATGCCGATCGCGGGCGGCGAGATCGGCGTGCTGCGCATCCGCGGGGATTCCGCCGCGCTCTATTATCATGGCGATTATGCCAAGTCGAAACGCCACCTGGGCGGCGGCGCGATCGTCAGCGGCGACCTGTTCCGGCGCGATGCCGAGGGCTATTGGTATTATGAAGGCCGCGGCGACGACATGATCAAGAGCGGCGGCATCTATGTCAGCCCGCTGGAAGTGGAAGGCTGTCTGAGCGAGCATCCGGCGGTGCTCGAATGCTGCGTGTTCGGCCGCGCCGATGCCAATGGCCTCGAAAAGCCGGTGGTGGTCGTGGTCCCGCGCCCGGACGCCCCGGCGAGCGAGATGCTGCAGGCGGAGCTGCTCGGCTTTGCGCGCGCGCGCCTCGCCCATTACAAGGTGCCGCATCACGTCTTCTTCTCGCCCGATCCTCTGCCCCGGAACGATCGCGACAAGATGGATCGCAAGAAGCTGCGGGAGATCTGGCGATGATGCTCGGCGACCAGCCCTGGACGCGGGTGCAGGCCGCGCTGCGAAGCGGCGCGCCGGTGGTGGCGATCCTGCCGCTCGGCGCCGTGGAGGCCCATGGGCCGCACCTGCCGCTGTGCACCGACGTGATCATTTCCGAGGGCATGGCGCGCCGCGCCGCCATGCTGCTCGCCCGGGAAGGCCTGCACGCCTTCGTGCTGCCCGCCCTCGCTTATGCCCCCGCCCATTATGCGGCCGAATTCCCCGGCACCATCTCGATCGGCGAAGCCACGGCCCGGGCGGCGATCCTCGACATCGCCGCGAGCCTGAAGGCCCAGGGCTTCGCCTGTCTGGCGCTGGCGAACAGCCATTTCGATCCGGCCAATGTCGCGATGCTGCGGGGCCTCGCCGCGGAGGTCGCCGCGCTCGGGCTTCCGCTTGCCTTTCCCGACTTCACCCGGCGCGCGCTGGCGGCGGAGCTGACCGAGGAGTTCGTTTCCGGCGCCTGCCATGCCGGCCAGTTCGAGACCAGCCTGGTCCTTGCCGATCGGCCCGACCTGGTGGACGAGCCCGCGCGCGCAGCGCTCGCCGACAATCCGGCCAGCCTCGTCACCGCCTTCGCCGCCGGCGCGACGACCTTCACCGAGGCGGGCGGGCCCCAGGCCTATTTCGGCTATCCTGCCCGCGCCACGGCACGGGAAGGCGCCGAGACTTCCGCGATCATGGCCGAGGCGATCGTGCGCGCGGTTCGCGCGGCGATCTAGCAGCGCTTCGCAAACCCTTGTGCGTGCGGCCCGGTCGCGCGCCGCGACAGGTTCGTCGCAGCCAAATTGCCGCATGCCGGCCCCGGGCCGCATGCCGTCGCCGTCCGGGCCTTAGCAAAGGCTGCTGCAACCCTTCGGAGGCTAAGACCCCGCCATCCGGAGGAGTCTTTGTGCCCAACCCGGACAAGGGCGGCGCTGCGTTTGGTTCCGCGGCGTCGCCCGACCCGGCCGCCGCGTCACTCGAATTCGAGGATCGCGGCATCCACGGCCAGGCTGTCGCCGGGGCCGAAATTCGCCGCCTTCACCACTCCGGCCCGCTCGGCGCGCAGGATATTCTCCATCTTCATCGCCTCCACCACGGCGAGCGGCTGGCCGGCCTCGACCCTGTCGCCCGGCGCGACATGGAGCCGGGTGAGCAGGCCCGGCATCGGCGCGAGCAGGAACCTGCTCATGTCCGGCGGGATCTTCTCGATCATGTGGTGCCGATATTGCGCGACGTGCGGGGGATGAACCTCGACAAGATGCGAAGCGCCATGCGCGGTCAGCTTCCAGGCCGATCCCCTGCGATCGACCGCGACGCTGAGCGGCGCGCCGTCGATCTCGGCATCGAGCTGGATATCGCCGAGCCGCCAGTCGCTGTCGAACGCCACTTCGGCGCCGTCGAGGAAGAGCCGGCCGGCATCGGCCGATATCGCGAACCGCTCGCCGTCGATCGTTACCACCCGCTCGCCCGGGATCGGCTGGTGCGCCGCGAGCTGGCCGGAGATGCAGGCCCCGCGCTCGGCCCGCTGCAGGTCGATCGCCGCGGCGACCACCGCCAATTTGCGCTTCAGCGCCTCCGAAGCCGGCGCGCCGTGGAACCCCTCCGGATATTCCTCCGCGATGAACCCGGTGGTGATCGCGCCCGAGCGGAAGCGCGGATGCTGCATCAGCGCCGAGAGGAAATCGATATTGTGGCCGATTCCGTCGATCCGGAACCGGTCGAGCGCCGCCACCTGCAGATCGGCCGCTTCGTCGCGCGTCTCGCCCCAGGTGATCAGCTTGGCGATCATCGGATCATAGAACATCGAGATCTCGCTGCCCTCGGTCACGCCGTCATCGACCCGGACATAGCCATGGTCGCCGCGCGTGCCCGGGGCGCCATAGGGCGTCTCCTCGCTCGCCGGCGGGCGATAGCGCACCAGCCGGCCCGTGCTCGGCAGGAAGCCGCGATAGGGATCCTCGGCATAGACGCGGTTCTCGATCGCCCAGCCGGTGAGCTTCACGTCTTCCTGGGCGAAGGCCAGCTTCTCGCCGGCCGCGACGCGGATCATCTGCTCGACCAGATCGATGCCGGTCACCGCCTCGGTCACCGGATGCTCGACCTGCAGGCGCGTGTTCATTTCGAGGAAGTAGAAGCCCGCGCCGGTCCTGTCGGCGCCCGAGACGATCAGCTCGACCGTGCCGGCGCTGAAATAGCCCACCGCCCGCGCCAGCGCGACGGCCTGCTCGCCCATCGCCTTGCGCATCTCGGGCGAGACGAAGGGCGACGGCGCCTCCTCGACCACTTTCTGGTGGCGGCGCTGGATCGAGCATTCGCGCTCGCCCAGATAGACGATGTTGCCGTGCTGGTCGCCCAGCACCTGGATCTCGATATGGCGCGGGCTCTCGATGAACTTCTCGATGAACACCCGGTCGTCGCCGAAGCTCGCCAGGCCCTCACGCTTGGTCGCCTCGAAGCCCTCGCGCACATCGGTCTCGCTCCAGGCCAGCCGCATGCCCTTGCCGCCACCGCCGGCCGAGGCCTTCATCATCACCGGATAGCCGATCTCGTTCGAGATGCGCACGGCGTGCTCGGTATCCTCGATCACCCCGACAAAACCCGGCACGACGTTCACGCCCGCCGCCTTGGCGAGCTTCTTGGACTCGATCTTGTCGCCCATCGCCGCGATGGCACCCGGCGGCGGCCCGACAAAGGCGATCCCGGCCTCGGCACAGGCCCTGGCGAAGCTCTCGCGCTCCGAGAGGAAGCCATAGCCCGGATGGATGCAATCGGCCCCGGTCTCCCTGGCCGCGAGCAGGATCAGCTCGGCCTTGAGATAGCTCTCCGCCGCCGGCGCCGGCCCGAGCCGCACCGCCTCGTCCGCCATCAGCACGTGCGGCGCGCGCGCATCGGCATCCGAATAGACCGCCACGGTGGCGATCCCCATCTTCTTGGCGGTGCGCATCACGCGGCACGCGATCTCGCCGCGATTGGCGACCAGGATCTTCTTGAACATCAGCGGTCCTCAAGCAGTTTGGCGAGAAAGTTGGTCCGGTCCCGGGTGAGCCCTGCCATGCAGGTGGAATACAGCATCGGTTCCCCCGACCCGCCGCGCATATACTGGCCTTCCACGGCGCACTGAGCGCCTCGATACTTCAGCCATGCGCGCTGGGATTCCAGCAGCGCCGGGGCATAGCCGAGACTCCTGTCGCCTTCCCGGCGATCCTTGTCATAGCTGAAGTCGAGCGCCTTCATCCGAGCATAGGAGATCCCCCATTGCCGGTTGAGCGCGGCATCGGCAGCCTGAAAGGCCTCGTCGGCGCAGATGTTCAGCGCGAGCTGCGACTGGTCCTTGTCGCAATCGATCGGCTTGTCTTGCGCCAGCAACAGCAACAAGGCGGATAACATCACTCCGCCGCCTCCAGCTCCACCTTGACCTCGGCCTGCATCGGCTTGACGCCCAGCCGGGCGAACAGCGCCGCATCCTTGTCGTCGCCGGCATTGCCCGCGGTCAGCAGCTTGTCGCCGGTGAAGATCGAGTTGGCGCCGGCCAGGAAGCACAGCGCCTGGGTGGCGTCGCTCATGCTCTCGCGGCCCGCGCTCAGCCGCACCATGCTCTCCGGCATGGTGATCCGCGCCACCGCGATCGTGCGGACGAACTCGATATCGTCGATCTGGGCGAGCGGCGTGTCGGCCAGCATGTTGCCCAGCACCGTGCCCTTGATCGGCACCAGCGCGTTCACCGGCACGCTGCCCGGATGCACCGGCAAGGTCGCCAGCGCATGGATGAAGCCGACACGGTCCGGTCGCGTCTCGCCCATGCCGACGATGCCGCCGCAGCACACATTGATCCCCGCCTCGCGGACATGCTCGAGCGTGTCGAGCCGGTCCTCGAAGCTGCGCGTGGTGATCACCTCGGCGTAGCGCTCGGGCGACGTGTCGATATTGTGGTTGTAATAGTCGAGCCCGGCATCGGCGAGCATCCGGGCCTGCTTCTCGCTGAGCATGCCCAGCGTCATGCAGGTCTCCATGCCCATGGCGCGGACGCCCTGCACCATCTCGACGATGGCGGGCATGTCGCGATCCTTGGGATTGCGCCAGGCGGCGCCCATGCAGAAGCGCGACGAGCCATGGTCCTTGGCCTGGGCCGCCGCCTGGAGCACCTGGCGCACGTCCATCAGCTTAGTCGCCTTGAGCCCGGTCTCGGCCGAGACGGACTGGCTGCAATAGCCGCAATCCTCCGGGCAGCCGCCGGTCTTGATGCTGAGCAGGGTGGAGAGCTGGACCTCGTTCGGCGCGTGATGCTGGCGGTGGACGGTCTGCGCCCGGAACACGAGCTCGGTGAACGGCAGGTCGAACAGCGCCGCAATCTCTTCGCGGGTCCAGTCGGTACGGACGCGGCTCTCCCCCGAGAGACTGGAGGCGGCCATTGCATGCTTCATTCGATAATCTCCTCGCCCCGGATCCCGGGGATATTGCGCACGGCTTGCCCTCAGGATGCCGGCGCCGCAAGCAGTCCGAGCGCCGCCTTGAGCGTCTTGTCGTCGCCCTTCTCCTGCCCGGCGGGCGTTTCGATATCCGGCTTCACGCCGACTTCCTGGATGGGTGCGCCCGAACCCCGGAAATACTGCCCCGTGGTTATCCGGATCGCCGCATGGCTGCTGAGCGGCACGATGCTCTGAATCAGCCCGTTCCCAAATGTCTTCTGGCCCACGATCCGCGCACGATGCGTGTCCTGCAGGGCGGCCGCGACGATCTCGGCACCGGATCCCGTCTGGCGATCGGTCAGGACGACCAACGGCAGGCCCCGGATATCGTCGCCGCGCTTGGCGGCATATCGCTCGATGTCATAGGGCTCACGACCGCGTTGCATGCCAATTGGCCCGCTCGCCATGAAGATGTCGGCCAGGTCCGATGCCACCGAGAGGAGCCCGCCGCCATTGCCGCGCAGATCGAGAATATAGCCCTCGGGCTTGCGGGACGAATCCCGAAGCGCGACGATTGCTTGCTTCACTTGCGACGTCACATCGGGGCCGAGCGATGAGACGGTTATGATCCCGACCGCGCCCTCCATCCGCCAACTGACCGGCTTGGCGATATTGACCTTGCGCGCCAGCCGGATCTCGGCCGGATCGACACCGGGTCTTTGGACAGTGAGGGTAACAATGCTGTCCGGCTCTCCGCGGAGACGCGCGACGAACCGATCGAGCCCTATTCCGATCGTGCGCTCCCCGTCGATCCGCGTGATCACATCCCCTTCGTGAAGTATATCGGCGCTTGGGGATCCCGGAGCTGTCAGCACAACCACCGGCATTCCGCCCACCAGGCTTGCCGAAACGCCGATCGACGCCGCGCAATTGCACTTGAGCTCCCTTTGGGCGTCGAGGTCGATATAGCCATCGCGCGCGCCGGAAGACGCGGCCATCCCGTTGATGGCCGCTTCCACCAGCCGGCGCTCGTCCAGCTTTCCGTTCGTGCTCGTCCGCAGGGCCCTGAAATAGGCAAGCAGCTTGGGCAGGTCTCTCACATCCGCTGGCGATATGGCATCCGGCTGCAGCTCGGGAATCATGCTCATGAACCGCGCCGCCTCGGAAGCCATCCTGTCCTCGGCAATGGGGACGAGGCTGTTCTCCTTGATCAACTGGAATGCGTGGGAAAGGTCGCCACTGGACCCATCATGCGCATCCTGTGCGACCGGGAATGCCAGTACCAGTGCCAGCAACAGGCTCATTCCGCAGCTTCCTCGGCCGGGGGCATGTTGTGCCCAAGCAGCCTCAGCACTTCCTCGGCAGCTTTGACAAGGTTGGTGCCCGGCCCGAAGATCGCCTGCACGCCCGCCTCGCGCAGGAACTCATAGTCCTGCGCCGGGATCACGCCGCCGGCGACCACCTTGATGTCCGCCCTGCCCGCGGCCTGCAGCTCGCGGATCAGCTCCGGGATCAGCGTCTTGTGCCCGGCGGCGAGGCTGGAGGCGCCCACCACGTCGACATCGCGCGCGATCGCCAGCGCGGCGGCTTCCTGCGGGGTCTGGAACAGCGGCCCCGGCACGACTTCGAAGCCCAGGTCGCCAAATGCCGAGGACACGAGATTGGCACCGCGATCATGCCCGTCCTGCCCCATCTTGGCGACCAGCATGCGCGGGCGGCGGCCCAGGCGCCGCCCGGTCGCATCCACGCCGTCCTTGAGCCGCGCCCAGACCGTGTCGTCGGCATAGGCGCCGCCATAGACGCCCTGCACCGGGTTGGGCTGAGTGGCGTAGCGGCCGAACCCGGCTTCCATCGCCGCGCTGATCTCGCCCAGCGTGGCGCGGGCGCGCGCCGCCTCGACGGCGAGCGCCAGCAGGTTGTCGCTGCCCCGGGCACCCTGTTGCAGCGCGAACAGCGCCGCCTGGCAGGCCGCCTCGTCGCGCTCCGCCCGTACGCGCCGGATCCGCGCGATCTGCGCCTCGCGCACGGCGTGATTGTCGACGTCGAGGATGTCGATCGGCTCTTCCTCGGCCTTGCGATATTTGTTGACGCCGACGATCACCTGCTCGCCGCGATCGATCCGCGCCGCGGTGGCCGCGGCCGCCTCCTCGATCATCGCCTTGGGCCAGCCCGCCGCCACTGCCTTGGCCATGCCGCCCTCGGCCTCGACCCGCTCGATGATCTCCCAGGCCTTGTCGACCAGTTCCTGGGTCAGGCTCTCGATATAATAGCTGCCGCCCAGCGGATCGACGACGTTGCACATGCCGGTCTCCTCCTGGATGACCAGCTGGGTGTTGCGCGCGATCCGAGCGGAAAAGTCGGTCGGCAGCGCGATCGCTTCGTCGAGCGCGTTGGTGTGCAGGCTCTGCGTGCCGCCCAGCATCGCCGCCATCGCCTCGATCGTGGTGCGGATGACGTTGTTGTAGGGATCCTGCTCGGTCAGCGACACGCCCGAGGTCTGGCAGTGGGTGCGCAGCATCTTGCTCCGCTCGTCCTGCGCGCCCAGCCTGGTCATCACCCGGTGCCAGAGCACGCGGGCCGCGCGCAGCTTCGACACTTCCATGAAGAAGTTCATGCCGATCGCGAAGAAGAAGCTCAAACGCCCTGCGAACTTGTCGATATCCAGGCCGCTGGCGACGCCGTATTTCACATATTCCATGCCGTCGGCGATGGTGAAGGCGAGCTCCTGCACCTGCGTCGCCCCGGCTTCCTGCATATGATAGCCGGAAATCGAAATACTGTTGAATTTCGGCATGTTCGCGCTGGTATATGCGAAGATGTCCGAAATGATCCGCATGCTCGGCTCGGGCGGGTAGATATAGGTGTTGCGGACCATGAACTCCTTGAGGATGTCGTTCTGGATGGTCCCGTCGAGCAGGCTCCTGTCGACGCCCTGCTCCTCGCCCGCGACGATGAAGAAGGCCAGCACCGGGATCACCGCGCCGTTCATCGTCATCGAGACGGACATCTGATCGAGCGGAATGCCGTCGAACAGGATCTTCATGTCCTCGACGCTGTCGATCGCCACGCCGGCCTTGCCGACATCGCCAGTGACGCGCGGATGGTCGCTGTCATAGCCGCGGTGGGTGGCGAGATCGAAGGCGACGCTCAGCCCCTTCTGCCCGGCCGCGAGGTTGCGGCGGTAAAAGGCGTTGGACTCCTCGGCGGTCGAGAAGCCGGCGTACTGGCGGATCGTCCAGGGCCGCCCGGCATACATCGACGCGCGCACCCCGCGGGTGAACGGCGCGACACCCGGCAGGCCGGGATCGATCCCGACGACATCCTCGGCCGTGTAGAGCGGCTTGACCTCGATGCCCTCGGGCGTGTGCCAGGTCAGGTCGCGACCCTTCACTTCCTTCGAAGCAAGGGCTTCCCAATCGGCGGGAGTGGGTTTGTTGCTCAAACTCCTTCTCCCCTTGTGGGAGAAGGAAGGAGCCCGCTGATGCAATCAGCGGGAAGGATGAGGGGGACGTAGGGAGATACAGCCCCCTCACCCTTCCGCGACTGCGTCGCTCCCTCCCTCTCCCACAAGGGGAGAGGGAATGCAGGATCAATGATCACGCGGCGTCTCCATGATCTCGGTCAGCACCCCGCCCATGTCCTTGGGATGGACGAAGAAGATCGGCGTGCCATGCGCGCCGATGCGCGGTTCGCCGAGCACCTTGGCGCCCTTCGCCTCGAACCACGCCTTGGCCTCGTGGATGTCGGGAACTTCGTAGCAGAGGTGATGCTGCCCGCCCGCCGGGTTCTTGGCGAGGAAGCCATGGATCGGCGAGCTTTCGCCCAGCGGCTCGATCAGCTCGATCTGGCTGTTCGGCGTATCGACGAAGCACACTTTCACGCCCTGCGCCGGCAGGTCGAACGGCTCGCGGATCACCTCCGCGCCCATCACGTCGCGATAAAGGGCGATCGACGCTTCGATCGAAGGCGTCGCGACGCCGACATGGTTGAGGCGGCCGAGTTTCATTGGGCAAACCATCCCAGATAGACCAGAATAACGAGGATACAGAGATACAACGCCGAAATGCCCACCCTCCGCGCGGACTCCGATGTCCCCGCGAACAGAACCTGCCCGAGATTGGGCTTCCCGTTCAGGTTCAAAAAGCCATCGATCGCAGTGAAGACGATGACGACGATCCAGAGGATATCGCGCACCTGGCTCTCCTAGAGCGGGATGTTGTCATGCTTCTTCCACGGGTTCTCGAGCTGCTTGTTCCGCAGCTTGCGAAGCCCCAGCGCCACGCGGCGGCGCGTGGAATGCGGCATGATCACCTCGTCCACGAACCCCTTCGATGCCGCAACGAACGGATTGGCGAAACGTGCCTCATATTCGGCCGTGCGCTCGGCGATTTCCTCGGGCGTCTTGCCGCGGAAGATGATCTCCACCGCGCCCTTGGCGCCCATCACCGCGATCTCGGCGGTAGGCCAGGCATAGTTCAAGTCGCCGCGCAGATGCTTGGAGGCCATCACGTCGTACGCGCCGCCATAGGCCTTGCGGGTGATCACCGTGATCTTGGGCACCGTCGCCTCGGCATAGGCGAAGAGCAGCTTGGCGCCGTGCTTGATGATCCCCGAATGCTCCTGGCCGACGCCCGGCAGGAAGCCCGGCACATCGACAAAGGTCACGATCGGGATCTCGAACGCGTCGCAGAAGCGCACGAAGCGCGCGCCCTTCTTCGACGAATTGATGTCCAGGCACCCGGCCAGCACCATCGGCTGGTTCGCCACCACGCCCACCGTGCGCCCCTCGATCCGGCCGAAGCCGATCAGGATGTTGCCGGCATGGCTCGGCTGCAGCTCGAAGAACTCGCCCTCGTCGAGCGTCTTCCTGATGAGCTCGTGCATGTCATAGGGCTGGTTCGCGCTCGGCGGGATCAGGGTGTCGAGGCTCGGCTCCATGCGATCCCAGGGATCGTCGCACGGACGCTCGGGCACTTCCTCGCGGTTCGAGGCGGGAAGGAAGTCCACGAAGTCGCGGGCCGCGAGCAGCGCCTCGATATCGTTGTCGAAGGCCACATCGGCGACCCCCGACTTCGTGGTATGCGTCACCGCACCACCCAGTTCCTCCTGCGTGACGATCTCGTTGGTAACGGTCTTCACTACATCCGGGCCGGTGACGAACATGTACGACGAGTCCTTCACCATGAAGATGAAGTCGGTCATCGCGGGGGAATAGACCGCGCCGCCGGCGCACGGGCCCATGATCAGCGAGAGCTGCGGCACCACGCCCGATGCCAGCACGTTGCGCTGAAACACCTCGGCATAGCCGCCGAGCGACGCGACACCCTCCTGGATGCGCGCGCCGCCGCTGTCGTTCAGCCCGATCACCGGCGCGCCGACCTTCATCGCCATGTCCATGATCTTGCAGATCTTCTGCGCGTGACGCTCGCTGAGCGAGCCGCCGAACACGGTAAAGTCCTGGCTGAACACGAAGACGAGGCGGCCGTTGACCGTGCCCGATCCGGTGACGACGCCGTCGCCGGGGACGATCTGGTCCTGCATGCCGAAGTCGACGCAATTATGCTCGACATACATGTCGAGCTCCTCGAACGAGCCCTGGTCGAGCAGCACTTCGATCCGCTCCCGCGCGGTGAGCTTGCCCTTGGCGTGCTGCGCGTCGATCCGCTTCTGCCCTCCGCCCAGGCGGGCGGCGGCGCGGCGGCGTTCCAGTTCCTCGATCGTCGACGACATGCGGTTCCCCATTGGATAGCGGCGGCTTCTGCATCGGGACATGCGGCGACCGCAAATGCAATGTTGCGAAGTTGCGGGAAGCTGGTTTGCAGATATACTGCGGCCATGCGCAGATCGTTCCGCCCCGCCAGCCCCTCCCTGCCAGGGAGGGGAATCAGGTGAGCAGCCCCCGCCGCCGCCTGTTCGAGGGGTTCCGCCTGCGCGAGCTGCGCCGGCGCACGGGGATGAGCCAGGCGGCGATGGCCGCGAGGCTCGGCATCTCCGTCTCCTATTTGTCGCAGATCGAGAATAACGACCGCCCGATCACCGACATCGTCCTCGTCGCGCTCAGCCGCGAGTTCCCGCTCGAGGCGTTCGGCGATGCCGACGAGAGCGCCTCGCTGCTGCGCACGATCGACGCCGCCACCGATGCCGGCGTGCCGGCCGAGCGGATGGGCGAGGCGGACGTGCGCCGCGGCATCGAGCAGCAGCCCTTGCTCGCGAAGCGCATGGTCGCGCTGCACGAGGCCTGGCGCCGCAGCCAGGAGCAGCTCCGCGTGCTCGACGACCGCTATGACAGCGGCTCCACCGATGCCGCCCCGCTGCCCTGGGAAGAGGTTCGCGACTGGTTCCAGGCCGAGGGCAATTATATCGACGCGATCGACCGCTCGGCCGAGACGCTCGCCGCCGATCTCGACCCCTATCGGCCGACCCGCGGGCTCGAGGATCGCCTGCGCTGGCACGGGGTGCAGGTCGCCACGGAGGATGGCGATGGCAGCGAACTCAGCCGGTTCGACTCCCGGGCACGCCGCCTCGCGATCAACAGCGCGCTCCCGCCGGAGAGCCGCGCCTTCCTGCTCGCCCACCGGCTGGTCCGCTACGAGTTCGAGAACGAGATGCGGCAGGTGGTGCAGGCATCGGGCCTCGCCTCCCCCGCCGCGCGCGAGCTGCTCAGCATCGGCCTCGCCAACTATGCCGCCGGAGCGCTGCTGATGCCCTATGGCGCGTTCAGGGACACCGCCCGCGACGTCCGCCACGATATCGACCGGCTGCGCCAGCGTTTCGGCGTGAGCTTCGAACAGGCCTGCCACCGGCTCTCGACGCTCCAGCGCCCGGGCGCGCAGGGGCTGCCCTTCTTCTTCTGCCGGGTCGACATGGCCGGCAACGTCACCAAGCGCCACTCGGCGACGCGCCTCCAGTTCGCCGCGCTTGGCGGCGCCTGCCCGCTCTGGGTGGTGCACGAAGCAGTGGCGATCCCGGACCGGATCCTCGTCCAGCATGCCGAGATGCCCGACGGCACGCGCTACGTCTCGATGGCCAAGGGGCTGGTGAAGCCTTCGGGCAGCTATGCCCGCCCGCCGCGCCGCTATGCCGTGGCGCTGGGCTGCGAGGAGCTGCACGCGGCGGACTTCGTCTATGCCGACGATCTCAGGCCGGGCGGCGCGGCCACCCCGATCGGCGCCAGCTGCCGCATCTGCCCGCGCGCGGACTGCGACCAGCGCGCCTTCCCGCCCGCCGCCTCGGCGATCGCGATCGATCCGGATCGGCGCAGCGTGGTGCCCTACGGGTTCGGATGAACCGCCTGCTGCACCCGATCGAAGCGGCCCGGAGGCATCGCGAATGCACCGAAACGACCGCGATTCCGATTGTCGGCGATTGGCACCTCAAGCAGCCTTTCCCGGCCGCGTGACCGGCCTGCACCATCGCCGGACACGGAGACTCCCATGCACGAGACTGTGAGCAAATACGCCGGAAAGATCGGCGGCGAGGGCATCAATCCGCTGGCCGCGCTTGCCCCGGACCCCGCTCCGCACGCCAAGCCGCTGAGCGACCTCGAAATCTACAATGTCTTCCGCGACTATATCAAACATGAGGACGGCCTGATGAATACCCGGCTGTCCTCGTTCCTCAGCATGAATTCCTTCCTGATCGGCTTTTCCGTGCTGATCCTCGGCGGCATGCTCAGCGCGGCTTCGCGAATGAGCGTGGATGCCAAGCTCCTCGCGCTGCTGGCGCTCGGAACCCTGGTTCATTCGATACTGGCCTATATCGGCTATGACGCCGCGCGGCTCACCCGATCGTCCATCCAGGCCGCCACCGACTCCCTCAAAATATTGCGGGAAAAGGGAAATGCACGGCTTGCCGCCCCCATCGCGAATGGCGACTTCCCGCACCTGACGGATGCTCGGGAGCTCAGCCGCCGGGAAAAGGCCGCTCTCGAGAAGGGTAGCGGCATCATGCGCGGCTTCCCGCGCCATATGCAGCGCATGTGGTTCATCATGGGGATCACGCCCGTGCTCGTAACGGGTCTCGCCGCATATCTGCGGTTCGGCCCGGCGCATTTCTAGAACGCGCCGCAAGGCGCCCGCCGCGGGCGACAACAGTTGCAGGCGCCGTCAAGGGCATGGCATACCCGATCCACGAAAAAGCCTTGGGAGAGGTATGATGGCCACCGCGCTGCGCAATTCCACCATGACCGAAGCCGAATGGGAGGCCCGCCAGCAGCTCGCCGCCTGCTACCGCGTGTTCGACATGCTCGGCTGGTCCGAGATGATCTACAACCACATCACGCTGAAGGTGCCGGGCGAGGAAGGCGCCTTCCTGATCAACCCGTTCGGGCTGCACTTCAGCGAAGTGAAGGCGTCGAACCTCGTCAAGATCGACATCGACGGCAACAAGCTCGACGATTCACCCTATCCGGTGAACCGCGCCGGCTTCGTCCAGCACGCGCTGTTCCACCGCCATCTGCCCGATGCGCATTGCATCGCGCACACCCACACCACGGCGGGCATGGCGGTCGCCAGCGTCGAAGGGGGCCTGCGCCCCACCAACTTCTATGCCTGCAACTTCGCCGGCCAGATCGCCTATCATGATTTCGAGGGTGTGACGGTGCGCGACGAGGAAGGCGAGCGGCTGCTCGAGCATCTCGGCGACAAGCGCGTGATGCTGCTCAGGAACCACGGCATCCTGGTGATGGGCAGGACGGTGCCCGAGGCGTTCATCAAGCACTGGTCGCTCCAGCGTGCCTGCGAGATCCAGATCGCCACCGCCAGCATGGGCGCGCCGATCACGGTCCCGGACGAAGTCGTCGCCGTCCACCAGCGCGACCTGCACATGGCCCAGGTCCCCGGCGGCCCCGGCGCGGCCGATTTCGCGGCAATGGTGCGGCTGGTGGACCGCACGGACAAGAGCTGGCGGGATTAGGTTGAGGATCCAGACAAGCCATTGAAAATACGTCCGTCATCCCCGCCTGCGCGGGGATGACGAGATGCGTCCGGAACGGAGCGGCTACTCAGCCAATATGGGATTCCGCGTGCTTCCGTCCCGGAATGCGCGCCGCTCGCCCCATGTCATCCCGGTGGACGACCGTCGGGTCCATGCGGCGGCCGAAATCCCGGCCCGCGTGCCGCAAATTTCCGGCCGGCGAATCGTCAGCCGAACCGATACCCAGATACCGTCCATCCCAGCACATGGTCGCGATAGTCCCGCACCGCCGGCCCCTCCCCGCCCGCGCCGAGCGCGACCATCAGGGGCAGGAGATGTTCCTCGCGCGGATGGGCGAAGCGGGCATGGGGCAGGTCGTCCCAGGCCGCGACCCGGGCCGCGCGCCGCGCCGGGTCGGGGTCGGTCGCCGCCGCGGTGAGCGCCTCGTCCCATTCGTCGGCCAGCGGCGTCACCTGCGGCCCGCGGGCCCGCAAATTGTGGAAGCTCATGCCCGAGCCGACGATCAGCACGCCCTCATCGCGCAGCGGCGCGAGCGCCCTGCCGATCGCGATATGATCCGCTGGGTCGAGGTCCTTGCGCAGCGAGAGTTGGGCGAGCGGGATGTCCGCCCCGGGCACCGCCACCATCATCGGGATGAACACCCCGTGATCCCAGCCGCGCTCGCGCTCCTCCCCGACGGGGAAGCCGGCGCCTTCGAGCAGCGCCTTCGCCCGCGCTGCCACCCGCGGCGCGCCCGGCGCGTCCCAGCGCAGGCGATAGGTATGCTCGGGGAAGCCATGATAGTCGAACAGCAGCGGCTGGCCGCTCCCGGCATGGACGGTGACGACTTCCTCCTCCCAATGGCCCGAGACCAGCAGGATCGCCCTGGGCTTCTCGGGCAGCGAGCCGATCAGCCCGGCCAGATAGGTCTGCATGCGAACCCACATCGGATCCGGCGGGCCGCCATTGGGGTCCATGAAGAAGCAGGGCCCGCCGCCATGCGGAATGAAGAGTGCAGGAAGTGTCATGCCGGATGATGTCGCCACCCGCGCAGTTCGGCGCAATGGCGGTTTCGGAAACGGCGCGTTTCCCGCTACACCCCCGGCATGACTCGCTTCACCGTCAACAACCAGCCGGTCGCCTACAAGATGGATCCGCGCACGCCCCTGCTCTGGGCCTTGCGCGACGCCTCGAACCTCACCGGCACCAAATATGGCTGCGGCACCGGCGATTGCGGGGCCTGCACGGTGGACGTGGACGGCACTGCCCGCCTGGCCTGCCAGGAGACGATCGGCGCGCTCGAGGGCACGTTCGTCACCACGATCGAGGGCCTGTCCAAGGATCGTAGCCATCCCGTGCAGCAGGCGCTGATTGCGGCGAACGTGCCGCAATGCGGCTATTGCATCCCGGGCGTGGTGATGGCGGCCGCCGTGCTGCTGCGGGACAACCGGAATCCGAGCGAGCAGGAGATCGCGGACGCGATCCCCAATATCTGCCGCTGCGGCATCTATCCGCGGTTGACCGAAGCGATCCAGAACGCCGCCCGCATCGCCCGGGGCGACGTCGCCGCGCCCGAGGCGGGACAGGACGCGCCGGCCGCGCCCCATGCGGAACCCTGAATCGTTCCGGATGCTTTCAATATGCTGACAGGCGAATTCAGAGTCGCGTCAGTTGCCGGGGCCTAAAGAGGGCATACCCCGAAAGCCCGGCCTGTTGCCGGTCCCAGCGGAGACATTCAGATGAAGAAGACCTTGCTCGCGGCGATCATCGCCGCAACGGCCCTGGTCCCGCCGGCACTGGCGCAGGACCGCGGGCATCGCTGGGGCGGCGGCGACCGTTCCGGCGGCAATGCGGGCGCCTCGCAGCCCGCCCAGGATCGCGGCGACCGCGGCGACCGCGGCGGCGATCGTGGTGGTGACCGCGGCGGCGACCGTGGTGGCTGGCGCCCGTCCCCGGGCCAGCCGCAACAGCCCGCGCAACCCTCGCAGCCGCGCCCGGAATGGCATGGCGGCGGCGGCAACACGCCTCCCAATGGCTGGAACCGTGGCGGCTGGAACCGTGGCGGCCAGCCCGGCGGCGGCCAGGTCTCCCCGCCCCAGGATCGCCCGCAGCCGCCGCGCTGGGACGGCAATCGCGGCGGCAACGATCGTCGCGACTGGAACCGCGATGGCAATCGCGGCGGCCAGTGGGACCGCGGCAATCCGAACTGGAACCGCAACAACGATCGCGGCTGGAACGACCGCAACCGCGGCTGGGACAATAACCGCGGCTGGCGCGGCAACGATCGCGGCCGCTGGAACAATGGCTGGCGCAACGACCGCCGCTACGACTGGCGCGACTATCGCAACAGCAACCGCGGCATCTATCGCCTGCCGCGCTATTACGCGCCGTCGGGCTGGGGCTATGGCTATCGCCGCTTCACGATCGGCTACACGCTGAGCTCGATCCTGTTCTCGTCGCAATACTGGATCAACGATCCGTATTATTATCGCCTGCCGGAGGTCTACGGGCCCTATCGCTGGGTGCGCTACTATAACGACGCGCTGCTGGTCGATGTCGAGACCGGCGAAGTGGTCGACACCATCTACGACATCTTCTGGTAAGCGAGCCCGCATCTTGCCAGAAACGGGAGGCCCGGCCCATCAGGACCGGGCCTCTTGCTTTTGACTCCGCAGGTCGCATGCTGGCGGCGATGACGAGCCCCATGGCCCCCGACCCCGTCCGCGCCGAGACCGGCCGCCGCGCCACCGCCCGGATCGAGGCCAACCCCCTGGTTCGCCACGCCGGCCTCGACATGCTCCAGCTCTATCATCTGCCCAATTTCCTCAGCCGCACCGAGTGCAAGGCGCTGGCCCGGATGATCGACGCCGATGCGAAGCCGTCCACGGTGCTCGCGCGATATCAGGAGCCCGGCCTGCGCACGAGCTACACCTGCGACCTCGAGCGGCAGAACCCGGAGATCCGCCGGCTCGACGCGCGCCTCGCCGAGCTGCTGGGCATCCCTCTCGATCACGGCGAGCCGGTACAGGGGCAGCGCTATGCGGTGGGCCAGCACTTCCGCGCGCATTGCGACTGGTTCCGCGACGATGTGGACTATTGGCCGGAGATGGAGGCGCAGGGCGGCCAGCGCATCTGGACGGCGATGATCTACCTCAACGATGTCGAGGATGGCGGCGAGACCTGGTTCCCCCGCGCCGGCATCCGCCTCACGCCGACGCGCGGCCTGCTGGTCGCCTGGAACAACATGGCCGCCGACGGCAGCCCGAACGACGCGACGCTGCACGAGGCGCGACCGGTGCTGGCCGGCAGCAAATACATCATCACCAAATGGTTCCGCGAACGCCCCTGGACGCCCATCGGCGCGCGGACGACCTATTGACCGCGAGCCCCGCAGGCGCAAATTGGCCGTCGTGAGCAAGAATATCGGCAGAGTATCGGGAACGCCCTCCCCCAATCGCGCGCGGATCGGCCGCGAGGTGGTGGCGAGGCTGGAGGGCAATCCGCACATCAGGCGCGCCAAGGTGGAGAACGCGCAGATGTTCACCTATCCCGACTTTCTGAGCATCGCCGAGTGCGACATGCTCGTCGGCCTGATCGAGGCGGCGGCGCGCCCCTCGACGCTGCTGGCGATGCATGAGGACCCCGAGTTCCGCACCAGCAGCTCGACCGACCTCGATCGCTGGTCGGAGGAGATCTGGCCGATCGACGACCGCATCGCCGATGTGCTCGGCCTGCCGCCGGCAAATGCCGAGACGATGCAGGGCCAGCGCTATACCCCCGGCCAGCAGTTCCGCGCGCATTGCGACTATTTCCACGAGGGCGCGGAATATTGGGACAAGATGGTCGAATATGGCGGCCAGCGCACCTGGACCGCGATGATCTATCTCAACGAGGTCGAGGAAGGCGGCGCGACCTGGTTCCCGCGCGCCGGCGTCCGCTTCAAGCCCCGAAAAGGGCTGATGCTGATCTGGAACAACATGATGGAAGACGGCACGCCCAACTACGACACGCTGCACGAGGGCATGCGCGTGCTCGAGGGGACGAAGTATATCGTCACCAAATGGTTCCGCGAGAATGCCTGGATCCGCGGCCATGTGCCCACTTATTATGCAGGCGGCGAGCAGCGGACCTAGTTCCCGAAAGGGCGGGGAAGCTCAGGCGAGAACCCAGGCAACTATCTGATTTTCTGCCGTCACCCCGGCCCAAGGCCGGGATGACGAAGGAAGAATATGAGTCCCCAATCTGGGGCGAGAACCCAAACAAGCCCTTGGGACCATTTCCGTCCTCCCCGCGCAGGCGGGGATCCAGGGTAGCAGGGGATAATCGAGGCAATCATGCGCATGCTTGCCGGCACCGGCAAAACGCGCCTCGCGCACCTTGCCCCTGGCCCTGGATCCCCGCCTGCGCGGGGATGACGAGGAAGGGAAACGAGGAAGGGAAGCGGGATGACGCGGAAGGGATGGCGGCGACGCCGGGGCTTGCCGAGCGAGTCGCGACTCTAGATCAGCCCCGCATGCGCCAGCGCGGCATCGACCGCCGCGCGGCTCGCCTCGCCCGCCGGGGTCATCGGCAACCGCAGTTCCCCGGGGAATCCCGGGCGAACCCGCGTCATCGCGTATTTCACCGGGCCCGGCGAGGCGTCGGTGAACATCGCGATATGGAGGGGATAGAGCCGGTCGTGCAATGCGAGCGCCCCGGCATTGTCCCCCGCCGCCCAGGCCGCCTGGAACTCGGCGCAGAGCCGCGGCGCGACGTTCGCCGTCACCGAGATGCAGCCCGTGCCGCCCATCGCGTTGAAGGCGAGCGCGGTCTCGTCATTGCCCGAGAGCTGGATGAAGCCATGCCCGCAGCCGGCACGCTGCTCGGTCACCCGGGCGAGCGCGCCGGTCGCGTCCTTGACGCCGAGGAACTTGCCCGGAAACGCCTTGACGATCCGCGCCATCGTCGCCGGCTGGATGTCGGTCACCGTCCTGCCCGGCACGTTGTAGAGCACGATCGGCAGGTCGGTCTTTTCCGCCACCGCCTCGAAATGGCGGAAGATGCCCTCCTGGCTCGGGCGATTATAATAGGGCGGGACCATCAGCACCGCATCGGCGCCCGCGTCCCGCGCGGCCTTCACATTCTCGATCGCGACCAGCGTATCGTTCGAGCCGGCGCCGGCGAGCACGGGCACCCGGCCCCCGGCCTGGTCGGCGCAGACGCGCACGACTTCGAAATGCTCGTCCTTCGGCATGGTCGCCGCCTCGCCGGTGGTGCCGCACGGCACCAGCGCGGCGGAGCCTTCGGCAATCTGCCATTCAACCAGCGCGCGATAATCTTCCTCCGCGAAGCTGCCGTTACGGAACGGCGTCACCAGCGCGGGAATGGAGCCCGAAAACATGGTCCCAGAATCTTCCTTAATTCCCCAATTCGGGGCTGGCAGATAGGGGCGACACGCGTATCATGTCCAGTATGCTTGCTCCGCTACTCAAAAGTGCGTTGCTGTTTGCCGGCGTTTCGGGGCTCGCCGTCTCTTCGCAGCTCACGCAGGAACAGATCCAGTGGTACAAGGTGGCGCTGGAAGCCGGCGTCCCCCGCGTGCCGCCGCCCTATATCCAGGCCAATCAGCTCGCCGATGCGCTGGTGGAATGGAAGCGACTCCAGCAGTCGGACAATTATCCCTTTTCCGACTATGCCAATTTCCTGCTGCTCCATCCCGGCTGGCCCGGCGAGAAGAGCCGCCGCGCCGCCGCCGAGACGGTGCTGGAAAGCGGCACCTGGGCGCCCGGCCTGGTCATCCGTTATTTCGAGCGTTTCCCGCCGCTGACTGCCGCCGGGCGCACGCGCTATGCCGAGGCGCTCGCCGCCTCGGGCCGCCGCGCCGATGCCGAGGAACAGGCCCGCCGCGCCTGGCGCAACGGCGTGCTGCGCCCCCGCGACGAGACCGCGCTGCTCGCCGGCTTCGCTTCCGCGTTCACCCCGGCCGATCATGATGCCCGGATGGACAGGCTGCTCTGGGCCGGCGCGCTCACCGCCGCGCAGCGCCAGCTCGCCTATGTCTCGCCCGGCATGCGCCCGGTGTTCGATGCCCGCATCGCCTTCCGCACCAAGGCGCCGGACGCCGATGCCCGGGGTGCCGCCGCGCTCGCCATCGGCCGCGCCAATCCCGGCTTCATCGCCGATCGCGCCCTGTGGCTGCGCGACACCGGCCAGAGCCCGGCGATGCGATCCTATCTCGCCCAGCCGCGCCAGCTCGCCTCCTATCCCGGCGACGCCGAGAAATGGTACGAGGCGCTGCTCACCGGCGCGCGCGGCGCCCAGTCGGACGGCCAGTTCAGCCTGGCCTATCAGATCGCCAGCCAGGTGGACGACGCCTACCCGCCGGGCACCGACGTCAGCGAGCAGTCCCTGGGCGAGCGCGACGACTATACCAGCCTTACCTGGCTGGCCGGATCGGTGGCGCTCAACAATCTCGGCCGCGCGCGCGACGCGGTGGGGATGTTCGATCGCTACGGCCATGGCTCCAAGACGCCGACCACCCAGTCCAAGGGCTTCTACTGGGCCGGGCGCGCCGCCGAGGCTTCGGGCGATCAGGCGACGGCGACGCGCTTCTATGGCAAGGCGGCCGGCTTCCCGGACGTCTATTACGGCCAGCTCGCCACCGAGCGGCTGGGCCAGCCGCTGAAGCGCCCGCCCGATTTCAACGCCAAGGTCGCCGATCCGGCGGTCCGCGATGCCTTTTTCAAGAAGGAAACGGTCCGCGCCGCGCAGCTGCTCGGCACCATGGGCAATCGCCAGGACCAGGGCCTGTTCATCCGCCAGATCGCCAACGACGCGACGAGCGACACCGATCACATCCTCGCCGCCGAGCTGAGCCGCGCGATCGGCCGCCCGGACCTGGGCGTGCTGGTCGGCAAGAGCGCGCTGCAGAACGGCCTGTCCGACTATACCGCGGCGGGCTATCCGACGGTGGCGGTGCCGGCGTCGCAGCAGGATTACTGGACGATCGTCCACGCCATCGCCCGCCAGGAAAGCCAGTTCGACCGCGATGCGGTGAGCCATGCCGGCGCGCGCGGGCTGATGCAGCTGATGCCGGGCACCGCGCGCGAAGTCTCGACCAAGCTCGGCATGAGCTACAATCCGGGCTCGCTGAACTCCGACACCGATTACAACATCCAGCTCGGCTCGACCTATTTCCAGCGGATGTACAATCTCTACGGCAGCTACCCGCTGGCGATCGCGGCCTATAATGCCGGCCCGGGCAATGTGAACAAATGGATCGCCGCCAATGGCGATCCGCGACTGCCGGGCGGCGACATCGTTCAATGGATCGAGAAGATCCCGATCTTCGAGACCAAGAACTATGTCCAGCGCGTGATCGAGAACGCCGTGGTCTACGACCTGCTCAACCCCGAGCGCTCGCGCTCCAAGGGGCCGGCGAACACGAGCTGGTATCTGGGGAAGAACAAGCCGGGCTGATTTTACCGGCCGCCCGAAATCATCGTCACCCTGAACTTGTTTGGCGTTTATCCCCTTGAGACAAGTAGCCCCCACCGCTAGTGCGGTTGCATGAGCAAGGGACCGACTCTCCGCCAATTTCAGGATCGCTTTCCGACGGAGGACGCGTGCCTGGATCACTTGATGCGCGTTCGCTTCGGCGATCGGCATGCGTGCGGCGGATGCGGCAAGGATGCCCACTATTACCGTGCGAAGGCGCGTCGCTCCTATGCGTGCGAGTATTGCGGCTTTCAGGTCTATCCGACCGCCGGCACGCCGTTTGATCGTACCCGCACGCCGCTGCGCGACTGGTTCTATGTGATGTTCCTGTTCTGCGCCTCGCGGAACGGCGTGGCCGCTAAGGAAGTCGAGCGCCAGCTAGGCGTTACCTACAAGACCGCCTGGCGCATGTGCCATCAAATCCGCGAATACATGGGCTCGCTCGACAGCGACGATCCGCTTGGCGGCATGGGCGAGACGGTCGAAATCGATGAAACGCTTATCGGCGGATCGGTGAGCGGCAAGGGCTCGGGCTACAAGGGTAACAAGACCTGCGTGGTCGGCATGCTCGAGCGCGGTGGCGAACTCATCACGCGCGTAGCGCCGGCTCGCCACAAGAGCGCCATGCATGCTCTGATCAACGCCCATGTGCTGCCGGGCACCACCATCAACACCGACGAATTCGGCGGCTACAAGGACATTGCCTTGAACGGCTATCGCCACGTCACCGTGAACCACGGCGACAAGGTCTATGCGACCAAGGATGGTGCCGGCGTCAACGCGATCGAGGGTTTTTGGGCGCAGCTAAAGCGCGGCATCAACGGCACGCACATTCACGTCAGCGGGAAGCATCTTTCGAAGTATCTCGGCGAGTTTGAGTATCGCTGGAATATGCGCCAGGCGCCGCATCTGATGCTTGATCGGCTGGTTTGGTCGTTCGCCCGCTAGGCGGGGTGCCCTTTGCCATTGCCTCAAGCAGGCGGTCGAACTTGGCGTTGGGGTCGGCTTCTTTAGGATCGGGCATGATGGGAGTATAGCCGACTCACGCGATGGCGTCAGGAGGGCAGAGATGGATGAATTCCAAAGGCAGCTCTTAGAAAAGCTCACGTCAATTGATGAGAAATTGTCTAGAATTGCCTCGGCCGCAGAAAGAGCAAACCCTCCATCTCGCCTACAAAAAATTGGCAAGAAAATTAGGTCACGTGAGATAGAGAACGAACGAGAGTAAGGACATTCCGATAGGAATCGGCAAGTCCTTCTAGATCATCTCCATCCAAAACTGCGAAGAGGATGGTAATGAACTTCGCAATCTGCTCGTCGGTCACGGTGAATCTCCTTCGCCGTGACCTTATTCAATCAACCCCTAGGTGTCTGGCCGCTTTCAGTGGCTACGTTGCCAATGCCATCCCGCATTCCTTCTCGGCTTCGGGCAATTGATTCACAAAGCGGGAAAGCTGGCGGTAGTGATCCAAGCTCGGCTCTTCGAATGACCTTCGGACGGCGGTGAGAACCGCCTGATTGGCGGAGGCGATACCGATGCAGAGGTGTTCCGCCGGGTCTGGCATCTCGAATTTCAGAACATTCATGCGGGCCTGCAGGCAATCCTCGCCGGCATCCTTGGCTGCGCCAATCGCCCCGCGGCCGCCGATCTCATTTAGCTGGATGGCCACGAGTAGTTTTTTCGTTTTCGATCGGCACGGCTCAACGGCCATCAGCACCTTTTCGAGCTTCGGCAGGGCCGCCCTTGCGGGTCTGTTCGTTGGCGAGGCATCATCGGACCCACACCCCGCCAAGGCCAAGGCCAACAAAACAGCACGCATATGCACCCTCCAATATGGAAAGGTGTCATATGGAATATCGGCATATAGCTCAACCGCTCAATGCCGAAGACGATCTTCACGGGCGATAATCAGATTGTGGTTGAGGCCATCCGTGCCGAGCGGCTTCGTGCTGGCATGACACAGGCGCAGTTGGCCGCCCGTCTGCACAAGGATCAGAGTTGGGTGAGCCTCATGGAAGGCTCACAGCGTCGGCTCGACGTGGTCGAGTTTATCAAGGTCGCCGAGGCGCTGGACGTTGAACCTACGGTGTTGCTGGGGGAGATTGTGGGGCGGTTGGGTTAGCCTTTGGGGCGGTTCGATCGGCCATGGAACGGGCGAAATTTCGGGGCGACGCTCGGTGAGATACCACGTTGCTCGCGCCATTCGATTGCATACCAGAGCGCAAATCCAACTGTCCCCGACAAGCAGACCCAAAAAATTACCTGCCAAATCCATGGCGCGACGTGAGGAAATGCGTTGGCCAACACGGTACTCAAGCCCGTGAAGCACAGGCTGCACGCCGTGCCGATGGCTGGAATTCGTCCGCCCTGCATCCCCTCCGCATACAACCCCTAGTGGTCATTTTCCACCTACTTGTCCGAAGGGGATAATTGCCAACTTGTTTCAGGGTCCAATCTTCCACAGGCGATTCCGTCGCCGGTGGCACCTTGGATGCTGAAACAAGTTCAGCATGGCGAACTGGACGCTAGAAGAGGCCGATGGACCGCCCCAACTACATCACCCCCGCCGGCTATGCCGCGCTCCGGGCCGAGTATGACACGCTCTTCGCCACCGAGCGCCCCGCCCTGGTCGAGACCATCTCCTGGGCCGCCGGCAATGGCGACCGCTCGGAGAATGGCGACTATATCTATGGCCGCAAGCGCCTGCGCGAGATCGACCGGCGGCTGGGCTGGCTGTCGAGGCGGATGAAGGCGGCCAAGGTCGTCGATCCGGCGCAGCAGGCGGACAAGAGCCGCGCCTATTTCGGCGCCACCGTCACCATCGCCGACGAGGACGACAATCACCGCACGCTCACCCTGGTCGGCGACGACGAGGCCGATGCGGCCAAGGGCCTGGTCGGCTGGAACGCTCCCCTCGCCCGCGCGCTGCGCGGTGCCGGGATCGGCGACCTGCGCCGCGTCAGCCTGCCCGCCGGCGAGCGCGAATATGAAGTGATTGCGATCACCTACCCCTAGCGCGCGACGAGCCGCATCCCTGCCCGATTCCCTCGCATCTTCAAATTGATAGAGTCGCACCCAGGCCGAATAGGGATGCGGCCGGGTAAAAAAGTGAGCGTGGGGACATATGACGGCACAGCGTATCTATGTGTCGGGGCGCGTGCAGCGCGTCGGCTATCGCGACTGGACGGTGCGCGTTGCCAAGCAGCTCGGCGTGCGCGGTTGGGTTCGCAACCTGAACGACGGGCGCGTGGAACTGCTCGCCGAAGGGGATGACGAGGCCTTGACCTCGCTCACCGAAGCCTTGCGCGAAGGCCCGCCCATGGCGGTGGTCGACCATGTCGAGGCCTTCCAGACCGCGGGCGACAAGCATGCCAAGGGCTTCACCAAGCGCTTCACCGCCTGAGGGCCGGCGCGCGCCCGGAAACGATCGGTTTCCGGGGCTTCGGTTGACCGGATGGGCATGAGATGAAACATTTCAGCCTCGAAACGGCGCGCAGGGGCGTGTCCGGCGAGGAGATACAACCATGCCCATTCCCGCAAGCTGGTCCGACAAGCTGCTGAGCGTCCTGCGCATCGTCGCGGGCCTCGCCTTCCTGCAGCACGGCACGTCGAAATTCTTCGGCCTCCCGCCCTTTCCCTATCCGCTCACCCCGGTGCTCTATGCGGCGGGCACGATCGAGCTCGTCGGCGGCGCCCTGCTGGTGATCGGCCTGTTCACCCGGCCGGCGGCGTTCTTCGCCTCGGGTATGTGCGCGGTCGGCTATTTCATGGCGCACTTCCCCAAGGGCTTCTTCCCCGCCGAGAATGGCGGCGAGGCGATCCTGCTCTACTGCTTCATCTTCCTCTACCTCGCGGCTGCCGGCGGCGGCGCGTGGAGCGCGGACGCGGCGACCAGAAAGGCCTGATGCGCCCCTGCCGACCGTGCCGGCACCCCGGCACGGTCAGCAGCGATAGGCGGCCAGCGCGGCCTCCAGCTTCGCCTTCACCTGCTCCGGCGGCAGCCTGGCCAGCGCATCCAGCGTCATGGTGCCGCCCAGCTGCTTCGCCAGCACATAGCCCAGATAATAGCCGAAGCGCGGCGGCCAGCTGCCCTGCGCCTTGCCGCCCTTGCCGAAGAAGAAGGTGGCATAGTCGTCCTGGTCGGTCGAGCCGAGCCTGGCGCGCACGAAGCACATCGCCTGGGCAAGCTTCGGCTCCACTTCCGGCCGGATCGGACGCGGGATGGTGAGCAGCAATGCGCGGTCGTCCGCGCCCGGGTTCATCCGCGCGGCGACATAGACGGCCAGCCCCTCCTGCCAGAGCGAGCACCATAGCGCCGGGCAGTCCGGGAAATATCGCGCATGGTGGAAGTGGAACAGCTCGTGATCCAGGAACGGCCCGATCGTGCCGCCGTCATGGATCTTCGCGATCATGTCCGCCCCGAAGATCGCCACCGTCCTCCCGCGGAGCTCGCGCGTGCCGCCGTCCATCTCGCCCAGCGAATGGATCAGGTAGATCGGCATGGTCGGCGCATAATCGGGGAAGACACCGCGGAAATGCGCGCTGGCGGTCGCATAGGCCCCGGCGAATTCGCGCGCGGCGGCAAGGACCTTGTCGCGCGTCGGCGGATAGGCCTCGAGCGCCTTCTGGACGCGCGCGTCATATTGCGCCTCGGTGGCGCCGAAGCGCGGCTCGTAGAAGCCCGGGAGCAGCGCGTCGAACTTCGCGCGGAACGCCTTCACCCGCTCGGCGGCCGGCATGCTCGCGCTCGCCGTCGCGAAATCGTCGAACGCCTCCACCTGGGACTGGAAGGCCGGCACCTGCGCCGCGGCCGGCGATGCCGCGAGGAGCGCGGCCGCCAGGAGTATCGATCGCTTCACCGGAGCCCCTTTTCCGTTCACATCAACAACGCAATGCACCACGTCGCATCCGGGGAGGCAAGCGCCGGCCCCAGGATCGCCAGCGCGGTCAGGCGGACACTGTTCTCCCCGATCCACCCGCGCATCGCCTCTCCCCCTTTTGGGCCAACGCTACCGCGCGGTTCGGGGACCGTCTATGTATCCGTCATGAAACGCTCGTTCCTTCTGGCCACCGCGACGCTCGCCGGGATCGGCACCGCCCAGGCGCAGGACATGCGCCCGCTCTGCCCCGACCGCCCCGGGCTCGACACTCCCGCCTGCACGGTGGACCGGGGCCATTTCGTGATGGAGAGCGGCGCGGTCGACTGGTCGCTCGATCGCGATTCCGCCCAGCGCAGCGACAGCTGGACCTTCGGCGACCTGCTGATCCGCTACGGCGTGACCCAGGACATGGAAGTGCAACTCGGCTGGACCGCCCTGGGCGCGGTGCGGACCCACGACCGGGCGAGCGGCACGGTGACCCATGCCAGCGGCACCGGCGACCTCACCCTGGCGATGCGCCGCAACCTCTCCCATCCCGACGGGTCGGGTTTCGCCGTGGCGGTGATGCCCTATGCCGCCCTGCCCACCGGCGGCGCGACCATCGGGGCCGGCGACTGGGGCGCCGGCCTGATCGTGCCGGTCAGCTACAGCCTGACCGACAGGCTCGGCCTGTCCCTCACGCCGGAGGTCGATGCCGCGGTGGACGGCGACCGGCGCGGACGCCACCTCGCTTATGGCAGCGCGATCGGCCTGAGCACTGTCCTCACCGCCTCGTTGAGCGGCGCATTCGAGCTGCAGGCGATACGTGACGAGGATCCCGACGGACACGCTACCCAGGCGCTTGCCAGCCTGTCCTTCGCCTGGCAGCCGCGGCGCGATCTCCAGCTCGACCTGGGCGCCGTCGCCGGGCTCAATGCCGCCAGCCCGGACCTGGAGCTCTATCTGGGGATCGCGCGCCGCTTCTGAGCCGCGCCTCAGGCGAGCGTCTTGCGCTGGATCACTACCGGGATGCCCTGCGCATCGGTCTCGAAGCCGGTGACATGGAACCCATGGCGCAGGTTGAGCAGGATCATCGGGTTGTTCGCGGCGCGGGTACGCGTCTCGACAAAGCGATAGCCCTCCGCCACGGCCTGCGCATGCTGCAGCCGCATCAGTTCGGAGGCCACGCCCCGGCCGCGAAGCGCGGGCGTGAGGCCGCCCAGCCAGCTGTAGAGCAGCGCGTCGCCGCGGCGATAGGCCAGCTTGAAGCCCTGCCAGCGGCCCGCCTCGATCGCCAGCCACAACATGGGCGCGTCCAGCTTCGGCAGCCGATCATGCAGATAGGCGTCCGAAAAATCGGGGAAGACCGATCGGCAGAGCGCCAGCAGCGGCGCGGCGGCATCGGCCACCGCGCCCTGCCAGCGTTCATATGCGATCGGCACCCCGATCAGCGCGTCAGCTTCTTATAGGCCAGCGCGGTCGGGCGGTCGGCCGCGTCGCCCAGGCGGCGGCGCTTGTCTTCCTCATAGGCTTCGAAATTGCCTTCGAACCATTCGACATGGCTGTTGCCTTCGAAGGCCAGGATATGCGTGGCGAGACGATCGAGGAAGAAGCGATCGTGGCTGATCACCACGGCGCAGCCCGCGAAATTCTCGATCGCCTCTTCCAGCGCGCCCAGCGTTTCCACGTCGAGGTCGTTGGTCGGCTCGTCGAGCAGCAGCACGTTGCCGCCACGCTTCAGCATCTTGGCGATGTTCACGCGGTTGCGCTCACCGCCGGAGAGCTTGCCGACATTCTTCTGCTGGTCGGCACCCTTGAAGTTGAAGGCGCCGACATAGGCGCGGGTCGACTGATCGTGCCCGTTGATCTTCATGTAATCGAGCCCGTCCGAGATTTCCTCCCAGACGTTCTTCTTGTCGTCCAGGTGATCGCGGCTCTGGTCGACATAGCCGAGACGCACCGTGGTGCCGATCTCGACCGTGCCGGTGTCCGGCGTCTCCTGGCCGGTGATCAGCTTGAACAGAGTCGACTTGCCGGCGCCGTTCGGGCCGATCACGCCGACGATGCCGCCGGCGGGGAGCGTGAACGAGAGATTCTCGAACAGCAGCTTGTCGCCATAAGCCTTGGAGATGTTCTCCACTTCGATCACCTTGCCGCCCAGGCGCTCGGGCACCTGGATGACGATCTGGGCACCGCTCGGCTTGCGGTTCTCCTGGCTGGCGACGAGCTGGTCGAACTTGGCGATACGCGCCTTCGACTTGGTCTGGCGGCCCTTCGGGCCCTGGCGGATCCACTCGAGCTCGTCCTTGATCGCCTTCTGGCGGCCGGATTCCTCGCGATCCTCCTGCTCCAGGCGCTTGGCCTTCTTCTCCAGATAGGTCGAGTAATTGCCCTCGTACGGGAAATACTTGCCGCGATCGATCTCGAGGATCCAGCCGACGACGTTATCGAGGAAATAGCGGTCGTGGGTGATCATCAGCACCGCGCCGGCATATTCCTTGAGGTGGTTCTCCAGCCATTCGACGCTTTCGGCGTCGAGATGGTTGGTCGGTTCGTCGAGCAGCAGGATGTCCGGCTTCTGGATGAGCAGCCGGGTGAGCGCGATACGACGCTTCTCGCCGCCCGAAAGGTTGTCGACCGCCCAGTCCGACGGCGGGCAGCGCAGCGCTTCCATCGCGATCTCGAGCTGGTTGTCCAGCGTCCAGCCGTCGACCGCGTCGATCTTGGTCTGGAGCTCGCCCATCTCCTCCATCAGCGCGTCGAAATCGGTGTCGTCCTTCGGGTCGCCCATCTCGGCCGAGATCGCGTTGAAGCGATCAACCATGTCGGCCACTTCGCGCGCGCCGTCCTTGACGTTCTCGAGCACGTTCTTGGTCGGATCGAGCTGCGGCTCCTGCGGCAGATAGCCGACCGTGATATACTCGCCCGGCCAGGCCTCGCCCGAGAAATCCTTGTCGATGCCCGCCATGATCTTCATCAGCGTCGACTTGCCGGCGCCGTTCGGGCCGACGATGCCGATCTTGGCGCCCTGATAGAATTGCAGGTTGATGTTGTTCAGCACCGGCTTGGGAGCGCCGGGGAAGGTCTTGGTCATGTCCTTCATGACGAAGGCGTATTGGGCGGCCACGTGGCGGTCTCCGTTCGCAGGTCTGGATATGCAGGAAGTTTGGCGGCGATGTAGCGAGCGGACGGTCAAATGGCAACGCGGCGCCGCGCGGGCCGCCTCGACGCCGCGCTCCCTACCCGTACCCCTTACCTATCGTCATCCCCGCGCGGGCGTGGATCCAGGGCCGTTCGGGAAACGCGGCAAGATCGAGCGCGGGAAGGAGAGATATCAGCTGCCGCCACAGCCACCCCATCTTGCAATGTAGGAACCGGTCTGCTGCGCTTCTCCGGCGCCTGACAGGCAGTGGCGGGGCAATGCTCAACCAACTGGTTGAACGATCGCCGCATGGTCGTGGCCAGTCAACGGAGTCAATGAATTGCAAAACCAGTCGGTTGAATATCGGCACGGCACGGTTTCGGAAACGCGGCGGAAACCCGCGCCGCATTGCCGAACGTTTCGGCTGCGGCTAGCGTCGCCGGCCATGACCAAGCGCATCCTGCTCGCGGCGGTGGCCGCCCTCGCCCTTCCCCTCCCCGCCCTGGCCCAGGGCGCCGCGCATGACCCGGCGGCGCTGCGCGATGCCGCGCTGAAGGACGATTTCGCCTGGGAGATCACCGAGGGCCTGACCACGGAGATCGGCCAGCGCCTCGCGGCGACCGAGGCGGAAGCGCGTGCCCGCGCCTGGGCGGTGAAGAAGCTCACCGCGCTCGGCTTCCGGAACGTGCGCATCGAGACCTACCGGATGCCGGTATGGGTGCGCGGCGCGGAGACCGCCGAAGTGCTCGGTGGATCGGCGCAGAAGCTGGCCATCGCCGCGCTCGGCAATTCGGGCTCGACCGGCGCCAAGGGAGTCGAGGCCGAGATCGCCTTTTTCCCCACGCTCGCCGACCTGCAGGCCGCGCCGGCCGAGGCGGTGAAGGGCAAGATCGTCTTCATCAGCAACGCGATGACGCCCACCCAGGACGGCTCGCAATATGGCTATTATGGCGGCGCCCGCCGTTTCGGCCCGAATCTGGCGGCCAGCAAGGGCGCGGCTGCCGTGCTGATCCGCTCGATCGGCACCGATCATCACCGCAACCCGCATACCGGCGTGACCAACTGGGCCAAGGACGTGAAGCCGATCGCCGCCGCGGCGCTCTCGCTGCCCGACGCCGATCAGCTCGAGCGGCTGCTCAAGCGCGGCCCGGTGCGGCTCAGGCTGCTGGTCACGCCCGAGTTCAAGGGCGAGGCCGAATCGGGCAACGTCATCGCCGAAGTGCCCGGCAGCGATCCCTCGGCGGGGATCATCCTGGTGGGCGGCCATCTCGACAGCTGGGACCTCGGCACCGGCGCGATCGACGATGCCGCGGGCGTGGCGATCACCACCGCCGCCGCCAAGCGGATCATGGACGCGGGCCAGCCGAAGCGCACGATCCGCGTCGTGTGGTTCGGCGCGGAGGAAGTCGGCGGCTTTGGCGGCGCGGCCTATGCCAAGGCGCATGCGAACGAGCGCCATGTGCTCGCCCAGGAATCGGATTTCGGCGCCGATCGCGTGTGGAAGTTCGAAGTGAACCTGCCCGAAGGCGCCAGGCCGATCGCGGATCGCCTGGCCACCGTCCTCTCTCCGCTGGGGATTGCGCGCGGCCGCGGCACGGCGCATGGCGGCACCGATGTCGGGCCGATCATCAATACCGGCGTGGGCGTGATCGATCTCAGCCAGTCGGGCCTGCGCTATTTCGACTATCACCACACGCCCGACGACACGCTGGACAAGATCGATCCCGAGCAGCTCCGCCAGAATGTGGCGGCCTGGACGGCGATGCTGGCGGTGACGGCGAACGCGCCCGAGGATATCGGGCCGATCGCCAAGGGCGGCGGCGAGTGAGGGAACCTTCTGGCGGCCACCCGCATTGATGGCCGCCAATGGGCAAGATTTAGGCAAAAAAATGTCCTAAATTTTGCCATCGGGTGAATTTGCGATTGACGCATACGCAACGACCGCTATGCCAACGGTTCGCGACGGCAATCGGGCCGGCTGCGAAACGTTTGAGTTCCTCTAGGAGCACCACATGAAGAAGATCCTCATTGTTGCTGCGACCGCCGGCCTGATGTCGCTCGCGGCTTGCAACGGCGGCACCACCAACACCACCGCCGAGAACGTTGCCGACTCGCACGAGGCGAATGCCGCCGCGTACGAAGCCGCTGCCGACAACACCACCAACGCCGCTGCCGAGGCGACCCTCGAGAACGCCGCGAACGTGGAAGAGAACAAGGCCGACGCCGCCGCGGCGAACGCGCACTGATCTCCGTTCGGCGCCGGCCCCATGGCCGGACCGAGGAATAGGAAGGGCGCTCCCGAAAGGGGGCGCCCTTTCCTGTTGGGGGCCATCGCGCGCTCCGCTATGCCGGTGGGATCGAGGGGAAGGATGGATGGGCGCAATCGCAACGAGCCATGCCGGCGGGCCGGCCAAGCCGCAGCGCTGGTGGCGGATGCTCTATGTGTAGGTGCTGATCGGCATCGTGGCCGGGGCGCTGGTCGGCGCGATCTGGCCGGATGTCGGCGCATCGCTCGAGTGGCTGGGCCTCGCCTTCGTCAACCTGGTCAAGATGATCATCGCCCCGGTGATCTTCCTTACCCTGGTGACGGGCATCGCCGGGGCCCGCGAGCTGGGCTCGCTCGGCCGGGTGGTGCTGAAGGCGCTGGGCTATTTCCTGTTCTTCTCCACCCTGGCGCTGATCCTGGGCCTTGTCGTCGCCCATGTCGTCCAGCCCGGCGCGGGCATGCACATCGATCCGCACGGCCTGAGCGAGGCCAAGGTCGCCGGCTTCGAGAAGCAGGCCCATGAGACCAGCGTCACCGGCTTCGTGATGGCGATCATCCCCACCACGCTGGCGTCGGCGCTCACCTCCGGGTCGATCCTCCAGGTGCTGTTCGTCGCCATCCTGTGCGGCATTGCGCTGGCGAGCATCGGCGAGCGGGTCCGTCCGCTGGTCGATCTGCTCGAGCAGGCATCGGAAATGGTGTTCCGCATCGTCGCCGTGCTGATGCGCGCCGCGCCGGTGGGCGCGTTCGGCGCGATGGCGTTCACCATCGGCAAATACGGCCTCACCGCCCTGTTCAGCCTGGGCGGGCTGGTGGCGACCTTCTATCTCACGTCGATCCTGTTCATCCTGGGCGTGCTGGGCGTGGTCGGCTGGCTGGCGGGCTTCTCGATCCTCAAGCTGCTGCGCTATCTGAAGGCCGAGCTGCTGCTCGTCCTCGGCGCCTCTTCCTCCGAAGCCGCGCTGCCCGCGCTGATCGACAAGCTGGAGCGGGCCGGCTGCGACAAGGAAGTGGTCGGCGTGGTGGTGCCGGCGGGCTATTCGTTCAACCTGGACGGCACCAACATCTACATGACGCTCGCGGCGCTGTTCATTGCCCAGGCGACCGGCGTGCACCTGTCGCTCGGCGAGCAGCTTGTCCTGCTCGGCACCGCCATGCTCACTTCCAAGGGCGCGGCGGGCGTCACCGGCGCGGGCTTCGCGACCCTGGCAGCGACGCTGATGGTGGTGCCCTCGATTCCCGTGGCGGGCATGGCGCTGATCCTGGGCGTCGACCGCTTCATGAGCGAATGCCGCAGCCTCACCAACTTCATCGGCAATGCCGTGGCGACGATCGTGGTGGCGCGCTGGGAGGGCCGGCTCGACCGCGAAGCCCTGCAACGGGCGCTCGACGGCAAGCCCGCCGCCGCCCCCGCTCACGCCGCCATCGCAACCGATGCGGACTGAAAGCGGGAAATGGCCGGGGTGAGAGGATTAGGCCAAATAACTGGCAAATAAGAATAAATTCTGATAAAAATTCCCGCACAGAGCCTGCACAGGTACGGCGCATCAAAGACTTACGCCGCTGATCTGCACGGTTTCTGCACAGCGGGGTTTGGGCCATGGCGTTCATCACCGACAAAGAAGAGCTGAAAACCGGCCTCATCATCTTTCGGCGCGGCGACGTCGCGCACCGGAATTTCTATTGCCGGGTCAAGCTGCCGAAAGAGGATCGCTACAAGACGATCGCCCTAAAGACCTCGGATCGGCAGGAGGCACGCGACCGCGCTTTCGACCAGGACGCGGACATACGCTTCCGCCTCAAGCACGAGATCGCAGTCTTCAACCGCCCCTTCCGGCAGGTGGCCGAAGAGTATCTGGCCACCCAGCAACGCCGGGCCAAGGCTGGCGAGGTGTCAAAAGACCGACCAAAGAATCTCAAGAACGCCTTCAATCGTGCGCTCGAAGATTATGTCGGCAGCACGCAGATTCACCTAATCGGCCAGGACCGCTGGGCTGGCTATCCGACCTGGCGGCGCGAGACCGGCAAGGGCCGCTTCCGCGAACAGGTCAGCGACGCGACCATCGCCTTCGAGATGGGCGCGCTCAACGCGGTCATGAACTACGCCATCAGCAAGCGGTACGTGCCCGCCAGCCATCGCTTCGAGGGCAAACCCAAGCTGAAATCGCCCCGTCGCGACGAGTTCACGCTTGAGGAATACCGCAAGCTGCACACCTTCGGGCGTAGTTGGGTCAAGAAGGCGACCACACCGCAAGGCTCTTGGTATCGCCAGATGTGCTACGAATTCATGCTCATCATGTGCAATACCGGCATGCGCCCGCCCGAGGCGAAGAACCTGCGCTGGCGCGACATCGCGCCCGCCAAGGATCGCGACGGGCGCGAGATTGTCGTCTTGTTCGTCCAGGGCAAGGGCAAGACCCGCAAGCTGGTGGCCCCTAAGAGCGTCGGCGACTATCTCGACCGAGTGCGCGCATTATCCAAGGCCACCAAGCCCGACGATCACGTTTTCACGATCATCAACGGCAAACCGGCGAAGTTCCTCTACGCCGACACCGTGAAGGCCCTGCTGGAGGAAGCTAAACTTCGCGATGGGCCGAGCGGCATCCCGCGTTCGACCTATTGTTTCCGCCATACCTACGCGACCTTCCGTCTCAGCGAAGGCGTGGACGTCTATATCCTGGCCGAGCAGATGGGCACCTCGGTCAAGATGATCGAGAACCACTATGGTCATGTGAACACGATCAAGCACGCGGATCGCGTGCTGATGGGCATGACGGGCTGGGAGCCCATCGAAGCCGATGATGCGGAGGCCGCCGCGAAGGCATTCAAGGCTGCTGCTACGCGCGACAAGGCGGCGCGGCCCGCGCAAGCTCGCCGAAAACGCGCCTAGATCGACGCCCAGGCAGCGTCGATCTTCGATCCCGCGTCCGGCCCGGACATTTTGGCGGGATCGTTCTTCTTGCCGATGCGCCGCTGGCGCTCTTTATCGGCATGTTCCCTAGCACAGCTAGGGAACCTCCCGCTTACCCTTGCTCAAATAACCGCATGCCCGTCTGCGGCGCGAACTTGTCGAAAACGTCCTGCTCTTCCTCCTCCTCCTGTTCCCAACGCGGCGATGCGTCGTCGAGATGAAGGAGCGAGATCGTGAAATCATATTGGTCCGACAGCAGCGCCATTTCCTCGCAAGGGTCGTGAAGCCACACATCCGCCCCATGGGGGCGGATGCCTTTGCTTTTCACGAGCAGGTCAGGCCGGACCGCGAGAGATGTTGACGGAACGGCAATCGGGGGGCGACCACTTGTCTTGAAATAGGCTCCCGTCTTGAGGGCGGACGTACTTGAGCGCGCCCACAAAATGTATCCGTCGCGGGATACGACAAGAACGGCGCGCCTTTCCGTATATTCGAGCCACCGCAAGGCGGCAGCGATCAGGGAGACGCGGTAGCGATCGGCACAGGCGCCAAGATCATCCAGAGAGGGTTTGTTGCGCCCCTCGATCTGACGGCGGAAATCATCAAGCGGCATGAGAAGACCGGCGGCAAAGACATTCGCCTCGTGCTCGATCTCGGCATATTCGCTGTCCCAGCGCACCATATCCTGAGAGCGACATTCGAGCCCGTCTGGGAATAGCAATCGGTGCAGCAGATAATGACCGAGTTCATGGCCAAGGGTGAAATTGATCCGCCCTGGCGAGGTGATCGTGTCGTTGTATAGAATTCCCCAGCCCTTCTTGCCGGGAGGAGCCTTGTATAGGCCCCCATCGAAGTCGGGCAGCGCCTCCCCCTTTACCAAGGTTATCGGATCTTCCGGAAAGAATTGGTTCGAATAATCCTTCGCGACCGTCGCGACATCGACCGGGAAGCGGTCGGGGCCCGTCCCAAACGCCGCGTTGAGCAAACGAGTTAGATCGTTAGCTGCGCGATGCGGGGACAGGCGCGTGGTCATTCATCGTCCCCCCACAGCTTCACCATCTGGCGTATCTTGGTCTTGGTGGCGGCGTCCATTTTCCGATAATCGCGGTAGAAACGGGCATCCGCGGCGTCCTCTTCGGTCACCGTCTCCCCACCATCGAGAAGAAATTCGAGTGTTGTGTCGAGCTTCTCGGCGATCTTGGCCAGCTTTTCTGCCGATGGCCGGGGCGGGTTCTTGTTCTCCAGTTCCCAGATATAGCTCTTACTCGAATCGGTCAGGTCGGCGAGCGCATCGAGCGTGAGCCCCTTTTCCTTCCGAAGTTTCCGAATCTTATCCCCCAGCATGTTCGACAAAGCGACCTATCTCCTTGATTTTCCGTTGTTCGGTGTAGGCGCATTTTAAGCACTTGACTGCCGAATGGCAATCACGCATTTTGTTCGGTGTAGCGGTACTAAATATGCCGCCGGGAAGGAAGGAAAGCGAATGAGCAAAGGGCGTGACACGCACCATGTGGTGCATAACAAGGATGGCGGCTGGGACGTGAAGCGCGGTGGCGGTGAACGGTCCAGCGGTCATTTCGATACCAAGCAGGCCGCCGTCGATCGCGGACGGGAGATCAGCCGGAACGCGGGGACGGAATTCGTCATCCACAACCGCGACGGCAAGATCGCCAGCAGCGACAGCCACGGCCACGATCCCAACCCGCCGAAGGGCTAAGCAACGAAGCCGCAGCGAAAGCTGCGGCTTCTTTTTTGGAGAAGCAAATGTTCAAGAAAATTCGACCGCCGCGTCCGCCCAAGCCGATTGATCGGATGCAAAACATGAGGACCCTGCGCCCCTTGGGTAAGACCAAGTGGATCAAGGCGCACTGGCGCTACGATTATGATCGCCGTCAGTGGGAATGGGTGCTTGGCCACTGGTCAAAGTGAGGGCGACATGAAAATCACTGGTTTAGACAAGCTACAGCGAACGCTGTCCGATGCGAGCAAAGTGCTCGGTTCTATGGACGGCACCATCGCGCAACTCCGGTTCAATCCCAATGATCCGGCCAGCGTCGAGGGGGCGGTTCACGAAATGGAGCGTGCGATTGATGCGAAGACGGCAGGCTACGCAAGCAACCCGCTCATCCGCAATGTCGCGGCGCAGATGAAGGCCACTTATGGGGCGGCGATCAGGGCCAAGGCTGATCAGGCCCGAGACGCAGGAGCGGTTTAGCTTCCTTGATGAACGGAAGCCTGCTGCGCCGGCTCCGCATGCAGGCGCAGGCCCAGCGAGGTCATGACGCGCAGTACCGTGCCGAATTCAGGATTCCCGCCGGAGCCGAGCGAACGGTAGAGGCTTTCGCGCGAAAGCCCCGTCTCCTTGGCGACTTGCGACATACCGCGTGCCTTAGCGACATTCCCTAGGGCATCCACGAACAGGGCGGCATCCCCGCTGCTCAGGGCGGCGTTGATCGCCTCGGCGAAATCGCTTTCCAGAGCCTCGGTTTTAGAGGCCGGTTCAGGAAGCTCTGCGTCCAGCGAGAAACCCAACTGCGGACTGGGGACACTGAATGCCCATTCGTCAGCCGTCGCGCGTTCGCGAAGATCGTCGCGCATTTCCGCGCTGAGGTTTTGCATGAAGTCACGCCAGGCGTCGGCCGACTTGATGTTCAGCGTGGCCTTCTCGGGTACGTTGACGAGAACGGCAATCTTGTCGTCCTTCACCAAGCGAAGGACGTTCAGCACCGTTCCCGCGCTTTTGCCATCCCAGATCATCAGCCCGAAATCCGCCTCGCGTGCCATCTCGCGGTCCTTGGCGGCGTAGAACTGAAAACCTTTTACGCCCTTGGGCGGCGTCACATTATGCGTTGGCCAATGCCCCACATTGTTGCGCGGCGTTGGCCCCGAACAGAAGACAGTCACCTGCTCATAGTGTGCGTCCGCGAAATGCTTCTGGACGGCCTTGTCGGCGCCGTTGGCGTCGCCAACGAACACGCGGTGCCCCTTCTCGATGATCGTGTTGAGGCGTTCCTTGATGTTCGCGGGCAGGCGGGAAACCTGGCGGGAGCCTCCTATAAAAACATTGGTCATCGGTTGCTCCGCGTCTTGGTGATGGTGAGAGCCCTAATGCTGGCGGCCTTGCCCTGCTTCAACAAAGCATCGGCGATCGCGTTCATGGTCGAGCCCGACCGGAAAAGATCATCGAACAGAAGCACGTTTCGTCCGGCCACCTGGGCCGGATCGACTGCATACAGCCCGTCAAGGAGGCGCTTCCGCTCGTCGGGATCGCTGACTCCCTTGAGCTGCGAGGTGGCGCGGGTTGCCGTCACACAATGCGCCACCGGCTTGCCCGTGGCCTTGCCGATCTCGTCTGCCAGCAGGTAGACCGGTTGAACTGGCCGGATGGTCGAGGGCAGGACAGGCACGATCACATCGAATTTGTCGGGATAGGGTTTGAGAAAACCAGCAGCCGCCTCAACAATGCCAGCAACCGCCGACTGATCGTGATTACCGTATTTGAGGCGATAAAGCAGTTCCGCGACCTCAGGTCGCACCGTATCGAAGCGGGGATGGCCGAATTCGTCATCGCCGATATAGGTGCTGCTGGTGGTGTGGAAATCCAGTGCCACCCCGGCAACCCAGTTGCCTTCGATCTTTTGCGGGTGAATCTGAACCATTCTGCTCTCCGTGAAGGCATTGTAGCCTATGGGCTACAGTCGCTCAATCCCAAAGATTGCCCTTCGTTGTCAAATATGACAACATCCGAACATGAGCGGAGACATGGAAATCGTCCGGAGCAGCGGGAATATCTACCGCGACCTCGAGATGGCCGAACCCGACCTCCGGCAGACCAAGGCCATCCTGGCGGCCGAGATCATCAAGTCGGTGGACGAACACGGCTGGACCGTGCGCGCCGCTCATGAGGCGACCGGCGTTCCCGCCGCGGACTTCTCGCGCCTGCGTAACGCTAACCTCGCCCGCTTCACCATCGAGCGACTGGTCAACATTCTTGGCCATCTCGACCGCGAGGTGAAAATGTCGGTCGCGGTCAGGCCCCGAATGGCGCACGCTGAAGGAAACCATGCGCGGCAATGAAAATCCGACCGACGAGTGATTGTTGGAACTTCCTCGCCACCAGATATTCTGCACTCATCCGATGATTATCATTGCACATCAATGAATTGGAGTGGATTCAATCGGATTCCTTAGCCCTAAAATCCATGTTAAAATCGCCCAATGGGGACGTTCAAAAGCTATCATGGACAGCAGATTCTAAGTGCGCTTGTCGCCCTTGTTGCCCTTTCCCTAGCGGGTTGCGACGGCGGGAGTTCGGGCAGTCAAACAAGCTCTTCGGGCAGCTCCTCGGCAAGCCCCACACCAACGCCCACATCGTCCAGCACGAGCCTTGAGCAACGGCTTGCGGAGCTTGAAGCGCAAGGCAAGCTGCCAGTGCTGGATCGAAGCGCCAGCGTCACGGGTCCGGATGCCAATGGAAATGGCGTTCGCGATGACGTGGAATCCTACATTAATTCCCGCCCGATCACAGACGTACAGAAGCGCGCAGAACTGCAATTGGCGAAAGCATTTCAAAACACTCTTATCGTCGACGTTCACAATGATGCCGCCCTAGCGGCCGCCTCGGATGGGACAATGCGAGCGATCCATTGTCTATTTGATACGTTTGGCCAAGATAGCCCAACGTCACCACAGGGGGCCTTTTATGATGTTCAAGAGGCGACGCTTAATACTCGCCAGAGACTGTCCGCGCATATGAAATACAATGATGCACAGAATGGTGCCACATCGACTCTGCCAAAGGGAAATACATGTGATTAAGAAGATAGGATTGATGTCATGCGTCGCCGCATTGATCTTCCCCTATCCATCACACGCACAGTTCACGAGCCAAGAGGCCGCTTGCTCATGGTCGCCGTATTCCTTCATATATTTCAACGGCATAAGAACCACATCACCCGAGGCCCAGCTGCAATTAGCCACGATAGAATCACTAACGCGAAGCATGGGCTACGGTACTGACTTCAAGTTGGCTTATAACACATCTACTTATGTTGACGGATCATTCGTCAAATTTGGGTGGAACGACATATTGGAAGTCTTCGAACAGAGAATGCGTGCCCAGCCCTCGTCCATCGCAAATAGATATGAGTTATTCTTCGAAGCGCAGCGCGGAGGCGGCTCCCTTTCTGAGATAATAAATTTGGCCGATCCCGGTTTCCTGCAATTTATGTCTTCCACATCAGACGAAATGCGCGGACATTTCGTAAATATACTCGCATCGCTTCGGAGCCAGAATTATTCAATTTCCGACTACGCAGCCCACCAGGCCATTCTAAATGAAGCCTTGGACAACGGGCAGAAGCTGCTTCTCTTCTCTCATTCTCAAGGCGCGCTATTTGCCAATCAGGCTGACATCTATGCCCAACAGCGCACTTCGGTTGACCGCGTTCGAACCGTCTATGCGGCACCGGCTTCGCCTCAAGTGTTCGGCGCCTATACGCTTGCCGACAATGACCTCGTTATAAACTATGGATTGAGAGCGCTAGGTCCGGTGGTGGACTGGAATGTCCGGATACCCGGCTACGATATGAGGCCCGCAGGCCTCATATTGCGGCCTGGAAAAGACGATGGTCACGACCGCTTCGGTCATGGCCTCATGGAGATTTACTTCAACCCCAAATTATCAACCTACAAGAATGTAACCGACAACATTCTCCGGGCCTATGACGATCTTTCGATCACACCCAATTCCATGAATGTGTTCGATATCTCTCTGACATGGACGGGGGGTGGAGAGATTAAAATGCGTATCGATGAGCCAAATCATCCCGCAGGAATCCCTGGTCAGATTGGCAGCACCACCAATAGTGTGAGTGGGCCGGATACCTATCGCATGCCCTGCGCCTCCACAGAGGCAATCAGCGGCCGTTACATGATAACCTATCAGGCGACCTCTGCCGCTTCTGGAAGACGGGCCGAGCTGACCATAAAGTCAGCGGGCAAAATTCTCACCCAACTACGGTTTGCACTGGCTCCCGATACCAGCCCCGTTACGATAGCGTCAGTCAGAGTGACAAACACTGGAACGCCAGGGGTTTATTCCGTGTCGATATTCTGACACGCCGGTTTCCATCGCGCTGGTATTGCCTCGTTGTTAGGCGCGCCGTTGCCAACTCGCGTAGCGGGTAAACATAGGTACCGCAGGCGATGGCTGAAATCGCGCCCGCCCGTTCCTGGTCGCCTAGCCAATCTGCGATCCGCACGAACCCGCGATGATCGGTTTCGACCAACTCGGCAATCTCGCCCTGCTCGACAAGCGCCCAGCGATACCCGCAATCCTCAAACCCATAAGGGATGAGATCGCAGGTAACCCGCTGATCCGTTGCCAACTCCCGCCCCCAGCGGGCGACGGTCGCCATTTCGTCCGTATCCTGCGTGATGCTGGCGGTCATGCCGCACGCCCCACACGCACCGAAGCAGCAGGCCGCCCCACCGCGTCCAGATGGACCGGCTGGCGATAGGCCGCCATCAGCAGGTTGTTCTTCAGGGTCGCGCGGGTCTTCGACGGGTCGGTGAAGGCCGCGATCCAGCCGGTATCGCTCACGAACTGGCTGCCGAAGGCGCGGCGATTGTTCTCCTGCACCATGATCTGCTGCATGCCGTCGCGTGCAAGCACCGCCTGCCGCTTCCCCCCGAGCTGATAGAATTGGCAGGAAGCGCACTTCCAGCGGCTGGCGCTTCAATCCCTGCCAAACCCTCCAGGTGAATAGGCCCGCAAATAAATCAAGAGTGAACAGGCTCACGATCCAGGCCCCGAGGCCGAACATCAGCGGGAACAGCAAGGCGAAGGCCCAAAGACCCAACAAGATGCGCTTCACCTGCTGCATATCCCGTGCTGCCTGACGCACGATGATCGCGCCGGGCCGGTCCTCGATTTCGAACAGCGTGCTATCGCGCAGCCGCGCCCAGTCCGCCGTGCGGTGCAGTCCTTTAGTCATCGATCCACTCCTTCAGAAAGCCGTGGCGAATATCGAACCGGTCAAGGATCATCGGGGCGCTGCCCGGCGAGAGGGCCAACAGGCGCCCCGTCTCGCGGGCGAAGGCCCGCTCGATCTCATCGGGACTCAACAGCGGATGGGCGGCCCAGCGTCCGCCGCCTTGCAGCAGCCCCGTGGTGGCGCGGGTCAGGAAATCGCCGCTCGGCAATTCCTCTTCCCAATATTGGGTATTGCCGAGCCGGGCGGAAAGATATTCGGCGGTCATGCGGTCACCGCCCAGCGCATGCCAGGTGGTCACGCCAGCATTGCCGATGAAGGTGCCCCAGCGCTTGCCATAGATCGCCTCGAGCTGGCCGAGGTCCTGGACGATTGGCCAGAGCTTCACCCCGGCCCCGGCCAAGAGGCCCGCCGCTTTTTCCAGCGAGGGCATGTAGCCGAGGGTCGCGAACTCATCGAGCAGCAGAAGGACGGGCGGCGCGCCGGGCCGCGACGGCGTATTTTCCAACGCCGCCATCGCCATGTTGACGAAGGCCCGCAGCCAGGCGCGGTAGCCATGCATATCGGACGCGGGCAGGCAGAGGTAGAGGCTGACATTCTTGCGCTTCAGGTCGGCCAACCGGAAAGTGCTGCTTTCCGACACGCGCGTCATGGCCGCCTCGGGATTGTTCAGCCCCTCCAGCCAGGCGAGTTGCCGCCGCGCCGTGGACAGGATCGAACCCTGCTCCCGGCTCGGGATTTCCAGCCAGCGGATCGCCATGGCCTTCAGAGCCCCATTCAACGACTGGTCGTCGCAGAGCATCGCGCCGAATACATCGGACGGCATATCCATTGAGCCCAGCACGGTCCCGTGCTTGCCGCTCAGAAGATCATAGACATCGACCAGGCTGGGCCGGTGCAGATGCACTTTGGCATGAGCGACCAGCGACATGACCAGTTCACGCCCGCCTGCCGTCCAATGACTATCGGAGGCGGAATCCTGGATCAGCGATTCCAGCAAAAGGTGCAGGTCCGCCACCACGCGCGGCGAGTCTAAGTCGATCATGTCGAGCAGATTGCAGCTCGCCTGCGGCTGCCCCGACACGCCGAACGGGTCGAGAACCACCACGTCCTGCCCATTCGCTTCGCGCCGGGCGCGTACCGTCATGCGGGCCAGTTCACCCTTCGGATCGAGGACCAACGCTGAGCCGGGCCAGAGAATAAGGTTCGGGACGATCAGGCTGACGCCTTTGCCGCCCCGGCTGCCCGCAACAGTCAGGCAATGGCGATCGTCATAGGCAAGGCCGACACGCTGGTCCGCGTGATGGCCGAGCAACAAGGTCGGATCGCCCCATTCATAGCGCCAGCGCGGGGTGAGGATTTCGGAGGTCGTGGCGAAGTGTGCGCTCGCGCCCGAGGTGCGGGCCAGATTCTGATAACTGGCGAATTCACGGTCGGCAGGCGCACGCCAGAGATCGCCGCCGCCGGGCAGGGCAAGCTCGTTCATGGCAATGTCTCCGATAGAAAAAGGGCCGGTGCGTTGCACCGGCCCTCAGATGTCAGAAGCCGTTGATGCGCTGCATATATTCGCCGTTGGTCTCGCCGTTCTGCCAACCTTCCTTCTTGCCGAAGAGTTCTTCCTCACGCTGGCCTTGCTGCACCTTGGTGAGCGTTTGGTCGTTGAGGGGGTGGTTATGGGCGAGATTGGGATGAGGACGCGTATCGGACATCGTGTCGTTCCTTCCTTGGGCATTGGAGGAACCACTGGCCAGCGGTGCGGGCCTCGCCCGCGAATCCGCTCTTCGCACGTCGCATCGGCGTCGTCAATATAATTTGGGTACCGTTTTATTTTTTCTCTAAGGCGGTCGCCACCCGTAGCGCGTCCCGCCTAGCTTCGCCTGCCAAATTCTCTGCGCCAGGCCTTAGTGCTGCGAGTTTCCGACGGCTTCTGTCCTGAGCGTTCGGGATAAGCATCCGAAGACCTTCTCGATCTTTGCCATAGAGGCGCTCCAACGCGCTCATGAGGCGCGGATCGCGCGCGCGTAGGTCACTTTGGTATAGGACACCCGCATCGCGGTATTCGCCCCAAACGGTCTCGAAAAATTCCTTCGGCCCAACCGGCCCGCGCGGAATCCAAAGCGACGGAGCTTGCTCGGGGAGTTCGAGTGCGGGGCCATCGTTGCGATCACCCTCGCTGGCATACCCTTCCAGCATCTCAATAAGCGCCAAACCCTCATCCTGGGCCGCCGAGGCTTTGGCCAATGCCGCTTGCAATGCTGCTTCAAATCTCTCTAGATGCGGATCCAGCTGTGCGCCCGGTTTCGCCTGTGCCCTATAGTGTAAAAATTCATATGCGGCGACGAAATCCGCCGCATGAGGATTAATACTATATCTTAAGTAAAATACGCCACACATTTCTCTTATAAATTCTACGTCTAAATCTACTCCATTAGCGATTTGATTCAGAAGCATTATAGGGGTAATTGGCATTCTACCATCGCGAATATACTTCTTGGTATTTTCAGCGATTTCGGCAGGATTAAATTCTGCCACCTCTTCGAGCACGCGAAGAGCCTTGCGCCCTAGAGCCTGATCGTCTGTGGCGTTTTTGCGTTCAGCAACCATGTCCTTAACGTGGCAAGTGGGAAGACCCGAGTCACGCAGGAATATGCAGCGCGAATACAACTTGAGGTAGGCAAGCCATGCGCGGTATAACCGCGCATAATCCCGAGGACCGGTAGAACCGGCCCCGTGATCGGTAGCTTGTCAGGGGGGCGAGCCCCCGTGAACCCCCATCAAGAGGGAGCATGACGGACAGCGATTCCAACTCCGCCCGCCATCGCAGCGGTAGCGAGACGCGCCGTCGCCCACACCTCATTCCCATCCGCGTCAGCGAGGGCGAGCGCGCCGAACTGGCCCGCCGCGCGGATGCAACTGGCATCAGCATCGCCGCCTTCATCCGCGAACGCGCCCTCGATACGCCGCCACCGCGCATGCGGCCACGTCCCAAGGTCGAGATCATGTACCTGGCGCGCCTGCTCGGCCAGATCGGTAAGATGGGCTCGAACCTAAATCAGGTCGCCAAATGGGCCAATGCCGATCGGAAATTCAGCGAGGCCGACCTGCGTGTCATCACGCGCCTGGACGAGGAATTGCGTGACCTGCGCGGCGAGATCATCAAAGCCATGGGCCGGGAGGGATGATCCTCAAGGGTGGCCCGCGTGCGAAAGCCGCTGAACTTGCCGCCCATCTTCTTCGCACCGACACGAATGAGACGGTGCGCGTCATGGGATTTGAAGGCGTCGCCGCGCAGAGCGTGCGCGGCGCTCTCATGGAAATGGAGGCCGTCGCAGCGGGCGGGCGTACCGGCAAGCCGCTCTACCATATCAGCATCAGCCCCGAAGCCGACGAGTTGCTGACCGACGCAGAGTGGGCCTTGGCCGCGGACCGGCTGGGCAGGGCCCTCGGCATGGCCGATCATCAGCGTCTTATGGTGCTGCACACCAAGAACGGGCGGCAACACGCGCATATCGCCTGGAACCGGGTCAATATCGAAACCCTGAAGACCGCCCATCACAGTCATAATTACCGCACGCATGAACAGGTCGCCCGCGCGCTTGAGCGTGAGTTCGGGTTGAGGCGCACTCAGGGCCGCCACGCAGAAGTTGAGAGCGAACGCCCCGAGAGGAAGCGCGCAAAGACCAAGGAGAGCCAGCAGGCCGCCCGCACCGGTTGGGATGCCGAACGCGCTCAGGCCGACATCATGGCAGCGTGGCAGCAAAGCAAAACCGGCGCTGCCTTCCGCGCGCGCCTGCTCGCGAACGGCTATCAGCTCGCGCGCGGCGATCGTCGTGATGTCGTCGTTCTCGACCCCGGTGGCGGCATCCATTCGGCCGCCCGCCGGGCCAAGGTCAAGGCGGCCGACCTGCGCGTGCGGCTCGCCGACCTGGATATTCGCCAGCTTCCCACGGTCGAGGAAGCCAAAGCACTGATCGCCAGCGCGCAGGACAAGGCGAAGGAAACAGATCGCCGCTCAGGCCGGGCGCCCGAGCCTGGGCGTTACGAGGTCCTCAAACCAGAGCGGGTCATGCCGATCACCCCGGCTCCGGCTGCCAGAATCACCACCGTGACCGTACGGCTTTCTCAACCGGCCCCGCAGCCGAAACCGCCGACCTGGGCCATCCCGGCAGCTGTCACGTCGCAGGCACCAGCCCGGCAAGCCCCTTCTGTTGCCCCGCCGCCCACGCCCGTGCGCCCGGCCACGAAGCTTGCGACTGCGGCAACGCCGATTAGCCCGCAAGAGGCAGCCTTGGCCGCTCGTCAGGCGAGCCAATGGCAGCAGACAGCGGGACGGATCGAGGCTCATCATCAACGCAGCCTGTCAGAGCTTCAGCGACACCATGACCAGCGCCTCGTGGATCTCGTGACCGACATCGACGTGCGCTTGCGCGCCCTCAACGGGATCGCCAGCCGCGCGAGCGCCCTTTCCGGTCCTGCAAATCGCGGCCGGGAAATCGCCTATCTCGTGGCCGTTCGGCAGCGGAAGCTCGTCGAGGAAAAGGCGCGGCAGGAGAAGGTTCGCGCAGACCTGCAATCTGCCCGGGAAAAGGAACTGGCCGAAGCCCGCGCGAAGCATGACCGGCTTTGCGCGTTACAACGTGATGCGCTCGCTTTGCAGGAGTCCAAAGAACGAGGGGGCAGCCGAAGCCGCCCCCGAAATGAGCTGGAGCGCTGATCCTTACGCGGATGCCGCGCCGTTCACGGCCTCCGCGATGTCGTGGAAAAGGCCGTTCGCAGCTTCCTCGTTGAGGCTGGTCGCCAGCGGTACGAGGCGGCCACGGGTCCGCACCCCGACCCAATAGGCCGTGCGGGCTTGCTCCCGCGCGTTGAGCTGGCCCAGTTGCTGGACGGTGCTGCCGACCATCGCGCCCGCCGCCATGCTTGCCCCGAGCGCACCCGTTCCACCGGCGATGATCACGGTTGGCGAGGTGGACATTTCAAAGGCCCGGTCAGCGGCATTGCGAAGCACAAAGGCATCGATTGCTTCCGTGCGGATTTCCTCACCGTCGCTGGCCCTGACCAAAGCCGGGCTCGCGAATATGGTATGGGTTCCGTACTTGCCCTTAACCAGAAGCCGTCCAGCCCACACGACAAAAGCCAGCCATGCAAGAAGGCCGAACGGGAACAGGAACAGACCGCAGACGAGTAACAATATCACCGTGCTCGCAGCAAAAACGGCCGTCGCGCAACCGGCGCCGGATTTCTTGACGGTGAATTCAACGCCGCCGTCCTTCGGATTTACGGTATAAAGCTGCATATAGTTCCCCTCCACGCGCGCTCCGCGCGACTGTCACCGGACGGCTGATTGTTCAGCGAATGGTCAGTTGCGATAGCCGCGTCCGCTACAGGAACCGCAGTTGATCCGCCCGCTGCCACCGCAGCCGGAGCAAGGCCCCGGACGGTCGCTGTAAAGCGGCGTGTAGCGCCCGGAGCCGCCGCAGGTGCCGCAGCGCGTCGAGCCCTGACCGTGACAAGAATTGCACGCGTTCGACATGTCGTTTCTCCTGAACCGAGGCGTTAGGATTTGCAGTAGGTCTCGTCCGGCCCGCCCACGAGACAGCCCTGCTCATCGACCCTGAAGACTTTCGCAGACTGCTGTCCGTCGAAGCTGATAGTCACTTCCTTGCCGCTCACGGCGTAAGTGCCCCGCACGGTTCGACCCATGGCGGTCACGTCAACAGCGCCTCCATTGAAGGTCATGGTCATCCGGCTGCCTCCATCCGGCATCCCGAACATCCTTGCCGCATTCGCATTCTGCTGATTCTGGCGAAGGCTGTAGGTTCCAGCCAGAGCGTCGCCGCAGGCGGCAATCGACATCGTGGCGAGAAACATCGCAGCGCCGCACACAAAATGAGACGCGCGTCGTTGATAGTCGGCCATAGATACTCCCTGTGCATGGCCGCCCGGCTGGCGTCGGGCGGTTGATCACGCGCAGCACAGGGACACGCGCCTCCCGTATTCCCTACGGGAGGTCTTTTATTTCGGGAGCCACCCGACATAGCGGGGTTCCCTATGCTGAGCGCATCGCGCTTCGCTGCCGGTGATCAAGCCGGTTGAGCGAGCCCGCTACATGAATCATTCGGGAGTCCGTGTCTAGGACCCAGCGGCCCTAAATCTCCCTGCTCATGTCAGTGCCCGTGTTTTTCTGTGCTGCGTGTTGCAGCCGAATTGCCCGGCCTTCCGGGTAAGATAAAGTTACCCGTGTTGCTTCATTGCTTGTGTTAACCATATGGGAGCGGGCTTGTCACGGGAAGCGAATGTGCGGCTGGTGGTTGAGGCCGCCGCGAGGGCTGTCGGCTCGCAGGCCGCACTGGCACAGGAGCTTGGCGTGTCCGCGCCGACCATCTCCAAATGGCTGAGTGGGCGAACCTACCCGAATCAAAGTAACGTACAGAAGCTCTGCGCCATCCTCGCCATCGAGGCGCGGGACCTCGATCTCGATGAGGATGGCTTCAGGAGTCGCATGTTCGGATTACCCGTCTTTAAAACTGCCGATGTTTCCCTGCGCTCCCTGCGCGCCGTGGAGGACCACCGCGAAACCTGGTCCGGAAACTGGAAGGCCATCGAGGGGCCGCACCGCTTCATCTACGCGCAGAAGGACGGCAGCCTCGAGATCAGCGAAATCTCTTTCGTCGCGCTCCACAAGATGGGGATCGTCACGCGGATGCGGAATCTCAACACGACCGATGCGGGCAAGGTGCTTTCCTGGCAGTACGAGGGTTACACCTACATCATCAACGATTTCGGCTATGTCACATTGAGCCACGTGCCCGACGACCCGGCGAAGAAAGGGTCGGAACTCTTTTTCATGATTTTCCGGCTCTCGGCCGGAGCTGAGGGCGAACCCATGTTCGGACACCTCCTCGCGCGCGGGACCAAGGGGCGCGAGCAGCGGTCGGCGACCTCACCTTGCGTCCTGCTGCCGCTTCGGGAATTCCCGGATCTCGGGCCTCTCATGGGGGCTTTCAAAAGCGATGACCCGCGTTTGGCTTCGGTCCTCACTAAGCCAGTGCGCGAGCATCTGCTGGGCTGAACCGGCCTCAAACGCTCCGATCATCTATAGCATGCGAAACGCCTGCCCGCTCATTCGAAACCCTTGCATCCGAAGCGCCTCCCCAATTCCTCTACCGGGTAGCGGCGGGTATCAGCGTCGGGGAGATCAATCAAAGGCAATAGTCCGCGAAGATATGCGCATGAAATTTCTGGCGCTGCAACACAGACTACTTGTCTATTACCTTGATGCGATACAGCAATCTCCAACGCGCCAAACTCTGTAAACCATTTATCCGGCCTTCGCCTATCGCACCTGTATTCATAAGACATATTTAAAATATTCTTATATGCAGACTCTGATACCACGATATTCGTTTGAAACCCTCCCCTCTCTATATCGATCTCATGATCGGAGATATAGATAATCGGAAGAGGTTTATCGCTAGGTCCGGTAGACTGAATTCTTACCCAAGTCTCCTTCTGGTCCTTGACTTCAAACAGATTCTTATCGATTTCATTGAAATTCGATAGAATCATCGCCACTATCATAGCTATCTTCATCACTTTGCCTGCGAAATAGCGTTGCGTTGAAAGGCACTGGGCGCAGTGATCGTTAGCCCAGCTATGTCGGCTTGATGAGAATTGGGAAACGAAAATCCATAGTTAAACGTTATCTGCTCTTGATAACCCGCCGATCCACTACGAACAATGAGAGACAATTCGTATGTTTTGGACAGTCCCGATATAGGGTTCATTCCGGGCGCATCCGTGAAAACTCTCCCATTCTGTATTTGAGGGTAGGCAGAAAAGTCGCTTGAATTATAGTATGTTGGACCAGAGTCCACCCTTCTCTCCGTGACCTTTCCGTCTTGCGCAACGGTAATGGTCTGCGTCCAGTTGGCGTCGCCCTTTCCGCTGTAGGTCAATTTGATACCAATGATACCAGTTCCCGAGCGATCTCGGCCATACTCGTTCACAGTTACCGTGCCACCATTATCTACGCGGATAACATTTCCGGTATTAACCTGTGCTCCAAGGCATTCGGATGTGGGATTGTTTATACAAGACTTTATTTGGTTCGCGTCCTTTGAGGAAATTCCAGGAAACGCATACGCTATTGCCGAGTCGATTTTGGCATTTCGGTAGCCGTCAGCCGCGTTCGAAGCTGCCGGGTTTGTGCTGGTGCATGCGCTCCCGGCAGGACAGCCACCGAAAAGCCCAAACGTCCCCGATGGGTCGCCCTTGTTGACAGGATCGCCTCCTACATAACTGTACCAATTTAGCCCGTCACCATATCCAATCGGATCCGTCTGCATGAACCGCCCAAGCGTTGGCGAGTATAGGCGAGCCTTGTAATAATATACGCCAACCTCGGGCAGCCAAGCCTGGCCCGTATAGCCGAACTTTGCGGCAAGCGTTCCCGAAGGCACACCAAACTCGTCATATCGATTGATGCTGACCGATGCGGCCGTCCCGTCACTCTCCGCGACAATGGATCCGCGCTCGTCAGCATGTAGCCACCGGCGCGCCGTGGTTCCGGAGCCTGCATACCATATCAGCGGCTCATCAGCGCCCAGCCCTGACACATAGCGATTAGTCATCGCACCAGTGCTATCATATTCGGCGATACGGTTGACCCCGTCATAGAGGAATTTGGACGTTACCGTACCCGCCACCTGATAGAGCCGAAGCGCAGGATCGTAGCCTAGCGTCACGCCGGGCGCGCTCGTAAGCAGATTCTCCGAGTTGTAGGCATAGAGATTGGCACCCGATTGGGTCAGATTGCCGCGTCCGTCATATGCCAAGCCGGTCCCTCCGGCCGTCGTGACCTGATTCAGCCCGTTGTTCGTATACGGTCGATCCACATTGTAATGACCGTCCCAGGAATAAAGGTCATTCGAGCGCGAGTTGGTTACAATCTGGTTCGCCGCATTATAGCCAAACGCTAGGGTCAGATCACTGGACGCGCCGAGCAAATCCTGGGTCAAAGAGGACAGTCGCGAAATATCGTCATAGACATAGCTCGTTGTTGCGCCGTTGCCGCGCGTCAGCGTCGCGCGGCGCCCGAGATCGTCATAAGCAAAACTCGCAAGAACGCCGACTCCAGAAGTCGCCCCATTCTCGCGGATCGCGGTTACTTCACCAGTTACCTGATAATCATAGGTGACATAGAAACTATCGGGCCAAGTCATACGTGTGCGGCGGCCGGCAACGTCATACTGGAAAGCCACGGTGCCAAGTGGACCGGCTTCGCTAGTCTGCCGGCCCAGCGCGTCGTATCCGAAGCTCAACGCATTGCCAGGCTGACTCGCTCCCGTCATCCTGCCAAGCAGGTCGTAATTGTAGGTCACCTCGGGTTCGGTGCCAGGCAGTGTCTTGGTCGTTAGTCGGTTGAGGTTATCGTAGGTATAAGAAATGGTCACCCCGTCACGCAATCGACGCGCGACCACGTTGTTCGCGGTATCGTAACTGATCTGCTCATAATCGGTTGTCGAACTGACTCCCGAGCCCTTTAAGACTGCCGGATAACGTGTCTTGATCATCCGGTCGACGCCGTCATATTCGTACGTCGTCTTGTTGCCTTCGGCATCCGTGACTGTGGCCTTCCTACCGTTGTCGGTATAGGTCGTAGTCACCTCGTCAGCTTGGTCAGCCGTGCCATAGGCAGTTTGTAGCTTGGTTGCACGATTGGCGGCGTCGTACGTCATCTTGGTGATACGATCGGGCCCGAAGGAACCGGCCGTGGTCGAAGTACAGGCCGATGTCGGCAAACTGGCCCAAGCGGCGCTGTTCATCCGCACCGCCGAGCAATCCAGGCGCCCGGCTGCATCATAGCTATATTGCTTGACCGCGTAGCCGCTGCCACCCGACCTGAGTACTTCTGTCAGCTTGCGATCACGAGCATCGTAGGTGACGGCGACAGCCTGAACGGGCACGAATGCGGTCCAGGCTCCATCGCTTTGATCGACAACCGTCCCCGTTTCGACCAGTGTTACGCGCCCCTTGTCGTCATAGGTGTTGCGCACCGCCCGCGGCTTGCGGGCGCCCGCTCCATCGGGATCAGGGCTGATCACCCCGATCAGTTGCCGGGCAGCGTCGAAGCGATAGCGTGTCGTGTCGGCTGTACCGGAAAGCGGACCGTCAACGGCGATGGCGTTGCCGCTGCTGTCATATGTAGTCGTTGTCGTGGTGCTGAGCGAATTATCGCCCGCTTTCGTCATTACGGAAACCGGCAACAGATTGTTGCCCGTGCCCGCGCTCTGCGGGCCATAATCTATGATGGTCTTCACTTCGTCCGCAGTACCCGCACAGTTCGTGCCGGTCTGGCATTTCGAGATAGATACCACACGATAGACGGGCTCGCCCGATGCCACGATCCCGGAGCCATTGTTGAAATATGCCTGAAGTGCCGCGTAGGTGTACCGCGTCTGCGGACGGGCAGCGCCCCCTGCTGCCGGAGGCGCGGTTACGGTGAGCACCCCACCATGCGTCGTGTCATAGGTGTAGTTTGTGACGTTGCCGCGCTCATCGGTGGTGGTGATCGGCGCGTTGCAAGTCACGTCGACGCAGGTTCCAGGGTAGCTCGCCGACGTCACGATATCGGCAATGCCCGACCCTGGTTTCGCGACACTACGCTTTTCGGTGACGTTACCCCGCCCGTCATAGGTGAGCTGGGAATAATTACCTTCGGGCTGGGTGATGCGAGTTGTACGACCGCTTCCGTCATACTGGAAACTTGTCGTGCGGCCCGTCGCATCTGTCACGCTCGTCATGCGCTGAAGCGCGATGTCGAAAGTGTATGTTGTGGCATGCGACAGGGGATCCGCGACTGTCACCGTGCGCACGTTGCCCGCATCGCTTGAGCTGTAAGTTGTGGTTCCGTCCGCAGTGGTGATACTCGCCACCCGCCCTGAACTATAGGTAAGGGTCACATCCTCGCCGGTACTGCCCGGCCGCGTGATACCAAGCATCTGAGGGCCATTGGTACGATATACCGCGACGCGACCGAGCGCATCCGTGGCAGTGCCGTAAGAATAGCCTCCGCTCGCCGCAATCGTGAAAGCCACAGTTGGCGTTGGGCCATCTACCGCCGCATTAACCAATTTACCGCCGGTTCGCGTGAGCCAGCTCGCCGAATTCCCCGGAAGGTCATATAGAAGTTCATCGGCAGCATATATCATCTGGATGATATATCCTTGGCTATTACGAATGGATCCCAAGCGATATGCCGTAGCCTCACTTATGCATATCGAAGGGTCATTCGTTTTCGTCTTTGTGCAGTACACACCGGAGTCATAGGCGTAAGTCAGCTTCTCCCCGGAAGGAGACTGGATACTGGTCAGGGCCGCCTCGCTATTCACATAGGAAAGCTGGCCGGGCAATTTTGTGAACCGGGCGATCGTGCCGTCGGATGCGGTATAGGTATACACGCTGGTTGTACTGTTGAAGCTCAGCGCCGCGCCGTTGCCCTCGGTCGGCACATAGGTCGAGCCTGAGAGATTGAATCGATCTACCTTCGAGCCGAAGCTTACGGTGACGAGAGCGCCACTCTTGGTCAGGTACCCTGTCGCCGTGTCGTTCCAGCCGCCCCCACGCCAGAACCAATTGTACGAGATTCCAGCATTGGAATTCCCCATCGAGATTCCGGCAGCGTCAATGTTGAAGGTGCCGAGAAAGAGGTCGACACCATTCCCGTCGACCGACTGACGCACCGGCGCGGTCTGCGCGAAAGCGGGCGTGATCAGGCCGGAGACAAGGACGGTGCCAAGTCCCAGAAGAGCAAGACGCGCGCGACGGCGCGCGCTCACTGCGGTAGTCGAGTGAGTCACAGAATCCCTCCAAAATTATCGATTGCCCGCAGTCGGTTGAGCGTCGAGCACTCTGGGTCAGGGTGAAGGGTTGGGCGAACCAGTAACTTTCACATTGGTCCGGTTGTTGGCCTTGTCATGGGTGTATTCAGCTTTGACGCCGTTGTTCACCGTGCCCGAGCGCTCGACCTTCACCAGCCGGCCCTTGGCGTCATAGGTATAGGTGACGGTCTCCGAAGCCTGCACCGACGAAGTGATCATCGCAGCCAGGCCGAGGCCAATGAGGAACCTCATGCGCATATCCCCCCATTTTGGCTTGAGGGAATCGAAGACGCCCCTTGCAAGCTAGCCGAATATTCATGAGAGTCCGCACCTTGCCAATACCAGAAATGCGCTGCGCCAATTTATCCATTTTGGATGTTATTCTATTCTAAGCCACGTCATCACCCATCGCGAAGCATAGAGCGAACGCAATGCCGATGGTGGCGTTGTGCAATTTAGGCGGTTGAAACTAGACGGCCTACCTCGCAACCCTATTGCCCATTCTGTTGCAAGCTTTGTCCACGACCACCGCGATCTATCTGGACGCCGTGGGCGCGGAGGAACGGGCCTTCGCCGAACGCATGTGGGGTTAGAGAGGGCGGCTCGGCTGTGCCGACCGGGCTCTAGCGCCTTCGGCGCCGGAACCGCCAAGGCGTTTCCGCCCTGCGGGTGACGATCCCTGCCGCAGCTTGGGGCTTCGCCCCCGGCGCGCTGCGAAGCGCCTTCCGCCCAGCTTCCTCCGCTTCGCTCCGTGCAGCCGGTTCCCCGCGAAGGCGCTTGCTCCGCTTGCACCCCCAGTCTCGCCGACGGGCAGCGGTTGCTGTGCGCAACCGTGACCCAAGGAGGAGACCATGCAAACCGACCTGATCCAGACCCAAACCGACGACCGGCCCCGCATCTATGTGGCCTGCCTCGCCGCCTACAATAACGGCATCCTCCACGGCGCGTGGATCGATGCCGATCAGGAACCATGGGCGATCTGGGACGCGATCCGCGCCATGCTGGCGGCCTCGCCCATTCCGGGGGCGGAGGAACATACCATTCACGATTACGAGGGCTTCGGGCCGGTGCGGATCGCGGAATACGCAGGTATAAGCGAGGTCGCGACGCTGGCCGCCTTCATCGCCGGGCATGGCGATCTGGGCGCGGCCCTGCTGGATCACTTCGGAGGCGATCTGGACGAGGCGCGGGAGGCCATCGCCGACCGCTATCACGGCTGCCACGCCAGCCTTGCCGCCTATATGCAGAAACTGATCGAGGAGACGACCCCGATCCCCGAAAGCCTGCGCTTCTATATCGACTACGAGGCCATGGCCCGCGATGCCGAGCTGAGCGGCGACTTCTTCACGATCCGGCTCGCATATGGCGAGGTCCATGTGTTCGAGGGCTGCTGAGATGGACATCCAGACCCATCGCTTCAAATGGCGCGGTATCGAGATCGAGGCCGTCTACGATCCCCTCAAATGGGGCATGACCGCCCATCTGGCCATCCGCAGCCTGAACCCCGAGCGGGCACCCTTGCCGATCACCGCGACCGGCTACCGCTCGCATTTCCATACGCCCGGCACCATCGAGGCCCATGGCGGCGATGTGGTGGCGCAGGTCATCGCGTGGCTCGATGAGGAAGCGGGCAAGCCCGCGTGGCGGGTCTATGCGGATCGCGCGCGGCAGGGGGAGCTGTTCTGATGGCGGGGCCACCAGAACAGCACCGACCGGGATAAGAGCCGCCGTCGCTTGAACTCATGTTCAGCTGACGGGAAAGAGAATCGCCTTGGTCGCTAGGGAAATTCAGCGCTGATGCAGCCAGCGGGTTTCGCGTAGCCCGTGCAAAAAAGTTCTGCACAATTCCTACACAGGCAATTTATTGCCTAATTTTCTATTTAAAATCAACCTGTTATACAGATCAAATATAATGGTCGGGGAGACAGGATTCGAACCTGCGACATCTTGCTCCCAAAGCAAGCGCGCTACCGGGCTGCGCCACTCCCCGACGCGGATTGCGGCCCTAGGCGCAAGACGCACCGGACACAAGACCGCTGCTGGTGGGCCCGGCAGGACTTGAACCCGCAACCTAGCCGTTATGAGCGGCCAGCTCTAACCAATTGAGCTACAGGCCCCCAGCAAACCGGCCCTAGCGGAACCTCAGGCCGGGCCGCAAGTCGCAGTGACGATCTGATCCACGGATGCCGCCCGCACGCCCAGCCGGTCGAGCAGGGCGAGCACCTCGTCCCACCAGCGCAGGAACGCCGCCAGATCCGCCGCGGTGCGCACATAGGGCGTATGGCCAGGCTCCACCGAAGGCGAATGAAAGGCGAAGTTGAGCAGCCGCAGCCCCTCTCCCACGGCGACGCGAATCGCTTCCTTGGCCTCGCCCAGCGGCATGTCTTCCGGTGTGAGCGACACGCGCGAGAGCAGGCCCAGGCGCGACGCAATGCCGATCCCGTGCGGGAACCGGCCCAGGCCGCGGTGCAGCCCCGCCCCACCGCGGCGCATGCGGCCGGTGAAGACCGTGGTGAAGGGCAACTCGATCAGTTCGCCCAGGCGAAAGGCGTGATTGGGCACCGCCAGGAAATCGGGCCCGCCCTCTCCGGAATAGTCATAGGCCGATCGCATCGAGCTATCGATCCGATAGCCGAGCTCGGCAAGCAGAGCCGGCGTCTCCGGCCCGATTCCATAGCGGCCGGCACGATAGACCAGCGGACGGCGCCCGAAGGCGCGCTCCACCGCATCGGTGAGCATCCCGAGCTTGGCACGCTGGAGATCGATCGGAAGATTACCCGTGAAGCTGTTGAACCCGTTCACTTCCTCGCGGTGCGGAGGATTTACCCAGGGATGGAGCTGCGTGCCGATCGCCGAGCGCCCATCCTTGATGACCTCGCGCAGCACGTCGATGGCGAGCGGCGAGGTCGCGATCGGATAGTCGACGAGATAGGTGAGCGGCACGCCCGCCGCGGCGAAACGTGCGTGCACCGGGGGCAGCGCGGCCATGTGCCGCGTCCCGTCCGCATCGGAACTGAGCGGCGCGCCCCAGTCAAACTCCTCCTCGGTGTCCACGAAGATGGTGAAGCGGGTGCCGAAATCGTCCGGCCATTGCAGGTGCGCGCGCGGATCGGGCGCAGGCACGCGATAACCGCCGCGATTTGGAGCGTCGCCCCCCACTTCAGCTTAGATGTGCCTGGCCCACTTGCTCGTTTACGGCGGCCGGAAGCCGCAAAGTCAAGCTCTCGCGGCCGATGACGAGCCCGCCGCCCAGTTCGCGGGAGAGGTTCCGCGCGAGCCGAAGCGCGAAACCGGTGCCCAGCAACGTCGTGTCCTCGCGCTCGTCATCGATATCGAGCACCGAATCGCCGGGATAGTCGGCAAGCGCCTGGGGACGATCGATCGTGATCGACACCGCCTCGGCAGACTCCAGCGCCATGTGCACGCCGATCCGCTCACCCTGCCCGCTGGCCGATACGAGCGTAGCGAGGAGACGCGCGAGCAATCGCTCGATCGCGCGGCGATCGCCGATGACGGAGAGATCGGCGATCGGCAGCGCGATCACGGAGCCGCGCAGCTCGGCCAGTGGAGCGAGGTCGTCGGCAATCGTCGCGAGCACGGGCCGCAGCGCGATCTGGCCGGGCACCAGCGAAAGCGCGGCGCTGTCGATGCGCGCGGCGAGATCGAGATCATCGATCGCACCCAGCAATTCGCGCGCCTGCGAACGGATCACCTGCGCCCGGTCGCGATAGGCATCGCCCACCGGGCCGAGCATCTGCGCCTCGATCATCTCCGCGAAGCCCGCGATCGCATTGGTCGGCGTGCGCAGTTCATGCACGAGCTGACGGAGCGAATCGGCCGGCATCGCCGGTGCCGGCGCGGTGCGCAGCGGCTCGGCCCGCTCGTCGACGCGCGGCCGGCGAGCGGTGCCGCGATAGCCGGTGAAACGGCCATTGCCGGGATCGAAGACGGGAATCGCCGAAATCAGCCAGTCGCCCGCCGCATCCGATTCGCCTTCCACCGAGAGACGGGCATTGGAGAAGCCGGCGCGGCGACGGAAAGCCCCCGCGGCGACACCATCCACCCGCGACGCCTCCGATGCGCCGGGAGCGGCCTGGCTATCGAGCGACACGCCGATCAACGGCGCGCGGCTGACGCCGTCGACCCAGCGGATCATGCCCTTGGCATCGGTCTCGAAGCGGAAATCGTCGGCCAGGCGTGGCGCGGGCGGATCCTTCGGGCCGGTTTCCTCGCGATGGCGCCAGAACGCGTCGATCCGCGCCACGACATCGGCGATCTCGAAGGTGCCGTCGTCATCGCCCGCAGCTTCTGCCGCAATCTGCCGCACTTCTGCGGCCAGGCTATCGCTATGCTCCATGGCCGGACCCTGCGCGCCTGCCTCCGGCAGCGCAATCGCTTCGGCGGAAACGCCTGACTCGCCTGTCCCGGATTGGACCGGGTGGATCGGAATTTGGGGCTCCTCGGCCACTTGCGTTGCCGGAACGGTGATCGACGGCGCGACACCGGCGAGCGCGACGAAGGAAAGGTCCTCCATTTCGGGCGTAGCGGGCGCGGCGGCCGCAATTTCGGGCTCCGGATCGCCCGCCGGCACGGGCTCGACAAATGCCTGCGCCTCTTCGAGGCCGACGCCCACCGGGCCGAGATCCCCGGCCGCCAGTTCCTCCGCCGCTCCCGCGGCCGGAACCGTCACGGGCAGGCGGCCCAGCAAAGTGGCGAGGGTCGCCTCATGCGCCGGCAGGCGCTGGGGCGTGGTGGAGCTCCAATAGACGAGCGGCTTGCCCCCGGCCTCGGTCTCGGGTTCAGGTTCGGTCTCGGCTTCGGGCTCGGGTTCGGCTTCGGCTTCGGCTTCGGGCACGTCTGCGAGAGCGGGCTCGGCAAGAAGCTCGGTCGCCTCGACCTCGACTGCCGCCGGTGCCGGCTCGGCCGGGCGCGCCTCGACGACCTCGGACCAGTCGATCGCGATGACCTCGGCCACCGCTTCGGTTTCCGCTTCGGGAACGGCGGCTTCGACCGGCGGCACTTTCACCGTCTCGTCGGGCAGCACGAAGTCGATCGGGCCGAAACTGTCGAGCGCACGGCGCACCGCCGGGCTGAGGTCGCGCCGGTTGCGCAATATCGCGCGCGCCGCCGGTGCGAGTTCGGGCAGCAGCTGGATCCACTCGACCGAGTTCATCCGCGCGCTGCGCAGCACGGGCAGCGCCACCTGGAGCTCGTCGAGCGCGAACAGGCGCACGAGCGGCGGGGGCGGATCGGCATGTTCGAGCGCGCGGGCGCTGGCGGCGCGAACCGGCAGCGGCACGGATTCGCGAATCGAACGAAGCACGCCCATCGCGCGATTGCCCGCGGCGGCACGGCGACGACCGATCAGGTCGACGAGCTGGCGCCAGGCGGACTGGACGCCATAAGGCGAGCCCAGGTCCGAGGCGAGCACCGTCTCCAATGTATCGTCGAAGCGCAACGCCTGCCTACCCTTGCCCGGCGCCACAACGCACGCCGTAAGGAATCCTTAACTCGCGAAACGCCGGTTCGGAACTGTCGATTTCGGCACGTCGCATTGTGGGACAATTGCGTTGCGGCGTAATAATATTATGTCTAAACGCAACACACGGAAACGAATCAAAAGATAGAAGGAACATAAATGCGATTCGACGATATCGACGTACGGATCCTCGGCCTGTTGCAGGACAATGGCCGCATGACCAATGTCGAGCTTGCCGAACGCGTTGGGCTGACGGCGCCGCCCTGCCTCAGGCGGGTGCGGGCCCTGGAGCAGCAGGGGGCGATCACCGGCTATCATGCCGCGCTCGATCCGGCCGCGCTGGGCTACAACCTCACCGTGTTCGCCATGGTGAGCCTGAAGAGCCAGGCGGAAGCAGACCTGCGCGCCTTCGAGCAGATGATGGCGGACATTCCCGAAGTCCGCGAATGCCACATGCTCAATGGCGAGATCGATTTCATCCTGAAGATCGTCGCCCCCGACCTTCAGAGCTTCCAGCACATCCTGACGACGCGGCTCACTCCGGCGCCGAACGTCGAGCATGTGAAGACCTCGCTCACCATCCGGACGTCCAAGGCGCTGCCCGGCGTGCCGGTCGCCTGATACGAGAAGGGGCGGCATCGCTGCCGCCCCTTCCCTGTTCGGCATGAGAAGCCGCGCTCAGCTGAGCGGCGGCGTGTCGAGCGAGACCTGCCAGAGCAGCGCGACGTTGACGTACGGGCCGGTCTTCACCGCCTGGAACGCCGCTTTCGCCTCTTCCTTGCGGCCCAGACGCTGCAGCGCGATGCCGCGGTGCAGGTTGATCTCATTGGCATCCGCGCCGCCCTTGGCGAGCGCGGCGTCATAGAGCTCGAGCGCGCGGGCATTGTCGCCGGCGGCGAGCAGCGCGTCGGCATTGCCGGCGCCGCCCTGCTTGGCCAGCGTGTCGAGCGGCGGGCTGCTCTTCACGCCGGCCTGGGCCGCCGTGTAGGTGCGGTTGCCGTCGGCATCGGTCGTCGGCAGCTTGCCGTTCTTGCGCCCTTCCTCGATCACCGAGATCGCTTCCCAGGGCAGGCCCGAGGACTGCGCCGCATAGGCATAATCGGCATAGTCGCCGCGATCGGCCAGCGAGTTCGTGATGCGGCGAAGGCGGTAGAGATCGATACGCTCGGTCTTGGCGGCGCGATCCGTGCCCTTGGCACCCTGGCCAAGCACTTCGATCGCCCAGCGCCAGTTCTTCACCGCCGGATAGTCCTTCAGATAATAAGCGAGCCAGTCATAGGTCGCCTCGCGATTGCCGCTGGCGGTCACCTTCGGGATGGCGAACTGGTACCAGGCCTCCGGCGCCTTCTGGCCCGTCGACTTGGCGAACTCGATGGCATTGCGCGCTTCGGCGGCCGCCTCGGCATTCTTGCCGGTGGCGGCGTAGGAATTCGCCAGCATCAGCGGGATGTCGACGTTCTTCTCGCCCAGCTGGCGGGCCTTGGTCATGTAGGTGATGACATCGGCGTGCTTCTTCTGCGACGCCGCCGCCTTGCCGAGCAGGAAGTTCAGGCGGGCATTATAGGGCCCCACCGCGTCCGGCGCGCTGCGCGGGCTGGCCACCAGCACCTGCAGCGGCGCGATCTGCCCGGCTTCATTGCCGCGCCCCAGCTCGAGCTGGAGACGCATCGAGGCCGCGAAGAACTTCTCGTCGTCATTCTTCGCCGCCGCCTCGGCGGCTGCGATCTGCGGCTCGGCAGTCGCCCAGTCCTTGGCCTTCACCGCGGCTTCGGCGGCGGCGGCGGGCTTGCGAAACTCGTCGCTGACCTGAAGCTGGTTCGCGGCCGGGGCGTTCTTGTCGTCCTTCTTCTTCTGCGCGGCGGCTGGAGCCACCGTCAGCGCAGTGGTGCCCAGCGACAGCGCGGCGGCCAGCGCGAGCTTGGAAGCGAAGTTCATGCGAAACTCTCCTAAACGGGGAAAGGGCGGGGCTTTCGGCGCACCTCTAGTTGCCCCACACGCGCCGTTCAAGCCGATCCCCGTCGGCGATGCCGGTTCTGCGATGAACGCCATTTTAACGGCCACGCCCTCCCTGAGGCAACGGAGGCTCCCGCCCGCGCGTCCCGTCCCGGGAATCCAACGGCCCGACCCGCAATTCGAACGCCTCGTCCGCAAATTTTGGTTGATGTGCGTTAACCCTGTGGATAAGCCTGTGGACGGTACGAGTAACTCGTTGCGTTGGAAGGGGTAAAATGAGTTCCCTGTATCTTGGGTGCGCGCTTTGCGAAGTCGATGCGGACGGCAATGTCCTGCTTGCCGACACCATGGCCAGGGCGCTGGGTCTTCCCGCCCCCGAAGAGCCGCTGTTTCTCTCCACGCATGAGCGCGATCAGTGCCTGGTCGGCTATGCCAGGTCGCATCTCCAGGAAATTCGCACGCGCACCGAACGCTGGCGCCTCGCCGACGAGGATGCCGGCCGCGATGCGCAGCAGCATCACCAGCGCATGCGCCGGCTGTTCGGCATCGTCGAAGTGGCGCCGCGCAGCGAGCGGGGACTGACGCTCCCAGCGGTGATGCGCCATCTCGGCCGGATCGAGAGCATGGCGCTGATCGTCGGCACCGGCGACCGGTTCGAGATCTGGAATCCGCGGCTCGCAGTGACGCATGTCGACAGCCGGTTCCGCGAGCTCGTCAGCTGGCAAGTGACGCATCGTCACTTGCCCCGCGCCGGCTCGCGCCGCGCGCGCCCGGCTCGCCGCTGATGGGGGCGCTGCGCTGCCGGCTGCTCGGCCATGCCGCGATGCCGACGCACTATCGCAGCGGCGAGCGGGAATTCTCGCTGTGCATCCGCTGCGGCGACGATCTGCTCCGCGCGACCGGAGCCGAGGATTGGGAAGAGGTTCCTGCCGGGCAGAAAGTGGTCTGGCGGCGGCGCGACCGGGGCGGAAGCGCCGCGGCGGTTGCCGAGCGTATGGCCCTGCCCCCCGCCCCGCGTCGCCATCGCCCGCGCAACGAAGCGCCGGTCGAGATTCGCGGTCAGCGGCGCGCCCGCCCGCGCCGCGCCGGCATGACGATGCTGCTGGGCCTGACCGGCCGCTTCGTGATGGCCAGCATCTTCGATCGCCTGCGCCGCCCGGCCCGGCCCGCGCTACCGCCAATGCCTCTGCTGCCGGCACCGGGCCGGATTACAGCAGCTTCTCGATCTCGGGGCCAATCGCGTCGGGGCTGGTAGTCGGCGCGAACCGCTCGACCTTCGTGCCCGTCCGATCGACGAGGAACTTGGTGAAGTTCCACTTGATCCCCTTCGAACCGAGCACGCCCGGGGCGGCGCGCTTCAGCGCATCGAACAGGGGCGCGGCATCGGGGCCGTTGACGTCGATCTTGGCGTAGACCGGGAAGGTCACGTCATAGGTGAGCGAGCAGAAGCTGGCGATTTCCGCCGCATCGCCCGGCTCCTGCGCGCCGAACTGGTTGCAGGGAAAGGCGAGCACCGAGAAGCCGCGGTCCTTGTACGCGCGATGCAACGCCTCGAGCCCGGCATATTGCGGGGTGAAGCCGCATTTGGAGGCGGTGTTGACGATGAGCAGGACTTCGCCGGCGTGATCGGCAAGCGTGGTCTCCTCGCCGCCGGGCTTGCGGACGGGAATGTCGGTGATCGCGTTCATGCGGCCTCTCCTTCATAGCGGGCCATCAATAGCTCGATATTGCGGCGAACGCCGGGCCATTCCTGCGCGAGGATCGAATAGACCACGCTGTCCCGCATATGCCCCTTCAGGATCAGGTGGCCGCGCAGCACGCCGTCCATCCGCGCGCCCAGCCGCTCGATCGCGCGGCGCGAGGCCTGATTGAGGAAATCGGTGCGGATCTGCACGCAATTCACCTGAAGCACCTCGAAGGCATGGCGAAGCAGCAGATACTTGGCCTCGGTGTTGAGCCCGGTGCGCTGGACGCGCGGCGCATAGAGCGTGCCGCCGATCTCTACGCGGCGATGCCCCTCGCTCATCCGCAGGAAGCGCGTGGCGCCCGATATCCGCCCCTCGGCGTCGAGCACGGTGAAGGGCAGCCCCCGCCCCACCGCCGCTTCATTCTCGATCCGGCCCATCCAGGCGTCGATGCTGGCCTCGTCCGGCACGGTCGTGTGGAAGAGATGGCGGAGCCCGGCAAAGGCCAGGAGCAGATCGGCACGATCCGCGCGGTCCATCGGACGCAGCGTGACGTGACGGCCGGAGAGCGTCGGGATCTCGCGCCAGGCGGTCACTTGTCGATCCTGGCGATCGGACGATCGAAGCGGCCCGGGCGCTCCATCGACCAGGATATGAAATCGACGCGCCCAAGCGCATCCTTCGCCGGCAGCATGCCGACACCGAAGCTGTCGCGCGGGAACCGGCTGTCCGAGCTGTTGTCGCGATTGTCGCCCATCACGAAGAGGTGCCCGGCGGGAACGACGACGGCGGCGAAATCGTCCTGGGGCGTCGCACGCTGATCCAGGATGGCATGCGGCTGCGCCTCCCCCGGAAATTGCTCCAGCAGTTTCCGGGCGGGCACGCCCGGCTCGCCGGCGATTTCCGTGCCGATCTGCTTCTGCGGCACCGGCCTGCCATTGATCGAGACGATACCGCCCGCCAGCGCGACACTGTCGCCGGCAAGGCCGACGACGCGCCCGACGCGCATCTCCTCGCCCAGTCGATAGACGATGACCTCGCCCCGTGCCGGCCCCTGCGGGCCGATATCGCGCGGCGAGAATCGATCGCCGATCTGGAGCGTAGGCTGCATCGATTGGGAGGGAATGTAGAGCGAGCGAAGCTGGCGCCCGGGGTCGAAGGCATGCCGCGCCACCGGCCAGGCAAACCAAGCGCCTGTTGCCAGCACGAGCGCTCCGAGCCCCAGGGTGATCGGGATCCAGCGCTCGCGATGCTTCACTCCAGATGCCCCTCGTGCAGCCGCACCACGCGGTCCATCCGCGCGGCGAGGCGCTCATTGTGAGTGGCGATCAGCGCGGCCGAACCCTGGGTGCGGACCAGGCCGAGGAACTCGGCGAGCACCTTGTCCGAAGTCACTTCGTCGAGGTTGCCGGTGGGCTCGTCCGCCAGCACCAGCGCCGGCTTGTTGGCGAGCGCGCGGGCAACGGCGACGCGCTGCTGCTCGCCGCCCGAAAGCTGGCTCGGCCGGTGCGCCAGCCGATGCCCGAGGCCCAGCGCGGTGAGCAGTTCCTCGGCGCGCTTGTCCGCATCGGCGCGCAGCGCGCCGTGGATCATCTGCGGCAGCACGACATTCTCGAGCGCGTTGAAGTCGGGCAGCAGGTGATGGAACTGATAGACGAAGCCCAGATGGTCGCGGCGCACGGCGGTGCGGCTCGGGCTGTCGAGCTGGGCGGCTTCCTTGCCGACGATGCGGATCGACCCCTCGAACCCGCCCTCGAGCAGGCCCACCGCCTGGAGCAGAGTCGACTTGCCCGAACCCGAGGGGCCGAGCAGCGCGACGATCTCGCCCGGCTGCACCGCGAGATCGATGCCGCGCAGCACCTCGATCGTCTCGCCGCCCTGGCTGAAGCTGCGCTTGAGGCCGTGCGTCTGGAGGACCGCTTCACTCATAGCGCAGCACCTGCACCGGATCGGTGCTCGCGGCCTTCCACGCCGGATACAGCGTGGCGAGGAAGCAGAAGATCAGCGCCATCACGCAGATGCCTATCGTCTGGAATGGATCGGTCTTGGCCGGCAGCTCGGTCAGGAAGCGCATTTGCGGATCCCAGATATTCTGGCCGGTCACCAGCCCGATGAACTTCACCACCGCCTCGCGGAAAGTGATGAAGAGGAAGCCCAGCACGCCGCCCGCCGCCACGCCCAGCGCGCCGATCGTGGTGCCCACGGTCACGAAGATGCGCATCAGCCCGCCCCGCGTGGCGCCCATCGTGCGCAACACCGCGATGTCCCGCGTCTTGGCGCGCACCAGCATGATCAGCGACGAGACGATGTTGAAGGCGGCGACCACCAGGATGATCGACAGGATGGTGAAGGAGACGGTGCGGTCCACCGCCAGCGCCTCGAACAGTTCGGAGTTCATCATCCGCCAGTCGGTGATCTGGCCGACGCCGCTCACCTTGTCGTTCAGCGGCTGGAGGATCTGCGCCACCCGGTCCGGATCGACGGTCTCCAGCTCGATCATCGAAACGCCGTCGCCGAGCAGCAGCAGCGTCTGCGCATCCTCGATCGGCATGACCGCGAAGACCTTGTCGTAATCGTACACGCCCACTTCGAATATCGCGGCGACCTTGTATTTCACGATGCGCGGCATGGTGCCGAAGGGCGTCGCCGCCCCGGCGGGGTTGAGGATCGATATCTCGCTGCCCACCGTGGCCCCCAGCGATTCCGCCAGGCGCGAGCCGATCGCGACCTGCTCTCCGCCCGGCTTCAGGCTCTTGAGCGATCCGACGACTTCCTTGCCCTTCAGCGTGGGGTTGCTGAGGATGTCCTCCATCCGCATGCCGCGCAGCTGGATGAACTCGGCCCGGCCATTATAGGTGGCGAAGAGCGGCTGCTCGATCAGCGGCGTGGCGCTGGTGACGCCCGGCGTCTTCCGCGCCTCTTCCAGCACGGCGCGCCAGTTGCGCAACTGGCCGCCATAGCCCTGGACCACGGCATGGCCGTTCAACCCGGTGATCTTGTCGAACAATTCGGCGCGAAAGCCGTTCATCACACTCATCACCACGATCAGCGCGGCGACGCCGAGCATGACGGCGACAAGGCTGAATCCGGCAACGACGGCGATGAACGCCTCGCTCCGCCCGGGCAGCAGGTAGCGGCGGGCGATCATCCGCTCATAGCGTGAAATCAGCAGCATGCGGGTCTTGTAACTCGCCGAGAAAACAGGTCTCCGGCCGATCTAGGGCAGATGGCGGCGAATTCCTACTGCGAACCGCTATGTTGCCGATTCAACACAGGGTGAGACCAATCTGCGCCTACCCCTTGTAATGCCAGTGACAAAGCGGGTGCGGACGCTTAGCAAAACTCCTGTCGAAGCGCAGGCGAAAGGCCGTGGTTCGGGGAGGCCCCAAGCCCCGCTCGTAGGCAAGTACGAGTGTGCGGGCTGGGCCTGACAAAGGGGGCTGACGAGCATTCGTCACGCAGGCGCCCGGATCGGAAACGGTCCGGGCGTTTGCCGTTTCCGGCCCTGGAAATCCGGCGTCTTTCAGCGCGGCTCCGAAAGCGGACGGTAGCTCGCCTGCTGCTCGGGCGTCGGCAGGCTCATGATGTGCGTGACTACGCCCGGGTGCAGCGGCGTAACGAATTGCAGGCCGGCCGCGGCGCGATTGCTCCAGACCACCCGGGCGGGCAGCGGCTTGAAGCCGGGCAGCCGCAGCACCGTCTCCATTCCCAGCTCGAGCAGGAAGCCCGTCTCGAGCCGGCAGCCCAGACGCGAAATCTCCACCAGGCGCACGTCCTGGAAGCAGAAACGCGATTCCTTCACCGCCACGGCAATCGATACCGGCCAGCGCATCGCCTCACGCCGGTCCACGCCCTGCGTAATCTTCAGTCCTCTTCGATCACCACGCATTCCCCAACCCCAACTCAGATCCCCTACCCAACCAAGATCGGCTTGCCGCAACGCAGACCGTTCACGCGCACGTCCGCCTGCCCGACGCTGACCCCCAGCAGCCCGGTGAGATCGCCCAGCAGCGAATCCAGCGGCGCCGCCGCCCCCTGAAGCACCGTCCCCACCGCGGAAGTGACGAGCGACAGATTGATCCCGAGCCCCAGCGTGTTCACCTGCAAATCCATGTCGCGCACCAGCGATGCCGCCACGCCGGCGGCGATGTCGTTGGTCGACACGGTGTGCGTCTTGCCGGCGGCGATCTCCTGCGCCGTGAACGTCACCTGCTGCGCGCCCGCGCCGCCCAGATTGACGTTCGACTGGCCCGTCACCTCGGCCAGCAGCAGCACTTTCACCAGCGTCGTCCGGCGGGGCGTGATCGCGGCGTTGAAATTGCCCAGCGCCGAAGTGTCGACATCGCCGATCGCCACCTGTCCCGCCGAGGTGGTGACGTCGAGACCGACCGTCGCGGTCGCCGGCGTCGGGCACGAGATGCTCCGCAGCGACGCCTCGGCCTTGGCCAGCTCGACGAAGAGCGGCAGATGGATCGAAGCCGCGCCCAGCAGGCCCGAACCGCCCACCTTGGTATCGACATAGAGGCGAGTCTGGGCGGTGCGCACCTTGACGCTGCGGTCCTTGGCGACGGCGAGCCAAGGCGATTGCGCCGGCCGCTCGCCGATCGCCAGCGAAACCTTGGTGGAAAGAAGCCCCGGGACGCCCGCCGCCAGGTCGAGATCGACCTGGCGCTTGCCCGTGGCGGTCTGAAGCATCTCGCGCACAAGCGCATAGCCATCGGCCTTGATCGGGCGCGCCGGATCGGTCTTGGTCTCGCCGGACAGCGGGCCGAGATCGATCAGCTTCGAGAGCTGCACCGTGACCGGGGGCACGCGCGCGGCGATGCCCCGCAACGCCGATTGCGCGCTCGCATTCCCCGTCGCGGCCGCCATGGCACTGAGCGCCTTGGGCAGGCTGACATCGGTCGCGAGCGTCTCGCCAAAGGTCAGGCCTTGAAGATTGGCCTGGGTACGCAACGCATCGATGAAGGCAAGGAGATCGACATCGGCGCTCACCAGCCCCTGCGCATCCATCACGTTGAGGTTGAGATCCGTTCCAGCCAACCCCGAGAGCAGCTGGCCGGGCAGCCCGCCGCTCACCGACGCCAGGCGCGAGCCGATCGAGAAGGATGCGAGATCCACCCGCGCCGCCGTCGCCGTCACCGACACGCGCGCCGTCGGGCGCCCGGTGAGGAACTTGCCGAAGAACAGCGGCACGTCGCGGCCCATGGTGAGGCGAATGGCGTTGCCGTCGCCAGAGGCGATGAAGCGGGCAGCCGGCGCCACCGTGCTGTCGGCGGAATACGTGCCGCGCTCGAGCTTCTCGATGCTCGCGTCATTCGCCTGGTTCGCCGCCATTGCCTGGCGCGCCGCGGCGTCCGCCGCCTGGCTGTTCGCCGCGCTCAGCGCCGCTGCGTCCGCCACGCCCTGCAGCCGCCGCTTCTCGAGATAGAGCGAGCCGGTATCGACCGCGAACGCCGCCGATCCCGCCAGCATCACGAAGCCGCCGGCGAAGATCATGGTGACGTTGCCACCGCGATCACGCCTGAAACGGCGAAACCCGGACAGGATGGCCATGGCGCGCCTCATGGGGGAGTGAGCGTCACCGTCGAGCTGCGCTCGATCACCTTGCTGGGCAACGGCACCAGCTTGATCGAAAGCAGCGGATCGTTCGACGCGTCATAGGATAGGTGAACCGTCAGCGTACGCCCGTCATCGTCGATGAGCGTGTCGACACGATCGGGGTTGAGCGTGCCGGTCTTGCGCAGATTGGCGTCCAGGGCGGTGCGGGCCAGAGTGGCGCGCTCATTGGGGTCGAGCCCGCCGATCGCCGCGCGCGCCGCCTCGTTCGCCGCCTGCTGCACGCTGTTGGCGCAAAGGAACCAGCCGCCATAGGTGACGATCCCGCAGATCAGCATCAGCAGGATCGGCAGCGAGAACGCCATCTCGATAGCGGCGGCGCCGCGCCGTTCGCGCCAAAGCCGGAGGCCGGCACGGAGCGGCTTCTTGGCCAGGGAAGGCGAACGCATGCACATGCGCGATTCTTCGCACATGAGAGCTTCCAAATCGCTCGCGTCGCCGCCGGCGGGATATCCGGATTTTCAGTAAACCTCGGCCACGAAGGCGCGAACCCGGAGCCGCCCGGATCGGGGCGATCCCCTTGATTTTTAACACCATTTTCGACCTAGGCGGTCTTGATTTGTGTTAACTTTGTTGTATTCTACATGTCAAACTGAAATTGAGCAAATTACGCAATTCTCGAATCTACAGCGGTCGCAACGTAAAAAACTGCCGTCGTCCCCAAAACGTTCGAGAGCAATCAACTATGCAACGCTCATCAGTGCAGACTGTTTCATCAGCTGAACTTACGCGCAATTTTGCATATTGGCAGGATCGCGCCATGCATGGCCCCGTCACGATCACCTATCACGGGCGCCCCCGCTACGTGCTGCTCGCGGCCGAGAGCTGGGACGCCGAACAGGGGACCGGCGAACGGGACAGCACCCATCGGGAGCTCGAATATCAGTTCCTCGTCGAGCATATGGACGGCGGGCTGCTGGTGATCGATCCCGAGCTGAAGGTCACCGATGCGTCGAGCGCCGCCGCGCTGATCCTGGGGCGCACGCCCGCCGCGCTGATTGGCGCGCCGGCCACCGATGCCTTGCCGGCATCCACCCATGCCACCCTGGTTTCCAGCCTGCGCCACGTGCTACGCAGCGGCGAGCAGGCCCAGTTCGACCTGGCGCTCGACGAGGAGAGCGGCACGCGGCTGCCCATCCGTGCCTTTCCCTGGGTGGAGGGCGTCGCGCTGCTGGTGCGGCTGAGCTATGAGGGCGACGAGGAAGCCAGGCTGGCCGAGCAGACCGCGCTCGAGAAGGCCCGCGCCGCGCATGGCAGGATCGAGGTGATCCGCCTGACGGTGCGTGGCACGGTGACGATGGTCGAGGCCGAATTCGCCCGGATGGTCGGGCTCGCACGGGAACGTATCCTGGGGCTTCGCTTCGTCGATCTGCTCGCGGTGCGCGACCGCACCACCGCCCGCGACGCGATCGAGCGGGTCCTGAGCGGCCGTTCCGAGGCGGAGGCATTCGATGCGCGATTGCTGTGCGGCGGCGCGGAGGAACTCGGCGCGCGCGTCTCGATCGCACCGCTCGCCAGCGGGTATGCCGTGGGCGGGGCGATCGTGATCGTCACGCTCGATCCGAGCGCGGAAACGGTTCAGTAACAGGACGGCCGCTGCAGCGCCGCGGTCCGCGAGATCGAGCGCTTGAACGTTCCAACCACCTGGTTGGTAAGGCCGTCCGTGTGGTTCCCCACCGCGCTCAGGCGCCCGCAGGAAAGCGTCACCCCCGCCCAGGTGACGGCCCAGCCGATGCGCGGGCTGCCGATATTGCCGCCCTCGAGCGTGACATTGCCATGGATCTCCGCAGGCGCGCCGCCCGCGATCTGGACGCGGGCGGCATCATTGAGCCGCTCGGCCCAGCCCGCGTCCCCGCCCTCGCCCGGCCGCAGATCGATGCGCGCCGGCGAAGCGGAACTTCGCCTCGCCTGCCCGACGACCTGCTCCTCGGGCATCACGACGCCGTTCGGGCGCCCGCCCACCGCGGCCGAGACGATCTCGCTCACCTGCTTCACCCCGGTAATGTCGCCGCGCACCGCCACGCCGAGCAGCACCGTGATCACGCCGAGCACCAGCGATGCACGGACGCCATTGGGGATGGTGAGCCGCGAGAGCACGAGCACGGAGATGCAGAGCGACGCGATCAACGCGACATTGGCATAGCCCGACGGCGTGAAGGCGGCGGAGTTCACCCAGATCAGCCCACCGCAGATCTGACAGGCAGAGACCAGCGTGGCGAGCAGGCCCGCATTGCTGAAACTCGGCAAGGATCCCGTGGCTACACGCATGATCTTCCCAATATAGGAGATCAGGATAGTTGATGTTGGTTAAGCTTGGCTCAAATTGTGTGGAGCAAATCGACGGGAAAAGAAGGGAGGCGGTGCGGGCGCCGCCTCCCTTCCCCAACCTCCCCCGGCCATGGCAGGAGGTCAGTCTCGCAAACTTCAGAAATTCTTGCTGATCGTCAGGCCATAGGTTCTCGGATCGCCCGGCTGACCGACGATCAGGCCGGTGCTGCCCGACTGGACCGAAAGCAGCTCGAAATACTGCTTGTCGAAGACGTTGCGCACCCAGCCATAGATGTTGAGGTCCGAACGCCGCCAGCCGAGACGGACATTGGACAGCGAATAGGCGTCGATCCAGGTATAGGCGGAAGGCGACGGGTTGGACGAGAATCTCGAGCGCCAGTTGCCGTCATAGCCCAGATAGACATTGCCGTCGCCCAGCGGCTGGCGCACCTCGCCGCCCCAGCTGAGCGACCATTTCGAGATGCCCGGCAGTACCTGGCCCGAAATGTCGCAGAAAGCGGGGCTGCGGCCGCCGGGCGTCCCCGCCGGATCGGTCACGCCGCCGGGTGCGGTCGCGGTGCCGCCGGAAAGCTCGGGCGGGCACGGCGCGTTCTTGAAATCGGTATATTTGGCGTCGGTATAGGCGCCGTTGAAATAGAGGTTGAACCGCTGGCTTGGGCGCGCCGCCAGGTCCCATTCGAACCCGCGCACCCGCACCTTGCCGGCATTGGCGAGATAGCCGCGGATCACGTTGATCGCGTTGTTGTTCACCGTCGCCTGATAGTCCTTGATCTCGGTCCAGAACGCGGCGGTATTGAAGGTCACTCGGCGATCGAGGAACTGGGTCTTGAGCCCCAGTTCGAAGTGATCGACCTTTTCGGGCTTCACGGTCTGGGTGGAGAGATCGACTCCGGTGCTGGTCGAGTTGAGCGGCAGGCCGGAAAGGTTGATGCCGCCCGACTTGAAGCTGCGCGCATAGGTCGCATAGGCATGGATGTCGCGCGAGAAGTCATAGGAGACGGTGATGTCGCCCGAGACGTTCCAGTCGCTGAAGCGCGGGCTGTAGCGCTGCGGCGCCAGCGTGTTCAGCTGGTCCGCGGTCGCCGTGCCGTTTGCCAGCAGCGCCGCGACATTGTCCGCCGTCGCGACATAATTGTAGCGGGCGTTGTGAATGCTGACGACCGCCTCATAGAAACCGGACTTCTTGTCATAGTTGAGACGCAGGCCCGGCTGGATATGGAGGCCGTCCACCGGCTGCCAGTTGAGCTTGCCGAACAGCGCGAAGCTGGTGTTGTCGAAGTTGATCGTGTTGGTCGATGTCAGGCCGTTCAGCACCAGCGGATTGCAGGCCGCGGCCGTCGCCGTCGCGCACCCCGTGGCTCCGAGCGGAACATTGCCCGGATTGAGCAGCCAGCGGCTCGCCGCCGAGCCCTGGACCTGCGAGCCCTGGGTGTTGATGGTCTGATGGAAGAAGAACGCGCCGAGCGTGTAGTTCAGCCGGCCATCGCCGTTCGAGCTCAGGCGGAATTCCTGGCTGAACTGCCGCTGCTGCGACGGATTCTGCGAGACGGTGGTGATCGGCAGACCGGTGAAGTCGCGGTCGTTCTTCGGCTGCCAGTCCCAATAGCGCCAGGCGCTGACCGAGGTCAGCGTCGCCGGGCCGAGATTCCAGTTGGCGACCAGCGAAGCGCCGCCGATCTCCTGCTGCGATTTGATCGCCGCATCGAGATCGGTCTTGCGGTCGAACGGATCGGTGCTCGGCGGCGTATAGCCGAACGCCGCCGCCAATGCCGCATATTGGCGGGAGAGCGGCCGCTGGGTGGCGCCGACCCGGGCATAATATTGCACGCAGCACAGCGGATTCTGGAGGTTCCAGTCGCCTGCCAGCGTGAAGTCGAGATCGTCGTTCACTTTCCAGAGGAGCTGGCCGCGGAAACTGCTGGTGCGCTGCTTGTGGAGATCCTCGCCGGTGCGGACATTCTCGATCGTCCCCTCGCGGCTGGTGACCGCGCTGGAGATGCGGATCGCAAGCTTGTCGCTGAGCGGACCCGAGACCGAGGCCTTGGCCGAGATCAGGTCGTAATTGCCGAGGCTCAGCTCGACCTTGGTCTCCGGCGTGAAGCTGGGCGCCCGGGTAGTGATGTTGATCGCGCCGGCGGTGGTGTTCTTGCCATAGAGCGTGCCCTGCGGCCCGCGCAGCACTTCCACGCGCTCGACATCGACGAAATCGAACGTCGAGGCGCCGATGCGGCCGATATAGACCTGGTCGAGATAGAAGCCGACGCCCTGCTCGATGCCGTCATTGGTGAGGCCGAAGGGTGCGCCCAAGCCGCGGATGTTGATCGCCGAGTTGCGCGGGTTGCTCGAATAGAATTGCACTGCCGGCAGCGCAGTCTGGAGGCGGTTGAGATTGGTCGCACCGGTCTGCTCGATCGTCGAGCCGCCGATCACCGACATGGCGATCGGCACGTCCTGCGCCTTCTCCTCGCGGCGGCGCGCGGTGACGACGATCTCGCCGCTGCCGCTCTCCTGTGCCGGCCGGGCCTGCTGCTCGTCCCTGGCGCTCGCGGCGACCGGATCGTCGCGCAGCGCCCCGGCGGGTGCCGGCGCAGTACTGGCAAGAAGCAGTAGCGAAAGCGAAGCAAGGCTCATCATCATCCCCTTTGGCCGTGTCGCGCTTAATCTCCACTCATTTAATGGATATTAGCGAACAAGGAGATGTTTAGCGATGCCTAGCCTGGGTTGGCCGGCGTCCGCGGCCCTCGTCCCGGCGCACCTTGAAAGCCGTCCGATCCAACACGATCTGAACGTCAGGCGGTGCCCAGCAGGGGCCGCCGGCCGGGCGTCGCGGCTCACCGGATGCCAGGCACATCGATCAATTCGCTTCGCATGGAGGTCTTGATATGCGTCAGTTCGATTTCACTCCCTTCCGCCGATCGACCATCGGGTTCGACCGGCTGTTCGACCTGCTCGAGGCCAGCGCCCGGGCGCAGGCTTCCGAAAATTATCCCCCGTTCAACCTCGAGCGCGTCGCCGAGGACCGCTACCGGATCACGATCGCCGTTGCCGGCTTCAAGGCCGATGAGGTCGACATCACCGCGCAACAGAACCTGTTGCTCGTGGCCGGCAAGCGTCGCGAGGAGAATGAGAACAACCAGGGTGCCTATCTGCACCTGGGCATCGCCACCCGCAGCTTCGAGCGCCGCTTCGAGCTGGCCGACTTCGTCCGGGTCGAGAGCGCCGACCTGGCCGACGGCCTGCTGGTGATCGAGCTGGTGCGCGAAGTGCCCGAGGCGATGAAGCCCAAGAAGATCGCGGTGAATGCCGGCGGCCAGCCGCGCCCGATCGCGCACCGCGAGGCCGACGCGGCCTGACGGACCGGCCAGGGCTCGCGACGTCTTCCTCCCTTTGGACGTCGCAGCGGGGGGCGCTCGGACCCTGGTCCGGGCGCCCTTTGTCGTCGTACGACGGACTCCGGCCCAAACAACAAGAAAAGAGGGGAGAGCTTTCGCCCTCCCCTCTCCAATGCTCGCACTAATTATATAGCGCTACGCCCCCGTTTTTTCAAATTTCAAATCGATTTTCTTATATGAATTATCAGAATGAAGCCCAGTCGTCGGCGCGGGTGAGCGCGGAGACGGCAGCGGCGGGCAGCGGCTTGACCGGCGATACATAGCCAGGTGCGACCTTCTCGCGAATATCGCTGGTGGATGCGGCCGGGCGGCGCAGCGGCGCCTGGGCCGTGCCGATGTTGAACGCCGAAGCCTGTTCCGAGAGGAGCTGGACTTCCGAGCTCAGGTTACGCGAGGCGGCCGAGGTCTCCTCGACCATCGCGGCGTTCTGCTGGGTCGCCTGGTCCATGGTGCCGATCGCCACGGCGATCTGGGTGACCGCCGAGGATTGCGCCTCATTGTCGGCGGCGATGTTGGCGAGCAGATCGTGCACTTCGTCGACATCCCCCGAAATGGCGACCAGCGCGCCGTCCACCTTCTGCACCATCGCCACGGCATCGACGATGTCCGCCTGAGTCGCGGTCAGCTGGTCGCGGGCGCGGCCGGCTTCCTCCTCGGCGCGCATCGCCAGCGCCGAGACGAGATCGGCGACCACGGCGAAGCCGCGCCCCGCCTCGCCCGCGCGGCCCGCTTCCACCGCGGCGTTCATCGCGAGCACCCGGGTCTGGAAGGCGATCTTGTCGAGGCCCTCGATCACCGAATCGATGCCCTTGGCGCTTTCCGACACGCGAGTCATCGCCTGGACGGCATCGTCCGCGACCGAGCGGCCGTCACCGACCGTCGCGATCGCCTGATTGGCGCGCGAGAGCGTGCTGCCCGCCGCCTTGGCCGTTGCCTTGAGCCGGTCGTCCATCTGGCTGATCGCGGCCGAGGTCTCCTCGAGCGACGCGGCATTGCTCTCGGTGCGGCGGGCCAGATCCTCGGAGGCCTGGGCGATCTCGCCCGAGCCCGTGCGGATGCTCGCCGCCCCTTCGACGACCGAACCGATCAGAGTGCGCAGTGCAGTGAGCGCCGAGTTGAAATTGGTCTTGAGCGCGCCGTATTCGGACGCGAAGTTGCTCGAGATTTCCGAGGTGAGATCGCCCTTAGCCAGATTGTCGAGCCCCGTGGTGAGCTCGGCGACGACGTGCTGCTGCTCCGCATCGGCGACCAGCTTCGCCGCATCGGCCTTTTCCTTGGCGACCGCGGCGTCGCGGAAGACGAGCACTGCCTTGGCCATGCCGCCCACTTCGTCCTTGCGGTCGGTGCCCGGCACCTCGATCGTGTTCTCGCCGCCGGCCAGGCGACCCATCAGCGTGGTCATCCCCTTGATCGGGCGTGCGATCATCCGGGTGAGCAGCCAGCCGAGGAGCACCGCCATGGCGATGCCGAACGCGCCGCCAAAGGTGAGCGCGGCCACCGCTCCGGCACGGGCATCGGCTTCCACCTTCTTGGTCGAGGCCACGCGCTCCGCCTGGATCTGGCTGATCTCGCCCATCACTTCGCGGATCGCGCCGAGCTGCTTGACGCCGGCGAGTTGCTGCGCCTCGGCCTGGGTCGCCGGGTTCCGGGCGAGCGCGATCATGTTGTCGAGCTTGCCGTCGAGCTCGCGGACCGCGTTCATCAGCTTCTCGAGCCGCGCCCGCTGCTCGGGCAGCTTGGTGTCGCGCCGAAAGGCGTCGGCGGCCTCGTCGATCTTCTTGCGCGCATCCTTGTAGGTGACCAGGAAATCCGCGTTCCGCAGGATGACATAGGCGCGGACGGCGCTCTGCTCCTCGAGGACCTGCGTCATGATCTGGTCGGCGCTGGCAGTGACGTCGAACGCGCGCTCCTTGTCCTCGGAGGCGGTTCCGACCGTCTGCAGGCTCGAGAAGAGCAGCCAGCCGATGCCGGCGAAGATGCAGACGAGCGTGATGAAGGCGACCGCAAGCTTGCGCGGTATCGGCATGTCCTGAATAATCATCAATTCCCTCCCTGCCGGACCGGGGGGCCGGCATCCGAAACTATTTTTCGGGCCAGACGCGAGAAGCCTGCGAGCGGAGGGCGTTTCGATCTAATCCCAATCCTCGTCATAGGAGAGGGCCAGGCCGATCGAACCAAATCGGGGGAATATATTTTGCCGGTTTGTGTCCAGGGGCGATCCTGGATTTCCCCGTAGCGGGAAACTACCGCGATGCCGGCCCGAACAGCCAGGGCTTTGCATAGCCGGAGGGCCGGGCGACACCGTCCAGCCGCTCGACGCGCAGGATCCGGACCGGCTGCAGGATCATCTGGTCCTTCATCGCATCGCGGCCGCCGCCGGTGGGGAGCGCGAGGATGCGCTTCACCACGTCCATGCCGGAGATCACCTTCCCGAACGCCGCGAAGCCGCGATAGGCGCCGCGCGCGTCGAGGCCGGGATTCGGCCCGACCATGATCGAGAAGTTGCAATTGGCGCCGTCGGGATTGGGGCCGTGCGCCATCGAGATGGTGGCGTCGAGGTGGCGGATGCCGGTCTGGCTGGTCGGTTCGAGCAGGACCGAGGGCAGCATGCGCCGCGCATCGGTGCCGATGCCGCCCTGGACGAAGCCCTGGGTCGGCGCGCCCTTGCGCCGGGCCGATCGATAGAATTGCGTGCCGTCGAGCCGGCCATCATCGACATAGGCCATGAAGTTGGCGACCGTCTTCGGGGCGCGCTTCGCATCGAGCGCGAGCGTGATGTTGCCCGCCGAGGTGACGACGCGGACACGGACCGTGGCAGGCTCCTGCGGCGCGGCGGCGGCAATGAGAAACGGGGCGAGGACGGCGAACAGGATACGCATGGGCCGCTCGCTAATCGATGCGGGCGGGAATTTGGAGGGGGTTTCGACGCAGGGCGCCTCGAAACCCGGCACGCGCCATACCCTCCTGCGCCGGGCCCGCGAGGTTGGCGATGGGCAATGTTGATTCGCGCGACGACGCCACGGCGCGACGAAGAAGATCTTGTTCACGCGGAGACGCGAAGGCGCGCCGGCAACACTCTTCACATCGGAGACCAGGTAGCCCCAACCGCGAGCGCAACATCCTCGCGCCGTAGCGTCGTCGCGCGAACAGAAAGGCCGGGCACCCGGCCCGGCCTTTCGCGTCACGATGCAGTCGGGGTCAGACCAGCCGGCTCTGCCGCACCGCCGCCTGGATGAAGCTGGCGAACAGGGGATGGGGATCGAAGGGCTTCGACTTGAGCTCAGGATGGAACTGCACGCCGACGAACCAGGGATGGTCCGGCCGCTCGACGATCTCGGGCAGCGAACCGTCCGGCGACATGCCCGAGAAGACCAGCCCGCCTTGCTCGAGCACCGGCTTGTAGGCGGTGTTGACCTCGTAGCGATGGCGATGGCGCTCGCTGATTTCCTCCGCTCCGTAGATCGACGCGACCACCGAATTGCCCCCGAGCTTCGCGGGATAGGCGCCGAGGCGCATCGTGCCGCCCAGGTCGCCGCCCGCCTCGCGCGTCTGCAGGCCTTCCGAGGTCATCCACTCGGTGATCATGCCGACCACCGGCTGCTCGGTCGGGCCGAACTCGGTGGTGGAGGCGTCGGCTACGCCACCGGCCCGGGCGCCCTCGATACAGGCCATCTGCATGCCGAGGCAGATGCCGAAGAACGGCACGCTGCGCTCGCGGGCGAACTTCACGCCGGCGATCTTGCCCTCGCTGCCGCGCTCGCCGAAGCCGCCGGGGACGAGGATGCCATGCAGCGGCTCGAGCGCCGCGGTGATCTCTTCCTCCTTGTCGTGCTCGAACAGCTCGGCGTCGAGCCAGCGGATATTGACCTTCACCCGGTTGGCGATGCCGCCATGCGTGAGCGCCTCGGTGAGCGACTTATAGGCGTCGGGCACGCCCATATATTTGCCGACCACGCCGATCGTGACTTCGCCCTCGGGATTGAGGACGCGGTCGACGATCTCTTCCCAGCGGCTGAGGTCGGGCGAGCCCTGGACGTCGATGCCGAAGGCCTTGAGCACTTCGACGTCGAGGCCCTCGGCATGATATTGGAGCGGCACGCCGTAGATGCTCGGCGCGTCGAGCGCCGGAATGACCGACGAGGCGGGCACGTTGCAGAACAGTGCGATCTTGGCGCGGTCGCTCGCCGGCAGCGGCTTCTCGCTGCGGCAGACGATCACATCGGCATGGACGCCGAGCGAAGCGAGCTCGCGCACGCTGTGCTGAGTCGGCTTGGTCTTCAGCTCGCCGGCAGCGGCGATGTACGGCACCAGCGTCAGATGGACGCTGACCGACTGGTTGCGGCCCAGGTCGTTACGGAGCTGGCGGATCGCCTCGACAAAGGGCAGCGACTCGATGTCGCCGACGGTGCCGCCGATCTCGCACAGCACGAAATCGAGATCCTCGGTATCTTCCTGGGCGAACGCCTTGATCGCATCCGTCACGTGCGGGATCACCTGGACGGTGGCGCCCAGATAGTCGCCGCGGCGCTCGCGCTCGATGATCGTCTTGTAGATCCGGCCCGAGGTGATGTTGTCCGACTGGCGCGATGCGACGCCGGTGAAGCGCTCATAATGCCCCAGGTCGAGATCGGTCTCGGCGCCGTCGTCGGTCACGTACACCTCACCATGCTGGTGCGGCGACATCGTGCCGGGATCGACGTTGAGATAGGGATCGAACTTGCGGATGCGGACCCGATAGCCACGCGCCTGGAGCAAAGCCGCGAGGCTCGCCGCCATGAGACCCTTGCCTAGCGAGGAGACCACGCCGCCGGTGATGAAGATATACCGCGCCATGGGAGAAAACGCCTAACGTGAATGGGCGCGCACCGGCAAGCGTGCGACTCACGCCGGTGCGCAGATTTTTTGTGGACAGGCCCCGGACGCGCCGGGGCCGGCGAAGCTTATTGGGCCAGCGGAACCGTGCTGTTGCCCTGCGCCGGCGACGGCGCGGCCGGAGCCGTGCTGTTGCCCGGGGCGAACGGCACCGCGCCACCCGGAGGCGCCGTGGTCGGCAGCGCCTGCGGCGCCGCGGCCGGCGCGGCGCGCTGGAGCGAGGCGTCGATCGTCGCGCCGTGGCGATTCGCGGCCAGGAAGGCCAGCAGGATCGACATGGCGATGAACGCCGTGGCGAGGATCGCGGTGGTGCGCGTCAGGAAGTCCGCCGCGCTGCGCGCCGACATCAGGCCCGAGGGGCTGCCGCTCGAGGTGAGGCCGCCGCCCTCCGACTTCTGCAGGAGAATCACGCCGACGAGACCCGCGGCGATGAAGGCCTGGACGATGAGCAGGAAGGTGAACATGAAATGCGCGGACCTCTTGAAGAAAGGCGGCACATAGGGGAGCCGCCCGCTCCGATCAACCGTTGGAAGGCCCAGCTGGCCCCGCCGGTTCAACAAAGCCGTAACATTTCGCATCCGGACTGAAACCGGATCGGTTCACGCGCGTTATGAGCTTCAGCCCCGGCGTATCGGGGGCAAAACAACAGAGTAGATGCCGTGAACGCAATGACCGACAGCTCGCTTTCTTCCTGGAAGAACACGCTCGTCGACTATGTGCGATCGGGCGAACCGGACCTGACCAATCGGCAAATGGCGCTGCTGATGCTCGTCTATCTGGATCCCGGCCCCCATACCGTGCGCGGATTGGCCCGGGCTTTGAACGTCTCGAAGCCCGTCGTCACGCGTGCCTTGAATCGTCTGGGCACGCTCGGCTATCTGCGCCGTCAACGCGACGATACCGACAAGCGGAACATCTTCGTCGCAAAGACCGCGGAAGGGGCAGAGTTTCTTGCAGAATTCGGGCATTTCCTCACTGGCCAGCACATCGAGCCAGTCGCCCGCAGGGCCAGCGCGTAAGCGTTTCTCGCTGAAGGGCCGTTCGGTTCCCATCGATCCCAGGGTCGATGCCGTTCGTCGTGACCTGGCAGACGTACGTCTGGCGGATCGGGTGTTCGCACCCCATTATGCGGCGCCTATGCCTCGCATCATCGCCTCGCCCATAGCGCTCCATGCCGGCCCCAAGCCCGATTCGGAGACTCTCGCCCAGCTTTCGGCGGGGGATTCGTTCGAAGTGCTCGAATTCGCCGGCGACCACGCCTGGGGCGTCGCGCCCGGGCACAATCTGGTCGGCTATGTGCCCGCCGCGATGCTGGAGCGCCCGGCGGCATGACGATTCGCGTCTTCATCGACGGCGCCGTGGGCACCACGGGCCTGGAAATCCGCGAGCGGCTCGACGGCCGCGAGGGGATCGAGCAGATCATCCTGAGCGACAAGGACCGCAAGGATGCCGCGAAGCGCGAGGATGCGCTCAATTCGGCGGACTTCGTGATCCTCTGCCTGCCCGACGACGCCGCGCGCGAGGCGGTGGAGATGATCAAGGCCGCCAAGGTCCGCGTGATCGACGCTTCGAGCGCGCACCGCGTGGCCGATGGCTGGTCCTATGGCTTTCCCGAGCTGGAACCTGGCCAGGCCGCCCAGATCGCCGAGGCGGCGCGAGTCTCCAATCCGGGCTGCTATCCCACCGGCTTCCTCGCGCTGGTCCGCCCGCTGATTCGCGCGGGCCTGGTGCCGCACGACCATCCGTTGACCGTCAACGCGGTCTCCGGCTATTCGGGCGGCGGCAAGTCGATGATCGCCGAGTTCGAGGATGCGGGCGCGCCGAATCACACCGGCACCGCGTTCCGCAACTATGGCCTCAACCTCGCGCACAAGCATGTGCCGGAGATGACCAAGCACGCGCGCATCGTCCATCCGCCGATCTTCCAGCCGGCGGTGGCGCGGACCTATCGCGGCATGCTGGTCGAAGTCCCCCTGCCCCTTCAGGCATTCACGCGCCGGCCGTCGCTGGACGCCATCGAGAATGCGCTGCGCGAGGCATACAGGGATTCGCCGATCGTGCGGGTGCTGCCCGGCGACGCGGCGACAGTGTGCATCGAGGAGGATGCGGGAACCGATCGGCTTTCGCTGCGGGTCTTCGGCAATCCCGAGACCGGCCAGGCACGGCTGGTGGCGACCCTCGACAATCTCGGCAAGGGCGCAGCCGGCGCGGCGGTGCAGAACCTCAACATCATGGCGGGGTTCGACCAGACCGCGGGACTGGTGCTGTAGGACTTGTTTGCCTGCGGGTTTAGCTGGGCCGGGCGTGATGCCCGGCCTTTTCCTTTGTTCGCGCCGAGATGCTTTCACGCCGGCCAAAGCCGGGATCTCGTGCGGCAATGCGATGCGGCTTGAGATTCCGGTCTTCGCCGGGATGACGAATGGGGCAGCGCCGGCCAGGCACACAGCGCCTCCGCGCGCTCTGCGCCAACTGCCTTGCCTCTGCGCGAACCGCCTTCCGCTTCTTCGTCGCGTCATAGCGTCGTTGCGCGAACAAACCCCCTCCCCGGCTTGCCGTTGCCACCGGTTACCTTAGCTAGGACCGGCCACCCGGCCTTGATCTTTGCGCCTCATTGGTGTCTCGCGGGCCCGAAACGACGACAGAGAGGCGATCCATGCGACAGCCCGCGGGCAAATTGCTTTTGTTCGGTGCCACCGGCGACCTTTCCCAGCGGATGCTGCTCCCCTCGCTTTATGGTCTTCATGCCGACGGCCTGCTGCCCGAAGGGCTGACCATCACGGGCACCGCCCGCTCGGACTATGACGATGCCGGCTTCCGCGCATTCGCCCGCGAAGCGCTCGATCATTTCGTGCCGGCCGACAGGAAGGATGACAGCGCTGTCGGCAGCTTTCTCGAGCGGATCTTCTATCAGCGGCTCGATGCCTCGAAGACGGAAGGCTTCGCCGCGCTGGCCGAGAAGCTCGGCGACATCTCCAGCGGGCTCGCCATCTTCCTGTCGACCGCACCTTCGCTGTTCGGACCCACGATCAAGGGGCTCGAATCCGCCGGGCTGACCGGCGCCAATGTCCGCATCGGGCTGGAGAAACCGCTGGGCGTCGACCTCCAGTCGAGCCGCATCGTCAACGACATCGTCGCCGAGGCGTTTCCGGAGGATCGCACCTTCCGGATCGACCATTATCTGGGCAAGGAGACGGTGCAGAACATCCTGGCGCTGCGCTTCGGCAATTCGCTGTTCGAGCCGGTGTGGAACGCGCAGGGGATCGATCATGTCCAGATCACCGTCTCCGAGACAGTCGGCCTCGAAGGTCGCGCGGGCTATTATGACGATGTCGGCGCGCTGCGCGACATGGTGCAGAACCACATGCTCCAGCTGCTCGCGCTGATCGCGATGGAGCCGCCGGCGCGCTTCGACGGCACCTCGATCCGCGACGAGAAGGTGAAGGTGCTGCGCTCGCTGCGCCCGGTCGCCGGGGCCGATGTGCCCAACCTGACCGTGACCGGCCAATATGGCGGCGGCGCGGTGAAGGGCGAGATCGTACGCTCCTACGACACCGATCTGGAAAAGCCCTCGGACACCGAGACCTTCGTCGCGATCAAGGCGCATGTCGATAATTGGCGCTGGCACGGCGTGCCCTTCTATCTGCGCACCGGCAAGCGGCTGGCGGAACGGCGCAGCGAGATCGTGATCCAGTTCAAGCCGGTGCCGCACTCCATCTTCGAGGATCGCGGCGGCGCGCTGAAGCCGAACGTGCTGGTGATCCGCCTCCAGCCCGAGGAATATATCCAGCTGCTGGTGATGGCGAAGGAGCCCGGGCTCGACCGCGACGGCATCCGCCTGAAGGAAGTGCCGCTGAACCTGAGCCTGGAGCATGAGTTCGCCGGCACTCGCCGCCGCATCGCCTATGAGCGGCTGTTCCTCGACCTTATCGAAGGCGATCCCACGCTGTTCGTGCGCCGCGACGAGGTGGAGGCGCAATGGGCGTGGATCGACGCGATCCGCGAAGGCTGGAAAGCCGGGAATGTGAAGCCCAAGCCCTATGCCTCCGGCAGCTGGGGCCCGAGCGCCGCCATCGCGCTGACCGAGCGCGACGGCGTGACGTGGAACGAGTGAGTTGCCGTAAGGCAGTGCCGCGAACTTAACCGTCCCCCCGCCTTCGCGGGGATGACGAACATGGGATATTTGGCGCGAGACGATCGTCGGGCAGTTCGGCAGGACGATGATTTTCGAGCCGGGAATACCCATCTGAAACGCAAGGAACGAACATGACGACCGAAATCGAATGGTGGGACTATGACAGCGCCGACGAGATGGCAGAGGCCGTCGCCGGCGACATCGGCTTCATCATCGAGAGCGCGATCGACGCGCGCGGCGCTGCGGTGATCGCGCTGGGCGGGGGCAAGACCCCGCTGCCGATCTACGAGAAGCTGGCCGGCGCCAAGATCGACTGGAAGCGCGTGACGATCCTTCCCGGCGACGATCGCATCGTGCCGCTGGGCGATCCGCTCTCCAACGTCACCGCGATCGGCAAGATCTTCATTCCCAAGGGCGCGCGGGTGATCCCGCTGGTGAGCGACAAGGCGCCGGACTACAAGGCAGCGGGCCGCTCGGCCGACGCGCTGCTCCAGGACGTGCACTGGCCGCTGGATCTCTGCCTGCTCGGCATCGGCACCGACGGGCATTGCGCCTCGATCTTCCCGGGCCCCGATTTCGACGAGGCGCTGAACGGACCGAAGGAGCGGCGCGCGCTGGGCGTGATGCCCGATCCCCTGCCGCCGGAAGCGCCGGTCGCCCGCGTGACTTTGTCGCGCGCCGCCATCGTCTCCGCCCGCGCGCTGATGATCGCGATCACCGGCGAGGCGAAGAAGGAAGTGCTGGAAGCGGCAATCGAGCAGGGCGCTTCGTCGAGCTATCCGGTCGGCCGCGTCCTCGCCGATGTCGAGCTGCCGGTGGATATCCACTGGGCGGCATGACGCCTTGCCCGGTTCCCGGCAAAGCCAGCCCCGAGCGTCCGCCCCGCGGGCGCTCGCGGCGGCCGGGGCCCGGTCGCGATGTCGTTCGAGAGGTTCGGGCGCCTCGACAATCAGCCCGATATCGGGCCCCGGCCGCAGCCGGGGAGCAGCCAGTACAAGCGGAATAGGCACATGACCCAGCTCCACACCGAAATCGCCGCCGTCACCGATCGGGTGATCGAACGCTCCAAGGCGCGCCGCCGCGCCTATCTCGCGCTGGTCGAGGCCGAGCGCGAGTCGGGCAACGACCGGCCCAAGCTCGGCTGCGCCAATCTCGCCCATGCCTATGCCGGCACCGATGAGCAGCGCGACCAGCTGAAGGCCGGGCACTCGATGAATATCGGCATCGTCACCGCCTATAACGACATGCTGTCGGCGCATGCGGTCTATTACCGCTATCCCGAGCAGATGAAGGTCTGGGCGCACGAGGCCGGAGCCACCGCGCAGGTGGCGGGCGGCGTGCCGGCGATGTGCGACGGCGTGACCCAGGGCTATCAGGGCATGGAGCTCTCGCTGTTCAGCCGCGACACGATCGCGCTGAGCACCGCGGTCGCCCTCTCCCACCGCACCTTCGAAGGCGCGGCGCTGCTCGGCATCTGCGACAAGATCGTGCCCGGGCTGGTGATGGGCGCGCTGCGCTTCGGCCATCTGCCGATGGTGCTGGTGCCGGGCGGCCCGATGCGCTCGGGCCTGGCCAACAAGGAGAAGGCGCGGATCCGCGAGCTCTATGCCGAGGGCAAGGTGGGCCGCGACGAACTGCTCGACGCCGAGATCGCGGCCTATCACTCCAAGGGCACCTGCACCTTCTACGGCACCGCGAACTCCAACCAGATGATGATGGAGGCGATGGGCCTGCACATGCCGGGCGCGGCCTTCGCCAATCCCGGCACCAAGCTGCGCCAGGAGCTGACCCGCGCCGCCGTCCACCGGCTCGCCGAGATCGGCTGGAACGGCGACGACTATCGCCCGATCGGCCATGTCGTCGATGAGAAGGCGATCGTGAACGCCGCCATCGTGCTGCTGGCGACGGGCGGCTCGACCAACCATCTGATCCATGTGCCGGCGTTCGCGCGCGCGGCCGGGATCACGATCGACTGGGACGATTTCGACCGGCTCTCGCGCGTGGTGCCGCTGCTGGCGCGCGTCTATCCCAACGGCTCGGCCGATGTGAACGGCTTCGAGGATGTCGGCGGCCCGACCTTCGTGATCCGCGAGCTGCTCCGCGCCGGGCTGATGCATGCCGACACGCTGACTGTCGGCAAGGGCGGCATGGCGGACTATGGCCGCAAGCCGGAGATGGCCGGCGACGAACTGATATGGGTCGATCACGGCACCGAGAGCGGCGACGACACCATCCTGCGCACCGCCGAGGCACCTTTTTCGCCCGAGGGCGGCTTCCGCATCCTCAAGGGCAATCTGGGCCGCGCCTGCATCAAGGTGAGCGCGGTGGAGCGCGAGCGCTGGACGATCGAAGCGCCGTGCCGCGTCTTCCAGGACCAGGCCGAGGTGCAGCAGGCCTTCAAGGCGGGCGAGCTCGATCGCGATGTGGTGGTGGTCGTGCGCTTCCAGGGGCCCAAGGCCAATGGCATGCCCGAGCTGCACAAGCTCACCCCGCCGCTGGGCGTCCTCCAGAATCGCGGATACAAGGTCGCGCTGGTGACCGACGGGCGGATGTCGGGCGCGAGCGGCAAGGTGCCGTGCGCGATCCATCTCAGCCCCGAGGCGCTGGGAGGCGGGCCGATCGGCAAGCTGCGCGACGGCGATGTGGTGCGGCTCTGCGCCGAGACGGGCGAGCTGAGCGCGCTGGTCGACACAGCGGAATGGGACGCGCGCGCGCATGTGGCGCCGCCCCCGCCGGCGATCGGCACCGGCCGCGAGCTGTTCGCGATGCTGCGCCACCATTGCGACGAAGCCGAGCAGGGCGCTTCCGCGATGCTGGCCGAAGCAGGGCTTTAAGCCAAAGCCGTCATCCCGGCGAAAGCCGGGATCTCGTGCGGCTCTCGCCCCACGCCTTCGCCTCAGATCCCGCCTTTCGCCGGGATGACGGAAATATCACGGGACGGTTGTCCTTTACTTCTGCGTCGCACGGGGGAAGAAGGGCGCAGCCGGGCATGGCAACGTTGACAGGCCCAGGCGGATGAGAGGATCAGGAGCCCGAATGGAAGTCGTCGCGGTCGATATCGGGGGCACGCACGCCCGCTTCGCCATTGCCGAAGTGGCAAAGGGCCGCGTGGTCTCGATCAGCGAGCCGATCACACAGAAGGTGGCGGAACATGCCAGCCTGCAGCTCGCCTGGCAGGCCTATGGCGAGACGCTGGGCCGGGACTTGCCCAAGGCGGCGGCGCTGGCCGTGGCCTCGCCGGTGGGCGGCGACATCATCAAGCTCACCAACAATCCATGGATCATCCGTCCCGCCCTGATCCCCGAGCGGCTGGGCGCCGACAGCTGGACGGTGGTCAATGATTTCGAGGCGATCGGCCATGCCGTCGCGCAGATGGGCGAGGAGCATTTCCTCCATCTGTGCGGGCCGGACCAGGCGCTGCCGGAAAAGGGGTCGATCACCGTGTGCGGCCCCGGCACCGGCCTGGGCGTGGCCCAGGTCTTCCGCCACCGCGCCGGATATGACGTGATCGCCACCGAAGGCGGGCACAGCGATTTCGCGCCGCTCGACCCGATCGAGGATGCGCTCGTGAAGCGCCTGCGCAAGACCTATACCCGCGTCTCCAAGGAGCGCGTGGTGGCCGGCCCGGCGATCGTCTCGCTCTATGAGACGCTGGCGGAGCTCGAGGGCAAGCCGGTCCACCGGCTCGACGACAAGGCGATCTGGGGTCTCGCGCTGGAGGGCAAGGACGAACTGGCGGTGGCCGCGCTCGACCGCTTCTGCCTGAGCCTGGGCGCAGTTGCCGGCGACCTGGCGCTGTGCCACGGCCCAAGCGGCGTGGTGATTGCCGGCGGTCTGGGGTTGCGACTCAAGGACCATCTGTTGCAGTCGGGCTTCGGCCAGCGGTTCGTCGCCAAGGGCCGGTTCCAGGGGCTGATGTCTTCCATTCCGGTGAAGCTCATCACGCACCCGCAGCCGGGCCTGTACGGCGCCGCCGCGGCGTTCGCGCAGGAGCATGCCCTTTGAATATCGAAGCCATCATGAAGACCGCGCCGGTGATCCCGGTGCTCGTGATCGAAGACGCCGCCACGGCCCGGCCGCTGGCGGAGGCGCTGGTGAAGGGCGGCCTGCGCGTGCTCGAGGTGACGCTGCGCACCGGGGCCGCGCTGGAGGCGATCGCCGAGATGAAGAAGGTCGAGGGCGCGATCGTCGGCGCGGGCACGGTGGTGAACACCGAGCAGTTCGAGCAGGTGATGAAGGCCGATGCCGAGTTCATCGTCTCGCCGGGCCTGACCGACCAGCTGGGCGACGCGATCGTGCGCAGCGGCGTGCCTTATCTGCCGGGCGTGGCCAATGCCGGCGATATCATGCGCGGGCTCGACCTGGGCCTGGCGCATTTCAAGTTCTTCCCGGCCGAGACTTCGGGCGGGCTGAAGGCTCTGAAGGCGCTCGCCGCGCCCTTCTACCAGTGCAAATTCTGCCCGACCGGCGGCATCTCGGCCGCGACCGCGCCGGAATGGCTGGCGTTCGATCCGATCCTGTGCGTCGGCGGCTCCTGGGTCACCCCCAAGGGCGCGAGCTACGAGCAGGTCGAGGCACTGGCGCGCGAAGCGGCGGCGCTGAAGGGCTGATCGCCTGAGACCCCGGCTTTCGCCGGGCGACGGCCCTCAAACAAATATCGTATCCCGGCGAAAGCCCGGGATCTCGGGCGGCTCCATTCCCGAATGTCGTCGAACAGATCGCGCCATTCGGGATTGGAGCGCTCGATCCACTCGAACTTCCATTCTCGCCTCCACTCCTTGAGCGAGCTTCTCGCGACGGATCGCGTCGTCGATCATGTCATGGTGCTCGGGCTTGAAGTTGTACCGAGCGCGGAATTTCGAGCCCTTGCCTTCGCGGTGCTGCTGGACGCGTTGGGCGGGCGAGGCTGCGACCCCGATGCACGGCACGCCGTGCGACTTGTGGTCCAGCCGGCCACCGTGCCCCTTCATCGCCCGAGATCCCGGCTTTCGCCGGGATGACGGTATAGTAGCCATGGCCGCACATCTGGGACGGAATGCCCCATTTCCATCGCGGGCTATCCACACCACATACCCGCCATGGAAAAGACCGGCACACCCTCCGCCCATGCCATCGCGATGCGCGACGAGAAGCGGCGGACGGCTGCGGAGATGGGGATCGACGATGCCTATGTCTCCGAGCTGGTCGAGCGCTTCTATGGTCGCGTGCAAGCCGATCCGGTGCTGGGCCCGGTCTTCGGCGCGCGGATCACCGATTGGGAGCCGCATCTCGCCCAGATGAAGCGATTCTGGCGCTCGGTCCTGTTCAGCAGCGGCGAGTATCTGGGGCGGCCGATGCCGCTGCACCTCGCCATGCCGGGGCTCGACAAGCCGATGTTCGCGCGCTGGCTCGAGCTGTTCGCCGCGACCCTGGCCGAGATCGGTGGCGGGGACGCCGCCGAGCATGTCCATGAGCGCGCCCGGATGATCGCGAACAGCTTCCTGAACGGCATCGCCGTCCACCACCACGGCAAGCTTGGATTGGGGCCGGGCGAAGGCTTCGCCTGAAGCCGTACCCGAACCCTCTCGTCAGTTCTTGCCGGCCTTGGCCTCCGGACGCGCCGGCGGGCTGCTCGAGGCCGCGGCGCGCAGCGCATCGTCATACCAGGTCGCGAGATCGCGGTGCATCTCGGGCAGCGTGTCCGGATTCAGATACACCATGTGCCCGGCATGATAGTAAGTGAAGCGGATGTTCTTCTGGAGCTGCGAATCCAGCAACATGTGGCTGACATCGAACTCCGCGCCGTAAAAGGGCGTGGCGAAGTCGAAATAGCCGTTGATGAACAACACCTTGAGATAGGGATTGGTGCGCATGGTATAGGCGAGGTCGACGGCGCTGTCCGGCGCCAGATGGGTGCCGTCGCCCGGCGCGCGATGCTTCCAGTCCCATTCGAAGCCCGGGCCCCGCGCGCTCATGCGATAGGGCATGTCCGTCTTGTAGCCGAGCACGCGCGTCGCATAGTCTTGGAACGTCGCGACAAAGGCACCCGAGACCGCGGTCGAGGCGGGATCGTCCTCGGGGCTGTCGGCATTGGCATCGGTAACGTTCAGCAGGTAGCGGGAGTCGAGCCGGCCCACGGCCAGGCGGCGATCCCGCAGCAGCTCGGTCTGGAAGCGCGGCAGAGTGAGGCGCAGGTCGGCGCGCAGGATATAGGCTTGGCCGATGCCGGTATATTCGGCCATCTTTGCCGCGACCGCGGCCTTTTCCTCCGGCGAGATCGTCGATCCCTTGGCCAGCGCCGCGGCATAGGGGCCGCTGGTGAAGGCTCGCACTTCGTCGAGAAAGGCGCCCAGGTCCGCCGGGCGGTTCTGCAGGCGGTTGTGATACCAGGCCGTCGCCGCCATCGTCGGGAACAGGGTAAGATAATTCTGGTCATAGCCCGGCTGGCGCACGCCATAGTTCATGATCGTCGAGAACTGGACGATGCCGTTGAGGCTGAGGCCCGCGGATTCGAGCTTGGCGGCAACCACCGGGTTGCGCAGCGTGCCATAGCTTTCGCCGAACAGGAATTTCGGGGAGGCCCAGCGGTTGAACTTGCTGGTGTAGCGCAGGATCGCGCGGGCGAAGCCATCGGCGTCCTGGTCGACGCCCCAGAAATCCTTGCCGGTCTTGTCGCCCAGCGGCCGCGACCAGCCGGCGCCGATCGCGTCGACGAACACCATGTCGGTCTTGTCGATCAGCGAATGGGAATTGGGGCCGAAGCCATAGGGTGCTGGGCGGATATATTCGGGATTGGCGGTGGTCACGCGCACCGGCGCGAAGCTGCCCATGTGCAGCCAGATCGTCGGTGAGCCAGGGCCGCCATTGTAGAAGAAGGTAACCGGGCGCGGCCCCTTCCCCACCCCATCCCGGGTATAGGCGGTGTAGAAATAGGATGCGGTGGGCTTGCCCTCGTCATCGCGGACGGTGAGCGTGCCGGCGGTGGCGGTATAGGCGATGTTCTGCCCCGCCACCGTCACGGCGCCATGGCTGACCGCGCTGGCTTCCGCGACGGGCGGACGCGCCCATGCCGCCTCGGCCTCCGCCTTCAGCTGCTCGCGATAGCCCTGCCCCTTGGCGGCCGGCGGCTCGGCCTTGTCCTGTGCCCAGGCCGGCGCGGCGGTGGCAAGCAGAAGGCTGGGCAGGACAAGGCGATGCATGCGGCGATTCCCCGGTTTCGTAGCGATGACGAAACAATGTTACACGCCGCGATTTGGGAGACAAGCGGACGGGGATGTCCTGCGGATATCCCTCGCCGGGGAAGCGGCACGGCGGAATGCAGATCCACCCACTGCCCTCCCTCTTCCACGCGACGAGGCCCGCCTGGCGGCAAAGGCATCAGAAGGGATATTCGCCTTCGTCTTCGCGGAACAGCGTTCCCGATTGGAACTCCACCAATAGCCGGGTTCGACTATCCACTGTGCCGAAAATCAGCACCCGGTCCCGATAGAGATAGGAACCACCGACATAGCAGGGCACCCCATCCAACAGCCTCTCAAGGAAACCGGGTACGGCGATCGCGATCGCCTCGCCATCCTCAAGCACAAGCGTCGCATTGTCGCCGATGACCCGCAGTTCGCCGCGCAACTCTTGCACGGCCTGGATCACATCTCTCCCCGCGCCCGGCGGATCGCGTACCATTTCTGCACATTGGCGTTGTGCTGCTCAAGCGTGTCCGCGAACACGTGCCCGCCGGTGCCGTCCGCCACGAAATACAGCGCCGACGAAGTCGCGGGATCGAGCACCGCGTCGATGCTCGCCCGGCCCGGATTGGTGATCGGGCCGATCGGCAGGCCCACCTTCTCATAGGTGTTGTAGTCGTTCTTCGCATGCACCTCGGAGAGGAGCGGACGGCGGCCGAGCGGCTTGCCCTTGGTGATCGGGTAGATGAAGGTCGGGTCGGCCTGGAGCATCATGTTCTGGCGCAGGCGGTTCGAATAGACCGCGGCGACGGTGCGGCGCTCCTCGGGCTTGCCGGTTTCCTTCTCGACGATCGAGGCGAGCGTGAGCGCGTCGCGCGGATCGTTCACCGCGATGCCGGGCTTGCGCGCCTCCCAGGCCTTGGCGAGGTAAGTCGCCATCGCCTTCTGCATGCGATCGAGCACCGACTGGCGGGTATCGCCGCGATTATAGGCATAGCTGTCCGGCAGCACCGTGCCTTCCACCGGCACCTGGATCTCGCCGGTGAGCTGCGGCGCCTTCATCAGCGTCTCGTAGACGAGGATCGAAGGCGTGCCTTCGGGAATCGTGACGAAGCGCTGGAGCGTGCGGCCGCCCTGCATCATCTTGAGAATGTCGGACTGGCTGAGATGCGCCGGCACGCGATATTCGCCCGCCTTGATCGCATCCTTGCTGCCCAGCAGCTTGGCGAGCACGAGGAACTGGCGAGCCGAGCCGATCGCACCGGCCTTTTCCAGCTCGGTGGCGGCGCGCGACAGGCTCGCCCCTTCCGGGATCATCACCGTCAGATTCTGCTTCGCCGGACCGGCCCCGCCCCAGAGCTGGAGCACGCCCATGCCGAGCGCGACCAGCACCAGGATCGCGACCAGCACGGCACAGCCGCCAAGCCGCTTGCGGAGCTTGGCAGGCTGTTCCGCCGGCGCTGGCGTTTCCTCAGACAGACTTCATCACCAGGCTGGCATTGGTGCCGCCGAAGCCGAACGAGTTGTTCAGCACCGCGCGGACCTTGCGCTGCTTGGCGATGTGCGGAACGAGATCGACGCCCGCGCAATTCTCGCTCGGATTGTCGAGGTTCAGCGTCGGCGGCACGATCTGGTCGCGCAGCGCCAGGATGCAGAAGATGCTCTCCACTGCGCCCGCGCCGCCCAGCAGGTGGCCGATCGCCGACTTGGTCGAGCTCATCGAGAGGCCGCCGATCGCGTCGCCGAACAGGCGGCGCACCGCGCCGAGCTCCAGCTCGTCGCCCAGCGGCGTCGAGGTGCCGTGCGCGTTGATATAGTCGATGTCGCCAAGGTCGAGGCCCGACTTCTTCATCGCCATCTGCATCGAGCGGAAGGCGCCCGAGCCCTCGGGATGCGGCGCCGTGACGTGATAGGCGTCGCCCGACAGGCCATAGCCGACGACTTCGGCATAGATCTTCGCGCCGCGGCGCTTGGCATGCTCATATTCCTCGAGCACGACGATGCCCGCGCCCTCGCCCATGACGAAGCCGTCGCGATCCTGGTCCCAAGGGCGGCTGGCCTTGGTGGGGTCGTCGCGGAAACCGGTCGACAGCGCGCGCGCCTGGCCGAAGCCGGCGATGCCGATCGGGCAGACCGTGCTCTCGGCGCCGCCGGCGAGCATGATGTCGGCATCGTCCATCGCGATCATGCGCGCGGCGTCGCCGATCGAGTGGGCGCCGGTCGAGCAGGCGGTCACCACCGCATGGTTCGGGCCCATCAGGCCATATTTGATCGAGACCTGGCCCGAGATCAGGTTGATCAGGCGGCCATGGACGAAATGCGGGCTGACGCGCTTCGGGCCCTTCTCGGCCAGGACGAGCGATTCGCTCTCGATGCCCGGCAGGCCGCCGATGCCCGAGCCGATCGAGCAGCCGGCGCGGAAGCGCATCTCCTCCGGCATGTCGGTGAGGCCGGCATCCTCGATCGCCTGGCCGGCGGCATCGATGCCGTAGACGATGAACGGATCGACCTGGCGCTGGACCTTGTGATCGACGCGCTTGCCCGGATCGAAGCCATATTCATGGTCCGGACCCTTCACTTCGCAGGCATAGTTGCTCTGGAAATCGGTCGCGTCGAAGCGGGTGATCGTGCCCGCGCCGGACTTGGCGGCGATGATGTTCTTCCAGGCAGTCTCGACATCCGCGCCCAGCGGGGTGACGAGGCCAAGGCCGGTGACAACTACACGGCGCATCCGCTTTCTCCGTCAAACTTCTCGAAATTCGCACATGAAAGCAGGCGAAATACCTGATTTCATGGCCAAAACAAAACGGCTCCCCGCCCAACTCTCTTCGAGCCCGGGACGGGGAGCCGCTGGATTCTCAAGCTCGGCCCATAAGGGCGCGATCGCCCGGGGGCGATCAGCCCGCCTGGTGCTCGGAGATGTAGGAGACCGCGTCGCCGACGGTGCTGATCTTCTCAGCCGCGTCGTCGGGAATCTCGACGCCGAATTCCTCTTCGAACGCCATCACCAGCTCGACGATGTCGAGGCTGTCGGCGCCCAGGTCATCAATGAAGCTCGCCGTCGGCGAAACGTCGCCTGCGTCGACACCGAGGTGATCGACGACGAGCGCAGTCACGCGGGTGGTGATCTCTTCCTGAGTGGCCATGGTCCCTGTTTTCCTTTGTAGCTAGGGGCTCAATATCGTTGGAACGCACCTAGATCGCACATGATGTCGTTGCAAGAGGGTGCGCGTGGGTGCCGTTGCGGTCAGGCCTGCGAAAACTGCCAGGCCGCGTAGCGGACGGTGCTGAGGAAGAGGAAATATTTATTGAGCAGCGCCGCATTGGCGCGCGTCTGCTTCGCTTCGTCGGTGACCGAGGCGATCACCAGCTGCTGCATTTCCTCGGTGGTGAGCGGACGGTTGCGCGCATCCTCGGGCAGCGCGTCGAACCGGGTCTCGAGCTCGTTGGGGTCGAATCCCTGGTCGACAACGGCCTTTTCGGCGATCGGCTGGCCAAGCCTGGCGAGCGTGTAGACCCGCGCGGCCTCCAGTGCCGCCTCGGACCATTTGTGCGCATCGGCGCATTCCTTGGCGGCGATCGAGATGCCGCTGCCGACCGCCGGATCATAGGTGGGGCGCACTGCGGCGCCCTCCCCCATGTTGCGCGTGACGTCCTTGCCGATCTGCTCGGTCAGGGCAGGCTTGAGCTTGCCGATCACGCAATCGATCGTCGCGAGATCCGCGGCCCTGGCCGGGATTGCGAAGGCTGCGGCCATGAGAGCCGCGATTCCGAAAAGACGCATAGACATCACACTCCAGCCGCTAGCGCAGCGATGTTGGGCCCGGGATACTTGCCCATCTCCAAGAGCGCTCACAAGGTCTTCCAGATTTCGATCATCCGGGGGGCTCGCACGCTGAAGAGCATGTACATCGTTCCCATTTCGAGATCGGTGGCGTCCGTCGTCAAACCAGCCGCACGGATTTCATCGCGCATCCATTGCTTGTCTGCGGAAGTGAGCGCCTTGGAGATGAGGCGATCGCGTCGGTCGGCGGGCATGTTCGCGACGGACATGTTGATGCGATCAAGCGCTCCATCGCGCTTGCCGAGCTCGGTGGCCAGGTAATCCCGCATCACGATCGTCTCGAAATATCGGCCCGCCGCGTCGCCAACCGCTCCGTTCCACCGATAGCGATCGAGGCACGGTTTGGCCTTGGCCTGGATCATACGGCCGAACGCCTCCAGCGATGGACCGCCGCCATGCGCCACTTGAAACGCCACGCTTCCCACGGCGGAGGTTTCCAAGGCATCGAGACATTGCAACTCGCTCGCATCCCGCGCAAACGACACATTAGGCAATGTGGTCGCCAACAGGATCGCCGTAGTCAACGCTTTCATCTTATGCCCCTGCCAGCCCCGCCAGGCTCACAGCATCGCCATACCGCCATTCACATGCAAGGTCTGGCCGGTGACGTAGCTTGCCTCCCTGCTGGCGAGATAGACGACGGCGGCGCCGATGTCCTCGCCCTCGCCCAGCTTGCCCGCGGGGATGCGGCCGAGCAGCGCTTCCTTCTGCGCCTCAGGCAGCACATCGGTCATCGCCGAGCGGATGAAGCCCGGGGCAACGCAGTTCACCGTGATGTTGCGGCTGGCCAGTTCCTGGGCGAGCGCCTTGGACATGCCGACAAGGCCGGCCTTGGACGCGGCATAATTGGCCTGGCCGGGGTTCCCGGTCGCGCCCACGACGGAGGTGATCGAGACGACGCGGCCGAATCGCGCCTTCATCATCGGCTTGGCGGCGGCGCGGATCAGGCGGAAGGCGGCCTCGAGGTTCACGGTGATGACCTGCTCCCACTCCTCGTCCTTCATCCGCATCGCAAGATTGTCGCGCGTGACGCCGGCATTGTTGACGAGGATGTCGAGCTGGCCGAGCGCCTCGACCGCCTGGGGCACCAGGGCATCGACCTGGGCCTTGTCGGAAAGATTGCAGGGGAGCGCGACATGATCGCCGCCCAGGCTGGCGCGGAAGGCCTCGAGCTTCTCGGCATTGCTGCCCGACACGGCGAGCCGGGCGCCTTGCGCGGCCAGCGCCCTGGCGATCGCGGAGCCGATGCCGCCGGAAGCGCCGGTAACGAGTGCGGTCATGCCTGTGAGGTCGAACATTGGGGGTCTCCAGAGGAAAGAAGTTATTGGTTCACGCGGAGGCGCGGAGACGCGGAGGGGGAATAATCGTTCACGATTCGCCTGAGCCCCTCCTTCAGCGTTGCGCCGCCGAAGTTGATCAGCAGCCCTACGGGCTGTTTGGTCAGACGCAAATAGGTGAGAAGCTGCTTTCCGTGCACGGCGGTCAAACGCTCGACCGACTTGATCTCGACCAGCAAGCGCTCTCCCACCAGCAAATCTATGCGGAACGCTCCCTCGAACCGAAGGCCGTCAAACTCGATGTCGATCGGCCGCTGACGTGCAACGGCATATCCCATTGAAGCCAGCTTGCTGGCAAGAATAGCCTCGTAGACGCTTTCGAGCAGGCCGGGGCCGAGTTCACGATGCAACCGCAACGCGACATCCACGACGTCGCCGCTGATCTGCTCAATGTCCCTCAAGCCCAATCTCCGCGCCTCCGCGTCTCCGCGTGAACCACTCTCTGCCTGTTTACAGCCCCTTCGCCAGCGCCTCGATATCGTCCATCGTCACCACGCTCACCGGCGCGGCATCGGGGGCGATGCGCTTGACCATGCCGCCCAGCACCTTGCCGCCGAACTCGACATAATCGGTCACGCCCGCCGCAAACATCGCCAGCACCGATTCGCGCCAGCGGACCATGCCGGTCACCTGCTCCACGAGCAGCGCGCGGATCGTGTCGGGATCGGCGACCGGCGCTGCCGTGACATTGGCATAGACCGGCACCAGCGGCGCTTGGATCGAGACCGCCGCCAGCGCCTCGGCCATCGCGTCGGCGGCAGGCTGCATCAGCGGGCAGTGGAACGGCGCCGAGACCGGCAGGAGCAGCGCCCGCTTGGCGCCCATCTCCTTGGCGATCGGGAGCGCGCGCTCGATCGCCTCGCGGTGCCCCGAGATCACCACCTGCGACGGATCATTGTCGTTGGCGACGGCGCAGACCTGGCCCTCGGCCGCCGCATCCGCGATCGCCTGGGCCTTTTCGCGGTCGGCACCGAGGATCGCGGCCATCGCACCGACGCCGACGGGCACGGCCGCCTGCATCGCATCGCCGCGGATGCGGAGCAGCTTCGCGGTAGTCGCGAGATCCAGGGCACCGGCGGCGCAGAGCGCGGTATATTCGCCGAGCGAATGGCCCGCGACGAAATCGGCCTTGTCGGCAAGGCGGATGCCGCCTTCCTTCTCGAGCACGCGCAGCACCGCGACGGCATTGGCCATGATCGCCGGCTGGGCATTGGCGGTGAGGGTCAGCCGATCCTCGGGCCCCTCCACCATCAGCTGGAACAGCTTCTGGCCCAGCGCCTCGTCGACTTCCTGGAAGACTTCGCGGGCGGTGGCACTCGCTTCGGCCAGGGCCTTGCCCATGCCGACGGCCTGGCTGCCCTGGCCGGGGAAGATGAAGGCGCGCATGTCTCTCTCCTGTCGGCGGCGCTGCAATGGGGCCGCGCGTTAGAACCGCGCCCTGCCCGACGCAACCCCGGGCGCGCCGCGACGAAACTGAACGAAGCCGCCGCGCTTGCGAAACATTGCGACCATTTCGCGCATCGAACGGGAAACACCTGCGACACGGCCTGCCCAGATTGCCTCCGACGCCAGAGCAATCCGGCGCCACCGACAAGAGGAGTGCAGTCATGAAGAAGTTCGTTCTCGCCGCCGTCGCCGCGTCGCTGGTCGCGACCCCGGTGCTCGCCGCCGCCCCGCAGCACGGCCGTCCGCCGGCGCAGCAACAGGTGGTCGTCAAGAAGAAGGTCGTCGTCACCAGGCCGGGCTATCGCAACTGGCGCAAGGGCGAGCGCTTCGACAGCCGCTATGCCCGCAACTATCGCCAGATCGACTATCGCCACTATCGTGGCCTGAAGGCCCCGCCGCGCGGCTATCGCTATGTCCAGTCGGGCAACGACGCAGTGCTGGTGGGCATCACCTCGGGCATCATCGCGGCGGTGTTCGCGGGCGCGATCCGCTGAAGCAGAACCCGGGACGGACACACGAAACGGCAGGGCCATGCCCTGCCGTTTTACGTTCGCGCGAAGAATCCGACTCCTCGTTTCGGCTCCGTTAGTGTTATGGTTAACGAGCGTCGACAGGGAGGAATGCAGGATGTTCAGGGCAGCAGCCCTCACGGCCCTTGCCGCGGCCGTGTTGATGCCATTCGCCACGATTGCGGCGGACCGCGACGATGGCGGCCTCGCCCCCGATTTCGAAGGCCAGGTCGCCTATTTCGGCAATTATACCGGCAAGACCTCGGTCACCGCCGATCTGCGCCGCCGCGAGCAGGCCCCCTGCCCCTATCCCGACCAGCGCTGCTATCAGCAGGTCGTCGGCGGCGGCGTGAAGGTGGTGCTCAGCTTCGACGGCGAGCACGTCACCGGCTTCTATTATTCGGTCGGCGGGTTCGAGGGGCCGAACGGGCTGCGCGAAGGCACGCTGATCGGCCGGCGCACCGCGGTGGGCTGCGAACTCTACGAGGCGGACGGCACGATGTGGCAGGCCACGACCTGCGGCGCCAAGGGCTTCCAGGGCCAGATCGTCTCGGTGCGCGGCATTCCGAAACAGTCCGAAGTGACCTTCTCCACCGTCGGCATGTTCGTGCGCGACACCGGCTGGATCACCAGGCTGGGCGAGGAAGAGGCGCGGCGCGACCGCCGGATCAACTGGCTGACCCCGCGGCTCGACGGGCCGGGATCGCCGGAAAGCCGCTTCCGCGCCGCAGTCGAGCTCGACAGCTTCTCGCGCCATTTTCGCGGCATCGACATGGGGCGGGTTGCCGAGCCGGTGCGCTCGGGCAAGCCGCGGAAGAACCGCGAATGGTATCTCGACAGCAGCTATGCCCGGCCGGACGGCAGCACCGGCAACGTCCGGGGCGTGGTCTATAATGACCGGATCCGCTGCATCCAGTGGGACGACGAATCCTGCGGCCCGATCCATCCGCCGGCGGACTTCCCCAAGCCCCGGCTCGACGATGATGGCGGCTGGCTCTCGCGCAGCCCGGCACCGATCGTGGCGAGCGACACCCGGCCGATGCCGCGGCCGCGGGGGAATGGCGACCGGTATTGAGCCGGGCCGATGGGAGCGAAGCTTGCGGCCTGGCCCGGATTCGTCTCCTTCCTCCCTAAGCACCGGCGGGGTTTAGCGCTTGCCTCTCCTTCCCGCCTCCGCTAAGGGCGCGCCTTCGTTCGAGCAGGAAGTGGTTCCCGTTCGCGCGATACCATTGACTTGAGACGACAGCCGGAGGGGCGCCGCATGGGGTGGCGTCAGCGATCGGCCAACATGGAAGAGAATACATGGCTCTTTACGAGCACGTGTTCCTTGCGCGCCAGGATCTGGCCCAGGCGCAAGTGGACGCTCTGGCGGAAGCCGCCACCAAGATCGTCGAGGACAACAACGGCAAGGTCGTCAAGACCGAGACCTGGGGTCTTCGTTCGCTCGCCTATCGCATCGCCAAGAACCGCAAGGCGCATTACGTGATGCTCGAGATCGACGCGCCGGCCGGCGTGGTCGCCGAGCTGGAGCGCCAGACCCAGATCAACGAAGACGTGATCCGCTACATGACCGTCAAGGTCGACGAGCTGGAGCAGGGCCCGTCGGTGATGATGCGCAAGGGCGACCGTGAGCGCGGCCGTGGCCGTCGCGACCGTGACGAGGCCGGCAACACCGGTTTCGGCGAGTAAGGGAGTAGAGAGAACATGGCACGCCCGTTTTTCCGCCGTCGCAAGAGCTGCCCCTTCTCCGCGAAGGACGCTCCCCGGATCGACTATAAGGACGTCCGTCTGCTCCAGGGCTTCGTCTCTGAGCGCGGCAAGATCGTCCCGTCGCGCATCACCTCGGTGAGCGCCAAGAAGCAGCGCGAGCTGGCCCAGGCCATCAAGCGCGCCCGCCACCTGGGCCTGCTGCCCTACATCGTTAAGTAAGGAGCGCACCCCATGGACGTTATTCTGCTTGAGCGCGTCGAGAAGCTCGGCGGCATCGGCGACGTGGTGAAGGTCAAGGACGGCTTCGCCCGTAACTACCTGCTGCCGCGCAAGAAGGCGCTGCGCGCCAACGAAGCCAACAAGAAGGTCTTCGAGGCCAACCGCGCCCGCATCGAGGCCGAGAACGCCTCGCGCCGCACGGACGCGGAGAAGGAAGCCGGCTCGTTCAACGACGTGTCCGTCACTCTGATCCGCCAGGCGTCGAACACCGGCCAGCTCTACGGCTCGGTCGCGGTGCGCGACCTGGTCGAGGCGCTCGTCGCCGACGGCCACAAGGTCACCAAGGCGCAGGTCGTACTCGACAAGCCGATCAAGGCGATCGGCGTGTACGAAGTGCGCGTCGCGCTGCACCCCGAGGTGTCGGTGACCGTCAAGGTCAACGTCGCCCGTTCGCCGGAAGAGGCCGACATGCAGGCCCAGGGCGTCGACGTGATGGCCCAGATGTTCGAGGAAGGCCGCGACACCACCGGCTTCGTCGAGGATTATGATCCGAACGCCGAGCCGGGCGCGACTGCCGAGGTCCGCGAGGAAGCTCCGGCCGCCGACGAAGGCGAGACCGCCGAGGGCTGATCGCCCCCGTCACGGGAAAATGAAAGGGCCGCCCCGGAATGCCGGGGCGGCCCTTTTCTTGTGCGACCCATTGGAGACTTCAGCGCTCCGGAGAAATCCCAAGTAAAACCCAGGCATCAACCAGAACTCATGAATGCAACCATTGCATCACGGGCAAGAAACGCAAGCACCAATCACCGCCGCCAACGGGATCAAGGCCAATACCACGGGCAAAACCTTGTTCATCTTGATCAGAACCTTGCCTGTTGTTCACCGCATAGAACGAGCTGGGCCGGGCAAGGTTGCAGCGTGCGTTAATCTTTTGTTCGGGAGGCATTCACCCCGATACCGTCTATAGGGAGCGGGATGCCACCTTTCCTCCCCCTTGCGCTCGCGATCGTCGCGCCGCCCCAGGCCGGGCTGGAGGCGGCGATACTCACCGAGATCAATTTCGCCCGCACTCGGCCACACGACTATGCCGAACGCCTCCGCGCCTATCGCAAGCTCTTCAAGGGCAGGATCGTCCGCTATCCCGGCAATCCGGACGGGCTGCGCACCAACGAGGGCACACGGGCAGTGGACGAAGCGATCCATTTCCTCGAGCGTCAGGCGCCCCTGGAACCGATCGAACCGTCCACCCTGCTCGCCCGCGCCGCGCGCGACCATGTCCGCGAGCAGGGACCGAGCGGGCGCACCGGGCATATCTCGGCCGATGGCGGCAATCCGCGCGTCCGCGTGCAGCGCCGGGGCGGCGGCGACTATGTCGCCGAAGTGATAACCTATGGTCCGCCCAGCGCCGTCGAGGTGGTCCGCCAGTTGATCGTCGATGACGGCGTGCCCGGCCGCGGGCACCGCCGGACGCTGTTCGCGGCCGAGATGCGCCATGCCGGCGTCGCCTGCGGGCCGCACAAGGGGTATCGGGTGATGTGCGTCGCCGATCTCGGCCGGCAGGCCGACGGCCGCCCCTAAGGTTAACTCCCGAATATCCGCTTGCCTTCTCAGGCGGTTAAGCGGATGTCACTATCCGTGACGCAACGGACGGGCGCGGGGCCCGGCCGGCTCCGGGGGGAGCCCGATCGTGATTGCCAAGAGCCGCTGGATCGCCGCGCTCGGCGCGGGCGCCCTGTTGCTGGCCGGCGGCACCGCCGCTTCGGCCGGCGAGCGCGCCACCAATGCCTCGCACCTCGAGCGCGACGTACTCGCCGAGATCAATCGCGCGCGCGCGAACCCCCGCGAATATGCCGAGACGCTGCGGGAATATCGCGACTTCTTCGACGGCCGGGTACTGTTCCTGCCGGGCGACCAGAACGGCGTGATCACCAATGAGGGCGTCGACGCAGTCGATGAGGCGATCGATTTCCTGGAGCGTCAGGAGCCGCTGCCGCCGCTCGGCCGGGCCGAGTTGCTGACGCTGGCGGCACAGGATCATGCCGACGACCAGGGCGCCACCGGCGGCAACGGCCATGTCTCGCGCGACGGGCTGAGCCCCGGCGAGCGCGTGCGGCGGCATGGCGGCGATATCTATGTCGGCGAAGGCATCTGGTATGGCAGCGGCGACGCCGGCGCGGTCGTCCGCAGCCTGATCATCGACGACGGCGTGCGCGGCCGGGGGCATCGCGCGCTGCTGTTCCAGGCGGACTTCCGCTTCGCCGGCGTCGGCTGCGGCGCGCATCGACGCTTCGGCAGCATCTGCGTGGTCGATTTCAGCGGCACCGCCGACGGCTCGCCGGTGGTGCCGGAATGGGCCCGGGCACGCGGCGGCCAGGTTTTTCGGATGCCGGCGACGACGAAGCGCTGAGGCGCATTGCCAGACGCTCTCTTATCGGTGAGGATCGTGCCTAAATGGCTTATCTGGTGCTGTTCCTCGCGGGGGCGCTGCTCTGCAACGCGATCCCCCATCTCGCCGCCGGCCTGCGCGGCGAGCCCTTCCCCACGCCCTTTTCCCGCCCGCGCGGCGTGGGGCTCTCGACGCCGCTGATGAACTTCTACTGGGGCTCGGCGAACCTGCTGATCGGCATCTCGGCGCTGCTCAGCTATTCGCTGCGGATCTATGGCATATGGCCGGTGATCGCCGGCTGGCTGGTACTGGGAAGCTATTGCGCGTGGCACTTCGGGAAGGTGCGGCGATAGGCCGATGCATATGCCCTGGTTCAGACGCTGGGCAGGCTTTGGCTATATTGCCGCCTCGTGGCAGGGCTGGCTCGCCACCATTTCCTGCCTGGCAGTCGGAGGCGCGCCGGCGCGGGACCGCTGACCGGGCGCAGCCCCCCGGACAACAAGCCTATCTGAAGAAAATGATCGGCTCTTCGAAGAAAATCCGCTTCGGCGGGCCACCGGTCGAGAAGCGGACCGCCGCTGGAGCGGCACCCGCAAAGCTGTCGCCGACGGCAGGCGACAATATCAGCTTGCCGCCGCGTATCGTCACGCGCACCCCATAGTCGAGAACGCCATATTGCCCGATGTAACGGCCATGCGTCATGACGATTATCCGCCGGCCCCCATGACTGGCGCACTCCGGGCAAACGGGCCGCAACTTGTAACGATAATCGTAAATGGCGAAGCTGCGCCCGCCGGCCCGGATATCCCCAACCTTGCGGACGGCGATCTGGTCTCGCCGGCAGTCGGTCGAGCCCGAAAATGCGCCCGCGATCAATGCGGGGGCGAGCCCCTTCAGGCACTCCACCCCGGATCGATCATCCGCCGCCGGTCCATGGATCGACCAAAGGAACAGGATCATCGCGGCGAATGTGCTGAGCGTCATCTCACTTCCGCCCGAACAGCTTCTCGATATCGCCATGCGCCAGCTTCACCCAGGTCGGGCGGCCATGGTTGCACTGGCCCGAATGCGGCGTGACTTCCATCTCGCGGAGCAGCGCGTTCATCTCGGCCACCGACAGCACGCGCCCTGCCCGCACCGAGCCATGGCAGGCCATGGTCGCCGCGACATGGTCGAGTTTCTCCTTGAGGCTGAGCGCCTCGTCGAAGCTGGCGAGTTCGTCGGCGAGATCGGTGACGAGCGCGTGCACGTCGCCCTTGCCGAGCGCGGCCGGCACCGCGCGGACCAGCATGGCACGGGGTCCGAAACGCTCGAGATCCAGGCCGAACTCGGAAAGCTCGGCGGCGCGGGCTTCCAGCCGGTCGCAGCCGGGCTCGTCCAGTTCCACGACTTCGGGGACGAGCAACCCCTGCGACGCCACGCCGCCCTCGGACATGGCACGGCGCATCCGCTCGAGCACGAGCCGCTCATGCGCGGCATGCTGGTCGACCAGGACCAGGCCGTCCTCGGCCTCGGCGACGATATAGGTCCTGGCGACCTGGCCACGCGCCACGCCGAGCGGATGCTGGATGCTCTGGGGCACGGGCTCGACCGCCGGCTCGGCGCGCGCGAGCGGCGGCGGGGCCGAGAAGCTCGGGCGGCGATCCTGGACGCTGGCGTAACTATAGGTCGGCGCCGGGTGGTACTGCGGTGCCGGCGCGAGGCCGGGTCCGGCATCCCATAGCTGCGGCGCAGGTGCCACCGGCACATTGGTCTCGCTGGTCCACATCCCCAAAGCCGCCTCGCTCGGGCGCTGGGCGCTGCGATGGCCCGCCTCGTCGAGCGCGCGACGCAGGCCCGAGACGATCATCCCGCGCACCAGCGCCGGATCGCGGAAGCGAACCTCGGTCTTGGCCGGATGGACGTTCACATCGACCTGGTCGGGCGGCACGTCCAGGAACAGGGCGACCACCGGATGGCGATCGCGCGCCAGCATCTCGGCATAGGCGCCGCGCAGCGCGCCGATGAGCAGCCGGTCCTTCACCGGGCGGCCGTTGACGAACAGATATTGGTGATCGGCCACGCCGCGATTGAAGGTCGGCAGGCCGGCGACGCCGCCCAGCGTGATCCCCTCGCGCTCGAAATCCACCGCGACGCTGTTCTCGGCCAGCGCGCGATCGGTGAGCCCGGCCACCCGCTCCGGCCCGGTCTCCCCGCCCTGCACCTGCAGCGCCCGGCGGCCGTCATGCTCGACCGAGAAGGCGATATCGGGCCGCGCCATGGCGAGGCGCTTCATCACGTCGAGGCTGGCGGCATATTCCGCGCGCGGCGAGCGCAGGAACTTGCGGCGCGCCGGCACGCGGCCGAACAGCGCCTCGACTCGCACGCGCGTGCCCGGGGGAAGCGCCGCCGGGCCTTCGGAGACAAGCGCGCCATTGTCGACCACCCGGCTCCAGCCCTCGGCGCCGCGCACCCGGCTCTCCAGCGTCATCCGCGCCACGCTGGCGATCGAGGGCAAGGCCTCGCCGCGAAAGCCCAGGGTCGTGACCTGGTCGATCTCGTCGTCGGGGAGCTTGGACGTGGCGTGGCGTTCCAGCGCGAGCGCCATTTCGGGCGGCGACATGCCGCAGCCGTCATCCGTGACCTCGATCAGATCGGTGCCGCCGCCGGCCAGTTTGACGGCGATCCGGGTGGCTCCGGCGTCGATTGCGTTTTCGACCAGTTCTTTCAGCGCGCTGGCGGGGCGTTCGACCACTTCTCCCGCTGCAATTCGGTTGACAAGGTGTTCGGGCAGACGGCGTATTGACATGGTCGTTGCTCTAGCCCAAGCGGCGGCATCCCGCGACCCCAACCGCATGGCAACCAGGCCGGATTCTCCAGTCCGTCCCGGAAAGGTCCCGGACTAGATATTTTGTGCGATTAGCCGGCGGCGGGCGCCCGCCTGGCAGGACGGAAACATAGATGGCATTTCCCCGCTTGTTCAATTTCATGTCCCACGACATGGCGATCGACCTCGGCACCGCGAACACGGTGGTGTACCTCCGCGGCCGCGGCGTTGTCCTCAACGAACCGTCGGTGGTGGCGGTCGAGACGCTCAACGGCGTCAAGCGCGTCAAGGCGGTCGGCGACGACGCCAAGCTGATGATGGGCAAGACCCCGGGCAGCATCGAGGCGATCCGCCCGCTGCGCGACGGCGTGATCGCCGACATCGACATCGCCGAGGAGATGATCAAGCACTTCATCCGCAAGGTGCACGGCCAGCGGCGCTTCATGCGCTGGCCGCAGATCGTGATCTGCGTGCCCTCGGGCTCGACCTCGGTCGAGCGCCGCGCGATCCGTGACGCGGCGTCGAACGCCGGCGCATCGCAGGTGTGGCTGATCGAGGAGCCGATGGCGGCCGCGATCGGCGCCGACATGCCGGTGACCGAGCCGATCGGCTCGATGGTGGTCGATATCGGCGGCGGCACCACCGAAGTCGCGGTGCTCTCCCTGCGCGGCCTCGCCTATTCCACGAGCGTGCGCGTCGGCGGCGACAAGATGGACGAGTCGATCGTCTCCTATGTGCGCCGCAACCACAATCTGCTGATCGGCGAAGCCACGGCCGAGCGCATCAAGCAGGAAGTCGGCGTCGCCAAGCCGCCGGCGGACGGCATCGGCCAGACGATCCACATCAAGGGCCGCGACCTGGTCAACGGCGTTCCCAAGGAAATCCAGATCAACCAGGGCCAGATCGCCGAGGCGCTGTCGGAGCCGGTCGGCACGATCGTCGAGGGCGTGCGCATCGCGCTGGAGAACACCGCGCCGGAGCTGGCGGCGGACATCGTCGACCAGGGCATCGTGCTCACCGGCGGCGGCGCGCTGCTGCAGGGGATCGACGAAGTGCTGCGCGACGAGACCGGCCTGCCGGTCACGATCGCCGAGGATCCGCTGACCTGCGTGGCGCTCGGCACCGGGCGTGCGCTGGAAGATCCGGTGTTCCGCGGCGTCCTCATCTCGGTCTAATCGGAGCAAAGGGGTATGGCGCCGCCACGCAACCGGCGCCCGGGGTTTTCGCGGCGGGCGCAATACGGGCTCTTCCTCGGCTATGTGGGGCTGGTCGGCGGAATGCTGATCGCGGCGGGCCTCTTGCTGCTTTCGATATTCAATCCACCGGCCTTTGGCGCGGTGCGTGGCTTCTTCTCCGAGATCACCACGCCCATCGCCTCCGCCTTCACCTGGGTGCGCACCAGCGTCGCGGGCGTGCCCGAGGGCGTCTCCAGCTATGTGAACGTTCGCGGCGAGAATGCGCGGCTCAAGAAGCAGATCGCCGATAACGAGCTGCTGGTCGAGCGCGCGCGCACGCTCAACCAGGAGAACCGGCACCTGCGCGAGATGCTCAAGCTGCACGACGTCTCCACCGATGCCGTGGTGGTGGCGCGGCTGGTGGCGAGCTCGATGGGCAGCACCCGGCGCTATGCCACGCTCAACGCGGGCGGCTGGCAGGGCGTGAAGGCGGGGCAGCCCGTGCGCCAGCCCGACGGGCTGATCGGCCAGGTGGTGGAGACCAGCCCCAATACGGCGCGCGTGCTCCTGATCGTCGATCCGGAAAGCATCGTCCCGGTGCGCCGCACCCGCGACGGCCTGCCCGCGATCGCCACCGGGCGCGGCGACGGGCTGCTCGACGTGCGCTCGGCGAGCGTGGCGACGATGATCTTCCAGCCGGGCGACACCTTCGTCACCTCGGGCACGGGCGGCATCTTCTCGCCGAACATTCCCGTCGCGCGGGTGATCCGCACCTCGCGCGACATCGCGGTGGCCCAGCCCTCGGCCAATCCCGACGCGCTCGATTTCGCGCTCGTCCAGGCGACGTTCCTGCCCGATCCCACGCCGGCACCGTCCCCTCGCCCCTCGGCCAGCGCAAAGCCCAAGGCCGAGAAGAAATAGCGGTGACCGACTATCTCCCCCTCGGTCGCAGCGAGAAGATGCCGCGCAGCATCTGGCTGGCGCCGCTCTCGGTGATGCTGGGGTCGATGACGACCCTGTTGCCGGTGGTGGCGACTGTGCCGTTCCTGCCGCCCTTCGGGCTGCTGCTGCTGCTCGCCTGGCGGCTGATGCGGGCCGATGCCATGAAGGTGTGGATGCCCGTGCCGCTGGGTTTCTTCGACGACATGCTGAGCGGCCAGCCCCTGGGCAGCGCGATGCTGCTCTGGTCGGCGGCGGTGCTGATGGTGGACGTGCTCGATACGCGGCTGGTGTGGCGCGACTTCTGGCAGGACTGGCTGATCGCCAGCGGCGCGATCGCCTTCGTGCTGATCGGCGGGCGACTGGTCGCGGTCCCCTTCACGGCGCATGTCGACACGGCGCTGCTCATCCAGATTCTTGTCTCCGCGGCGCTGTTTCCCGTGGTTGCCCGGTTCTGCGCATGGCTCGATCGGGATAAGAAGCGACAATAATGGCCCGGATCACCGAAGCAGCGCAGGCTTATAGTTTCTCCCGCCGCGCGCTGGTGCTCGGCGGGATCCAGGGCGCGGCCGCGCTGGTGCTGGCCGGGCGGATGACCTGGCTCGCCGTGTTCGAGAACGAGCGCTACCGGCTGACCGCCGAGAGCAACCGGGTGCGCCTCACGCTCACGCCGCCGCGGCGGGGCTGGATCGTCGACCGCAGCGGCATCCCGATCGCCAACAACCGCACCGCGTTCCGCGTCGACATGATCCCCGACCGGATGGAGGACAAGGAGAAGACGCTGGGCATGCTCCAGCAGATCCTGAGCCTCTCCGAGGAAGAAATGTCGCGCATCCGCACCGACCTGAAGCGGGCGGCGGGCTTCCAGCCGGTGCAGGTCTCGGACAATCTCGACTGGGAGCGCTTCGCCGCGGTGAGCGTGCGCGTGCCGGAAATGCCCGGCGTGCAGCCGACCCGCGGCTTTTCGCGCAACTATCCGCTCGCGGCCGGTGTCGCCCATCTCGTCGGCTATGTCGGCACCGCTTCGGCCGAGCAGTATCAGAAGGAAAAGGACCCGCTGCTCGTCGCTCCAGGCTTCAAGCTGGGCAAGGACGGGCTGGAGAAGACGCTGGAGGATCGCCTGCGCGGCACGCCGGGCGCCAAGCGCGTCGAGGTCACGGCGCATGGCCGGCTGGTCAAGGAACTCGCCACCCGGCCCGACCAGCCGGGCGAGACGGTGAAGCTCACCATCGACGCGCTGCTCCAGGAATATGTCGCGCGCCGGCTGGGCACCAATTCCGGCTCGGCCGTGGTGATCGACGTGAGCAATGGCGACATCCTCGCCATGGTCTCGATGCCCGCTTATGATCCCAACAGCTTCTCCGACGGCATCAGCCGCAACGAATGGAAGATGCTGAGCGAGGACGACCATGTGCCCTTGATGAACAAGGTGCTGCAGGGCCTCTATCCGCCGGGCTCCACGGTGAAGCCGATGAACGGGCTGGCGCTGTTGCACGCGGGCGTCGATCCCAATGCCCGGGTGGTCTGCTCGGGCGCGCTGCGCGTGGGCAACGGCGTGTTCCACTGCCACAAGCGCGGGGGGCATGGCGCGCTCGACCTCAAGCATGCCATCATGCAGAGCTGTGACATCTATTTCTACGAGATGGTCCGCCGCGTCGGCTATGACGCGGTGGCTCCGATGGCGCGCGCGCTCGGCCTTGGCCAGAAGTTCGATCTGCCCTTCACCACCCAGCGCTTCGGCACCGTGCCCGACAGCGCCTGGAAGCTGAAGCGCTACAAGCAGCAATGGACCGTCGCCGATTCGCTCAACGCCTCGATCGGCCAGGGCTATGTGCTCGCCAATCCGCTGCAGCTGGCGGTGATGGCGAGCCGGCTGGCGTCCGGGCGCCAGCTCATTCCGCGGCTGCTCGCGGATGCTCCGCACCAGGATGCCCCGCCCCTCGCCTCCACGCCCGAGCAGCTGGCGATCATCCGCGACGCGATGTTCGGCGTGATCAATTCGGGCGGCACCGGCGGCGCCGCGCGGATCCAGGTTCCCGGGGTCACCCTGGCCGGCAAGACCGGCACCGCGCAGGTCCGCCGCATCACCATGGCGGAGCGCGCATCCGGCGTGCTCAAGAACGCCTCGCTGCCGTTCAAGCTGCGCGACCACGCACTGCTCGTCTGCTTCGCCCCGGCGGACAATCCGAAATATGCCGCCGGCATCGTGCTCGAGCATAACGGCCACACCGTCCGCAATCTCGACACGCCGATGATCGGCCGCGACATCATGACCTTCCTGTTCGACCGGAAGCTCGCGATGGAATCGCTGCACCGCGAGGAGCCGACCTGGGGCGGCGACTATCGCACCCGGATGGCCGAGCAGGCGCGGGCCTTCAAGGCGGCCCAGAGCGCGCCGCCGCCGGAGGCGCCCGAGGATGCGGCCGAGGCGGCGAGCACCGTCGCGTCCGAAGCCGCCAATGCCACGACCAGCAACACGATCGACAGCAGCGCGGCCGAACGCGGCAGCGTGGAGGCAGACTGATGGCCACGCTCCAATCCTCGGGCCTCGGCCCCTCCGGCATCGTTCCCGGGCCGCTCGCGCAGCTGCCCTGGCGGATCATCGGGCTGGTGGTGGCGATCGGCATGTTCGGGCTGGTCGTGCTCTATTCGGCCGCGAGCGGCAGCATGACGCCCTGGGCGTTCAACCAGGGGCTGCGCTTCTTCGTCTTCCTCGCCATGGCCATCGGCCTGTCGCGCGTGCCGGAGAGCTTCTGGGCGCTGGGCGCCTTCCCCATGTACATCGTCATCGTGGTGATGCTGGTCGGCGTGGAGCTGCTGGGCGCGGTGGCGGGCGGCAGCCAGCGATGGCTCGACCTGGGCTTTATCCGACTGCAGCCTTCCGAGCTGATGAAGCCGGTGATCGTGATGGCGATGGCGCGTTTCTACGAGATATTGCCCGCGGGCGAGATCCGGAAGTTCGGGGCGATCTGGCCCGCCGGCGTGCTGATCGGCATTCCGGCCGGCCTGGTCATGCTCCAGCCCGATCTCGGCACCGCGCTGATGATCACCGCGGGCGGCGTGACGGTGATGTTCCTGGCCGGCATCCCGCTGCGGCTGTTCATCGGCGGCGCGCTGGCGCTGGCGGTGGCGGCGCCGCTGGCGGTGAACTTCGTCCTGCACGACTATCAGCGCAACCGCGTGCTGATCTTCCTCGATCCCGAGAGCGATCCGCTGGGCACCGGCTATCACATCAGCCAGTCCAAGGTGGCGATCGGATCGGGCGGGGTGTTCGGCAAGGGCTTCCTGCAGGGCACCCAGAGCCATCTCGACTATCTGCCCGAGGGGCATACCGATTTCGCGCTGGCGACGATGATGGAGGAATGGGGGCTGATGGGCGGCTTCTTCCTGATCGTCGGCTTCGGCATCCTGATCCGCTGGGGGATCGGCGTGAGCATGCGCGCGCAGAGCCGCTTCGCCCGGCTGACGGCGGCGGGCCTCTCCGCCACGATCTTCTTCTACTGCGCGATCAACATGGCGATGGTGATGGGCCTGGCGCCGGTGGTGGGCGTGCCGCTGCCGCTGATCAGCTTCGGCGGCACGGCCGTGATGACGTTCATGATCTGCTTCGGAATCCTGCTCTCGATCGACCGCCAGAGCCGCCGCGTGCAGCGCTGGTGATTTTTTTGTGATTGGGGGTTTACAAGCCGCGAAGCGCGCCGCTAAAGGCGCTCCTCCACTGCGGAGGCGCACCCACCAAGGACGCCGAAACAAGCCGGAATGGACGCATAGCTCAGTTGGTAGAGCAGCTGACTCTTAATCAGCGGGTCCTAGGTTCGAGCCCTAGTGCGTCCACCATTTCCTCAGTGACTTGGCGCCCATCGCGAGCGGCGATCATTCTCCAGACCGATATCGAAGGCAGCGGCCGGCATGTGAAGCTGCCTGACGGCTCCGGCCTGCGGTGTCGGGCGCCCGCCGCCAACCAGGCTCCGGCCGCGCATTTCCCGGGCCCGCGCGGCCGCTCCCGGTCACCTGTCGCGAACCGCATCGCCCGACACGCGCCGTACCAGATGGCAGCCGTCCGGCTGCTGCTCGAACCCCCAGCGCTGCCCGGTGAAGCGCGCGATCACATCGGCCGCGGTCCGCGCATGCTGGCTCGGCTTGACCGTCGTGAAGCTTCCTCCCTCCGCAATCGCGAAAGGCAGCAATAGCTGATCGGCCAGATACGGCCCGGCGAACGCCCGCGATTCCAGGAACCCGGCCATGCGATGGGCCGCGGTCTTGGCAAGCGCCTCCGCCGATACGCCCAGCCGGCCGAAGCCGGTGACGATCTCCGTCGCATGCTCGAAGACCGCCTCGAGCAGCAACGCATTGCCCGGCCCCTGCGCGTCAGGAAGCTCGCGAACCGCGAAGGACCGTTCGGGCCAGTCCGGCAGCAGCTTGCGCGCGGTGGCGAGCTCGCGCTCCGCGATGCCGTGCGGCAACGCCGCGAACAATGCCGTACCGGCCACCGACAGCAGCGCGCCGCGATCGAGGCAGTGGATCGGAGCCAACGCGCCCGGGATGAGATCGACCTCGATCCGGCCGCCGCCGCGCGGGTAGAAACCGTGGCGCACCAGCCGCATCTCGATCCCCGCGCCCATACGCCGCATCACGGGCGCGAACGCCTTCGCCACGAAGTCGAACGGCGGCGCCAGCATATTGTGAGTGCCCCCCTCGAGGACCAGCCGCGAGGGGCCGCCGGCGAGGAGCAAAGGCATCAGCACCGTCTGCAGGACCAGCCCCGTGCTGCCCGCGGTGCCCACCGCGAAATGATATTCGCCCGGCGCGACGCGGCCCGGCGTGAAGCTGAAGTCGGAGGCACCGACCGCCACGCCCTCGCAAGTCGCGCCGCCGATCGCGCACGCCGCCTCGATCGCGGTGACGTGCTGGCGCATCAGCCCGGGCTTCTCGCGCTTGCCGCGAGTATTGATGATGCGGAAGGGCTGCCCCGTGACGAGCGACAGCGCGCAGGAATTGCGCACGATCTGGCCGCCGCCTTCGCCTTCCGATCCGTCGATGATGATCATGTATTCACCAGTTCGAGAAAAAGTTGGTTGGCGCGATCGACGAAGCGGTCGCGCAGCTTGCGCGCGGGCAGTTCGCCCGCGCGCCCGAGCTCGCCGCGGATCAGCGCGTCGATCTCGGGCAGGCGGGTGCCGTTGGCGCGCTCGTTGGTGCATGCCTTGGCTTCGACCAGCGCCTCGACCTGCTCGACCAGCACGGCCGGCAGATCGCTGGCCGCGACCAGCGCCTGCAGGTTCATCGGCGGGCGGGCATCCGGGTTCAGCCGGATCGCGCGGATCGCCAGCGCGGGACGCAGGGCGTAGAAATATTTCTTCACCGGCACGTCCCCCGCGCCGCCCAGCCAGCGGTCCGCCGCCAGCTTGCCCGAGCGCGCATAATGATAGGCGATCGCCCGCGGATCGAGCAGATCGTCCGCCAGTTCGGCGAGCCGGGCGATGAAGGGGTCGTCGGTCCGGTAGCGGATCGGCGAGAGCATCCATTCGCTCACCACGGCGTTCGACTTGAGCAGTAGGCCGAGCGCCTTGCGCACGTCCCAGCCGTTCAGGTCGATCTCGTCCTCGATCGGCGTCTCGATCACGTCGCGCCCCGGCGCGAGCGACAGATACCAGTCGCGCGGGCGCACATAGAGGAAGCGCACATCATAATCGCTGTCGGGCGAAGGAAAGCCCCAGGCCCGCGAGCCGGACTCGATCGCGAGCAGCAGGCGCACGCCATGCGTCGCCTCGATCGCGTCGAGCCGGGTCTCGATCTCCCGCCGGACGGCGGGAGGGATGGTCATGTCAGCCTCGGTCGTCATCTTTCGTCTCATCGGAACATCGGAGGCGCCGCTCCCCTTGCCGGGAAGCGGCGCTCCACTGCACCCTTTCGGGAATTTGGCGGTGTGCGATCGGCGCGAGCGACGAGAGCTTTTGCCCGCGGCTGCTTGCGCAGCCGGTGAAACGGGGCGGCATGCCCCCGGCATGCCGCTTGATCCCGTTTCACCCCTTCACGCACACCACCTGCTTGAGCGTATGGACGATCTCGACCAGGTCGGCCTGCGCCGCCATCACGGCCTCGATCGGCTTGTACGCCTTCGGCGTTTCGTCGATCACGCCTTCGTCCTTGCGGCACTCGACGCCCGCGGTGTCGCGGATATGCTCGTCGAGCGTCACCAGCTTCTTGGCCGCGGTACGGGACATGATGCGCCCCGCGCCGTGGCTGCAGCTGTCGAACGATTCCGCATTGCCCAGGCCGCGCACGATGAACGACTTGGCGCCCATCGATCCGGGGATGATCCCCAGCACGCCCTTGGCCGCGCGGACCGCGCCCTTGCGGGTGACCAGCACATTCTCACCGAAGTGATTCTCGCGCTGGACGTAATTGTGGTGGCAATTGACTGCCTCCATCTCCGCATCGAACGGCTTGGCGATCTGCCCTCGCAGCGCACGGATGACGTTGGTCATCATCGTCCGCCGATTGAGCGCCGCGAAGTCCTGGGCCCAGCCGACCGCCTCGACATAATCGTCGAAATGGTCGGTCCCTTCCGGGAAATAGGCCAGGTCCTCATCGGGCAGGTTGATGTGCCACTTGCGCATGTCCTGCTTGGCCAGTTCGATGAAGAACGTGCCGATGGCATTGCCCACGCCGCGCGATCCCGAATGGAGCATCACCCACACGCGCTGCTCCTGATCCAGGCACAGCTCGATGAAGTGGTTGCCCGTGCCCAGCGTCCCCAGATGCACCAGGTGATTGGTGTTCTTGAGCCGCGGATACTTCTCGGTGATCCGATCGAAGCGCTGCGCCAGCGTGGCCCAGGCCTCGACGATCGCCGCGGGCGGATCGCCCCAGCTGCCCTGGTCGCGCTTGCCGCGGCCGACCGAGCGGCCATGCGGCACCGCCTGCTCGATGGCACTGCGGACGCCCTCCAGATTGTCGGGCAGGTCGCTCGCCACCAGCGAGGTGCGTGCCGCCATCATGCCGCAGCCGATGTCGACACCCACCGCCGCCGGGATCACCGCGCCCTTGGTCGGGATCACCGAGCCCACGGTCGCGCCGATACCGACATGGACGTCGGGCATCGCCGCCACATGCTTGAACACGAACGGCATCTGCGCCGCCCGCGCCAACTGCGCGCGCGCGCCATCTTCCACGGGCACGCCGCGGGTCCACATCTTGATCGGCACGCCGCCTTCGACGTGCTGGAAATCGTACAAAGTCTCGGTCATTTCGACCTCCTGCAAACGCGATCATGGTGCCGGCGACGAGCAGTGACGAGACGTTTTTTACTGAGCTATCCGGTTGCCCGGAGGCGGAATTGAACCGCCGACCTCCCGCATCGCTGCGGGTGCTCTACCCTGTAGTCCCGCCGGCATTCGCCAGCATGAATTCGGTCACGGCGACGAGGATTGGGAAAGACTGCCCCGAAGGGCCGGTGCTCTATCCGCTGAGCTACTGTCCCCCGAAAGGGACAGGCGGGATTTGAACCCGCGACACCCGCATACCAATGTAGTCCTTGCCCGGCATTCGCCGTGATGTTCGTGTTGGGCCGCGGCGACGAGGGGTGACGAGACTGTCCTTGAGCTACCGCTGCAACGGGGGGACTCAAACCCCACCTCCCGTTCGGCCAAAGCCTCCCGGGCGCTCTTTCCGGACTTTCGGGTTTCCCCTTCGAGCAATGTAATCCCGTCGGCATTCGCCACGGCCCTGTTCTTACAACTCCACCTGCTTGACGATGCCCACCCAGTCGCGCGTGTCGCCCGAGACGAAGCGCGCGATGGTGTCGAACACCGCGTCGGAGAATCCCCCGACGTTGAGAATGTCCGCCCGCCCCTGCGGCGCCTGGCTGGTGCCATAGGGCTGGATGTCGATGCAGACGAGCTTGGCGGCCGGGTTGCGGCGCTTGATCTCGTTCCACTCGCGCAAGGTCGCGGTCGCCCCGCCCCGGACCGAATCGATCCAGGACTGGTTGTCCGAGACGATCACCACCAGGTCGACGGCAGCCCGCATCGCGTTCAGCATCGCCAGCGGCGCCGAGACATTGGTCCCGCCCCCGCCGATCGCCGCCAGCTTCGCCGCATTCACGGCGAGCCGCGCACGCGGATCGAGCCTCACGCCCACGACGTGGTTCTCGAACGGCACCACCTGGGTATCGCGGTTGGTCCGCAGCATCGCCGCCGCGACCAGGGCCGCGACATCGATGCAGCGCACCGCCGAGGAAGCCCCCTTGCGATAGCCAGTCACCGGCGAAGACATCGATCCCGACACATCGGGGCAGACGACCACATGGCCCGGCACCTTCGGCACGCGGACGAGCGACTGCTCGAGCGCATCCTCCAGCGCCGCCTGGACCTTGAGCGGCACGCTCGCGCGCGCCTGGTCCAGCGCCACCATCAGCTGGTACGGCATCGGCCGCACCTTCGCGATCGCCTCCGCATCCGCCAGCCGCGCGGCCACCGCCTCGGTGACTCCCTTCACGTCGAACGCGCCGTTGCGCGCCAGCGTGTTGAGGTTCATCCGCAGCGCCTGCCACCCGATCCGGGTCGCCAGCACCGCCCAGTCTTCCGCGGTCAGCGAAAAGGCGGTCAGCCACTCGAACGGCACCGGCGGCAGCGGGAGCGACCGATCGGCCTTCCACGCCTCGAACGCTGCGACCTCGGCGGGCAAAGCGGCCACGTCATAAGGACGCCCGATCAGCCAGCCATAGAAAGCGCACCGGCCCGCATCGGCGGGCTTGGGGTGCACCATGCGCACCACGTCCGCCAGGCTCGGATCCTTGCCGGTCGCCGCCGCCATCAGCTGCGGCATCGACGCCCGCTCCAGCCAGTGCTGGACCAGTCGCTTCGGCCGCGAGCCGAGCGAGGTGCGCCCCACCTGCCCCGAGCGCAGGATCTGCACGAAGTTGCGCAGCATCCGCCCATTGTCGATCACCCGGTCGAACACCGGGATCGCCAGATCGGGCTCCGCCACCGTGAGATAGGCCGCCAGCAGCGCCGGCATGTCCTTCATCGCGCCGGACCGGCGGGCATAGACCGCCGCCTGCGCCACGAAGGCCGGGTCGCAGGCCTGGGCCGCCGCCAGCACATCGGCCAGCTGCGCCTCGGCTCCGCCATAGAAAGTGTCGGCCAGCGTGCCGGTCGCGGCCAGCTGGGCAAGCTTGTGCTCGGGCCCATAGGCATAGGCCGGCGCGCCCTCGCGGTTTACCGTGTCCGCCACGGGCATCAGCCTTGCGATCGCCGAAGCGAACAGTCCCTTGTTGGCCATCGTCCAACTCCTCAACATGGTCAGGGCGGCAGGACTCGAACCTGCGACCTCCCGCTCCCAAGGCGGGCGCTCTGCGCAGCCTGAGCTACGCCCTGTGAAATTTCCCGGGGGCGGCCAGCCCATTCCGGCCGCCCCGCGTTTCCGCTGCCGGACCGGGAGGTTCGACAACTCCCCGTTCGACGCCACAAGCATTGCAGCGGACGTGCCAGTTTCTTCGAACGGCAGACTAGAAAATAACAAGACATTGTTATTACGTAATTTTATTTCTGAAATCGCTGGATCCGGGATTTCATCGTCATCGCGCGATCCAGCATTTTTCTATCGCAAGGGATCGTTATTTATCCTATGGGATAATGATGAAGCCCATCACCGTGATCGGATTCCTTGGCTCCACGCTCGATGCGAGCAAGTTCGGCCCGTCGCGCTGGAACAAGTGGCGCCCCTCGGTCGCGCTCGCCATGCACGAGGACCTGCGCGTCGATCGCTTCATCCTGCTGCACGGCTCGCTGCACCGCCGGCTGGCCGAATATGTCGCCGAGGACATCGCGTCGGTCTCTCCCGAGACCCGCGTCGAAATGCGCCTGCTCGATTTCGGCGATCCGTGGGATTTCGAGCAGGTGTACGGCAAGTTGCTCGACTTCGCCCGGGCCGAGCCCCTTGATCCCGATGCCGAGGACTATCTGATCCACATCACCACCGGCACCCATGTCGCGCAGATCTGCCTCTTCCTGCTGACGGAGGCGCGCTACCTGCCCGGCCGCCTGATCCAGACCCAGCCGCGGCGCGGCACGCCGGGAGACGCGGCGGGGCAGTGGAACGTGATCGACCTCGATCTGTCACGCTATGACAGCATCGCCACGCGCTTCGCCGCCGCCGCCAAGGAAGGCACCTCGTTCCTCAAGTCCGGCATCGAGACCCGGAACGCTGCCTTCAACCGGATGATCGACGAGATCGAGCGCGTGGCGCTGCGCTCCAAGGCACCGATCCTGCTGATGGGGCCCACGGGAGCGGGCAAGAGCCAGCTCGCGCGGCGCATCTACGAGCTGAAGCGGCTCAAGCACCAGATCGCCGGCACCTTCGTCGAAGTGAATTGCGCGACGCTGAAGGGCGACGGGGCGATGTCGGCCTTGTTCGGCCACCGCAAGGGCGCCTTCACCGGCGCGGTCGCCGATCGGCCCGGGCTGCTGCGCGCCGCCGACAAGGGCATGCTGTTCCTCGACGAGATCGGCGAGCTCGGGCTGGACGAGCAGGCGATGATCCTGCGCGCGATCGAGGACAAGCGCTTCCTGCCCGTCGGCTCGGACAAGGAAGCGGCGTCGGAGTTCCAGCTGATCGCCGGCACCAATCGCAGTCTGGGCGAGGCCGTGGCCACCGGCGGGTTTCGAGACGATCTCTATGCGCGCCTGAACCTGTGGACCTTCCAATTGCCCGGCCTGGCCGAGCGGCGCGAGGACATCGAGCCCAATCTCGACTATGAGCTGGATCGCTTCGCCGAGCGCGAGGGCAGCCGCGCCAGCTTCAACAAGGAGGCGCGGCAACGCTATGTGGCGTTCGCGACCGGCCCGGATGCCCATTGGCCTGGCAATTTCCGCGACCTCGCGGCCAGCATCACCCGGATGGCGACGCTCAGCCCCACGGGCCGGATCGACATGGAGTGCGTCGAGGCGGAGATTCAGCGCCTGAAGCGGCTCTGGTCCGGCCAGGGCGACGAGGGCGCGGACCTGCTGGCGGAAATTCTCGCGCCCGACATTCTGGCCGGCATCGACCTTTTCGATCGGGTGCAGCTTGCCGAAACCATCCGGATCTGCCGGAAGAGCCGGTCCCTCTCCGAAGCCGGGCGCACGCTCTTCGCGGCATCGCGCGCGCGCAGGACATCGGCGAACGATGCCGATCGGCTGCGCAAATATCTCGCGCGCTTCGGGCTGGACTGGGCGAGCGCGTCGTCCGGGTGAGCAGGTCCGCGCCGCTCAGGCCGCGCGGCTGACCCTCGAGCGCAGCGTGGCATAGGCCTGGAACAGCTCGGCGAAATGCATGTCCATCGTTCGCGGCGCCTCGTCCAGCGCGCGGGGCACGATGGCGGAGCGATCCGCGACGAAGCCGAGAATGGCGTCGCGGAGCGACTGGACGTCCCCCGCGCGATATCGCCGGCTCGGCGCGCGATCGGCATGGTCGGCGGCGCCCCCGCGATCGGGCACGATCACCGGCAGTCCGCTCGCCCGCGCCTCGGCCGCGGCCATGCAGAAGGTCTCGGCCTCGCAACCATGGACCAGCGCATCCGCGCTCGCCATCAGGCGCGCAAGCGCCGCCCGATCGGCGACCGGCCCCGGGATCCGGATATGGGGGGAGCCCCCCGCGCGCGCCACCAGCCGGCCCCGCAACCGCCCCTCGCCCACCAGCAGCAGCGCGATCGGATGCAATGTGCCCGCGGAAAGCGCCGCGTCGATCACCATGCCCCAGCGCTTCTCCGCCGCGTGGCGGCCGACTCCCAGCAACAGAGTCGCGGAAGGATCGAGATCGCATTCGGCGAGCAACGCGGCACGATATTGGGCATCCCGATGCCAGGGCGCGAAGATCCCGGGCTCGACGCCCATCGGGATGGTGACAACGCCGGGCATCCCGCCCGCGCTCAGCCGCGCCGCGAATTCCCCGCTGGCGCTGACCACCAGGTCATAGGCCGTGCCCAGGCGACGGAGATGCCGCCAGAAGAAGTCGAACCCGCGATCGATCGTCTCGATGCTCGCGACCGGTCCGAACCAGCGATAGGCATAGGCGGACAGCGGATCGGCGTGCATGACCAGCGCGCGCGGCGCGGCCCCGTCCCAGCGCGCCACCATCGACGCGCTGCTCCAGGGCGACGACGCCTCGACGAAATCGGGACGCCAGCGATCCAGTGCGCGGTGCAGGGTCTTTTCGTTGTCGAAGTAGCGATAGCGCCGATCGAGCGGAAATGGCGGGGACGCCAGCGTCTCCAATACCGCGCCGGCACCGCGCCGGATCACGGCATCGTGCTTGCCGGGGGCCAGCACGATGACCTCATGGCCCAGCGCCGCCGCGGCCGCGAGCTTCCGATCGACATAAGACCGCACGCCCCCGCCCAGGGGGGCGTAAAAGGCGCTGACATCGACGATCCTCATCTCGCACCGGCTCCGTCACCGACGCGATCAGGGCCTGGCTGCCGCAGAACAGGCATGAATTCCGCTCGTTTCTCCATTACTGGAGCAAGGACGCCGCCGGTTACGCTGCACCGCAGTAGACCGTGAAATTTTTTGTCTTCCGTCTCCGCTTGCCCGGCAAGAGGACATGGGGCAAATGCCGCGATCGGAAGGAGTCGACCGATCCATTCTCCTGCTTCCGGGCTCACGCAGCTTTACGAGGAACTGCGCGGCGAACTGCTGCGCTTCCTCGTCGCGCGTACCGGCAATCCGGTCGAGGCCGAGGACCTGCTCCAGGAGCTGTGGCTGCGCACCCGCGACACCCCGCCCGGCCCGATCGCGAATGGCCGCGCCTATCTCTACCGCGCCGCCCAGAATCTCGTGCTCGACCGCGTCCGCGAGGCACGCCGCCGCGAGACGCGCGACAAGGACTGGAGCGATAGCCAGGCCGAGACGATCGGCGGCGACCGCGTCGATCCGCAGCCCCGGGTGCTCGATGCCCTGATCGCCCAGGAGGACAGCGCGGCGCTGCACGCGGCGATCGCGAACCTGCCGGAGGGCGCGGGCCGCGCGTTTCGCCTCCACAAGCTCGAAGGGCTGCCCCATGCCGAAGTGGCGGCGCGGCTTGGCATCAGCCGCAGCGGCGTCGAAAAGCACATCGCCGTCGCGATGACGCATCTGCGCCGCGCGCTGGAGAACTGAGGTGCCACCGTTATGGTGGCGTCTTATGCGACAACAGGGAGGCATCGGCTCGAACCGGTGCCGGGAATCGGGCGATGAACGAGGATATCCACGAGGCGGCAGCGCGCTGGCATTGCGCGCAACAGCATGACGACATGAAGTGGCGGGGCTTCACCACCTGGCTGGAGGCCGATCCGCGCCACCGCCTCGCCTATGACGAGATCGCGCTGCTCGACGCGCGGATCGACGCGACGCTTCCGATTCCCTCCGCCGGCATGGGAACACCGGAGATGCCCGCGCGCAGCTTCCCGCGCTGGGCGATCGGCTCGGGCATCGCCGTCGCGGCGGCGGTCACCCTCGCCATCGGCATCGGCATCGGCATCCGCGACGAGCAGCCGGATGCGCCGGCCGCGCGGGAATTCGCCAGCGCGCCCAAGGCGACGCGCACCGTGCGGCTCGCCCATGACGTCACTGCCACGCTCGGCGCCGGCTCGCGACTCTCGGAGCCCGAAGCGGGCGGGCCGATGCGGCTGAGCGGCAGCGCCTTCTTCAACATCCGCCACGATCCCACGCGCAGCGTCGTCGTCGAGGTGGACGGCTATCGCATCCGCGACGTGGGCACCCGCTTCGCGATCAACTCCGCCGATGGCGTGCTGAGCCTCTCCGTCGAGGAGGGCAAGGTCGCGCTCCAATTGCCCGGGCAGACCTCGGAAACGCTGGTCGCGGCCGGCCAGGAGGCGATCGCCCAGGCCGGCAGGGTGATGCTGCGCCCGGCGCGCATGACCGGCATCGCTTCGTGGCGGAGCGGACGTTTCGTCTATGATCAGACGCCGCTCGCACTGGTCGCCGCCGATATCGCCCGCTACACGGGGCAGCCCGTTTCGGTATCCGGCTCCGCTGCCCAGCGCTCCTTCTCGGGCGTGCTCGCGCCCGGCGACCGACAGGCAATGGTTTCCACCCTCACCCAATTGACGGGGCTGCATGCGGACAGCGATGGTCAGACGGTCCGGCTGGTCGATCGTACTGGCAGCTAGCGTACTGGTGCCGCCGCCCGCCCAGGCGCGGGACGAACGTTTCGCGATTTCCCTGCCCGCCGGCAACCCTGCCGATATTCTGGAGGCGCTTTCGGCCCAGACCGGCGTGTCGTTCGTCTATGACGTCCGCCTGCCCGCCGGGCCCACGCGCGCGGCGCGCGGGCGCATGTCCGTGCGCGAAGCGCTCGACCGCATATTGCAGGGCACGCCAGTCCATGCGGTGCGGATCGGCCCCAGGGCCTTCCGGATCGCCGCACGCCCCCGCCCCCCGCGCCGGGTCGCGCCGCCGGCCCCGTTGGAGCCCATGGGCGCCGCCACGCTCGATGAGGAGATCGTGGTCACCGCGCGAAAGCTACCCGAGGCCCTGTCATCGATCGCCGGGGCGATCGCGGTCTATGTGCCCCGCGACCCCACGCGGCGGGACCGCGCGACCCGCGCCAGCGACGTCGCCCGCACCATCGAGGGGCTGAACGTAGCCAATGGCGGGCTCGGCCGCGAAAGGCCCTTCATCCGTGGTCTCGCGGACAGCCCCTTCAACGGCTTCAGCCAGTCCACGGTGAGCGTTCAGATCGACGAGGGCCGAGTCACCTATGACGCGGCCGAGCCCGGCCTCTATCTCACCGACATCGCCCGGGTCGAAGTCCTGAAGGGCCCGCAGGGGCCGCTCTACGGCACCGGCGCGCTCGGCGGCGTCTATCGCATCGTGACCAACCGGCCGGTGATCGGCTCCACATCGGCGGCGGCGACCCTCGGCACGCAGAAGGTGGGATCGGGCGGCGTGGGCGCGAGCGCCGAGGCGATGCTCAACCTGCCGCTCGTCAGCGACCGCGCGGCGCTGCGCCTAGTGGGCTATGCGCGCAGCGACGCCGGCTGGGTCGACGACGCCAACGGCCCGTCGGACGTGAATCGCACCCGCATCGCCGGCGGGCGCGCCGCGCTCAGGGTCGCGCCGGCGACCGGATGGACCGCCGATCTGATCGGCGCCTATCAGTTGAGCCGGACGGCCGACAGCCAATATGTCGATCGCGACTATGAGGACCTGACCCGCAACATCTCCCAGCGGGAGCCGCGCCAGGGCGCTTTCGGGCTGGCACAGGGAATCATCGCCGGCCCGATCGGCGCATTGCGGCTCACCGCGGTCACCAGCCATGCCTGGCAGGACCAGCATGACGTGTTCGATGCCAGCACCGCGGCCGTGCAGCTGGGCGTGCCCGGCGCGCTGCGCTATCGCGACGGCCGTACCTATCGCGTCCTCGACCAGGAGGTGCGGCTGGCCTCGGCGCCCGGCAGCGCCTTCACCTGGACGGCAGGCGTCTCCTATATCTCGGCGGTGACGCGCGCGACGGGCACGGTGGAAACGGCGACCGGCACCGTACCCGATTATTTCGTCCTGCATCGCCGCGTTACCGAGACATCGCTGTTCGCCGACGGCGCCTATCCGCTCACCGCCCGCCTGAAGCTGGCGATCGGCATGCGCCTGTTCCGCGCCACGACCGAGGACGAGCGCCAGGAGGAACTCGACGCGCGCAAGGTGAACCACGCGGTGATCGGCTTTACTCCCAGCGCCTCGCTTTCCTATCAGCTCGCGGACGATCGCCTTCTCTATGTCCGGCTCGGCACCGCGTACCGGCCGGGCGGCATCGATCCCAGCAACAGCCGGACCGGCCGCTACGTCGGGGATTCCGTCCGCAGCATCGAAGCCGGCGGACGGGCGAGTTTCGACGGCGGCCGGCTGGACCTCGCCTTTGCCGGTTTTCATGTCGGCTGGCACAATATCCAGTCGGACTATCTCGAGACCGCGGGCCTGGTCGCCACGCACAATGCCGGCGACGCGATGATATTCGGGGTGGAGGGAAGCGCGTCCTGGCGGCCGGGCGGCGGCTGGCAATTGCGCGGCGGCTTCACCATCCAGCGCCCGCGGCTGATCAATGCGGCGGACGGCACCCGCCTGCCCAGGGATCGCCGCCTGCCCGTCGTCCCCGACCTTGCCGGCGACTTCACCATAGCGCGCGCCCTCCGCCTGTTCGGGCACGAGGTAACGCCCTATGCCGCGCTCAACTATGTCGGAGCTTCGCGGCTGAGCTTCGACGACGGCCTGGATCGCGGCATGGGCGACTATGCGCTGGCCCGCATCGGCGTCACGACCATGATCGGCCCCTTCACCCTCGCGCTCGACCTCGACAATGCGCTCGACGCGCGCGCGGACAGCTTCGCCTATGGCAACCCCTTCTCGATCCGCAGCGAACATCAGTACACGCCGCTTCGGCCGCGCACCTTCTCGCTTTCCCTCTCGCGCAGCTTCTGACGAAAAAAATCGCGTCATGGCTGCGGCATTGGCCGGCGGCGGCGTCTTGCCCATGTGACCCGACCCGGAACAGCATCGCCCCGCAGGCTTCTGGCCTCGATCCACGACGTGTCGCCGCGGCACGAGCCGGCGATCGATCGGCTCTTCGGCGAGCTCGCATCGGTGGGCGTGCAGCGCCCGGCCCTGCTCGTGGTGCCGGACTTCTGGCGCGAGGCGGAGATCCGGCCGGGCTCCCCCTTCGCCGCCCGCCTGCGCGGCTGGGCCGAAGACGGGGTGGAGATGTTCCTCCATGGCTATAGCCATCGGGACGAGGCCGAGCATGCTTCCTGGCAGGATCGCGTGAAGGCGAGCCGGATGACGGCGGGCGAAGGGGAGTTCCTCGGCCTCGACGCCGAAGAGGCTGAGCGTCGCATCCGCGCCGGCCGGTCGCTGATCGAGGATATCACCGGCCGCCCCATCGCCGGCTTCATCGCGCCGGCCTGGCTCTATGGCGATGGCGCGCACAGCGCCATGAAGGCGCTCGGCATCCCGCTCGCCGAAGACCATATGCGCGTCTGGGCGCCGGACAGCGGGCGCATATTCCTCAAGTCCCCCGTGATCACCTGGGCGACGCGGACTCGCGCGCGCATGCTGTCGTCGCTCGCCGTCGCAAGCGTCGCCCGGACCATCCCGCTGCCCCGAGTCGTGCGCATCGGCGTGCATCCGGGCGACGTGACCGTGCCCGCGACGCTTTCGAGCATTCGCCGGACCGTCGCGAAGATCGCGCGGACCCATGTCCCCAGCCAGTATCGCGACTTGGTCGGAGACCATGCGTGCGTGTCCTGACCTTTCTGCACAGCTTCGAACCGGGCGGTGTGGAGCGGGTTGCGCTGCGGCTCGTCCGGCATTGGCGCGCGATGGGCGTGGAGGCACCGCTCTTCCTGGGCCGTGAGGAAGGCGCGCTTCGCGCCGAACTGGCCGATGCCCTGGCCTATACCGCCCCGTCCCAGCCACCGATCGGCACCGCCTGGTGGGAGACTCCCTGGATGATCGCGCGGCTGCCCGCCGAGATCCGCCGGACCCGCCCCGACGTGCTGTTCGTCTCCGGGAGCACCTACACCATCGTCGCCGCTGCGATGAAACTGCGCTTCGGCAAGCGCTGCCCGGCGATCGTCGTCAAGATCAGCAACGACCTGGTCCGCCGCGACCTGCCGCCGACGGCGCGTTTCCTCTGGCGGTTCTGGCTGCGCGTCCAGGCGCGTTTCGCATGGACCTGGGTGATCATGGACGAAGCGATCGCCAAGGACCTGCCCACCGGCATGCGGACATCGTTCCGGGTGGTGCACGATCCCGCGATCGAGGAAGCCCGGATCCGCGCGCCGGATCCGCGTCGCGCGGACCTGCCCCGCCGTTTCGTGGCGGTCGGCCGCCTGGCCCCGCAAAAGGACTATCCGTTGATGCTGCGCGCCTTTGCCCGCGGCGCGCGCGAAGACGAGACGCTGACGATCTATGGAGACGGCCCCGACCGTGCGGCGCTGGAGACGCTCGCCGCCGCGCTCGGCATCACGGAGCGCGTCGATTTCGTCGGCCACGTATCCGACGCCGCATCGCGGCTGTCGGGTTTCGACACGCTGCTGCTCTCTTCCCGCTACGAAGGAGTCCCCGCCGTCCTGATCGAGGCGCTCGCCGCCGGGCTCTCGGTGATCTCGACCGACAGCGGCGCAGGCGTGCGCAGCGTGCTCGGCGATGGCCATTACGGGATGATCGTGGCCCGCGACGAAGCCGCGCTCGCGGCGGCGATCGCGAACGCGGATGCGGCGTCGACACCGGCGCCGCATGCCAGCCGGCGCGAACATGTCCGCCGCTTCACCATCGAGCAATCCGCCGGAATCTATCTCGACACCTTCGTCGCCGCAGCGCGCGGCGAGGCGCACACAACCCCCGCACCATCCCAAATCGACGAGTTCGCATGGCCAGTTCCGCCAGCCCGATGAACGCGCGCGCCGATCAGGCGGCGCTGCTGTTTCCTCCCGCACAGCCGATCCGCGAGTGGTTGCTGACGCTTGCGGGGCTGGGCCTTTCCACGGCCATCCTGCTCGCCGTCCTGGTGCAGCTCGGCGGCATCGATACCTCGCGCTTCGCTTCCGCGCCGGCCAATCCCTGGTTCTGGCTGTGCTTCGCGCTCTTCTATGCGCTGGGCCCCGCGATGGAGTGGCTGATCCTCCGCCGGCTGTGGAAGCTGCGCGCGGATGCCTTCCCGGCCCTGTTCCGCAAGCAGGTCGCGAACGAGATCGTCTTCGGCTATTCGGGCGACGCGCAATTCTATCTCTGGGCGCGGCAGCATCAGCCGCTCAAGGGCTCCGCCTTCGGCACGCTGCGCGACGTCGCCGTCCTTTCCGCGCTGGCCGGCAATCTCGCCACGCTCGCGATGATGGCGATCAATGCCCCGCTGCTCTACGCGGTCGCCGGCGGCACGCTGCTCAACAGCTTCGCCGCATCCGTCGCCGTCATCATTCTCTCCTCGCTGGGGATATTGGTGATGCGGCGCTTCGTCTCGCTGCTCACGCTTTCGCGGCGCGATCTGATCGTCACTTTCGGCCTGCACAGCCTCCGGATCGTGCTGGGCCTGATATTCACGGCCTTGCTCTGGAAGCTGCTGCTCCCCGGCCTTTCGCCGATGATCCTCATCGCGGTGGCGACGCTGCGCATGATGGTCCATCGCTTGCCGCTGGTGCCAGCCCGCGACGCGCTGCTGGCGCCGCTGGTCCTCGCGCTGCTGGGGCCGGGATCCGGCCTCGCGGCCGCCACCATGCTGGTCGCGGCGCTGACGCTGGTCACCCATCTCGCCGTGGGGGCGATCACGTCGATCGCGACGTTCCTGCCCGCCGCCCGGACTTCGGCCTGAAGTCCGTTCGATCGCCCGGCCGGAGCATCGCTCTGTGCCCGCGGCAACCTTCGCATCTCGTATAGTTCCGGCGGAAATCCGCGAAGCTGCCGCCCGCTAGACCCCGGCCACGGATTCCATGTGGAGGGTTGCGGATGCTTCTCGAACTCGCGCTCCAGGCGCCGGCCGGTGGGCGGAGATGCCTTGCGCGATTCCGCCATTTCCGGCGGCGCGGCGGCATGCTGCGGATCGCCCTGCACGGCTTCGCGTCGTGCCCGGCCCTGCTGGCCCTCTCCGCCTGTGGCGGCCCTGGCGCTCCCCAGGGTGCCATCAAGCCGGCGAAGGTCGACCCCGTAGCGCATGAATCCGAGCTCATGCGGATAACGCTGACGCCGGAGGCGGAGCGCCGGCTGGGCATTGCCGTTGCCGCCGCCTCCCCCGACCAGGCGCAGGACCGGGTGGCGACGCACGGCGAGGTGGTCGTTCCCCCCGCCGCGAGCGGAGGCGTTCCGATCACCGCCACGACCGACCTGATGACGCTCGCCGCCAATCAGGCCCGCGCCGATGGCGATATCGCCCGTGCCGCGGCACAGGCGCGCGTGGCGCAGGTCAATGCGCAGCGTGCCGAAGCCCTGGTCCGGGAGGAGGCCGGAAGCATCAAGGCGCGCGACGACGCGCTCGCCGCCGCCGCAGTCGCCCGGGCCGATCTGGCAGCCGCCCGCGCCCAGCGCCACCTGCTCGGCGCGCCGGTCGCTTCGCTTGGGCGCCAGAACATCCTGTGGGTGCGCGTGCCGGTGCTCGCCGCCGACCTGACCCGTGTCGATCGCGGCGCGCCCGCCATGATCCGGCCGCTGGGTGGAATGGCCGGAGCCCTGTCGGGGCGCCCGGTGGCCGCGCCGCCCTCTTCCAACGTCACCGCGGGCAGCATCGATCTCTATTACGCGATCCCGAATACCCGCGCGCTCGGCGTCGGCCAGCGCGTCGCCGTCGAACTGCCGGCGGCGGGCGATGCCGCGCCCGGCCTCAGCGTCGCCGCATCAGCGATCCTGCACGACGCCTATGGCGGCGAATGGGTCTATGTTCGAACCGCCCCGCGCACATTCGAGCGCCGGCGCGTCCAGCTTGCCGGAATCCGCGGAGACAGAGCCATGCTCGCCATGGGCCTCAAGCCCGGCGACCAGGCCGTGACCGCCGGTGCCGCCGAGCTGTTCGGCACCGAATTCGGCGCGAAGTGAGGGTCCCGCCGTGCTGAACTGGCTCATCACCGCCGCGCTCCGGCAGCGCGTGCTCGTCATCGCGCTGGCGCTCGTCCTGGTCTTTTTCGGCATCCGCGCCGGCCGGGACGTGCCGCTCGACGTGTTCCCCGAATTCGCGCCGCCGATGGTCGAAGTGCAGACCGAGGCGCCGGGACTGTCGACCGAGGAGGTCGAGGCGCTCGTCACCACCCCGCTCGAGTTCGCGGTGAACGGCACGCCGGGCCTGGGGACGCTGCGCTCGAAATCGGTGCTCGGCCTGTCCTCGGTGCAGCTGATATTCCAGGAGGGCACCGACATCGTCCGCGCCCGCCAGCTCGTGCAGGAGCGCATCGCGGTCGCCGCCCCGCGCCTTCCCGCCAATGTCCGCCCCCCGGTGATGCTGCCGCCGCTTTCGGCCACGAGCCGCGCGATGAAGATCGGGATCACATCCTCCCGGCTCAGCCAGATCCAGCTCTCGGAACTGGTGCGCTGGACGATCCGGCCCAAGCTGATGGGTGTTCCGGGCGTCGCCAATGTCGCGGTCTGGGGGCAGCGGGACCGGCAGCTTCAGGTGCTCGTCGATTCGAACCGCCTGCAGCAGATGGGCGTGACAATGGCCGAAGTAGAGAAGGCCGCGGGCGATGCCGCGGTGACGCTCGGCGGCGGGTTCGTCGATACGCCCAACCAGCGCCTCGCCGTGCGCCACCTCTCGCCAATCGCCGGTGCCGAGGACCTCGGCAACACAGTGATCCGGCTCGCCGGCACCGCCCCGGTCCGGCTGCGTGACGTCGCGACCGTGATCGAGGGCCATGCCGCGCCGATCGGCAGCGCGATCGTCAACGACGGCGCCGGCATCCTGCTGATCGTCGAGAAGCAGCAGGGCGGCAACACGCTCGCGGTGACGCGTGGCGTCGAGGCGGCGCTGAAGGAGCTGCGGCCCGGGCTCAAGGACGTCGAGATCGACTCGACGATCTTCCGCCCGGCCACCTTCATCGAGCGCTCGATCGGAAACCTCACCGAAGCACTGTGGATCGGCTGCATCCTCGTCGCGGCGGTGCTCGTCCTGTTCACGCGCGACTGGCGCTCGGCGGCCATCAGCCTGACCGCGATCCCCCTCTCGCTGCTCGGCGCCGCGCTCGTCCTCGCCAAATCGGGGATGAGCATCAATACCATGGTGATCGCCGGCCTGGTGATCGCGCTGGGCGAGATCGTCGACGACGCGATCATCGATGTCGAGAATATCGGGCGAAGGCTGCGCCTCAATCGCGAGGCCGGGTCGCCCCGCTCGCCGTTCGCGGTGGTGCTCGCCGCCTCGCTCGAGGTGCGGACCGCGGTGGTGTTCGCCAGCCTGATCGTCATGCTGGTGTTCCTGCCGATCTTCTTCCTCGACGGCGTGTCGGGAACTTTCTTCAGGCCGCTGGCCACCGCCTATGTCCTTGCGATCGGCTGCTCGCTGCTGGTCGCGCTCACCGTCACCCCGGCGCTCTGCCTGATGCTGCTGCCAAACGGCACCCAGGTCCACAAGGAGACGCGCCTGGTCGCTCGCCTGAAGTCCGCCTATCGCCGCTTCCTGCCCATCGTCATCGCGCGGCCGGGCGGGGCCATCGGCGTCGTCGCGGGCGGGCTGCTGCTCGCGGGGATCGGCTATGCCGGCCTCAAGGACCAGTTCCTCCCCAATTTCCGCGAGACCGACTTCCTGATGCACTTCGTCGAGAAGCCCGGCACTTCGGTGGAAGCGATGGAGCGGATCACCGTCCGCGCCTCGAAGGAGCTGCGCGCAATCCCCGGCGTGCGCAATTTCGGCGCGCATATCGGCCGCGCCGAGGCCGGCGACGAAGTCTATGGCCCCAATTTCACCGAGCTGTGGATCAGCCTGGACGAGAAGGCCGATTATGACGGCTCGGTCCGCAAGATCCAGGAAGTGATCGACGGCTATCCCGGCCTCTATCGCGACGTGCTCACCTATCTGCGCGAACGCATCAAGGAAGTGCTGAGCGGCGCCGGCGCCAGCATCGTCGTGCGCGTCTACGGACCCGACATCGCGACGCTCCGCCAGACCGCCGACCGGCTCAAGAAGGAGCTGGAGGGCATTCCGGGCACCAGCGAGCTGAAGGTGGAGATGCAGACCGCTATCCCGCAGATCCAGGTGCGTCCGCGCCCCGCCGACCTGGCCACCTATGGCCTGACGACCGGCGATGTCCGCCGCACCGCCGCCACGTTGATCCAGGGCAGCAAGGCAGGCGAGCTCTACGAGGGCAATCGCTCGACCGACGTGGTGGTATGGGGCGTTCCCGCGGCACGGGCGGACGTGCAATCGATCCGCGATGCGCTGATCCAGCTGCCCGGCGGCGGCGCGGTGCGGCTGTCGCAGGTCGCCGACGTCATGGTCATGCCCGCGGCGAACGAGATCAAGCGCGAGAACGGCTCGCGCCGCATCGACGTGACGATGAACGTGTCGGGATCGGACCTGGGCGCGGTCGCCCGGGCTGTGCAGGCGAAAGTGGACAGCTTCACCTTCGGCACCGGCTATCATCCCGAGGTGATCGGCGAGTTCGAAGCGCTGCAGAAATCGCGGCGGCAGCTGGCGACGCTGGGCGCGCTCTGCCTGCTCGGCATCCTCCTGCTCGTCTGGCTCGAGTTTCGCTCGCTGCGGGTGACGGCGCTGGTCGGCATCAGCCTGCCCTTTGCCCTGGTGGGCGGCGTGGTCGCGGTGCTGCTGTCGGGCGGGGTCCTCTCGCTCGGCTCGCTGGTCGGGTTCGTCACGGTGCTCGGAATCTCCGCGCGCAACGGCATCATGCTGGTCAGCCATTATCGCCATCTCCAGCATGAGGAAGGCGAGCCATGGGGCCCCGAACTGCTGCTGCGCGGCGCGGAGGAGCGGCTGGTGCCGATCCTGATGACCGCTACCTGCGCGGCGCTGGCGCTGCTGCCGCTGGTCGTGCGCGGGGACGCCCCGGGGCACGAGATCGAGCATCCGATGGCGCTCGTCATCCTGGGTGGCCTGGTCAGCTCGACCGCGCTCAACCTGCTGCTGATGCCTTCGCTCTACGGCCGCTTCGGCCGCGAGGACCGCAAGCCTCGCGAGGAGCAGGGCATGGCGGCCGAAGGAAAGGTCGTACCGGCATGAACATCCGTTTCCCCCAGGTCGCCCTGGCCGGCGCGCTCGCTCTGACGGCGGGCTGCGCGGTGGGGCCCCGGCACGTCGCTCCCACCGCGCCGCCTTCCGCGCAGGGGCCGTTCCTCGGCGCTTCGGAGGCGGGAATCGCCGCGGCCCCGGTGCCCGACGACTGGTGGCGGCTGTTCGACGATCCGGCGCTCGACGCGCATGTCGGGCGCGCGCTGGCCGCCAATGCGGATATCCGCGTGGCGCTCGCCAATCTCGAAGCAGCCCGCGCCGCTGCGCGCGGCGCCCGGGCGGCCCAGCTTCCGAACACCATGCTCGAAAGCGGCGCGGGCCCGAGCCCGGCGCAACGGCAACCGAGCACCAGCGCCGTCCCGAAATCCAGCTACGACCTCGCCGCGACCATTGCCTACGAAGTCGATCTGTTCGGCCGGCTGCGCGCGACCACCGAAGCCGCCCGCGCCGACCTCGAGGCGAGCGAGGCCGCGCGCGACACGGTGCGCGTCGCCGTCGCCGCCGATACCGCGGCGGCCTATGCGGCGGCGTGCGGCGCCACCGCCGGCAAGCGGATCGCCGAGGCGCAGCTCGCGGCGCAACAGCGGAGCTACGACCTGATCGCCCGTCAGCTTGACGCGGGCGAAGTCTCTCCTCTCGAGCTCGCCCAGTCCAGGACCCTGCTCGACCGTGCCCGCGCCGCGTTGCCGGCATTCGACGCGGACCGAGCACGCGCGCTGTTCCAGCTCGCCACGCTCGAGGGCCTGCCGCCAAGGGAGGCACCGCGCCTGGCGCCGCCTTGCATGGCCGCGCCAATCGCGCGCCACGCCCTGCCGGTGGGCGACGGCAACGCCCTGCTGGCGCGGCGCCCGGACATTCGCGAGGCCGAGCGCAAGCTCGCCGCCGCGACAGCGCGGATCGGTGTCGCCACCGCCGATCTCTATCCGCGTTTCCAGCTTGGCGGTTCGGCCGGCCTGCTCGGCGGCGATTTCACCGGCTTCCTGACCCCGCTGATCAGCTGGGCCTTTCCCAACCAGAGCGCCGCGCGCGCCAGGATCGCCGCGGCCAGGGGAATCCAGGCGGCGGCCCTGGCCGGCTGGGACGTCGCGGTGCTGCGCGCCCTGCGGGAAGTCGAGACCGCGCTTGCGGACTATCAGGCGGAGAAACGGCGCAACGCCGAGTTGCGCGGCGCGCTCGCGGCATCCGAGAAGGTCGTGACTCGCGCCGAAGCGCGCTTCCGCCTGGGCGCCGACAGCTATCTGCAGGTCGTCGACGCCGAACGCACCCGCAACGACACCGGGGCGCTGCTGGTCGGGTCGGACCTCAGGATCGCCCTCACCCAGGTCGCCCTGTTCCGGGCGCTGGGTGGAGGCTGGGGTTCACAGCCGGGCGCGGCATCCACTAGGGGGGAAGCGCTTCCCGTCGGCAGCAGATAGAGTCGCACGTCGCCATGAAGATCCTGATCGCCGAAGACGACCGCGAAACCGCCGATTACCTCGCCAAGGGACTGGCGGAATCCGGGATGAACGTCACTGTCGTCGCGAACGGCCCGGATGCGCTGTTCCATGCGACGCAGCAGCAGTTCGACGCGATCATACTCGATCGGATGCTGCCGGGGATCGACGGCCTGGCGATCCTCAGGATGATCCGGGCCGGCGGGATCGCGACGCCGGTCCTGCTCCTCACCGCGATGGCCAAGATCGCGGAGCGGGTCGAGGGGCTGGAGAGCGGCGCCGACGACTATCTCGTCAAGCCCTTCGCCTTTTCGGAGCTGCGCGCCAGGCTCAACGTGCTGATCCGTCGCCCCGCCGCCTCCGCCATGCCCGCCGAAACCATGCTGCGGGTCCGCGATCTCGAGCTGGATCTGCGGCGGCGGCGCGTGACGCGCGGCGGAATTCCGATCGATCTCCAGCCGCGCGAGGTGCTGATGCTCGAGGAGCTGATGCGCAATTCCGACCGGATCATGACGAAGACGATGCTGCTCGAACGGGTCTGGGAGTTCGATTTCGATCCCCGCACCAACATCGTCGAGACCCATATCAGCCGGTTGCGCGCGAAGCTCAACGCCGGGTTCGACACCGACGCGATCCTGACCGTGCGGGGCGCCGGCTACACGATCCGCACCGAATGAAGCTGCACCTGCCCCGCTCCACCTTCGGGCTCGCCGCGCTCGCCAGCCTCACGCTCTGCATCGCCACCATCCTGCTCGGCGGGATCGTCTATTTCGTGTCGCACGAGGCGCTGGAGCAACAGCTCGACCACCGTATCGCCGCCGAGACCAGCAGCCTGAAGACCGTCGCCGAACAGGACGGGATCCCTGCGCTCCGGACCGCCATCGCGCGGCGCGAGGACGGCCACAACACGAACGGGCTGGGCTATATGCTCTTCGCCGGTTCCGGCACCAAGGTCGCGGGCAAGTTCGATGCGGCGCTGCCGCGTCCCGGCTGGCACGAGCTGCTGCCCTTCCATGACGCCCGCGAGCGCGCGAACATTGCCCAGGCCCTCGCGACGCCGCTGCGCGACGGATATGTGCTGGTGGTGGCGGCGGACCGCACGCCGATCGACGAGATCGACCGCTCGATCCTCATGATCTTCGCCGCGGCGTTCGGCGCGATGCTGCTGATCGGCGCCACCTGCGCCTGGGGGCTCGGTTTCGTGGTCCGACGCCGCCTCGGGCGCATCCATGCGACGGCGGAGGCGATCATCGACGGCGATCTGAGCCGCCGCGTCGACCGCGACGAGGTTCCGAACGAATTCGACAAGCTGGCCGAAACCCTCAACCGCATGCTCGATCGCATCGGCTCGCTGCTCGAGAATCTGCAACAGGTCACCACCGACATCGCGCATGACCTGCGGACGCCGCTCGCGCGCCAGCAGCAGATCCTCGAAGCCGCGCTCGACGCCGATCTCGACGCGGACGCATGCCGTGACGCAATCCGCCGCGCCGCGGATTCCAGCGAGGAGATACTGAACATCTTCACGGCCATGCTGCGGATTTCCGAAGTGGAGACCTATCAGGTCCGCGAGGGGTTCCGGCCCGTGGACCTGTCGGAAGTGGCCGAGCGGGTCGCCGACGCCTTTCGCGCGAGCGCGGAGGCGACCGGGCACGAAATCGCACTGGATATCGAGGGAGAGGCAATCGTCGAGGGCGATCGGCACCTGCTCGCGCAGATGTGTGCGAACCTGGTCGAGAATACGCTCCGGCACACGCCTGCCGGCACGCGGATCGCGATTGGCGTGCAGCGACGGGCGGATGCCGTGCGCCTCGTCGTCGCCGACACCGGACCGGGCATTCCGCCCGCGGAGCGCGCGCGCGTCCTCCAGCGCTTCGTCCGGCTGGAGCGCAGCCGCTCGACTCCGGGACACGGACTGGGCTTGAGCCTGGCGGCGGCCATTGCCCGCGCGCATTTCGCGACGATGGAATTGTCCGACGCGGGCCCCGGCCTGCGGATCGTCATCCGCTTCGGCGGCTGAGCCCGCCCGATCGGGAGAAGGCGGCGGCCCTGCGCGGAGCCGCCGCCCTCTCGCCTCAGGCGAAGATCGCCTCAAGATCGGAAGGCGCGATGCCCTCCTTGAGCTGACGCAGCTCGACATAGATGCTCGCCTGCACCGCCACCATGACCATGCTGGCGAGCGCGCTTGTCGCAGCACCGACCAAAGCGGTCAGGAAGGCATTGCCGATCGCCTCCATCGCCGCGGTGAGGAAGCTCACCGGGATGCTCAGCACGCAGAGCAGGACGAGGACGATGAGCATCGTCAGGAAGATGCGCCAGCGCGCGCCGCTGGTCAGCGCCGCGCTGCGGCTGAACGCATCGAGGATCCCGATCTTCTCCTGGACATAGGCCGGCGTGACCACCGCCCATACCAGCCACAGGATGACCCCCGGTACGATCAGCAGCATAAAGCCGATAATCACGCCGACGCCGGCGAGCAGGCCGATCGCGATCATCGGCAGGATCATGCTGATCCCGACGGCGAGCAGCTGGCCGAACTGCGGCGTCTCGCCCGACAGGTGCATCACCGTCGCGCGGGTGAGCCCGGCCTGGAGGATCGCCCCGGTGACGATCGAGACCAGCCAGGTGAGGCCCAGCATGCCCCAATAGGAGCCGCTGGAGAACATGCTGGAGCTCGCCGAGGCGCCCTGCAGGGTGAAATTGCTCGCCTGCCAATATCCCAGCACGAACTGGGGCGTACCCGCCAGTACCAGCGCAAGCCCGCAGAATAGCAGGAAATTAGACCCGATGGTTTCGAACGCGCGCGAAATGACCGCGCCGATTTCGTAGCGCGCTCCGCCAATATCCGCTTCAGCCATGATTCCCCTCTTTCATAGAAGTGCAATCGACGCTGAAGAAAGACTGAACAAAAAACGGTCGCAAAGTCCAGTCTTACCGGGGTTTCCCGGGGCAGGCTGTTCCGGTAGCAAAGGGCGCGTGGGGGATTCGACGTGACCGTACAGGGATCGACTGCGCAGTCCGTCGCCAGGGCGCACGAGGCCCTGCGCGCGCGTTCCGACATCCAGTTCGAGATGAGCGCCGCCAAGCCGCCCGAGATTCCGCCATGGATGCGCTGGCTGGCCAGGCAGCTCGGCGAAGTCGCGCCCTATATGGGCTGGATCCTCCTGGCCTGCGTGGTCATCGGCGCGGCCATCATCCTCTATCTCGTCATCAGCTCGCTGATCCGTGCCCGCCCCTCGGGCGATGCCGAGGCCGCGGCGACCCAGGACGTCGCCGCCTGGCGCCCCACCGAAAAGGCCGCGCGCGCGCTGCTCGCCGATGCAGAGGCGCTGGCCGCCCAGGGGCGTTACGAAGAGGCGGTCCATCTGCTGCTGTGGCGCAGCCTGGAGGACATTCAGCGCCATCGCCCGCGGCTGCTCCGTCCCGCGCTCACCAGTCGCGAGATCGCCGGATCCGACTGGATGCCCGGCATCGTCCGCCGGGCTTTCGCCGCCATGGCCGCGCCGGTGGAGCGCAGCCTGTTCGGCGGCCGCAGCCTGGCCCGGACGGACTGGGAGGAAGCCCGCGCCGCCTATGGCGAGTTCGCGCTGCCGGGAGCATGGCGATGAGCGGCGAATCCGCGGCCACGCCCTTCACGCTGCGCACCGTGCTGGTCCTCGTGCTGCTCGGCGTGGTCGGCTTCGTCGCCTTTCTGCTGCTCACCGCCTATGCCGACGACCTGCAACCCGCGCAGCGCCCGGGCAACCACGCGCTCGCCACTTCGGCGGTGGGCTTTGCCGGCGCGGCGGACCTGGTGCGGCGCGTGCACGGCTCGGTGAAGATGGTGCGCCGCGACGGCGACCTCGACACCGGCGACATATTGGTGGTGACGCTGGAACCGACGACCAGCCCCGACATGATCAAGCGGATCATCGATCGCCGCGCCTCGCAGCCGACGATCCTGGTATTGCCCAAATGGCTGACCATGCCCCGCCCGGACAAGCCGGCCTGGGTGAATTCGCTCGGCAACCTTCCGCCCGGCGCGGCCTCGCGGCAGATCGCCCAGGTCACCGAAGCCCGGGTGCAGGAAAATGCCCAGGGCCTGCGGACCATCTCCGGCGACGGGCTCGAGCCCGTGATCGACGACGGACAGGGCGGCGCGCTGGTCGCCACGCTGAAGAACCAGCCCACGCTGATCGTCGCCGATCCCGATCTGCTCGACAATCAGGGCCTCAGCACGCTCGCGGGCGCCGAGCGGGCGATGGAATTGCTCGACTGGTTCGACGATGGCGAGCGCGGCATCGCCTTCGACCTCACTCTCCACGGCTTCGGGAGCAATCCCAACCTGCTCAAGCTGGCGTTCGAGCCGCCCTTCCTGCCGCTCACCCTGTGCCTGCTGATCGCGGCGCTGCTCGCCGGCTGGCACGCGATGCTGCGCTTCGGCCCCGCCCTGCCCGAGGCTCGCGGCATAGCCTTCGGCAAGCGCGCGATCGCGGAGAATGGCGCGGCGCTGCTGCGCCTGGCCGGGCGGCGGCATCGCACCGGCGATCGCTATGCCGCGCTGATCCGCGAGGCGGCGGCGAACGCCACCGGCGCGCCGGCCAATCTGCAGCCGGACGCGCTCGACCGCTATCTCGACCGGCTCGACAAGAATGGCGAGCCCTTCACTGCCCTCGCTTCCCGCGCGGGCCATGCCCAGGACACGCGCGCGCTGCTCGATGCCGCCCGCGCCCTCTATCAATGGAAAAGGACCGTCACGCGTGAACATTGAGGAAGTGAAGGCGCTGGGCGATGCGATCCGCGCCGAAGTGGGCAAGGCCGTGGTCGGACTGGACGAAGCGGTGGAGCTGATGCTCGTCGCGCTGTTCGCCTCGGGGCACATCCTGCTCGAAGGCCCGCCGGGGACTGCGAAGACCTTCCTCGCCCAGTGCTTCGCGCGCGCGGCCGGGCTCGACTATGGCCGCATCCAGTTCACGCCCGATCTGCTGCCGGGCGACATATTGGGCTCCAACCTGTTCAATTTCCAGACGAGCCAGTTCACCCTGACGCACGGGCCGATCTTCACCGAGCTGCTGCTCGCCGACGAGATCAACCGCACTCCGCCCAAGACGCAGGCGGCGCTGCTGGAGGCGATGCAGGAGCGCACCGTCACGATCGACGGGATCGACCACAAGCTCTCGGACCGGTTCATGGTCGTCGCGACGCAGAACCCGATCGAGAGCCAGGGCGTCTATCCGCTGCCCGAGGCACAGCTCGACCGTTTCCTGTTCAAGTTCGAGGTCGGCTATCCGAGCCTGGAACAGGAACGCGCGATCGTGGCGCAGCAGGGCAGCCGCTTCGGCATGCCCCGGCCCGAGCAATGGGGCGTGGCGCGGGTCGCCGATCACGCGACGATCAGCGCGGCCGCCGACGCGGTGGCCGGCGCCCGGCTGGCCGAGGAAGTGGTGGACTATGTCGTCCGCCTCGTCCGCGCGACCCGCGCCACCGGCGACCTGCAGATCGGCGCGAGCCCCCGCGCGGCGGCCACGCTCGCCGCGGCGGCGCGCGCGCATGCCGCGCTGGACGGGCGCGACTTCGTGCTGCCCGACGATGTGAAGAAGCTCGCTCCGGCGGCGCTGCGCCACCGCGTGATCCTCTCGCCCGCCGCCGAGATCGACGGCCGCACCGCCGATGCGGTGGTCGCGGGCCTGATCGAGCAGGTCGAGGCGCCGCGTTGATTCGACCCAGCATCCGCTGCGTGCTGCTGGCGGCGGCGGGAGCGCCGCTGGCGCTGCTCGTCGGCGTGTTCGCGCCGCAGCTCTGGTTCGCCGGGCTGGTGTGGGTGCCGATGATCCTCGCCTTTGCCGCGATCGACGGGCTGCTCGCACCGCGCGCGCCGGTGCTGAAGACGTCCTGCCCGGGCACGATCGAGATCGGCGCGCCGCTGATCGTCGAGATCCTGGTGGCGGACAGGCCGGTCGACGGGCTGGAGCTGGCGGTGGCGACCGGCCCCAGGCTGGCGCCCCGCGCCAGGGGGCGCCTCCGGCTGGCGCGCGGCGATAATCATGCCGCGATCGCCTTCCTCCCCGTGCGAAGGGGCACCGAGAAGGTGGAGGCGCTGTGGAGCCGCTGGACCGGCCCGTTCGGCCTGGTCTGGCGCCAGCGGGTGGAGAAGCTCGATCGCCTGGTGGTGATCACGCCGGACATCCGGCCGGTGCGCAACTCGGCGCATCTGCTGCTGCGCGACGCGCAGATGGGCGAGATGGCGCGAGTAGATCGCGGCGAGGGCAGCGAGTTCGAGGCGCTCACCGAATGGCGCTCGGGCATGGAGCGCCGCACGATCGACTGGAACCACAGCGCGCGCCACCTCAAGCTGCTCGCCCGCGAGAACCGGATCGAGCGCAACAACCAGATCGTCTTCGCGATCGATACCGGCCGGGTGATGTGCGAGCCGATCGACGGCCTGCCGCGCGTCGACCGGGCGATCACCGCGGCGCTGCTCGGCGCCTATGCCGCGTTGAAGCTCGGGGACCGGGTGGCGCTGTTCGGCTTCGATTCGCAGCCGCGGGTGGCCTCGGGCGCGGTCTCGGGCACCCGCGCCTTTCCGCTGATGCAGCGGCTGGCCGGCCAGCTCGACTACAGCACGGCCGAGACCAACTACACGCTCGGGCTCGCCACGCTGGCGGGCGACCTCACCCGGCGATCGCTGGTGGTGATCTTCACCGAGTTCACCGATCCCACCGGGGCCGAGCTGATGCTGCGCGCCGCGGTGAACCTGCTGCGCGGGCACCTGGTGCTGTTCGTGATCCTCGCCGATGACGAGCTGGAGGCGCTGGCCGCCGCCGAGCCCCTGGCGATCGACGATGTATCGCGCGCGGTGATCGCCGCCTCGATGCTGCGCGAGCGGCGGATCGTCCAGGCGCGGCTCCGCCATGCCGGCATCCATGTGCTGGAAGCGCGGCACGATCAGGTCGGCCCGGCGCTCGTCCGCCAATATCTCGATTTCAAGCGGAGGAACCTGTTGTGAGCGGCGGCGCATTGTCCCAGTTCGCCAGCGCCCGCTTCCGCGAGGCGCGCACGGTGGACTGGCTGGAGCTGGAGCAGCGCATCCATCAGATCGAGCGCGGCCGGGCCGGATCGCTTTCGGACGAGGATCTGCTCGAGCTGCCGGTGCTCTATCGGGCCGCGCTTTCCTCGCTCTCGGTCGCGCGCGAGACTTCGCTCGACGCCGATCTGGTCGCCTATCTCGAGGCGCTGTGCGCGCGCTCCTATTTCGTGCTCTACGGGGTCCAGCCTCCCCTGCGCCGGCGCATCGCGGCATTTTTCGGGGCAAGCTGGCCGCTGGCGCTGCGCAGCCTGGCGCGCGAGACGCTGATCGCCGTGCTGATGATGCTGCTCGGCGGCATCGCGGCCTATTGCCTCGTCGCCAGCGACCCCAGCTGGTATCACTCGATCGTGCCCGAGGGACTGGCAGGCGGGCGAGGGCCGCAATCGAGCGCGGCGGAGCTGCGCCAGGGCCTTTATGACGGCGGGGGCGATGACGGGAACATGCTCGGCGCCTTCGCCACCTATCTGTTCACCCACAATGCCCAGATCGCGCTGATGTGCTTTGCGCTGGGCTTCGCGTTCGGGGTGCCGACGCTGCTGCTGCTCGTCTACAATGGCTGCATCATCGGGGCTTTCCTCGCGGTGTTCGTCTCCAAGGGACTCGGCTTGCCGCTCCTCGCCTGGCTGACGATCCACGGCACCACCGAGCTGTTCGCCATCGCCATCGCCGGTGCGGCCGGGCTGCGCATCGGCATGGCCCTGGCCTTTCCGGGCGAGCGCTCGCGCACCGCCGCCACCGCCCAGGCGGGGCGCACCGCCGCCTTCGCCATGATCGGCGTGGTGCTGATGCTCGCCGTGGCCGGGCTGCTCGAAGGCGTGGGGCGGCAGATGATCACCTCCGACCTGGTTCGCGTGGCGATCGGCGGCGCCGCGCTGCTCGGCTGGCTGCTCTATTTCTACGTCGTGCCGGTACGCAGCGGAGATTCGGATGGCTGAGGCGCACACGGCAACGGGCGGGAGCCGGGCGCAGGACGGCAATCGCCGCACCTTCGTCACGCCCGAAGGCGTGGACCTGAAGCTCGACATCGCCACCATCGGCGAGCGGGCCGGCGCCTTCATGCTCGACCTGGCGGTGATCATACTCACGCTGGTGGTGCTCACCATCGTCCTGCTGCTGGTGCTGGTGGGCACCGGAAAGGCGCTGGCGCAGATCCTGGCGATGATCTGGCTGCTCGGCTTCTTCACGCTGCGCAACGGCTATTTCGCGATCTTCGAGCTGGGCCCGCGCGCGGCGACGCCGGGCAAGCGGCTGATGCGGCTGCGCGTGGTGGCCCGGGACGGATCGCGCCTGCGCGGGCATCAGGTGGTGGCGCGCAACGCGATGCGCGAGCTGGAGCTGTTCCTGCCCCTCTCCTTCCTGGCCTATCAGAGCTCGGCGGGCATGGCGACCTTCGCCACCGGTCTGTTCGGGCTGCTCTGGACCGGCATCTTCCTGCTCTTCCCCTTCTTCAACCGCGACCGGCTGCGCGTCGGCGACCTGATCGCCGGCACCTGGGTGGTTCGCTTGCCGCGCCGCAGCCTGAACCACAGCGTCGCGTCACGCGCCGAGCCCGAACAGGCCCGCTATGGCTTCACCGACGCCCAGCTGAACGTCTATGGCGAGTTCGAGCTGCAGAAACTCGAGGAAGTGCTGCGGCGGAACGACGAATATTCGATGATCGTCGTCGCGCGGACGATCCGCGAGCGGCTCGGCATGGCGGGAGACGGGGGCGACGAGCATGCCTTCCTCGAGGCCTATTACACCGCGCTCTGCCAGCGATTGGAACGCAACATGCTGTTCGGCAAGCGCAAGAAGGACAAATATCAACGCTAGGCCGAAGGCCCGAACAAGCTGTTGGAATTACTTCCGTCATCCCCGTACGGGCAGGGATGACGCCGGAGGATATGAGCCCCCGGCCCAAGTTGGGAACGCGTGTCCCTCTCCCGTCGATCAGTCGTGGCCCTAAGTGGCGAAGAGCTGCCCCAAATCCCGGAATGCCTTGAATTCCAGCGCATTGCCGGCCGGATCGAAGAAGAACATCGTCGCCTGCTCGCCGGGCTTGCCCGGAAAGCGGACGTGCGGCTCGATCGCGAATTCGGTGCCCGCGGCGCCCAGCCGCCCGGCAAGCGCCTCCCATTCCTCCCAGCCGAGCACCAGCCCGAAATGCGGCACGGGCACCGCGTCGCCGTCGACGGCATTGCGCGCCTTCACGCCTGCGCCCGCCGCCTTGTGGACCACGAGCTGGTGGCCGCGGAAATCGAAGTCGATCCAGTGGCCCGGATCCTCCCGCCCCTGCGGACAGCCGAGCGTGCCGCCATAGAAGGCGCGCGCCGCCTCGATATCGTCGACGGGAATGGCGAGATGGAAGAGCGGCGCGGTCATGCACGCCAGCATAGGAAAGCCCGCGCGATCGCGGAAGCATGGAAACCGGTTTCCATGACTGGTGCGCGGCCTTATACCGGGTGCCATGATCCCTGCCCTGTTCCGCATCGCCCCCGACGACAGCACCGCCACGGCGCTGCGCGACATGGCTGCCGGCGAGGAAGCGCTGGGCGTCACGCTCGCCGGGCCGGTGGCGAAGGGGCACAAGGTCGCGGTGAAGCCGATCGCGGCGGGCGAGCCGGTGCTCAAATTCGGTTTCCCGATCGGCCTGGCCACCCGCGCGATCGCGCCGGGCGAGCATGTCCACACCCATAATGTCGCGACCGCGCTCGGCGGCGGCGGCGACTATGCCTTCACGCCGGCCGCGCGCGCGCCGGCCCGGATCGAGGGTCCGGCCTTTCTGGGCTATCGTCGCGCCGATGGCCGGGTGGGCACCCGCAACGAGATCTGGGTGATCCCCACCGTCGGCTGTGTCGCGCGCACCGCGCAGAAGATCGCCGAGCGCGCCGCGGCGCTGCACGCGGGCGGGATCGACGGCATCCATGCCTTCCCGCATCCGTTCGGCTGCTCGCAGCTGGGCGACGACCTGCAGGGCACTCGCGCCATTCTCGCGGCGCTGGCCAGTCATCCCAATGCCGGCGGCGTGCTGATCGTCGGGCTCGGCTGCGAAAACAACCAGATCAGGGGCATGCTGGAGGAGATCGACCACCCCAATCTGCGCACCCTGGGCGCGCAGATGGCGGATGACGAAGTGGAGGAAGGCCTGGCGCTGGTCGCCGAGCTGGTCGAGAGCGCCCGGGCCGAGCGCACGCCCGCGCCGCTCTCCGAGCTGGTGCTCGGCGTGAAATGCGGCGGCTCGGACGGTTTTTCCGGGCTCACCGCCAATCCGCTGGTCGGGCGCATGGCGGATGCGGTGACCGCCGCCGGCGGCACGGCGATCCTCACCGAGATTCCCGAGATCTTCGGCGCCGAGCAACTGCTGATGGCGCGCGCGCGCGACGAGGCGGTGTTCGGGGCGATCGTCACCCTGGTCAACGACTTCAAGGCCTATTTCACGCGCCACGGCGAACCGGTCTCGGAGAACCCCTCGCCCGGCAACATCGCCGGCGGCATCACCACGCTGGAGGAAAAGTCGCTCGGCGCGGTGCAGAAGGCCGGGCATGCCATGGTCACCGACGTGATTCCCTATGGCGGGCGGGTGCGCCGCCCCGGCCTGACGCTGCTCGAGGCGCCCGGCAACGATGCGGTCTCCTCCACCGCGCTGGCGGCGGCGGGCGCGACCGCGATCCTGTTCACCACCGGGCGCGGCACGCCGCTCGGCTTTCCGGTGCCGACGGTCAAGATCGCCTCCAACCGCGACCTTGCCGCGCGCAAGCCCGGCTGGATCGACTTCGATGCAGGCCGGGTGCTGGAGGACGGGATGGAGAACGCCGCCGACGCGCTGCTCGAGGCGATCGCCGCGATCGCATCGGGCAGGGAAACCGCCGCCGAGCGCAACGGCGAGCGAGAGATCGCGATCTGGAAGCGGGGCGTCACGCTCTGACGCGCGGCGATCTTCTCAAGGATTGAAACATCTCCGTTTCGAAACGGGCGAGTCATGACTGTGCTGCCCGCCGGTTTCTGTTAACCATATCGCGCGCGACTCAGGGGGAATAGCGTGGCGATCATTCTGGCTTCGATCGGCAGTCTTGCAGGGGGCGCGGCGCATGCCTCGGCCGCCCGGCCGATCAGCGCCGAGGCAATCTACTGGCCCGCCTGGATCCTGGTGGGCGGCGTGCTGATCGCGCTGCTGGCCGTGATCGGCGTGCTCACCTCGCTCAAGGCCGCGCTGCTCGCCAAGCCGAGGAAGCGGGACGAGGAATTCACCCGCATGCTCTGCAAGCAGGTGTGGAAGCACACGGCCATCGTGACCGACATCTTCGCCCAGCGCCTGCGCCAGCCCCAGCGCGACGTGGTGACGCTGCGGGTTCTCCTGCGCCTGCTGCGCGAGGACATTGCCGGGCCGGTCAACTTCGTCGAGCAGATGCGCCCGCATGCGCCCGCGACCTGGCCGGACTATGAGCTGTTCGCCGCCTTCAACAATTGGGGCGGCCAGATCCGCGCGATGGAATCGCAGCTGGCGGACCTGCAGCAGATGCTGAGCTATCCGGCGGTAAAGGAACCGGTCGACGCGCACCGCGACGCGATGCTGGTCCATTTCTACGCCACCGAGCAGGTGGCGATGGGCCAGACGGTGTCGACGCTCGGCAATCATGCGATCGCGGTGTGCGACGCGGCGCGGAAGCTGCTCAAGAAGGAGCCGTCCGGCGGCTTCAGGTTCGGCGGCGGCGATCACGATCCGGACGCGCAGGAGCCTGGCTGCCCGGCCTGTGGCGGGGGCCAGCACAGCGTCTATGCCGGTGCCAATGCCCGCGACCTGCTGCCTCTGCCCGATCCGCCCGAAAAGCCGAAGAAGAAGGAAGAGCCCAAGCCCGTCCCCGCGCAGATCTGCTATTGCGTGACGCCGCGGCCCTGCCATTGCGCCCCGGTGCCCTGCGCCTGCGCCTGCAGCTGCAAGGCGGATGCGCCGGCGCCGGCCCATCACTGATCGTTTCGGCGGCGACGGAACATTGCTGCACCGCGATAAACCGGAGGTGCCCGGCATTGAAGCGTTAACGCTCCTCCCCTAGGGTCGCCCCCAGGGGTTTTCCGGGTGGGTTGATGACCGAGTTTCTCGTCTTCGCTTATGCGATGCTGGCAATGTTCGTGATCCAGTCGCTGCAGCGCAACAAGCGCGAGCAACGCGCCGATTCGCAGATGGTCACCATGGTCGGCTGGGGGCTGTTCTCGCTCTCGTCGACGCTGGCGGTGCTGCTCGGCTCGGTCGCGCTCGCACTCGCGCTGGGCGCCAATATCCCCCTTCCCCCGGGCTTCGAAGCGCCGCTATTCTGAGCGGCATGCCGCTTTACGAATTCGCGGGGCACCGCCCCCAGATCGCCGAAGATGCCTGGATCGCGCCGAGCGCCGACCTGATCGGCGACGTGCGCCTGGCCGCGCTGGCCTCGATATGGTTCGGCGCGGTCATCCGTGCGGACAATACGCCGATCCTGGTGGGAGCGCGCTCGAACATCCAGGACGGGGCGATGCTCCATTCGGATCCCGGCGCGCCCTGTACCGTGGGCGAGGACGTGACCGTGGGCCATCATGCGATCCTGCACGGCTGCACGATCGGCGACCGCACGCTGATCGGCATGGGCGCGACGATCCTGAACCGCGCGGCGATCGGCGAGGATTGCCTGGTCGGCGCGGGCGCGCTGGTGACCGAGGGCAAGACATTCCCCGCCGGCCATCTGATCGTCGGCTCGCCCGCCAAGGCGATCCGGCCGCTGGACGACATGCAGAAGGCGCTGCTCAAGGCCAGCGCCGCGCTCTACGCCGCCAAGCAGCGCGAATATGCCGCAGGGCTGAAACGGGTCGACTGATCCGCCGCCCGTCGCTCGGACAACCGTCACAATATCGCCCTAGCCCGGACCTCTTTCGAATCGGGTCGGGGGTTGCGATGGGTTTGTTCGACTGGTGGAAACGCCGCGCCAGGGCGCAGGCTCCCCTGCCCGCGCCGATCGCGCCGCCGCCCGCCGTTCCCGTTCCCGTTCCCGCGCCCGAGCCCGAGGGCCGGTGGCAGACCGGCGTGGAAGCCGATCGCCTCTGGGTCCGCGATCCCGAAGGCGGGCGCCGGGCTGCGGCGCTCGACGCGCTCATGGCGATCGCGATCGAGACCAGCGATGCCGGCCCGGACGGGCGCGGCGCCTGGTGGCTGTTCTACGGGCCGGACGAGGATGTCGCCTTCACCCTGCCGCTGGGCGCGCGGGGCGAAGGCACGATGGTCGAGCGGATCGCCGCGCTGCCGGATTTCCGCCACGATACCTATGCCAATGCGATCCGCTCCACCGACATCGATACCTTCGTGATCTGGCAGCGGCCGCTGGATTAGGCGGCAGCCTCATGCGAACGCCACCAACGCCGCATTGAGCCGTCCCCGGCGGAGGGGCGTCAGTTCGGAGAAGCAGCGCCGGATCATGCGCCTTCGAGGTCGATCGGCCCATCTCGGCGCATGCGCTGCCCGAACAGGTTGAACATGCTCGGCATTTGCTCCGTCGCTCTCCGACCATATGGCAGTATCGAGGCAAGTGATGAACGGACAGCCGGCCTATCTGATCGACACGATCCTGGCGCAGGTGGAAACTGCCATAGCCCGGCATCACGCTGGAGAAGCTGCCCCCCTGTCGACGACGCTCTTACAGAATATTTCCGCCGACCTGAGGCGGGTCCGGGCAGGATGGCCGTTGCTGGCTGTCGGCTATGGGCATGCAGTATCCGACTGGCCCGAAGAATCCGAACTTCGCAAAGACCTTCTGGACGCCGCGTACCGCCTGGAACGGGCGCGGCAGAAGCAAGGCAGCCGCCATTCGTGAAATCGGTTCACGATTTGCGGCCTAGGTTGAGGACTCATATTCTCCAGCGTCATCCCCGCTATCCCTTCAACCGCCCCCTTCACCCGTCATCCCCGCGCAGGCGGGGATCCAGGGCCAAGGGCAAGGACGGCGCGGCTCGCCTTGCCGTTTCCGGCACGCACC
>JAFOMG010000018.1 GCA_017418975.1 Sphingomonas sp.
CAAAATGCGTAGCCATCGCCGGATAGAACTGAGCCGTCGCCTTTCTGGCGCGACCGTAGAAGGCAGCAACAAGTAAGATCTCGCGCCGGCTATCTGGGCGAGCTTGGCGTAGGATTCCGCCCCCTCCCGCAAACGCCCCCTTTCAGGGAAGGGGGCTTGAGATCGCCTTGATGGCCTTCAATCCCGTTCCAAAACGAGCGATCGCGTCCCTGTTTCTCTCCAGCTCGCCATAGGGCAGATAGGCGAAGTCGAGATCGGCAATACGGCTGAAAGCCGGGCGACGGAGTTGCGCGCGAACGTCCTGCTCGCGCGCATTCGGTGCGACCAGGAATAGCCCGGCGGCAGCGTGCAGATCGCTCCCCGACAGCGCCAGATCGAGCATGCGCACGATCCCCGAGTAGATCGAGGTCGAATGTTCAACCTCGAACGCGGCGGCGACGCCGTCGCCACCCTTCGCCAGCCACAACACGTCGATGAGGCGGATCGAGTCCGCTCCGGGAGAGGTCGCAATGGCGTCTGGAAGGCGCTCGAGGCATCCCTGTCCAAGCGGGCAGCCAGCGTGAAGTCGACCGCGGTCATTGGCGGCGATCCACACATCGTAACCGAGGGCATGGCCGAGGTCGCGCAGCCAGGCCTGGATTTCGGCGTGCGTGCGATCGGTTTCGCCCTGCGCGGCGGCTGTCTTGTCGAGCCGGCTTGCCTCCGCTCTGGCATGTTCCAATCTGCCGAGCCAGTCGTCGGCCGCCGTTGCGTCATCCTCCAGCGGTGGCGCGGGATAGCGGCCCGAGCCAATGTCGAACAACAGTCCGCCGATCGCGCCGAGATCGTTGGAGAGCAACTCGCGGTAACGGTCGTTGAGGTCGAGGATGCCGGCGCGCATGGCGAGAAAATGATCCCATGACCCGAGCTTCACCTTGGCGCCGGTGACGGCATTGTAGCCCTTGACGATCGCGGTATTGAAGGGCGGCACCAGCGTCGGGTGAAGGAAATAGAGCAGGTTGGCCGCCGCCGGCCCCAGCCCCTTGATCTTGAGCGCGTCTATGCTGCGGATGTGGCTGATGATCTCCTCGGCGGTATCGCAGCACGAGCAATTGTCGAGCAGGCGACCGAACGCCCGCTGATTGTCCGGGCTTTCGTAAATGTCGGGAATGCGCAGCTTGGGCTTCCACAGCCAGGCATGGTCGGCGCCCTTGAAGATCTGCCGCTGTTCGGCGATCGAGTGGACAACCGTTTCCAGTGACGAGCCGCGATAGGCGACGCCGAACCGCCCACTTTCGATTTCCACGACCACCTGCTGCAGCCCCCGACGGATGGAGCGGAAGTTTTTCAGGCGTTCGTCCCAAAGAAACCAGGAGCGATAGGTGGCGCCCGGATCGTCTCGCCAACGACGGACAAGCTCGCTCAAGAGATCATGATGTGTCGTGGGTAACAAGGTCATACTGGCTCGGTCATCCTGAACTGGCTCCTTGCCGCTCAGGCTATCGCGGGCAAGGGCGGCTTGCACGTTCAATGTGCGATCCGCGAAGCTTGCTCAAACTGCCTGTGATCGCGCAGGGAAACGCGGCTGGCGTTGGGCGTTGCCGATCGCATCCGTAGACCGGGCGCACGGCCAGGCAGACGGCCGGCAGGGGCGTCGCCGCCCCGGAGCGGCGACGCAACCAGCTTCTTTTGGTCGAACTTAGCGGATCATTGCTTTGTGATCGCGGTGACCTCGCCATCGCTGCCCTTGAGCGAGAGGTCGAAATCGACCTTGTCGCCGACCTTGACCGCATCGGTGATCGCGGGCGCCGCCTTGAACGCCATCGTCATCGCCGGCCACTTGGCTTCGGGGATCGGGCCGTGGTTGAGCGTGATCGTGCCCGCCGTCTTGTCGATCGCGGTGACGGTGCCATGGCCCTTGGCCTTGATTGCGGCGTTCGCGTCAGGCGCCATCGACATGTTGCCCATGTCGCCGCTCATGGTCGCGGCAGGCGCCGCCTGGTTGGTTTCGGTTGTAACCGGGGTCTCGCCCTTCTTGCCGCACGCGGCGGTCAGGACGGCAAGGCCGAGGGCGAGGGTCAGTCGTGCATGTCTCATAATCGTCTCCTTCATGATGAAGCGGGTTGATGGATGGGGTCGGTCTTCGGCCGGCGCAGCAGCAGATAGGCGGCGGGCAGGACGAACATCGACAGCAGCGGCGCGCTCAGCATGCCGCCGATCATCGGCGCCGCGATCCGGCTCATCACCTCCGAGCCCGCGCCCGATCCCAGCAGGATCGGCAGCAGGCCGGCGAGGATCACCGCGACCGTCATCGCCTTGGGCCGGACGCGCAGCAGCGCGCCTTCGCGCACCGCGGCCTTCACCTCGGCGGCGTCCGGATTAGCCGTGCGCTCGGCCAGCGCATTCTTGAGATAGATCAGCATCACCACCCCGAACTCGGCGGAGACGCCGGCGAGCGCGATGAACCCGACCCCGGTGGCAACCGACTGGTTGAACCCCAGCAGATAGAGCGTCCAGATGCCGCCGGTCAGCGCGAACGGCAGCGTGCCCATGATCAGCGCAGCCTCGTCGAAGCGGCCGAAGATGAGGTAGAGCAGCACGAAGATGATCAGCAGCGTCGCGGGCACGACCAGCTTCAAGCGGTCGACCGCGCGCTCGAGATATTCGAACTGGCCCGAATAGGCGATGCTGACCCCCGGCGAGAGCCGAACCTGTCTCGCCACCGCGCGTTGCAGATCGCCAACCACCGAGGCGAGATCGCGCCCGCGCACATCGACATAGACCCAGGTCGAGGGCCGGGCATTCTCGGTCTTGAGCATCGGCGGCCCTTCGGCGATCGTGACATTGGCGACCGTGCCGAGGGTGATCTGCTGGCCCGCGGGCGTCAGGATCGGTAGCCCCCGCAGCCCGTCGAGGCTGTCGCGCAATTCGCGCGGATAGCGCACGCTGATCGGATAGCGGGCGAGGCCCTCGACCGTCTCGCCGATCGTCTCGCCGCCGATCGCGCCCGAGACGATGGCCTGCACGTCGGCGATGTTGAGTCCGAACCGCGCAGCGGCGGCGCGGTCGATGTCGACATCGACATAGCGTCCGCCGGTCAGCCGCTCGGCGAGCGCCGAGCTGACGCCCGGCACGGTCCTGGCCACGGTCTCGACATCATGGGCGATGCGGTCGAGCTCGGCGAGATCACTGCCCGACACCTTGACCCCGATCGGGCTCTTGATGCCCGTCGCGAGCATGTCGATGCGGTTGCGGATCGGCGGCACCCAGATATTGGCGAGCCCCGGAAGCCTCACCCGGCGATCGAGCTCGTCGATCAGCTTCTCGGGCGTCATGCCTGGTCGCCACTGGTCGCGGGGCTTGAACTGGATCGTCGTCTCGAACATCTCGAGCGGGGCGGGGTCGGTCGCGGTCTCGGCACGCCCCGCCTTGCCGAACACGCTTTCGACCTCGGGCACCGTCCTGATCAGCCGGTCGGTCTGCTGGAGCAGTTCGCTCGCCTTGGCGGCCGAGAGACCGGGCAGGGCCGAGGGCATGTAGAGCAGGTCGCCCTCGTCGAGGTTGGGCATGAATTCGCCGCCGAGCCGGCTGAGCGGCCAGGCCGTGGTCGCGAACACCAAAGCCGCGATCAGCAGCACGGTCTTGGGCCGCTTCATCGTCCAGTCGATCGCAGGCCGGTAGAGATCGGTCAGCCAGCGATTGACCGGATTGGCCTGCTCAGGCGGGATCCGCCCCCGGATCAGCCAGCCCATCAGGATCGGCACCAATGTCACCGACAGGATCGCGGCGGCGGCCATCGCATAGGTCTTGGTGAAGGCGAGCGGCGCGAACAGCCGGCCCTCCTGCGCCTCCAGTGTAAACACCGGGATGAACGACAGCGTGATGATCAGCAGGCTGAAGAACAGCGCCGGCCCGACCTCGGCCGCCGCCTCGGTGACGAGGATCCAGCGCGTCTCGCCGTCGAGATGCGTGCCCGGATGGTCCTGCTCCCAGCGCTCGATCTTCTTGTGGGCGTTCTCGATCATGACCACGGCCGCATCGACCATGGCACCGATCGCGATGGCGATGCCGCCGAGCGACATGATGTTGGCGTTGACGCCCTGGTAGCGCATCACGACGAAGGCGGCGAGCACGCCCAAGGGAAGGGTGAGGATCGCGACGAGCGCCGAGCGGACATGCCAGAGGAAGAGCGCACAGACCAGGGCCACGACGACGAACTCCTCGACCAGCTTGTGGGTGAGGTTCTCGACAGCACGGTCGATCAGCTGCGAGCGGTCATAGACCGTCACCACCTCGACGCCCGGCGGCAGGCTCCTCTTGAGGTCCGCGAGCTTGTCCTTGACCGCCGCGATCGTCTCCCGCGCATTCTTGCCCGAGCGCAGGATCACGACCCCGCCTGCGACCTCGCCTTCACCGTTCAGCTCGGCGATGCCGCGCCGCATCTCGGGGCCGATCTGGATCGTGGCGACGTCGCCGAGGCGGATCGGCACGCCGCCGGCCGCCGTCTTCAGCGGGATCGCGCGGAAATCGTCGAGCGTCTTCAGATAGCCTGAGGCGCGCACCATATATTCGGCTTCGGCCAGCTCGAGCACCGACCCGCCCGCTTCTTGATTGGCCTGCCGGATCGCCTCGACCGCCTGGGCGTGGGTCACCCCGTAGGCCGCGAGCTTCACCGGATCGAGCAGTATCTGATACTGCTTGACCATGCCGCCGATGCTGGCGACCTCGGCGACGCCGGTCACGGTCTTGAGCTCATAGCGCAGGAACCAGTCCTGCAGACCGCGCAGCTGCGACAGGTCATGCCGGCCGGTGCGGTCGACCAGCGCATATTCATAGACCCAGCCAACCCCGGTCGCGTCGGGCCCGAGCGCGCTGCGCGCGCTCGCCGGCAGGCGCCCCTGCACCTGGTTCAGATATTCGAGCACGCGGCTGCGCGCCCAATAGAGATCGGTGCCGTCCTCGAAGATCACATAGACGAAGCTGTCGCCGAAGAAGGAATAGCCGCGCACCGTCTTGGCGCCTGGCACCGACAGCATGGTGGTGGTGAGCGGATAGGTGACCTGGTTTTCGACGATCTGCGGCGCCTGACCCGGGTAGCTGGTACGAATGACGACCTGCACGTCGGACAGATCGGGGAGGGCGTCGATCGGGGTGGATCGTACCGCCCAGAGGCCCGCGCCGACCAGCGCCAGCATGCCGATCAGAACGAAGAAGCGGTTCTTGACCGACCAGCGGATGAGATGGGCGATCATCGGCCCGCCACCTTCGCCATACGCCGCAGCGTCGGTCCCGCCGGGGGCCGGTCGAACCCGAACCGAACCCGGTCGCCCGCCTTGAAGCCGCGCGCGATGCCCGGATCGGCGAGCGCGAAGGTCATCGTCATCGCGGGCCAGTCGAGCGCGGGGACCGGTTCGTGGCTGAGCGTCACCGCATTGGCCGTGAGCCGCTCGATCTTGCCCGTCGTCTCGTACAGCGTGGCTTTCGACCTCGGCGCGGCGATGGTCGCCGATGCCGCACCGCCGCCGATCGGCCGCGCCTCGATTCCCGACAGGCTCGCCTCGGAGTCGATCAGGAACTGCCCCGAGGCGACGACTTTCTCGCCGGGCGACAGGCCGGCAAGGATCTCGGTTTCACCGCCCGCCTCGCGGCCGATGCGGACCTCGGCGGGATGATAGCGCCCGTCGCCTGCGGCGAGCATGACGAGCGTGCGCTTGCCCGTGCGGATCACCGCCTCGCTCGGCACCAGCAGCGCCGGCTTGGCATCGCCGCCAAGCACGACGCTGGCGAACATGCCCGGCCGTAACCGCCCGTCCCGGTTGGGCAGCTCGATCCGCACGGTGAGCGTGCGGCTGTCGGCCTGCGTCGTCGGCAGGATCGCGATCACCCGGCCGGCGAAGCGCTCGCCGGGGAAGCTCGCCAGCGTGGCGCTGGCATTCTGGCCGACCCGGACATCGCCCGCGCGCGCTTCGGGCACCGCGGCATTGAGCCAGACGGTGCCGAGCCCGCTTACCTGGGCGAGCGTCTGGCCCATGGCGAGCGTCACGCCGGCACGGGCGTCGAGCGTCTGGATCGTGCCCGAGATCGGCGTCGTGATGGTCACCACGCCGTTCGGCCGACCGCTCCGCTCGACGCTGGCGATGAGGCCGTCGGACATGCCCATCAGCCGCAGCCGCTGGCGCGCGGCCGCGGTGAGATCGGGCTTGCCGAGCCGCCTGACGCTCAGATATTCGGTCTGCGCGCCGCCCCATTCGGGCAGGAGCAGGTCCGCGATCGGCGCGCCGGCGCGGACCACGTCCCCGGGCGCTCGCGCATAGACGCGGCTCACGAACCCGCCCGAACGCGCCTGGATGACGGCGACGTCGCGCTGGTTGAAGTCGATCGTGCCGGTGACCTCGAGGGCCGAGGCAAGGCTGCCCATCTTCGCCGCGACGACCCGCAATCCCAGGCTCTGCCGCGCGGCGGGATCGACGGCGACCGTGGGGGCCGCGCCGGCGCTTCCTCCGTCCGCGTATCGCGGCACGAGCTGCATATCCATGAAGGGCGACTTGCCGGGCTTGTCGAACTTCTGGTTGGGGAACATCGGATCGTACCAGTAAAGGACTTTGCCTGCCCCGGCGGGCGTGGTCGCCTCCGATTGCGGTGCCTGGCGATGGCCAGCCCAATAGCCTGTGCCGCCGGCCAGCAGCGCGACAGCCAGGATCGATGCGCCCCAGCGCAGCGCGGATTTATCGAGCGTCATGGCCGCTCCTCCCCATAGGTGATAGTGATGCGGACCGCGTCGCGCGCGACGTCGGCTTCGCGGTTGAGCGCCTCGACCTCGGCCTCCGCGAGCCCGAGCGTCGTGAGCAGCGCGGCGCCAAGGTCGAGCTTGCCGGCGCCATAGCTGTCGCGGTCGAGCTCGGCGCGGTGCCTGGCGAGTGGCACCAGCGTCTCGCGGGCATTGCGCAACCGGGAGAGATGCATGGCATGGTCTGCGAGATCGGCGTCGAGCTGCGCCACCAGCTCGCGGCGGATCGCCTCGCGGTCGAACCGACCCCCTTGCGCAAGGCTCTCGCTTGCAGCGATCCTGGGGTTCTGGCGCTTGCCGGCGAACAGCGGCAGGTCGATCGACACGCCGACCGAGGCCATGTCGCCGTACATGGGATCGCGCCGGCCATAGGTGACGCCGACCTTCCAGTCGGGGCGCTTGTCGGCGCGCGCGAGACGCACGTCCGCTTCGGCGACTGCGATCCGCGCGTCCTGCGCGCGCAGGGCGGGAAGCGCATCGATCCCGGCCCGCAGCCGGATCGGATCGACATCGAGCATCGGCGGGTCGCCCGTCGCCTGCGGGTCGGGGTCGCCGGTATAGCGCGCGAGCCGGGCCCGCGCCTGCGCCACCACCGCAGCCATCTCGGCGCGGCGATCGGCGATGGCGGCGCGGAGCTGGTCGGGCTCGAGCGCCTGGCTCGGGCGCGCGCTGCCCGACGCCAGGCGTGCGGTCACGGTCTTCTGCAGGTCGTCGAGGCTGGCATCGAGCAGGTCGAGCTGCCGGAGCCGGCGTTCTCCATAATAGAGATCGACCCAGGCGAGGGCGGTCTCGAGCCGCACGTTGCGGCCTTCGACCAGCTCGCCCGCCTCGGCGATACCGATATCGGCCGCGGCGCGCGCGGCGCGTGCATGGCGCTTGGCGAGATTGGGGAAGGTCTGGCTGAACCCGATCGTCGCCATGGTGAAATCGTCGCGCGTGAAGCTGCCGGCATTGGGGCCGCTCACCGGGAAGTTCTGCAGGCCCAGGTCGAGCGTCGGATCGGGCAGGCGATCGGCCGCGACCGCCGAAGAGCGGGCGCCGGCTGTCGCCGCCGCGCGCGCCTTGAGGCTTGGCGCGTTGGCGGCAGCGAGCCTCACTGCCTGCTCGTAGGTGAGCGGGCCGGCCGACACCGGCACGGCCCAGGCGCTCGCAAGCGTCGCACCGATAGAGAGCAACAGGCGTCGCACAGCGCGCCTCGGCATCATGATCATGGATATCATCCCCTCATGACAGAGGCGGCGCGCCAAGATGTGACGCGCCGCTCCGGAGCGGGTTTAGCCCTTGTCCGACCTGACTGCGCCGCGCATGCAGTCGGCGGCGCTTGCCTGCATCATCGCGCAATCGCAGCTGGCCATGTCCCGGCTGTCGGGCACCCATATGCGGACACGCGCAGGGCCAGTCGCCCGCGGACCATATTGCGGCGCCGACCGCCATTCCCAATGGCCTTGCGGCGTGCGGCTCGCGTCGGTTGCAAGCGCAGGCGCGGCGAGACTGAGGGCCGCCACAAGGGCGGCCGGAAGCAGTTTGATCATCACGAAAACCTTTGACTGAAAAGAAGGAAACCGGGCGCGCACGCATCGATCGATGCGCGCAGCCCGTGCTCGTTCAATCAGGCAAGGCTGGTGGGAGGATCCGGCTCGGGCGCAACCGCCTTGCCGGTCAATATCGTGTCGGTCGTCCAGAAGCTGGGCGCGTCGTAGAGACGCGCAGGCGCAACGCCGCCTGCCAGGTCCGCTGCGACCAGCGGGATCACGCACCCCATCGCGGCGATGCAATCGAGCGTCAGGCCCTTGCAGGGCTTTTCGCTGGGCGCAGGCTGCTGCTTGGCCATCATCGCCATGCAGTCCGCATCCATGCCCTTGGCCAGCGGCGCGCCTGCCGCCTGCGGCACGCTGTGCGCGGCCGCCATCTGGGCTCCGAAGAGACCGGACAGCGCTCCGATGACGAGCAGGAGGGCGAGCAGGCGTTTCACGGGCCTCGATATCTAGCGGGTTTCGCGGGCGCAGCCAACCAAAGTCTCGCGCCGCGCGGATTTTGAAGTGCTGACGGCTGATTCCGTCAACTCCGCGTCAATAAAGATCCGGCCCGGGGAAGAAGATCGGCTGCGGCCTCTACGTATATCGAGGCTGGACCCGGGACCGTAGTCCCAAGCCTGAAGAGACGCTCTTCCCCTCGGCAAAGTCCGGGCGGTGGCTTACCATCCAAGGAGGTGAATATGGTCAGAAAAACTCTCATGGTCGCGCTTGCCGGCATTTCGATGCTTGCTGCCGTCCCCGCTATGGCCCAGGGCATCGGGCACAGCCTGTTCATGCGCGGCTCGATCGTCGACACGGGCAGCAACGGCACGGTCGTCTGCATCGGCAAGGCCGATGGCGCCGAGGTCGGCCAGAAGCTCGAGGTCTATCGCGTCGTGACCCATCCGGGTCCGTCCAAGGGCGTGGCGCCGACCTATCACCGCCAGCTCGTCGGCCATGTGACAATCGACCATATCTTTGACGATCACTTCGCGCACGTGTCCGTCGCCGACGGCACGCCTGCCAAGCACGACATCGTCGAGCTTCGCAAGAACTGACAAGCCGGTGGCCCGGCGGCACGGGCTGCCCTGATGCGACGCGTCGGGGCAGCGGGCCGCCGGCGACGAGGAGACCGTTCGGGGTCAAAGCGAAACCGCTTGACCCTGGACCATGGTCCAACCGGCATGATCGAGCGGATGACATGGGCAATTTCAAGATCGGCGAACTGGCCGCGGCCGCAGGCGTGGGCCGCGATACGATCCGCTATTATGAGCGGATGGGCCTGCTGCGCGAGCCCGCGCGCACGGCAGCGGGCTACAGGCTCTACGACGCGACGGACCTCGAGCGCGTCAACTTCATCCGCTCGGCGCAGGAGCTTGGCTTCACCCTCGATCAGGCCCGGCAGCTGCTGGCGCTCAGGGCATCGGACACCGCGCATGCGCAGGCCGTGCTCGATATCACGCTCGCCAAGATCACGGACGCCGAAGTCCGGCTCAAGCGCCTGTCCGATATTCGCGACATGCTTCGATTGCTTGCCGATGAGTGCCCGGGCGAAGTTCCTGTTTCCGATTGCCCTATTCTCACGTTCCTCACGGAAAGGCGGAGATCTGATCACCGAAAGATATAAGAGCAAGCCTCGCAGGAAGAACAAACACCATTATTAAAAGGGGATTTATCATGACACGAATGCATATAGTGGCTGGGATTGTTCCAGCATTGCTTCTGGGCGCCTGTGCGACGACGCCGCCTACCTCCGCACAGGTCGAAAGCTGTAGGGCCATGGAGGGCGATATGGGTCTCCAGACACGTCATGACCATGGCGAGATGAAACAGCAGGGTCGTAATCCCATGAACCTGTCGCACGATCAGTGCCGCAAGATTCTTCGCCAAGCACAATGATTCCTGCTCCGGGTGGCTCGGGCCCACCCGGAGATTCCTCCAGTACGAAAGGAAGAAGCAATGGTCGGAAATCGAAAAGTCATACTGTCGCTAATCAGCGTTAGCCTGCTCTCGATGGCGGCGCTTTCGGGCTGTGAGCGCAAGACCGATCAGACGGTGCCGGCTGCGGCCAACAGCGCCGCACCCGCGGCTGGCGCTGATAGCGTAAATCCCGCCGGCATGGATCATTCGGACGCCATGGCCAATGAACAGGAGATGGAGCGGCATCACCAGCAGGCCATGGACCATGATGCGATGCGCCAGGGAGGCATGAACAGCAGCGCTCCGAAGACCGAGCCTGCGCCTGCGGATTCGGCGATGCCGATGAAGGACATGTAAGGGCGCGAAGGGGGTCGACATGTGCGTTTGGACCAGCCTTCGCCTTTCGGGTCTGGGGTTGTTGCTCGCTTTCAGCCTTCCCTCTGCGAGCGTGCACGCTCAGGAGGGCGAAGACCATTCGGCACATCATGGGGATACTTCGGGCGGTGCGGGGATGGCCGATGGCGCAATGTCCGCAAAGCCCGAGGTCGGCACCTCCGATATGGCCTCGATGATGAACTCTATGATGGAGCGCATGATCAACGGCGAAGGCGAGAATGAACATGGGCACGATTCCCGCCGCACCGCATTTTTTTCGCAGTTGCTCGCCTTTCCCGCGCTCGACGAAGCGGCCCGGCAGCGGGTCGCTGCGCAGGCCGGGGAACGGGTAAGCACGGGCCTGTCGATGGTCAACGCCGCCTCGGCCGACGGCGCGCGTGCGACAACGGTCTCGGCCCGGCTCGATGCGGCGCGCCGGATGCGCGAAGGGACCGACCTGTTCCGCTCCGGTACCGCCGCGCAGGGCGCGATCGGAGGCTTGCAGCCGCCCCGGGAGGTCGGGCTTGCCTGGCTGCGCGATCAGCTCGACATCGACCAGGCCGCGCCCGGCCATGCCGATCACTGGTTCGGCATCTCGCCCTCGCACCTCCTTCTCATGCTGTTCCTGGGGCTGGTGAGCGCCACGCTTATCGCGCTGCAGATCTTCCGCCTGCGGCGGATCGGGGCGATCGCCGGCGGTGTCGCCACCGCCAAGGTTCCAGCAAAGCCGGAGCCGAAGGCTGCCCCTCCCGCTACCAGGGTTGCGCCCGCGCCTGCACCCGTTGCCGACAGCGCCGGGCTCGCGCCGAGCAATGCGGCCGCACCCGCTGGGGCGTCGCTGCGCAAGCCCAAAAGCTGGGCGGGGCAGCTGCGCGTGGTCCAGATCGTGCGAGAGACGCCGAGCGTGCTGACCTTCCGGCTCGCGGACCCGACCGCCGACCGGCTGCCGTTCGACTTCCTGCCGGGCCAGTTCCTGCAGGTCGAGGTAGAGCCCGAAGCGGGCAAGACCGCGCGCCGTTCCTACACGATCGCCTCTTCGCCGACCCAGCGGGCCTATGTCGAACTGACGGTCA
>JAFOMG010000019.1 GCA_017418975.1 Sphingomonas sp.
GCGAAGACGCATATGCCCTCCCCGATTTCCATTTAATGAATTGAATCAATACGGAAAAATACCGCACCCAAGAACAGGGCGCGAAAGATATGCGAACCCGGCTACTCCCTTTTTCTCAAGACAATTCAAGTTTGTTTCCACAATATGTCCATCGCCATAATGCCCCCATTTCGGTGGTACTTGGCGAATTCTACCGTCCTCCGCCCGCCACCTTCCCGATCGAGTCACGCGCCTGGATGGCGACGGCTCGAGCCTGGGCAACCGGGCCGCAGGCTCACGGCCGGGAGATCGTCGAAAGGCAGCAATGCCGCCGCTACCCGTCCTAGCGTGGCGTTTCGCGCGCATCCTCGCGTGCCGAATGCAGGTCCGGCGGGATCGGCATCGGCGCGAAGGCGCTGACGTTCGACCGGCCGGTATTGCCCGCCGGCGTCCGCCCCGTGAAATGCCCGAGCGGTGCGAGCGCCATCCGGAACAGCTGGCCGGCGACTTCGCCGGGCTGGCGCAGCCGCCAAGCATGGCCAAGCATGATCGCATGCACCCGCAGATGCGGCACCAGTCGCGGCTGCGCCAGAATGTGCGCGCGTTCGAGCGCACGCCAGGCCCGCGCCGCATCGCCACCGGCACGCGCGGCGCGAAACACAGCCAGCTCCGCCTCGACCAACGCCGGAATCCATGGTTCACGCATCGTCGGCATAGCGAATCTCCCTTTCGCCCAACCCGCCCCCCGCGGGGAGGATCACTCCGACACTATCTGTCACACGCCTTCGGACAATCTGACGACATCGATCTGCTCCGCCATCCACGCGCTGAAATCGACCATCGCACCGTTGCTCCGCCAATCCGTGCGCCGCACCAGATAATAAGCGTCGTCGGTAAGCAGCGGCCGGTCGAAGGGAATCACCAGATTCCCGCTCGCGAGCTCCGGCGAAATCAGGAACTCGGGAATCAGCGCGACGCCGACGCCGGCCGCCGCCGCCTGGGCGAGCATCAGGAAATGCTCGAACCGCTGCCCCTGCAACCTGGGCAGATCGGGAATCCCACAATCGGCGAACCAGCGATTCCAGGCATCGAGCCGGGACGCCTGGAACAGCAGCGGCTTGTCGATCAGGTCCGCTGGCGATTCGATCGGATGCGACGCCAGCCAATCGGCGCTGCACACCACGACCGCCCGCTCGCCGAACAGGCGCAGATGCGAGGCATCCGGCCAGTCCGGCTGGCCGAAATGGATCGCCCCGTCGAACCCCTCCTCTTCCAGGTCGAACGGAAAGGAGCGCGCCGCGAAATTGACGGTCATCTCCGGATGGCGCGCGGAGAGACCCGGCAGCCGCGGCGCGAGCCAGCGCATTCCGAAGCTCGGCAGCGTGGCGATGAGCAGGGTTCGCCCGGTGCCGCTCATCAGCCGATCGGTGGCCAGCCGGATCCGGTCCAGCGCCGGCCTGACTTCATCGGCATAGGCACGGCCGGCCGCGTTGAGCGTGACCCGGCGGCCATGCCGGTCGAACAGGCTGGTCTGCAGCCAGTCCTCGAGCAACGCCACCTGCCGGCTGACGGCGCTCTGGGTGAGGCCGATATGGGCCGCCGCCCGCGAGAAGCTGCCATGGCGCGCCGCGGCGACGAAGCTGTTCAGCGCCGCCATCGGCGGCAGCAGGCGCCTGCCCTCACTCATTCCATATACTCATCTGTAGATGATACTTATCCGTTTTGATCTGCTCCATCCTTACCTCACATGGCCGCATGCGGTTGGCAATCAGGTCGAGGTAAATGATGAATGAGCATCAAAGCGCGATGAATGCGCTGGTCGGATCCATATTGCCCGCCGATCGGGCACGGGCAGCGCGGGAGATCATCGAGCCCATGGCGGATTCGGCGGAGACCGCGCACGCGGCCGACGCGCTCGCCTTCACGGTCGCGCTCAACACCATTCTCTTCGCCGATCTGCTCGATCGCACCGCGACGGGCGCCGCCTATGTCGACGATGTCCGCCGTTCCGGCCGGCGCGTTCGCTTCGACCATGGCGCCCTGCGGACGATCCGCCTGCCCCATGGCGGCACCGGCGCCCTGCCCGCCGGCGAACAGGCATTCCGCCGGATCCTCGAGCCGCTCGGCTATGTGGAAGCGGCGATCTATCCGCTGCCCCGGCTGCGGATGACGGGCCGCGCCTATCGCCACCGCACCCATCCGGAGACCATTCCGCAATTCTTCGTCAGCGAGTTGCACGTCGACCAGTTCGACGCGGAGTTCGCCGATGCCGCCGCCCGCGTCTTCGGCACTTCCCGCGATCCGATCGACCCGGATACGGCGGCGGCGCTCGCCCGGCTGGGCCGCGGCGAGATGCTCGAGCCGGAGGCCGCCGCGCAAGCGCTGCGCGTGACGGTCGGCGCGTTCGGGCGCCAGCACGACCGCCCGATGCTCGCGGACTATGAGATCCTCAAGCGCGCCTCGGCGGAGGCGGCCTGGATCGCCACCGAGGGCAACGCCTTCAACCACGCGACCGACCGAGTTCCCGACGTCGCCGCCCTGGCGGAAGCGCAGCGCGCGCTCGGCCGGCCGATCAAGGACAGCGTGGAGGTTTCCGGCACCGGCCGCGTCCGCCAGACCGCCTTCCGCGCCGACCCGGTCGATCGCGCGTTCGGCATCCCGGCAGGCCCGGACCGCACCCTGTCGGTGCCGGGCTCCTTCTACGAATTCATCACGCGCGACATCGATCCGGCGACCGGCACGCTCGACCTGTCCTTCGACAGCGGCAACGCCACCGGCATCTTCGGCATGACCAAGGCCGCATGACCGGCGCCCACGCCTCTCCGCTGGGCACGCTCGCCGGGATCGTCGGCGCGGCGCAGGTGCTGACGGAGCCTTCCGACCTGGCCGCCTATCAAAGCGACGGCCGCGGCGCCGGCGGCGGCGCGCCGATCGCGGTCGTCCGCCCGAACGATGCGGACCAGGTATCGGCGCTGGTACGGCTGGCGGCCGAAGCGGGCATCCGCCTCGTCGTCGCCGGCGGCCGGACCGGCCTGGCCGGCGCAAGCCTGGCCGCCGATGGAATCCCCTGCGTGCTGGTCAGCCTCGAGCGGCTCGCCGGCCTGATCGAGATCGACCCCGCCAACCGCACCGCCACCGTCGACGCCGGGGTCCGGCTGTCGGCGCTCAATGCGGCGGCGGCCGAGCACGGGCTGTTCTTTCCGATCGACCTCGGCGCCGATCCGGCAATTGGCGGCATGATCGCCAGCAATACCGGAGGTGCCCGCCTGCTGCGCTATGGCGACGTCCGCGCGAACCTGTTGTCGGTGGAAGTCGTCCGCTCCGATGCGGAAGGATCGCGCATCCCGCTCGGCGCGCCGCTCCGGAAGAACAATACCGGGCTCGACCTCAAGCAGCTGCTGGTCGGCGGCTGCGGCTCGACCGGGATCGTCACCCGTGCCACCGTCGCCCTGCACCCCCTGCCCGCCGCCCGGTTGACCGCTTTGCTCGCGCTCGACGATCCCCGTGCCGCGCTTCCGCTCCTGCTGGCGCTGGAACGGGATTTCGGCAGCTGGCTGTCCGCTTTCGAGGGCATGAGCGAGGCGGCGATCCGGTCCGCGACCGATCATGTCCCCGGCCTCCGGCTGCCGTTCGGGAGCCCCCCGCCCTATGCGGTGCTGATCGAGCTCTCCGCTGGTGCGGCGTTCGACGAGAATCTGCTGGAAGAGCGGCTGGCCGCCGCGCTGGAGCCCTTCATGAGCGGCGCCGATGCGAGCATTCGCGACGCCGCGATCGACCGGCGCGACCGGCTCTGGGCACTGCGGCACGCAATTCCCGAAGGGCTGCGCGCCAACGGCACGGTGGTGGCCTGCGACATCGCGCTGCGCCGCGGCGACGTGATGGCCTTTCGCGAACGGATGGCCGGCCTGCTCGCACGGCATGCGCCCGGTCTGGTGCCGCATGATTTCGGCCATATCGGGGACGGCGGGCTCCACTATAATCTCGTCTGGCCGCGCGCGAACGGCACGCCGGACCCCGCGCTGCTCGAAAGCGCCCGCATGCTGATCTTCGACACCGTCGTCGAGGAGTTCGGCGGAAGCTTCAGCGCCGAGCACGGCATCGGCCCGCGCAACATCGCAAGCTACCGGCGCTTCGTGCCGGGCGCGGTGCGCCGCCTCGCCGGCGAGATCCAGGACATCATGGCCCCCGTTTCGAGCGGACGGGTCGATTTCGGAACGACAGGAGAAGGCACGGAATGAGCGATGCATTGATGGGCGTCTACAACCGCGCCCCGCTCGAGGTGGAGCGCGGCAACGGCATGTGGCTCCACACCCGCGACGGACGCACCTTCCTCGATTGCGTGGCGGGCATCGCCACCAACTGCCTGGGCCATGCCCATCCGCGCCTGGTGGCGGCGCTGGAGGCGCAGGCGCGCAAGCTTTGGCACGTCTCGAACATCTTCCGCATTCCCGGGCAGGAGGAACTGGCGGACCGCCTGGTCGGGGCGACCTTCGCGGACGCGGTGTTCTTCGGCAATTCGGGATCGGAGGCCGTCGAATGCGCGCTCAAGGCCGCGCGGCGATACCATGCGGTCAACGGCGCGCCGGAGCGGATCGACATTGTGGGGTTCGCGGGCTCCTTTCACGGCCGCACCTATGCCTCGGTCAATGCCTCGGGCAATCCCGCCTATCTCGAAGGATTCGGCCCGCGCCTGCCCGGCTATGTCCAGCTCACCATCGACGACCGCGCCGCGATCGACGAAGCGGTGCGGCGGCCGACGACGGCGGCGGTGATCGTCGAGCCGGTCCAGGGCGAAGGCGGTGCCCGGGCGCTCGACGGGGAATGGCTGCTGTGGCTGCGCGGGCTGTGCGACGCGCACGGCGTGCTGCTGATCCATGACGAAGTGCAGAGCGGCATGGGCCGCACCGGCCGGCTGTTCGCCCATCAATGGTTCGACGGCGCCGCGCCGGACATCATGGCGGTCGCCAAGGCGCTGGGCGGCGGCTTCCCGATCGGCGCCTGCCTCGCCACGGCGGCGGTGGCCCGGGCGATGACGGTCGGGGTCCATGGCTCGACCTTCGGCGGCAATCCGCTGGCGATGGCGGTGGGCATCGCCGCCTTTGACGAGATCGCCCGGGAGGAAACTCTGGCCAATGTCCGCATGGTCTCGGACCGGCTGGCGACCGGCCTGCGCGACCTCGCCGCTCGTTTCCCGGACGTCGCCGTCGACGTGCGCGGCAAGGGCCTGCTGATCGGCATCCGCATGGTGCCGAACAACCGCGAGGTAATGGCGCTGGCCCGCGACCACGGGCTGCTGGTCGCCGGCGGCGGCGAGAATTGCATCCGCCTGCTGCCGCCGCTCACCATCACCGCCGACGAAGCCGATGAGGTGCTGCGCCGGATCGAGGCGACATTCGCGGCCGCGCGCATCCGCTTCGCCGCCCCGGCCTGATGCCGGTTGCCCGGGCCGTCGCCGAGCGAAGCCGCGACAGCCTTCCTATATCCGGGGCCGATGCGCGTGCGTAGGGCGTGCGCATCGGCGACCATGCAAGCGAGTGAGTGCCATGTTCCTGCGATCCACCGACCCCTCTTCCGGCGAGACCATCTGGGAGGGCCGGCCGACCAGCCCGGCGGAATGCCTTGCCGCCGTGGAGCGCGCCCGCATCGCCTTTCCCGGCTGGGCCCGCACGCCCCTGACCGAGCGTATCGGGATCGCACGCCGCTTTGCCGAGATCCTGCGTGACGAGGCCGAGGAGCTCGCCACGCTGATCGCGCGCGAGACCGGCAAGCTGCTATGGGACAGCCGGGGCGAAGTGGCGGCGATGATCGGCAAGGTCGAGATATCGATCGCCGCCCAGGCGCAGCGCGCGGGCCTGGACGAGGCCGCCATGCCGTTCGGCCGCTCGGTCCTGCGCCACCGCCCGCATGGCGTGATGGCCGTGCTCGGCCCCTATAATTTCCCCGGCCATCTGCCCAACGGGCACATCGTCCCGGCGCTGCTGGCGGGGAATTGCGTGGTGTTCAAGCCATCCGAGGAAACGCCCGCGATCGGCGAGCGCATGGCCGGCATCTGGTCCCGCGCCGGGCTGCCCGCGAACGTGCTGCAGGTCGTCCAGGGCGGCCGGGAGACCGGGGCGGCGCTGATCGCGGCCGATATCGACGGCCTGTTGTTCACGGGATCGGCCGAGACCGGGCGCCATTTCCGCCGCGCCTTTCTCGATCGACCGTCGGTGATCCTCGCGCTGGAGCTCGGCGGCAACAATCCGCTCATCGCCTGGGACGGCGATCCGGAGGCGGTGGCGACTCTGGTGGTCCACTCCGCTTTCATAACCACCGGCCAGCGCTGCTCGTGCGCCCGCCGCCTGATCGTGCCCGACGACCGGCGAGGTGCCGCGATCGTCGACGCGGTGCAGGCATTGGCCGCGCGCCTGCCGGTGGCGGCGTGGAACGACGACATCGACGCCTTCATGGGCCCCCTGGTCTCGGCCCGCGCGGCGGCATCGGCCGGTGCAGCGTTCGACGGCCTGGTCGTCCAGGGCGCCAGGTCGCTGCTGCCCGGCGGTCCGGTCGCGGGCCGCGGCCCGGCCTTTGTCGCTCCGGCGCTGCTCGACGCGACCGGAATCGACCTGCCCGATCGCGAGATCTTCGCGCCGGCGCTCCAGATCACCCGCGTTGCGGATTTCTCCGCGGCGATCGCCCGCGCCAACGCCACTGCCTTCGGCCTCTCCGCCGGGCTCATCTCGGCCGATCCGGCGCTATGGGAGCGCTTCTCGACCGAGATCCGTGCCGGCGTGGTCAACTGGAACCGGCCGACGACCGGGGCGGCTTCCAACCGGCCGTTCGGCGGGCTGGGGGAATCGGGCAATCATCGCCCGAGCGCCTTCTATGCCGCCGATTATTGCGCCTATCCGATGGCGAGCTTCGAAGCGCCGGTGATCGAGGCGCAGCCCGTGCCCGGTCTGTAGTAAGGGTGGCGCTTCCCTTGTCAGCCGATCAAATGCGCGCCCAAAATGCGAAACGCTGGACGGACGGTCTGCTAGGGCCCGCTCGATCGCAGCAATTCGGGAGCCGTGCACGATGATGGGAAACTTACGGGATCAGGTCCGGGCGATCCTGAACGATTGCGGCGTGGCGGCAGCGGCGCTGGAGGGAGGGACGCTCGCCGCGGCCTCGCCCCTTACCGGTGAGGCCCTGGCCGAGCTGAGGGAGCACGGGATCGAGGATTGCGACGCCGCAGTAGCGGCGGCCGTGGCCGCGTTCCGGCAATGGCGGCTGGTGCCGGCTCCGCGCCGCGGCGAGTTCGTCCGCCGGCTGGGCGAGAAGCTGCGCGTGCACAAGGAACCGCTCGGCCGGCTGGTGACGATCGAGGCCGGGAAGGTCCTGTCCGAGGGACTGGGCGAAGTCCAGGAGATGATCGACATCTGCGACTTCGCGGTGGGCCTGTCGCGCCAGCTCTACGGCCTGACCATGCCATCGGAGCGCGCCGACCACCGGCTTGCCGAGCAATGGCATCCGGCCGGCCCGGTCGGCATCATCTCCGCGTTCAACTTCCCGGTCGCGGTGTGGAGCTGGAACGCGGCGCTGGCGCTGGTGTGCGGCGATTCGCTGATCTGGAAGCCATCGGAGAAGACTCCGCTGACCGCCCTCGCCGTCCAGGCCCTGTTCGAGCAGGTCGCGGCGGATTTCGGCGACGATGCACCCCGCGGCCTGTCGCAGCTGCTGATCGGCGGGCGCGAGCTGGGCGAGCGGCTGGCCGAGCATCCAGACGTGCCGGTGGTATCGGCAACCGGCTCGACCCGGATGGGCCGCGAAGTGGGGCGCGCCGTCGCCGCCCGCTTCGGCCGCAGCATCCTGGAACTGGGCGGCAACAACGCGTCGATCATCACGCCCTCGGCCGATCTCGACCTCGCGTTGCGCGCGGTCGCGTTCGGGGCAATGGGCACGGCGGGCCAACGCTGCACCACGCTCCGCCGGCTGATCGTCCACCGCGACATTGCCGACGATTTCGTCGCGCGGCTGCGCAAGGTCTATGCCGGCGTGACGGTGGGCGATCCGCTCGACGGCAATGCCCTGGTCGGCCCGCTGATCGATCGCGGGGCGTTCGACGCGATGCAGGCCGCGCTGGCCGCGGCGAATGCCGCCGGCGCGCGCGTCCATTTCGGCGAGCGCCTGCCGATCGGCGGCGAGGGCGCCTTCTATGTCCGCCCCGCCCTGGTCGAAGCCGAGCGGCAGGACGGCCCGGTGGTGCAAGAGACCTTCGCCCCCATTCTCTATGTCCTGCGCTATTCCACGCTGGACGAGGCGATCGCACTGCAGAACGGCGTGCCGCAGGGCCTTTCTTCCTCGATCTTCTCGACCGACATGCGCGAAGTGGAGCTGTTCCTGTCGGCGGGCGGATCGGATTGCGGGATCGCCAATGTGAACATGGGGCCGTCCGGCGCGGAAATCGGCGGCGCGTTCGGCGGCGAGAAGGAAACCGGCGGCGGCCGCGAAAGCGGCAGCGACAGCTGGAAAGCCTATATGCGGCGCCAGACCAACGCCATCAACTATGGCCGCTCGCTGCCGCTGGCCCAGGGCGTGCGCTTCGACCTGGAGGTATGAAAACCGCACGGAACGCTTCGGCGAAGCGTTCCGTGACGCTTATGTGTAAAAACGCCCGTCCTCCCCGCTAAGCAGCGCGAGGCCCGAGCATCGAAGATCGAACCATTACGGCGCGTTCGATTGCCGATGCTATTGGGAGGGCATGAAGATGGCGGGAAAGAAAGACCGGCTACTATATTGCGCGACGTCGCTGGCGGCTCTGTTCGCGCCAGGGATCGCCATGGCACAGGAGGCGGCGGACCCGCCCTCCCAGGCCGATATCGTCGTGACCGCGCAGCGGCGCGCGCAGAATGTCGTGGACGTGCCGCTGACGGTCAACGTCCTGTCCGGAGCGGAGCTGACCAAGCGCAGTGTCACTTCGCTGCAGGACATCGCCGACAATGTGCCCGGCCTGGACGTCTTCTCGCAGGGGGGCGGGAAGCAGCTGATCCAGATCCGCGGCATCAACAGCCTGCGGGGCACCTCGTCGCTCGTCGGCATCTATCTCGACGAAACGCCGCTCACCGGATCGCAGGACGGCTTCTACCCGGTCTATGCCGATGCCGGCACGCTCGACCTGGCGCGGGTCGAGGTGCTGAAAGGGCCGCAGGGCACGCTGTTCGGCGAAGGGGCGATGAGCGGCGTCATCCGCTATGTCACCAACGACCCGAAGCTCGACCGGATCGGCGGCACCATCGACTATTCGCTGTTCGCCACCGATGGCGGCCGGGCTTCCGCGCAGATGAAGGCCGCGCTCAACCTGCCGCTGTCCGATACGCTCGCGGTGCGCTTCGCCGGCGAATATCAGAACAATGGCGGCTGGCTCGAAAATGTCGGCACCGGCGCCAGGAACGTCAATTCCAGCCAGATCTATGACGGGCGGGTCAAGCTGCTGTGGCAGCCGGACTCGCGGCTGCGCGTCGTCGGCATGGTCGACATCCGGCACAATGACGAGGACTCCCCCTCCTACGCCAATATCCTGCCCTATGACAAAGGGCTGTATCGCCACGCCATCGATCCCCATGGCCGGACGAGCGGCGTGTCGGAGCTCGACCTCTACAGCCTGCGCGTGGAATATGATCTCGGTTTCGCCGAGCTGATGAGCAACACCGCCCACAGCAGGCGCTACAGCAACAGCAATCTCGACCAGATCTACTATGCCACCAACGACCCCGCCGCGCCAATCACGCTGGAGATCGCCAATACGCGCTATCTCAACAAACAGTCGATCACGAGCCAGGAGCTGCGCCTGACCTCCAAGGGGGACGGCCCGTTCAAATGGGTGCTGGGCGGCATCTACAAGGACGATGACCTGCTGCGCCATTTCCTGGACGGCGCGGAGCTGCTCTATCCGCCGTCCACCACCGTCACCATCCTCCAGGAGCCGATCCGGACGACCTCCAAGTCCTGGGCGGTCTATGGCGACGCCTCCTATTCGCCCTTCCGCCAGCTCGAGATCGGCGGAGGCCTGCGCTATTCGCACGACGACCGCAGCTTCACCGACGGCACGCTGCCGACCGCTTCCGGCACCTTCTCGCGCGTGACCTATCGCGCATTCGTGAAATACGACGTCGCCCGCGACGCGAACCTGTATTTCAACATCGGCAACGGCTTCCGCAGCGGCGGCTTCAACGCCGTGGTCAACCCCGCCTTCCCGCCCCCGCTGAGCTATGCGCCCGAACGCTCGATGGCCTATGAGGCCGGCTTCAAGGCGAGCCTGCTCGACGGGAAGCTGGGCGTGAACGTCGCAGCGTTCCAGCAATATTATCGCGGCCAGGTCTATGACCGCGTGGTGCTGACGCCGGTGTTCCTGCAATATACCGCCAATGGGGGCAATACGCGGATCCGGGGCGTGGAATGGCAGCTGACCGCCAGCCCGGTGCGCGCGCTGCGGCTGTCCGCCAGCGGCACGGTGATGGGGTCGGTGTTCGTCGCCTCCACGCCCGAGGCGGAAGTGGATTTCCCGCCCGGCACCAGCCCGCTCGCGCTGCCGAAATATTCGCTCCAGCTCAGCGCCAACTATGGGTTCAACTGGGCGGCCTCGATCCCCGGCTATTTCGACATCGACTTCAACCACAAGGACAAGCTGGTCGGCGGACAGGGCGTGACCCGCATCGTCACCGGGCCGCAATCCTTCCTGGGCGCCAGCCTGGGCGCGACCGTCGAAGGGCTGGACATCGCGATCTTCGCGCGGAACCTGTTGAACGAGCACTCGCCTTATTATCCCACGCTCGGCGGGATCGGCGCGGTGCCGCGGCCGCGCCAGATCGGCATAAGGCTCGGAAAGTCGTTCTAACCAAGCGGAGGGCCGCCGGTGTATCCGATCGACGTTGCCGTCTTTCTCCTGCTGATCGCCGCCGCGGCGCTGTTCGCGGTCGGGCGATGGCGGCCGGCGCTGCCGGCGGCGCTGGCCGCGCTGGGCACCGCGCTGGCGGCGCTCGCCCTGTACCATTGGCAGGCGGCTCCGGCCGCGGCGATCGCCGCCCTCGCGGCCGCCTGTCTGTGGCACGGCCCCGCCTTGCGAAGGCGCTGGCTGCGAAACGCGGCGCGCGCGGCGTTCATGCTGGCCATCCCGGGCGCGGCGATCCCCTATCTGCTGTTCCCGCTCTTCGCGCTGCCCGCGCCCGACGGCCCCTATGCGATCGGGACGACGCGCATCGAGCTGATCGACGAAGGACGCCGGGGCGTGCTGGAGGACGGCGCGGATGCGCGACGCCGCGTGACGGTGCAGCTCTGGTACCCGGCCGGCGCGGGGGACAAGCATTCCCCGGCGCGATATCTTCCGGGCGATACCGTCGCGGCCGACGCGGGATCGATCGCGCGCAACGCCCTGCACCGCTCCTTCGAGCTGCGGCATCTCGCCGCCATCCCCACCCATGCCCGGCTGGACGCCGAACCGGCGGGAGCCGGCCATCCGCTGTTCGTCTTCAACCATGGCTATACGATGTACCCCGCGCAGAACACGCCGCTGTTCGAGCGGCTGGCGAGCCATGGCTATGTCGTCGCCAGCATCGGCCACCCCTATGATTCCGCGCGGCAGCAATTCGCCGACGGATGGAGCCGCGAGACCACGCCGCTGGTCGTGTCCCCGGCAATGGTCGAGACGCTGGGCGCGCTGGTGCAGGATCAGAGCGTCCAGGCCTGGCGCCAACGCTTTCCGGCCTATGCCGAAGCGGCGGCGAAGGACCGGCTGATGCGGAGCACCGAGGCATGGCTGGCCGATACCCGCTTCATCCTCGCCACGCTCGCGCGCGGCCGGCCCTCGCCGCTCGCCGCGCGGATCGCAAGGTCGGTGGATTTCTCCCGCCTGGCGTTCGGCGGCATGTCGTTCGGCGGCGGCATCGCGGCGCAGGCCTGTGTGCAGGAACCACGGTGCCGCGCCGCGATCAGCCTGGACGGCGTGACCTACGATCCCGCGATGTTCGACCGCGCCGCCGGCCGGCCGATGCTGTGGCTGCAATCGGACTGGCCGCACTATCCGCTCTATCCGAACCAGCCGCGCGATCCCCGCACGCATCCGATGGACTTCGCGTTCCGGCGCTGGGCCGGCCCCGCGGCGCCTGACGATTTCCGTTTCCGGGTCGAGGGCTCGGGCCATCTCGCCTTCACCGACCTGATCCGCATGTTCCGCCACCGGACGCCACCGGCGCTCTACGGCACCATCTCCGCCGCCGAGATGGACGGCGTGATCGGCGACTTCTCGCTCGGCTTCCTGGATCGGTTCGTCGAAGGGAAGGACAGCGGCTTTCCACGGGCCCAGGAAGCGCGGCACGCCTCGGCGATCCCGCATCTGCCCGGGACGGGCACTCCGCGCTAGCGGGGAGCGCCCAGACAAGCCCTTGAAACTACGCCCGTCATCCCCGCGCAGGCAGGGATGACGGTTGAACAAGTATGAATATCCAGAGGGAGCGCCCGCCCCGCCGCTCAGTTCAGCAGGACGTCGAGAATGCGATCGACGCCGTGCCTTATGGGGTCGCTGCAGGGCAATCCGGTCTGCGCCTCGATGTCGCGGATCGCGGCGTCGACCGCGGCAGGCTCCATGCGCGAGGTGTTGACGCTGATCCCCACCACGCGCGCCTCCGGATTGGTCAGCTGCGCGGCGGCGACGTTCATGTCGATGCAGCGCCGCAAGTCCGGCACGCCATAGTCGAAGCCGAGCAGATGGGTGCGGACCGGCTCGTGGCAGACGACCAGCGCATCCGGCTGGCTGCCATGGATCAGCCCCAGCGTGACGCCGGCATAGGCGGGATGGAACAGCGAGCCCTGGCCTTCGATCACGTCCCAGTGATCCGGCGCGGCATCGGGCGACAGCCATTCGGCCGCGCCGGAAATGAAGTCGGCGATCACCGAATCGATCGCGACGCCCCGGCCGGAGATCATGATGCCGGTCTGTCCGGTCGCGCGGAAATCGGCGTCGATGCCGCGTGCCCGCAATCCCGCCTCCAGCGCCAGCGCGGTGTATTTCTTGCCCACCGCGCAATCGGTGCCGACGGTCAGCAGCCGCTTGCCGGGCCGCTTGCGTCCCGAACCGGGCAGGAAGCCGCGATCGGGCTGGCGCAAATCCAGTACCGCGCGCCCTGTCCGGTCACGCGCCTCGGCGATCGCCGGAATGTCGTTGAGGCGCTGGTGCATTCCCGCCGCGAGGTCCAGGCCCTGTTCCAGCGCGTCGACCATGGTCGCCACCCAATGCTCGGGGATGAAGCCGCCGACATTCACCACGCCGACGATCATGGTCCGCGCGCCGGCGCGAGCGGCCTGGGCGGGCGTCATCTCGGCGATGCCGAGATCGACCGTGCAGCCGGGCAGCCGGTGCTGCGCCAGCACGAGCTCGCTCCGCCATTGATTGACCCCCGCCGCCGTCTTGGCCGCGCTGAGCTCCTCCACGTCGCCCAGGAAAAGCAGATATGGTGCCTGCATCGTCATCCCCGTTTTCATTGCCAGTAGACGATGAGGGGGTGGCGCAGCGCCGCGCGGCCCGCTTTGCCATTCCGGGCCCGCCATTAGCCGTCACGGTTCCGGCGGGAAAAATCGCGAACTGGCGCGCCTCGACGGCTAAACCGAAATGCCCGGAATGGGCTCAAATCATCGTCGTCAATCAATGTGGGACGGACGACGCAGCCGATGCAGGATATCGCGGGACAGACACCCTTGGCGCCACGCGCGACCATGGCATGGGAGATCGGCCGGCTCGACGCGCACGACCAGGCCGCGCTCGTCCGCCGGGGCGAAGTGTCGGCGCGCGAATTGTGCGAGAGCGCGATCGCGCGGATCGAGGCGCTCGACGAGGCGCTGAACGTCATCACGCATCGCGACTATGATGCCGCGCTCGTCCGCGCGGATCGCGCCGCCGGGCCGATGGCGGGCGTGCCCTGGCTGCTCAAGGACGGCCTCGACTATCGCGGCATGCCGAACCGCAGCGCCAGCCGCCTGCACCGCGATGCAGCGCCGGGCGATATCGACTTCCCCTTCACCCGGGCCCTGGACGATGGCGGCCTGGTCGCGCTCGGCAAGACCAACGCGCCGGAATTCGGCCTGCTGCCGACCACCGAGCCGCTACTCTACGGCCCGGCCCGCAACCCATGGGCGGCGGAGCGCTCGCCCGGCGGATCGAGCGGCGGCGCGGCCATCGCGGTCGCCACCGGCATGGTGCCGCTGGCCCATGCGGCGGATGGCGGCGGATCGATCCGCATCCCGGCCTCGTGCTGCGGGCTGATCGGGTTGAAGCCGGGACGGGGCGCGACTCTGCGCGCCCGCGCGCCGCACCTGATGGAGGATCTGCTCGCCTGCGACATGCTGCTCGCCCGCAGCGTGCGCGATGTGGAATGGGCGATGGGCATAGTCACCGCGCGCGCGCTCGCCCCCGTGCCTCGCCGCGACAAGGGGTTGCGGATCGCCATGGTCACCACCAACCTGAACGGCGACCAGCCTCATCCGGACGTGCTCGCCAGTACCCTGCGCAGCGCCAGGCTGTGCGAGGAGCTGGGCCATCATGTGTTCGAGGCGCCGCCGCCCTATGACGGCCCGGCGGTGATGGTGGCGTTCAAGGCGATCTGGGCCTATCTGGCGCGCGACGTGCTGCAATCGGCCCGCGCGCGTTTCGGCGCCGCCGCCGATAGGGCGGTCGAGCCCTGGACGCTGGGGCTGGGCGAATGGGCGGCCGACACCGCGATCGACGATGTCGACCATCTTTTCCGCGCGATCGAGGATGCCCGCCGCGCGCTGGACTCCGCGTTCGGCGACGCCGATGTCATCCTGTCGCCGGTGCTCGGCCTTCCCGCGCTGCGCATCGGGGAACTGGCCCCCGACGCGGATTTCGATCACATCATGCAGCTGATGTTCGATTATGTGTCCTACACGCCCCTGCACAACCTGACCGGCCATCCGGCGATGTCGCTGCCGGTCCAGCCGGGGCCGGACGGCGTGCCGATCGGCACGATGTTCGCCGCCCGGCGGGGAGGCGAGCCGCTGCTGCTCGAGCTCGCCCGCCAGCTCGAGCAAGCCGCGCCGTGGAAGGATCGCTGGCCCGGTTGCGTTCCCGGCGCGAACATGGGCTGACTTGTCATGACCGATCCGCCGCCGCCCGAAATCCTTTCCCGCAGCCTGCACGACATGCTGGCGCAGCTGCGCGACCCGGCCGCCGCGGAGGGACTCTCGACGCGCAAGGCGGACGGCTGGAGCCATCCGACGCCCGGCGGCCTCGGTTTCCGCTACGAGTATGACAGCAATGTCGCCAAGGGCGGCTGGGAATTCTACGAGCTGCACAACGGCGTCTGCGTCGCCCTGGTCAACATGGTGGCGCGCCGCCAGCTCGCCCGCAGCCACCGGTGCGACGACTATCTCGCCTTGTCCGCGGTGCTCAACGGCAATGTCCGGCTTACCGATGCCGCCGGCACCGATGGCGAGCTCGCCGACGGCTATTGCACCATCTATGGCACGGGCGGCGGGCGCAGCTTCGACACCGTCTATGCGGCGGGCGACCATCTGCGCTGGGTGACCCTGTATTTCGAGCGCGGGCGCTTCTTCGAGCTGACCGGACTGACCGATAGCGACATCCCGGCCGACCTTGCCCAGTATATCCGCGACGGCGGCGACTATCCGGTCCGCAACGTGCCGCTGTCGGAGCTTGCCTCGCTCACCGCGCACCAGCTCATCTCGCCGCCCTTCGCCCGCGCCTTTCGCGGCGCGTTCATGTCCGCCAAGGCGCTGGAGCTGGCCTGCCACATCCTCTTTGGCCTGTCCCAGCCGGACAGCGAGCAGTTCGGCGGCCGGTTCGAGGCGGAGGACCATCGCCGGCTCAAGCGCGCGATGCAGATCATCCGCGACAATATCGACCAGCAGATCAGCATCCACGAGATCGCCGAAATGGTGGGAATGACGCGCCATCGCCTGCAGATCGGCTTCCGCATGATCTATGGCGAGACGGTGGGTCGCATCCGCGACAAGCTGCGCATGGAGCTGGCGCTCGACCTCATCCGCGACTCGAAGATGTCGATGATGGAGATCGCGCTGGAGACCGGATATGAACATGCGGCGAGCTTCACGCGCGCCTTCAAGGCCGCATTCGGGGTCTCGCCGATCCAGATGCGCAAGGTGGCGAATGACGAGCTGCGCGTGCGGCACCTCGCCTCCAGTCTGAAGCGCGGCGCCAGGCCGGCGAGCGATGGGGAAAGCGATGAGGGCTGAGGGGCGCGGGGCCATGATCCCGCGAAGCGCGATCGTGCTGCTGCTGAGCGCGATCTACGCGGTCAATTACATCGACCGGCAGATCCTCGCGATCATCCTGGAGCATATCAAGCACGAGTTCCAGGTGTCCGACACGCTGCTCGGGCTGCTGGTCGGGCCGGCCTTCGCCCTGTTCTACGCGACGCTGGGCATGCCGATCGCACTGGCCGCCGACCGGATGAGCCGCTCGCGGATCATCATCGCCTCGCTCGCCTGCTTCAGCGCGATGACGCTGGCGTGCGGGCTGGTCGCGCGTTTCTGGCAGCTCGTCGTCGCGCGGATGCTGACGGGCGTCGGCGAAGCCGGCACCGGCCCGGCCTCGCAATCGATCATCTCCGATCTCTACGGTCCGTCCGAACGGGCGACGGCGCAGGCCATCTACGCCACCGGCGTCAATGTCGGGCTGATGATCGCCTTTTTCGCGGGCGGCTGGATCGCCGATGCCTATGGGTGGCGCGCGGCCTTCATCGCCGCCGGCCTGCCCGGCCTGCTGCTGACTCTGCTGGCAATGGCGGTCCTGCGCGATCCGCCCCGGCCCGCGCCCGCGCAATCGCCCTCCCCCGCCACCGTGCGGCTCGGCTTCCTTTGGCGGCAGCGCTCCTATCGCTACATCGTGCTGGGAACCGCGATGAGCGCCTTTTCCGGCTATGGCATCACTGCGTTCGTGCCCGCCTTCCTGATCCGCTCGCATGGCATGGGGTCGACCGAGGTGGGCCTGATCTTCGCGTTGATCGTGGGGTTGGGCGGCGGGCTGGGCACCTATGCCTCGGGCCGCTTCGCCGACATCGCGGCGCGGCGCGGCGGCATACATCGCAACCTGCTGGCGCCGGCCATCGCCGCTCTCATCTCGATACCCTTCTGGGTGCCGTTCTTCCTGGCCGGCAATGTCGCGGTGGCGATCGCGGCGGCGGTCATTCCCGTCTCGCTCAGCGCCGCGTTCATCGGCCCGTGCATCGCGACGATCCAGACGATCACGCCGCCGCCAATGCGCGCGCGCGCCGCCGCGATCCAGCTGTTCGTCGGCAATCTGATCGGCCTCGGCCTCGGCCCGCTGGTGATCGGCATGCTGAGCGACCTGCTGCGGCCGGTGTTCGGCGCGGACTCGCTGCGATACGCGATGTTCGCCGGCGTGGCCGCCGCGGTTGCCTCGATCCCCTTCTACCTGGTCGCCGCGCGCCATGTGCCGGAGGATCTGGAGCGGCTGGGCCGGCGCGACTAGCTTCCGCGCTTCAGCAGCCGCCCGGCACAGATGCCGGTCACGCCCTTCGCCTCGCCATAGGCGAGCCGCCCATTGACCCATGTCGCGACGACACCCGCCGACAATCGGGTCGGCGCGGCGAAATCGGCGCGGTCGATGATGCGCGCGGGGTCGAACAGCGTGAGATCGGCATGGGCGCCCTCCGCCACGATCCCGCGCCCGGATAGCCCAAAGGTCTCCGCGGTCAGCCCGGTCATCTTGCGGATGGCGGTCTCGAGCGGGAACAGCCCCATGTCGCGGGCATAATGACCCAGCACGCGCGGGAAGGTGCCCCACAGGCGCGGATGGGGCCGCTCGTCGTGCGGCAGGCCGTCGCTGCCGATCATCGTCAGCCGGTGCGCCATGATCCGGCGCACCTCGCCCTCGTCCATCGAGAAATAGACCGCCCCCGCCGGCACCAGCCGCGATGCCGCCTCGCCCAGCGAGACCTGCCACTCCGCGGCGATCGCCGCGAGCGACTGCCCGGCGCGGTCCGGGTGCGGCACGGACCAGCTCACCACCGTCTCGATATCGGGGCGCACCCATTCGGGGCGCAGCACGGTGCTGGAGGCGCAATAGGGATAGACGTCCAGCCCGATGGGATGATGCACCGCGCAGGCATCGATCATCGCCAGCGTGGCGTGCGACTTGCCGAAATTCTCCGGCGCGGTGCATTTGTGGTGGCTGACGATGATCGGCAGGCCGCCCGACACGCCGATCTCGATCGCCTCCGCGACGGCCGCCTCCACCGCGTTCCCCTCGTCGCGCAGATGCGTGACATAGAGCCCGCCCCGCCCCGCCGCGCACCGGGCGAGCGCGACCAGCTCGGCCATCTCCGCGCCGCCGCCGGGCGCGTACCACAGGCCGGTGGACAGCCCCGCCCCGCCCTGGTCGAGCGCCTCGGCCAGCCGCGCCTCCATCCGCGCCACCTCCGCCGGCGTCGCCGCGCGCGCGGTATCGCCGCCCATCGCCTCGATCCGGATCGGCATGTGGCCGACCAGCGCCAGCGCGTTCACGGCCGGCGGGGATTCCGCCAGTTGCCCGGCATAGGCGGCGAAACTGGGGAAGCGCCACCAGCGCGCGTCTCCCAGCAGGTCGAGCGGCGCGGGCGGGCGACTGTCGAACGCGACCGGGGAGAGGCTGATCCCGCAATTGCCGACGATCACCGTGGTGACTCCCTGCGAAAGCTTGCACAGCATCGCCTCCGCCCCGCCCAGGATCAGCCGGTCGTCATGCGTGTGCGCATCGATGAAGCCCGGCGCGAGTACCAGCCCCGTCGCATCGACCTCCTCCCGCGCCGCGCCGATGCTCCCGCCGATCGCGGCGATCCGGTCCCCTTCCACCGCGACGTCCGCGACGATGCCCGGGGCACCGGTGCCGTCGATCACCAGCGCGCCGCGAATGGCGAGGTCGATCACGATTCCGCCCCCAGCCGTTCGGCGTTCACGGCCTCCACCCAGCGGATCAGTGCGTCTTCCTCCAGATGGCCGAGCGTCTCGCGCACCACTGCCGGCGGCTCGTCCTGGGCAAGCTTGAACCGGGCATCGACCTTCACGACCTTCGCCGTGAACCCGATCACCCGGTCGCGCAGCGCGGCATAGCGATGGGCGATCTCCGCCACCCGCCAGCGTTCCGGGCGGCCCTGCTCCATCTGGTGGACCAGCAGGTTGAGCGCGCGGTCGGTCAGATCCTCGCGCAGCGTGACATCGGCGGTGAGCGTCGCGTTGACATAGATCCAGGTCGGCGCCGAATCCCGGTCGGCATACCAGCTCGGCGAGACATAGGCATTCGGCCCCTGGAACAGGATCGCCGCGCGCGGCCGCTCGCCCAGCCGCGCCACCAGCGGGTTCGTGCGCGCCATATGGCCGAGCAGCAGCATCTCGCCCTCCTCGGGCGGCAACGCCAGCAGCGGCAGCTGGCTGCTCAGCACCTCGCCCGCCGGATCGACGCTCACCAGCCAGGCCAGCGGAGCGGTGCGCAGCAGCGTGGCGATATCCTCCGGCGAACGGGGCGCGAAAGGCGAATGCACTCGATGTTTCTCCGGATACCAGGCCGGGGAGACAGCCACATCGCGCCGGACGCCGCTTTGCAATCCGACCCGCGAATTCGCGAAACCGCGCGCCGGACTGCAAAGCCGGCCCGCTCCGCGCCTCTATGCCGGCGGCGTGGAGGAACCGCGATGAAGATCGAAGCGCGAACCGAGCAATGGGAGATGGCGGAGCCGTTCCGCATCTCCGGCGAGACATTCACTCATGCCGAGATCGCCCTGGTCACGATCGAGGATCGCGGCGTCATCGGCCGCGGCGAGGCGTGCGGCGTCTATTATCGGGGCGACACCTCGGCGCGGATCGTCGAGCAGGTGACGCGGCTCGCGCCCATCCTCGCGGACGGCATCGATCGCGCCGAGCTCCAGCGCCTGCTGCCGGCCGGAGGCGCGCGCAACGCGCTCGACGCGGCGCTGTGGGAAGTCGAGGCCGGCCACGCCGGAAAGCCGGTATGGCAGCTCGCCGGCCTCCCCGGGGCGCGACCGCTGCCCACCGTCTTCACCATCGGCATCGCTTCCCCGGGGGAAATGGCACGCAAGGCGGCAGGCATGGCGCATGCCCGCCAGATCAAGCTGAAGCTGGAAGGCGATGGCGAGGATGGAGAGCGAGTTCGCGCGGTCCGCGCCGCCCGCCCCGACGTCGCGATCGCCGTGGACGGGAACCGGGGTTTCGATCCGGATGCGCTCGACGCGCTCATGCCGGCATTGCGTTCCGCCGGCGTGACGCTGATCGAGCAGCCTTTCGCGATCGGGCGGGACGCGGACCTGCGCCATATCGACCGCGCGATCCCGATCGCGGCGGACGAGAGCGTTCAGGACAGCGACGATCTCGAGGGGCTGATCGGTCTGGTCGACCTCGTCAACATCAAGCTCGACAAGTGCGGCGGCCTCACCCACGCGCTCGCGATGGAACAGGCGGCGCGCCGGATGGGCTTCGGAGTCATGGTCGGCAACATGACCGGCACCAGCTGGTCGCAGGCGCCCGCCTTCATCCTCGGCCAGCGCTGCGACCTTTGCGATCTGGATGGCCCCACTTTCCTCGCCCGGGATCGCGCCCCGGGCGTTCGCTATGCGGACGGACTGATCCATTGCCCGGACGATATCTGGGGCGGCGGACGCGCGCGCGCGCCACGATAACGGCCGCGGGACATGCGCCTGTACCGGCGCGCCGACCGAGGATAGAGCCGGCACTTGGCCCCGCGTCGCACATCGCCCCAACTCACGGGAAACGGACATGGATTTCTCCCAGCTCCAGCGCACCAGCAAGATCGTCGACGAATGGCGCTATCCGGCGGCGGAAGCGCGGAGCAGCGGGCTGCTGCAGGTCGACCATGATCCCGATCACCGCCTCTATTGGGAGGAATATGGCAACCCGGCCGGCGAGCCGGTCATCGTGCTCCATGGCGGCCCGGGCGGCGCGTGCGCGCCGGTCATGGCACGCTATTTCGATCCCGAACGCTACCGGATCGTCCTTTTCGACCAGCGCGGCTGCGGCAGGAGCGAGCCGACCGTCGCGGCCGCCGGCCCGGCGATCGCGCTCGCCAACAACACCACCCGGCATCTGATCGAGGACATCAACCGCCTGCGCGCCGCGCTCGGCATCGCCGGCAGGATGCATGTGTTCGGCGGCAGCTGGGGCAGCACGCTGGCCATGGCCTATGCGATCGCGCACCCGCACCACTGCGCCAATCTGATCCTGCGCGGCATCTTCCTGGGCGCCGCGGAGGATCTCGACTTCATGTATCAGGGCAATGCGGCGACGTTCGAGGGTGCGCCCTTCGCCCTCACTGCGCCGGGCGCCTATGTGAGCTATCCCGAAGCCTGGCGCCGCTTCCTCGCCCCGATCGCCCCTGCCGAACGCGGCGACGTGATGAAAGCCTATAAGGCGATCTTCGACAGCGTACCATCGACCCAGGAGGAGCGCGCGCGGCAGCTGGCGGCGGCGCTGGCGTGGTCGGTATGGGAAGGCACCATCTCCAATGCGATCCCCGACGTCGACGACAGCGGGAAGTTCGGGGAAGACATGTTCGCCCTGTCCTTCGCGCAGATCGAGGCGCATTTCTTCGCCAACCGGCTGTTCCTGGAGCCGGATCACCTCATCCGCAACGCCGCGACGCTGGCGAGCATCCCGGTGCATATCGTCCATGGCAGGTTCGATCTCGTCTGTCCGCTGACCCAGGCCTCGCGACTCGCCGCGGCGCTCGGGGAAGCCGGCAGCGATCCCGCGACCTTCGTGGTGACGAATGCGGGACACAGCGCGATGGAACGGGAGAACGCGCTCGCGCTGACGGCGATCATGGACGGCCTGCCTCCGCTCGGCTGACGTTCGGCCGGATCGGAATTGATCGGCGAACACCCGCCGCGGATCGCTGTAAGCTACTGTAACCTGCTGTAAGGAAAAACATTTCCTTGTCGGCACGCTTTCCGCACGGCCGATCCCCTACGGCAAATCCCCCACGAGCTAGCATGTTGGAGCATCATACGGCGGGAGGCATCGGGCGGGCTCCGCCGGATAGCTGTAAGCCTGTCCCCATGTCCTAATCCGGGCACCAGCAGTCGCTGGCACGGTAGGAGATGTATGATGAAGATTATTGCAATCGGCGCAGCAGCCCTGGCGGTACTCACGGCCGCTCCGGCCCTCGCCCAATCGTCGGGCTCCGGCAATATCGGCGGAGGCATCGGCGTGGGTGTCGGCGGCTTCACGAATGGCGGCATCAACACCGACTCGCTGAGCAGCACCAGCACGAGCGGGATCAGCGGAAGCATCAACAACGAGCTGTCGGCGTCGTCCGGCAGCGGCTTCGGCGGTACGATGAACATCAACAGCCTGCCCGGCGGCACCAGCTATGCCGTGGTCGGCGGAGTCGGCGACGCCGGCACCTCGATCACCTCCAGCGTGAGCCCCTCGGGCGTCGGATCGATCACCAGCAACAGCTATAATGGCGGTGTCTATGGCGGCCTGACCCATGGGAACGCCGCTCTGAGCATGCAGGTGATGAACTTCGGCGAGAGCGCCGGCGACTATAAGTTCAACGCCAACTTCAATGCGTCCAACACCACCAATGTGAACGCAGCGAGCATCGACTGGAACGCCGCGGGAGCGGTGGGACTGGTCGGGTTCGGGTTCGGCTCGCTCGGCTGGACCGTCGAATAGGAGGCTTACAGGCGGGGCGGCAGGTGCCGTCCCGCCTCCCTTTCCGTTCAGGAGTTCGATCATGAAGCACCTAGCAGTCGCGGCGACCCTCGTCCTGATGGTCAGTGCCACAGCCGCCAACGCCCAGCAGACGGCGACGGATAACGCCTCGTCCAATAGTGCGGTGAACGTCGAGGCGATCACCGGCCCGGTCAGCGAGACCCCGGCCCACGAGACCGTCACCTATAGCGGGCATGAGTGGACCACCCCGAGCGTCCAGGGCAGCTATTTCGCCGGCGCCAATCCCTGCCTCATCGGCACGGGCGGCGGCATTGCGGGCGGGCCGATCGGGATCAACCTCAATTTCGGCCGCAGCGACGAAGGGTGTACGCGCAGGTCCGATGCCGCAGCATGGCACGCGATGGGCTTCGACAATGTCGCGGTTGCCCGGATGTGCCAGGATCGCAAGAGCGCCGATGCCTTCTTCGCCGCCACGGGCACCACTTGCCCCGGCGCCGATCCCGGCCGCTATCGCGCCGCCGATGGCAGCAAGGCGCCGATGGCCATGCTCGTCGCGAACAGCCGCGCGATCCCCGGAAACCCCAATGCCGGGCCGGTGGACCTGAGCAATCCGGCGGTACAAGCCGCCATCCACGAGGAAGCCGCGCGCCTGGCACGCACGAACGCCTTCGCGCCGCAAGCGCCCAAGGGGATGCTTCCGCCGCCGCCGCCGCCGCTGCCCCAGCAATAGGGGCGGCAACGGGCCTTGTCTCAACCGGCAATGATGAAGGGAATGTCGAGATGACCTTGGAGACCGAACCGGAACGCCAGCTGGATCATATGGGCGCGGTTACGGGCACGAAGCTTCAGGCGAATATTCTCGACGTGACGATCCACGGTCTTCGGACTGATCTCGAGCCGTCTGGCGATTTCCTTCGCACAGAAACCGCCGGCGGCGAGATCGAGTACCTGCAGTTCGCGTGGAGTGAGGTGGTCATAGGAATGCGCTCGTTCTTCCATGGTGCATTCTCCGATACTGGCCTCGCGCATGGCGCTTCCCTGAAATCCAAGCCATGCGGAAACTCGGCCCAATCCTCGTGGCCGAGGCTGCTTACGCCAACCTTACGGGCAGATGTCGGCCAACTGGGCGCTGTCTCAAATCCGCACAGGCCCCGCGCGGCGTTTGTCGGGGCCATGGTCGGGGAATGGCGGATTTCCGCGTCATCCGGCCTTGCCGGGCACTCGGATGCCTAGGGAGTTTTCCGGAGGCCGGCGGCGGCCCCGTCACCATGCGAAGCCGCTTGTCCACACGGGACAACGCTACGATAGTCGTCGCCATGAGGTACGCGCCATCCTGTCCAGCAATGGGACAGAGGAAAGCCGTGGCGAAGGCGATGATCCGGCACGGCCGCATGGATACCGATCCAGCGCTTCCGACCGACCATGCGCTTGCCGATACCTTCACCGAGGATCCTGACGGCATTCTTGCCCCCGACATGTTCGGAGACGGATCCTGACCATAGGCGGCCCCTGGCCGCGACGGAGCGAGTTAGATGCGCTTGCTGATCGTAGAGGATGATGCGGAACTGGCCCATGCGATGGTTTCGGCATTCGCGAAGCGCGACGTGCGCTGCGATCTGGCCAGAACCGCGGGCGATGCCGAGCTTCTGATCCAGACCATCAACTATGCGGCGATCATCCTCGATCTCGGCCTCCCGGACGAGAATGGCCTCGCCTTGTTGCGGCGCCTGCGCGGGTATAAACGCATGGAACCAATTCTCGTGCTGACGGCGCGTGGCGAGGGTGAGATGCGTGTCCAGGGACTGGATAGCGGTGCCGACGACTATATCGTCAAACCATTCCTCTTTCCCGAGCTGCACGCCCGGATCTGCGCGGTGCTTCGCCGGCAGGGCGGCTATGTCGAGCATCTCCTCGCCGTGGGGGACCTTTCCCTGGACACCCGGACGCGCGAAGTGCGGGTGGGCGGCGAACCCGCCGACTTTTCGGAGCGCGAGGCCGAACTGCTGGAGCTGCTGATGCGGCGCTCCGGCCATGTCCTTTCCAAGCGCGTCATCGAGGATCAGCTGTTCGGCTCGGGAGACATGCTCGGCTCGAACGCAGTGGAAGTATATATCCACCGGATTCGACGAAAACTGGACGGCTTCGCGGCGCAGGTCAGGCTCAAGACCGTACGCGGAATCGGCTATATATTGATGAACTCGTGAGGGTTCGCGCGCCGAGATCGATGTTCTGGCAGCTGCTGCTGGCCCAGGCGATTCTCGTCCTGTCCCTGGCGGTGTTCCTTCCGGTGCTGCTCGGATATCTTCTGAACACGACGGCGGATCAGTTCATTTCGGAGCGGCTGAAGCGCGAGGCGCAGGCCATCGCGACGGGCAGGCCCACATGGTGGCAGCAGGCGCGGGGCCCCAGCTTCCAGGGCAGCCTGCGCATCACCGATACCGGCGCTCTCGACGTCGAGGCCGCCTCGGGCCAGCTGCCCGTCCCCCTTGCCAAGCTCGAACACGGGGACGGCCCGATATTCTTCAAATATGGCCGCTACGACGTGCTCACGCTCCCGGTCTCGCGGGCGGGGCGTCCGGAATGGATCGTCGTCGCCCAGAATCGCACCTATCCGAACCATATCGTCGATAATGTAGTTACATCGTTCCTCGAGCGTTTCATCTGGGTCGTTCCGGCCTCGCTGCTGGCCTCGCTGCTCATCGGGCTGCTGATCCTCGGCCGGGTGACGGGCCGGTTCCGGCGCACGGCCAGCCAGGCCGATGCGATCGGCCTGGATCATATCGGCCATCGTCTGGAGCCGGCGAGCGTGCCGCTGGAGGCCGTTCCCCTTGTCCACGCGACCAATCGCGCCCTTGACCGCCTGGAGGCCGGCTATCGCTTCCAGGGCGAGTTCATCGGCAATGTCGCGCATGAACTGCGCACGCCGCTGGCGCTGATCTCGCTACGCCTCGAGGCGCTGGATCCCTCTCCCGAACGCGACGCCGTGCAGCTGGGGGTCGAGCGGGCCAATCGCGTGATCCAGCAGCTGATGGACCTGGCGATCGTGGATCGCCATCACCGCAAGGTCGAGAGCTTCGACCCCGTGGCGCTCGCCGGCGAGGTGGTCAGCGTGATGGCGCCGCTCGCGCTGCACCGGGATCACGACATCGATTTCACGGCGCCCGCAGGCCAGCATGCCTGGGTCGAAGGGATAATCGGCCTGGTGCAGATCGCGCTGACGAACCTGATCGACAACGCCGTCCGCCACACGCCGGCAGGCTGCACCGTGTCCGTTCGGGTCGAACCGGACGGCAGCATGATCGTGGCGGATGACGGCCCCGGCTTTGCCGTCGAGACCCTGGCCAACCAGACGAAGCGCTACCGGAAAGAGGGAACCAATCGAACCGACAGCGCCGGCCTGGGGCTGTCCATCGTCGAGCGGATCATGGCGGTCTGTGGCGGTTCGCTAGAGATCGACAATATCGTGCCGAACGGAACCCGGTGCGTCGTGAGGCTCCGGGCGTCGCCCCCTCCCCCGGGCATGGCCGCTTCCGAAGCGCCCGCGAGGCCGCGCGGGAAGAAGGCATGGAGGCCGGCGCCGAAATGATGGCCCCTTCCGCAGCCAGGACGGGTTCCGCCGGGGCCGGATGATCGCCCTCCCCGCCGGTCTGGATCGGTCCGGCGTGCCGCGCTAGGCTGGCCCGGAGCCACCCGGCAACGAAACGAAGATCATGGCGCGCCTACTCCTCATCGAAGATGATGCCCCCCTGGGCCGCGGCATGCGGGCCGCGCTGGAGGATGCCGGCCATGCGGTCGATTGGGCCAGGACCGGCGAGGAGGCGTTGCTGGCGTGCCGCAGCGAGGCCTATGGCGTCGTCCTGCTGGATCTCGGCCTCCCCGACGTCTCCGGGCTGGAAGTCCTGCGCGAGCTCAGGAGCGAGAACCGGCTCGTCCCGGTCATCGTCATCACCGCGCAGGACCGCATCACCCAGCGCATTGCGGGGCTGGATGCCGGTGCCGACGACTATCTGGTCAAGCCGCTGGATATCGATGAGCTGACCGCGCGCGTCCGCGCCCAGCTGCGCCGGCGCGACGGACGCGGATCCGATCTGCTCGTCGTCCGCGACGTGGCGCTCGACCTGGGAGGGCGCACCGTCCGGCTGCGCGACCAGCCGGTCGCGCTCACCGCCAAGGAATTCCGGATAGCGGCCCTCCTAATGCGCCGGGCGGGCCGCTTCGTCAGCAAGGCGGAACTCGAAGCGGCGCTGTACGATCAGGATCAGTATATCGAGAGCAATACGGTGGAGGTCGCCATCTCGGCGCTCCGGCGCAAGCTGGAGCGGGACTTCATCGTCACCGCGCGCGGGCTCGGCTACATGGTCGCGAAATGAAGGGAAGGATCGGCCGCTCCCTCACTGGCGCGCTCTATGTCCGCACGCTGCTGCTGGTCGCGGTGACCGGCATGCTGATGGCAGGAGTGCTGTTCGCGATCGTGCGCGCCGACATCAACCAGCGCGCGGACCAGCAGCTGATCACCGCGACGCACGTGCTGCACCTGCTCATGCGGGAGGAGTTCACGGGGGACGATCCCAATTCGCGGGTGAGCCACGACACGCCCTATCGCCGGCTGCTCAGCGACGAGGATCTCAGCGCATTCCGCGCCTCGGCCGCGTGGCGCCAGTTCGCCGTCTATCATTTCGGCATCCTGACGGTGCCGCCGACGCGCGGCGATGTCGGGAAGGGCGTGGCCGCGATACCCGGGTTTCGCACCTTCAGCGTCGGCACCGACAAATGGCGCAGCTACGGCCTTGCGGTTCCCGAGCAACGGCTGCTGATCGTGGTGGCGGAGCCGATGCAGGCGCGGGCGGGGCTGATCCTGCGCGTCGGCGAGCAGCTGATCGGTCCGATCATGCTCCTGATCCTCGGCAGCGCGGTGCTGCTATGGCTCACGCTGCGCCGCGGGCTGTCGGCGGTACAGCAGCTCAGCGCCACGCTCGGCAGCCGGTCCGCGGCCGAGCTGAAGCCGCTGCACCTCCACACCATGCCGAGCGACCTGGCACCGATCGTCGCCGCGCTGAACGGCCTGCTCGCGCGGGTGCGCGCCGCGATCGAGCACGAACAGGCCTTTGCCGACCAGGCCGCGCACCAATTGCGCACCCCGCTCGCCGCGCTGAAGCTGCGAGCCCAGCTGCTGCTGCGACGCGCGGCGCCCGACTCCGAGGAGCATGCGGCGCTTTCCGATCTGCTGGAGAGCGTGGATCGCGGCAGCGACACGATCACCCAGATGCTGCAGCTCGCCCGGCTCGACGCGACGGCGCTGACCCGGGAACCGGTCGACCTGCGCGAGCTGGCAAGCGAAGTCATCGCCGATCGGGCGCTGTTCGCGGCGCGGGCCGGTGCCGACTTCTCGCTGACGGCTCCCGACGTCGCCATCGCATCGACCGACCCGACGCCGTTGCGGGTGGCGCTTGCGACGATCATCGACAATGCCGTGGAGCATGCGGCAAGCGGCGGCACGATCGATGTGGAGATCCGCGCCGTTTCCGGGCGGCTGGCGCTGGTCGTGAGCGACCGCGGCCCCGGCATGCATCCCGAGCGCCTGTCGGGACCGACGGGCCGGGACGGCGATCCCCACCCCGGCGGGGGCCTGGGCCTGGCGATCGCCCGGCGGGCCGTGACCGTGCTGGGCGGCGAGCTGCGGCTCGAGAACCGCGGCGACGGGCCGGGGCTGCGGGCGACGATTTTCCTGCCGGATTGATCTCCGGCATCAGTTTCGCATCAGCTTCGCGATCTATCGGCGGCGCATCTCTTGCCGTTCGAGGTGGCCTTGACCGAAACTGCCCTGCCCGCGCAATCGCCTGACGCGCTGCCCCGCAAGCGGCAGGCAGCCTATGTGCTGGCCGGCGCGGCGATCCTGATCGCAGTCATCGTGCTGGCGTCGCTGCTGCATCAGCAGGATCCCGATCCGGCGGAGGCGCCCGGCGAACCCGGCATCTTCCAGGCGACCCCGGATCAATATGCCGCCATGGAGATCCGCGCGGTGGGAACCGCGGCGGACGGCGCCACTCTCCGCGCGACCGGCACCATCTCGGTCGACGAGGACCGTTCCACGCCGGTGCTGCCGCCGCTGACCGGACAGGTGACGCGCGTGTTCGTCGAGGCCGGACAGCGCGTAGCGCGCGGCCAGCCCCTGTTCGAAATTCGATCGACCGAGCGCGCCCAGGGCGCCAACAGCCTGGTCGCAGCCGCCGCCCAGCGCGATACCGCGCGCGCCCAGCTGAGCATCGCCCAGGGCAATGCCCAGCGCGCGGAACTGATCTACAAGAACGGCGGCGGCGCGCTGCGCGACTATCAGCAGGCCAAGAGCGAGCTGGTCGCCGCGCAGGCGGCGATGCGCACGGCCGACGCAGCCTATGTGGTGGCGCGCAACCAGATCGCGATTCAGGGCGGCACGCCGGGCGACATCGCCCGCATCGCCGGGGGCGGGCTTGCCGGCAATGCGATCGTACGCGCGCCGATCGGCGGGATCGTCGCCAGCCGCGCGATCAGCGCCGGCCAGTATCTCGGCGCGGGTGCGGACGGGCCGGCGCTGGTGATCACCGATCCGGCCTCGGTATGGCTGGTGGCCCAGGTGCCCGAGAGCGATGCGGGCCGGGTGCGTGTCGGCGATCAGGTGACGGTGACGACCCCGGCCGCTCCGGGCCGGAGCTTCACCGCACGGGTCCGCATGGTGGGATCCGCGCTCGATCCCAACACCCATCGCCTGCCCGTGCGCGCGGCCATCGCCAATCCGGACGGCGTGCTCAAGCCGCAGATGTTCGCGAGCTTCGCGATCGCCGCGCCGGCAAAGGCGGCGCCAGGCACCGCGCTCGTCGTCCCCGCGCAAGCCGTCATCCGCGAAGGCGACACCGCCCGCGTCTGGGTTGCCCAGCCGGGCCGCCGCCTGGTCGCGCGCAGCGTCACCGTGGCGGAGGGGCCGGGCGACGGCACCATCCGCATCACCGCCGGGCTCCGTGCCGGCGAGCGGATCGTCACCAGGGGCGCCATCTTCGTCAACGAAGCCGGCATTCCGGGCTGATCGCGATGAACCGCCTGGTCGCCTTCGCGCTGCATCAGCGCGTGCTCATGGTCCTGCTGCTCGTCGCGATGATCGTCTCGGGCGGCTTCGCCTTCCTGAAGCTCAACATCGAGGCCTATCCCGACCCGGTTCCGCCCGCCGTCGAGATCGTCACCCAGAATCCCGGCATCTCGGGCGAGGAGATCGAGCGGAACATCACGATCCCGATCGAAGTGGCGATGGCCGGCATCCCGCACGTCACTTCGGTCCGCACCATCTCGTTGTTCGGCCTGAGCGACGTGAAGATCCAGTTCAGCTACGACTATACGTTCGAGCAGGCGCAGCAGCAGGTGATCAACCGGCTGAACCAGATCGACGGGCTCCCGGCCGGCGTGCAGCCCGGCATCTCGCCGGTCAGCCCGATCGGCGAGATCTATCGATACCGCGTCGTCGGGCCGCCGGGCTATTCGGTGATGGACCTGAAGACGATCCAGGACTGGGTGGTCGAGCGCCGGATCAAGGCAGTGCCGGGCGTGATCGACGTGACCGGCTGGGGCGGCAAGACGCGCACCTATGAAGTCGTCATCGACAATGACCGGCTGGTCGCAGAGGGCGTTACCGCCGCCAATGTGATCGACGCGCTCGGCAAGAGCAACGCGAATGTCGGCGGGCAGACCGTCACCTTCGGGCCCCAGAACGCGATCGTGCGCGGCGTCGCGCTGATCCATTCGGTCGACGACATCAACCGGGTGCTGGTCGGCACGCACGGCAGCGCCCCGGTCAAGCTCGGCGACGTGGCGACCGTGAAGGTCGGCAACCAGCCGCGGCTCGGCATCGCCGGGCAGGACAAGGACGACGATATCGTCCAGGGCACCGTGCTGATGTATCGCGGCGCGCAGTCGAGCCCGACGATCAAGGCGGTCGAGAACGCGATCCAGGACATCAACGCGTCCGGAATCCTCCCTCCCGGCGTAAAGCTCGAGCGGATCTACGACCGTTCCGGCCTGATCGCGCTGACGACCAGCACCGTCATCCGCAACATGATCGAGGGCATCCTCCTCATCTTCTTCCTGCAATGGCTGTTCCTGGGGAATCTGCGCTCGGCGCTGATCGTGGCGGCGACGATTCCCTTCGCGCTCTGCTTCGCGGTGCTGATCCTCACGGCCCAGGGGGAGTCGGCGAACCTGTTGTCGGTCGGCGCGCTCGATTTCGGCCTGATCGTCGACGCGACCGTGATCATGGTCGAGAACATCTATCGCCACCTGGTCGAGCGCAGCCATGCCGTCGAGCGGGGCAGCGGGCATTATACGCCCGGCAACCGGCTCTCCGCGATCCTGAACGGCGCGGGCGAGGTCAATCGCGGCATCTTCTTCGCCGCCGCGATCATCATCGCCAGCTTCATCCCGCTGTTCACGCTCTCGGGCGTCGAGGGCCATATCTTCGGGCCGATGGCGAAGACCTATGCCTATGCCATCGCCGGCGGGCTGATCGCGACCTTCACGGTCTCGCCGGTGCTCGCCGCGCTGCTGCTTCCGGACCGGCTGAGCGAGGTCGAGACCTGGATCGTGCGCAAGCTGCGCGCCGTCTACGAGCCGGCGGTGCGCTTCGCGATCGCCAATCGGGTGCTGACGCTCGGCGGCGCCGCCGCACTGGTGCTCGCGGCGGGCACCACCAGCTTCACGCTCGGCGTCGAGTTCCTCCCCAAGCTGGAGGAAGGCAATATGTGGATACGCGCCACCATGCCCGCCTCCGTCTCGCTCGAGGAAGGGCAGAAGGTGGTCAACGAGGCGCGCCGGATCATCCGCTCCTATCCCGAGGTGCAGACGGTAGTGTCGCAGCACGGCCGCCCCGACGACGGCACCGACGCGACCGGCTTCTTCAACGCCGAATTCTTCACGCCGCTGAAGCCGAGCGACCAATGGCCGCGCGGGATGACCAAGGCGAAGCTGACAGCCGACATGCAGAAGCGGCTGAGCGATCGCTTCCCCGGCGTCGAGTTCGCCTTCTCCCAATATATCCAGGACAATGTCGAGGAAGCCGCCTCGGGCGTGAAGGGCGCGAACTCGATCAAGCTGTTCGGCCCCGACCTGGCGACGCTGGAAAAGACGGGCAAGCAGATCGAGGCGGTCATGGCCAAGGTGCCCGGCATCGCCGATCTCGGCATGTTCGAGCTGCTCGGCCAGCCGACCGTCCAGATAGTCCCCGACCGCGACCGGGCGGCGCGCTACGGCCTGACGCCGGAGGACATCAACCAGGTGGTCCGCGCCGCGATCGGCGGCGAGGCGGCCGGCGACCTGTACGAGCGCGCCACCGACCGGCATTTCCCGATCGTCGTGCGTCTCCAGCCCGGGCAGCGCGACAGCCTGGACAGCATCCGCCGGATCACCGTCGGCGCGCCGGGCGCCAATGGCGCGATGGTGCAGGTGCCGCTCTCCGAAGTCGCCGAGGTGAAGCTGACCACCGGGCCCTCGTTCGTCTATCGCGAGCATCAGGAGCGCTATGTCCCGATCAAGTTCGCGGTGCGCGGGCGCGATCTCGGCGGCGCGGTGAGCGAGGCGCAACAGGCGGTCGCGCAGCAGGTCAAGCTGCCGCCCGGCTATCATCTCGAATGGGCCGGCGAGCTCGGCAATCTCGAAAACGCGGTCTCGCGGCTGAAACTGGTGGTGCCGATCAGCCTCGGGCTCATCCTCCTGCTGCTCTTCCTGAATTTCGGCTCGGCGATCGACATGCTGCTCGCCGCCTCGGTGATGCCGATGGCGTTGATCGGCGGGGTGCTGGCCCTCGTGCTGACCGGCACCGCGTTCAGCATCTCGGCCGCGATCGGCTTCGTCGCGCTGCTCGGCATCTCGGTGATGGACGGGATCATCGTCCTGACCGCCTTCAACCAGGCGATCGACGAAGGCATGGCGCGCGCGCAGGCGCTGGCCCGGGCATGCAGCCAGAGCCTGAGGCCGGTGGTCATGACCTGCCTGGTCGCCGCGATCGGGCTGGTGCCGGCGGCCTTCTCCAGCGGCATCGGCAGCCAGGTGCAGAAGCCCTTGGCGATCGTGGTGGTCGGCGGAATGATCCTGGCGCCGCTCCTGATCCTGCTGGTCCTGCCCGTGCTCGTCGACTTGTTCTCGCGGCACAGGCCTGCCCTCGTCGCCGAAAGGGAGGCCAATTCGTGAAGCTGCATCCCGCATTGATGGGCGCGGCCCTGCTCTCGGGCTGCACCGTCGGCCCGGCCTTCACGCCGCCCGCCGCGCCGTCCAGCTCGGGCTATACCCCGGTCGCACCGTCCGCGGCGATACCCGCCACGGCAAGCACGCCCGGCGAGACGCTCGCGATGGGCGCGGCATTGCCGGCGCGCTGGTGGACGCAATTCGGCAGCCCGGCATTGGACCGCCTGGTCGACATGGCGCTGGCCGCGAACACCGATGTCGCGATTGCCGACGCCAATCTGCGACAGGCGCGCGCCCAGGCGGCGGCGGTCGCCGGAAGCCGCCTGCCCGAAGCCGATATCGGCTATCAGGCGTCACGCACCCGCGCGTCGGAATCCCTCTCCGATCCGCTGTCGGAGCCGGGTGTCTTCCTCTACGGCCTCCACACCACGACGTTGAACATTTCCTATCCGCTCGACCTGTTCGGCGGAACGAAGCGGCGGATCGAATCCGCCCGCGCGACGGCCGACGCCACTGCCTTCCGGCTCGAGGCCGCCAGGGCGGCCGTGGCGGCCAACACCGTCCTTGCCGTGATCGAGGAAGCGGCGCTGCGCGAGAAGATCGCGGCCACCGAGGCCAGCATCAAGGCCAGCCGCGAAGTGCTGACCCTGCTCCGCGTCCAGCAGGACGCCGGCGCCATCGGCAAGGCGGACGTCGCGGCCCAGGTCGCCGCGCTGGCCCAGGTCGAAGGGACCCTGCCGGCCCTGACCAAGGCGCTGGGCCATCAACAGGCGGCGCTGTCGATCCTGCTCGGGCGCGAACCCGCCGAGCCCCTGCCGGCCACGCCCGATCTGGACGCGCTGGTGCTGCCCCCGACCCTGCCCGTCTCGCTGCCGTCCCTGCTGGTCCGGCAGCGCCCCGATGTGCGCGCCGCCGAAGCGTCGCTGCACGCGGCGAGCGCCGATGTCGGCGTCGCGATCGCCGCGCGCCTGCCGTCGATCAGCCTTAGCGCGTCGGCGGGCGGCCAGGCGACGCGCTTCGGCGACATGTTCAAGGGCGGCAACCCCTTCTGGTCGCTGATCGGCGGGATCACCCAGCCCCTCTTCCATGGCGGCGCGCTCCGGCAGCAGCAAAAGGCGGCCGAGGCGGCGTTCGACGGAGCGAAGGCGCAATATCGCGCCGCGGTGCTCGGCGCGTTCGGCGACGTCGCCGACGCCCTCACCGCGCTCGATGCCGACGCGGCCGCCCTGGCCGCGGCCGAGAAGGCGGACGGCGCGGCGGCCGAGAATCTGGGATATCTCGACTATCAGCTCCGCCTGGGCCAGGTCGGCACGCTCGCTCTCCTCAACGCGACCGCGACCCGAAGCCAGACCGTCATCGCCCTTGTCGACGCCCGCGCCGCCCGGTTCAGCGACGTGGCGGCGCTGTACCTCGCGCTCGGCGGCGACACCGGGCAGGCGCGATAGGAGGATGGCGCGATGGGTGGCGTGATCGGCGCGATAAGCGGAAAGTTCGTGATCGCGGCGGCGGGGCTGCTGGTCTCCGCTTCGATCGAGGGACACAGGCTGCGGGCCGGCATCGACCCGGCTTCCGAAACCTCGGTCGTGAGCCCGGGCGCCGCGGACCAGGTCGACAAGGGCCGGCGCCCGCATGGCCCCGGCGGCGTGCTGCAGCGCGGCCGCCCGATGACGATCGCCCTGTCGGGCGGCACCTTTCCCGTCGATGCCCTTGCCGTCGCGTCCTCGCCGCTGGAGCCCGGCATCGATTTCCGCATCGGCCGGGATATTTTCGAGAACCATGTCTTCGACCTGGATTTCCCGAGCCGCCGGATCCGGATGGTGCTGCCTGCCGAATATGGCCGCGCGACCCGCTGGCTGATCCCGGTCGATCTCTCACCCGGCCCGGACGGAAGCTGGACCTTCCCGGCCAGCATCGGCGGCAAGCCGGTTTCGGCGGCGCTGCGACTGTCCGATCCGCGCGGCGCCAGGGCGAGCCCCTCGCTATCGCCGGGCGGCGCGCAGCTTGCGATCGGCATGGGCACGACGACCCTCTCGGTCTCCGACATCGTGCGCACGGCCGCGCCCGATGCGGGGCCCATGGTCACCCTTGGCATCGGCGCCTTTGCGGGCCGTCACATCGTTCTCGACCTGCCGCACCGGCTGTTGTGGATCGATCCGCGTATCCGGGATTGAGCGTCAGCCCATGGGACCGCCGCTTCGGCTCAGAGGCAGCGGGGATCCCGGACAGGCGCGTCGCCGCCCCGGGTGAGCCAGCGGCCGTCGGGCGCCTGGTACTTCTCGCCCGGCGCGGTGCGGGCGATCAGGTTGCAGCCGGTGACGAACGCCATCTGCTCCACCGTCGAGCTCGCCGCCGCCTGCTGCGTATATTGGCGCTTCCGCTGGATGTTGATGTTGTTCACCATCGCCTGGAGCTCGGCCGTCGGGCTGCCGACGATGCCGAGATAGCCGTCGGGCTGCTCGCCGACGAGCCCGGCCTGGCGGGCTGCCTGATAGGCGGGGTCCCGCTGCGCGGAGGCAGGCGCGACCATGGCCGCCGCGAGCGCCGCCGCCAGGCCGAAAGTGGAAAGCAAGTTGCGCATCAGAATATCCCCGGATTGTCCTGAATGATGGCCTTCGCCTTGTTGTCGAGACGATAGACCACTTCCTGGGTGATCGAAATGTTGAGGTTGATGACGATCGGCTTGTCGGGCGCGGTCACGTTCACGCAGCCGCCGGCGAGCGCCACCGGTGCCGCGCCGAGATAGCCGAGCCAGTGCGGCAACACCTGTGTCACGCTTCGAAGCTGCATATTCTTGCCTTTCATGGGACAGGGGCGCTTTCTCGGGGCTGAACGGCGGGCCTGGCGCCCTCCTGTGCACGATTCTGCTCCTCGATCAATGACCGCAGGTTGCGCTCGATGAGGCGCCGGGGATCGTACCAGGACTGGACGGAGTCCAGCAGCTGGCGGAAGGGCGCGCTGATCCGCACGTTGAACACGAAGGGCAGCCGCGCCAGCCGGCGGATCAGGAAATTCGATCTGGTGCCCTGGCCCTGGCTCACGCCCGAAAAGCCGATGTCCGTGATCATCTCCCCGGCCAGCGGGCCGTTCATCCGGATGGTGAGGTTCTTGTAGTTCAGCGATTTCAGCGCCTGGAACGCCATGTTGCCCCAGAAGCCGACATCCTGCCGCGAGACCTCACCGACATAGGCGATGTGCCCGCCGGTCCGGGCGTGGAGCTCGCCGCCTTCGATCCGGCCGCCCTTCGCGTCGAAGATCATCGGCAGCGTGCCGTCGAACGTGCCGGTGGCATCCAGATTGTCGAAGGCCATTTCCTTCAGGAACAGCGCCGCGTCGGCACCCTTCACATGGAAGGTCAGCCGCCGCTCGCCCGCCACGTCGAAATCGAGGACGGTGGGGTCCAGGACGAGCTCGCCGCCCGCAAAGGGCCAGCGCGCGCCCTCCACCCGCACGCGGCGGCTGTCGAGCAGCTGGTAGCGCAGCACGCCGCCGCGCACCGGAACGCCGGGATTGATCTCGGCGACATTGGCCGCCTGCCCCGGCGCGCTGCGCAGGTTGAGCAGGTCGGTGAAGTCGAGCTGCGTCGTGAGGCCCTGCACCGGGCCGAAGGCCGCGGCCAGATCGACATTGGTTGCCGTGAAATGGCCGGTGCTGGCGACCGTGTCGCCCGACCAGCCGAACCGCCCGGTGCCGGCGATCAGCCCGTTCACATCGGCGATCACGCCAAAGGTGAGCGGCGTGAGATCCCTGGGCTGAAGGCCGTCGACATGGAAGCGGATGCCGGGCACGTCGAGCAGCGCCTGCCCTTCCCCGCGGGCCAGGTCATGCGTGATCTTCACCGTTGCCACGGGCAACTGGCGCTTGGGGCTGACCAGCCCGGCCTGCGCATCGATCTTGCCGCCGCTCAGGCGCAAGGTCGCGTCCGGAGCCGCCAGCGGCTCGAAACGCGGCGTGGCCTCCGCATCGGCAAGGGTGAAGCCGCCCCGCAGCAAGAGGTCGCCACCTTCGACCCGCCAGCTGCCCTTGCCCTCCGAGAGCTGCAGCGGCACCGCGCCGATCTGGCCGCCAAGCGCGTCGAAATCCCCGCTCAGGCCCGAGCGGAAGCCGCCGCGCAGCTGGCCGATATCGAGACGCGTCGGTCGATCGCCCCCCAGGCGCGCCGCGGCCTTGGTGACGGTGAAACGGCTGGTGGCCAGGTCGAGCTGCGCAGCTTCCGCCGCAAGGCGCAGGGCGCCGTCCCCCATCCTGCCCTTCAGCTCCGGCTGCGCGACTCGAATGCCGCCGGCGAGCCCATCCGGCCCCCATCGGACCATTGCCGGCCCGAGCGGGCACAGCTGGAGGCGATTGCCGTCCAGGACGGCGCCGGCCGCGGAGACGCGCGAGAAGCCGACCGGGCCGCACCCCGGGTTCACCGCGAGCATCCGCGCGTCCCAGCGCACGAGGAGCGGCATCGACAGCCCGTCGACGCGCCCGCCGCTTACCGGCCCCGACAGGATCATCGCGGTCCGCATTTCGCCGGCCGTGCCGCGCATGCTGAAATCGAGGCTGGAGAGTTCCAGCCGGGCGCCGCCGGCCGCATAGGGCCGGACGAACCCGGTGCCGCGCAGTTCCGGGCTTCCCGGCCGGCGCGACAGCCGCACGATCGCATCCGGCAGCCCGCCGCCGCCAATCGACAGCTGCCCCGCGAGATCGATCCCGCCATCGCGCAGATCGAGCCCAAGGCCCGTGCCCTGGCCGAAATGCAATCGTGCGCCCGAGCGCGCGGCGAGGTCCAGGCGCAGCAAGCGCAGCGCTCTCCGATCGGCGCCCATCGCGAGCTCGAGCGCCGCGGTGCCACCGAAGCCGCGGCCGGCCGCACCCATTGCTCGTGCGAGCTGCCGGACCAGGGGCGCGACCGGCGAACCCTGTCCGGCATCTTCATAGCCCGCGGCCCGGCCGAGCAGGACGGGCGGCAGTGCCGCTCCCTCCAGAGCGACCTCGCCCTGAAACCCCATGGTTTCGCCGAAGGTGTAGCGGCCGGTCATCGCCGCCGAGCCCGCGCTGATTTCGCTGGCGGCAAGCGCCCCGGAACGGAGCGCGACACTGCCCTCCGTCCGCGCCCGACCCCCATCGAAATCGATGCGGCCGCGCAGGCGGTTCAACCGGCCGAGGGACGAGCCCATGGCTTCCAGGCCCAGGTCAGCGCTGCCCTTCCAGCGCGCCAGCGATGCTTCCAGCGCGGCCCGCACATCGATGCGGAGCTGCGTCGCGCGCGTGTCCGCACAAGCGACCCGCGCCGCCTGGGCCGGGCCGTCGAGGCGCGGCGCCCCGTGCCGGATGCGCAGCTGCATGCTGGCCGCAACGCCGTCCAGGGCGCAGTCCGCGATGCGCAGGCGCGTGGAGTCGGCGCGCAGCGTGCCGGCAAAGCCATCGGCCAGCATCCCCTTGCCGCTCAGGCCGAGCACGACCAGCCCGCCGCCACTGTCGAGCCGGAGCTGCGCATCGGCGACATCCACGATCAGGCGGGGCAGCGCGAACGGCTTGCCGGAGGGCGGCGGCAGCAGCCGGTCCAGCGATCCCAGCGACAGCGCGCCGTTCACGATCCGGCCCTTGGCCCGGACCTTGCCGGCCTTTGCCACCAGCACCTCCGCGCGCCAGGGATAGAGCGAGGTACGCAGCTCGATCCAGTCCGCGACGAGGTCCGGGTCGCGCGGATCGCCGATCGACACGTTGACCAGCCGTTGCCGCCAGGGCGACAGCTGCTCGATCTCATAGCGGGCCGGGACCCCGCGCCTGGCCAGCTCGCGATCGACGAAGCCGCGCGCGATCGTGCGGCGTTGCAGCCAGGCCGCCACCCCGACCATGACCAGGAGGACCAGCAGGCCGATGGCGACGCGGCCCCAGCGCCACGCCGCGCGCGGCGCGATCGCTCGCGCCTTTCCCGCGCCCGCCTCTTCGTCACCAGGATCCACGCCCGCTCCAGCCAACAAGCGCCCAACCGGTCGCGGCGCCGCTATCACCTAGAGTATTTTCATCCCCCAAAGGTTCCGTCAAAGGCAAGCGGCGGTGGACGGCGCGTCAGAAATTATATCTGAGCGTCGCCCGCGCGTTTCGCGGCTCGCCATAGACGAAGCCGGGGAACCAGCTGTTGCCGCTGTAGAAGGTCCGGTCGAACAGATTGTCGACATTGAGCTGGAGCGACAGCTGCCGGGTCAGCTCGTAGCGCGCCATCAGGTTGACGATGGCATAGGCAGGCTGGCCGATCGGCTCGACGATGCCCGTGCCGGGATTCTGCGCGGTGACCGGCGGCCGGCTCTCCCATTTCAGCGCCCCGCCCAGGCTCAGCCCGTCCAGCGCGTCGGCAAAGGCGTATTTGGTCGCCAGGTTGAACGCCCGGCGCGGCTGATGGGCGAGCACGTCGACGCCCTGGGCATCCTTCGCGCTATAGTCGCTCCAGCCCAGGCTGAGATCCCATTGCCGCGTCACCTTGCCGACGATCTCGATCTCATAGCCCTTGGCGACCGTTCCCGTCGCCCCGCGATAGGCCGGGTTGGAGGTGCCGGGCACGAACTGCCCCGGATCGGGCACGGCGAGATTGTCCTGCTCGATGCGGTACACGGCGGCGGTCGCCAGCAGCTTGCCGCCCAGCAGCAGCGCCTTCAGGCCGGCCTCGTAATTCTTGCCTTCGAGGGGATTGAGCAGGCGCCCGTTGCGGTCGCGGACATTGCCCTGCGGCTTGAAGATCTTGGTGTAGCTCGCATAGGCGGACAGGTTGCTGGTGATGTCGAGCACCAGGCCCGCATAGGGAGTGAGCACACCCTTGTAGGTCAGCCGATAGGCCGGACTCGTCCCCGCCGCCTCCTCGTTGCGCCGGAAATAGCTCAGCCGCCCGCCGCCGATGAGCTTGAGCGGCCCGAACAGGGCGATCCGCGTCGTGGCGAAGAGCGCCGCCTGGGTGGTGGAGCCCCGGCTGGAGACGTAGCGCGGCCCCCAGGCCGGCTGGGCGAGCGTCCCGTCCCAATGGTTGAAATCGGCGATGGGATCCATCGCGATCGGATCGCGGTTGGACCATCCGTCGGTGAGGCGGTTCACCATGGCGCCGACGGCCAGGTCATGCTCGCCGCCCAGCAGCGAGAACGGGCCGCTGGCCTGGATGCTGCCGTTCCACTGCTCGGGATCGGCCTTGAACCAATAGGCCGAGGTCGCCATGCCGGCGCCGGTCACCCGGTCGGGCATGCCGTCGAGCCAGAGCAGCCGCGATTCCTCCAGCCCCTTGTGATAGCCGAGATCGCCGCGAATGCTCCATTTGCCGCCCAGATCATGCGTGAGCGTGGCGAAACCCGAGATCTCGGTGGTGTTCCAAAAGCCCCAGTCGGTGCCGGTGGTCTTGGAGCGCGGCCAGCGGGTCCGCGTGCCGTCGGTATACCAATAGGGCAGCTGCGCCCACATCACCCCGTCGCGATCGTCGCGCTGATAGCTGCCGCCGATCGACAGCTTGGTGCGCGGGCCGAGATCGGCGTCGACCACGCCGTAGAGGACGAGGCCCTTCTTCTCCTCGCGATCGACGAAACCGTCCTGCCGATAGGCCTGGGCGACGGCGCGCACGCGCACCGCCCCCGCGGCGTCGAGCGGCGACTGCACGTCCACGGTCGCGGCGAAACGGTTCCACGACGCGGCCTCCAGGCTGACCTGGCCGGAAAAGGCATCGGCATCGGCATGCTTGCGGATCAGGTTGACGACCGCCGAGGGATCCCCCGCTCCGTGCATCAGGCCCGCCGCGCCGCGCACCAGGTCCACGCGCTGATAGATCGCGGTGCTCGTCTCGCCGAAGCCGACATTGCCATTGGCGAAGGGCGCGCCGTCGAGCTGGAAATTCTGGACCTCGAAGCCCCGCGCGGAGATCGCGCTGCGGCCGCGATCGATGTCCTTCTTGGAAATGCCGACGGCGAAATCGAGCGCGTCGTTGATCGAGATCAGCGCCTGGTCGTCGATCTGCTGCCGAGTGATGACGCTGATCGTCTGCGGCGTCTCGATCGGCGTGAGATGCAGGCCGGTGGCGGTGGTCGGCTGGTCGCTCCGGCCATAGCCCGTGACGACGATGCCCTCGCTCGTCTCCACCTCCGCCCCCGCCGCCGCGCCCGGCTGCGATGCCTGCTGCGCGTGAAGCGATGCCGGCACGAGCGTTACGGCAGAGCCGGCCAGCAGCAAATGAAACGAACGGCGCATCATCGTCCCCCTTTTTGTCTTTCGCCGCGCCTCTCCCTTCCCCCTTCCCGGACGCAGCCGCGATCGCTCCCGCCGGCAGGGAGCCGCCGCCAGGCGGATCGGCCCTTTCCGGGAGATGGAGCGAGCATGGCCCGTTCGCGAGGACGGAAGCGATGATTCGCGTTCCCGATGCCGCGCCACTAATGCGATTAATTAGCAATTGCAAACCCGCCAGTGCCGAACCGGCGCGACCTTATCCGGAAAGCGTCACCGCGCGCCGGCCCGCCTCACGACCACAGGGCCCGCAGCCGGGCCATGAAATCATCGTCCCAAGTGGGGGAGAAGGCATTGGTGGCAAAGGCGAAACCGCAGGCATCCACCGGGTCGAGCGCGAGATAGGCGAAGCAGCTGCCCGTGGAGCCGGCATGCCAGAGCCGCAGCCGCCCGTCCGAGGGCCGCTCGACGCACCAGCCGAGCGCATAGTTCCAGTCGACTCCCGGCTCGGGGTTGCAGCCGACCGGGCGATAGAGCGTCCCCAGCACCCCCGCCTGCGCCATCGGATCGGCGAGCAGGCGCAGATGCGCCGCGCCATACCGGGCGAGATCGGCGATCCGGCCATGGACGTCGCCCGATGGACGGACGATGTCCAGATCGTCGACCGCCCGCCTGCCCGGCTTCAGCGCCACCCATTTCTCGCCCCATAGCGCGTGCCGGTGCTCGACCGGCTGCGTGCCGTCCTGGGGCGGCCGGTCGAACCCCGCGCCGCGCAGGTCGAGCGGATCCAGCACGTGCCGGCGCATCAGGGTGCGATATGCCTCGCCGGTCGCGGCAACGGCAATCGCCCCGGCAAGGCCATAGCCGAGATTGGAATATCGGAAATCGCCATCCCGCTGTGGCCGCGGCGCGCGCAACGCGTTGCCGAGCAGCCGCGCGGACGTCCGCCCCGGATTGCCGCCCAGGAGCAGATATCGCACCAGACCCGGCCGCGACGGATCGGCGGGCAGACCCGCACGGTGCGCGAGCAGATCCAGCAGGGTCACGTCCTGGAGCGCGCTGGCCCGCGCATCGGGCATCGCGGCCAGCCCCTCGCCCACGGTCATGTCCCAGCGCAGCACGCCCGCCTCGACCAGGCGCGCGATCATCAGGCTGGTCATGGATTTGCCGATCGAGCCATAATGCCACACATCGTCGATCGTCGCGGCCGTCCCGCCGGCCTGGCGAAGGCCGCACACCGCCGTGACGGCCTCTTCGTGCGCGCCGAAAACGGCGCATGCCGCCGCGGGCAGATCGAAGGCGTCGCGGAACTGCCCCAGCCGCGCCGCTATCGGATGCGACGATGTCCGGACCGGCTCGGATGACGATGGCATGGCAGCTTTCCTGATCGTGAAGGCGATCGCCGGGGCGACCGCGCGGCGAGTCGCCGCCCGTCGGATTGATCATCCTCCATTGCGTGGAGAATGCGTGGAGCATCTGCGAAGCCGATGCGAAGGCGCGGCCGCGCGTCGCCCTTCCCTTCTTCGCCAGCCCCCATGCCCGCGCGGGACTTCGCCTGCACGGAGTCTCCACATCCCCTAGCCGCCGCCTGCACGATCCTCCGCCACCGGCCCGCCACGATCTCATGGAGAAGCGGCGATGAAGGCGAGACTGTTGGTTGGAATGATCGGTGTCGGCGCCACCGTGGCGGCGCTGCCCGCCCAGGCGCAATATGCGGTCGGCCGATGCGTGGTGACGCGAGGCCTGGAGCGGACCCTGCGCGACTTTCAGGCGCGCGCGCGCCAGGCCAATGGAACGCCCGGCATGGTGGCGACGGTGTTCGACAAGGACGGTGTGGTCGCGACCGCGGCCGCCGGCATACGCAGCCTCAATACCGGCGAGGCGCTGACCGGAGACGATAATTTCAACCTGGGCTCCCACACCAAGCACCTGCTGGCGGTGAGCGTAGGCCAGCTCGTCGACCAGGGGCGCCTGTCCTATGATGCACGGATCGGCGAATTGCTGCCCGACATGGCGGCCTCGACGCAGCCCGCCTTCCGCGATGCCACCGTCCGGCAATTGCTGTTCATGACCGCCGGGTTCGGTGCGTACAGCGGCACCGATCCGGAGCGCACCGGCGCCATGCTGGCCGCATTCGCGGCGGCGAGCGGCGGCCCGGCGGAGCGGCGGGACCAGTTCGCCCGCTTCCTCCTGGCTTCCGAGCCGGACTATGCCCCGGGCGAACGACAGGTCTATTCGAATGCCGGCTTTGCCGTGCTCGGCACGATATATGAGCGACTGGTCGCCCGCCCCTATGAGCAGGCGGCGGTGGACAGCGTGTTCGGGCGCGTCGGGACGACGGCCGGCTTCGGCATTCCCCGCGACCTGGGACCGGCCAATCCGTCGGTGCATCTGGCGGCCGGGGACGGCACGCTGGTCGCGATCGACGATCCGGCCGAAGTCACCAATGCCCTGTTGGGCCGGCTACCGCCCGAGCTCGCCCCGGCGGGCGGCATGGTCGCGACGATGCCCGCCTTCGCGAAGGTGGAGCAACAATTGCTGCGCGCCTCGATGGGCTTGTCCCAGCCGCTCGCTTCCGCCGCTGCGCTCCGCGGGTTGTTCGAGCCGGTCGGCGAACTGGGGGCCGGCGGCATCGTCACCTCGCGGATCACCGGCCGGACGACGCATTTCTTCGAGGGGAGCACCGGCGGCGGCCATGCCTTTTCCTTCCTGGTCCCGACCGCCGGCATCGGCGTGGTGTTCGCCAGCAACAGCGGGGTGAACCCGTTCATCGGGGTCGCGGACACGCAGGAGGATGGCTATGCGCTGATGATGGCGCTCGCCGAACGGGCCCGCCACGGCGTGCTCGTCGCGCAGAGCGCCGATCAGGGCGCGGTCTTCGGCGAAGTCGAGGCGTCCTGCGCCGCCAGCAAGGGCGATCTCTTCGCCGTCACCCGGACCTTCGGCGACCTGACGAGCGCGCAGGCCTCGGCGCTGGCCGAGCGGATCGCACCCGACGACAGCCGGCTGATCGATCGCCTGTCCGCGGCGTCGCTGGAGGCGATGGCGGATCATGTCGATACGCACATGTCCGTCGGCGGCAGCGCCTTTCGCGGGCGGCTGGCCGACCATGGCGAAGGGCGCTGGCGGGCCTTCCTCGCGGGCGGGGCGCTGGGCGGACGGGCGATCGCGGATACGGCCGCGCCGGGGGCCGACATTGCCGGCTGGACGAGCAGCTGGGGGTTCACGGGGCCGGTGGGCGATCGCCTGCGCGCCGGCATCGCCTTCGGCTATGCCCGGGCACGCGCCCGGCTGGCCGGCGGCGCGGGATCGGCTCGCCTGACCTCGCCGCAAATTGCCCTCGCCCTCGCCTATGACGGCGGCAATGGCCTGTTCGGCGATTTCCGGGCCATGCTCGCGCGCCAGAGCGTCCGGACGGAGCGCGACCTGGCGATCGAGGGGCTGGATCCCGGCACGGCCCGGGCGCGCCGCACGGCCATCGGCAGCCTGGTCGATGCCAGCATCGGCTATGCGGTGGGTGGCCGGCTGCGGATCGCGCCGGTCGTCGGGCTGCGCTTCATCGGCAACAATGTGGATCGCGCCGAGGAAAGCGGCTCGGCCCTGGCGCTGACGATCGATCGCCGCCATTCGCACCGGCTCGATGCACGCGCCGGCCTGTCGATCGCCACCGGCTTTAACCTTGGCGGGGCGGTGATCCGCCCGAGCGTGGAGGCGTTCCAGGTCCGTACCATCGCCGATCGCCGCCCGGACCTGGTCGCCCGCTTCGCCGAGGGCGGCGGCGCGATGCGCTTCGCGGCCGCTCCGATCGATCGCGCATGGACGAGCGTGCGGGCCGGAATCGACATCGACGCGGGGCCGGCGGCCTTTCAGCTCGGGGCAACCGGCGCTATCGGACGGGACGGCCGCGACGATCTGCGGCTTATGGGCGGCACACGGGTGCGGTTCTGAGCGGAGGCGGCCGCTTCCGGAGGCCGCCTCCATCATTTCTCCATATGATCTTCACGCATCCCGAATAATCAGGTCAGAGGATGGCGGATATCCTTCATCAGGCGGAATAACGTGGAAAATGCGCTGATCCTCATCGTCGAGGACGAACCCCAGATTGCCCGCATCCTGTGCTCCTATCTGGAGCGCGAGGGATACAGGACCGTGACCGCCGAGGATGGCGAGGTCGCGCTGGTCCATCACCAGTCGCTCAAGCCCGATCTCGTCCTGCTCGACATCGGGCTGCCGAAGCGCGACGGCTTTTCGGTGCTGGCCGATCTGCGCGCGCGCGGCATGACCCCGGTCATCATGACGACCGCGCGCGCGGAGGATCTCGACAAGCTTTCCGCGTTGCGGATCGGTGCCGACGATTATGTCGTGAAGCCGTTCAATCCGCTCGAGGTCGTCGCGCGCGTGAAGGCCGTGCTGCGCCGTTCGGCCGGTGCGGGCCACGATCAATCGCTGATCCGGTTCGGAGCGCTGCAGCTCGATACCCTGAGCTATACCGCGGCGATATTGAACGATACGGCCACGATCCCGCTCGACCTGACGCTCACCGAATATCGGCTGCTGTCGCACATGCTGCGCGCGCCGCGCCGCGTGTTCGACCGCGCCGAGCTGGTCGATGCCTGCCTGCCGGAGGGGAATGCGCTCGAACGGACGGTGGACAGCCATATCAGCAACCTGCGCCGCAAGCTCGACCGGGCCGGGATGACCGGGCTCTGCGTCGTGGTGCGCGGCGTCGGCTATCGGCTGGCCGCGTCATGATCGCCGCGTTGCGCGCCCGCCTGCGCCGCCGCTGGCCCATCGCGCGCCAGCTGGCGACGGCGCTGGTGGTGATCGTCCTCGTCAACTGCGTGCTGATCTTCGTGGCGATGACGATATGGACCGCCAACGAGGAGCGGCATATCCGGGAAACCTCCTCCCCCGCCACCCAGCGCGCCATCGCCGCGCTCGATGCCGGCCGGGTTCCCGATTTCAAGGGCATCGACAAGGTCATCAAGGAAGTCAACGACCTGACGGAAACGGTGAACGAGCGCGGCAACACCGCGCTGCTGATCTGCCTGCTGCTCGCTGCGATATGCGATTTCGTCCTCGGCAGCATCTTCCTCGCCAAGCTGGGCCGCGGCCTGAACGACGTCGCCTTCACGGCCCGGCGGGTGGCCGATGGCGACCTGTCGGCACGCGCACCGCTGGTGCGCTGGGCCTCGGCGGAGGAAGCGCAGCTCATCGACGATTTCAACGCGATGGCGCAATCGCTGCAACGCGCGGAACGCGAGCTGGCGGAAAGCACGGCTGCGATCGCCCATGAATTGCGCACGCCGCTCACCATCCTGCGCGGGCGCATCCAGGGCACCATCGACGGCCTGTTCGCGCATGAGGAGGAAGAGATGCGATCCCTGCTGCTGCAGGTGGAAGGGCTGGGGCAGCTGGTGGACGATCTCCAGACCATCAACCTGGCCAAGTCGGACCGGATGATCCTGAATCCCGATCATATCGACCTCGCGCAGGAGGTGGAGCGGGTCATCGCGCTGGTCCGGCCCGATCTGGAAGCCGCGGGACTCGAGCCGGTGCTCATCCTGCGGCCGACCGCCATCGTCGCCGATGCCGCGCGGATCCGCCAGATGATCGGTGCCGTCCTGTCGAACGCGCAGCGCTATGCCGCCGGGAGCGGCCCGTTGCGCATCTGCACGGCACGGCACGGCGGCTGGGCGGTGCTCGAGATCGTCGACCACGGCCCCGGGCTGCCGGAGGAGGCCATGGACAAGGCCTTTGACCGGTTCTGGCGCGCCGAAGCCTCGCGCGCACGGCATAGCGGGGGCAGCGGCCTCGGCCTCTCGGTCGTCCGCGCCATTGCCGAGGCGCATGACGGAACCGCGACATTGGCGAACCATGAGGGCGGCGGCGCGATCTTCACGCTGCGCCTGCCCGTGGGCGTCGCTCCCGATGCAGCCTGATCGACCGTGCCGAAACCGGGCGCTCCGGCAATTCGCATAATAATCGGACAGTTTACGCAAAAACGCAGCATTCACGCTCTAGATCAGCTTCCAAATGGGGTGGTACGGATTTCATGACAGCGGGAAGAGATCAGTTGCGGAATACCGCACGGATCGTGGCGTCAAGTCATGGGTGAAGTAGAACGCAGCCGCGCCGTGGCACTTTCGCTGATGCGAATGGCGTTGGCATTGCTTGATCGGTACGGCAGTCCCCTTGCCGCCGCCCGGCTGCAATATGCGATCGATACCGAAGAAGAACTTCCCGATCGCGCGGCTTCCACGGATTTGAGCGCTTGATCGCCCTGCGGCGGGTTCCGCTTCGCCGCGCCGCGGCCCACGGGGACGCCCTTGTCCTCGACATGCATCATCATCACGGCATTTGCTGACCATGGTGTCCATCGCGGCATTGCTCTTCTGCGGCCTGCTTGCCGGCCTGGCGGCGTTCCAGCTCGGCCTCATCGCCGGTCTGCCGCTGGGCCGCTTCGCCTGGGGCGGGCAGCATCGGATACTCCCTCCCCGATTGCGATTCGGCAGCGGGATCGCGATCCTGATCTATGCGGTACTTGCCCTGATCATTCTCGACAGGGCCGGCCTTGTCGCGATCCTGCCGGATGCCTGGTCGCGGGGCCTCGCCTGGGCGACCGCGCTCTATCTCGCATTCGGGCTCGCCCTGAACCTGATCTCGCGGAGCCGGGAGGAGCGCCGGCTCATGGCGCCCGTGGCGACGCTCCTCCTCTGCTGCGCGCTCGTGGTGGCGATGGCGCCGATCACGCCGCCATCCCTCTTGCCGGCCACCGCGACCTGAAGGCGCGCCCGGCACGGCGCCGCCACCGGTGACGCGCCCATCCGTCTCCTTGCCAATGGCCTGAGGCAGCGCCGCGCAACGGAATGGGTCCGCCCGGAAGCCGAACCCGGGACTCTCGCGTCCATCATCCACAATGGACGAGATCATGGCGACGCGCATTTCGTCATCGCACCAAATACAACTCGGGGCCGATCTTAAATTAATCCGATGCCCCGGAGATCATGACGGAATCATCCGCAAGAATCGCCCCACATAAAAGTGGTTTTTATGAACATATCTCCTATCCAAGGCAAATTGCCTGCGATCGATTATCGGTAACCGATAGGAATCATTGCCAGTAATCCACCATACGCAGATTCCGTAGAATCATGATACCCATGACACCCCCAGCACTATCGTTATCGTTAGATTTCTCCGCAACACCTGGCGAGTCGCAGCCCACTCGTCGACATTCCAGCACGTAATCCATAGTGCTATTGTCACGTTATTGTGACTTCCATAGATTTTTCCGAAACCATTAAGCCAATGGATTCAAAAGATTACCACAATGATTCAACTGCAAAACACCACAATGAATGCAATAGCGTTTTTACAAATAGTGTATTCTGATAGCTTCGTGTGGACAGCTTTCATCACGATCTAATCTCCGCAGAAATTGCCTGTGATAGCATTCTCAGGGAATTTTTCTGCGGCTGAATCCGTTCGATATTTCACGATAATATATTGGGGGTGCTTTGTGAGCTATCTGGTTACTGCCGGCCCGCCCACGCCTAATGGCGACCTTCACCTCGGCCATCTTTCCGGTCCATATCTCGCGGGCGATATTCTCACGCGCTATTTGCGAATGACCGGCGAACGAGCGACCTATATCTCGGCCGGTGACGATCATCAGAGCTATGTCGCGCGCATGGCCAAGCAGGAGGGCCGCGACCCGGCAACCGTGGCGGCGGAGAATGGTGCGCGGATCCGCGAGTCCCTGGCGAGCGCCGGCATCGCGCTCGACCTGTTCGCCTCTCCGGCACAATCGCCACGCTATTCGGGTTTCATCGAGCGTTTCTTCCGCACCCTGCTCGACCGCGACGCGCTGGAGGAGCGGACCACCGATCAGCCCTTCTGCACCAGCTGCGACCGCTTTGCGTTCGAAGCGCATCTGCGCGGCCGTTGCTCGCACTGCGATGCCGAGAGCGACGGCGGGATCTGCGAGGCATGCGGCAAGCCGAACGCGGGTGCCGACCTGGTCGATCCCGTCTGCATCACCTGCGGCGGCACGCCCGAGCGCCGTCCGTTGCGCCAGCTCTGGTTTCCGCTCGAACGCTATCGCAGCGCCGCCGAGTTTACCTTCGCCTGCGCCTGGCTGAGCCCGCGGGCCCGCGCGCTGGTGGCCGAACTGCTGGCCCATCCGCTGCCCGACGTGCCCGCCACCCAGCCCGCCGAATGGGGCATAGCGGTTCCCGCGAGCGGCTATGACGACCAGCGCATCTCCGCCTGGTTCGAGCTTGGCCCACATTATCTGGCGCTGACCGACCTCCTGCCCGAGGCGAGGAGCAATCCGGGCGGCTGGCAGACGCCATGGACGGGGTTCGACAATGTCGTCCAATGCTTCGGCTTCGACTCGATCTATTTCCACGTCGTGCTGTTCCCGGCCATCTTTCAGGCCTTCGATCCCCGGCTCCGCCCGCCGATCGGGTTCATCGCCAACGAGTTCTTCCGCCTCGACGGAAGCAAATTCTCCACCAGCCGCGGCCACGCCCTGTGGGCCGGCGAGTTCCTGCGCGATCATGATGCCGATGCGTTGCGCTTCCACCTCGCGCGCGTCGCGCCCGAGATCGAACAGACCAATTTCACGCTCGACGCCTTCGAGGCGACGCGACGCGACGAGCTGATCGGCACCTGGGACGACTGGCTCATCGACCTCGCGAAACGCTGCGAGGCGGCGGGCGGGGTGATCCCTCTCGCGCCGGCGCCGCGCAGCGCGCCCATCGCCCTTGCCCGCCTCGCCAGCCTGTGCGGCGATCTCTCGAACTGCTATTCGGTGCAGGGCTTTTCGCCCAGCCGCGCGGCGCATCTGCTGAGCGAGATCGTGCGCGTCGCGCGCCGTTTCCGGGCCGAGCATGCGGTGTTCGACGGAAAGCCGGCCTCGACGATCGAGGCGGCGGGCGCGCTGGCGGTCGAGTTGGCCTTTGCCCGTGGCCTGGCGCTCGCGGCCGCGCCGATCCTGCCCGGCTTCGCCGAACGCCTGTGGCGCGACCTCGGCGAGCGCGGGGCGGTGGCGGATGCGCGCTGGGAGCTGCTGCCGGCGATGCTGACCGCGGGCACTTCGATCGCGCTCTCGACCTCGGGCTATTTCGATCGCGCGCGGCCCGGCAGCGAGCCGGCCCCGCCCGAGCCGCCCGCCGAAACGGACGCGGCATCGCCCCCGGACGATTCCGGAACCATTCCCTCGGAGGCGGAAACCGAAGGCACCGAAGCGCCGGAGGAAACCACGGCCGAGGCACCTTCCCCGGCGGAGCGCACCGAAGCCGCGCCGCGCAGCAATCGGAGGCGGGCTCGATGACGATGACGGCGGAACGCCTCTATATCGACGAGGAGCGCGCTTCCTTCGCGCAAGAGCGGCTCTGGTTGCTGCAGCAGCTCGATCCCTCCGACAGCGGCTATAATCTGGTCCTCCCCATCCCGCTGCCGGCCGGCACCGACGCCGCGCTGTTCTCGGCGGCCATGGCCGACATGATCGAGCGTCACGACAGCCTGCGGACGCTGTTCGAGGATCGCGACGGCGTGCCCTGGCAATGCGTGCTGGCGCCCCATGCGCCGGCGGTGGTGGCGCACGATTTCGCGGCGCTCGCGCCCGAGGCACGCGAGGAAGCGCTCGCCGCATTGATCGCCAGCGAGATCGCGACGCCGTTCGATCTCGCCGCCGCACCGCCGCTGCATTGCCACCATGTCGATCTCGGCGAGGCGGGCACGCTGGCGGTAATCGCGCTCCACCACATCATCGCCGATGGCTGGTCGATGCACCTGTTCGCGCGGGACCTCGCCGAATTCAGTGCCGCGCACCTCGCCGCGCGCGCGCCCATGCTGCCGCCGCTCGATTATCAATATGTCCATTTCTCCACCTGGCAGCGCGATCAGGTCGAGCGGGGCGCCTATGCCGAGCAGCTCGACCATTGGGTGCGCACGCTTTCGGAAGCGCCCCCGGTGCTCGACCTGCCGCTCGACCGGCCGCGCACGCCGCAGCCCCAGGCGCGGGGCGGCACCTGGATCGTCCATTTCCCGGACGCGTTGCGCGACGGCCTCAACCAGCTTGCCCGGGCGGAGAATGCCACGCTCTACATGGTGCTGATGGCAGGCTATCAAGCGCTCCTGTCGCGGCTGGGCGGGCAGCACGACATCATCGTCGCCACGCCGGTGGGCAGCCGGCCCAGAGCCGAGTTCGACGACATCTTCGGCTGCTTTCTCAACAATGTGCTCGTGCGCGGCCGGCCCGCCCGCGCGCAGAGCTTCCGCGAGTTCCTGGCCGCGACCCGAGTGGCGGTGCTCGATGCCTTTGCGCATCAGGACGTGCCGCTCGAGGTGGTGATCGAGGCGGTCAAGCCGCAGCGCAGCCGCACCCACACGCCATTGTTCCAGACGATGCTGGTGCTGCAGAACGCCCCGCGCACGATGGAGGAATCCACGCCGGAGAGCGCGCCGGTCGACGGTCCCGGCCTCTCGCTCAACGCCAAGTTCGAGCTTTCCGTCGCGCTGTGGGAAACCGCCTCCGGCCTCACCGCCGCCTTCGAGTATCGCAGCGACCTGTTCGACGAGGCGACCATCGCGGCGATGGCCAGCGCCTATCGGGCGCTGCTGGCCGATGCGGTGGCGCGGCCGGACGCGCGGCTGGGCAGCCTCGCGCTGCTCGATGCGCCGACGCAGCGAAAGATGCTGCACGACTGGAACGCCGTGCCGCTCGACTATCCCGACACGGCGACGATCCACGGGCTGTTCGAGGAACAGGTCGCGCGGGATCCCGACGCGGTCGCGGTGATCTTCGAGGACCTGACGCTCAGCTATGCTGCGCTCAATCGCGCCGCCAATCGCATCGCGCACCAGCTGATCGCGCTGGGCGCGGGCCCCGAGACCTGCGTGCCGGTGGTCTGCGAGCAGAGCATCGAGATGATCGTCGCGCTGATGGGCGTGCTCAAGGCCGGCGCCGCCTATGTGCCGATCGACCCGGCCTTGCCGCAGAAGCGCGTCGAATATCTGATCGGCAGCGTTGCGCCCAAGGCGGTGCTGACACTGGAGCGCTTCGCCGGGCTGGTGGGCGATCCGGGAGCCCCGGTGATCCCGATCGACGGAGCGCACATGGCCGCGGGCGCCGATGCCGGCAATCCCGAGGTCGCGGTGTCGGCGCGTACGCTCGCCTATGTGATCTTCACTTCGGGCACCACCGGCCTGCCCAAGGGCGTGGAGGTCGAGCATCGCAGCGTCCTCCACCATCTCTGGGGCATGCGCGAGCAATATGCGGTGACCTCGGCCGACCGCTTCCTGCAGAAGCACCCGTTCAATTTCGACGTGTCGGTCTGGGAGTTCTTCCTCCCGCTCGCGACCGGCGGCAGCACGGTGATGGTGCGCCCGGGCGGCCAGCGCGACCTGGATTACATGATCGACCGGATCGTCGCGGAAGGCGTCACCATCGTGTGCTTCCTCCCCTCGGCGCTCACGGTGCTGCTCGACCATCCGCGCATCGCGCTGCTCGACGCCTCGGTGCGCTGGATGCTGTGCGGCGCGGAGACGATGGGGCGCGATGTGCCGACCCGCTTCTTCGAGCGGCTCAACGCCAGGCTGCACAATCTCTACGGCCCGACCGAGACGACCGTCCACAACAGCTGGTATGAATGCCTGCCGGGCGAGCAGCCCGCGGTGATCCCCATCGGGCGCCCGATGCCGGGCGTGCGCCTGTACGTCCTCGATCCCGAGCTGCAGCCGGTGCCGATCGGCGTGCCGGGGGAAATCCATATCGGCGGCGCCAGCGTCGCGCGCGGCTATCGCAACAGCCCCGACATCACCGAAGCCCGGTTCGTCGCCGATCCCTTCACCGACGGGCCCGATCCGCGAATGTATCGCACCGGCGACATCGGCCGCTTTCGCGCCGACGGCAATATCGAGTTCATCGGGCGGCGCGATCGCCAGTTCAAGATCCGCGGCTTCCGCATCGAGCTGGGCGAGATCGCGCACGTGCTGCGCCAGCACGAGCAGGTCCGGGAAGCGCTGGTGATCGTCCGCGAGGACATGCCGGGCGATCTGCGCATCGTCGCCTATGTCGTCGCGAGCGAGCCCGGATTGGGAGAGGCCGCCCTGCTCGAGCATGCGGCGCTGCACCTCCCGCGGCACATGCTGCCCAGCGCGATCGTGATGATGGACAGCCTGCCGCTCACCGCGAACGACAAGGTGGACATGCGCGTGCTTCCGGCGCCCGGCCGCTATCAGCGCGACGCGGGCCGAGCGCCCGAGGGCCCGATCGAGACCGGGCTGGCGGCGATCTGGAACTCGCTGCTCGGCTCGGCGGTGGAAGGCGTCGAGGACGACTTCTTCGACCTTGGCGGCCACTCGCTGCTCGCTGCCCGGCTGGTCGCCCATGTCCGCGCCCGCCTGGGCCGCGTGCTGCCGGTGCGCGCGGTGTTCGAGACGCCGAAACTCGGCGCGATGGCGGAAGCCATCGCCGCGGCACCGATCGCCGAGGACGATCTCAGCGCGATGCTGCGCCGGCCGCGGCGATCCCTTTGACCGAATCCAGCACGGGGCTCTGCCAGATGTACAATGAAACCGGGCTAAAATCCGCCGAAGTCCTCGAAACCGTCGCCGAGCCGGCGGTCGCCGCCGTCGATCTCGCCTGTATCGGCTTCGGTCCCGGCGGCATCAGCCTCGCCGCCGCCTATAGCGACTGGCGCGACACCCAGCCCGAGGGCGCCCCGGTCCCGAGCCTCCGGTTCATCGAGCGGCGCCCCGGCCCCGCATGGCAGCCCGGCCTGCTGATCCGCGGCGCCGACCTCAACCATCATTTCCTCCGCGACTTCGCCACGCCACGCGATCCGCGCAGCCGCTTCACCTTCGCCTGCTATCTCAAGGAAACCGGCCGGCTGTTCCAGTTCGGCCATCTCGGCGGGCGTGTGAGCCGCGTCGAATGGAACGACTATGTCGTCTGGACCGCCCGCCATTTCGATCCGCTGGTCCGCTATGGGCTGGCGGTGCGATCGATCGCCCCCGCGGCGATGCGCAACGGCACGCCGAACCTGATCGAGCTGGAACTGGACGACGGCAGCCGCGTCGCGGCGCGCAACCTGGTGGTGAGCACCGGCCAGTTCCCGCGCGTGCCCGAGCCGTTCCGCGCGCATCTGGGCCCGCGCATGTTCCACAGCGCGGGGTTTCTCGACCGGATCTCCGCCTTCGATCGCGCCGCGCCGCTCAAGATCTGCGTGCTGGGCTCGGGCCAGAGCGCGGGCGAGACGCTGTTGTGGCTCTACGATCATTTCCCCAACGCGCAGCTCACTTCGGTGCATCGCGGCCTGCCGTTCCGCCTGGTCGATATCGGCCATTTCAGCAACGAGGTCTTCTTTCCCGACCAGGTGCCCTATTTCCACGCCCTCTCTCCCGAGAAGCGGCGCATGGCCGCGCAGGAATATCACCTGACCAACTTCTCCGCGGTGGACATCGACATCAGCCAGGGCCTCTACTGGCGGATGTACGAGGACCGGGTGCTCGGCACGACCCGCGCCGAAGTCATCGCCCGCCATGCCGCCAGCGAAGTCGAGGCCGTGGGCGACGGATTCCGGATCCGTTTCGTCGACGGGCTCAGCGGCGCCGAGCGCATGGTGGACGCGGATATCGTCGTGCTCTGCACCGGCTATCACGAGCCCGCCTTCCCGCCGCTGCTCGAGCCGCTGCGCGAATGGATCGTCACCGACTCCAGCGGCGGCCCCGAAGTCGCGCTCGACTATCGCGTCCGGACCGCATCCGGGTTCGGGCCGGCGCTGTACCTGAACGGCGTCACCGAGCGCACGCACGGCGCCAGCGACGCCTCGTCGCTCAGCATGACCGCGCTGAAGGCCCAGACGATCCTCGAATCCTTCCTGACCAACCGGAATCGCTGAACGGAGCCGCCGCATGTCCACCTGGCTGTTTACCTATGGATCGAGCACCGACCCCGATCACTTCGCGGAGGATTTCGGCAGGCCCGAGGCCTTTGCCGCGGCGAGCGTGGCGGACTATCGGCTGGCCTTCGTCAATTACCGGGAATCGTTCGGAGGGGGGACTTCGGCGATCGTGCCCGCACCGGGCGCCGAGGCGATCGGCGTCGCCTATCGCATCACCCCCGAGCAGCGCGCGAGGCTGGCCGTCATCGACCCCGATTATGCGCTCCAGCCGATCCAGGCGCGCATCGGCGGCGAGACCGTCGAGGCCGAGGTGCTGCTGCCGCGCACGATCCATGGCTTCGCCTCGCCCACCGATGCCTATATGGCGCGGATTCGGTACGGCCTGACCGGCTTCTACCCCATCGCCCAGGTCGACGCCGCGATCCGCGCCGCGCTCGACCGGCGCTGGCTGTTCGACGGCCTTCCCGCGCAATGGGCGGCCGATGCCGAGCCGCGCATGGAATATGGCACCCTGTTCCGCCGGCTGCTGCCGTGGAAGGGGGGAGTCCGCACGCCCTGGGGCGGCGCCGTCGCCACCATCGCGCCGGGCACCGCCAGCGAGCTGTTTCCCCATGACGAGGAAGAGCTGGCATTCGTGCTGTCGGGCAGCGGCAGGCTGCGGCTCAACGCGCACGAGCGAACGCTCGGCCAGGGCGACCTCATCTATTTCGAACCCGAATGCGAGCACGTCGTGACCAACGACCAGCCCGAGGAGCCGCTGGTCGTGCTGTTCCTCTGGTGGGGCGGGGCGGACGGCGTGGCGTGGGCGGGGCGCAAGATCTGACGCGATCCTTTCGCGTTTCTGGCGGGAGCGGAACAATGACGGACCTGAAGGCGGCAACTCTCAACCGGCGCGGTTTCCTGGGCGCCCTGGGCTCGGCGATGGCGACGGCCAGCACGGCCTCCACCCGCGCGGCGCTCGCCGCGCAAGACACCGAGTTCGACTATATCGTCGTGGGCCTGGGATCGGCGGGCTGCGTCGTCGCCAACCAGCTGAGCGCGAAGGCGGGCCTGCGCGTGCTGGCGCTGGAAGCCGGCCCGACCGACTATACGCCGATCATCCAGAACCCCGACAATTACTACAAGGCCAAGGGCTCTCCGATCTACGACTGGAACTATCAGACGATACCCCAGCCGCACATCGACGGCCGCATCATTCCCGCGCCGCGCGGCAAGGCCTATGGCGGATGCAGCTCGATCAACGCGATGATCTACATCCGCGGCAACCGCGCGGACTATGACAATTGGGCCTATCAGGGAAACCGGGGCTGGGCATATCAGGACGTGCTGCCGCTGTTCATCGCGGCGGAGGGCAATCGCGACATCCGCGGGCCGCTGACGGGCAACAAGGGCCCTCTCACCGTGCAGAATTATCCGCACAAGAGCCTGCCGGGCACGGCGTTCGTGCAGGCGGCGGTGCAGATGGGCTTCAAGGGGCCGGACTGGAACTTCAACGGCGCGATCCAGCAGGACGGCGCCGGCTTCTACCAGTTCACCATCCGCACCGAGCTGCGCGAGGGCAAGCCGCGGCTGGAACGGTGCAGCCTCGCCAAGGCCTATCTCCATCCCGCGATGGGGCGCACCAACCTCACCGTCCGCCATGATGCGCCGGTCAAGCGGCTGATCGTGGAAGGCGGCCGCGCGGTGGGCGTGGAATATGTGCTCGATGGCCAGACGCTGCAGGCGCGCGCAAGCCGCGAGATCGTCCTGTGCGCCGGCGCGGTCACTTCGCCCGCGATCCTGATGCGTTCGGGGATCGGCCCGGCCGACGCGCTGCGCGCGCTCGGCATCCCCGTCGTCCTGGACCTGCCGGGCGTCGGCGAGAATCTGCAGGACCATCCGGTGCTGCCGGTCGCCTATCATGCCATTCCCAAATTGCCGCCGCTCTGGGCCAGCGGCGTGCAGGCCGGGCTGTTCGTCAAGACGCAGAGCCATGCCCCCTCCGCGGCGCCCGATCTCCAGTTCCATTTCTGGCAGGGCGACGACGACGACGACAATTCCTTCTCCTTCTCGCCGACCGTGGTCCGGCCGTCGAGCCGCGGCCGGATCCGGCTCAAGTCGGCGGACTATACCGTCGCTCCCCTGATCGACCCGAACTATATGCAGACCCAGGCCGATATCGACGTGATGATCAAGGGCATGGAACTGTCCCGCCAGTTGGTGCGCCAGCAGGCGTTCAGAGGCATCGCGGGGGCGCCGCTGCACGATTTCGGATCGGCGAGAACGCCCAGGGAAATGGCCGATTATGTCCGCAAGAACGTGCGGACGATCTATCACCTCGCCAGCACCTGCAAGATGGGGCTCGGCGCCGATGCCGTGGTCGATCCGGAGCTCAAGGTCTATGGCATCGCCGGCCTGCGCGTCGCCGACGCCTCGATCATGCCCGAAGTGGTCAGCGGCAACACCAACGCCGCCTGCGCGATGATCGGCCAGCGCGCCGCCGACATGATCCTCGGCAAGGACAAGCGCCCGTGAGCCGGCGCCCCCGCGCCGACATGCCGACGCGCGGCACCGCTTCCTTCACTCGGCTGGAATCGGAGGTCCGCGTCTATTGCCGCGGCTTTCCCGCGGTGTTCGCGCGCGCGCACGGCGCCGAGCTCTTCGACGAAGAGGAGCGGCGCTATCTCGACCTGCTCGTCGGCGCGGGCGTGCTGAACTATGGGCATAATCCGCCCGAGATCGTCGCGGCGGTCAGCCGCTATCTGGCCGATGGCGGGATCGTCCACGCGCTCGATCTGCACACGGTGGCGAAGCGCCGGTTCCTCGACGCGTTCGAATGCCACATCCTCGCCCCGCGCGGCCTGGACTACAAGATCCAGTTCACCGGCCCGACCGGCGCCAACGCGATCGAGGCGGCACTCAAGATCGCGCGGCGGGTCACCGGCCGGAGTTCGGTGATCGCCTTCACCAACGGCTATCACGGCGTGTCGCTCGGCGCGCTGGCGGCGACAGGCAATTCCGCCAAGCGCCGCGCCGCCGGCATCGCCCTGGCCGGCGTCGACCGGATGCCGTTCGACGGGTATCTCGGCAGCGACGTCGATACGGCGGCCTATCTCGCACGGATGCTCGCCGACCCCGGCAGCGGGATCGATCCGCCGGCCGCGATCCTGCTGGAAGTCGTGCAGGCCGAAGGCGGGATCAACCTGGCCTCGGATCCCTGGCTCCGCGCCATTGCCGAGATCGCCCGCGCCCACGACGCGCTGCTGATCGTCGACGACATCCAGGCCGGCTGCGGGCGCACCGGCAGCTTCTTCAGCTTCGAGCGCGCCGGAATCCGCCCCGACATCGTCTGCCTCTCCAAGGCGATCGGCGGAATGGGCCTGCCGATGTCGCTGGTACTGATGGCGCCGGAGCATGATTGCTGGCGGCCGGGCGAGCACAACGGCACGTTCCGCGGCCACAATCTCGCTTTCGTCGCCGCGACCGCCGCCATCGAGAGCTATTGGCGCGACGACGGGCTGGAGCGGCGCGTGGCGGCCGGCGCCGCGCACCTCGAGAAGCGGCTGCGCGCGCTGCCGGGCCATGGCGGGCCCGATGGCTTCGCGCTGCGCGGCCGGGGAATGATCCGCGGCCTGGCATGGCGCGATACCCGTATCGCCGGGCAGGTCTCGGCGGCGGCCTATGCGCGCGGCCTGATCGTCGAGACCTGCGGCCCCCGGGACGAAGTGCTGAAACTGCTGCCGCCGCTGACGATCACCGCGTCCGAGATCGACGAGGCGGCCGATCTGCTGGGCGAGGCGATCGCCGACATCGTCCCCGTCCCCGCCACTGCGCTCGAGACGGCCTGACCGGCAATGCGTGGGCCCAGCCTTCTCGTCGTGGGGGCTGGCATCAACGGCCTGTGGATCGCCTGGCGCTTCCTGCGCGCCGGCTGGCGCGTGACGCTGGCGGATGCCGGGCCCCTGCCCAATCCGGCGGCGGCATCCTGGGACCAGCATCGGCTGATCCATCCGCTGGGCGCGGAATCCGAAGCGGATGTCCATGCCATCGAAGCGGCGATGGGGGGCTGGGCGGAACTCTGGTCGCGGCTCGGCCACAGCCATTATCGCCAGACCGGAGGCCTGCTCGGCAGCCGCATAGAGGCGCGCGCGATCTTCCTGGGCGCCGCCGGCTGGCCCTGCCAGCGCGTGGGCAGCGCCAGCCTGGCGGCCCTGGTGCCGGGGCTGCGGCGCCATCCCGAAAATGGCGGGCTATGGACGCCCCGCGCCGGCGTGCTGCTTGCCGACCGCATCGTCACGGACATGGTCCGGCTGATCGACGGGCTCGGCTGTCGCCTCCTGCCCCACCGGCCCATAATGGAGGAGGAGATCCGCGAAGGACGGCTGAAGCTCGACCATGGCGAACGCCTTGAGCACGACCTGACCATCGTCGCGGCGGGTGCGGGCACCGGCAGGGCGATGCGGGCACTGGCGCCGCGCCTCGCCATTGTCGAGCAGACGATGTTCTATTTCTCCGCGCCGCGAGCCTGGGAGCGCGCGCCTCTCCTTGTCGATTTCGGTCCGGGAGACGATCTCTGGGCCGCACCGCCCATCGCCGGCACGATGCTCAAATTCGCCGCCAGCGACCTTGCCGTGGCGGAGGGCCCGTTCGACGCCGACGCGCTTTCCGAGCGGATCGACGAGACTTTCCGCACGGCCGAATGGCGGTTCGTGCGCCAGGCACGCTGCGGCTATGCCCGCACGGCCGACGGAGCCCGCATCCTGGAGCCCGTAAAGGGTACCGACCAGCGCGTCTGGGTCGTCGCTGGCTGCAATGGAGGCGGCTTCAAGCTGGCGCCGCTGGTGGCGGACCTGGTCTGGCAGCATGCGCCGGGCCATGCGGGCGCGCTTGCATGACATCGCCCGGGCCCGGCTGGGCGACGCTCCTCGCGCGATTGCCGCAACCCGGGCCGGGCCGGGCAACGATCGGCCTCGCGATCGATACCGGTCCCCACGGGGCCGATCTGCTCCGGGCGGCGGCGGCATTGGCCGGGGACTTTCCCGGACTCGGCTATCTCTGGCACGACGACGGAGCGAGCGCCGAAGGCGGCGCGGCGGCGGCGCGGGCAATGATCGAGCGGGGCGTGCGGCTGCTCATCGGCCATTTCAACAGCGCATCGGCGCTCGCCGCGGCCCCGCTCTATGCCCGGGCCGGCGCGGTGCTGCTGGCGCCCGGCGCGACGCATCCCGCCTTGACCGGGGCGATGCCGCATTGCTTCCGCCTGTGCGCGCACGACCTGCGCCAGGCGCGGCTGTTCGCCGAGGAGCTCGCCGCCACCGGCGAACGCCCGGTGCTGATCACGCAGCGCATTCCCCATGGCAGGAGCCTTGGCGATGCGGTCGAGAGCCGCTTGCGGACAGCCGGACATACGCCGCTGCGGATCGATGCCGGCCACCCCGCCGACCTCCCGGCGCTCCCGCCCGGGCCGGTGGCGGTGATCGGGCGCCATGCCTTTGCCGCCGCCCTGCTGCCGCGCCTGGCGTCGCACCCGCTGGTGCTGCTGAGCGACGATTGCCGCACCCCGAAGCTGCTCGACGCGATCGCCCCGGGCACGGCCGACCTGCGGGTGGCGGCGATCGGCGGCGCGGACGATGCGATGCCGGGCGGCGGCGCCTATTCGCGAACCAGCCGCGCGGCCATCGAGATATTGGCGGGAGCGGTGGAAATGGCGGGCCCCGACCCGGTCGCGGTGGCGGAAACGCTGCGCGCCCGGCATTGGCCCACCTGCCTCGGCATCGTCGGGTTCGACGCAAAGGGCGAACCGATCGGGATCGACTGGCACTGGCTGCGGATCGCGCCGGCCCTTGCGATGGAGGTGAACTGATGCAGGCAACCCGGATGCCGTCCGGCACCGTCGCGCTGTGGCTGATACCGCGCGAGGGAGAGCATCGCGACCGCGCGGCCGAGCTCGCGGAGCTCGACGCCGCCGCCCGCGCGCGACTGGCGGATATCCGCGCGCCCGAGGCGCGCGACGCCCAGCTCCTCAGCCGCGCATGGCTCGCCCGTATGCTGCGCGCGCAATTCGGGCCGGCGAGCGCCGGCTGGAGCGTCGGTGTGGACTGCAACGGCCGCGCGACCCTGCGAGACGCGCCGCCCGGGATCGCCATCGCATTCGCCCATGGCCGCGACACCATCGCCCTGGCAATCGGCCATGATTGCGGCACCGGCCTGGGCATCGATCTCGAGGACCGGCTGGGCCGCGACGATCCCCTGCTCGCCCCGGTGATGCTCTCCCCGGCCGAGCTCGCGCACTATCACTGCCTCGCCACCGGAGAACGCCGCCGCCGCTTTCTGCTCGCGCGCTGGGTGGCGAAGGAAGCCTATGCCAAGGCCTTGGGCAGGGGGTTGGCGCTGGGGTTCGACGCGATCGACACGATCGAGGTCGCGCCGGGGCATTTCGGCATCCGCGATCCCTATGCGCCGAACGATGCGGCCTGGCAGGTCAGGCTGCTCGAGCCCGACCAGGGCACCGCCGTCGCCGTGGCGCTGGCGCCGCCCGGCAACAGAATGATCGCGATCGACCTCCGCGATCCGGACGGGTTTGGATGGTGCATCACCACCGGCGACGAAAAATGGGTCGCCGAACCCAGCCCCGCCTAGAGACTCAATCCCCGGCCGGCCGCCAGGCTTGTCCGCTCCTGGAAGGCGCAGGAAATTGCCCCGCCCGTTGGGGGAACGGGCGGGGCGGCGGGCCCGCGGGGGACGGGCCTCGGGGCAGGATCAGATGAAGTCGGGGCCGCGCGGCAAGGCGAGGACGAACACGGCACCCTCGCCGGGCTCGGCGGGCTCGAGCGTCAGCGTGCCGCCATGCGCATCGACGATGGTCTGCGAGATGGCCAGGCCGAGGCCGGTGCCCTCCATCTTGGTGCTCACCATCGGCTCGAACAGATGCTCGCGCACGCCCGGAGGCACGCCGGGGCCGGTGTCGGCAACACGGATGCGGACGCGGCTCCCTTCGGCCCAGCTCGAGACCGCGATCCGGCGCACCGGGCTGTTCCACATCGCCTGGGCCGCGTTGAGCAGAAGGTTGGAGAGCACCATCTCGATCTGGATGCGGTCCCCCAGCACGCAGGTGGAGCCCGGCGCGAAGCTGCGCACCAGCTCGACATCTTCCAGGCACGACAGGCGCGCGCGCACGACGTCGAGCATCTCGACCAGGCATTCGGGGCGCGCGTCGATCCTGCCGGTCTTCACGAAGCTGCGCATGCGCAGCACGATGTCGGAAGCGCGCGCAGTCTGCGCCGCCGCATCCTCGATGAAGCCGAGCAGCTGTTCCAGCCCGTGGATCCGCTCGCGCAGCACCGCGGCGCAGCCCAGCATGTAATTGCTCGCGGCCGTCAGCGGCTGGCTGAGCTCGTGCGCCATCGCCGCCGCCATCGCGCTCATCGCGGTCAGCCGCGCGCCCGCCGCGGGATCGCCCGGCGCAAAGGGATCGCGCGGCGTATCATTCGCCGGAAACCGCGCCGAATCGCGCGCCCCGCGCAATTCGTCCTGGTCGGCACCGGCGCTGCGCCTGGCCATCGATACCCCGTCAAACCGCATTTTCTTCTCCGTGCCTCCGATTTCCCGCCCGTGGAAACCGGTATCCGCCTAGTCCCTAGGGCAGGTTGGGCCAGACTGCTTTGCATTTCACGCCAACCCCTTGGCAGTTCACGTCACCCTGCATAATAACTGGAATGTCCCGGATGCGCTTCGGGCATGGGGAGGGTCCGGCATGACTTCGGGGCGTGCGGCCATGATGATGGACTATGTCCCGGTCGCCCTGGAAGTTGGCCTCGATCCCTATCATATTCTTGCCGACATCGGCGTCAGCCCGTCGCAGCTCCGCAATCCCGAGGAACGGCTTCCTCGCGGCGCGATCGCTTCGATCCTCGAACGCTCGGCGATGGAAGCGAACTGCCCGCACTTCGCAATGCTGATCGCCGAGCGGCGCGACCTTTCCTCGCTCGGCCCGCTGAGCCTCGTCCTCCAGCAGCAGGAGACGCTGGAGGACGCCCTCCGCACGCTGATCCGCTACCAGCATCTGCTGAGCGACCTGCTGACCTTCAACCTCGAGATCGAAGGCGACACGGCGCTGGTGCGGACCCAGATCGTCAGCAGGATCGATTTCGCGCCGCGCCAGGCCCATGAAGCGGTGGGCGCGATGCTGTCGCGCGTCTTCATCGAAATCGGCGGCAGCGCATGGAAGCCGGAATGCCTGTATTTCATGCATGCCGCCCCGCCCTCGCTGGAAGTGCACCACCGGGTGCTCGGCTGCCCGGTGCATTTCGGCAGCGGGGTCAACGGCGTCGCCTATGCGCGCGAGGCGCTGCACGCCCGCAACCCGGGCTACCGCTCGAACCTTGCCGCCTATGCGAACAGCTATTTCGAGGCGCAGCTTCCCTCGGCTCCCCTGCTCACCGAAGCCGACCGGACGCGCCGGGCGCTCTTCATCCTGCTCGCATCGGGCAAGGCCTCGATCGAGAATGTCGCGCGCCACATCGGGGTCTCGCCGCGCACGCTCCAGCGCAGGCTGGAGGCGGAAGGCACCGGCTTCAGCGTGGTGCTGAACGGCGTACGCCGCGAGCTGGTGGTCCGCCATCTGCTCAACAACGTCCAGACGCTCGCCGCGATCGGCGAGATGCTGGGCTATGCCTCGCCCGCCGCGTTCACGCGCTGGTTCACTTCCGAGTTCGGCATGTCGCCCAGCGCCTGGCGCCGCTCGGCGAGCGACGATCCTCCCCTCGCGCCGGCCCCCGCGGACGACGAGGATCCGGCGCTGGACCCGGCCGCGCCGCAGGGGATCGGCATGCCGACGCCGTTGTGAGGTGGCGCCGGCCAGGGTTGCTGCGGCAATCAGCAAGGCCCGTCATCCCCGCGCAGGCGAGGATCCAGGGCCGAATGCGAGGCAGGTGCGGCAGTTCCCACCCGCTCCGGAGAGCGTTGGCGCAATTGCGTCGATTGTCCCGAACTACCCTGGCCCCCCGCCTGCGCGGGCATGACGATGGAGGACAGCGCACGCGCCGCAGGCCCCCACCGCTCCCCTTGCGACTCCCCGCCCCGCCTGCGATGTTCCGGCGATGCACGACCTAGACACTTTCATCGCCGGACTGCCCAAGGCGGAGCTCCATCTGCATATCGAGGGTAGCCTGGAGCCCGAGCAGATGTTCGCCTTTGCCCGGCGCAACGGCGTCGCCATCCCCTTCGCCTCGGTGGAGGAGGTGCGGGCCGCCTATGAGTTCTCGAACCTCCAGGATTTCCTCGACATCTATTATGCCGGCGCCGACGTGCTGCGCACCGAGGAGGATTTCCACGATCTCGCCCTCGCCTATTTCGAGCGGGTGGCGAAGGACGGTGTCGTCCATGCCGAGATCTTCTTCGATCCGCAGACGCACACCCATCGCGGCATTCCGTTCGGCGTGGTCGCCAACGGCCTGCTCGCCGGCATGGAAGCGGCCGAGGCACGGCTCGGCATCACCTCCAAGCTGATCCTCTGCTTCCTGCGCCACCTGGACGAGGAGGATGCCTTCAAGACGCTGACCCAGGCCCAGCCCTGGCTCGACCGGATCGCCGGCGTCGGCCTGGATTCGTCGGAGCTCGGCCATCCCCCGTCCAAGTTCGAGCGCGTCTTCGCCGCCGCCGCCGCGATGGGGCTCAAGCGCGTCGCCCATGCCGGCGAGGAGGGCCCGCCGGAATATGTCGCCGAGGCGCTCGACCTGCTGGCGATCGACCGGCTGGACCATGGCAATCGCAGCCTGGAGGATTCGGCGCTGGTCGCCCGCCTGGCCCGTTCCTCGATGACGCTCACCGTCTGCCCGCTTTCCAACGTCAAGCTGTGCAACGTCGCCTCGGTCGACGCGCATCCGATCGACCGGATGCTGCAGCTGGGCCTGCGCGCCACGGTCAATTCGGACGATCCCGCCTATTTCGGCGGCTATGTCGCCGACAATTACCGGGCGATCGCCCGAGGCCGCGACCTCAGCCGCCGCGACCTGGTGACGCTGGCGCGGAACAGTTTCCTCGGTTCCTTTCTTTCCGACGACGAAGTCGCCGCGCATCTCGCCCGGGTCGACGCCTATGCGGAGGAACACGCTTGAGCATCGTCTTCACTCCCTTCACCCATGAGGAGATGGTGGCGGGCGTCCACGCCATCGCCGCAGCCGCCGAAGCCTGGAACCCGACGCTGCTGGTCGGCGTCGGCCGTGGCGGGCTGACGCCGGCGGTGTTCCTGTCGCATCGCATGGGTTTGCCGCTCGTCTCGATCGATCATTCGACCAGGATCGCGCAATTCGGCGAGGAGCTGGTGTCGGTGCTGGCCCGGCGGACCCGCGACGGCGACCGGCTGCTGTTCGTCGAGGACATCAACGACAGCGGCAAGACGATCGGCGAGATCCGCGCCGCCCTGGCCGGCGAAAGCGCGATCGCCAGCCGCATCCGCTTCGCCGTACTGCTCGACAATCTCCGCTCCTCGCAGCAGGTCGATTATCGTGCCCGCCGGATCGATCGCTCGGTCGACAAGGACTGGTTCGTCTTCCCCTGGGAAGCCATGGCGCCCCGCGACACGCTCGCCGAGGATGCGATGGAAGTTCCCGAACGGCTGGCGTGATTTGACGCGGATTGTTCAGCCTCCGTCAATCGCGGATATGCCACGCTCCATCGTGGACACATCCCTGCCGGCGCGCGTTCGTTCCGTCATAGCAGTGCCCAGACTTTAACCTCGGAGGAACCATGTCGAGAACTCCCAAGCGCCCCCGGTTCGCAGCGCTTGCTCTCATCCTCGCCGGCAGCATCTCGCTGTCCGCCTGTATGACCGCAACCCCCTATCAGCCTGCCACCGGCAACGGCACCGCTGTCCGCAACGGCTATTCGGACACGCAGATCGAAAGCAATCGCTTCCGCATCAGCTTCTCCGGCAACAGCCTCACCTCGCGCGAGACGGTCGAGCGCTATCTGCTCTATCGCGCCGCCGAACTGACGCTCCAGCAGGGCTTCGATCACTTCATCCTGTCCGACCGCGATACCGAGAAGAAGACCGATATCGTGCGCGAGCCGGGTGCCTGGGGTCCCGGGCCCTGGGGCTATTGGAGCCCGTCCTGGCGCTTCTATCGCGGGCCGCGCTGGGGCTGGCGCAGCTGGGATCCCTTCTTCGACGATCCCTTCTGGCGCGACCGCGACTGGGATTATCGCACCGTCACCCAATATGAGGCCATGGCCGAAGTGGTGATGGGCAAGGGCCCCAAGCCCGCCGACAACCTGCGCGCCTTCGATGCGCACGAGGTGGTCAGCCGCCTGGGCCCGTCGATCCAGATGCCGGCCACGAAGTAAGCGGCGAAACTCCTCCCGCTTGCGGGAGGGGAACGCACTCCTCAAGGATCGTCATCCCCGCGCGGGCGGGGATCCAGGGTTACAGGCGGTATCGCCCTTGGCTATGGATCCCCGCCCGCGCGGGGATGACGGCATAGGCTATGTACGGGCGGCCCGAAGGCCGACCCTGGCTCAGGCCACCTGGCCGTGGCAGTGCTTGTATTTGCGGCCCGAGCCGCAGGGGCACGGCGCGTTGCGGCTGACCAGCCCTTCCCACTGCGCCGGATCGGTGCCGAGATCCTCGGCCGAAGGCTGGGGAATGCCCATCTGCGGCAGGCGGGTGGTGATCAGCCCGGCCGCGCCGCCATCATAGTCATAGGTATCGTCCTCGCCGGTCAGCGGATCGATATGGGTGGTCAGGAAGTCGGGCAGCTGCGGCAGCTCGGGCGCCGGCTCCATGCGGAACTGCGCGAAGGCGAGCGTGCGGGTCACGTCCTCGCGGATCTGGCCGAGCATGCGTTCGAACATCGCGAACGCCTCGTGCTTATACTCGTTGATAGGCGTCTTCTGGGCATAGGCGCGCAGGTGCACGACCTGGCGCAGCGCGTCGAGCATCGCGAGATGCTCCTTCCAGTGATGGTCCAGGTTCTGGAGCAGGATCGACTTCTCGATCTGGCTCCAGGTCTCGGGCTCCAGGTCGGCGGCCTTGCCCTCGACGAGCTTGTCCGCAGCCTCGCGCACGCGCTCCTCGACCATCTCCGGCTCGATCTGCGCCTCGTCCCGGATCCACTGCTCCACCGGCGCATCGACGTTGAGGGTGCCGAGCACCTTCTCCTTGAGCTCCTCGACCTTCCACTGCTCGGGATAGGAGCCGTGCGGGCAATATTCGCCGACAATGGCGTTCACCGTCTCGGCGCGCATGTCGGTGACGACATCGCCCACCGTCTCGGCGTCCATGATGTCGGCGCGCTGCTCGTAGATCACCTTGCGCTGATCGTTCATCACGTCGTCATATTCGACGACCTGCTTGCGGATGTCGTAGTTGCGCGCCTCGACCTTGCGCTGCGCGGTCTCGATCGCCTTGCTCAGCCATTTCGAGCCGATCGCCTCGCCATCGGCGATGTTGTTGCGCATCATCTTGGCGAACAGCGTGTTCGAGCCGAAGATGCGCAGCAGGTCGTCGTCGAGCGAGAGGTAGAAGCGGCTCAGGCCCGGATCGCCCTGGCGGCCCGAGCGGCCGCGCAGCTGGTTGTCGATGCGGCGGCTCTCATGGCGTTCGGTGCCGAGCACGAACAGGCCGCCGGCCTCCTTCACCTTCTGCTTCTCCGCCGCGATCTCCGCCTTGATCTGCTCGATCGCGGCTTCCTTGGCGGGCCCCTCTTCCATGTCGGCAAGCTCGTCATGGACGCGGAACTCGAGATTGCCGCCCAGCTGGATGTCGGTGCCGCGGCCGGCCATGTTGGTGGCGATCGTCACCGCGCCCAGCCGGCCCGCCTGCGCCACGATGTGCGCCTCGCTCTCGTGATGGCGGGCGTTGAGCACCGCGTGATCGACGCCCTCGCCGGTGAGGAACTCGGACAGCATCTCCGACTTCTCGATCGAGACGGTGCCGACCAGCACCGGCTGGCCCTTGGCGGCATGTTCCTTGATCTTCTTGGCGATCGCCCGGAACTTCTCCTCGAGCGTCTTGTAGAACTCGTCCTCCTCGTCGACGCGCTGCACCGGCAGGTTGGTCGGGATGGTGACGACGTTCATCTTGTAGATGTCGAAGAATTCGGGCGCCTCGGTGGCTGCGGTACCGGTCATGCCGCCCAGCTTCGGGTACATGCGGAAATAGTTCTGGAAGGTGATCGAGGCGAGCGTCTGGTTCTCCGGCTCGATGTTGACGCCTTCCTTGGCCTCCACCGCCTGGTGCAGGCCGTCCGACCAGCGCCGGCCGTCCATCATGCGGCCGGTGAATTCGTCGATGATGACGACCTTGTCGTCCTTCACGATATAATCGATGTCGCGCTTGAACATCACGTTCGCGCGCAGCGCCTGGTTCAGGTGGTGGACGACCTGGGTGTTCTCGAAATCGTAGAGATTGGCGCCCTGGAGCAGCCCCGCAGCCTCGAGCATGCGCTCGACCTTCTCGGTGCCGTCCTCGGTCAGCACGATGGTGCGCTGCTTCTCGTCCTTCTCGTAATCCTCGGGCGTCAGCTGCTTCACCACCACGTCGACGCCCATATAGAGCTCGGACTTGTCGTCGGTGGGACCCGAGATGATCAGCGGCGTGCGGGCCTCGTCGATCAGGATCGAGTCGACCTCGTCGACGATCGCGAAATTGAACGGGCGCTGCGTCATCGAGACCCGCTCATACTTCATGTTGTCGCGCAGATAGTCGAAGCCGAACTCGTTGTTCGTGCCATAGGTGATGTCCGAGCCATAGGCCTCGCGGCGCTCATGGTCGGAGAGGTTGGGCACGATCACGCCGACGGTGAGGCCGAGGAACTTGTAGACCTGGCCCATCCATTCCGCGTCGCGCTTGGCGAGATAGTCGTTGACGGTGACGACATGGACGCCGTCGCCCGGCAGCGCGTTGAGATAGGTCGCCAGCGTCGCGACCAGCGTCTTGCCCTCGCCGGTGCGCATCTCGGCGATCTCGCCGCGGTGGAGCACGATGCCGCCCACCATCTGCACGTCGTAATGGCGCTGGCCGAGCACGCGCTTGGCCGCCTCGCGCACCGTGGCGAAGGCTTCCGGAAGCAGCGCGTCCAGCTTCTCGCCATTGGCGAGCCGCTCGCGGAACTTCACGGTCTGGCTCGAAAGCTCTTCGTCGCTCATCGCCGAGATCGCCGGCTCGAAGCCGTTGATCTTGTTCACGATGCTGCCGAGCGATTTCACATAGCGATCGTTCGAGGAACCGAAGAGGGTCTTGGCAAAACCGCCGAGCATGGATTTTCCAGTCTATGTCTAGGGTGGTCGGACGGGCGCGCCGCTGCGGCCGGCGCCCGTTTGAATGCGAGAACGGAAGAGCGGCCGCCGAGTTCAGCGAACCGCGGAAAAGCTCATTCGAGCCGGCGCTCGAAGGGCAGGCGCAACGCGGCGGGCGCGTTCCGCACGGCCGCGAGCGGGAGGACCCTTTCCGGCCGCAGCAGCGGCACCGGGAGCGCGGGCGTCGCGCGACGGGCCGGAAGCACCGCCGCCTGCGCCGCCTGGGCGGCCTGGACCACCGCCACGCCCTGCATCTGCCGAAGTCCGCCGCGATCGGCCGAACCGGCACCGGTCAGGCTCGCGAGGAAGGCAGTCAGGAGAAGCAGCAGTTCCAAAATAAGGCCTTGTCATGGGGCGCCGCACGGCACCGCGACCAGCGACATAATTATTGCCGGGCGGTTCGTCCAATCAAAGTTGACGGTTCCGTCCGATACCGACTCGGTAGGCTGGCCTCCGGTTTCGTGCTAAGGCAGGCACCGGGGTCGCCTAAGGCTTGCGTTGCAACGCAAGCGATAATCGATGAATGGCAGCGCTGCCACGACTGGCAGGGTGTAACGGGGCCACGATCCTGGGCGATCCGCCTCGCAATTAGCTTTCTGTCGCCTCCCATTCCGGGAGACGGCCTGTTCCGCGCAAAATACTCTAGTTCTGGAGAGCAGCATGATCTCAATCCGCAAGCATTTGCCGGCGCTGGCCCTGGCCACCGCGGTCTTCGGCATCTTCTCGGCCGCCCCAGCGGCCGCACAGGCGACGCGCACCTGGGTCTCGGGCGTCGGCGACGACGTCAACCCGTGCAGCCGCACCGCGCCGTGCAAGACCTTCGCGGGCGCGATCTCGAAGACCGCCGCGGGCGGCGAAATCGATTGCCTCGATCCGGGCGGCTTCGGCACGGTGACCATCACCAAGTCGATCACCATCGACTGCACCGGTACCTTCGGCAGCGTCCTCAATTCGGGGGTCAACGGCATCATCATCAACGACAGCGCCTCGGGCACGCCGAACACGGCGAAGGTCGTGCTGCGCGGCCTGTCGATCAACGGTGCCGGCTCCACCCAGGGCATCAATGGCATCCGCTTCCTGTCGGGCGCGTCGCTGGTGGTGGAGAATGTCTTCATCTCCAACCAGGGCAATGGCTATGGCATCTCGTTCCAGCCGGCGGTGAGCGGCTCGCTCACGGTCAGCCACTCAGTGCTCGCGAACAACGGCAACTCCTCCTCGGGCGGCGGCATCCTGGTGCAGCCGACGGGCTCGGGCACCGCCCGCGCCACCATCGACAATGTCCAGCTGTTCAACAGCAGCAACGAGAGCATTCGCCTCGACAGCACGGGCAGCAACGGCGCCGGCGTGTTCGCCGAAATCTCGAACAGCGTGCTTTCAGGCGCGGACAGCGGTCTTAACGTGGTCGCCCCCTCAACACTCGTCGTCGGCACGATCATCAACAGCCAGATCTACAATAATGGCGGCATCGGCATCAATTCGCAGAGCGCCCTGGCCCGTGTCGAAGCATCGGGCAACACCATCTCGGCCAATGGCATCGGCGTCTCCGCCTCGGGCGGCGCCGGCCTGGCGAGCTATGGCGACAACCGCCTGAGCCGCAACACGGTCGATGGCAGCTTCACCAACGTCATTGCCAAGCAGTGACGAAAAGGGTCCCCGGCCGAACCCGGCCGGGGACCCCTTGTTTCCGAAGGCCGCATGGCCATCCGATCCGGGCAGAGGCAGCCTGTGCCGCCGGGCCCGGAAAGATCATTGCGCCGGCGCGGCTCCCGCGACGAACTCCACCGCCGCCGACCGCGATTCGGGCGCCTTGCCCTTCTCCGCCCGCAAGGTAACGGTCGAAACCTGCTGGCAGGCGACCTTGTCGATACCCGGGCTGCCGCTCGACTGCTCGAGCGTGCAGGCCGAGACCGCTCCCTTATTGTTGAAGTCCAGATGAACGATCGGCGCGTGGTGATAGCTCGCGGGCAGCTTCTGCACGGTGATCGTCATGATGGAAGCCGGCATGGCCGGCGCCGTCTGGCCGGCAAGGGCCAGGAGGGTAGCGAAAATCATCGAATATGCCTTTCGAGTCTTTGGCGACCAGCCATTGGTAACGCTTCGCCCTGTGCTGTCCATCACCCGGCTCAGGGCGTGCGCGAAATCGCCACCTCCATCGTCCCCGTGGTCGCATGCGGCTTCCCCGCGGCATCGAGCGGCGGCACATAGGGGCCGGGGCCCCAGCTGCACGGGCTCGGCATGAAATCCAGCACCCCTTCCTGCCCCGTCGGGACGTCGCGGCAATTCTCCACCTTGCCGCTCTCGGCGATGTCGAACTGGATCTGCCGCCGCGCCACCATCACCTGCCCCGCCTTGGCATGGAAGCGGGCGGGCCCGGCCTCGCCGCCGAAATAGTTGGTCAGCTCCATCGTCACGGTGCGCGGCGCGCCCGTGCCGCCGATCGCCGCGAGCAGCATCGCGGGCATCTCCTTGCCATAGGATGCGCAGGGCTCCCCGATCTTCTCGCTCACATGCCCCTCATATTTCTCCTCGCAGCCCAGCACGGCGCCATCGCCCGCCAGGCGGATGATCGCGGCGCTGTGCGACCAGGCGATCGGCTCGGGGACGGCGGGCGGCAGCTTCCAGGTGATCTGGCCGCGATAATGCAGGCCCGCCTGGGGCGTGCTGAACCGCGCGCGCTGGGTCAGCAGCGTGCAGGTGGTGGCATCGAGCGCGTCGGAGCCCGAGGACTGGGCGATCTCGCACTTCCCGACCGCGCCATCGCGGGCAACCGTCAGGTCGAAGCGCACCGTGCCTTCCTCGTCGTAGCGGAGCGCGTCCGCCGGATAATCGTCCTCCGTCACCCATTCCTGGACGTTGAGCGGCTTCACCCGCGGCGCATCCTGCGGCGCGAGCCCCGCCAGCATCACCAAAAGCATTTGATCTTTCCCCCTGCTTGCCCGAAGCGGACGCCAGCTTAGCAACAGGTCCTTGCATGTCCATCGAACGCTCCCCGCTTGCGCTTCCCTTTCCCGCCCTGCCGGCGATCCCCGGCGTCACCGCGCGCGTCGCCCGGGCGCGATACAAGAGCTGGGACCGCTGCGACCTGACCTTCATCGAGCTGGCGCCGGGCACTTCGGTGGCGGGCGTGCTGACCGGCAGCAAATGCCCCTCCCCCGAGGTGGAATGGTGCCGCAAGGCGCTGCCGTTGGGCGAGGCGCGGGCGCTGGTGGTGAATGCGGGCAATTCCAATGCCTTCACCGGCAATCGCGGCCGCGCCGCGGTGGAGGCGATCGCCGCCCGCGCCGCCGCGCATCTCGGCTGCCGCCCTTCCGACGTGTTCGTCGCCTCCACCGGGGTGATCGGCGTGCCGCTGCCGATCGACAAGGCCGAAGCGGGCCTCGACAACGCGTTCACCGCCGCGCCCTGCGGCTGGGAAGATGCCGCCGCGACGATCATGACCACCGACACCTTCGCCAAGGGCGCGGCCACGCAAGCCGTGGTCGGGGGCAGGACCGTCAGCCTGATCGGCATCATCAAGGGATCGGGCATGATCGCGCCGGACATGGCGACGATGCTCGGCTTCCTCTTCACCGATGCCGCGGTCGACCCGGCCTTCCTGCAGGCCGCGCTGGGCGATGCCAACCGCAAGAGCTTCTCGTGCATCACCGTGGACGGCGATACCTCCACCAGCGACACGGTGCTGGCCTTCGCCACCGGCGGCGCGGGCAACGCGGTGCTGGCGACCGACGAGGACGACGGCGCCGACGCCTTTCGCGCCGCGCTCCAGGATCTGTGCCACCAGCTCGCCCAGCTCGTCGTGCGCGACGGCGAAGGCGCGCAGAAGCTGATCGAGATCACCGTCGAGGGCGCGGAGAGCGATGCCAGCGCGCACCGCATCGCCATGTCGATCGCCAATTCGCCGCTGGTGAAGACCGCGATCGCGGGCGAGGATGCCAATTGGGGCCGCGTGGTGATGGCGGTGGGCAAGGCCGGCGAGCCCGCCGAGCGCGACCGGCTCGCCATCCGCTTCGGCACCACCCAAGTGGCGCGCGACGGCCTGGCGGTGGAAGGCTATGACGAGGCGCCCGTCGCCGCGCACCTGAAGGGGCGGGAGATCGAGATCGGCGTCGAGCTGGGCCTTGGCGAAGGCCGCGCCACCGTATGGACCTGCGACCTGACGCACGGATACATCTCGATCAACGCGGATTACCGGAGCTGATACGTGATGATCGACGGCCTATTCGAGCGCCGGGCCCAGATCGTTGTTTTCCTCAATACGAAGCATCCGGATGTCCCGTACGGAGGGCTGGAACCAATTATAAGTCCTTTTGAGCTCCTGCACGGCCAAAACGCAATCGACCGCAGTGACGGCGTCGTTGCCGAAATAGGTCGATCCCTGCTGCCAATCAAAGCCTCGCTGTTCCAGAATACGGCGAACATCCGCATACGCATTGCGCCATGACGCATTCGGATAGGTCTGTTCCAAGGTCTGGGTGTCCAGGTCAAACACGATAGCGTACATGCTTCCTCCGCTTCTGCTTGGCCTGTTCCCAGCTCGATTATGATCGAAACGTGCGTTCATTAGAGCAATCTAACGTCTTTCAGCTATCGGTCAAAGCGAGCGCTCCACCCATTGCTTGATCGCGCTCTTCGGCATCGCGCCGACCTGCGTCGCCGCCGGCTGGCCATCCTTGAACAGGATCATGGTGGGAATGCCGCGCACGCCGTATTTGGTCGGCGCGTCGGGATTCTCGTCGATGTCGATCTTGATGATCTCGACCCTGTCGGCCAGTTCCTCGGCCAGTTCCTCGAGCGCCGGTGCGATGATCTTGCACGGCCCGCACCATTCCGCCCAGAAATCGACGAGCACGGGCTTGCCGGCCTCGAGAACGTCTGCGGAAAAGCTGGCGTCGGTGGTCGCCTTGGTGGCCATGATCAAACTCCTGATACGATGTCGGCCGCTAATCTATGATCGCACCTCGCAGGGTCAAGCGCGCAAGCCCAAGCTTTGCTCCATATCCGTGAAGCCCGGCTTGTGGGCCGAGAGCAGATCGGCCGGCAAAAGGTGGAGCACCGGCCCCGCGGCATAGAGCAGCCCGGCCTCGATCACGCGCCCCGGAAAGATCACCGCCAGCGCGGCGGCATAGGCCGCCATCTGCCTGAGGTGATAGGGGGGAATCTCGGCCAGGGACGCGGGCGCGCGGCGGCCGGTCTTGAAGTCGACCACCCGGACATGGTCGGGCGTTATCACCAGCCGGTCGACCGTGCCCGAGACGACGAGCCCATCCCCCACCACCGCGGCGATCGGCGCTTCCCCCAGCGAGGTGGGGCCGAACAGCTCGGCGAAGCGCGGATCCTCGGTGACCGCCAGCGCCGCGGCGACGAGCTCGGCGCGCAGGACCGGGTCGCCGACGCCCCCCGCCCCGGCCAGCCAGCGTTCCGCGGCAGCGGCGCGCTCGGCGCGACCGACCGACGGCAATCGCTCGAAAAGGGCATGCAGGAGCCGGCCGCGCGCGGCCGCGGCGCGCAGCGCGGGCGTGGGCGGCGGATCGGCCACGGCATCGTCGCCCAGCGCGGAGGGCGCGAGCGGGCGTGGCGGGCGGGCCTCCTCGGGCGCGGGACGGCGGGCCCAACCGGGGAGCGCCGCCGCCTCGGCGGGCTCCGATGCCGGGCGGGACCGGGCGGGAACCGGCGCCTGGGGCTGCAATCCCTTGAATTCGCGGACCTCCCCCTCGGCCACGCCCAGGGCATCGAGGGCAGCGGCGCTGGCGGCATACCAGCTCTTCTGCGGGGGGACGCCCTTGGCCTGGGGGCCCAGGGCACCGGCGATGACCAGCCGCTCCTCGGCCCGGGTGGCGGCCACGTAGAACAGGCGCCAATGCTCGCTGAGCTCCCGCGCATCGGCATTTTCGAGGACTTGCCCCAGCCCCCCCCGCTCGGCGGCGCGAGGCCGGAAGATCGGCAGCTTTGCGGAGGCGGCGGACGGTTCCCAATGCAGAAAGTCGCGCGGAGACCTTGTCGGGTCGACGGTGGCATCGGCAAGGACGACCAGGGGCGCCTGCAGGCCCTTGGCGCCATGCGCGGTCATCACCCGCACCGCCGCCTGGGGCTGGGCCGCGTCGCGGACGATCTCCACATCGCCGCGATCGAACCAGTCGAGGAACCGCTGCAGCGAAGGCGTCGCGACCTTTTCGAAGTTGAGAGTCGCATTGAGCAGCTCCTCGATCGGATCGCGCGCTTCCTCGCCCAGGCGGCGCAGCAGCTTGCGGCGGCCATCCAGGGGACCGGAGAGCAGTTCTTCCAGAAAGCGATAGGGCGTGGCGATGTCCGCGCGGGCAAGCAACGCATGGAGCGGTGCCAGACGCTCCTCTGGCTGGGTCTTGCGCAGATGCCGCCACAATCCGCCGCCCTTGCGGACCGCGGCGTCCATCAATTCCTCCTGGGTCCAGCCGATCAGCGGCGAGACGAGCAAAGATGCCAGCGACAGATCGTCCTCAGGCTGGAGCGCGAAGCGGATGGCGGCGAGCAGGTCCTGCACCGCCAGCGGCGCGTTCAGCCGCAGGCGATCGACGCCCGCCACCGGCACGCCCTCGGCATAGAGCCGCGCGACGATCAGCGAGGCGAGCTCGCCGCGACGCTTGACCAGGATCATCACGTCCTCGGGCGCGAGCTTGCGGCCCTTGCTCTCCAGGTCAAGATTGCCGATCCAGCCCTTGATTGCCCGGGCGATGCGCCTGGCCAGTTCGCGGGTTGCATCGCTCACCCACTCTTCCTCGTCCGCCTCGCTGCTGCCTTCGGTGACCGGCGGCCACAAGGTCACGCTGCCCGGACCCGGCACTTCGCTGGCATGCGGCTCGGCATCGGAAAGCTCGCCCATGCCCGGCATCGGCAGCGCGCCGATCGCGGCGTCGACGAACTCCAGCACCGGCCGGGTCGAGCGGAAGCTGTGAGTGAGCGACAACTCCTCCACTTCGCGCGGCGCCACGTCGAAATCCGTATCGGGGTGGATGCGCGACTTTGCGAGGAAGCGCTCGAAGGCGGCGCGGAAGAAGATCGGGTCGGTGCCCTGGAAACCGAAGATCGCCTGCTTGTAATCCCCCACGGTGAACAGCGTGCGGACCGTCTCCGCGCGCGCGCCCTCACCGACGAAGAACTCGTCCGCGATCGCGCTGACGATCGCCCATTGCTGGGGATTGGTGTCCTGCGCCTCGTCGATCAGGACATGCTCGGTCGCGGTATCGAGCTTGAAGCGCACCCATTCGCCCATGCCCGGTTCGGCGAGCAGCGCCACGGTGCGATGGATCAGATCGTTGAAGTCGACCGCGCCGAGCCGGCGCTTTGCCCGCGCATAGGTCTCGGCATAGACCCGGCCCGCTTCGAGCCCCGAAGCGAGCAGGTCCGCATAGGCGGCCTGGGTCTTCAGGCCGAGCAGTTCGGCGCAGGTCTCGTAGAGGCGCATCGCATAATCGGCATAGGCCGGATCCTGCGGCGCCTGGCCCTTGCTGAAGGAGCGCGGCTCGCCCTTGGCGGTGGCCCAGATCGAATGGAGATCGGCCAGGCTGGCGGCGCGCGCCTCGGGCGATCCGGACAGCCAGGCGGCGGCGATGTCGGCCCGCTCCAGGCCGCGCGCGGTACCCCAATCGGCATTCATCACCGTGAGCGCCCGCAAGCTGCCGAGATCAAAGGCGGCGTCGGCGCAGCGCCGGGCGATCTCGGCGTCGATATCCCCCAGGGGAAGTCCGAGCGCCTCGCGCAGGAAAGGCTGGACCAGGATCGGCAGCTCGGCCAGCGCCTCGCCCTCGCGCGCGCAGGCCTTGAGGAAATCCTCGGCCTTGCCCTCGCCCAGCCGTAGCGACAGCGCGCCGACCGCATCGACGATCCAGCCGCGCCCCGCGCGCTCGGCATCGACCAGCATCTCGGCCAGCGCCTCGCGCGCCAGCACTGCCTCCTCGCGCTGGTCGAGCGGGCGGAAGCCGGGGACGAGCCCCGCCTCCATCGGGAAGGCGGCGAGCAGCGACTGGCAGAAACTGTGGATCGTCTGGATGCGGATACCGCCGCCGGGCGCGTCGAGCACCTTGGCGAAGAGCTGGCGGGCCTTTTCGCGGCCCGAAGGCGAGATGTTCTCGCCCAGCGCTTCCAGGTCGGCGGCCAGTTCGGCGTCCGATGCACGCACCCAGCGGGCGAGCCGGCTGGTGATCCGCTCGGACATCTCGGCCGCGCCGGCCTTGGTGAAGGTGAGGCACAGGATCGCGCCGGGATCGGTGCCGCCCAGCAGCAGCCGCCAGACGCGCGCGGCCAGCACCTGCGTCTTGCCCGTGCCCGCCGAGGCGGAGAGCCAGATATGGCGGCCGGGGTCGCTGGCTGCCTTCTGGTTGCCCTTCAGCTTGTGGAGGGGGCGGACTTCAGTCACGGCGGCCATACCATTCGTCGCGCCGCATCAGCTGGTCATATTCGGCATAGGGCGCATATTCCGGCACCAGCTTGGCGGTGAAGGGCTGGTCGCCGGTCAGCCAGGCGCGGACCGCCTCGGCGAAATGATGCGCGGCGATGTCGACGAACTCCTCGGCCGGGATCGGCTCCTTCTTCTTCGGATCGACGGGGCTGTCGACATAGCCGAAGCCGCCGGTGCGCGGGGAGCGGGCGAGCGACCAATATTCGAAGGCGCGCGCCGTGCCCGCGATATCGGCGAACCCGCCCCGCTCGGCGATCAGGCCGAGCAGGCCGAGCTGGAGGCTGAACCCGGCGCGCACGGCACGGGTGCTGGGCGGCTGGCCGGTCTTGTAGTCGACGATCGCCAGGCCGCCATCGGGCAGGCGATCGATCCGGTCGAACTTGCCGCGCAGCTTCACCCCGGCGAACTCGACCTCGCCGTCACGTTCGACCGCGAGAACCTTGCGCTCCGGATTCTCGGCGATCTGCCGGGCGATCCAGTCGATCGCCTCCATCAGCCGGGGCTGCCAGAGCGCGCGCATCATCGGATGGGTGCGTTCGTCCACCAGCATCGCCTCCGCACGCGCGCGGAGCCTTGCCGGATCGCAGCCGTCGAGTTCGAACCATTTCTGAAGAACGTCGTGCACCGCCGTGCCGCGCCACGCCGCGCTGGGATCGGCATCGACCGGATCGAGCGGCATGAGCTTGAGCATGCGGCGCGCGTAAAAGGCATAGGGATCGGCCTTCAGGCGATCCACTTCGGTCACCGAAATCGCCTTGGGACGGTCCCCTACCGGCGGCGAAGGCTCGGGGCGCTCGGCGGGAAGGTGCGCGCCGGGATCGTCGATCGCGCGCAGCCAGGCGGCGAGATCGTCGGCCCGGTCGAGGCCGCCGGACAGCGCTTCCAGCCGCAGCCAGAAGCGCGAGGCGATGGTCGGCGCGGTGGCGTCGCGCCGCGCGCGCGTGAGCAGCACTTCGGGCGCACCCAGCGCGCCGGCCAGGTCGTGCGCGGCCAGGCCGATGCGGCGCTCCAGGCCGGGCAGGCCCAGCTCGGCGCGGATGCGCGGGGCCAGCCAGGGATCGGGCGCCGGCAGGCCCGGCCACACGCCTTCGTTGAGCCCGGAGAGGATCATCAGGTCGGCGGTCTGCAACCGCGCTTCGAGCTGGCCGAGAATGGCGAGGCGCGGATGGCCGCCCTGGGGCGGGCGCACCGCGATCTGGTCCATCAGCGTGCGCAGCATCGGCGCGAGCATGTCCGGATCGGCGCGGCGCGGGCCGTCGCCGGCTTCGCGCTCGAGATCGTCGAGCAACGTCGCGGCGGCGCGGCCCTCGGCCCGGCTCCACAGGCCGTCGCCGCCAAGCGCCTGAGCGGCCTCGCGCAGCGCGGCGAGCAGGACGGGGATCGGCTGGGCCCCGTCCCCGCACGCCCGCTCGAGCGGCTCCAGCAGCGCCCGGGCCGTCGGCCACCATTGCACGGCGGCCTGGCGGAGGGGGCCGTCCCTGCCCTCCTGCTCCGCCAGATGACGATCGATGCCGGTGAGATCGGGCGCCGGGCGCGGCCCGCGCAGCGCGCGATCGAGCAGGCGGGCGCCCTCCAGCCATGCGGTGCGCGCCTCGGGCATCACCAGCGGGTGCTTGAGGAGCGTGAGCAGCGGCAGCGGCGCGAAGCGCTGGGCGGCGGCATCGGCCAGCGCCAGCAGCAGCGTGCCCGGCGGCAGGATCGAGAGCGGCTGGCCGGCGGAATCGTCGATCGCGATGCCCCAGCGCGCGCAATGCGCGGCGACGCGGCGCGCGAGCGCGCGATCGGGCGTGACCAGCGCGGCGGTGCGGCCGGGAGTCTCCAGCGTCTGGCGCAGCGCCAGGGCGATGGCCTGGGCCTCTTCCGCCGGCGTGGCGACTTCGAGGGCACGCACGCCGTCGAGCCGGCGCTCGCGCTCCGGCAGCGTGGTCCAGCCATGGGTCAGCTCGGGCGGCTGCATCGCCGAGGCGATTGCCTTGCTGCGCGAGGGCGCCGCGTCATGCTCGCTGGCGGCACGCCAGGGATCGAATTCGCTGCGATGGACGCCCATTCGCTCCAGCAGGAGCTTGAGATGGAATTGCGGGTGCGTCTCGAGATTGCGGCGGCGCCGGCCGGTGACCGGGTCCGGCGCATGCGGGCCGAGCATCTCCCATTCGGCATCGGAGATCGCGATGGCGAGGTCGGGCAGCACCACCATGCCCTTGGGCAGGCTCGCCACCATCCGCTGGAGCCGGGCAATGGCCGGCGCGCTGGCGGTGATGCCCGCGGCGCAGACAAAGCCCTGGGGCGGGCTCGCCTTCCAGCGCCTCGTCACCTTGTCGATCAGCAGGCGGCGGCGATCGGCGAGGTCGATGCGGCCGAGGCGGGCGAGTTCCTTCGGCCAGCGTTCGAGGACGATCTCGAACAGCTTGAGCGAGCGCTCCCAATGGGCGGAGAGCTCGGGCCCCAGGTCCAGCTCCCGAAGCCGGCGGGGCGGAACTTCCTCGATGAGCAGCTGGTCGAGCGTGGCGGCGAGGTCGCCGGCGAGGCGGACGGCCTCCGCGGCGTCGTGGCGGGGTTCGGCTTCCTGGATCAGGCGCGCGAGGATCAATTGGCGTTGGAGCGGCGGGACCGCGGGCGGCACGGGGTCGGGATCGCCGGCGGCATCGAACACCGCCTCGTCCAGCTCGGGATCGCCGACCGCGACGAGCCGCGGCAGGAGCAGGCCGCCGCCGCTGGCGCGGACGAACGCGTCCTGGATCGCCCTCTTGGCACGGTTGTTGGGAAGCAGGACCAGCCCGCGAGCCAGGCCCATCGGGTCGCCGCCGAAGCGCCGGATCAGCCCATTCGCCAGCGCGTCCGCAAAGGCACGGTGCGGGGGGATGGTGTAGAGGCGGAGGGCGGTGGGCATGGGCTGGGCGACCCTAAACTCCCTCTCCCCTTCAGGGGAGAGGGTCGGGGAGCGGGGTCTGTGGATAACTCCCCTCTCCCGGCTTCGGCTGCGCCTCGCCACCAGCATGACCGGCCCGATGCTCCCCGCAAGCGGAGAGAGGGAGAATCACATCTCCGCCAGAACCTCTTCGGCTTCCTTCACCGCCGATGGCGTGCCGACATCGAACCACAGGCCCTGATGGACCACGCCCCACAGGCGCCCCTGCTCCATCGCGCGGTTCCAGAACAGGTTGGTCGAGAACGGCCCCTCCGGCCAGTCGCGGATCGCACGCGGATGGAGGATCTGGGCGCCGGCATAGACGAAGGGCGCGAGGCGGCCCGGCTTGCGGCGCTCGGTGATGCGACCCAGCGGATCGAGCCGGAAATCGCCCTGCCCCCGATGACTGAACGCACGCGCCAGCGGCACGAGCAGCAGCAGCGCGTCCATCTTCTCGTCGTTCCAGGCGGCCGCCAGCGCATGGAGCGCGTCGATCGGCCCGTCGACCCAGAGCGTGTCGCTGTTCACCGTGAAGAAGGGCTTGTCGCCCAGCATCGCCCGCGCCTGGACGATGCCGCCGCCAGTCTCCATCAGCTGGGCGCGCTCGTCGGAGATCAACACCTCGATATCGCCGGCCCGCGCCTTCAGATGCGCCTCGACCTGGTCCGCCAGATAGTGGACGTTGACCACCGCGCGCTTGATCCCGGCGTCGCGCAGATGGTCCATCGTATGGTCGAGCAGCGGCTTGCCGGCGACTTCCACCAGCGGCTTGGGACGCGTCACGGTGAGCGGGCGCATGCGCTTGCCCAGGCCCGCGGCCATCACCATCGCCGTCTCCGGCATGGCCACGTCCGGATTGGGGCGCAGCGAATAAGTGGCGGACTGTTTCATGCGCTGGCGCCGGAACCTGCAATCGTCAGCGGGTCGCCGCGCATGTCGGCGGGGATATTGGCCTCGAACCAGTCGGCGACCGGCTTGAGCGCGGGATGCTGCAGGTCGCGGTTGAGATAGGTCCAGACACGCGGGCACAGGCCCGGATAGCGCGGCTTGCCGTCGCGCTTCCACAGCCGGGTGAAAATGCCGACGATCTTGGCGTTCCGCTGCGCGCCCAGCACGTGATAGGCCACGTCGAAGGCGTCGCCCGCACCGGTGATGCGCTTGTAGCGATCGAGCATCGCGGTCTCCAGCGTCTCGGGCACGTCGCGGCGCGCGTCCTGCAGCAGCGAGACGAGGTCATAGGCGGGATGGCCCGCCAGCGCGTCCTGAAAGTCGAGAAGGCCCAAGGTTTCCGCGCTACCGTCGATCAGCATGATGTTCTCGACATGATAGTCGCGCAGCACCGTGACAGGCGTGTGACCCGCGAGCACCGGCGCCAGCGCCTGGTCCCAGGCGGCGCGATAACCCTCGAGATCTACATCCAGGCCGACCGCCGGGCAGTACCATTCGGGGAGCAGGCTCACCTCGCGCTGATATTCGGCATGGCTATAGGGCCGCAGCTCGGCCGCGGCAGGATAGCCGGCGAGGCGGATGAGCAGGTCGATCGCCTCCTCGTAGAGGCGCAGCTCGCTCTCGGGCGCGGCATCGACGGTCTCGCGCATGCGGGCGTCGCCAAAGTCCTGGATCAGGACCAGCCCCTCGGTCAGGTCCTCGTGCAGGATCTCGGGCGCGGCGAAGCCGTTGCCGGTCAGCCAGCGCGCGACGTTGATGAAGGGGCGCGGATCCTCGTGCGGCGGCGGCGCATCCATCAGGATCGCGGTGCGATCATGCTCCACCACGCGGAAATAGCGCCGGAACGAGGCGTCGCCGGCGAGCGGGCGGATCTCGGCGCCGCCCCAGCCGGCGGCCATGAGGAAGTCGGGCGCCGCGGCGGGCGGATTCATGTCGGGAACCATCGGTCCTTCCATGCCGCCGGCACCTTCGCTGTCAAGGCGCGCGCGCCGTCCGGTGCCACATCCAGGGACAGCCACAGCGCATCCTGCCACGCCGCCTCCCCCAGCCGCTCGGGCCATTCGACGATCAGCAGCGAATCGATTCGGGCGTCGTCCAGGCCCAGCTCCGCCGCCTCGGACGGATCGTCGAGCCGGTAGAGGTCGACATGGAGCACCGGGAAGCGCACCTCGGGCGGGTCATAGGGCTGGACGATCGCGAAGCTGGGCGACGGCGCCTCACCCTCCAGCCCGAGCGCGGCGAGCAGCCCGCGCGCGATGCTGGTCTTGCCCGCGCCCAGCGGGCCGGACAACGCGATCACGTCGCCCGGACGCGCCAGCCCGGCGAGGCGGCGGCCCAGTTCGAGCGATTCTTCCGGCGAGCGCAGCAGCATGGCGTTCCTTTATCACCCGCGCCGGGATTGAACACTTCCCTGCCCGGTGAGGATTAGACCTGTGCGCTACCCTCCCTGGAAGGGAGGGGCTGGGGGTGGGTATTTGCACACGATACGGTGAGGCTATGGCTTCATCGGCAGTATCGCCAAGCCTCCACCCACCCCTGACCCCTCCCTTCCAGGGAGGGGAATTGATTATTTCCGCGGCAGCTCCACCGTCACCAGCGTCCCCTCGCCCGGCTCTGAGATCAGTTCGATCCGGCCGCGATGCGCCTCGACGAACTGCCGGGCGAGCGGCAGGCCGAGCCCGGTGGTCCGCTCGCCACCACGGGCGTTGCCGAACTGGGCGAAGCGATCGAACGCGCTCGCCGCCGCCTCGCGGCTCATGCCCGGGCCATTGTCCGAGACGATCACCCGCGCGACCCGCTGGTTGCCGTCGAGATGCAGCAGGACGCGCCCCTGCTCCGGCGTCGCCGCCACGGCATGGCGCAGGAGGTGCTCGATCACCTGCCGGATGCGCCGGGCATCGCCGGTGATGCTGCCCGCGCTGCCGGCGTCCTCGACCACCAGCTCGATCCCCTTGGCCTTGGCGAGCGGCGCCACCGCCTCGGCGGCATTCTGCGCGGCGATCTCGATGTCGACGGGAGCCTTTTCCAGCGGCGCTCCCTCGCTCTGGGTCAGGTCGAGCACATCGTCGATCAGCAGGCCCAGCCGCTCGACCGAGACCAGGATAGCCTCGGCATATTCCCCGCCGCTCGCGCTCAGCGGGCCGGCAAAGCCGCCATGCAGCATCTCGGCAAAACCCTTGATCGAGGTGAGCGGCGTGCGCAGCTCGTAGCTCATGTTCGCCACGAAGGCGGTCTTCACCCGATCGGCCGCTTCCAGCGCCTCGTTGCGGTCGCGCAGCGCCCGCTCGGCGCGGTGGTGATCGGTGGTGTCGAGCATCGTCACCAGGGCGTTGCCATCGGGCAACGGCACCGCCGTGATGTCGAAATGCCTGCCATCGGCAAAGGCGATGCTGGAGCCGCGCGACTGGCGATCCTGCGCGGCGATGCGGATCAGATCGCCGATCACCTCGGCGCGCGCCGACTTGGCGAGCCTCGGCCCGGCGGCGCGGACCAGCTGCTGCACTTGCGGATGGCCGTCGAGGAAAGCGTCCTCGAAATTCCAGACCTGGCGGAACTTGCGGTTCCACAGCTGAAGCCGCCCCTTGCCGAACACCGCGACCGCCTCGGCCAGGCTCTCCAGCGTGGCGGTGCGCACCTGCTGCATCTCGCCATGCTCGCGCTGCAGCTCGAACTGCTGGGTCTGGTCCTCGAACAGCAGCAGCAGCCCGCCCTCGGGCAATGGCTGGGCGACAACGCGCAGATGCGTGGCCCCCAGGCTCCACGTCTCCTCCACGGCATCGGGCGAGACGAACCATTCGCGCCGCTCCGCCTTCCAGGCCGGATAGTCGCGGACCTCGGGCAGGCGATTGGCCTCACGCATCCGATCGAGCACGCGATCGAATTCAGGCCGGTCGGCCAGCCATTCGTTCTTCACCGCGAACATGCGGCGGAAGGGCTGGTTCGAGAAGATGAGGCTGCGATCCGCCCCGAACTGGGCCACGCCGGCCGAGATCCGGTCGAGCATCGCGCGCTGGGCCGCGGCGAAGCGCTTCAGGCCGCCCCGCGCCTGCTCCAGCTCCTCGATGTCGACCGCGAAGCCGGCGACGCCGCCGGTGGGCAGCGGCACGTCGTGCAGGCGCAGCATCCGGCGCTTGCCGCCGATCGTCGCCGGCATCGCCGCGGTCTGCGGCTCGCCGGTATCGCGCGCGATCGCGGCATTGGCGAGCGGGCCGCCCAGCCCGACGCCCTCGACCAGCTCGAGCCCGCGCGCCACCACATCCTCGGCATCCTTGCCCTCGACCGCCTCGACATAGGCCGAATTGACCATGAGCAGGCGCAGGTCGCCGCCGCGATACCACATCGGCATCGGCGCGGCCTCGATCAGGGCGGTGAGCGCATCGAAGGCGGCGCGCAGGCGCGCGGCCTCGCGCTGGAGGCGATTGATCTCGGCCTGGCTCTCGGTCGCATCGAGGAACCACAGCACGACGCCGCCCGGCGCGTTGACGGCCTGGGGCGCGCGCTCGCCGATCACCAGCAGGGCGCGCTCCGAGCCGCATGCCCGCACGGAAAGGCTGAACGGCTTGCCCGCCTTCTGCGCGGCGGCGACGCGCACGCCGAGCGCATCGGCATCCTCGGGCAGCAGCCCCGCCCCATCCCCGCTCAACTCGGCCAGTTCGCGCGGCAATTCCTGGAAGCCGAGCCAATCGCCCAGCCGACGCGGCAGCTCGATACGGCCATCGGCGCGGACCAGCATCGCCTGGGCCGGCGATCCGCTCACCAGCGCGGAAAGACGGGCATTGGCATCGGCGATCGCGGCGGCCTCGGCACGGGCACGCAGGCCCAGATACAGGGCCCAGACGGCACCGATCAGCAGCAGCGCGAGGACCGCTCCCGCGACGACCGCGGATGCCTGGGAAATGTGGATCAAGCCGCGTCCCCGCAGCCTTTGCGCACTGTCATGGCGCAACCTTTAGGCAATGCATCGCCGGTCGGAAAGGCTGCATCCGGCCCGTGCGCAAACGAAAAGGGGCCCGGCGAGCCGGACCCCTTCGTTCTCCCATCAACCGGAGTTGACGATCAGAACTTCACGCTCGCCGCGATGCGCGCATAGCGGCCGAGAATTCCCGAATAATAGGTGACGGTGCCACCGCCGGCCGGCGCCGGATAGGGCGGCTTCACGTTGAACACGTTGTCGACGATCAGCTTCAGGCTGAACTGATCGTTCACGCGCGTGCCGATCGTGGCGTTGAACAGCCACCAGTCGCCCACGCCCATGATGTTGCGGGCATTGGGCGCCTCGTCGACGTCATACCGGCTCTTGCCGAAGTACTGAGCCTGGACGAGCGCGTTGAAGCCCTTGCTCTCATAGGTGAAATTGGCCGTGCCCGAATGGTGCGGATAGCCGATCTCGCCCGCAAGGTGGTTGACGTCGCCGGTGCCGACGCGCTGCTCTAGCTTGTCGCGGTAGAAATAGTTCACCGAGAGACCGATCACGCCCGCATTGTTGAGCCCGACGCGCTCCAGCGGCAGGCGATAGGCGCCGGTGACCGTCAGGCCCGAGGTCTTGTACGACGCCGCGTTGTAATAGCCCTCGCGGATCATCGTGATCTGACCGTTGGCATCACGATCGACAAGGCCGCAGAAGCTGTTCGGATAGCTGGGCGAGTCATAGCAGGCATTGAGGATGTCATCGCCGCCGAGCGAGGTGATCGCATCGGTCAGCTTGATGTCCACCCAGTCCACCGCCAGCGTGAAGCTGCGCGCGAAGCTCGGCTGGATCACCGCGCCCACCGTCCAGCTATTCGCCTTCTCGTTGCTCAGCCCCGGATTGCCCGAGACCGTCACCGGCACGGTGAAGTCGCTGTAGTTCGACGTGAAGTTGGTGGTGTCGATGCCAGCCGCGGTGCAGTTCGCCTTGCGGACGGCCGGGTTCGGGCCGCTGCCGACATAGCGCGTGTCACACGGATCGCTGCCCACGTCGAAGGCTCGCGAGGTCGGGTTGAACGCCTCGGTGATGGCCGGCGAGCGGATCGACCGGGTGAAGTTGCCGCGGAACGTGATGTCGCGGATGAAGCCGATGCGGCCGCCCGCGGTCCAGGTGAGATCACCGCCCGACAGCGAGTTGTGCACCCAGCGCGCCGCGCCGTCAAACTCGGCCGTCTTCAGCCAGCTCAGGCCGTTTTCCGGCGTGACGAACGGCACGCGAAGTTCGCCGAACACTTCGTTGGTGTTGAACGAGCCCTTGATCGGATCGATCGGGATGATGCGGCCATATTGCGTGCGCGTGCCGTCACCATTGTCGTGGCCGTAATAGTAGGAGCCCGGATCGAACTTGGTCGATTCACGGCGATGTTCATAGCCGAGCGAGACGCTGACGTCGTTGCCGAACAGCGAGAACACCGGGCCGGTGACGTTCGCGTTGAACACCAGCTGATCGTTGGTCGAGACCGGACGGGCAATCGCGAAGATATAGTCCTTCGCGGCCTGGCTCGCCTGGCCGACGCCGAAGATGTTCAGCGGCGCGCAGGTGCTGCTGATCGTCTGGGCGGGCGAGTTGGTGTAGCCCGGACGGCACACGATGTTGCCGTTGACGTCCTGCACCGCGTCGAGCGCGTTGAAGAAGTTGTCGTTGACCAGCTCGTAGTTCTTGCCGACCGTCTGCGAACGACCGTAGTTCGCCGACACTTCCCACTGGAACTGGCGGCTGCCGAGCGAGAAGTCGCCCGCGAAGCCACCGACGAAGCGATAGGTCTCGACATTCGCCTCGGCGCGGCCGGTGGTCAGGTCGGAAAGCGCGCGCCCGACATAGAACTGGGTCGCACCCGCCGGCAGGTTGGCCGCGATCGTCGCGCGGTCGGCCGGGTTCAGGAACGGATTGTTGATCGACAGCAACAGGTTGCCGTCGGGCGTGCCGGCGGCATCGAACAGCGCGGTGTTGTAGTTGGGCTGGTCGATCAGGTTGACGCCCTTGTTGTGCGAATACCAGGCCTCGCCGAAGAAGCGGATATGGTCGGTCAGCTCATAGTTGAGCTGCGCGTTGACCAGGTAGCGCTCCGAGCTCGTGAGCAGATTGTTCTGCGCCGGCAGGTCGAAGCCGTTGCCGCCGCTGCTGATGAAGCCCTGGCGCATCACCGTGCCCAGATTGAGCGGGACGAGACGGCCATTGGGGCCGAACTGGAGCAGCTGGCCGCTGGCATCGCGGATGCCCGAGCGCGAGGCGAGGAAATCATCGTCGCTGAACGGCACGCCGCCCGCAGTGAAGGCGGTGTAGCGCTGCGACGGATAGAGCACGCGCTGGAAGGGCGAACCCAGCGAGGCCGGCGGCGTGCCGAAGAAGTTGCCCGCCGCGGTGATCGCCCGGTCGGCCGAGGTGAAGCCGGTGGTCTTGTTGTACTCGCCCGCGATCACGATGTTGCCGCGGCCGCCGGCGAAGTTCTTGCCGGCCAGGATGTTGATGCGCGCCTCGGGGGCATCGCCTTCCTGCGAGATGCCGTACTGGCCGCCGATCTCCAGGCCCTCATAATCCTTCTTGAGGATGACGTTCACCGTGCCCGCGATCGCGTCCGAGCCATAGATCGGCGCGCCGCCGATGGCGACGGTCTCGATGCGCTGGACCAGCGTGGTCGGGATGTTGTTGAGGTCGACCTGGCTGCCCGGCGAGACCGGGCCGAAGATGCTCGCCGTGTTCGACGAGACGAAGCGGCGGCCGTTGACCAGCACGAGCGTGCGCTGCGTGCCGAGGCCGAAGAAGTCGACAAAGGTCTGCGCCGGGCCGAACGACGACTGCGCGCCGACCGCGCTGTTGCCCGGAGGGCCAAAGGACGGGATTTCACGCAGCGCCTGGCCGACATTGGTGTAGCCGCGCGATTCGATCTGGGCGGCGCCGACCACCTGGGTCGGCTGCACGGTGTCGAACTCGGGGCGCGCGATGCGCGAGCCGGTCACGACGATCGTGCCCTCGGCAGCGGCGGGCTGATCGTCCTGGGCGGCCGGGGCGTCCTGCGCCTGGGTCTGGTCGGAAGTCTGCGCGGCCGCCGGGGTGGCCATCAGAGCAAGAGCAAGAACCGCGGCAGACGCGGTCAATGACAAGCGGTCGTGCTGGGGGGAGAGAAAACGACGCATGCTACATCCCTTTAGAAAAAGACTGTCCCGTCCTCGGAATCGATTGTTGCTAGCTTTTGTCCGAAGCGGGACCAGGACGTAGGAAACGGTGGGTTAGTTGCGGGTTGACAACGCTTTCTCTCAGTGCGTTGCATAATTACAACAATGTTACAGTAACGAAGACATTAACGAAAAGGGCCGCGCTCCCTGGGGGAGCGCGGCCCATTCTCGTTCTCGCACGATCCCGCGATAGGATCAGTAGCGATAGTGATCCGGCTTGAACGGCCCTTCCACCGGCACGCCGATGTAATCGGCCTGCTTCTTCGAGAGCTTGGTGAGCTTCACGCCCAGCTTCTCGAGGTGCAGCTCGGCAACCTTCTCGTCGAGGTGCTTCGGCAGGACGTACACGTCGTTCTTGTACGTGTCCGACTTGGTCCACAGCTCGATCTGCGCCAGCGTCTGGTTCGTGAACGACGACGACATCACGAACGACGGGTGGCCGGTCGCGTTGCCCAGGTTCACCAGGCGGCCCTTCGACAGGATGATGATCTGCTTGCCGTCCGGGAACTCGACCAGGTCGACCTGCGGCTTCACTTCGGTCCACTTGTAGTTCGACAGGCCCGAGATCTGGATCTCGCTGTCGAAATGGCCGATGTTGCAGACGATCGCCATGTTCTTCATGCCGGCCATGTGCTCGGCGGTGATCACATCGGCATTGCCGGTCGCGGTCACGAAGATGTCCGAGCGGGTGACCGCCTCTTCCATGGTGACGACCTCATAACCCTCCATCGCCGCCTGCAGCGCGCAGATCGGATCGATCTCGGTGACGAGCACGCGCGCGCCGCCATTGCGCAGCGACGCGGCCGAGCCCTTGCCGACATCGCCGAAGCCCGCCACGGTCGCGACCTTGCCGGCCAGCATCACGTCGGTGCCGCGGCGGATCGCGTCGACCAGCGATTCCTTGCAGCCATAGAGGTTGTCGAACTTCGACTTGGTGACGCTGTCGTTCACGTTGATCGCCGGGAAGGGCAGCTCGCCCTTCTTGGCGATGTGATAGAGGCGGTGCACGCCGGTGGTGGTCTCTTCCGAGACGCCCTTGATGTTCTTCACCGTCTCGGTGAGGTAGCCCGGCTTGCGCTTGATGAATTCCTTCACCGCGCGCTGCATCTCGACTTCCTCGTCATTCTCCGGCTCGCCGAACGACTGGCCGGCCTCGAGCTTGGCGCCCCACAGCGCAAACATGGTCGCGTCGCCGCCATCGTCGAGGATCATGTTGCAGGTCTCGTCGCCCCAGTCGAAGATCGAGCCGACATAATCCCAATATTCGGCCAGGCTCTCGCCCTTCACCGCGAACACCGGCACGCCCGAGGCGGCGATGGCGGCGGCGGCATGGTCCTGCGTCGAGAAGATGTTGCAGGTCGCCCAGCGGACCTGCGCGCCGAGCGCGGTCAGCGTCTCGATCAGCACGGCGGTCTGGATCGTCATGTGGAGCGAGCCGGTGATGCGCGCGCCCTTGAGCGGCTGCGACGCGCCGAACTCCGAACGCAGCGCCATCAGGCCGGGCATCTCGGTCTCGGCGATGTTGATCTCGGCGCGGCCGAAATCCGCCAGAGCGATGTCCTTAACGACGTAATCCTTGTCGAGCACGGTAGCCACGAGCTGTCTCCAGATGTGAATCGATTGCGCGCCGGGAATCGCCGGCCGCGATGCGGGCGCCCTAGCCGCTTCGCCGGGCAGGTGCAATTCCAAATATAAAGATATCTTTATATGACCCTTGACGCCGGCCGCGGACAAGCGGATGCTTGGGGTGTCGAGGTTCTTCCGGCCTGCCCGGAAGCTAAGACGGGAAGCCGGTGCAAATCCGGCGCTGCCCCCGCAACTGTAAGCGGCGAGCGGCGATCCACCCAAGTCACTGGGGCCTTACCGCCCTGGGAAGACGGATCGTCCGCGCTGACCCGCAAGCCAGGAGACCTGCCTTTGACGCGATAACGTCCACCGGCGGGGTGCCCGGTCTGGCCGCTTGCATGCCGCGGCCGGGCGACCGTCCGCGCCTGCCTGTGTCCAAGCCGGTCTCCCCCGTCCTTCATCGGGGTATGAAGACCATGACCGTCACTGTTGCCACGCTCGGCTTTCCGCGGATCGGCCCGCGGCGCGAGCTCAAATTCGCGCTCGAGAAATTCTGGAGCGGCAAATCCACCGAGGCGGAGCTCCTGGAAGCCGCCGCCGGCCTGCGCGCCGCGGCCTGGGCCCGCCAGGCCGCACTCGGCGCCGACTGGCTGCCGAGCAACGACTTCTCCTTCTACGATCACGTGCTCGACACCAGCCTGATGCTGGGCGCCGTTCCCGAGCGCTACGGCGTTGCTGCCGGCACCGCCGATCTGGGCACCTATTTCGCGATGGCGCGCGGCACCACGGGTGAGGATGCAGGCTGCGCGCACGGCCATGGCCATGGCCATACCGCCCAGGAAATGACCAAGTGGTTCGACACCAACTACCACTATATGGTCCCCGAGCTGGCCGCGGGACAGAAGCTCGCCCTCTCCTCCTCCAAGATCGTCGACGAATATCGCGAGGCCAAGGCGCTCGGCTACGAGACGCGGCCGGTGCTGCTCGGCCCCGTCACCTGGCTCAGCCTCGCCAAGGGGCGCGACGTGGATCCCTTCGACTTCCTGGACGATGTGCTCGGCCTCTATTCGGCGGTGCTCACCCAGCTCGCCCATGCCGGCGCCGAATGGGTGCAGATCGACGAACCGATCCTGGCGCTCGACCTGGATGAGTGCCAGCGCGCGGCGGTAACCCGCGCCTATGCCAAGCTGCCCCGCCTGGGCCTGAAGATCATGCTCGCCACCTATTTCGGCGGGCTGGAGGACAATCTCACCCTCGCGGTGAACCTGCCCGTCGCCGGCCTGCACCTGGATCTGGTGCGGGCGCCGGACCAGCTCGATCGGATCCTTGTCGCCGCGCCCAGGGGCCTGCTGCTCTCGCTCGGCGTGATCGACGGCCGCAACATCTGGCGCGCCGACCTGGAGGCGCTGCTCGACCGGATCGAGCCGATCGCCGCCATGCGCGACGTCGTTCTCGCCCCGTCCTGCTCGCTGCTCCATGTGCCCGTCGATCTCGCGCTCGAGCCGAAGCTCGACGACGAGATCAAGCAATGGCTCGCCTTCGCGGTGCAGAAGATCGACGAGCTGGTGACGCTGAAGGACGCGCTGAACGGCGGCCGCGACTGGGTGGCGGAAAAGCTGGCCGCTTCCGGCCGGGCCGCGGCGGCGCGCAAGGTCTCGCCGCGCATCCACGATCCGCTGGTCGCGGCCCGCGCCGCATCGGTCAGCGAAGCGATGCGCAGCCGCCAGTCGCCCTATGCGGCCCGCGCCGCGGCGCAGGCGGCGGTGCTGGCGCTGCCGCCCTTCCCCACGACCACGATCGGCTCCTTCCCGCAGACCGCCGAGGTCCGCCATGCCCGCGCCGAGCACAATCGCGGCAATCTGGACGATGCCGCGTACGAACAGTTTCTGCGCGAAGAGACCGAGCGCACCGTCCGCTGGCAGGAAGAGACGGGGCTCGACATGCTCGTGCACGGCGAGTTCGAGCGCAACGACATGGTCCAGTATTTCGGCGAGCAACTCGCCGGCTTCGCCTTCACGGTGAACGGCTGGGTCCAGTCCTATGGCTCGCGCTGCGTGCGCCCGCCGATCCTCCATGGCGATGTCTCGCGCCCCAGGCCGATGACGGTGGAATGGTGGCGCTACGCCCAGTCGCTCACGGACAGGCCGATGAAGGGCATGCTCACCGGCCCCGTCACGATCCTCAACTGGAGTTTCGTGCGCGACGATCAGCCGCGCTCGGCCTCCTGCGCCCAGATCGCGCTGGCGATCCGCGACGAGGTGGTGGATCTCGAACAGGCCGGCTGCAAGGCGATCCAGATCGACGAGGCGGCGCTGCGCGAGGGCCTGCCGCTGCGCAAGCGCGACTGGCAGGCCTATCTCGACTGGGCGGTGGATTGTTTCCGGCTCTCGGCCGCGGGCGTGGGCGATGCGACGCAGATCCACACCCACATGTGCTATTCGGAGTTCAACGACATTCTGCCCGCGATCGGCGCGATGGATACCGACGTGATCTCCATCGAGACGGCCCGCTCGCAGATGGAGCTGCTCGAGGGCTTCGCCGCCTATCGCTATCCGAGCGCGATCGGGCCGGGCGTCTATGACATTCATGCGCCGCGCGTGCCCTCGGTCGACGAGATCGTCCAGCTCATGCGGCTTGCCCAGGCCCACCTCGCGCCCGAGCAGCTCTGGGTGAATCCCGATTGCGGACTGAAGACCCGCAAATGGGAGGAAGTGAGGCCGGCGATCGACGCGATGGTCGCGGCGGCGCGGACCTTGCGCGTCCGCGTGGCGGAGCCGGCCTGATGGCGGGTGTCGTCCGCCTCATCGACATGGTGTTCCCGGGCGACACCAACCACCATGGCACGCTGTTCGGCGGCGTGGCGCTCGCGCACATGGACAAGGTGGCGTTCCTCGCCGCCTCGCGCCATGGCCGGGCGCCCTTCGTCACCGCCGCCTCGGAACGGATCGACTTCGCCGCCCCCGCGCTGAAGGGCGAGTTGATCGAAGCGACCGGCCGGGTGGTCCGCACCGGCAACCGCTCGCTCGATATCGAAGTCGCGCTCATCGCCGAGGAACTGCTCAGCGGGGAGCGGCGGCTGTGCACGCGCGGCCGCTTCACGCTGGTGGCGCGCGAGGGAGCGGCAGTCCCCCTGCCGCCCCTCGCCCCATCCCCGACAGGCTCCGAAACCGAACCGGAGGGCGTGCTGGTGATGGCCGACATGGTGTTCCCGCCCCAGACCAACCATTACGGCACGCTGTTCGGCGGCGACGCGCTGCGCATGCTCGGCAAGGCCGCCTTCATCGCCTCAACGCGCGACACGCGGAAAGTGATGGTGATGGCCGCCTCGGACCGCATCGACTTCACGACGCCGATCCACGAGGGCGAAATGGTGGAGCTGGCCGCCCGCATCATCATGCGCGGCAACCGGTCGCGGCGCGTGCGGGTGGAGCTGTGGGCCGAGGATCTGCTCAGCGCCCGGCGGCGGCGCGCGGCCTCGGCCGAATTCGTGATGGTCGCCACCGCTTCGGCGCAATTTGGCGAGTGACGAATCTCCCGCGACAAGGCATAGCGCGCCCCGCGTCCAAACCGTAGTGCGAGCCATCCCATGTTCCGCCTCATCGCGTCCGCGTCGTTGCTTGCGATTGCCCTTGCTCGCCCGGCGTCCGCCCAGGAAGGAGGAGCCTCCCAGGACGTGAACAGCGCCGGCATCGTGCCGCCGCGCGGCATGTCGTTCGAGAATGCCCAGGCGATGATGATGATCATGCGGGGCGCCAGCAAACAGGTCCGGGACAATTGCTGGAGCCTCGGCTGCGTGCTGATCGTCAACGATACCAGCGGCTATGACGTGGTCGGCTTCTACCTCGACGCCGCCAAGCCCGGGCAGAACCCGCGCTGGAGCCACAACCAGCTCGCCGAACCGCTCTGGCCGAGCAAGGCGACGCTGCGCTTCAAGACGGGCAATGCCGACACCTGCAGCATGCCCGTCCGCTTCGTGCTCCGGCATCGCGAGACTCGCGAGAAGACCGAGATCAGCGGCACCTCCAGCTTCTGCACCACGCCGCACCAGGACACGCTGATCCGCGTCAAGATGCTGGAAGGCAAGGTCTATGTCCGCGGCGACGACGAGCCGGAACCCGACGCGAAGCACTGAGCGCGACACATGGCGGCGGCGGCTCGGACCGCGCGCAGGCCGCCTGGATACAGTGCCTCAGGCGGTGCCCGCGCTGTTCGCCAGCAGCCGCGGATCGATGCCCGCCCCGGCAAAGGCCACCGTCCAGCGATCCTCGGCATCGATATCGTAGATCAGGTCGGGCGTGCCGGCGGTGTTGAACCAGCCATGGCGCGCCATCTCGCTGTCGAGCTGCCCCTCGCCCCAGCCGGCATAGCCCAGCGCGACCAGCCATCGGGACGGCCCCGTCCCTTCCGCGATCGCGCGCAGCACGTCGATCGTGCCCGATAGCGCCCAGCGGCCGCCCACGTCGATCGTGTCCTGCCCGCCCCAGTCGGGCGAGTGGAGCACGAAGCCGCGGCGCGGCTCCACCGGTCCGCCGAAATGCACCGGCGTGTCGGGCGCGACGCCGGGCGCGATCTCGAACTGCTCGAGCAGGTCGTGCAGCGTCAGCCCCTCGATCGTGTCGCCGATGCCGATGCCCAGCGCGCCCTCCACATCGTGCGCGCACACTGCGATCACCGCGCGCTCGAAGCGCGGATCGCCGATGCCGGGCATCGCGAGGAGAAACTGGCCGGTGAGGAAGCGCGTCGAGTCCATGGCCGATCAACGTAGCCGCACCGTTTCGGCTCCGCCACGCTTGAAAATCATGGCCGGGGAGCCGATTGGGGCAGGCGACTCAATCATTCCCGAGGAGAGTAGAATGACCATCCAGGTTGGCGACCGCATCCCCAGCGTCAATTTCGTCAAGGTGACCGAGGGCGGCCCCGAGCAGATCGGCTCGGACGATTTCTTCGCCGGCCGCAAGGTCGCGCTCTTCTCGGTGCCGGGCGCCTTCACCCCCACCTGCTCGGCCAAGCACCTGCCGGGCTTCGTGGAGAAGGCCGAGGAGATCAAGGCGAAGGGCGTGGACGAGATCGCCTGCACCGCCGTCAACGACGCGTTCGTGATGGGCGCCTGGGGCCAGGCGAGCGGCGTGGCCGGCAAGGTGACGATGCTCGCCGACGGCAATGGCGACTTCCCCAAGGCGCTGGACCTGACCATGGACGGCTCGAAGTTCGGCATGGGCACGCGCGGCCAGCGCTTCTCGATGCTGGTGAACGACGGCGTGGTCGAGCAGCTGCACGTCGAGGCGCCGGGCCAGTTCGAAGTCAGCTCGGCCGAATATCTGCTCGGCAAGCTGTGATCTGAACATGGCGGCGTAACGGAACCGCCGGGGGCTCGCCGGAGTTGATCCGGCGAGCTTTTCAGAAAGGGACCGACATGGCCGACATCGAAACTGCCAACGCAATTCCCGAGACGATCGAGGAAGCCAAGGAAGAAGCGAAGAGCTTCCTCGCCCAGGCGCAGGAAGCGATCGGCGACGCGGTGGACGCCACCGTCGCGGCCGTGAAGGAACACCCGATCGCCGCGGCCGGCATCGCCGCCGGGGTTGCCGCCGCGGTGGGCGGTGCCGCCTATGCCGCCACCCAGCTGGGCGGCGACAAGGAGCCGGCGGCCGCCAAGGCGAAGAAATAGGGAAAAGCCCCCTCCCCTGCGGGGGAGGGTCGGACCTGGGCCGGGCCTTGCCCCGGCCCATGGTCTTGCTCCCATGGTCTTGCCAGCGTCATCTTTGCGCTCTAGCCCTGCAAGATGACTCAAGCTTCCGATATCGTCGCCGATCTCGAGCGCCTCTACAACGCCTCGGTCGAGCGTCTCAAGGCCGCCCTCAATCGCTATATCAACGACGGCACGCCGCCGAGCCCGGAGGATCGGGCCGATGGCAGCTTCGCCTATCCCGAGCTGCGCCTCACCTATCGCGGCGGCGAGGAACGCGGCCGCCCCACCCCGCGCCGCTCCTTCGGCCGGCTGGTCGAGGAAGGCGAATATCGCATCTCGGTCACCCGTCCGGCGATGTTCAGCCGCTACCTCACCGAGCAGCTGACTTTCCTGATCGAGGATTATGACGTCGAGGTCCATGCCGTCACCGGGCGGCAGGAGATCCCCTTCCCCTATGTCCTCGATCCCGGCCACATCGCCAACATGGACCAGATTTCCGTCACCGAGCTGGGCCGCCATTTCCCGGCGACCGAGCTGGCGCATATCGGCGACGAGATCGCCGACGGGCTGTGGATGTCGACCGACGACACCCGCCCGCTCGCGCTGTTCGACGCGCTGCGCACCGATTTCTCGCTGGCCCGGCTGCGCCACTATACCGGCACCCCGGTCGAGCATTTCCAGCAATATATCCTGTTCACCAACTATCATCGCTATGTCGACGAGTTCGTCCGCTGGGCGGTCGACCAGCTCGGCGAGGGGAGCCGCTTCACCGGCGTCTCCGGCGCGGGCGGCATCCTGGTCGAGGCCGGGGACGATACCGACCGGCTGCTCAACGACACCTCGGCCTGGCGCCGGCACCAGATGCCCGCCTATCACCTGATGGCGGCCGACGGATCGGGCATCACCCTGGTCAATATCGGCGTCGGCCCGTCCAACGCCAAGACGATCACCGATCACCTGGCCGTGCTGCGTCCCGAGGCATGGCTGATGATCGGCCATTGCGGCGGCCTGCGCCCCAGCCAGCGGATCGGCGACTATGTCCTCGCCCATGCCTATCTGCGCGACGACCATATCATGGACGACGTGCTGCCGCCCGAAATCCCGATCCCGGCGATCGCCGAAGTGCAGCTCGCCCTTGCCCGCGCCGCCGAGACGGTCTCGGGCCAGTCGGGCGAAGAGCTGAAGCAGCGGCTGCGCACCGGCACCATCGTCACCACCGACGACCGCAACTGGGAGCTGCGCTATTCCAAGTCGGCGCTACGCTTCTCGCTGAGCCGCGCGGTGGGCATCGACATGGAATCGGCAACGCTGGCCGCGCAGGGGTACCGGTTTCGCGTGCCCTATGGCACGCTCCTCTGCGTCTCGGACAAGCCGCTCCACGGCGAGCTCAAGCTGCCCGGCCAGGCCAACCGCTTCTATGAGCGCGCCATCGCCGAGCATCTGAAGATCGGCATCGAGACCTGCGAGGAGCTGCGCCGCGAGGGCCCGCGCCTCCATTCGCGCAAGCTGCGCGCGTTCAACGAGCCGCCGTTCCGTTGAGCGTCCCCGCGTCGCCCGCGCCGGCGGGGACGACGGATGGGGAGCAACCCGTGCCAGGCTGTGTGCGTTGAGCCCTTTGCGGAGACGAACCATGATCGATCCCGAGGAAACACAGGAAGAACCGCCCCGCGCGCACCAGCCCGACGGCACCGACAGCTCGGCCGAATGGGACGCGCAGATCGCTGACGAGAGCATGATCCCGGACAGCGATCCGCCGCCCTGAGGCAATCGGAAGTCTACGAAACAGACCGCTACGGAAACCCCGATTCCGCTCCGGGGCGCGACCGTGAAACATCAGCGGGGCCACATGGCCGCGCCTGAACCAAGTCCCGCCCGCCTTTCCGCGGCCTCCGCAGCGGAAGCGCCAGGTCGATAGTCAGCGGCCGAGCTGGAACTCCACCGACAGATTGGCATTCACGGTCACGGTGTCGGATGCGGCGCCCTGCTTGCCGGCGAACATGCCGATGAGCTGGAAGAAGAAGCTCATCGAGCCGGCGACGATGTCCTGCTTCTCGCTGATCCGTGCGAGCGTGGCGCGGCGCAGGCCCAGCGTGGCGGCATAGGCGGCCGCTTCGGCCCGGGCCTTGGCCAGCGCATCGGCCTTGGCCTGGCGCGTCGGCCCGACATAGTCGTCGAGCAGCGCGATCACGTCATCGTCCATCTTTCCTTCATTGGCCTCGGCGACAGGCCCGGCGGCGGTGGCCGCCGCGCGGGTGGGCGCATCGAAGAAGATCGTCTCGCTCGCCGTCGATTGCGGCTTTTCATTCCCATCGCCCGTGTCGAGCGTGAAGCTGGGCTTGCTGTGCCCGGTAAAGGCGCCGAAAAGGCTGGCGAGCGGATTGGTGCTGGCGCCTTCGAGCGGCTGGCCCTCGCGAATGCCCTTCGCGGCGAGCGCCTGGACCAGCCTGGCACGGTGGGCGGCAAGCGCCGCTTCCGCAGCCTTTTCGTCCGCCCCCTTGCCCGTGAGCTTCACCGAGAAACGAAAGCGATTGGCAGGCACCTTGACCTGGCCCGTCGCGACGATCTCCACCGTCACCGGGCCGTCGACCTGGGCCGCCTGCGCCATTGCCATGCCGGGCGCGAGCATCAGAGCCAGTGCAAAGCCATATTTCATCATCGCGCTTCCCTCCTCTTCGTCACTCGATCCGGGCGCCCGGGCAGGCATCGACGCGAACTGCCCGGCCGGTTGCGAAATCCAGGCGGAAAGCCGCGCGCCGCGAGAGAAAGCTGCCTTCCTTCCGGCCCGGCGGCAAGCCGCTTTCCTCGGCAAGCACACAGGTGGCGGCCCCAAGCTTGCCGAACTGGATCAGCCGGTTCTCGATCGTGCCGATCCGGCCGAGCCCGGCCAGCCCATGCTCGATATCCGCCTGAATCCGGTCGCGCGGCCCAACCTCGCGGGGGCCGAGCGTGCGAACGGCAATGCGCGCGAAATGGATGGTGCGCTCGACCAGCACCACCTTGCCGATATCGGGCCGCCACCGAATGTCGAGATAGCGCTCGAAACGCATCAGCGGGCGGCGCCGGATGCCCGGGCCCCGCAGCCAGGCAGTGGTCTGCATCCCCTCGCCATCCGGGTCCGCCGCCCTGGCCGATATCGCCCAGCGGCCATCGGGCGAGCGCACGCGCCCGCCCTGGAAGCCGTCAATGCCCGGCCCGGCCGGCGCGGCACCGGCCAGGACCAGCGCCGCGACCAGGCCGACCTTCACCATCCCTGGGGCTGGCCCTTGTTCTGCTGGTCGAGCCACTTCTTCAGCGGCGCGAAATATTCCGCCATCGCCTTGCCCGAGATCTCGCGCGTGCCGGTGAATTCCTGCAACGCGTCGGGCCAGGGCTTGGAGGCGCCCATCTGGAGCATCCGGTCGAGCTTCGCGCCCACTTCCTTGTTGCCGTAGAAGGAGCAGCGATGCAGCGGCCCCTTCCAGCCGGCCTGGTCGCATGCCGCCTTGTAGAACTGGAACTGGAGCACCCGCGCCAGGAAATAGCGGGTATAGGGCGTGGTCGCCGGGATATGGAACTTGGCGCCCGGATCGAACCTGGTCTCGTCGCGCGCCACCGGCGGGACGATGCCCTGATATTGCAGGCGCAGCTTGTCCCAGCCGGCCTGATAGCCGTTCGTCGGGATCTGGCCGGAGAACACGCCCCAGCGCCATTTGTCGACGAGCAGGCCGAAGGGCAGGAACGCCACCTTGTCCATCGCCTGGCGGAGCAGCAGGCCGATATCCTTGTCGGCGCTCGGCACCTGGCTCTTGTCGAGCAAGCCGATCTGGACGAGGTAATCGGGGGTGATCGACAGCGCGATGAAGTCGCCGATCGCCTCGTGGAAGCCGTCGTTCGCGCCGTCCAGATACAGCGCCGACTGCTTGTTGTAGGCGCGCTGATAATAATTGTGGCCGAGCTCGTGATGGATGGTCACGAAGTCGTCGGCATTGACCTTGATGCACATCTTGATGCGCAGATCATCGACATTGTCGATGTCCCAGGCCGAAGCGTGGCACACTACTTCGCGATCCGCCGGCTTCACGAACTGCGAGCGTTCCCAGAAGCTTGCGGGCAATTCCTTGAAACCGAGCGAAGAGTAGAAGCCCTCGCCCGCCTTCACCATCTTGTGCGAGTCATAGCCCTTGGCCTTGAGCAGCTCGCCCACGTCATAGCCGACGCTGCCCGATCCCGGCGGCGCGACGATGTCGTAGATATTGCCCCATTCCTGCGCCCACATGTTGCCGAGCAGATCGGCGCGGATCGGGCCCTTGCCGGCCTGGACCGCGTCGCCGTACTTCTGATTGAGCTTGTGGCGCACATAAGTGTGCAGCGCGACGTAGAGCGGCTTGAGATCGTTCCAGATCTTGTCGGTCATCGCCGCGAAGGCTTCCGGATCCATGTCATAGCCCGAGCGCCACATCGCGCCGACATCGGCATAGCCCAGGCCCTTGGCGCCTTCGTTGGCGATGCCGACCAGCTTGGCATAGTCGGGCCGCATCGGCGCGCCGACATTGTCGTTCCAGCTGACCCACATCTCCTTCAGCCTGGCGGGATCGCGCTCCTCGCCCATCGCGGCCTCGATGTCGGAGCCGTTGATCGGCTTGCCGTTCAGCATGCCCTTGCCGGCACCATACATGCCGGTGATCTTGGCCGAGAGCGCCGCCAGCTCGTCCGCCGCGCCGGCGCGCACCGGGGCGGGCAGCACGATCTTGTTGCGGAGCATGCCGAGCTTGCGGCTGGTGTCATAGTCGAGCCCGGCGACATTGGCGAACTTCGCCGCGCCCAGCGCCAGATCGACCTGGAGCTTGGTGAGCGCCGCGCCTTCGCGGGCGGTCAGCGTCTCGGTATCGGGCGTGATATAGGTCTCATAGACCCATTCGGCGCGCGAGGCGACGACACCCTGGGCGAAGAGCTTGGCCTCGGCATCGGCGACGAAGGCCTTGGCGTCGGCGGCGGTGGGCGCGGCCTGGGCGGTTTCGCCGTCACGGTCGCGGGCGCCGAGCGGCGCGGCGGCGAGCAGCGAGGCGAGCGCGAGCATCGAGATGCCGGTGCGGATCATGTACGGAATTCCCCTCGGATTTTCTGGATGGCGGGGACGATGCGCGCGCCCCGCCAGCCGGTCAAGCCGCGAAGAAGTCGGCGATCGCGCGCCCCAGCTCGGGCCGGGTGACGGCGCTCATATGGTTGCCGGGAATCTCCACGAAGGTGGCGTGCGGCAGCATGTCCGCCAGTTCGTGCGCCGAGCCGTTGTGATCGTCCTCGGCCCCGGCGACGACCAGCGTCTCTTCGGTGAGCCGCGCCAGATGCTCCTCCTGCGTATCGACAAAGGTGTCGAGGATCGGCAGCAGCGCGGCGGGATCGGCCTTGGTGGTCTTGAGAAAGGCTTCGGTCAGCCACTCGCTCGAGCCGCGCTCGAAGCTGCCGAGATGGGTGAGCACACGGCGGAAATAGGTGCCGGTGCGCGCGGCGGCGACGATGCCCGCCAGCCCCATGCCGGCCAGCATCACCTTGCGCGGCGCGGCGCCGCCATCCACGATCATCCGCACCGTGGTGCGCGCGCCGAGCGAATAGCCGCCCAGGTCGTAATCGGCGAGGCCGAGATGCGCGACCAGCGCCAGCGCGTCGCGCATCGTCACATCGGGCGGATAGCTGGCCGCGTCGTGCGGCGCCGCGCTCTGACCATGGCCGCGCAGATCCGGCATGATCACCCGAAAGCCCTTCTCCGCCAGCTTCGCGGCATGGCCGTACTTGATCCAGTTGACTTCCGCCGTGGAGGCATAGCCGTGGATCAGCATCGCATCCCGGCCCTGCCCCATCTCGGTCCAGGCGAGCTCGACGCCGTCGAAGCTGCGGAAGCGATGCGTTTCAGTCGGGAAGTTTGCCAACGGAGTCCATCCAGCGCTTGACGAGTTGGGGATTGTCGTCGGTCCGGTATCGAGTGAGGCCGGTCGTGTCGAGCCACTGTTCGTGCATGCTCTCCACGCCGAAATGATGGACCGGGCGGAAACGGTGCGGTTCGTCGAAGCTGCCCACCGTCAGGTCCATGTTCGCGCTGTCCGGGAACTCGAAGCTGAGCGGCGTGCCGCACGCGCCGCAAAAGCCGCGGACGGCGATCGGGGACGAGGCGTAGCGATCGGGCTCGCCTTCCCAGCGCACATCGGCCTTTTTCAGGTTCTTGAACGCGATCGAGACGCCGCCCGTGGCCCGCTGGCACATGCGGCAATGGCAGAGATAGGCATCGTCGTCCGCCACCCGCGCCACATAGCGCACCCGTCCGCACTGGCATCCGCCGGTCATTTCCTCCGCCATGGTTCGCCCTCCTGTTTCGCGCGTTGCAATTGGTGCGTCGCACAATGCAATCAAGTTGCCGATTGAAATCTATAAGTATGCTTATTATGTGCCGCGTATGACCGAGAGTCTGGGCTTCCTTCTTAGCGATGTCTCGCGCCTGCTGCGCCGCCGTTTCGACGAGCGGGCGCGCACCAGCGGCGCGAGCGTGGCGCAGTGGCGCGTGCTCAAGATCCTGGCGCGCAGCCCCGGCCTCAACCAGGGCCAGCTGGCCGAGGCGCTCGAGGTGGAGCCGATCACCGCGTGCCGGATGATCGACCGGCTGGAGGAAGCCGGCTTTGTCGAGCGCCGCCGCGATCCCGCCGATCGCCGCGCCTGGCGCATCCACCTGACCGACAAGGCCGCGCCGGTGCTCGACGAGCTCCATGTGCTCGCGGCCGATCTGATCGAAGAGACGCTTCAGGGGTTCAGCACCCGGCAGCGCGAGGAACTGATCGCGGCGCTCGAAGGGCTCCGCGCCAACCTTACCACCGTTCAAGAGGGCAACGAGGCCGCACATGGCTGACGCAGATCCGAAGATCGAAAAGTCCGAAGAGACCAAGATCACCATCCCGACCGAAGGCACGACCGTGCCCGAAGCGCCCGTGGCCAAGCCCAGGCGCAGCCTGCTGCGCCCGCTGCTGATGTTCGGCGTGCCGGCGATCCTGCTCGCGGTCATGGGCTATTTCTATTTCACCGGCGGCAACAGCGTCTCCACCGACAATGCCTATGTCCAGCAGGACAAGAGCTCGGTCTCGACCGACGTGGCCGGCCGCATCGTCGAAGTGGGCGTGAAGGAGAACCAGACGGTCAAGGCCGGCGACCTGCTCTTCCGCATCGATCCCGCGCCCTATCGGATCGCCGTGTCGCAGGCCCAGGCCGCGATCGCCGCGGCACAGGTGCAGCTCAACACCGACCAGGTGAGCTACCAGGGCAAGGGCGCCGACATCCAGGCCGCGCACGACGCGATCCAGAACGCCCAGGAGAATTACGACCGCCAGAACGCGCTGATGAAGCAGGGCTTCACCACCCGCGCCAATTTCCAGGCGGCCCAGCATGCGCTGGAGCAGGCTCGCGCCCAGCTGCAAAATGCCCAGGCGAGCGCCGCCGAGGCGCGCGCCAAGATCGCCACCGGTGCGGCGGTGCCCGGCGAGAACCCGGCGATCGCCGCCGCCCGCGTCCAGCTCGCCAAGGCGCTGCTCGACCTGCAGCGGACCGAGGTGCGCGCGCCGGTGAGCGGCATCGTCAGCCAGACGCAGAGCCTGCAGGTGGGCCAGCAGATGATCACCGGCCTCGCCGCCGTGACGATCGTCTCGGACCGGCCCGCCTGGGTCGCCGCGAACTTCAAGGAGACCGATCTCAACAAGATGCGGGTCGGCCAGTGCGCGGTCGTCAGCCTCGATGCCTATCCGGGCCTGAAGCTGAAGGGCCATGTGGAATCGCTCGGCGCCGGCACCGGTTCGGAATTCTCGGTACTCCCGGCCCAGAACGCCAATGGCAATTGGGTGAAGGTCACCCAGCGCGTGCCGGTGCGCATCGCGATCGACGACAAGAGCCCGCGCGCGCTGATCGCCGGCCTCTCCGCCGATGTGAAGGTGGTGTTCAAGGGCGCGTGCAACTGAAATGGCGACGGCAGCCCCCGGCCGCGCCACCAGGGCGGGTGAGGCGTCTCCCCCCACGCCTCCCCGCCCGCAAGCCGCCCCTCCGGGCGGCGGCGGGGCCGCCCTCCCCGTAAAGTATAAGGGCCTGCTCACGCTCGGCGTCATGATGGCGACGATCATGCAGATTCTCGACACGACGATCGCCAACGTCGCCATCCCGCACATGCAGGCGTCGCTCGGCGCCACCCGCGACACGATCAACTGGGTGCTGACGAGCTATATCGTCGCCTCGGCCATCGCGATCCCGATCACCGGCTGGCTCTCGGACCGGATCGGCTCGCGCAACCTGTTCCTGATCGCCACCGTCGGCTTCGTCATCGCCTCCGCCATGTGCGGCGCGGCGCAGACGCTGGAGGAGATGGTCGCCTTCCGCATCCTCCAGGGCATCACGGCGGCGTTCCTCAACCCCTTGAGCCAGACGGTGATGCTCGACATCAACGCGCCCAAGGACCAGCCCAAGGCGATGTCGATCTGGGGCATGGGCATCATGGTCGGCCCGATCATGGGCCCGCTGATCGGCGGCTATCTGACCGATAATTTCGACTGGCGCTGGGTGTTCTACGTGAACCTGCCCGTCGGCGTGGTGTGCTTCGCCATCCTGTGGTGGCTGCTGCCCTCGCGCCCGATCCGCAAGCGTTCCTTCGACATCTTCGGCTTCACGCTGCTCTCGCTGGGCATCGCCTCGCTCCAGCTGATGCTCGATCGCGGGCAGGACCAGGACTGGTTCTCCTCGACCGAGATCTGGATCGAGATGCTCGTCGCGGTGATCGCGCTGTGGATGTTCGCCGTCCACCTCTTCACCGCGAAGAACCCGATGTTCGAGCGCGAGCTGTGGAAGCATCGCAACCTGGTGACCGGCATCTTCTTCATGCTGGTGATCGGCCTGGTGATGATGGCGACGATGGCGCTGCTGCCGCCGATGCTGCAGAATCTCTACGGCTATTCGGTGTTCCAGACCGGCATGCTGCTGATGCCGCGCGGCTTCGGCGTGGTGATCACCATGTTCGTCGGCGCGCAGCTGATCCAGCGCGGCTGGCTCGATCCCCGCTGGTCGGTGGGCATCGGCCTCGCCATCGCCGCCGTCTCGCTATGGGAGATGTCGGGCTGGACGCTCGAGATGGGCAGCACGCCCTTCATCGTCTCGGGCTTCGTCCAGGGCCTGGGCCTGGGCCTGGTGTTCATGCCGCTGAACGGCCTCGCCTTTGCCGGACTGCCCCCGCATTTCCGCACCGAGGGATCGAGCCTGCTCAACCTGACCCGCAACATCGGCGCGTCGGTGGGCATCTCGGCGGTGAGCGCGATCCTCGCCCAGAACATCCAGCGCAGCCACCAATATCTGGGCGAGCACGTCACCGCGACGACGATGAACGGCCTGGGTTCGCTGGTGCAGGGCATGGGCCAGCAGGGCGCGATGATCACCGGGCTGGTCGACGCCGAAGTGAACCGGCAGGCGGCGATGATCGCCTATCTCAACGATTTCTGGCTGATGGCGATCGTCACCGCGGTCAGCGTGCCGCTGGTGGTGCTGCTCCAGAAGCCGGGCGGGAAAGTGGAGAACGATCCGGCCGCGGCGGGGCACTAGGCTCCGTCCGCACCATCGGCTGCCACTGCACATAGGCAAGGCTGCGCCAGGCCCATTCGAGCGGGCCGCTGACGAAATGGCGCATCCACAGATTGGCGAAGGCGACCAGCAAGACGATCCCGGTCGTGGAAATCGCCGCCATCTGCGCCCAGCCGAACCTGCCCCACAGATCGAAGCCCCAGGGCGCGAACAGGATGTACATGCCCACGATCTGCTGGAGGAAATAGAGCGAGAAGGCCATGCGGCCAGGCGCCTTGAACACGCCCAGCACGGTGCTCCCCAACCGGCTCTTCACCAGCAGGTTGACCAGCGCGAGATGGCCGAGCCCGATCGCGATGCGCGCGAACTCGCCGGTGACCCACAGGCTTCGCGGGCCGGGCGCGAAGCTCAGCGTCTCGGCCAGCCCGATCGCGCGGGCGGTGAGCCCGAAGCCATAGCCGGCGACCAGCAGCCACAGATAGAAGCGCGCGCTCCTGAGCCCCTGGATCACGCCCCATTTCCACAGCGCGACGCCGATCAGCATCGTGCAGAACGCCTCGAACACGTCCCAGAGCAGCCATTCGTCGGCGAGATAGCTCCAATAATGCCAGGCATTCTTCGCATAGGGCAGCCAGCCGCCCTGATGCGCCTGGCGCTCGCGGGCGACCGCGGCGGGATCGGGCGCGTGCACGGCCAGCCGGCGCCACTCGGCGCGCGCGGCGGCATCGGCGGCCGCCGGTGCCTCCCCCGCCCGCGCCCTGGCTTCGGCCGCCTCGACCCGCTGGGACAGCTCCGTGCGCGCGACATATTCCCGCGCGCCATATTCGGGGATGCCGAGCCCGGTGAGCACGGCCCAGCCCAGCCCCAACGCGACCAATGTCTTCGGCCCCAAAGTGCGGAACGGGAACAGGAACAGCGCCGCGAGCGCATAGATGTGCAGGATGTCGCCGGGCCAGAGCAGCACGAACACGTCGAACAGGCCGAAGGCGAGCAGCCACAGGTTGCGCCGGTAATAGAGATCGGCGACCGCCACCGGCCCATCGGGCGTCATCGCCTTGCGGGCCAGCACCATCATGCCGGCGCCGAACAGGAATTCGAGCAGGCAGCGCTGCGTGCCCGCGAAGAACAGGTTCACCGCCACCCAGGCATCGCGGTCCGCCGGCGTCCAGCCGATCAGCCGGACATCGGCCGAGAAGGTCCAGACGCTCGCCGCCATATAGGGCACGTTGATGTAGAAGATGCCGAGGATCGCCAGCCCGCGCAGCATGTCGAGCACGTCGATGCGCGCCTTGCCGCGCACGGGCGCCAATCCGGCATTGCTCGTTTCGACCACCGCGCGACCCACCCGTGAGAAGCCGCCCTTCTAGCGCGGATCGGTCAATTCCCGGTAAAGACGGTGTTCGCCCTACGGTTTGCGCTTCGCCGCAACGTCTCGCTCAAGGCACCGATCCCGGCTATGATCGGGCGACGGGAAGAGGGGAATGCAGATGCGGATCAAGATGCTCGCCATGGTTTCCGCCGCGCTCGCGCTGGGCGCCGCCGCCCCGCCGCGCCCCGCCCCCATCGAGCAGCTCGACGTCGCGCTGCACGAGCTCACGCCCGGCGGCGCGCAGTTCACTCTGGCCACCATCCCGGCCGAGGAGCGCGGCGTCTTCGCCCGTGCCCGGGTCGATCGCATCGAAGTGGATCCGGACGCGCTGGCGCTGGTCGATGACCGGCAGAGCGCCCGGGCACTCGCCGCGCTGCTGCTCAGCTATTATGCGATGCCGGATCCGGACCGAGTATCGCACGGGCCGTCCCGGATCGGCAGCATGGCCGCCGCGGCGGGCATGATCCTGCTGGGCACCCAGGTGATCGATCCGATGGACGACAAGTCCTACAGCCGCGAGGATCGCCAGCGCAAGATCGGCGGGCTCGGCTGGTTCCCCCCGGCCCGCATCGAGACCGGCGACGGCCCCATTCGCGCCTCGCGCCTGGTGGCGATGCTGAACCAGGCCGGCGGCTGCTCCGGCCCGCTCGCCGACCTGCTGGCCGATGCCGAGAAGCTGGGCAATCGCGAAGCGGCCAGCCTGGCCCGCCGCGTCCGCAAGGATCTGGGCCGCTCGATCTACCCGCCAGACTATAGCTGCGACAGCTGAGGCCGCACCGCGCCCCCTGGTTTGGAACCTAGTCCGGGAACAGCAGCGCCACGAATGCCTCCATCGGGGCGCTTTCGGGCCATTGCGGCACGTCGTCGGCGATGACGATCCAGGGCTGCTTGCGCTTGGCCCAGATATGCGCGCGCGGGACCAGCGCGTCGCTGCGATCGAGCGTGCCCGCGCGGAGCATCGCCACCTCCGGCCAGGCACTGTTGCGGTTGTAGATGCGCGTGTGGCACGTGCCGCAGACGAACTGGTGCGATAGCGATCCGCCGGTGTTGGTGAAGCTGTATTCCACCATCGGCCCCGTGACCGCCAGCGCCTCCGCGCGCACCGGCGCCTGCTGGGTGAAGGCGCTGCCCGCCCAGCTCTGGCATTTCAGGCAATGACAGCAATAGACGATCGGCAGATCGTCCATCGCCAGCGTGTAGCGGACGGCGCCGCAACGGCAGCCGCCCGCGATCACGTCAGGCCGCCTTCTTGAGGTGGCGGCGGCCGAGCAGTTCGGCGATCTGGACCGCGTTCAGCGCCGCGCCCTTGCGCAGATTATCCGAGACACACCAGAGCGACAGGCCGTTCTCGACCGTCGAATCCTCGCGCACCCGGCTGATGAACGTCGCATATTCGCCGACGCACTCGATCGGCGTGACGTACCCGCCGTCCTCATGCTTGTCGACGAGCATCACGCCCGGCGCCTCGCGCAGGATGTTCTTCGCCTGCTGGGCCGAGATCTCGTCCTCGAACTCGATGTTGATCGCTTCCGAATGGCCCACGAACACCGGCACGCGCACGCAAGTGGCGGTGACCTTGATCTTCGGATCGAGGATCTTCTTGGTCTCGACCACCATCTTCCACTCTTCCTTGGTCGAGCCGTCTTCCAGGAAGCTGTCGATGTGCGGGATCACGTTGAACGCGATCTGCTTGGTGAACTTCTTCGGCTCGGCCTGGTCGCCGACGAAGATGTTGCGGCTCTGCTCGAACAGCTCATCCATGCCCGCCTTGCCCGCGCCGGAGACCGACTGATAGGTCGCGACCACGACGCGCTTGATCTTCGCGGCATCATGGAGCGGCTTGAGCGCCACCACCATCTGCGCGGTCGAGCAATTGGGGTTGGCGATGATGTTGCGGGCCTTGTAGCCGTCGATCGCCTCCGGGTTCACCTCGGGCACGATCAGCGGCACGTCCGGATCCATGCGATAGAGCGACGCATTGTCGATCACCGTGCAACCGGCGGCGGCGAACTTCGGCGCATAGAGCTTCGAGCCTTCCGAGCCGATCGCGAACAGCGCGATGTCCCAGCCCGTCGGATCGAAATGCTCGATGTTCTGGACTTTGTAGGTTTTGCCGGTCTCGCCGAAGTCGATAATATCGCCGGTCGAGCGCGACGACGCCAGCACGGCAAGATCGTCGATCGGGAATTCCCGCTCGGCCAGGATGTTCAACATTTCGCGCCCGACATTGCCGGTGGCGCCTGCGACGACGACACGGTAGCCCATCACATACTCCAGGGTGGAAACTGGGGCCGCGCTACGCCTATCGATGCGGGTGCGCAAGCAAGCGCTGCTTGTTTCACGCCATGGCTCCGCTTTGGGCGATTTCGTCGGAGACATGTTTCACGCAATTTTGTTACGCATCGACAAAAGAGCGGAGGGGAATGATGCGTCGCATATTGACGATCCTGCTGATGGGGCTGAGCCTGGGCAGCTGCGCGGTGAAGGGGGCGCTCAAGCTCGATTGCGCCAATTTCGCCGCGTTCATCCATCCGATCGAGCTGACGCCGCTGGAGCGCCAGATCCGCGCGCTCGACCTGGAAACGCTGCCGCCCGCCCAGCGCGAGCTCGCCGACCGGCTCGCCGCCGCGGAGATCGCACGGCTGCGGGACGATCCCGCCTTCCTGGCCGCGCCCTCCGCCCCCGAACGGCCGATCCTGCTGCTCTCGGGCGGCGGCCAATGGGGAGCGTTCGGCGTGGGCCTGATGAACCAGCTGGCCGAGAACCGCCAATTCCCCGATTTCGCCGTGGTGACCGGAGTGAGCACCGGCGCGCTCCAGTCGCTGTTCGTCGGCGCGGGGCTCGACCGGCAGGACGGCGAGGGCGCGGCGATCCGCCAGGCGCTGGCCGCGGCCTATTCTCCGGCCAGGGAGAGCGACATCGTCGATCGCGAGGGGCTGCAGGCAATGGCCGCGATCAACGGCGCGCTGGCCAATCTCAAGCCGCTCAAGCGCCGCTTCGAGCAGCGCATCTGCCCGGCGATCTACGACCCGAAGTCCCCCGCGGGACAGGCGGGCACCTGCATCGTCAAGACGCTCCGCGATTCCCGGAGCCGCAAGGTGCTGCTCGGGCTGATCGAAGCCAATTCGGGCGAGTTCGGCTATATCGACGTCCAGGAACTGCTCGCCCCCTATGGCGACGGCCCGGCGGATCTCGCGCGGGCCACGCAGTGCCTGGCGGGCGCGGCGCTTGCCTCGGCCGCGGTGCCGGTCTTCTACCAGCAGGTCCGGGTCGGCGGGAAAACCTATTATGACGGCGGCGTGCGCCAGTCGGTGTTCCTCGCCTCGGTCGCCGATGCCCAGCGGCTGGCGGGCGCGCTGGTGCGCAAGGAGCGCGCGCAGCTGCTCGGCCGCCGGCCCGAGGCCGCGCCGCCGGTGCCGGGCGAGATCTACGTCATCCGCAACGGCCCCACCTGGCTGCCGCCCGACCAGCCGGTGATGCCGGGCTATCCCGCCGATATCGACACCCATGCCGATGCGCTGCGCGCCGTCCAGCGAAGCGAGGCGATCATGGTCAACCAGCTCGAGATCGGCTCGATCGCGGCACTGCGGCTCAGCCGGCCGGGCGGCGCGATCTGGTTCGTCAGCGCGGACGGCTATCGCAACTATACGCCGACCTATGACGCCGGCATCCGGTGCGGGCCGCTCAAGGAAGCGGCGCGCGGGGCGATGTTCGTCCCTGCCTTCATGCGCTGCATGATGGACTATGGCCGCAACCGCGCCACCGGCGGCGAGCCCTGGGTGGACCTGTGCCACTATGACGGCACCGAGACGCGCGCGGTATGCGGGCGGCCCGACGGGACGATGCCCGGTGCCGTGGGGCGGCGCTAACTTATCTCTTCCATCCGGGGGCTATGCGCGGAACATTCGAGGAGGAGGAAACGAGCATGACCGACGAAAGCGAAGGCCGGCTGGAGATGGTTTCGGGCCGGGGCGCGATCCGCGTGCGAATCCAGGGCGTGAAGATCAACGAAGCTGTGCGGCTGCTGGAGGATACCGCCCGGTTCGTGCGCGGCCAGGAGCCCCATCTCGTCGGGGCTGATGAGGATGAGCTGGAAATGATGTTCAAGCGCACCGATCTCGGCGATTTCGTCATCGTCAGCATCGGCAGGTGACGCGGAACGGCGGCCGACGACGAACTCGCCCGGCCGCCGTCGATAGGATGCCCTAGTTCTTCGCCCCGGTCTTCCGCTCCAGGAAGTCGAGGATGGTGTTCCACAGGTGCACGCTGATGCCCGGGCCGCCGACCTTGTGGGTGTGGCCGGGGTAGAACATCATCTCGAACGGCACCTCGGCGCGCTGCAGCGTCGCCGCCAGCGCGGTGCTGTTCTCGAACACGACATTATCGTCCGACATGCCGTGGATCAGCAGCATCGGATCGGCGATCTTCGCGGCCTCGCCGATATTGTCCGAGGCCTTATAGGCTTCCGGCACCTTGTTCGGATCGCCCATGTAGCGCTCGGTATAATGGGTGTCGTACAATTCCCATTTGGTCACCGGCGCGCCGGCCACGCCCGCGGCGAACACGCCCGGCGCCTTTTCCAGCAGCTTGAGCGTCATATAGCCGCCATAGGACCAGCCATAGGTGACGACCTTGTTCGCATCCACATAGGGTAGGGTCTTGAGATAAGTGGCGCCGGCCACCTGGTCCTCGACCTCGACCGAGCCCATCGCGTGCCAGATCTGGCTCTCGAAATCGACGCCGCGATTGGCCGAGCCGCGATTGTCGAGCTGGAACCAGATATAGCCACGCGAGACCAGATATTGCTGGAGCGCGCCACCCCAGGCCTTGCTCACCTGCTGCGCGTGCGGGCCGCCATAATGCTGGAAGAATACCGGATATTTCTTCCCCGGCTCCAGCTTCGGCGTGATCATCTCCCAGTGCAGCACCGAGCCGTCCGCCGCCTTGATCGTGCCGAAGCTGCGCTCGCGATGCGCCGCGAGATAGGCGTTGTAGGGATGGTCCGCGGCAGTGACCGCATTCTCGTTCACCCAGGCGATGCGCTTGCCCGACGCGTCCGCCAGATAGGTCTGGGCGGGCTGGTTCGGGTTCGAGCGCTTGACGATCGCATGCGTGCCCGAATCGTCCATCACCGCTTCGTTCCACCATCCGGCTTCGGTGAGGCGAGTCACCGCCCCGCCCTTCCGATAGTCGACCGAATAGAGGTGCCGCTCGAGCACGCCGTCCTTGTTGCCGAGGAAGAAGACGCGCCCCTTGGCCTCGTCCACGCCGACGATGTCGGGAGTCACTTCCCAGTCGCCCCGGGTAATCTGGGCGAACTTGCCCTTGGCGAAGCGATAGAGATGGCCATGGCCGTCACGCTCGGACCACCAGAGCAGGCTGCCGTCACTGAGCGGGGTAAGTGCCTTGGAGAGGTTCACCCAGCTCCTGGCACGGGCCTTCTCGCTGAACAGCAAGGTCGACTTGCCGGTGGCCGGATCGACCTGGAGCAGGTCGAGCACGGTCTGCTCGCGATTCTGGCGCTGGACGTAGAGCGTCTTCCCGTCCTGCGACCAGTCGACCCGGGCGAGATAGATATCGGCATCGGTGCCGAGATCCACGCTCACCTTGTGGCCACCGCTCGGGTCCATCACATAGAGCGCGACCTTCACATTGGGCGTGCCGGCCTTGGGGTAGCGCTGCTGGAAGATCTGGGTGCCCTCGGCCCCGATCGCGGCGCGAGTGACGATGCCCACCGGCGCCTCGTCGAAACGCTCGACCGCGACATATTTGTCGTCCGGCGACCACCAATAGCCTTTGAACCGCGCCATTTCCTCCTGCGCGACGAACTCGGCCTCGCCCCAATGGACGGTGCCCTGGCCATCGTCGGTGATGGCACGCGGTTCGCCGCCGGCCTGGCCCATCACGACCAGGTTCTGGTCCTGCACCCAGGACACATAGCCGCCGGCCGGGCTGACCTCCGCATTGAGCTTGGGGCCAGGCCGGGCGGGCAGCCTGGCGATGCCGCCGTCGAGCCCGGCGCGATAGATCTCGCCTTCCAGCGGCACGAGCACCGACTTGCCGTCAGGCGCCCAGTCATAGGCGACGATGCCCTTGCTGCCGCCGATGCGCGCGCGCTCGCGCTGCATCTTCTCGGCCTCGGAAAGCGCGGCCCCGGTGCCGACCTTCTTCGAATCGACGAGCATCCGCCATTCGCCGGTGCGCGTGTCCATCGCCCAAAGGTCGAACCGTTCCTTCTCGTCGGCGCGGTTGCGCAGGAGCGTCAGGAACTTGCCGTCGGGCGAGAGCTTGGCCAGGCGCGGCTGCGGCCCGTTCAGATCGGGGCTGGCGAAGACCCGCTCGAGCGTGAGCCCCTTTGTCTGCGCCAAGGCGTCATTCGCCATCAGCGGCGCTCCCAGCATCGCAAGCCCGACCAGCCATTTCCGCATAGACCCCATTCTCCTTGAGGCAGCGTTATTGCGGGGGAACGCAGCGCGGTAAAGCCTGGGGGCGCGGCGAACTTCACGAATCTTGCGTTCGTCGGCAACAAAACCACAAGGCGATGTTTCATTTCGTTCGCGGGTCGCGCCGAGATCGGAGGCGTCCGGTTGATCGGGCCGCGGAGCATTGATTACGATGCCGAAATGCAGATCGGACTGACCTTCGCCATGCTCCTGGCCTTTGCCGCGCCGGCCTTGACGGCTTCCCATGCCGCGCCCGCCGCACCCGCGGAATCCGGCCCGTCCGCGACCGTGGCGCCGGAAATTGTCCGCTCCGACCTCAAGCTACTCTACGAAACGCTTCAGGAGGCGCATTTCGATCTCTATGTCCATCGCTCCAGGGCCGAATATGACAAGCTCTACCAGACGCTCCGGGACTCCATCCGGAGGCCGATGAGCTCGGTTGCGGTCGCGACGATGTTCCAGAAGTTCGTCGCCTATGGCAGGATCGGCCATGCGCGCGTCGATGCCCCGGTGGTCGAGTTCGTCACCTATCTCCGGGCGGGCGGGACGCTGCTGCCCTTGTTCATCCGCGTCGACGGCAACCGGGTCCTGCTGACGGAGCCGGCGGAGGACAGCGGCAAGCTGCGCGCCGGCACCGAGATCATCGCCATAGACGGCAAGCCCGTCCACCAGGTCCTGGATCGTCTGGGCAGCTACATCTCGGCGGAACGGCCATATATGGCCCATGCGCAGATGGAGGAGAGCTTTCCCGCGCTGTTGTGGCTCGATCGAGGACAGGTCGCGTCGATCGAAGTGACGGCGATCGTCGCCGGGCAGCCCTTGACCCTCGCCGTTCCCGCGGTGACGCTTGCCCAGCGCCGCGCCCTGGCCGCGAAATATCCGACCGGAAGCTTCGCCACCGAATTCTCGACCCGAGAATACAAGCCGCTCGGAAATGGAGTCGCCTATCTCCGGCCGGGCCCGTTCTTCAACACCGAGGAGCCAGCGGCCGGCTCCGCGCCTTCCTACCAGGCCGCGTCGTTCATGGCCTTTATCGACGACAGCTTCCGCAAGATCCTGGCGAGCGGGGCCACGGACCTGATCCTCGACCTGCGCAACAACCCCGGCGGAGACAACAGCTTCAGCGACCCGATGATCGCGTGGTTCGCCACCCGGCCCTTCCGGTTCACCTCGTCCTTCACCCTGAAGGCCAGCGCCGCCACCAAGGCGGACTATGCCCGCCAGCGCGCGGCCGGAGCGCCGATCGATCCGTCCTTCGCCGGCCAGATGGATGCCGAGGCGCGCGCGCCGAACGGCACCCGCTACAAATATGATCTTCCCCTCGTCCAGCCGCACGGCGAACCCCGCTTCCACGGACGGGTATGGGCGTTGATCAACCGGCACAGCTATTCGAATGCGGCCTCCGTCGCCGCGCTCATTCAGGACTATGGCTTCGGCAAGGTCATCGGAGAGGAAACCGCGGACGTGGCGTCCAACTTTGCCTCCGTCCAGTCCTTCACCCTGCCGGGCACGCAGATCGTGGTGACGTATCCCAAGAGCCATTTCCTCCGGCCGAACGGCAAGGACGATGTCTCCGGCGTGATCCCCGACATCGCGATCGCGCGACCGCCGATCGGCGCTGCGGAAGACCTGGTCCTGCAGCAGGTGCTTGCGCGCGTTCGGCAGCGCTAGGATCGGTCGCCCGCCGGGCGACCTCCCCGCGCTGCGACGCATTCGGGGCCGGGAGCGCCGTCACCGCTCCCGGCCCTCGCGACTTACAGTCCGTCGACGCTCTTGCTGACCAGCACGTTCACCGCGACGCGGCGGTTCTGCGCCTTGCCTTCCGGCGTGTCGTTGCTCGCCGCCGGATCGGCCTTGGCCATGCCCGTCGGAGTCAGCATGCGGTACGGCTTCCACCCGCAGACCTGCTGGAGATAGTTGATGACGCGGCCGGCGCGCTTCTCGCTGAGCTCCTGGTTGAAGTCGTCGCTTCCGGTCGAATCGGTGTAGCCGACCACCAGCAACAGGGCATTCTCCGTTTGCCCCGCCGAGTTCGCGGCGGAGCAGAGCTCGGCCTTGTCCTGCGCGGAGATATCCGTCTTGCCGACATCGAAGTGCACGTTCGTCGTGCTCTTGACGTTATACTTGTCGATGTCCGCCATGCGGCCGCGCAGCGCCTCCGTGGCCGCGGCCTGTTCCTCGAAGCGCTGGGACGTTCCGCTCTGGATCATCGTCGCGGTCCTGAGGTCGTTCTTCCGAAGACTGATCTGGCTCGCCACCAGCACACCGTCCGCTTGCATCGTCTTGACGGTGACCGGCAGTCCGTTGAGCAGCGCGTTCGGGGCAAGCTTGCTGCCCCCGAACAGGCCGCCTCCCGCCTTGACCCGCGTCATGTCGGTGATGGCGATGGTCGTGCTGGCGCCATCGGCGGTGGTAACCTTCATCCTGTCGCCGGAACGCGCGGTGATGACGCCCTTGATCTCGGGCCCTTCGGTCATCGCGGCCGGGGCCGGACCGTTTACGACGATATTGGGATCGGGCACGTTCTGCTGCTGCGCATATGCGCTGCCCGATGCCGATATGGCCAGCATGGCGACCAGGAAGCGAACCCCCTGCTTTTTGGAAATGACATGCATTGAGCAACCTCCTTCAAATTGCCCCCCACCGGTGCGCCTTGCGTGTTCGCGCAAAGCTGTCCGCCAGATGAACGGGCCTGGAGGCACCTCGGGCCGAGCGGCTGGTTCGAGCGCTGCGTGCGACGAGCCGAGGCTGCAGCCCTGCCCTAATCCAGTCCCAGCGCCACCTTGCGCGACACCAGGATGAAACGCGGGCCGGCGCCATTCGCTCCGGCGCGGTCGTCCGGATTGTACAGCGCGCATTTCCCGAGGCTCAGGCAGCCGCAGCCGATACAGCCGTCCAGATCGTCGAGCGTGCGCTGGAGCTGGGCCATCTGCACTTCGATCCGCTGGCGGATGGCGCTGCTGATCCGTGCCCAATCCTCGCCGGTGGGGGTGCGCCCCTCGGGCAGCTTGCGCAGCTCCTCCGCGATCTGCGGCAAGGTGAGGCCCAGCTGCTGGGCGATCAGCGCAAAGGAGATGCGGCGGATGTCCGAGCGCAGGAACCTGCGCTGATTGCCGCGCGTGCGGATCGGATGGACGATCCCCTTCCCTTCATAGAAGCGCACGGCCGACACCGCGATGCCAGTACGCGCCGCCAGTTCGCCGATCGTCAGGAGTTCGTTCCCGCGCACTTCGATTTTCCCGCTTGACCTCAACTTAGGTTGAGGTTGTAGCTGCTCGCGGCATGGCATCCAACCGGAAAGGAAATCCATGTCCCAGCCTTATATCGAGCATGTGAACGTGACCGTGCGCAGCCCCGAGCGCGCGGCGAAGCTGCTCGGCGACCTGTTCGACTGGCATATTCGCTGGGAAGGTCCGGCGCGCGACGGCGGCCGCACCATCCATGTCGGCGACGACCGCACCTATCTCGCAGTCTACACGCCGCCCGAGACGCCCGACCAGGCGACCTTCGAGAAGGGCCGGCCGCTCAACCATGTCGGCATCCTGGTCGACGATCTCGACGAGATCGAGCGCCGGGTGGTGAAGGCGGGGCTGATCCCGTTCAACCATGCCGATTACGATCCCGGCCGCCGCTTCTATTTCCTCGACCATGACGGCACCGAGTTCGAGATCGTCAGCTACGCCTAAACATCTGACTAACCATCAATTTTCTGCAACCCACGGGCGGTGCGCCGGGTTCTTCGCCGCAAGGATCTGCGAGGAGAGCCCAGCGTGACCACCAATCATGACGTGTCCAAGCTCGACGACCTGATCGTCACCACCATCGACAGCGTGCGCGGCTATGAGCATTCGGCCAGGCACGCCGATGCCGGCCGCTTCGCCCGCTTCTTCACGGACATGGCCGGGGAGCGCCGCCGCGTGATCGACGCGCTTTCGGCCAAGAGCCGCGAGCTGGGCGGCACGCCGGCCGAATATGGCTCGACCGCGGCGACGATCCATCGCCGGGTAGAGGACCTGCGCCGGGTACTGGGCGGCGGCGACGAAGCGATCCTGAGCGAGATCGAGCGCGGCGAAGACTATCTGAAGGAAGAGTTCGATCGGGTGCTGGCGGACGAGCGCATGTCGCCTGGCGCGATGGGCGTCGTCCGGGAGTGCTACGCCTCGGTGCTCCGGGGCCATGACACGACCAGGAAGCTGCGGGACCTGCTACAGGCAGCGGACTGAATCCGGGACGAACGCGGCGGTCCCCTTCGCGCGGACGCCTTGTTTCGGCGACGATCGAAGCCCCGGAACGGCGCCTTATGCCCGCTTTCCCGCCATCCCAACCAAAGCGGGGCGCGAACTTCCATGGAAAAGGGCGCGGCTGCCATCGCCACCGCGCCCTTCCCGTATCTTTTCGAAGCCGGAGCTTACTCGGCGGCGACCGCCTCGGTACGGACGTCGCGGCGCTCGGCGATACGCGCCGACTTGCCGGTGCGGCCACGCAGATAATAGAGCTTCGCGCGACGCACGACACCGCGGCGAACCACCTCGATGCTGTCGATGTTCGGCGAATAGAGCGGGAAGACGCGCTCGACGCCCTCGCCGAACGAAATCTTGCGGACGGTGAACGAGGAACCCATGCCCTTGTTCGAGCGGGCGATGCACACGCCCTCATAATTCTGCACGCGGGTGCGCTCGCCTTCGACGACCTTCACGCCGACCTTGAGGGTGTCGCCCGGGCGGAACTCCGGAATCTTCTTCGCCGCGTTGAACTTGGCGATCTGCTCGGCTTCGAGCGTCTGGATCAGGTTCATTTCACATCGTCCTGTTTACGTCGCCGCGCGCCAGAGGGAGATTGGACCCGAGCGCCCTCATGGCGCTCCCAAAGGTCCGGCCTCCGTAGCCGTGTGTCATTCTCCGCCTGAGCGCGTCGCCAGGCCTCGATCTTCGCATGATCCCCCGATCGCAGCACTTCGGGGATCGTGCGCCCTTCCCATTCGACAGGTCGGGTATATTGCGGATATTCGAGCAGCCCCGTCTCGAAGCTCTCGTCCATGCCGCTGGAAGGCGCGCCCATTACTCCGGGAATGAGGCGAATGCAAGCGTCGAGAAGCGTGAGCGCCGCCATCTCGCCGCCGGAGAGGATATAGTCGCCGATCGAGACCTGCTCGATCGCCCGCGCCTCGAACAGGCGCTCGTCGATCCCCTCGAACCGGCCGCACAGGATCACCGCACCGGGCCCCTCCGCCAGCGCGCGGACGCGGTCCTGGGTCAGCGGCCTGCCGCGAGGCGTCATCGCCAGGATCGGCCGGCCGGGGGCAACGCCGTCGAGCGCGGCGGCCAGCACGTCGACGCGCATCACCATCCCCGCCCCGCCGCCCGCCGGCGTGTCGTCCACCGAGCGATGCCTGTCGGTCGCGAAGTCGCGGATCTGGATGGCCTCCATGCTCCACAGCCCCTCGCGCAGCCCCCTGCCCGCCAGCGAGATACCGAGCGGGCCGGGAAACATCTCCGGGTAAAGCGTCAGGACGGTTGCGGCGAAGGTCACAGGGTCCAGTTCTCGATCTTCAGTTCGGGAATATCGGCGAAATCGCGCTCGTTACTGGTCACCAGCGTCAAGTCCAGCGCCAACGCGTGCGCGGCAATGAGCCGGTCGAAGCTGCCGCGTCGGAACGGCAAGCTTGCATAGGCACGGGCGGCGGCTTCATCGAAGGGCAGCGGCTCCACCTGCTCGATCAGCCCGTCGAGAACCTCGGGCGGTGGCGGCCGGCCTCGGTTGGATCCCAATGCCAGCTCTGCCAATACCACGACCGAAACACCGAGGTCGCCGGCATCGCAATCGGCAATTCGCTGGGCGAGGATTTTGGAGCCACCCGCCAGCATGAGGATGCAGGTGTTGGCGTCGAGCAGATATTTCACATATCGCCCTTCTGCCATCCAGGCCAATCGGGATCGTCCCAAACCCGCGGCGAATCCTCAAATTCCCGCTCCTCGCGGGTCAGCGGCTTCAGCCAGGGAGCCTTGCCCCAGAATTTGCTGATGTCGATCTTCCGCGGGAGGGACTCTGCGGGCTCGAGCACGAACTTGCCGCTCTCTTCCCGAACGCGCATTTCGGCACCTTCCTTCAGGCCCAGCGCCTTGGGAAGGCGCAGCGCCAGCGAATTGCCCGATTTGAACACCTTGGCGCGATATTCCTCGCCCATTGCCGCCTCCCGTATATACGGAATGTATATACGCCCTGTCTGCCGGTCAAGGAACGATCCCCGCCCCCGGCGGTTGCCGCGCCGATGGACGATTGCATCATCATCGGCGCCGGCCCCGCCGGCCTCACCGCGGCGATCTATCTGGCGCGGTTCCACCTGGCCATCCGGCTGTTCGATTGCGGATCGAGCCGGGCGGCGCAAATCCCCTGCACCCGCAACCATGCGGGATTCCCGGACGGCATATCGGGCAAGGAACTGCTCGGGCGGATGCTGGCCCAGGCGGAGCGCCATGGCGCGGTGCGCGAGGGCGCGGAGGTGACCGGCCTCGAGCGCATCGAGAACGGCTTCGGCGTGCGCGTGGGCACGCGCGCGCTGGCGGCGCGCACGGTGCTCCTTGCCACCGGGGTGGTGAACCACCGGCCCGACATGCCGGCTGCGCTGCACGACGCTGCGCTAGCCCGGGGGCTGCTGCGCTATTGCCCGATCTGCGATGGTTATGAGGTTACCGACAAGCGCATCGGGGTGATCGGCACGGGCGGCCACGGGATGCGCGAGGCGATGTTCCTGCGCGCCTATAGCGCCGATGTGACGTTGATCGCCCCCCAGGCACATGCGCTTTCGGCCAAAGAAGCCGGCATGCTCGATGCCGCCGGAATAGCGCGCGTGGAGGGGCCGTGCGGCGGCCATGCGATCGAAGGCGATCGGATCGCACTCGATACCGCCCGCGGGCGGATGGCCTTTGACAGCATCTATCCCGCGCTTGGCTCGACGATCCGCTCGGGGCTGGCGCTCCAGGTCGGCGCGCGAGCCGATGGGAACGGGTGCCTGGAAGTGGACGAACATCAGCGGACCTCGGTCTCCGGCCTGTTCGCCGCGGGCGACGTCGCGCGCGGGCTCGACCAGATCAGCCATGCGATGGGCGAGGCCGGTGTCGCCGCCACCGCGATCCGCAACCTGCTCGCCGGGCAACGCCCCTTGCGGCGCTGACGCATCGTTCCGGATCCGGCCCAATTCGGAACGTATCCGGGATCACCTGCTTGCGGGACACTCGGCCGCGAGGATAGTCTGCCGCCATTCTCATGCGAGAATAGGGGGAATGTCATGAAATCGACGATCGCGCGCGGGGCAGCCTGCGCGCTCATGCTATGGTGCGTGCCGGCAATGGCGCAGCAGGGGAACGACACGCCGGAGACCAAGGGCGGCGGCGCCGCCGCCCCGGCGGACGACACGCTGGCCACCATATCCCTGCCCGATGCCGACGAGGAGATAGACGTCGCCGCGATCCAGGTGCCGTCGCTCGATGGAAAGGCCGAGCCGGGTGAGGGGGACGACTACGATAAATATTATTATTTCCACCGGAACGAGACCGGCTTCAAGGAAGCGCTCGCCGATCTGCGCGATTGCGACGGGCTCGCGCGCGGGCTTTCCAGACCCTATTCCAACTACACGCCAGTGCCCTATCCCTATCAGGGGACGATGGCCGGCGCCATCGGCGGCGCGATCGGCAATATGCTGGCGGTGGCGATCTTCGGCTCCGCCCAGGTCCGCGCGCTGCGCCGCGTCAACATGCGCCGCTGCATGTCGTTCAAAGGCTATCAGCGTTACGGCCTGGCCAAGGACATCTGGAAGGAATTCAACTTCGAGGAAAGTTTCACCACCATCGAGGAAGGAAAGCGCCAGGCGTTCCTGAAACAGCAGGCCAAGATCGCCTCGATGATCGCCCCCAAGGGGGAGGCTCTCGGCCGATGAGCAAGGCCCTCCTCCTCGCCGCCGCGCTGGCCGCGGCGGCCCTCGCCCCCGCCGCCGCGCTGGCCCAGACCGCCGCGCCGCCCCAGGGGCTCGGCCATGTGAAGGACAAGCCCGAGATCGCGCTCGATCCCGCGACTGCCTATATCGCCGTGCGCAACGCGGACGCGGCATCCTTCTCGTTCATCCGCATCGCCGACGAAGCGAACCTGGCCGACTACAAGGCCCGCCGCGCGGCCGCGCTGGTAAAGGCCCATGCCAAATGGGAGCGCAGGCACGCCACCTGGATCAAGAATCGCGACGCCTATCTCAAGGATGCACGCAACGGGCGGCCCGCGATCCGCCCGCCGGGGCCCGAACCGGTGGAACCCAACGACGCGAACCTCGCCTTCACGCCGATCGACGTGGAGAACCTGATCTCGTTCGGTCCGGCCAACCGCTTCTCCAAGAGCGCGGCTTCCATATATATCCAGGGCGTCCGGCCGGGCCGCTATGCCTTTTACGGACCGATCATGACCGCCGGCAACGGCAGCCATGCCGGCATGTGCATGTGCATGGGCACGTTCGAATTCGAAGCGAAGCCGGGCCAGATCACCGATATCGGCACGATGATCCTCATGTTCGATGTGGAACGCGGCAGGGCCAGGACGGCGGGCACGCCCCCGCCCCGCACGACGATCGACCTGCCGGAAACGGTGACCAGCGTCAGCTGGCGGCTCCCGGTAGCGGGCGACAGGATCGATCCGCGCCTGGCCAGCTACACGATCGTCCCGGCCGAGCTGCACGCCGGCCGCCGCGTGCCCAACTATCTGGGTCTGGAGATCGATCGGGTGATGCCGATCGACGGGGTGCTCGCCTATCGGCGCGACAAGGTGATCGACGTCAGATCGGGCGCCACCCTGCCCTGACGCGAAGAGGCCGGGCGATCCCCCCGGATCGCCCGGCCTCCTTCCCGCGCGCTCAGCTCCCGCAACCGCCGCAGCCACCGCCGCCGCAGCCACTACCGCCGCTGCCGCAACCGCTGCCGCCGCTACCGCTATCGCTCCCCGAGCTCGCCGCGCGCATCTGGTGAAATCCGCCCCAGTCCGAACCGACCAGCACCACCGTGCCGAACAAGGCCACCGCAAGATCGGCCTCGCCGCCGGCAGGGGCCCGGCGGAGCCTCTCGCTCCGCGTGCGCGCCTCGGCAAGCGCTTCCTGCCCCGCGCGCGTCCGCCGATCGAGCGCGGCGAAGCGGATGAGCGCGAGGATCCCGGTGACCACCAGCAGGGCGGTGAGGTAGCCGACCGGCTTCCCCCGCGCCTCGCCGATCAGCAGCTTGGCATAGCCGAAGCCGAGCAGCAGGAAGTAGGGCAGCGTCTGGAAGAAACGCATCTGCAGCGCGTTCCACCCGTCCATCAGCAGCCCGGCATCGACCAGCCGTTCGCGGATGCCATCGCCGTGCTTGCCCACCGCGCCGGCGACCCGATCCCAGCTCGCTCCGTCAGGCAGCGCGAGCACGCTGCGCTCGACCGGAGTGCCGCCGCCGAACTGGCCGGGCGTGAACTTGTTCTTGCCCGCCATCGCCAGCTGGCGAGTCGAGAGCAGCCGGGCGGCAACCGTCTCGGCGAGGCGCGTGCCGCCACCGGCCAGCCAGGCGAGATCGTCGGTATCGATGCGGCGCGGGGTGCGGCCTTCGGGCCGAAGCCAGCGCGGGATGGTGAAGCCGGCGATGATGGTGAGGATCAGCAGCCCGCCATAGAGGATGAGAAACGGCCCGCCGGTAAGATCGAAGGGTCCGAGCGACATAAGTCCTAGCTCCTCAGGAAATACCCCAGGACCAGAGCGGAGAGCACCGCGAACAGGATCGCCAGCGCGGTCCGGAATGGCCTCCGGGGCACGATGAATGCGTCGCGCGGATGCACGCGGCGCGCCTTGTGGTCCTCGAGCAGTCGCCGCCCCGCGTCGGGCCACAGATCCGCGGGCGGCGTGCCGAAGACCTGCTCGTAGCTGCGCAGCGTCTCGGCATATTGGGTGAAATAGCGATGCCCCTCCACGCGTCCGCCGGCGGTGGGGCCGTGATGGAGCGCACGGCCGAGCACTTCGGGACAGAAGCGCTCCCAATAGTCGCGGCTATAGGTGAGGTGCAGGTGCCAGGCCTGATCGACCTGGTCCGACGGCGTGACCGGATGTTCGGTGGTGACCGCGAGGAAGCAGAAGCGCTTATATTCCTCGATAACGCGCTCGGCCTCGGCACCGGTCCAGCCATTTTCGCGCGCCAGCCGCGCCGCGAAGCTCAACTCCGCATCCTCGGGACCGATGGTATAGTGGGAAAGCGCCGTCCAGACCGGGTGTCCGGTAGGGGTTCGAGACAGACCGGGGGCCTCGCTCATCTAAATTCCCACTAGCATAGTAGGTTTAAAATGTCAAGCGCCCCGATCGCGTTGCCTGCTCATGGCTTCGCGGCGGGTTTCGGCCGGAAGCGCAAGGCCTGGATGGTAGCCGGTCGAGTAGGCGCCAGCAGCACCGTGCCGTCGAGCAGCCCCTTGTCGCAGTGCCAGCGAAAGGCGACGGAGAGCGCGCCGTTCGGAAACAGCGGCTCGGCCTTGCCCGCGCACGCGCCCAGCTGCGCCCGCAGGCCCGCGAGATCGCTGCGCCATCCTTCGGCCGAACGGTCCATCAGGAAGTTCATCGCCAGAGCAGAGCCCGCGACGGAGACGTCGCCCGCCGCATAGATGGCGCGCGCGGTCTCCTGGGCCGCAACCTGTTCCGGGGTCGCCGGCGGCTCGGCGAACTGGAGCACCCCCGCCTTGTCGAGCGCGAACATCGCGTCCCAGGCCGTGCCCGCGGCGCCGGTGTAGGTGCGGTTGGTGAAGACGAAGATACCCACGCCCGCCTCGGGCAGCAGCAGCATGTGCGAGCCATAGCCGGGATAGCCGCCGCCATGATGCAGCATCAGCCCGAGCTGGCAATCCTGCGAGACGCGCAAGCCCTTGCCATAGGCGGCGGCCTGCATGCAATCGTCCTTGGCGGCGGTGCCCATGCGCGGAGTCACGCGCATGAAGTTCAGCCCCTGCGCCAGCTCGCGCACCGTGGCGCGCTTGACCGGCCCGGCATCCGGCCCGTCGCGGGGCGGCCATGCCGAGAGCAGGAAGGCGATCCACTTGCCATAGTCATTGGCGCTCACCTGCAGCCCGCCCATCGGACCGAAGGCGCCGTTGCGCATGGTCGGCTCCTCGCGCCATGCGCCATCCTCGAAGCGATAGCCGATCGCACGGCGCTCGATCGGCCATTCGGACACTTCGAAGCCGCTCGAGCCCATGCCCAGCGGCTTGAGGATCGTGCGCTCGACATAGGTGCGATAGGGCATGCCGGACGCATTGGCGACGATCCGGCCCAGCAGCGCATAGCCGAAGTTCGAATATTCGTGCGCGGTCTCCGGCACGCGGCTGAACGGAACGCCGGCGCGGAGCAGCTTCGCGAACTCGGCCTCCGGCATCGGCGTCTGCCGGTCTCCCCAGGGATCGTCGGTGACGAAGCCGGCGACATGGGAGAGCAGGTCCCGGATCCGGATATGCGGGCTGTCCGCGGTCGGATATTTCCAGCCGCGCATCTCGGGGACGTATTTCTCGGCGAAGTCGTCGAGCGAGAGCTTGCCGGCATCGCGGAGCGACAGGATCGACAGCGCCGTGAAGGCCTTGGTCATCGAGGCGATGCGGAACAGCGTGTCGGCCGTGACCGGGCGCTTCGCCGCCAGGTCCTGCACGCCGAAGCCGCGAACATGGACGAGCTTCCCCTCGGCGACGATGCCGTAGACGAGGCCCGGCGTGGGCGTGTCGTGCTGGACGGCCTCGAACTGGCGGTCGATCGCCTCGAACCGGGGCTTGAGCGCCGCTTCCGTCGTCTGCGCGGCGGCGGGCATGGCGAGGCAGCATAGCGCTGCGGCAAGCGTGGCACGGACCCGGTTCATTGCGTGCATCCCCCGATGTTCGCGGGGAGGATAACCGGCCCTCAGCGGGCGCGCCAGCCCAGGTGCTCTTCGAAGAGGAACCATATCGGCAGGGCGATAGTCGCGGCGCCCCCGCCGCTGAACAGGCCATAGATCAGAAAGAGGGGTGCCCACATGAAGGGCCAGCCAGCACGTGCATCGAAGAACTCGCTGCAGGCGGCAAGCGCGGCGATCATCGCCGGCGCGGCAACGGCAGACAACATGCGGCCCACCTGCCCCAGGCGGAGCAGGAAAGCGCTTGCCATCCACAAACCTGCGGCCAGGACCGCATAACCGAGACACCAGATGATCCACGTCATGATCGCAGGATGCCGTCCGGGCCCGCGCGCGGCCAATCAAGTTCGCGTGAGAATTCGGTGCAGAAGCGCGGAAATTCAGTCCATCCGCCCGGTGGCGAGTGCGATCGCCCAGTCCGGGCGCCCTTCCGCTTCCGCCTTTCGCGCGGCGGCGTGATGGTCATAGGCGACCGCGTGGAGCCCGATATCCTCCCCATGGATCACCGCGTAGCGGGCGAGCGGGTCGCCATTCTCCACGCGACAGGGCCGGGGATGATCGTCGTCATAGGCCTGGAGCCCGACGCTGCCCGGATTGAGCACCCGGCGCCCGCCGGGAAGCGCCAGCAGGCGCGGCACATGGGTGTGGCCGCACAGGACGCGCGCCTCCCCGCGCCCCGCCAGTCGCCCGGCGAGCTCGGCTTCGCTCGCGGCGCGCAGGCGCGCTCCCTCCAGCGTCTCGGTGAGCGGCGCGACGTCGCTGTCCGGCGTGCCATGGCACAGGAACGTGCCATCCATCGCCAGGGTCGCCGGCAGGCCCGCCAGCCAGGCCAGCGCCTCCGCGCCCAGCGCGGCCCTGGTGAAGCGGTCGGAGGCGTTCATCCGCCCGGGAGGATCGGTGAGCACCTGCCGCTCGTGATTGCCCGCGATGGTCGGCCAGTCGCGCGCCATCAGCCATTCGGCGGTCTCGGCCGGCCAGAGCGGGCCCGAGAGAATGTCGCCCAGGTTGAGGAAGCGCGTACAGCCCCGCGCCCGGGCATCAGCGACGACTGCGATCAGGGCCGGCAGATTGCCGTGGATGTCGGAAAGGACCGCGGTCCGCGTCATTCGACGAAGGCGGCGCTCACCACCAGCCGCTCGGCATCCCATTCGGGCACGGCGGCGGGGATCATCGGCACCATGAAGCGCTTCGCCTTGCCGCTCTCGTCGGCCGGCCGCTCGATCTCGAGCACGTCGCCCGCGCCGAAATTGTCGATCGCCACGACCTTGCCCAGCGCCGCGCCCTCGTCGGAGACGGCGGGGAGTCCCAGCAGGTCGACATGATAATATTCGCCCTCGCCGAGCGGGGGCAGCGCCGAGCGCGGGACGCTGAGCTCGGTCCCGCGCAGGGCCTCCGCCGCATTGCGGTCGGCCACTTCGGCGAAGCGCGCGATCGTGCCGTTCGGCCCGCCGCGCACCGATTTGAGCGTCAGCGCACCGCCGTTGAACCGGCGGTGCGTCGACAGGTCCTCGGCGAAGACCTTCAGGCGGACCTCGCCCGTCACGCCGTGCGCGCCGATGATGACGGCGAGCGTAACGGGCTGATCACCGGACAAAGCTTACGCCTCGGCCGGCGGGGTCTCTTCGGCGGTCGCCTCGGCGACCTGCTCGGCTTCCGCCGTCGGCTCTTCGGTCGCCGCTTCGACTTCGGCCGCCATCACGGCTTCGGCTTCCTCGTTCGAGCCCTCGGCCGGGACTTCCTCGGCGGCCGGAGCCGGCGCGGCGGCAGCGGCGGCGGCCTCGGCCTTCGCCTCGGCGGCGGCTTCCTCGGCGGCCTTCAGCTTCTCGGCACGCTCCTCGGCGCGCTCGACGGCCTTCTCGCCCGGCTTGCCCTTGTTCGGGTTGTTCTTGGCGGTGCGCTCCTTGAGGCCGGCGGCGTCGAGGAAGCGGGCGACGCGATCGGTCGGCTGCGCGCCGACGCCCAGCCAGTAGGTGGCGCGCTCATTGTCGAGCACGACGCGCTTGGCATCGTCCTTGGCGAGCAGCGGGTTGTAGGTGCCGATCTTCTCGATGAACTTGCCGTCGCGGGGCGAGCGGGCATCGGCAACGACGATGCGGTAATACGGGCGCTTCTTCGAGCCGCCGCGCGACAGACGCAGGGAAATAGCCATTACAATCTTCCTTCTTCGTATTCGTCAGCCCGGCGATCACCGGGTCTGGTCTGGTTGTTGCCCCGCCGCCTGACGGCTGGGCGGGGGATCACTTCTTCTTCAAAAAATTCTCGAAACCGGGCGGAAGCTGGGGGGCGCCGGGGCCGCCCAGGCCGGGAAGCCCGCCGGCGCCGCCGGGACCGTCCAGCTTGCCCATCATGTCGCCCAGCCCGGCGCCGCCCAGCGCATTGCCGACGCCGCCCATGCCGCCGCCGGGACCGCCCTTGCCGAGCATGCCCATCAGGCCCTTGAGCCCGCCCATCTTCTTGAGCCGCTTCATCGCGGTCTGCATCTCGAGATGCATCTTCAGCAGCTTGTTGACGTCCTGCACGGTCGTCCCCGAGCCCTTGGCGATGCGGATCTTGCGCTTGGCGTTGATCAGGTCGGGCTTGGCGCGCTCCTTGGGCGTCATCGAGGTGATCATCGCGTCCATGCGGATCAGCACCTTGTCGCCGCCGACCTGGTCGACCGCCGCCTGCGCCTTCTTCATCCCCGGCATCATGCCGGCCAGCGCGCCGAGGCCGCCCATGCGGCGCATCTGGGCGAGCTGGCCGCGCAGGTCGTTCATGTCGAACTGGCCCTTGGCCAGCCGCGCCGCCATCTTCTCGGCGTCTTCCTCCTGGATCGCGGCCGCCGCCTTCTCGACCAGCGACACGACGTCGCCCATGCCGAGAATGCGGCCGGCGACGCGCTTGGGATGGAAGGGCTCGAGCTGGTCGAGCTTCTCGCCCATGCCGGCGAACTTGATCGGCTTGCCGGTGACCGCGCGCATCGACAGCGCCGCGCCGCCACGGGCATCGCCGTCCATCCGGGTGAGGATCACGCCGGTGAGCGGCACCTGCTCGGAGAAGCTGGTCGCGACGTTCACCGCGTCCTGGCCGGTTAGCGAGTCGACAACGAGCAGGATCTCGTTCGGCGTGGCGATGTCCGCCACCGCCTTCATCTCGTCCATCAGCGCCTGGTCGACGTGCAGTCGGCCGGCGGTGTCGAGCATGAGGACGTCATAGCCCTGGAGCCTGGCGGCATTGAGCGCGCGCCTGGCGATCTCGACCGGCTGCTGGCCGGCGACGATCGGCAGCGTCTGCACCTCGGTCTGGGTGCCGAGCACCGCGAGCTGCTCCTGCGCGGCCGGACGGTTCACGTCCAGCGACGCCATCATCACCTTCTTGCCCTGGCTCTTGAGCAGCCTGGACAGCTTGGCAGTGGTGGTGGTCTTGCCCGAACCCTGAAGGCCGACGAGCATGACCACGGCGGGCGGGGTCACGTCGAGCGCCAGCTCGGCCGTGTCCGGGCCCAGCATCTCCACGAGCGCGTCGTGGACGATCTTCACCACCTGCTGGCCCGGCGTGATCGAGCGCAGCACCTCGTGGCCGATGGCCTTCTCGGTCACCTTCTCGACGAAGTCGCGCGCCACCGGAAGCGCGACATCGGCCTCCAGCAGGGCGATCCGCACTTCGCGCATGGCGGTGCGGACATCGGCTTCGGTCAGCGCGCCACGGCCGCGCAGGCGCTCGAATACGCCACCCAGCCGTTCGCTCAGACTTTCGAACATCGACCCAAAACTCCAAATCCGGCCATAACTCGCCAAACGCAAAACACGCCGGCGGACGAAACCTCGTCGGCCAGCGTCACCCCTTGGGGCGGCAAATGTCTCGCGTTCGAAGAGAACGGTCGCGGCGGCCCCTACTCCATCGGAGCACGGGAGGCAAGCCGGCTGATTCCCCGCAAGCTCCGCCACAGGGGACGAAGGACGATAGCGCGAAATATTGCGCGAGTATGTCGCCGGCTTAACCCGTTCTATACCGAGTACATGAGAAACGGACCCGATTGCAGTTGGGGGACCGTTCCCGGCATGTCGCTGGACCACGAAGAACAAGCTCTATCGCGAAGCGCCCCGCGCCCGGCCCTGCTGTCGGGCGCGATCAGCGTTGCCGCGATCCTGCTCTTCATCGGCACCGGCAGCGCCGTGCTCTCCAAGACGCTGCAATATTATTTCGAAGGCGGCGCTCCGGCCGACCGCACGCTCGTCATCGCGTTGCTGCTCAACGTCGCGCTGATCCTGTTCGGCTGGCGCCGGCATTCGGCGCTGAGCCACGAGGTGCAGGTCCGCGCCGCCGCCGAGGAGCGCGCCCAGCAGCTCGCCAATCGCGATCCGCTGACCGGCTTCTACAATCGCCGCAGCCTTGCCGAGGAAGGCGCGGCGATGTTCGTCCGGGCCCAGCGCCGCCGCAAGGCCATGGCGATGATCATGCTCGACCTCGATCATTTCAAGACGATCAACGACATGCACGGCCATGCGGTGGGCGACGCCCTGCTGCGTGCCGTCGCCGCCGAGATCGCGCATGTCATGCCGCCGATCGCGCTCACCGCGCGGCTGGGCGGCGACGAGTTCGCCTGCGGCTTCCTGTTCGATCCCAGCGAGCCGATGGTCGTGGAGCGCATCGCCGAGCGGCTCGTCAGCCGCATGGCCCAGCCCTTCGAGGCCGAGGGCCTGCGCCTGCACATCTCCTGCTCGCTCGGCATCGCGCGCTCGGACTTCGACTGCGCGAGCATCGACGCGCTGATGCGCTCGGCCGACATCGCGATGTACGCGGCCAAGAAATCGGGCCGCAACCGCTATGCCTGGTTCGATCATTCGATGGAGCGCGAGCTCCAAATCCGCAACGAACTGGAGAGCGGGCTGCGCACCGCGATTCCGCGCGGCGAGATCGTTCCCTATTTCGAGCAGCAGGTGGATCTGACCACCAACCGGCTGCACGGCTTCGAGGTGCTGGCGCGCTGGGAGCATCCCACGCGCGGACTGATCTCTCCGGAGCTGTTCATTCCGATCGCGGAAGAGACGGGCATGATCGCCGATCTCTCGCTCTCGATCATGCGCCAGGCCTTCCTCGCCGCGCGCGACTGGGACCCCGCGCTCACGCTGTCGATCAACATCTCGCCCTGGCAGCTGCGCGACGCCTGGCTGGCGCAGAAGATCATCAAGGTGCTGGCCGAGACCGGCTTCCCGGCGAGCCGGCTCGAGGTGGAGATCACCGAGAGCTCGCTGTTCGACAATCTGGCGCTGGCCCAGTCGATCGTCGGCAGCCTGAAGAACCAGGGCGCCCGGCTGGCGCTCGACGATTTCGGCACCGGCTATTCGTCGCTGGCGCATCTGCGCGCCCTGCCCTTCGACCGGATCAAGATCGACAAGAGCTTCGTCATGTCGCTCAACACCAGCGCCGACTCGGCCGCGATCGTCAATGCGATCGTCAGCCTGGGCGAGAGCCTCAACCTGCCGATCACCGCCGAGGGCGTGGAGGACGCCGCGATCGAGGAACGGCTGCGCGCCGCTGGCTGCGCCAAGGCGCAGGGCTGGCACTATGGCAAACCGCTGTCGGTGGCCGGCGCGCGCCGCCTGCTCGCCGAGCGCCGGCTGATCCTGACCGGCGGCGCCTCGCCCACGACGCCCGAGCCGCCGGCGGACGATCGGCGGCTCGCGGGCTGAGGCGTGAAACGAGCGGCCGCGGGAAGCAGCCGCCCGTCCGTTCCCGGCAAATTACCTCCAGGACCCGGTGCCGCCGCCGGTGCAGACCAGGTTCGACAGCCCGCCCCCGTGCAGATGGCCGAGGAACTGGCTGTTTCCGTCGAAGAAATTCACATTCACATAGCCGCCGATGAGGACGGCGACTGCGTTGACGTTGAACCCCGCCGAGGTCTTCAGCAGCCTCGCCACGTCCTTCGTGTAGCAATGCCCCCAATATTTCCCCAGCGAGATCAGGCTGGTCGCCCCGGCATTTCCCTCGAAGAACCAGTCTCTGCCATCCACCCTCATGTTGACGGTGACCTTCAGATAGCCGCCGATGCCCGCAACGATGACCTCGACATAGTACCGATCCTCGTGCCCGGTGAGGAACTCGATCGCGGCAGCGGCCTCGGTTTCCGAAATATCCTTGCCATGCGCCACAACAAAGGCTTCGGCATCCTTACGTTCCGTCATTGCATTAACCCCTATTCAATTTGAGAATTAAACAATTGAAATCAACGCACATCATGCGCCCCGGCAAAAACCGCTGGATCAAATTTCAGCTGTTGGGTGATTGGCCGCGCCGCACCGTGATTTCCTAACCGGGAAACGGCGAGATATTTTGGACCAATTTTGAAGGGATTTGCCTTTCCGCCGGCCCAAATTTGTAGCTATCGTGTCTTCATCGGGGGTTGCCGGTGGGTCGGAGGCCCGATCCGTCCCGGCCGGGGATTTGCGGGGCGGGTGCCGGGAGCATGGCGGAACATCTCGATATCCGCGCGCATGACGCGTTGTTCGCCAGCCGCACTTCGCCCGGGGAATGGACGCGGATCGCCGCCTTTCGCGATCATCCGGCCTTTCTGGACGGGGTCCGCCGCCACGAGAATGTGATGCAGCCCTTTTTCGCGCACAACCTGATCCTCAATCGGGTCGTGACCGAAGTCTGGCGCTTTCAGATCCTGGTGATCCTGCTCTACCTGCACGATATCCGCGATGCGCGCGATCCGCGAACGGGATTGACCATCACCAACCTGCAGCGGAGCTGTGCCCGGCTGGACCTCGCCAGTCCGGGGCGGGTCCATGCCTTTCTGAACATCATGAAGCTTGGCGGATATCTGGTGGCGGCGCGCTCCCCGATCGATTCCCGGGTGGTGCATCTCGAACCCACGCCGCGCTTCATGGCGATCGTCGAGGAATGGAACGACCAGATCTTCGCCGCGATCGACGCGGCCGTGCCCGAGGGTGCGCTGACGGGCCTGCGCGCCCGCCATCCGGAACTCGGCCGGCACATGCGCACCAGTGGCGCCGAAGGGCTGATCGCCGGCTGGGACCCGCTCGGCCCCTTTCCGGAGGTCTTCCATTTCGCGTCGTCGGACGGCGGGTGGCTGATGATGGAGCATCTGGTGCTGCGCGCGATGCGGCCCGACAACCGCATCCGCATCGAACCGGTCGCGCTCAACATGCGCGCCACGGCCAGGCAGTTCGGCGGCTCGCGCTCGAACCTGATCCGCATGCTGGAGGCCGGCTACGAGCTCGGCCTGCTCGAGCTGCCGCCGCGCGGCGGCAGCTGCATCCTGCTCTCATCGCGCATGACCTGTGCGTTCCTGGCCTTCATGGCTTCGTTCCTGGGCTATTTCCAGCACCATAGCGGCATTGCCCTGGCCAGGATCACCACCCCGCCCCATCCCGGCTGAGGAACGCCCTCTCCTCCGGTGTCGACTCACGCCCCAGCGCCGCATTCCGGCTGGGAAAACGTCCGAACTTCGCGATCACCTCGGCATGCTTCACGGCGAAATCGAGGATATATGCATCGCCGAGCGCGGCAAACTTCTCCACGCTCAGCTTCTGCATCGCCGGATCCTCGGCATGCTCGAGCGGCAGATAGAGGAACTGGCGCTCCTGCGCCGCCATCGCCTCGTCCCAGCGCATCTCGATCATCTGAAGGGCGAGCTCCAATGCGAGCGGATCGGCCGCATAGGCCTCCGCACTGTCGCGATGGATGTTGCGGCTGAACTGGTCGAGCAGGATGATCGCCGCCAGCAGAGTCTCGGGATAGTCGCGCCAGCCCTCGGCGCCCGAGCCCAGCACCAGATCGCGCAGCGGCCCGAAGCGCGACTTGATCTCCGCATCGAGCTTCGCCGACTTGGCGAAATGCTGCTCGGGCGTGAGCGCGAACCAGAAGCCCAGTATTTCGCGGGCCCTCGCGTGGACATCGCGTGTAGCTGCGCCTAGATCACCGGCCAAATGTCATCCCCTCACGTCATCAGTCTGGGTTGCCGGCTCAACCTCGCGGAGAGCGAGACGATCCGTACTCTGCTGTCCGATCGTGACACGATCGTGATCAACAGTTGCGCGGTCACCAACGAGGCCGTCAAGCAGACCCGCCAGGCGATCCGCCGCGCGCGCCGCGAACGGCCGGGCGCCGAGCTGGTGGTGACCGGCTGCGCGGCGCAGATCGACCCGCTGGCATTCGCGAGGATGCCCGAAGTGGACCGGGTGATCGGCAATGCCGAGAAGCTGCGGCCCGATGCCTGGCTCTCGCCGGAGCCGGTGGTGGTGCAGGACATCATGGCCGTGCGCGAGACGGCGCCGCATCTCGCCGCCAGCTTCTCCACGCACGCCCGCGCATTCGTGGAGGTGCAGAATGGCTGCGACCATCGCTGCACCTTCTGCGCGATCCCCCATGGCCGCGGCAACAGCCGCTCGGTGCCCGCGGGCGCGGTGATCGACCGCGTCGCCCAGCTCGCCGAAAGCCATGCCGAAGTGGTGCTGACCGGCGTGGACCTGACCAGCTATGGCCCCGACCTGCCCGGCGCGCCGAGCCTGGGCCAGCTGGTCGAGCGCATATTGGCGCACGTGCCGAAGCTCCGGCGGCTCCGGCTTTCGTCGCTCGACGGGATCGAAGTGGACGACCGGCTGTTCGCCCTGCTCACCGGGGAGCCGCGCCTGATGCCGCACGTTCATCTCTCGCTCCAGGCGGGGGACGACATGATCCTGAAGCGCATGAAGCGCCGGCACGACCGCGCGCAATCGGTCGCGCTGGCCGAGCGGCTGAGAACCGCGCGGCCGGAAATAGCGATCGGCGCCGACCTCATCGCCGGCTTCCCGACCGAGAGCGAGGCAATGTTCGAGAACACGCTGGCGCTGATCGCGGAATGCGGCATCGTCCATGCCCATATCTTCCCCTACAGCCCCCGCGCCGGCACCCCGGCCGCGAAGATGCCGCAGGTCGAGCCCGAAATGGTGAAGGCCCGCGCCGCGCGTCTGCGCGCTGCGGCGGCCGGCACGCGGGACGCCTGGCTGCGAAGCCTGGTAGGCAGCACGCAGCAAGTGCTGGTAGAGCGCCCCGGCGACCGGGGCCATGCCGGCAATTTCGCCGAGGTTCGCCTCGCCCCAAGCCAAGTCGGAGAGATTGTGAGCCTTAAGATCGTGGACGTCCGGGACGGGAAGCTGATCGCATGAGCGGCCCCAGCTGGCACGAGCGCCTTCTCGGCGGCTTCCGCAAGACGTCCGACCGGCTGATCGGCAACCTTGCCGGGCTGGGCCTGGCGCGGCTCGACGACGCGACGCTCGACGAGATCGAGGAAGCGCTGATCGCCTCCGACCTTGGCCCGACCACCGCCGCGCGCGTGCGCCAGCGGCTCGCCGAGGGCCAGTTCGAGCGCAACATGGAAGAGCTCGGCATCCGGCTGGTGGTGGCCGAGGAAGTCGCCAAGGTGCTCGAGCCGGTGGCGAAGAAGCTGGAGATCGAGGCCTTTCCCCGCCCGCAGGTGATCCTCGTCATCGGCGTCAACGGCTCGGGCAAGACCACGACGATCGCCAAGCTCGCCAACCTGCTGATGGAGCAGGACTATTCGGTGATGCTCGCCGCCGGTGACACGTTCCGCGCCGCCGCGATCGGCCAGCTGCGGACCTGGGCCGAGCGGATCGGCGTGCCGATCGTCTCCGGCGCAGAGGGCGGCGACGCCGCCGGCATCGTGTTCGAGGCCGTGAAGAAGGCCACGGAGATCGGCACCGACGTGCTGATCGTCGACACCGCCGGGCGCCTGCAGAACAAGCGCGAGCTGATGGACGAGCTGGCCAAGATCCGCCGCGTGCTCGGCCGGCTCAATCCGGCGGCGCCGCACGACGTGGTGCTGGTGCTCGACGCGACCACCGGCCAGAACGCCCTGAACCAGATCGAAGTGTTCCGGGAAGTCGCCGGCGTGACCGGCCTCGTCATGACCAAGCTCGACGGCACCGCGCGCGGCGGCGTGCTCGTCGCGGCGGCGGAGAAATACGGCCTGCCGATCCATGCGATCGGCGTGGGCGAGAAGGTGGACGATCTGCGTCCGTTCAACGCGCAGGAAGTCGCGCGCATCATCGCGGGTGTGGAGGAGCTTACCAATGGCTGAGAAGAAGGCCGCCACGCCCGGCGTGCGGATGCTGATCGACTATGGCCCGCTTGCGGTGTTCTTCCTGGTCAATTCGCTGGCCCAGGGGCCGGTGCTCGCGCGCGTGTTCGCCGCGACCGTGGCGTTCATGGTCGCGATGGCCGCGGCGATCGCGCTGAGCTGGTGGAAGACTCGCCACGTATCGCCGATGCTGTGGATCACCGCGGCCTTCGTGCTGCTGTTCGGCGGCCTGACGCTCTATTTCCACGACCAGACCTTCATCCAGATCAAGCCGACGATCATCTATGCGATGTTCGCGATCGTGCTCGGCTATGGCGTGATCGCCGACAAGCCGCTGCTCCAGATGCTGCTCGAACAGGCCTATCCGGGCCTCTCGGCCAAGGGCTGGCGGCTGCTGACGATCAACTGGGCGCTGTTCTTCGTCGCCGCCGCGGTGGCCAACGAAGTGGTTCGCCAGCTCGTCACCTGGGACCAGTGGGTGCTCTTCAAGACCTGGGTGATGATCCCGGTCACGCTGGTGTTCGCGATGCTCAACATCCCGCTGCTGCTCAAGCATGGGCTGCAGCTGGAGAAGCCCGAGGACGCGCCCGTCCCGCCCCAGGAGTGAGCGGGCGCGGTGTCGCAGGCGCGCTATCGCACGGTCCGCGCGGCCAATTGGCTGCGCCGGCAGATCCGTTCCAACGCCCTGTGGTTCCTGGCGCTGGCGCTGCTTGTCGGGCTCGGCGCCGGCCTGTGCGCGATCGCGCTCGGCCAGATCGCACGGGGTACCCAACGGCTGCTGTTCGGGCTGGCACAAGGCGAGCATCTGAGCGCCGCGGAGGCGATCGTGCCCTGGCGGCTGATCGCCCTGCCCATCGGCGGCGGGCTGCTCGGCCTGGCCCTGTGGTGCCTGCGCCGGCGCCAGGCGGTCGATATTGTCGAGGCCAATGCGCTGCACGGCGGCCGCATCCCCGCGCGCGACACGGCCATGGTGGTCGGCACCACCCTGCTCTCCAACGGCTTCGGCGCCTCGGTGGGGCTCGAGGCGGCCTATGCCCAGGCCGGCGGCGGCCTGGCATCGCTGCTCGGGCAGCGGATCAAGCTCCGGCGGAGCGACCTGCGCACCTTGATGGCCGCCGGCGCGGGCGCGGCGGTCAGCGCCGCCTTCGGTGCCCCGCTCGCCGGCGCCTTCTACGCCTTCGAAGTGGTGCTCGGCGCCTATAGCACCGCCACCGTCGCCCCGGTGATGCTCGCCGCGCTCGCCGCCGCGGTGCTGGCCCGCGCGATGGGCATGACGCCCTATGTGATCGCGGCCGGCGGCATGCACCCGATCGGCACCGCCGATTATATGCTCTACGCGATCCTCGGCTTGCTCTGCGCGGGGATCGGCATCGCCTTGATGCGGCTGGTCTCGCTGGTCGAGCGCGCCGTGCATCGCTCGCCCTTGCCCGCGCACTGGGCGCCGCTGGCCGGCGGGCTGCTGCTGGTGCCGCTCGGCCTGCTCTCGCACCAGACGCTTTCGGGCGGCCATGGCGCGCTCAATCTCAACCTGATGGCGGAAGTCACCATCGCCGGGCTGGCGCTGACCATCCTGCTCAAGATGCTCGCCTCGGCGGTGTCGCTCGGCTTCGGCTTTCGCGGCGGCCTGTTCTTCGCCTCGCTGTTCCTCGGCTCGCTGGTCGGGCGGCTCTACCAGGTGGTGCTGGCGCAGATCCCCGGACTCCACGTCCTCGCCCCCGACGACGCCACCGTGGTCGGCATGGCCGCGCTCGCCGTGGCGGTGGTCGGCGGCCCGCTCACCATGTCGCTGCTGGTGCTGGAAGTGACGCACGACTTCAACATCACCGGCGTCGCCGTCGCAGCCACCCTGATCTCCTCCACCGTGGCGCGCGAGACCTTCGGCTACAGCTTCTCCACCTGGCGGCTGCATCTGCGGGGAGAGACGCTGCGCAGCGGCCGCGACGTCGGCTGGATGCGCGCGCTCACCGCCGGGCAGATGATGCGCCGCGACGTGCCCCAGCTCGCCGCCGACGCCAGCGTCTCGGCGTTCCGGGAACGCTTTCCGCTGGGATCGACCACGCGCGTCGTACTGCTCGACGGGAAGGGTCATTATGCCGGCATCGTCGAGACGGCCGCAGCCTGGTCGCCCGATGTCGAGCCGGTGGCGGAGATCGGCACGCTGGGGAAACTGTCCCAGGCCAGGCTCGTACCCGAGCTGGGGATCGGGGAGGTGCTGGAAATGTTCGATCGCGTCGCCGCGGACGATCTGGCGGTGGTCACCCCCGATGGCCGGGTCCTCGGCCTGATCACCGAGCGGCATGCCCGCCGCCGCTATGCAGAAGAGCTGGAGCGCTCGCAGCGGGAGCTGTACGGCGAGACTTGAGGCGCTTCACTCTCTATCCGTCATCCCCGCCTTCGCGGGGATGACGAAGAAGGGCGGACGGACTAATTCCGAGCGCCGGTCCGCTTGGCGATCACGTCGTTGCGCAGCGTCTCGCGCCGGGCGAACAGTTCGGCTTCCTCGGCGGGGCTCAGCCCGCCGGCGGCGTAGCGCGCTTCCAGCGTGTCGATCTGAAAGGCCTCGCGCTTGAGCTGCTTCGCCTGGCGACGAGTCAACTGCCCGCTGTCGCGGCCGTCCCGGATGTCGCTGCGGATCCTCGCCGTCTCGGCGGCGCTCCGGTCATGGCCCATCGAGCTGCCCGAGGGCCCCTGCATGGTCGGCCCGCCCCAGATCTGGGCGGAAGCCGGCGCGGCGGCGATGAGCAGCGGTATCGGGATCAGATAGCGGCGCATCACGACTTTCCCCAAAGCAGTGTTGGCGGGAGGGTCGGGCTCGGTGGTTGAATGGGCGCTGAATGCGAACCTCAGGCCAGTCGCGCTGCCAGCCTCGACAGCAGATCATCAAGCGCGTTGACCGGGCAACCTATGGCGAAACAGTCGATGGACGGTTCGAGCGTAAAACCTGGCCGTTCTGAAAGCCCCAATTCCGTGAAGAGCAGCCCCTCTCCCGAGCCATCCGGAGCATTGGATATGAATACCGCGCAGCGATCCTCGTCATTACTGAAACTGACCAGCACCTTAGCACGGCCACAGGACCAATGCTGTCGGCGACCAAAAATCTGCCCTGCAGGCTGTTCTCTATCGAGATTGAGCATGGATAACGGATACTACCTCACGGTAGGTGACGGCAAGAACGGTGCGCGGAACGGAAAAGGGGCGCCCGATCGCTCGGACGCCCCTTCCCTAAATCGATGTTCGCGAAGGATCAGCTGTCCTGATCCGCGCGGCTCACGCCGGCGCCGTCGAGGTTCTGCGACACGAAGTCCCAGTTGATGATGTTCGCGGTGATCGTCTCGAGATACTTCGGACGCAGGTTCCGATAGTCGATGTAATAGGCGTGCTCCCACACGTCGATCGTGAGCAGCGGCTTCATACCCTCATAGACCACCGGCGTGTCGGCGTCGTGCAGCGAGGTGACCTTGAGCGCGTCGCCGTCGAGCACCAGCCAGCCCCAGCCGTTCGAGAAATGGTTGGTCGATTCCGCGATCAGCTTCTTCACCAGCTCGTCGGTCGAGCCATATTGCGCATCGATCAGCTCGGCGAGCTTGCCGCTCGGCGCGGTCTTCTCGCCGGTCAGGCCCTGCCAGAAGAAGCTGTGGTTCCAGATCTGCGCGGAGTTGTTGAACAGGCCCTTGTCGCCCGTAGCCTTGGCATGCGCGATCACTTCGCTGAGCTTGCGGCCCTCCAGGCCCTTCTCCGCGATGAAGCCGTTGGTCTTGTCGACATAGGCCTTGTGATGCTTGCCGTGATGGAACTCGAGCGTCTCCGCCGACATGTGCGGCGCCAGCGCGTCCTTGTCGAACGGAAGCGGGGGAAGTTCGAAAGCCATGCGGGTCTCTCCAGGTCACCAGGGGGTTCACCCGGCCAACGAACCGCCGGGCGATGCGGTCCCTCCCCTAGCGCGCAAAATTCGCCGCTGTCGCGGAAAAATCGTTGCGTCGCACAAATGAAAATTCCGATCGCGGGCGATTGGCGGAATTACTGTTGCAAACGCTAATCATTAGCTTGATTTTGCTGGACTTGTTTCCTCCGACGAGCCGCCGCGCCGAACCCCGTCATCCCGGCACAGGCGGGGATGACGAGAAGGCAAAACAGGGATGAGGAACGGGCTGCGCGAGAGAGCCGTCAGCCCCCCACCTGGAGCAGTTCGTGCCGCTTCAGCGCGTGCCGAAGCTGGTCATAGGTCAGCCCCAGCGCCTCCGCCGTGGCACGCTGGTTGAAGCGGTGGTCGGCGAGCGCCCGCTGCAGCAGCTCCTTCTCGAAGCGCGCTACCCGGCCCTTGAAGTCGGCCGCCCCCGCGACGATCGCGGGCTGTTCCTCGAGCACGATCGGCGCGGGGCCGGCCGGCGCGGGCGCCGGTGCGGACGAGGCGCTGCCCTGCATCGGGCGCATGCGCCAGGGCGACTGGAAGGGATCGATCTCGATCGCGTCGATCGGCCCGTCCTGCTCCCAGCGATAGACCGCACGCTCGACGACGTTGCGCAGCTCGCGGACATTGCCCGGCCAGTCATAGTGGGTGAGGATGTCGAGCGCATGCGGGCCCCAGCCCGGCCAGTCCACCCAGCCGATCTCGGACGCCATGCGCCGGCCATAGAATTCCGCCAGCACCTCGACATCGCCGCCGCGATGCCGGAGCGGCGGCAGCGTCACCACTTCGAAGCTCAGCCGGTCGAGCAGGTCGGCGCGGAAGCTGCCCTTTTCCACCCGCTCGGGCAGATGCTCGTTGGTCGCCGCGACGATGCGGACATCGACCTGCACCGGCCGCGACGAGCCGATCCGCGTGATCTCGCCATATTCCACCGCGCGCAGCAGCCTTTCCTGCGCGCCCATCGACAGCGTGCCGAGCTCGTCCAGGAACAGCGTGCCGCGATGCGCCTCCTCGAACCGCCCCACCCGCGCCTTGGTCGCACCCGTGAAGGCCCCCGCCTCATGGCCGAACAGCTCGGCCTCGATCAGGGTCTCCGGCAGCGCCGCGCAGTTCATCGTGACCAGCGGCTGGTCCCAGCGCGGGGACAGGCGGTGGAGGCGCTCGGCGACCAGTTCCTTGCCGGTGCCGCGCTCGCCGATCACCAGCACCGGGCGATCGAGCGCCGCGGCCCGGCTGGCGCGTTCCAGCGCGTCGAGAAATGCCGAGGACTGGCCGATGACCTGGGTTATGCGCTCCATGCCAAATCCTTGGTGTATTTTCCCAACACTTGGCAAGTGCAATCCCGCACCTGAACGCCGAATGAATGGCAAAAATGGCGGATTTCTGCGGTTTTCACAAATTGGCACGCCCCCTGCAATGCTTGGGGCAAGCCCGCTGACGGGCCAGGAAAAACGCCAAGGTTCAAGGAACAGGAACATGACCGCCAACGCCGCCTACTACCGCAACGCCTTCTTCTCGGTGGCTCTTTCGGTAGCCGCCAGCCTGGTCATCATGGCCGGCACGGTCGGCCCGGTGATGGCCTGAACGAAACGACAAGGGTCTCCCGCTCGCAGCCCCTCGCGAGCGGAAACCTGACGGGAGGGGTCACCCCCTAGGCCCCTCCCGGCAGGAAACAGAAACGAAGGAGTAACGACGAAATGGGTATCTTCTCGCGAACCCGTGACATCATCGCCGCCAACGTCACCGATCTGCTCGACAAGGCGGAGGATCCGGCGAAGATGGTCCGCATGATCATCCTCGAGATGGAGGAAACCCTGGTCGAGGTCCGCGCTTCCGCGGCCCGCACCATCGCGGACCAGAAGGAGATGCGCCGCCACATCGCCAAGCTCGAGAAGCTCCAGGAGAGCTGGACCGAGAAGGCGGAGCTGGCGCTCTCGAAGGGCCGCGAGGATCTGGCCAAGGCCGCGCTGGTCGAGAAGCAGAAGGCCGCCGACATGTGCGAGCAGCTTTCGGAGGAGATCTCGGTGCTCGACGAGGCGCTGCGTGCTTCGGAGGAGGACATCAACAAGCTCCAGACCAAGCTGCGCGAGGCTCGCGCCCGCCAGAACTCGATCGTCACTCGCATGGAGAGCGCCAACAACCGGGTGCGCCTGCGCGAGATGACCAATGGCAGCCGCATGCAGGACGCCTTCTCGCGCTTCGACGTGCTCGAGCGCCGGGTCGATCTGGCCGAGGGCCGCGCCGATGCCGCCGGGCTGGGCGCCGCGCCGAAGACCCTCGACGAGGAAATCGCCGAACTCCGCTCGTCGGAAAAGGTGGATGCCGAGCTCGAAGCCCTGAAGAAGCGCCTCGGCAAGGGAGAATAAGCGATGGAAGACGTCTTCCTTCCCATCGTCATCGTCGGGATGCTCTTCATCGGCCTCCCCTGGGTGATCATGCACTACATCACCAAGTGGAAGCAGTCGGGCACGATCACCAACGAGGACGAGAAGCTGCTGGACGAGCTGCACTACACTGCCCGTCAGCTCGAGGAGCGCCTGCTCACGATCGAGCGGATCATCGCCGCCGACAACCCCGATTTCCGCCCTGTCCGCGACGTTCGCTCCGAACAGAGCCCCTATGATATTTCCCGGAGGAACTGAGATGTCGAGCCGCACCAGATTCTATCTCGACAAGGCCAATGGCAAGTGGCTGGGCGTCTGTTCGGGCCTGGCGGACTATACGGGCATCGACGTGCTCTGGCTTCGCCTCGGCATGGTCCTGGTCACCTTCAGCACCTTCCCGATGGGCCTGGTCGCCTATCTGCTGATCGCCTGGCTGGCCCCGGCCAAGCCCAACGGCCTCTACCAGGGCCCCGAGGAAGCCAAGTTCTGGCAGGGCGTGCGCAGCAACCCGAGCCGCTCGACCGCCGAGGTCCGCTCGAAGTTCCGCGACATCGACCGCCGCCTGGCCGATATCGAGATGTACTATACGAGCCGCAACACCCGGCTCGCCGATGAGATCGACAGCCTGCGCTGAGCCAATCGCCAGGTAAGTCAACAGGGAGGAAGAGATGAGGGAGTTGAGTTGGCTGGTACCGGTGCTGATCGTCGCTGCGGTGATGGCATCCCGGGCCTTCCAGACCTGGGTCCGCGCCAAGCACGGCTACCCGATCGAGGATGAGGATGGCCGCCGCGGCCGCCGCAGCTTCCGGGGCCAGGCCGGAGACCTGGAGGCAGACCGCAAGATCGCGCTGCTCGCCTCGGAGAATGAGCGGCTGACCGGCCAGATCAGCCGGCTGGAGGAGCGGATCGCGGTACTGGAGCGGATCGCCACCGATCCCGCCGAGCGCGTGGCCCGCGAAATCGACAGCCTGCGCTGAGCGACGGCCCAAGGAGAGAGAAAAGATGGAAAAGGTTCAACTCTTCACCGCCTTCGCCCCGGCGATCACCGTCGTGGGCATCGCGGGGATCCTCGGCTGGGTGCTCACCACCTGGATGCGCGTGAAGCATGGCTATCCCCTCGACGGTTCGTGGGGCCAGGCGATCTACCCGCAGAACAGCGACGAGGCGATGGAGCGGATCAAGCTCCTGAGCCAGGAGAATGCCCAGCTCCGCGCCGAACTGGGCGCGGTCAAGGACCGGCTCGCCAATGTCGAGCGGATCGTGACCGACGGCGCCCATATGCTCGACCGCGAGATCGAGCAGCTGCGCGGCCCGCATAACTGAGGAGGTACCGATGTCGATCAGTCCCCTGCTCATCCCGATCCTGGGCATCTCCTGCGGCCTGCTGGCGATCCTGGGTGGCGTGTTCATCAAGCCCTGGATCGCGCTGCAGCAGCGCAAGCTGGAGCTCGAGGCGCAGATGGTCGCCGAAAAGGCCGCCCAATATGCGGCGCAGACCGAACGGCTCGAACAGCGCGTCCGGGTGCTGGAGCGGATCGTGACCGACAAGGGCATCGACCTCTCCGACGAAATCGAGAAGCTGCGGGATGTCCCGCCGCTGAACTGAGAGTTCCCACGCGGCGCACCGCGCGCCGCCAGTAAGAGGAAAGTCCGACATGATTGCCATCATAGTGTTCGCAGTGCTGACGGCACTGTGCGGGGGAGCTATTGTCCTCGCCGAGAAGCGGGATCGCCCCGTCCGCCGCGCCGAGCGGCTCGCCCGGGCCACCCAGCAGAACTGATCCAGCGTAGCGCGTCTGAAGGAGTAGTGGAATGAACCCGTTCGAGATGGTTTTCGCGATTGTCGTGATCGTCACGATCGGCAGCGTCATCAAGGCGCGCTACGGCATCCGCAAGGACAGGGACGGCAACGAGCTCCCTCACGGCAGCCCCGTCGCGGATGGCGTCGCCACCGCCGAGAATGCCCGGCTCCGCGACGAGATCCGGGCTCTCAAGGAGCGCGTCCAGGTCCTCGAGCGCGTGATCACCGACACCGAAGGCAGCCTTCGTCTCGACCGCGAGATCGAATCGCTGCGCGACAAGAACTGAATGCGTCAGACCAACGGAGGCATGACGTGACCCAGGATCCGACTATCTATCTCACGCTCGCCCTTTCCGGCCTGGCCGGGCTGGGCATGATCATCGCGGCGGGCCTTTCGGGCTGGCGCGGCTGGCTGGCCCTGAAGCAGCAGGAGCTCGATGCCCATCATGCGCCGGAAACGGTGCCCGCAATGCCCACCGCGGCCTCGCGGATCGAGATCGCCGATCTCAAGGAGCGCATCCGCAAGCTCGAAGCGATCGCGGCCGGGGTGGACCTCTGAGGTTCACCCGGCTAGCGGCGGGGCATGACCAGCCTCGACGACTTGGCAGAAGAATATGCGTTCCTCGAAGCCGATGACCGCTATCGCCTGCTGATCGATCTGGGCCGCGGGCTGGAAGCAATGCCCGACGTGCTCAAGACCGACGCCACCCTGGTCCGCGGCTGTTCCGCCGCGGTCTGGGTCTACCCCACCCGGCGCGACGATGGCCGGCTCCATTTCCTCGCCGATTCGAACGCGGCGATCACCAAGGGCATCATCGCGCTGGTGCTGCTCGCGGTACAGGACCAGGCCCCGGCCGAGATATTGGCGACCGATATCGAAGCCGCGCTCGCACCGTTCGATCTGAAGAACCAGCTGAGCTCCAACCGGACCCAGGGCATCCCCAACATGATCGCCCTGGTGCGCGAGACGGCGGAGCGATACGCGGCGTGAAACCCCCTCCCTGGAAGGGAGGGGAATGCCAATGCTCAGTCCCGCCCCAGCCCCAGTTCCCCGGCCACCAGGTCCAGATCCGTGCCCTTCGGCACGAGCAGCCATTCCCTCGGCCCGCCGGCGTCGACCACCGTCACCGCGCCGCGCGGGCAGACGCCCATGCACTTCACCTCGACGATCCCCGCCTCGGCCTTGCGGCCCTTCTTCAGGCCGAGATGCCTGCGCAGCGCCTTGGCGAGCGGCGTGCGCCCCTTGGGCCCGAAGCCGCCTTTCAGCTTCTTCGAGCATTTCGCGCAGACCAGGATCGTTTGCCCCCAGTTGGCGGGGACGCGGCGCTTCAATCGCCCTTCCACGTCCGTCGTTCCTCGGCCGCCTTGAGCACGTCATAGGCCGCCTGGATCGCCTGGAAGCGCCGGGCCGCCTCGGCATCGCCCGGCTTCACATCGGGGTGATTCACCTTGGCGAGCCGGCGCCAGGCACCACGCACCGCCTCGAAATCGGCATCGACCTCGAGCTCGAGCACCTCGAGCGCGCGCATCTCGTCACGCGAGCGGCTGCCGTCGCCCGGGCCCGCCCAGCCATTATATTTCGCCTCGGCGAAGCCCGACGCGTCGCGCCGTTCGTCCGCCTCGCGCTTGGCCGCCTCCTCCGCGGTCAGGCCGGCGAAGTAATCCCAGTTGCGGTTATACTCGGCGGCGTGCGCCTCGCAGAAATACCAGCGCTCACGGCTGTTCGGCGATTTGGGGGCGGGCCGATCGCCCGGCTGGTCGCAGCCATGGCGATCGCACATGCGCACCTGCACGGCCTCCCGCTCGGCGCCATACGCGCGCCAGCGCGGAAACCCCCAGTCGGTCGAGCGTGTCGATCTTGCCATGCCGCCCAGATAGCCCCTCGTTCGGTCGGCGCAAGCGCGATGGCGCTCCGCAAGATGAAATGCCAGAGGGTCTATAAGCCGGGTTCTGTCCTCGCCTGACGGCGATGTGCGACCATTCCTCTAGGCGACGGATCGCTCCGCCGCTCCAGCAACCAACCCGGGCGACGGGCCGGAACCAGGCCCATGCGCCGCCCCTATTCGGTCTTGCTCCCGGTGGGGTTTGCCGTGCCGCTTCCGTTACCGGTCGCGCGGTGCGCTCTTGCCGCACCCTTTCACCCTTGCCGCTCCCGAAGGAGGTAGGCGGTCTGCTCTCTGTGGCACTTTCCCTGGGGTCGCCCCCGCCGGGCATTACCCGGCACCGTGTTTCCGTGGAGCCCGGACTTTCCTCGCGTGCTTGCGCACCCGCGGCCGCCCGACCCTCTGGCGAGGACCGCTCTAGCGAAGCCGCCCGCGACTGCAAGGGCTCAGGATGTTTTACCCGGTTCGGCGGCGCGCAGCACGGCGGTGCCCCAGGCCATCACCTCGACTCGCCAGGTAACGTTCAGGCCCGATGCCAGCGCGATCTTGCGATAGTCCGATCCCAGGCCGGTCACGCCGTCGGCACCGCGCACCCGCGCGATCCGCTGCACGGCCTCGGTCGCCTCGCTCACCGTAGGGATGTTGACGGAAGCGGGCACGTCGCCGCGCGCGTCGGCGCGGGCAACGCCGGAGAGATAGGCCTGGACCGGGCCCAGGGAAGTAAAGCCGATATTGCTGCTCAAGGCGTGACCACCTCCGCCTTCCTATAGATCATCCTATACTTGCAATAGCCTGCATGGATATGGTGCACGCCTGCGTAACTAATCGTCGCCCTGGGGCTTGGGCAGGAGCAGCGCGAGCAGCAGGCAGCGGCATTCCATGTCGATCTCGCCATCGATCATCTCGGGCCGGAAACGGCGCTGAAAGGCGACAACCGCGGCCTGCTCGTCGGTGACGTCATAGCCGAAACGCTCGAGCGCCATGATGAAGCCGGCATCGGGCCAGCCCGGATCCATCAGGTTCTTCGTGGGGCGCGGCAGCGCCAGGCGCAGGCGGGCGAGCGCGTGCCAGTTGAACAGTTCGCCCGGATCCTGCTTGCGCGCCGGCGCCACGTCCGAATGGCCGACGACGTTGCCGCGGGTGATGCCGTAGCGCGCCTTGACCTCGGCGACGAGCGGGATCAGCGCCCCCATCTGCTCGGCCGGGAACGGGCGATAGCCATGCTCATGGCCGGGATTGACGATCTCGATGCCGACCGAGGCGGAATTCACGTCGGTGATCCCGCGCCAGTGCGAGCGGCCGGCATGCCAGGCGCGCTTCTCCTCGGGCACCAGCCGGTGGATCGTGCCGTCCTCGTCGACCAGATAATGGGCGGAGACCTTCGCCGCGGGATCGCGCAGCCGGTCGAGCGCCGCGGCGGCGCTCTCCATGCCGGTATAGTGCAGCACGATCATCGTGACGGGCAGCGCCCGCGCATCGAAATTGGGCGAAGGCGCGTCGAGAAAGGCCAGGCCGTTGTGCATCGTGCACGACGCTAGCCGCGCAGGGCCGCCGCGATCAACCCGCCGCGCGCAGCGTCCCCGGCGTGTCGACCGGGCGATAGAAGCCGCGATAGCGCTCGCAGGGCACGAAATGATCGGTCTGGCCGATCACCGTCTCCCCGGCCCCCAGCGCCAACAGCCCGCCGGGCCGCATCGCCGAAGCCAGGCTGTCGAACACCTTGCGGCGCACCGCGAGCGAGAAATAGAGCATCACGTTGCGGCACAGAATGATGTCGAACATGCCCGCCGGGGCAGGATCGAGGGTCAGATTGTGCTGGCGGAACTGGAGCTTGCGCACCAGCTCGGGCTTGGCGGCCCAATCGGCGCCCACCGTGTCGAACCAGCTCATCATCCGGCGCACGGGCAGGCCGCGCTGGATCTCGAACTGCGAGAAGCGCCCGCTCCGCGCCCGTGCCAGCGCCGCCGGCGAGACGTCGGTCGCCACGATCTCGGGGTCGGGCAGGCCGCGCTCGGAGAAGAGCATGGCGAGGCTCAGCGGCTCCTGCCCCGTCGAGCAGCCGGCGGACCAGATGCGCAGGCGGCGGCTGCCCGCCTCGGCCTGCATCGCCTCCGCCGCGTCCACGATCATGTCGAGCACGGCGGCGTCGCGGAAGAAGCTGGTCTCCTGGTTGAGCAGCGCGTCGACCACCAGGTCCGCCAGCTCCCCGGTGCGCGCCGCGATCAGTTGGGCCACCAGCTCGTCGAGGCTGGCCAGCCCGCGCGCGCGCAGGATCGGCTTCAGCGCCGTCTCGATCCGCCAGGTGCGGTTCGCCGCGATCTGCTGGCCGGCCCGCTGCTCGAGCAGCGCCGCGATCATGTTCATCGCGCCGGCCGAGGCGATCGGCGTGGAGCCCGGGATCATGCTCCGCCTCCGCCGCGGGCGATCAGCCGCCCGATCTCGTCCGGCGGCAAGATCGCGCTCGCCCGCCCGGCATTGGCGACCGCGCCGGGCATGCCCCACACCACCGAGCTGGCGCGATCCTGCGCCAGCACGCGCGCACCGGCATCGCACAGGTCCCTGGCGCCCTCGCAGCCGTCGCGGCCCATGCCGCTCAGCACCACGCCCAGCGCGCGGCCGCCGAACACTTCGGCGACGCTCTCGAACATGGGATCGACCGAGGGCATGCAGCCGCTCGGCGCCTTCTCATGAGTCAGGCGGATCGCCGCGCCGTCGGAAGTGCGGACCACGCGCATATGAGCGTCGCCGGGGGCGACGATGATCCGGCCGGGCCGGATGCGCATCCGGTCGGCCGCGACTTCGCAGGGCCGGCCGCCGAGCACGGCGAGCTGGGTGGCGAAATAGCTCATGAACGAGACCGGCAGGTGCTGGGTCACCAGGATCGGCACCTGGAAGCTCGCCGGGATCGCGCGCAGCAGCTGGCTGAGCGCATGGATGCCGCCCGTCGACGCGCCGATCGCGACGAGGTCGAAGCCCTCGGGCGCCTGGACGGGGAACTGATAGTGCGGATGCGGCGCCGCCGGCTCGGGCTGCGCATGGGCATGGGCCTGGGCCTCGAGCAGGCGCGAGAGCCGCTCCTCCAGCACTTCGGCGAAGCGGCCGCCGAACGCGCCGATGCCGGGCTTCACCAGCGTGTCCGCCGCCCCCAGCGCCAGCGCCTGCACGGTCACCGCCGCGCCCTGCTCGGCCGCCGAGGACACGATCAGCACCTTGGCGCCGCGCCCCGCCGCGATCACATCGGGCAGCGCGGTGATGCCGTCGATTCCCGGCATCTCGATATCGAGCAGGATGATGTCGACGCTGTGCGTCTTGAGATAGTCGAGCGCCGCGCGCACGTCGCTATAGGCGGCGGCGACGCGGAAACGGCGCGTCCCCTCCACCATTCGCCCCAGCACCGACCGCGCGACGACCGAATCGTCGACGATCAGCACCTGCGCCGGCCCGGCGGGAGTGCCGCCATATCCGGTGTCCGCAAGAGATGCCTGCGCCACTTGTGGCTCCCTCATGCGCCGCTCAGGCGACGCCGACGATCTGCAGCTTGCTTTCCAGCGTCTCGCGGTCGAACGGCTTCATGACATATTCGTCGGCGCCCGCCTCGATGGCGGCGCGGATATAGGCCATGCCGTTCTCGGTGGTGCAGAACACCACCTTTGGGCGCTGCGGCAGCCCCGAATCCTTCAGCGCGCGCAGGAAGTCCATGCCGCTCATCACGGGCATGTTCCAGTCGAGCAGGATCACATCCGGCGGCGTCTGCAGGCAGGAGTCGAGCGCCTCGCGGCCGTCACCGGCCTCGCGCACTTCGAAGTCGAGCGTTTCCAGGATATGCCGGGCGACCTTCCGGATCACCTTGGAATCGTCGACGACCAGACAAGTCTTCATTTTCCCCTGTTCCCCGCTTTCAGCGCTCTAGGTGGAGTGGACAGTGCACGAAAGGCGTAAGCGCCACGTTAATCGCGAGATTAATTCGGTCCGGCATGGCCGGGGACGAGGCTGGCGAGGTCGATCGCGAGGATCGGCTCGCCGTCGCGCTCCACGATTCCCCGCCCCGCCCCGCGCCAGGCAGGGTCGAGCGTGACGCCATGCGCGAGCGGCAGCAGCTCGAACGGCGCGACATCGTCGAGCGCGTCGACCAGCATCGCATAGTGATGCCCCTCGACATGGGTGATCACCGCGCGGCGCGCCGGGCTGCCGCCCGCCATGCCGAGCGCCGACTGGGTATCGACCACCGTCACCACCCGGCTGCGCAGCGCGGCAAGCCCGCGGACATGCGCCGAGGCGCGCGGCACCGCCGTCACCTCGCCGATATCGACCACCGATTCCACCTGCTCGGAATCGATCGCCACGGCGCGCCCGGCGATCTGGGCGATGAGATAGAGATGCGACATCAGCGACCTGCCTTGCCGGAAACCCGGGCTTCGAGCGCGGAAAGCAATCCCGCACGATCATATCTGTAGACGCTGTCGTCGCCCGAGCCGCCGGCCGCGCGCTTCTTTCGCAGCCGCACGACCGGCGCGGGCCCGCCCGACGCGCCCTGATCCTCCTCGGTGGAAAGCACCACGGCCGGCGTCTCGCCCGGCGCCAGACGCAGCGCGACGCGGTAGCCCGATGCCTCCAGCAGCGGTTTGACGAACGACGCCATCCAGCCATCGTCGTCGCCCGCGATCAGGCAGAGCGGCGGGCTGTCCTCCACTTCGCGCTCGGCATGCTCGTCGAAGATCCACAGCATGTCGACCAGCTCGATCTGCTCGCCGTCCACCAGCACCACGCCAGCGATCGGCCCCGGCTCGCGGGCCGGCGCGATCTCCTCGGGCAGCATCACGATGTCGGCGGCTTCCTCGATCGCATAGCTGACTTCGTTGGTGCCGTCCTTCAGGCGCAGCACGTTGATCCGCTCCACCCCGTCCAGGTCGCCATGCGCGGCGAGCGGCAAGATGCGGTCGTCGATCGTCACGCGGAAGCGGCCCGCGGCGAAGCGGACATTGCCGGCATCGACCTGCTCCACCCGGTCGACCGCCGCCAGCGGCACCGCGCGGCGCACGCCGTCCAGGTCGCGGAACAGCAGCGCGGGCAGGCCCGGCGCGATTTCGGCTTCCTCTTCCTCCTCGAAGATCTGCTGGCCGTCGCGGCTGAAATCCAGGCTCGCGGCCTTGGCCATGCCGGCGCAGTCGAGCAGCAGCATCGGCAGGCCCGAATCCGGCAGCGTCTGGCCGGCATAGAGGCCGGTCGACATCACCGCGGGCGAGGCCGGCTTGATCACCAGTTCCTCATTGTCGAGCACCGTGTCGACCGCGAGCGCATAGCTGCCCTCGCTCACGCTGACGATGGCAAGCATCTGGCAGCCCTCGTCGCGCGCCACGGCGGCGGGCAGGCCCAGCATGTCGGCAAGGTGGATCAGCGGCATGCGGCGTTCGCGCACTGTCGCGACCGGGGAGCCGCCGACCAGATCGATGCGGATCGCCTCGCCGCGCTCGGTCACGATCTCCTCGATCGACTGGCGCGGAATCGCGAAGCGCTGGCCATCCACTCCCACCACGATCGTCGAGATGATCGAGAGCGTCAGCGGCACATGGATGGCGATGCGCAGGCCCTTGCCCGGCGTGCTGTCGAGCTCGACGCGGCCACCGATCTGCTCGATCGCGGCGCGCACCACGTCCATGCCCACGCCGCGGCCCGAAATCTCGGTCACCACGTCCCTGGACGAAAGGCCCGGCTCGAACACCAGGTCGAGCTTGGCGCGCGCCGAAAGGCCGCGCAGCTTGGCCTCGTCGCGGCCATTGGCGGCGAGCTTCTGGATCAGCCGCTCGGTATCGATGCCGCGGCCGTCGTCCGCGATCTCGATGATGATCTGATTGCCCGACTGGCGCGCGGAGACCGACAGCCGGCCATTCTCGCGCTTGCCGCCGGCGCGGCGCTCGGCCGGCGTCTCGATGCCATGGTCGATCGAGTTGCGGATGATGTGGACCAGCGGATCGCGCATCACCTCGATCATCTCGCGGTCGAGCTCGACGTCCGAGCCGTCGACCTGGAGCATCACCGACTTGCCCAGCCCCGCCGCCGTGTCGCGCACCATGCGCGGCAGCGCGGAGAAGAGCGCGTCGATCTTCTGCATGCGGGTGCGCGTCACCGTGTCGCGCATCTCGCCCACGGTGAGCGACAGGCGCTCGAGCGCGGCCTCGATGGCGGGATCGATCTCGCCGTTCCGCAGCCGGCGCGCCAGCTCGTTGCGGGCGAGCACCATGTCCGACATGCCGGACATCATCCGATCGAGCAGGTCGACATTCAGGCGCACGCTGCGCGAGGGCGCGCGGCTCACGATCGGGCCGGCATGGGCGATTTCCCCGGCGCCCTCGGCCAGCGCGGCGACCAGCAGGTCGTCGCCGCTGTCGTCCAGGCTGGTGCCCGATTCGATCGCTTCCACCAGCTCGCCGATCCGGTCGACCACCGCGAGCACGGCGTTGACCAGCCCGCGATCAGGCGCACGCCGCCCCTCGCGCACCTGCGCCAGCACATCCTCGGCGGCATGGCTGAGCCGGCCGAGGCGCGGCAGGTCGAGAAAGCCGCAGCTTCCCTTCACCGTGTGCACGAAGCGGAAAATGGCATCGAGGCGGGCGCGGTCCGCAGGATGCGCCTCCCATGCGACGATCTCGCCCGAAAGCGCTTCGAGCGTCTCACGCGTCTCGGCGATGAATTCCTGCAGCAGGTCGTCCATGGGGCCCCGGAAAGCAAATTTGCGGGGCGGTTGTGCGGGATGGGTGGTTAAAAGGGCGTTAGTGCTCGGGCAGAACGGGGGGTGGAATGGATTCGACAAGTCTGGAATGGCAGGGCGCGGCCGCCAGTCTCGGGATGTGGGCGCTGTTTCTGCTCGGCATGCTCTGGCTGTTGTGGCAGCGGCGCAGTGCGCGACGCGGCGTGAAAGCTACCAAGGACGGTCCGGCGGACGCACCCTATCGCGTCTTCACCCGCACCCATGACGCCGAACTGACCGCGGCCGACATTCCCGGTCGCCTTCGCGAGCTCAGCCCCCTCCAGCCCAGCCACTATGCCAAGGCCGAGCTCTGGGCCGCCCACCGCAACCATCTGCAGCGGTTCGAAGCCGAGCGGACTCCCACAAACGAAATCATCCAGGGACTTCGCGACGCGATCGCCGATCCCGCCGGGCTCGCCGTCTGCTTTCTCATCGACCAGTCGGGCTCGATGAAGGGCGCACCGATCGCGGCCGCGGCAAGCGCCGTGGGTGCGGTTAGCGACGCCCTGGTGGCGCTCGGCGCGACAACCGAGATCCTCGGCTTCTCTACCGCCGGCTGGCAGGGCGGCTTCCCGCGCCAGCAATGGCTCCGTCAGGGCCGTCCCGAACGCCCCGGGCGGCTCTGCGCCCTCGCGCATATTGTCTACAAACGCGCTGACGAGACCGAATGGACCGCAGATTCCCGCGCCGCCTTCCTGCACCCGGACGTGCTGCGCGAGAATGTCGACGGCGAAGCGCTCGAATGGGCGGAAACGCGCCTCGCCTCCCTGCCTTGTCCTCACAAGCTGTTGATTGTCCTCTCCGACGGCGCACCGGTCGATGATTCGACGCTGCAGGAGAACGGTCCGAGCTATCTGGTTCGCCACCTGCGCGCGACGATCGCACGCATCGAGCAACGGGACGACCTCCTGCTGGGTGCCGTCGGGATCGAGCATGCGGTGGACGAATGGTACCGGCATTCGCGCGCCGCCAACGTGAACACGCTGACGGGCGCGTTGATCGATCTGGTCGCCACGCTGGGCCGGGCACCCCCTCCGCTCAGTTGATCGCCCGGTCGAGCACCGCCAAGATGTGCGCCAGCGCCGCAAAGGGTCCGGCGCGGTGCGAATGCTCGCCCCGCATAGCTGTCAGTGCGCATAGCTCGCATCGAGCAGCGCCGTGCCAAGGTCCCCCAGCTTCTGGTAATCGAAGCTCGCATTGGTGAACACGATCACCGTATGCCCATCGGCGAGCACCCGGCGGGCGAGCATCCGGAAGCCGCCGTTCGAGCCATCCTCCCACGCCGCCTCACGCTCCCGGCCCCCGATCCGCTCCACGCGCACCCGGCCGCCCAGCGCATAATGCTGGTCCGCCATCAGCGTGGTCGTCAGCGCCCGGCGCGAGGCGGAGCTGAGGAGCTTGCCGTCCAGCACTGCGTTCATCAGCGTCATCAGGTCGGGCGCGCTGGTGTAATAGCCGCCCGCCATCGCCATGAAATCGGGCACCGGATTGGGCTTGCGCACCGGCTCGGGATCGAGCCCGGCATAACCCTGCGCCATGCCCTTCACCGCGCCGGAATCGCCGCGATAGACGCCGCTGTCCTTCAGCCCCAGCGGTTTCACCAGCAGCCGGTCGACCAGCGCCGCATAGGATTTGCCGGATACGCGCTCGACGATCGCCTTGGCGATCAGCCAGTTGGAGTGCGAATAGTCCCAGGCGGTGCCGGGCGCGAAGGCCAGGTCGCCGCTGGCATAGCGGCGCACCGCTTCCATCTGGTCCATCTCGACGCCGCGCGCCGCCGGATCCTTGCGCGCCGCCAGGATCTGGTTGGGCACACCGCTCGAATGGCTCATCAGGCGCCGCAACGTAAGCCTGGCGCCGGTGTCGGCGCGATAATCGGGCAGATAGCGGCTGATCGGCGCGTCGAGGTCGAGCTTGCCCTGGTCCACCAGCTTGAGAATCACGATCGAGGCGATCCATTTGGACACCGATCCGGTCTCGAAGCGCGTGTTCGGCAGCATCGGCACGCCGTTCGCGGCATCGGCCCGGCCGACCCCTTCGACGAAGCCGACATGGCCGCCGGTGCCGACCAGCGCGACACCGTTGAAGCCTTTGCTGGCATCCACCAGGTCGTGATAGGATTGCGCCATGCAGGGCGCCGCTCCGCCGAGCGCCAGGATCATCGTCACGATCTTCAAACCATGCATGCGCAGCTCCCTCACCGGCGACGCCGCGAGCATGTCACGCCGATGCACGCCATTCAACTACAACCGTAGTCGAAATTCTCAACCCACCCGGAACGACGCCCCGAACAGCAGCACCTCGGCATCGGGCGGGCTCACCTGGAGCATGCCGCCGCCCTGGGTGACCAGCGCGTGGATCAGATAGGCCGCCGCCGCGCGCGGCGTGATCGGCATGTCGTCCTTGCCGCCGGCCAGCGCGCCGCGCAGCTCGGGGTCGAGCACGATGCGCGGGCCGTCGGCGCGCACCACGATCTCGATCTGGCCGTCGACGATCTCGGCGCCGATATCGAGCTGGCCGCCGCGGATCAGCGCATCGCCGCCGATCAGCGCCAGGTTCATCAGCACCTTGATCGCCTGCTTGGGCAGCACCGGATCCTCGACCATCCAGCCGACATTGACGCGATGGTTCTCGCCGAACAGCCCCTCGATCGCCGCCTGCGCCTCGCGCGTGTCGACCGTCTCGCCGAAGCCGCCCGCCGCGCCAAAGGCCAGGCGGAAGAACTTCAGCTTGTTGGCGCTCGCCTTGGCGCTTTCGTTGAGCAGCTCCAGGCAGCGGGCGCGCATCTCGGGATCATGCTCGTCGGCGAGCAGCTCCAGCCCGTTGTTGAGCGCGCCCACCGGGCTCAGCAGATCGTGGCAGAGCCGCGAGCAGAGCAGGCTGGCGAAATCGGTCGGGCTGATGTTCAAGATGCTTGCTCCCCCGCAGGTGCAGCCTCTTTGGCGCAGGGCGCGCCATGCTGCAAGCGCGCCTGTACGCGCCATCCCGGCAACGCTACCATTCCCGGAAAACACGGGAGAGACCATGCGATCGGCCCTGCCCCTGCTCGCCGCCCTGCTGCTCGCCGCGCCCCTGCCCGCGCCGGCGCAGGAACGAGCCGCCACCGGTACGGATCTCCGCATCGACAAGGCCCGCATCGATCGCGCGCTGGCCGACATGGTGGCGAGCGGCCGCGCGGCCGGCGTCTCGGCGCTGGTGTGGAAGGACGGGCGCGAAGCCTATTTCGGCGGCGCCGGCCTGGCCGATCGCGAAGCGAACCGGCCGATGCGGCGCGACACGCTCGTCCAGATCTATTCGATGACCAAGCCGGTCACCGGGGTCGCGCTGATGCAGCTATGGGAGCAGGGCCGGTTCGGCCTCGACGATCCCCTTTCCCGCTATCTCCCCGAATTCGCGACCATGCTGGTCCAGGACGGCACCGATGCCGCGGGGCGGCCGCTCTGGCGCCCGGCGAGCCGCCCGGTGACGATCCGCGACGTGCTGCGCCACACCGCCGGCTTCGCCTATGGCGACGGGCCGAGCCCGGCGGAGAAGGCCTTTGCCGCCGCCGACCCGCTCGGCCTGGATCATGACCTGGCCGAGTTCGGCCGCCGCCTCGCCCATGTGCCGCTGCTCTTCGATCCCGGCAGCGCATGGCGATACAGCTCGGCGGTGGACGTGCAGGCGCTGCTGGTCGAGCGGCTGTCGGGCCGGAAGTTCGAGGAATATGTCCGCGAGCACGTCCTCGAGCCGCTCGGCATGAAGCAGGCGGGCTGGACCCAGCCGATGGAGCGGCTCGACCGGTTCGCCGCCACCTATCTGCTCGGCGCGGACGGCAAGCTGGTCCGCGAGCCCGACGCCGTGACCCGCGCGCGCAACTTCCCCCGGCCGGCGATGACGATGGGCGGCGCCGGCATCGTCGCGCCGATCGACGACTATATGCGCTTCGCCCGCATGCTGCTGGGCCAGGGGAGCCTGGACGGCGTGCGCGTCCTGCGGCCGTCCACCGTGCGGCTGATGGCGACCGATCAGCTCGATCCGCGCATTGCCGACAGGTCCTGGCTGCCGGGCAAGGGCAATGTCGGCTTCGGCATCGATTTCGCGGTGCGCACCGGCCGGGCGAGGACGCCCGACGAGAATCGCGGCACGGTCGGCGAGTTCTTCTGGGACGGCGCGGCCTCGACGCTATTCTGGGTCGATCCGGCGAACCGGCTCGCCGCAGTGTTCTTCGTCCAGACCAAGCCCTTCCAGGCAACGCTGCACCGCGACTTCCGCCGCGCCGTCTATGGCGACGCCTATCTGGGGCCGGCGGGCGACGAGGCGCCCTAGGACCCTAGACCACTTTCCGCCCGGTGAAGAGCTGGATCAGGCCGATCACGACGGCGATCACCAGGAGGAGGTGAATGATCCCGCCGGCAACGTGGAAGGTGAAGCCCAGCAGCCAGAGGATCAGCAGGACGACGACGATGGTCCAAAGCATCTGCATGCTCTCCATTTAGCGTTCGTCCATCAACGGGTTGCGCCGCCGAAACGTTCCCCGGCGACCTGCGGTTTTTCCGGATTACGCACCTCGCGCCGCTTGCTGCTACAATGCGGGCGGGCAGGCGGTGGCCCGGTACCTGGAACGATCCATGACTAGCAGGGCCGCAAACAGGGAAAACAGCACGATTCCGGACCCGAGCCGGCCCGGTCCCGGCGCGGCGGCCCTGCCGCAATGGATGACCGGGATCGGCTGCATCGTCCTGTCGCTGCCGCTGCTCGGCTGGCTGCTGAACGTGCCGTTGCTGCGGGGCTTCGGCGATCCCCATTATGCCGTCGCCCCGCTCAGCGCGATCAACGGCTGCAGCGTGACCCTGGCGGCGCTCCTCGCGGTTAGCGGCCATGCGCGGCTGGCGCGCCTCGCCGCCACCCCGGCGGCGATACTGCTCAGCCTGATCACCTTCCAGTATCTCACCGGCGCCATCGCCGTGGAGCGCCTGTTCTTCTTCGAGGCGGTGCAGCGCCTGGGCGTGCGCAACGACGGTCTCAGCCCGGGCGGCACGGTGGCGGTGCAGGCGCTGGGCGGGCTCGCCGCGCTCGCCGTTACCGTGGATCGCCGGATCTACCGTGTCATCGGCATCATCCTGGCGAGCGGAACGGTGGCGCTCACCCTGCTGGCGACGACTGCGCTCGTCAGCGAGCCGGGCGGCATCTCGCCCGCCTTTCTCGGGCGCTCGGCGATCTCGAGCGCGCTCGCCCTGCTCCCCGCCGCGGGGCTCATCCTCTACGCGATGGGGCGCGAGCCCAATGAGCGGGGATGGCACCTGCTGGTGCGGCTGGCGCCGGCGGTCATCATCCTGCCCGCCATACCCTCGCTGCTCGGCTTCGCGGCCTATCAGGCGGACCTGCTCGGCTTCGGCGCGGCCCAGTTCGTCGTGCTCGCCGCCAATGTCGTGATCCTGGCGGGCGTGCTGATGCGCGCGATCGGCCATGCCGACGCGCAGCGCCGGGCGCTGGCGATCCGCGAGGCGAAGCTGAGCGCGGTGCTGATGATGGTGCCCGACGCCGTGATCCTGATCGACGAGGAAGGCACGATCCTCGACTTCAGCCCCGCCGCCGAGCGGCTGTGGGGCTATCGCGCCGGGCAGGTCGTCGGCGAGACGGTCACCCTCCTCTCGCCGCCGGCGCATGCCGAGCGCACCCGCCAGGAACTGGCGGACCTGCGCGAGCGCGAGCTGGATCCATGGAATGCCGAGCCGCTCAGCGCCGTCGGGCTGCGCAGCGACGGCTCGCTCTTCCCGCTCGAGGCGCGCGCCGGCCGGGTGCAGGCGGAGGACATGGCGTGCCTGACCATCTTCGTGCGCGACATGTCGGCGCAGTTCGGCGTCGAGGATCAGGTCGCCCAGCTCAACGCCGAGCTCGCCCATCTCGCGCGCCAGAGCGCGATGGGCGAAGCCGCGGCCGATCTTGCGCACGAGCTCAACCAGCCGCTCACCGCCGCCGCCAACTATCTCTCGGCGGCCGCCATGCTCGCGCGGAGCACCGGGGCCGAGGGCCCGGGCACCGAGATGGTGGACCATGCCCGCGAGCAAGTGATGCAGGCCGGCGAGATCATCCGCCGCGTGCGCAGCTTCACCGAGCGCAACGACACCGAGCGGAGCGTGGAGCCGCTCCGCCCGATGATCGAGGACGCGGCCCGGCTCGTGCTGGTCGGATCGAGCCGCCTCGCCGCCCAGATCGACTGCGACGTCGCGCCGGCCGGCCTGTGCGCCTTTGTCGACCGCATCCAGATCCAGCAGGTGCTGGTCAACCTGATGCGCAATGCCGTGGAAGCGCTGCGCGCGAGCGGGCAGCGGGATCCGCGGATCTGGGTCACCGCCCGGCAGATCGACGGCCCCATGGTCGAGCTGCGCTGCCGCGACAATGGGCCCGGCCTTCCGCCCGAGACGCTCGCCCGCCTCTTCCAGCGCTTCTCGGCCAGCCGGACGAGCGAGGGCATGGGAATCGGCCTGTCGATCTCGAAGCGCATCATCGAGCTGCACGGCGGCGTCTTCTCCGCCGAGAACATCCCCGGCGGCGGCGCCATCTTCACCTTCACCCTGCCGACCCTCGATCGCGAGAACATGGCGAAAGACTGACGGCGAAATCGCCGAACCCCGCTTCCGCCCGCCTGCGGCACCCGGTATATTCGCCGGGAAAGAGGGGGAAATCATGCGGAACCTGTTTCTGGCGTCCCTGAGCGCGGCTCTGCTGGCGTCCTGCAGCGGCGGCAATGGCGGCTCGACTCCCACCCCGACCCCCACTCCGGTGAACCAGCCGCCCAGCTTCACTTCGGCCGCCGCCGTCAGCGTGCCCGAGAACACCAGCGGCACGATCTATACCGCCACCGCCACCGACCCGGAGGGCGCGCCGGTCACCTTCTCGCTGACCGGCGGCGACGACGTCTCGCTCTTCACGCTCACGGGCGCCAATCTGTCGTTCAAGATGCCCCCCGATTACGAAGCCCCGGCCGACCTCAATCACGACAATGTCTACCAGGTCGAGATCACCGCTTCGGACGGCACGAACAACGTGAAGCTGCTGCTCGCCGTCACTGTCACCGATATCGGGCCGTCGGGCTATTCGCTCAAGGTGATGGGCCGGCCCTTCACCGGCGTCGAGCGCCTCACCGCGGGCGCCATCGCCGAAGATGCCGGGTCTTACCGGTGCTATGACTATGCCAACGCCCGTTATGACGCCCGGCTGTGCAACAGCCTCGTCAGTGGCGGCGTCGGCACTTCCGACTTCTCCTATCAGGAGGAACGCGGATTGCTCGGCTGGGCCCCGGCGCCACGTCGCCCGGATTGGGCGGGCCTTGCCACCGACCGCTATACCGTTATCGTCTATACCGCCGCGAACGGCGATCTGATGGTCGTATGGGCCGCGATTCTCGACACGATCCTGCCTTCCACCAAGACTTGGATCCAGCCCGTCCCGGGCCGCCCGCCGATCTGGCGAATCCCCAATACCGCCACGCGCAATCTCGGCGGCTGGGCACAGTTCGGCCGCGACGGCTATCTCTACATCATATTCGGCGACGGCACCGATGCGAGCCGCGCGCAGGATCCCAATTCGCCCTTCGGCAAGATCTGGCGGATCGATCCCTACAAGGATGACTATCCGGCCGATGCGGATCGCAATTTCGGCGCGCCCGCGACCGGCGGCATGCTCGCGGCGCTCGGGCTGCGCAGCCCCGACCGGTTCAGCATGGATGCCAACGGCAACATCATCCTCGGCGATCGCGGCGAAAGCGCGCGCGAGGAGATCAACGTCCTGCTCGCCGGCGAATCGAACGTGAATTTCGGCTGGCCCTATCGCGAGGGCAGCCTGGTCCGCCAGTCGGGCGAGCCGGCGGGGCTGCGCGCCCCGGCGATCGAGCTGGAGCACGGCACCGGCCCCGTGCAGTCGAACCGGATCGTATCGGGCGCGATCTATACCGGCAGCGCCGCGGCCATTCGCGATCAATATGTCTTCGGCGACACCAGCGGGAAGCTGTGGATGATACCGGCCGCCAGGCTCCTGCTCGGCCATCTTACCGGCGCCGACCTTACCCGAACCGAGGAATTGCTGTTCTCAAGGGGGCATCCGCTCGAGAATCTGGTCTCGATCGTCGGCTCTTCCACCCTGACCCTGACCGACGATTCCGGCCTCTATTACGTACTCAGCGCGCCCTAGGGCGGACCGGCGGGCGGGGCAATGAGCCCCGCTCGCGCGGCGCCGCGGATGTCGCCGAGCCGACAAGTTGCGACAATTTCGCCCCCCGGCCGAGAAACCTTCGCGACAGGTGCCGCCTATCCCCTTCCCCACCCAGACGTCACTGGGGCGGAGAAAAGGCATGAAGAGACTCAAGCTCGCCGCGCTGCTCGCTGCTGGCGCGATCACGTTCGGCGGAGGCGCCGCAATGGCCGCCCCGGCGCAGCAGGACCAGACGGCACCCAAGGCCCAGGCCGCGCGTCGCCCCCATCACAATCCGATGGACGCCAACAAGGACGGCATGATCAGCCGCGACGAATGGATGAAGGCCGCCGCAGCGCGTTTCGATCGCTTCGACGTCAACAAGGACGGCAAGATCTCGCGCCAGGAACTGCGCTTCGGCCGTTTCGAGGAACGCATGCACCGCCGCCATCGCCATGGCTGGCAGCATGGCGGGCCGCATCGCGGCCCCGGCTTCGGGCCCGGCCGCGAAGGCCCGGGCGGTCCCAATGGCCCGCATCGCCGCTTCGGCCCGCCGCCGCCCCCGCCGTCGGGACAGCCCGCGGCGCCGGCCACTCCGGCCCCCGGCAACTGAGCGGTCAGTCGATCGCGACCGGATCGAAACGCCCGTGGAGCGCTCCCCCCTCCACGGCGCGCCAGGCGGTGACGGTATCGCCCCCGACGATCAGCCAGAGCTTGCCGTCGGGGGCAGCCATCGCCGCATCGGTGACCGAAGGGGCCGCGTCGCCGCTCGGATGCGAATGCCAATAGCCCAGGAGCTTCGGCCCGCCCCCGCGCTCGGCTCGAAGCGCTGCGAACAGCGCGGCAGGATCGATCTCGAAATGCCTATCCGGCGCTTCGTCCACATTTTCAACAGCTTGATAGCTGGTGATTGCGCTGTCCCGACCGAACAGCAATCCGCACGCCTCAAGCGGCGCGGCAAGAACGGCTTCCCGTCGGATCGCATCGAGCACGGCCATGGGAATTCGCAAGCGCATCGCCGCCCACGATAGGACATGGCCCGGCGCTCGTCATCCATGGCCGGGCTTTGCCCGACAGAACGCGATCGGGCGAGCGCGCCCGGTCTGTATCGACATTCGGGCCAGCTCGATTCTTCCGCTCCCCTCCCTTGCAGGGAGAAGAATGTTGGATGCCGACATGCCTCAGGGATTCCAACATCTTGACAGGATACCGAAACCCGCGGAAATCTGTCGGATACCGATCGGTACAGATCTTGAAATCGCGAACCTCGTCCCCATTTAAGGTCAAACATGAATCCGGGGGTTTCCATCATCGAGGCACGTATCGCGGACACAGCCGATGGCTGGCGTCTGGATCGTGCGCTCGCCGACGCGGTGCCGACGCTGTCACGCGAACGGCTGAAGGCGCTGATTTCCTCGGGCGCGGTCACCGGTCCGCAGGGGCTCGTGCGCGATCCGGCAAGGAAGGCGCCCGCCGGCACATTGTTCAGCGTCGCGGTGCCCGAGCCCGAGCCGGCGCACAACGAAGCGCAGGAGATCCCGCTCAAGGTGGTGTTCGAGGATGAGCATCTGATCGTGATCGACAAGCAGGCCGGGCTGGTCGTCCATCCGGCGGCGGGCAATCTCGACGGAACGCTGGTCAACGCGCTGCTCCACCATTGCCGGGGTTCGCTCTCGGGCATTGGCGGCGTGGCGCGGCCGGGGATCGTCCATCGGATCGACAAGGACACGTCGGGCCTGATGGTCGCGGCCAAGACCGACCGCGCGCACGAAGGATTGGCGAAACAGTTCAAGTCCCATTCAATTGACCGGCGCTATCGTGCGATCGTGTCAGGACTTTTGAGACTATCCGAAGGTACGGTTGATGCGCCGCTCGCGCGTTCGCCGCACAATCGCAAGAAGGTCGCGATCGTGAAGAACGGGAAGCGCGCCGTCACGCATTGGCGCAAGCTTCGCCAACTTCAGGACGCGACGCTGGTCGAATGCCGGCTGGAAACGGGCCGTACCCATCAGGTGCGCGTCCATATGGCTTCTTTGGGCCATCCGCTGGTCGGCGATCCGGTCTATGGCAGTGTCCGCAAGGGGCACCGTCAACTTCTGGAAACCTTGAATTTCCGGCGCCAGGCCTTGCACGCGGCCCATCTGGGGTTCATTCACCCCATCGATAGCACCGCTTTGGCGTTCGAAAGCGAAATCCCTGCCGATATGCAGGAACTGTTCGATAACCTCATCGTATGATTTCAGGCGGCGCTGGCCTTGGCCACGCGCGCCCTTTAAGTGAAAGGGAGAAATGATCATGGCAAGCGGAAGCAACGTCCCGGCGACGATCCCCGCGCTTGGTGGTGAGGCCAGCCTCAACCGCTATCTGGCCGAGATCAAGAAGTTTCCGATCCTGAGCCCCGAGCAGGAGTTCATGCTCGCCAAGCGCTTCCAGGAGCATGGCGACACCGATGCCGCGGCCCAGCTGGTCACCTCGCACCTGCGCCTCGTGGCGAAGATCGCCATGGGCTATCGCGGCTATGGCCTGCCCGTCTCCGAGCTGATCTCGGAAGGCAATATCGGCCTGATGCAGGGCGTGAAGAAGTTCGAGCCCGATCGGGGCTTCCGCCTGGCGACCTATGCCATGTGGTGGATCCGCGCCTCGATCCAGGAATTCATCCTGCGCTCGTGGAGCCTGGTGAAGATGGGCACCACCGCGGCGCAGAAGAAGCTGTTCTTCAACCTGCGCCGGATGAAGGCCAAGCTCGACGCGTTCGAGGATGGCGACCTTTCCCCCGAGCATGTCGCCAAGATCGCTACCGATCTGGGCGTCACCGAGGAGGAAGTCACTTCGATGAACCGCCGCATGGCGATGGGCGGCGACACGTCGCTCAACGTGCCGATGCGGGAGGATGGCGAGGGCCAGTGGCAGGATTGGCTCGCCGACGAGGACCAGCTCCAGGACGAGCGCGTCGCCGAGGCCCAGGAAGCCACCGTCCGCCACGAGATGCTCGTGTCGGCGATGGAGGACCTCAACGAGCGCGAGCGGCACATCCTGACCGAGCGCCGCCTCACCGACGATCCCAAGACCCTCGAGGAGCTCTCGCAGGTCTATGACGTCAGCCGCGAGCGCGTCCGCCAGATCGAGGTGCGCGCGTTCGAGAAGCTGCAAAAGGCGATGATGCGCATCGCCGGCGAGAAGCGCCTGCTGACCGCCTGACGAGCGCCATGGGGGATCGGGATCGCGATACCGGCGCGGAGCCTCCGCGCCAGCCCGAGGCGCCGGCGGACATCCCGCCGGCGCCTTCCGCATCGGCGCCGCGTCCGCGCGACTGGACGCCGCGCGCGACGACGGCGCAGCAGCCCCCCGGGCTGGGCGCGCCGCCGATGCCGGATCTCCGCCCGCTGGGTGAGGAGGCCGACCCTTTCGCGTCTCGCGGCGAGGCGCCTCCACGAGCTTCTCCCCGGCCTTCGCCGGGGAAAGAAGAGCGTGCGCCCAAGCCCCGCAAGCCCCTCCTGCGCCGCATCCTGTTCTGGATCCTCAAGGCCATCCTGGCTTTCCTGCTCGTCTCGATCGGCATGGTGGTGATCTACAGGTTCGTGCCGCCCCCCATCACCTGGACGCAGATCGGCGACATCTTCGAAGGGCATGGCGTTACCAAGCGCTGGATGTCGATCGACAGGATCGATCCCAACATGACGCTCGCCGCGATCGCCGCCGAGGATGCGCGCTTCTGCACCCATCACGGCTTCGACCTTACGGCGATCGAGCAGGCCTATGCCCGCAACCAGAAGGGCGGCCGCATCCGCGGCGGCTCGACGATCAGCCAGCAGACCGCCAAGAACGTCTTCCTGTTCCAGGGCGGCGGCTATGCCCGCAAGGCGCTGGAGGCCTATTTCACTGTCCTGATCGAGAATATCTGGGGCAAGCGGCGGATCATGGAAGTCTATCTCAACGTCGCGGAGACCGGGATCGGCACCTATGGCGTCAATGCCGGCGCGATGCGCTATTTCAAGCACGACGCCTCGCGCCTGTCCCCTCGCGAGGCCGCCCAGATCGCCGCGGTCCTTCCCCTCCCCAAGAAGCGCGCCGGCATCGATCCGCGCGGCTTCACCCGCCGCTACGGGAACGCGATAACCGCCCGCATCGGCACCGTGCGAGGTGACGGGCTGGACGATTGCGTCCGCTGATGTCGGATGGGGAGATGCCGCCGATCCGCATCGCCGCCGCACTGATCGACGACGGCGCGGGCCGCATGCTGCTGGTCCGGAAAACCGGGACTTCGGCCTATATGCAGGCCGGCGGCAAGATCGAGCCGGGCGAGACGCCGCTCGACGCGCTGCGCCGCGAGCTGGCCGAGGAGATCGGCCTGGTCCCCGTCGAGGAGCCCGCCTATGTCGGCCGCTTCCAAGCCTCCGCCGCCAACGAGCCGGGCCGCGTGGTGGAGGCGGAGCTGTTCCACCTCACCGTCGCGCACCGGCCCGCCGCCGCGGCGGAGATCGCCGAGGCGCTATGGGTGCCGATCGCCGAAGCCGAGGCGCTGCCGCTCGCCCCGATGACCCACACCCATGTGCTGCCGATCGCCCTGAAACTGCTGGACTGACCCCATTCCTCCCCGAGCTCGTCTGAGGGAGGAATGAAAGTCACTGGATCTTGTTCACGGCGCTCTTCGCCGCGTCGCCGACATCCTTGGCCGCATCGCCCACCTTGTCGGCGGCGGTGCTGACAGCATCGGTCTTCGCATCCTCGCGGCTATTCTGGTTGAACAGATAGATGGCGCCGATCACCACCGCGATCAGCAGCGCCAGCCCGATCAACAGGCTGCCGCCGCCGCCGCGGCGCTCGATCACCACCGTGCTGCCTTCCGTCTCGGTGACGCGCTCGGCAGTCACGCCGTCGCTGCGCTCGGTTACGCGTTCGACCATTGCACTCCTCCTCGAACTTGCCCATCAGCAACCGAGAAGGCGTTGGAATGGTTCCGAAAATCAGAAGGGCAGCTTGAAGCCCGGCGGCAGCGGCAGGCCGCTCGTCATCTTCGACATCGCTTCCTGCGAAGCCGCGTCGGCCTTGGCCCGGGCATCGTTGAAGGCCGCCGCGAGCAGATCCTCGAGCATGCCCTTCTCGGCCGGGTTGAGCAGCGAATCGTCGATCTGGATGCCGATGATCCGGCCCTTGGCCGAAGCCTGGACCTTGATCAGCCCGCCACCCGAGGCGCCTTCCACTTCGATCTTGTCGAGATCGGCCTGCGCCTTGGTCAGCTCGGCCTGGACGTTCTGCGCCATGGCCATGATGTCTTCGAGACTCTTCATAGATACTTCCTAACTTCCAGTCTTGCTCCAGCCGATCAGCTCGGCATCGGGAAAGGCTTCCATCGCGGCGGCGACCATCGGCGAGGCGAGCACGGCGTCGCGCTCGGCCTGCTCGTTCGCCGCCTGCTCCTCGCGCAGCGTCATCGCCTGGGCCGGCACATCGACGCATAGCAGCTTCCAGTTGGTGCCGGTCAGCTCCTTCAGCGCCGCCCCCAGCTCCTTGAGGAAATCGAACGGCAGCGGCCGCGCGGCGGCAAACTCCACCTCGGTGCCCGCGAAGCGCACCGGGCGGAGATAGTCACGCACCTGGGTGGCGAGCTGGAAGCGGCGCTTCTCCTCGAGATAATCGGCGAGCTGGCCCAGGCTGGTGGGCATCGCCGAGCCGTTCGGCCCCGGCGCCGCGGGCGCCGCGCCACCCGAGATGGTGACGCTGCCGCTGGCGATCTGGCGGGCGAGCTCGCCCGGATCGGGCAATTGCGAGGCGTGGATGACGCGCAGCAGCGCCATCTCCGCCGCTTCGATCGGCAGCACCGCCCGCGCCACTTCGTCATGCCCGCGCAGCACCAGCTGCCATAGCCGGTGGAGCGCCGGGAAGCTCAGCCCCGCCGCCCAGCGCTCAAGCGCCTTCAGCTCCTCGGCCGACTGGCCCGAACCGGCATCGGTGCCGAGCTTGGCGAGCGTGACGGCATGCACCGTCTCCAGCAGCGTGCGCAGCACCGCCTGGGGATCGACGCCAAGGTCATATTGTCCCCGCAGCGACGCCAGCGCGCCGGGGGCGTCGCCCTCCAGCAGCAGCCCGAACAGCGTGCGGATCGCGCCGCGATCGGACAGGCCCAGCATCTGCCGCACCGCTTCGGCCTTCACGCCCTCGCCTTCCAGGCCGGCATGCGCGATCGCCTGATCGAGAATCGAGAGCCCGTCGCGCGCCGATCCCTCGGCGGCGCGAGCGATCAGCGCCAGCGCCTCGGGCTCCGCCTCGAAGCCTTCGGCCTGGGTCACCCTGGCGAAATGCTCGGCGAGCAGCTCGGCCGGGATGCGGCGCAGGTCGAAGCGCTGGCAGCGCGAGAGCACCGTCACCGGCACCTTGTTCACCTCGGTGGTGGCGAACAGGAACTTCACATGCGCCGGCGGCTCCTCCAGCGTCTTGAGCAGCGCGTTGAACGCGCTTTTCGAGAGCATATGGACTTCGTCGATGATGTAGATCTTGTAGCGCGCCGAGACGGCCGAATAGCGCGACGCCTCGATGATCTCGCGCACGTCGTCGACACCGGTATGGCTCGCGGCGTCCATCTCGATCACGTCGATATGGCGGCCCTCGGCGATCGCCCGGCAGGGCTCGCACACGCCGCAGGGATCGATGGTCGGCCCGCCCTGCCCGTCCGGCCCGATGCAGTTGAGCGCCTTGGCGATCAGCCGCGCGGTCGAGGTCTTGCCGACACCGCGCACGCCGGTGAGCAGGAAGGCATGCGCCAGCCGGTCGCGCTTGATCGCATTGCCCAGCGTGGTGACCATCGCGTCCTGGCCGATCAGCTCGGAAAAGGTCTGCGGCCGGTATTTGCGCGCCAGCACGCGATACGCCCCAGAGTTACCTGAGTCGCGCGGCTGCGGAGGTTCGTCGAGGCCAAGCAGGGAATCGGACATCGGCTCCTATCTAGCGCGCCGCATTGGCGATTGCGACCACCGCGCCTATGACCTCGCGCAAAAGGGGAGTGCCATGACGCTATCGTACGCAGCCGCCGCGCTCGCCGCCGGAGCCTCGCTCATCGCCGGAGCCAATGCGCGGCAAGGGGCGCCGAGGCCGGATCTGATGGCCGCGATCGACGCGATGCCGCTCGATCGCCTGTGCACCACCGAACAGGCGCTGGGCTATCGCTTCGGAGCGAGCGACTATCCGCCCAGCGTGATCCAGACCCCCGGAGTCGAGCGCCACAAGCTCGACGCGGCCGCGGCGCCGTTCGAGACGGTCTCGTTCACCGGCTCCAAATGGTCGGCCCGCTATGTCGGCGCGATCTATGCCTTCGACGCCGGCGACAAGCAGACGGGGCTAGCGGCGATCCGGCGCATCGCGGAGCGCTTCCGCCAGCGCGGCTGGATCGAGCGCAAGGGCGGCATCGAGGACGACGGCCCGATCATCGACTATCCGCCCGGCCCCGGCGAAGTGAATTTCTATTCGCGCGCCGAGGCGATGCGCGGCCCCAGCCGCCAGGGCGTGCGCGCCAGCCTGCGCTATCTCGGTTCGGAGGTCAGCTTCGCCTGCGAGGACATGGCGATGGTAGAGACGCACGCCCGCGAAGTGTTCGGCGACCTGCCGCCAGGCACACCCCGACCGGCGGCGCCGACAGCCCCGCGCCCCAAGGCGCTCGATCCCGCCCTGTGCGCGACGGCGGAGGGACGCGCCGGCATCGACGCGATCACCAACCTCCGGACCCAGGATGCGCTCACGCGGTTCATCGTCGAGCGCATGAACTACAAGGAACGGCTCGTCGTCTGGAAAACCGATCGGCTCGAGAAATCGGGCAAGGTCTCGAAGGATCGGATGCTGGAGCTCGCTACCTCCGGCTTCGGCGGCAAACTGGCGGGCAACCCGTTCGCGGGGCTGAGCATCGTGATGGAGATGCTCAAGCTCGCCGAGAAGGCCGAGGACCTCAAGGCGGCAGGTGATCCGGCCGGCGCCTGTCGCGCCACGCTGCAGGCGATAGGCGGTATCGAGAAGGTCGAAACGGTGACTGCGGCGCAATGGGCCGGCATGGAAAGCGCCATCGACGCGGAGGCCAGGCGACTGGGAATCAGCCTGGACTGACGCGCCCTGCTTCCACCGGAGCCGCCGCCACATCGCCTTGCGCCGTGTGCGCCGGTCGTCCGGGGCGAGATAGCGATGCGAGGATGCGGTGGGAGCCGGAACGACCCGCAGCGAAATCGTTGTGGCTGCTTCCTTCCGGATCTGACCAGGTTGGCGACGACTGCGTCCGCCCGACTCCCGCGGCGCATATGGGCAAAGTGAGGCGGTTAGGCAAGGGCGGGAACGCAGATGCGCTCCCGCCCGAAACCCTTGGCGTCCGAAACCCTTAGCGGACGCGTACCTTGCGGCACACGCGCTGGCGATGGCCATGGTGCCACTTGGTCTTGCACACGGTGCGCCACTTCGGGCGCTTGTGGTGCGGACGGTGGTGCTGGATGTCCGCCTTGCCGGCGATCGCCGGCGCCGCCGGAGCAGCGGCGGCATTGGCGGCCGGGATGGCGAGGGTCGCGGCAGCGGCGGCCGCGAGGATCGGAAGCAATTTCATATCTTCTCTCTCCTGCTTGCGGGGGAAAGAGCCCCCCGATGTCGGAAACCGGAACGATCGTTTCGGTTCCATGCCGGATCCTGAAATTGAACCGATTTCGACAGGCTGAACGGATCGCTCAGCCAGGAGTCATCCGAAATCCGCCCGGCGGCCGGCGTCAGCGCCCCTGCATGTCGCGGTGCCCGGCGGGCATGCGCACGACCAGCCCGTCCAGCTCCGGCGTGAGCAGGATCTGGCAGGAGAGCCGGCTGGTGCGCACCGCGCCCACCGCCAGGTCGAGCATGTCCTCCTCTTCCTCCGCGGCGCGGGGCAGCCGGGCGAAATATTCCGGGTCGACGATCACGTGGCACGTCGAGCAGGCCATCTGCCCCTCACAGGTGCCCTCCAGCGGCTGTCCGTCATTCTGCGCCACTTCGAGCAGGCGCAGCCCCGCTTCCGCCGTCACTTCGTGCCGGTCCCGCCCGTCGGCGCTGACGAAGGTGACGCGGATCATGCCGCGCGGCTCTGCAGCCGGGCGGCGGCCACGATCCGGTCGATCGCGTGGAGCAGCGCGTCCTCGGTTGTGTAGCGCCCGAAGCCGATGCGGATGCTCGCGCGGGCCTCGGCATGGGACAGGCCGATCGCTTCGAGGACATGGCTCGGCCGCCCCGACCCGCTCGCACAGGCCGATCCGGCGGAAAAGGCGATGTCGCGCAGGTCCGACATCAGCCGGGCGACGTCCAGCCCGTCATGGCGCAGGTTGAGATTGCCCGGATAGCGATCTCCCTGCGCGCCGTTCAGCACCCAGTCGCCCGGGATGCGCGCCAGCGCCGCGCGGAAGAGCTGCTCGGCATGGGCATGGTCGGCGCCGAAACGCTGCTTGGCGAGCCGGGCGGCTGCGCCGAACCCCGCGCACAGCGCCGGCGAGAGCGTGCCCGAGCGGCCCGCCGGCTCCTGCCCGCCGCCATGCAGCAACGGCTCCAGCGTCACGCCGTCGCGGATCCACAGCGCGCCCACGCCCTTGGGCCCGTGAACCTTGTGTGCCGAGACCGCGATCAGGTCGCAGCCATCGGGGATGCGCACCCGACCATAGCCCTGCACCGCGTCGCACAGGAACAGCGCGCCGGCGGCATGGGCGAGGTGCGCCAGCTCCTCGACCGGCTGGATCACGCCGATCTCGTTGTTTACCAGCATCGCCGCGACCAGGCCGACGCCCGGCCGGATCGCCGCCCGCGCGGCGGCAAGGTCGACCAGCCCTTCGGTGCCCACCGGCAGCACGACGACGTTTCTGCCTCCGCGCCCCGCCGCCGCCACGGTGTCGAGCACGGCGGCATGTTCGGTGGCGATCGTCACGAGCCCGCCGCCCGTGCCCTTGATCGCCCAGTTGAGCGCCTCGGTCGCGCCGCTGGTGAAGCTCACCGTCCCGCCCGGCGGGAGCAGCGCGGCAACATCGTCACGCGCCGCCTCAACCGCCGCCCGGGCCGCCCGGCCCGCGGCATGGGCGGAGTGGGGATTGGCGAACTGGGTTTCCAGCAGGGGCAGCATCGCGGCCAGCGCCTCGGGCGCGAGCGGGGTGGTCGCCTGATAGTCGAGATAGGTCATGCGGCCCTGTTTCTGGCCTCGATCGCGATCCGGCGCCAGAGCGTCGTGAAGGCATCCACCTCCGCTTCGGTGGTGCCGCGCCCGAAACTCACTCGCACCACTTCGCGCAACGCCGGCTCCTCCCAGCCCATCGCGGTGAGGACATGGCTGGGCCGCATGCTGCCCGAGGAACAGGCGCTTCCGGCCGAGACCGCGATGCCGGCCAGGTCGAAGCGGATCAGCTGCGCGGCGGCGGAAACGCCCGGCATCCGATAGGCCCCGATCAGCGGGCTGCGCGGACGGTGCGCGGCCACCGGATCGCCCCCCGCCGCGACGATCGCCGCCTCCAGCCGCACGCGCAGCGCCGTCATTCGCGCCAGATCCTCGGGCAGCTGGACGGCCGCCGCATAGCCCAGCGCGCCGGGAAGATTCTCCGTGCCCGCGCGATAGCCCTTTTCCTGCCCGCCCATCGGCAGCAGCACGCCGAAGTCGCGCACCAGCAGCGCGCCGATCCCCGGCGGGCCGCCGCGCTTGTGCGCGGACACCGCGACAAGATCGGCATGGCGCAGCACCGCATCGTCGGCGCGCGCGGGCATCTGTGCGGCGTCGACCAGCAGGATGGCACCCGCGGCGTGCACGATATCTGCGATTTCGGCGACGGGCTGGCGCACACCGGTCTCGCTGTTCGCCCATTGCACGCCGACCAGCGCGCGCGGCCCGGCGGCCAGCGCGGTGCCCAGCGCGTCGAGGTCCAGGATCCCGTCGCGGTCGACGGGCAGCACCTGCGCACCCTCCGCATGGCGCAGCACCGAATCATGCTCGACCGCGCTGATCAGCCGGCGCGGCGCCATCGAGCGGCCAAGCGCCATCTGCAGTGATTCGCTGGCGCCGCTGGTGAAGATCAGCTCGTGCGCCCAGCCATAGGCGGCGGCGACGTCGCTGCGCGCCTTCTCCAGCGCGGCGCGGGCGGCCCGGCCCTCGGCATGGGGCGAGCTCGGGTTCGCCCAATGGCGCATCCCCGCCTCCACCGCCGCCAGCGCCTGGGGCAGCATCGGAGTGGTCGCGGCATGGTCCAGATAGATGCGGTCGGCCAAGCGAATCTCGTTGTAATTGCGCAAAGGCGCGCGCTGCCTATATAGCGCCCAACGCACCGCGCTCCACCGCGCGCCTCCAATTCAAAGCAGGTCTGCCTTGCCCGAAGTCATCTTTCCCGGCCCCGAGGGGCGCCTCGAAGGCCGTTTCGCTCCCGCTCCCAAGCCGCGCGCGCCGGTCGCCATGATCCTCCATCCGCATCCCAATGCGGGCGGCACGATGAACAACCGCATCGTCCAGGAAGTCTACAAGACCTTCCAGCGCCGCGGCTTCGCGACGCTGCGCTTCAACTTCCGCGGCGTCGGCAAGAGCCAGGGGACCTTCGACAACGGCATCGGCGAGCTGTCCGACGCTGCGTCCGCGCTCGACTGGGTGCAGAGCTTCCACGCGGAGGCGAGCAGCACCTGGGTCGCCGGCTTCGGCTTCGGCGCCTGGATCGGCATGCAGCTGCTGATGCGCCGCCCGGAAATCCGCGGCTTCATCTCGATCGCGCCGCCGGCCAACATGTTCGACTTCACCTTCCTCGCCCCCTGCCCCTCCTCGGGCATCATCATCCAGGGCGAGAATGACGAAGTGGTCACGCCGGGCGCGGTGCAGAAGCTGGTCGACAAGCTGCGCACCCAGAAGCACATCACCATCCATCACGACACCATTCCGAGCGCGAACCACTTCTTCGAGCACGAGATGGACGACCTGATGAAGAGCGTCGATCGCTATCTCGACATGCGGCTCGACCCCAACTCGCCGATCCGCTGATTTCCGCGCGCCCGTCACCCCGGCGAAAGCCGGGGTCTCCGGCGGCCAGGCTGAGAACTCAAGCAAGCATTTGATATTCCATCGTCAACCCGGCCTTGCGCCGGAATCCCGCTCCTTCCGGCGCTGGCGAGATAGCGGGACGGCGGCGCAAGGCCGGGTTGACGATGGATGAATATGAGCCCCCATGGTGCGAGCTCGCGGCACGAGATCCCGGCTTGCCGCCGGGATGACGGCTTATTTCTTCAGATTCCTCGCCCCGCCCGCCAGCATCGCGGCGGTCGCCTCGACCGCGCTGCGATAGGCTTCCTGGAACTCGGCGCTCCAATATTTGAGCTGGTCGAGCGGGATCGGCTCGCCGCTCACCGCGCACAGCACATAGCTGCCGGGGCGCAGGATATCGAATTCGGGCGTGTCGTAATGGATCTGGGCAGGGCCGTTCATGCCGCCTATCTAGGGATGCGAGCGCCCGCGTCCAACACTCAGCGCGCCAGAACCGCGTCGATCCAGCGATCGACCACCGCCGTCGCCGGATAGCCGGGATCGCCCAGCGCGCGGTTGATCTCCATATGGCCGCGCAGCCCCTGGCCCGCAAAGCCCTGCACCGTCACCCGCGCGCCGGCGGCCTCGAGCGCACGCCCCAGCGCTTCGGACTGGCGCGTGCCGTCCGCGCGCGCCACGTGCAGGATCAGGAAGTCCCGGGCATTGGGCGCGGCGGCCTGCAAGGTCGGCGAGAGCGCGCGCTGGCGGGCGGGATCGCGGCCGAACGCGGCATCATAGGTGCCGCCCATGATCCGCGGGCCATCGGCCATCTGCGCGGGCACGTCATAGGCCGCACCGTCGAGCAGCACGACTCCGGCAAGCCGGTCGAGGCCCCAGCCCGCCTTGCGCAGATAGGCGGGATCGGTCGCGACCAGCGCGGCCAGATGCGCGCCCGCGCTGTGCCCCATCACCACGATCTTGCGCGGATCCACGCCCAGCGCGCGGGCGTGCCCGGCCAGATAGGCCAGCGAATCGGCCACGTCCTGCGCCTGCTGCTCCACCGTCGCCCCCGGCACGAGCCGGTAGTTGACGCTGGCGAAGGCGAAGCCGCGCCCGGTGAAATGGGCGATCTTCTCCGCGCCGGTCGCGTTGCCCTTGTCGCCCCGCTGCCAGCCGCCGCCATGGACGAACACCACCAGCGGCGCCGCGTCTCCCGCGCCTTTGTAGAAATCAAGCTTCTGCAGTTGCGCCGTGCCGTAGGCGATCTCGCGCGCCGGCGCGGATTGCGCGGACGCGGGCATGGCGGCCAGCAGGAACGGCAGCAGGATCAGAGACTTGCGCATCACGCACCTCATCGACCGGGCATGCGCAGGATATGCAGGCGGCGCGGCAGCGTCCAACGATCTTGTGTAACGAGATGTGTCAGCGGGCATGGGCTTGGAGTGAGCGCACACGATCGCCCTGCCCCGCCGTCATCCCCGCGAAGGGGTGTGGGGAGACGGCATCCAGTGATCGAGGCGCCCCCTGGGCCGCCCCACGGAACCGCCTTCAGATCCGCAGGACCAACAGGTTGCCGAGGATCACGACCGCGCAGATCCACATCAGGATCGCCTTGGTGCGGTCCGCCCGGAACTGTTTCCACCCGCCCCAGACGAGCGCGCCCATGGCGAGCACCGCGATGCTGAGCCAGAGGGGCTCGAGGCTCGGATCAGGCATCAGCCGGCGATCAGCCAGAGGAACAATGCGCTCGCCCCGATCACGCCGCCGAACAGCGCGATCATCCGGGGGTCGCCGCGATAGGCGATACGCAGCACGCCCCAGAGGAAATAACCGAGCGCGCGCGCGCCGACGCTCATGACGTTCGCGATCACGGCGCCGAGGCGGCTGGCCACCGGGTCAGTCTTTCCCGGCAAGGACTTGGGCATAGGCATCGGGATCGGCATTGCCCCCGGAAAGGATCACGAGCAAGCCCGGCTTCACGTCCAGCTTGCCCGCGAGCAGCGCCGCCAGCGCCACTGCCCCGCCCGGCTCAACCACCACCCGCAGCTTCGCCGCGGCCCAGCGCTGCGCCGCGCGCACTTCCGCCTCGCTCACCGCGAGCCCGGTCGCGCCGCGCCGCGACAGCACGTCGAAGGTGAGCGGCGAGACGCGGGTGGTCTGCAGCGCGTCGCACGCCGTGGGCGGCGGATTCTCTCCCACCGGCTCGATCCAGCCCGCGTCGAGGCTGCGGCGCATATCGTCCCAGCCATCGGGCTCGACGGTGACGATCTCCGCATCGGGCAGCGCGAGCGCCAGGCCCGCCGCCAGCCCGCCGCCGCCGCAGGGCACCAGCACATGCGAGAAATCGGGCAGCCGGGCCTCGACGATCTGGGTCATCGCCTCGATCCCGGCGCTCCCCTGCCCCTCGATGATCCAGGGATCGTCGAAGCTCGGCACCAAAGTGGCGCCGCGAGCATGGGCGAGATGCGCGGCGATCTTCTCGCGGCTCTCCGTCATCCGGTCATAGGAAACGATCTCCGCGCCCATCGCCAGCGTCGCGTCGCGCTTCACCCTGGGCGCGTCGGCGGGCATCACGATCACCGCCGGGATGCCCAGCCGCTTCGCCGCCCAGGCGACTCCCTGCGCATGATTGCCCGAAGAAAAGGCGACCACGCCCCGCTCCCGCGCCGGATCGTCCAGCGCGGTGAGCCGATGCCAGGCGCCGCGGATCTTGAACGCACCGATCGGCTGCAGGCACTCGGCCTTGAAGCACACCGGCACTCCGCGAATTTCCTGAACGAACAGAGGCGTTTGCGGAAGGATTTCGGCGACCTTGGAGGCCGCGTCGCGAACGCCCGCGCGTGTCGGTTGTCGCACAATTGTCACAATTCACCCCCGCCGTGAAATTCCGGGTCTCGAATCACTTTACACCCCGATCCAACGTCCTTATGTGCCGCCTTCCGCTGCCCCATGGGACTTCCAACCGCAAGGCAGCTTTTGTCAACGATCGCCGTAAGGCACTTGGAGGTCCCTTGAGTTGCACCAGCATCATCGCGCGCTGGGGTTAGCACCCCTTTCGACCGCCGGCTCCACCGTGACCGGCATCGACATCGCCAGGCAGGGTCCGGTTCAGCCGGTCACGCTCGTCCGTCCGCACGCCGCGGCACGGGCCGCTCGGTTCTTCGTCGAGAAGTTCCCGGGCAAGGCCATGTACGCTGTGAAGGCGAACCCCTCGCCCGAACTGCTGCAGATCCTGTGGGAAAACGGCATCACCACCTATGACGTGGCGTCGATCGGCGAAGTTCGCCTGGTCGCGCGCACGCTCCCGGAAGCCACGCTCTGCTTCATGCACCCGGTCAAGGCCGAGGAAGCGATCGAAGAGGCGTATTTCACGCATGGTGTCCGCACCTTCTCGCTCGACAGCCTCGAGGAGCTGGAGAAGATCGTCCGCGCCACCAGCCGTGACGGCGTGGCCGCGAGCGACCTGACGCTCTGCGTGCGCCTTCGCGTCTCGTCGGACCATTCGAAGCTGAGCCTCGCGTCGAAGTTCGGTGCCGGCCCGGGTGAAGCCGCCAAGCTGTTGTTCGAGACCCGCCAGGTCGCCGACGCGCTGGGCATCTGCTTCCATGTCGGGTCGCAGGCGATGTCGCCGGAAGCCTATTCGAATGCGATGGAGCGCGTGCGCGCCGCGATCATCGAGTCGGCGGTCACCGTGGACGTCATCGACGTCGGCGGCGGCTTCCCCTCGGTCTATCCGGGCATGACCCCGCCGCCGCTCGAAGCCTATTTCGAGACGATCCACCGCGCGTTCGAGAGCCTGCCGATCTCCTATTCGGCCGAGCTCTGGGCCGAGCCGGGCCGTGCGCTCTGCGCCGAGTACAGCTCGATCGTGGTGCGCGTGGAGCGTCGCCGCGGTGCGGAGCTGTATATCAACGACGGTGCCTATGGCGCGCTGTTCGACGCCGCGCATATCGACTGGAAATTCCCGGTCGAGCTGCTGCGCGAGCCCGAATCGAACGCCAAGGATGTCGAGTTCAGCTTCTACGGTCCGACCTGCGACGATCTCGATTTCATGAAGGGCCCGTTCCTTCTGCCGGCCGACACCCGTTCGGGCGACTATTTCGAGATCGGTATGCTCGGCGCCTATGGCTCGGCGATGCGCACCGCGTTCAACGGCTTCGGCACCGACGCGACCGTCATCGTGACCGACGAACCGATGGCCTCGATGTATGTCGAGCTGTCGGAACGCCAGCCGGCGTGGAACGTCGTCAAGCTGTAACGCAACGCACGCTACTACCTCGTCGCCCCGGCCTTGAGCCAGGGTCCCGCTGCCTTTACAGGCGCCGATAAGCGGGACCCCGGCTCAGGGCCGGGGTGACGAATGCTTTGGGTTTCCGCGTCCCCTTTTCGAAATGACGGCGGCCAAGAAGATGGGAGCAACCCCATGACCGACACCAACACGCTCAACAAGCAGGCGAGCGCCAACGCCCCGATCAACGACACCCGCAAGGCGGAACTGCTGTCGAAGCAGGTCAAGCACATCGACATCAAGTCGTTCGACGCGCGCCCGATCGTCGACGCGATGGCGGACATGAGCTTCACCAGCCGCGACCTCGGCCGCGCCACCAAGATCTATAACGAGATGCTGGCCGACAAGGACTGCACCGTCGTCCTGGTGATCGCGGGCTCGACTTCGGCCGGCGGCTGCATGGACCTCTATGCCGAGCTGGTGCGCAACAACATGGTCGACGTGATCGTCGCCACCGGCGCCACCATCGTCGACATGGATTTCTTCGAGGGTCTGGGCCACAAGCATTATCAGGCGCTCGAGATCCCCGACGACGACACGCTGCGCTCGCTCTACATCGACCGCATCTACGACACGTACATCGACGAGGAGCAGCTCCAGGACTGCGACCATACGATCAACGTGATCGCGGAATCGCTCGAGCCCAAGCCCTATTCGTCGCGCGCGTTCATCCGCGAGATGGGCAAGTATCTCGTCGAGCATGGCAAGAAGGACAACAGCCTGGTCAAGCTCGCCTATGAGCATGACGTGCCGATCTTCTGCCCGGCCTTCGTCGACTCGTCGGCCGGCTTCGGCCTGGTCAAGCACCAGGTGGACGCCGCCAAGGAAGGCCGTCCGTACATGGTGCTCGACGCCATCGCCGACTTCCGCGAGCTGACCGAGATCAAGATCCAGGCGGGCACCACCGGCCTGCTGATGATCGGCGGCGGCGTGCCGAAGAACTTCATCCAGGACACCGTCGTCTGCGCCGAGATCCTCGGCCATGAGGACGTGGAAGTGCACAAATACGCCGTGCAGATCACCGTCGCCGACGTGCGCGACGGCGCCTGCTCGTCCTCGACGCTCCAGGAGGCGGCGTCGTGGGGCAAGGTCAACACCGGCATCGAGCAGATGGTGTTCGCGGAAGCGGGCTCGGTCATGCCGCTGCTGGCGTCGGACGCCTATCACCGCGGACACTGGCGCGAGCGCGTCAAGCGCGGCTGGGCGAAGCTGTTCGCCTGATCCTTCGCGCGATCGGAACGGAAAACAGGGCGGCCGGGACATCCCCGGCCGCCCTTTTCCTTTGCGCTCAACGCACGAAGAAGGCGGTGCGCGCGACACCCGCATTGTTGCTCGGCCCCATCCAGGCGCGGACCTCGATTTCGTAGAGGCCTGGCGCCGTGGCCGGGATGCTCGCGCCGAAACTGGCCGAAGCGGCGTCGAACTGCAGCTTGTAGGGGCCGGCGGAGGCACCGTTGACGGTGACATGGGCTTCGACCTCGGCATCGCTGGCCCGCCACGGGCCGTTCTCCGAGAGCGCGCAGCCGCACAACATGGTCACACCGGCGCGCAACCGCACGGTCTCCCCCTTCTTTACCCACTGATAGGCCATGGGATCGGCGATATCGACGATCAGCCCGGGCAGCTCGATCAGCCATCCGTCCCCGGCGGTCAAATGATGCCCGGGCAGGATCCATTGCGTGCTCGTCGCGGTCGTCACCGCCTGGGGCTGGCTCAGCGGACCGGTTACCTGCACCGTCACTCTGCGCGGGCGGTCGATGTCCAGCCGGGCCCGGAAGACGGCGGAATCCGCATCGGACTTCCTGGCGCCCCGCTCCCCCGCCATGATCCGCTGGGTATCGCCCGTCGTGCCCGACGTCGTGCCCCGTGCGAGCGTCTCGCCGGTATCGGCATCGGTCATGACGATCCCGACGGGCGCGGCATAGCCGCCGAGGAACTTGGCACCGCGCGCGATCACGCGGACTTCCACATCGGTCGGGTCGGCCAGCGCCGGCTGGACCAGGATAATGGCCGCGCACATCGCGAGGCTCGGCAGTGAACGCATCGTCATGCTCCTCGAAGAAGAAGAAGAAGAAGAAGGATTGGACCGCATCATTTGGCGGCGGACGGAGAGGCCAGATCACCGACGATCGCCTTGATGCGCGCATTGCCCGGATCGAGCGTCAAGGCACGCGCATAGCTCGCGCGCGCCGCCTCGATCCGTCCCGCCGAGCGATAAGCTTCGCCAAGACTGTCATGCGCGTTCGAGGACCCGGGAAACCGCTGGACGTTCCATTCGAACGGCGTCAGCGCCGCTTCGGCGTCGAGGATCTGCATGGCGTCATAGCCGACGCGATTGACGACGGCCTCCACGATCTCCGGCGATGCCGCCGCGTTCAGGGAGGCGATCACCTGGCGCCAGCGCCCGGAAGCGAGGCCGCGAAACAGCATCTCCTCCTGAAGCTCGGCCGCGCGCGCGGCGCCGGGCATCACCAGATCGGCCAGCAACGTCACCAGCCGGTGCCGGTCGAAGGTCGAGCGGCCGCCATTGTCGAAATAGATCACGGTCGCGCAATCGTCCGGATCCGCCGTCCGGAAGAAGTGCCGCCAGACCAGCCGGACATCGCCGCCATGCCCGACGATGGTGACGTCGCCGTGCCGGTAATATTCCCAGCCATGGCTGTGCCAGGCCGCCGCGCCGCCGGGCATCGGAAAGGGCGCCCAGGACGCGCGCAGCGCCCCAAGCGGCAGCAGGTCGCCGCGCAGCAGCGCCTGGCTCCACCGCACCATGTCCCCCATCGTCGTGAAGACGCCCGAGGAGCCGAAGCTATAGGCCGGCATCACGGGCAGCACGAACCGTGCCGGCGGCCGATCGCGTCCAGGGACGGGCCGATAGCTCGATACCAGGCCGGGCAGCTGCACGGCGGCGTCCGGATAGCCGGTGTGATAGCCGGTGCGCCGCATCCCGGCCGTCCGGAACTGGCGGGCCGCCAGCGCGGTGAGCGGAGCGCCGGTCGCCTGCTCCAGCGCGATGCGCGCGAACAGCATGTTGGTCTGGTTATAGTCGTTGCGAGTCCCCACCGCGAAGCGCAGCGGCTTGCCGCGGATCGCGGCCAGCGCCTGTTCCTCGGTCGGCGCGACGAAATCCGGGATATAGTCCGGCAAGCCCGAGACATGGGCGAGCACTTGCGCCAGGGTGATCCCGCGCCAGGCATCGGGAAGCCCGTCACGAATCCGGGCAAGCGGCATCGACAGGTCGAGCGCGCCGCGCCCAGCGGCCTTCAGCAGCTCGACGATCAGGAACAGCTTGGAGACGGAGAAGATGGGATAGACGGATCGAGCCGAGATCCGCGCGCCGGTATCGCGATCCGCCAGTCCCGCGTGGCGAAGATGGACGAGCTTGCCGCGCCGCAGCACCGCCGCGGAATAGCCGACCGTGCCATAGCCCGACGCCGTGGCATCGAGCAGATCGTCCAGCCGCGCCGCCACCGATGCGCCAGCGAACGCGCCCGCCGCCGGCATGGGAAGCGCCGACGCCGCGAACCCCGCCAGGCCGAAGCCCAGGACATGACGCCGGTCGGGCAGGAAGGGGTCATTCTCTGGCGGCATTTGGCGGTTCCCTTGCGTGATGCGTGTCGATCGGGAATCGGCTATCGTACCGTATCGAAAGGGCCGAATGACATCTCGTGACCTGATCTGACATCTGGCAATCGGGACCCATGGGCGTTTCTTTGCAGTGGACGATATGATGCTTCGCTTCGACGAGTTCCGCCTGGATCCTGCCGCGTTGCAGCTGTTCCGGGGAGATGGCCGGCTCGATGCGCCGCCCCAGGCGGTGGAAGTCCTGGCCTATCTGATCGACAATCGCGGACGGACCGTCGGCCGGCAGGAACTGCTCGACCGATTCTGGCCCCGGGCCGGCACGGGTGGCGACGCTTCGCTCAACACCTGCATCCGCCGCATCAGGGCCTTGCTCGGCGACGAGGCCGATGCGCCGCGCCACATCCAGACGCGGCCGCGATCGGGCTATCGCTTCATCGGCACGGTGCACGCCGCACCGGCAGCCGGGGCGCCCCGCCGCTCGCGCCGCCTCGCCATGGCGGGCGGCCTGCTCGCCACGCTCGCCGTCAGCGGCGCCGTCTGGGCGCAGGGCGCTGTCTTCCGGCCCCAGCACCGCATCGCCATCGAGCGGGTCCAGGGCCTGTGCGAATATATACTCTTCCCGAAGTTCGACGCGGGCCTGCGCGAAAGCTTCATGGCCGAAGTCAGCAACACCCTGCCCAAGGGCTATAGCATCGCCGCGCCGGGCAGCGGCGACGGCGCCGATCTCCTCGCCCGCATCAGCGTGCGGCAGACCCCGCGGCAGACGGTGGTGGTGGTCAATCTCGTCGATCGCGGCGGCGGGCGCCTCCTGTGGTCGGGCCAGTTCGTCGGGGCGACCGACACCAACGACTATCTGCCCCTGCAGCGCGCATTGGCGCAGCACATGGCGCGCGGGCTTCGCAAGGCCCTGGCCGAACGCGCCTGAGGCGCATCCCGCCGCCGGGGAAGCGCGCGCCGCCGTCCGCCCCTGGGCTCCGTCGCTGCAACATGGCGGCATCAATCCGGATGCAGTGCACCGGTTGACGCAGCAGTGAGAGATGAATGCCCCGTCTGACCGAAGCGACGGCCGCCAAGCGGCGCATGCACATATTGGACGCGACCGCCCATTGCCTGTTCGAGCGCGGGCTGCTCGCCACTTCGATCGACGATGTCTGCGCCCGGGCGGGAATCAGCAAGGGCGCCTTCTACAGCCATTTCCCGAGCCGCGATGCGCTGATCCACGCCGTGACGGACATGCTCGCCGCCGAACTCGGCCCGATCGACGACAGCAGCATCGCCGCGCTGGCCGACTCGCTGTTCGCCCACCAGATCGCCCCCGCCCTGCCCCCGGCCCATGCCCGGTTCGGCATCGAGATCACCGCCGCCAGCACGGGCGATCCCGGCCTGCGCGAGCGCAACTCGACCAATCTCGAGCGGCTGCGTCACGCAGTGGAAGCCGCGGCCTGCAGCCTGATCGCGGCCGGCAAGGCACGCGCCGATGCCGATGCGGCGGCGACAGGCTGGCTGGTCCAGGCGCATGTGATGGGCGTGCTCTGCCGCAACGCGGTCTGGCCGGCGCAGGACGCCGCGGCGCTGCGCCGCTCGACGCACCTGCTTCTCGAAAGCCTGCTCGCCCCGGTTTAGTTGCATTTACGAACCGATTGGGCCAGCCTCCCGGCTTCACAGCAGTGGGAGGGGCTGCAATGCATAGTCAAATCCTGGCGCCGGTGGTGGTGCTTGTCGCCTGGACGCTCGTCATGCTGGTCTGGACGATCGTCACGCGCGTTCCCGCGATGAAGGCGGCCGGCATCGACATGGGCAAGCTGATCGGCAGCAAGGGCACCGATGCCGACAAGGTGCTGCCGCCCGCGGTCCAGTGGAAGGCGCACAACTACAACCACCTCCACGAGCAGCCCACGCTGTTCTACGCGATCGCGCTGACGCTCGCCCTGCTCGGCCAGGGCGACGGCCCCAATCTGTGGCTCGCCTGGGCCTATGTGCTCCTGCGCATCGGGCACAGCCTGGTGCAGGCGACCTTCAACAAGGTCTCGGTCCGCTTCCTGTTCTTCCTGCTCTCCACCCTGGCGTTGGTGGCGCTGACGGCGAGCGCGGGGATGGCGATTATGCTCAACCGCTAAGCCTAGAATCCTCCCTCTTGGGGGAGGATTTGAGGACTATCCGAACAGCCGGTTCAAACTCCGCTCCAGCATCAGCAGCTGCCACAGGGTGCGGCCATGCTCCGCCCGCCCCGCCTTGTGGTCGGCGGCGAGCTTCTCGATCGCATGCAGGTCGAACCAGCCGGTGCTGGCGAGCAGCCGGGAGCGCCCCAGCGCGGCCGCCTCGTCCGCCAGCGCCTTGCGGAACCACGCGCTGATCGGCGTCACGAAGCCCATTTTCGGCCGGTAGAGCACGTCCTTGGGCAGATAGGGCTCCAGCGCCTTCTTCATCAGCCACTTGCCCTGCCCCGCCCGGATCCGCAGCGACGGGGGCAGCGTCGCCATGAACTGGACGAGCCGATAGTCGAGCAGCGGCTCGCGCGCCTCCAGGCTCACTGCCATGCTCGCGCGGTCGACCTTGGTAAGGATGTCGCCCGGCAGCCAGTGCCGGATATCGGCATATTGGGCCCGGTCCAGCCCGTCGCGCGCCGGGGCCTGGCGCATCGTGTCGATATAGCGCTGCTCGGCCGTGTGCCCGGCCAGCGCCTTGCGCATCGCATCCGAATAGAGCGCCTGGCGCAGCGCCGGCCCGGTGACGCCCACTGCCTTGGGATAGGCGAACTCGCCCCCCTCGGCCAGCGCCAGCAACGTGGTCTTGGCGCGGAAGGGGCGCGGCGCCCAGTCCGCCTTGGGATAGAGCCGGCCGAGCGTGCCGAACACGCGCTCGCGCAGCCCCTGCGGCAGCAGCGCCCGCGCGCGCTCCTCGGCGGCGAAGAACCGGTAGCGGCGATAGCCGGCCAGCGCCTCGTCCGCGCCGTCGCCCGACAGTGCCACCGTCACGCTCTCGCGCGCCAGCTGGCACACCCGATAGGTCGGCAGCGCCGAGGCATCGGCAAAGGGCTCGTCGAACGCGCCCACCAGCGTGTCGATCAGCGCGAAATCGTCCGCCGCCACCTTGCGCGTCCGATGCGCGGTGGCGAAACGCTCGGCGACCATCCCCGCATAGGCGGTCTCGTCATGATCGGCCTCGTCGAAGCCGATCGTGCAGGTCTTCACCGCCGCCTTGCTCGCCTCGGCCATCAGCGCGACCACGGCCGAGCTGTCGACGCCGCCCGACAGGAACGCGCCGAGCGGCACATCGGCGATCATCCGCGCCCGCACCGCGCTCCGCATCAGGTCGATCAGCTCTGCCTCGAGGTCGCGTAGCTTGCCGCTTGCGCGCTGCGAGAAGTCGATGTCCCACCAGCGCTGCGGCTGCGGCACCGGCCTGCCGCGCTCGAGCAGCAGGAAATGCCCCGCCGGCAGCTTGCGCACGCCCGCCAGGATCGAGGCATCGTCGGGCACATAGCCGAGCCCCAGATAGTCCTCGACCGCCTTGAAGTCGGGCGTGCGCCGGAACAGCGGATGCGCAAGCAGCCCCTTCAGCTCGGAAGCGAAGGCCAGTGCCCCGTCCGACAGCTCGGCATAATGGAGCGGCTTCACGCCGAACCGGTCGCGCGCCAGGAACAGGCTCTGCGCCCCGGCGTCGTAGAGCGCGAAGGCGAACATGCCGTTCAGCCGGTCGAGCATCCTGGGGCCCCAGGCCCGCCAGCCGTGCAGCAGCACCTCGGTATCGCTGTCGGTGGCGAAGCGGGCGCCCTTGGCCTCCAGCTCGGCGCGCACTTCCTGGAAATTGTAGATCTCGCCATTATAGGTGACGACCACGCCCTGGTCGGGCGTGGCCATCGGCTGGATGCCGCCCTCGAGGTCGATGATCGCCAGGCGGCGATGGCCCAGCCCCACGCCCGCGCTGGTCCACACGCCCGAGCCGTCCGGTCCGCGATGAACCAGCGCATCGGTCATCTGCACGATCCGCGCGGGGTCCACCGGCTTGGCCAGCGCGGGATAGTAAAGGCCGGCGATGCCGCACATTCAGCGAAGATTCCTCATATGCTCGGGCTTAGCCCGCCTCCCTTACTTCGTCATCCCCGCGAAGGCGGGGATCCGGAGTCGCAAAGGATCCAGCTTCGTCGCCCTGGGTCCCCGTCTTCGCGGGGATGGCGGAAAGTGGGAAGTCAGCGCACCCCCGTCATGCGATCGGCGAGGTTCTCGACGGGACCAAGCGCGCCCAGGAAATCCTGGATCGCCGCATGGGCGCCATTGTCGCTCCCCTGCTCGGCCGAGAGCAGCACCGCCACGCCCGCCTGGCTGCCGCCGAGCAGCTTGGTCTTCAGCGTCTCCAGCTTCACCCGCTTGTCGCTACCGGTCAGGACGCCGCCGATCCAGTACCAGGTGACCACCTCGCGCTCGACGCGGCCGGGGCCGGTCATGCGCAGCGCCGCGCCGCGGCGGATGGGCCCCAGGTCCTCGATCTTCACCCAGCGATCATTCTCGCGGATCGCGCCGATGCCGAAGCCGACCAGCTCGTGCCCTTCATGCTGGGTGGCATAGACCGCCACCGCCAGATCGACGCTGCGGCCCGTCGCATCCGCATAGCGGCCGATCAGGAAATGGTCCGCGCCCGGGAAATTGGGCGACCAGGTCGCGCGGATGCTCGAGGGCACGCGGTGCCAGCCGGGCACTTCCGGCAGCGCCACCCGCGCCGGCACCGGCGCCGCGCGCGCGTCGTTGAGGCTCGACCAGCCGAGGAACAGGCTCGCCACCAGCAGCACCAGCAGCCCCGCAACCGGCGCATCCACCCGGCGCGCCGGCACCGCCTGCAGCACCGCAGAGTCGAACCAGCGCGCATCGGGATCGCGATCGAACCATTTCCAGCCGATCGCCAGCACCGCGGCCATCACCAGCGCGAAGAACACCCAGCCATAGACGATATGGTCGAACCCCGTCGCCGCCTCCACCGAAGTCCACCAGGCGGCATAGATCGTCCCGAAGGCGCGCATGCCGTTGGCGAGGATCGGCACCACGATCGCCGCGACCATGAATGCCGCGCGCCGCCGCCACGAGACATAGCAGACATTGGCCACCAGCACGCCGAACGCGATCATCGCGATCACGAACTTGGCGCCCGAACAGGCCTCGGCCACTTCGAAATAGCCGTTGGAGGTAGTGATCAGCACGCCGTCCACGCTGGCGGGCACACCGAACAGATGCAGCATCGGCATCACCATCGCGATGGTGATGTCCTGCAGCGGCCCCTCGAGGAAATCGCCGAACGGCACGAGGAACGCCATGTAGCAGAGCGGGAAAAGCAGCGCCCGGGCGACGTTCGGCCCCAGCACGGTCACCACCGCGCCCTGCAGCATCAGCGCCAGCCCGGCATGGCGGAACAGCGCCACGCCGGCGGCATCGCCCACCATCCAGCCGAATCCGCCGGCCGCGACGATCGCCAGGCCGGGCCACCAGCCCTGGGGCGCCACCTCGCTCAGTTCCGCGCGGCGCTGCCACACCAGCCAGGCGATCACCGGCGCGATGAACAGGCAATGCCCGAAAGTGGTGTTGGTCCAGTAGATCGTCGCCAGGTCCGCGGTGTCGCGGTGGAAGATCGCCAGCAGCGCCAGCCACACCCCCGCCAGGATCGCGGCATGCCGCTTCCAGCGCGCGTCGAAGGAGACGGCGGCCCGCACCTCGCTACCGGCGCCTACGCCCGAAGGAATCGATATCTCGGCCAAACAAGATCTCCCGTCATCCCCGCGCAGGCGAGGAGCCAGAGCCAAGCAGTACGTCGCTCGATACCCTGGATCCCGGCCCGCGCGGGGATGACGAAGAAATAAGCGAGAATGACGAAGAAAAGAGAAACACCGCGCGCGAAATCACGCCGCCCGCCGCGGCTTCTTCGGCACGTCCGTGACACGGGAGACGCGCTCTTCCTTGGCGGGGCGCAGCGGCTGGCCGAGCACTTCGTCGAGCGGGCTCAACCGCGCTTCCCAGCTGTAGCGGTCGATCACGCGCTGCCGCGCCGCCTCGCCCAGCTCGGTCGCCTTGCGGCGGTTGGCGAGCAGCCGGGTGACGTGCTCCGCCATCTCCCCCACGGTCGCGCCGACCAGGATCGTGCCGCCATGGTCGATGCCCGTCGCGGCGGCCTCGGACGCCACCACCGGCCGCGCCATCGCCATGCCCTCGAGCACCTTGTTCTGGATGCCGCGCGCCAGCTTGAGCGGGGCGACCACCACCGCGGCCTGGGCCAGCCAGCCGCGCACATCGGGCACCTCGCCGATCACCGCCACGCCCGGATGCTTGCCGAGCGCCTTCACCGCGTCGGTCGGGTTGCGGCCGACGATGATGAAGCGCGCGTCCGGATGGACCAGGCGGATATGCGGCAGGATCGTCTCGACGAACCAGGTCACGCCCTCGATGTTCGGGCGATAGTCCATCTGGCCGGTGAAGACGATCGTCGATCCCATCACGTCGACGCGCTTGAAATGCGCCGAGGGATCGAAAAACTCGGTGTCGATGCCGTTCTCGATCACATGCACCCGATCGGCGCCGGTGCGCTGGCGGAACAGCTCCGCTTCCGCCTCGCTCACGAACAGATTCGCATCGGCGCGCGCCGCAATCGCCTTTTCGTGCGCGAGCAGCAGCCGCGCCTCGCGGCCGAGCATCCAGCCCATCGGGCCCTTGCTGCTCTTGGCATAGGCCGCGAACTTGGCCGAATCCATGTCGACAAAGTCCATGATCACGCGCTGGCGCGGCCGCGGCGGGAGATATTGCGCCATCTGGCTCGAGAAGACGTAGATCGTGTCGATCCGGTGGCGCTCGAGGATGTTCTCCACCGCCTGGCGCAGCGCGTCGTTGTCGAACGCGGTGAGCGACACCGGCCGATGCTGGACCATCGCCTGGAAGCCCGCCACCAGCTGCGACTTGGCGCGCCACACGATCGAGCGGTTGCCGGTATATTTGGTCAGCCCGCCCTTCTGCTTCAGGTCGGCGGGATCGTCGGCAAAGGCGATCAGATGGACGCGCTTCTTCGTCGACAGATATTTCAGGATGTTGAAGCCGCGGATCTTGTCCCCCCGGTCGGGCGGATAGGGAACGCGGTGCGCGAGGAAGAGTATGTCGCCCATCAGCCAAGGCCCTTCGCGATCAGGGGACCCGCGCGATTGGCGATCCACAGGGGGAGCTTGCTCCAGACGCGCACCTGGAGCGAATATTTCGGGTTCACCGGGCTCGCGTCGCGCGCCTTGGCGCCCTCGGCCACCCGCTCGTAATAGGTCAGCGGCTGCGGATCGAAGCCCCAATTCTTCTTGAACGCCGCGGCCCCGGTGCCGGTCTTGGAGCGGCCGAAGTCGAAGCGCGTGCAGCCGCGGGTGCGGGCATGGCGCATCAGCTCGAAATACATGCGATCATTGGCGCGCAGCGCGCGCGCGTCCCGCGTGCCGCCTCCCCAATAGGGATACACCGTGCCGTTCCAGTAAAGGCTCAAGACGCTCGACACTGCCACCCCGCCGTGGCGGACTATAAGCACGTCCGCCGAATTGCCAAATTCGCGTAAAACCTCGGAAAACAGAGTCCGGGGAAATACGGGCGTGCCGAGATTGCGGACCGACTCGGCATAGACGGCATAATGGGCTGCGATGTCGGCGGAGTTACAGCCGGTCGCGATGTTCAGGTCGTTCTCCAGTGCCTTGCGCACTTCGGCGCGCTGCTTGCGCGGGATGGCGGCCAGCTGCGCCGCGTCGTCCTCCGCCAGCGAACGCACGAAGCCGAGATAGCGGGTGTCGTCCACCTGCCATTCCGGCCCGGGCAGCGGGCCGCCGCGCACTTCCACCACCGGGCATCTCCGCTCGACGGCAAGCGCCCAGGCCGCCTCCGCCAGCTGCGAAACGACACGCGCGTCGTGGGTCAATATGCCGCCGCCCACGCCGAACCCGGCCGAGGCCAGCACGTTGCCGAACAGCGGCGAGCGGACCTCGGTGAGCGGCATCACGCCGGCCAGGTCGCCCCGGGCATTCTCGGCGACCAGATAATGGCTCCGCTGCCCGCAGCCCCGCGCCACCGCGACGCTCCAGGCCGGCAGATGGAAGGGCGTGCCCTCCGGGTGATCGTGCACGAACGCCCCGATCCGCGCCCGCTCGATCGCGTCGCCGAGATCCGCGACGCGCAGCGCGACGGGCTGGTTGCGCAGGGGAGCGTTCACGTCGCCGTCTCCGTCTCCAGGCGCGCCGCCTCTCGCGCCGCGACTTCGTCCATCCGCCCCCAGGCATGCCCCGCGATCAGCGTCTCGAGCTTGCCCGCCATCGCGCCCAGCCGGCTGTAATGGCGCAGCTTCGACTTGAACGGCGCATCCTGCACGCGCGGCTGGCCCGGGTCGATCTCCCAGGGGTGGAAATAGAAGATCGCCGGACGCGCCGCGTCGTTCGCCGCCCGCACCGCGCGATAGGTCACTTCGCCCGGCAGCAGGCGGAAAAAGCCGCCGCCGGTGGTCACTTCGCGGCCGAAGAAATTCGCCAGGGTGATCGGGATCTCGATCAGCCCGGCGCCCGGCACTGGCCGGTAGGCTCCGCGCGGCGCATCGTGCCAGCCATAATGGTCATGCTTCACCGGCGCGACGCTCGAGGAATAGGCATAGCCCGCCTCGGCCAGCACCTCGTGCGCCCAGGGCGTGCGGCGATCGATCGAGAAGCTCGGCGCGCGATAGCCGGTCACCCGGGTTCCGCTCGCATCCTCCAGCGCCGCCCGCGCGGTGGCGAGGTCGGCGCGGAACTGCTCGGGGCCCATGGTGAAGACGCGCTGATGGTCCCAGCCATGGCTGGCGACTTCGTGCCCCGCATCGGCGATGCGGCGGATCAGCGCGGGATAGCGCTCCGCCACCCAGCCGAGCGTGAAGAAGGTCGCCTTCACTCCGCCCGCCTCGAACAGGGCCAGCACCTTGTCGGTGTTCGCCTCGACCCGATGCTCGAGCGAATCCCAATCGTCGCGCCGGATCGTGTTCTCGAAGGCGCCGACCTGGAACCAGTCCTCGACATCGACCGAGAGGGCGTTGACCACCATGCGGATCAGGCCGCGTTCCCGCGGATGGCGGAAAGGTCGGGGCGGCGCCCCTGCCCCTCGCCCTGCTCCACCCAGTCGACCAGCAGCCCCAGCACGCGGCGCAGCGCCTCGTCCTGGTCGCGCACCTGGCTCTCCAGCTCGGTGATGCGGCGTTGCAGCGCTGGATCGTTCGCGGGCGCTACGGCCTCGGGGCGCAGCGGCACCGGATCGGCGGGGTGCGGCGGCGGCACCGGCGCGCCCATCGGCATCGGCGCCACGTCGGTCAGTTCATAGGGTTCCGGCTGCCGCGCCGGCGCGGGCATGGGCGCGGGTGCCGATACAGGCGCAAACACAGGCGCCGGTGCCTGTACCGGCGCTTCCACCGGCACCGGCGCCGGTGCCGGCGTCGTCACCGGCGCGGGCCGATAGCCCGAGACCGGGGTGTCGTCGTTCAGGTCCGCGATCACCGCGGCCAGCTCGTGCGCGCCGAACGTCTCCATCTCCTCGACCGCGCCGAACAGCAGCACGCGGCTGGCGAGCTGGTTGATGCGGCGCGGACTGCCGCCCGACCAGCGATGGATCGCCGCCACCGCATCGTTGGTGAAGCGCGGCTTGCCCCGCCAGCCGACGCAGGAGAGGCGGTGGATCAGATAGGGCTCGACTTCATCCGCCTGCATCGGATCGAGATGGTGCATGGCAATCACGCGCTGGCGCAATTGTTCGAGACGGGGATCGCTCAGCTTGAGACGGAATTCGGGCTGGCCGAGCAGGAAGATCTGCAGCAGCGGATAGCCGCCCGCCTGGAAGTTGGAGAGCATGCGCAGCTCCTCCAGGCTTTCGATCGGCAGCGACTGCGCCTCGTCGACCACTACCAGCGTGCGCCGGCCGGTGCGTGCCACGGCGTGCAGTCCGCGCTCGATCTCGCCCAGCATCTCGGCCTTGTTCAGGCCGGAGCTGTCGATCCCCAGCCCCTGGCAGACCAGCCGCAACAGGTCCTCGGGGCGCAGCTGGGTCGACACGATCTTGATCACGTTCAGCCGCTCGCGGTCGATCTCGCCGAGCAGGTGGCCCATCAGCGTGGTCTTGCCCACGCCGGGATCGCCGGTGATCACGACGAAGCCCTCGCCCTGGCTCAGGCCATAGCCGAGATAGGCCATGGCCTTGCGGTGCGTGGCCGTGTCGAACCAGAATTTCGGATCCGGGGTCAGCTGGAAGGGCCGGCCGCTCAATCCGTAATGGTCGTCGTACATCTGTTTCGTCCCGACGCTTAGAAACCGTAACGCAATCCCAGCAACGCCTGCGCGCTGGCCGAGCTCTGGCCCTCCCGCTCGAAGCCGAACACGCCCGCCGAAAGGGTCGCGCCCAGCCGCCCGAAGCGATGGGTATAGGCCGTATTCGCTCCCCAACCGTAAATGCCGTCATTCCCCGGAATGTCGCTGTTGTAATAGCTGCCGAGGATGCTGCCCTGAAGCGCACCGTTCGGGCCGACATCGGTGGAAGCGAAGAGCTGGGCGTAGATGCTGGTGTCGCTTGTGCCGTTGGTGGTGAAGGCGGTGCCGCCCGCCGGCGCGATGAAGTCGCGCCGCGCCCAGCCGCCGCCGATGCCGAAGCGAGTGCCGCCGCGGCCCGCCACCGCCACCGCGGTCACGCCGCGCGCGCGATAGGCCGAAGTCGCCGCCGAGGCGAAGACTCCGTTCATGCAGCCGCCCGCCGCCGCGCCGGTGGTGCCGTAGATGCAGCCCGAGAACTGGTTGCCGAACGGATCGGTGGTGCTGGCCAGCGCGGTCGGCAGCGTCGCGAGCTGGCCGTTCAGCTGCTGGCCGAAGGTCTGCACCGTGTCGTAGACGCCGATCTGGATGCCGCTGCCCGGGCTCGCCTGATAGCTGAGCGAGCCGGTATAGCTCATCGATCCATAGCGCCGGCCGACCCGAGCCTCGAGGAAGGTGCGGCGGCTGGGCTTCCAGATCACGCCCGCGTCCCAGAACACGCCGTCCAGGTCATAGGCGATGCGGCGCGGCGAGTTGGGATCGGTCTTGAAGCGGCCCGCCCCGTCGACCACCGGGTTGCCGGCGGTGTCGCGTAGCGGATCGCGCTGGGTGATCTTGATCTGCTCATAGCCCACGCCGCCGGCCACCGCGAGGCCCGGCGCCACCGGCAGCACCACGTCGCCGCGGCCATATTTGCCCTCGAAACGCTGGTCGAGCTGGCCCGCATCCTCGCGGGTATAGGATCCGCTGGCGGTGATGCCGACGGGCAGCACCGTGCCCGATTTCACGCCGACGCTGGCGGTGGCGACATGCACCTTCGAATCGTCGTAATTGTCGAGCCGCGGCTGCCCCGGCGCAACGCCGGTCTGCCCGGGCGCCTCGACCTTGGTATAGCCGAAGCGATAGGCGCCGTTGACGAACATCGGCCCCAGATGCGTCGCCACGTTCGGCCCGATATAGCCGGAGAAGACCTGGGCCGAGTTGCTGAAATTGCCGACATTGCTGGTCTGCACGTCGCCGCGGATGTCCGATCGGGTGCGCGTCGCGATACCGCCGGCCTCGATCGAGAAGCCCGGCGCCACCTTCGCCTTCACGGTCGCCAGGCCGCTATGCGTGTGATCGTTGTTCAGCCTGTTCTGATAGTCGAAGCGATGCTCGTAGCGATAGCTCACCTGCACCTCGACCCGGCGCGACTGGACCGAGGCGTCGATCCCCGCGCCGATCGTCGAATAGGTCAGCACGTCGCCACCGTTGAGATCGGCCGCGACCACCTGGCTCGCATCGATATACGGCGTGATGCGCGCGCGCTGCGCACTGGCCGGCGTGACGGCCATGGCGGCAGCAAACGCCGCGCCCGTGACGATGAGCCGCTTCACCGGCTTTCCTCCCCATATTCGTAATAGCTGCCGAACCGCCGCCCGCCCGGCTGGAACGACACGGAATTGAGCACGAGCTGGATATGCTCGCAGCCATCGAGCGTGTTCACCGCGGCGCGCAGATCGCCCTCGCTGGTCCTGTCGGCACGCACGACGAGCATCACCTGCCCCACGTGCAGCGCCAGCACCGATGCCGGCGACGCGGCCAGCGCGGGCGGCGAATCGAAGATCACGATGCGGCGCGGATTGGCCGCGGCCAGCCCATCGAGCAGCGCCCGGGCGCGGTCGCTCGCCAGCAGCTCGGTGTCGCTGTTCGAACGCGCACCGGCCGGCAGCACCGAAAGCTGCGGCACGTCGGTGTCGATGATGCATTCCTCGACGCTCGCCACCGACCCGGCCAGCACGTCGAGCAGGCCCGGGCCGCCCGGCAGGCCCAGGCGGGGCAGCAGGTCGGGCTTGGGGAAATCGGCATCGACCAGCAGCACCTCGACGTCCTTCTCGGTCGCCATCGAGAGCGCCAGGTTGATCGCGCAGAAGGTCTTGCCCTCGCTCGGCTGGGCCGAGCAGACCAGGATCATGCGGGCGCGGTCGGCGGCCTTGGCGGTATCCTTGGCGGCGACGGCGCGGGCGGTGAGCAGCAGCTGGCGCTTCACCATGCGGAATTCCTCCGCCAGCGGCGTGATCGCCGCGCCGGGCATCAGCATTCCGCCCTGTTCCAGCACCTCGCGGTCAAGCGGTGCCATGCGGCGGCCGGCCGGGCGCGCGGTGGCGATCTGCGGCTCGGGCTCGGCCGGGACGCCGCGCGCGAGCGCCGGCTGCACCGGCTCCGGTTCCGGAGCGGGCTCCGGCTCCGGCACGACGACGGCTTCGGGCGCCTGCTGCACCGGGGCCGGCCCGGGCTGCGGCGGCACGGGCGCCGGCTCGGGCTGCACTTCGGGCGGCGGCGGGGCCTGCGGCACCAGCGGCGGCACCACCATCGCGGGTTGCGCCACCGGCGCCGCCGCGCGCTTGCGCACCGGCGGCGGCGTTGGCGCTTCCTCGGGCGGCTCGACCGGCGGAGGCGCATAATGGAACGAAGGCGCCGCCCGTTCGAGCAGCGACCCCTTGAGCCGGCGGGGAGTCTGGTCGTTCATCTCAGGCTCCCATGCCGCGCTGGAGGAATTCGACGCCGATCAGCCCGACATAGGCGAAGCACAAGGCGGCCAGCCCGCCGGCGAACAGCACCAGCTTTCGGCGGCGCATCGCAGTCTGCGCGGCGGTCACCACTTCGCCGATCGAGCCGATCACCGGCATGCCGCTCGCCTTTTCGAGCTTGGCGGCGGTCGGGAAGGTCGTGGTCAGCTTGCCCAGCGCGAAGGCGGCGGCCAGCCCGGCGCCCAGTCCGGCGATCAGCACGCCAGTGAGCAGCAGCGGCCGGTTGGGCGAGCTTGGCGCGCGCGGCTGGGTCGGCGGATCGACCACGTTGAACTTGTCGGCATCGGCGACATTCTGCGCCTGGCTCGCGATCTTCATCTGCTCGCGCTGGGCGAGCAGCGTGTCATACTGGCCTTTGAGCACCTGATATTGGCGCTCGATCTCGCCCTGTTCGGCGGCCACGCCCGGCGCTTCGGCCATCTTGGCCTGGAGGAGGTTCAGGTCGCCCTCGATCTGCGCCTTGCGCTGGATCAGCGCGGCGACGGTCGCCTGCTTGTCCGCCCGCATCGATTGCAGGCCGATATAGACCGGGTTGGAGGCGCCGGCCGACGCGCCGCTCACCACCGGCTCGCGCGCCGCCGCGCTCTGCGCCGCTGCAAGCTGGTTCTTCAGCGCGATCACATCGGGATGGCTGTCGGTATAGCCCTTGGCCCGCGCATCGGCGAGCTGGCCCTGGATCGCCGCGAGCCGCGCCCGCGCCGGGCCGGTCACCGCGCCGCCGCCGGCGCCGGCGATATTGGCCGGGGTGCTCGCCATCTGGGCGTTGACGACGTTGAGGCTCGATTGCGCCGCCGCCAGGTCCGACTGGATCTGGGCGAGCTGGGTGCGCGCCGCGGAGACGCGATCGTCGATCGACCCGGTGCCGGGCAGCGAACCGAGATAGCGGTTCTGGAAGTCCGCCTTCTTCGCCTCTGCATCGGCGAGCTGCTTCTGCCGCGCGTCGAGCTGCTGGTCCATGAAGTCGAGCGACTGGCTCGACTGGTCGCGATTGTCGGAGAGGTTCGCCTCGACGAAGATGTCGATCAGCTTCTGGGTGATCTGGCGGGCGAGCTTGCCGCTCGGCGCGGTGACCGCGATCTCGAACAGATTGTCCTGCTGCGCGGTCAGCTTGATCGCCTTCTGGAGGCCGGCCACCCGATCCGCCACGTCGCGATCGGTCGCGACGGTGCGGGCCAGGTCGGTGCCGCGCACGACTTTCTCCAGGTTGACCGCTGCGGTCAGCGTCTGGCGGACCCGGTCGAGGTCCTTTTGCTGGTTGAGCGCCGTCGTCCCGTCGGTGGGGATGATCTGGCGCAGCTGCACGAAGATGCGCGCGCGCGATTCATAGTTGTTGGGCATCTGCGACACCACCAGCCAGCCCGCCAGGCAGATGCCCCAGGCCACGGCCAGCGCCACCCAGCGCCGTTGCCAGATCGCGTGCAGTGCGCCGCGCAGCTCGTCGTAGAGGCTCCCCACCCGCGCTACCTCAGAACATGCTCGTGGGGATGATGATCACGTCGCCCGGCTCGAGCTTGACGTTCGCCTTGATGTCCCCGTTCTTGAGCAGATCGCCCAGGCGCACCTTGTATTCGGTCTGCTTGCCGGTCTGACGGTCGTAGCGCACCAGCCGCGCGCGGTTGCCCGCGGCGAACTCGCTCAGGCCGCCCACCGCGATCATCGCGTCGAGCAGGGTCATGTTGGCGCGGTACGGGATCGAGGCCGGCTTCTCGGTCGCGCCGACGACGCGGACCTGCTGGCTGTACGTCCCGTTGAAATTCTCGACGATCACCGAGACGATCGGATCCTTGATATACTCGCTCAGCGCGAATTTCAGGTCGTCCGCCAGCATCGCCGGGGTCTTGCCCACCGCCGGCATGTCGCTGATCAGCGGCACGGTGATGCGGCCGTCGGGGCGCACCTGCACCTTCGCCGACAGCTCGGGATTGCGCCACACGAACACCTGGAGCTGGTCCATCGGGCCGATGACATATTCATCGCTCGGCACTTCGCGCTGGGCCACCGCCGCCGCGGGCGGCAGCTCCGGGCGGCCACCGCCGCCGCCACATCCCGCCAGCAGCGCCGCCGCCGCGCCGAGAGCCAGAAATGTCCTGCCGAAACCGATGAAACGCATGCCGAGCTCCTTTCCCGGCGGGCACGCACGCCGCCGACGTCTCGGCAGCAACCCGCACAGGATCACGCTCAGCTATGGGGGTGAGAGGTAAATATCGGGTTAGGTCTTGCGGACCGTTCGTCGCTTTATCCCGATGGGACACGCGATCCCGGCGTGGGACATGCTTGTGATCGGCCGGGAACCAATTCCGCGAACGGGCGTTGAAGTGCCGATTGTGTTGCGTTCCCGCAACAATGCGCAACTCCATTTTTCCCCGCGCCAAACTTTCCTTTGTACCAATTCCCAGTGAGTTGGTAGAGATTTTGCTCACCATAAGAAAAGGTGGGCCCTCCATGCGTTTCCGTTCCACGTCGCTCCTCGCCATCGCCACTACCCTGGCGTTCGCCGTGCCGCCTGCCTTCGCGCAGGACACTGCCGAGCCGCAGGCCGATCAGGGCCCGGCATCCGAAGACACCCAGATCATCGTCACCGGCACGCGCGCCCAGGGCCGCTCGCGGCTCGACACCGCCTCGCCGGTCGACGTGCTGAGCGGCACCGCGCTGCGCAACCAGGGCACCACCGAGCTTGGTGCCGCGCTTGCCGCCATCGCCCCCTCGATCGACTTCCCGCGCCCCTCGGCCGTGGACGGTACGGACGCGATCCGCCCGGCCACGCTGCGCGGCCTTTCCCCGGACCAGACGCTCGTCCTGATCAACGGCGTGCGCGCGAACGCCTCGGCGCTGCTGAACATCAACGGCTCGGTCGGCCGCGGCTCGGCGGCCGTGGATCTCAACACCATTCCCGCCACCGCGCTCGAGCGGATCGAAGTGCTGCGCGACGGCGCTTCGGCCCAATATGGCTCGGACGCCATCGCCGGCGTGATCAACGTCCGCCTGCGCGAGGCGCGCTCGGGCGGCGGCGCCACTGCCACCTATGGCTTCTACGCCACCGACATCGACACGGCGCGCGGCAGCCGCTCGGTCACCGGCGAGCCTGCCTTCACCGCCTCGGCCTGGCAGGGCATCGGCTTTGGCGAGGACGGCTATGTCACTCTTTCCGGCGAATATCTGAACCGCGAGGCGACCAACCGCGCCGATTTCGATCCGCGCGTCACCCCCAGCCGCGTAACCGGCCGCTTCGGCGATCCCGCGGTCGAGCAATATACCGGCTATATCAACGCCGGCACCGGCATCGGCGACAATTTCAAGCTCTATGGCTGGTTCGGCTATCAGGACCGCGACAGCCGCAGCGCCGCCTTCCCGCGCCTGCCCAGCGCCGCCGGCGCCGTCTCCGGCATCTATCCGAACGGCTTCCTGCCGATCATCAACACCAAATCGACCAACGCGAACGGCGCGCTCGGCATCAAGGGCGACCTGGCCGGCTGGGACGTCGATCTCAACGTCGCCTATGGCCGCAACAAGATCGCTTACTACACCCGCAATTCGGCGAACTATGCCTATGGCAACGCCTCGCCGACCAGCTTCTACGACGGCGCGCTGATCTACGACCAGTGGGTCGCCGGGCTCGACGTGTCGCGCAAGTTCGACGTGTTCCAGTCGCTGAACGTCGCCTTCGGCATCGAGGGGCGCCGCGAGGGCTTCAAGATCACGCCGGGCGAGCCGGCTTCGTGGAACTATCCCGCCACCGGCGCCGTGCCGGGCCAGGCGCCGGGCGCGCAGGGCTTTGGCGGCTTCTCCCCGCTCAACGCCATCGAGCGCAGCCGCAAGAACGTCTCGGGCTATATCGATCTCGAAGCCCAGATCACCGACAAGCTGCTGATCGGCCTGGCCGGCCGCGGCGAGCATTATACCGATTTCGGCGACACGGCGACCGGCAAGGTCTCGCTGCGCTATGATTTCGCGCCCTGGTTCGCGCTGCGCGGCACCGCCTCGACCGGCTTCCGCGCGCCGAGCCTGCAGCAGCAATATTTCACGTCGATCGCCTCGGTGGTCCAGAACGGCTCGCCCGTCCTCACCGGCACCTTCCCCTCGGTCAGCGTCGTCGGCGCCGCATTGGGCGGCCTGCCGCTCGAGCCCGAGCGCTCGACCAACCTTTCGGTCGGCGCGGTGATCCGCTCGGGCGGGTTCGACCTGACGATCGACGCCTATCAGATCCGCCTGCGCAACCAGCTCGCGCTGTCGGAGAACATCCAGGCGAGCTTCAGTCCCCAGGTCGCCGCGCTGCTCGCCAGCACCAACACCGGCGCCCAGGCCGCGCGCTTCTTCATCAACGGCCTGCGCTCGCGCGTCCGCGGCATCGACGCGGTGGCGCATTACCGCCTGCCCACGGATGCCGCCGGCACCTTCGACTTCACGATCGCAGGCAATCTCAACCAGACCAAGGTCGACCGCAGCAGCATCCCCACCTCCACCGGCACGATCAACCCCGCGCCGGTCCTCTTCGCCCGCAGCCGCATCCTGACGATCGAGCAGGGCACGCCGGGCCAGAAGGTGACGGGCTCGATCGACTGGTCGCTGGACAAGCTCGCGATCACCGCCCGCGCTAGCTATTATGGCGACGTCAACCAGCCCGGCACCACCCCGGCGGCGGACATCCATAGCGGCCGCCACACCATTACCGACCTCGAATTGCGTTATCAGGCACTTAAGGGCGCACAGTTCGCACTCGGCGTGAACAATCTGTTCGACGTCTATCCGGACTATACCATCGCCGCGAACAACAGCACCGGCGTGGTCGGCTTCCCCTTCTACTCGCCCTTCGGCTTTGGCGGGCGCTATGTCTATGCGCGGCTCGGCCTGAGCTGGTGAGGCATTCCGGAGGGAGCGGCCGCGTGGCCGCTCCCTCCGGAATGGCGGAGCCGGTGCATTGACGCATGGTCGAGGGAGCCTATTTTCCGGCCATGCTGCACGATCTCCCCGTGGGCAGGGCCCTGCGCCGTTTCCGCATCCTCAACGGGATCAAGCAGGGCCATGTCGCCGAGCGCCTGGCCGTTACCCAGGCCAGCGTGTCGCGCTGGGAAAGCGGCACGCACGCGCCCGAGGCTGCAATGCGCGAGCGCATCCTGGCGATGATCGCCGCCAATGCCGGCAATGACGCGGACGTCGCGCTGAAGCGCCTGGTCGAGTCTTCGAGCGCCCCGGTGCATCTCGTATGCGATGCCACCCATCGCCTGCTCGCCGCCTCGCCCAGCCGGGCGAAAGCCTGGGCGGACAGCGCCGACAGCTTCCTGAACCGCTCGCTCTGGAGCTTTGCCAGCCCGGAGATCGTCGCCGCCGAAGCGGGGCTCGCCGATCGCGGCTGGTATGATCGTCCGTTCCAGCGGCTGGAATTCCACACCGGCCATAATGGCTGCGCGGTGATAGCGGTGCTGCCCAGCATGTTGCGCTGGGAAACGGTGCCGCTCGCCGACGGCCGGATCGGCCGCATCACCACCACCATCGCATTCGATCCGGCATAGGGCCGACCGACATTCCGGGGTGACGCGGCCGATGGCAGGCCGAAGCGCCCGGATCGCGATCCGGTACCGGCGGCGCCCGTATAATCTATTCGTGGCCATCATCGGCGCCTGCTCCTAGCAGGGCGGCATGCGCACCCCCTGGCCCCGAATCATCACGCTCTGGCTGGTCGGAATCCTCGCCGCCGCGCAGCTCGCCAAGATCTCCGCCATCGCACCGATCCTGCGCGAGAGCTTCCATCTGTCGCTACCCGAGATCGCGCTGCTGATCTCGCTGCTCGAGGTGGGCGGCGCGCTGTTCGGCTTCGTCGCCGGCCTTGGCCTCGCCCGCTTCGGCATGCGCGCCTTCCTGCTGCTCGGCGGCGCCACGCTCGCCGGCACCAGCCTGGTCGAGGCGATTGCCCCCAGCCCCGCCATCCTGTTCGCCGCCCGCGCAGTGGAGGGCATCGGCTATCTCCTGATGGTGATCGTCGCGCCCACCGCCATCGCCGCTCTCGCCACCGAGCGGAGCCGCGGCCGCGCGCTCGCCCTGTGGAGCACCTTCGTGCCCGTGGGCCTGGCATTGGGCAGCGCGGTCACCGCCTCGCTGGTCACCCTGGCGGGCCCGCGCGGCGTGATGCTGGTCTGGGCGGTCGCGCTGGCCGCGATTACGGCCCTGCTCACGCGCTTCCCGCTCCCCGGCGCCAGCGGCCGGCGGATCACCCTCCCCGCCCCGGCCGCCTGGATCTCCACCTTCGCCTTCGGCCTCTACACCCTGTTCGTCTGCGCGCTGCTCATGCTGCTGCCGAGCTTCCTGGTCGAGCGCAGCAGCGCCCCGATCGAGCAGGTCGGGCTGGTCACCGCGCTGGCCTCGCTCGCCGCCCTGCCCGGCTCGGCCGCTGCCATGTGGCTGATGCGGGGCGGCGCGCTGGGCCGGGGCCGGATGATGCTGGTCTCGATACTGGCCCTGCTCGCCACGCTGCCCCTGGTCTTCTGGCTCTATCAGGGTACCGGAGCGAGCCTGGCCGAAAGCGGCGCCATCGCCATCGGCGCGACGCTCATCAGCGGCCTCGTCCCGCCGTTGATGTTCGCCCGCCTGCCCGCCCAGTCCGGGGCCACCACGCCCGACGATCCCCGAATCGCGGCGGCGAACGGCCTGATCACCCAGTTCGGCGCGGGCGGCGCGCTGCTCGGCCCGCCGCTCGCCGGCATGGTCGTCGCCGCCTGGGGCTGGCCGGCGCTCGGCATCGCCCTGATCGCGCTGGTGCTGGCGATGCTCGCCTGCCTGCTGGCCGCCGAAAGCCTCTGACGCGGTTTGACAACCCCCGGCCCAGGCCCCATCGTCCCCGCATGATGCTTCGCGCACCCACGCTGCGATACCGCATTCACGCGGGACAGTTCCTGGCAGGCAACTAGCCCCGGGTTCTCCTCAGGCATGTCCCGGAGATCCGGGGCCAAGCAATGCGCCGTTCGGCGCCCCGGCGGCATCGCCGCCTTTGCCTGGGAGTTCCAGAATATGAGCAAGACCCGCAAGGCGGCCAGCCGGCCGCCGATCGACATGATCGATTCCGAAGCCGAGCGCCTCGCCGGCCTGGCGCTCAGCGTCGAGCGCCGCTTTCCCGCGGTCAGCGCGCTGCTGCTCCGCGAGACCGAGCGCGCCAGGCTGCACAGCGCGGCCGCCATTTCGCCCGATACGGTGACGATGGGTTCCACGGTGGAGTTCGTCGACGACAGCAGCGGCACGCGGCGCACCGTCACGCTCGTCTACCCGTCCGACGCGGATATCTCCCGGGGGCGGATCTCGGTCCTCACGCCCGTGGGCGCGGCGCTGATCGGGCTGCGGACGGGCCAGTCGATCCTGTGGCCCGATCGCCACCTCACCGTGCTGGGAGTCCGCCAAGCCGCGCCGGGCTGATCGCGGCTCAGGCCAGCGATTCTCCCACCGGCGGATGCCCCAGGAACGCGCTGGGGCTCGCCGTCGCGCCATAGGCTCCGGACGCGAACACCGCGATCTTGTCCCCCACCTCGGCGCGGGGCAGCGCCACGCGGTCGGCCAGCCGGTCCAGCGGCGTGCAGAGCGGCCCGACGATCGTCACCACTTCCTCGGGCGGATCCTGGATACGATCCGCCACCGCCACGGGATAGTTGCGGCGCACTACCGTGCCGAAATTGCCGGTGGCGGCGAGATGATGGTTCAAGCCGCCTTCGACCACCAGGAAGGTCTCGCCCTGGCTCTCCTTCCGCTCGATCACCCGGGCGAGATACACCCCCGCCTCGCCCACCAGCCACCGGCCAAGCTCCACGGCATATCGGGTGTCGAGGCCCCGGATCGCCGTGCCCAGCGCCGCGCCCACCGCCGCCACGTCGAGCGGTGCATCGCCCGGGAAATAGGGGATGCCGAAGCCGCCGCCCAGGTTCACCAGCGGCGGCCGCGCACCCGCCTCGTCCGCCAGCCGCGCGGCGAGCGCCACCGTGGCGGCCTGGGTCTCGATCACCGAAGCGGCGTCCAGCGCCTGCGATCCGGCGAAGATGTGGAAGCCGCGCCATTCCGCCCCGGCGTCGATCACGCGCCGCACCAGCGCCGCCGCCCGGCTCGCATCCACGCCGAAGGGCGAGGCGCGCCCGCCCATCTTCATCCCCGATCCACGCAGCTCGAAATCGGGATTGACCCGCACCGCGAGCCGCGGCGTCACGCCCAGCCGCGCGCCGATCGCGAACGCGCGCTCGGCCTCGGCCTCCGATTCGAGATTGAGCGTCACGCCCGCGCCCAGCGCCGCCTCCAGCTCGAAATCGCGCTTGCCGGGGCCGGCGAAGCTGATGTCGGCCGCCGCCATGACGTCACGCGCCCGGGCCAGCTCGCCCGCCGAGGCAACGTCCATCCCGTCCACCAGCGGCGCGATGCGGGCGAGCAGCGGCGGGAACGGATTGGCCTTGATGGCATAATGGATGCCGATACCGGCGGGCAGCGCCGCGCGCAGCCGGGCGATGCGCGCCTCCACCACCGCAAAGTCATAGACATAGGCAGGGGTCCGGACGTCCGGCCATGGAAGCTCGCGCAACGCGGCGAATTCCGGCGGGATCGGGCCATGCGGTTTCGCGGTAATGGTCATTTGTCCCCCAAGCTCGCCCTGAGCGCCGTCCGGTCGAGCTTGCCATTGGCGTTGCGCGGAAGCTCCGCGCGCCAGTCATAGCGCGCCGGCTGCAGGAAGCTCGGCAGCTCGCGCCGCAACCGCTCGCGCAGCGCCGCCTCGCCGCTGCCGTCGCCGCGCGCGATCACCACGATCGCCTGGCCCAGCCTTTCGTCCGCGACGCCGAACGCCGCCGCCTCACCGGTCTCGCCGCCCGAGAGCACGGCTTCCTCGATCTCGGTGGGGCTGATGCGGTTGCCGGCCGATTTGATCATCTCGTCGCCGCGGCCGACAAAGCGGAGCAGCCCGTCCTCCCCCAGCCGTACCGTGTCGCCGGACCACACCGCCATGCCGCCGCTCTCGGCAAAGGCGGGCGCGGGGCGGAAGCGCTGCGCCGTCCGCTCGGGATCGCGCCAATAGCCCTGGGCGACCAGCGGGCCCGCATGGACCAGTTCGCCCCGGGAAGCGCGCGCGCCGTCCGGACCGACCACCAGGATCTCCGCGAACGGAATGGCCGTTCCGATCGCATCGGGGTGCGCGTCGACCAGCCCGGGATGAAGATAGGTCGATCGGAACGCCTCGGTCAGCCCATACATCGGATAAAGATCGGCATTGGGGAAGCGTGCGCGCAGGTCGCGCACCATCCTGGGGGTAAGCGCGCCGCCTGAATTGGTTAGGCGGCAAAGCTTGGATGCGATCTCAACCGGCCACTCCGCCTCGAGCAGTTGCACCCAAAGCGGCGGCACCCCGGCCAGGCTGGTGATGCCGAAGCGCTCCACCGCCTTTATGACGTCGCGCGCGGTCAGGTAATCGAGCGGCACCACCCGCGCGCCCGCCGCCCAGGTGGAGAAGAGCTGGTTCTGCCCATAATCGAAGCTGAGCGGCAGCACGCCCAGCACGCGATCCTCAGGTTCGATCTCAAGATAATGGGCTACGCTGATGGCCCCCAGCCATAAATTGGCATGGCTCAGCATCACGCCCTTGGGCCTGCCGGTCGATCCCGAGGTATAGAGGATCGCCGCGAGCGTATCGGCGCCGGCCGCGGAGGGCGGAAGCCTCCGCTCCGAGAAGAGCGCGCCTTCCTCCACTACCCGGCAATCGGCGCCGACATCGCCGGCTTCGAGGGCGGCGAGCCGCGCCGGTTGGGAAACCAGCGCCCGCGCGCCCGAATCGGCCAGGATGTGCGCCACCTGGGCGCGCTTGAGCACCGGGTTCACGGGCACGTGCACCAGTCCCGCCCGCACCGCCGCCAGCGGCATCAGGCACGCGGTCCGCGTCTTGGGCAGCCAGCTGGCCACCCGGTCGCCGGGCTCCAGCCCCAGCGCGCGCAGGGCATGCGCCATGCCGCCCACCGCCGCCTCGAGCTCGGCATAGGTGAGCGTGCCGGCCTTGTCCTCCAGCGCCACGGCCTCGGGCCTCCCGCGCGACGGCAGGGTATCGAGGGGCCTGGGAACGGGGTCGAGCGCTATCACCCGCACACCCTTATACTTGGCAGCGCCCGCGCCAACCCTTACGGGAGCGAAAAACCGGCAGGGGAAGTGCATTGCAACCCGATGGGTCGCTCCAAGTCGAAGATACCGTCCGCGGCGTGCTCCGCGACGTGCTGGGCCTGAGCGCGGAGCGCGTGGCCGATTTCCGCTCGGACACGCCGCTTTTCGGCGCGCTGCCCGAACTCGATTCGCTCGCCGTGGCGGGCGTCCTCACCGAGCTCGAGGACCGGCTCGGCATCCTGATCGAGGATGACGAGGTGGACGGCGAGATGCTCGAGAGCTTCGGCGCCCTCACGCGCTTCGCGGCGGCCAAGGCGCTCCGGTGATCGATCACTATGACTGGGCCGGCGGGCGCGAGGCGATGCTGCGCTTCGGCCCCGCCGCCGGCCCGGTCGTGGTCGCGGCGCCGCCGCTGTTCGAGGAAGCCAACCGCACCCGGGCCTTCCTGGTCACGATCCTGCGCCTGCTCGCGCAGCGCGGCATCGCCGGGGCGCTGCCCGACCTGCCCGGCCAGGGCGAGAGCCTGGTGCCGACCGACCGATCCTCGATCCTCAAGATGCGGGACGCCTTCAACTTCGCCTGCGACAAGTTCGATCGCGAGGGGCGCAACTGCTACGCACTGGGCGTGCGCAGCGGCGCGCTGCTCGACACGCTCGCGCCCGTCGCCGGCCGCTGGCATTTCGCTCCCATGCCCGGAGACAAGCTCCTGCGCGAGCTGAAGCGGGCCGCGATCGCCGCCGACCCGCAGCGCCATGACCTGGATTCGCCGGTTCTGGGAGGTTCGACGCCGATCGAGATCGCCGGCAATCCGCTCGCCCCGGCGCTGCTGGCGGAACTTGTCACCGCCCGGCCCGCGCCGGACGCGCGGGTCGTCCGCCTTGCCTCCGACCCCGCCGATGCCATCCGGCGGGTGGACGGCGCGCCGCTCTGGCGCCGCGCCGAGCCGGACAATGATCCCGCGCTCGCCGCCCTGCTCGCCGAAGACATCGCCGTCTGGATCCGTGCATGCGAAAGCTGATCGCATTTCCGTGCGCCGGCGAGACCTTGCTCGGCACGCTGGACGAAGCAGCCGAGACCACGGGCCTGCTGATCGTCTCGGGCGGCAACGAGATCCGCATCGGCGCGCATCGCGGCATGGCGTTGCTGGCGGAGCGGGTCGCCCGCGCCGACTATCCCGTCCTGCGCTTCGATCGCCGCGGCATCGGCGATTCGACCGGCGAGAATCGCGGGTTCGAGTCGAGCGCCGAGGATATCGCCGCCGCCGCCCGCGCCTTTCGCGAGACCGGGGTCGAGCGGATCATCGCCTATGGCAATTGCGACGCCGCCACCGCACTGGCCTTCTTCCACGCCCAGGCGGGCATCGACGCACTCGTGCTCGCCAATCCCTGGACCGTCGAGGCCGAGGACGCGATGCCTCCCCCCGCCGCGATCCGCGCGCATTATGCGGCCCGGCTGCGCGATCCGCGGGAGTGGCTGCGGCTGCTGCGCGGCGGCGTGAACGTCGCCAAGCTGCTCAAGGGCCTGCGCAAGGCCTCGCGCCAGCCGCCTCGGGCCGCTGGCGGCCTCCCCACCCGCCTCGCCGCCGCGCTGGCGGAAGCGAAGGTGCCGGTGGCGATCCTGCTGGCGAAAGGCGACAATACCGCGATCGCCTTTGCCGATGCCTTCAGGGCTCCTGCCTTCGATGCGGCGCGGGGGAAAGTAGCAGTCGAGCAGCTCGACAGCGCCAGCCACAGCTTCGCCGGCGCGAGCGACAAGGACTGGCTGCTGGCGAAGGTGCTGGATCAACTCGTCATCCCGGCAAAGGCCGGAATCTCGGGCGACTAGGTTGAGGACTCATATTCCTCCTTCGTCACCCCGGCCCTGAGCCGGGGTCCCGCTGTCTCGCCAGCGCAAGAAGAAGCGGGATCCCGGCTCAAGGCCGGGATGACGGTAGAAAATCAA
>JAFOMG010000020.1 GCA_017418975.1 Sphingomonas sp.
AGACTCTTCGATGCAGGTTCGGGACAGCCCATCCCCGATTTGAGCGAGGCACAAATCCGCGCCGCCGCTCGGCGCATCTACAGCGGCACCGGGGACATCGTCGCAGCCCGGCTGCTGACGACGGCGCCACTGGAAATGCAGGCGCGCAAGCCTCCCTATTGGCAGGTCGAATTCGATGCCTGGAACCGGCCAACCCTGTATCTCTCTCCGCAGACCGGTGAGCTGATCTCGCGCCGCCATGCGCTGTGGCGCGTGTTCGATTTCGCGTGGATGCTGCACATCATGGACTATGACGATCGCTCCGACGTCAACAATCCGCTGCTGCGCGTGGCGACCTGGAGTGCCCTTGCCATGGCGCTGGCCGGGGCTTGGCTGCTGCTTTGGTCGTTCCCGCGGCGCAGGAAGAAGGCATGAAGAAAATCCGGTTCACCCCGCTCATTTTTCGGCGCATCCACAAATGGGTCGGCCTGATCCTGGGCGTGCAGTTTCTCCTTTGGGCTCTGAGCGGCTCGATGATGGCCTTGCTCGATCAGGAGAAGGTCGGCGGACACAGTGCGCAGGCCAGCCATCAGCACGCCCTACCTGCCGGTGACTATATTGCGCCGGCAAAGCTCGCTCTTGATGGTCCCGTGCTCGGCATCGCCTTGCGGTCCCTTGCCACACGCCCCGTCTACGAGCTTCGATCCACCACGGGCACGCGGCTAATCGACGCGACGAGCGGCGCCCCGGTTCGGGTCGACGAGCAGGTCGCGCGCGACGTCGCGACGATGGTGAATGAAGCACCGATCCGCAAGGCAACGTTGCTCGCCGAACCGAATGTGGAAGCGCGCGAGCACGAAGGCACCATGTGGCGACTGGATTTCGCGGACGCAGAGAACAGCAGCGCCTACATCTCCGCCGACACCGGCCGATTCCTGGTCATGCGCGGCGACACATGGCGCACCTGGGATTTCTTCTGGATGCTCCACAATATGGACTATATGAACCGCACCAGCTTCAATCACCCGCTGATCGTCTTCGTTGCGTTCGGTACTTTGTGGCTGTCGGGGACGGGCTTCTACCTGCTGTTTAAGAGCTTCAGTCGCGCCGACGTGCGATGGTTGCGGCGCAGGCGCAAATCGGCCGTCAAGTTGGGCGCGGGCTGATCGCTAGGTCCCAACAGAAAAAGCCGCCGATAGCTCGAACCGATTGCCCGGGTGCGTGAGCCAAGCGTGCGATACGAGACGTCCGCGACTCCAGGTTCTGCGCGTCATCATTAGCACTGGTTCTCCTTCAGCGAGGCCCAGCATTGTTCGCATGGCTGTATCCGGCATCGCCGCGCACACCCGGTGCTCTACTCGCTCGAGCGGGGCAACACGTGTCAGATATTCATTCGGCGTCGAGGCGCTGAAATCCCTCTCTCCGTAGCGTGGCGCAGCAGATGCCAGCACAAAGCGCTCCTCGACCTGAATTGGGAATTCGGTCTCGTGATGGACGATAAGCGAATGGAAGAGGCGCGTGCCCAAGCCGACTTCCAGCAGAGCTGCCCTTTCCGCATCAGCCCGTATCTCGATATTATAAATGACGCGCGCGCGATAGGCGTGGCCCCTGCCGCGCACCTCCTCCGCGATGTTGCGGATCTCGATCAGCTGCCCGATCGGCCGGGGCTCGGCGACAAAGCTGCCCCGCCCCGCCCGCCGTACCACGACACCGGCCGATTGCAGTTCCCGCAACGCCCGGTTTGCGGTCATGCGCGAGACTTTGAACGTCTCGACGAGCTCGGCCTCTGACGGCGTCTGGTCGCCGGGCTTCAGGCGACCTTCCCGGATGTCCTCGAAAATGCTGTCTTTGATCGCCACATAGCGAGGTTGCTTCTCCGCACCGGCAGCGTCGACCGCGGGTTCGCCCACAGAAGCAGCTTTCGTCCGGGGAGCGGATGCGCGGCTATGGGGGCGAGCGGGAGCATGCATCAAATGACTATACAGGTGGGGGCGAGCAAGTCCCAGTCATTCAAACAGGAAATCACCAGCGAGAGCCGAGGCGTGCGTGATCAATGCCGCGCGAAGACCTTCTGGCCCGAACTGCCGAACGACACCACCGCATAGGGTTGGCGGGCGGCGCCTGCCACTTCCATGCCCTCCGAGCCGATCGGCATCCCCGCCACCGCAATGCCTCTGACGCCTACGGGACGGGTTGCCAGCAGGCGCTTGATATCGGCGACCGGGACATGGCCCTCGATCAGATAGCCATCAACCATCGCGCTGTGGCAGGATGCCAGCGTGCCCGGCATGCCGGCCCTCCGCTGAAGCGCCCCGCGCGACGCATCGTCGCGCATGACGACCGTGCGGCCCAGCTTCGCGCGAAGCGCCTGGGCCCACTTCTCACAGCATCCACAACCCGGGTCCCGGTGGACGACGACATCATTCGCCGCAAGCGCTGCGCCGGGCAGGGCGAGGAACAGCAAGGCGGCAGAAAGACGGGTCTTCATGAACGGCTCCCGGAAGCATGCGATAGGGTTCCTAATGATCTATACGCATTGATGCCCCCTACCCCTCATCACGCTGAAGATTTCACGATGGCGCGCGGCCTCCAGGCGAGCGGCAAGGACACAAGCAGCGCCAGCGACAGACCACCAATCCCCCACAAGACTAAGTGCTGCGCCCCGGGAGCGACGACGGCGATCGCCAGCGGCGCGAGCGCCTGCCCGATGCTGGCGGCGGAATGCTGGAGACCGAGCTTCAGACCCGAAGGGGCTGCCGCACCGCTGATCCAGAAGCTGGTGACCAATCGAAGGGTTGCCGAGCTCCAGCCGGCAGCAACGATGATCCCACTGAGTTCGGCCATGCTCGCGGCGACAGGGAACAGGAAGAGCGCCGCAGCCAGCAGGCCGAGCGTCAGCCCCGCAAGCCGCCTCGGCATGGTCACCAGCCAATCGAGCCTCGCATGGAAGATCTGTGCTGCCAGCATGCCCAATCCGCAGAGACTGAGCATCCAGGCGATCTCTTCGCGGCTCAGCGAAATGACGCTCCGCGTCACCAGGAGATTGACATGCATCGCCGCCAGCCCGCCGCCCGCGACGATCGTGACGAAAAGCAGGATCAGCGTCGCGCCGAGCGTCGGCGCGGGCAGGTCTCCGCCATCGATGCAAGGTGCACACCAGCGCGGCAGACGCACGGCGCAAAGCGCCGCCCCGACGGCACCGATGCCGAAAGCGAGGATCATGAGGGGAGCGCGGGGCAGGATCGCGGCCGAGACCTCCGCCACCAGCGGACCGGCGAGATCGCCCAGAAACAAGAAGGCGGTCAGCCAGGTGAAGCGCCGCGCCTGGTCCGCGCGCTCGTTTGCGGCAAAGCTCGCGCAGAGCAAGCCCAACGGTATGATGGCGGCCGACGCCATCCCCGCCACCAGGCGCAATGCATAAAGCTCAGGCAGCCCGACGAGGCCGATCGGCGCGGTCACCAGGGCGAGGATGACCAGCGCTGCGCGCAACATCGCCCGATAGTCGACCCGGTCCGCGATCCAGCCCCAGAGCGGCGCCGCCAGCAAGGCTGCCAGGGGATGGACCGCGGTCAGGCTCGCGACATGAAAATCATGAGCGCTTGACGATAGCGCGCCACGAGCCGGGTCGACCAGTGCCGGAAGGAAGGCGAGAATGGCCGTCTGTCCCGCCGACGCCGCAGCCGCCGCGAGCAACAAGACGAAAAAGGAGGCCGGCCAGCGACCGTTGGCTTGCGATCCAGCCTTGTCACGCGGCGCGTTCGCGGTCGACCCCTCGAGTGGCCATCCGCGGATCACCACCAGGCGCGCAAGCCGATCACCAGCCTGTGTTCGGAAGGCCCTTCCCCGCGCAGGCGACGGAAATCGGCCGTGCCGTCAAATGCGCGCTCCCAGACGAAGCCGATATAGGGCGCGAACTTGCGCGACACCTCGTAGCGCAACCGTCCGCTCAGCTCGACATTGCTGAAGCCGCTGCCGAGCTGCCGATCGCTCGACCGCTTCGAATAGATATTGGTCTCCACCTGCGGCGTAAGGATCAACCGATTGGTGAACAAGACCTCATAGGACGCCTTGGCGCGCGCCGCGAGACGCCCATCGGTTCCTACATAGCCGGTGAGCTGGACGTCGAACCAATAGGGCGCCAGTCCCTCGACGCCGGCGGCCAGCCAGGTGGTCGCACCCTTGCCGAGATCCTGCCTGACCCCGAGCAGCGTGCCCCAGAACGGGTTCTTGCTGTGCCACCACAGCGCCTCGACGCTGCTTTCCGGATCGAGACGTTGGTCGCGGGAGTTCTTGAGCCCCTGGCTGCGCAGCCAGAGCTTGTCATTGTCCTGACCCTTGGTGACGAGCACGGTCCAGCCCACGCCCTGACCCTCGTTGCCGCTGGTGAACTCAAGCTCATCGACAAGTATCTTGGGGATTGAGAGCTTGTCGGCCATCTCATAGCCCGGCAGCGTCGAGTTGCGGTAGCCGTCGGCATAATCGTCCGAGTTGCGCGCGTCCGGCGGGGCCTGGCCGCCCTGCATCGAGCCCATGTCCATCGTGGCGCCGTTACCGGACGCCTTCGTGTCGGTCATATCCATGCCCGGCATGTCCATGCCCGCATGGTCCTGAGAGCCTTGCGCGGAAGGGGTGTGCTGAGCGGGAGTGGCCGTTTGGGCAGGGGTGGCGGCGGGCGACGGGGGCGAGGCATCCTGCGCGAGGGCGGGAGCCGTGATCGCCGGCGCCAGGAAGAGGGCAGCGCCAAGAGCGATGCCGCGCGAGGGGAAAATCCGGATCATGCGACCACCACCTCCCGGAACATGCCGGCCGCCATGTGATAGAGCAGATGGCAGTGGAAGGCCCATCGGCCCATGGCGTCGGCGGTGACGCGGAAGCTCACCCGCTGGGCGGGCTGGACCACGACCGTATGCTTGCGGACCTGGAAGGCGCCGTCCGGGCCTTCGACATCGCTCCACATGCCGTGCAGATGCATCGGATGCGCCATCATCGTGTCGTTGACGAAGGTGACGCGCAGCCGCTCGTTTGGCTTGAAATGAAGCGGCCTGGAATCGTTGAGCTTGATGCCGTCGAGCGACCAGATGAACCGTTCCATATTGCCCGTCAGATGCAGCTCGATGTCGCGCTCGGGCTCGCGCGGGTCGGGATCGCCGCCCGGCGTGCGCAGATCGGCCAGCGTCAGCACGCGCCAGCCGCGCCCGCGCAGCCCGGCGCCGGGATCGTCGAGATTGGTGCGCGGATAGTCGACGCGCATGTCGGTATTGGCGCCATATTCGGTGCGGGCGTGCCGTGCCCTGGCCGGCATCTCGGTCATGCCGTGCCCGGCATGCGCGTCGCCTCCCATTGCGCCCATCGTCGCCATCGCGCCCATCATGTCGACCGGCTCGAGCCAGGTCCGGGCATCGAGCGGCGGCACGGCTGCCGCCATGCCCGGGGCCGGTGCGATCGTGCCACGCGCATAGCCGCTCCGATCGATCGCCTGCGCGAAGATGGTGCGGGCGCCGCCCTCGGGCATGGTGAACTCGACGTCGTAGGTCTCGCCCGGGCCGATCCGGAATTCCTCGACCGTGACCGGCTCGACCGGCTGCCCGTCGGTCGATACGACCGTCAGCTCGACCCCGGGGATCCGCACGTCGAAGAACGTCGCCGTCCCCGCGCCGACGAAGCGCAGGCGCACGCGCTCGCCGGGCGCGGCGATACCGGTCCAGTTGCCGGCGGGCGGCGCGCCGTTCATCAGATAGGTGTAGGTCGCGGCAGAGACATCGCTGTAGTCGGTCGGGTTCATCCGCGAGCTGTTCCACATCCGCCGCCGCTCGAGCGCCTTGCCCAAGCCCATGGTGCCGACATCCTTGAGGAAATCGCCGGCGGTCGGCTGCGCAAAATTATAGTAGCTGCTCTGCTTCTTGAGATTGAGGAAGATCTGCAGCGGCGGCTCGTCCGACCAGTCGCTGAGCACGATGCAATAGTCGCGATCGGGCGCCCGCGCCGTCGGCACCTGTTTTGGCTCCACGATGATCGCTCCATAGAGTCCCGTCTGCTCGGCGAGCGTGTGAGCGTGATACCAGTAGGTTCCGCTCTGGCGGACCTCGAAGCGATAGGTGAAGGTCTCGCCCGGCGCGATGCCGGCAAAGCTGATGCCGGGCACGCCGTCCATCTCCGCCGGCACGATGATGCCGTGCCAATGGATGCTCGACATCTCCTTGAGGCCGTTGCGTACGCGCAGCGTGACCGTGTCGCCTTCGCGCAGGCGCAGGACCGGCGCGGGCACGCTGCCGTTCACGGCGGTCGCGATACGGCGTTTGCCGGTGAAGTTGACCGGCAGCTCGGCGATCTCGAGGTCGAACTCGGTCCCGCTCAGCTCAGCGGGCAAGGTTGGTGCGGATCGCGCGAGAAGCGCCGGGGCGAAACCGGCGACCGCGCCGCCGATCGCCAGCCCCTGGACGAAACGGCGCCGCGCGATCGGCCGGATATGTAAGGGAGACATGAACTGTACTTTCGCGAAGTCGGCTTCAGGCGAGGTCGAGGACGATCCGGCCCTCGATGTCGCCATGATGCATGCGGGAGAAGACGTCGTTGATGTTCTCCAGCTTGTCTGCATGGACCGTGGCCTTGACCTTGCCCTCGCCGGCGAACGCCAGTGCCTCGAGCAGATCGAGCCGCGTGCCGACGATCGAGCCGCGCACGGTAATGCCGTTCAGCACGGTGTCGAAGATCGACAACGGGAAGTCGCCCGGCGGCAGGCCGTTGAGCGCGACCGTGCCGCCGCGCCGGACCATGCCGAGCGCCTGCTGGAACGCCTTGGGCGAAACGGCGGTCACCAGCGCCCCGTGCGCGCCGCCAATGGCTTTCTTGAGCGCTGCCGAAGGGTCCTCGTTGCGCGCGTTGACCGTCAGTGTGGCGCCAAGGCGTGTAGCGAGGTCGAGCTTGCTATCGTCGATGTCGACCGCGGCCACATTGAGACCCATGGCTCGGGCATATTGCACCGCCATGTGGCCGAGCCCGCCAATGCCGGAGACGACCACCCACTCGCCGGGTCGGGCCTCGGTGGCCTTCAATCCCTTGTAGACGGTGACGCCCGCGCAGAGGATCGGCGCAATGTCGAGGAAGTCGACATTGTCGGGAAGGTGACCAACATAGTTGGGATCGGCGAGGACATATTCGGCAAAGCTGCCATTGACCGAATAGCCGGTGTTCTGCTGTTCGTGGCAAAGCGTCTCCCAGCCACCCAGGCAATGCACGCAGTGCCCGCAGGCGGTGTAGAGCCAGGGCACACCGACCCGGTCGCCTTCCTTCACATGGGTGACGCCGGCACCAACGGCGGCGACATGCCCGACGCCCTCATGGCCGGGAATGAAGGGCGGGTTGGGCTTGACCGGCCAGTCCCCTTCTGCCGCGTGCAGGTCGGTATGGCACACGCCGGTTGCCGCAATCTTGACCAGGACCTGCCCGGGGCCGACCGTCGGGATCGGCGCGTCCTCGATGACCAGGGGCTTGCCAAATTCGCGGACGACCGCCGCCTTCATGGTTTTCGCCATGTCCGTTTCTCCTTTTAAGCGGGGGGTCAGAATAGGCCGAGCGCGTGCTCGTCATAGGAGACGAGCAGATTCTTGGTCTGCTGATAATGATCGAGCATCATCCGGTGGTTTTCACGCCCGAAGCCCGATGCCTTGTATCCGCCGAAGGCGGCATGGGCGGGGTACTGATGATAGCAGTTGGTCCAGACCCGCCCGGCCTCGATCGCGCGGCCGAGCCGGTAGGCGGTGTTGCCGCTCCGGGTCCAGACGCCCGCGCCAAGACCGTAGGCGGTGTCATTGGCAAGTGCGATCGCCTCCTCGACCGTCTTGAACGTGGTGACCGACAGGACGGGACCGAAGATCTCCTCCTGGAAGATGCGCATGTGGTTCTGACCCACGAACACGGTCGGCTGCACGAAATAGCCCTGGTCGAGCGCACCGCCCGGCAGCGCCCTGGCGCCACCGACCAGACACTGCGCGCCCTCGGCCTTGCCGATATCGATATAGCCCAGGATCTTGTGGAGCTGGTCCTCCGACGCCTGCGCGCCGACCTGGACCGACGGGTCGAGCGGATCGCCCTGGCGGATCGCGGCGACGCGCGCCACGGCGCGCTCGATGAAGCGGTCGAAGATCGACTCATGGATCAGGGCGCGCGACGGGCAGGTACAGACCTCGCCCTTGTTGAAGGCGAACAAAGTAAAGCCTTCGAGCGCCTTGTCGAAGAAGGCATCGTCCTCGTCGAGCACGTCCGCCATGAAGATGTTGGGCGACTTGCCGCCAAGCTCCATCGTCTGGGGGATCAGATGGTCCGCCGCGGCGTGCATGATCTGCTTGCCGGTGACGGTCTCGCCGGTGAACGAGACCTTGGCGATGCGCGGATTGGCGGCGATCGCCTGGCCAACGGTCCGTCCCGGGCCGGTAACGACATTGAGCACGCCGGGCGGCAGGATGTCGGCGGTGAGCTCGGCGAACATCAGCAAGGTGAGCGGCGTCTGGGATGCGGGTTTGATGACGGTGCAGTTGCCCGCCGCCAGCGCCGGGGCGATCTTCCACGCCGCCATCAGCAGCGGGAAGTTCCACGGGATGATCTGGCCGACGACGCCGAGCGGCTCGCGGAAATGATAGGCCATGGTGTCCGCATCGATCGTCGAGATGCCGCCTTCCTCCGCCCGGATGCAGCCGGCGAAGTAGCGGAAATGGTCGATCGCGAGCGGCACGTCGGCAGCGCGCGTCTCGCGGATCGGCTTGCCATTGTCGATCGTCTCGGCAAGTGCCAGCAACTCCAGATTGTCTTCGAGCCGGTCGGCGACGCGATTGAGAATCCTGGCGCGTTCGGCGGGCGCGATCCTTGCCCATTGATCCTTGGCGGCGTGCGCCGCATCGAGCGCGCGCTCGACATCTTCCGGCGTCGACAGCGCGAACTCTGCGATCTGGGCGCCATTGATCGGGCTCGTGTCGGCGAAATACTCGCCGCCCGCAGGAGCGCTCCAGCGGCCTCCGATGAAATTATCATAGCGGTGTCGGAAGGAGGCCGCCGCGTTAATGGTCCCGATCGCCTTCTCGAACATAACCTGACTCCATCTCTATCGATGGCCTGACGGAGTAATCTCTTTGCCCGGGTGGCCTATAAGTAAGTTCCGCAGAAGGTAGTCTGGTATCGGGGTCGCGGGCTTGAGGGTCAGACACGCCAACAGAGCCGATGACTATTCATCGACTCCTGAACGTATTCGCGCACGCCTGATCGGAATTATGCCGAGACAGGCGTTACTCGGCCGAGTCTTCTTTTGGCGAGGGCGGCGCTTGGCATTCCAATTCTGGCGTTACGCCCGGACGCGCTTTAGGCTCACCCAATCGCCTTTCTGAAGCGTCCCGTCCCTCACGCGGAAATGAGCATAATGGTCGTCGAAAATCTGGTCGACTTCGACATGACCGACAAGACGGCGGTGGCGCGGCGTTGCGTGATAGACTTCGAGTATCTGCCCGATGTGCGCGCCATCGGCCTTACCCAGGCAGGCCACTGTGCCGCCCGCATCCATACGGACGATCTTGCCGCGCATGAACAAGCTATGGCCGATACCCTGTGCGAGGAGCGGCGTGCTGCCAAAGAGCAGAAGCCAACAGCAGCACCGACGCCAAGATGTTTTCGCATCGCTGTTTCCTCTGTCAAGTCAGACGCTCGGACCCGGTTTTGAAAGCTGGGAGCACGGGGCGACGCTGGGCATCGTCAAAGAACTGGCCCGCCGCGGGGGAACGGCGGGCCCTCAGCCCCTGGGGTCTGTTCTCGGGGCTGGAAACCTCACATGTCGCTCATCGGCTTGTCGGCCATGGGCTTGGCGGTCTTCTTCTTCGCCGCCGGCTTGGCCTTCTTCATCGGCATCTTGCAGCAGCCACTCTTCGCCTTACCGGCCATGCCCGAGCCGTTCGATGCAGGCGAGCCGCCGGACATGCCGGCCATCCCCGACATGCCCTGTTGATCCTGCTGGGCCGGTTGCCCCTGCTGCTTCTGCGCGCCGGCCTGATGATCCTTCATCATCTGATCGTGCATCTGCTGCCCGCCATGATCCATGCCCTGCTGGTGGGCATGGGCCGGCGCAG
>JAFOMG010000021.1 GCA_017418975.1 Sphingomonas sp.
CCTGGTTGAGAACCCAAACAAGCCCTTGAAACCACACCCGTCATCCCCGCGAAGGCGGGGATCCAGGGTAGCAGGGGACGATCGAAGCAATCACGCGGGTGCGTGCCGGAAACGGCAAGGCGAGCCGCGCCGTCCTTGCCCTTGGCCCTGGATCCCCGCCTGCGCGGGGATGACGGTTGAAGGGGGCGGTTGAAGGGATAGCGGGGATGACGCTGGAGAATATGAGTCCTCAACCTAGGCCAGCAGCTCCACGTCCCAGTAGAGCCAGTCGCGCCAGGTGTCGTGCAGGTAGTTGGGCGGGAAGCGCCGGCCATGCTCCTGGAGCTGCCAGCTGGTCGGCCGGATCGGCTGGAGATAGAGGGGCATCGCGGCCTGCTGGGGAGTGCGCCCGCCCTTTTTGAGGTTGCACGGCGCGCAGGCGGTGGCGACATTTTCCCAGGTGGTGCGCCCGCCCTGGGCGCGGGGAATGACATGGTCGAAGGTGAGGTCGCGATGGCTGCCGCAATATTGGCAGGAGAATTTGTCGCGAAGGAAGAGATTGAAGCGCGTGAAGGCGGGGAATTGCGAAGGCTTCACATATTGTTTGAGCGCGATGACCGAAGGGAGCTTCAGCCTCGCGCTGGGACTTCGCACTTCCCGTTCGTAATAGGAGACGACGTCCACCCGTTCGAGGAACAGCGCCTTGACCGCCGTCTGCCAGGGCCACACGCTCAGCGGATAATAGCTCAGGGGCGTATAGTCCGCATTGAGCACAAGGGCGGGGCAGCTGTCCGGATGGCGGATCAGATCGGGATGATACATGCGCTCCCTCGCCCAAACTATGGTGCCCCGCCTCTCGCCGAGAAGCGTGACGTGCTGATGACAGCATATGCCGCGACTCGCGGTCAAGGGCCGGTTTGATGGTTATCCACACGCGTTTCGCGCCGAGCCCGACGGGGCGGCTGCATCTCGGCCATGCCTGGTCGGCGATCCAGGCGCACGACTATGCGCGGCAACATGGCGGGCGCTTCACGCTGCGCATCGAGGATATCGACGGCACCCGCTCGCGGCCCGAGCATGTCGACGCGATATTGCGGGACCTGGAATGGCTCGGCCTGGGCTGGGACGGCGAGCTGACCTGGCAGTCCCGGCGGCTGCATCTCTATGCGGAAGCGCTCGACCGGTTGCGCGCGGCGGGCCTGCTCTATCCCTGTTTCTGCACCCGCGCCGACATCGCCGCCAGCGCATCGGCGCCGCACGGGCCGGAAGGCGCGCTCTATCCCGGCACCTGCCGCGGGCTGGAAGCGCCGGACCTCTCCCGGCCGCATTGCTGGCGGCTCGACATGGCGAGGGCCATCGGGATCCTCCCCGACGGAGAGGATCCCTGGTGGCACGATGCCCATGCCGGCCGCGTCCGCGCCGATCCCGCCGCCGCGGGCGACGTCGTCCTCGCCCGCAAGGACGCGCCCGCCAGCTATCATCTCGCCGTCACCGTCGACGACGCCGCCCAGGGCATCACCCATGTCGTGCGCGGCGTGGACCTGTTCGCCGCCACCCATGTCCACCGCCTGCTCCAGGCGCTGCTCGGCCTGCCGACGCCCGAATATCGCCATCACCCGCTCCTGGCCGGCCCCGACGGCACTCGCCTGGCCAAGCGGCACGGCGCGCCGAGCCTGGAGGCGATGCGGCTGGCCGGCGAGGACGGCCGCGCGCTCGCCGAGCGATTGCGCGCGGGGCAACTGCCGGTTGGCATCGCCGCCGCGGGGGCGTAAGCTGGCGGGATGTTCTTCCTCGCCATCCTGCTCGTCGCCGCGATGTTCGCGACTCTGTTCGTCCTCATCAAGGGGCTGGTGAACATGGCGGGCACCACCAGCCAGGACCTGGAGGGGCATGGCGATGGCCCGAGCCCGCGCGCGCTCAAGTCGCAGAAGCTGATGCAGCAACGCATCCTGCTCCAGGCGGTGGCGATCGCGGTGGCCGCGATCATCCTGTTCGTCATGTCGGCCAAGGGCTGACGCGCCGGGGCCGGCGGGCCCCTTTCCAAGACCCCCGATCGCGAAGGCTTCCGCGATGACTCTCCAGACCTGGTGGCTGTTCGTCATGGCCGTGTTCCTGCTCTCGGGAACGCCCGGCCCCAACATGCTCCATATCCTCCAGCGCAGCGTCGATTTCGGCGTGCGGCGGACCGTGGCGGCGATGGCCGGCTGCCTGGCCGGGCTGATGACGATCCTCACCGCTTCCGCCGCCGGCCTCACCGCGCTGCTGCTCGCCATCCCCGGCGCGTTCGAGGTGCTGCGCTGGCTCGGCACCGCCTATCTCGTCTGGCTCGGCATCAAGGCCTGGCGGGCCGATCCGACCCCGCTCGATATCGGCGACGACGCCGCGCTCGCCGACAGGCGCCTCGGCCCGGCCCAGCTCTTCCGCGGCGGCTTCGCGATCAGCATCTCCAATCCCAAGGCGCTGCTGTTCGCGGCCGCCTTCTTCCCCCAGTTCGTCAGCGCCGCCGCGCCCAAGCCGCCCCAGTTCGCGATCCTGGTGCTCACCTTCGCGGTGGTCGAGTGCTTCTGGTACGCCGTCTATGCGCTGGGCGGGCGGGGTCTCGCCCGCCATCTTGCCCGGCCCGCGCTCAAGAAATGGTTCAACCGGCTGACCGGCACGATCTTCATCGGCTTCGGCGTGCTGCTGCTGAAGTCGAAGGCAGCGTAGAATTCGGCCGGCGCGCGGCGTAAACCCCGCCCCATGGTCAAGCTCAACAAGATCTACACCCGCACCGGCGACGACGGCACCACCGGCCTGGTCGACGGCTCGCGCATTTCCAAGGCCGATGCGCGCATGGCGGCGATCGGCGATGTCGACGAGGCGAATTGCGCGATCGGCGTCGCCCGCGCCACGCTCGGCCATCATGCGTTCGGCGGCATGCTCGCCCACATCCAGAACGACCTGTTCGACCTCGGCGCCGATCTCGCCACCCCGGACGGGATCGAGGGCGCGCTGCGCATCACCCCGGCCCAGGTGACCTGGCTCGAGGAGCGGATCGACCACATCAACTCGGCGCTCGCGCCGCTGACCAGCTTCGTGCTGCCCGCCGGCGCCCCGGGCGCGCCCGAGCTCCACCTCGCCCGCGCCGTCACTCGCCGGGCCGAGCGCGCCGCGGTCGCCGCCGGCGCGGGCGGGCTGCCGCTTTCCTATCTCAACCGCCTGTCCGACCTGCTCTTCGTCGCCGCCCGCGCAGTGAACCAAAGCGAGGCCGGCGACGTTCTATGGGTACCGGGGGCGTCCCGCTGACCTATATCTTCTCCGGTTGACGGGCGGAGGCCTGTTGGACTAGGAGAACATAATGCGAACGGAAACGGGATCCGCGCCGGCTTCCAGCGCCCTGGGCGCGAAGTTCCTCCGCACCCGCGCGCTGAGCGAGGCGCTGGTCCGGCCGCTCTCCGATGCCGATGCGACGATCCAGTCGATGGACGATGCCTCGCCCGCCAAATGGCACCTCGCGCATACCAGTTGGTTCTTCGAGACCTTCGTGCTGCGCGACCATGTGCCCGGCTATGCGCTGTTCGACGCGCGCTGGCCCTTCCTGTTCAACAGCTATTACGAGGCGGAGGGCCGGCGCCATGCGCGCCCGCGCCGCGGCATGCTGTCGCGCCCCACGCTGGACGAGATCCGCGCCTGGCGCGCCCATGTCGATGCCGCGCTCGCCGATGCGCTGCCCGATCTTCCGCCGGCGGCCCGGGCCCTGGTGCTGCTCGGCTGCCATCACGAGGAGCAGCATCAGGAGCTGCTGCTCACCGACATCCTCCACCATTTCTCGGTCAACCCGCTCGAGCCCGCCATCTGGCAGGGCGCGCCCAAGGCGCCGGTGGCGATGCCCGGCCCGATCGGCTGGATCGCGGGGCTGGAGGGGATAGTCGCGGTGGGAGTCGATCCGGCCGGGCCGATGGCCGCTGCCGCGGACGGCGGCTTCGCCTTCGATTGCGAGGGGCCCCGCCACCAGGTGCTGCTCGCCCCCCATGCCATTGCCGATCGCACCGTCACCAACGGCGAATGGGCGGCCTTCATCGCTGATGGCGGCTATCGCGATCCGCGCCACTGGCTGTCCGATGGCTGGGCCTGGGTGCAGCAGGAAGGCGTGGAGGCGCCGCTCTACTGGCGGCGGGAGGGGGATGTGTGGACCCGGTTCGGGCTCGACGGCCGCCGCCCGGTCGATCCCGCCGCGCCGGTCACCCATGTCAGCTTCTTCGAGGCGGATGCCTATGCCAGCTGGGCGGGCGCGCGCCTGCCCACCGAGTTCGAATGGGAAGCGGCCGCCGCGGCGCATGATCCGGCCGGCGGCAACCAGCTCGACGCCGCCAGCCCGGTCGAGCCGCGTCCTTCGGCGGGCGGCCCCGCCTTTTTCGGCGATGTCTGGGAATGGACCGGCAGCGCCTATCGCCCCTATCCCGGCTTCCGGCCGGCGGCGGGCGCGGTGGGCGAGTATAACGGCAAGTTCATGAGCGGCCAGTTCGTGCTGCGCGGATCCTCCTGCGCCACGCCGCGCGGCCATTCCCGCGCGAGCTACCGCAATTTCTTCTACCCCCATCAGCGCTGGCAGTTCACCGGCGTGCGCCTGGCGAAGGACCTGTGATTCCCCTTCGCCACCTCTATTCCGAACCGCTTCGAAAGGCCGGCCAATCATGCTGAAGCAGGAACTTGAAGACGGCCAGACCAGCCTGGCCGATCCGCATTTCCGCGCCGATGTGCTGAGCGGCCTCGCGGCGCGGCCGCGCGCCATTCCCGCGCGCTGGTTCTATGATCGCCGCGGTTCCGAGCTGTTCGAGGAAATCACCCGGCTCCCCGAATATTATCCCACGCGCACCGAGACGGCGCTGCTGCGCGAGACCGGGCCCGAGCTCGGCGCGCTCGCCGCGCGGGGGGCGGCGGTGGTCGAGTTCGGCTCGGGCTCGTCGGTGAAGACGCCGCTGCTGCTGCGCGCCATCGATCCGGCCGCCTATGTGCCGATCGACATTTCGGGCGATTTCCTCCGCCAGTCCGCCGCCGAGCTGGGCCAGGCCTTTCCGGGCCTGCCGGTCTATCCGGTCGAGGCCAATTTCCTGCGCCCCGTGCCGCTGCCCGGGCAAGTGGCCGGCATGCCCAAGCTCGGCTTCTTCCCGGGCTCGACGATCGGCAACATGCAGGCCTTTCACGCGGTCGACCTGCTGCGCGCGATGCGCGACTGGCTGGGCGAGGGCGCCCGGCTGCTGATCGGGATGGACCGGGTGAAGCCGGCGGAGGTGCTGGTCCCGGCTTATGACGATGCCCAGGGCGTCACCGCGGCGTTCAACCGCAACCTGCTCGCGCGGATCAATCGCGAGCTGGGCGGCACGATCCCGGTCGAGGCGTTTCGCCATGTCGCCTTGTGGAACGACGATGCCGCCCGGATCGAGATGCACCTGGAGGCGGTGCGCGACGTGGAGTTCACTGTCGAGGGGCGCGCCTTCGCGATGGCCGCGGGCGAGACGATCCATACCGAGAACAGCCACAAATATGGCCGCAACGGCGCCCGCATGCTGCTGCGCGCCGGCGGCTGGACGCCGATCCGCGAATGGACCGATCCGAACGACTGGTTCGCGCTGATCCTCTGCGAGGCCCAGCCGCTGCGGATGGCGCCTTAGGTCGGGGTCAGCGCAGGAAGAAGCGGGATCCCGGCGCAGGGCCGGGATGACGGTAGAGAATCAGATACTTGTCCGCGTTCTCGGCTTGAGCTTCCAAATTCCTCCCCGAGCAAGCTGGGGGAGGAATTGCAAAGGCCCTCAGTTCAGCCCGCGCCGCCCGTCGAGCATCCGGCCCAGCGCCACGAACAGGTAGATGGCCGGCGGCACCAGCACGACGCTCAGCACCACCTTGGTGAGCATCTGGCCGACCAGCAGCTCGCCGATCGGGAACACGCCGTAAAAGGCGACGGAGATGAAGATCAGCGTGTCGGCGATCTGGCTCAGCACCGAAGCGATCGCGGCGCGGAGCCAGAGCAGCCGGCCGCCGCCGCTCTTGAGCGCCGAGAAGATGGTGACGTTGAGGATCTGCGAGATGCCATAGGCGATGATCCCGCCCAGCCAGATGCGCGGCGTGCCCGCCATCATCAGCTCGAAGGCGTGGAGCCGGTCGGGCTCCATGCTCGGCGAGGCGGGCAGGCCGAGGACGAGGATCGACAGCAGGACCGACGTGACCAGCGGCACGAAGCCGAGCAGCACCAGCCGCCGCGCGGTGTCCGGCCCGTGCAGCTCGGCGACCGCGCTGGAGACCGAGACGAGCAGCAGGAAGGCGAAGATGCCCGCCTCTACCGCGAGCGGGCCCACGCCCACCCAGTTGCCGATCTGCGAGATCGGCCCGAGCGAGACCTGCTTGTTGCCGAGCACGCCGGCGATGCAGACCATGCCGCCATAGAAGATCGATAGGAAGAAGAGCGAACGCGGGATGCGGATAGTGTCCATGGCCGGACGCTAGCGGGAAATGTCCGCGCCGCAAGTCCCCGGCACCGGCGCGCGATGAATTCGGCTTGACATTGTTCTATATTTGTTCTAATCCGGACCCGGACGTCCGCTCATCTCGATTCCGCAATCTCCTGCCGGCTGCTCGCGCCGCGCGGGGACGCGAAGCATATGCGAGCGCGGGCGCGGGAGTGCGCCCACGCGAGAGGTTCCGAACTTTGTGACCTTCCGTGGCAAGGCGCTTGCGGGGAATGGAATCGGCTGCCTCTGGCCATGCCGTATCGAGCGTGTATGCTGGGAGACTTGGGCGTACGCCTTGGGGGAATAAGCAGTTGAATCAGTTTCCGATCGGCATCTTCGGCGTGGTCGCGATCCTCGGCATCGCCTTCCTGCTCTCGTCGGACAAGCGCGCGATCAACCTGCGCATCGTCGGTGCCGCCTTCCTGCTGCAGGCGGGAATCGCCGCGCTGGTGCTGCGCACGAGCTGGGGCCAGGCGGCGCTGCACGGCCTGTCCAACGGCGTCTCCGCGCTGCTCGGCTATGCGGGCGCCGGCACCAGTTTCCTGTTCGGGCCGCTCGCCAAGCCCGAGCTGGGCGGGCAGAGCTTCGCGATCGCCGCGCTGCCGGTGATCATCTTCTTCGCCGCGCTCGTGTCGATCCTCTATCATCTCGGCGTGATGCAGTTCGTGATCCGCTGGATCGGCGGCGCGATCGAGAAAGTGGTGGGCACCACCAAGGTGGAATCGCTGTGCGCGGCGGCGAACATCTTCGTCGGCCAGAGCGAATCGCCGCTGGTCATCCGCCCCTATCTCGCCCGGCTCACGCCCTCGCAGCTCTTCGCGGTGATGAGCGTCGGCATGGCGGGCGTCGCCGGCACGATCCTCGCCGCCTATGCCAGCCTGTTGGGGCCGACGGCGCTCCCCTATCTGCTGGCCGCGTCGTTCATGGCGGCCCCGGGCGGCCTGCTGATGGCCAAGATCATCATGCCCGATGCGCCGGCCAAGGATGGCGAGCTGCCGCTCGGCGACCAGGCCGAGGACGAGGCGATCCGGATCGCCGAGCACGATATCGAGGAAGAGCGCGCGGCCAACATCATCATGGCCGCGGCGACCGGCGCCTCGACCGGCGTGAAGATCGCCGTGGCGGTGGGGGCGATGGTGCTCGCCTTCGTCGCGCTGGTGGCGCTGGCCAACGGCCTGCTCGCCGGCGCGGGCAACTGGATCTACGAGCTGAGCGGCCATGCCGCCTGGGCGGAGGTTTTCCAGAATCTCAGCTTCCAGAAGATCATCGGCACGGTGTTCGCGCCGGTGATGTACCTGCTCGGCATCTCGTGGCACGAGGCGACGGCGGCGGGCGGGCTGTTCGGCACCAAGGTCGTGCTCAACGAGTTCGTCGCCTTCATCGATCTGGGCGCGATGACCGATCTCGCCCCGCGCACCCGGGCGATCATCACCTTCGCGCTGTGCGGCTTCGCCAATTTCAGCTCGATCGCGATCCAGATGGCGGCGACGGGCAGCCTGGCGCCGAACCAGCGGCCGATGATCGCCAAGCTCGGCATCCGCGCGCTGATCGCGGGCAGCCTGGCGAACCTGATGAGCGCGGCGCTGGCGGGGCTGCTGCTTCCGTGATCCGGGCCGGCCGCGTTAACCTTTTGGTTACCGGCCGCTCGGTAGAGATCGGGTAAATCCGCGGGAACAACGCTGCGCCGGGGGCGCGCTGGGCCCGCGATAACAACCGACATCAGATGGAGAGCGGGTCGCGCGCCATCGAACGTTCGTGCCGCGTGCTTCGTCGCGGAACGATCGCCCGATATGCGTTCTCCAGGCATCCTGCTGGAGTGCTGCGTGACCAGTTTGCTTGCTTCGGGCCCGGACGTTCGTCCGCTGCGTATCCTGCGACGATCCCCGCCGACGCCCGGCGAGGAAGCGCTCGGCCGGGTGGGGAGCTGCCTGCAAATCGCCTTCCCGCAGGCCGATGCCGCCGGAAGGCCGGCGCGCCCGCATTTACCACGGATCGTTGTGGCTTCGAAACGTTACAGACATCTGCCGGACGCATGTTCTCCGCGGGTCACCATCATCACGCCGTCGGAGGCAGACATCCGCACTGAAATTTCCTTCCAGCCCGAAGTGCCCGTCATGGAACGTCGAATCGACGATCGCTCGAAAATCTCGGTCTATCGGTCCGCGATGCTGCGGTGGGGCGGCTATGAGGCGCTCTGCCTGATCCGCAACATCTCGCCCGGCGGCCTGATGGGCAAGCTCCATACCGACCTGCCGCCCGGCGAGCCGGTGACGGTGGAGATCCGCTCGGGCAACAGGATCTCCGGGCGCATCGCCTGGTCGGCGGACGGGATGATCGGCGTGCAGTTCGACGAGCGCATCGACGTGCTCGAAGTGCTCCACGCGCCGGTGCATGGCGAGCCGGGGCTGACCCAGCGCATGCCGCGGCTGCGCATCGCCTGCCCGGTGAGCCTGGTGGCCGAGGGCATGCGGGTGAGCGTCACGCTGATCGACGTGTCGCAGGGCGGCGTGAAGGTCGAGGCCGATTTCCTCCGCGAGGGCGACGCGGTGACCGTGGGGGTCCATGGGCTCGATCCGCGGCGCGGCGTGGTGCGCTGGGCGCATGACGGCCGGGCGGGGATCGGCTTCCTCGCCGCGATCCCCTTCGACACGCTCGCCAGATGGGCGCTCGATCGCCAGGCCGAACTGGCCGCCGCCGAGGTCGAGGCCCAGATTTAGGACCATGTCCTTCCTTCGTCACCCCGGCCTTGCGCCGGGATGACGGTGGAGAACGGATACTTGTCCGGGTTCCCAGCCTAGCGCGTCGGCACCGGCTCCGCGCCCGTATAGTCGTAGAAGCCGCGCTTGGTCTTGCGGCCATACCAGCCGGCTTCGACATATTTCACCAGCAGCGGCGCCGGGCGGAACTTGGGATCGCCCGTGCCCTCGAACAGCACGCGAGTGATCTCGAGACAGGTATCGAGCCCGATGAAGTCGGCGAGGGTGAAGGGGCCCATCGGATGGTTGAGGCCGAGCTGGCAGGCTGCGTCGATGTCCGGGATCGTCGCCACGCCTTCGCCCAGCGCGAAACAGGCTTCGTTGAGCATCGGCATCAGCACCCGGTTGACGATGAAGCCCGGCGCGTCATTGGCATGGACGATGCGCTTGCCGAGCGACTGGCCAAAGGCCTCGACCGCCGCGACGGTGCCGTCCGATGTCGCCAGGCCGCGGATCAGCTCGATCAGGCCCATCACCGGCACCGGGTTGAAGAAATGCACCCCCATGAACCGGCCGGCATCGGGCGCGGCCTGGGCGAGGCGAGTGATCGGGATCGACGAGGTGTTGCTGGCCAGGATCGCCTGCGGGCCCAGCACCTTGCCGACATTCTCGAAGATCTGGCGCTTGATGGCCTCCCGCTCGGTCGCGGCTTCGATGACGAGGTCGCAGGGGGCAAAGCCATCGGTGCCGCCGACACAGGTGATCCGGCCGAGCGCGGCTTCGGCGTCGGCCTGGGCGATCTTCTCCTTCTCCACCGCCCGGGCGAGCTGCCTGGCGATCCCCGCCTTGCCGGCCTCGGCCCGCGCCTGATCGACGTCCGACAGCAGCACGGCATAGCCCGCCTGGGCCGAAACCTGCGCGATGCCCGCGCCCATCTGCCCCGCACCGATCACGCCTACCGTCTTCATCATCTGTCTCCTTCGTCGCAGGCTCCTACCCGGTGATCGCCGAATCGGCTAGGCTCGCCGCCATGTCGATCCTCGCGCTCCTCCTCGCCATGCCGGTCCCGCAGGACGGTCCGGAAAAGCTCTATGGCGACTGGGCGGTCGCCTGCGACAATCTGCACGGGTGCGAGATGACCTCGCTCTATCCCGGCGACCAGGCCGTGCCCGAAGAGGGTTCGGGCTATGACGCGAGCATGGCGCTTACCCGCGCTGCCGGCCCGGCGGGCGGGTTCACCGTGGAGGTCTGGCCCTCCGGCAAGCTCGACGGCAAGGCGACCCTCCAGGTCGACGGGGTCGCGATCGCCGCCACGGCCGGCGGCGGCGGCGACAGCGTGACCTTTCGGGGCGCCGATGCCGCGAAGATCGCCGCCGCCCTGCCCAACGGCAAGGAAGCGGCGCTGGTCGGTGCCGCCGGCCAGGTCGTGGCCCGCATCTCGCTCGCCGGCTCCTCGGCCGCGCTGCGCCATATCGACGCCGATCAGGGGCGGGCCGGCACGGTGACCGCGGTGGTGGCCAGGGGCGGCAAGCCCGCCGGCGCGGTGCCCGCCGCCCGGCCGCCCGAGCGCATAGCGGCCCTGCGTCCTTCGGGGACTCCTGCCGGCGTCTCCAGGGCCCTGCGCGCGACACTGGAGAAGCAGGGCGATTGCGACGGGCTGTATGACGGGGCCGAGACCGTGCCCGAAGTCGCCACCTATGCGCTGGGCGGCGGCAAGACGCTGGCGCTGATTCCCTGCGGCGCGGGGGCCTATAACTACAGCACCGTCGCCTTCGTGCTGGCGGGCGGCAAGGCGGTGCGCGCGGCGTTCGACGACGGCAATGACGGCATGCTGGTCAATGCCGGCTTCGACAAGGCGGGCGTGCTCTCCACTTTCGCCAAGGGGCGCGGCGTCGGCGATTGCGGCCAGAGCCAGGCCTATGTCTGGGACGGCGCGCGCTTCCGGCGGACCGAGGAGCGGGTGATGCGCGAATGCCGCGGCTCCGCCAACTGGCTTGCCACCTACCGCGCGACCGCGGTGTTTCGCTGACAAGTTGCGGGACCCGCCCACCGGCCCTATGGGCCGCGCATGACCAACGCCCCCGATCCCGCGCTGCTCGCCAAGGCCGAAACGCTCGTCGAGGCGCTGCCCTATCTGCAGCGTTATGCCGGCGCGACCTTCGTCGTGAAATATGGCGGCCACGCAATGGGCGATCCCGAGCTGCAGCGTGACTTCGCCGAGGACGTGGTGCTGCTGAAGGCCGTGGGCATCAATCCGATCGTCGTCCATGGCGGCGGGCCCCAGATCGGTGCGATGCTCAAGCGGCTGGGCGTCGAATCGAACTTCGTCGGCGGGCTCCGCGTGACCGATTCGGAGACGGCGAAGATCGCCGAGATGGTCCTGGCCGGATCGATCAACAAGGAGATCGTCAGCTGGATCGGCGCCGCGGGCGGCCGCGCGGTCGGCATTTCGGGCAAGGATGCCGGGCTCGTCACCGCAGAGAAGGTGACCGGGCGCGAGGCCGATCCGCTTCAGGGCATCGAGCGCCATGTCGACCTGGGTTTCGTGGGCGAGCCGGTCGGCGTCAATCCGGCGATCCTCCACTCGCTGGCGGCGCAGGGCTTCATCCCCGTGGTCGCGCCGATCGCCCTGGGCGCGGACGGCCACACCTACAACATCAATGCGGACACCATGGCGGGCGCGATCGCCAGCGCCTGCGGCGCCTCGCGCTTCTTCCTGCTCACCGACGTGGCCGGCGTGCTCGACAAGTCGGGCGAGCTGATGACCGATCTCGATCCGGCGCGCATCGCCGCGCTCAAGGCCGACGGCACGATCAAGGGGGGCATGATCCCCAAGGTCGAGACCTGTGTGAACGCCGTCGAGCAGGGCGTCGACGCGGCGGTGATCCTCGATGGCCGCGTGCCGCACGCGATGCTGCTGGAAATCTTCACGCGGCGCGGCGCGGGCACGCTCGTCCACGCCTGATCCATGGGGCGCGCCGGCCGGCCCGGCGAACCGCGCGCGCCTGTGCATTGAACCCGCGCAAGCGCGCGCCGGGGTTGTTGCGGGGCGCGGCATTCCCTAATCTGTGGCGCAAGAGACCTCGGAGAGCGCTTTGATCCCCTTCCTACTCATGATCCTCGACATCATCGGCTTCCTGCTGTCGGCGTTGAGCATCGTCATCATCGTCCAGGCGATCCTGTCGTGGCTGATCGTGTTCAACGTGATCAACCTCTACAACGAGTTCGTCCGCTCGGTCTGGCAGGCGCTCGAAGTGATCACGAAGCCGATCTATCGCCCGATCCGCAGGATCCTGCCTGATTTCGGCGCGCTCGACCTGAGCCCGCTCGTGGCGCTGCTGATCATCTACGTCCTCAGCAACTTCGTCCTGCCCACGCTCGCGGCGCAGCTGGCCTCCGCGGCCTATTGAGCCCGGGATGCCGGCCTGGCGGCGCCTGGCGGACGGGATCGAGATCGCCGTCCGGGTGACGCCGCGCGCGTCGCGCGATGCCCTTGCGGCGGGCACCGGCGAGCATTTCGCCGCCCGGCTCGCCGCGCCGCCGGTGGACGGCGCGGCCAATGCCGCGCTGGTGCCGCTGGTGGCGAGCGTCTTCGGCGTGCCGAAGCGCGCGGTTACGCTGATCGCGGGCGATACGGCGCGGCATAAGCGGCTTCGCGTGGCGGGCGATCCCGCGGCGCTGGAAGATATCGCGCACAGGCTCTATGGCGGGGCGCATGACGGCTGAGATCATCGACGGCAAGGCGTTCGCCGCGGGCCTGCGCGCCCGCGTGGCGGAACTGGTTCCCGCGTTCCGGGAAAGGGCGGGCCGCGTGCCCGGGCTCGCCGTGGTGCTGGTGGGCGAGGATCCGGCGTCCGCCGTCTATGTCCGCTCCAAGGGCAAGATGACGCGCGAATGCGGCATGGAGAGCTTCGAGCACAAGCTGGGCGCCGACACGACCCAGGCGACGCTGATCGCGCTGGTCGACAAGCTCAATGCCGATCCGGAGGTGGACGGCATCCTCGTCCAGCTGCCGCTGCCCAAGCATATCGACGAGCAGGCCGTGCTCACCCGGATCGATCCGGACAAGGATGTCGACGGCTTCCACCCGGTCAATGCCGGGCGGCTGGCGACCGGGCTGCACGGCTTCGTGCCCTGCACCCCGCTCGGCTGCCTGATGCTGCTCGAGGATCGGCTGGGCGATCTGAGCGGGCTCGACGCAGTGGTGATCGGCCGCTCGAACATCGTCGGCAAGCCGATGGCGGCGCTGCTGACCCGGGCGAGCGCGACGGTGACGCTCGTCCACTCCAGGACGCGCAACCTGCCGCATTATCTGAAGCATGCCGATATCGTCGTCGCGGCGGTGGGCCGGGCGCATTTCGTCAAGGGCGAGTGGCTGAAGCCGGGCGCGACGGTGGTCGATGTGGGCATCAACCGGACGGACGAGGGCCTGGTCGGCGATGTCGACTTCGACAGCGCGGCGAGCGTGGCGGGCGCGATCACGCCGGTGCCGGGCGGCGTCGGGCCGATGACGATCGCCTGCCTGTTGCGCAACACCCTGGTCGCGGCGCACCGCAATGCCGGCGTGCCGCTGGCCAAGGGCGCGATATGATCCTTGCCGCGCTGATCCTCCAGGCTGCCGCGCCGCAGAGCGCGGTCGATGCCGAGCGCGCGTTCAACGCGGCGGCGCAGGCCAGGGGGCAGTGGACGGCGTTCCGCGAATATGCGGCGGCGGATGCGACGATGTTCGTGCCGCAGCCGGTGAAGGCGCGGGAATGGCTGAAGGATCGCAAGGATCCGCCAAGGTCCATCACTTGGTGGCCGACGGAGAGCTATGTTTCATGCGACGGCAACTATGCGGTGAACAGCGGCGGCGTGCGTTGGCCGGGCGGTAAGCTCGGTTATTTTACGACCGTCTGGAAGCGCCAGGTAGATGGCAGCTGGCAATGGCGGCTCGACCATGGCGACAAGCTGAAAAGCGATCGCGGCCGCCCGGTCGAGCCGAAGCTGGTCCGGGCATCCTGCGCACCGTTGCCGCAGCCGATTATGTCGTCGATCCTCTCGACCCCGGGTGCGAAGCTGGGGGATGGTGCTTCATCCGACGGGACGATCCGGTGGCATTGGCAGGTTACGCCCGATGGCGCGCGCATATTCACCGTGTGGATCTGGAATGGCGACGCGTTCGAGGTATGCGTTTCCGACGGAGTGGCTGCACCGAAATGATCGAGCTGTTCATCTCCGCCTTCGTCACCTTCTTCGTGGTGATCGATCCGCCCGGCTGCGCGCCGATCTTCGCGGGGCTCACCGCAGGCACCAGCGCGGCGCATCGCCGGGCGATGGCGGTGCGCGCGGTGGTGGTCGCCGCGGTCATCCTGTTCGGCTTCGCGCTGTTCGGCGAGGTGCTGCTGCGCGCGCTCGGCATCAGCCTCAATGCCTTCAAGATCGCGGGCGGCATCATGCTGTTCCTGATCGCGCTCGAAATGGTGTTCGAGAAGCGCACCGAACGGCGCGAGGACCGGGCCGAGAAAGTGAAGGCCAGCGAGCCGACCGACATCTCGATCTTCCCGATGGCGATGCCGATGATCGCGGGGCCCGGCTCGATCGCCTCGGTGATGCTGCTGATGTCGCAGAACAATGGCGTCGAGCGGACGACGGTGGTGCTGGCGGCGATGGCGGCGATCCTGCTGCTCACCATGCTGGCGCTGCTTGCCGCCGGTCCGCTGATGCGCGTGGTGGGCGCGAAGATCGAGGCGGTGGTGTCGCGGCTGCTCGGCGTGCTGCTGGGCGCGCTGGCGGTGCAGTTCGTGATCGACGGGATCAGCGCGGCGCTGGTCGCGGGGCGGGCGGCGACGGGGCACTGAGGCCCCGGAAGGCGTTCAGCGTCTTGCGGGTTCCGCCGGTATTTCCGGCAGGTCGTAGCGAATCCGCCACAGCTTGAACGGCAGCGGCTTGCCCGGCTGGACCTCGCGCAGCGGCACCGGCTCGAGCCAGTTCGGCACCTCGCCCTTGGCCAGCTGGGCATAGAAGCCGTTCGGCCCGCGGCTGCGGTAGAGCGTCGTCTCCGACAGGTTCGGGCAGATCAGCAGATACTGCGCCTTGTGCGCGGCGGCGATCGGCCGGAAGTTCGGCGTCGTCCAGGTGAAGGCGTGGTGGACGTCGAGGATCGCACGGCCGTTGCGGTGATAGGGGCCGGCGATGCCGCTGTGATGGGTGACGGTGATCAGGCGCGGGCCCAGATCGACATGCGTGAAGACGATCCCGGCCGGCACGTCGTCGAGCACGCGCAGGTTGCTCATCCGCGCACAGGCGGCATTGGCGGCGGCGACCTTGTCGGGCGGCGCCGGCTTGCCCGGCTTGGCGTCGTTGCCGGCGGAGAAGAAGGGCACGACCAGCCCGGCCCACAGGCCCGAGAGCAGCAGGAAGGCGAAGACCGTGCCCAGCACGCGGACGAGGATGCCGAGCAGCCGTGCAGGGCCTTCGCCGATCCAGCGCGCGAAGGGCGCGCGGATGCCCAGGAACCACGGAATGGCGACGACCAGCAATGCCACCGATCCCGGCACCGCCAGCAGCTGCGCGGCGGGCGCGGCGCGCACCTGCCAGAGGAGCATCGCGCTCGCGAATGCAGTGAACAGCGCCACCGCCGCCCAGCCGACCAGCGCCTCGCCGCGGCGCGCGCGCCAGGTGGCGAAGAGCGCGCCGAGCGTGCCGATCACCGGCAGCACCGCCATCGGAAAGGCGGTCTTGAAGGCGTGCTTGTAGATCGGCCGCGCCTCGCGGACATTGTTGAGCCAGGTGTTGGCGAGCTCGTCCGAGACTTGCTCGGGCCGGCCCAGGCATTGCGGGAACAGCAGGGCGAAGCCGGCGACGATCGCCGCGCCGGCCAGCGCGGCAAGGGCGAGGCGGACCCGGCGGTCGGCCGGGTTGCGCAGCGACAGCGCGAAGAGCAGGGCGCCGGCGGCGACCATCACGGTCAGCCATACGGGCGTGAGCGCGTCGCAGCGCATCGCCTGGTTGGCGTTCGAGGCGAAGAGCGCGAAGCCGAGCGCGGAGCCGCCGCCGAGCGTCAGGCCATAGACCTGCATGCGGCGCACATCGTCGCGATCCCAGATCCAGCGCAGCGCGATGATCGCGCCGGCCATCGCGCAATAGGGCAGCATCTCGAGCCCGATGGTGAGCGAAGCGGCGCTGGACAGGCCGACAACGGCGCCGCCGCGGGCCAGGCGCGGATCGGCGAGGCCGGCGACCGTCATCGCCAGGAACGCCAGCTGCCAGCCATGATGGTCGATCCGCATCGGCGCGAACATCGACATGGTCGAGGCGCAGCCCATCAGGACGATCAGCGCCACCGGCCAGGCCCAGGGCGCGACGAGCCGGCGCACGGCGAGCGAGAGCCCGGCCATGGCGAGCGCCAGCGGCAGCAGCGGCGCGAGACCGCACGCCCATTTCTCTGCCGTGGCGGTGCCGACGAACGGCTTGAAGGCGAGGATCAGCCCGGCGATCGGCAGGTCGACCAGGCGCGACCAGTGGATGTCGAACCCGCCCAGCGCCGGATCGAGGCGATATTGCCGCAGATCGTACCAGCCCTGGCCCGCCAGCCAGGCGCGGACCTGCATCAGGCGCATATTGTCGTCGGTGTCGCCGAGCAGCAGCCAATAGATGTTGCCCTGCCGGTCATGGAGGAACCAGGCGACCACGCAGAGCCAGAAGAGCGCCATCCAGCGCAGCCAGTTGCGGTCCAGTTCTCGGTCGAGGCGGAACCCGCCCTTGGCTTCTGGCGTCAAAATCGCTTCCCTCGCTCCGCGCCACGCATTAGGGCGACCGGCGGTTCTTGGGCAAGCGATTGTGACGGCGGTAATCAGGCGATTCGAAGAGATGTGGGCGAATGGCGTGTTCGGGCAGCTCGTGCGCTTCGGCATCGTCGGGCTGGCGTCGACCTTCGTCTATGCCCTGGTCTATTGGCCGCTCGCCACCTATGCGATCCCGCCGGTGCTCGCGTCGATCGCGGGCTTCCTGGTCGCGGTGGTGTTCGGCTATGTCTTCCACAGCCGCTGGAGCTTCAAGGGGCATGAAGCGGAAGGCGGCGTGGGCACCCAGTCCAAGTTCGTCGCGGTCCAGTCGGTCGGCATGGCGATGAACGCCGGCTTCACCTGGGTGATCACCGGGCCGCTGCACCAGCAGACCTGGGTGCCGCTGCTTCCCGTCGTCTTCGTCACGCCGCTCGTTACCTTCGCGCTCAACCGCTATCTGGTGTTCAAATAAGATGGACCGCATCGTCTACGAGCGCATGGCCGCGCACGACACCACCCATTGGTGGTATCGCGCGCGCCGCGAGATCCTTTCCGACTATCTGAAGCGCTATGCCGCCATTCCGGGCGGTGCGCGCATCCTCGAGATCGGCTGCGGCACCGGCCACAACCTGCCGATGCTTGCCCAGTTCGGCGAGATCGACGCGATCGAGATCGACGAGATCGCCGCCGCCAAGGCGAGCGAGCGGCTCGGCAAGAAAGTGGGCGCCTCGCCGCTCCCGGAGCTGACCGGCGTGGCGGACGACAGCTACGACATGGTCGCGGTGCTCGACGTGATCGAGCATGTCGAGGACGATGTCGCGGCGCTGCGGGCGATCGCCCGGGTGCTCAAGCCCGGCGGCAAGATCCTGATCACCGTGCCGGCCCATCAATGGATGTGGAGCGCGCACGATGTCGTGAACCACCACAAGCGCCGCTATTCCAAGGCGACGCTGACTGCCTCGCTGCACAAGGCCGGGCTTGGCTGGCGGAAGCTGCGCTGGTTCAACTCGCTGCTCTTTCCGGTGGCGGTGGCGGCGCGCTTCGTCGGCAAGCTTACCGGCAAGGACGACAGCGACGATTCGCCGCCGCCCCGGCCGCTCAACGCCGCGTTCGAGACGGTGTTCGGGCTGGAGCGCCACCTGCTCGGCCGGCTGCCGATGCCGCCGGGCCTGTCGATCATCGTGCTGGCGGAGCCGAAGTAACCGTCATCCCGGCGAAAGCCGGGATCTCATGCCGTATCGCGACATCGTCCGAGACCCCGGCTTTCGCCGGGGTGGCGGCTCAATTCTCGCCGCGCGGCGTGACCGGGGAGACGCTGACCTCGCCCGAATCGGCATAGCGATAGCCGAGCGAGGCATGGCCCATCACCGGCCCGGCGACGTCCGCGACGATGTAGAGCGGCCGGCGCTTCGATTCGACATAGAGCCGGCCGAGATATTCGCCGATCATGCCGAGCACGAACATCTGCACTGCGCCCAGCACGACGACGACCAGCATCAGCGAGGTCCAGCCGGGGATCGCCGCGCCCATCAGGAAGCCGGCGACGATGTAGAGCACCAGCAGCGCCGACAGGCCGGTGAGCACCAGGCCGACATGGCTGGCGAAGCGCAGCGGCGCGGTCGAGAAGCCGGTGATCGCGTCCAATGCGAAGCGGATCATCTTGCCGAGCGGGTATTTGCTCTCGCCGGCATGGCGCTCGTGCCGGTCATAGGGGAAGGGCACTTGCTTGAAGCCGACCCAGGCGACCATGCCGCGGATGAAGCGCGCCTGTTCGGGCAGCGACAGAAAGGCGTCGAGCGCGCGCCGCGTCATCAGGCGGAAATCGCCGGTGTCGAGCGGGATCGGCGTGTCGGTGATCCGGTCGAGCATGCGGTAGAAGAAGGCGGCGGTGATCTTCTTGAAGATCGTCTCGCCGTCGCGCTTGCGGCGCACCGCATAGACCACGTCGGCGCCCTGTGAGCGCATCGCGGCGCGCATGTCGGTCAGCAGTTCGGGCGGGTCCTGCAGGTCGGCGTCGATGATCAGGATCTCCTCGCCCGCGCACAGGTCCAGCCCGGCGGTGAGGGCGAGCTGATGGCCGTGGTTGCGCGAGAGGTTGATCGCGACGAGGCGCGGATCGCTTGCCGAGAGGCGCTGCATCACGTCCCAGCTCCTGTCGCGCGAGCCGTCGTTGATGAGCACGATTTCATAGTCGTCGCCCACCGCGGCGCGGGCGGCGCCGGAGACGCGGCCGTGCAGCATCTCGAGGCACGCCTCTTCATTGTAGCAGGGGATGACGACGGAGAGTTTGGGCCGCTTTTGCATGACCGGACGCTCTAGCGTCGCGACGAGCCGCCGTCGAGCGGCATGGATGCCTAGCCCCGCAATGCCGCCGCGCTTGCCCGCGCTTCTCCTCGTTACGGGGTTGACGTTCCGCGGCCATGGCGGCTAACGCCCATCGAGATTGAGAATCACTTGCATTAGCAGAAAGGATTTCGGGGCATGCGGCGTACCATCGGGGCGGGGATCAGCCTTTGGGTGCTGGCGGCGGCGCTGCCGGCCCAGGCGCAGGAGAAGAAGGGCGCCGAGCAGCAGGATTCGACGATCACCGTCACGGCCACGCGCATCCCGACCGACGTGAAGGAAGTCCCCGCCACCGTTACCGTGATCGACGAGCGGAAGATGGCCGATGAGCTGACTACCGATATCAAGGATCTGGTCCGCTACGAGCCGGGTATCAGCGTGCCGCGCGGCCCGACCCGCTTCGGCGCGGCGCTGGGGACCACCGGCCGTGCGGGGAATGAGGGCTTCGTCGTTCGCGGCATCGGCGGCAACCGGGTGCTGATCCAGGTCGACGGCGTGCGCGTGCCCGACGGCTTCACTTTCGGCGCGCAGTCGACCGGGCGGGGCGACTATGTCGATCTGGGCCTGGTCAAGTCGGTCGAGATCCTGCGCGGCCCGGCTTCGGCGCTGTACGGCAGCGACGGCCTGGCCGGCGCGGTGAGCTTCACCACCAGCGATCCTTCAGACTTCCTGCGCGACGGCAAGAAGGTCGGCGGGCTGGCGCGCGCCGCCTATAGCTCGGCGGACGACGAATTCTCCGAGACCGGCGTGATCGCCGGCCGTTTCGGCGACTTCTCGGCGATGCTCGCCTATACCCGCCGCGACTATCACGAGCTCGACAACAAGGGGACGACCGGCGGCATCGGCACTGCCCGCACCGAGCCCAATCCGCAGGACGGCCATTCGAACGCCGGGCTCGCCCGGCTGGTCTATGAGCCCGACGCGCGCAACCGCTTCCGGATCACCGGCGAATATGTCGATAGCCGCCTTTCCACCAATGTGCTGACCGGCCTGACTCCGCTTCCCGCCACCGGCACCACCATCGACCTGTTGCAGGCGCGCGACACCAGCAAGCGCGGCCGCATCGCCGGCGACTGGACCTGGAGCGGCGAGGGCACGCTGGAGTTCGCGCGGCTGAGCGGCTATTGGCAGAACAGCAAGGATCGCCAGTTCACCGACGAGGACCGTAGCCCGGTTGCCGATCGCGAGCGGCTCAACACCTTCGAGAACCGCGTCTATGGCGCCTCGGGCGAAGTGCGCTTCGGCTTTGGCGAGGAGCACGGGCTGCGCGCCAAGCTGACGCTGGCGGGCGATATCAGCTGGACCAACCAGAAGGGGCTGCGCGACGGCGTGACGCCGCCGCCGGGCGAGACCTTCCCGACCCGCGCCTTCCCCGAGACCGACTATATGCTGGCCGGCCTCGTCGCCGCGGCGGAAGTCTCGTTCGGGCCGCTGACGCTCTACCCGGCGCTCCGCTTCGACGCCTACAAGCTCACGCCCGAAAAGGATCCGCTGCTGCCGACCTTCGCCGCATCGGGGCAGGACGGCTCGCGCGTCTCGCCCAAGGTCGGCGCGGTGATCAAGCTGTCCGAAGGCGCCCGGCTGTTCGCCAACTATGCGCAGGGCTTCAAGGCGCCGGAGCCGAGCCAGGTCAACAACTTCTTCGCCAACCCGCCGGTCGGCTATACCAGCATCGCCAATCCCAACCTGAAGCCGGAGAACAGCGAGAGCTTCGAGGGCGGCTTCCGCTATTTCAACGATCTGGTCTCGTTCGACCTGACCGGCTTCTATGCCCGCTATCACGACTTCATCGACCAGGTGGAGACGACCGGGCGCCCCTTTCCGTCGCCGGCCAATCCCTGGATCTACCAGTGGCGCAACCTGGGCGGCGTGAAGATCCGCGGTTTCGAGGCGCGCGCCACGGTGCGCCCGGCGCGGGGGCTGAACGCCACGCTGGCGCTGTCCTATGCCCATGGTGACACGATCGGCACCAACGGCGCCAGGCTGCCGCTCCAGTCGATCGATCCGCTGAAGCTGGTCGGTGGCATCGGCTATGACGCGGCCGACCGACGCTTCGGCGGCCGGCTGATGGCGACCTATGGCGGGCAGAAGGAGATTGCCCGGACGCGCGGATCGAGCTGCTATGCCGCCACCGCCAATGCCGCGCCGAACTGCTTTACTGGCAATGATTTCGTCACGCTCGACATCACCGCCTATGTGCGCGTGACCGACGGCGTGACGGTGCGCGGTGGCGTGTTCAACCTGACCGACCGCAAATACTGGCTGTGGCAGGACATTCGCGGTCTCGCCGCGACCTCCACGGTGCGCGACGCCTATACCCAGCCGGGCCGCAACGGCTCGGTTTCCATCAGCTATCGTTTCTAACCGCTTCTGAGGACCAAGATCATGAAGCTGCTTCTTCCGATCCTTCCGATTGCCCTTTCGTTGCTGGCGCCGGTGCCCGCGCTTGCCCAATCGGCGTCCGCCCCGGCGGCCAGATCGGCCTTCGAGGCCGACCGCGCCGACATCCTCGCCATGGCGGGGACGTACAAGGTGAAGTTCGACATGCAGGAGAGCACTTCCTGGCGCGCCGACTATACCCCGATCCCGGCAAAGGTCTCGGGCGGCGACGAAGTCGTCCGGGTGATCGAGGACAAGGGCTCGACGATCCGGCTCCAGCATCTGCTCGTCGTCGACATGGGCGACGGCAAGAAGATGGTGATCAAGCACTGGCGCCAGGATTGGCAGTACGAGCCGGCCAGGGTGCTGGTCTATTCGGACCGCGATGCCTGGACCTGGGCCGAGGTGCCCGTCGCCGAGCGCCGGGGCGCCTGGTCGCAGACCGTCTACCAGGTCGATGATTCCCCCCGCTATGGCGGCTGGGGCAAATGGACCGAGGTCGGCGGGGTGCGGCGCTGGGAATCGAACCGCAGCTGGCGGCCGCTCGCCCGGCGCGACGCGGTGCGCGGGCCGGTCTATGACCGCTATCTGGGCGTCAACCGGCACGCCATCGCGCCGGCCGGCTGGATCCACTGGCAGGACAATCTGAAGATGGACGGCAGGACCGTGCCCGTCGTCCAGGAATATGTCCTCAACAGCTATACGAAATTCGCGGGCTTCGACGTGAAGGCCGCGGACGATTACTGGGCGGCGACCAAGGGCTATTGGGCCGCGATCCGCGCCGAATGGGACCGGATCGCCGCGGCCAAGGGCGGCATCCGCATCACCGAGGAAGCCGATCACGGCACGGTGATCGCCGGCCGCGTGCTCGAGATCGCCGACGAGATCCAGCAGGGCAAGACCAGCGAGGCCGACGGGATCAGGACCGCCCGGGCGCTGATGGACCAGGCGACCAGGGCCGCACGGTAGATTCCCCCTCGGGAAAGGCCCGCTTTCCTTGGTCGGAGCGGGCTGGGGGCGAGCACGGTTCCCAAGCCCGTGCCCGCCCCCTTTTTTATCCGCGGACGGAAACGTTCAACCGGATGGTCGCGGGATTCATTGAATCCGTTGACTCGCCGCGCGGGGCGACATGCCGCCGGATGGTCGAAGGCCGGGTTGAGTCCGGCCCTTCCCCGGGGCGTGGGCGAGTGGCGAAGGTTCGACGGTGAGAAAGAGCCCGTCGAGCCTGGCAGGGCAAATCCTACATTGGAAGGGCAGTCTCGAAGCCCGGCGGCGCGTGCGTGGCCCGCCCCGGCCGCGAAGGACCGGGGCGGGCTTGCCGGCTATTGCGCGAAGAACTGCTGCACCACCAGATAGCTGGCGCGGGGCGTCAGCGCGTCGGCGACGCCGCCGGTGAGCCAGCCGTCGCTGGCGATCGCCGGGTCGGCGGAGCTACGGTCGACGGGCAGGACCGAGCAGAGGCCGAACCATTCCTCTTCCCAGGTCGTGTAGAATTGCGCGTTCGCCGGGCCCCAGGGGGCGATGGCGGTGTCGCGGAAATCATGCACGCCGGCCGCCGTCTGGATCGTCGCCGGGCTGGTCACCGTCGGATCCATCCATTTGTACCATTCGTCGGAGAATTCGAAGACCTGGACGCCCTGGAGGAGCTGATCGGCCGCGGCGACCGACGGGCTGCCCACCTGGAAGCCGGCCGCCGCCTGGAGATAGGCATAGAGCGCGACCGCCGGCCCGGCCGCCGCCAGCGGCGTCGCCGCGGTCCGCAGCCCGTCGAGCAGCGTGCCGTAGATCGTCGCGTCCAGCTGCATCCAGCTCGGCGATGGCAGCCCGGGATTGGCGGGATCCTGGGGCACGCCCTGGAAGAGCCAGTAATTCCCGGTATCGCCGTCATAGGCGACCAGCCCGCCGGCATTATAGGTGGGATTGTCGGTGAAGAAGGTCGACGACGTCCGCGCCGTGCTGGTGGTGGTGACGACCGCCAGGCTTTCCTGGCCCAGCACCGTGCCCGGGATATAAGACGAGAGGATCGCCTGATTGGAGGTCGCATCCCAGGTCGCCACTTCCCCGTTGGGATTCGCCACATAGGGATCGTTGCCGCCCAGCGTGCCGAAGCCGACACCTGCGACCTGGGTGAAGCGCATCGCCTGCGGAATGCCGATCTCGCTCAGCACGACCGGCGCCATCGGCTGGCCGGCGGCCTTGCGCGCGCTGAGATAGGCGATGATCGGCGTGCTCGCGATGGGGGCCGCGTAGAGATTCCAGCCCCATAGATCCAGGTCGTAGACATCGGTGGCATAAGCGGGGCGGTTGGTGCCGGCCGTCGTCGTGATGTTGCCGTTGCTGTCGACATAGAGCGGCTGGGTGGCCGGCGGGCTGATCGGTGGCGGGTTGGTCGGGACCGGTGGCGATTCATATTGGATCAGCTGGGTCGTCAGCGTGGCGATGTCGTCCTGCATCGCGGCGATGGTGAGCTTGTTCGGCGCGCCCTGCTTCAGCGCCGCGCCCACCGCGTTCAGAAAGTCCCAATATTCGCGATATTCATAGGTGCCGCTCGGGCCCGGCTGGTTCGTCTCGTTGGTGACGTAGAAGCCGGCCAGGGCCGGGTGATGGCCATAGCTCTGGCCCAGCCAGGTCGCCGTATCGAGATAATATTGCTGGATCTGGGTATATTGATAGCCCTGTGCCGGCGCCGTGTTCGCCGAATAGAAGGCGGCCGTCGACACGCCGACCGACAGGAACACGTAGATCGGATCGACGCCGCCGTTCCAGCACATGTCGAGAAAGACGTCGTGGCAATAATGATACCAATAGGGCGGGGCCTGCTTCACGTCGGCGCCCTGGGGCATATAGGTCGGATATTCGGTGCCGTTGGCCGCGACGTAGCGGATCGGGCCGAGCGCGGTCCAGTCGATCGTGCTGTTGTCGGCGGAGGGGACCACCGATCCGGTGCCGTCCGGGTTCGACATGGTGGAGGGCGGCATGTTGAAGCTGCCATAGACGCCGATATTGTTGGCGCCGAGCTGGCGGATCAGGCCGTTCGGGCCGACATCGCGGTTCCAGATCGGCTGGTACATGATCATGGTCGTGGCGTCGGGGCCGGGATTCTGCATGCCGATATAGTAGAAGTCGCCCATCGGCGATCCGGCGGCGCCGCCATTGATGTCGAGCGGAGTCGGCTGATAGCGGACGCCCTTGAAGACGAAGGGCTGCGGGGTTCCCGCGACGCCGGACGTGACCTGGGCGACCATCACCTGGCCGTTCGCGATGCTCCACGCGGTATCGGCGTCCGGATAGAGGCCGGAATAGCCGACGGGCTGCTGGGGCGGCAGGGTGGGTGGCGGTGGGGATGGAGGCGTGGCCATGATCTTCCTCTCGCTGTCGCCGGACGCTCGCGGCGAGCGCCGGTCCGGATGGGCGAGCGGAAGGGCGCGCGAGATTCATCGGGGTTCTGACGTCGCTGGCATGTGAAGTCGGCCCCCGCCGCTCCTCGCCAGTCTAGCCGGGCGCGGCACGGATACGAAACGAAGTTGGCAGCGAAATGGTGGCTTATCGCAGCGGAATCGGCGCGATCCCGGCCCTTGCCGGCTGGGCGACGGGAAGGTGACGGGCATCCCGCGCCACGGGAAAATCCGCCCCAGGCCGGATCGGGGACAAGGCATTCGTCTATAAGGGGAACATCCAGTCTGCCCTGCGGACGCATCCGGGGAACGTGATTGTCTATCCAGGAAGACACGATCGATGGCGCCGAGGCGATGGTCGTCGACGGCGAGACCGCCGCCTGGCAGGCGATCGATCTCATGCTGAGCGTCCTTTCCGATGGCCTCGACCATCCGGAGCTCTGGGCTCTCATTCCGTCGATCGTGGCGGAGAATCCCCTGGTTCCGGAAGCGTTGCTGCGGCGTACCGCGGCGGAGCCGAGTCCCCGGTTGCGCGTCCAGATGCAAATGCTGCTCGGGCTTTGCGCCGCGACACTATCGGCGCCGCGTGACGCTCTCGACGCGCTGATGCCGCTCTGCTCGACCGAAAGCCAGAATGTCCAGCTCCAGGGCGCCCTGTTCCACCTCGAAGGCCTGCTGGATCCCGGCAATCCGAAATACCGGCTGGCGGGCAAGCTCTGCCTCCATCCGTTCGTCGAGCTCGACGTCCTCGAGAATTCGACGCATCTGTGCTGCGCCAGCTTCCTGCCCACCTCCACCGGCAACCTGACCCATACGCCCTGGCAGGACGTCTGGAACGGCGGCGCCGCCCAGGCAATCCGCGCGAGCATGTTCGACGGCTCCTTCCGCTTCTGCAACAAGCGCACCTGCCCCAAGATCCAGAGCAACCAGCTGCGGGACGCCGGGGAACTCGCGGCCGAGCCCGAATGGCGGGAGATCCTCGCGCGCGGCGACACCCTGATGCAGCGCGGCCCCGAGACGCTCAATCTCTCCTATGACCGCACCTGCAACCTTTCCTGCCCGAGCTGCCGGGTCTCGCGCTATGCGGCGGACGACGCGACGCGCGCGCGCTTCGACGCGATGCAGGAGCGGGAGATCCTGCCGCTCCTCAAGACCGCCAGGACGGTGTTCGTGACCGGTTCGGGCGACCCGTTCGCCAGCAAGAACTTCCGCGGTCTGATGGAGCAGCTGGACGCGGACGGCTATCCCGAACTCAAGTTCATCATCATGACCAACGGCATGTTGTTCACCCCGCGCCAATGGGCCGCGTTTCCCAGCCTTCACGGCCGCGTGGAATCGCTGCGGGTGAGCCTGGACGCCGCCACCGGCCCGACCCATGAGCTTCTGCGCCGCGGTGCGCGCTGGCCGGTGATGGAGGAGAATCTCAAGTTCGCCGGCGCGTTGCTGGCGGATGGCCTCATCGACGATTTCATGATCACCTTCACGGTGCAGACCGAGAATTTCCGCGAGATGGGCGATGCCGTGGATCTGGCGCACCGGATCGGTGCGAGCCATGTGTATTTCGGCCGCATCACCAACTGGGGCACCTTCAGCCCCGACCAATATGCCGAGACCGCGGTTTTCCTGCCCGGCCATCCCGATCATGCCGAGTTCCTCGCCGCGTGCCGCGATCCGCGCTTGCGCGACCCGATCGTGTGCCCGAGCGACCTGGACGAGTTCATCCATGGGCAGGCGTGAGCGACCCCGCGCCCGCTGACGTTCGGGAAGGGAGCGCCGGGATCCTGCATTTTGTTGGATATTTGTAGGATTCCGGAAGCGAGTTCCTCATTTGTTCCGCTGTCCGGCGGATCGAATGGAGGAATATATGTCTGTCGAGAAATTCATGCTGCCGTCGAACCAGACGGATAACGACCTTGCGGTTCTCGCCCGCATCGCCGCAGCCTTTGCGCCGCATGCTACCGACCCGCTCATGCTGGCGCTCGTCGTCGACCGGGGCCATCTCATGGCGGCGGGCAGCCTGATCGAAACCCCGTCCCAGCTGGTTGACGGCTTCACCGCGCCGGTCGCGCAGCCGCGCATCGACCGGGTGGTCATCAATGCCGGCGGCTCGGCCTCGGTCGTGACCGGGGCCGAAGCGGCGAATCCGGTAGCGCCGTCCTTGCCCGTCGGCGCGATCCCGGTGGCCCAGGTCAGGCTCGAGCCGGCTGCCGCGGTCATCACCAATGCGATGATCACCGACGAACGCGATTTCTCGGGGCTCGCCCAGGCGCGTGGGACGGTGATCACGGTGCAGCGCTTCACGAGCAGCGGCACCTACACGCCCACCCCGGGCACGACCGGCGTCATCGTCGAGCTGGTGGGCGGCGGCGGCAGCGGCGGATCCTGCGCCGCGCCTCCCGCTGCCCAGGGGGCGTGCGCAGGCGGCGGCAGTGCGGGCGCCTTTGCGCGCGCGCGGTTGACCAGCGGCTTTGCCGGAGTCGCGGTAACCGTGGGCGCGGGTGGTGCCGCGGCGGCGGCCGGCGCGAATTGGGGCAATGCCGGCAGCGCATCGAGCTTCGGCACGTTGCTCACCGCCGCGGCCGGCAATGGCGGCGCGGCGGGCGGCGCCTATGCCGCACCGGTGATCGCGGGTGGCGGCAGTGCCTCGGCCGCACCGACCGGAGCCAATCTCGTGACGGCAGCCGGGGGCCCCGGCGGGCACGGTTATCTCCTGTCGCAATATACCGTGGTCGGCGGCAATGGCGGCGACTCCTTCTACGGCGGCGGTGGCAATGGCGGTGGCAACGCGGCCGGCTTCGCCGCGCAGACGCCGGGGGCCGGCGGTGGCGGGGCGAGCTCGATCGGCGGGGCGGCGGCCCGACAGGGCGGAGCGGGCGCCGCCGGCATGGTGACGGTCTACGAGTTCAGCTGAGCCTGTCTCGAGGCGATAATGGGGGGTGGCCCGGCGGCCACTCCCTTATCGGCATCCCCGGCAAGGGCCGGATGCCGGCAAGTCCTTGCGGCCTCGCTTTCTCAGGGCGTGCCCGGGCCTTGCTCGGCGGCGGCATCGAGATAGGCATCGACGCGGGCAATCGTGGCTTCGCGAGGTCGCCGCCCATTGTGCAGGTCGAAGACGAACCGGGGATCGCCCAGCACCTCGCGACCGAAGCGCGCCGGCGAAACGCGATGGATACGCAAATGATCTTCAATCCGGCGCAACAGGCGCATGGCGACAGCCCGATTCTTGTGTTCGCCTTATGTTCGCAAGCGATTTCCTACTTGTATCCAACGAAGTGAGAGGGCGGCACCGGAGGGAGCATCTCGGTGAGCGCGGCAATGTCGTCGGCGACCAGCCGGGAGCGGCCTTGGGCGCGCTCCGGCGCCTCAGGCCCGCTCCGCCGAGCTGACTGCGTCGGCCGCGCGCAGCGCCGCGAGCAGGCGCATCAGGTGCGCGGCGTTGCGCACCTCCAGGTCCATCGTGTTGGTGTGGAAAGTGGTGTCGCGATTGTCCATGCGCAGGCCCAGGATGTTGGCCTTGTGCTGGCCGATCAGCGTGGCGACGGCGCCCAGCGCGCCCGGCTCGTTCTTCAGCGTGATCTCGATCTGGGCGATGCCGCCCTCCGCCTTGTCGCCCCAGGTGAGGTCTACCCAATCCTCCTCGGTGGTGTCGGCCAGGCTGGGGCAATCGATCCGGTGCACCTCGATCGGCTCGCCGGGCCGGCGGATGCCGACGATGCGGTCGCCCGGCACCGGGCGGCAATCGACCGAGAAATGGAAGGCGACGCCCGGGGTGAGGCCCTTGATCTCGATCGCATGCTGCTGCGGCGGCAGGTCGTGCTCGTCCTCGCCCTCGGTCGAGCCGGGCATCAGCGCCTCCATCACCTGGAAATCGGTGAACTGGCGGCGGGCGATCGCTTCCATCAGCGAGGCTTCGTCCTGCAGCTTGAGGCGCTTGAGCGCATCGGGGATCGCGCCCTCGCCCGGCGGCGTCGGCAGCCGCAGCACGATCTCGTCATAGAGCTTGTGGCCGAGCGCGATCGTCTCCTCGCGCTCCTTGTAGCGGATATGGCGGCGGATCGCCGCGCGCGCCTTGCCGGTGATCGCGAAGTTGAGCCAGTTGGCCTGGGGCTCCTGCGCCTTGGAGCGCAGGATCTGGACCTGGTCGCCCTGCTCGATCTCGGTGCGTAGCGGCACGACGCGGCCGTTGATCTTCGCGCCCACCGCCTGGTCGCCCAGGTTCGAATGGACCGCATAGGCGAAGTCGATCGGCGTCGCGCCCTTGGGCAGCTGGATCAGCTCGCCCTTGGGAGTGAAGGCGAAGATGCGGTCCTGGTACATCGCCATGCGGGTATGCTCGAGCAGCTCCTCGGGGCTCTCGGCATGCTCCAGGATCTCGATGAGATCCTTGATCCAGCTGACCTGGGTATCGGGCCGGACATTGCTGGCCTTGTAGGCCCAATGGGCGGCGAGGCCATATTCGGCCTGGGCGTGCATGTCGCGCGTGCGGATCTGGATCTCGATGCGGGTGTCGCCGGCATGGATGATGCTGGTGTGGAGCGAGCGATAGCCGTTGCGCTTGGGCGTGGAGATATAGTCCTTGAACCGGCCCGGCACCATCGGCCAGCGCCGGTGGATCACGCCGAGCGCCCGGTAGCATTCCTCCTCGGTGTCGACGATCGCGCGAAAGGCCATGATGTCGCTCAGCTGCTCGAGCGAGACGTGGCGCTCCGACATCTTCTTCCAGATCGAATAGGGATGTTTTTCGCGCCCGGTGATCTCGGCGTCGATGCCGCCGCGCGAAAGGAGGAGCTTCAGGCCCGAGGCGATCTTGGCGATGCGGTCCTCGCCCTCGATCTTCAGGCTGTCGAGCCGCTTCTCGATCGATTCATAGGCTTCGGGCTCAAGCTCGCGGAAGGCGAGCGTCTGCATCTCCTTCATGAACTCGTACATGCCGATCCGCTCGGCGAGCGGGGCGTAGATGTCCATCGTCTCGCGGGCGATGCGCTTGCGCTTGTCCGGGTTCTTGATGTGGTGAAGCGTGCGCATGTTGTGCAGCCGGTCGGCCAGCTTGACGAGCAGCACGCGGACATCGTCCGACATGGCGAGCAGGAACTTGCGGAGATTCTCGGCGGCCCGCTCGCTCTCGGTCTGCGCCTCGATCTTGGAGAGCTTGGTGACGCCGTCGACCATGCGCGCGACATTGTCGCCGAACAGGCGCTGGATGTCCTCGGGCGTGGCCACCGTGTCTTCCACCGTGTCGTGCAGGATGGCGGTGACGATCGTCTCGTCGTCGAGATGCAGGTCGGTGAGGATGCCGGCCACTTCGATCGGGTGGCTGAAATAGGGGTCGCCGCTGGCGCGCTTCTGGGTGCCGTGCGCGTTGACCGAGAAGACATATGCCCGGTTGAGCATCGCTTCATCGGCATCGGGGTCGTAGCTCAGGACCCGGTCGACAAGTTCATATTGGCGCAGCACGGGATCTAGATGGGCCCCGGTGCTGTTGCTTTGCAATAATTTTGAGCGCGTTGCGGCGCTTTTCGTGCGGAGCCGGCCACTTCGAGGGCGAAGCGGCCGGCCCCGATCAACTCAGTTCGCCTTGGCGTTGCACTTTTCGAGCGCGGCCGCGTCGAAATCGGCGCCGTTGGCGCGAAAGGCCGAGAGCTTGCCGACTTCGCGGGCGACGAGCTCGCAGACGATGCCGTCGCGCGCGTTCGCCTTGGCGGCGACGCAAGTGCCGGCATCGCACTTCCACAGCGTCGAGCGCGTGACGAGGCTGGTCTTGGCCGGCGCGCTCACCGGCGTGGCGGAATAATAGCCGTTCGGGGCACCCTGCGCGATGCCGGCGGCGGGGACGAGGGCCAGCGTGGCCGCGGCCGCTGCGGCGAAGAAGCGGGTCATGGGAAATCCTCCTGGGGTCAGAACCTGCAGCCTGGGCTGCGATCCGGTTTTTAATTGACATAGAAGTAAGTTGCAACGAGAAACTTTTGCTGCGGCGCAAGAAGTTACGGCATTCCGTAGCGTCGGCTTTTACGGTAGGGTGACAAGTTATGGGTGGTGCCATTCGAGAGTCGCTGCGTCAGCTGGCGAATGACTGCAGCCTGCCGGCGGCGCTGGAAGCGATGGGCGAACGCTGGTCGTTCCTGATCCTGCGCGGCTCGTTCAACGGGCTGCACCATTTCGAGGAATTCCAGTCCGAGCTGGGCATTGCGCGCAACATCCTGGCGAACCGGCTGGCGCGGCTGGTGGACAAGGGCATCCTGCAGCGCCAGCCCTGCGCCGACGATCGCCGCAAGATCGAATACCGCCTGACCGACAAGGGCTATGCGCTGCTGCCGGTGATGGTGTCGCTGCGCCAATGGGGCGAGCGCTGGGAGACGGGGGTGCCGGCCTATCCGGTGCTGGTCGACGCGCGCGACAGCCGCCCGATCCGCGCCGTGCAGGTGCTGAGCCATGACGGACGCGCGCTGGGCAAGGGCGACCTGCTCTGGGCGCTGCCGGAGGATGTGGTGGCGGAGGAGGACGCGGTCGAGGTGAAGGCGGCGGAGTAGTCCTGCCCTTGCTGGCCCGGTCCAATTGCGGCATTATTGTGTCGCAATATGGGCGGGGCGGGGCGGGGCGGGGCGTGGCTGATGGCGTTGCGTGGGCTGATCGTGGCTTTGCTGTTTGCCGGATCGCTGGCCGGCTGCACCCTGGGCTCGGATCAGCCTTTCGTCCCGCATGGCGATATCGTGCCCGGGCTGGCCGATGGCGACTATCAGCGCCTGGTGATCGCTGATCCCGCCAGGGTGCCAACCGCCATCCGCCAGGATTGCGTGACGCCAGGCTATGTCTTCCGGCTACCTAACGAGAAGGGCCAGCGCCGGAACCGCAAGGTCCGGCCGGTCTATTGCCCCTATGACGGCGAGCAGCGGCTACCGCTCGTCCGGCTCGCGCGCGAAAATGACGGCTATTGGCTTGCGGCGCAGGGCCGGCGACTGAACGTCCGCTTCAAGCTGTTCCGCAAGGGAATCTATCTCGTGCAGTCCGACGATCCGGAGAGTGATGGCCTGCGCTATGGTTATGCCCTGACACGCGAGGCGCCTGGCGGGATCGATATGGCGCTGCTGAGCTGCGACTATTTCCCCGCGCTGAAGTCCATCCACGATACGGAGGCCGCCAATATTGCGGAGACCGTGACGCCGGAGGCCGAGCCGGAACCCGGGGCATCGCCCGCATCGGTGGCGAAATGGGGGAGCGAGATACTGCCCAGCCAGCGCGGCGATTGCCGGGCGCCTTCCCTGGCCGCGATCCAGCCCGAGCTCGATGCGGTGATCGACCGGTTCGCGCAGGGACGCGAGGTCGTCTGGCTGCTGTTGCGGCGGACGCGCTAGCCCCCCAGCCCTTCCAGCCGCACGCGCACATTCTCCGGGATCGGCTTCGACTTGCGCGTCGCCAGGTCGACATGGACGCTGACCATCTCGATCTCGGTGTGGAGCTCGCCGGTATCGGCATGGCGGAGCTCGACGCGCATCGTCATGCTCGACGTGCCGACTCGCTCGACCCGGGCAAAGCCCTCGACCATGTCGTCGAACACGAACGGCTTCTTATAGTCGATGGCGGCGCGGACGACGTTGAACTCGGCGTCGAGCCAGTCCGGGCCGATATCGCCCAGATCGGCCCAGCGCCAGAATTCGCCGAGCGTGACGTCGGCATATTCGAGATAGCGCGAGTTGAAGACGATCTTCTGCCCGTCGATCTCGGAATAGCGGACGCGGAAGCGGGTGGAGAATGGGAAGCCGGGACGCATCGCGGGGGGGTGGCGCGAGGAACGGCGCGCGTCAACCGTCCCTTCGCCGTCGCCGCGCAGGCCAGGTCGCCCGGGCTGGGGGCTCATATCCACCACTGTCATCCCCGCGACTCCCTTCGTCATCCCCGTAAAGGCGGGGATCCAGGGCCAGGGGCGGATTGCGCGCGGTCAAGTCCCGCGCGCTCCGGGGAGCGCTCGCCTGGTGGCATCACTGTCCCGCGCTGCCCTGGACCCCCTCCGCGCGGGACGACGGAATTTGCTGGTCGAGGCGTGATCCTAGCTCAGCAGCCTGATGCCGACGATCGCCAGCACCGTCGCCAGGATCGGCACCAGCACCCGCTCGGAAACGCGCGTCGCGATCAGGCTGCCGATCACGATGCCGGGGATCGAGCCGAGCAGCAGCGCGACGAGCAGGCCCGGGTCCACCGATCCCATCGTCCAATGGCCGATGCCGGCGATGAAGGTGAGCGGCACCGCATGCGCGATGTCCGAGCCGACCAGCCGCGCCACCGGCGCGCCGGGATAGAGGACGAGCAGCGCCGTCATCCCCAGCGCGCCCGCGCCCACCGAGGTGAGCGAGACGAGCACGCCCAGCACCGCGCCCAGCACGATGGTGAGCGCCGCGATGGCGCGCGCGTCGAGCCGGGCGAAGCGTTGCCCCGCCGCGTGCACGATGCGGGTGCGGAAGAACAGCGCGATGGCGGTGAGGATCAGCGTGACGCCGAGGATGGCCGAGATCAGATGCCCGGTATCCTGCGTGCCGCGATGGGCCGCGCTGAGGAACAGCAGCGTGGCGGTGGTCGCCGGCACGCTGCCCGTCGCCAGCCGCCGCACCACGCGCCAGTCGACCGATCCGCGCCAGCCATGGACGGCGGTGCCCACTGCCTTGGTGCCCGAGGCATAGAGCAGGTCGGTGCCGACGGCGGTGGCCGGATGAAAGCCGAAGACGAGCACCAGCAGGGGCGTCATCAGCGATCCGCCGCCGACGCCGGTCAGCCCGACGAGCAGGCCGACGAGCACGCCGGCAAGCGAATAGAGCGGATCGACGTGCAGCACCGGCCCGGGCTCAGCCTGCCTTTGCCGCGGTGTTGACGCCCATCGACTTGAGATATTGCTTCACGTTGCGCGCCGCCTGGCGCAGGCGCTGCTCGTTCTCGACCATCGCGATGCGCACATAGCCCTCGCCATTCTCGCCATAGCCGACGCCCGGCGCCACCGCGACCTTGGCATGGGTGAGCAGCTGCTTGGAGAATTCGAGGCTGCCGAGATGCGCCAGCGCCGGGGGCAGCGGCGCCCAGGCGAACATCGACGCCGGCGGCGAGGGGATTTCCCAGCCGGCGCGGCCGAAGCTCTCGACCAGCACGTCGCGGCGCTTGTGGTAGAGCTGGCGATTGGCCTCGACGATGTCCTGCGGGCCGTTGAGCGCGGCGCAGGCAGCGGCCTGGATCGGCGTGAAGGCGCCGTAATCGAGATACGACTTCACCCGCGTCATCGCCGCGATCAGCTGCTTGTTGCCCACCGCGAAGCCCATGCGCCAGCCGGCCATGGAATAGGTCTTGGAGAGCGAGGTGAACTCGATTGCCACGTCCTTGGCGCCCTTGACCTGCAGGATCGACACGGTCGGCTTGCCGTCGAAATAGAGCTCCGAATAGGCGAGGTCGGAGAGGATCCACACCTTGTTCTCGCGCGCCCAGGCGACGAGCCGCTCGTAAAAGGCGAGGTCCACCGTCTCCGCCGTCGGGTTCGACGGATAATTGACCACCAGGATCGAGGGGCGCGGCACGGTGAACGCCATCGCGCGCTCGAGGCTCTCGAAATAATGCTCGTCCGGCGTGGTCGGCACCGCGCGGATCGTCGCGCCCGCGATGATGAAGCCGAAGGTGTGGATCGGATAGCTGGGGTTGGGCGCCAGCACGACGTCGCCCGGCGCGGTGATCGCGGTGGCGAGGCTGGCCAGGCCTTCCTTCGAGCCCATGGTCACCACGACCTCGGTCTCGGGATCGATCTCGACGCCGAATCGGCGGGCATAGTAATTGGCCTGGGCGCGGCGCAGGCCGGGAATGCCCTTGGACTGGGAATAGCCGTGCGCGTCGGGCTTCTGCGCGACTTCGACCAGCTTCTCGATCACGTGCGGCGGCGGCGGCAGGTCCGGATTGCCCATGCCGAGATCGATGATGTCCTCCCCCGCCGCACGCGCCGCTGCCCGCATCGCATTGACTTCGGCGATGACATAGGGGGGCAGGCGCTTCATGCGGTAGAATTCTTCGGACATTTCCTCGTCTCTCAGGGGTTGGAGCGCGGCACGAACTTGTGCCGTGCGCCCGTCCTACGCCATGTTCGCGCCTGCGGGAATGACGAGTTGCCTGTGGTGCGCTAAAGCGGCGCTTGAAGAGGATGAGCATGGCCGAAACGACCACACCGCCGATTCCCGATCTCGAGGACCTGCAGCACTGGACCTGGGTGCTCGGCCGCGCGCAGCAGATGATGCTCGAGCACGGCCTCGACATGATGGAGCATCTGCCCGGCGCGCCGCCCTTCGGCGCGCTGCTCGATCCCGCCGCGGCGGTGAAGGCGACCACCGATTTCTGGTCGGACACGATGAAGCTGTGGCAGCGCTTCCTCGATCCGCGGAATGCGGCGCCCTTCGAGGAGACGCCCGAGCAGGCGCGCGACAAGCGCTTCAAGGCGCCGCAATGGCGCGAGGAGCCGGTGTTCGATTTTCTGCGCCAGAGCTATCTGGTCATCGCCGACCATATGCTGCGCGGCGTCGACGCGCTGGAGGGGATGGACCCCAGGCAGAAGGACCAGGTGCGCTTCGCGACCCGGGGTTTCCTCGACGCGGTGAGCCCCACCAACTTCCCGGCGACCAATCCCGAAGTGCTCGAGAAGATCGTCGAGACCAAGGGCGAGAGCCTGCTCAAGGGCCTGTCCAACATGCTGGGCGACCTGGCCAAGGGCCAGATGACCCAGACGGCCGAGGGCGCCTATGAGCTGGGCCGCAACCTGGCGATGACGCCGGGCAAGGTGGTGAAGCGCACGCCGCTCTACGAGCTGATCCAATATGCCCCGGCGGAAGGCGCGAAACAGGTCTATGCGACGCCGCTGCTGATCTTCCCGCCCTGGATCAACCGCTATTACATCCTCGATCTCAATCCCGAGAAGAGCTTCATCCGCTGGGCGGTGGAGCAGGGGCTGACCGTGTTCGTGGTCTCGTGGAAGTCCGCCGACACCACGATGAAGGACGTGGTGTGGGACGATTTCGTCGAGGGCGGGCAGATCGACGCGATCGACACGGTGCGCGACCTGCTCGGCGTGGAGGCGGTGCACGCGATCGGCTATTGCGTCGCCGGCACCACGCTGGCCGCGACGCTGGCGGTGCTGCACGCCAGGGGCGAGGCCGAAAAGGTCAGGAGCGCGACCTTCTTCACCGCCCAGGTCGATTTCTCCGAGGCCGGCGAGCTGGGCATGTTCGTCGACGACGACCAGCTGGCGATGATCCGCAGCCTGGGGGCCGAGGGCTTCCTCGACGGGCGCTACATGGCGGCGACGTTCAACCTGCTGCGCGGGCGGGACCTGATCTGGAACTACGTCACCAACAACTATCTGATGGGCAAGGAATATGCCCCGTTCGACCTGCTCCACTGGAACTCGGACGTCACCAACCTGCCGGCGCGCTGGCACATGAGCTATCTGACCGACCTCTATCGCGACAACAAGCTGGTCCAGCCCGGCGCGCTCGCGATCGGCGGCACGCCGCTCGACCTCTCGAGCGTGGCGACGCCCACCTATGTCCAGGCCGGGCGCGAGGATCACATCGCCCCGGCGCAGAGCGTCTGGAAGATCACCCATTATTTCAGGGGGCCGCTCAAGTTCGTGCTCGCCGGATCGGGGCACATCGCCGGCGTGGTGAACCCGCCTTCCGCGCAGAAATATCAATATTGGACCAATTCGGAGAAGGCCGCGACGCTCGCCGAGTTTTTCGCGGGAGCAAAAGAGACCAAGGGGAGTTGGTGGCCCGACTGGATCGGCTGGCTCGACGCGCTCGATGCCGCCAGGGTTCCGGCCAAGGGCGCGCGGATTCCGGGCAAGGGCAAGCTCAAGCCCCTGGAGGATGCGCCGGGAAGCTATGTCCGGATGCGCTGATTTCCCGCGCTATCCCAGACTTTTACCTATTTTTGTGCACTGCACAAAAGTCACTTGCATTGCAGTGCAAGAAGAGCTACATGCTGCATCGCAGCAATAGCTTTATGGGGAAGGCACATCATGGCCACCAAGGGACCGAAGACCGGCGCGCCCAAGCCCGTCGCTCCGAAGCCTGCGGCGCGCGCCAAGCCCGCGCCGAAAGTTGCTGCGCCCAAGGCTGAGAAGCCCGAGCCGGTGAAGGCTGCCGAGACGATCGTCGAGGCTCCCGTCGTCGCCGAGCCGGTCCCGGCCCTTGAGGCAGCACCGCAGGAAGTGACCGAAACCGAAACCGTCGAAGCCGTGGCCGAGACCCCCGTCGAGCAGATCGCCGAGGTTGCCACGGAAACCGCAATCACCGTCGTCGAAGCCGTCGAGGAGACGGTCGCCGCGCCGGAAGTGAAGGGAAGCTGGAAGATGACCACCATCGAGAACGCCACCGACAAGGCCCAGGCTCTGTTCGCCGAGTGGAACGACCGCACCAAGGCCGCCGTCGAGAAGTCGACCAAGCTGGTCGAGGAAGCCAATGACTTCGCCAAGGGCAATGTCGAGGCGCTGGTCGAATCGGGCCGCATCGCCGCCAAGGGCTTCGAGGGCCTGGGCCAGGACGCCGCCGAATATGGCCGCAAGTCGTTCGAGAGCGCGACCGCCGCGCTGAAGAACCTCGCCGCCGTCAAGTCGCCGACCGACTTCTTCAAGCTGCAGAGCGACTATTTCCGCGGCGCGTTCGACTCGTATGTCGCCGAGGCGTCGAAGAACACCGAGGCGCTGATCAAGCTCGCCAGCGATGCCGCGCAGCCGCTGTCGAACCGCGTCGCCGTCGCCGCCGAGAAGGTGAAGACCGCCGCGTAAGCGAGGGCTTCCGGCTCGCCGGAAGAAGAGATCAGGGCGGCCGTCCCCCGGGGGCGGTCGCCCTTTCCTTTGCCGCCTCTCTTTTGCTCCCTCTCTTTTGCCCCTCTCTTCTGCCGGCGTCTTATCGGGGCGCACGCATGGCCGCCGGCCTTGCCCTCGAGGGCGCGAACCCATATTTTCGGCGGCGTGACAGATCCCGTTAAATTCGACACCAGCATGCCATGGCGCATGGCCGAGGACGGCAATGACGACGATCGGGGCAATGATCCCTCGGTCGGCATCGCCACGCGCACCCGCACGCGCACCAAGAAGCCCACGCCCTATCGCGTCCTGATGCTCAACGACGATTATACGCCGATGGAGTTCGTCGTGCTCGTCCTGCAGCGCTTCTTCCGGATGAACATGGAAGAGGCGACGCGGGTGATGCTCCACGTCCATCAGCGCGGCGTGGGCGTGTGCGGCGTGTTCAGCTACGAAGTCGCCGAGACCAAGGTGGCGCAGGTGATCGACTTCGCCCGCCAGAACCAGCACCCGCTGCAATGCACGCTGGAAAAGGCCTAGTCAGCGGGGTCTGCCGGAGGGCCGTTCTCGCCATCGAGTGAATTTCTCCGAGCCTCCGCCTTCGCGGCGCGACGTTCCTGCTCGCGTGCACGAACTCCGTTCCAATAAGCCCGTTGCCGCTTGGCCCAGCGATAATTGCGCACCGCGAACAGCACCGACACCCAGATCGCGGCGAACAACAGCCACCCGGAGGAGGGACCGCGCAACAGCAACGGGCTGCAGGGTATCGCCACGAGCATGCGGATCACCGCGCCGCCGCGGCCACCATATTGCAGCGGATCGCCGAGGCACCGTACGAAAAGCATCGAATCGAAGGCTGCCCAGCCCAGCGCAAGGAAGATCGCGGGGATCGGCCACCAGCGGGTGAACGGAATCCCGCTCCCTTGCCGGATCTCGCGCTCCTCCCTGGTCAATCGCCGCCGCATGCGGCCGATGCTGGCACGGCCGCCAGGTGCACGCAATCCGGCCGGATCGTTTCGCACCGGCCTAAGGTATTCCACGCATAGGCGTTTTCCGGGCGATACGGGTTCCGGCCGAATCGGTAGGAGCCATTCCGTTCCTGGGAACCGGGGGTTCGGGCGGGAACAAGGGCCGGACGGCGCGACTTGTCATCGCAGACGTCCGGCCCCTTTCCTCTTCCGCGAAGCTCAGCGCGCCTTGGGCAGCCAGCCGAGATCGAGCCCTTCGTAGCGATTGACGTAATTGGCCGCGCGGACGAGCGCGCGCTCGTCGAGCAGCGTGACGCGGCCGCTTTCCCGGGCGATCATCCCTTCCTCCTCGAGCTGGCGCAGCATGCGGTTGACGTGCACCGCGGTGAGGCCGGTCGCGTCGCCCACTTCCTCCTGCGTCAGCCCCAGCGGAAAGACGTTGGCGAGACTCTTGTCGGCGGCCCGCAGGCGATTGCGCAGCTCGAGCAGCAGCGCCGCGACCCGGGCCTTGGCGCTGGTGCGGCCGAGCGCGGCCAGCCGGTCGGTCAGGGCGACGCGCTCGATCTGCGAATGGACCAGCACCATCGCGGCGAGGCGCGGGTGATCCAGCATCAGCTCCGACAGCGCGCCGCGATCGAACGGGCAGACCACGCAGTCGGACAGCGCGGCCAGCGTCTCGGGCGCTTCGCGATAGACCGCGCTGGACACTCCCAGCATGTCGCCGGGGAAGAGGAAGCGCAGGATCTGGCGGCTGCCGTCGTCGAGCAGCACATAGCTCATCATCAGGCCCTTGCGCAGGATGTAGAGTTCGTTGCCGCCCTCGTTCTCGCGCTGGAGCACCGCCCCGCGGCGCAGGTGGCGCTGGCGTTCTTCCAATCTTTCGAGCGCTTTCCACTCGACCTCTGATAAGTCGATCAGCTCGCTCAGCCTCTCCGCGAAACAACTGCCGGACACGCGATGGCTTCTCCCCACGCGCAATGCAAAGCAGTGCAACTGAATCAATGCATTAAAATCGATCAAGGGTGCGAAAAACGCCTGCCCTTGCGCGTGGCGGGACAAAGATTAGAAGCCCGGCATGGACCGTATTCTCATTCGCGGCGGCAATCGCCTTTCCGGCAGGATTCCCGTCTCCGGCGCCAAGAACGCGGCGCTCACGCTGATGCCCTGCGCGCTGCTGACCGACGAGCCGCTGACCCTGCGGAACCTGCCGCGCCTGGCGGATGTCGACAGCTTCGGCCACCTGCTCAACGAGCTCGGCGCCTCCACGGCGATCGAGGGCACGCGGCCCAGCGATTTCGGCCGGGTGATGACGGTGCGCGCGGGCAAGCTGACCTCGGCGGTCGCGCCCTATGACATCGTCCGCAAGATGCGTGCCTCGATCCTGGTGCTCGGCCCGCTGCTCGGCCGCGCGGGCGAAGCGACGGTGTCGCTGCCCGGCGGCTGCGCGATCGGCAATCGGCCGATCGACCTGCACCTGAAGGCGCTCGAGGCGATGGGCGCCGAGATCGAGCTGGCCGCGGGCTATGTGAAGGCCACCGCGCCGGGCGGCCGGCTGCCCGGCGGCCGCTACAGCTTCCCGGTGGTCTCGGTCGGCGCGACCGAGAACGCGCTGATGGCGGCGGTCACCGCCAAGGGCACCACCATACTCGACAATGCCGCCCGCGAGCCCGAGATCGTCGACCTGTGCAACCTGCTGGTCGCGATGGGCGCGAAGATCGGCGGCATCGGCACCGAGCGGCTGGAGATCGAAGGCCGGGATCGCCTGCACGGCGCGACCTATGCCGTGATGCCCGATCGGATCGAGGCGGGCAGCTATGCCTGCGCGGCGGCGATCACCGGTGGCGATATCGAACTGGTCGGCGCGGCGGCGGAGGACATGCGCGCCACGCTGGACGCGCTCGTCCAGGCGGGCGTGACCGTGGAGGAGACCAAGGCCGGCATCCGGGTGGCCGCCAATGGCCCGCTCAAGCCGCTGACCCTGTCGACGGCGCCCTTTCCGGGTTTCGCGACCGACATGCAGGCGCAGTTCATGGCGATGCAGCTGGTGGCGGAGGGCGCCAGCGTGTTCACCGAGACGATCTTCGAGAACCGCTACATGCACGTGCCCGAGCTGACCCGCATGGGCGCGCATATCGATGTGCGCGGGCGCACCGCCGTGGTGCACGGACCGGCCAGGCTGGTCGGTGCGCAGGTGATGGCCACCGATCTGCGCGCCTCGATGAGCCTGATCCTCGCGGGGCTTGCCGCCGAGGGCGAGACGCAGGTCAACCGTGTCTATCACCTCGACCGCGGCTATGAGCGGCTCGAGGAGAAGCTGCAGGCCGTGGGCGCCGATATCGAGCGGGTCGGCGACGGCTAGCGGCGATGCGGAGGCGCCGCGCGCGACTGTTGATCGGGACGGCGGCGCTGCTGTCGATCCTGGTGCTCGCGGCAAGCTGGTTCCTCGCATCGAAGATCGCCGCGGGACATGCCTCCGCGGTCGCGCCGGTTCCGCCGCCCGCCGAGCCGGTGCGCCTGAGGGCGCGGGACGGCGTTGCGCTCGCCGGTACCTACTGGCCTGGCAGGCGCCCCGATGCGCCGGCCGTGCTGCTTCTCCACGGCGTCGGCGCCTCGCGCAACCAGACCGCGCCGATGGCCGAGGCGCTGGCGGCGCAAGGCTATGCGGCGCTGGCGATCGACTTGCGCGGGCACGGTGCCTCGACGATCACCGATCACAGCTATGGGCTCGACGAAGGGCTGGACGCACGCGCGGCGTTCGACTGGCTCAAGGCGCGGCAGCATAGCGGGAAGGTGGCGGTGATCGGCGTCTCGCTGGGCGGGGCCGCCGCGCTGATCGGCCGCGACGGCGCGGTCCTGGCCGATGCGCTGGTGCTGGTCGCGGTGTTTCCGGACATTCGCCATGCGATCTACAACCGGATGGCGGCGGTGCTGACGCCGGCGGGCGGGGCGCTCGCCGAGCCGCTGCTCAGCTTCCAGTCACTGCCGCGCCACGGCGTCTGGCCCGGGCGGATCGCGCCGATCACGGCGATCCGGGACTATGCCGGGCCGGTCTTCGTTATCGGAGGCGCGGAAGACCGCTACACGCCGCCGGCGGAGACTCGCGCGCTCTACGCGGCCGCGCCGAATCGCAAGGCGCTGTGGCTGGTGCCGGGGCTGTCGCATGGCGAGGTGAGCAATCTGCATGACGCCGAATGGGCGCGGCGGATCGGAGCGTTCCTGCGCGAGACGATCGGGATGCCCTAGCGCACGGTGCTCATGGAATAGGGCCGCGCCGCCTTGCCCGTCGCCCAGCTCCTGTTCGGCACTGCCTGCATGCCGAAGCGCAGTTCGCCGCCGGCGACGATCTCCTCATGTTTCAGATAGCCGCGGGCCAGCGGCCTGCCGTTGAGCAGGACCTTGCCGACATATTTGTTCGTGTCCGACAGCCCGTCCGCGACGATGGTGAAACGCTTGCCGTTCGGCAGGTTGAGCGCCGCGCGGTTCAGGAACGGCCGGCCGATCACATATTCGTTCGAGCCCGGCGCGACGGGGTAGAAGCCGAGCGCGGTGAACACGAGCCAGGCCGACATCTGGCCGAGATCGTCATTGCCCGAGAGCCCGTCCGGCCCCGGCTTGTACTGGCTCTCGACGATCTGCGTCAGCCGTTCCTGCGTCCGCCAGGGCTGGCCGGCATAGGCGTAGAGATAGGCGACATGGTGGCTCGGCTCGTTGCCATGGATATACTGGCCGATCAGGCCGGCAATGTCCTCGGCATGGCTGTAGTCGAGCTTCGAATTGTCGAAGTCGAACATGGCGTCGAGCTTCTTCACCGCCGCCGCGTCGCCGCCCAGCAGCGCGAACATGCCGGCCTGGTCCTGGGGCACGAACCAGGAATATTGCCAGGCATTGCCCTCGGTATAGTCCGAGCCATAGTTGATCGCGGTGGGATCGAAGGGGGTGCGGAAGGTCCCGTCCGCCTTGCGCGCGCGCAGGAAGCCGGTCTTCGCATCGAAGCTGTTGCGCCAGTTGCCTGCACGCTTCGCGAAGGCGGCGGCGATATCGGCCCTGCCCATTGCCTGGGCCATGCGCGCGATGGTCCAGTCGTCATAGGCATATTCGACTGTCTTGGAGGCTGCTTCCGGCTCCTTGTCGATCGGGACGTAGCCAAGCTGCATATAATGGTCCAGGCCACCATAGGGACCGTAGGTGGCGCTCTTCACCATCGCGTCGAGCGCGGCTTGCGCGTCGAAGCCGCGAATGCCCTTGAGATAGGCGTCGGCGATCACGGGCACGGCATGATAGCCGATCATCGTCCAGGTCTCGCGGCCGTGGAACTGCCAGACGGGCAGGATGCCGAAGGGGCTCGCCTGCTGGCTGGCGATCAGCGAGTCGACGATGTCGGCGTTCCGCTTCTCCGGCTGGAGCAGCACCAGCAGCGGATGCTCGGCGCGGAACGTGTCCCATAGCGAAAAGGTCGAGTGGAAGGTGAAGCCCTTTGCCGCATGGACCTGGTCGTCCGGGCCCCGCCAGCGGCCGTCGGCGTCGGAGAAGACGCTGGGGGCGATCATCGTGTGATAGAGCGCGGTGGCGACGATCTTCTTCATCGGCGCCGGTGCCTCGATATCGATCGCCGACAGCGCCCTGGTCCAGGCGAGGCCGGTGCTTTGGCGGGTCTGGGCGAAATTTCCGGGCTCGCTTTCGAGATTCGCGATCGCGCCGTCCTCGTCCACCGCGGAAATCGCGACCTTCACTTCGAGCGGCGCATCGAGCCGGCCGAAATCCAGCCGGGCGACCAGCGCGCGGCCGGCGAGCTGTCGCGCATCGTCCCGGTCGCGGCTCGGGCCCTGGAAGCCCTTATACTCGATCTTCTCCTCGCGGTTGAAGAAGGCGTGGTCGGTGAGCGGGCGCGAGGGGCGGATCGCGAAGAAGAGCTTGCGTGCGGGGGCCCAGCCACGCGTCTCGCGCATGCCCGTGATCGTCCCGTCGGGGCGGATGCGGAGCGAGGACCAGAGCGTCTTGCCCGGATAATTGTAGAGCGAACTGCGCAGGTCGAGCACGAGATGGGCAGCCTGGCCGGCGGGAAAGGTGTAGCGTTGCACGCCGATGCGAGTGCCCGCCGTCATCTGGGCGCGGATGCCCTGGCGATCGAGCATGACGGCATAATAGCCGGGTTCGGCCGTCTCGCTCCGGTGATCGAAGGGCGAGCGATAGCCCTCGGGTTCGAGCGGGACGTCGTCGCCGGCGACGGGCTGGATCAGGAAGTCGCCCAGGTCCGAATGGCCGGCGCCCGAGAAATGCGTCATCGAGAAGCCCTGGATCATCGGGTCTTCGTAGCGATAGCCGGCGGCATGGCTGTAGCATTTGCGGATCACGCAGGTGGTGTCGGTATCCGGGCTCAGCTGGATCATGCCGAAGGGCGCAACCGCTCCCGGGAAGGTGTGGCCTTCGCCGCCGGTGCCGATAAGGGGATCCGCGGCGTCATAGGTGGCGTCGCCGGACGTCTGGGCCGCGAGCGGCGCGGTGGCGAACGACAGGGCGACGAGCGCGGCGAGGCCGGTGCGGAGGGGTGCGGTCATGCTCCCTGTTAGAGCAGAGCCGCGCCACGCCTCCAACCCGGATCGGAGTCGCGATTTCCCGCAAGCGCGGGGCCAGCTAGGATGGCGCGATGAAGCCTGTTGCCCTTGCCCTGCTCGCCCCGCTCATCCTCTCCGCCGCGCCCGTGCAGGAAGGCAGGCGGCTGGCCGTCCATGTCGGCGGCCGCGCGGTGGAGCAGGGCGGCGAGATGCGGTTCGGCTGGCCGGGCACCTATGTCGAGGCGCGCTTTCGCGGCACCGACGTCATCGCCCGGGTCGAGACGCGGGGCGACTTCCTGCGGGTGAGCCTGGACGGCAAGCCGTTCCAGACCCTGGTGACGCCGGGGCCCGCGACCGTGAAGATCACGGGGCTCAGGCCCGGCGTCCATGCCATCCGCATCGACAAGCTGACCGAGAGCCAGTCGGGCGGCAGCAGCTTTTTCGGCTTCTTCACGCACGGCGCGCCGCTCCCCGCGCCCGTCCGGGCCGGCGGGATCGAGTTCATCGGCGATTCGCACAGCGTGGGCTATGGCAACCTCTCCGCCACGCGCACCTGCACGGCGCAGCAGGTCCATGACATGACCGACACCAGCCAGGCCTTCGGGCCGCTCCTCGCCCGGCGGCTGGGCGCCGATTACCGGGTGATCGCCTATTCGGGCTATGGCGTCGTCCGCAACTATGCCGGCAAGTTCCCGGGCGAGAGCCTGCCCTTTCTCTATCCCCGCGCGCTTCCGGGCGAACCGGCGCCGGCCGCGCCCGATCCGGGCTGGAAGCCTTGGGCGATCGTCGTCAACCTCGGCACCAACGACTTCTCGACGCCGCTCCACGCCGGCGAGACCTGGGCCGACGAAGCGGCGCTGCGGGCCGCCTATCGCGCCCGCTATATCGACTTTGTGAAAGAGCTCCGGCGCCGCCAGCCCCAGGCCCGGCTGGTGCTGATGACCGCCGGCAATTTCCACGCCGAGGTCGCCGCGGTGGCGGCGGCCACCGGCGCGACGGCGGTGCGGGTGCCCGCCCTCGCGATGACCGGATGCAACTGGCACCCCTCGCTCGCCGACCATCGCGTCATGGCCGATCTTCTGGCCGCGGCGCTAAAAGGCCGGCGCGGCTAGCTTCACGTCCGCCCGGTTCCAGGCGGCGGCGAAGTCCTTCTCCGCCGCGCCTGCATCCTTGCCTTGCGCCTTCAGCGCCTGGGCGAGGCCGAGCAGGGCCCAGCCGTTGCGCGGATTGCGCCGGGGATCCAGGTCTTCGCGGAACACCGCCTCGGCCTCGGCCGCCTTGCCGCCGTCGAGCAGGGCGGCGCCGAGCAGGTGGCGGGTGGGGAAGAATTCGTCCGACGGCTCGTTGTACGACAGCCCGTCCTCGACGGTGACCGCTTCGCGCAGCAGCGCGAGCGCGCGGGGGCCGTCCTTCCGGGCGAGCGCGATTCGCGCCTCGGCGCGCAGCGCGGCGATGCGGAAGAGCGGCGCGGCCAGGTTCATGCCGGCCAGCGCATCGGCGGGGGCGGCGGCGATCCTGGCCTTGAGCCCGGCCAGCTCGGCCTCGGCCTCCGGGAGCTTGCCCGTGGCGGCGAGCGCGATGGTGCGCGCCGACAGCCAGTTGACGGTCAGGTCGAGCAGCCGCGCATCGGGCCGGGGCTCGGCCAGCATCTCGTCCCAGCGGCCGAAGCGGACCAGCGCCTGGTAGAGATAGCCGATCCCCCAATCCATGCCGGGCATGGCGGCGGCCTGATCGTCGGTGAACACCAGCCGCACGTCGCGCAGCGCCTTGATCGTCTCGGCGCTGCGCCCCTCCATCGCCGTCGAAGCGGCGAGAAACTGGAGATTGTGCGCCGAATACATCGGATAATAGTCGATCGCCGCGGTCCGGGCGTAATAGGCCTTGTCCGCCGCATCGGCGCGGCGGTTCGCCTCGGCCGATTCCGCATAGCGGCCGACGCGCTGGAGGATGTGCGAGGGCATGTGCACGACATGGCCGGCACCGGGCATCATCGTGCCGATCCGCTCGGCCGCGCCGACGGCTCGGGCCGGCTCGGTCGATGCCTCGACGGCATGGATGTAATAATGGTTGGCACCGGGATGATGCGGGTTGCGGGCGAGCACTGTCTCCAGCGTGGCGACGATCTCGGGCGTGTCGCGGGCCGGAGTGCCGTCGCCGTTCCACAGCTTCCACGGGTTCCGGTTCATCTGCGCTTCGGCGAAGAGGGTGAGGATGTCGTCGTCCTGGGGAAAGGCCCTCGCCGCGCCGCGCATTGCGTCGCCGAACGCGGCGAGCAGGGGCGCGCTGTTGCTCGCGTCGACCGGCTGCGGGCCGGTATAGCGCCGGGTGAGCGCCTGGATCAGCGCGCGGTTGGCGGGCGTGGCGCCGGGCGCCAGCGCCTCGGCCTTCTTCAGCGATTCCCATGCCACCCGGGCGCGTGCGGCCGCCATCATCGGCATGTTGTAATTGGGCCCGAGCGTGAGCGCGACGCCCCAATGGCAGATGCCGCACCGGGGATCGGCCTCCGCCGCCCTGGCGAAGCTGCGCGCCGCCTCGTCATGGTTGAACGCCCAGAGCAGGCGCATGCCCTGGTCGAAATAGGCCTGGGCGGCGGGCACCTTCGTCCCGGCATCGCGGTGGAAGGTGCCGAGATCCGGGAAGAGCTGCGCGCCATGCGCCCAGTCGGCGAGCGTCTGCGGAAAGCCGTGCCCCGCATGCATGCCGGCCATGTCGCCGGCGGCATTGCCGGGCTGCGCCGCGGCGGGCAGCGCGAGCAGCGGCGCCGCGAGCAGAGCCAGGAAGCGTGAAAGTCCGATCATGACCGAGTTCCCCCTCGGGCCGGCAAGATATACCTGCCGGCCCTTGATCTCAATCAACTCTCGCGGACCTTGCGGTTCCCCGGCAAAGGCCCGATGCAATGTCGTTCGAGAGGTTTTCCCGCCGCGTCAATTGCACCGATACTGGGCGCCGGCCTTTGCCCGGGCCGGAAGTTCCTGATTCTCGCTCAGACTGCCTTCAGCGCTTCCTCGAAATCGGCGATCAGATCGTCGGCATCCTCGACGCCGATCGAGATGCGGACGAGATTGTCGGTGATGCCCAGCGCCTGCTTGCGCGCGTCGGGCACCGAAAGATGGGTCATGCCGGCCGGGTGGCTGGCCAGCGTCTCGGTGCCGCCCAGCGACACCGCGAGCTTGGCGATCTTGAGGCTGTCGAGAAAGGCGAACGCCTCCTTCTCGCCGCCCTTGAGATAGAGCGAGAAGGTCGAGCCCGCGCCCGTGCAGTGGCGCCGATAGATATCGGCCTGGCGCGAGCCTTCCTCGAGGAAGCCGAGATAGCCGACATGCTCCACCTTGGGGTGGGTGCGCAGGAACTCGCAGACCTTCACGGCATTCTCGCCGGCACGCGACATGCGCAGCTCCAGCGTCTCGAGGCTGCGGAGCAGCATCCAGGCGGTGTTGGGATCGCAGATCGTGCCGATCGTGTTGCGCATCAGCCGGATCGTGTTGATGTGCTCCTTCGAGCCGAGCACGCCGCCCGCCACCAGGTCCGAATGGCCGCCGGCATATTTGGTCAGCGAATAGACGACGATATCGGCGCCCTGCTTGAGCGGCTGGGCCCAGAGCGGGCCGAGGAAGGTGTTGTCGATCGCGATCGGCGGCTTGTTCGGCCCCTTGAAGATCGCGTCGCGGCTGGCGGCCACGGCTTCGACGTCGACCAGCGCGTTGGTGGGGTTGGCCGGCGATTCGAGATAGATCAGCGCGACGTTGCCGCTGGCGGCCTTGCCCAGCACCGCGTCGATCTCCTCGCGCGTGGCGCCGGCGGGGAAGTCGAGCCAGTGCACGCCGAAGCGGCCGAGGATGCGGGCGATCAGCGTCTCGGTCGCGGCATAGAGCGGTCCGGAATGTACGATCGTGTCGCCGGGCTTGACCATCGACAGGAACAAGGTGGCGATCGCCGACATGCCGCTGGAAAAGGCCAGCGCGTCCTCCGCGCCTTCCCACACGCCCAGGCGATCCTCGAGGATCTCCTGGTTCGGGCCGTTGAAGCGCGAATAGACCAGGCCCTCGGCGCCGCCCGGGCGCTTGCCGGTGACGCCCTCGAAATGGCGCTTGCCGGCGGCGGCATTGGGGAAGACGAAGGTGGAGGTGAGGAAGATCGGCGGCTTGAGCGAGCCTTCCGAGAGCATCGGGTCGAAGCCATGGCCCATCATCAGGGTGGCGGGCTTGAGCTTGCGTCCGCCGACCGTGTCGACATCCGCCTTGGGGCGGCGGCGCGGGGTTGCGCCGGTCAGGTCGGCTTCGGTCTCGTCGGTCATGCAGTCTCTCCGGTCAGGGGCGTGAGCGCGCGCGCTATGCCGCACTTTAGTTGCATCTGTAACGGAGTAGATGGCGAAGGACAGCCCCGCTTCCAACCCGTGTAGCCCATCCGTTACGGAGATTGTGCCGCTTGCCGATGCATTCACGATTATGAAGGTTCGTCCGATCGATTTCGGACGAGGGGCAAGAGATGCCGGACACCATGCTGATGAATCGCGTCGCCGAGCTCTATGCCGGGGAGGCTATCCGCCATCCTCAGCTCAAGGCGATCACGCTGGCGCAGTGGATGCTCGAAAGCGGGCGGATGACATCGGAGCTGGCGCGGCAGCACTACAATTTCGGCGGCCTGAAATATCGCCCGGAAATGGCGCCCTATGCCACGCGCGTCATGTATAACGCGCATGACGGCCTGGACGCCTATTGCAAGTTCGCCACGCCGGAGAATTTCATCAGCGGCTATTGGGCCTTCATTGCCCGCGCGCCTTACTCGGGATGGGAGATGCGCGCCGACAGCGCCGAGGAATATATGCGCTTCATCGGCGGGATCTACACGCCCAGCGCCGGCTATGCGGACAAGGTGCTCGCGCTCGAGGCCGAAGCGGCCGCGCTGCTTGCGAAATTCGCGTCGGGCAAGGTGAAGGCGTCGAGCAGCGGGACGACCGATATCGGCACCATCGTCCTCGACCCCGGCCATGGCGGGACGCAGAAGGTCGAGGGCAGCTCGCCCAACAACGCGACCAGCGTGAGCGGCGTGAAGGAAAAGAAGCTGGCGCTTGATTTCTGCATGATCCTGCGGGACCTGCTGATCCAGAAGGCCGGTGCGGCGAACCTCAAGATCAACGTCGTGCTCACGCGCACGGCCGACGTCAATCTGGGCCTCAAGGCCCGCGCCGGCTTCGCCAAGACGCACAAGGCCAAGGCGCTGCTCTGCCTCCATTTCAATGGAGATGGGAGGCCGGAAACATCGGGTGCGGAAACCTATCATGCCGATGCCGCGCACGGGAACCAGAACCTGACGGAGGACAAGGCATTCGCCGGCGCCGTCCACGCCGCCTGGGTGAAGGGCATGCGCCGCTTCCATCCCCAGGCCAAGGATCGCGGCCTCAAGCCCGAATCCGTCTCGGGGCCCGGCGGGTTGACCATCCTGACCGACGCAAATCTGGGCAACACGGCGGCCCGCAGATGCGTTGGCGCCTATGTCGAGGGCGAGTTCATCACCAATCCGACAATCGACAATCTGCTGATCTCCGGCCCCGATGCAGTGCCCAACCGGCACTTGCTGCTGGGCAGCGTGGCGGATGCGCTGATCGCCCATATGCGGGCCAGCTGATGCGGCGCCGAACCGTCAGGCCAGTCCGATGATCGAGATCTGCCGGCCATAGTCCGGCTCCCGCCGGTGCGTCGCGCGGCGATAGGAATAGAAATGCCCGGCCTGGGCATAGGTGTCCTGCCCCAGCATCTCGACGGTGCGGACGCCCGCCGCGGCCAGCCGGTGCGCGACATAGGCCTCGAGATCGAACTGCCAGTGATCCGCGCGGCGGCCTTCGGTGAAGAAACGCTCGTTCGCCGGATCGGCCTCGGCGAACCGGGCGAGGAAGCCGGCATCGACTTCGTAGGAGGCGCGGGCGATGCACGGGCCGACCGCCGCGACGATCCGGTCGCGGCGGGCGCCCAGCGTCTCCATCGCGGCGACGGTCGAATCGGTGACGCCGCCGATCGCGCCCTTCCATCCCGCATGCGCGGCGCCGACCACGCCGGCTTCGGTGTCGGCGAACAGCACCGGCGCGCAATCGGCGGTCAGGACGCCGAGGGCCAGGCCCGGCCGGTCGGTGACGAGCGCGTCGGCATGCGGGCGCAGCCGATCCTCCCAGGGCGCGGCCACGGTGACGCAGTCGGCGGAATGGACCTGATGCACGGAGACGAGGCGCCCGCCGGGCAGCACCGCCTCCACGGCGCGGCGGCGATTCTCGGCGATCAGCGCGGGCTCGTCGCCCGAGCCCAGCCCGACATTGAGGCTGGCCATGTCGCCCGTCGAGACGCCGCCCTTGCGGCCGAGAAAGCCGTGCGCCACTCCGGCCAGCGCCCGCGCGCGGAAGATTTCGATCTCGCTCACAGCATGCGCCTCATCAACCGGTCCTCATCGGCATGCGCGCCGACCATGAAGGCATAGCGGCCGCGATCCTCGAACCCGTTCCGCGCGTAGAAGCGCCGGGCGCGGTGATTGTCGACATAGACCGAGAGCCACATCTCCCCGGCGCCCCGGGCCCGGCCCTGGTCGATGGCCCAGTCGAGCAGCGCCTGCGCCGCGCCGCTGCCCTTGGCCCGCTCGTCGAGATAGAGCTGGCGGAGCTCATAGGTGCGCGCGCTGGTCTCGGCGGGAAGGGTAAGGTTGCTGGTCTTGGCGAAGCCGGCCAGGCCTTGCTTGTCCTCGGCGAGCCGGAAGCACAGGTCCGGCGTGGCGAACTCCCCTGCCCAGGCCTCGGGCGTGAAGCCGGCCAGGAAGTCGGCAAGGTCCTTTGGGGCGTAGAGATGGCCGAAGGTCGCGACGAAGCTGGCGCGGAACAGCGCGTCGATCGCGGGCAGGTCGGCGGGGGTGGCGTCGCGGTAGATCATTCGAACCCCGCGGGCACCGGCCAGCCCGGCGCGGTGAAGGCGATCACCTTGAACAGCTCGCCCATCTGCTCGGGATCGGTCAGCCGGTCGCGATCGATGGCGAGCTGACCGGCGCGGTCGGGCGCGGCGAGCGAGAGGCTGGCGGTGCGCTCGGCGATGCCGAGCCGCATCAGGAACGCGCCCTGCGGCACCGGGCCGTGGACGACCAGGCCCTCCGCCCGCACGGCTTCGGCGAGCGTGCCGAAATCGACATGGGCGGTAAGGTCCGCCTCGCCCGGCATGTCGAAGGGATTGGCATAGGCATGGCCCTTCACCGCCTGGAGCGTGTCGCCGATCGCGGGCCCCATATAGCCATAGTCGATGATCAGCGCGGCGCCGCCCTGTTCGGTGAGGCGCCGGGCGAGCTGGCGCAGCACCGCGACGCTGGCGGGCGAAGTCTCGAGGATCGAGCCGGGCGCCGCGTCCTTGAAGTCGCGCGGGATGATCATGTCGAAGCCGCGGTCGCCGTGAATGGGCAGGAACAGCATGTCCTGGCAGGCGACCAGCCGCTCCCGCCAGCCTTCCCGGGTGGCGATGAGCTGGCGGATCGGCAGCGCGTCGAAGAATTCGTTGGCGACGAAGATCAGCGGCGCATCGTCGGGCAGGCCGACCAGGTCGAGATGGAATTCGGCATGCGCCACGCGCTCCGCCTGGGCGGCGCGCAGCGTCGGGCTGGTCTCGACCAGGTCGACCGGCGGCGCGAGCCCTGCCCTGGCCATGGCGCGCAGCGCATCGGCGGCGAGCGTGCCGCGGCCCGGGCCGAGCTCGACATAGCGGACGGGCGGTTCGCCGGCGCGCTGCCACAGGTCCGCCATCCACAGGCCGATCAGCTCGCCGAACATCTGGCTCACTTCGGGCGCGGTGGTGAAGTCGCCGCGCGCCCCGAGCGGGTCGCGCGTCGCATAGTAATGGGCGTTGGCGGCGCCCATGAACTGCGACAGCGGGATCGGCCCGGCCATGGTGATGGCGCGGGCCAGCCGCTCGGCGAGCAGGGGCTCGGCGGCGTTGGCCGCGCGTTCCCCCGCCGGCGCGTCGAGGGGATTCTCGCTGCTCAGGCGACGCTCTCCGTGCCCGCGATCGGCTCGACCCGCTGGCGGCGCTTCTTCGCGGTGACGATCAGATAGATGCCGCCCGCGATCATCGGCAGGCACAGCACCTGGCCCATATGGATGACATGCTCGAAGATCGTGCCGGCGAACTGCGAATCCGGCTCGCGGAAATATTCGACGAAGAAGCGGAAACAGCCATAGCCGAGCAGGAAGATGCCGACGAGCCTGCCCGGCTCGTAGCGCGCCTTGGTGCGCCAGAAGGCATAGGCGAGGATGGCGAAGAGGAGCACGCCTTCGAGCGCCGCCTCGTAGAGCTGGCTCGGGTGGCGGGCCAGCGGCCCGGCGCCCGGGAAGACGATCGCCCAGGGCAGGTCCGCCGGCTTGCCCCACAGCTCGCCGTTCACGAAATTGGCGAGGCGCCCGAAGAACAGGCCGAAGGGCGCGCAGCAGGCGACATAGTCGTGCACCCGCAGCCAGTTGAGCCCCTGGCGCCGGCACATCAGGATGATCGCCAGCGTAGTGCCGATCACGCCGCCATGGAACGACATGCCGCCGTCCCAGAGCCGGATGATGCGCATCGGATCGAGGAACATCTCGGGCGCGTAGAAGATCACATAGCCGAGCCGTCCGCCCAGGATGATGCCGAGCGTGGCGTAGAAGACGAGATCGTCGGCATGGCGCTTGCTCATCGGCGCGCCCGGCTGGCGGAGCAGGCGGAGAAGATACCACCAGCCGACCAGGATGCCGGCGATATAGGCCAGCGAATACCATTTGATCTCGAAGAAGCCGAGGTTGAGCGCGACCTTGTGGAGGCCGAGATCCTTGAACTGGATATGGTCGGCCGCGGCGGCGGCCAGGGTGGAAAGCAGCACGGGTGGTCCCTCCGGGTATCGGGCTCCGATAGAGCAGGCTCGCCGCAAACCCAATAGCCCCGCGCCGCCATCGCGGCTTTTGCCGGAGCGCGGCGGGAGGCCCGGGGTGACAGCCTTTCCCCCGCGCGATAGAGCGATGGCGATGAAGGTCGATTTCGGCAAGCTCCAGAAGCTGGATCGGCGCACGCTGCTGATCGGCGGCGGCGTGGGCGTGGGGCTGGTGGTCGCCTGGGCGATGTGGCCGCGCACCTATCTCCCCAATCTCACCGCGGCGCCGGGCGAGAGCCTGTTCGGCGCCTGGATCAAGATCGGCACCGACGGGCATGTCTCGGTCGCCGTACCGCAATGCGAGGAGGGGCAGGGCGTGTTCACCGCCATGCCGCAGATCATCGCCGACGAGCTGGGCGCGGACTGGAAGCTGGTGGGTGTCGAGCCGGCGCCGCTCAACCCGCTCTACGCCAATCCGCTGGCGGCCGAGGAACTGTTCGAGCTGGCGCTGGGCGGGCTGCCCGAGCAGCTGCGGCGCAGCCATGCCGCACGCACCGGGCTGGTGCTCACCGGCTGCTCGACTTCGATCCGCAGCTTCGAGGACCAGCTGCGCCACGCCGGCGCCACCGCGCGGGTGCTGCTGTGCAAGGCGGCGGCGCGGCGCTGGGGCGCCGAATGGCAGAGCTGCGACACTGCCGGCGGCCAGGTGATCCACGGCAATTCGAAGCTCGGCTTCGGCGCGCTGGCGGCGGAGGCGGCGGACGAGCGGGTGCCCGGCGACGTGCCGCTGCGCACCGGCGAGGCGAACCGGCTCTATGGCCAGGACCTGCCCCGGCTCGACGCGCCGGCCAAGGTGGACGGCAGCCTGCTCTATGCGGCGGACGTGCGGCTGCCGAACATGGTGTTCGCCTCGATCCGGATGGGGCCGATCGGCGATACCGAGCTGGTGAAGCTCGACCGGGCGGCGGCGAACAGGATCCCGGGCATGCTCTCGATCGTGACCACGAAGGACTGGGTGGCGACGATCGCCAATAATGGCTGGGCGGCGGAGCGGGCGATCGACGCGATGCGCCCGCGCTTCAGGACGCCCGAGGAAGTGATCAACAATGATTCGATCGCCTCGGCGCTGAGCGACGCGCTGAACGCCGATGGCGCGCGGATCCACGAGGCCGGCGACCTGGCGGCGGATTTCCGCGGGGCGAAAGTGGTCTCGGCCGAATATCGCGTCGACGTGGCGCTCCACGCCGCGCTCGAGCCGATGACCTGCACGGCCAATTATCATGACGGGCACCTCTCGCTATGGCTGCCGACCCAGGCGCCGGGGCTGGCGCGGGCGGCGGCGGCGCGGGCGATCGGCATTTCCGAGAACTCGGTCACCGTGCACGCGACGATGGCGGGCGGCTCGTTCGGGGCGAAGCTGGAACATGCGGTGGCGGAGCAGGCGGCCCTGCTCGCCGAGCGGATCGGCCGGCCCGTGCAGCTCACCTGGCCGCGCGGCGAGGACATGCGGCACGACCGCTATCGCCCGCCCGCGATCGGCCGGATGACCGGCAAGCTGAACTCGCGCGGCCAGGTCTCGGGCCTGCTCGCCAAGGTCGCCGCGCCCGAGACCGGCCGCGAGCTGGCGACGCGGCTGCTGGGCGGCGATCCGGTGGTGCAGGCTTCGCTCGCGCTGCCCGGCAAGGGCGATCCCTCGGCGGTGGCGGGGGCGCGGCCCTTCTATGCCATCCCCAATTACGCGGTCGATCACCATGTCGCCGCGATCGGCGTGCCCACCGGCTATTGGCGCTCGGGCGCGCACAGCTACAATTGCTTCTTCGTCGAGAGCTTCATGGACGAGCTGGCGCATGCCGCCGAGCAGGATGCGGTGTCGTTCCGCATGGCGATGCTCGGCGGCGAGACGCGGCTGGCGCGCTGCGTGCAGATGGCGGCCCAGCTGGGCGGCTGGCAGGGCGGCCAGCCGGGCGGCGGCCAGGGCATCGCCTGCCACGCCTTTCGCGGCTCCTATATCGCGGTGATGGCCGAGGCCCGGCTCGAGGGGCGCAAGGTGAAGGTCGAGCGGCTGGTCGCGGCGGTCGATTGCGGGCGGGTGGTGAACCCGGACCTGGTGACGCAGCAGATCGAGGGCGGGCTGCTGTTCGGCATGGCCGCGGCGCTGGCCGGGTCGACCGGCTTCACCGAGAATGTCGCCGACGTGCGCGATCTCTCCGAGCTCGGCCTGCCGACCCTGGCCGATGCGCCGGACATCACCGTGGAGCTGATCCGCAACGCCGCCGATCCGGGCGGCGTGAGCGAGCTTGCCGTGCCCCCGGTCGCGCCCGCCATCGCCAACGCGCTGCAATCGGCGAGCGGCGTGCGCTTCCGCGTGCTGCCTTTGCTTTCGGACGTCGAATGAGCATTCCCGACGGGCATCCGCCCTTGCCCACGCCGGCCGGAACGGGCGTGCTGCTGATCAATCTCGGCACGCCCGGCGCGCCCGACGCCGCATCGGTACGGCGCTACCTGGCCGAGTTCCTCTCCGATCGCCGTGTCGTCGAGATCCCGCCTTTGGTCTGGCAGCCGATCCTGCATGGGATCATCCTGCGCACCCGGCCGAAGAAGTCCGCGCATGCCTATCAGCAGGTATGGCGGCCGGACGGATCGCCGCTCGCCGCGATCACCAGGGCGCAGAGCGAAGCGTTGCAGGGGGCATGGGGCGACGACGTGCTCGTCGATTGGGCGATGCGCTACGGCAAGCCGGCGATTGCCGACCGGCTCGCCTCGATGCAGGCCGGCGGCGCCCGGCGCATCCTGATCGCGCCGCTCTATCCGCAATATTGCGCGGCGACCACCGCCACCGCCAACGATGCCGCCTTCGCCGCGCTGGCGAAGCTGCGCTGGCAGCCGGCGGTCCGCACCCTGCCGCCCTATCACGATCACCCCGCCTATATCGCCGCGCTCAAGGCATCGGTGGAAGCCGGCCTCGCCCGGCTCGATTTCGTGCCCGATGCGATCCTGGCGAGCTTCCACGGCATGCCGCAGCGGACGCTCGACCTTGGCGATCCCTATCATTGCCATTGCCGCAAGACCGCGCGCCTGCTGGGCGAGGCATTGGCGGAAACCCTGGGGGGGCGTGAACTCATCGTCACCTTCCAGTCGCGTTTCGGCCGGGCGAAATGGCTGGAGCCCGCCACCGACGCCGTGCTCGCCGCGCTGCCCGGCAAGGGCGTGAAGAAAGTCGCGATCGTCGCGCCGGGCTTTTCGGCCGACTGCCTCGAGACGCTGGAGGAGCTGGCGATTCGCGGGCGCGAGACGTTCCTCGCCGCGGGCGGGGACCGGTTCGCCTATCTGCCCTGTCTCAACGACAGCGCCGGCGGCATCGCGATGCTGCGCACAATTTTGCGTGAGGAGCTTGCGGGCTGGATCGAGCCTGCCTAGCGTTTCGGTCCACCACGAAGGAGAGGAAGAGCATGGCACGCGTAGCGATCGTGACGGGCGGCACCCGCGGCATCGGCGAGGCGATCAGCCTCGCGCTCCAGGATGCGGGAATGATCGTCGCCGCCAACTATGCGGGCAATGAGGAGAAGGCCCGGGCCTTCACCGACCGCACCGGCATCGCGGCGTACAAATGGGACGTGGGCGATTATGACGCCTGCCACGAAGGCGTGGCGAAGGTGACGGCCGAGCTCGGCCCGGTCGACGTGGTGATCAACAATGCCGGCATCACCCGCGACGGCACGATCCTGAAGATGAGCCGCGACATGTGGGAGGATGTGATCCGCATCAACCTGGGTGGCTGCTTCAACATGGCGCATGCGGTGTTCCCGGGCATGCGCGACCGCAAATGGGGCCGCATCGTCAATATCGGCTCGATCAACGGCCAGGCCGGCCAATATGGCCAGGTCAACTATGCCGCCGCCAAGTCCGGCATCCACGGCTTCACCAAGGCGCTGTCGCAGGAAGGCGCGCGCTTCGGCGTGACGGTGAACGCGATCGCGCCCGGCTATATCGATACCGACATGGTCGCCGCGGTGCCGCCCGAGGTGCTGGAGAAGATCGTGGCGAAGATCCCGGTGGGCCGGCTCGGCCAGGCGCACGAGATCGCGCGCGGCGTGGCGTTCCTCTGCTCGGACGAGGCGGGTTTCGTCACCGGATCGACGCTGTCGATCAACGGCGGCCAGCACATGTACTGACGCGATGAGGGCCGCCCCTTTCAGGGCGGCCCCCAACCCCTCGATACGCTACGCGAGGGAAACTCTTGTTCGAACAACCAACGTCCCAATAGGCGGGTTCCCTTTAGTTTCTTCTGAACGGGCTGGTCACCTGGCGTTCATCTTTCGGGCGCTGGTCCTTCCGCCGCCAGCCGCTATGAGCGGAGGCGATGCTGCTCCGCCCCGTGATCGCCCTGTTCTCTCTCGGTTCCATCCTGCTGCTCTCCGCATCGGGGCGCGACGGGCGCGACCTGCTGGGCAAGGTGCCGCGCATGACCGTGGAGCGCGTGCCGCTCGACGCGCGCGATCCCGGGCGGACCCGGGTGGGGGCGCTCACCTATCTGGGCGGCATCCGGCTGAAGAGCCCGGATCGCGCCTTTGGCGGCTTCTCCTCGATGCTGGTCGAGGGAGACCGCTTCACTCTGCTCAGCGACGGCGGCGCCTTTATCCGCTTCCGCATGGGTGCCGACTGGGCGCCGCGCGAGCTGGTGTTCGGCGACCTGCCCGACGGCCCGGGCACCGGCTGGCTGAAGGGGGATCGCGATTCGGAATCGATGACGCGCGATCCGGCCACCGGGCGGATCTGGGTGGGCTTCGAGGGCCATAACGCGATCTGGCGCTACGATGCCGGGCTGACCCGCGCCGAGCGGAGCGCGGAGCCGGCGGCGATGCGCGACTGGTCCGTCAATGGCGGGCCCGAATCGATGGTGCGCCTCGCCGATGGCCGATTCGTGGTGATCGGCGAGACCTCGCGGCCCAAGGGGAGCCGGATCGGCCGCGAGGCGCTGCTCTTCCCGGGCGATCCCACCAGGCCGGGGATCGAGCCGATTCGCTTCGTCTACATGCCGCCCGGCGAGCTCTATGATCCGAGCGACGCCGTGCAGCTGCCCGACGGGCGGCTGATCGTGCTCAACCGGCGCTTCGCGGTGCCGAGCCTGTTCACGGTGAAGCTGACCCTAGTGGATCCGAGGGAATTCCGCCCCGGTGCCGTGGTGCGCGGTACGGAGATCGCGGCGCTGGCGGCGCCGCTGGTCCACGACAATTACGAAGCCCTGGCGATCACGCGCGAGGGCGACGACACGATCCTGTGGATGGCGTCGGACGACAACCAGCAATTCTGGGAATGGTCGCTGCTGCTCAAGTTCCGGATCGAGTTCGGGAAGCGCTGAGGGCGAAGGGGTTGCCGGCGGCGGGGGATCGAACCCGCATCCGCTGCCGGGATCGCCGTGGCGATACGTCCGCCAATTCCGTCACGCCGGCAGAATCCGGACATGCGAAAAGCCCGCCCTCCGCATGGAGAACGGGCTCGCATGGAGCCGTCAAAGGCCCGGGCTGGTTAGGCCGCGGTCTTCTCGGCCGACGCCTTGCGCACTTCGCGCTTCAGGCGGCGGGCGCGCAGCGACAGATCGTCGTCGCTGGTCTTGAGCAGCCAGTTGTCGAGGCCGCCATTATGCTCGACCGAGCGCAGGCCGTGGGTCGAGACGCGCAGGCGCACGCTGCGGCCCAGCGCATCGCTGATCAGCGTGACGTTCTGCAGGTTCGGCAGGAACGTACGCTTGGTCTTGTTGTTGGCGTGGGAAACGTTGTTACCCACCTGCCGGCCCTTGCCGGTCAGCTCGCAAATGCGCGACATCGCTTGATATCCTGGTTTGAGCCTCAGCGAACTGGGGCCGGAAAGGTGGCGCCGATAGCCGTAATGGGACGGTGCGTCAACCGATTCGCCCCAAGAAACGCCTTGTGCCGACGCAACCACCATGGTTGATGCGGCGTTGATTACGCAACCGATTCAATTGGGGAGATGAAGCGATGCGTGGAATTCTCGTTCTCATAGGCCTGATCGCGCTGGCCGTGGTGGTGCTCATGTCGGTCGGCATGCTGCGTATCGAGCAGCAGCAGGGCGCGACGATGCCGACGATCACGTTCGACGCCAAGGGCGGCCAGCTGCCCAAGTTCAAGGCGGAGACGGGATCGGTCGGAATCGGATCGACCAACACGACCGTGGCGGTGCCGACGGTCGAGATGAAGAACACCACGGTCACGCTGCCCACCATCGAAGTGAAGCAGGCCGGCGCCACGCCGACGCCCACGCCCGCCGCGAAGTAAGCGGCGGCGCGTGCCGGGCTGGCGGTGGCGGCGATTTCCCGCTGCCGCCGTCCCGAACCGTCACCCCCGCGAAGGCGGGGGCCCAGCGCCACGCGCATCACATCCGTGCTCGCTCGTTGCTTGCTCGTTGCATCCGCACGAGACGGGGCCCCGCCTTCGCGGGGGTGACGCGCTGGCGGGGCTACGGTAGTCACGCTCGATGTTCCCGCTTCCCGAACCGATGCGCATCGCGCTCGACGCCGCCCGCGCGGCGGCCGAGGCGGGCGAGGTGCCGGTCGGCGCGGCGCTGGTGCATGAAGGCAAGGTGATCGCGGCGGCCGCCAATGCCCCGCGCACGCTCCACGATCCCACCGCCCATGCCGAGATGCGGGTGATTCGCGCGGCGGCCGAGCGGCTGGGTCGCGAGCGGCTGGAGGATTGCGACCTGTGGGTCACGCTCGAGCCCTGCGCGATGTGCGCGGGCGCGATCGCGCATGCCCGGATCGCGCGCGTCTATTACGGCGCCGGCGATCCCAAGGGCGGCGCGGTCGAGCATGGCCCGCGCTTCTTCGCCCAGCCGACCTGCCATCACCGCCCCGAAATCTATCCCGGCATCGGCGAGGCCGAGGCAGGCGAGATACTGCGCGATTTCTTCCGCGAGCGGCGCGGCTAGGGTCCGTACGCTATCTTGCCAGCGCAAGCGGAAGCGGGATCCAGGGCCAGGAGCGGGCTGCGAGCAGTCGAGTCCCGTGTGCGCCGGGGCGCTCGCGCAATGGCATCATTGTCCTGCGCTACCCCGGATCCCCGCCTGCGCGGGAAGGATGGGGTTTGCCGATTGAGTCGTGGCCCCAGCCTTACATTTCATTGCGCGGATGCAACGCCGGTTGCCGCGTGGCACCATCTGCGGATATGAAGGCGCCACACCATGTTGGCGCCTTTCCCCTGGATAGACGTAGCGATCATCTTCGCGCTGATCGTTCTGAACGGCCTTTTCTCGATGTCCGAACTCGCGATCGTATCGTCGCGCACGGCGCGGCTGGAGGCGATGGCGCGCGCCGGGCGCAGCGGCGCCGGCGCGCGCACCGCGATCCAGCTCGCCGCCGATCCGGGCAAGTTCCTTTCCACCGTGCAGATCGGCATCACTCTGATCGGCATCGTCGCCGGCGCCTATTCGGGCGCCAGCCTGGGCGAGCCGACGGCGCAGCGGATCGAGCTGCTCGGCGTGGGCGACGAGCTTGCCCATACGCTCGGCATCGCGATCGTGATCGGCCTCACCACCTTCGCGTCGCTGGTCGCGGGCGAGCTGGTGCCCAAGCAGTTCGCGCTGCGCTCGCCCGAGCCGATCGCGGTGCTGGTCGCGGTGCCGCTGCTCTGGACCAGCCGCGCGACCGCGCCGCTGGTGTGGCTGCTCGATTCGACCACGCGGCTCATCTTCCGCCTGATCGGCCTCAACCGCGAATCGGAGAATCGCGTCACCGCCGAGGAACTGCACCTGCTCGTCGCCGAGGCGAGCAAGTCGGGCGTGATCGAGGAGCATGAGCGCTCGATCATCTCCAGCGTGGTCCGCCTCGCCGACCGGCCGGTGCGCGAAGTGATGACGCCGCGCACCGAAGTCGACTGGGTGGACGTCAATCTGGACGCCGACGGCATCCGCGAGGCACTGCTGCTCACCCCGCACACCCGCCTGCCGGTGGCCGAGGGATCGGTGGACACGGTGATCGGCGTGGTCCAGGCGCGCGACATCGCCGCCGCGCTGTTCCGGGGAGAGGCGCTCGACCTGCGCAAGCTGATGCGCGAGGCGCCGATCCTGCCCGACACCGTCGACGCGATGGACGCGCTCGGCGCGCTGCGGCGCGCGGAAGTGCCGATGGGGCTGGTGCATGACGAATATGGCCATTTCGAAGGCATCGTCACGCCCGCCAACCTGCTGGCCGCGATCGCGGGCGAGCTCGCCTCGGACGTGGAGCCTGGCGACAATCCCAATATCGTGACGCGCGAGGACGGTTCGCTGCTCGTCTCGGGCCAGATGGCGGCGGATCTGCTCGCCGAGCGGCTCGGCCTCGATCTCGACGAGGATCGCGACTATGCCACTGTCGCCGGCCTGGCGCTGGCGGTGTTCAAGCGGCTGCCCAACGAAGGCGATTATTTCGTCGAGCAGGGCTGGCGCTTCGAGATCGTCGACATGGACGGGCGCAAGATCGACAAGCTGCTGGTCCAGCGCGCGGCGGGGTGAGCGCGGCGCCTTTCGTGGCGCGCGTGTCGCCAGGCAAGCTGGCCGCGCTTCTGGTGCTCGGGCTGGTGATGGTCGCGGCCGCGCTGGTCGCGGCGCTGTTGCCCGACGTCGATGCCGTTTCACACGTCCTCGCCTGGGTGGGCGTGGCATTTTTTTCGCTTTGTGTGCTCGCCATCGTCCGGCAGCTGTTCCGGACCGGGCCCGTGCTGGAGATCGGGCCCGAAGGGCTGCTGTGGCGCCGCTGGTCCGCGGAGCGCATCCCCTGGGCCGCGTTCGTCCGCGCCGCGGAGACGTCGATGCAGCGCCAGCGCTTCGTCTCGCTCTGGTTGCGCGACCCCGAATGCCATCGCTCGACGACGGCGATGGGGCGGCTGGCCGGTGCCAACAAGGCGATCGGCTTCGGCGACATCACGCTGGCCGCGACGGGACTATCGTGCAGCCACGCCGAAATCCTGGCTGCGGTGCGCGCCAACGCGCCGCAGCTCTTCGCCTAGGGTCCGTATTCGCTACCGGCAATGGTCGTGGCGGAGCGGATTTGGGCGCGAAGATAGGTACGAGGAGGGCGCGATGCGGCGCATCGTGACCCCAAGGGACGTCGGCTCGCGAGGCGGCTGTACGCCATAAGCGAAGGGGTCGGCTCGGGAAGCATGGCAGTTGCCGGTATCGAATATGGGCCCCAGGTCGGGCCGACATTCGACCTGTCCTCCCCCGGAGAGAGGGAAGCCAGCGCGGCTGGTGGAGGGGGCTGGGCGCAAGGGGCGCCGCCAATGGCGGCCCCAACCCTCCGGGAGAGGAATGGATGGCACCTTGCATTGCTGAACGGCAATGCGGCCTAAAGCTTCCCGAACACGCCTTCGAAGCCGGCAATGTCTTCCTTCGCCAGGAAGCTCGCCTGCTCGATCCAGCGGTCGCGGTGAATGCGGCCCTGGAAGTCGCCCAGCCTGGCGTCGAGCGCGTCGGCTTCCTCGGGCGTGAGCGCCGCGAGCTGGGCGAAGCTGGTGATGCCGACGCTGCCCAGCCGCTCGGCCAGGCGCGGGCCGACGCCCTTCATCCGAGTGAGGTCGTCGGCCGCCGGGGTGGCGGGCGCCGGCTCCGGCTCCGGCTCCGGCGGGGGGGGCTGGCTTGGCGCGGGAGCCGGTGCGTGCACGGGCTCGGCGACGTCCGAGGCGAGCGACGCGGGCGTGGCGTCGAGCGGCGCGGCGGCGGCGATCGGCTCGTTGGTCAGGGGCTCGTTGGTCAGGGGCTCGGGGGCCAGCGGTTCGGGAGCGACGGGCGCGGGCGCCTCTTCCGCCGGTGGCGCGGCAGCCTCGGCAGCCGGCTCCGCTGCCGGTTCCGGAACGGGTGCTTCCTCGACGACGGGCGGGAGCGGCGCCGGCACGATCGCGGCGGCGGGCTCGGGCGGCGGCGCCAGCGGCGGCTCGGCGAGCGGCGGGGGCGGCGGAGCGACGGGCGGAGTGATCGGCCGGGCCTGCGCGGCGTCCTCGCGATACTCCTCGTTATATTCCTCGATCTCCGCGCGCGCATTGCGGCGGCGGCCGGCGAGGCGGGCCCCCCACCACAGGACGAGGAGCGCGAAGACGATGCCGATGGCGATCGCCGCGAAGGGGAGCGTCAGCCAAAGCGGGGCTCCCTGGAAGAGCGGTTCCGTGCTGTTCATCTGCGCCTGTCCCGTACCTGCGAAATTGCGATTCCCGGCAACTGCATACCGTGGTGCGGCGCAGCGCGACAAGCTGATCGCGCCATGCCGGGCGCCGAGTGTCCCGAAACGACAAGCCTTGCGGCAGGTCCGCGGCCGTTGAAGGGCGGCGCCCGGGTCAAGTATCCAAGCGCGCTGTTGAGACCAATTCCGTCATCCCCTCCTGCGCGGGGAGGACGCCGGAGGCCATCGAGTCCGCAGCCTAGCCCTCGCGCGCGACTTCGCGCCAGCCGATGTCGCGGCGGCTGAAGCCGGTGGGGAAGTCGATCGCGTCTACCGCGGCATAGGCCGCGGCCTGCGCCGCCTTTGCCGTCTCGCCCAGCGCGGTGACGTTGAGCACGCGGCCGCCGCTGGCGACGAGCGTGTCGCCGTCCATCCGGGTGCCGGCCTGGAAGACCTTGGCGCCGGTCGCTTCCGCCCGGTCGATCCCCGCGATCGCGCCGCCGGTCTCGGGCGTACCGGGATAGCCGCTGGCCGCCATCACCACGGTGAGCGCGGTCCGGGCCGCGAAGGTGGGCGCGGGCTGGCCGGCCAGCTCGCCCTTCGCCACCGCCAGCATCAGCTGGAGCAGGTCGCCGGTGAAGCGCATCATCAGCACCTGGCATTCGGGATCGCCGAAACGGGCATTATATTCGATCAGCTTGGGGCCGGTGGGCGTCAGCATCAGCCCGGCATAGAGCACGCCCGAATAGGGCGCGCCCATCCGGGCCAGCGCCGCGATCGTCGGGCGGACGATCTCGTCGATCGCCCGGGCCTCCAGCGCGGGGGTGAGCACCGGGGCGGGGCTATAGGCGCCCATGCCGCCGGTGTTCGGGCCGGTATCGCCGTCGCCCACGCGCTTGTGATCCTGGGCCGAGCCGAAGGAGACGAGCGTCTCGCCGTCGGTGAGCACGAACAGGCTGGCTTCCTCGCCTTCCAGGAATTCCTCGATCACCACGCTGGCGCCCGGCTCGGCGAAGATCGCCCGCACCGCGCCTTCGGCCTCCTCATGGGTGAAGGCCACCGTCACGCCCTTGCCCGCGGCCAGGCCGTCGGCCTTGATCACCACCGGCAGGCCGAAATCCTCGAGGCTGGCGAGCGCGCCGTCGCGGCTCTCGCAGCGGACATAGCCGGCGGTCGGGATCCGCTCGCGCGCGCACAGGTCCTTGGTGAAGCCCTTGGAGCCCTCGAGCTGGGCCGGCACCTTGTTCGGCCCGAACACGGCCAGCCCCATGGTGCGCAGATTGTCGGCCAGGCCGGCGACCAGCGGCGCTTCGGGCCCGATCACCACGAAGCCGATCGAGTGGCGCAGGCAGAAGTCGATCACGGCCCGGTGGTCGTTCACCGCGATGTCCACGATTTCGGCGTGCTCGGCTATTCCCGGATTGCCCGGCGCGGCGTAGAGCCGCTCGAGCAGCGGCGATTGCGCGAGCTTCCAGGCGAGCGCATGTTCGCGGCCACCGGACCCCAACAACAGGACATTCATGGCCGACCCCTTTCCCGATACGCCTGGGCGGCTCGTAGCCGAGCCGGTGCCGGGCGACAACGCGCCTGCGCTTTCGGTGAGCGAATTATCTTTGGCATTGAAGCGGATGGTCGAGGGCGAGTTCGGCCATGTCCGGCTGCGCGGCGAGATTTCGGGATGGAAGCGGGCGGCGTCGGGCCATGCCTATCTGGCGCTCAAGGACGCGGACGCGGTGATCGACGGGGTGATCTGGCGCGGCGCCGCCAGCGCGATCCCGTTCCAGCCGCAGGACGGCATCGAAGTGATCGTCACCGGCAAGCTCACCACCTATCCGGGGCGCAGCAAATACCAGATCGTCATCGACCGGATGGAGCTGGCCGGCGAGGGCGCGCTGATGGCGCTGTTCGAGAAGCTGAAGGCCCGGCTGGCGGGCGAAGGGCTGTTCGATCGCGAGCGCAAGCAGCCGCTGCCTTATATGCCCAGGGTGATCGGCGTGGTGACTTCGCCCACCGGCGCGGTGATCCGCGACATCCTGCATCGCCTGGCGGACCGGTTTCCCAGCCATGTGCTGGTCTGGCCGGTGAAGGTGCAGGGCGACGGCGCCGCGCAGGAAGTGGCGAACGCGATCCGTGGCTTCGATGCGCTGGCGGAAGGCGGCGCAGTGCCGCGGCCCGACCTGCTGATCGTCGCGCGCGGCGGCGGCTCGATCGAGGACCTGTGGGCGTTCAACGAGGAAGTGGTGGTGCGCGCCGTCGCCGCCTGCCGCATCCCGGTGATCTCGGCGGTGGGGCATGAGACCGACACCAGCCTGTGCGACTATGCCGCCGACCTGCGCGCGCCGACGCCGACCGCGGCGGCGGAGATCGCGGTGCCGGTGCTGGCCGATGTGCGCCACACGCTGGCGACGCTGGCGCACCGCACCGAGCGCTGCGTGCGCCGCTATCACGAGCGCGCCGGCGAGCGGCTGGCCGCCCTGGTGCGCGTGCTGCCGCGCCGCGACGCCCTGCTCGGGCCGCAGCGGCAGAAGATGGACGATCTGGGCGGCCGGCTCGACCGGGCGCTGGAGCGCCGGGTCACGCTGGCGCGCGGCCAGCTCGACCGTTCGGCGGGGGCGCTCCGTCCCGCGATGCTCGACCAGCGGCTCGCCGCGGCGAAGCAGCGGCTGGCGGGCATCGGCCGGCATCTCGAGCTGGTGCATCCCAATCGCCCGCTCGAGAAAGGCTATGCCTGGGTGGAGGCGCGGGGCACCCGCAAGGTGATCGGCACGGCCGAAGGCGCGCGCGCGGCGGGCGCCGTGACGCTCCATTTCATCGACGGTGCCGTCGATGCGCGGGTTGAGCGGCCGGGCGGCAAATCCTATGATGCGGCCAGGCCCGAACAGCCCAGCCTGTTGTGAGCCGGGCCGTCGTGAAGATGCCGGTCCCGAGATTGCCAGTTACGAGGATGCCGCGCTTATGCTGATGTCGAATCCCGTCGCCCGCGCGGCACGCCTCCACTTCATGGCGAACGGCTTTCGCGTGCTGACGCCCGGCGACCATGTCGTCTGCGCGGTCAGCGGCGAGAAGGTGCCGCTCGAGCGGCTGCGCTACTGGAGCGTCGCCGCCCAGGAGCCCTATGCCTCCGCGGCGCTGGCGATGCAGGCGATGCGCGGCTGATGAGACTCGCTGCCCGGCTGCCCGCCGCGATCCTCGGCTTCACGCTGCTGGGTAGCGCCCAGCTGCCCGCCGCGCCCGGCGGCGTGGTTTCCGCGGCGGCCGTGGCGGCGATTCCGCCGGCGCCCGACGTCGCGGGTCCCTTCGCCTTTCAGGGGCAGCTGGTCCAGGGCGGCGCCGTGATCGGCACCGCGCCGAAGGGCACCAGCCTGTTGACGCTCGACGGCGAATCGGTGCCGGTCACGCCCGACCGCCGCTTCCTGATCGCCTTCGATCGCGATCACGGCCCCGCCGCGACCCTGGTGGCGACCTTGGGCGACGGCACCCAGCAGCGCCAGGTGCTGGCGATCGCGCCGCGCGCCTGGGACATTTCGCGGCTCGATACCCTGCCCAAATATCCGGTGCCGCGCCCCGAGTTCGATCGGGTGCGCCCCGGCGAGCTCGCCCAGATCAATGCCGCGCGCAAGCTGCAGACCGATTCGGCGGGCTGGCGCCAGATGCCGTTCTTCTGGCCGGTGGTCGGGCGCATCTCCACGCTGTTCGGATCGCAGCGCTTCTATCGTGGCGAGCCCGGATCCTATCATTCGGGGATCGACGTCGCCCGGCCGACCGGCACGGTGGTGCTGGCGCCCGCCGACGGCGTGGTGATCCTTGCCGCCGCCAGGCCCTTCACGCTGGAGGGCAATCTGCTGATGATCGATCACGGCGCGGGGCTGAACAGCGCCTTCATGCACCTCTCGCGCATCGACGTGAAACTGGGCGAGCATGTGCGGCGCGGCCAGCCGATCGGCGCGGTGGGAATGACGGGGCGCGCCAATGGGCCGCATCTCCACTGGAGTCTCAAGTGGCGCGACGCGCGGATCGATCCGCTACTCGTTGCGGGGCCGATGCCTGTTACCGATTGAGGCGCGAATGTGTCGCGCTACAACACAAAGAAACACGAATCACAGGCGTCGCGTAATATTACAAGCAACCTTGTGGCATTTTAGCTACAGTCCCGTTGAAAGCGCGCGCGCAGGGCCGTGCGCGGTTTACAGTCGCGGGGCGGCGATCCACGATCCCGCCAAGCTCTACCGTCCCGATACGTGAGTTGCACACGAATGGATGGTGGAGCGGGGAGACAAACCCGGCTGTAAGCATCCGCGAAACGGCCGGATACAAGAGGGATCAACATGAAGAACACGCAGATCACCCTGCGCGGGAGCGCTGCGCTGTCCGCGCTCGTGCTCGCGGGTGCGCTCATCGCCACGCCGGCGATGGCGCAGGACTCGAGCAGTTCCACCACGACCACCAAGAGCACGAATGCCCAGGACGACCAGAGCGGCGGCGAGATCGTCGTCACCGGCTCGCTTCTGCGTCGTACCGATACTGAGACTCCGTCGCCTGTGCAGGTGCTGTCGTCCGAAACGCTGGAGCAGCGCGGCATCAATACCGTTGCCGAGGCCATGCAGCGTATTTCAGCCAATGGCGCGGGCGCCATCACCCAAGGCTGGAATAACTCCAACAACTTCGCCACGGGTGCGAACGCGGTTTCGCTGCGCGGTCTGACCGTGCAGTCGACTCTTTCCATTTTCGACGGCCTGCGCATGGCGCCATATCCGCTCGCGGACGACGGCCACCGCAATTTCGTCGACCTCAACACGCTTCCCGATGTTGTCGTGGACCGCATCGAAGTTCTGAAGGATGGCGCATCGTCGACTTACGGTGCTGACGCGATCGCGGGCGTTGTCAACGTGATCATGAAGAAGGAAATCACCGGCATCCACGCAAATGCGTCTGCTGGCGTTTCCAGCCGTGGCGACGCTGCCGAACAGCGTGCCGACCTGGCGGTGGGCTATGGCAAGCTCAACGAACAGGGCTTCAACATCTATCTGGCCGGCGAATATCAGCGCCAGGATGCGTTGTTCGCGCGGGACCGTGGCTATCCGTTCAACTCGTCGGATCTGAGCCGCATCTGTAAGCCTGGCTCGACTACGATCTGCATGGCGAACGGCAACCAGTTCGGCATCAACGCGGACGGCACCTTGGGCACCGGCACAACCACCCCGGCGTCGCTCGTTGCTCCGTCGACGGCTGCAGGCGTCCGTACCGGCGCCTATAACCTGCTGAACACCACCCTGGGTTGCAACGTTTCTCCGGGCCTGACTCCGGTAACGCTGACTGCCACGCAAGCGGGCACGACCTGGGGCGTCAATCAGTGCCAGCAGGACACTCGCAAGCAGTATCAGACGATGCAGCCTGAGCAGGAACGCTATGGCTTCATGTTCCGTGCCACGGCCAATATCGGCAGCTCGGCTCAGGCCTATGCCACCGGCAGCTTCTACAATGTGAGGACCAGCACGCAGACGACGCCGACGGCATTCAACAACCAGACCACGCCGCCGACCGTCGTGGTTCTCAATCCGATCGTTCTGCCGACCTATGTCTGCGCCGCTGGCGTGGGCACGATCAATGCGGCGGGCGTGAACAGCAGCACCGGATGCAATGCCGCCAACGGCACGCTCAATCCGAACAACCCGTTCGCGGCGGCCGGTGGCAACGCCATTCTTCGCGCACGTTACGATCTTCCCTATCGGATCCAGTCGAATGCCCGCTCGCTGCGCGGCGCCTTCGGCATCACCGGCACCTTCGGAGATGGCTGGGCGTATAACGCCGACTTCACGATCTCGAACGTCAAGCTCGACATCACCCAGCGCAACATGCTGATTCCGCAGCGTGTCGCCGATGTCGTGGCGACGGGCGCCTATAACTTCGTGAATCAGTCCCTGAACAGCCAGGCGGTTCGCGACTATATCGCGCCCACCAATGTCACGACGTCGAACTCGGATCTGTGGCAGGTCCAAGCGAATATCAGTAAGTCGCTGTTCGACCTTCCGGGTGGCCCGCTGCAGGTCGCGGTCGGCGCCTCGTATCGCCACGAGTCGATCGACAACCCGAGCGCCAACCCGGACAACACCGCCCATCCCTATGATCGTTACTACACGATCAACGCGGTGGGTGCGATTGGCTCGCGCAACGTGAAGTCGGGCTTCTTCGAAATCAGCGCGCCGATCTTCGATATGCTGGAGATCAACGGGTCGGGCCGTTATGATGACTATTCGTCGGGCCAGAGCAACTTCTCGCCGAAGATCGGTGCGAAGTTCACGCCGATCAAGCAGATCGCCGTGCGCGGCACCTTCTCGAAGGGCTTCCGCATCCCGAGCTTCAACGAAGCTTATGGCCTGCCGACTACGGGCTACAGCAATGCGACCGTTAATTGCGCAGCGGGCACGCCCTATACTGCCTTCTGCCAGGCGCACTCGACCGATGGTACGCTTGCCAACGTCAATGGTTATGCAACTGGCGTTTACGGCTTGGGCACGACCAACGTCGGCAATCCGAACCTCTCGCCCGAGAAATCGACTTCGTTCACCGTTGGTACGGTGTTCGAGCCGATCCGTAACCTGAGCTTCACGGTCGATTACTGGAACATCAAGATCAAGGATCTGATCTCCAGCATCTCGGGCGATCAGCTCGATCAGGCGACAAACCAGTATTATCTGAACAACGGTGTCGTCACTGTTCCGGGCATTACTGCGATTAAGGGCGTGGCGGATCCGCAGTTCCCGAACGCGCTGCCGCTGCTGGGCTTCCTCCAGGCATCGTTCCAGAATGCCGACAGCCTGCGCGTGCAGGGCATCGACTTCGGTGCTAATGCTCGTTTCGAGTTCGGCGGGGTCACCTGGACGAGCTCGGCCGATGCAGCTTACCTGCTGAAGTACGAGTTCACCTCGGGCGGCAAGACCTATCGCTATGATGGTACGCTCAGCCCGTGTGACTATACTTCTTGCTCGGGTTCGCCGAAGTGGCGCGCTTCGTGGCAGAACACGTTCACCATCGGTAATTTCGACATCACCGGCACCGCCTATTATACCAGCGGCTTCCACGATAACGCCGTCGACTATAACGAGACCTATTGCGCATACCGCCAGGGTCAGGGCCTGAAGGCGTTCAAGGGCACCACGACGGTGGTGCAGTGCGATGCCAAGGCAGTGTGGAACTTCGACCTGTCGGCTCGTTACCGTGTTGGTGAGCACTTCACCCTCTACGCGAACGTGCTGAACGCGCTGGATATCAAGGCCCCGGTCGACGTGAACGCAGCCTATGGCATCTCGCGCTACAACCCGGCCTGGGCGCAGCCGAACATCATCGGCCGTTACTTCCGCGTCGGCGCGAAGGTCGATTTCTAGAATATCCGACAGGACACAAATTCAGGCCGCTCTCTCGGGAGCGGCCTTTTTTTGTCCCGCCTGAGGCAGCGGGGAAATGCTCAGACGGGCAGCGAAATCAGCCGACCGCGAGTGCGAGCGCTCCGTCGCCTTCGTCGATCCGGACGGTCGATCCGTCCTTCACGTCGCCGCGCAGGATCATGTCGGCGAGCGGGTCCTGCAGATAGCGCTGCACCGCCCGCTTCAACGGCCGCGCGCCATAGACGGGATCATAGCCCACCCGGCCGAGCCAGGCGCGGGCAGCATCCGTCAGGTCGAGCTGGATCTTGCGATCCTTGAGCAGCTTCGCGACGCGGCCGACCTGGATGTCGACGATCGGCGCCATGTGCTCCACGCCCAGCCGATGGAACAGGATGATCTCGTCCAGCCGGTTGAGGAACTCGGGGCGGAAATGCGCGCGGACGACTTCCATCACCTGCGGCTCGACGCTCTCGACCGGCTGGCCCTCGCCCAGATTGGTGAGGAACTGGCTTCCCAGGTTCGACGTGAGGATCACGATCGTGTTCGAGAAGTCGACGGTGCGGCCCTGGCCGTCGGTGAGACGCCCGACGTCGAGCACCTGGAGCAGCACGTTGAACACGTCGCCATGCGCCTTCTCGACCTCGACGAACAGCACGACCTGATAGGTGAGCCGCCGCACCGCCTCGGTCAGCACGCCGCCTTCCTCATAGCCGACATAGCCGGGAGGGGCGCCGATCAGCCGCGCGACCGCGTGCTTCTCCATGAACTCGCTCATGTCGATGCGCACCATCGCGTTCGGGTCGTCGAACAGGAATTCGGCGAGCGCCTTGGTCAGCTCGGTCTTGCCGACGCCCGTCGGGCCCAGGAACAGGAAGCTGCCCAGCGGCCGGTTCGGGTCCTGGAGCCCGGCGCGCGAGCGGCGCACGGCGGTCGACACGGCCTTCACCGCATCGGCCTGGCCGATCACTCGCCTGCCGAGCATCTCCTCCATGGCGAGGAGCTTCTCGCGCTCGCCCTCCATCATCTTGTCGACGGGGATTCCGGTCCAGCGGCTGACGACTGCCCCGATGTCCTCGGCGGTCACTTCCTCGCGCAGCATCGCGCCCTTGGTGGTGGCCTGCGCCTCCTCCAGCTGCTTGGTCAGCTGCGGGATCACGCCATAGCTGAGCTCGCCGGCCCGGGCGAGGTTGCCGCCGCGCTGGGCCTGGTCGAGTTCGATCTTCGCCGTGTCGAGCTGGGCCTTCAGGGTCGCCTCGGAATTGATCTTCTCCTTCTCGGCCTGCCAGCGCCCGGTCAGCTCGGCCGATTGCTGCTCGAGATTGGCGAGCTCCTCCTCGAGATTGTCCAGCCGGTCGCGCGAAGCCGAGTCGGTCTCTTTCTTCAGCGCCTCGCGCTCGATCTTGAGCTGGATGATCCGGCGATCGAGAGTCTCGATCTCCTCGGGCTTGGACTCGACTTCCATGCGGATGCGGCTGGCCGCCTCGTCCATCAGGTCGATCGCCTTGTCGGGCAGGAAGCGGTCGGTGATGTAGCGGTTGGAGAGCGTCGCGGCGCTCACGATCGCGGCATCGGTGATGCGCACGCCGTGGTGCAGCTCATATTTCTCCTTGAGGCCGCGCAGGATCGAGATCGTGTCCTCAACCGTCGGCTCGCCGACGAACACCGGCTGGAAGCGCCGCTGCAGCGCGGGATCCTTCTCGACATATTTGCGATATTCGTCGAGCGTAGTGGCGCCGATGCAATGCAGCTCGCCGCGGGCGAGCGCGGGCTTGAGCAGGTTGCCCGCGTCCATCGCGCCCTCGGTCTTCCCGGCGCCGATCAGCTGGTGCATCTCGTCGATGAACAGGATGATGTCGCCTTCGCCGGCCTTCACTTCGTCGAGCACGCCCTTGAGCCGCTCCTCGAACTCGCCGCGATATTTCGCGCCCGCGATCAGGCTGCCCATGTCGAGCGACATGAGCGTGCGGTTCTTGAGATTGTCGGGCACGTCGCCATTGGCGATGCGCAGCGCCAGCCCTTCCGCGATCGCGGTCTTGCCGACGCCCGGTTCGCCGATCAGCACCGGATTGTTCTTGGTGCGCCGGGCGAGGATCTGGATCGTGCGGCGAATCTCCTCGTCGCGGCCGATCACCGGGTCGAGCTTGCCGTCCCTTGCCGCCTGGGTGAGGTCGCGGGCGAACTTCTTGAGCGCGTCATAGCGATCCTCGGCGCCCGCCGTGTCGGCGGTGCGGCCGCCGCGCAGCTGGTTGATCGCGGCGTTGAGCGCCTCGGGCTTCACGCCCGCGGCCTGGAGCGCCTTGCCCGCCGCGGTGTTGAGGCTCAGCGCGAGCGCGACGAGCAGGCGCTCGACGGTGACGAAGCTGTCGCCGGCGCGCTGGGCGATCTGCTCGGCCTGGTCGAGCACTCGCACCGCGTCATTGTCGAGCCCCGGCGTCTGCTGCGCGCCGCCGCCGGAGACGGCGGGAATCTTCGCAAGGGCGAGGTCGGTCTCGCCGAGCGCACGCTTCGGGTCGCCGCCCGCCGCCTGGATCAGGCCGCTCGCCATGCCCTGCTCATCCTCGAGTAGCGCCTTCAGGATATGTTCCGGAGCGATCCGCTGATGGTTCATCCGGATCGCGACGGTCTGCGCCGACTGGAGGAAGCCCTTGGCGCGGTCGGTGAATTTCTCGAGGTTCATGCTGGCCCCTTGTTTCGGTCAGCCCGGATGTAGTGTGGCATTTATGCAACGCAAGGCGAGCCGCGGCGCTCTTTCATTCGCCGCGGGGTTTAGCTTTGCCCTGCAAGGCGCCGCACGATGTTCCTGGCGGCCTGGACACAGGCCTGGAGTGTCGCGGCGAAGTCCGCATCCTCCGGATCCGCCGCTCGATATCGGCCCGCGATCCGCTGGAAACGCGCGGTAATGCGCTGCGAAAGGTCCTCCTCGTTTTCATACTCCGCTGCATATTCGAGCGCTTTTTCATAGCATCGCCGGATGATGTCGCGGCCGCGCCGGATATCCTCCGCGCTGACCTGGGGCTGCGGCGCGTCCTCCTCCTCCGGCACGACGGGCTCGGGCGCCTGCACTTGCGGGACAACGGCCTGGGGCTGCGGCGGCACGACCGATGGGATGATCGACGGGACGACCGTTTCCCCCTTCGGGGGCACCGGCTTCGGGGGCTCGGGCTTCGGGGGCTCGGGCTTCGGTGGGACCGGCTTCGGCATGCTGCTGGGCGGCTCGACCGCCGGCACGCTGCTCGCGGCCTGCTGCCGCTGCCGCAACCGGGCGAAGGCCTGTTCGAGCTCGTTGGGCTGCTCGACCACTTCCTTGCTCACCTTGGGGGGCGGCTTGAGCACCGGCTTGGTAGTGACGGGCGACACGCCCAGCGACGGGACCACGTCCTTGCTGACCGTCGGCACCGGCTTCGGCTTCGGCGAGGACAGCGCGACGACGGGCGGCGCGAAGTCGTCCGGTGGCGGGGAACTGGACCGGGCGGAGGGCTTTACGGGCTTGAGCCTGGCGCTCAGCAATTCCTGCATGCTGACTCCGGAGCCCAGCGAAGCCATGCCGCCCGAACGCGCGACATAGGGCAGGACCGTCCCGGTCTTCGCCACCGAGTGGCTCTTGTTCAACTCCTGCTCGGCCGCCCATTGGATAAGGTAATAATGCTGGGCGATCGGATTGTTCTCCGGCACCGCCATGATCGTGGTGCTGGGATTCTTGAGATAGTCGCGCTCCCCCCAATCGGCTTCGACGACGCCATATTCGTCGATATTGCCGAGCATGTGCCCCACTTCGTGCGAGATGTTGGTGGTGTCGTGCTTGCCCCAGGTCATCATGTTCTCGGTGCCGAAATGGCCGCGCGCGCCCGATGAAAGCGCGCTTTCCGCGCTGCTGACGGTGATCGGATAATGCTCGCCATGCGTAACCTGCTGGAGTTGCACGACGATCGGATAGTTCTTGCCCTCGAACTGCAGCATGAAGCGGTTGCTCCATTGCCGCGCGACCTGGTTCGCCCAGACCTCCTGGAACAGTTCCGGCTCGATGGCCGCCTTGATCCTGATGGTCACCACCACCTTGTCGTTCTGGATGGTGACATTGAACTTCGAGTCCCACTCAAACGGAGTTCCGCCCAGCTTGCCGCCGTGCGTGTCCTTGATCAGCTTCTGGTGGCGTTTGACCTCTATCTCGATGCGCTGCGCGACCGCGCCGGAACGGTCCGGCGGCGGTGCCGCGAGTTCCCCGGTCCGCAGGGGCAGCGGCCCCGGCCGCGCGGCCCGGGCGCCCATGGTATCGGCTTCGCGCTCCAGCCCGGCATCGTCGTTGATGGCGGTGCCGCCGAGCTGCATCGTCGGGCGCACCCGGCCCTGTTTCTGCTGGACGACATGCCAGGCCTCGTGGGGCAGGTGGCGTTCCTGGCCGGGGCCGAGATGGATCTCGCTGCCCTGGGTATGGGCGAGCGCCTGGAGCTGGGCCGGCCGCGCCGAATTGCGGTGGACGCGCACATCGTCCAGGGCAATGCCCGACAGCGATTCCATGCCGCTCTTCAGCCGGTCGGGAAGGCCGGTGCGGTTGACCGTACGTGCCTGGCTGCTGGCGCGCGCGGTGGCGTAGCTGGCGATACTCTCGCGCGGCGCGGCGCGCAGCTGCGCAGCCGGGGTGGAATCATGGGCGCGGAGCGTGTCGGGTGCCGCCGACGCGCTGCGTGCGGCCGGGGTCGCGGCGGCCGCGTTCGGGCGGTGTGCCGGAGCGGCCTGCCTCATCGCCTGCGCCTCGCTTCCGATGGCATGCGCATGGATCAGTCCATTCCGAACATCGTATAGATCTGCTTCGCGAGCGCGGCCAGCGGCTGCCAGCCGTCGGAAGTCAATGCCTCGATTTCATCGGGCGCGATCAGCTGCCCGCGGATCAGCCGCACCGTCTTGTCCTTGCTGTGCACCGGATCCTCCTCCATCGCATCATGATATGCCTGGGTGATCGCGAAGCGCAGCAGCACCGGTTCGCGGGCCATCAACTCCTCTTCCGGAAGATCCTTGGCGGCGAACTCCTCGGCGGTATGCTCGGTGCGCTGGCTGGCATACATCTTGATGTTGGTTGCGGAGGTCGTGACCGCGACGACGCCGGTGGAATGCCGGAATGAATCCGTGGTGAGCTTCTCGTTCTTCATCACGGCGCTGGTTTCGCTCGCGCCGCCCTTGCCGCCCCCCTTGCTCGGATCGAGGCCGGTGGCGAAGATGCCCCGTTTCACGTCATTGGTATCGGGGGACATCATCAGGTTCCGCAATGTCGTGAGGTGATAGACATAGCGTCCGACATTGCGCGCCTGCTTGAGCGACGGATGCGTGTCGCCCGGTTTCAGCGCGCTGCCCGGCTTGCTGAAAGCGGTGCCGGTCGCCCCCTCGAAGGCATCCTGGTCGAGCTTCTCGTAATGGGCGGTGGAAACCTGGAAGCGGCCGCCCTTGAACGCATGTTTCACGGGTCCGAACACATAGGGCCGGTACGCCTTGGCGTTCATGCTGCTGCGATCCGGTGCGACGGGTGGACTTTCGTCGATCGAGCTGTCGGCTTCGATCGGCGAGAAGAGGCCGCTTTCCACCCATTGATCGAACGTCGCCAGGGTTCCTTGCCGCGGGATGACGTGCCGGTTCTGGGCGTTGGGATTCTCGACGATGAAATACATGTCCGGTCCGGTCTTGCTCAAATACCAGCGCAACCCGGCAAGCGGCTTGTCCCATTGATAATATTCTGCGTTCAAGCTGGTGTTGCGCCATACCGCCTGGAGCGGCGGATCGAGCGGTGCGGGTGTCTGCCGGGCAGCCGCGCGCCGCGCCGGGGCCGCGGAGGAAAATGCCCGGGCGCCCATGGTGTCGGCTTCGCGCTCCAGCCCGGCATCGTCGTTGATGGCGGTGCCGCCGAGCTGCATCGTCGGGCGCACCCGGCCCTGCTTCTGCTGGACGACGTGCCAGGCCTCGTGCGGCAGGTGGCGTTCCTGGCCGGGGCCGAGATGGATTTCGCTGCCCTGGGTATGAGCGAGCGCCTGGAGCTGGGCCGGCCGCGCCGAATTGCGGTGGACGCGCACATCGTCCAGGGCAATGCCCGACAGCGATTCCATGCCGCTCTTCAACCGGTCGGGAAGGCCGGTGCGGTTGCCGGCACGGGCGGTGCAATCGGCGTGCGACCGGGCAAACGCCGCCACCGCCCCTCCCGGATCGGCGGCGCGGAACTGGAGCGCCGTCCCGGTCGCCCATGGCTGCGGCGCACTGGATTGCGGTGACGGCGGATTCATGCGCGCCGCCGCCGGCGGTGCCTTGTGCGGCGGAGCGGGCTGCGCGTGCCTCATTGATAGAACACGCCCAAGGGCATGGTATGCTGGAAATGGTCGCCGCCGGTATGGTAGATCGTCAGCGTCGGCGGGATGCCGATGATCGTCTCGTTGAGCGCGCCGCTGCCCACCGGATAGCGAACCAGTATCTGGTTGTTGATCCCCAGTACCTGCCGGATCACGCCGACCGTCTGCGGAGTGGCGACCATCATCTCGCCGACATTGTTGAGATTGAAGCGGATGTTGAGCAGCTCGATCAGCGTCGCGCTGCGCCCGTGCGCCGCCCAGCAGATTGCATTGATCAGGCAATTATTCTGCCACAGCGCCGCGCGGCCCTGCAGCTCCTTCGTCGCCTTGCTGGTTTCGTCGCGCAGCGCTTTGCGCTGGTCCTTCGAGCCGCCCTTGCGCGCCGGGAGGAAGGTCGAACCCGTCTTGCTGCCGAAGATCGCGTGGAAGCTCGTCTCGCCGCGCGCGCGGGCGCGCAGCTGGCGGATGAAGTCCCGCTCGGTGCGGCGCGAGTTGAATTCGGTGCGCATCGGGTCGGAAAGCAGCGCGACCGACAGCAGCCCGCCGAGCGCAGCCTTCTGCCGGCTGGTCATGTCGCTGAACTTCATCGTCTCGTCGTCGTTCAGGAAGGCGAGGATGTCGCGCGCGCGATCCTTCTTGTCCTCCTCGTCCTCGTCGCTGTCCGAGAGCTCGTCGGCCCAGTCGTCATAGTCCTTGCCGACCTTCTTGTGCTTCTTGCCATAGTCCTTGGCGCGGTAGCCGATCATGCCCTGGGGCTGCTTGGTCGTCTCGGAAGGCGTGTCGAACGCCTCGCCGCCGCGCGACATGGTCTTGCTGCCGAACGGATAGTGGAGCCGCAGCGTCCGCGGGACGACCCGGTAGCTGTTGCGGATCATCATCAGCGCGGTGCGCACGCTGACATTGTTGGCGCGGGCGATCTCGCCGATGTCGAACTCGCCATCGCTGGTCGACACGCGCGCGTTGCTATAGGTGATCGAGCTCGACGTGCCGCCCATGTCCTCGTCGTCGCTCGACTCCTCGACGTCCGAATCGTTGCCCGAATCCAGATCCGAATCGTCGGATTCCACCATGGCGCCGGCGCGGCCATGGATGTTGCGCTGGCCGCGCACCAGTCCGACGTCGAACAGATACCAGCCGCCGCCGCGTATCTCCTCCAGCTCGCCTTCCTGGCGGACGCCGTCGACCGTCGTCACGTCGAACGATTCGCCGATATCGTCCTCGTCGACCGTGATGCATTGCGCCACGGCGGCCGATGGCGACGCCATGGCGGGAGCGGTCGCCGTTGCCCCGCCGGGCGATGGGTGCGCGCGCGCCGCCTGCGCGCCCATCCTGTCGGCCTCGCCCTCGAGCGCGAGATCGTCGTTCACCGGCAGGTTGCCGGCCCGCGCCGTCGGGCCGACCCGGCCCTGTTTCTGCTGGACGATGTGCCAGGCCTCGTGCGGCAGGTGGCGTTCCTTGCCCGGGGCCAGATGGATATCCGAGCCCTGGGCATAGGCGTGCGCCTTCAGCTGCGCGGGGCGCGACGAGTTGCGATGCACGCGGACATCGTCGAGCGAGATGCCCGAGAGCGTCTCGATCCCGTGCTTGAGCCCGTCGGGCAGGCCGGTGCGGTTGGGGCCGGCGGCGGTGCGTGCCACGCCGGCGGCATGCGAGCGGGCATAATCGGCGACCGTCTCGGACGCGGTGGCCATCTGCAGGACCGTGCCCGGTGCGCGCGGCTCGGCGCGGGGTGCGGCGGACGGCGCGCCGCGGAGCGGGCAGGATGGCCGGCCATGGGGCGATTGTCTGGGCCGGGGCTGCAGACGAGCATGCATCCGCTGCCTCCTCTGCGGACCGTCTCCCCGCTCACTATGGCGCACCCGGCCGCAAAGGGGAACGCCGATTTGCTTCGTTATGGGGCTGCTCGCCGCCATCGCCGCTTGCCCCGAAGTTGTAACTTCACGGTCGTGCAAATGACATCGCGGCTACGCGATGTTGCAACGCACAAATTCTAGCTCCCCGGCTGCCGGGCACCGTGCCCGCGCCGAAAACAAACCCTGGGGGGAACCCGCTCATGCGCAAGCTTTCCATTCTGCTCGCCGGCACTTCGATGCTGCTTTCCGGTGCCGCCTTCGCGCAGGACGCGCCGGCCGGCCCGGTGCCCGCCGCCGACGACGGCGCGGACCAGAACCATATCGTGGTGATCGGCCGCGGCGAGACGCGCCAGGTCCAGCAGCTCTCGAGCAGCGACATCGCCGAGCTCGCCGCCGGCACCAGCCCCTTGAAGGCGATCGAAAAGCTGCCGAGCGTCAACTTCCAGTCGGCCGATCCCTTCGGCGCCTATGAATGGGCGACGCGCGTCTCGATCCGCAGCTTCAACCAGAACCAGCTCGGCTTCACGCTCGACGGCATACCGCTCGGCGATGCCAGCTATGGCAATGTCAACGGCCTCCACATCAGCCGCGCGATCACCAGCGAGAATATCGGCGAGGTCCGAGTGTCGCAGGGCGCCGGCTCGCTCGGCACCCAGGCGACCAACAATCTCGGCGGCACGCTGGAATTCTTCTCGCGCGATCCGTCGGACCAGTTCGGCATCCGCGCCGAGGGCACCTATGGCAGCGCGAACACCAAGCGCATCTTCGGCCGGATCGAGAGCGGCGATATCGGCGGCGGCGTGAAGGCCTATGCCTCCTATGTCTATTCGGACATGGACAAGTGGAAGGGCTGGGGCTCGCAGCGCACCAACCAGGCGAACGGCAAGATCGTCGCTCCCGTGGCCGACGATGTCCGCCTGGTCGGCACGATCAGCTACTCCGATCGCCGCGAGAACGACTATCAGGACCTGTCGCTCGGCATGCTGAAGCGGCTGGGCTATAAATGGGACAATATCTCGAACGACTATGCGCTGGCGGTGCGCGTCGCCGACGTCGCCAACAATATCGACAATGTGAACAACACCACCGGCGCGCCCGTCCCCGACGGCCTTTCGGACATCACCGGCCTGCCTCCGAGCAATCCGGCGGCGGGCAAGGTCTTCCCGGCGCCGATCGGCAGTCTGGACGATGCCTATTTCGACGCCGCCGGCCTGCGCCGCGACTGGCTGGGCTCGCTCGGCGTCGAGGGCGAGAGCGGCGGCCTGCGCTTCGCGCTCAAGGGCTATTACCACAATAATCACGGCCAGGGCCTGTGGTTCACGCCCTATGTGCCGAGCCCGGGCGGCACCTCGCCCATCTCGATCCGCACCACCGAGTACGACATCAATCGCAAGGGCGTGTTCGGCCATACCGGCGGGAAGCTCGGCGAGCATAACGACGTGACGATCGGCTTCTGGTACGAGCGCAACGATTTCCAGCAGGCCCGCCGCTTCTACGCCCTGTCGAGCCGCACCGCGCCGTCGCGCCGCAGCCTCGATTTCCAGGCGAACCCGTTCGCGACCCAATGGGACTATGACTATACGACGGACACCTTCCAATATTACGTCCAGGACAAGCTGACCTTCGGGGACCTGACGCTGAACCTGGGCTGGAAGGGCTTCAAGGTGAAGAATGCGGCCGATCCGAACGTGGCCGGCACGCTGGCGCGCGGCAGGATCGACGTGACCGACTGGTTCCAGCCGACCGCGGGCTTCAACTATCGCCTCGGCGCCGGGGCCGAGCTGTTCGGCGGCTTCACTCAGGTGACCCGCGCCTTCGTCGCCTCCGCCACCAGCGGTCCGTTCGCCACAACCCAGGCCGGCTTCAACGCGCTGCTCTCGGGCTCGACCAGGCTCAAGCCCGAACAGTCGGACACCTGGGAGCTGGGCGGCCGCATGCGCTCGGGGCCGTTCACCGGCTCGCTCGCCGGCTATTATGTCAACTTCCGCAACCGCCTGCTCGGCGTCACGACCGGTGCCGGCATCGTCGGCAATCCGGTGACGCTGCAGAATGTCGGCGACGTCCGCGCCATCGGCTTCGAGGCGACGGGCGACCTTCGCCTGGGCAGCGGCTTCGGCGCGTTCGTCTCGTACAGCTATAATGACTCGACCTATCGCGACGATGTGCGCAACGCCGGCGGCACGCTGCTCGCGGCGACCAAGGGCAAGACCGTGGTCGATGCTCCCAAGCATCTGCTCAAGGGCGAGCTGACCTACGACCATGCCGGTTTCAATGCCCGGATCGGCGCCAATTATATGAGCCGGCGCTACTTCACCTATACCAACGACCAGTCGATCGCCGGCCGCGTGCTGGTCGATGCCATGCTCGGCTACAAGTTCGACCTGGGCGGCCATGGCCTGGAGATCCAGGCCAATGCGACCAATCTGCTCGACAAGAAATATGTCTCGACGATCGGCACGAACGGCTTCGGCAATTCGGGCGACAACCAGACGCTGATGGTCGGCGCGCCGCAGCAGTTCTTCGTGACGCTGAAGGCAGGATTCTGAGCGTCTCTTCCCCACGGACAGCAGGGGAAGAAACGGGAAGGGCCGGGGCGAAAGCTCCGGCCTTTCTCATGTCGCGTACCGCAGGCAGGCTGGCGACGGCGCTAGCCCAGCTCGGGCACATAATGGCCATTCTCGCCATCGTTGAAGAGGGCGACATAATATTTGTCGTCCTTCCTCGAATTATCGATGTCGCCGATGTCCAGGTAGCTCTGATACGCCAATGTGGTCAGGTCATAGGTGACGATCCGCACCCAGATTCCCTGCGCTTGATCCCGGTTCAGTTCCTCCACGAATTTGGTGATCTGCTGGACATTGACCGCCATATCCACCGTCAGGCCGGCGGCGGTGGCCGCCTCGCCAAGGCGCGCCTCGGAAAAGCCATAGGAGCGCATCGTGTCCCAGAAACATTCGCCGCCGTCGCGAATGCCGGGCGTGTTGGGGCTGAACCGATGGCCGTAAAAGGCCACGACGTCCTCCACCGCTTTCGTCGACCTTGCCTTCTTCTTCGCGGACTTTCCGTCGGCACTGCTGCTGCTATCGTCCAGGGCCTTGGTGGGACCGGGGGCCTTTTCCTTCCGCTTCTTCGGGTTCGAGGCCCTGGATTTGCGCGAATAGCTGCGTTCGCGCGCCGGAATCGCAGTGAAGGCGAAGGGCGTGGCGCCGTCCTTGGGTGCGTGATCCTCCTCTTCCTCATCCGACGAATGGAAGATGTCTCCCCGCGTCTGGAGATAGGTCTGGTATCCCTTGGCGCTTTTGAACCTGGCGCTCGAATCGAGCGTGTTCGATCCGAGCACGCCGTGGCGGTCTTCGCCGCGGTTGGTGGATTTGGGTCCGTTGTATGTCGTGTAGGGATTGAGCTGCAGCAGCTTGCGCGCCACCAGGTGGAAAGCGGAGCCGATGCCGAGATCGGCATCGCCTTTCAGCCGCCTCAGGAACTCGTCATACAGGCTGCGATAATCCAGCATGTACCGCTTCAGCACGTCGCTGTCGTCGTCCAGGCCATATTCCGCCTGCATCATCGCCTCGGCCTGTTCCGGCGTTATGAGCTGATCGGCGAGCTCGGCCTGCTGGCCCTTGCGCAACCGGTTCTGCAGTCGCTGCTCGAAGGCGATGAACGACAGCGAATGCGGCCCCTGGTCCTGGTGGCGGACCTTGGCGGTGGGAAGCGTGTGGGTGTGGCCAAAGGGCGTGGGCACCCGGCGGTCCCGGTTCTGGCTGGTCACGATCGCCGAGCCCAAGGTCTTGGGCGAGGCCGCCAGCAGATCGTCGAATTTCTGCGCGGCGGCCTTGTCCTTGAAGGTCGTCAGCCGGCTGCCTCTCGCCACTATTTCGAGATCGGAATAATAGACGAAGTCGCCCTCGTCATTCTGGATGTGGAGAACGGAGCGCTGCACCACCGGCGCGGCGATACCGGCCCGTTGCACCGGCTTCGCGGGCTCGGCCGGCGCGCCGCCCGTCCGCTCGGCGCGCTGGCCCATCCGGTCGGCCTCGCCCTCCAGCCCGGCATCGGCATTGATCGCGGTGCCGTTCAGATCGAACATGGGGCGCACCCGGCCCTGCTTCTGCTGCACCACATGCCATGCCTCATGGGCGAGGTGATGTTCCTGGCCGGGGGCGAGGTGGATCTCGCTGCCCTGGGTATAGGCGTGCGCTTGAAGCGTCGCGGGCCGGCTCGATCCACGATGCACGCGGACATCGTCCATCGGCAGGCCCGACAGGGCCTCGATGCCGTTCTTCAGCCGGTTGGGCAGGCCGGTGCGATTGGCCGGGCCGATCCCGACGCTGGCGGGAAGGGCATGATATGGCGCGGGTGCCGCCGCGCGCTGCACGGGTGGCGTGGACGCCACGCGCCGGGGCCGGGACGCGGCCGGGCGATCGGCAATCGGCTTGCGCTTGTCGGCCTGGTACACGGCGGGTCGCATCCTCGCACGGCTACCGCGCGAGCCTGCCGCCTTTCCGGCCGGCGGAAAAGCACAGAAAGCCCCGTTTCCGCGCCGCTCAGTTCTTCGCCGACGGCGCTACGGTGATCGAGAGCAGCTTTTGCGCGGCGGCGGCCGGCGCTCCTGCCGGCCGCGGCGCCTTGGGCGCGTCCTTGGCATAGCGCTCGCCGTAGCTGTTGCCCTGGTACCAGCGCGGCTCCTGATCGGCATCGGCAATCTCGCGCGCGATCAGATAGTTGATCTTGGCGAACTTGGCGCCGGCCTGCCAGTCGAACGGCTGACGGATATCGTCGCTCACCTTGTGGTAGTGCGTCTTCAGGAAGTCGCGGAACGCCTTCTCGCCGCCATTGGCGAAGCCGGTGACCAGGAAGATCGACGGCACCCCCGCCTTGACGAAGCTATAGTGATCCGAGCGCAGGAACAGCTGCTCCTCGGGCATCGGATCGGGAGAGAGCGTCACGCCCATCCTCGCTGCCGCGCGCGCGACGATCGGCCCGAGCGTCGAATGCTCGGCGCCGAAGGCGACGACGTCCCGGAAGTCGTAGAGCAGGATCGGCATGTCGAGATTGACGTCGGCCACCACCCTGCCGCCGCCCACCACCGGATAGCGGGCGAGGAACTCGGAGCCGATCAGCCCATCCTCCTCGGCGGTCAGCGCGACGAACAGGATCGAGCGGCGCGGGCGCCTGCCGCTCTGGACGAAGGCGCGCGCGGCCTCGAGCATCGTCGCCACGCCCGCGGCATTGTCCATCGCGCCATTGTAGATCTTGTCCTCGCCCTCCAGTCCCGGATCGGTGCCCTCATGGTCGAGATGCGCGGAGAGCACGACATATTCATTGGCGAGCTTCGGATCGGATCCCGGCAGGATGCCGATCACATTCTCGCTCTTCTTCACCGTGACGATGCTGGTCCGTTGCAGCGTGAGCCGCGGCTTGAGCGCGAAGCTGCCCGGCGTGCCGCCCGGCGTCGCGAGCATGGCATAGAGCTGGTCGGCGCGCATCGGCGCATCCCGGAACAAGGACTCGGCGGCGGCGCCCTTCACATAGGCGCCGATCTTGAGCCCGGGATTCTCGCCCTTGGGAAAGCCGTCGGGGCTAAGCCAGTTGGTCTGCGGGTCCTGGAAATAGGTGACGGCCTGGGCCCAGGGGAAGGCGCCCTTCAGATTGTCCGGCGTGACGAGATAGATCAGGCCGAGCGCGCCGTGCCTGCCGGCTACGGCCGCCTTGTCGAGCTTGCCGGGCGCGGTGCCCGGCGGATTGCCGAGCAGCGTGACGACGAACTTGCCGGCCACGTCGATCCCCACATAGTCCGCCTCGCGGCCATGGCCGACGAACACCGCGTCGGCCGTGAGGGTCTGGGTCTCGCTTCCATAGAGCGGGCTCGGGCCGAACAGCACGTCCCCGCCGCTCGCGAACCGTTTCGCGCCGACGGTGAGCGAGGCGGGTTTCCCGGCATCGAGCACATAGTCGGCGATGTTCACCGGCTGATACCAGCCTTGCGTTCCGCCGGGCCTGAATCCCATCGCGTCGAAGCGGCTGGAGACATAGCGCGCCGCGATCTCGAACCCCTGGGTGCCATTGTCGCGCCCGCCGAGCAGATCGTCGGCGAGGAACTCGACATGCGCGCGCACTTCATCCGGGCTGAACACCGGTTCCCCGGCCCCGGCCTGCACCTCCGCCTGCGCCCATGCCGCGGCCGGCACCAGGCCGAGCGCCAGCGCGATGAGAAACGGTCTGAAGTGCACGGATTTCTCCCCGGAATGGCGCAATCTTCCCCAGGCTAGAGCAAATGGATGCGGGCGCAACCGGCTTGCGGCGACCCTGCCCGGCGTTATGCTCGCCCCACCATCGTCTCTCTCTCTCGGGGTAACAGCAACATGAAATCGTTCCGGATGCTTTGCGGCGCGTCGATCTGCGCGCTGGCGATCGGCGCCGCCGTGCCCGTCTTCGCGCAGCAGGCGCCCACCGCCGCCGCCGCTGCCGCCGGGGCTCAGGCCAAGCCGGTTCCGGTGGCCGAGCTCGTGAAGAAGGTCGACATCCCCTATCAGGGCTTCACGCTCTCGAACGGCCTGCGCGTACTGGTCCATACCGATCGCAAGGCGCCGATCGTCGCGGTCTCCACCTGGTATGATGTCGGCTCGAAGCATGAGCCCGCCGGCAAGACGGGCTTTGCCCATCTGTTCGAGCATCTGATGTTCAACGGCTCGGAAAATGCCCCGGACGATTTCTTCGAGCCGCTCAAGCAGGTCGGCGCCACCGACTTCAACGGCACCACCAGCTTCGATCGCACCAATTATTTCGAGACGGTGCCGCGTCCGGCGCTCGAGCGCGCGCTGTTCCTGGAGAGCGACCGCATGGGCTATCTGCTCGGCGCGATCACCCAGGGCGTGCTCGACGAACAGCGCGGCGTCGTCCAGAACGAGAAGCGCCAGGGCGACAACCAGCCCTATGGCCTGGTCTATTACAAGGTGCTCGAGGAACTGCTCGGCACCACGCCCTATGGCCATAACGTGATCGGCTCGATGGCCGATCTCGATGCCGCCAGCCTCGACGACGTGAAGAACTGGTTCCGCGCCCATTATGGCCCGAACAACGCGATCCTCGTCCTTGCCGGCGATGTCGACGTGAAGGAAGCCCGGCCGCTGGTCGAGAAATATTTCGGCGCGATCCCGGCCGGCCCGAAGAGCGTGCTGCCGCAGGTTACCGTGCCGACGCTGGCCGCGCCCAAGACGGTGACGATCAAGGACAATGTCGCCGCCACCCTGATCCTGCGCAGCTGGGCGGTGCCCGGCCTGAACGACAAGGATGCGACGGCGCTCAACGTCTTCGCCTCGGTGCTGGGCGGCCTTGCCAGCTCGCGGCTCGACAATGAGCTGGTCCGCAAGGACAAGACCGCCGTCCAGGTGTCGAGCAACGTCCAGTCGATGGCGCAGCTCGGCATCTTCATGGTCCAGGCTGTGGTGAAGCCCGGCGTCGATCCCGCGGTGGTGTCGAAGCGTCTCGACGAGATCCTGGCCGATCTCCTCAAGAACGGGCCGACCGCGGATGAAGTGAAGCGTGTCGCCACCACCAACGTCTCGGGCCGCATCGCCGGGCTGGAATCGGTCGGCGGTTTCGGCGGCAAGGCCGTCGCGCTTGCCTCGGGCGAGCTCTATTCGGGCGATCCGCTCCACTTCAAGAAGGAGCTGGAGGCAATGGCCCGGGTCACCCCGGCCGAAGTGACCGCGGCGGCCAACAAGTGGCTCAGGCGGCCCGCGCTCACCGTGATGGTGGTGCCCGGCCAGCGCGAGGCCTATCAGGAAGCGGCCGCCGTCGCCGCCAAGCCGGCGGAAGGCCCCAAGACCGCCCCGGTGAAGGGCACGCGCGGCGACATGCCCGCCGTCGCCCCGATCGGCGACCTCGTCTTCCCCAAGGTGGAGCGCACCCGGCTCTCGAACGGCATCGAGCTGGTCTATGCCCATCGCAACGCGGTGCCGGTCACCCAGATCGAGATGAGCTTCGATGCCGGCGTCGCCGCCGATCCGGCCGACAAGCTCGGCACCCAGCGCCTGACGCTCAACATGATGGACGAAGGTACCACCAGCCTCGATTCGACCGCGCTCGCCGAAGCGCGCGAGCGGCTGGGCGCGACCATCGGCTCGGGCAGCTCGGCCGATCGCACCTATCTGGGCGTCGATGCGCCGAGCCCGAACCTGGCTGGCGCGCTCGATCTGTTCGCCGACGTGGTCGAGCGGCCCGCCTTCGCGCCGGCCGAGATCGAGCGGGTGCGCGGCCAGGTGCTCACCGGCATCGCGCAGGAGCTGACCAGCCCGACGGGCCTGTCCGGCCGCATGGTGCCGCGCGTGCTCTATGGCGCGGGCAGCCCCTATGCGAAGCTCGGCGCCGGCTCGGGCGATCCGGCGGTGGTCAAGACGATCACGCGCGACGATCTCGTCGCCTGGCACAATGCCTGGATCCGCCCGGACAAGGCCAAGATCTTCGTCGTCAGCGATCGTCCGCTCGCCGAGATCAAGGCCGCGCTCGACGCGCGCTTCGGCGGCTGGAAGAGCGAGGGCCCGGCCGGAACCAAGGCCTTCACGGCCTCGGCCCAGGCGATGACGCCGCGGATCATCCTGATCGACCGGCCCAATTCGCCCCAGTCGCAGATCGTCGCGGCGCAGCTGACCGGCGTCGATCCCTTCTCGGACACGCTGGCGGTGACGACCGCCAACCAGGCGCTCGGTTCCGGCTTCCTCTCGCGCATCAACATGGATCTGCGCGAGGCCAAGCATTGGTCCTATGGCGCGGGCGGCGGCTATACCTTCCTGGAGCACGCCGTGCCCTATACGATCAGTGCCCCGGTCCAGGCGGACAGGACGGGCGATTCGATCAAGGCGATCCAGCAGCAGGTGCGCGCGTTCCTCACCACCGAGGGCGTGACGTCCAAGGAGCTGACGCGCGAAGTCAATGGCTCGACTCGCGAGCTGCCCGGCCGCTTCGAAACGTCGGACGCCGTGCTCAACGCGATGCAGCAGAACGACCTGCGTCGCCGCCCGGACGATTATTTCAGCACCATCGCACAAAAATATCGCGCGCTCACCCTGGCCCAGCTTGACGCTGCGGCACGCGCGGCTCTCGACCCGAACAAGTTCGTTTTCGTGGTCGTCGGCGATGCCGCGAAGGTCCGGCCGCAGCTTGACAGCATCGGCCTGCCCGTCGAGGTGGTCCCCGCAGCGTCGCTGGCAAGCACCAAGCCGGCGGCCAACTAATCAGGAGAGTTCTCATGGCGAATGTGGACGGCAGCTGGAACACGGTCGTGAAGTCGCCGCTGGGCGACCAGGCGGCGGTGTTCACCGTGACGACCGACGGCGACACCTTCACCGGCACCTTCGCCGGTGCGATGGGCAATGCCGAAGCCAAGGGCGGCAAGGTCGATGGCGACAAGCTGAGCTGGACGATGGACGTCTCGGTTCCCATGCCGATGACGCTCACGGGCGAGGCGACGGTGGACGGCGACAGCATGGCCGGCACCGTCACTGCGGGGGCGTTCGGCGCCTTCCCGCTCACCGGTACGCGCGCCTGAGCGCACGCGCCCGGACAGGGTAACGAGGCGCCCGTCCCGCACCGCGCGGGGCGGGCGCCTTGCTGTTCGGAGAAGCGCGGAAGCGGGGGCGAACCGCTACCCCCGCTTCCGCAAGACGCGGAGCCGCCGGGCCAGGGGCCCCGCGCCTTCCCGGGCCGGCGCCCGTCGAGCGCACCAGAGCTGGACGCAGGCGCCGGCCGGGCCCGCTTTCTCGCAGCCGGCCGCGCAGTGCCGATGCGGCCGGCAAGGAGAAATGATGCAGGCGGGAGCGTTGCGTGGCTGCGCGGCTCCGCTATGTGCTGAACCCCAGTTCATGAAGGGGGAAACATGCCGGGCGGTCTGGTCGCATTGCTGGATGACGTTGCCGCGCTCGCCAAGCTGGCGGCGGCTTCGCTGGACGACGTGGCGGGGGCCGCGGGGCGTGCGGGCACCAAGGCGGCCGGGGTGGTGATCGACGATGCCGCGGTCACGCCGCGCTATGTCGTCGGCCTCACGCCGGATCGCGAGCTGCCGATCATCTGGAAGATCACGCTCGGCTCGCTCCGCAACAAGCTGCTCTTCATCCTGCCGGTCGCGCTCGCGCTCAGCGCCTTCGCGCCCTGGGCGGTGACGCCGCTGCTGATGATCGGCGGCGCCTATCTGTGCTTCGAGGCGGCCGAGAAGATCGTCGAGGCGCTGGCCGGCCACCATGCCGAGGCGGAAGTCGCGGAGATCGCCACGCCGGCCGAGCTGGAGAAGCGCCAGGTCGCCGGTGCGGTGCGCACCGATTTCATCCTGTCGGCGGAGATCATGGCGATCGCGCTGGCCGAGCTGCCGGACGCCTCGCTCGGCATGCGCGCGGCGGCGCTGGCGGCGGTCGCGATCGCGATCACCATCGGCGTCTATGGCGTGGTCGCGCTGATCGTGAAGATGGATGATATCGGCTTGCACCTGAGCAAGCGCCCCTCGGCGATCGCGCAGCGGACCGGTGCGTTCCTGGTCAGGGCGATGCCGGTGCTGCTCCAGGCGCTGTCGCATGTCGGCGTGGCGGCGATGGTCTGGGTCGGCGGCGGCATCCTGCTGCACGGGCTGGAGGTGTTCGGCCTGAACGCAGCGCCGCATTTCGTGCACCACCTCGCCGAGGTGGCGGGCCATGCGGTGCCGTTCGCGCAGGGTTTCGTCCAATGGCTGGTCGGCGCGATCGGGGCCGGGATCTGCGGGATGATCGTCGGCGCGGCGATCGTGGGAGTGCTGCACCTGGTGCCGGGGAAGAAGGCCGCGCACTGAGCCCTGAACTCCCCGCCCTTGCAGGCAGGGGAGGAATCAGCCTCGCCGCACCCTGGTCACATGCCCCATCTTCCGCCCCGGCCGGGCATCGCCCTTGCCATAGAGGTGGAGATGCGTGCCCGGCTCGGCGAGCAGTTCGGGCCAGCGGTTCGCCTGATCGCCGATCAGGTTCTCCATCTCGACGCCCGCGCCGGTGAGCGCGGTCGAGCCCAGCGGCAGGCCGCAAATGGCGCGGATATGGTTCTCGAACTGCGAGCATTCGGCGCCTTCGATCGTCCAATGCCCCGAATTGTGCACCCGCGGCGCCATCTCGTTGAACACCGGGCCATCGTCGGTCGCGAAGAACTCCAGCGTCAGCACGCCGACATGGCCGAGCGCCTCGGCGACGCGGCCGGCCAGCGTGGCCGCTTCGGTCCAGTGGCGGGCGATCTCGGCGGGGGCGGGCACGGTCGACTTGTCGAGGATGCCGTCCTTGTGCTCGTTCCAGGGCGGCGGATAGCTGGCCAGCGCGCCATCGACGCCGCGCACCGTGATGATCGAGAATTCGTGGCTGAACGTCACAAAGCCCTCGAGGATCGCCGGCCGCTCGCCGATTTCCTCCCAGGCCGAGGCGGCTTCGGCCGCGTCGCGGATGCGCACCTGGCCCTTGCCGTCATAGCCGAGGCGCAGCGTCTTCAGGATCGCCGGCGCGCCGATCTCCGCGATTGCGGCGTCGAGTTGCGCGCGGGTCTCGACCAGCGCCCAGGGCGCGGTGCGCCCGCCGAGCGCGGCGACGAACGCCTTTTCCCGCGCCCGGTCCTGCGCGATCGACAGGCTCTGCGCGCCGGGACGCACCGGCACCTTGCCGGCGAGGAACTCGACCGGCCCGATCGCGATGTTCTCGAACTCATAGGTGATCACGTCGCACTGGGCGGCGAGCTCGTCGAGCACGATGCGGCTGTGATAATCGGCGCGGGTGTAGCTGGAGGCGGTCTGCGCGGCGACGCTCTCTTCGTCGGGCGCGAGCACATGGGTGCGATAGCCGAGCTGCGCGGCGGCGACGGCGAGCATGCGGCCGAGCTGGCCCCCGCCCAGAATGCCGATCGTCGAACCGGGAGGCAGCGCGCCGCTCATTCGGGGTCGGTCGCCACGCTCTCGGTCTGCGCCGCGCGCCACGCCTGGAGGCGCTCGCTCAGCGCTTCGTCCGAAGTCGCCAGGATCGCGGCGGCGAGCAGGCCCGCATTGGTCGCGCCGGCCTTGCCGATCGCCAGCGTGCCGACGGGGATGCCGCCGGGCATCTGGGCGATCGAGAGCAGGCTGTCCATGCCCTTCAGCGCCTTGGACTCGACCGGCACGCCGAGCACCGGCAGATGCGTCATCGCGGCGGCCATGCCGGGCAGATGCGCCGCGCCGCCGGCCCCGGCGATGATCACCTTGAGGCCGCGCCCGGCCGCGCCGGTGGCATAGTCGTAGAGCCGCTGCGGGGTGCGGTGCGCCGAGACGACCTTGGTCTCGTGCGGCACGCCGAGCTTCTCGAGCATCTTGGCGGCGTGGTGCATCGTCTCCCAATCGGAAGTGCTGCCCATGATGATGCCGACCAGAGGTGCCACGTCTTGCCCCGTCTCGTGTGGAAGGCGCGTTCCTAGAGGGGAGGGGCGGGGAGGGCAACCCATCCCGGCTGCGAGAACCGGCCCGCTGGAAGAACCGGCCTCGCCATAATAGCATCGGCCGATGCTGCTCGCTCTCGCCCTGCTCGCCGCCGGTCAAACCCCTTTCCCGACACGGGCAGGGCAATGCCAATGGGTGCGGGGCGGCTTCTACGTGGCCAATGGCAGCGGCATCAACCGGCTCTGGGTCCGCGGCACGAAGCACGTGCTGAATCTGCACGATGCCGACAGCGAGAAAGAGGCGCCGCCGGCGATACGGCGGTTCTGGGACGGTCGCCCATTCGAGCGGCGGCTATGGGGCGAATTCTACGTCTGCGCCCGGGCACGCTATATCCCGGGCCACATGCAGCGCGTCCGCATTCTGCGCACGCGCCGCACCGTGATCACCGGCTGATCGCTCACCGCTCGCTGAGATAATAGCGATCCAGCGCGTTCAGCTGGTCGTCCAGCTCATAGACGATCGGCTGGCCGGTCGGGATCTCCAGGTTCACGATCTCGTCGTCGGGAATGCCCGAGAGATGCTTCACCAGCGCGCGCAGCGAATTGCCGTGCGCGGCGATCAGCACGCGCTTGCCGGCCTTGAGCTCGGGCGCGATCCGCTCGTCCCAATAGGGAAGCACGCGGGCGATCGTGTCCTTCAGGCTTTCGGTCTGCGGGATCGCCACGCCGCGATAGCGCGCGTCCTTGGCGAGGTCCCAGGGCGACCCTTCCTCGGGAAGCGGCGGCGGCACGTCGAAGCTGCGGCGCCAGATCTTCACCTGCTCGTCGCCGTGCAGCGCCGCGGTCTCGGCCTTGTTGAGCCCGGTCAGCCCGCCATAATGGCGCTCGTTGAGCTTCCAGCTCTTCTCCTCGGGCAGCCAGAGCCGGCCCATCGCCTCCAGCGCCAGGTGCAGCGTCTTGATCGCGCGGCTCTGGAAGCTGGTGAAGCACAGGTCGAAGTCGAGTCCCTTTTCGCGCATCAGCGTGCCGGCGGCCGTCGCCTCCTCCACGCCCTGCTCCGTCAGATCGACGTCCCACCAGCCGGTGAAGCGATTCTCGAGGTTCCAGGCCGATTGGCCGTGGCGGATCAGGACGAGCTTGGGCATGCGAACTCCTTGCAACCGGTTGCGAGCGTCCTTAGCGGCAGGAGCGGCGGGGACAAGGGAGACAGGCGATGGCGATCGTTCGGCAGACTCTGGTGTACCAAGGCCCTGGCGGCCCCTTCGAAGGGGTGATCGCCTATGAGGACGAGGTGACGACGCTGCGTCCGGGCGTGCTCGTCCTGCCCAATGTGCTCGGCCAGAAGGAAGCCGACAACGTCCATGCCGAGAACCTCGCCAAGCTTGGCTATGTGGCGCTGGCGGCGGACGTCTATGGCCAGGGCAAGCGCACCCGGCACGGGCCGGATGCGGGAGTCTATATGAACCAGCTCAACGCCGATCGTGCCCTGTTGCGCGACCGGCTCGCCGCCGCGCTCGCCGCGCTTGCCGGCTTCGACCGGGTCGATCCCGCGAAGCTGGCCGCGATCGGCTTCTGCTTCGGCGGCAAGTGCGTGCTCGACATGGCGCGTTCGGGCCTTGCGATCCTGGGCGGCGTCTCGTTCCACGGCGTCTATGACGCGCCCGATTATGCCAGCGTGTCGCCGATCGCGGCCCGGCTGCTCGTCTGCCATGGCTGGGAGGACCCGATCGCGCCGCCCGAAAAGGCCGTGGCGCTGGCCCGGGAGCTGACCGAAGCGGGCGCCGACTGGCAGATCCATGCCTATGGCGGTGCCGGCCACGCCTTCACCGACCGGGACCGCAGGACGGCCACCATCCCGGGCGTGGTCTACGAGCCCCGGGCCGATCGCCGCAGCTGGCAGGCGATGGCCAATTTCCTCGAGGAAGTCTTCGCCTGATCCGATGGTGAAGGCGGCTCCCCGCAAGCGCCTGATCGACCGGGTCACCGCCCGGACCGTCGACGAGGCGGAAGCTGCCGCCTCGGTGCTGCTCGCCATCGCCGCGGCGCACTGGATCGGCGCGGCGAGCGTCTATTGGGCCGCCTTTGCCGGCTATATGGTGATGCGCGGCCATGCGGCGGAGACGCTGGTACGCGGGCTGCTGCGCATCGCCGGCACCGGCGCGGGCGGGCTGCTCGCGCTCGCCGCCGCGCCGTTCCTGGGCTGGTGGCCGGCCGCGGCGGCTGCGCTGTTCCTGGTCGGCGGCGGCGCCCTCTACGCCGCGATCACGGGCAAGCGCTCCTATGCATGGCTGTTCTTCGGGCTCACCTTCGCGATGGTGGTGCTCGATAAGCTCGCCCATCCCGATGTCGCGCTCGCGCGCTTCGTCGAGACGCGCGTGCTCGAGACGGTGGCGGGGACACTCGCCTGCCTGGCGGTCAGCCTCGCCTCCACGCTCACCCTGCGCCGACGCTGGCCGGCCCGGCCGAGCCCGCGTCCCGCGGCGCTCGGCTGGCATCCCGAGGCCGCGCGCCACGCGCTGCAGGCCGCCACCGCGCTCGCGCTCCTCGTCGGGCTCTCGGCCTGGCTGCGCCTGCCGGCGCTGTCCCAGGCCGCGATCGGGATCATGGCGGTGATGATCGTTCCCGCCGATTCGATCGGGACGAGCGGGCTGCTGCCGGTCAGCCGGCGGCTGGTCCAGCGCTTCCTCGGCTGCCTGGCCGGCGCCGCGCTCGCCGCGCTGATCCTGTTCGTCGCGCATGGATCGCCGGTGCTGCTGATCCTTGGCACGATGCTCGGCGTGGTGATCGGCCGCCACCTGGAGAATGGCGACCATCCGCACCGCTATGTCGGCACCCAGTTCGCCCTCGCCATCCTGATCGCGCTGGTGCCGGACAGCTATGCCGATGCGCAGATCGGGCCGGCGCTGACGCGGCTCGCCGGCGTGCTGATCGGTTTCGCGATACTCGAGCCGGTGCTGCTCGCCTGGCACTGGCTCGCCCCGCGCAGGCCGAGAGCAGGGGCGGCGCGAGCCGGCGAGTCGATCGATATCTGAGCGAATGCGCGAGTCGCCGCGATGGTTAACGAAATGCCCCATGGGCAACCCGGATTCGTCCGTAAGGTGCGATTACCCTAAGGGTTCCCGCCAGATTGGCGGGCCCGTTGCCCCCGTTCATATTCCCCGCACGACAGCAGCAGCGCGGGCGCTGCGGCGGCAGGGGATTGCACACATGTCGAAGATCACGATCGCGCTGGAAGCAGCGGTGGCCACCGTCATCGAGAATACGCCGAAGGACGGCGCCGCTCGCACCAACCGCCAGCGCGTCTATGTCGACCGCGCCTTTGCCCAGATCCTCAAGCTGATCGCCCCG
>JAFOMG010000022.1 GCA_017418975.1 Sphingomonas sp.
CTGCGGTCGCGTTGCAGCAGCAGCGCGGCTCGGCCAACGCGCGATCCTCGGTCGGCAGCGTGACGACGCTCTCCAGCCTGGTGCGGATGCTCTATTCGCGCGTCGGCGAATATCCGCGCCATCAACCCATGCTCTATGCGGGGCTACGACACGAAAGTGTGACCAGCGTACGCCAAGCGTGAACGATAGGCGAACACGAAGCCGCGTCATGCAGCGAGCAACGATGTGGGTGTGCGTAGCGGCCTGAGCTGGCCGACCGGAGGGCGGTCGTCGGTGTTCCAGCGGTAGTCGCCGGTGAGCGAGATATGCTCCCACCCGAGCGGTGCGATGTGGCGGGCAGTTTCAGGAGGCACGGCCATGCCGGCGATGGCCTGTTCGAGGTAGCGGGTGTTCCACAGGATGATGGCGGCTACGAGCAGGTTGAGGCCGGAGGCGCGGTAGGTCTGGTTTTCGAACCGGCGGTCCCGCAGTTCGCCGAGCTGATTGAAGAACAGCGCTCGGGCGAGCGCGTTGCGCGCCTCTCCCTTGTTGAGTCCGGCCTGGGCACGCCGGCGCAGGTCGATGTCGCGCAACCAGTCGAGCATGAAAATCGAGCGTTCGATCCGCCCGACCTCACGCAATGCCAGCGCAAGGCCGTTCTGACGTGGATAGGCGGACAACCGGCGCAGCATGGCGGAGGCGGTGACGGTGCCGCTGCGGATCGAGGTGACGAGGCGGAGCAGTTCGTCCCAATGGTCAGCGACGTGGCCGACCGCGACCGGATCGCCGGTCAGTCCGACGAGCAGCGCCCCGGCATCCTGCTGCGGCAGCAGATGCAGGCGTCGTTCCTTCAGATCCCGCAAACGCGGCGCGAAGCGGTAGCCGAAGAACGGCATGAGGCCAAATACATGGTCGGAGGCCCCGCCGGTATCGGTGTAATGCTCTTCGATCGACAGACCGGTGGCATGGTAGAGCAGCCCGTCGAGGACATAGGGCGCCTTGCCCGCTGTCGCCGCGATCACCCTGCTCGCAAACGGGTCATATTGATCCGAGATGTGGGTGTAGAAGCTGACGCCGGGTTCGTTGCCGTTACGCGCGTTGATGTCACCGATCGCAGCCCCGCGCCCACCGGCGTGAAAGAGCTGGCCATGCGCTGCGCCATAGGCGCTCTCGCTGACGTGCCAGTCATGCAGATGTGCGAGCTGGCGCAGGGTGGCCGCTTGGCAGGTATCCGCCATGCGCGTCAGGCCGAGATTGATGCCGTCCGCCAGGATCACGGTGAGAAGCGCGTTACGATCATCGGCCGGTCGACCGGAGCGGCGATGAGTGAAGCATTCGGAAAAGCCGGTCCAGCCATCGACCTCCAGCAACAGATCGGTGATCTTCACGCGCGGCAGGCGGTCGTAGACCATGCGCCGCACGTCCTCTGTACTGGGCGGGGTTACGGCCTTGAGCGGCGAGATGACGAGCCCGCCGGCGTCGAGCCGTACCTGGGGCAGTTCCCCCTGCCGGGCGAGCGCCGTGACTTGTTCGATCGCGGTATCGAGGCGGGCACGGCGACCGGCAATGAAGGTATCGAAGTCGGTGTCGATCGCCAACGGTAACGGCCCGCGCTCGCGTAGCGCCGCAAAGGTGGCGGGCGGCAGGAGGTAGCTGTCGAAAGCACGATACTGGCGACTTTCCTCTACCCATATGTCGCCGGCACGCAGCCGATCGCGCAACTGGGTGAGAGCGCACAGTTCATAGGCTGCGCGGACGACCTGCCCGTCGCGCAGCACAAAAGGCCGCCACGATGGCGGCACGAAGCGAAGCGGTGGATTGTCGGGCAAGCGTCGCCTGCCGGTCCGATAAACCTCACCGACAATCCGGACCGCATCGAGCAGCCCCTGCACAGGACCGGCACCTTGGAAGGTGAAGGCGTTGAGGAGCGGCCCGATCACCGGGCGCAGCGAACGATGCCGGTCGATCAGCTCGGCAGTACGATCGGTCGTCTCCGGCGCGACCAGTATCTCCGCTTCCCCGACCGCCGTTCCCAGTTTCTCCCAGTCGATCGCCATCGCGGCAAGCGAGTCCAAGCCTTGCGCCCGTGCATCGATCAGCAGGCGGCAGGAGCCGGTGAGCAGGCGCAACTGTGCCTGGAGCGCGCGGATCGTACCCAGCGCCTTGTCGCGCGTCCGGTTCTCGGCGCGCCGCATCATGCTGCCGAGCAGCTTGTCCGTCATCGCCAGCACCGCATCGGCGAGGCTCTCACGAAGCCGCAGCGCGGCTGCCGCCAGAACGGCATGGCGGCGCCGGTCGGGCAGTTCCGCTAGATGCTGCGATGTGATCCGCACCGCCTCGTCGGCGATGCGGTCGAAGGCCGCGGTCGGGATCGTAGCGGCCCGCGCCGGGGCCAGTCCGATCGCCCGGACATGATCCAGTCGTTCGAGCAGGCGCATGACGTTGCGCGGTGCCGGCGACAGCGGCGGGTTGCGCAGCCACGACAGCCACGTCGCACCCCGGTCGCCACGACGGGCGAGCAGCGCATCGAGGCGGGTACGTCCGCCATCACCCAGCCCCTGGGTCAGCACATCGTGGACGAGTTCGTCGGCCTGGCGGCGCGCTCGTCGTACGATCGCCTCGATGACGGTGACGGGCGGCAGCAACAGGCGACGACGTCGCATTTCGTCGATGACGATCTCGGCCAGCTGCAATGGCTGGATGATGGTCTGCGCCACGGGCATGGCGAAGGTGGCCAGTGCGTGGAAGTCGGTCCGGCCGAACGCTCGATAGCCCATGCGTCGTGCCAGATCGGTGAGATGCGCACGGCGGGTCGGCTCACGACGGCCATAGTCATGCCAAGCCGCTTCAGGCACATCGAGCTGACGGGCGACGAACGACAGGATCGATAAGGGCGGTGTCTCGTCCGCGCCGAGTACCCGCCCGGGCCAGCGCATATAAAGGAGCGTCATGGCGTAGCCGAGCTGCGATGCGGGACCACGCCGGATCGAGACCCAATCCAGATCCTCGCGTGTCAGGGTGAAGTGTCGCGCGATCTCGCGTTCGTCGGTCGGGGGATCGAGCTGACGCGCCAGCACCTCGCGGGTGAGCAGGCGTCGCCTCGCCATGACCCTGAACCTCCTTGAGGCTGTCCGTCAGACGGTCCTCTGGCGGCCAACAGGAATATGTCCGTTAACTCTGGACCTGTAACGGCGATTCGGACAAGGTCGCATAATGACGGGAAAACGGACAGGATCGGGCAACATGTGGCGCTGATCGGCTATGCGCGAGTCTCGACCGCAGACCAGAAGCTGTCGCTTCAGCACGACGCGCTGAACGCTGCCGGGTGCGACCGTATATTCGACGATCACGCATCTGGGGCAAAAGCTGATCGGCCCGGCCTGTCCGACGCGCTCGCCTATTTGCGCAGTGGCGATACGCTGGTGGTGTGGAAGCTCGACCGCCTCGGCCGCTCGATGAGCCACCTGATCGAGAAGGTCGGCGAGCTTGCGGCGCGCGGCATCGGGTTCCGCTCACTCACCGAAAACATCGACACCACCGGCTCTGTTGCAAAAATCGTGAAGCTTGAGCATGCTTGGCGGAGATTGGACGGACGGAACGATGACGGATTTCAAGTGGCGCCATTTCCAGGGTGATGTGATCCTGTGGGCGGTGCGCTGGTATTGTCGCTATCCGATC
>JAFOMG010000023.1 GCA_017418975.1 Sphingomonas sp.
ACGATAGTTTAGGCCAGGGAGGAAATTTCGCCGCGCCCGGCCGGTTTTCCGGCAATCCCGATCCGGGCCGCGGAACCATCGCCTGCTCGGATCGATTGCCGCACCATGAGGACAGCACGGTTCCGCCAGCTTCCGTCCCCCGCGCCGGAGCCGGCCGGGTGAAGCGCCTGGTCGCCTTCGATCTCGACGGCACGCTCGCCGAGAGCAAGCAGGCGCTCACGCGCGACATGGCCGATATGCTGGCACGGCTGCTCGCGGTCGCCGACGCCGCCGTGATCTCGGGCGGCGACTGGCCGCAGTTCCGAAAGCAGGTGGCGGAGCAATTGCCCGCCGGCACCCGGCGGGAAAGCCTGTGGCTGATGCCGACGACTGCAGCGGCTTATGGAAAAGTGCTGGATGCCCCGTGAGGATTCGAACCTCAATTAACGGAGTCAGAGTCCGTGGTCTTACCTTTAGACGACGGGGCATCACGCGGCATCACGGCCGGCAGGCGGGGCGCAATAGGGCGGCTGCGCGGCGCTGTCAACGGGCCCCGCCTTGCCCCCGCCTCCGGTCTCCGCTAGCCTCGCGTTCAAGCACCGGCGGCGAAAAGCCGTGACGGAACAGAACATAAGCGAGTGATACGATGGGGGATGGCACCGCCAATATGCCCCGCGGCCGTGGCTCCGGAAAAATCCGGAGAGCTCCGCCGCCCGTGGAGCGGCCGATGCGCGGCCGGCCGGGCGACGCGCGCCACTATGCGGCACTGGACCTCGGCACCAACAATTGCCGCCTGCTGATCGCGCGCCCCCAGGGTTCGGGCTTCGCGGTGGTCGATGCCTTCTCGCGCATCGTCCGGCTGGGCGAGGGCCTGGCCACCAGCGGCCGGCTCTCCGACGCGGCGATCGAGCGCACCATCGCGGCCCTGCGGATCTGCGCCGAGAAGCTGAAGCGCCGGCACGTGATCCTCGCCCGCTCGGTGGCGACCGAGGCATGCCGCCAGGCCGCGAACGGCGCCGAGTTCATCGAGCGCGTCTATCGCGAGACGGGCATCGCGCTCGACATCATCACCGCCGAGGAAGAGGCGCGGCTCGCCGTGCTGGGCTGCCATGCGCTGCTCGAGCCCGGCGACGGCCCCGCGCTGGTGTTCGACATCGGCGGCGGCTCGACCGAGCTGGTGCTGGTCGATTCGCGCGGCGAAGTGCCCCGCATCCTCGACTGGCACAGCGCGCGCTGGGGCGTGGTCTCGCTCACCGAGGCCTCGGGCGCCGCCGGGACCGCGGAGGAGCGCGCGGCGCTCTATGCGAGCATGCGCGCCCGGGTGGCCGAGAGCTTCGCGCCCTTCGCCCAGCGCCTGCGCACGCCGCGCGGCACGCGGCGCCTGCTCGGCACCTCGGGCACGGTCACCACGCTCGCCAGCGTGCATCTGGGCCTCGTCGCCTATGACCGTTCGGTGGTCGACGGGCTGATCGTTCCCGCCCCGGCGATGCGCGAGGTGAGCCAGCGGATTGCCGGGATGAGCATGGCCGAGCGCAGCCAGGTGCCGTGCATCGGCGCGGAGCGGGCCGATCTCGTCGTCGCCGGCTGCGCTATCCTCGAGACGATTCTCGATCTATGGCCGGCCGAACGGCTGGGCATCGCCGATCGCGGCATCCGCGAGGGCATATTGCGCCGCCTGATCAACGGGAGAATCCTGTGACCTTGTCCGTTGACGGTGCCGCCCTCCGCAGCCTTTCCAACGATGCTGCGCATCGCCGGAACCTTGGGCTGCTTCGCCCGCTCCCCCACCCGGCCACCCATATGATACTGCCGTTGGGTGGCCGGGTGGGGGAGCGGGCCGGCACAGCAGGAATGAAGATATGAGCAGAGGCGGCGGACGCGGCCATACCCGCGTGCTGACGGCGCGAAAGCGCACCGCGCAGTCGACGCGCTGGCTCGAGCGCCAGCTCAACGATCCGTACGTCAAGCGCGCCAAGGCCGAGGGCTATCGCAGCCGCGCGGCCTATAAGCTGATCGAGCTCGACGAGAAGTTCGGCTTTCTCAAGGGCAAGAAGCGCGTGGTCGATCTCGGCATCGCGCCGGGCGGCTGGACCCAGGTGGTCCGCCGCCGGCTGCCCAAGGCGCCGGTGGTCGGCATCGACCTGCTGCCGGTCGACCCGATCGATGGCGCGGTGATCCTGCAGATGGACTTCATGGACGATGCCGCGCCCGACCGGCTGATCGCGGAGCTGGGCGGCGCGCCCGATCTGATCGTGTCGGACATGGCGGCCAACACCGTCGGCCATCCGCAGACCGATGCGCTGCGCACCATGGGCCTGGTCGAGACCGCGCTCGACTTCGCGATCCAGGTGCTCGAGCCGGGCGGCGATTTCGTCGCCAAGGTGTTCGCCGGCGGCGCGGATTCGACGCTGGTGGCGGAAATGAAGCGCAACTTCGCCACGGTGAAGCACGCCAAGCCGCCGTCGAGCCGCAAGGGCTCGGTGGAATGGTTCGTGGTGGCGCAGGGTTTCAAGGGGCGGGCGAAGGCGGAATCGGGCGAAGCGTGACGGTCGCCGCCCGGCTTCGAGGCGCGGGCATGGCGGGGCTTGCCCGATCCCGTCGTCACCCCGGGCTTGTCCGGCGACTATCCCCTTGAGACAGGGGGCTCCCGATAGCCGTCATCCCCATCCTTTCTCCGTCATCCCCGCGCAGGCGGGGATCCAGGGTAGCGCGGGACGGCGATGCCACCTGGCGGGCGCTCTCCGGAGCGCGCAGGGCTTGACTGCGCGCGATCCGCCCCTGGCCCCGGATCCCCGGCCGCGCTGGGATGGCGGGGGCATTTGTCGCGGCGGAGCAAGTGCCGGGACAAGGTGTTCCCGATAGCCGTCACCCCGGCCTTGCGCCGGGAGCGGGGCGCGCGCGTGGCGCTGTGCAATTCTTCATCAAGGGTAAGGATGTCGTCGTTAATACTCCAAAGGGAGAATTCGTGACTATCCTTAAGAACGGAATTAACAGCAAGAGCGTGCAAAATGCTCTTGAGGCATCCAAGCGTAGCTGGTGGCCGTTCTAGCATTGGGAGGTTATCGAAATAGATATGGATGATATTCTAAAGAGCGACGTTGTTATGTCCTTACTAAAGGGTGGTTTAATATCCGATGCAAGGGCATTAATTCATGTATTTGAGCGTCACGAATCCTTAATTGCTATTGAAATTGTTATAGGCGAGTTTTCTTACGATTTCCGGTGCTCTGAAAACGGTCGCGGCGTATCCGTGTCGAGGCGGCAAGAGGTTTCATTCAATAGTATTGATATGGAGGAATTTGGCGCGGCTATATATAAGAAAAAATGGGAGGGATTTGATTTCAATTCGATATGCAGCCGAGGGATTATTGAAATTATATTTGATAGTGAGGACAATATATCGTTGAATCTGGTCGAGGGGAGTGTTTCGATCAGAAATATCGACGACAATCTGTTCATTGGTATCGAGGGGTAGTCGCGTATTTTCGGTGGGCGTGGCTTCGGGTTAGCGGCTATGCGATTGAGGACTGTACCGTCGGCCTAATTGGGCGGATGGATATCGCGGCATGATAATATTCCGAAGTTATCATCTTCTGGAAGCGTGACTAGCGGTTCGTACTAGAAGCGGCTCGGCAGCTCGCGACCAATTCGGTCATATAGGACGCCCCTGATCGAAAATTTATCCGCGCAACCCCTATTGTCCATAACGTTGCAAATGGCAGGTTCCGATTAGCTATCGCCGGCTGACAAGCCTTGGTTCGATCGGAATGCGTCCGCGGTTGCTGGAGTAGCCGGCGCCTCGGTACCGGGGGCAATCACTCCAAGGGGCTATAGATTGACGTGTTTTAGGCAGGTCCCACGGTTCAGTAAGGCCAGCAACTCGACTTTGTCAGGCGTTATCTATCCTCTCGCGTGACCGGCTCGATGAAGCCATTGCCCCCGACGCGGGATCCCGCTGCTTCCTGCGCGGGCGAGATCGCGGGACCCCGGCTCAGGGCCGGGGTGACGAGGGAAGAATATGAGTCCCCAACCCGGATCGCGTCTCGATCACCAGGCGGGAATGCGGTCGGAACCCCGATCCGATCGCCAAAGCAAAAGGGCCGGAGTTGCCCCCGGCCCCTTGCGAAGTTCAGCGGATCGCCGGCTCAGCCGTCGTAGTCGCCGCCCAGATTCTGGTTGCGCGGCGGGGCGGCGGCGGTGAGGCGCAGCGCCTCGGCCGAAGCCGCGATCGAGCCGACCTCGTCCGGCGCTTCCTCGTCGTCGATCTGCACCCGCTGCAGGCTCGAGACCACCGCCTCCTCCAGGTGAGTCGGGCGAATCGTCTCTTCCGCGATCTCGCGCAGCGCGACGACCGGGTTCTTGTCGCGGTCGCGATCGATGGTCAGATCGGCGCCGCCGGAGATCTGGCGGGCGCGCTGCGCCGCGAACAGCACGAGATCGAAACGGTTGGGAACCTTGTCGACGCAATCTTCGACAGTGACGCGCGCCATCTACGCTTCCTTGAAAAACGGAGTGTCCGGGAAAGGCGGCGACTTAGGGTCCGGCTGTGGAAAAGTCAAGAAAATGGACCCGGCGCCCGCGCGGCGAACCGAATCGCGCGTGGCGCGTTGGGAACGCCATCGCAACGATGTCCGCGGAGTCCCCTTGGAAGCGCTCGCCCCTCTTGCCCCCGTGCCGATGGTCCCGCATCACCCGGCGATGCGCTTCACCCAGCCGAGCTACACCGTCGACGGCAACCGGCTGACGCTGCTGCCCGACGGGCCCGAGCGGCTGGAGGCGCTGCTCGACCTGATGCGCCGCGCCGAGCGGACGCTCCGGGTACTCTATTATATCTATGTCGACGATGCGGCCGGCGCGGCGGTGCGCCAGGCGCTGCTCGACGCGGCGGCGCGCGGCGTGAAGGTCAGCCTGATCGTCGACGGGCTCGGCAGCGAGCACGCCCAGAGCCATGGCTTCTTCGATCCGCTCCATGCCGCCGGAGTCGATGTCTGCCGCTTCGTGCCGCGCTGGGGGCGGCGCTACCTGCTCCGGAACCACCAGAAGCTCGCGCTCGCCGACGAGGCGCGCGTGATCGTCGGCGGGTTCAACATCGAGGACAGTTATTTCGGCACGATCGAGCAGGCCGCCTGGCGCGACCTGGGGCTGCTGATCGAGGGGCCGGCGGCGGGCCGCCTGGTCGGCTATTATGATGCGCTGTCGAACTGGGCCCGGCGGCCGCGCGGCAGCCTGCGCAGGCTGGCGAAGACGCTGCGCGCCTGGAGCGAGCCCGAAGGCGCCACCCGCTGGCTGCTCGGCGGGCCGATGCGGCGGCTCTCGCCCTGGGCGCGCGAAGTGAAGCGCGACATGGAGCGGGCGCAGTCGATCGACATCATGGCCGCCTATTTCGCGCCCAATCCGGCGATGCTTCGCCGGCTGGATCGCGCCGGCCTGCGCGGGCGGGTGCGGCTGATCCTGCCGTCCAGGCTCGATCATGGCGCCGCGATCTGGGCGGCGCGCTTCACTTATGCCGGGCTGCTCCGCAAGCGGGTGCAGATCTACGAATATCAGCCGACCAAGCTGCACGCGAAGCTGTTCCTGCTCGACGATGTGGTGAACATCGGCTCGGCGAATTTCGACATCCGCTCGATGTTCCTCAATCTCGAGCTGATGTTCCGCGTCGAGGATCCCGCCTTCGCCGCCTATGTCCGGGCCTTTGTCGATGGCGAGGTGGCCTGTTCGGAGCGGATCACGCCCGAGCTCTACCGGGCGCGCACCGGCCCCTGGACCCGGATCAAGCAGGCGGCGGCCTATTTCGTGATGGCGGTGCTCGACTATAACGTCACCCGCCGGCTCAACTTCGGCCCGCGCGGGACGCGGCCTGAGGGTTAGGTTGAGGCGGAGAACGGCGAGGCCGTCCTTCGCACCACGCACCCTCGTCCCTGCCACACGCCACCGTCCTCGCTACGCATCATCATCATCCCGCCACACGCCATCGTCATCCCCGCGCAGGCGGGGATCCAGGGTAGCATGGGACGAAGGAAGCAATCCCGCATGGGGTTGCCGGAGCCGGAGAAGCGAACCACGCGACCTTTGCTCTTGGCCCTGGATCCCCGCCTGCGCGGGGATGACGGTGGAGAAGCGGGATGAGGGTGGGGAACAGAGGACGGCGGAGCATATGCGTTCCCGGCTCTAATCCTTGATCGTCTCCATCGCGACATAGGTCGAGGTGCTGGCGACATGGGGCAGGCTCGATATCTTCTCGCCCAGCACGATGCGGTAGCGGCGGATGTCGGCGGTGCGCACCTTCAGCAGATAGTCGAAATTGCTCGCGAGCATGTGGCATTCCTCCACCTCGGGGATGCGCCGCACCGCCGCGTTGAATTCCTGCAGCGCCTTTTCGCGGGTGTCGGCCAGCTTCACTTCGGTGAAGGCGATATGGTCGAGGCCCAGCCGCGCGGGATCGACGATCGCGCGAAAGCCGCGGATCACGCCGGCATCGGTCAGCCGCTTCAGCCGTACCTGGGCCGGGGTCTTGGACAGCCCCACCTGCCGGGCCAGCTCGGTCACCGTCATCCGGCCGTCCGCGGCCAGCGCGGCGACGATCTTGCGGTCGAACTCGTCCAATTCGACTGTCGCGGGGGGCTTCTTCATGGATTTCGCCTAGCAGATGGCTGTCAAAATGGCGATTCCGCCTGTGGTTTGCCTCTCAAAAGTCTGATCGACCCGCGCAAGCGGCGTATCATGGCGGGATGACCCAGCCCGCGCCCTTCGCCGCCTTCGCTCCGCCCGTTCGCGAGCCGACTCCGCTCCGCCGGGCGATCACCGCCGCCTATCGCCGCGACGAGCGCGCGGCGGTGGCGCCGCTGCTGGAGGCGGCGACGCTCGACGCGGCCACCCGCGCGGCGATCCGCGAGACGGCGACCGGGCTGGTCACCGGCCTGCGCGCCCGGCGGCGCGGCGGCGCGGTCGAATCGCTGGTGCAGGAATATGCGCTGTCGAGCGAGGAGGGCGTGGCGCTGATGTGCCTGGCCGAGGCGCTGCTCCGCATCCCCGACGATGCGACGCGCGACGCGCTGATCCGCGACAAGATCGCCGATGGCGACTGGCGGGCGCATCTCGGCGGCAAGTCGCTGTTCGTCAACGCGGCGACCTGGGCGCTGGTGGTGACGGGCAAGCTGGTCGACAGCGTCGACGATCGCGGGCTGGGCGCCGCGCTGATGCGCCTCGTCGCGCGCGCCGGCGAGCCGGTGATCCGCCGCGCGATCGATCTGGCGATGCGGATGATGGGCGAGCAGTTCGTCACCGGCGAGACGATCGCCGAGGCGCTCAGGCGCGCCCGCCACGAAGAGGCCAAGGGCTTCCGCTACAGCTACGACATGCTCGGCGAGGCGGCGACCACCGCGGCGGACGCCGAGCGCTATTATCGCGACTACGAGAATGCCATCGATGCGATCGGCGCCGCTTCGAACGGGCGCGGCGTCTATGCGGGGCCGGGCATCTCGATCAAGCTCTCGGCGCTCCATCCGCGCTATGGCCGCGCCCAGGCGGACCGGGTGATGGGCGAGCTGCTTCCCCGGGTGAAGACGCTGGCGGTGCTGGCGCGGCGCCATGACATCGGCCTCAACATCGATGCCGAGGAAGCGGACCGGCTGGAGATCTCGCTGGACCTGCTGGAGAGCCTGGCGCTGGATCCCGACCTGGCCGGCTGGGACGGGCTGGGCTTCGTCGTCCAGGCCTATGGCAAGCGCTGCCCCTTCGTGATCGACTGGATCATCGACCTGGCCGGGCGCGCCGGGCGGCGGATCATGGTCCGGCTGGTCAAGGGCGCCTATTGGGACGCGGAGATCAAGCGCGCCCAGGTCGACGGGCTGCGCGATTTTCCGGTCTATACCCGCAAGGCGCATACCGATGTGGCGTATATCGCCTGCGCGCGGAAGCTGCTGGCGGCGGGCGACCGGGTCTTCCCGCAATTCGCCACGCACAATGCCCAGACGCTGGCGACGATCTACCGGCTCGCCGGGCCGGACTTCGTGCTGGGCCAATATGAGTTCCAGTGCCTGCACGGCATGGGCGAGCCGCTCTACGAGCAGGTGGTGGGCGCGGCGAAGCTGGACCGGCCCTGCCGCATCTATGCGCCGGTCGGCACGCACGAGACGCTTCTGGCCTATCTTGTGCGCCGTTTGCTGGAAAATGGCGCCAACTCCTCCTTCGTGAATCGTATCGCGGATTCCGGAATTCCGGTTTCGGAGCTGGTCGCGGATCCGGTCGAGCAGGTGCGGGCGATGCCCGATCCGGGCGCGCATCACGACAGGATCGCGCTTCCCGCGGCGCTCTATCCGGACCGCCGCAATTCGGACGGCATCGACCTGAGCGACGAGGACGCGCTCGCCGCCTTGCGCGAAACGCTCCAGGCCAGCGCCGCGACCCAATGGCGCGCCGCGCCGGACGATGGGCAGGGCGTGTCTCGCAAGGTGTTGAATCCGGCCGATAATCGGGACGAGGTCGGCGCAGTGATCGAGAGCTCGCCAAAGGCGGCCGCCGCAGCCGTGGCGCGTGCCGCCGCCTCGGCCTGGCGCGCCACGCCGGTTGCCGAGCGCGCCGCGATGCTCGAGCGCGCCGCCGATGCGATGCAGGCGCGGATGCCGCTGCTGCTCGGCCTGATCGTGCGCGAGGCGGGAAAATCGCTGCCCAACGCAATTGCCGAAGTGCGTGAAGCGATTGATTTCCTTCGCTATTATGCGGAGCGCGCGCGGGCGACCTTCGGGCCCGCCCAGCTGCCGCTCGGGCCGGTGGTGTGCATCAGCCCGTGGAATTTCCCGCTGGCGATCTTCACCGGCCAGGTGGCGGCGGCGCTGGTGGCGGGCAATCCGGTGCTCGCCAAGCCGGCCGAGGAGACGCCGCTGATCGCCGCCCAGGCGGTGGCGCTGCTCCACGATGCGGGGGTCCCCGCCGATGCGCTCCAGCTCGTGCCCGGCGACGGCGCGATCGGCGCGGCGCTGGTCGGCGCGGCCGAGACCGCGGGAGTGATGTTCACCGGCTCGACCGAGGTGGCCCGCCTCATCCAGCGCCAGCTCGCTTCGCGCCTGTCCCCGGCCGGCCGGCCGATTCCGCTCGTCGCCGAGACCGGCGGGCAGAATGCGATGATCGTCGATTCCTCGGCGCTTGCCGAGCAGGTCGTTGCCGACGTCATCGCCTCGGCGTTCGACAGCGCGGGCCAGCGCTGTTCGGCGCTCCGGATCCTGTGCCTGCAGGAGGAAGTCGCCGATCGCACGCTGGCGATGCTGAAGGGCGCGCTCAGGGAGCTGCGCATCGGACGCACCGACGCGCTCAACGTCGATACCGGCCCGGTGATCACCGCCGAGGCGCGCGACACTATCGAGCGCCACGTCGCGACGATGCGCGCGCGGGGCCACCGCATCGAGCAGCAGGACCTGCCGGCCGCGACCGGGCATGGCACCTTCGTGCCGCCGACGATCATCGAGATCGACGCGATCGCCGATGTCGAGCGCGAGGTGTTCGGCCCCGTGCTCCATGTGCTGCGCTATCGCCGCGAAGACCTTCCGGTGCTGATCGATGCGATCAACGCCACCGGCTATGGCCTCACCTTCGGCCTGCACACCCGGCTCGACGAGACGGTTGCCGAAGTGACCGCGCGAGTGAAGGCGGGCAATCTCTATGTGAACCGCAACGTGATCGGCGCGATCGTCGGGGTGCAGCCCTTTGGCGGGCGAGGGCTCTCGGGCACCGGTCCCAAGGCGGGCGGGCCGCTCTATCTCGGCCGGCTGGTCGGCTCGGCGCCGGTGGCGATCCAGCCCATGGGCGCGGCCGGGACGCCGCTGGCCGAATTCGCCGCCTGGCTCGACGCCCAGGGCGAAGTGCGGGCCGCCGAGGCGGCGCGGCGCTATGGCGCGGCCTCGGCCCTTGGCGTCGAGCGCGAGCTGCCGGGCCCGGTGGGCGAGCGCAACCTTTATGCGCTTCATCCGCGCGGCCGCATCCTGATGCGCCCCGCGACGGTGGCCGGCCTGTACGACCAGATGGCGGCGGTGCTGGCGACGGGCAACCGGGGCAGGCTCGAGGGGATGGCGCTGCCGCATGGCCTGCCGCCCCGGGTCGCCGCCGCCTTCGTGCCGGATGCGGCGGAACCCCTCGCCGCGGCGCTGGTCGAAGGCGATGCCATGCCCGTGGCCGAGGCGCTGGCGGCGCTGGACGGCCGCATCGTGCCGTTGCTCGCCATGGGCGAATCCGGCTATCCGATCGAGCTGCTGCTCGAGGAAGTGTCGATCTCGATCAACACCACCGCCGCCGGGGGCAATGCCAGCCTGATGACGATCGGCTGATCCGGGCGGGCCGATCCCCCGCGCGAGTGCTCTCCGGAGAGCGCAGGAGTCGGCCGCGCGCTATACGCCCTTGGCCCTGGATCCCCGCCGGCGCGGGGATGACGGGTTTGCCGATTGGATCTTGAGCCCGGGCGGCGCCATCCGGTGCTTGCCTCTCCGTCCGCCGCGCGGCATGGGGTTAGGCTCGGCCGGCAGGCAGGTTTTCAGTTCCAGGACCAAGGGCATGAAGGACAAACTCATAGTGCTGATCGGCGGCGGCGGATTCGTCGGCCGCTATGTCGCGCAGGAACTGCTCGCCGCCGGCGCGCGCCTGCGAATCGCCCAGCGCCGGCCGCGCGATGCCTGGTTCCTCAAGCCGCTGGGCGGCCTGGGCCAGACCCAGTTCGTCGCCGCCGACGTGACGCAGCCCGAGACGATCGCCGCCGCGGTCGCCGGTGCCGATGCGGTGGTCAATCTCGCGGGCGTGCTCAAGGGCGATTTCGACGGCGTGAATGGCGCGGGCGCCCAGACTGTCGCCGCCGCGGCCCGGGCGGCCGGCGTCGCCTCGCTCGTCCATTTCTCCGCGCTCGGCGCTGCCGACGATTCGGCTTCGGCCTATGGCCGCTCCAAGGCGGCGGGCGAGGCCGCGGTGCGGCAGGCCTTTCCGGAAGCCGTGATCCTGCGTCCTTCCTTCGTCTTCGGGCGCGAGGACGCGTTCACCAACCGGTTCGCCGCGATGCTCGGCATGGGGCCGGTGGTGCCGGTGCTCCGCGCCGGGGTGCGCTTCCAGCCGGTCTATGTCGTCGACGTCGCCCGGGCGGTGGCCGCGGCGCTGGCCGCGCCGGAGAAGTCCGCGGGCCAGACCTATGCGCTGGCCGGACCCGACACGCTCACCATGGCGGCCCTGCTTCACTGGCTCGCCGGCGCGACCGGCCACCGGCCGGCCTTTGCCGAGCTGCCCGATCCGCTCGGCGCGCTGATCGCGATGCTGCCCGGCACGCCGATCACCCGCGACCAGTGGCGCATGCTGCTGGCGGACAATGTCGCGGGCGATGCGCCCGGGCTGGCGGCGCTCGGCATCGTGGCGACGCCGCTCGCCAGCGTCGCGCCGGCCTGGCTCGTCCGCTATCGTCGCAACGGCCGCTTCGCCAGGCTGGCCGCCTGACCGCCTTTCCGCGCCGCCGGCGCCTGGGAGCATATCAAGCATGAGCGAAACCCTGGTCGCGATCCTCCTCGGCATTGTCGAGGGGATCACCGAGTTCCTGCCGGTCTCCTCGACCGGCCATCTGATCCTCGCTTCCGAGCTGCTCGGCTATGACGCCGCCACCTGGGCGATGTTCAACGTCGTCATCCAGCTCGGCGCCATCCTGGCGGTGGTGGTGCTCTACTGGCGGACCTTCTGGGCGGTGGCCTCCGGCCTCCTCCGGATGAACCCGGTCTCGTGGCGTTTCACGCGCAACCTGCTCGTCGCCTTCGTCCCCGCCGCCGTGATCGGCCTTGCGCTCCATTCGAAGATCGAGGTGCTGCTCGGCGAGCCGATGGTGGTGGCCTGGGCGCTGGTGATCGGCGGCATCGCGATCCTGGTGATCGAGCGGCTGGTGAAGTCGGCCACGATCCATGGCATCGCGGAGATCCCGCTGGTCCGCGTGATCGGCATCGGCTTCATCCAGTGCATCGCGATGATTCCGGGCGTCAGCCGTTCGGGCGCGACGATCATGGGCGCGCTCAGCCTGGGCGTGGAACGCCGCACCGCCGCCGAGTTCAGCTTCTTCCTCGCCATCCCCACCATGCTGGGCGCCACCACGCTCGAGCTGCTCAAGAACCATGACGCGATCGCCTCGGCCCGGGTGGGTTGGGACGAGATCGCCATCGGCTTCGTCACGGCCTTCATCGTCGCGATCGTAGTGATCAAATGGTTCGTCGGCATCGTCTCGAAACATGGGTTCGCGCCCTTTGCCTGGTACCGAATCGTCGCCGGCATCGGGGCGATCACCTGGCTCTCGATGCGGTAAGGTCCGGATCGGCCATAAAAATACGTAAGAATATTTCAAATTTACCCCGGCCGGGCGGAAAAACCTAATATAGGTCAGCTTTACTGACTTTTATCGACTCGCTTGCGGCGGTAGCGCGGCCGCATGGCGGAAACGATGCTCAAATTCGTTGGAACGGCGCAGGCTTATCCGGGCAAGCGCGGGGCGGAACTGCGCGCGGAGGATTTCCGCGAGATCGCGGATCGCTATGCGGTGCCCACGGCCGAGGAGCAGGCTAGCCGCTGCTCGCAATGCGGCGTACCCTATTGCTCGGTGCACTGCCCGCTCCACAATCACATCCCGGACTGGCTGCGGCTGACGGCGGAGGGGCGCCTGCGCGAAGCCTATGCGCTGTCGAACAGCACATCGACCATGCCCGAGATATGCGGCCGAATCTGCCCGCAGGACCGGCTGTGCGAAGGCAATTGCGTCATCGAATTCTCCGGGCACGGCGCGGTCACCATCGGCTCGGTCGAGAAGTTCGTCACCGACACGGCCTGGGAAGAGGGCTGGGTCGAGCCGGTCGCGGTGGGGCCGGCGCGCGGCCAGTCGGTCGGTATCGTCGGGGCCGGGCCCGCGGGCCTGGCGGCGGCCGAATATCTCCGCGAATATGGCTATGAGGTGCATGTCTATGACCGGCACGACCGCGCGGGCGGGCTGCTCACCTATGGCATTCCGGGCTTCAAGCTGGAGAAGCATGTGGTCATGCGCCGCATCGAGCGGCTGGCGCAGGGCGGCATCAGCTTCCACATGGATTTCGAGGTCGGGCGCGACGCCAGTCTCGACGCGCTGCGCAAGCGGCACGATTCGCTGCTGATTGCCACCGGCGTCTACAAGCCGCGCGGGATCCAGGCGCCGGGCGTGGGCGCGGCGGGCATCGTCGAGGCGCTCGATTACCTGACCGCTTCCAACCGCAAGGGCTTTGGCGACACGGTTCCGGCCTTTGACGACGGCAGCCTCGATGCCAGGGGCAAGCATGTGGTCGTCGTCGGCGGCGGCGACACGGCGATGGACTGTGTGCGCACCGCCGTCCGCCAGGGCGCGGCGTCGGTGAAGTGCCTGTATCGCCGCGACCGGGCGAACATGCCCGGCTCGCAGCGCGAAACCGCCAATGCCGAGGAGGAGGGCGTCGAGTTCGTCTGGCTCTCGGCGCCGGAGGCCTTTGACGGCGACGAGCGCGTCACCGGCGTGCGTGCCACCCGCATGCGGCTGGGCGCGCCCGATGCCTCGGGCCGCCGCGCGCCCGAGCTCGATCCGGGCGGCGCTTTCCAGCTCCGGGCGGACCTGGTGATCAAGGCGCTGGGCTTCGAGCCCGAGGACCTGCCGCGCCTGTTCGGCGCCGAGGAGCTGGGCGTCACGCGCTGGGGTACGCTGCGCACGGACGGGCGGACGATGATGACCAGCCTCGACGGTGTTTTCGCGGCGGGCGATATTGTCCGCGGCGCGAGTCTCGTCGTCTGGGCGATTCGCGATGGCCGTGACGTCGCGGCGCACATGCATGCCTGGATGCACGCCCGCGCCGATGCGGCTCGGGCTGCTTGAGAAAGTCGCACCGATGAAGTTCCTGCTTGCCGCTCTCGCCCTTGGCGTCGCACTTCCGGCCCAGGCCTTTGCCGCCGTACCAGCGGCGGCGCCTGTGGCCGAAGGCGATCTCCAGAAGCTCGTGGCGCTATTGGCCCCCGAAGAATCGGTCGGCCGGATCGCCGGTCGCGCTTTCGACCTCGGCATGAACCAGCAGCTTGCCGCCGATCCGAAGGTGAAGGCGATCTATGACGCCAATCCCGGGCTGCGCGAGCAGGTGGGCGGGCAGCTGCGCGACCAGTTCACCCGGATTCTGGTGGCCGCGCTGCCTTCGCTGCGTGGCGAGATCGCGGGCATTATCATGGCCGAGCTCACGCCGGGCGAGATCGCCGACACGCTGACCTTCTTCGCCAGCCCGCCCGGGCAGAAGGTGCGTGCCCAGGTCTATGAGACGATGGGCAGCGCGCCGGGCCAGTCGCCGCAGGAAATGCAGCAGGCCGCGATAGCGGCGGTGATGGAGAAGATGACGCCGGAGGATTATCCGGCGCTGATGGCGTTCGCGGGAAGCACCGCGGCGCAGAAGATGGGTAGCGTGAATCCGAAGATCGCCACGGCCAGCCAGGCCTGGGCGCTCAAGCTGGTCGCCGCCAATCGCCCGCAAATGGAAGGTTTCGCAACCAGGGCAGTGGCGGACTATCTCAGGAAGAAGCGCGGCTGATGCGCGTGCTTCCGCTAGCCGCCATCCTGCTCGCCCTCGCGCCGCTTGCCGTGCCGGGAATGGCCTGTGCGCAGGCGCAAACGGCGGTTTCGCCGGAGCACCTGGCGCTCGGACACGAGCTGGCCAAGCGCAATAACGATGAAGTCTCGGCCGACAACCAGGTCAGCGCGATGCTGGTCAGCGCCGCCAAGATATTCGCCGAGAACAAGGACTTGCGGGAGCTCGAGAAGGAGTATCCCGGGGCGATCAAGAAGATGCTCGATGCGATGGCCCCGGTGATCCGGGAAGAGACGCTGCGGGCGCTGCCGCGGCTCTGGGATCGGCTGGGCGCAATCTATGCAGCCAACATGACCGAGCAGGAACTGCGCGACGCGATCGCCTTTTACTCCGGCCCGGTCGGCGTGCGCCTGCGCGCGGCAATGATCGGCGATCTCGATATGAAGGCGATGCTGAGCGAGGTGCTGGCCGATCCCGACAAGAATATCAGCGAGAAAGCGCTGGGAGCGAGCCTTGACTCGACCGCGCGGGGCGCGATCCGCGCGCTGTCGTCCGCAGATCAGCAGGCGCTCGCGCAGTTCGCCTTCACTCCGGCCGGTGCCCAGATCCAGCGGTTGAATGCGCAGATAATCAAGGCGGCCTCCGACTGGAGCAACGAGGCGAACCCGGAACTGGACGCGAAGCTGGAAAAGATCGCCGAGGACGTGGTGGCCAAGATCCTCGATAAGGAGCAGTCGAAATGAAGCTGGACGAACGCGAACGGCTCGCCCGCGAGGGCATGTACCGTCCCGAGTTCGAGGGAGACGCCTGCGGCGTCGGCCTGGTCGCCGCGACGGACGGCCAGCCCTCGCGCCGCGTCGTCCAGTCGGCGATCGACGCGCTGAAGGCAGTGTGGCATCGCGGCGCGGTGGATGCGGACGGCAAGACCGGCGACGGGGCCGGCATCCATGTCGACCTGCCCGTCCGCTTCTTCGACGATGCGATCGCCGCGGGCGGCCACCGCGTGCTGCCGAACCGGCTGGCGGTGGGCATGGTCTTCCTGCCGCGCACCGATCTGGGCGCGCAGGAAGCTTGCCGCACCATCGTCGAGAGCGAGATCATCGAGGCGGGCTACACTATCTATGGCTGGCGCCAGGTGCCGGTCGACGTCTCCGTCATCGGCATGAAGGCGCAGGCGACGCGCCCCGAGATCGAGCAGATCATGATCGCGGGCCCCCCCTTGCCGCACGGCGGCAAAAACGAAAATGGGCCCGGCGCGATGGATGCCGCCGAGTTCGAGAAGGAACTCTATCTCGTCCGCCGCCGGATCGAGAAGCGCGTGATCGCCGCCCAGATCAGCGGCTTCTACATCTGCTCGCTGTCGACGCGCTCGATCATCTACAAGGGCCTGTTCCTCGCCGAGAGCCTGTCGGACTTCTATCCGGACCTTCGCGACGAGCGTTTCACGAGCCGGGTAGCCATTTTCCACCAGCGTTACTCGACCAACACGTTCCCGCAATGGTGGCTGGCCCAGCCGTTCCGCTGCCTCGCCCATAACGGCGAGATCAACACGATCCGCGGCAACAAGAACTGGATGCTCAGCCACGAGATCAAGATGGCGAGCATCGCCTTTGGGGAGCGTTCGGAGGACATCAAGCCGGTGATCCCGGCCGGTGCGTCGGATACCGCGGCGCTCGACGCAGTGTTCGAGGCGATCTGCCGCTCGGGGAGGGACGCGCCCACCGCCAAGCTGATGCTGGTGCCCGAGGCATGGGACGAGCACACGCCGGACAAGCACCTGGAGATGTACAAATATCTCGCCTCGGTGATGGAGCCCTGGGACGGGCCCGCCGCGCTGGCGATGACCGATGGGCGCTGGGCGGTGGCGGGCGTCGACCGCAACGCGCTGCGTCCGTTGCGCTACACCCAGACCTCGGACGGCCTGCTGATCGTCGGGTCCGAGACCGGCATGGTCCAGATTCCCGAATCGACCGTGATCGCCAAGGGGCGGATGGGCCCGGGCCAGATGATCGCGGTCGACCTGGATCAGGGCGTGCTGCTCTGCGACCGCGCGATCAAGGACAGGATCGCCGGCGAGCATGACTATGCCGCCATGATCGGCGAGTTCATCACCGTGGGCGACCTGCCCGAGCCCGAGGTGGCGCCGCTCCGCTTCGAGCGCGCCGAGCTCACTCGCCGCCAGGTCGCGGCGGGGCAGACGCTCGAGGACATGGAGCTGATCCTCGCCCCGATGGTCGAGACCGCCAAGGAAGCCGTCGGCTCGATGGGGGACGACACGCCGCTGGCGGTGATCTCGGACAAGCCGCGCCTGATCAGCCAGTTCTTCCGCCAGAATTTCAGCCAGGTCACCAACCCGCCGATCGACTCGTTGCGCGAGCGCCAGGTGATGACGCTCAAGACGCGCTTCGGGAACCTCGCCAACATCCTCGATACCGAGGGCGGCGGCTCGAAGGTGCTGGTGCTGGACAGCCCGGTGCTGACGAATGGCGATTGGGAGCGGCTGCGCGCGCATTTCGGCGATCAGTGCGCCGAGATCGACTGCACCTTCCCCGCCGGGGACGATCCCGACGACCTGCGCGAAGCGATCCGCCGCATCCGCTACGAGGCGGAACAGGCGGTCCGCGCCGGCTGCACCGAGCTGTTCCTGACCGACGAGCATGTCTCGGAGGGCCGCGCCGCCATTGCCGGCGTGCTCGCCGCCGCGGCGGTGCACACCCATCTCGTCCGCCGGGGCCTGCGCAGCTACGCGTCGGTCAACGTCCGTAGCGCCGAATGCCTCGACACCCATTATTATGCGGTGCTGATCGGCGTCGGCGCGACCACGGTGAATGCCTATCTGACCGAGGCCTCGATCGCCGATCGCCATGGCCGCGGCCTGTTCGGCGACATCGCGCTGGACGAGTGCCTGAACCGTCACCGCAAGGCGATCGACGAGGGCCTGCTCAAGATCATGTCGAAGATGGGGATCGCGGTGATCTCCTCCTATCGCGGCGGCTATAATTTCGAGGCGGTCGGCCTCAGCCGCGCGCTGGTCAACGACCTGTTCCCCGGCATGCCGGCCAAGATCTCGGGCGAGGGCTATGCCTCGCTCCATCTCTCGGCGATGCTTCGCCACCAGGCGGGCTATGACCGCGGCGTCGCGACGCTGCCGATCGGCGGCTTCTACCGCCAGCGCCACGGCGGCGAGACTCATGCCTATTCGGCCCAGCTGATGCACCTGCTGCAGACGGCGGTGTCGACCGACAGCTATTCGTCCTACCTGGCTTTCTCGCGCGGCGTGCGCGACCTGCCGCCGGTCTATCTGCGCGACCTGCTCGAGTTCAACTTCCCGGGCGAGGGCATCCAGATCGATCAGGTCGAGGCGATCACCGAGATCCGCAAGCGCTTCGTCACGCCCGGCATGTCGCTCGGCGCGCTCTCCCCGGAAGCGCATGAGACGCTGGCGATCGCGATGAACCGCATCGGCGCCAAGGCCGTGTCGGGCGAGGGCGGCGAAGACAAGAACCGGTACACCCCGTACGAGAATGGCGACAACGCCAACTCGACGATCAAGCAGATCGCTTCGGGCCGCTTCGGCGTCACCGCCGAATATCTCAACGCCTGCGACGAGATCGAGATCAAGGTCGCCCAGGGCGCCAAGCCCGGCGAGGGCGGCCAGCTGCCCGGCTTCAAGGTCACCGAGTTCATCGCGAAGCTCAGGCATGCGACGCCCGGGGTGACGCTCATCAGCCCGCCGCCGCACCACGACATCTATTCGATCGAGGATCTGGCGCAGCTCATCTACGATCTGAAGATGATCAACCCGCGCGCCCGGGTGTGCGTGAAGCTGGTCAGCTCGGCCGGCATCGGCACGGTGGCGGCCGGCGTGGCCAAGGCGCATGCGGACGTCATCCTGGTCGCGGGCCATGTCGGTGGCACCGGCGCCTCGCCCCAGACTTCGGTGAAATACGCCGGCACGCCCTGGGAAATGGGCCTGACCGAAGTGAACCAGACCCTGACGCTCAACGGCCTGCGCGGGCGAGTCAAGCTGCGCACCGATGGCGGCCTGAAGACCGGGCGGGACATCGTGATCGCGGCGATCCTGGGCGCCGAGGAATTTGGGATCGGCACGCTGAGCCTGGTGGCGATGGGCTGCATCATGGTCCGCCAGTGCCATTCGAACACCTGCCCGGTCGGCGTCTGCACCCAGGACGAGAAGCTGCGCCAGAAGTTCGTCGGCACGCCCGAGAAGGTGATCAACCTGATGACCTTCATCGCCGAGGAGGTTCGCGAGATCCTGGCGCGGCTGGGCTTCAAGAGCCTCGACGAGGTGATCGGCCGCACCGAGCTGCTCCGCCAGGTCAGCCGCGGTGCCGAGCATCTCGACGATCTCGATCTCAACCCGATCCTTGCCAAGGTCGATGCCGACGATGCCGAGCGCCGCTTCAGCCTGTCGACCTTCCGCAACGAAGTGCCCGACAGCCTCGATGCGCAGATGATCAAGGATGCCGCCCCGGTCTTTGCGCGGCGCGAGAAGATGCAGCTCACCTACAATGTGCGGAACACGCATCGCGCGGTGGGCACGCGGCTCTCTTCCGAGATCACGCGTCGCTTCGGCATGTCGGCGCTTGCCGACGGGCATGTCCATGTCCGGCTGCGCGGTTCGGCGGGCCAGTCGCTCGGCGCCTTTCTGTGCAAGGGCGTCACGCTCGAGGTGTTCGGCGACAGCAACGACTATGTCGGCAAGGGCCTGTCGGGCGGCACCATCGTGGTGCGCCCGCTGGTCAGCTCGCCGATCGAATCGTGGAAGAACACGATCATCGGCAACACCGTGCTCTACGGCGCCACTTCGGGCCGGCTGTTCGCCGCCGGCCAGGCGGGCGAGCGCTTCGCGGTGCGCAATTCGGGCGCCGAAGTGGTGGTCGAGGGCTGCGGCGCGAACGGCTGCGAATATATGACCGGCGGCACCGCGGTGCTGCTCGGCGAGGTGGGCATGAACTTCGGCGCGGGCATGACCGGCGGCATGGCCTTTGTCTATGACGCGGACGGCAGCTTCGCGCAGCGCGCCAATCCGGAGAGCATCGTCTGGCAGCGCCTCGCCTCGGCGCATTGGGAAGCTAAGCTGCGCGAGCTGGTCGAGGCGCATGTCGCGGCGACCGACAGCAAATGGGCGGCGGGCCTGCTCGAGGACTGGGACCGCGCGCTCGGTTCCTTCTGGCAGGTGGTGCCCCGCGAAATGCTGAGCCGCCTGCCCCAGCCGCTCAACGACGACGCAGTGGAGGCGGTGGCGGCGGAATGAGGTGCCGGCCCGGCTCCTCCCGTTCCGCCTGAGGGGATAGCGGCGGGCGGGGCCGGGGTGCCGGTTCTCCGCGCGGACGGCGCGGCCGCCGGCTTGCCCGGGAACCCCCGTCTCGCCGGGTTGCAAAGCGGTTCCGGGCCGGTTCGGGCCTGGAGGCTGGAACCGGCCGATGCGCCCCGGGGCCGATAGCGGCCTGCCCGGATGGACATCGGCGGCGGGACCTATCGACAGGTTGAGGCCACACAGGCTTTTGCACTGTCGCGCAAACGCGGTATCGCAGAAGGCACGATGGATCTCTACCTCCCGATCGCCAACCTGTCGGTCAACGCGCTCGTCATCGTGGCGCTGGGGTTCGGCGTCGGCCTGCTCTCGGGCATGTTCGGCGTCGGCGGCGGGTTCCTCACCACGCCGCTGCTGATCTTCTACGGCATTCCGCCGACGGTCGCCGCCGCATCGGCGGCCAGCCAGGTTACCGGCGCCAGCGTCTCGGGCGTGCTCGCGCATTTCCGCCGGGGCGGCGTGGACATCCATATGGGCGTGGTGCTGGTGGTGGGGGGCGTGATCGGCAGCATCGCCGGGGCCGCGTTATTCACGCTGCTGCAGAAGAGCGGCCAGATCGATGTGGTGATCGGGATGCTCTATGTGCTGATGCTCGGCTCGATCGGCGGGCTGATGCTGCACGAATCGGTCCAGGCGATCCGGGTGACCCGCGGCGCCCGGCCACCCCGCCCGCGCAAGCGCCGCCACCATCCGCTCGTCGCGATGCTGCCCCTGCGCTGGCGCTTCTATGCCTCGGGCCTCTACATCTCGCCGCTGGCACCGTTGCTGCTCGGCTTCTTCACCGGCATCCTCACCGTGCTGCTCGGCGTGGGCGGCGGCTTCATCCTGGTGCCGGCGATGCTCTACCTGCTCGGCATGGGCACGCAGGTCGTGGTCGGCACCTCGCTGTTCCAGATCCTGTTCGTCACCGCCGCCGCCACCATGGTCCATGCCACCACCACCAAGGCCGTAGACATCGTCCTCGCCGCCCTGCTCCTGCTCGGCTCGGTGATCGGCGCGCAGATGGGCGCGCGTTTCGCGATGCAGGTGAAGCCGGAATATCTGCGCCTCATCCTGGCGGTGATCGTGCTGCTCGTCGCGGTGCGCATGCTGCTCGGGCTCGCCTGGCAACCCGATGAGATCTATTCGGTGGAGCTGCTGTGAGAAGGGCGCTCCTCCTGCTCCTCGCGCCGTTGCTGATGGGGCAGGCCAAGCCGGTCCTGGTCCCCGACGTTTCGCAGCGCGACATCGAGATCGCCTATTCCTTCACCGGCGCCGAGCTGCTGCTGTTCGGCGCGATCCTCTATCCCGGCGGCCGCGCGCCGGAGCGGGGCGAGAAGCCCGCGGACATCGTCGTGGTGGTGAAGGGCCCCACCCAATCCGTGCAGGTGCGCGAGAAGGAGCAGGTGGCGGGCATCTGGGTCAATGCCCAGCGGATGCGCTATCGCTCGGCGCCGAGCTTCTACGCCATCGCCTCGTCCAAGCCGATCGAGAGGATCGTCGACGAGCGCACGCGCGCCATCTACGAGCTCGGCGTCGAGAGCCTGCAGCTTTCGCCTGCTTCGGGCGCGGCGCCCGAGGTGCAGACGCGCTTCGACAAGGGGCTGGAGGATCTGCGCACCCGGGCCGGCCTCTATTATGAAGCGCCGGGGGCGGTGGAGATCACCGACGGCGTGCTCTATCGCGCCCGGCTCGCCATTCCGGCGCGCGTGCCGGTCGGCAAGTTCACCGCAGAGACCTTTCTGATTCGCGACGGCCGCGTCCTCGCCGCCGCCGTCCGGGGAATCGAGATCCGCAAATCGGGCTTCGAGCGCTTCGTCGCGCATTCGGCCGAGCATTATTCGATACTCTACGGCATCCTTGCCGTCGCCCTTTCCATTCTCTTCGGATGGGGAGCGGGGGCGGTGTGGAAACGCTTCTGAAGGTTTCGGGACTCACCCAATCTTTACTTCCCCGCGCGCATATTCGAGCCTGTTGACGGGGAGTAGCCGATGGACGGCCAGTTTGGCGCGCGCGGGTTCGAAGGTGCGGCGCCGGTTTCATCTTCCGGGGGCCTGCCCTCGCACGCGCCGGTCGAGCCGATCGGCGCGGTGCTCGAGATCGCCGGATCGTCGAGCCAGGTGCTGCTCGATCCGGAGGCGCTGAACGCGCTGGGGGGCAGCCCCGATTCCACCATCGCCAATGCCGGCCAGGTCGGCAGCCAGGTCAAGGTGCGCGTCGGCGCGACTTGGCTCATCGCCAATGTCCGCTCGCTCAAGCTCCAGGGCGAGCATATCGCCGCCTATATCGACTTTCTCGGCGAGGGCGACGAGGAGCGGCTGACCGGCAAGCTCTACAAGTTCCGCCGCGGCGTGACTCGCTATCCCACGCCGGGCGCACCGGTCTTCCCGGTGTCGACCGCGGACCTCAAGCAGATCTACGCCGCCGAGGACCGCGCCCATATCGAGATCGGCAGCGTCTATCCGACGCGCGACATCCGCGCGGCGCTCTATGTCGATTCGATGCTCGGCAAGCATTTCGCGCTGCTCGGCTCGACCGGCACCGGCAAGTCGACCGCGACGGCGCTGATCCTGCACCGCATCTGCGAGATGGCGCCGCAAAGCCATGTGGTGATGATCGATCCGCACGGCGAATATGCCAGCGCGTTCAAGACGACGGGCGCGCTCTACGATGTCGGCAACCTGCAGATGCCGTACTGGCTGATGAACTTCGAGGAGCATTGCGAAGTGTTCCTCACCACCTCCGGCTCGGACCGGCAGGTGGATGCGGACATCCTCGCCAAATGCGTGCTCGCCGCCAAGCAGAAGAACCGGCTGGCGGCCGAGATCGGCAAGCTGACCGTCGATGCGCCGATCCCCTATCTCCTGTCGGACCTGACTCAGATCCTGCAGCTCGAAATGGGCAAGATGGACAAGGCGACCGACACGGCGCCCTATCTGCGCATCCGCTCCAAGATCGACGAGATCAAGGGCGACCCGCGCTATGCCTTCATGTTCTCGGGCATGCTGGTGGCGGACACGATGGCGGGTTTCCTCGCCCGGGTCTTCCGCCTGCCGGGCGACGGCAAGCCGATCTCGATCATCGACGTGTCGGGCGTGCCCAGCGAGATCACGTCCGTGGTCGTAGCAGTGCTGAGCCGAATGGTGTTCGACTTCGCGATCTGGTCGCGCGGCGAGAGCAAGCGGCCGATCCTGCTCGTCTGCGAGGAAGCGCACCGCTACGTTCCCAACGAGCGCAATGCCGATGGTTCCTCGGTCGGCCGGATTCTCAGCCGGATCGCCAAGGAAGGCCGCAAATACGGCGTGTCGCTGGGCCTGATCACCCAGCGTCCGTCCGATCTGGCGGAAGGCGTGCTCTCCCAGTGCGGCACGATCCTGTCGATGCGCCTCAACAACGAGCGCGACCAGGCCTTTGTCCGGGCGGCGATGCCGGAAGGCGCGCGCGGCTTCCTCGATTCGATCCCGGCGCTGCGGAACCGCGAGTGCATCGCGGTGGGCGAGGGCGTGGCGACGCCGATCCGCCTGCTCTTCGATACGCTCGACGATGCCAAGCGGCCGGCATCGGACGATCCGCTCTTTTCCGAGCTGTGGCGCGACACCGGCGGCGAGGAGCAGATTCTCGAGCGCACGATCCGCCGCTGGCGCGCGCAAGGCAAGTGACGGCCGCCCGCGCGGGCCACGCCTTCAGAAATCGGCGCCGAGCGTGAGCGCCAGGCCCGAACCGGGCCGCGCCTCGCCTGCCACGCGCTGGCGCCAATCGAGCGCAAGGCGCAGGTTGCGCACGGCAAGCGTGGCCGAAGGGCCGATATCGAGCCGCTGCGCATCGCGCTGTGCCGCCCCCCATGCGCCGGCGCCAAGGGCGAAGCGCACCGGCCCGCTGGTACCGATCGCGCGGGTACCCCGCGCGGCGCCGTCGGCATAGGGATCGGCGCGCCGCCGCAGCACCGCACCCGCCTGGCCATAGGCTTCGAGCCGGAAGCCTTTCCATTTCGCGTCGATCCCGGCGATCGTTCCCAGCCCGGTGCCGCCGGGATTGCCGTCGAGCCCGAAGCGGCGTTCGACGACCAGCCGGACGGGCGCCCTGGACGGCTGCCATTCCAGTCCGAGCGCGGCCTCCCGGCCCCTGCCCCGCAGCGGCGCGGTGACCCGGCCATAGGCGGCGATGCGGTCGCGCGGCGAGATCCGCCATGCGATTCGCGCGCCTGCCTGGCCGCCGCCGATCTGCCCGCCGGGTGCCGCGCCCATGCCACCTTCGCCGCGCGCGACCATCCAAAGGCTCAGCGACCAGCGGTCCGGCAGCGGGTCGAGTCGCTCGGGTGCTCCGGGCGCGGTGGGCCCGGGGTGGGAGCCCGGGGCACCGGTTGCGCCAGCCGGAGCGCCGGCGGAACCGCGCCATATTGGGCGAGCGCCATCAGCGCGAGCTGCACCCGGGGATGCTCCTCGCCCAGTGGCGCCCGATAGCCGGGCACCGGCTGCCTCTTCCCCGAAGGCGGGCGTTCCCGCCGGGTCGGTGCGGGCAGGGGCGACGGAGGCGGCGCGACGGCCGCCGTCACGGCGACCGGCCCGGCGCCGGCACCGGGCGCCGCCGCTTCGATCGCGGCCGAAGGCGATCCGGCCCGCGGCCATAGCAGCGCCGCGCGCACGCCGACCCAGGCGATGGTCACCATCGCGAGGAAACGGAGCGGCCGTCCGCGTCCGCGCATCAATTGCCCGCCGGGCGGAGATCGGGAAACCGGTGCGCGGTCTTGTCCCAGCGCGGGGGGCTGCCCCGAAGCATATCGACATAGGCGAACAGCGCGCGCCGCGCCGCCAGCAGCGCGACCGTGTTGCTCGAGAATATGCGGGGGACGGACCACAGCGCCTCGCGCCAGCCATAGGCGCGGCCGACGAACGCCGCACGCACCGCGAGCCGCCAGGCGAGCAGCCCGAGATTCGCCAGGAGCAGCCCGCGCATCAGCGCGGACGGCATTGCGGGGTCGATGCCGGCCAGGAGATGCGCGCCCAGGGAAAGCGCCCAGGCGAGGATCGAGAGATAGGCCAGGGCGAGCACCGGGATCTCCAGTGTCGCGCGCCGATCGCGCATCCGCATCCAATTGTCCCCGATCCGCCGCCATCCGCCCCAGCCGGTCCGGTCCCAGCCCGCGAGCGCGATGCCGATCATCCAGCGCGCCTTTTGCCGCACGGCTGCGTCGAGCGTGTCGGGGAAATAGGCGCGCACCGCCACCGGCGGGCCGCCCGGCGCCTCGGCGACGCGCATCAGCTGCGCCGGCATGCCCATGGTCGCGATGGCGAGGCCGAGCTCGTAATCCTCGACCAGGCTGTCGGCATCGAACGGCGTGCCGCCCCGCATTGCCGCCAGCCGCGCCAGCACCGTCCGCCGGATCGCGCAGCCGACCCCGGCAAAGGGCAGGCCCGCGCCCACCGCCTGGCGGACCACCAGCGCCCGGCCATGGGCTTCGGCGAACTCGTCGAGATAGTGGCCGGCGAAGAAGCGCGAATGCGTGTGCGCGAGCGGTAGCACCGGCAGCTGGACGGCGGCGTGATCGATCAGCCCGTGCGCATAGAGGCGCAGCTCGAGCGGATGCACCACGTCCTCGGCATCGTGCAGCGCCACGGCGCTGGCGACGAAGCCTTCCGCCGCCTCGTCGCGCAGCAGCGCCCGCCACAGCGTGTTGAGGCAGTCCGCCTTGGTCGAGGGGCCGGGCGCCGCGCCGATCACCAGCCGGACCCGCGCGTCCGCTCGCGCCACCTCCGCCACGGCCGCGATCGTCGCGGGATCGTTGGGATAGGTGCCGACATAGATCCGGTAGTCCGGATGATCGAAGCGCTCCAGCGCGGTGCGCAGCATCCTGCCGATCACTGCGGATTCGTCCCAGGCGGGCACGAACACCATGATGCGCCCCGCCGGCACCGGCCCGGCCAGCGCGGGCGCCGGCCGCCCCCGGCCGCGCAGCCGCCGCGCCAGATAGATCAGGTCGACCAGCAGGTCGTCGATCCCGCCGACGACGAACCACAAGGCGGCGAACAGAGTCATCTCGCGCGCGATCGCGTCGACCCAGAGGATCGCTCCTTCCCCCAACGCTGCCCCCATTCCCCCGATTCGGAGATGGAACTAAACCGTGCCGCTCTCGGAACGATCAAGCCGATTGGTGCATTTCCCTCCGAAACGGAGACGGTTAATTCGTCGCTGGACTCGCAGTGGTGCCCGGCTATCGTGCCCATCGCTGCCCGAGGGGGAGGTTGTCGATGAAGCTCGTTGCCCGGCTTGGCGTATTGGCTCTGGTCCTGGCGCCCATCGGGGCCGTCACTGCGTTCGGCGACAACAGCCCGCAGGTCGAGATGGCGACGCCCGGCGTCGGCGACGGGGCGATCGAGCGCTTCACCGCGCGCTTCAACGTGGCGATGGTCCCGCTGGGCGATCCCCGTGCCGAATCGCCGTTCAAGGTCGATTGCCCGGTCGGCGGGCAGGGCCGCTGGGTCGACCAGCAGACTTTCGTCCATGAATTCACCGGCCCGCTCCCCGGCGGCGTCACCTGCAAATTCACCCTGCGCGACGGGCTCAAGAGCCTCTCGGGCTATGCGCTGCAGGGCCAGAAGGAGTTCACCGTCGATTCGGGCGGGCCGATCGCCCGCGCCGTGCTGCCCAATCGCTATGGCAGCGAGATCGAGGAGGACCAGGTCTTTGTCGTCGCGGCGAATCTGGCGCCCGATCCCGCCTCGGTCGGCGCCAATGCCTATTGCGCGGTGGACGGCCTGGGCGAGAAGATCCCGGTCGACGTGCTTCCGCCCGACGTGGCGCCCAAGCTGCTCGCCGATCTCGGCACCGATCGCTGGGAAGTGCGCAGCTTCCTGGGCGAGGCCGGCCTGCCCCAGGCGCTGCCCGAAAGGGCGGAGGACCGCGTCAAGTCGCTCGCCAGCGTCGTCGCGGTGAAGTGCCGCCGCCCGCTGCCGGCGGGCCGCGACATGGCGCTGGTCTGGGGCAAGGACATCAAGAGCGCCTCGGGCCGTGCCGCCGGCACCGACCAGCGCTTCGACTTCACCGTCCGCAAGGAATTCAGCGCCCGCTTCGAATGCTCGCGCGTCAATCCGCAGGCCGGGTGCAGCCCCGTGCAGGACGCCTGGGTGCGCTTCTCCGCGCCGATTCCCAGGGCCCAGGCCGAAGCGGTGCGCATCCGCACGGCCGACGGCAAGGAGCTGGCGCCGGTCTTCGGCGACGACGACAAGAACAAGGCCGCGGTCGCCGACCTGAAGTTCAAGGCGCCGCTCCCCGCCGAGACCACCGCCAGGCTGATCCTGCCCGCCGATGTGAAGGACGAGAGCGGCCGCAAGCTCGCCAATGCGGAACGCTTCCCGCTCGACGTCAAGTTCGACGCGCCGCCGCCGCTGGTGAAGTTCGCCGGCAATTTCGGCATCCTCGAAGCGAAGGAAGGCGGCGTCCTCCCGGTCTCGGTCCGCAACGTCGAGCCGGAGCTGCAGGGCAGCCAGATGACCGTCACCGGCCAGAGCCTGAAGGTCGAGGGCGGCGACGGCGAGATCGCCAAATGGTTCCGCGCGCTGGCCGATGCGGCCGAGGACAAGTCGGACGAAGTGAAGCGCGGCACCGAGACCGTGCGGATCAACCAGACCGGCGCGAAGCCGCTATTGACGTCCGCCACCGGCAAGCCGCTGAAGATCGGCCTGCCCGGCAAGGGCAAGGATTTCGAAGTGGTCGGCATCCCGCTCGGCCAGCCCGGCTTCTACATCGTCGAGCTCGCCAGCCCGCGGCTCGGCGAGGCGCTGCTCGGCCGCAAGGCGCCGCGCTATGTCGCCGCCGGCGCGCTCGTCACCAATATGAGCGTCCATTTCAAATGGGGGCGCGACCAGTCGCTGGTCTGGGTGACGGCGCTCGACAGCGGCCAGGGCGTGGGCGAGGCGGAAGTGCGGGTGACCGACGCCTGCACCGGCCAGCTGCTCGCCAAGGGCAAGACCGATGCTTCGGGCCGCCTCGGCGTTCCCGCCGGCCTGCCCGAGCCCCAGACCTATACGAGCTGCGACCATGGCAGCAACGACGTGCTGATGATCTCGGCGCGCAAGGCCGATGATTTCAGCTTCACGCTCACGCAGTGGGGCGATGGCATCCGCCCGTTCGATTTCGACCTGAACTATGGCTGGTCGGCCCCCGAGCAGAAGTTCCACACCGTGTTCGACCGCGCGCTCGTCCGCCAGGGCGAGACGATCCATATGAAGCACATCGTCCGCCAGCCGATCGCCAAGGGCTTCGCGCCTTCGCCGGCCTTTAGCGGCACGCTGCGCCTCAGCCATCGCGGCTCGGACACGCAATATGACCTGCCGCTCGCCATCGACGCGAACGGCGCCGGCGAGACGGAATGGACTGCTCCCCAGGGCGCGAAGATGGGCGATTACGACCTCACCGTCCTGGTCAAGGACGCGGAGGGCAAGGAGAAGACGCTCTGGACCGGCCAGTCGTTCAAGGTCGACGAATATAAGCTGCCGACGATGAAGGCTTCGGTCGCCGGGCCCAAGGATGCCGCGGTGCGGCCGAGCGCGCTGCCGCTCGACCTGTTCGTCGGCTATCTCTCCGGCGGCGGCGCGGCGAACCTGCCGGTCGAGACGCGCATCGGCTATTTCGCCGACTTCAAGACTCCCGACGGCTATGACGGCTACAGCTTTGGCGGCCGCGCCATGGCCGAGGGCACCAAGCCGATGGACGGCGAGGGCGAGGACGAGCAGGTTCAGCTGCCGCCGACCCAGACACTGCCCGCCACGCTGGGCGCCGACGGCACCGCCCGGATCAACGCCGAGGTGCCGCAGACGCTCGAGCAGAACACCACGATGCTGGTCGAGATGGATTATCAGGATGCCAACGGCCAGATCCTGACTTCGTCGCGCCGCATCCCGATCTTCACCTCTGGCGTGCAGCTGGGGATCAAGAGCGACGGCTGGCTGATGAAGCAGGACGATCTGCGCCTGCGCTTCGTCGCGCTCGACACCGCGGGCAAGCCGCTCGCCAACCAGGCGGTCTCGGTCGAGCTCTACAGCCGCCAGATCCTCACGGCCCGGCGCCGGCTGATCGGCGGCTTCTATGCCTATGACAACCAGATGAAGACGGCCAAGCTGTCGGCCACCTGCTCGGCGACCACCGATGCGCAGGGGCTGGCGAGCTGCCAGCTCAACCCCGGCATATCGGGCGAAGTCTATGCGGTGGCGACCACCAAGGACGCCAATGGCAATGTCGCCCGCGCGACCAAGTCGGTCTGGCTGGTCGGCGACGACGACTGGTGGTTCGGCGGCGACAATGGCGATCGCATGGACGTGATCCCCGAAAAGCTGGAATACAAGGCGGGCGAGACCGCGAAGTTCCAGGTCCGCATGCCCTTCCGCGAGGCGACCGCGCTGGTCACGGTCGAGCGCGAAGGCGTGCTCTCCAGCTTCGTCGTCGGCCTCACCGGCAAGGACCCGGTGATCGAAGTGCCGATGCCGGGCGATTATGCGCCGGACGTGTTCGTCTCGGTCATGGCGGTGCGCGGGCGCGTGTCCGGCTGGCAGAACTGGCGCTCCAGCATGGCGCGCGACTGGGGCGCGCCCTGGTCGAAGGACGGCGGCGAGCCGACCGCGACCGTCGATCTCGCCAAGCCCGCCTATCGCCTCGGCATCGCCAAGGTGAAGGTCGGCTGGGAAGGCCATAAGCTCGACGTGGCGGTGAAGGCCGACAAGGCGAGCTATGCCGCGCGCGACACCGCAAATGTCGACGTGACGGTGAAAAGCCCCGACGGCAAGCCGGCCGCCTCGGCGGACCTGGCCTTTGTCGCGGTGGACGAGGCGCTGCTCCAGCTCGCCCCGAACGATAGCTGGAACCTGCTCGAGGCGATGATGGGCGATCGCCCGATCTCGGTGCTCACTTCGACCGCGCAGACCCAGGTTGTCGGCAAGCGCCATTACGGCAAGAAGGCAGTGGAAGCCGGCGGCGGCGGCGGCGGTGATCTCTCGGGGCTCAACCGCGAGAATTTCCAGCCGGTGCTGCTCTGGAAGGGCAAGGTGGCGCTCGACGCCAATGGCCATGCCAGGGTCGCGGTGCCGCTCAACGACGCGTTGACGTCGTTCAAGCTGGTCGCGGTGGCGACGTCGGGCCCGCAGCTCTTCGGCACCGGCATGGCGAGCATTCGTTCCTCGCAGGATCTGACCATCTATCCGGGCGTGCCGCAGCTGGTGCGCACCGGCGACCAGTTCGGTGCGATGTTCACGCTGCGCAACGGCTCGGGCAAGCCGATGAAGGTGACCGCGACCGTGGCGCTCAACCCGGCCTATGCGACCGGCAAGCCGCTGACCGTGGAGATCCCGGCGGGCGGCGCCGCGCCGGTGGTGTGGAACCTCACCGCGCCGCCGCGCGACGGCAAGCTGAGCTGGACGGTCACGGCGAAGACCGCCGACGGCAAGTCGGGCGACAAGGTGACGATCGTCCAGGCGGTGGCGCCGGCCGTGCCGGTGGAGACCTGGGCGGCGACGCTCGGCCGGGTCGGCACCGGCACCCAGTTCGCGATCGCGCCGCCCGCGGGCGCGCTGCCCGGCTTCGGCACGGTCGAGGTGAGCCTCACCGACAGCCTTGCCCCGCCGCTCTCCGGCGTGCGCGACTATATGCGGGCCTATCCCTATAACTGCCTCGAGCAGCGCACCTCGCGGGCGATCGCGCTGGGCGATACGGGCATGTGGAACCTGATCGCGAGCGACATGCCCGCCTATCAGGACGGTGACGGGCTGCTGCGCTATTGGCCCGGCGACTGGCCGGGTTCGGAGGCGCTGACTGCCTATATCCTCTCGGCGAGCGCCGAAGCCGGGCTGCCGCTGCCGGACGGCCCCCGGGCCAAGATGCTCGACGCGATGAAGGCCGTGCTCGACGGGCGCCTCCGCCACGAGGATTATGGCGATGTCCGCCTGCAGCGCGTCGCCGCCTTCACGGCGCTGGCGCGGCAGGGGGCGGCGACGTCGGCGATGCTCGGCCAGATCGGCATGGCGCCCACCGAGATGCCCACCGCCACGCTCTCCGACTATGCGATGGCGCTGGGCAAGGTACAGGGCCTGGCCAATGGCGCCCAGCTGCGCCTGGATGCCGAGAAGGTGCTGCGCACCCGGCTGGTCTATGAGGGCACCCGGGTCGACCTGTCGGACAAGGGCCGCATGGCCTGGTGGCTGATGTCGTCGGACGACGAGGCGGCGATCAAGGCGCTGCTCGCCACGCTCGGCCGCCCGGGCTGGGAGAATGACGCGGGCAAGCTGATGGTCGGCATCGCCTCGCGCCAGCAGCGTGGCCATTGGGACACCACCACCGCCAATGCCTGGGGCACGATCCTGGCGCGGCGCTTCATGGGCCTTTATCCGGCCGAGGCGATCGCCGGCGTCACCACCGCGAGCTTCGGCGGCAACAGCCCGCTGAGCCTCAACTGGCCGCTCGCCGAGCCGCAGCGCAGCTTCGGCTTCCCGCTGCCGGCGCAGACCACGCCGCTGGTGATGAGCCAGGCGGGCGGCTCGGGTCCCTGGGCGTTCGTGCGGGTAAAGGCGGCGGTGCCGCTCACCGAGCCGCTGATGGCCGGGTACAAGATGACCAAGAAGGTCGAGGCGGTGAAGCAGGCCGTTGCCGGCAGCTGGTCGCGCGGCGACGTCGTCAAGGTGACGATCAGCGTCGAGGCCTCGGCCGAACGCAACTGGGTGGTGGTCAACGATCCGGTGCCGGCGGGCGCGACGATCGTCGGCAATCTCGGCGGCCAGTCGGAGCTGCTCGCCAAGGACAGCGGCACCAGCGAGGGCGTCTCGCCCAGCTATGTCGAGCGCGGCAATGACAGCTGGCGCGCCTTTTACGGCTGGGTGCCGCGCGGCAGCTTCACGGTCTCCTATGTGATGCGGCTCGACGCGGCGGGCAGGTTCAACCTGCCGGCGACGCGTGTCGAGGCGATGTACGCGCCCGAGATCCGCGCGCAGCTGCCCAATGCCGTGATGGCCGTGGCGCAGCGGTGACGGCGAAGGAGGCAGCCGACCGCTTCCTCGCCTTCGCCCGCCGCTGGACGAAGCGCATCGACGACGCGCCCGATGCGCTGCGGGCATGGCTCGGGCGCGAGCGGGCGGCGTGGCGGGAAACGGGCTGGCGCGGCATAGTCACGCCGTCGCGCCTGGCCGGCACTGTCCTGACGCTCGTCTTCGCCGGCTCCGCCAGCTTCTGGTGGGTGACGCGCCCGCCGGCCCTGCCCGATTACGCCGCCGTCCGCGCTGGCTGGCATCCGTCCGAGGCCTGGCTCTACGATCGGCACGGCGTGCTGATCGATTCCAGCCGCGTCGATTATCAGGCCCGGCGCCTTGCCTGGACCAGGCTGGAGGATGTCTCGCCGGTTGCGCGCGCGATATTGGTCGCCGCCGAGGATCGCCGCTTCCGCGACCATGGCGGCGTCGACTGGATGGCGCTGACCGGCGCGGTGCGCGACCGGGCCGAAGGCAAGCGCGGGCGCGGCGCCTCGACTCTGTCGATGCAGGTCGCCGCCTATCTCGCGCCCGAGCTTTCCGTGCCGGGCAGCCGGGGCTTGCGCGACAAGCTGCGCCAGATGCGCGCGGCCTGGGGCCTCGAATCGCGCTGGAGCAAGGACCAGATCCTCGAGGCCTATCTCAACCTGGCCGGCTTTCGCGGCGAGGCGCAGGGCATCGGTGCGGCCGCGCTCGGTCTGTTCGGCAAGACCCCGGCCACGCTCACCCGCGATGATGCGCTGCTGCTCGCCGCCCTGCTGCCCAACCCCCGGGCCAATGCCTTCGAGGTCGCGCGCCGCGCCTGCGCGCTGAGCCGGGAGGCCGACTGCACGCGCTTCCCCGGCGCGGCCGCCTCGATGCTCGGCCCGGCGCGCAGCCTGGCGCTCGATCCCGGCCTGGCCCCGCATCTCTCCGCCGCATTGCTCACTCGGCCCGGCGCGAAGATCACCACCACGCTGGATGCCGCCATCCAGCGCGCCGCGATCACCGCGCTCCGGCGCCAGCTCCAGGGGCTGGGCGGCAGCCGCGCCCGGGACGGCGCGGTGGTGGTGGTGGACAATGAATCGGGCGACGTGCTCGCCTATGTCGGCGGGATCGGCGGCGCGAGCACGGCGCCTGCCGTGGACGGCGCCTCGGCCTATCGCCAGGCGGGATCGACGCTGAAGCCCTTCCTCTACGCGATGGGCATCGAGAAGGGCTATCTCACCGCCGCCTCGATCCTCGATGATTCGCCGGTCCAGCTCGATACCGCCTCGGGGCTCTATGTTCCCCAGAATTACGACAAGGCATTCAAGGGGCCCGTCTCCGCCCGCATCGCGCTGGCCGGCTCGCTCAACGTGCCGGCGGTGCGCACGCTGCTGCTCACCGGCGTCGATGCCTTTCGCGATCGCCTGTGGGACACCGGCTATCGCGGCCTGGTCGAGGACGGGCAATATTATGGCTATTCGCTCGCGCTCGGCTCGGCCGAAGTGACGCTGATGGAACAGGTCGCCGCGTATCGCAGCCTTGCGCGCGCAGGCCGCTGGTCGCCGCTTCGCCTGAGAATGGATGCGAAGACCGATGCGCCGCGGCGCACCACCACGCCCGAGGCCGCCTGGATCGTCGCCGACATGCTCGCCGACCCCAATGCCCGCGCCGGCACCTTCGGCATCGATTCGGCCCTGCGCCTGCCCTTCTGGGCCGCGGTGAAGACCGGCACGTCGAAGGCGATGCGTGACAATTGGTGCATCGGCTTCACCGATCGGTTCACGGTGGGCGTGTGGGTGGGCAATCTCGAAGGCGATCCGATGCGCGCCGTCTCGGGCACCAGCGGCGCGGCGCCGGTGTGGCGCGACGTGATGCTCGCGCTCAACCAGGGCAGCCCCGGCAAGGCGCCGCCGCGTCCGGAGGCGATCGAGGAGCGCCAGGTGCGCTTCGCCGCCGGCATGGAGCAGCCGCGCCGGGAATATTTCCTGAGGGGCACCGGCTTCGACCGAGTCGCCTTCGCGCCCGCCGAATCGCGCCGGCCGCGCATCGTCAATCCGGTCGCCGGCAGCGTCTATGCGCTTGATCCGGACATTCCGCGGGACAATCAGCGCCTCGCCATCTCGGTGTCGGGCCAGGCGCTCGGCCACCGGCTGATCCTCGACCGGCGCGATCTCGGCACCGCCGATTCGCGCCCGCTGATCCTTGCCCCGCCGGGCAAGCATCGGCTCGCGCTGGTCGATCTCGACGGCAAGGTCATCGACCAGGTGCTGTTCACCATCCGATAGCGCGGAAATGGCTGAATGTTGAGGGAGCGAAACGCTATCTCGTGCGTTTCAGCGCACGGTCCCTCCCCCTTTCGGGACCGTGCCCACCGGCACCGGCCGCGCGGCCCAAAAGGCGGCGCGGCCGAAGCCTCTTTCCGATCAATGACTTGGCTATTGTTCAGCGCGTCCGGGGCGAAGCCGGGCCACGACTAGGGGCCGTTGCCGCCGCCGCCACCGCCGCCCGGGCCGCCGGTGCCCGGCGCGCCGACCGTGCCGATATTGCCGAACAGATCCTCGAAGAAGCCGCGCTTGTGGCCCAGCGTCGGCGTGGTCTTGCCATAGGGATCGACCGAGGCGATCAGGTCCTTGCCCATCCGGTCGACCGCGACGACATTGCCCTTGGCGTCGAAGCTGACGCGCAGCGTCGTCTGGTCCTTGGCCTTGAGGCTCTGATAGCCGAGGTTCGCGCTCTGGCGCGAGATGTAATACCACTCGCCTTCGTTGAACTGGCTGGTGAAGGTCGGGCGGCCCAGCGTCTGGAGCACCGATTCGCGCGTGTCGATGCCGGGCTGCACCGAATCGACCAGCTCCTTGTCGATGATATAGCCCTGGTGCGTGCGGACCGGCACGCAGGCGGTGGTGCCAAGCGCGGCTGCCAGCAGGGCGGCGCCAAGCGCGCGGGCGGGAATCGGCATTATGGTCTCCAGGCAAACGCATACCGGCGTCCCGATGCATTCGGTTGCATTGCATCGCGGGCCGTTCGCCTCAATATGCGGCAAAATGCGGCCAAACAAGGTCGCGCCCCCATATTGCAGGAACCGAACCGGCACATGCGCTTGCTCAAGCGGCTCTTCCAGGCTCCCGATCGCGGTGCCGCCCCGATTCTCTACGCTGCCATCGTCGCGCGCGGCCGCGAGGCCCATTGGTACGAAGCGGGCCAGGTGCCCGACACGATCGACGGCCGCTTCGACATGATCGCCGCGGTGATGAGCCTCGTCCTGCTCCGGCTCGAACAGGATCCGCAGGCGGTTCCGTTCAGCACCCAGCTCACCGAGGTGTTCATCGACGACATGGACGGGCAGCTGCGCCAGATCGGCATCGGCGATATCGTCGTCGGCAAGCATGTCGGCAAGATGATGGGGATGCTGGGCGGCCGGCTCGGCGCCTATCGCGACGCGTTGGCGGCGGGCTCGCTGGGCGAGGCGCTGGTGCGCAACCTCTATCGCGGCGCGGCGCCGGCACCCGAAGCGCTCGCCCATGTCGAGGCTGCGCTCCGGGCGCTCCACGCCAGCCTGGCCGGAGCGCCGGTCGCCGCGCTGCTCGCGGGAGAGCTGGCATGATCCAGAACGAGTTCAACCGGCCGCAGCGGCTCGACACGATCGGTGCCGGCGAGAGCCAGGTCCATGTCGCGGCCGAGCCGGGCGAGCGCGCCGCCCTGGCCGAGCGCTTCGGCCTCAAGGCGATCGACAGCCTCGCCGCCGGCTATCGCATCCGCCGCGACGCGCGCGGGATCGTCGCCACCGGCCATCTCTCCGCGCGCGTCGTCCAGGCCTGTGTGATCACCGACGAGCCGGTGCCCGCCGCGATCGAGGAGGATTTCGCGATTCGCTTCCTGCCCGAGGCCGAAGGCGAGGGCGGCGACGAGGAGATCGAGCTGAGCGAGGACGAATGCGACATCGTCTTCTATTCGGGCGGCGCGATCGACCTGGGCGAGGCCGCGGCGGAGACGCTGGCGCTGGCCCTCGATCCCTATCCGCGCAGCCCGGCCGCGGAAGCGGCGCTGCGCGATGCCGGCGTGATCAGCGAGGAGGAAGCGAAGCGCCTCGCCGAGGAGAGCGGCCCGTTCGGCGGGCTCGCCGGCCTCAGGGACCAGCTCGGCAAGGGCTGAGCGTGCGGGCCCGTCGCATCGCCATCTCGGGCTGTTCGGGCGGCGGCAAGTCCACTTTGCTCGACGCGCTCGCCCGGCGTGGCTTCGCCACCGTCGCCGAGCCCGGGCGGCGGATCGTCGCGGCGGGTGGCCCGATGCCCTGGAGCGATCCGGCGGGCTTCGCGCGCCGCGCGATCGCGATGGCGCTCGACGATCTGGACGCGGCGGCGCGGCTGGCCGGGCCGGTCTTCTTCGATCGCGGGCTGATCGACGCGGTGGTCGCCTTCGAACATGCGACCGGCGAGGCGGCGCCCGTCGATCCCGCGAATCGCTACGACCGGGTCTTCCTCGCCCCGCCCTGGCCCGAGATCCATGTCGTCGACGATGCCCGCCGCCACGGCATGGACGAAGCGCTGGCGGAATATGCGCGGCTCGAAGCCGCCTGGCCCGGTTTCGGTTACACGGTCGAGCGGCTGCCGAGGATCGACGTCGAGGCGCGTGCCGATTTCGTGCTCGCGCGGCTGGAGGGTTAGGCTGAGGGCTCATATTCTTCTTTCGTCGCCCCGGCCCTGAGCCGGGGTCTCGCTGCCTTACGGGCGGAAGCAGCAGAGGGATCCCCGCTCAAGGCTGGAATGACGGCAGAAAATCAAATACTTGTCTGGGCTTTCAACCTAGGCGTGCCCGACCACGTGCAGGTGCGGCGCGCGGCTGTTCACGAATACTTCCTCGCGCGCGACGGGCGACCAGGGCAGCCAGCGGAACCAGGTATAGACGGTCCGCCATGCGGCATCCTCGCCCTGGCCGATGGCGCGCTGGAGCAGCGTCTTGTACGGCCGGGTGGCGCGCGGCCAGTAGAAGAGGTGGAGGCGGATAGTACCGGTCACCAGCCCGTCCAGCGTCTCGACGAAGCTGCTCTCCGCCTCGGGATCGGCATCGAGATGGAACTGGGCAGTGAACAGATCGCTGCGGATCATCAGCATGTCGCGCGCCCAGACGAGCTTCAGCGCGATGCGCAGCCCATATTGCACGGGCAGCTCGAGCTCGAGATAGTCGGGGCCGGCATCGGCGCCGCGCATGCGCAGGCCGTGCCGCTCGGCCAGCACCGAGAACAGCGCCCTTGCCCGGGCCACATGCCAGTCGCTGAAATCCATGGCCCCAAGATGCGGCAGCGCGGCGCGGCCCGCAATGGCGCGGGCTATCGCTCCGTCCCGATTCCGTGCGTCAGCATCGCCGCGACGGTCTGCGCGATCGCCTCGGGATCGACGTCCTCCTGCCACACGCTGTAGCGCAGGCCCAGGAACACGTTCATGCCCATGATCGCCCAGGCGTGGATCTCGTTCACGTCCTCGCGCACCTCGCCGCGCGCCGCCGCCGCCTGAAGGCGCTTCGCGATGCGCTCGGCGGTGGTCGCATAATGCATGCGAAAGCTCTCGGGATCGACGAACTCGGCCTCGTCGATGATGCGGTAGATCTCCTTGTGCGCGCGCGCGAAGCGGATGAAGGCGAGCAGCGCCGCCTGTTCCGCCGCGATCTGGCCCCCGGTCGCGCCCTTGATCGCCGGCGCGACATGCTCGCGCACCTGGTCGCTCATGTCGCGCACCAGCGCGCGGAACACGTCGTCCTTCGAATCGAAATAGGTGTAGAAGCTGCCCAGCGCGACGCCCGCGCGGCGCGTGATGCCGCTGATCGAGCCTTCGTGGAAACCCTTGGCGCCGAATTCCTCCGCCGCCGCGTCCAGGATCAGGCGCAGCGTTCGCCGTCCGCGCGCCGTGCGCGGCTCCTTGCCCGCACTCGCTTCGCCGCCGCCCAGATCCGGTGCTGTGGCGCTCATGCCACGCCCCCTTGCCATTCTGGTCCCTCTTCCCGTTTATCCAAGTTGAAACCCGGTTCAGGTTTCAGTATAGCGTCGTGCGACCACTTACAACCCGCGTTCAAGAACGGGTTCGACTGATGGGGAGGAAGTCTGGATGTCACGCCTGAATAGTGCCCGTTCGATTCTGTTCGCGGGCGCTGCCCTTGCGGCAATCGCCACCACGCCCGCCTTCGCGCAGGAAGCCGCGGCGCCGGCCGCGCCCGAAGCGCAGGATAGCGCACTCGCCGACACGGGCGAAATCGTCGTCACCGCCCGCCGCCGCGAGGAGAAGCTGCTCGACGTGCCGACCGCGGTCACCGCGCTCACTGCCGCCCAGCTCGATCAGGCCGGCGCGATCGACCTCACCGACCTGCAGATCGCCTCGCCCAACACCACGCTGAAGGATGCGCGCGGCACCAACTCGACGCTCGCCGCCTTCATCCGCGGCGTCGGCCAGCAGGATCCGGTGCCGGGCTTCGAGGCCGGTATCGGCATCTATCTCGACGACGTATATCTGAACCGCCCGCAAGCGGCGGTGCTCGACATCTACGACGTCGAGCGGATCGAAGTGCTGCGTGGGCCGCAGGGCACGCTCTATGGCCGCAACACCATCGGCGGCGCGATCAAATATGTCACCAAGAAGCTCGAGGATCGTCCGACGATGACGGTCAAGGGCAATTACGGCTCGTACAACCAGGCCGATGTGATCGTCAGCGCCTCCACGCCGATCGGCTCGATGTTCAAGCTCGGCATCTCGGGCGCCCGCCTCACCCGCGACGGCTTCGGCAGGAACCGCTATCTCGGGATCGACAATTACAACAAGAATGTCTGGGCCGGCCGCGCCACGCTGGAGTTCGAGACGCCCGACGAGAAGATGTCGGTGCGCATCACCGGCGACTATACCCATGACAAGTCGAACGCCCGCAACGGCCATCGCCTGATCCCGGGCCTGCTCACCGGCTCGCCGGTGCTGAGCAACGTCTTCGACACCAATGCCGGGCTCAACAGCCCGAAGAACGACGTCCAGGCGGGCGGCATCTCGATGACGGTCAATGCCGAGGTCAGCGAGCTGATCACGCTGCGCAGCATCAGCGCCTATCGCGAGGACACGTCGTACACGCCGATCGACTTCGATTCGACGCCGTCGGTCGATGTCGACGTGCCGGCCTATTACAAGAACAACCAGACCAGCCAGGAATTCCAGGCGCTGATCCATGGCGGCAAGCTCAACGGCATCGTCGGCTTCTACTATCTGGGCGCCAAGGCGACGACCGGCTTCGGCGTGCTGCTGTCGACCACCCTGCCCGGGTTCAACGCCTATACCGCCGGCGACGTGCGCACCGAGACCAGCTCGATCTATGGCGACTTCACCTTCGACTTCACGCCGCAGCTGAGCCTGACGCTCGGCGGCCGCTACACCTGGGATCAGCGCCGCAGCTATGTCTTCAAGGCGAGCTATTTCGGCCTGACCCCGGACTTTGGCGGCACGCCGATCCCGGCCGGCGCGCCGTCCACCGATTTCCGCGGCACCGCCAATTTCAAGCGCTTCACCCCGCGCGCGACGCTGAGCTTCAAGCCAAGCGCGGACCATATGGTCTATGCGTCCTATTCGGAAGGCTTCAAGGGCGGCGGCTTCGATCCGCGCGGCTCGGGCACTTCGGCGCCGATCAGCAACCCCGCGGCGGGCCGCACCTATCAGGACATCTACAACTATCTCTCCTTCGATCCCGAGACGGTGAAGAGCTATGAGATCGGCTGGAAGGGCGCCGCGTTCGATCGCCGCCTGAACTGGTCGCTCGCCGGCTTCTATTCGGACTATTCGAACGTCCAGATCCCGGGCTCGGTCGGCTGCATCATCAACAATGTCCAGAGCTTCTGCGGCATCACCACCAATGCCGCCAAGGCCGATATCAAGGGCGTGGAGCTCGAGACCAACGCGGTGCTGGCGCGCGGCTTTGCCGGCCCGGGCTCGAGCGTCTTCTTCAACGGCGCGCTCGGCTATATCGACGCCAAGTACAAGCGCTTCATCGGGCCGACCGGCGTGGACGTGGCCAATGTCCGCGTGTTCCAGAACACGCCGGACTGGACGCTGGCGGGCACGCTCGGCGCCGCGCTGCCGATCGGCAGCGGCGACCTCAACGCCACCACCACCGTGTCGTATCGCAGCCTGACCCATCAGTTCGAGACGGCCAGCCCGTTCCTCGACCAGCCGGGCTACACGCTGCTTGACGCGCACCTGGTCTATAATTTCGGCGGAGGCCGCTATTCGATCGGCATCCACGGCAAGAACCTGACCAACGTGCACTACAAGACCGCCGGCTATCAGTACATCAAGACCAACATCGCCGGGCAGCCGCTCGACGCGACCATTCCGGGCAACGTCATCACCAACGGCACCGGCTATGTGCCGACGCTGGGCAAGGAAGGCGTGGCGACGGCCTTTTACGGCAATCCGCGGCAGATCTTCGGCTCGTTCAGCGTCAAGTTCTGAGCCCCGCGCGATCCGTGAACCCAATGAGCCGGGCGTCCCATTGACGTCCGGCTCTTTTCTTGCCGAGATGCTGTCATGAACGCTCCCGCTTCAAACCCCGCGAGCCGCCCCGGCTATCCCGGCGTCGTGCTGGCGATGCTCCTGCTCGTCTACACCTTCAACTTCCTCGACCGGCAGATACTGGGCATCCTGGCCAAGCCGATCATGGAGGACCTGCACCTCACCAAGACCGAGTTCGGCGCGATCGGGGGCCTGGCGTTCGCGATCCTCTATTCGGTGCTTGGCGTGCCGCTCGCCTATCTCGCCGACCGGACCAGCCGGTCGGGCGTGATCGCCGGCGCGCTGGCGGTGTGGAGCGCGTTCACCGGGCTGTGCGGCGCCGCCACCGGCTATTGGCAGCTCTTCCTGTTCCGCCTCGGCGTCGGTGTCGGCGAGGCGGGGGGCGTGGCGCCCTCCTATGCGGTTATCTCCGATTACTTCCCGCCCGAGCGCCGCGCCCGCGCGCTCGCCATCTATTCGCTCGGCATCCCGATCGGCCTGGCGCTCGGCACCCTGCTGGGCGCCTATATCGCCGCCTGGGTGAATTGGCGCGCCGCGTTCATCACCATGGGCGTGATCGGCCTGGTGATCGCGCCGATTTTCCGCTGGGTAGTCCGCGACGTGCCGCGCGCGCCCGCCGGCGAAGGCCCCGCCGGCGCGCCGGTGAGTGCGGTGTTCGGCATCCTGGCCGGCAAGCCTGCCTTCTGGCTGCTCGCCTTCGGCGCCTCGTGCAGCTCGCTGTGCGGCTATGGCCTGGCGCTGTGGACGCCGCTGGTGCTGATGGGCAATTTCGGCTTCGACCTGGTGACGACCGGCCAGTTCATGGCTTCGCTGCTGCTGATCGGCGGCACTGCGGGCGTGTTCGCCGGTGGCTGGTTCGCCGACCGGCTCGGCAAGGGCGACCGCGCCTGGTACGCTTGGCTGCCCGCCATCGCCTGGCTGCTGACCGCGCCGCTCTTCGCGGTCGGCTTCCTCACGTCCAACCCCTGGATCGCCTGGCCGCTGCTGCTGATCCCCAACGGGCTCAACATCCTGTGGCTCGGCCCGGTGACCACCGCCGTCCAGCACCTCGTGCCCCAGCACATGCGGGCCACCGCCTCGGGCAGCTTCCTGCTGATCAACAACCTGATCGGCATGGGCCTGGGCCCGCTGCTGATGGGCTATCTGTCCGAGGAGCTGAAGTCGAGCTACGGCGCCGAGGCGCTGCGCTATGGCGCGGTGTTCTGCCTGGGCTTCTATGTAATTGCCGGCATTCTGGCGCTGCTGGCCGCCCGTCACGTGCGCAAGGGCTGGGTCGACTGAGGCGACCTAGGTAGTTTCCCGACTCGGCGGATTCCTGAATCGCGCAAATTCCACATTTGCACGATCCTGCAAATGCGTTCCGAAAGGATGCCTTTCCGGGACGGCCGGGCGGGGATGGGACCGCCCGGCCACCCGTGACGCAGGCGATCAGCGCTCGCGCGTCGCCGCGAACTTCACCTTCGGATAGCGATCGGCGACATAGCCGACTTCCCAGTTCGACTTGGCCATGAACACCGGGTTGCCGTCGCGGTCCTTGGCCATGGCGCCGCGGTTGAGCGCGACGAAGTCGGCCAGGTCCTTGGGATCCTCGGCCGAGATCCAGCGCGCGGTCTCGAACGGCGCGACTTCCAGCCCGGCCGCCACCTTGTACTCGGCCTCGAGCCGGCTGATCAGCACGTCCAGCTGCAGCTGCCCCACCACGCCGATCACCCAGTTCGAGCCGATCTCGGGATAGAAGACCTGAGTCACGCCTTCCTCGGCCATGTCGTCCAGCGCCTTGCGCAGCTGCTTGGTCTTGGTCGGATCCTTGAGCACCACGCGGCGCAGGATCTCCGGCGCGAAATTGGGCAGGCCGGTGAAGCGCACATCGGCCTTTTCGGAAAGCGTGTCGCCGACGCGCAGCACGCCGTGATTGGGGATGCCGATGATGTCGCCGGGGAACGCCTCGTCGGCCAGCTCGCGCTCGCGGGCGAAGAACAGGATCGGCGAGTGGATCGCGATCGCCTTGCCATGCCCGGTCGGCGTCAGCTTCATGCCGCGCTTGAAGGTGCCCGAGACCAGCCGCATGAACGCGATGCGGTCGCGGTGATTGGGGTCCATATTGGCCTGGACCTTGAACACGAAGCCGGTGACCTGCCCCGCATCGGGCGAGACCGGGGCCGGCTCGGCGGGCAGGGCGTGCGGCGGCGGCGCATGGGTGGCGATCGCGTCGATCAGCGAATCGACGCCGAATTCCTTCAGCGCCGAGCCGAAATAGACCGGGGTCAGGTCGCCGTGCCGATAGGCCTCGGCATCGAATGCGGGATAGCCGGCCTGGGCCAGCTCGACATCCTCGCGCAGCCTGGCGAGGTTGTCGGCCGAAAGGATCGCGTCGAGCTGCGGATCGTCGAGGCCCGAGGTCTGCACCACCTTGCCATGGAATTCGCGGCTGTCGCCCTCGGGCAGCAGCAGCCGGTTGGTGGCCAGGTCGAAAATCCCCTCGAAGGTGCCGCCCATGCCCACCGGCCAGGTCATCGGGCACACGTCGAGCGCGAGCAGGTCGGCGATCTCGTCGAGCGTCTCGAACACGTGGCGGCCTTCGCGGTCGACCTTGTTGACGAAGGTGATGATCGGCACGTTGCGCAGGCGGCAGACTTCGAACAGCTTGCGGGTCTGGCTCTCGATGCCCTTGGCGACGTCGATCACCATCACCGCCGAATCGACCGCGGTGAGCGTGCGATAGGTATCTTCCGAGAAATCCTCGTGGCCCGGCGTGTCGAGCAGGTTGAAGGTGATGCCGCCCCGCTCGAAGGTCATCACCGAGCTGGTGACCGAGATGCCGCGCTGCTGCTCGATCTTCATCCAGTCCGAGCGGGCGCGCCGGGCGGCGCCGCGCGCCTTCACTTCGCCGGCAAGGTGAATCGCACCGCCGAACAGCAGCAGCTTTTCGGTGAGCGTGGTCTTGCCCGCGTCGGGGTGCGAGATGATGGCGAAGGTACGGCGATCGGAAACTGGCATGGTGGCGGGCGCTTTAGAGCATCGCAGCGAAAAGTGGGAACCGGTTTTCGCGCCCGCGATGCGCCGGCGGGAAGAAGCGAGTCAACGGGCCAGCGTCACCCGCATCGTGAAGGTCCTCGCTTCGCCCGGCGCATAGCGCTGCATCAGCGGCTTGTCCCAGATCTCGCCGGTGAAGCCATGGGGATCGGCGATGCCGTGCCAGGGCTCGATGCACAGATAGCGCGCGCCCGGCTTCATCCACAGGCCCAGCGCCGGCGTGTCGGGGAAATCGCAGACCAGCCGCGGCCCGCCCTCGGCGCCATAGGCGAGCGACTGGCTGCGCACCGGATTCCACACCAGCGCGTCGCGCTCGAACAATTCGTCGTGCAGCGCGAGCACGCGCCCCTCGACCGGGCTTTCCCAGCCGGCGGCATCCATCCAGCCGCCCTTGACGATCGCCGCCAGCTCGCCCGGCTCGTCCTCGGCGAAGGTGATCCGGTGCGCGTCCTTCGCCGCGCCATAGGGGAGCGGCCAGGCAAAGGCGGGGTGGAAGCCGAAGCTCGCCGGCATGTCGACATCGCCCCTATTGGTGACAGTGACGTCCATCGCGAGCGTCGCGCCCTGGAGCGTAAAGGCCGCATCGAGCGCGAAGGCGAAGGGATAGACGGCGCGCGTCTCGGGATTGTCGATCAGGCGCAGCACCGCCCGGTCCGGTGCCTGGTCGATCAGCGCGAAGGTCTGGCGCCGCGCGAAGCCGTGTTGGGGCAGCGCATATTCCCTGCCGTCCAGCCGGTATCTGTCGCCCATCAGCCGCCCGACGATCGGGAAGAGCAGCGGCGCCCGCCCGGCCCAGAAGGCGGGATCGGCATCGGTCATCAGCGCGCGGCCCCCGGCATCGCGCAGCGACCATAGCTCCGCGCCCAGCGGGTTGACGGTGGCGGTAAGCGCCTCGGAGCCGATCTCGATCATGGCTCGCGGTGCACCGCGAAGCCCTGCCAGCTCTGGTTGACCGGCATCAGCTCGAGCGCATTGATGTTGAGGTGCGGCGGCAGCGTCGCCACCCACAGGATCGTCTCGGCAATGTCCTCGCCGGTCATCGGGTCCACCCCGGCATAGAGCTTGTCCGACACGTCCTGGCTGCCGGTGCGCACCAGCGTGAACTCGGTCTCGACCATGCCCGGCTCGATCGAAGTGACGCGCACACCGGTGCCGTGCAGGTCGGCGCGCAGGTCCAGGCTCAGCTGGCGGACGAACGCCTTGGTCGCCGCATAGACGTTGCCGCCGGGATAGGGATAGGTCGCCGCCACCGAGGAGAGGTTGATGATCGCGCCCTTGCGCGCGATCAGCATGGGCAGCAGCCTGTGGGTGATCGAGACGAGCGCAGTGACGTTGGTGTCGATCATCGTCTTCCAGTTGGCGAGCGATGCCTGCTGCGCCGGCTCGAGGCCCAGCGCCAGCCCGGCATTGTTCACCAGCAGGTCGATGTCGCGAAAGCCCCCGGGCAGCCCGTCCAGCGCCGCATCGCGTGCCGCCTCGTCGCGAATGTCGAAGGCGAGGGTGCGGACATTGTCGCGCGCGAGCTTCTCCAGCCGATCCTCGCGCCGGCCGGTGGCGACGACGTTCCACCCGGCATCGGCAAAGGCATGGACGCATGCCTCGCCGATCCCCGCGGTGGCGCCGGTGATGAGTGCGGTGGGCATGGGGCTGCTCCTTGTCGATATCCTGCCGCGCCTATGGTCAATCCGCGCGACGGCTGCAATTGTCCGTGCGGGAGGGGCGAGCATGGAAGCGCTGAAAATCACCGGATTCGCGATATTCGCCGCGATTGCCTATGGCGTGCTCCACGACCAGGTGACCGCGCATCTCTGCGTCGAATATTTCACGATCGGGCATCCGCCGGTCTTCCCGACCAGTTCGCCCTTCCTGCTTGCGCTGGGCTGGGGCGTGATCGCGACCTGGTGGGTCGGGCTGCCGCTTGGCATCGGACTTGCCGTGGCGGCGCGGGCGGGGCGCGCGCCCCGGCTGTCGCTCGCGCAGCTGCGCCGGCCGATCCTGTTGCTGATGCTCGGCTGCGGCCTGTTCGCGCTGCTGGCCGGGATCGCGGGCGCGGTCGGTGCCGCGATGGGCTGGGTCTGGCTTGTCGGCTGGCTCGCCGACGCGGTGCCGCCGGAAAAGCACGTCGCCTTCCTCGCCGACCTGTGGGCGCACAGCGCGAGCTATGCCGGCGGCGTGCTGGGCGGGTTGGGGTTGATGGTCTGGACGTGGCGCCGGCGTCGCGTCGCTTGAGCGGCCGGTCATCCTGAACCTGTCTGGCGCTTGCCCCCTGGACAAATACCCCTCCGTCATCCCCGGCTTCGTGGGGATGACGGCTATCCTGAGCGCTTCCTTCTCCCCTCAGGGGAGAAGGAAGTTTGTCCGCCTCACCCTCGCAGCGCCGCGCCCAGCTTCGCCGCCGCGGCGACCACCTTGTCGGCGACTGCCCTCAGTTCCTCGTCGGTGAAGCTCTTCTCGCCCGGCTGGAGCGTGACTTCGATGGCGAGGCTCTTCTGGCCTTCCGGCACGCCGGCGCCGGTGAACAGGTCGAACAGCCGGGCATCGACGATCGCCGCCTTGTCCGCTCCCTTCACGGCGCGGACGAGATCGCCCGCGGCCAGGGCGTCCGGCACCAGGAAGGCGAAGTCGCGGGTCACGGCCTGGAGCGCGGGCGGCGTATAGGCCGTGCGCATGAAGCCGCTCCCGCCGCGCTTGGCGGGCAGCGCATCGAGATAGAGCTCGACCGCGGCGACATCGCCGTCGAGGTCGAACGCCTTGAGCACGCTCGGATGGACCATGCCGAACGCCGCCAGCACCGTCTTGGGCCCAAGCCGCAGCGTCGCCGACTGGCCCGGATGCCAGACTTCGCCGGCTTCACCCATCACCTGCAGGTTCGCCACCGGCGTGCCGGCGGCCTCAAGCAGCGCCAGCGCCTCGGCCTTGGCGTCGAACGCCGTGAAGGGCTGCGCCTTGCCGCCCTGCCAACCGCGCGGGGTCTTGGCGCCGGCCAGCAGCACGCCCAGCGTCACGCGTTCATCGAGATTCTTGGCGCTGTCCGCCAGATAGCGCCGGCCCAGCTCGAACAGGCGCACCGAAGCCGCCCCGCGCTTGAGGTTGCGCTCCGCTGCGCCGAGCAGGCCCGGCAGCAGCGACGGGCGCATCACCTTCATGTCCTCGCTGATCGGGTTGGCCAGCGTCCAGGCGCCGCCGCCGAACGGCGCCGCCTGGCCTTCCGAGACGAAGCTCCAGGTCACCGCTTCGTTCAGCCCGCGCGCCGCGGCGGTCCGCCGCAACCTGCGCTCGAGCTTCTGCTCGGGCGTCGCCGTCGGCCGGGCCACGCCGGGGAGGCGCGACAACGGCGTGGAGGGGACATGGTCGATGCCCTCGATGCGGATCACTTCCTCGACCAAGTCGGCCGGTCCGTCCACGTCGCGGCGCCAGCTCGGCGCGGTGACGCGCAGCGCGTCGAAGCCATCGGCCAGCTCGACCGGATCGCCATTGCCGTCGAGCGGCTGGACGGTGAAGCCGAGGCTCTCGAGGATCGCGACCTGGCGCGCCGCCGGTACGGCGAGGCCGCCCAGCGTCTCGGCGAGCGTCGGATCATAGCCGGTGGTCACGCCCACCCTCGGCAGCGTGCCGGCGCGCGTGACCTCGCTCGCCTTGCCGCCGCACAGCCGGGTCACCAGCCGCGTCGCGATCGCGATGCCGTCTTCGAGGAACGCGGGGTCGACGCCGCGTTCGAAGCGCGAGCGCGCGTCGCTGGTCAGCATCAGCTTCTGGCCGGCACGGGCGATATGGTCCGGATCGAAGAACGCGCATTCGATCACGACGTCGGTGGTGGCGTCGGATACGCCGGTGTCCTCGCCGCCCATGATGCCGCCGATATCGTGCACGCCATTGTCGTCGGCGATCACCGTGATCGTCTCGTCGAGCGTGTAGGTCTTCTCGTTGAGCGCCAGCACCTGCTCGCCGGCCCTGGCCTTGCGCACCGTCAGCGCGCCCGAGAGCTTCGCCTTGTCATAGACGTGCAGCGGGCGGCCGAGATCGATCATCACGTAATTGGTGATGTCGACCAGGGCCGAGATCGGCCGCTGGCCGATCGCCTTGAGCCGGCGCTGCATCCATTCGGGCGAGGCGCCGTTGGTCACGCCGCGGACCGTCTGGCCATAATAGGCCGGGCACCCCTCGGGCGCCTCGATCTTCACCTCGGGGCCCGCGCCTTCGCCCTGCACCGGCTCGGCATCGAGCGGCTTGAGCGTGCCGATGCCCGCCGCGGCGAGGTCGCGCGCGATGCCGCGCACGCCCATGCAATCCTGGCGGTTCGGCGTGATCGAGATGTCGAACACCGGGTCGTTGAGTTCCGCATAATCGGCAAAGGCGGTGCCCACCGGCGCATCGGCCGGCAGCTCGATGATCCCGTCATGATCGTCGCCGAGCTCCAGCTCGCGGGTCGAGCACATCATGCCGTTCGATTCGACGCCGCGCACCGCCGCGACCTTGAGCGCCATGCCATTGGCCGGCACCACGGCGCCCGGCGTGCCGAGCACGCCGACCAGCCCGGCGCGCGCATTGGGCGCGCCGCAGACGACGGTCAGCACCTGCTCGCCGGTATCGACCGTGAGCACTTGCAGCTTGTCGGCCTGGGGATGCCGCTCGGCGGTCAGCACCCTGGCGACGCGGAAGCCGTTCAGCTTCTCGCCCGGATTCTCCACGCCTTCCACTTCGAGGCCGACGCGGGTCAGCGCCTCCTCGATGTCGGTGAGCGAGGCGTTGGTATCGAGATGCTCCTTGAGCCAGCTCAGGGTGAACTTCATGCGCCCACTCCCCCGCTCAGCGTGGGCACGTCGAGCGCCGAGAAGCCGTAATGCCTCAGCCAGCGCAGATCGCCGTCGAAGAAGGCGCGCAAATCGTCCATCCCATATTTGAGCATCGCCAGCCGGTCGACGCCGGTGCCGAAGGCAAAGCCCTGCCATTCGTTCGGATCGAGCCCGCAGGCCTCGATCACCTTGCGATGGACCATCCCGGAGCCGAGCACTTCCATCCAGCCGCCATTATCCGACTTGCGCGGATCGCCGCCGATCACGCGCTTGCCGTTCTGCCAGGTGAAGCCGACATCGACTTCGGCCGAAGGCTCGGTGAACGGGAAATAGCTCGGGCGCAGCCGCAGCACGATGTCGTCGCGCTCGAAGAACGCCTTGAGGAAGGTCTCGAGCGTCCATTTGAGATGGCCGAGCGTGATCCCCTTGTCGATCACCAGTCCTTCGATCTGGTGGAACATCGGGGTGTGCGTAGCGTCGCTGTCCGAACGATAGACCCGGCCCGGCGCGATGATCCGGATCGGCGGCTTGCTCGCCACCATGGTGCGGATCTGCACCGGCGAAGTGTGGGTGCGCAGCAGATATTTCTGGCTGCCGTCCGCCTCGCGCGGGAAATAGAAGGTGTCGTGCATCGCCCGTGCCGGATGAGTCTCCGGGATGTTGAGCGCGGTGAAATTGTGCCAGTCGTCCTCGATCTCCGGGCCGGTGGCGACGGAGAAGCCCAGATCGGCGAAGATCTCGGCCAGCTCGTCCATCACCTGGCTCACCGGATGCACGCTGCCCGCCGCCACGCCGTCCACCGGCAACGTCATGTCGAGCGTCTCGTCGGCAAGCCGGGCGTCGAGCGCCGCCTTTTCCAGCGAGGCCTTGCGCGCGGCCAGCGCCTCGGTCACGGCCTCGCGCAGGCCGTGGATGCGCGGGCCCTGTTCCTGGCGCTCCTCGGGGCTCATCCCGCCCAGGGTCTTGAGCAGGGCGGTGATCGCCCCCTGCTTGCCGAGCGCGTGCACGCGCACCGCTTCGAGCGGCTCGAGCCCCGCCGCGGCATCGACCGCGCCGAGCAGGTCGGTGCGGAGCTGGTCCAGATCGGTCGTCATCAAATCCTCATTTGGTCGAGGGAGCCTCTAGCGGGGGCGGGGGCAAAGAAAAAGGGCGCCGGTGTTGCCACCGGCGCCCCATTTTCTCGTACTCGCTCAGGTCGCTCAGGCGGCCTGGGGCAGAGCCGCCTTCGCCTGCGCGATGATGGCGGTAAAGGCTTCGCCCTCGTGCATCGCGATATCGGCCAGGACCTTGCGGTCCAGCTCGATGCCGGCGAGCTTCAGCCCGTGCATGAACTGCGAATAGGTCAGGCCCTCGGCGCGGACGCCGGCGTTGATGCGCTGGATCCACAGACCACGGAAGGTCCGCTTCTTAACCTTGCGGTCGCGATAGGCGTACTGGCCGGCCTTCTCGACGGCCTGGCGGGCGATGCGGATCGTGTTCTTGCGACGACCGCGATAGCCCTTTGCCTGCTCCAGGATGTTCTTGTGCTTGGCCTTGGTGGTAACACCACGCTTAACTCGTGCCATTTCTCAGGCCCTCCTTACTTCAGACCGTAGGGCGCCCATGCCTTGATGTGCGCGACATCGGCATCGGCGAGCACGGAGGTGCCGCGGTTCTGGCGGATATACTTGGCGTTGTGGCTGATCAGCCGGTGGCGCTTGCCGGCCACACCGTGCTTCACCTTGCCGGTGGCGGTGAGCTTGAAGCGCTTCTTCACGCCGCTCTTCGTCTTGAGCTTGGGCATTTTCGTCTCCTTGAGTTCGACGATTGCGGACACGCGCGGCAGCCCATTCAGCCGGCGCATCCCTACGATCGCGGAAAGCGGGCCCCCTAGCGCAAAGCCCCGACCGGCGCAACCCGAGTCGGAAACCGGCTTGCTCCCTCGCCGTCCGCCAGGCCGCGCAAGGAGAAGTGCGGGAGGGAAGAACCGGCCCTCCCGTGGCGTAAACTTTCGAGTCGCGGCTCAATGGCCGTGATCATGCCCCCGGCAGGCCAGTGCCTCGAGGATATCGTCGATCCGCGCCGGGTCGCCGGCGGCGATCACCTCGCCATTGCTCCCGGCGTGCAGGGGATCGCCCTGCCAGTCGCACATCCGCCCGCCCGCGCCCTCAACGATGGGGACCAGCGCGGCGAAGTCGTGCAGCTTGAGCCCCGCCTCGACGACAATGTCCATCCAGCCGCTCGCGACGCAGCCATAATTATAGCAGTCGCCGCCCAGCACCGTGCTCATCACCGCGCCGTCGAGATGCTCGAAGGCATGGAGCTGGTCGTCGCCGAACAGCGCCGGCGAAGTGGTGGCGAGGATCGCCTGGTCGAGGTCGCGGCAGCGGCGCGTCGCGGCCGGCGCGCCGTTGAACAGGGTCGGCCGCCCCGCCACGCCCAGCCAGCGCTCCCGCGTCACCGGCTGGTCGAGGATGCCGAGCAGCGGCCAGCCATCCTCGATCAGCGCGATCAGCGTGCCGAAGATCGGGCGGCCGGCGATGAAGGCGCGCGTGCCGTCGATCGGATCGAGCACCCACAGGCGCCCGCTCGTTCCTTCGCGCGTGCCGAACTCCTCGCCCTGGATGCCGTCCATCGGGCGCTCGGCGACGATCAGCCGGCGCATCGCTTCCTCGGCGGCGCGATCGGCAAGAGTGACCGGGGACTGGTCGTCCTTGGCCTCGAGGCCGTGGGCGCCGCGGAAATAGGGGAGGATCGCCGCGCCCGCCGCATCGGCAAGGCGTTCGGCAAGGGCGATATCGGCTGCGGTCACGGGCATTCGACACGCCCTAGCCCCGAGATTTTGACTCGCCAAGGTCACAAAGCCCTGCCACTCAACCGGCCGATGCGCCGCCGCCTGCTGATTCCGATCGCGTTCCTCGCCGCCACGCCCGCCGCGGCCCAGGGCCTGCGCGCCGTGCCTGCCCAGCCCGCCTCGGAGGCGGAGGCGCTGCGCGGCGTCGAGGTCTTCCTGGTCAACGAGGGCGATCTGGCGGTCACCGATGCCGGCCCGCGCGAGATCGAGGTCACCGCGGTGGACGGCACGCGCCTGGTGCTCGAGCGCGCGCCCGGCCCGCTGCCCACCGTCGCGCCGCACGGCTTCGCCAAGGCGCGCTACGTGCCGGTGAGCGTGGCCGGCCGCGCGGTGCCGCCCACCGAGCAGCACGCCGCCGCCGAGATCCCGCAGGGGGAGGCGGTAGTGCAGAGCGCGACCGGCAGCTCGGCCGCCTTTGTCGACCGGTTCGAGCCGCACGAGCCGATCTATGGCGCGTTCGGCCTGAAGGATGCCGGCGGCAAGTTGCAGGTGAGCTTCGCCTTCCGCCCGTTCGGCGAGAAGGCGCCGCTCAAGCTCGGCAATCTGCGCTTCGCCTATACCCAGACGATGTTCTGGGCGCTGAACCGGCCTTCGGGGCCGTTCCGCTCGACCAATTACAGCCCCGAAGTCTATGCCGACATTCCCTTCGACGACACCACCAAGGTGGCGCTCGGCTATCGCCATGATTCGAACGGGCGCGGCGTGGCCGACTCGGTCGATCTCAACCGGGTGTTCCTGCGCGCCGAGAAGCGCTTCGACCTGGGCGGCGACTGGCATCTCGACGTCGCGCCCCAGGCCTGGTTCTATCTCGGCCGGCTGGGCACCGCGCCGGACGTGAAGAACTATTTCGGCTATACCAGCCTCACCGCCGCGATCGGCCAGCAGGACGGGTTGAAGCTTTCGCTCACCGGTCGCGGCAATTTCGAGACGGGCAAGGGCGCGGCCGAATTGTTCGTCTCCTATCCGCTGGCGCGGATTGCCAAGGGAGTGGGCTTCTATATCTTCGGCCAGGCCTTCACCGGCTATGGCGAGGCGCTGGACGACTATCGCCGGAACGACACCCATGCCCGGATCGGCATCGCGCTGACGCGCTAGCCGCCGGCAACGACATTCAGGAGGATCGCCATGCGCAAATTGCTGATCGCCGCCGCCGCCCTGTCGCTCGCCGTGCCGGCCATGGCCACGCTCAAGCCCGGCCAGCGCGCGCCCGACTTCACCGCCCCCGGCGCGATGGCGGGCAAGCCCTTCACGGTCGACCTCAAGGCGGCGCTGAAGAAGGGGCCGGTCGTCCTCTATTTCTTCCCCGCCGCCTTCACCGAAGGCTGCAATGCCGAAGCGCATGCCTTTGCCGAGGCGCTGCCCGATTTCCAGAAGGCCGGCGCCAGCGTGATCGGGATGACCGCGGGCAATATCGACAAGCTCGAGGCCTTTTCGGCGGAGAAATGCGCCGGCAAGTTCGCCGTCGCCGCCGCCAGCCCCGAGATCGTCAAGGCCTATGACGTCCAGCTGACCCGGCCCGACGGCACCGCCACCAAGATCACCAGCCGGACCTCCTATGTGATCGCGCCGGACGGCAAGCTGCTCTTCGTCCATTCGGACATGAGCCCGGCGGGGCATATCCGGCTCTCGCTGGAAGCCGTCCAGAAATACCGGGCCGCGCACAGGCACTGATCTCCGGAGCCGGTATTTTCACGAGTCCGCAAGCTTTGCTCACCGGATATTAGCAGTTGGGGCCTAGTCTGCACGGCGTGGCGGTGCTGCGGGTCGGCACCGTCGGGACCAAATTTCTGGTGAGGAATTGAGGCAGATGGTCGCGGCCAAGGCCGTTCGGGTGGCAAGCGGTTCCCAGGCCGCACGTGGCCTGTACGACCGCATCGGAGAATTTCTGATAGACCAGCGGCTGGATCCCGATCCGGCCAATTATGCTTTCGCCTATCAGCTTCTCGCCAACCCCGATGGCCCGCTCGCCCGGGCGGTGCACGCGCTGACCGATGGCGGCGTCCGCCTCACCCGGCGCGACATCGAGACGCTGGGGTGCGACGCGCAGCCCGTCGCGGGCATGCCCACCGCCACGATCGAGAAGGCCCAGGGGCTGGTCGCCCAGACCCAGATGCAGGTCGAGGGCTTTCAGGACATGGTCACGGCCATGCGCGCCGAGACGAAGGATTTCGGCCGCGACCTTGCCGCCAGCGCGCAGGCGATGCGCAGCTCGGGCGGCGACGATATCGAGATCGCCCGCATCACCGCGACGATGCTCGAGCGGGTCCGCAACGCCGAGGAGCGGCTGGAGACCGCCAATCGCGAGGCCAGCGAGCTGCGCACCAAGCTGGAGGAGGCGCGCGACAATGCGCGCCGCGATCCGTTGACCGGCCTGCCCAATCGCCGCGCCTTCGAGGAGGCCTATGCCGCCCAGGCCTCGGCGGGCGCGCGGATCTGCATGGCGGTGTGCGATGTCGATCACTTCAAGTCGGTCAACGACCGGTTCGGCCATGTCGTCGGCGACCGGGTGCTCAAGGCGCTCGGCGAAGCGCTGTCCGACACCTGCAAGGGCCATCTCGTCGCGCGCTATGGCGGCGAGGAGTTCGTCGTCCTGTTCACCGGCCTCGACCTGATGGCGGCGCGCGAAGTGCTCGACCGGGCCCGCCTCGCCGTCTCCGCCAAGCGCTATCGCCTGCGCGAGACCGACGCGCCGCTGGGCGAGATCACCTTTTCCGCCGGCCTCAGCCCGGCGGCCCAGGGCGAAGTGTTCGGCACCGTGTTCCACCGCGCCGACCAGCTTTGCTACGCCGCCAAGAATGGCGGCCGCAACTGCGTCCGCGTCGATTGATCGGAATCGGACAGTCGCTGTCCGCCTTTGATTGGGAAATTACACCATAGCTTGGTGTGGAATTTCCCAACCGCGCGTAACTTTCTTACTCGCGCTCAATGAAATCAATCACTTAGAAAACTGGCACGCTCCCTGCAATCCATCTGGCATCGGCAACGCCGGATGGTCCGGCAACCGACAATACAGGGAGTAACTATCATGGCCGTTCGTATCAGCTCGTTCCAGCACAGCGTTGCCGTCATCGGCGCCGTCGTCCTCACCTATGCCATCGTGCTCTTCTCCTCGCCCGTGGTTCCGATCGCGTGACCCGTAGCGGTCAGCACGGAACGGAGAGGATAAGCATGACGCGCAGCCTGATGATCGGGATGGCCTCCTTCGCCATCACCGCAATGGCGATCGCCACGGTCGGCCTGCAGGGTTTCAGCCACTTCGGCTGAACCCTGCCGGACCGCCCGGCGGCGGCCCCCAACTCCGGCGGAAGCTCGGCCCGCCTTATGGTTTCCCCAGGCATTCCATCCGGATGCCGCGAAGCTCGAAACCGCCGAGAAACCCGTGACGCGCTCCGGACATGAGCGCGGGACTTCAGCCCGGACTCCATCGCGGCCGTGCCGCCACCGCGCCCATCACGGCGCGCCGGCCGGCGCGTCAGGCGGCGGCACCGGCTCCCACCCGGCCGATCGGGGCTTGCTCGCCTCGCGAATAGGTGCCGGTGAGCAGCCCGGCGGCGATCACCCGGCCTTCCATCGCGCGCAGGATCGCGCCGCGCCCGGGATTGTCGCCGGGATCCTCGCCTTCGTTCAGCGCGAAGAGCTGGAAGGCGTAATTATGCTCGCCATGCCCGTTGGGCGGATCGGGCGGCAGCCAGCCCTCGACGAAGCGGCTGTTGCGGCCGACATCCTCCCCGTTCGGGCTGCCTTCGCCATCGGGCCCGATCTCGCCTTCCTTGAGGTCGCCGCCGAGCGGCAGGCCCCAGACGATCGCGTGCACCACCGGCTGCGGGGTCGGCGCATCGGGGTCCTCGACGATCAGCACCAGCCGCGCGGTGCCTTCGGGCACGCCCGTCCAGAAGAGCGGCGGCGAGATGCCCTCGCCATCGGCGGTGAACCGATCGGGCAGCCGCGCGCCGTTGGCGAAGGCCGGGCTGGCGAGATGGATCACGCCTTCGCCGGCCAGCTCGGGCCGGACGATCGCCAGCTTGTCGGCGCCGGCGCGAAATGGGCTCAGCGCCTTGCCGAGCCAATGGGGAAGATGTTCGAGCATAAGCACCCCGGTGAGTGCCCGATCGGAGCGATCGGGATCTTGCGGGAAAAGCGCATGGCGGCGCCGGGAGTTTCATGCGGCAGCGGAGTCGGCGGCATGGATGTCGAGATCGAGATACGGGCGCGCTCGGCGTCCAGGCCCGCGGTCAGTTCCTCCGGATCGAGACTGTCGCCGTGGAAGCCCGGCGACGCGTGGTCCGGTGCGGCGCCGCCATCAAAGGTCGAGCTTCTCGTAATCGGCGGGGGGCGGGATCCCTTCCATCCGCTCGCTGAGCAGCGGGCGGAAGCTCGGGCGGCTCTTCATGCGGATGTACCAGCCCTTGGCCTGTTCGTGGCTCTTCCAGTCGATCCCGCCAAGATAGTCGGCGATCGAGATCTGGGCCGCGGCGGCAAGATCGGCGAGGCTCATCGTCGGGCCCGCCAGCCAGGTGCGGTGATCGAGCAGATAGTCGATATAGTCGAGATGGTTGACCGCCGCCTTCATCGCATTGCGCAGGGCCTGGCCGTCGGGCGACTGCTTGTAGACGATGCGCTTCAGCATCCGCTCGTGGAGCAGGGGGGCCGTGATCTCGGCATAGAAATTGGTATCGAACCAGATCGCCAGGCGGCGGATCTCGGCGCGATCGGTGGCGGTGCCGTTGAGCATCGGCGCCTTGTTCACCGTCTCCTCGAAGAACTCGCAGATCACCTGCGAATCGATCAGCGTCACGCCGCGCTCGTCATCGACCATCACCGGCACCTGGCCGGTGGGATTCAGGTCGAGGAACTCGTCGCGCCGCAGCCAGGGCGATTCGCGCACCGGCTCATAGCCGACGGCCTTCTCGCCCAGCAGCAGGCGGACCTTGCGCGAGAAGGGACAGAGCGGGAATTGGTAAAGCTGCCACATCGGCTCGCTTTAGGACTCGGGATGCGCCCGCGTAAAGCGCTTGCGGACGCGGCTTGCGTCCGGGACGTACGGCAGCGCGCCATATGGTTGCGGCGGCTCTTCCGCCCCGTACGATCGTTACGCGGGCGATCAGTTCTTGAGCGCGGCGCGCAGCGGGGCGAGCGCCGCGCGCAGCCGGGCGGCGGTCTGGTCGAGCGATTCCTGCATCTGCAGCGCACCGTCGGTGAGCTTGCCCGCGACGGCGACGGCGGCGCGCGCGTCCTGGTGGAAATGCTTCTCGAAATCGGGATCGTTGCGGCGCTGGATGTCGCGCAGCGTGTCCTGCTCGCCGATCCTGGGATCGGCATAGCGGGCGATGGAGCCGACCCGCGTGTCGAGCACGATGCCGGCGAGGTTGGTGAGCATCGCCGCCGCGCCTTCCTGCACCATCGGATTGTTCAGCGCGCGGGCGAGCGCTTCGGCCTTGTCGCGGGTAGAGGCGTCGCGGGTGGGCGCCGGCTGCGACTGCTGGGCGAGCGCCGGCATCGCGACGGCGCAGAACAGGGCGGCAGTGAGGACGAGACGCATGGTACGCTCCGGAGTCGGACTCGGATATCCTGGCTCCATAGCACAAATGGCCGGCATTGGCGCAGCAGGTTGCGACGAGCCGTGCCTCCCCTTCCGGGAGAGGAAGTCGGGGCCTTGCGCGGGATGCTAGTCCTCGGCGTCCTTCACGGCGCCGTGCCCGATCGGCACCGAGAGCAGGCGGTTCAGCTGGGCCCTGAACTCGCCGAGATCGCCGCCGGTAAGCTGCTGCGTGCTGGTGAACGACACCGAGCGCGGATTCACCGCCATGCCGTTGCGATAGAGTTCGTAATGGAGGTGCGGGCCGGTCGAGAGGCCGGTATTGCCCACCGCGCCGATCCGCTGCCCGCGGCGCACATGCTCGCCGTTGCGCACATAGATGCGGCTCAGATGGCCATAGCCGGTGCCATAGCCGCCGCCATGGGTCACCTTGATGAAATTGCCATAGCCGCTGCTGCGGCCGGCGAACTGGACGACGCCGTCGCTCGCGGCGAAGACCGGCGAGCCCCAGGGCGCGGCGATGTCGACGCCCCGGTGCATGCGGGTATAGCCGAGGATCGGGTGGCGGCGCATGCCGAAGCCCGAGGAGAAGCGGCCGTTCGCCGGCATCGCCATCGCGCCGGTGCTGTTGCCCTTGCCCGACCCGTCGAACCAGCTGGTCTTGCCGCCCTGTTCGAACGGCGCGAGCTGCACCTTGTTCGAGCAGCCGCTGACCCCGGCGTACATCAGGGTGCCGAGCTGCACCTCGCCGGTTTCGGCGCGGGCCTGGCCGACGATGATGTCGAACTTGCAGTCCGAGCCGAGCCGCGAGACCGGCGTGCGGGTGGCGAGCGTCTTGATATAGCTTTCGACTGCCTTGGCGGGCGCGCCGGCGGCGCGGGCCGAGCGATAGAGCGACCTGCCGATGGTACCCTGGATGCGCAGCGGCGTCCGGTCGATCGCGATCGGGATCGCGCGCATCGCAAGCACGTTGCCGGTGCGCACGAACTCGACGCGCTGATCGAAGCGCGTGCGGATGTCGAGCTTCTCGAGCGGGCGCGGCTGCGACTTGTCGACGCGGCGGCCCAGCGTGTAGTCGGCCATGGTGTTGGACTGGATCTCGTCCAGCGCAACGGCCTTGGTGATCATGCTGCTGACCGTCGTGGCATCGGCCTTGCCGATGCCCGAGCGCAGCAGCGTCGCGAGCAGCGCGCCGCCCGAGGCCAGCTTGGTGGTACCTTCGAGGAGCGGCCGCTCCGGCGTGTCGGTGAGCGGCGCGACCAGCCCGGTCGCGGCGACGCGGGCGCCGGTGCCCGAGCCCATGCCGAGCGGCTTGATCGCCTGCGCCTGGGTCGCGTCGAACTCGGCGCCCGAAAGCGGCGCGGGAACGGTGCCGTAGATCGGGTTCTCGAAGCCGGGCGCGAGCAGCAGGGTGGCGGTGATCAGGGCGACGCAGGTTGCGGCGCCGCGATACCAGGTCAGCGAGCCGATGCGCGAGCCGAGATCCGGCGCGAATTCGAAGTCGGCGAAGCGCTCGCCCAGGCGTGCGGCCAGGCCGCGCGCCGGTGCCGCGGCAAGCGCCGATGCGCCGCCGCCGGTCAGCCCCTCTCCATGGTCACTACGCAGATACAAGGCGCAACGCCCCCCAAAAGGTCGTCGATGTCGTGCCGTAAACCCCCGGCTACCGACAAGATCACTGTGGAAGGCAGGACTTAAAGTCAAATTAAGCACCCTGTTCGGGGCCGGCTCGTGCGGCGAGTTGTGCCACCTCGCGGATGAAGCGAAGTGTTCAGCATATTCGCCAGTATTTCCAACATGGTTAAGGCGGATCGCCAATCCGGGGGAGTTGCTTAAGGGGCGACTCGGAACGATCTTGGGAGTCGCAATGAGTCGTTTCGCGCGTTCTCCGATCACCGCCGTGCTGGGTCCTACCAACACCGGCAAGACGCATCTCGCAGTGGAGCGGATGGCCGGCCATGCCAGCGGCATGATCGGCTTCCCGCTGCGGCTGCTGGCGCGCGAGGTCTATGATCGCGTCGTCAGGATGAAGGGCAGCGATGCCGAGGTCGCGCTGATCACCGGCGAAGAGAAGATCCTGCCGCCCAAGGCCCGCTGGTTCCTGTGCACCGCCGAGAGCATGCCGCTGGAACGCGAAGTCGCGTTCGTCGGCCTGGACGAGGCGCAGCTGGGCGCCGATCCCGAGCGCGGCCATGTCTTCACCGATCGGCTGCTGCGTGCCCGCGGCCGCGAGGAGACGATGATCCTCGGCTCCGACAGCCTGAAACCCATGCTGAAGGCGCTGGTGCCCGAGGCCGAGGTGATCGGCCGGCCGCGCTTCTCGACCCTCAGCTATGCCGGGGCGAAGAAGCTCTCCCGTCTGCCGCGCCGCTCGGCGATCGTCGCGTTCAGCGCCGAGGAAGTCTATGCCGTCGCCGAGGCGCTTCGCCGGCTCCGCGGCGGTGCGGCAGTGGTGATGGGGGCGCTCAGCCCCCGCACCCGCAATGCCCAGGTGGCGATGTTCCAGGCGGGCGAGGTCGATTATCTCGTTGCCACCGATGCGATCGGCATGGGCCTCAACATGGACGTGCACCATGTCGCCTTCGCCTCGCTTTCCAAGTTCGACGGGCGCCGCCAGCGCCGGCTGACCGTGGCCGAGATGGCGCAGATCGCCGGGCGTGCCGGGCGGCACCAGAAGGATGGCACGTTCGGCGCGTTGCACGAGGAAGGCCCCAATGCCTTCACGCCGGAAGAGGTGCTTGCGATCGAGGGGCACCGGGTGCCGCCGCTGGAGAAGCTCTACTGGCGCGAAGGCGAGCCGGACTTCGCCAGCGTCGAGGCGCTGATCGCCAGCCTGGAGGCCAGGCCGAACAGCGATGTGCTGCGCGCCGCGCCCGAGGCGGTGGACCTGGCCGTGCTCAAGCGGCTTTCGGAAGAGGATTGGGTCCGCCAGCGGGTGCGCGCGCCGGCGATGGTCAAGCGGCTCTGGGCGGCGTGCGGCCTGCCCGATTTCCGCAAGCTCGGGCCCGAGCCGCACAGCCGCTTCGTCGGCCGGCTCTTCGGGCATCTCTCCGAGGGGCGCGGCCATGTGCCGCACCAATGGTTCGCCGACGAGATCCAGCGGCTGGACAATATGGGCGGCGATGTCGAGACGCTTGCCGGGCGCATCGCCGCGGCGCGCAGCTGGGCCTATATCGCGCACCGGGCGGACTGGCTGGAGGACCCGGTCCATTGGGCCGAGCGCACGCGCGCCGTGGAGGAGAAGCTCTCGGACGCGCTGCACGCCAGCCTGACCCAGCGCTTCGTCGACAAGCGCACCACCGTGCTGCTGCGCCAGATCGGCGCCGACGCCTCGAACCTGCCGGTGACGATCGGCGCCGAGGGCGAAGTGACCGTCGAGGAACATGCCCTGGGCACGCTCACCGGCTTTCGCTTCACCGTCGCGCCGGAGGCGCGCGCCGCGGACAAGCGCATGCTGCTGGCGGCGGCGGAGAAACGGCTGGGCGGCGAATATCGCAAGCGCGGGGCCGCGCTTGCCGAGGCCGAGGATGCGGCCATCCTGTTGACCTGGTCGGTGCTCGCCTGGAACGGCGTGGCGGTCGCGGCGCTGGAGCCGGGGCCCAATATCGCCCGGCCGCGCATCCGGCTGGATCGCGCGCTCGACGTGCTCGATCCCCCGGCGAGAACGGCGGTGCAGGCCCGGCTCGAACGCTGGTTCGCCGATCAGATCGGCAAGCGCCTGGCCGTGCTCGGCAAGCTCGACGCGGCGGCGCGCGATCCGGCCGCCGGCTCGCCGCTGCGCGCGCTCGCCAATGCGCTGCTCGAGGCCGGCGGGCTGCTGCCGCGCCGTGCCGCCGCGATGCTGGTGGAGGCGCTCGACCCGCCGGCGCGCCAGCGGCTGCGCACGATCGGCGTCACCATCGGCACGCTCGACATCTTCGCCCCCGCGCTGCTCAAGCCCGGCGCGGCGCGCTGGCGGCGCGAGCTGATGGGGCTGGCCGAAGCCCCGCGCGACGGCGCCACCGTGCTGCTGCGCGCCGCGCCGGGTGCCGATCTCGTCCATGGTTATCGCCCGCTGGGAGCCCAGGCGGTGCGCGTCGACCTGGTCGAGCGCATTGCCCGTGCCGCGCACGACGCGCGCCAGGGCCGCAAGCCCTTTGCTCCCGATCCGGCGCTTGCCACTTCGATGGGGCTGACCGCCGAGACGCTGGCGCGGCTGATGGCCCAGCTCGGCTTCCGCACCGCCCGTTCGGCGGAGGGCGAGCCGCAGCGCTGGATCTGGCAGGGACTCGTGGCGCCGCCCCGGCCCAAGGCGCCGCCGCGCGACAATGCCTTCGCGGCGCTCCAGGCGCTGAAGCATGGCTGACGGCGCGGCGATGCGGATCGACCGGTTCCTCTGGTGGTCGCGCCTGGCCAAGACGCGCTCGGCGGCGCAGGCGATCGCCGAGAAGGGCATGCTGCGCATCGATGGCCGCCGGGTCGAGCGCAGCTCGGCCACGGTGCGCGTGGGGTGCGTCGTGGCCTTCCCGCTCTATGGCAAGGTTCGGGTGATCCGGGTCGAGCTGCTGCCCGTCAGGCGCGGCCCGCCGGCCGAGGGGCGCGCCTGCTATCAGGACCTTGTGGTCACTGAGAACGTCTCGCAGGAAGCGCCAACTGATTGACGCAGCGAATCCACAGGCATAGCAGGACCCCCACGTCTTCGATCCAAGGGGCCAGTTTCCATGACCTATGTCGTCACCGACGCCTGCATCCGGTGCAAGTACATGGATTGTGTCGAGGTCTGTCCGGTCGACTGTTTCTACGAAGGCGAGAACATGCTCGTCATCAATCCGAACGAGTGCATCGACTGCGGCGTCTGCGAGCCGGAATGCCCGGCCGAGGCGATCCTGCCCGATACCGAGAACGGCCTCGAGAAGTGGCTGGAGCTCAATCGCACCTATTCGGAATCCTGGCCCAACATCACGCAGAAGGGCGATGTGCCCGCCGATGCCGATGCGATGAAGGGAGTCGAGGGCAAGTTCGAGCAGTTCTTCTCGCCGGAGCCCGGTTCGGGCAGCTAGCCTCTAGTTCTTGTCGATGTCCGCAAGGATGTCGGCCATCTCCTTGCGCCGCTTGGGGTCGGGCTCCTCCGCCGCCGCGATGCGCAGCCAGTGCATCATCTCGGCCACCGCTTCCCGGTCGGTCACCGTTTTCCCATCCGGCGCCGCGCGCCGGAACGCGGCCCGTGAGATGAGCGCGGCGGCATCGGCGCGGCCGCCGGCATAGGCCTTCTTCCACCATGCGACCGCGGCACCCGGGTCGGCCGGGCCGCCATCGCCGTTCCACAACATCTGGCCGAGCAGGAATTCGGCATTGTGCTGGCCTTGCGCGGCGGCATCGGCCAGCCAGCGCCGGGCCGCGACCATGTCCTGCGGCAGATTCGCGCCGGTCAGCAGCCAGCCGGCATAGTCGGTCTGGGCATTGGCATTGCCCGATTCCGCGGCCTCGCGGCACAGCGCCACGCCGCGCGGCGCGTCCTTCGGCCCGCCCCGGCCCGAGACCAGCAGCGTGCCGAGCGCGCATTTCGCCTGCACCCAGCCGAGCCGGGCGGCGCTGGCATAGAGGGTGCGCGCCCTGGCCAGGTCCTGTGGCCTGCCCTGGCCGTTCTCGAAGCAGAGCGCGAGATTATGGGCCGAATCGCCACGCTGCGGCGCAGCACGTTCGAACCAGCCACAGGCCTTTTCCGGATCGCGGGGCCAGCCGATCCCGCCGAAATTGCTGGCTTCGCCCGCCAGCTCGGAAGCGGAAGCGTCGCCCTGCAGTGCCAGGGTTTCGATCCGGCGGACGAACTCCTCCGGTGCCAGCGTCTCACGTGTGTCGAGCAATGCCTTGACCGCCGGCGAGAAGTTGGCGCCGGTGTCCTGAGCCTGGAGGAGCAGAAGTAGCGCGAACATGCCTCAGCAATGCCTGAGTCGAGAGACAGCCACAATCCTGCGATTAATTGCATATTTTCGCTGCAAGGCGGCACAGTCGGTCTGGTAATTTTATTGCAAACGTGTTAAATGCCCCAAGACGGAGGAAAACTCGCCTCCGCCCGGAGAAGCAAAGAGAAGTCGCCCCGATCAGCCCGTCCCGCATTCGCCGGGGCGGACGCCGAGCCCGTCGGGGCCGGTTATCACGAAAGGTTCCTCGCACATGGCTGCCAAGGCGCTGTCCTTCGATGTCGGCGATTATGTCGTTTACCCCAAGCACGGCGTGGGCCGTGTTATCGAGCTGCAGAAATCCGAGATCGCGGGTATGCAGCTCGAACTCTACGTGCTGCGCTTCGAAAAGGAAAAGATGACGCTGCGCGTTCCGACCAACAAGGCCGAGAGCGTCGGCATGCGCAAGCTTTCGAGTGACAAGACACTCAAGGAAGCGCTCGATACGCTGAAGGGGAAACCGAAGGTCAAGCGCACCATGTGGTCGCGCCGCGCCCAGGAATATGAAGCGAAGATCAATTCGGGCGACCTGGTGTCGATCGCCGAAGTGGTCCGCGACCTGTTCCGCGCCGACGACCAGCCCGAGCAGAGCTATTCCGAGCGCCAGATCTTCGAAGCGGCGGCCAGCCGCCTCGCTCGCGAGCTCGCGGCGATGGAGGAAGTGGACGAGCCGGCCGCGCTCGAGAAGATCCTCGAGATCCTGCGCAAGGCCGCGGCCATCCACAACAAGGACAAGGTTCCGGCCTGATCTCGGCCGGCATCGAAGCCCAAGGAAAGGGGCGGCCTTGAAAACCGCCCCTTTTCCTTGTCTCATCGATGGTGTATTATGTATCCAACACACATATTGCTTCGGGAGGAAGTTTCGATGCGCGCTGCCCTGTTCGCTCTTGCCCTGTTGCCGCTCGCGGCCACCGGCGCCTGCCACGCCAGCTGGGAAAAGGAAGGTCACAAGGCCGCGCCGAGCGGCGTCGGCGCCAAGCGCAGCTATGACGCGAGCGGCTTCACCAAGGTCGACCTGCGCGGACCCGATGACATCGAGGTGCGGAACGGCGGCCAGTTCGCGGTCACGGCCGAGGGCGATACCGCGGTGCTCGACCAGCTCGAAGTCCGGGTGGTCGACGGTACGCTGCGCGTCGGCCGCAAGGACCGCAGCGGCTTCTCGTTCAGCAACGATCGCGGCGTGAAGGTTCATGTCGTCCTGCCGAAGCTCGATGGCGCGAGCGTCAGCGGCTCCGGCAATATGAGCGTCGACAAGGCCGAGGGTGCTTTCCGCGGCGCGATCGCCGGCTCGGGCAATCTCGGCATCGCCGCGCTCGCCGCGACCGATGCCGATCTCTCGATCGCCGGCTCGGGGGATCTCACCGTCGCGGGCACGGTCAGCCGGCTCAATGCCTCGATCGCCGGGTCGGGTGACATCGACGCGAGCAAGCTCACCGCCACGGGCGCCAGCATCTCGGTCATCGGCTCGGGCAGCCTGCGCGGCGTCGTGAAGGGCGGGGCCTCGGTCTCGATCGCGGGCTCGGGCGATGTCGATCTCACCGGCGGCGCGAAATGCTCGGTGAGCGCGGTGGGTTCGGGCGAGGCGCATTGCTCCTGAGCTTGCCTCGGCGCTGAAGCCGCGCGAGGGTGTGGCCATGTATCGGCTCGCCCTCGCCCCCCTGCTGCTCCTGGGCGCCGCCGCGCCGGGAGACGAGCGCGTCGTGATGGTCACCGGTTTCGACCGGCTGCGCATCGACGGGCCGTTCGCGGTGGAGGTGGCGCCCGGATCGCCGGGCGTGACGCTCACCGGCGATCGCGCCGCGCTCGACCGGGTGGGCGTGCGCGTGGAGGCGGGAACGCTGATCGTCAATGCCGGTACGCAAAGCTGGGAATCGGCTGCGGGCAAGGCCGCGAGCGGCGCGCGCATCCGTGTCACGGTGCCCGGGCTGCGCGTGGTGCAGACCAATGGCGGCGCGTTGCTGAAGATCGCCGAGATGCGCGGCAACCGGCTCGACGTCTCGCTGAACGGGGCGGGGCGGATCGATATCGGCAAGGTCGACGCGCAGGATCTGAGCGTTACCCTGGCCGGCACCGGCACGGTGGCGCTCGCGGGCAACGCACTGCACACGCGCGTGCGGCTCTATGGCACCAGCAGCCTCGACGCGGCGGCGCTGACCACCGCCGATGCGCTGCTCGTCTCGGGGAGCGGCGGCGCGCTGGTGATGAACGTGCGCTACAACGCCCAGATCAGCGCGACGTCGAGCGGCGTGATCCGGGTGCTCGGCTCCGCCAAATGCCAGGTGATCGGGCAGGGCCCGGTGGAATGCGCCGATCTCGAGCCGCGCCGGGGCGGCTAGGCCGCGAGCGGGAAGCGCAGCAGCCGGTCCTCGAGCGCGACCAGCGCCTGCGCGCTGCACCCCACCGCGCGGGCGATCTCCGGATGATGCGCGTCCAGTCCGCCGGTGAGCGCGCCGAAGGCCGGCAGGATCAGCTTGGTCGGCGAGGCGACGAAACAGCGCCGCGCCACTTGCCGCCCCCGGATGCGCAGGCGCAGCTTGGGGTGGAAATGGCCCGACAGCTCGGGGCGCGGATCGTCCGGTTCGGCCTCGTGGCGCAGGACCAGCCCATCGACCTCCGCCTCCGCCAGGATCGTGCCGCCAAAGGGATCGATCAGCAGGCTGTCGTGATTGCCGGTGATCCAGCGCCAGTCGAGCCGGGCGGTGAGCCGGGCAAGCAGCGCGCGCGCATCGCCGGGCAGCCGTTCGCAGCCTTCCGAATCATGGAAGCTGTCGCCCAGGCACCAGAGTTCGCGCGCCTGGGTCCGGTCCGCCAGCGCCTCGATCGCCTGCAGGGTCGCGATCGAATCATAGGGGGGCAGCATCTGGCCGCGCGCGGCGAACCAGCTGCCCTTCTCGAAATGCAGGTCGGCGACGAGCAGGGCCCGCCGCGCCGGCCAGTAGAGCGCGCCCTCGGGCAGCGCCATCAGGTCGTGGCCGGCGAACGAAAGGGGAACCATCATGCCGATATCGATCCTGGCGGCCGCGCCGTCAACAGCGCAGCATCGGCACCTTGCGGCCCTGATAGGTGATCGTGCCGTGATCCTGGTCGGCGCGCTCGATCGTGTAGCTGCGCGTCTCGGGCGGGTTCACCTTCTCGGCGCCGTCGCTCGCCGCGGCGTCATAGCGCTCGCGGATCGTCTCGGTCACGATGTTGCCGGCCAGCGCCCAGCCGCCCATCTCGCCGCTATTGTCGAGGCTGCCATCGGCCGCATAATGGGCGATGAAGTCGCTCGCGCAGCTCGCTTCGAACGACCAGCTGCCGACCAGCCATTCGCGCAGCGGCGCGCCGGCGGCGCCAGCCGCAGCCGCTGCGGGCGCGACAGCGGCCTCGCTTGCCTCGGCCTTCGGCACCGGCTTGGCCGCATCGGGCTGGCAGGCCGCCAGCGCCGCGCCGCCGAGCATCAAAGCAATGAATCGAGCCCCCTCCTGCATGACCCGAACCTAGCCGAGCCGGCCGATTCGGGCCAGCGCGATCAGGCCGGCACCTTCGCCGTCTCGCCGATCTTCGCCAGGATTCGCACCCAGGAGCGGATGCCCTTGTGAAAGCTCTTCAGGTCATATTTCTCATTGGGCGAATGGATATTGTCGTCGGTCAGCGCGAAGCCGACCAGCACCGTGTCCATCCCCAGGATCTTCGAGATCGACGTGACGACCGGGATGCCGCCGCCGCAGCCGATCAGCGCCGCCTTGCCCCATTCGGCGTCGAGCGCCGCCCGGGTGGCCTCCAGCGGCGGGCTGTCGCTCGATACCGAGACCGCGGGGCTGCCCGGGCCACGCCCGGTGAACACCGCCGAGCAATCGGCGGGCAGGCGCGAGCGGACATGCTCCTCGAACGATGCCCAGACCGTTTCCGGGTTCTGGCTTCCGGTCAGGCGGAAGCTCACCTTGGCATGGGCCTCTGCCGGGATGACCGTCTTGAAGCCTTCGCCGGTATAGCCGCCCCAGATGCCGTTGACCTCGGCGGTCGGCCGCGACCAGATCTGCTCGAGCACGTCATGGCCCTTCTCGCCGGCGGGCACGCGCAGCCCGATCTCGCCGAGAAAGCCGCCGCCGTCGAAGCCGAGCGCGTCCCAGCTCTCGCGGACCGCCGGCGTCACTTCGGGCACGCCGTCATAGAAGCCGGGCAGCGTCACTCGGCCATCGGCGTCCTTCATCTCGCCCAGGATCGTGCAGAGCAGCTGGATCGGGTTGCGCGCCGCGCCGCCATAAAGGCCGGAATGGAGATCGCGCGAAGCCGCGCGGATCGTCACCTGGCCCGCCGCCATGCCGCGCAGCCCGATGGTGAGGCCCGGCGTCTCGGTGTCCCACATCAGCGTGTCGCAGATCAGCGCGAAATCGGCCTTCAGCTCCTCGGCATGGGCATGGAGGAACGGCTCGAGGCTGGTCGAGCCCGATTCCTCTTCCCCTTCGAACAGGATCGTCACCTTGCACGGCAGCCTGCCCTCGGTCTCCTTCCAGGCGCGGCAGGCCTCGACAAAGGTGCGCAGCTGGCCCTTGTCGTCCGACGCGCCGCGGCCGACGATCTGCTTCGCGCCGTCGCTGCGCGTCTCGATCACCGGATCGAACGGATCGCGCTTCCACAACTCGATCGGATCGACCGGCTGCACGTCGTAATGGCCGTAGAACAGGACGTGCGGAACCCACTCGCCCGCGGGCCCGTCATGATGCGCGACCACCATCGGATGGCCCGGCGTCTGCGCGACGCGGGCGGTGAAGCCCAAGCCGGCCAGCTCGTCGGAGAGCAGCTTCGCGGCGCGCTGACACTGCTCGGCATAGGCGGGATCGGTCGAGACCGAGGGGACGCGCATCAGCGCGAAGAGTCGGTCCAGGCTGTCGTCGAGATGCGCCTCGACATAGTCGAGCGCCTTGGTGGAATCGGTCATGCGTGAGCGCTACGCCTGTGGACGGGACGGAGCAAGCCGGGCCGCATCCGCCGGCATGGGGCGGGCGGAATCCTGCATTGCAAGGGTTCCTTCTGGCTCTCGTTCCTCGCCGGGAGGGCGAGTCCCAAAGGGAAGGCGATCTAAGCTCCGCCGATCCAGGTCTCGCGGACCTGCCCCGCATCGTCGAGCAGCACCAGGTCGGCGGCATGGCCGGCCGCGATCCGGCCATGCGTGTCGCCGAGGCCCATCAGTCCGGCCGGGCTGGCGCTCGCCATCGTCACCGCGGTGGCCAGATCGATGCCGAGCATCGCAACCGCGTTGCGCACCGCCGCCGCCATGTCGAGATGCGATCCGGCCAGCGTGCCGTCGTCGCTGCGGCAGGCGCCGTCCCGCACGGTGATGTGGCGGCCCTGCAGCACGAACGCGCTCGCATCCGATCCGACCGAGGGCATCGCATCGGTCACCAGCATGAAGCCGCTGGCCGGCTTGCAGCGCAGCGCTAGGCGGAGCGTGGCCGGGTTCACGTGATGGCCGTCGACGATCAATCCGCAGACCAGCGCGTCCGAATCGAGCGCGGCACCGACCATGCCCGGCTCGCGCGAGCCGAGCGGCGACATGGCGTTGAACAAATGGGTCACGCCGCGCATGCCCGCGGCCACCGCCGCCTTGGCCTGGTCGTAGCGCGCATTGGTATGCCCCGCCGCGACCACCACGCCCGCCGCGACGAGCTGCTCGATGTCCGATACCGCCACCCGCTCGGGCGCCAGCGTCACCAGCGTGCGGCCGCGCGCCAGGCCGGTCAGCGCGGCGATCCCCTCCGCGTCGAGCGAACGGATCTTCTCGGCCGAATGGATGCCCTTGCGATCCACGTTGAGGAACGGGCCCTCGATATGGATGCCGAGCACGCCCGGCACGCCCGCCGCGATCGCCGCGTCCACGGCCGCCACGGCGCGGCGGATGACGTCGAGGTCGTCGCTGATCAGCGTCGGGAAGAAGCCGGTGGTGCCGAAGCGGCGATGCGCGGCACCGATCGCGGCGATGCCCGCCACGGTCGGTGCGTCGTTGAACAGCACGCCGCCGCCGCCATTGACCTGGGTATCGATGAAGCCGGGCGCGAGCGTGCCGTCCAGGCGCCGCGACTCGGCGCCGGCGGGAATTGCAGCGGCCGGCGCCACGCCGGCGATCCGCGTGCCGTCGATCAGGACGGCGACATCCTGGCGGAGCGCGCCGTCGACCAGCGCGCGAGTCGGTATCAGCACCTGCATCAGATGGTCTCGGTCACCTTGGCGAGCGACGGCGGCCGATCAGGATCGAAGCCGCGCGCGATCGAGAGCGCGTTGGCGGCGCGGTAGAATGCCTGGATCTGCAGGATCGGTTCGATCGCCGGCCCGGCGGCGGGATGGGGGAGGTGGATCGCGCCCGGCACCTCGCCGCCGCTCACCAGCACTTCGCCGCCGCGCGCCAGCACGTCCGAAACCAGGTCGTCGACGCCGTCGGCAGTGGCATCGTCCTGGCGGAAGACCAGCAGCGGGAAGCCCGGCCCGACCAGCGCCATCGGCCCGTGGCGGACCTCGGCGGCGCTGAATGCCTCGGCATGGAGGCCGCAGGTCTCCTTGAACTTGAGCGCCGCTTCCTGCGCCACGCCGAAGCCCAGGCCCCGGCCGATCACATAAAGGCCGCGCGCGTCGCGCAGCCGCTCGACGAGCGGCGACCAGTCGGCGCTCCATGCCTGTTCGAGCAGGTCGGGCAGCGCGGCGAGGCCGGCCGCGAGCGCTTCGTCACCGGCCCATTCGCTCACCAGATGGAGCTGGGCGGCGAGCGCGGCGATGTAGGACTTGGTCGCGGCGACGCTGATCTCGGGCCCGGCCTGCAGCGGCACCAGCGTGTCCGATTCGGTCGCGAGCGGCGAATCGGCGACATTGACCATCGCCACGGTGCGCGCGCCGCTCTCCCTGGCGGCGCGCATCGCGGCCAGGATATCGGGGCTCTTGCCCGATTGCGAGATGCCGAGCGCCAGCATGTCGGAATAATCGGTCTCGACGCCATAGACCGAGGCGATCGACGGCGAGACCGAAGTGGTCAGCAGCCCCAGCCGCGTCTCGATCAGATAGCGGCCGAAAGTGGCGGCATGGTCAGAGCTGCCGCGCGCGCAGGTGAGCACGCCGCGCGGGCGCGTGGCGCGCAGCCGGGCGCCCAGTTCGCGGACCACCGGCCCGTTCCGGTCGCGCTGGCGGCGAACGGTGGCGCCGGCCTCGGCGGCCTCGGCGAACATCCTGGTCGATTCGGGGTCGGTCATCGGTTCAGCCCCGCATGTCGAGTTCGGCGACGAAGTCATAGGCGTCGCCGCGATACCAGCTGGTGGTCGCCTCGATCACCCGGCCATCGGCCAGGAAGCCGCGGCGCTCGATATAGAGGACCGGCGCGCCCACTTCGACGCCGAGCAGCGCGGCGCGCTCCGCGTCGCACAATGCCGCGCGCAGCCGCTGGAGCGCGCGCACCGGGCGGTTGCCGGTCGCCTCGAGCGCGGCATAGAGCGACGAATCGACGGCATCGAGCCCGGACAGGCCGAAGCCCGGGATGATCGCGAACTCGAGCGCCATCGGCACGTCGTCGGCATAGCGGATGCGGTGGAAGCGATAGACGGCGGTGCCGGGGCTGAGCCCGAAGGTGAGCGATTCCTCGCCCGTCACCACGCCCGATTCGCGGATCAGCCATTCGCTGCGCACGCTGCGCCCGCGCGAGGCCATGTCCTCGGAGAAGGACGAGAGCTTGGCGAACTGCTTCTCGACTCGGCCCGCGACGAAGGTGCCGGCGCCGTGGCGGCGGACCAGCAGCCCCTCGTCGACCAGCTTGTCGATCGCCTTGCGCAGGGTGATCCGCGAGACCGAGAGATCGGCGGCCAGGTCGCGCTCGGCGGGGAGCGCTTCGTTGGGCTTGAGCAGATTGTCGCGCAGCGCCTCGCGCAACGCGGTCTCGAGCTGCCGGTAGAGCGGCCCCCTGCCTGCTCCGTCGAGCGGCCTGATCTTTTGCGCCAGCAGCGGCATCGGTTCCCCATCATCGGTCGGCTGTGTGCCGGATGCAACACTAGTACCAATAACATACCACATGTCAGCAAAAAAATTGCTCTGGTCTGTAACCGCACTGTAAAAATCTGTCTTGACGGCTCCTCAACAGTGAGGAATGGTACTGATATTGGTATGCGACTGGTCTGCCGGTGCCGTACCACAACGAATCATAAGCAAGTTCAGAATCATCTGACCAAGGGGATGAGAGATGGGGATCCGGGGATTTCTTATCGGCACAGCCAGCGCGATGGCGCTGCTCAGCGGTGCCGCGCATGCACAGACCAGCGACACTGCCCAGCCTGCCGATGACCATGAGATCGTCGTCACCGGCTTCCGCGCCTCGCTCGCCCAGTCGATCGAGGCCAAGCGCAAGGCCGATGCGATCATCGACTCGGTCTCTTCGGAAGACGTGGGCAAGTTCCCGAACACCAATGTCGCCGAGGCGCTGACACTGGTTCCGGGCGTCACCGTCGACCGCGCGTTCGGCCAGGGCGAGAAGGTCTCGATCCTCGGCACCGATCCGGCGCTGAACCGCACGCTGCTGAACGGCCAGACGGTCGCCTCGGCCGACTGGTTCATCCTCGACAATCCGGGCCGCACCTTCAACTATGCGCTGCTCGCGCCGCAGCTCGTCAACCGGGTCGACGTCTACAAGTCGCCCGAGCCGCGGATCGACGAGGGCTCGATCGGCGGCACCGTCAACGTGCTCACCCGCAAGCCGCTCGAGCTGAAGCCCTTCGTGGTGGCCGGCTCGCTCAGCTATCTCTACAACGACCGTTCGAAGAAGGGCGACGTCCAGGGCTCGGCGCTGGTCAGCTGGCACAATGAGAGCAAGACCCTCGGTCTCCTCGCCTCGTTCCAGCGCACCAAGGACCGGCTGCGCCGCGACGGCCTGGAGAGCTATGGCACGATCAGCGCCAATTTCTGGAACGGCGCGAACGACGCCAAGACGAGCTCGCTGCCGCAGAGCATGATCCCGGTCGCGCCCAATCCGGCCGACCAGATTACCGGCACGGGCCAGTGCACCGGCACCTGCGCCACCACGCTGCTGGCCAACCCGAACGCCAAGTTCCCGAACGCGTTCGGCACTTCCTATTTCGAGCAGGGCCGCGAGCGCCTGACCTATTCGGCGACCGCGCAGTGGAAGCCGGTCGACGAGCTGACGATCACCGCCGACTGGCTGCGCATCGACGCGACCTATGACAATCTCAACCAGTCGATGTACGCCTTTCCGGGCAATGTCTGGAACAGCGCCGGCCGGCTGACCGGGCTGAACGTGCAGGACGGCATCGTCACTTCGGCGACCTTCAACAACGCGCTTTCGGTGCTCGACGCGCAGTATCGCGTCGCCGAGATGCATTCGCAGACCTTCCATGGCCAGATCGGCTGGAACGACGTGAAGTGGGACCTGAACGTCGAGGGCGGCATCTCCGACGCCGATGGCGGCACCAAGAAGCAGGTGTTCCTCGAATTCCTCAACTGGGCGAACTACACGGTCGACATCAGCGGCGCGCCCAACCGGCCGGGCACGATCAGCTATGGCAGCAACGTGCTGGGCAACCCGGCGGCGTTCGTCACCGATCCGGGCTGGAGCGGCAACCTGGTCGACAAGCCGACCACCGACAAGGAGCGCTACGGCCAGATCGACTTCGGCCTGAAGTTCGACGGCGTGCTGAAGCGCATCCAGCTCGGCTACAAATATCGCAAGCACGAGACCGGGCAGGAATATGCGGGCATCGCGCTGACCGGGCTGGCGGTGCCGGCGGGCAATTTCAACACCAGCATCGTCAGGGACAATTACCTGTCCGGCTTCGACGGCATCAACGACCAGATGCGCGGCCGCTTCATCATCGACGGCAATTCGATGGTGAACTATGTGCAGGGCCGCCCGGGCCTGCCGACCCCGTCCAAGTTCGCCGCTTCGGAATTCACCGCGGGCAACTGGGACATCCAGGAGCAGATCCACGCCTTCTATGCCCAGGCGAACTTCGATGCCGGCGGCTTCCGCGGCAATTTCGGCGTCCGCTACGTCCACACCGCGACCGACAGCGCGGGCTATGTCTGCAAGCCGGGCGCGATGTGCAACGCCCAGGCCGACTGGGTGTGGCAGACGACCAAGACCAGCTACGACAATGTCCTGCCGAGCGTGAACATCGTCGCCGATGTGAACAAGAACCTGGTGTTCCGCTTCGCCGCGGCACAGGTGATCGCCCGCCCGAACTATGCCGACATGACCAATTACTTCTGGCTGTCGGACCAGATCCTCACCGGAGGCGGCGGCAATCCGGACCTGAAGCCCTACAAGTCGAACAACTTCAACGCGTCGCTCGAATGGTATCTGGCGCCCCGTTCGATCCTGTCCGGCGAAGTGTTCTACAAGGACATCAGCAACTATATCCTGCAGCAGACCTCGCCCGAGCAGCATTTCAACACCGCCCGGGGCACGGTGACGACCTATCAGATCAGCCGCCCGTTCAACGCGGGCTCGGCCGAGGTGAAGGGCTTCGCCATGGCCTATCAGCAGAGCTTCCCGCTCGGCTTCGGCGTGCTGGCCAACTATACCTATTCGGACGGCAAGGCGAGCAACGGCGGCGACCTGCCCTATAATTCGCGGCACCAGGCCAGCCTGAGCCCGTTCTTCGAGAGCGGCCCGGTGGCGCTGCGGGCGACCTATACCTGGCGCTCGAAATACTTCACCGGCATCGATCGCGGCGACAAGATGTACGTTCGCGACAATGCCAATGTGGACGTATCGGCGACCTGGAACTTCACCAAGGAAGTCGGGCTCACCCTGTCGGGCATGAACCTGACCGACAGCCAATATTATGCCTATGCCAATACGCCGCGCCTGCCGCGCGGCGTGTACAAGACCGGCCGCAAGCTGCTCGCGACGGTCAACGTCAACTTCTGATCTCCAACCTGGTGTAGTGCACTGGGGCGGCGGATGGACGAGCGATCGCACCACCGCCGCCCCTTTTTCTTATCCGCGGCGCGGCCTTCCTCGAGCACGCCGCGATTGAGCGCGGGGCGAAACCGCCTAAGCTCGCTCGATCCAAGCCGGGAGCCGTCCGCGTGATTTCCTGCCGCCTCGCTTTGACCTTCGTCGCCGCGCTCTGCGCCCCGCTGCCCGCCGCCGCCCAGCAGCTGCCGCGCCTGCTGCCGGTGCCCGCCGAGATGGCGCCCGCCCCGGGCCGTTTCGCGCTCGCCGCATCGACTGCGATCGTCGTGCCGGCGGACGATGCCGGCGCGCGCGCCGCCGCCGACCGGCTGGCCGAGCTGCTGCGTCTCTCGCGCGGCCTGGCGCTGCGCCCCGCCGCCGTGTCGCAGCGTCCCGCGATCCGCTTCGTGCGCGCCGCCACCGGCAAGGCGGAGAGCTACCGGCTCGAGATCGGCGCGAACGGCGCCACCATCACCGCCGGCGACGATGCCGGCCTGCTCTACGGCGCGGTCACGCTGTGGCAGGTGCTGACCCAGGACGGCGGCAAGGGGCCGGTCACCGTTGCCGGCCTCGGCATCCATGACGCGCCGCGCTTCGCCTGGCGCGGGCTGATGCTCGACAGCGCCCGCCATTTCCAGTCGCCCGCCTATGTCCGCCAGCTGATCGACTGGATGGCGGTCAACAAGCTCAACACGCTTCACTGGCACCTGGTCGACGACCAGGGCTGGCGCGTCGAGATCCGCAAATATCCGAAGCTCACCAGCATCTCGGGCTGGCGCTATCCCGCCACCGCGCCGGGCGCGCCGCCGCTGCCCAGGACCGGCGGCTTCTACACCCAGGCCGAGATCCGGGCGATCGTCGCCTATGCAGCGAAGCGGGGCATCACCATCGTGCCCGAGATCGAGATGCCGGGCCATGCGCTCGCCGCGATCCGTGCCTATCCCGAGCTGGGCATGGGCGTGCCGATCCCGCCCGGCACCGAGAGCGACTGGGGCGTCTTCCCCTGGCTCTACAATGTCGACGACAAGACCTTCGCGTTCCTCGAGGACGTGCTGACCGAAGTGATGGAACTGTTCCCGTCGCAATATATCCATGTCGGCGGCGACGAGGCGGTGAAGGACCAGTGGAAGGGCTCGCCGGCCATCCAGGCGAAGATCAAGGCGCTGGGCATCAAGGACGAGACCGCGCTCCAGGCCTGGTTCGTCCACCGCATCGCCGGCTTCCTCCAGGCGCATCACCGCAAGCTGATCGGCTGGGACGAGATCCTCGAGGGCGATGTGCCCGCCGATGCGACGATCACCTCGTGGCGGGGCATCGAAGGCGCGATCACCGCGGCCAAGGCCGGGCACGACGCGGTGCTGAGCCCGTCGCCGACGCTCTACATCAATCATCGCCAGGGCCAGGGCCCCGACGAGCCGCCGGGCCGCGGCGACGTGATGGACCTCAGGACCGTCTATGCCTTCGATCCGGCGCCCAGGGAGATTCCGGCCGAGCAGCAGCATCATATCCTGGGCCTGCAGGCGAATCTGTGGACCGAGCATGTCCGCACCGAAGCGCGCGCCACCTGGCAGATCTTCCCGCGCGCCAGCGCCGTGGCCGAGATCGGCTGGTCGAAGGCGGATGGGCGCGACTATGCCGATTTCGTCGACCGGCTGGTGCCGCAGATGGACCGGATGAAGCCGCTGGGCATGACGCCGGCCACCAGCGCCTTCGCGGTGCGCCCGGCGCTCGACTACAAGGCGGGCGAGAAGACCGTGTCGGTCACGCTCGCGAACCAGTCGGGCCTGCCGATCCGCTACACGACCGACGGCACGCCGGTCACCGCGCGCGCGCCGCTCTATGCCGGCCCGCTCGCGTTGCCGCTGCCGACCCGGCTGCGCGCCGCGAGCTTCCATGGCACCGCTCCGGTGGGCGGCGCCCTCGACCAGCCGCTCGATGCGCGCAGCGTGCGGTTCCGCAATGACGAGGACCTGAAGACCTGCTCGCGCAAGGTCGTGCTCGCGCTGGAGGATGATTATCCCGCCGCCGGCAAGCGCGCGGTGTTCCTCACCGACATCTTCGCGCCCTGCTGGCAATGGGAAGCCGCGCCGGTGGGCGGGGCGAAGGCGATCGCGCTCACCGTCGGGCAGATTCCGTTCAACTTCCAGCTCGGCGCCGATCTCGCGCATGTGAAGATCCCGCCCTCGGCGACGCCCGAAGGCGAGTTCGAGGTCCGCGCCGGCACCTGCGAAGGCCCGCTGCTCGCGACGCTGCCGCTCGCCGCCGCGGCCGGCAATCCCGGGCTGACCCGGCTGGTCGCGCCCTTCCCGGTGCGCGCCGGGAACGAGGCCCTGTGCATCCGCACGACCGCCCGGGGCCTCAACCCGATGTGGGCGCTGGAGTCGGTGGAGCTGGTGCAGTGAGCGACGCGGTCACGCTGGTTTCCCCCTTTGCCGGCTGGCTCGCGCCGCTCGACGAAGTGCCCGACGCGGTCTTCGCCGAGCGGATGATGGGCGACGGCTTCGCGGTCGATCCGGTCGAGGGCGTGCTGCGCGCGCCGGCCCCGGGCGAAGTGATCTCGATCCCGGCGAGCGCGCATGCGGTGACGCTGCGGCTCGACAATGGCGCCGAGCTGCTGCTCCATATCGGGCTGGAGACGGTCGCGCTGAACGGCAGGGGCTTCGCGGCCAGGGTCGCCCCCGGCGCGCGGGTGGCGGCGGGGGATCCGCTGGTCGCGTTCGACCTGGACGCGGTCGCCCTGGCCGCCCGCGCGCTGATCACGCCGGTGGTGGTGGCGAATCAGGGCTATGCGCTGGCGCTGGAGCCGCTCGGCCGCATGGTGGAAGCCGGTGCGCCGGTCGGGCGCGTCGTGCGCAACGCGCGGGAAGGCGCCATCGCGCGCGCGGCCTCCGAGGTCACGGCTGAGCGCAGCGTGCGGATTGCCGCCGCCCATGGCATCCACGCCCGGCCTGCCGCGCGCATCGCCGCTGCGCTCAAGCCCTTCCTCGCCGATGTCGCGCTGCATGTCGCCGATCGCAGCGCCAATGCGCGCAGCACCATCGCGCTGCTCGGGCTGGGCGCGGGCAAGGACGACGAAGCGCGCATCGTCGCGACCGGCGGCGATGCCCAGGCCGCGGTCGATGCGGTGGCGGAGCTGATCCTCGCCAATTTCCACGAGGCCGCGCACGCCCCGGCGGCCAGGCCGGCGGTTGCCGCGCACGGCCCGGTCCGTGCCGCGCCCGGCCTCGCCATCGGCCAGGCCTTCCAGCTGCGCGGCGTCGATCTCGACGTGCCGGCCGACGGGGCGGGAGCCGCCGCCGAGCAGGCTGCCCTGTCCGGCGCGCTGGCCGCCATCGCCGCCGGCCTGGACGGCGCGCACGGCACCGCCGCCGAGATTGCCGAGGCGCATCGCGCGCTGCTCGCCGATCCCGAGCTGGCCGCCATCGCCGCCCGCCATGTCGGCGAGGGGCGCAGCGCCGCCTTTGCCTGGCGCGCCGCCACGGCCGAAGCCGCCGCCGCGCTGCGCGCCACGGGGGATCCGCTGCTGATCGAGCGCATCGCCGACCTGACCGATCTGGAGCGCCAGGTGATCGCGCGGCTGCTGGGCGCCACCGCGCCGGCCGCGCCCCTGCTGCCCAAGGGCGCGATCCTGTTCGGCGAGGATCTGTTGCCGTCGCAATTTCTGGGCCTGGACGCGACGCGCCTCGCCGGCATCTGCACCGCACAGGGCGGACCGACTTCGCATGTCGCGATCCTGGCGGCGTCGGCGGGCGTGCCGATGCTGGTCGCGGCGGGCGAGGGGGTGCTGGTGATCGCCGACGGCACGCCGGTGATCCTCGATGCGGATGCCGGCACGCTCGCCATCGGCCCCGAAGCCGATGCGCTGGCGGAGGCGAGCGCGCGCCTTGCGGCCCTGCGCGAGCGCCGCGCCCGCGAACTGGCCGCGGCGCATGCGCCCGCGCATACCGCCGATGGCACCCGCATCGAAGTCTTCGCCAATCTCGGCTCGGTTGCCGATGCCGCGGCTGCGGTCAGCGCGGGAGCGGAGGGCTGCGGCCTGCTGCGCACCGAATTCCTGTTCCTCGACCGCGAGACCGCGCCGAGCGAGGAAGAACAGCGCGAGACCTATTCCGCCGTCGCCGCCACGCTCGGCGAGCGCCCGCTGATCGTCCGCACCCTCGATATCGGCGGCGACAAGCCGGTGCCCTATCTGCCGATGGACGGCGAGGAGAATCCGGCGCTCGGCCTGCGCGGCGTGCGGCTGACGCTCGCCCGGCCGGACCTGATGCGCGTCCAGCTGCGCGCCATCCTGCGCGCGGTGCCGGTGGCCCAATGCCGGATCATGCTGCCGATGGTGGCGGACCTGGGAGACTATCGCCCGGTCCGCGCGCTGCTGGACGAGGTTCGCGCCGAACTCGGCGTGGCGGCGGCGGTGCCGCTCGGCGTGATGATCGAGACGCCCGCCGCGGCGCTGCTCGCCGGGCAGATCGCCGGCGAGGCCGATTTCCTCTCGATCGGCACCAACGACCTCACCCAATATACGCTCGCCGCCGATCGCGGGAACGCGGCGGTCTCGCAGCGGATCGACGCGATGCACCCGGCGGTGCTGCGCCTGGTGCGCGAAGTGGGCAGGGGCGCTGCTGCGGCGGGCCGCTGGGCCGGCATGTGCGGCGGCCTCGCGTCCGATCCGCTCGCCGCGCCGATCCTGATCGGGCTCGGCATCACCGAGCTTTCGGCGACGCCCGCCCAGGTGCCCGCGGTCAAGGCCGCGGTCGCCCGGTTCGACATGGCCGCCTGTACCGCGCTCGCCGCGCGTGCCTGCGATGCCCAATCCGCGGACGAGGTCCGCGCCCTAGCCATGGAAGCGTCCGCATGAGCTTCAGCCCCTCGACTCTGCTCGCCAAGGCCCAGCCGCTCGGCCGCGCGCTGATGCTGCCGATCGCGGTGCTGCCGATCGCCGCGCTGCTGCTGCGGCTCGGCCAGGCGGACATGCTGAACGTCCCCTTCATCGCGGCGGCGGGCGATGCGATCTTCTCGAATCTCGGCCTGCTCTTCGCGGCGGGCGTGGCCGTGGGCCTGGCCAGGGAGAATCACGGCGCGGCTTCGCTGGCCGGCGTGGTCACCTATCTGGTCGCGACCGAGGGGGCCAAGGTGCTGCTCCATCTGCCGCCCGATATTGCCGGCGCCGCCGCGCTGGAACAGGCGGCGTGGCGCGCGAAGGAGATCTCCAAGCTCAGCGTTCCGGTGGGCATCTGCTCGGGCATCGTCGCGGGGCTGCTCTACAATCGCTTCCACGCGATCCGGCTGCCCGACTATCTGTCCTTCTTTGGCGGCCGGCGCTTCGTGCCGATCGTCTCGGGCCTGGCCGGGCTGGTCTTCGCCGCCGCCTTCGGGCTCGGCTTCCCCTGGTTCGAGGCGGGGATCGATGCGCTCAGCCGCTGGGTGCTCGGCGCCGGCTCGCTCGGGCTGTTTCTCTACGGGCTGCTCAACCGGCTGCTGCTGATCACCGGCCTGCACCATATCATCAACAACATCGCCTGGTTCCTGCTGGGCGACTTCCACGGCGCGACCGGCGACATCAAGCGGTTCTTCGCGGGCGATCCGACGGCGGGGTCGTTCATGGCCGGCTTCTTCCCGGTGATGATGTTCGGCCTGCCCGCCGCCTGCCTCGCCATGTATCGCAACGCGCTGCCGGAGCGGCGCAAGGCGGTCGGCGGGCTGCTGCTCAGCCTCGCGCTGACCTCGCTGCTCACCGGGGTGACCGAGCCCATCGAGTTCAGCTTCATCTTCCTGGCGCCGGTGCTCTACCTGATCCATGCGGTGCTCACCGGCATCGCGATGGTGGTGATGGATCTGCTCGGCGTGAAGCTGGGCTTTGGCTTCTCGGCCGGGCTGTTCGACTATGTGCTGAACTATGGCCTTTCCACCCGGCCGCTGCTGCTGATCCCGGTCGGGATCGCCTATGCCGCCATCTATTACTTCGCCTTCAGCTGGTGCATCCGGAAATTCGACCTCAAGACTCCCGGCCGCGAGCCGATCGAGGCGGTGGCGGATCCGGGCGCGGCCGTCGCCGATCGCGGCACGGCGATTGCAACTGCGCTGGGCGGGGCGGCGAATATCCGCTCGGTCGATGCCTGCACCACGCGGCTTCGCCTGGTGCTGGCCGACAATGGCATCGCCGACGAGCCGCGCCTCAAGGCGCTGGGCGCCCGGGGCGTGGTCAAGCTGCGCGACGGCGGGCTGCAGGTGGTGCTCGGGCCGATCGCCGACCAGGTTGCCGCCGAGGTGCGCGCGGCGATCGGCGGCGGCGTGGCGGCAGCGCCTGCGTCCGCGCCTGCGCCCGCGATGCCGGCGGCGGCGCAGGCCGATACCGGCGGCATCCGCGCCGCGCTCGCCGGGACGCAGGTTCGTGCCGTGGCCGCCAATGCGACCCGCGTGCTGATCGACGTCGCGGATCCCGGTGCGGTCGACATTGCCGCGCTGGCCGGTGCGGGCGTGCGCGCGGCGATGGGCTCCGGCAATCGCCTCCACCTGATCACCGGCCCCGGTGCCGAGGCGCTGGGCGCCCGGCTCAGGAGCGAGCTGCTGCCCGGCTAGGCGCCGGTCCCATGCGGGGTGGGGAGCGAACTCGCTTGCGGTGGGCGGCGGTTGGCGCGAAGGAGGCATGGTTCGAACGTCGAGGGCCTTGATATCGTCGATCTCACCCAGCGGATTGCGCAGCTGCGTTCGGCCCTGGCCGGGACGGGCTATGTGCATGTCGATGCCGCCAGCTTCCGGGAAATGGCCGGCGCGACCGAGGCCGGCGCGTTCGGGAGCTTCGCCGACCATTGGGGCGATCTCGAGCCCGACAGGTTCATGGCCGATGGCGGGCGCTATCGCCGCCGCCGGCACGCGGCGTTCGCGCTGCGCGACACGGCCGCGCTCCGCAAGCCCGACCAGCCCCATTTCCAGAGCAGCGCCTATAACCCGCTGAACGGCGATGTGGAGCGATGGTTCGCCCCCGCCACTAAGGCCCTGGTCCGCCATCCGATCCTGCGAAACCTGTTCGCGCTTTGCACGCCGCTCTTCTCCGCGCTCGAGGGCGGCGGCGCCGATCTTGAATGGGATGGCGAGCTTCATCAGTTCCGGATCGAGGCGTTGGGAGCCGAGCTCGGATTGCCGACGCCGGAAGGCATGCATCGCGACGGCGTCGACTGGGTGCTGGTCATGCTGGTCGCTCGCGCCAATGTCGCGGCGGGCATGACCGAGATCCTCGACGAAACCGGCCGCCGCGACAGTTTCGTCCTGTCCGAGCCGGGCGAGGCGGTCCTGCTGGATGACCGGCGCATCCGGCACGGCGTCACCGCGATCCGGGCACTGGATCCGGCCCGGGCCGCCTATCGCGATGTGCTGGTGATGACCTGGCGCCGATCCGGCCCGGCATCCGGATAGGGGATCCGCTCGGCGCGGCCTTTTGGCGGCACTGGTTCTCGTCAATACTCTTGGCTGCCGTCCATGGCGGCCCTGCCTTGCCCCGATATGCGCCATCGAAATCGGGATGTTGCAGTGTTGGATTTATCGTGGAAACAAACTTGAATTGTCTTGAGAAAAAGGGAGTAGCCGGGTTCGCATATCTTTCGCGCCCTGTTCTTGGGTGCGGTATTTTTCCGTATTGATTCAATTCATTAAATGGAAATCGGGGAGGGCATATGCGTCTTCGC
>JAFOMG010000024.1 GCA_017418975.1 Sphingomonas sp.
GCGGCGCAGGTGATCATGTTCTTCACATAGTCGGCGTGGCCCGGGCAGTCGACGTGCGCATAGTGACGCTTGTCGGTCTCGTACTCGACGTGCGCGGTCGAGATGGTGATGCCGCGCTCGCGCTCTTCCGGAGCCTTGTCGATGTTGGCGAAGTCGACGGCGGCGTTACCCGCGACGTTCTCGGCCAGAACCTTGGTGATCGCGGCGGTCAGCGACGTCTTGCCATGGTCGACGTGGCCGATGATGCCGATGTTGAGGTGCGGCTTGTTCCGCTCAAACTTTGCCTTCGCCATTGTTTTCCTACCTTCTGATCTCTGTTTCCGCGCCGCCAGGGGATTCGCCGGAAGGCGAGCCCCATAGCGGCTGATTCCTGGTTACGCCAGCTTCGCCTTCACTTCGTCGGCCACATTCGGCGGCACTTCGTCGTAATGCGAGAACTGCATGCTGTACTGCGCGCGGCCCTGGGTGAACGAGCGGAGCTGGTTCACATAGCCGAACATGTTGGCCAGCGGCACCATCGCCTCGACCGTCTGCGCGTTGCCGCGGCTGTCGGTGCCCTGGATCTGGCCGCGGCGGCTGTTGATGTCGCCGATGACGTCGCCGAGATAATCCTCGGGAGTGACGACCTCGACCTTCATCACCGGCTCGAGCAGCTTGATGCCGGCCTTCTGGGCAGCTTCGCGCATCGCGGCGCGGGCGGTGATTTCGAACGCGAGCGCCGACGAGTCGACGTCGTGATACGCACCGTCATACAGCAGCACTTCGAAGTCGATGATCGGGAAGCCGACCAGCGAACCGGTCATCGCCGTCTCGCGGAAGCCCTTCTCGATCGCCGGGATATACTCCTTCGGCACGTTGCCGCCCTTCACTTCGTCCTTGAAGACGAAGCCCGAGCCGCGCTCGCCCGGAGTCAGCTTGACCTTGACGCGGCCGAACTGGCCGGTGCCGCCCGACTGCTTCTTGTGCGTGTAGTCGATGTCCACCGGCTTCGCGAGATACTCGCGATACGCCACCTGCGGCGCGCCGACATTCGCCTCGACCTTGAACTCGCGCTTCATGCGATCGACCAGGATCTCGAGATGGAGCTCGCCCATGCCCTTGATGATGGTCTGGCCCGACTCATGGTCGGTCGAAACGCGGAACGAGGGATCCTCGGCGGCCAGGCGGTTCAGGGCGAGGCCCATCTTCTCCTGGTCGGCCTTGGTCTTCGGCTCCACCGACAGCTCGATCACCGGCTCCGGGAACTCCATGCGCTCCAGGATGATCGGGTGCGCCGTGTCGCACAGCGTGTCGCCGGTCGTGGTCTCCTTGAGGCCCGCAATCGCGACGATGTCGCCGGCGCGCGCTTCCTCGATGTCCTCACGCGAGTTCGCGTGCATCAGGAGCATGCGGCCGATCTTCTCCTTCTTGTCCTTCACCGAGTTCAGATACTGGCCCTTGGTGAGGGTGCCCGAATAGATGCGGGCGAAGGTGAGCGAGCCGACGAACGGATCGTTCATGATCTTGAAGGCGAGCAGCGAAAGCGGCGCAGTGTCCGAGGCCGGACGCGAATCCGGGGTCTCGCCGTCGAGCTTCACGCCCTGCACGTCGGGAATGTCGAGCGGGCTCGGCAGATAGTCGACCACGGCGTCGAGCAGGGGCTGCACGCCCTTGTTCTTGAACGCCGAGCCGCAGACGATCGGCACGAACGAGAAGTTCAGCGTGCCCTTGCGGATCAGCTTCTTGAGGTCGGCCACGCTCGGCTCGTTGCCCTCGAGATAGGCTTCCATCAGAGCGTCGTCCTGCTCGACGGCCATCTCGATCAGCTCGGCGCGCGCGGTCGCGGCGGCATCCGCCAGATCGGCCGGGATGTCCTGATATTCGAACTTCGCGCCCAGGCTCTCCTCGAGCCAGATGATCGCGCGGTTCTCGACCAGGTCGACCAGGCCCTTGAAGCCACCCTCGATGCCGATCGGGAGGTACAGCACGGCCGGACGGGCGCCCAGGCGATCCTTGATCATGTCGACGCAGCGCTCGAAGCTCGCGCCCGTGCGGTCGAGCTTGTTGACGAAGCACATGCGCGGAACCTTGTACTTCTCCGCCTGGCGCCACACCGTCTCCGACTGCGGCTCCACGCCGGCAACGCCGTCGAAGCACGCAACCGCGCCGTCGAGCACGCGCAGCGAACGCTCGACTTCGATGGTGAAGTCGACGTGGCCGGGGGTGTCGATGATGTTGATCAGGTGCTCTTCACCCTTGCCCTCTTCGGCGCGCCACTTGCAGGTGGTCGCCGCGGACGTGATGGTGATGCCACGCTCCTGCTCCTGCTCCATCCAGTCCATCGTCGCGGTGCCTTCGTGCACTTCGCCGATCTTGTAGGACTTGCCGGTGTAGTAGAGGATGCGCTCGGTCGTCGTCGTCTTGCCGGCATCGATGTGCGCCATGATGCCGATATTACGGTAACGCTCGAGGGGATGGCTGCGGGCCATGACCTGGTTTCCTTAAGGATGTGGGGAGCCGGACGATCCGGCTCCCCGATATGTAGGAACGAAAGTTGAGAGCGCCAGACCTGCCGGCGCCCCGAGACTCACCAGCGGTAGTGGCTGAAGGCGCGGTTCGCCTCGGCCATGCGGTGGGTGTCTTCGCGCTTCTTCACCGCGTTGCCGCGGTTGTTCGAAGCGTCGAGCAGCTCGCCCGAGAGGCGGGCCGACATGGTGTTCTCGCTGCGGTTGCGGGCCGACGAGATCAGCCAGCGGATCGCGAGCGCCTGGGCACGCTCCGGACGGACTTCCACCGGCACCTGATAGGTCGCGCCGCCGACGCGGCGGCTGCGGACCTCGATGCCCGGCTTGATGTTGTTCAGCGCGTCATGGAACACGCCGATCGGATCGCGCTTGGCGCGGGTCTCGACGGTTTCCAGGGCCGAATAGACGATGCCCTCGGCGACGGACTTCTTGCCGTCCAGCATCACCGAGTTCATGAACTTCGAAAGAACGATGTCACCGAACTTGGGGTCCGGCAGGATTTCCCGCTTTTCGGGGCGACGACGACGAGCCATCTGAAACTTCCTTTACAAACTTCAGCCGATCCGGAACCCGTCCGGGGCTTACTATGGCTGTGATTACTTCGGACGCTTGGCGCCGTACTTCGAACGCGACTGACGACGGTCCTTGACACCCTGGGTGTCGAGCACGCCGCGCAGCACGTGGTAGCGCACGCCCGGAAGGTCGCGCACACGGCCGCCGCGGATCAGCACCACCGAGTGCTCCTGCAGGTTGTGGCCTTCGCCCGGGATGTACGAGATGACTTCGCGCTGGTTGGTCAGGCGGACCTTGGCAACCTTGCGGAGCGCCGAGTTCGGCTTCTTCGGAGTCGTCGTGTAGACGCGGGTGCAGACGCCGCGCTTCTGCGGGTTCTGCTCCATCGCAGGGACCTTCGACTTGGTCTTCTGCAGTTCGCGGCCCTTGCGGACCAGCTGGTTGATCGTCGGCATGAAGCCCTTCACCTTATGTTACCGGCATGGCCGGCGGTTACTTTGCTGGAACCCTGGTACGAGAAATACGAAAAGGCCCCGGGTGTCCTTGACCCCCCGGGCCATTGCGTCTCCAGCAACGTTCAGCTCTTGCCCCACGCGGGATATGCGCCGGAATACCGGCCCCTCGCGGAACGGGGGCGCCTATAGCGACGGGTGGCGAGCGGGTCAACTGAGTCGGCCGGAGGATAAGAGAGCGTCAACCTCCGCCGGGCTAGAGCCGGCGCGATGATTCGTCACGCTCCTCGACTCAGGCCCCTTGCCGCCGCGCTGGCCGCCCTGGCCGCGACTCTACTGCTGGGCGACTTCGGCACCGCGATCGCCGCGCCCGCCGGCCTGCTCTCCTGGGAGCTGTTCGGACTCACGATCGCCGGCGGCGCCGGCTTCCTCGCCTGGCATCTCGCGCAGCTGAGCGCCCTGCCCCCCGGGCCGGTCGCCCGGGCGGCGCTGCCCGCCGCCCTGGTGCCGCTGATCGTCTTCCCCCATGTCGGTGCCGCCGCCCTGCTCGTGCCCGCCACTCTCGCCGTCGCGCTGCCGCCGGCCGAGCGATTCGCCGCGGCGCTGGCACTCGCCGGCACGCTCGCCGCGCTCGGCACGGGCCCCCTCGCCGCGGCGCTCGCCGGCGGGGCGATGCTCGCCGCCGCCTGGCGTTGCCGCGCGCGCTGCCCCGCCGCGAACGACAATCCCTCTCTGGAACGCGTACCCCGCTTTTGGCTCCGCTTTTCGCCGATGCCTGCCTCCCTGCATTATGCTAGGGAAATCGCCAGGGATTCGGGTTCCGAATTTGGGGAGTAGCGTGAATGTTCAACGGTAATAATCGTGGTCGCGATCGCGACGAACGTCCGGCGATGCCGCCGGCGCCTCCGCAGCAGAGCGGCGGCAATGGGGGCAAGCGCGGCATGTTCTCGGTGATCGGTCCGGACGTGACCGTCACCGGCAATGTCTCCGCCAGCGCGGACCTGCATATCGACGGCCGGATCGAAGGCGACGTCAATTGCGGCAGCCTGGCCCAGGGGGCCGACAGCCAGGTCTTCGGCAACGTCACCGCGGAGACCGCTCGCCTCGCCGGCGCGATCGAGGGCACGGTGCGCGTGCGCCAGCTCACGATCGAGCGCTCGGCCAAGATCACCGGCGATGTCGAATATGAGAACATCACCATCGAGAATGGCGGCCATATCGACGGCCGCCTGAAGCACATGAGCACCGTGCCGGCGGCGGCAGCGGCCCCGGCGGGCCCCCGCCCGGTCGAGGCGGCGCCTTCCCCCTTCGCGGCGGCGGCGAACGAATAGGCGGCGATTTTCTCGCGGAAACGGGAAAGGGCGCGCTCCCCGGCGGAGCGCGCCCTTTCCTTTTGGCGACGGTTCCCCTGGGCGACCGCGCCGCCGCCCATCATCGCCCCGGGACAGGCCCCGGGGCCGCGGCCGGGGCGGCCTATAGGCCCTGGATCTTGTCCAGACGCGCCCGCACCGCCGGAACACTCGCCGCCGCGAAGGCCTTGAGCGCCGGCACCGTGCCGTTCGCGGCATAGTCCCGCATCACCGCCAGCGCCTTCTCCTGCGCCGCTATCTGCTGCGCCTTGTAGGCAGCGTCGAAGTCCGCGCCCGTCGCCTGGCGCAGCGTCTCCAGATTCGCCGTCTGCTCGGCGCTCGGCCTGGGATCGGGAAGGATCACCGGCACCGCCCGGGCGCCCGCCACCTTCAGCTGGGCGGCCGATTCGGCGTGCGCCCGCGCCATCGCCTGGCCGAAATCCCTGAGCGCGGGCATGGTCGCCTTTTGCCGGGCGAGCTCGCCCGCCGTCACCGCATAGGCATCGCCCGCACCGACGGCATCGGCAAAGTCCTGGCCGGTCATGGCCGCGGCGCCGGCCACGACATTCGCATCGCTGCCGTTTTCGGGGACGATCGTGTCGCTGGCGATGATGTTGTCGACCGTGGTGATCGGCGCGCTGCCGCCACAGGCGCCCAGCGCGACGGCCGGGCCCAGGCCCAGCGCGAAGAAGTATCGGTTCATCCAGGCATCCTCCTGTTTCAGCAAAGGAACGCGAGCATGCGGGCGCCGTTCCGGCTATCGTGGCGCGACGCGGCGAAGCGAGGGAGATACCGAATGACCGACTGGACTCAGGCACATGAGGGCGGCTGCCGCTGCGGCGCGCTGCGCTTCCGCCTGACCGGCGCGCCGATGCTCACCAGCGCCTGCCATTGCACGGGCTGCCAGAAGATGACGGGCGGCGCCTTCTCGCTGACGCTGACCATGCCCGCCGCCGGCTTCGCGCTGCTCCAGGGCGAACCGGTGATCGGCGGCCTGCACGGCCCGGTCGCCCATCATTATCACTGCGATCGCTGCAAGAGCTGGGTCTTCACCCGCGCCGAGGGGATCGACTGGTTCGTCAATGTCCGCACGACGATGCTCGATGCGCCCGACGATGCCCCGCCCTTCCTCGAGACCTGGACGGACGAGAAGCTCCCCTGGGTCGAGACCGGTGCCGCGAAGCGCTATCCGGGCGATCCCGACTGGAGCGACTGGGACAGGCTCACCGGGGAATATGCCGCTCGCGCCTGAACCCGCCTCCGGCAGCTCCGCCCGCGCGGAGAGGGAGAAGGAGATGGTGCCCCTGGGGGTAAGGCGAGCCCCGACTCAGCGGAGCCGCAATACCGCCGTGGCCGCGGAAGGCAGATCGGCCCGCTCCAGCAGGGACTGCTCGATCGCCAGCCCTGTCCGGGCGACCCTGCCCGAATAGGCCGTCCGGCCGTTCACGATCACCTGTACCGGCCGATCGAGGTCGAGCAGACGGTCGGAAAGGCGCAGCGTCATGCCCGACGGAACGGCGCCGGTCAGCGTGATGGCCTGGCCCTGGACCGTCGCGACAATCTCGTCGCCGGCCTTCGCCGCCGCCGCATCGGGGATGCGGAGCCAGTAGAAACGGTCGTGCGTCACGTCATCCTGCCGCCAGACGATGCGCTTCGGCCAGGGATCGCGCGTGAAGCCCGCCATCCAGGGCAGCGCCTCGGCATCCTTGCGGTCCATCCAGTGCGGCAGGCCCGGATAGATGCGCGACATATGGACATAGCCGCCCGGATCGGCCGCGTGCAGCCGGTCGAGCTCCGCGGTCTTGTCCGCGGCGATCTTGTTGCGGTCATAGGCGTCGTCGGCGCCGCCCATGAAGATCGCGAAGGGCAGGTTGCGCAGGCCGAGCACCGAGGATTCGTTCGGATGGCCCGCCATCATCGCCGCCGCGGCAAAGCGATCGGCCATGCGCGGCGCCAGCTGCCACACGCCGTCGCCACCCGCCGAATAGCCCATCAGATAGACGCGGTTGGGATCGACGCCATTCGCCGCCACCTGCGCGTCGATCAACGCCTGGAACAGCGGGTCGATATGCCCCTCATGCCACAGGTTCCAGCTATCGGTCGGCGCGCGCGGGGCCAGGTAAATGCCCTCGGCCGGCGCGTAGAGGCCGATCTGGTTCCGCCACTGCTGGTCGTTCAGCGCCGGCGGAGCATTGCCGCCGCCATGCATGGAGATCCACAGGCTGCGCTTGCCCGGCGCCGCGTTACCGAAGATCTTGCTTTCCCATTTCAGCGTCTTGTCGCCGATGGTGATCCGCTGCGCGGCGATCGCCTCGGCCGAACGCGCCGCGACCGCGCGCAGGCGGGCCGCACCCAGCAACGCCGACGCGCGATCCGCCTCCGCCCGGCGCAGCGGGCGGGCAAGCGCCGGATCGTCGAGCCGCCGTCCGGCTTCGGGCCTGGCCAGCCATGCCGCGATCGCGGCGACCGGCGCCCCGGCGCCGGCATGGCGAGCCGTAGCCGGCGCCATCGGGAAGAGGAGCGCCGGAGCGAGCAGGGCGGCGAGGAGGGTGCGGAGCGCGGCAATGGACATGCCGCCGCCCTAGCCGGATAACGCTACGGATACATGCCGGAAATATGACCAAAACGGGTCACCGGCCGTCCCGCCATCGCTGGCCCCGGCGGGGATGGCCCGGCCGGGCTCCGGGTCTAGCATTTCAGCGGATCATGCCCCCAGTTCATCAGCGAATAGCGCCAGCGCGAGGTGGGAATGCGATATTCCTCATGCGGCCCCTGCGCGCGGTGGCGGGCGACGAAGCCGACCACCTTGCGCATATGCGCATAGTCGCCGCCGTCGAGATCCGCCTCTCGCGTCCGCAGGATGCCGACGATCCGGCGGCCGGAGGCATGACCCACGCTCTCCCCGCCGTCCCGCTTGAGGCCGACCTTGCGGCTCTCCGCCGTCTCCAGCCATTCCTCGATCTCTTCCGGCGTCATGTTCACCACTTCGTGGAACTTGCGCCGGATCTCCTCATGGTCGTCGCGTTGGGCCACCCGTTTCTCCGTTAACCGCATGTTACCCATGCGTAACGGTTCGCCCTATCCGGGGTTTCCCGTAGCGGCGGATTTTATCCGGCCGCATCGGTGTAAGTTTCTCCGACAGGTGGCAGCGCGATCCGCGCCGCGATGCCGGTCGCGCCGACCAGCAGCAGCGCGGCGAGCGCGATCCTCAGGCCGCGCCGTGGCAGGGGGGTGCCCGCCATCAGCGCGACGGCGAGCCCGGTCGCGAGCATCGCCCACAGATGGTAGCGATAGTCGGCGGCCACGCTGATCACCAGAAAGGCCAGCTCGGTCAGCACCGCGGACAGCGCGAGCGTGACCGCGAGCCGGCTCCGCTGGTCCTCGCGCCGCCAGGCCAGCGCCAGCACCGCCAGCGCCGCGACCAGCCACGATATCGGCGCGCCGAGCGGGCTTTCGGCAAGCGTCCCCGCAAGCCGCTGGAACGGCGCGATCCGCGGCGAGGGCGAGGCGATTCCCAGCCTGTTGGGCTCCGAATCCGATTGCGGCTCGGCCAGCGGGTAGCGCCAGGGGACCAGCCAGCGCATCGTCGCATTCCAATGCGCCAGCCGATGCTCGGCATAGGCGACCGGGTGGCGCGCGATCGTCACCAGCCAGGCTTCGGTGAGCTTGCGGCCCGGCGCAGTGATCGCCAGCCCCTCCGCGACGAAATCGCAGCGATCGCCGAGCGGATCCCAGAGCATCGGCCGGATGCACCGTTCCGCCTCCGCCGCCTGCCATACCGGTGCCGGCAGCACCGGCACCGCCTCGGCGCCGGCATGATGCGCGATCCCGGCCAGGTCATAGGTCGGCAGCGCCCGCCCAACCTCGCTGGCGCCGGCGCGCAGCAGGCCGTGATTGACCAGCGGCAGCACCGCGAGCACCGCGACCGTCGCCGCCAGCATCATCGCCCCGCGCCGCACCGGGCGTCGCCACGTCCCCGCCCCGAGCAGCCCGAAGGCAAGCGGCACGGTGGCGAACACCGCATTGATGCGGACGAGCGTCGCATAGAGCAGCAACAGGCCGATCAGCAGCGCCGCCGCGCGCGGCAGCGGCAGGTCCCGCAGCCGCCACCAGGCGGCGAGCCCGGTGGCGGCAAGCAGCGCACCCGCCATCTGCGCATCCTTCAGCACCGCCACCTGCCAGCCGGCGATCGGCGGCCAGATGCCGAGCAACAGCACCGCGCCCGCCGCGATCCGCGCGCCCTGCCGGGCCAGCGCCGCCGCGAACAGGCCCAGGCCGGCCCAGCAAGACAGAGTCTGCAGCACGAACATCGGCGCCTGGCCGGGCCAGCCCGCCGCATGGAACAGCGCCCAGAGGCGCGCCATCGCCGGCGGGTGCCAGTCATCATAGCTGCCGGAGCGCAGCTGGGCATATTGGTTGACGGTGTCGAACATCGCGATGCCCGGCCAGAAGCAGGCGAGCATGGCGAGGCAGAGCAGCGATGCGGCGAGCGCCGCCCGGACCGCGGGCGACACACGGCTCAATGCGAGGCTCCTAGCCGATCTTGCGGCCGAACACGGGGCGCGGCGGGGCATCGCCGTGCGGGAAGGCGAGCGGCCGTTCGGGCCCCCTCTCCGGCGTCGCTTCGCCGGCCTCGGCCTTGCGCGCCAGATAGCGGGCGAGCGCGGCATCGGCGTCGAAGCTCGATGCTTCCTCTTCCTCCGCCTCGCCGCCCGTCGCCTCGGACGGGCCGCGCGGCGTGATCGTCAGCTTGAGCAGCCGGAAGGCGAGCGGGATGCAGAAGATCAGCCCGACCGCGCCCAATCCGAGCACCGTCGGCCCCAGCCCCTGGCTGAGCGATCCCCCGTTCCAGCCTTCGAGGCCGGTGAAATAGAACAGCAGCCCCCCGATGAAGACGAGGGGCAGCAGCGACAGGATCAGCTTGAACATGCGCACGCCGAATCTCCGACCAGTTCGGGCGAACATGGCAGGAGATCGGCAACAAAGCGTGAAGACCGCCTAGATGTGGAGCGCGCGGCCATAGGCGCCGAGCACGGCCTCGTGCATCGTCTCGCTGATCGTCGGGTGCGGGAACACCGTCTCCATCAGCTCCGCCTCGGTCGTCTCCAGCGTCTTGCCGATCGTATAGCCCTGGATCATCTCGGTCACTTCCGCGCCGATCATGTGCGCGCCGAGCAGTTCCCCGGTCTTGGCGTCGAACACCGTCTTCACGAAGCCCTCGGCCTCGCCCAGCGCAATCGCCTTGCCGTTGCCGATGAAGGGGAAGTTGCCGACCTTCACCTCATAGCCGGCTTCCTTGGCCTTGGCCTCGGTCAGGCCGACCGACGCGATCTGCGGGTGGCAATAGGTGCAGCCCGGGATGTTGCGCACGTCCATCGCGTGCGGGTGCTTGCCGGCGATCGCCTCGGCGGCGATCACGCCTTCATGGCTCGCCTTGTGCGCGAGGAACGGCGGCGCGGTGACGTCGCCGATCGCATAGAGGCCGGGCACGTTGGTCTTGCAGGCTGCGTCGGTGACGATGTGGCCGCGCTCGGTCTTCACGCCCAGCGTCTCCAGCCCGATATTCTCGGTGTTCGGCACGATGCCGACCGCGACGATGACGTGGCTGAACTCCTCGACGGTGACCTTGCCGTCCTTGCCCTTGATCGAAGCCTTCACGCCCGTGCCGGTCACGTCGATCTTCTCGACGCCGGTCGCGGTGCGGATGTCCATGCCCTGCTTCTTGAACTGCTTCTCGAGATGCGCGGAAACGTCCTTGTCCTCCACCGGCACGATCCGGTCGAGCATCTCGACGATGGTCACTTGGCTACCCATATCGTTGTAGAAGCTGGCGAACTCGACGCCGATCGCGCCCGAGCCGATGACGAGCAGCTTGGTCGGCATCTCCGGCGGAGTCATCGCCGTGCGATAGGTCCAGATGCGCTTGCCGTCGGCCGGAGCAAAGGGCAGGTCGCGGGCGCGGGCGCCGGTCGCGACGATGATGTTCTTCGCCTCGATATCGGTTTTCTTACCGTCCTCGGCCGTCACGGTCAGCTTGCCCGGCGCGGTCAGCACGCCGGTGCCGAAATGCACCGCGATCTTGTTCTTCTTCATCAGGTGCGTGACGCCCTGGTTGAGCTGCTTGGCGACGCCGCGCGAGCGCTTCACCACTGCTTCCAGGTCGGCGCTGATCTTCTCGGCGACCAGGCCATAATCCTTGGCGTGCTGCATATAGTGATAGATCTCGGACGAGCGGAGCAGCGCCTTGGTGGGGATGCAGCCCCAGTTGAGGCAGATGCCGCCCAGCAGCTCGCGCTCGACGATCGCCGTCTTGAGGCCCAGCTGCGCGGCGCGGATCGCCGCCACATAGCCGCCGGGGCCCGAGCCGAGCACGATCACATCATAGGTATCAGCCAAGGGTAACTCCTTTGGATCAAACGAACTTGGGATCGGGCTTGCCGATCTCCCGTAGATTAAGCAGGCAACAGGCTGCAGCGGTGATGGCGCCTGCCGGTGCGGCAATCACACCACCCAGCGGATGCGCAAACAGCACGGCGAACAGCACGAAGTTCACCACCAGCCCCGCGCCCACCAGCACCACCAGCCGAAGCCAGAAATTCCGTACGAATAGAAAGGTAGCGAAGGCGATCGGGATGCCAAGGACCAGCGCTCCGACAAAAAGCACGGCCGACCAGCCCAGCAGCACCCCGATATCGTCGAAGGGGTTGGGCCAGCCCTGATAGAGCCCGCCCAGGATCACCGTGAAGCACATCACAAGCGGCGTTGCGATCAGGCACCCGACATAAAGGCGCAGGAGCAATAACAGCGCTCGCCCCAACCGGCCCCAGCCATTCGCCGCCAGCGGCATCGGCTCGACGCCCCTCATGCATCGATCGGCCGCGGCCGCTTGTGCTCGTCCACCGCGACGAACACGAACTGCGCCTGGGTGACCAGGCAGCTTTCCTCGGAGTGGCGGGCGCGGCGCCAGGACTGGACGTCGATCGTCATCGAAGTGCGTCCCACCTTCACGATATCGGCGAACACCGAGACTTCGTCGCCCACCGAGACCGGCGCGTGGAACTTCATGCCCTCCACCGCGACGGTGACCGCCCGCCCGCGCGAATGGCGCGCGGCGACCAGGCCCGCGGCCAGGTCCATCTGGCCCATCAGCCAGCCGCCGAAGATGTCGCCATAGGCATTGGCGTCCGCGGGCATGGTGCTCACGCGGATCGCGGGCTGCTGCTGCGGGGGCGTCGCGCCGCCCTCAACCATCGGCGCGCGGCTCCGTGCCGGCGAGCCGGGCCTTGTCCTCGGCGAACGCCCGGCGCACCGGGCCGACGCCCATCAGCACCACGGCGATCATGCAGGCATAGCCGACCAGCCAGATGTCCCCGGTCGCGCGCGGATAGGACCACGCCGCCGCGGCCGAGATCAGCGCCGCGGCGAGCAGCCCGATCGCGATGTGCACCACTTCGATCAGCACGCGCATTGCCGCGCCCTCCGGTTCAGGCGATCATCCCGAAGGGATTCTCGACCAGTTCCTTGAAGATCTTCATCATCTCGGCGCCGTCGGCCCCGTCGATCGCCCGGTGATCGAAGCTGCCGGTGGCCGACATCACCGTCGCCACGCCCAGCGCGTCGTCGACGATATAGGGGCGCTTCTCGCCCGCGCCGATCGCCATGATCATGCCCTGGGGCGGATTGATCACCGCTTCGAACTGCTTGATCCCGAACATGCCCATGTTCGAGAGCGAAGCGGTGCCGCCCTGATATTCCTCGGGCTTCAGCTTGCCGTCGCGCGCGCGGGCCGCCAGGTCCTTCATCTCGGTCGAGATCGCCGAGACCGCCTTGTTCGCGGCGTCGCGGATGATCGGGGTGATCAGCCCGGTCGGAGTCGAGACCGCGACCGACACGTCCGAGCGGCTGTACTTGATCAGCTGGTCGCCGGTGTAGGTGACGTTGCACTTGGGCGCCTGGGCCAGCGCCACGCCGAGCGCCTTGATCAGCAGGTCGTTGACCGAGAGCTTGATGCCGCGCGCCTCGAGCGCCTTGTTCAGGTCGCCGCGCAGCTTGAGCAGCGCGTCGAGCCGGATGTCGAGCGTGAGGTAGATGTGCGGGACGGTCTGCTTCGACTCGGTGAGCCGGCGCGCGATCGTCTTGCGGATGTTCGAGAGCTTCTCGGCCTCGTGCGGGATCGATTCGTCCCACCAGACCGGCTTGTGCTCGGCCGGGGCGGCGGCCGGCGCGGCCGGGGCCGAGGCGGCGGCAGCGGCCGGAGCGGCGGCAACGGGCGCGGCGCCGGGCTTGGCACCCTCGACATCGGCCTTGACGATGCGGCCGTTCGGGCCCGAGCCGGCGACGCCGGCCAGGTCGACGCCCTTCTCGGCGGCAATGCGCTTGGCGAGCGGGCTCGCCTTCACGCGGTCGCCCGAGGCGGCCTGGGCCTGGGCGGGCGCCGGAGTCGGCGCGGGCGCAGCGGCGGCCGGAGTCGCTGCCGGCGCGGGAGCCGGCGCAGCCGCCGGAGCGGGAGCCGGCGCGGCGGCGGCCGAGGAGACGTCCTCGCCCTCGCCCGCCAGCACCGCGATCACGGTGCCGACCTTCACATTGTCGGTGCCCTCGGGGACGAGGATCTTGGCGATCACGCCTTCGTCCACCGCTTCGAACTCCATGGTCGCCTTGTCGGTCTCGATCTCGGCCATGAGGTCGCCGGACTTCACCGTATCGCCCTCCTTCACGAGCCACTTGGCGAGGGTACCCTCTTCCATGGTGGGAGAAAGCGCCGGCATCTTGATTTCGATCGACATGAAGGTTCCCGTTGTTGGAGCCCTGAACAGGTTCGGGCCCTCTTTGCGCCGCCCCCGCCCCGGGTCAAGAGACGCGCTTGCAGGAAATGACGCTACGGGGCACGTAACGCACGACCAAGAGGAACCTTCCATGCGCACCTATCTGGTGGTGATCGACGAGAGTCCGGAGGCGGAGATCGCGCTGCGCTTCGCCGCGCGGCGTGCCGTGAAGACCGGCGGGAACGTCGAAATCCTCGCGCTCATCCCCAAGCCGGACTTCGTCCAATGGGGCGGCGTGATGGCGACGATCGAGGAGGAAGCGCGCGAACGCGCCGAGGCGCTGGTCGCCCGCGCCGCCGGCACGCTGTTCGCCGAATCGGGGCTCCAGCCCTCGATCACCGTGCGCGAGGGCGACGGCCCCCGGATCGTCCGCGAGATGATCGCCGCCAATCGCGACATCGCCGCCCTGGTGCTCGGCGCCGCGGCGAGTGGGCCGCCGGGGCCGATGGTCGCGCATTTCTCCGGATCGGACGCGGGCAAGCTGCCGGTGCCGCTGATGGTGATTCCCGGGGCGCTCGACATGGACGCGATCGACCGGCTGAGCTGAACGCCCGCGAGCGGCGCGCCCCATTTTGCCCTCCGGCCTCGCGGCGGGGGACGGTGAGAGCGATTGACCCATCCCCCCTCGCCCGTCACTTTCGCCGCATGCGCATCCTCGCCCTGGCTTCGTTCCTCCTCGCCCTCCCCGTCGCTGCCCAGGCCCAGGCCCAGGAAAAGCCCGATCCCGCGCGCCTGAAGGCCAGCGTCGAGAAGCTGGTCGGCTTCGGCACGCGCCACACGCTTTCGGACGCGGACGACCCGAATCGCGGCATCGGTGCCGCCCGGCGCTGGTTCGCCGCCGAGCTCGCCAGGCTGGGGGACCGGTGCGGCTGCATCGAAGTCGCCAACATCGCGCGCGGCTTCACCGGGCCCCGCGCGCCGGGCGGCGTGCAGATCGTCGATGTGCTCGGCTTCCAGGCCGGCACCGATCCCAAGCGCGTCGTCATCGTGATGGGCCATATCGACAGCCGGGTGAGCGACGTGATGAACGCCACCGCCGATGCCCCCGGCGCCAATGACGATGCCTCCGGCGTCGCGCTAGTGCTCGAGGCGGCGCGCATCCTTTCCCGAGAGAAATTCCGGGCGACGATCGTCTATGCGGCGCTCTCGGGCGAAGAGCAGGGGCTGTTCGGCGGCCAGCTGCTCGCCGAGACCGCGAAGGAACGCGGCTGGACGGTCACGGCGGTGCTCAACAACGACATCGTCGGCAACACCGTCGGCACCGACGGGCGCAAGGTGGCGGACCGGGTGCGCGTCTTCTCCGAGAGCTTCGGCGAGAATGACGCCGCCCCGGCGCTCCAGGGCCTGCGCGCCGATGGCGGCGAGGATGACGGCCCCTCGCGCGCGCTCGCCAAGGCGATCGGCCAGGTCGCGGGCACCGTCCCCGGCGGGCTCCAGGCGTTCCTCGTCCGCCGGCCCGACCGGTTCGGCCGCGGCGGCGACCATTCGCCGTTCCAGAAGCTCGGCTATCCGGCGGTGCGCTTCTCGGTAGGGATCGAGAATTACGACGCGCAGCACCAGGACCTCGCCCCCGGCAAGGGCGACACCGTCGACAAGATGGACTTCCCCTATCTGGCCAAGGTGACTGCGCTCAACGTCGCGACGATCCGCCGCCTGGCCGCCGCGCCGGCGGCACCCAACCGAGTGACGATCGGCGGCGCGCTCGCCTCCGACACTTCGGTGAAATGGGCGACCGTGCCCGGCGCGGTCGGATACCGCGTCCATTGGCGCCGCGCCGATGCCCGCGACTGGACCGGCCATCTCGACGTCACCGGCACCGAAGCCAGCCTGAAGGGCGTGGTGGTCGACGACAATTTCGTCGGTGTGTCGGCGCTCGGCGCGGACGGGGCCGAGAGCCTGGTGACGTTCGGGCGGCGGTGAAGCCCGTCACTCCCCTCCCGGGAAGGAAGGGGAGCTTATTCCTGCGGCTGCAATATGGGATCGCCGCGCATTCGCCACGCGGCGCGGCGGGAAATCACCGGCAGCCGCAGACGCAGCACTGCACCCGGGGCTTGTACCGCCGCACCGGCGCCTTGCGCACCACCCGGCGCGGCGCGGCGCGGACATAGGTGGTCCGCTCGACCACTTCCTCGGTCACCGTGGTCGTGGTGGTCACGGCCGGCATGGTGACGATCACGGTCGAGCCCATCGGCGCGCCATAATAATAAGCGCCGGACTGGTGGCTGCCCCCGCCATAATAGGCCCCGCCGGACCCGTAATAGCCCTGGACCTGCACGCCCGGCGGCGGCGGCGGCGCGTCGGCCGGCGGCGCATAGTCGCCGGGATAGCCGTCATAATAGTCGTTCGGATCGATCGGCCGGATGGGCTCGCGATAGCCGGCGCCGGTGCCGGACCGGCTATAGGCGCTCGAATAGCTGCCGCTCGAATCGGCCCAGGAATCCGCATCGGCCCAGCCGATGCCGCTCACCGAATCCCACACGTCGCCGCGATCGTCGACCAGCACGGCATCGTCGTAATAACGGACCCAGAAATAGCCATAGGGCGGCGCGGCGAGGCCCCAGCTCAGATAATCGGGAATGCGGAAGCCGCCGCCCATCCAATAGCCGGGCAGATGATTGCCGCGGCCGAGCCGGCGATAGCCGTTCCAGCCGCCCGGCGCCTGGGCACCGGCATACCAGCGGCCGCCGATCATTCCGCCCCAGCGATTGCCGTTCGGCCGGGTCACCTGGCCATGGCCGCGCGGCGGCAGCGCCATCCAGCGGCCATTCTGCCAGACGCGCGCGCCGGCGGTCGGCACGCCCGGGCCGTTCTGGACGACGGGCGGCGGACCGGGAACGCGCGGCGGCGGCGGCATCGGCACGCCTCGCCCGCCATAGGCGCCGCCCGGCGCCGGGATCGGGCCGCCGCTGCCGCCCCAGGCGGGGCCGGGCGCGGCCACCTGCGCAACCGCCGGCAGCGCTGCCAGCAGCGCCGAGGCCATCAGGGCCGGCTTCAACAGGTGACGCATATCGATACTCCTTCGCCCCATGCCGGAGCGCGCGCTGCTCCGATGGTTGCCAAAGAGTTAAACCCCGCGCGTACGCGGCGCCACTTTTGCCTATGCTTAACGGAGTCCCGATCCGGGTCAGCCGGCCAGACGGGGACCCAGGATGCGCATCAGCGCCTCGCAGCCGGCGGCGTCGCCGGCATCGAAGCGGGCCGGGCTGGGGCTGTCGAGATCGAGCACGCCGATCAGCGCACCCTGGACGACGATCGGCACGACCAGCTCGGAGCGGCTGGCGGCATCGCAGGCGATATGGCCGGGAAAGGCGTGCACGTCCTCGACCAGCTGCGTCTCGCGCGTCGTCGCGGCGGCGCCGCACACGCCCTTGCCGAAGGGGATGCGGATGCAGGCGGCCTTGCCCTGGAACGGCCCGAGCACCAGCTCGCCGTTCACGTTGCGATAGAAGCCCGCCCAGTTCAGGTCGGGCAGATATTGCCAGATCAGCGCCGCGACGTTCGCCATGTTGGCGATCGCGTCGGGCTCGTCGGCGGTAAGCGCGTCGAGCGCGGCGGCCAGGTCGCGATAGAGCTCGGTCTTGTCGGCGGTGTCGATGTCGAAGGCGTACATGGCGCCCATGTAGTCGATCCCGCGCCCCGGCGGGAGGGGTCAACCGAGCAGGCGCGGCAGCCACATCGCCATCACCGCGCCGAAGATGCCGATCCCGGCCGCCAGCGCGAGCAGCCCGAGCCCCGCAGCGACGGCTAAGCGCGACAGCGGCCCGCGCCGTTCGGAGGCCAGGTAGATCTCGAGCATCGCCAGCGGCGCGAGATAGCAGCCAAAGGCCCAGGCGCGGACGAAGGGGCCGTCGAAATCGGCCCCGATGCCCAGCGGGCCGCGATTGGCGAGGATCCAGAACATCAGCCCGACGCGGAAGAACCACACGCCGCTCGCCAGCACGAAGGCGCGCAGCGCCCAGCGGCGATGCTCGGCGAAGCGGCGCCGGCGGGCGAGTCGCCAGGCGACTGCCCCCGCGCCGAGGATCAGCAGCCCGTTCAGGCTGATTCCGATCCGCAGCAACGGCCCGCCCGCCGTGCCCCGGGTCCACACCATGTAGAGGCCGCCCAGGCTGATCAGCAGCGCGGTGAGCATGTAGGTGCGGCCGTTCCACCGGTGGAAGCGCGGCCAGCGGCGGCGGATCGCGGGCACGAGCTGGAGCGGGCCGCCCAGCGTGATCACCGCGGCGAGCAGCAGGTGCATCGCCAGCACCAGGTTGCCGGCCAGCCCGCCCGGGACATAGCCGCCGACCAGCACCTGGTTCCACCGCGCGAAATCGCCCTGCACGGCGGCACGGCCATAAAAGCCGGCGATATAGAGGACGAAGGCGAGCTGGCCGGTCGTCGCGACGGCGAACCAGAAGAGGACGGAGCCCCTCAGCGCCTTCACGCTCCACATGGCGACGGTCTTCTCGGTCATCTTCCCTCCCGGACTTGCCAAGCGGTCGATAACCCGGCGAGACTGGCCCCGGACATGACCGCGCCGACCGGAAAGCATGACTTTGCGCGCCAGGCCGCGCCCACCGTCTCGGCGGGCTATGCCGGTTATCTATGGCGCTTCGCCGTGGCGCGCGGCGCCGATGCGGCCGAGCTGGCGCGGCGATCGGGGATCGATCCCGCCGGCCTCGCCGATCCCGACATCCGCGTGCCCTTCGCCCGTTATCAGGCGCTGATGCGCGCCGCGAAGGAGCTTTGCCGCACGCCCGCGCTGGCGCTGCACCTGGGCGCGGGCAACGACTTTCGCGAATTCTCGGTCGTCGGCCTCATCTGCTATGCCGCGCCGACCATGGGCGAGGCGCTGGCCGAGCTGAATCGCTATGGCCGGCTCGTCGCCGAGGTCGATCTGGCGATGACCGGCCCGCGCTTCCGGATCGAGCAGCGCGACGGCGGCACCTGGCTGACCGACACGCGCGCCGATCCCAATGCCTTTCCCGAGATGACCGAGGCCAGCTGGGCGCGCTTCATCGGCGAGACGCGGCGCCATTTTCCCGATGCGCCCTTCGCGCTGGCCGTGCACGTCACTCATGCCGCCCCGGCCCATGCCGCCGAATATGAAGCAGTGCTCGGCGTGCCGGTCACTTTCGCCAGCGATCGCAATGCGATCCGGATCGATCCGTCCTGGCTCGGCATCGCGCTGCACAATCCCAGCCGCTATGCCTTTGGCGTGCTCAGCGAGCGCGCCGACCGGCTGATGCGCGCGCTGGAGAGCGCCAAGTCGATGCGCGGCCGGGTGGAAGGCGCGCTGATGCCGATGCTCCACCGCGGCGACGCCACGATGGAGGCCGTTGCCCGCAAGCTCGGGCTGAGCCGGCGCTCGCTCCAGCGCCGGCTGAAGGACGAGGACAGCGGCTTCGAAGCGGTGCTCGACGCGCTCCGCCACCGCATGGCGCTCAACTATCTGAGCGGCGGGCGAACCTCGGTGAACGAAACCGCCTATCTGGTCGGCTTCTCCGATCCCAGCGCCTTCTCCCGCGCGTTCAAGCGCTGGACCGGCACGAGCCCGCGCGGATGGCTGGAACGGGAATGCCAGGGTCGCGATGCCTTCGAGAAGCGCCGTCATCCCCGCGCGGGCGGGGATGACGAGTAGAGTGAGTAAGGCTTCCCCGCCTAGTCGAGCCGCACCTTGCCCCGGCCCGCCTTCACGGCGCTGCGCCCTTTCTTCTCGTCCACGCGCCGCGCCTTGGCTGCCTTGCTCGGCTTGGTCTTGATCCGCCTGGCATCGCGTTCATACGCCTTGGCGATCAGCTCGGCGACGCGCTCGCGGGCATCGGCGCGATTGGCTTCCTGGGTGCGGAACTTGCGGGCCGTGATCACCAGCTCGCCGCCCGCGGTCAGCTTGGTGCCGGCCAGCGTCTTGAGCTTCTGATAGGCATAAGGCGCCAGGCCCAGCTTGAACACGTCGATCCGCAGCTGGACGGCGGTGGCGACCTTGTTGACGTTCTGCCCGCCCGGCCCGGTCGAGGCGAGGAACTTCTCCTCGACGATCGCCTCGTCGGGTATCTCAGCCATGGCCGAAGCCGGCCCCGAAACCCGCATTGTGGAAGCGCACCGGCAGCGGGGCGGTGGCGTGGATATCGTCCTTGCCCTCGCGCGGCAGGGTCAGCTCGATGGCGTGCAGCATCATCGCCGGCCCGCCCCGGCCATAGACCGGATCGCCCATCACCGGCGCGCCCAGCCCTTCGGCCGCATGCACACGGATCTGATGGGTGCGGCCGGTCTCGGGATAGAAGGCGACCAGGCTCCTGCCGCCCTTGCGCTCCATCACCTTGTAGCGCGTGATCGAGGGCTTGCCCCGGGGATCGCCGACCATCCGCCAGCCTTGCTCGCGCGTCGAGACCTTGGCGAGCGGCAAGTCGATCGTGCCGCTGTCCTGCGCGGGTTCGCCGTCGAGGATCGCCAGATATCGCTTGGCCACGGCCCCGGCCTCGAAGGCCTGGGCGAAGCGTTTCAGCGCCTTGGGGTTGCGGGCGAGCAGCAGGCAGCCGCTGGTGTCGCGGTCGAGCCGGTGGACGGGCACCGGCAAGCGCTGGAAACCGAAAGTGAGCTGGTCGAGCAGGTCCTCGAGGCTTTCCGCGCGGTCCCGCGGACGATCGACCGGCAGGCCCGCGGGCTTGTCGATCACCAATGCCTCGCCGTCGATGAAGAGCACGCGATCCTTGAACATCGCCTGCCCATGCCACCGCCGGCGCCGAAGCGCCAGCGGTGGTGGGTTCGGATCAGCGCTGGAAGCGGATCGAGCAGACCGACTGGCGGCCCTGCACGGTGGTGTGCCAGTTGCCGGTCCATTCGCCGCGCATGTCGCGCGCGGTGTCGCGGCACTTGCGATCGGCATCGGACTGGTTCCAGAGCGGGCCGACCTCGATGTCGCGGATCACGCCGCCGGTGCCCCAGCCGCCGCCGTCACCGGGGCGACCGCCACCGGGGCGACCGCCACCGGGGCGATCCCAGCCGCCGTCGCCGGGGCGGCCGCCGCCGGGACGATCCCAGCCGCCGCCACCCGGGCGGCCACCGCCCGGACGGCCCCAGCCGCCCTCGCCCCAGCCGCCATTGTCGCCCCAGCCGTTGTTGCGGCGCGGGTCGACGTCGGTGATGCGGTAGAGGAAGCGCGGCGGGCCCGAGCGCGGCACGCCCGAGATGTCGCCGCGGCGCAGGTCGAGGCGCACGCGGGCGCCGCGCGACGGATCATAGAGGTTGACGGCGTCGCGGCTGCGATTGGTCTCGTCGAAGCGGTGGATGAGCGTGCCGTCGTCGGCGAACTCGACCCAGCGGCCCGGACGGGTCTCGACAAAGGCGCCGCCGCCGCTGTGGCGGACGCGGCCGACATTGTTGCCGTCCACTCGCTGCATGGCGGCGGGCGCGGCGTAATCGGGCGCCGGCGCCGCCGAAGCGGTGGTGCTCAACAGCACCGCGGACAAGGCAAGACAGGAAACTCGCAGGAACATGATGATTTCTCCCTCTGCTGCAACGGCGGGCCCGTTTTTGGCCCTGTGGACACAACTGCGCAACGACACAGCAATGTGCAAAGTTGCGTGAGCCTTTCCGCTTGAACCGCGTTTGAACGGGTGACGCCTTTTTTCAGCGTCGCGAGGTTGCGTATGCGTCCTTCGGCCTTGATCCTGCTCTCGCTCCTGCCGCTGACGGCGCATGCCGGCGACGATGCCGCGCCCCCGCCCGCGCCCGTCGCGCGCCTGTTCAACCATCTCCCCTATGGCGAGGCGGCACCGGCGGACCTGCAGCCGGTGCCGGGCCTGGCGGGCTGCGTCATGGCACGCGCGGCGGTGCCCGATGTCGAGCGGCTGCTCGCGGCGGCGCGGGCGGAGGGTATCGCGCTCGGCGCCCTGTCCTGCTTCCGCTCGATCGCCCATCAGCGCCAGCTGTTCTGCGCGGGGCTGCGCGATTGCGACGGCAAGGCGGCCCTTCGCGCCCGTTTCGTGGCGCCGCCGGGCTATAGCGAGCATGCCACCGGCTATGCGATCGACTTCGTTCAGCGCGGCGCGGATTGCCGCGCGGCCGAGCAATGCTTCGCGCTGACCCCGGGCGGGCAATGGCTGATGCGCCGCGCGGCGGCGTTCGGCTTCGAGCTCTCCTTCCCGGCGGGCAACAGGCAGGGCGTGGGCTGGGAGCCCTGGCATTGGCGCTGGGTGGGTGCGCCCGCGGCCCGTGCCCGCTTCGCCGCCGCGCGGACGAACTTCCCGGCGCCTCCCGCCATTCCGCCCGCGCAAATGAAAACGGCGGCCGGACACGAAGTCCGGCCGCCGTCCCTGGAGACCGCGCCAGGAGGGGGAGATTACGCGGTCTCGACTTCGCGGGGGGAAGCCGCGAGCTTGTTGGCCACCTCGGCGATGCGCCGGCCCTGATAGCGGGCGCCGTCCAGCTCCACTTCGCTCGGCTGGCGGCTGCCGTCGCCGTCCGCGATGGTGGTCGCGCCATAGGGCGAGCCGCCCTTCACTTCGCCGACGCCGGACTGGCCCTGGAAGCCATAGTCCAGGCCGACGACGGTCAGGCCGAAGTGCAGCAGGTTAGTGATGATCGAGAAGAGCGTCGTCTCCTGGCCGCCATGCTGGGTGGCGGTCGAGGTGAAGGCGCCGCCGACCTTGCCGTTCAGCTGGCCCTGGAACCAGACGCCGCCGGCGCGATCCCAGAAAGAAGCCATCTGGCTGGCCATGCGGCCGAACCGGGTCGGCGCGCCGACGATGATACCGTCATAGCTGGCGAGCTCGTTGACGTCCTCGAGCACCGCATGGCTGTGGTCGGCGACGAAGCCGGCGGCCTGCGCCACTTCGAACGGCGCGGTCTCGGGCACGCGGCGGACATCCACTTCGGCACCGGCGCTGCGCGCGCCTTCGGCAACGGCGTCGGCCATCTTCGCGAGGTGGCCATAGGACGAATAATAGAGGACCAGGATCTTGGACATGACGGTTTCCTTCGAGTTCCCCTCCCGCTGGCGGAAGGGATTGGGAGAGGGGTGATCGTGGCGGGAAGGCCGCACGCCCTCCCCCAGCCCCTCCCGCGAGCGGGAGGGGGGAAGTCGGTTACTCGCTGTCGACCAGGACGATCTCGGCGTCCTCGATCGCAGTGATGGTGTAGGCCTTGCCGCTGGCGAGCGCGGCGCCGTCCCGGGCATTGACCGGCTCGCCGTCGATCTCGATCCGGCCGACCGCGGGCACCAGATAGGCGTGGCGGCCGGCGCCCACTTCGTGGGTTACGCTCTCGCCGGCCTTCAGCGTGGCGCCGAGCACCCGGGCATCGGCCCGGATCGGCAACGCGTCGGCATCCTCGGCAAAGCCGCTCGCCAGGGTGACGAACCGGCCCGAGCGATCGCCCTTGGGGAAAGGCTTGGCGCCCCAGCTCGGCTGGCCGCCCCGCTCGCGCGGCATGATCCAGATCTGGAAGAGCGTCGTCGTCTCCGGCTCGAGATTATATTCGGCATGGCGCACGCCGGTGCCCGCGCTCATCACCTGGACGTCGCCCGCGCCGGTGCGGCCCTTGTTGCCCATCGAGTCCTGGTGCGTGATCGCGCCCCGGCGGACATAGGTGATGATCTCCATGTCCTGGTGCGGATGCGGCGGGAAGCCGGCACCCGCGGCGATCTCGTCGTCGTTCCAGACGCGCAGCGCGCCCCAGCTCATGCGGCTCGGGTCATAATAGTCGGCGAAGCTGAAATGATGCCGCGCATTGAGCCAGCCATGGTCGGCATGGCCAAGCGTCTCAAAGGGTCTCTTGTCGATCATGGGGTGTGAACCTCCTGTGTTGAACAGGAAGATAGGCGGCAGGATCGCACGGTAAATGGAAACGTTGGAAACCGATCGTTTCCCAAGACTTCCGTTCGGGGCGAAAGCTGCTAGACTGGGCCGGCCCACCGCCGAAAGCAGCCGTCATGCCGCATGTGCTTCGTCGACTCCTCGCCCCAGCCATCCTGCTCGTCCTGCCCGCCACCGCGCTGGCGCAGCGGGCCCCGGTGCCGACGATCTGCCCGGCCGCGACGACGCCGGATGGGGACGGGCAGAAGGATTTCGATTGGGAGATCGGATCCTGGACGACGCACCTCAAGCGCCTGAAGAGCCCGCTCTCGGGCTCGACGACCTGGGTCGAATATCGCGGCACCAGCGAAGTGCGCCCGGTGATGGGCGGGCGGGCCAATCTGGTGGAGCTCAAGGTCGAGGGGCCGGCGGGCCGGATCGAGGGCGCCTCGCTGCGCCTCTACAATCCGCACGCCCGCCAATGGTCGCTGAACTTCGCCAGCGCCGGCGGAGGCGTGCTCACGCCGGCGCCGATCGGCGCGTTCCACAAGGGCTGCGGCGAATTCTATGTGCAGGACAGCTGGGAAGGGCGCGCCATCCTGGTGCGCTTCGTGATCTCGGACATCACGCCGAACGCGGCGCGGTTCGAACAGGCATTTTCAACCGATGGCGGCAAGAGCTGGGAATTGAACTGGATCGCCGTCGACACCCGGCGCCCGTGAGCGCCAGCAAGAGAAACAACGCATGAAGCTACCGGATTTCGAGGCCTGGGCCGTTTTCGCCGCGGTGGTGGAACACCGCTCCTTCTCGGGCGCGGCGGACGCGCTGGCAGTGTCCAAGGCAACCGTTTCCAAGGCGATCACGCGCCTGGAGGCGCGGCTCGGCACCACGCTCTTCCACCGCACCTCGCGCCGGCTGACGCTCACCGACAGCGGCCGCAGCCTTGCCGAACACGCCCAGCGCATCCTGAGCGAAGGCGAGGCGGCGGAGGAAGCCGCCTTCGAATCCGCCAGCGCGCCCGCCGGCCTGGTCCGGGTCGCGGCACCGCTCACCTTCGGCATCCAGGCGGTGGCGCCCGTGCTCGCCGACTTCATGAAGCTCTATCCCGGGATCAAGGTGGAGCTCCGGCTTTCCGACGCCTTTGTCGACATCGTCGGGGAAGGGATCGACATCGCGCTGCGCATCGCCGAGCTTCCGGACAGCTCGCTGCGCGCCCGCCGCCTCGGGCCGATGGTTGCCCATATCGTCGGGTCGCCCGCCTATTTCGATCGGGTGGGGCGGCCCCAGCACCCCGCCGACCTCGCACGCCATTCCTGCTTCGTCTACACCAACACCGCCAATCCCGATGTGTGGCGCTTCCGCAAGGCGGGTGGCGAGGAAGCCGCGGTGCGGGTCGAAGGGCCCATGCGCACCGACAATGGCGACGCCATGCTGCCCGCGCTGCGCGCCGGGCTGGGCGTGGCCCGGCTTCCCGAATTCATGGTGGGAGACGATCTGGCCAAGGGAAGGCTGGAAGCCGTGCTCGACGAATGGTCGGCCAGCGCGTCCGGGCTCCACCTGCTCACCCCGCCCGGAACGCTCCGCCCCGCGCGTGTCGAGACGATGATCGCGTTCCTGTCCGAGCAGCTGAAGCGGACTTGCGGCGAGATTCGCGTCGAAAGGACTCGACTCCGTAACGAGAACGAGTCCCTCCCTAGGTAGATTCCCCACGACTCGTGGATTCAGGCCGGTTAGGGAGAAATTAACCTTTTGCCTTCAGACACGCTTAGGTTAATGAATCGCTCAGGGCATGCCTTTCATTGGGGCAAGGCAGCCTGCGGGCAAGGGGACTTTGACGATGCGCGTGCTGTTGATCGAAGACGAGCCGAGCACTGCCAAGGCGATCGAGCTGATGCTCACGGCCGAGGGGTTCAACGTCTATACGACGGACCTCGGCGAGGAGGGCTTGGATCTGGCCAAGCTCTATGACTACGACATCATCCTGCTCGACCTGAACCTGCCCGACATGCATGGGTACGATGTCCTCAAGAAGGTCCGGGTCGCCCGCGTGCAGACGCCGGTGCTGATCCTGTCCGGCATCAACGAGATGGATTCCAAGGTCCGTTCGTTCGGCTTCGGCGCCGACGATTATGTGACCAAGCCCTTCCACCGCGAAGAGCTGGTGGCGCGCATCCATGCCGTCGTCCGCCGCTCCAAGGGACACAGCCAGTCGGTCATCCGCACCGGCAAGCTGGCGGTGAACCTCGATGCGAAGACGGTCGAGGTCGACAGCGCCCGCGTGCACCTGACGGGCAAGGAATATGCGATGCTGGAGCTGCTCTCGCTCCGCAAGGGCACGACGCTCACCAAGGAAATGTTCCTGAACCACCTTTATGGCGGCATGGACGAGCCCGAGCTCAAGATCATCGACGTGTTCATCTGCAAGCTGCGCAAGAAGCTCAGCATGGCATGCGACGGCGAGAATTACATCGAGACCGTCTGGGGCCGCGGCTATGTGCTGCGCGAGCCCGACGGCATCGAGGAGCCGGTTTCGGCCGTCGCCTGACGCAACGGGTTTCCAGGGGGGTTGGCGAGGCCGCGGTCCGACGAGGATCGCGGCCTTTCGCTTATGCCCGCCGGCGCCGCGCGACGGCATGGCGTTCCGCCGCCTCGAACAACCCGACAAGATCCGCGCGGCTGACGTCGAAGCTTTCCTGCGCCGCCTCGAGCGCGGCATCGATATCCTCGGGCAGAATGCGCGGATCGGCCGGCGCCGGCACCGCGCGGTGCGGATAGCTGTGGCCCGAGAAGCGGTGGAAGACCAGGCCGGCGACCACCAGCAGCGCGGCATTGAGTCCGCCTGGCACCAGCGCGAGCCAATAGCCCTTGGCAAGCAGCTCGGGCCCGCCGAGCACGGCCAGGAGCGCGCAGCCGCCACCGGGCGGATGCAGCGAGCGCGTGGCCGACATGAGCAGGATCGACGCCCCCACCGCCATGCCGGCGGCGAGCGGACCATGGCCGAGCAGCTGCGTGGCGAGAATGCCGCAGGCGATCGACAGGATCGTGCCGACGATCACCGGCCAGGGCTGGCCGAGCGGGCTCGACGGCACCGCGAACAGGATCACCGCCGAGGCCCCGATCGGCGCCGCGAGCAGCAGCGCCGCATGGCTGCCCACGATCAGCGCGCTGATCGCCCCGGCGGCGCCAATGGCGAGCGCCGCTCCCAGCGCGGCGACGGCACGCTCCCGCCAATTGGTGCCGGAAAGCTGGCGCAGGCGCAGCAGTCGATCAAGCCGCTCGAGCATCTTCGTTCCGTTCCCCCGCTATCGGCAACGGGATGGTGCGCAGCCGCCCCTCCGCGCCTTCGAGCAGCCGACAGGCCGCGAACGGGGTCAGCAAGGCGCGCCCCGCCGTCCGGTCGCAACCCGCATCCGCGCCGCCTATTTCTTCACGAATACCCGCGCGCCGCCGACCCAGGTCTCAAGCACCTGGGTGCCGCGCAGCTCGGCCGGCGAGGCGAGCAGCGGATCGCGGTCGACGATGATGAAATCGGCGCGCATGCCCGGCGCGAGGCGGCCGATCTGCTTCTCGGCAAAGCCCGCCCAGGCCGCGCCGGTGGTGAAGCCCGCCCAGCCCTGCTCGCGCGTCACCGCCTCCTCGATCCGCCAGCCGCCAAAGGGCTGGCCATCGGCGTCGGTGCGCGTGAAGGCCACGGCCCAGCCGGCCCAGGGATCGGGGCTCTCGACCGGATAGTCCGAGCCGAAGGCGATACGGGTGCCGTCCCTGAGCATCGTCTTCCAGGCATAGGCGCCGGCCAGCCGGTCGGGCCCGAGCCGCGCCTCGGCCATCTTCATGTCGCTGGTCTGGTGGACCGGCTGCATCGAGGCGATCACGCCCAGCTTGGCGAAGCGCGGCAGATCCCGGGGATCGACGATCTGGGCATGCTCGATCCGCCAGCGGCGATCGTCCTTATAGGTGTCGGACAGCACCTCCACCGCGTCGAGCACCTGCTGGTTGGCGCGGTCGCCGATCGCATGGACCGCGATCTGGAAGCCGTCCATCGCGCCGCGCGTCATCATGTTGAGGAGCTGGTCGTCGGTGAGGAAGCCCAGCCCCTTCTCGCCCGGCGCGTCGCTGTACGCCGCCTTGAGCCACGCGCCGCGGCTGCCGAGCGCGCCGTCCGCATAGAGCTTGATCCCGCCCATGCGCAGCTTGTCGCCATAGAGCCAGGGCGTCGGCCCCTGCCCCGCCACCGCCAGCGCGGTCTCGACGCCGCTGGCATAGCTCATGATGCGGATCCGCAACTGGCCCAGGTCCGCCATGCGGCGATAGGTGAGCCAGTCGTCCACGCTGGTGCCCATGTCGGCGGTGGCGGTGATGCCGAGCGACAGCAGCCGGTCCTGCGCCGCGAGGAAGGCGGCATTGCGCTCGCGCGGGGTCTGCCGGGGCACGAACTTGTCGACAAGGGCCGTGGCGCCGTCGACGAACACGCCCGCGGGCGCGCCCTTGGCGTCCCGCTCGATGCGGCCGCCATTCGGATCCTTGGTCGCGGCGGTGACGCCCGCCAGCTGGATCGCGCGGCTGTTCGCCCAGGCGGCATGGCCGTCGACCCGCTGCAGCCAGGCCGGCCGGTCCGACACCGCCCGGTCCAGTTCCGCCGCGGTGGGGAAGCGGCCGAGCTTCCAGGTCTCCTGGTTCCAGCCGCGGCCGATGATCCACTTGGTCGGATTGGCGTCGGCATAGGCCTTGATCTTCGCCAGCGCCTCGTCGAGCGAGGTGGTCGCGGAGAGATCGAGCAGCAGCAGCTGCGCGCCCAGCCCCATCACATGGCCGTGCCCGTCGATCATGCCCGGCAGCAGCGTCTTGCCGCCCATGTCGAGCTTCCACTCCAGCTTCTTGGGCCGCTTGTGCTCGCGGGTGAGCAGCGCGGTGATCTGCCCGTCGCGGTTGAACATTATGCCGTTGAAGCGGACCACATCGCCCTTCTCGTCCAGCGTCATGCCGTTGACGTTGTCGATCAGCCCGTCCGCCATGGCGGCGGCAGGGGCGAGGACGAGGGCGAGCGCGGCGAACAGCCGCAGGAGGCGCTTCAGCATGGGGCCAGGGCATAGGGCCTGTTCTCCCCGCGCGCCAGATACGGCGCCTTCATGCCCGCCGAACATGGCCTTCATTGCAGAAGCGTGGTTTCCCCCCGCCGCCAGATGGTCTAGGCGAGCGGAATCATGGCCAGCAAGACAGTCCCGGCGACCCAGCCGCTCTCCGTATCGATCGACGACGTCCGTGCAGCGCAGGCGCGCATCATGGGCCAGATCGTGCGGACGCCGACGCTGGTGAGCAAGACCCTGTCCGACCTGACCGGCGCGACCGTCTATCTCAAGTTCGAGAACCTGCAGTTCACCGCCGCCTACAAGGAGCGCGGCGCGCTCAACACGCTGCTCCAGCTCGACGAGGCCGCGCGCGCCAAGGGCGTGATCGCCGCATCGGCCGGCAACCATGCCCAGGGCCTCGCCTATCACGCCACCCGGCTCGGCATCCCGAGCACGATCGTGATGCCGAAGAATACCCCGATCGTGAAGGTGACGCAGACCGAGCATCACGGCGCCAACGTGATCCTGGAAGGCGAGACGTTCGACGCCGCCTATGCCCATTCCCGCCAGCTCGAAGCCGAGCACGGCTTCACCTTCGTCCATCCCTTCGACGATCCGCGCATCATCGCGGGCCAGGGCACCGTCGCGCTGGAAATGGTCGAGGACGTGCCGGAGATCGACACGCTGATCATCCCGATCGGCGGCGGCGGCCTGATCTCGGGCTGCGCCACGGTGGCCAAGTCGGAAGGGCGCGACATCGAGGTGGTCGGCGTGCAGGCCGAGCTCTACCCCTCGATGTACAATCGCATCCACCACACCGACATGCCCTGCGCCGGCGACACGCTGGCCGAGGGCATCGCAGTGAAGCAGCCGGGCGGCATCACCGCCAAGCTGGTCGAGGCGCTGGTCGACGACATCGTGCTGGTGAGCGAGCGCCGGCTCGAGGAATCGGTGAGCCTGCTGCTCCAGATCGAGAAGACCGTGGTCGAGGGCGCCGGCGCCGCCGGCCTCGCCGCGCTGCTCGCCGAGCCGCAGCGCTTCAAGGGCAAGACCGTGGGCATCGTGCTGTGCGGCGGCAACATCGATCCGCGGCTGCTCGCCTATGTGCTGCTGCGCGACCTGGCCCGCTCGGGCCGGATGGCGCGGCTGCGCATCCGCCTGCAGGACCGGCCGGGCGCGCTCTACAAGGTGGCGCAGATCTTCGAACAGCTCTCGGTCAACATCCTCGAGCTGTCGCACCAGCGCATCTTCACCAACCTGCCCGCCAAGGGCCTGAGCCTCGACGTGGAGTGCGAGACCCGCGACCGCGACCATCTCGACCGGCTGATGACCGCGCTGCGGCGCGCGCAGTACGAAGTGCAGCTGGTCGAACTGGCATAGGCCGGGCGCGGGGCATCCGGGCGACCTGGGGTTCCCCGCGGGGCGCGGACGAGATCCTGTATTGCAAGCGCGGCTCCCCTCTCTGGAAGGGAGGGGTCGGGGATAGGTGGGGTCCGGGCGATACTGCTGGCCGAGTACCGGCCGCACCGTAACGCGGTCATCTACCCGCCCCCAGCCCCTCCCTTCCAAGGAGGGGAGCGCCACTCGCGACTCCGCCGGACTCCTTGTGTTCCGCGCCAACCGGACGAAACGAATCACACGCGCGACGAATTGAGTCGTCGCTGGATTCACACGATTCACCGCAGCCGGTATGATGCGCGCACAGGATAAATTCCCCTTTTCAGGCAGCGGTTTACGCGGCCCGATGGTTAACGCCCACGCTCTCCGCGAAACTGGTGAATCGTTAACCCTCTTTCATGGTAAAGCCGCTTTTCATCCTTCGCGAAGCACCGCATATTCAGCCTTGTCGGGTCATCGTATCGGCCAGAAGATAGGGGCATCAGGGGTGACTGCACTTTCCCGTTTTCCACGGTTCTTCGTCACCAGCCCTTCCCCCTGCCCCTATCTGCCGGGACGGCAGGAGCGGAAGATCTTCACCGAGCTTTCGGGCCTGCACGCGGGCGAGCTGAACGACGCGCTGGGCCGCATCGGCTTTCGCCGCAGCCAGTCGGTCGCCTATCGGCCCAGCTGCGCGGGCTGCACCGCCTGTGTCTCCGTCCGCGTCGTCGCCGATGCGTTCCGGCCCAATGCCAGCCAGCGCAAGCTGCTCAAGCGCCATTCCGACCTCGAGATCACCGCCTGCAAGCCCTGGGCGACCGAGGAGCAGTTCACGCTGCTCCACCGCTATCTGAAGGCGCGCCATCCGGGCGGCGGCATGGCGGCGATGGACGAGAACGACTATGCCGACATGGTCGAGCAGTCGCCGGTCAGCTCCTATGTGATCGAATATCGCGAGCCTTCGGTGGACGGCGCGCGCGGCCGGCTGGTCGGCGCCTGCATCACCGATCAGCAGGCCGACGGCCTGTCGATGATCTACAGCTTCTTCCTCGCCGACGACGACAGCCGCCCGGGCTTGGGCAACTTCATCATCATGGAGCACATCCTGCGCAGCCAGGCGGCGGGCCTGCCCTATGTCTATCTCGGCTATTGGGTGAAGGGCAGCGAGCGGATGGCCTACAAGACGCGCTATCGCCCGATCGAAGTGCTCGGCCCCAATGGCTGGACGGTGCTGGAGGACGAGGACCTGCACGTCGCGATGCCGGCACGGGCGAACGCGCCGGCATTTGCCTGATCCTATTCCTCTCGGAGCGCAGCTCCTCGGGAGGAACTACGCCTCGCCCCCCAGCTGATCGACGTGCAGGTCCACGGCCAGCTGCTCCTGCCCCTGTCCGATCCGCATTCCGCCCGTCGCCGCGGCGGCGCTCGCGTCGAGCCCGATCGCGACGCGGACATAGCTTTCGTCGGGACTGAGCCCGGTCGAGGGATCGAAGCCCACCCAGCCCAGGCCCTCGACATGCGCCTCGCACCAGGCATGCGGGGCCGAGCGGGCAGCATCCTCGGCGCGATATCCGGAGACATAGCGCGCCGGCACCGACAGGCTGCGCGCCGCGGCGATGAACATCTGGGCGACGTCGCGCGAGCTGACTTTCCGCCCTGCCTCGAACGCCTTTGACGCCGTGCAGCCGGCATCGGGCAAGTCGGGCACGCAGGGGAAGCGCTGGCGCAGCGCCGCATTGAGCGCGTGGAGCTGCTCCAGCCGGTCGTCGCCGGCTCCGATACTCTCCGCGGCGAAGGCGAACAGCGCGTCGCTCGCCCTGGTGCGCGGAGTGGCGCGCAGATAGAAGAGCGGCGGCAGCGGCTCCAGGCTGCCGCGCACGATGCCGCTGGCCTCGCTGGTCAGCACCTCGCCGGTGACGGTGATGTCGAGCGCCTCGATCGGCCCCTCGGCATAGAGCATCGTCACCGAATTGCCGAAGCCGTCGCCCGCGTCGCGCAGGCGCGCGTCGCAATCCACGCCGACCAGCCAGCTCACCACCGTCTGGTCCTGCGTGTCGCAGGGCGTGAGCCGCAGCATCTGGACGATGCGCGCCTGCGGCTCGCTGAACCGATACTGGGTCCGGTGCTCGATCGCGATCCGCATGCCGCCCCCTAGATGAACCTGAACTGCCGGGCGATCGCCCCGTCGAGCATCGCATTCTCGCGGACGAACGCCCCCAGATGCTCGTGCAGGCCGGAGACGATCACGTCATGCGTCCTGGTCTTCTGCATCCGGGCCAGGCGGGTGCGGGCCATGCGATCCGCCTCGCCCTGGAGGCCGGTGCGCTTGGCGAGCGCGTTGAGCAGCGCGACCACTTCCTCGACACAGGCCGCGAGGCTGCGCGGCAGCTCGGCACGGCTGATCAGCAGGTCGATCACATTGGCCGGCTGAAGCCCGTCATTGTAGAGCCAGCGATAGGCGTTCACCGCCGAGACGGTCTGGAGGATCGTGTTCCACTGATCACGATCGACCACGCCGCCCACCCGCTCGCCCTCGGGAAGCAGCAGGTGGTATTTGACGTCGACCAGCCGCGCGGTGTTGTCCGCCCGCTCGATCGCGGCGCCGAGCTGGATGAGCAGGGTCGCCTCGTTGCGCATCATCCGGTGGATCGCGCCTTCGAAGCCGCGCGTCTCGCCCTTCACCTGCTCGAGCAGGTTGAGCGTCGCGGTGGCGCCGCCGATGGTCTGGCGATTCTGGAAGAGCAGCCAGGCGCGGTTGATCGCCGTCCAGGCCTCGCGGGTCAGCGCGGTGCGCACGGCCCGGGCATTGTTGCGCGCCATCTCCAGGCAGCGGACGATCGAGCCGGGATGGCCGTCGTCGAGCGCGAGGAATCGCGCGACATGGGCCTGGGTCGGCTCCTGCCCGGTCGCGGCAAAGGCCTGGTCGGTATAGGTGACGGCGAGCGCGCTCTGCCACGCCGCCTCGCCGGCGGGACGGGCGGAGAGGGCGTCGAGGCGGACGGTCGCCTCGACCAGCCGGGCGATGAAGTCCGCCCGCTCGAGATAGCGGCCAAGCCAGTAGAGCGCGGCGGCGGTGCGGGAGAGCATCAGCATGTGCATGCCTCCCTCGCGATGCAGGCACGGGAAGGGCCTGGGATCATGCCCCTCATGCCCCGTCGTCCAGCAGTACGAAGCTGTCCTTGGTGCCGCCGCCCTGGCTGGAGTTCACCACCAGCGAGCCCTTGCGCAGCGCCACGCGCGTCAGCCCGCCCGGCGCCACCCGCACGCCGTCGCGGCCGGTCAGCACGAAGGGGCGGAAATCGACATGGCGGGGGGCCAGGCCCCGATCCGCCAGCGTCGGCACGGTGGACAGCGCCAGCGTCGGCTGGGCGATGTAGCGATGCGGCTCGGCGATCAGCGCGGCGCGGAACGCCTCGATCTCGGCCCGGGTCGCGGTGGGGCCGACCAGCATGCCATAGCCGCCCGACCCGTCGACCAGCTTGACGACCAGCTCCGGCAGGTTGGCGAGCACATATTTCAGCGCCTCGGGCTCGCGGCAGCGCCAGGTCTCGACATTGGGCAGCCTCGCTTCGCCGCCCGAATAGAAGCGCACGATCTCGGGCATGTAGCTGTAGATCGCCTTGTCGTCGGCGATGCCGTTGCCCGGCGCGTTGAGGATCGCGACATTGCCCGCGCGATACGCCGCCAGGATGCCGGGCACGCCGAGCATCGAATCCGGACGGAAGACCAGCGGATCGAGGAAATCGTCGTCGATGCGGCGATAGATGACGTCGACCTTCACGCGCCCGGCGATCGTCTGCATCCAGACGATGTCGTCGTCCACCACCAGGTCCGCCGCCTCGACCAGCTCGACGCCCATCGAGTCCGCCAGGAACGAATGCTCGTAATAGGCCGAGTTGAAATGACCGGGCGTGAGCACGACGCAGACCGGCTTGGGATTGGTGCCGGGCGCTACCGATCGCATGGTTTCGAGCAGCATGTCCGGATAGCTGTCCACCGGCGCCACGCGGAAATCGCGGAACAGCTCGGGGCAGAGCCGGATCATCGCCTCGCGATTCTCGAGCATGTACGACACGCCAGAGGGCGTGCGGGCATTGTCCTCCAGCACATAGAACTGGTCCGGGCCGGTGCGCACCAGGTCGATGCCGCAGATATGCGCCCACACGCCGTGCGGCGGGCGGATGCCGTCGACCTCGGCGCGGAACTGCTCGTTGAGATAGATCAGCTCGGGCGGGATCACGCCTTCGCGCAGGATCCGGCGCTCGCCATAGATGTCCTCGAGAAAGGCGTTGATCGCCTCGACCCGCTGGACCAGCCCTTCCGAGAGCCGGGCCCATTCGCCCGCCAGGAACACGCGCGGCACGATGTCGAACGGGATGATCCGCTCCGCCGCGTCGCTGTCGCCATAGACGGCGAAGGTGATGCCCAGCTGGCGGAACGCGGCTTCGGCGGATTGCTGGCGGCGCTGCAGCTCGGCGGCATCGGTATCGGCCAGCCATCTCGAAAGCGCGGCGAACTCGGCGCGCGGACTGTCAGGCCCGCCATGCCCCCAGATTTCGTCGAACGCCCCGCCTGCCGCCATGCGCCTCCCATGTGCCGGTAATGCCGACGGATCGCATGCTGCAACGCTTTGTTGCGTTGCACAAGGGGAAGTATCTCCCTCTCCCCTTCTGGGGAGAGGGGCATGGTGCCCGCACTCTCCTCTCCCCGACCCTCTCCCCGCTCGCGGGGAGAGGGAGCTAGCCGGCGTATTTCACGCTGCAACCATAGGGCCGGGTCTCAGGCACCGATACCGGCTTGCCCGCGCGCATCTCGGCCAGCGCCGCCAGCACATGGTTGCGCGCGCCGGCGATGTCCGCGACGTCCGCCGTCGGCCGGTCGTCGATCGCGCCCTTGTAGGCCAGCCGGCCCTGGCCATCGATGATATACAGGTGCGGCGTCGTCTTGGCGCCATAGCCCTTGCCGACCAGCCCCTTGGGATCGAGCAGATAGGCAGTGGGCCGCGCCTTCTCCGCGGCGACGAACTTCTGCGCCTCCGGCCCGGTCATGTGTCCCTGCAGGCCCGGCGCGCCCGAGTTGATCGTCAACCACACCACGCCCTGCGCGCTCGCCGCCGCCTGGGTCTTCTGCATGTTGCCGCTGCCATAATGCTTCTTCACGAAGGGGCAGCCCGGGTTGTTCCATTCGAGCACCACGGTCCTGCCGCGATAGGCGGAGAGGTCGACCACCTTGCCGTGCATGTCCAGGGCGCGGAAATTGGGGACGGCGGCGGCGATCTCGGGCTCGGCCATCAGCGGCGACGCCGCGACACCCGCCGCCACGATGGCGGCACCGACCAGCATGCGATGAATCATCTTCGCTCTCCTTCTCAATCCCCGTTTGCGAGGTCGATCAGCATCGCCCGGGTCAGGATCTGGGGCAGGACGCGCGGCTCGGCCTCGCCCGGCTCGTACCATAGATAGAGCGGCACGCCCGCGCGGTTGTGGCGTTCGATGAAGCGGCCGAGCGCGGGATCGCCATCGGTCCAGTCGCCCACCAGCACCGCCACCTTGCGATCGGCCAGCGCCCTGGCGACGGCATCCGTCTCGATCACCGCCTTCTCGTTGACCTTGCAGGTGAGGCACCAGTCGGCAGTGAAATAGGCGAAGACCGGCCTGCCCTGCGCCCGCAGCTCGGCGAGGCGGGCCTCGCTGAACTTCTCGGCGCCCGGCACCGCCCTGGCCTCGGTGGGCGCCGCGCTGACCAGGGCGATCGCGCCAAGGGCAAGGACGAGCAGCGCCGCCGCCGGCAGCCAGGCGAGCGCCCTGCCCCGGCGCTGGCGCAGGCCCGTCCACCACAGGCCCAGCACCGCGAGCAGCGCGGCGGCAAGGCCGATCGTCATGCCGGCAACCCCGGCCTGCCGCCCCAGCACCCAGGCAAGCGCGAGCGCGGTGAGGAACATCGGCACCGAAAGGATGCGGCGCAGCGTCTCCATCCAGGCGCCGGGCCTGGGCAGCAGCCGGCGGAAGGCGGGCACGAAGCCGAGCAGCAGGAAGGGCAGCGCGATGCCGAGCCCGAGCCCGGCGAACACCGCCAGCGCCGCCGGCCAGGGCAGCACCAGCGCCGCGCCCAGCGCCGCGCCCATGAACGGGCCGGTGCACGGCGTCGCGACAAAGGCGGCGAGCGCGCCGGTCATGAAGGCGCCGCCGGTTCCCCTGGAAGCCGCGCGATTGACGAAGCCCGGGGCGGAAAGCTCGAACAGCCCGGCCAGGTTGAAGCCGATGCCGGTGACGAGGAGCAGCAGCACCAGGATGACGCGCGGATCCTGCAGCTGGAAGGCCCAGCCCAGCGTCGCGCCGCCCGCCCGCAGCGCCAGCAACGTGCCGCCCAGCGCCAGGCAGACCAGCACCACCCCGGCGGTATAGGCCAGCGCCTCGGCGCGCGGGCTGCCGCCCTCGGCATTGGCCTTGGCCAGGCTCAGCGCCTTGAGGCTGAGGATCGGGAAGACGCAGGGCATGATGTTGAGGATCAGCCCGCCCAGCACCGCGCCGAGAAAGGCGAGCAGCGCGCCGCTCCACGGCGGCTGCGCGGGCGCGGCCTTGGCGGCGGGCACGGCGCCGGGCACCGCGCGCACCCAGAAACCCTGCTTGCCGAACGCCAGCAGCCCCTCGATCGGGCCCACCGACTTCACGCCCGCCGTGTCGACCACCACCCGGTCGCCGTCGCGCGTCACTTTCTGGGGAGCGGCATAGTCGAACGCGCCGTGCGTGGCGGGGAAGAAATAGCCTTCGCCCGGTGCGGTCGCGGCGGCCGGGAACGGAATGGCGAGGCGCAGCGCCTTGCCCTGGACCTGATAGACTCCCTGCGCGCCGAGCGGCCTGGGCAATGCCGCGCGCCAGGCGTCGAACTGCGCCCGCATCCCGGGGACCACGCTGCCGTCGCCGATCTGGAGCGTGGTCGCCAGGTCCGCCTTGCCGGGCACGCAGATCGCATCGGTGCAGACCAGATAGTTGAGCTTCAGCTGGATCGGGAAGGCACCGCTCGCGTCCGCCGGGACCTTGAGCGTCACCAGCGGCGCGAACGGCCCCTCATAGACATAGTTCATCAGCCCGGCGATCGTCAGCCGCTCGGGGACCGGATAGCGGAGTTCGCCGATGGTCGTGCCCTTGGGCAGCGTCCATTCGGCGCGCGCCGGCAGGCCGGCATCGCCGGGATTGAGCCAATAGGCGTGCCAGCCCTTCTCGGGCACCGAGGCGAGCGCGAGCGTCACTTCGCTGCCGGGCGCGGGCCGATCGCTCTCCGCGACCAGCGTGATCCGCACATGCTCCTCGCCCGGCGCCTGGGCCATGGCCATGCCGGCAAACATCCAGAGCAGCAAAGCCATCAATCCGAAACGAACCGCCGTCATGGAGCGTCCTTGCCGTGGAAGAGCTGTTGGCCCAATAGCAGCCCGGCAGGATTTGCACACGCCGGAGGTGGCCAAAGCATGAAGTCGTTCCGTCCGCTCGCAGCAGCAGCCGCGCTGCTCGCCGCAGCCCCGCTCGCCGCCCAGGAAACCGCCCCGGCGCGGAATGTCCCCTCCGAGGCGCCGCGCGCCGCGCCGTCGCTGGTGGTAGTGATCTCGGTCGACCAGTTCTCGGCCGATCTGTTCGCGGAATATCGCGCCCAGTTCAGCGCCGGCTTCGCCCGGCTGATGTCGGGCGCGGTCTTCCCCTCGGGCTATCAGAGCCATGCCGCGACCGAGACCTGCCCTGGCCACTCGACGATCCTGACCGGCGACCATCCGTCGAAGACCGGGATCATCGCCAATGACTGGATCGACTTCAGCGCGCCGCGCGCCGACAAGACGGTCTATTGCGCCGAGGACGAGAGCGTCCCCGGCAGCACCTCGAACAGCTACACCGTCTCGGACAAGCATCTGAAGGTGCCGACGCTGGGCGAGTGGATGAAGCTCGCCGACCCGCAGAGCCGGGTGGTCTCGGTGGCGGGCAAGGATCGCGCCGCCGTGATGATGGGCGGCCACAAGACCGACGAGATCTGGTGGTGGAACGGCAAGGCGTTCGTCTCCTATGCCGGCCGCGCCGAGCCGGCGATGGTCACGCGGATGAACGCCAATGTGACCAAGCGGATCGCCGAGGCGCAGGAGCCGCTCGAGCTGCCGCCCTTCTGCCAGGCGCGCAGCCGCGCCTTCCAGCTCAACCCCAACCGCAGCGTCGGCGACGGCCGCTTCGCCCGCGCCGCCGGCAACAGCACTGCCTTCCGCGCCTCGCCCGAGTTCGACGAGGCGATCGTGGCCACGGCCGCCGGCCTCGCCACCGACATGAAGCTCGGCCAGTCGGGCCATACCGACCTGCTGATCGTCGGCGCCTCCGCCACCGACTATGTCGGCCACACGCTGGGCACCGAAGGCAGCGAGATGTGCCTGCAGCTCCTCTCGCTCGACCAGACGCTGGGCAAGCTGTTCGCCGTGCTCGACAAGACCGGTATCGACTATGCCGTGGTGCTGACCGCCGATCATGGCGGCCATGACATGCCCGAGCGCAACCGCGAGCATGCCGCGCCGATGGCGGCGCGCGTCGCCAAGGGGCTCGACGCCAAGACGATGGGCAAGGAGATCGGCGCGGCGCTCGGCATCGCCGGGCCGGTGCTGGTGGGCGGCAATTCGGGCGACGTCTATCTCGCGCCCGACCTGAGCAAGGCCGATCGCGTCCGCGTCCAGGCCGAGGCGATCAAGCGCTGGTCGGCCAATCCGCAGGTGGAGGCGGTGCTCACCCGCGCCCAGATCGCGGCGACGCCGATCGTCCACACTCCGCCCGAGACCTGGACCCTGCTCGAGCGTGCCCGCGCTTCCTATGACCCGCAGCGCTCGGGCGACCTGGTGATCGCGCTCAAGCCGCGCGTCACGCCGATCGCCGGCACCGAGGGCGGCTCGATCGCCACCCATGGCAGCTTCTGGGACTATGACCGCCGCGTGCCGATCCTGTTCTGGCGCAACGGCATGACCGGCTTCGAGCAGCCGCTGTCGGTGGAGACGGTGGACATCGCCCCGACGCTCGCCGCGCTGATCCATGTGCCGGTGCCGGTGGAGATCGACGGGCGCTGCCTGGATCTCGATGCCGGCGCGGGAGACACCTGCAAGTAGCAAGCTCCTTCTCCCCTTGCGGGAGAAGATCAACGGGTCGGCCATGCCCCCGGCATGGCCTGAACAGCGCGGGGCGCTGTTCGCCCGATGATGGGCCCGCTCGCGCAGCGAGCGGGAAGGATGAGGGGGCCTGAGGCTCACTCCCCCTCACCCTTCCGCCGACTTCGTCGGCTCCCTCCCTCTCCCACAAGGGGAGAGGGAAATATTACCGCCGCCGCTCGAAGATGCGGATGCCCGGGCCCAGGTCGTTCCGGCCGAGCGTGCCGAGCTGGCCGGTGAAGTCCGCGACAAAGGCGGGATTGCCCGGCGCGCCGGGTGCCATGCTGGCCGTATTGCCCTCGATGCGCAGGCCCGTGCTCGGATAGGTGCGCCCCTCCGCCGCCACCACGATCAGGGCCGAGCTGTTCTCCTTGGCGCGCCCCTGGACGAAGGTGTTGCCGGCGATCAGGCCGGTGCCGCCCTCGGACAGGTCGATCATATAGTTGGTCTTGCTGCCCCGGCTGTCGTCGAAGCTGTTGCCGGTGATCGTCACCCGGCGGGCGCGCAGCTTGACGTAATGGCCGCCGGTGCCGCGCTCGAAGCGCGAATTGGTGACGGCCACGTCGCCGTCGACCGCAAGATAGATGGAATGGCTGCAATTCTCGGTCTCGCACTGGCCGAGTCCGGCAAAGGTCGTGTGGTCGATGGCGATGCGGCGCACCGTCTCGTGGCCGCCGCCCAATATGCCTTCCTGGCTGTCGAGGAACATCGAATTGGTGACGGTGAGGTCGCCCATCTCGATGCGGATGCCGGCGCCATTGCCGTCGGGCACCGCGAAGCCGCGAAAGACGATGCCGTCCACCGCCGAGCCCCGGCCGCGCAGCACGAAGGCGGCCTTTTCCTCGCAGGTCTGGCTCTCGAAGATCGCGGTGCCGGGCTGGACCGCCTTGAAGGTAATCCTGCCCCCGGTCTGCACGGTGCATTCGCGATAGGTGCCCGGCGCGATCAGGATCGTCGCGGTGCCGTCGCGCACGGCGTTCACCGCATCGTCCAGATGCGCGAAGCCCTGGCCGGTCTCGGCGACGACGAAGGGCGCGCGCTCCTGCTGGGCGGCGGCGGGCGCGGCGATCAGGGCGAGGGCCGAGAGGATGGGCAGGCGCATGATCCCTTCGATACGATCGCAGGCGTTAAAATTCCGCCCCGAGCTCGTCTCGGGGCGGAATCGCGTTAGCGCAGCGTCTTGATGATCCCCGAGAAATCGAGCCCCGCGCCGTCGCCGTCGACGAACGCCTGGTAGAGATGCTCCGCCCGCGTGCCCATCGGCACGTTCGCGCCGACGCTCGCCGCCGCTTCCAGCGCCAGCTTCAGGTCCTTGAGCATCAGCGGAGCCGCGAAGCCGCCCTGATAGTCGCGGTCGGCCGGGCTTTCGGGGCCGACGCCGGGGACCGGGCAATAGCTCGTCATCGACCAGCTCTGCCCGGAGCTGACCGAGGCGATATCGTAGAAGCGCTGCGCGTCCAGCCCCAGCTTCTCGGCCAGGGCAAAGGCCTCGCAGGTGGCGATCATCGTCGCGCCCAGGATCATGTTGTTGCAGATCTTGGCCCCCTGGCCCGCGCCGCTGGCGCCGGCATGGATCACCGCCTTGCCCATGTCCGCCAGGAAAGGCTCCGCCCGGCCGAACGCCTGCTCGGTGCCGCCGACCATGAAGGTGAGCGTGCCGGCATTGGCCGCGGCGATGCCGCCCGAGACCGGCGCATCGACCGCCATCAGCCCATGCTCGACGGCGGCCTGCGCCATGCGGCGGGCCGTGTCGACGTCGATCGTCGAGCAGTCGATCAGGATCGCGCCGGGCGAGGCGTTCTCCAGCAGCGTTTCGGTATAGACCGCCTCCACATGCCGGCCCGCCGGCAGCATGGTGATCACTGCCTCGGCCCCCACGATCGCCTCGGCGGCGGTGGCGGCGGGAAGGCAGCCCGCGGCCTTGGCACGGTCGAGCGCCTCCTGCGAAAGATCGAAGGCGCGGACGTCATGCCCCGCCTTGGCGAGGTTCGCCGCCATGCCGCCGCCCATATGGCCCAGGCCGATAAATGCTACGCGTGCCAATTGGTCTTCCTCTCTTCCTTGATCGTCATGCCGGCGGAAGCCGGGATCTCGTGCGGCGCCCGTCCCGCGCCACGGCATGCGATCCCGGCTTCCGCCGGCATGACGGTTGCATTTTCAGACGACGCCTATTTCCCCGTCCAGTTCCCCGGGCGCTTCTCGACAAAGGCCGCCATGCCTTCCTTCTGGTCGGCGGTACCGAACAGCGCGTGGAACAGCCGGCGCTCGAACTGCACGCCCTGCGCCAGCGTGGTCTCATAGGCGGCGTTGACCATCTCCTTGTTGGCCAGCACCGCCAGCGGCGCCATCGCGGCGATCGCTTGCGCGGTCTTCACCGCTTCCTCGACCAGTTCGGCGGCCGGCAGGATGCGGCTGGCCAGCCCGGCGCGCTCGGCTTCCTGGGCATCCATCATCCGGCCGGTGAGGCACATCTCCATCGCCTTGGCCTTGCCGACGGCGCGCGTGAGGCGCTGCGAGCCGCCCATGCCGGGCGAGACGGCCAGCTTGATCTCGGGCTGGCCGAACCTGGCGCTGTCCGCCGCCAGGATGAAGTCGCACATCATCGCCAGCTCGCAGCCGCCGCCCAGCGCATAGCCGGAAACGGCAGCGATGATCGGCTTGCGGGTGCGCGTGAACGCGTCCCAGCCGGCGAAGAAGTCATGGCCGTACATGTCGGCAAAGCCCTGGGCCTGCATCTCCTTGATGTCCGCCCCGGCCGCGAAGGCCTTCTCGCTGCCGGTGATCACCGCGCAGCCCTGCGACGGATCGGCGTCGAACGCCTTCATCGCGTCGAGCAGCTCGGACAGGACCTGGCTGTTGAGCGCATTGAGCGCCTGGGGGCGGTTCAGCGTGACCAGCGTGGCGGCGCCGCGCTGCTCGACGAGGATGGTTTCGTAAGCGGTCAAAGCTTCCTCCATGGCGCCCTGGCGGCGCGGAAAGTCTCAAAAGTCCCGACGTCATCGCGCGCGGCTTCCCCGGCGCCCTCAAGGCCACCGGGCGAGCACGCGGACATGAGGAAGGGCGCTACGGTCATGCCTTGGCCATGCCATGGGACGGTGGCGGTAGGACAGCGTTTCATGCCGGCGTCCATGCCTCGCCCTCGGGCAGCGGCGCGAAGATCGCGTCGACCGCCGCGTCGCTGACGCCCTCGAGCGTCGCGGGGCTCCACCGCGGCGCATTGTCCTTGTCCACGATCAGCGCGCGGACGCCCTCGATGAAGTCATGACTTTGGGCAACGCGGCCGCCAATGGCGAATTCCTGCGCCATCTCCCCGGCGAAACCGTCCCTCGACCGGCCCTCGCGGACGAGGCGGAGCGACACCTTCATCGACTGGGGCGATTTGGTGCCGAGCGTCGCGAGCTGGGCGGCGGCCCATTCGCCGCCATCCGCCGCGAGCGCGGCAAACACGCCTTCCACCGTATCGGCGGCGAAGAGCCGGTCGATGATGCCTTGGAAGGCGCGTATCTTCGCGCCGGGCGCCGGGATCGACAGTTCGGCGAGAACCGATTCGACCGATGCCGGATCGGCGGCGATGCGCGCCTTGGCCCCGTCGAGCGCGGCGGCGGGCAGATAATGGGTGGCGAGGCCGAGCGCGAGGCATTCGGCGCCGTCGAGCCGGTGGCCGGTCAGCGCGAGATACTCGCCGATCTTCCCCGGCAGGCGCGAGAGATACCAGCCGCCGCCCACGTCCGGGAACAGGCCGATGCCGGTCTCGGGCATGGCGAATCGCGTGTTCTCCGTCGCCACCCGGTAGCGCGCCGGCTGCGAGATGCCGACGCCGCCGCCCATGGTGATGCCGTCCATGAACGCCACGACCGGCTTCGCATAGGTGAACAGCGCATGGTTCAGCCGATATTCGACCCGGAAGAAGTCGCGCGCCTGGCTGCCGTCGCCCGCGCCGCTCGTCGCGATCATGCGGATGTCGCCGCCGGCGCAGAAGCCGCGCCCCTCCGCATGGTCGATCAGAACGATCTCCACCGCCGGGTCGTCTCGCCATGCCGTCAGGGCGCCGAGCATCGCCGCGCACATGCCGGTGTTGAGCGCATGGATCGCCTTGGGCCGGTTGAGCCGGATGCGGCCGGCCTTGCCTTCGGTCCGGAGGATGACTTCAGCGTCCATTTTCGTCCTTCACCGGATTGCCCGCCCGCACGCGGGGCCATAGCCTCGCCGCGACACGGGGGAGAGACACGCCATGACCGGAACCGGCACGACGAAGTGGTACAATGTGCACAAGGGCATCGGCTTCATCACGCATGACGGGAGCAAGGAAGACGTGATCGTCCGCCTCGCGACGCTGCGCGCGGCGGGCCTCGCGCAGCTCGCCGAGGGCCAGCGCCTGGAATTCGAGGCCAAGATGGGCTCGCAGGGGCTGGAGGCCGTCATGGTCCGTCCGATCTGACGCGAGGCTCACTGGCGGGTGAGCTCGCGGCCGATGATCATGCGCATCACCTGGTTGGTGCCCTCGAGGATCGAATGGACGCGCAGGTCGCGCCAGAAACGCTCGATCGGATAGTCCATCAGATAGCCATAGCCGCCATGCAGCTGGAGCGCGCGATCGACCACCGAGCTGCCGGTGTCGGTCGCCAAGCGCTTGGCCATGGCCGCGAATTTGGTCTTGTCCGGCGCGCCGGACGTCACCTTGGCGGCGGCGAGATAGAGCAGCGCCCGCGCCGCCTCCAGCTCGGTCGCCATGTCGGCGAGGACGAACTGCGTGTTCTGGAAATCCGCGATCGGCTTGCCGAACTGCTGGCGGTCCCTGGTGTATCGCACCGCTTCGTCCAGGCAGCGCTGGGCGCCGCCGAGCGAGCAGGCGCCGATATTGAGCCGGCCGCCGTCCAGGCCCATCATGGCGAAACGAAAGCCCTCGCCTTCGCCCCCGATACGGTTCGCCACCGGCACGCGGACATTGTCGAAGCTTACCTGGCGGGTGGGCTGCGAATGCCAGCCCAGCTTGCGCTCGTTCGCGCCGAAGGACACGCCGGGCATGTCCTTTTCGATCACCAGGCAGGAAATGCCCTTGGGGCCCTCCTCGCCGGTGCGCACCATCGTGACATAGATTTCGTTCTCGCCGGCGCCCGAGATGAACTGCTTCGAGCCGCTGACGACATAGTGATCGCCATCCAGCACCGCCCGCGTCTTGAGCGCGGCGGCGTCCGAGCCCGAGCTCGGCTCGGTGAGGCAATAGGAGGCGATCCGCTCCATCGTGACCAGCGAGGGCAGATATCTGTCCTTGACCGCCTGGCTGCCGAAGCGGTCGATCATCCAGCTCGCCATGTTGTGGATCGAGATGAAGGCGCTGGTCGAAGGGCAGCCATAGGCCATCGCCTCCATGATCAGCGCCGCCTCGAGCCGGCCCAGGCCGATGCCGCCGCTCTCTTCCGAGACATAGATGGAAGCGAAGCCCAGCTCCGCCGCGGCCCGGATCGTGTCGCGCGGGAAGATGTGCTTCTCGTCCCACTCCGCCGCGTGCGGCGTGATCGCGTCGGCGGTGAATTTCCGGGCCATCTCCTGGATGGCGCGCTGGTCGTCGGTGAGTTCGAACTGGTCAGTCATGAAGGGATCCTCGGGCCGGACGGCGATCCGGAAGGGTGGAAACGACACGGTTCCCCGGCAAAGGCCGGGGAGCAAATAGGGCTGAACAGGAGGCGAGGATCATTTCCCCGCCCCCAGCTTCTCGTGCAGCACCCGCTCGGCGAAGAGCGCATTGGCGACCTTGACGTCGTTGCGCTCGTACCAGCGCGGCTTGGCGAGCTTCTTCTCCCAGGCGAGCTGCTCGATCATCGTGCCCGCCGTCCAGGCGACGTCCGGGCGCTCGCGGTGCATCGGATCGGCATAGGCCTCGTCGGCGCCGATGATCTCCCAGCCGTCCTGGCGCAGCGCGTCGATCAGGTCGCCCAGGAACAGCCCCGCCATGTCGGTCTCGTGCAGCAGCAGGACATGCGCCGGGGAGCGGCCGAGCGCGCGGCGGGCCAGCTCGTCGCCGAAATCGGCGGACCGGACATGCGTCTCGACATAGAGGTCGCGCAGCGCGTCCATGTCGATGGCCTTGCCCGCCTTGCGCGCCGCGATGGCCTGGCCCTCCATGTTCCAGTCCGAGCCGTCGATCGTCGCATAGCCGTTCATCATCCCCCGCGCGGCCAGGCCGGCGCGGACGGCGTCGCGCTTCGCCTTGTCCGGCCCGCCCTCGTCCAGATAGGGGAAGCGCAGCCAGGGGCGGTACGCCTTGCCCTGCGTCTTCAGATAGGCCTCGGCCCGGTCGATATCGGCGAGGAAGATGTCGGCCGCCACCTTGGACAGCTTCGGATGGGTGTTGGTGTGGTTGGCGAGCACCCCGCCGGCGGCGACATAGGCGGCGATGCGCTTCGGCGCGTCGATCCCGTCGCCGAAATGGACGATCCGGTTGGGATTGAGGAAGAAGACCGGCTGCGGCACGTGGCGCGAGCGGAAGGTCTCGACCAGGCGCGCGGTGCGCTCGTCGGGCGTAAGGAAGGCGCCGCGGCCGCGCGGCACGTCGTCGAAGCTGAGCGCGATGCGCTTGGCCGCCTGGGGCGGCGTCGACGCGATCACGCTGATCGTGCGCTTGCCCGGCACCACCATCGCCAGCGCGATGCAGGCGATCATCGCCTTGAGCACGAAGCGCAATCCGGTCATCGCCCTTCCCCCCTGGTTCCTGCCGTCTCCGCCAATAGACGCTGGCGGAGGGCGGCGCCATAAGGCTGCGCATGGAGCGGCTGTTGCTTATCGATACGGCGATGCGGCTGATGGGCGTCGGCCAGCTGCTGCTGATGGCGCTGGTGGCGGGCCGCAGCGGCGCGCCCGCGCCGATCCGCCGGGCGACGATCGCGCTGCTGATATGCGTGGCGGCCTATCTCGCGATCGTCTCGCCCGCATTGCAGCTGTGGCGTTCGGCGGCCTGGCCGGTGATCCAGCTCTTCTCGCTCAACGCCCCGCTGGCGCTGTGGGTGTTCGCCCATCTGATCTTCGAGCGGCCCATCGACAGGCGCCTGTTCGCGCTTGCCCTGGGGGTGACGCTGATCGACTGGCTGCTCTTCACCCATGCGCTGTACGTGACGCACCGGATGCCGGTGGCGGCGGGTGCGGTGCAGCACGGCATCGCCTTTCTGCTCGCGGCGCACGCCATCGTCATCGCCATCGCCAATCGCGGCGACGACCTGAGCGAGAAGCGCCGGATGTTCCGGCTGGGCTTCGTGATCGTGGTGGGCGTGCAGACCCTGGGCATCGTGGTGGTGGAGAGCGTGTACGACCTGCTGCGCACCGACATCTGGCTGATGCTGCTCCAGTCGGGCACCGCGCTGATCGCGATCCTGGCGTTCGGCGCCGCGATGCTCTCGGCCAATGCCGAGCTGCTGTTCGACAAGGCCGCGCCGCAGCCCGCCCGCTCCCCGCTGTCGCCGGCCGAGCATGTGCTCAAGCAGAAGCTCGACGCGGCGATGGCCGCCCATGTCCATCGCGAGCCCGGGCTCGGCATCGGCGTGCTCGCCGCCAAGCTGGGCGTGCCCGAGCACCGGCTGCGCGCGCTGATCAACCAGCGGCTGGGCTATCGCAACTTCTCGGACTTCCTCAATTCGCACCGCATCGCCGATGCCAGGGCCTGGTTGAGCGACCCGGCCCGGGTGGACCTGCCGGTGCTCACCCTGGCGATGGACCTGGGCTATGGCAGCCTCGCCCCGTTCAACCGCGCCTTTCGCGACGCCACCGGCACCAGCCCCAGCGAATATCGGCGCGCGGCGATCCTCGATCCCGAAAAAGGCTGATCGATTCCGGAAATGCGCGGCATTTTCCGGGCGCGGCGGGACCGGCGCGGCATCGCGGCCTAGCAGATCGGCATCCGCTTTCGAGGATGCGACATGCAACATTGGATCGTACCGCTCGCCGCGCACGGCGCGCACAGCTTCGCCGTCGAACTGGCCCGCTATCTCGTCGCCGCCGGCGGGATGACCGCCATCCTCTGGGCCGGCGCGCGCTGGACCGCGGCCCGGCGCATCCAGAAACGCCCGCCCGCCCGGGGCGACCGGGCCCGCGAGTTCCGCCATTCGATGCTCTCGGTCGGCATCTTCGCGCTGTGGAGCATCGCCACGCTGGCGATGAACCAGGCGGGGATCATCCATCTCGCCTTCGCCGCCCCGCCCTGGTGGCAGGCAGCGCTGGAGTTCGTGGCGATCGTGATCGCGCACGATGCCTGGTTCTACTGGATGCATCGCGGGCTGCACACCCGGGCGATGTTCCGCCGCGCCCACCTGACCCATCACAAGTCGCGCACGCCGACGCCCTGGGCCGCCTATAGCTTCGCGCCGATCGAAGGCGTGCTGGAGGGCATGTTCCTGCCGCTCTTCCTGCTGTTCGTGCCGATGCACGCGATCGTGCTGCTCGCCTTCCTGCTCCACCAGATCGGCCGCAACGTGCTCGGCCATTCGGGGCACGAGCTGATGCCGCCGGGATTCACGCGCTTCCCGCTCACCGCCTGGCTGACCACGGCGACGCATCATGACCTGCACCATAGCGGCGGCGGGCATAATTTCGGGCTCTACTTCACCTGGTGGGATCGCTGGATGGGCACCGAGCATCCGCGCTACCACCAAGCCTTCGCGGCGGCGGCGCGGCCATGGTTCGGCGCCGGCCGATCTCCGGCCTCCGCCGCGTCCCATGACATCGCGTCCCAGCCATAGACGAAGCGATGCTTGCACGGCGCGGTGGCGGGATCGACGATGCGGAAGCGCGAATATATCGCCGCGTCGCGCGCGTCGCCGGTGAAGACCCGCCCCTGCAACCGGACGATCCGCCGTTCCTCGCCCCGGAAGAAGCGCGCGGGACCATCGACGGCATAGGCGGCGCCCCGCCCATCGCCGAGACGATAGATATGGGTGTCGCCATAGGTCGCGACGAGTGTGCCGCGATCCGCCGGCATCCCCCAAAGCTCGCTCTCGACGATCTCATAGCCCGCGCCGCGCCCCTTGACCCGGGCACGCATCGTCTCGGTCCCCGCCTTGAAATCGTCGAGCGTCTGGCCGGCGGGGAGATCGAAGCTGCTATAGTTGAAGCAGATCGCGAGCGGCCCCTTCAACCGCTCGGGCCGTGCTTCGGCATCCTGCGCAAAGGGCAGGGCGAGAAGGGCCAGCGCGATCGTCCCCGCCATGCCCTCACCCCATGGTCGGGATGATGAACGCGCTGTCACCGGTGCCGCCGCCATCGGGCCAGCGCTGGGTGATGGTCTTCACCTTGGTCCAGAACTTCACGCCTTCCATGCCGTGCTGGTTGGTGTCGCCGAACGCCGAGCGCTTCCAGCCGCCAAAGGTGTGATAGGCGACCGGCACCGGGATCGGCACGTTGATGCCGACCATGCCGACATTGACGCGCGCCGCGAATTCGCGCGCCGCATGGCCGTTGCGCGTGAAGATGGCGACGCCGTTGCCATATTGATGGTCGCTCGGCAGCCGCAGCGCGGTCTCGAAATCGGGCGCGCGGACGATCTGGAGGACCGGTCCGAAAATCTCTTCCTTATACGCCTGCATGTCCGGCGTGACGCGATCGAACAGGCTCGGCCCGATGAAGAAGCCCTGCTCATGGCCCTGGAGCTGAAAGCCGCGCCCGTCGACCACCAGCTCGGCGCCTTCGTCCACGCCGGTCTGGATCCAGTTCTCGACGCGCTGCTTGTGGGCGGCGTTCACCACCGGGCCGTAATGCGCCTCGGCATCCGTCGAAACGCCGACCCGCAGCGCCGCGATCGCCGGGATCAGCTTCTCGCGCAGGGCATCGGCGGTCTTGTCGCCCACCGGCACCACCACCGGCAGCGCCATGCAGCGCTCGCCGGCCGAGCCGAAGGCGGCACCGGACAGGTCCGCCACCACCTGGTCGAGATCGGCGTCCGGCATGACGATGCCGTGATTCTTGGCGCCGCCCATCGCCTGGACGCGCTTCCCGGCCTCGACGCCGCGGCGATAGACATAATGCGCGATGTCCGACGAGCCGACAAAGCTGACCGCCGCGATCGCCGGATGATCGAGAATCGCGTCGACCATCTCCTTGTCGCCGTGCACGACCTGGAGGATGCCCTCCGGCGCGCCGGCCTCGCGCATCAGCTCGGCGAGGCGCACCGGCACGCTGGGATCGCGCTCGCTGGGCTTGAGGATGAAGGCATTGCCGCAGGCGATGGCGACGCCGAACATCCACATCGGGATCATCGCCGGGAAGTTGAACGGCGTGATGCCCGCGCCGATGCCGAGCGGCTGGCGCATGCTGTACACGTCGATGCCGGGGCCGGCGCCCTGGGTATATTCGCCCTTCAGCACGTGCGGGATGCCGCAGGCGAATTCGATCACTTCCAGGCCGCGCTGGATGTCGCCCTTGGCGTCGGCGACCACCTTGCCATGCTCGGAGCTGAGCAGGTGCGCCAGCTCGTCCATGTTCTTCTCGACCAGCGCCTTGAACGCGAACATCACGCGGGCGCGGCGCTGCGGGTTGGTCGCAGCCCAGCCGGGCTGGGCGGCGAGCGCGGCGGCGACGGCCTTGTCGAGATCGGCCTGGGTGCCGAGCTGCACCCGGGCCTGCACCTGGCCGGTGTTCGGATTGAAGACGTCTCCGGTGCGGGCGCCGGCACCGCCGTCATGGCCGACGATAACATGGTCGATGTTACGCATTTCGCTCTCCTGCGGACTCTGCCGGCCCGACTCAGTGTGTAATTTAATTACGCAGTGGCACATCGACTCCCCTCCCTGCAAGGGAGGGGCCGGGGGTGGATCGATGGACGCGATACGGCGCCGCATCCCTGCGACCATGGTATCGTCGCAACGCCACCCACCCTCGCCCCCTCCCTTGCAGGGAAGCGAGGACTATTCTGCGCAGCCGATCGGCACGGGGAGCAACCGGCCCCGCGCATCGCCGATCACCATCACCTCCACGCCGAACGCCGCGCGCAGCGGCTGATGGGCGAGCGCGTCGCCGGGCGCGCCAAAGGCGATCATGCGGCCACCGCCGAGCAGCAGCACCGCATCGGCCAGGCGGGCGGCGAGAACGGGATCGGCGAGCGTGACGACGATGCCCATTCCCTGGTCCGCGGCCGCGCGCAGCTGTTCGATCCGGGCGAATTGCGCGGCCGGATCGAGCGCGCTCAGCGGATCCCCGGCCAGCAGCCAGGCCGGACGCGCGGCCAGCGCGGCGGCGAGATCGGCGGGGGCCCGGCCGAACCGGCGGCGCCGATCATGATGCTCGACCAGCGCGATCGCCCTGGCGCGCTCGGCCCGGCCCAGCCGGCCGATCAGCCGCCCGCCCAGCCGGACATGGCCGGCATCGGCATCGGCGCGGCCGGCGAGCGCGCGCAGCAGCACGGCCTTGCCCGCGCCGGCCGCGCCGAGAATCGCCGTTACCTTGCCCGGCGCGAGCACCGCATCCACGCCGTCGAGCAGGCGGCGCTCGCCATGGCTCAGGGCCAGATTCTCGATGCTGAGCTTCATGTCCCGCCCTAGGCACCGCCATATGACAACAGGGTTACAGCCGGCGGCGCGATTTTCGCGAGGAATCGCCCGCAACCCGCGAAAAAATGCGCTTTGTCTCGGTACTGTAACGCTGGGCTAAGCGCGCATTTACCAACCGCCCCCTATCCGGCAGGGGATGTCCTTGGCCGATCCCTCGCCCGCCCCAGGCGGCACCTGGCTTACCGAGCGCGAGCTCAATCCGCCGTTGCTGACGCTCACCGACACGATGTGGCGCGCGGCCGAGCTGTTCGGCGGTGATCCCGAGCTGCGGCTGGTGGCGATCGTCGACGCGCATGCGCGTCCGCTGGGCGCGATCTTCGAGAAGGACGTGCGGCGGCTGCTGCTCAATCCCTTCGGCCATGCGCTGATGCGCAACCCCTCTTACGGCGCGGCGGTGTCGCGCTATGTCCGCGCCTGCCCCGTTGCCGAGATGACCGACGATCTCGGCCGGCTGATGGAACGCTATCGCGCCTCGGGCGGATCGGAGGGGATGATCCTGACCCGGGCCGGCCGGGTGCTGGCGACGATGAACAACCGCCGGCTCGTCCATCTCGCGGCCGAACGCGAAGTGGCGACGGCGCGCGCCCAGGTGGAACGCGCGGCGCGGATCGAAGCGGCGAGCAAGCGCTTCGAGGCGCAGGTGGAAGCGCTGTCGCGCGACATGGGCCTGCTCTCGACCGCGCTCGAGGACGGCGCGGTGCTGACGGCGGACCGGGCGAGCGGCGTGGGCGACCGCGCGCTGGCGGTGGCGACCGCCGCCTCGCAGACGAGCGACAACATGGCGGAGATCGCCGCGCGCGGGCGCGACCTGGCCGGCGCGCTCGCCGGCATCGCCCACAACACCAGCGATGCCCGCCAGGCGGCGGCGGCAGTCTCGCAGCTGGTCGAGAGCGGGAGCGCGCGGACGCGCGACCTGCTCCATTCGGCGCAGTCGATCGATTCGGTGATCGGGCTGATCAGCGACATCGCCCGGCAGGTGAACCTGCTCGCGCTCAACGCGACGATCGAGGCGGCGCGCGCCGGCGAGGCGGGGCGCGGCTTCACCGTGGTGGCGAACGAAGTGAAGCAGCTCTCCACCCAGACCGGCATCGCCGCCGACCGGATCACCGCGCATGTCCGCGAGATCCGCGGCGGGATCGACGAGGTCGCGGCGGGGCACAACCGGGTCGAGCAGGCGATCGGCGCGATGGCCGCGCTGGCCGATGCCGTGGAGAGCGCGGTCGCCCGGCAGGAGGAAGCGACGCGGACGATCGCGCGCAACGTCGACGAGGCGGTGCATGCGAGCACCGGCATCCAGCGCGACGTCGAGGCGATCGGCGGCACCTCGCGCGACGCCTCGGACCAGGCGCGGGCGATGCGCGACGTGGCGGGCCGGCTCCATGTCGGCGCCGATGCCCTGTCGGACCAGGTCCATGCCTTTCTGGCGGAACTGCGCGTCGCCTAGGGCGAGAACCCAGGCACGTATCTGATTTCCCACCGTCATCCCCGCAAAGGCGGGGATGGCGAGAAAGGGATATCAGCCCCCGCCCTAACCGGCGGCGGTGACGATCTCCACTCGGACCGGCATGCGGACGCCGCCATTCTCCCAATGGCCGGCACAGGCTTCCGCCAGGCGGGCGCGGGCCGCCTCGCGCCGGGCGGGCGGCGCGCCGAGCAGCGGCGCCGCCATCGACGAAGAGGCGAGCAGGAAATCGGCCGCCGCCTCGGGCGTCGCGCCGGGCACGGGCAGCGCGCCGTGCCAGCCGCGGCTGGCGGCGTCCCGGAAACCGGCGGCATCCAGCAGCGCGATCAGCTTCCCGGGATCGCCGTAGCGGACCGGGCTGGGCGCATCGGGATCGGCAGGGGGCAGCTCGATCACCGAGGCGACCGCCGCGCGGATCTCCGCCATGAAGCCGACTTCGGTCGCCGGGCCCCAGACCGCGAAGGCCAGCCGCCCGCCCGGCGCCAGCCAGTGGCGCAGATTGGCGAAAGCGGCCGCCGGATCGTCGAAGAACATCACGCCGAAGCGCGAGGCGAGCCGATCGAACCGCCGCTCGGGCCGATGAGTCGCGACATCGGCCTCGACGAAGCGGGCCACCGCGCCCGCCCGCGCCGTGGCGGCGGCGACCAGATCGGGCGAGATGTCGAAGCCGGTGATGTCGCTGCCGGCGGGCGCCGCCGCGGCGATGGCGCGCGCCGTGCCGCCGCCCCCGCAGGCGATCTCGGCGATTCGGCAGGGCGCATCCAGCGCCAGCGCCGCGACGAACGGCGCGTCGATCGGCGCGAGCATCGCCTCCATCCCGTCGAGCCCGTCACGCCACTGGGCGCCGCGCCCGCCCGCCCAATCATATTCCGAAGCTTTTTCCCGCATGCGGGCCAGGATGCGCCAAAGCGCGGCGCGGCGCCAGCGCGGGGCATCAAAAAAGCCGCCAGATCGATGACCTGGCGGCTTTTCTATATGGTGGGCGCGGCAAGGATTGAACTTGCGACCCCTGCGATGTCAACACAGTGCTCTACCACTGAGCTACGCGCCCATTGGCCTGTCGGCCGAAACGGGAAGCGGGCCTTTAGCGGGCAACACAAACCCGCGCAAGCATGGTTTTCAGTTTTTGCGGCGCCGGTCCGTTCGCCCGATCCGCCGCCGCCGGAATCGGAGGCCTCAATTGAACCCGGCGTTCTCCGCCTCGAACAGCCGGTCCACCTCGAGCACCAGGTCGCGCAGGTGGAAGGGCTTGGAGAGCACGCGCGCCTGGGGCACCTGCTTGCCCGCCTTGAGCGTCACCGCCGCGAAGCCGGTGATGAACATCACCCGCATGTCCGGCGCGATCTCGCTCGCCTTCTGGGCCAGCTCGATGCCGTCCATCTCCGGCATCACGATATCGGTGAGCAGCAGGTCGAACCGCTCGCCCTCCAGCAGCGGTATCGCCGCGGTGCCGCGATCGACCGCGCTGACCGCATAGCCCGAACGCTCGAGCGCCCGGGTCAGGTATTCCCGCATCACGCGGTCATCCTCGGCCAGCAGAATCCGGATCATGTTCCCCCACTCGAAATCGACAAGACCTCATCCTATACCCGAAGCCCTTAAGATTTTCCGCCCCTATACCATTCCATGCCATTGCGGCAGCGCGATGGCGCGCATAGTCATGACGTCGTGACCGGAGAATCCTTCGTCCGCCATGGCCCCGCCGAGCCGCGGAGCCCGGTGATCCTGTCCGTGCCGCATGCCGGGCGCGACTATCCCGACGCGCTGCGCGCTGCGCTGCGCGTGCCGCTGGCGGCGCTGCGGGGGCTCGAGGACCGCCATGCCGACGCGATCGCCCTTGCCGCCCGGCGCGACGAGACGCTGTTCGTCGCCACCCGCCCGCGCGCCTGGATCGACCTCAACCGCGCCGAGCACGAGCGCGACCCGCGGCTCGACGACGGCGCCTGGCCGCACGGCGCGCCGCTCTCGGCCAAGCTCCGCTCCGGACTGGGGCTGGTGCCGCGCCGGGTGGGAAGCGCAGGCGACATCTGGCAGCGCCGGCTGAGCGCCGACGAGGTGCAGCAGCGCATCCATGCCGACCACCGGCCCTGGCACGCCGCCATCGCCGCCGCCCTGGCATCGGCGCGGGCGCGATTCGGCGTGGCGGTGCTGCTCGACGTCCATTCGATGCCGCCGCTCGGCAATCCGGCGACGGCGGCGCAGCTGGTGCCGGGGGACCGGTTCGGCAAGTCGGCGGCGGGGCGTTTCCTGGGGCGGATCGAAGGCGTGGCGCGCGCCCATGGCATCCGCACCATGGCCAACACGCCCTATTCGGGCGGCCACATATTGGAGCGCCATGGCGACCCGCGCCGCGGCGTGCACGCGATCCAGCTCGAATTCGACCGATCGCTCTATCTCGATTCGGCGCTCGACCAGCCGGGCCCGGGACTGGCGACGGCGGTGCGGCTGCTGCGCGACCTGATCGACGCGGTGGCGGACGAAGCGCTACCGGGGGCGATCGCGGCGGAATAGCGCCGCAGGACCAGGCCGAGCAGCAAGATCGCGGCCAGGGCGGGAACCAGGTCCCCCAGCGCGGCATAGGGCGCGGCGCGCCGGCGGACCGGCAAGTCCGCCACGAGCACGCCCCGGCGCACCGTCATCGCCTGGGCGAGCACGACACCCCGCCCGTCGCTGGCCAGGCTGAGTCCGCCATTGGCCGGGCGGAACAGCGCCGCGCCATTCTCGATCGCGCGCAATGTCGCCATGCGGGCATGGAGCGGGGTCATGCCGGCATCGTCCCATGCCGGGGCGACCAGCAGGCCAGCACCCGCCCGCCCCGCCTGCGCGACAAGTTCGGGATAGTCGAGATCATAGCAGATCGCCCAGGCGATCCGGCCATGCGGCGTGTCGATCCATCCGAGCCTGCCGGCCCCGCGAATCGACGCTTCGCCGGGCGTGGGGTGGCTCTTGCGATAGCTGGCGCGCAGCCGGCCCGCGGGGTCGACGACGACGAGCTTGTTCTCCGCGAGCGGACGGCCGGGCGTGATCACCGCCATGCCGAGGAAGAGATAGACTCGCTCCGCCGCCGCGAAGGTGCGGGCAACGGCGAGGAAACCGGGCTCGTCATCTGCCAGGACCAGCGCATTCGCTTCGCTCCAGACGATCAGCCGCGCACCGGCACGGGCTTCCCGTCGGGACGCGTCGAGCAGGGCCTGGTATAGCCGTCGCGCCACCGGGCGGGCCTGCTCCGCCATGGCGGCGTCCAGCCCCTTGCCTCGGACAAGCGGCCCCCAACTGCTGCGGAACGCATCGGCATTGTCGACCACGATGCCGGCGGCACGGACCGTGGCCGCCTGGGGGGCGGCGGCGAGGCGGAGGCTGCCGGCCAGCAGGACCAGGGCCAGGCCGCCCAGGACAAGCCCCGGCAACACCGGCGCGGACCGGCGTTCCCACAGCTCGAGCAGCGCCGTCGCGACCAGACCGTTCAGAAACGTGATGCCGGACAGGCCGGTAACGGCGGCCAGCTGGAGCAGCGCCGGCGAATCGAGATGGGCATAGGCAATCGCGCCCCAGCTTCCCTGTCCCGCTCGCGTCACCAGATATTCGACGACCACCCAGGCGCTGGGAAAGAGCAGCAGGCGCCCGGCACCGCCGAGCCGGCCGCCGGTCAACCGGTCGATCGCATAGGGCAGGAAGAAGGCGAGGCCCGCGCCGGCGGTCACGGCGAAATAGGTGGCGCCGTGCAACGGCAGCGCGCCGCGCCAGCCAAGGATCTGCGCACTGGCCATCGCCAGCGCCCCCATGGCGAGCGCGGGCCATTGCGCGCCCCGCCGGGTGAAGGCGAGGAGCAATGGCGGCCCGGCCCAGGCGGCTAGGCCCAGCGCGTGATTGCCGATGGTCAGGCTCAGCGCGGCCAGCGCGGCTGCCCAGAGCAGCGGACGCGACCAGCGGCGCGCGGGCGGCCCCCCTCCGGCGATGGCGGCGACAACCATGGTTCATCTTCCCCTGTTCGCATCGGAACGGGGGCGATAGGAATTCGCAGGCACGCAGCCAGGGGGAATGCGGGAATGGACCAGCGAATCTCGCGAACGGGCGGCCGGGCGCGCGAATGACCGTTCGCGAAGCGCCAAGAGGCCGCGCGTGGCCGGCCTCCTTCCCCATCCTGCCCGAAGCAGCGCTGGTCGGGCTGGTGATTCTCGTGCTGGGCGTCACCGGGCCCTTCGGCACCTATGGGCTGGGCAACTGGAGCGACCGGCTGGCCTATTGGCTGCGGACGCTCGCGATCGGCTATCTCCTCTACCGGCCCGCCTTGTGGCTTGCGGAACGCGCCGCCCGGCGGCGGGGAATCGCGCTGCTGCCGGCCTGGGCGATCGCGACGGTGGCGGTCACGCTCCCGATGGCATGGTGGCTCTGGTATTTCGGCCCGGCCATAGACTTGAATCGCCCCCTGCCGCGCGCGGGGCAGTTGCTCGAAACCTATCTGCAGGTCCTGGTCATCGCCGCGCTCGCGATCGGCACGCTCGCCTTGCTGCGCGCGCGCCCGGCCGATGCGCCCGCCCCGCTGCCCGCTGCGGACGATCCGCCGCCGCGGCGAATCGGCGACACGCTGGCGGCCCGGCTGCCGCGACATCTGGGGCAAGACATCCGGGCGCTGCGGATGGAGGACCATTACGTCCGGGTCTACACGCCGCGCGGCGAGGCGCTGCTGCTGATGCGGATGTCGGACGCAGTGCGCGACGTCGCCGGCATCGACGGCATGCAGGTCCATCGGTCCTGGTGGGTCGCCCGGGCGGCGCTCGACCGGAGCGAAGGCGCCGGGCGGCAGTTGCGGCTGCATCTGGACAATGGGCTGGACGTGCCCGTCGCACGGCGCCGGCTGGCGGAGCTCAGGGCGCGAGGATGGGTATAGGGTCGGGCCCCAGGTTGAGAACCCAAACAAGCCCTTGAAACTACGCCCGTCATCCCCGTGCAGGCGGGGATCAAGGGCCGGGGGGCGGATTGCGCGCAATCGAGCTCCGCAATCCCCGGAAACTACGCGCGCAATGGCGTCGTCGTCCTGCGCCACCCCGGGGGTGGACGGCGGAGAATATCGGGAGGACGATATGGAAAGGGGGACGGAAACCAGCGCCAGCCCTCAACCTGGCAGGCACGCCCTCGTCCGCACATAAAAAACCACCTCGTGGTTACCCACGAGGTGGCCAAGGTTCAGGGAGGAGACACGCCCGAGGGCGTGCCGTACGGCCTCGCGAAAGGGGGGACACGACGCCGTACAAATCAAATATAAGTGAGGGGTTGGATAGTTCAAGGGGTCGCGAGAAACCGTTTTCAACGCGCGATCAGCCGAGCCGGTGCGCCCCTGGAAGCATGCGCGCCAGCACCCGGTCGCGCAGGATGAAATGGTGGCGCAGCGCCGCGGCGATGTGAATCACCACCAGCGCCGCCATCAGATAGCCGAGCAGCTCGTGCGCCTCGTGCGCGGTATGGGCGATGCCCGGCGTGGCGGGCAGCACCGGGATCTCGAACAGCCCGAACCAGTTGATCGGGCGCGGACGCTCGGGATTGGAGGAGAGCAGCCAGCCGCTGACCGGCAGGACCAGCAGCAGCGCATAGAGGATGAAGTGGACCGTATGCGCGGTCGCCTTCTCCCAGGCCGGCAGCAATTCCGGCAGGTGCGGCGGCTTGTGGGTGATTCGCCAGCCGATCCGGCCCAGCGTAAGCACCAGCACGGCGATGCCGACCGACTTGTGGATCGGGATCACGCCCCACGCCCGCGGCATCGCGTCGTGGAACAGGCCGACGATCAGGTTGAACAGGACGAGCGCGGCGATCGACCAGTGGAAGGCGATCGCCCCCCGGCTGTATCGATCGCCGCGCCCCATCACGATCAGGCGTTCGGCTGGACGAGCTGCGGCTCGGGCATCTTGCCCTGGCGCAGCTGGCGGCCGAAGATGTCGCGCATCAGGCCCAGCGAGAAGAGATGCGCGTAGATGAGCGGCAGCATGCCGTTCTGCACGATCTTGCGCAGCTGGTCGCCGCGCATCTCGTTGAGCTTGTTCTCGTCGACCATCATGAAGCCGCGATAGACGAAGGGCTGGGCGGCGCCGTCCGGCTGGATCGTCACTTCGCCGTCGATCAGCAGGTCGAGCTCCTTGAGCTCCTGCATGAACTGGCCGGTGCGGGCGCCGGCCTGCTCGAACTGCTCGTTGAACTGCAAGATGTTCTTGGTCGTGTCGCTCGGCTGGCCGTCGACGAACAGGGCCTCGCCCTCCTCGAACGCGCCGACCGTGTCCGAAGTCGGGTCGAAGCACAGCGACAGCTCGTCGCTGTCCGGGCGCAGGCGCGCCAGCAGGTACGGATAGCGGCGGATATAGGCCGGGACGTAGAAGTTCGTCTCGTTGAGCGCGCCGTCCTCGTCGAAGAAGGTGTTGACCCCCTCGTTCAGGCCCATCAGCGCCAGCGGCACCGGCTCCTCGCCCTGCGAGAAGACGATCGGCATGAAGCGCTGCACCAGCGGGAATTCCTCGACGGTGACCGGCACCGCGTGCTGCTTGGCGAGGAACGGCGCCTTGTCGGCGGCGCGAATCTTGAAATCGGCGTGCTGCTGGCTCGAGAGCGGCTGAAGCTCGTTGTAGAACAGAGGCAGCGACTGCTGCGGGGCGGAAGCCATCCTAAATCTCCTGGGAACTAAAAATGCTGATGTCTGGAATCCCGGGGCGAGGGTCTATGGGGTGTCAGCCTCGGGCGCAAGCGCTACCAGCTTGCCGGGATTCAGGATTCCGCGGGGATCCAGTGCCGATTTGATCGCTTTCAGTACCGCGATACGCGATGGCGGGCTCAAACGCTCCAGTTCGGCGCGCTTCATCTGTCCGATACCATGTTCGGCGGAGATCGATCCGCCCTCGGCCACCACCATGTCGTAGACGAGGCGGCTCACCGCCGGCCCGTCGCCGGCGTACCAGGCGTCGCGATCGGCGCCCTGCGGCGCGCGGACGTGGAAATGGACATTGCCGTCGCCCAGATGCCCGAAGGCGGTGGCGCGGGTGCCGGGGAAGCGCCGCTCGGCCTCGGCCGCGGCCGCCAGCATGAAGCGCGGCATCTTGTCGACCGGCACGGAGATGTCGTGCTGCATCGCCGGGCCCAGCGCGCGCTCCGCCTCCGAGATCGAATCGCGGATGTGCCAGAAGGCCTCGACCTGGGCCTCGCTGGTCGAGATCACCGCGTCCTCGGCCAGGCCCGCCTCGAACACGGGCACCAGCAGCCGCTCGAGCAGGGCGGCAGGCGGCTCGGCGCCCGGCTCGGTCGCCACCGATTCGATCAGCACGTGCCAGGCATGCTCGCCGGCCAGCGGCGAGCGGGTGCCGGGAATATGGCTGAGGACATGACCCAGTATCTCGCCCGGGATGATCTCGAAGCTCTCGATCGTGCCGGTGCGCGCCTCCATCAGGCGCAGGATGCGGAGCGCGTCCTCGGGATCGGCGACGCCCACCCAGGCGGCGGCACGCTCGACGATGGCGGGATAGAGGCGCAGCGTCGCGGCGGTGACGATGCCGATCGTGCCTTCCGCGCCGATCAGCAGCTGGGTGAGGTCATAGCCGCGATTGTCCTTCTTGAGCGGCACGAGCCCTTCATGGATCGAGCCGTCGGGCAGCACCGCCTCCACCCCCGCCACGAGGTGGCGCATGTTGCCGAAACGCAGCACCTGAGTGCCGCCGGCATTGGTGGAGACCAGCCCGCCGATCGTCGCGCTGCCCTTCGCGCCCAGCGTGAGCGGGAAGCGGCGGCCCTGCTCGGCCATGGCGGCGTGGAAATTGGCGAGGATCACCCCGGCCTCGACCACCGCGAGATTGCCGGCCGTGTCGACCGAACGGATCCGGTTCATCCGCCGGGTGGAGAGGAGCAGCGCCGAGCCGTCCGCCGGCGGCGTCGCGCCGCCGACCATGCCGGTATTGCCGCCCTGGGGCACGATCTTCACGCCCAGTTCGCCCGCAAGCCTGACGATCGCGGCGACTTCCTCCGTCGATCCGGGCGAGAGCAGCGCCGGCGCGCTGCCATGGTAGCGGCCGCGCCAGTCCGACTCCCAGGGCTCGATCGCATGGGGATCGGTGGTCACCGTCTTGGGGCCGAAGCGTTCCAGGATGGTATCGACGAGCTGCTGCTGGGCTGGTGTCATGGCATTTTTGGGCTAGCACGACCGGTGTCAGTTCATCCACTGTTCAAACCTTCAACGTACATAACCAACGCGAAATGCCGAATCCGTTCCTGGTCGCATCCAGCCTGCTGCTTCTCGTCGCCGCGCCCGCCGCGGCGCCCGCAGGCGTGCCCGATTGGAAAGCGGTTACCCTGAGCCTTCAGCAAGAGCAGCAGCGCGTGACGATCCAGGTGCCCCGCGTCACCATCACCAGCAGCGCGACCATCATCGTGCGCCGCGCTCCCCATGTGGTCGAGAAGAAGGCGAAGGACTGCGTGAAGGTGCAGGACATCTCCGGCTTCGCGGGCGTGAACACCCAGGACAGCGTCGACCTGGTGCTGCGCGACGGCTCGCTGCTGCGCGCCAAGCTGGGGCGCAAATGCCAGGCGCTCGGCTTCTATAACGGCTTCTACGTGAAGACGAACAAGGACCAGAAGATCTGCGCCGGACGCGATTCGATTCGCACCCGGGCGGGCCGTTCCTGCGATGTGGAGGACTTCAGGACGCTCGCGCTGGAGCGTTGAGCACCTCCGCGCTTGACTTTCCCCGATAAATCCGCAAGCGCGTGAAGGCTTCGCGCGTGGACCTGCCACGCCGATTTTCCGGAAAATTGCATGAGCTTTGCCGATCTCGGCCTTTCTGACGAACTTCTGCGCGCAGTGACCGATGCGGGCTATACCGAGCCCACACCCATCCAGCGCCAGTCGATTCCCCCCGTGCTGATGGGCAAGGACCTGGTCGGCATCGCCCAGACGGGCACGGGCAAGACCGCCGCCTTCGTGTTGCCGATGATCGACATCCTCGGCGAGGGACGCACCCGCGCGCTGATGCCGCGCTCGCTGATCCTCGAGCCGACGCGCGAGCTGGCCGCCCAGGTTGCCGAGAATTTCGAGAAATACGGCACCCACCACAAGCTCTCCATGGCCCTGCTGATCGGCGGCGTGCAGATGGGCGACCAGGTGAAGGCGCTCGAAAAGGGCGTCGACGTGCTGATCGCCACGCCGGGCCGGCTGATGGACCTGTTCGGCCGCGGCAAGATCCTGCTCAACGGCTGCAGCCTGCTCGTGATCGACGAGGCGGACCGGATGCTCGACATGGGGTTCATCCCCGATATCGAGGAAATCTGCACCAAGCTGCCCAAGGAACGGCAGACCCTGCTCTTCTCGGCGACGATGCCGCCGGTGATCAAGAAGCTGGCGGACAAGTTCCTCAACGATCCCAAGCGCGTGGAAGTCGCCCGCCCGGCGACGACCAACACCAACATCACGCAGTTCCTCGTCGAGACCACGACGATGAAGAAGCGCGAGACGCTGCGCGCGCTGCTCGTGGCCGAGAACGTCCAGACCGGCATCATCTTCTGCAATCGCAAGACCACGGTGCGCGAGCTCAACAAGAGCCTGCAGCGCCACGGCATACGCTCCGCCGAGATCCATGGCGACATGGACCAGCCGGCGCGCCTCGCCGAGCTGGAGCGGTTCAAGAAGGGCGATGTGAACATCCTGGTCGCCTCGGACGTCGCCGCGCGCGGGCTCGACATCAAGGGCGTGAGCCACGTCTATAATTTCGACGCGCCCTGGCATCCGGACGATTATGTCCACCGCATCGGCCGCACCGGCCGCGCCGGGGCGACCGGCACCGCCTATACGCTGGTGACCAAGGAAGACGCCGAGAACATCGCCAATATCGAGAAGCTCACCGGCCAGAAGATCGAGCGGGTGAAGCTGCGCGGCGCCCCCGCCCCCTCCGAGGAAGACGAGCGCGCGGAAGCGCCGCGCGACCGCCGCCGCAAGGGCGACGAGGACAAGGCGCGCAAGCCGCGCTCGAAGAAGGAAGAGCCCAGGCGCGAAGAGGCGCGCCGCGAGGAGCCGGTCCGCGAGCCCCGCGCCCGCGACGAGCAGCCGCGCCGCGACCGGGACCGCAACCGCCGCCGCGACGCACGCGACGACGGCCCGGACGAGGGCTGGAACGGCCCGATCCCCGACTTCCTGAACTACACGCTGGCCGAATGATCCGGCGGGCCGGGCTGGCTCTCGCGCTGGCGGCGGCGATGCTGCCCGGCGCGGCGCCGGCCCAGCGCGCGGCACCCCGGCTCGCGGCCCGCACGCTCGACCGGCTGCCCCTTCCCCTGCCCGCGCCCTATGATGCCGGGCGCGACGCGCGCCGCGACATCGACGCGGCGCTCGCCGGCGCGAAGCGATCGGGCAAGCCGCTCCTCCTCGATTTCGGCGCCAACTGGTGCGTCGATTGCCGGGTGCTGGCCGGCGTGCTCGCCCTGCCCGAGATGCGCGGCTGGGTGACGCGCAATTTCGTGCTGGTCCAGATCGACATCGGCATGTTCGATCGCAACCTGGACCTGCCGCGACGCTTCGGCGCGGCCTCGCTCGAAGCGGTGCCGGCGATCCTGGTGATCGATCCGCGCACCGGCAAGGTCCGCAACCGCGACGACATTCTCGGCCTGGGCGACGCCCGGATCATGCAACCCCAGGAAATGGCCGACTGGCTGGCCCGCTGGACGCGATGATCGAATATGTGCCCATCATCGAAAGCCCCTGCGTCAGCATCTGCGTGATGGACGCGGCCACGGGCTGGTGCATCGGCTGCGGCCGCACGCTCGCGGAGATCGCCCGCTGGAGCGAGACCGACCAGGCCGATCGCGACGCGGTTATGGCGGCGCTGCCGGCGCGGATGGAGCAGCTGGAAGGGAAGCCCCGCTAGGGTCCCGGCCCGATAAGCAAATCCCGTCATCCCCGCGCAGGCGGGGATGACGAGGAATGGGTGGCGGGGATGACAGTGGAGAATATGAATCCTCCCGTCGCCGGCACAAAACCACCCACGCGCATCCGCGATTTGTGACGAACGCTCCGCCGGCGGGACGAACCGCATGGACAGCCACGCCCCCAAATTGCGATTCATGAGGCGCGACTCCGGCGCAAGCGGAGCTGTCAGGGAGGATCGTCATGGGTATCGGTCGCAGGGATTTTCTGAAGCTGGGCGGCGCCGGGGCCGCCTATGCCCTGTTGCCCGGCGCGGCGGCCGCGCCCGCGATCGGGCGCCCCGTCATCGACGTCCATATGCACGCCTATCCCGCGACGATGCAGCTTCCCGCCCCGGTCACCAATCCGATCTCCGGCTTCAAGAGCCCGATCCGGACCGGCGCCGACCATCTCGCCGCCTGCATCGCCGAGATGAAGAAGCACAATGTCGTCAAGGGCGTGGTGAGCGGCGGCGACGGCGACCGGCTCCAGGCGGCGATCGACTGGCATGATCGCGACCCCGATCGCTTCGTCGCCGGCGCGGGCATCCGCGGCTCGGACGACACGCCGCTGCCGCCGATCGACGTGCTCCGCAAGGCCTTTGCGGACGGCAGGCTCAAGGTGCTGGGCGAAGTGACGTCGCAATATGCCGGGCTGTCGCTCAGCGACCCCAAATACGACCCCTATCTCGCGCTGGCCGAGGAGTTCGACGTGCCCGTCGCGCTCCACACCGGCACCATGCCGGCGGGGACCAGCTTCGATCCCTGCTGCACTTCGGCGCGCGCCCGCTTCGGCAATCCCGAGCTGGTGGAGGAAGCGCTCAATCGCCATCCCAAGCTGCGCCTCAACATCATGCATGGCGGCTGGCCCTATCTCGACGACACGATCGCGATGCTGATGCTCTATCCGAACGTGAACATCGATACCGGCGCGATCGACTGGCTGCTGCCGCGTCCGGCCTTTCACGCCTATCTGCGAACCTTCGTGGACTCGGGCTTCTCCAAGCGCATCATGTTCGGATCGGACCATATGTACTGGCCCGACGCGATCGGCCTCGCGATCGAGGGGATCGAGAGCGCGGCCTTCCTTACCGAGGCGCAGAAGCAGGACATCCTCCACGACAATGCCGTGCGCTTCTACAAGCTGTGAGCGGATAGCGGCGGCCGGGCGGACGGCACATGTACCTCGCCACCCCGGCCTCGAGCCGGGGTCCATGATGGCTCGTGCCCGATGCGAAGGCTTCCAGGCCGGAGCCTCATATTCCTCATCGTCGTCCCCGCCTGCGCGGGGATGACGGGTTTGCCGATCGGGTCATCCCCGACTCGTCTTCCGGTGCCCCCGGCACAAGGCCGGGGTGCGACAGGGCCGGCTAGGCCGGCGCCTGTGCCGGCTGCAGCTCCGCCGCCAGCGCATCGTCCTTGGCCGAGGCGCGCTGATAGGCCTCGCGCCCGCTCAGCCGGCCGAAATAGTCCAGGAAGGCTTCGCGCTTGGGCAGCGTGCCGAACATCGTGCCCCAGCCGACCGCCGAGCCGACATAGATGTCCGCCGCGGTGAAGCGGTCGCCGGCGATATAGGGATGCGCCGAGACGGCCTTTTCCAGCACATCCACCGCGAGATCGTAATTGCCATAGCCGAACATGCGGCCCTGCTCCGGCCTGGGGACGAACTGGGCGGCATGGTTGGTCACCGCCTGCTCGACCGGGCCGGCGGCGAAGAACAGCCAGCGATAATAATCGGCGCGCTCGCTCGCATCGGGGGCGAGGCCCGCCGCCGGAAAGGCTTCGGCCAGATAGGCGCAGATCGCGGCGCATTCGGTGACGACATGGCCGCCATGGACGATCGCGGGCACTTTCCCCATGGGGTTGATGCCCAGATAATCCTCGCCCTTCATCGTCGTGCCATATTCGACGACCTGCGTCTCATAGGAGGCGCCGGCCTCCTCCAGCGCCCAACGGACGATGCGCCCGCGCGACTGGGGATGGGTGTAGAAGATCAGGTCGCCTGTCATGATTTCCCTCCGGATCAATCGAACACAACGTGAACAAATCAATCGATCGCGTCAAGCGCCGTTCAAAGCGCCTTGAACGTGGCGAGCAGGCGCTCCCAGGCGCGATTGGCCTGATCCGCATTATAGACCTGGCTGTCCGGCGGGCACCAGCCGTGCATCGTCCCCTTGTAGACTTCGATCTCGGCCGGCTGGCTGCTGGCGGCGAAGGCGGCCTTGAGCTTGTCCTTGTCCTCCGGCGCGCGGGCATCGTCATTCTCGGCGATGGCGATCAGCCAGTGCGCTTTCATCTGGGGCACCAGCGCGATCAGGCCCTCGGCCGCGAGCCCGCCGCCATGGAAGGTCGCGCCGCCACGGACCCGGGCGGGCACCGCGGCGGCGGTGTACATGACCATCGGGCCGCCCATGCAATAGCCCGTGCTGCCGATGCCGCGCCTGGTGTCGACTTCCTTCTGCCGATCGACCCAGGCGACAAATGCCTTGGCGTCGCGCGTGGTCGCATCGGGCGTGAGCAGCTGGCGCCAGGGGCCGACCTTGGCCCGGAGCGCGTCGTCGAAGCCCTGCCCGGGCGTGACGAAGGGCGCCTTGGTGGAGCGGTAGAACTGATTGACGGTGAGCACCGCATAGCCCGACTGGGCGAGCCGGTCCGCCATCTGGCGAAAGGCGGGCCGCAACCCGAAAATGTCCGGCCACACGATCACGGCGGGATGCCTGCCGGTGGCGGGCGCGACGAAATAGGCGTCGCAGGCGCCGTCCGGCGTGGCGATGACGACATCGCGTCCCGCGATCTCGGCCGCATCGGCCGGGGCCGGCAGCAGCACCGCGACGCCGGCGGCAGCGGCGCCAGCGCCGAATTCGCGGCGTGTCAGCAGGAAACGCGCATTGTCGGCGGCGGTCAGCTCGTCACACATGGGATCCCTCCACGGTCTCGGATGGCGCCCGGCATGCCGAGTCGCGGCGGCAAGGCTACACGCCCCGCCCGCTTCCGTCATGCGGCGAGGCGATCCTGCCGGGCATGGCGGGCAAAGGGACTGAGGCCGAGCCAGCGCTGCATCTGCGCCGCGATGCCGGGGGCACCGGTGAGCAGCAGCGTCTCGCGATCGAGCGCGTCGCGCACCGTCTCATACCCCATCCAGATCGCCGTCATCGTGCGCAGGTCCGAAGAGACGAACAGGTCGACTTCATGGCCGGGATCAATCGAGCAGAGGTCGACGCCCGATTGCGGATCGACCACCAGCCAGTAGCGGCGGCGCGGCTCGGGCTGTTCGGGGAAGCGGAACTGGATCACGTTGCGCCGGGGCGGCAGCGGCGTGGGATCGAGATGGCGGCGCATGTCCCACATCAGCAGCTGCGCATCGAGATGCTGGAGCGAGAGTTCATACGCCACCCAGCGCTGGCCCCAGATGCCGAACGCCTCGACCACCGGCTCCAGCTCGCGCCCGGCTTCGGTCAGGCGATAGTCGGTGCCACCCTCCTCGCGCGCGACGATGCCCGCGCATTCGAGCTCCTTGAGCCGCTGCGAGAGCAAGGCGGGCGACATGCGCGGCACGCCGCGGCGCAGGTCGTTGAACCGCGTCGATCCCGCGAACAGCTCGCGCAGCAGCACCACCGTCCAGCGCGTGCACAATATCTCCGCGGCCATCGCGACCGGGCAGAATTGCTTGTAGCTCCCTTGCGTCATCCCCAATCCTTCATGATCGTGCATCCATGGTAGTTCAGACTCTGTACCGGGCAAGTTCAGTTTCTGAACTGGAGCATGGCCCGGCGGATGGCCGATTGGTGGCACGACCAATCGACCGGAAGGGGGAATGACGATGGAAGGCAAGCTTGCGGGGCGGGACTGGATCGCCGAGGCCCGAGCGATCGCCACGGAAATCGCGGCACATGCCGATCGCCACGATGCCGAGGAGAGCTTCGTCGCGGAAGGCTATGCGCGGCTGAAGGAAGCGGGCTTCTTCAAGGCGCTGGTGCCCGAGCCGCTGGGCGGCGGCGGCGCCGATTTCGCCGATGTCTGCGGGGCGATCCGGGTGCTGGGCGCGGCATGCGGCGCGACCGCGCTAGCCTTTTCGATGCACACCCATCTGGTCGCCGCCGCGGCGTGGCGCCTGAAGCACCAGGACGCGCCGACCGAGGGCCTGCTCCGCCGGGTGGCGGCCGAGGAACTGATCCTCGTCTCGAGCGGCGGATCGGACTGGCTGGAGAGCGCCGGCACCGCCGAGAAGGTGGAAGGCGGCTTCCGCATCACCGCGCGCAAGCCCTTCTCCAGCGGCTGCGAACTGGGCGACCTGCTGATGACCAGCGCCGTGTACGACGATCCCGAGGCGGGGCCGACCGTCCTCCATTTCGGCGTGCCGCTGCGCGCGGAGGGCGTGACGATCGCCGATGCCTGGCACGTGCTCGGCATGCGCGGCACCGGCTCGCACGACCTGATGCTCGACAGGCTGTTCGTCGCCGACGCGGCGATCGCCGGGCGGCGGCCCCAGGGCAAGTGGCACATGCTGTTCCATGTGATCAGCATGATCGCCTTCGCCGCGATCTATTCCGCCTATATGGGCGTGGCGGACGGCGCCCGGCGGCGCGCGCTGGAAATCGCGCGCACCCGCCGGCCCGACTCCCATCTGCTCCAGCGCATCGGCGAGATGGAGAATGCCCATGCCGCGGCGGACATGGCGATGCGCGAGATGATCGCGATCGCGGCCGGCGGCGCGCCGGGGCCGGCCACGACCAGCCGCGCGATGACGTGCCGCACCCTGCTCGGCGACGCGGCGATCGGGACGGTGAGCCGGGCGATGGACGTCGCCGGGGGCGCGGGCTTCTATCGCAAGGCGGGGCTGGAACGTGCCTTTCGCGACGTGCAGGGTGCCCGCTTCCACCCGTTGCAGCGCGAGCCGCAGCACGCACTCGCCGCCCGGGTCGCGCTGGGGCTCGACATCGACGGCTGAGCCCGGCATGCGTCGCCCACGCACAAAGGGACGGCGCATGGATCTCCAGGCCTATTTCGCGCGGATCGGGCATGACGTGCCGCCGGCCCCCGACCGCGCGACGCTGACCGCCTTGATGGGCGCGCATCTCGCCGCCTTCCCCTTCGAGAATCTCGACGTGCAGCTGGGGCGCCCGGTCTCGATCGAGCCGGACGCGATCTTCGACAAGCTGGTCGTCCGGCGGCGGGGCGGCTGGTGCTTCGAGCAGAACGGGCTGTTCGGGCGAGTGCTCGAAGCGCTGGGCTTCGAGGTGCGCCGCATCTCGGGGGGCGTGATGCGCCAGGTGCATGGCGAAGCGGCGATGGGCAATCATCTGGCGCTGGTGGTGACGCTGGAGGACCGACCCTGGCTGGTCGATGTCGGTTTTGGCGGCATGCAGGCGGCGCCGCTGCCGCTGGCGCCGGGCAGCGCGCGCCATCCGCCCTATGACGTGGCGCTGCGCCAGGTCGATGGCTGGTGGCGCTTCGAGGAACGGTATGGCGAAGGCGATCCCTTCAGCTACGACTTCCAGGACGCGCCCGCCGACGAGGCGCTGCTCGCGCGGCGGTGCGGCGAGTTGCAGCGCCAGCCCGAATCGCCGTTCGTCCAGAATCTCGTCGTCCTGCAGCGGCGCGGCGATCGCCACACGACGCTGCGCGGGCGCGTGCTGACCGAGCGGGGCCCCGCGGGCGAGACGCATATGCTGCTTCCCGATGCCGAAGCGCTGGTCGAGCAGCTCGAACGATGCTTCGGATTGCAGCTGCCGGAGGCGGCGGGGCTGTGGGACGGCGTCCGCGCCCGCCACGCCGCGCTGTTCCCGGACGAAGCCTAGGCCTTTCCGGCAGCCCGCCCGCCGAGCCAGCGTCAGGGCATCGGCGCGCATACGCGAATCCCCCCGAATAGCATTCGAGGGGAAGCGGCACGCCCCGGGCGGGCGGATCGGCGAGCGCCGGCCCCGTCTCGGCGGGGCCGGCCGCGCCTTAGTTGTTGTTGCGGAACAGCGTCTCGGCCGTGTGCTCGACCGGAGCGGCCGGAGCATCCTCGCCGGCGGCCTCGGCATCGCGGGTCGCGGCCTGGCGCTCGGCGCGGAGCTGCTCGATCAGCGCCTCGCGGTCGCCCTCCAGGCGGGTATCGACCTGCGCCTCGATGCCGGCGGCCTTGGCGGCCTTGGCGACGATCGCATCGAGCTCGCGCTGCGAGGTGAGGCCCAGCGTCACCGGGTCCTTCGGCACGATGTTGGCGATGTTCCAGTGGCTGCGGTCGCGGATCGCGGCGATCGTGGTCCGGGTGGTGCCGATCAGCTTGCCGATCGCGCCGTCCGAGATCTCGGGATGGTTGCGCAGGATCCAGGCGATGCCGTCCGGCTTGTCCTGGCGCTTCGAGACCGGCGTGTAGCGCGGCCCCTTGGTGCGGCGGACCTGCTCGGGGCCCTTCAGCATCTTGAGGACGTAGTTCGGATCCTTCTGGCCCTTCTCGATCTCGTCCATCGTCAGCTCGTGCGCGCGGACCGGATCGCGGCCGGTGAGCTTGGTCGCGGCGGTATCGTCGGCGATCGCCTGGACCTCGAGGATGTGCAGACCGCAGAACTCGGCGATCTGGTCGAACGAGAGCGACGTGTTGTCGACCAGCCAGGAAGCGGTCGCATGGGGCATCAGCGGCTGGGCCACTTACAGTCTCCAGAAATAGAAGAGGCCGCCCATCACGGGCGGCCTGTAACGGGCCTGACTTAATGCGATGCCGCGCGAAGAGCAAGGAAAAGGGGGAGGTAACCAGCGGCAATTACCGTCGTCCCGGCGAAAACCCGGATCCCGGTTCCAGCCTTCGCCTTCGCCCGAATTCGCCGGGATGACCATCCTGACTGGAGTCACGCCCCGATCGGCAAACCCCGTCATCCCCGCGCCCCTTCCTCGTCATCCCCGCGCCGGCGGGGATGACGGCCATTGGGCACGCCTTGTCCCAAGGAGATGAACGCCGACTCGTTTCAGCATGACGGAAAAGAGAGGCTTCGACATGCAATTCCTTCCCTCGCCACCGGGAATGAAAGGGGCGGAGCCGAATGCCGATCCGTCCTAGGCCGCGACCCGCTCGCCGTGCATCGGGTGCAGCGCGTTGAGGAACTGGCGGGCGCTCGCTTCCCAGGTGAAGGTCCTGCCATAGGCGGCGCACGCCGCGCGGTCGCGGGTCAGCGCCTCGCCGATGGCCCTGGTGAGATCGGCATCCATCGCGCCGGTCTCCGGCGTGAGCACGTCGATCGGCCCGGTGACCGGATAGCCGGCGACCGGCACGCCGCAGGCCAGCGCCTCGATCATCACCAGCCCGAACGTGTCGGTCTTGCTCGGAAAGACGAACACGTCCGCCGCCGAATAGGCCGAGGCCAGCTCGGCGCCGAACATCGGGCCGAGGAACCTCGCCTCGGGAAAGCGGGCCTTGAGCGAAGCGCGTGCCGGCCCGTCGCCCACCACCACCTTGGTGCCCGGGTGCGTCGTCCTGAGGAACGCCTCGAGATTCTTCTCGATCGCGACGCGGCCGACATAGAGCTGCACCGGCCCCTCAAGGTCCCGCATCGCCGGATGCGGATCGAGGCCGGGACGGAAATTGGCGAGGTCCACGCCCCGGCCCCAATGCTTCACATGGGAAAGGCCGTGATCGGTGAGCGACTGGCGGATCGACGGCGTGGAGGCGAGGATCGCCTGGCTCGGTGCGTGGAACCACTTGATGTAGCGCCAGATCCATTCGGCCGGCACGCCCGAGCGCGCCGACACATAGTCCGGAAACTGGGTGTGATAGGCTGTGGTGAAGGGCATTTCGTGACGGATGCACCAGCGCCGCGCGGCGACGCACAGCGGCCCTTCGGTGGCGAGATGGATCGCGGCGGGCCCGAACTCCTCGAGCATTGCCCCGACGCTGGCGACGCGGGCGAGCGCGAGGCGGATCTCCGGATAGGTGGGGCATGGCAGCGAGTAGAAGAGATCGGGCGAGATCACCTCGACCAGATGGCCCTGTTTCTCGAGCACCCGGCGCACCGATTGCAGCGTGCGCACGACTCCATTCACCTGGGGCTCCCAGGCGTCGGTCACGATAGCTATCCGCACAGGCCCGACCTCCGTTGCCGTCACGCAGCCGCCAGTCTGACCCCGGATGCTGCCTCGCTCTCGCGTTTCGCCATCTCTTCGGCCCAATGGAGAATTTCCATGGTACCGTCGTAATGCTCAACGAGCGCGGTGCAACCCTCCACCCAATCGCCGTCATTATAGTAGGCGACGCCTTCGATGTTGCGCATCTCGGCAGTGTGGATGTGTCCGGCGATCACGCCGTCGACTCCCCGCGCACCGGCTTCGTGCGCGACGATCTCTTCGAATTTCGAAATGAACTCGACTGCGTTCTTCACCTTGGCCTTGGCGTATTTGCTCAGCGACCAATAGGGCATGTCGAGCCAGCGCCGGACGCGGTTGACCAGCCGGTTCAGGCCCATCATCGCCTCATAGGCGGCGTCGCCCAGATGCGCGAGCCAGCGGTGCGACATGGTGATCGCGTCGAATTCGTCGCCGTGCAGCACGAGCAGGCGGCGGCCATCGGCGGTGGTATGGATCGCCTGGCGGCGGATATGCACCCCGCCGAAGTTCAGCCCCGAGAACTGCCGGAACATCTCGTCGTGATTGCCCGGGATATAGACGATCTCGGTGCCGCGCTTCGCCCGCTTCAGGAACCGCCAGACGATGTCGTTGTGCGAATCGGGCCAGTAGAAGCGCTTCTTGAGCGCCCAGCCGTCGATGATGTCGCCGACCAGATACATCACGTCGCAATCGACATGGTCGAGAAAGTCGATCAGCATCTCGGCATTGCAGCCTCGCGTGCCGAGATGGATGTCCGAGATCCAGACCGTGCGATAGCGCTTGCGCTCGGTGATCGCCTTTTCGGGGATCGACGGAGTCGATGCGTGGAAATCCGCGACATGCTGCGCGTCGAACGGAAGTCTGGTGATCGTGGCCATTCAACCAGCCCTGCAAATGCCCTTGCCTGGCCCGGCTAAATGGCCGCGGAATATTACAATTGGAATCGTTTCGACTTCACGCGGATGTCACAGAAATCTGCATAATCGATCGCTTACGCTCTACGAATCGGGCACCCCATAATTCAGGCGGTGATCGGAATGTGCCGCGGCAGCGCCGCCATCCGATCGAGCCAGGCCCGCAGCGCGGGATAGGGCTGGAGGCTGAATCCGCCCGTCTCGGCGACATGGGTATAGGCATAGAGCGCGATGTCGGCGAGCGTCGGCCGGTCGGCCACGAACCAGTCGCGCTTCGCCAGATGCTCGTCCATCAGCGCGAGCGCCGCCTCGCCGGCGGCCCGCTTCGCCGGCAGCATCGCCCGTTGCGCGTCGCTCAGATTGTCGAGGCCGATCCAGACGGTCCAGAAGCGCAACGTCGCGACATTGGGCTCGTGATTATATTGTTCCCAGAACAGCCAGCGCAGCATGTCCGCGCGCTCGAACCGGTCGTGCGGGATCAGGTCGCTGCCATCGGCCAGGTAGAAGCAGGCGGCGTTGCTCTCGGGCAGGAAATCGTCGGCACCGATCTGGAGCACGGGGATGCGGCCATTGGCATTGACCCGGCCCAGGAATTCGGGGGTGCGCGTCTCGCCCTTCACGATATCATACTCGCGCCGCGCGAGCGGCAGCCCCAGATGCGCGGCGGTCAGGCGGATCTTGTAGCAATTGCCCGAAGCGGCATATTCGTGAAGCACCAGCGCAGCCATGATTTCCTCCCTAGCTCAGCCGGTTCTTCGGACCGGGCGGCGCGCGGCGTCCAATAAAATGCGCCGGGCGAAACATAAGCAAGGCTTATGATCAAATATAGCCGTTCTCCGCCCGCCAGCGCACCGTGCGGCGATGCCAGAGCCATAGCGCCAGCCCGACCCCCGCAACGAACAGCCAGCCCCAGACATGGCTCCACCAGGGCACCCCGCTCGACGCGCGCAGATCACGGCCATTGGCCTTGTCCAGCGCGGCATGGCCGACCTCGTTGAGCGGCGCGGCGACCACGCCCCAGTCCGAGCGGAAGAACAGCACATGGCCATATTCGACATTGTACCAGAAGGGCATGCCGAGAAAGGTCGCCTCGCGCACCGAATAGCCGAACCTGGGCGCGCTCATATTGGCATAGGAGGGCACGGGCGCTTCCAAACCGTAGCTGGCGCGCTTGATCGCGACATATTGCTCGGCCTTGCTCGGCACGCGCTGGATATGGACGCCATAGGCATCGATCGCCGAGATCATCTCGCCCAGCTCGGGCGGCACCTTCACTTCGGCCAGATCGTCCACGACCGGGCGGTTCGCCGCCACCCAATAGCGATCCGACAGCAGCAGCGCGCCGGCCAGCACGAGCAGCAGCACGGCACAGAGCAGCTTGAGCGCCGGATCCTTCCGCAGGAAATGCATGCGTCCCCTCCCCCAAGGCGACGCGCTCAGCTGCCCGAGCGCGCCTTTCGCGACGCGGCACCGGACGATCCCGCCGGCGCGTCGTCATCATCGCCATCGTCCGCCGGCGCCGCGGCGACGCCCTTGACGCCCGTTTCCGCAGCGCCCGCGACGAGCCCGTCGAGCGTGCCGCCATCGAAGCCCAGCTCGCGCATCAGCCCGTCGATCACCGGCGCCTGGGCGCGGTAGCGCAGCGCCGCCGCCACCGCCGAATTGGCGAGGTTGCGATCGCCGTCCCCGCCGCTCTCCGCGACCCCGGCCGCGCCGCCGCGCCCGGTGATGCCGTCGACCTGGACGATCTTGATCGAATCGATCGCCTCGAGCGGCTTGGAGGCTTCGCGGATCACTTCCGGCAGCACCTTGAGCAGCGCCAGCTTGGTCTGGAGCGACATGTTGTCGGAGGAGAGCAGGTTCGCCGCCTCGTTGATCGCGCGCTGGCCCGCGGCCTCGACTTCGAAGCGGACGCGGTCGGCCTCGGCCTTGAGCTTGGCGGCCTCCGCCTCGCCCTCGGCCTGGAGCCGCGCCGCTTCGGCGCGGTCGGCCGCCGCCTGCTTCTCGGCATCGGCCTGGACCTTGATGCCGATCGCGGCGCGCTCGGCCTCGCGGGCGGCGTCGATCAGCTCGATGCGCTTCTGGCGCTCGGCGACCTCGGCCTCGCGCGCGGTGCCGACGCGCTCCTCGGCGATCACCGCCTTGGCGCGCGCCTCGTCGGCGATCGCCCGGGCCTGGCTCTCCTCGCGGCTCTTGTTCTGCACCGCGATCTGCTGCTCCTGCCGGGCGAGCTCGAGCGCCTGCTCCTGCGCGATCTTGGCCTGCTGCACCGCGCGATCGGCTTCGATCTGCTGGCTGTCGACCAGCTTCTTGGCTTCGATCTTCGCCTGTTCGGCCTCCTGCTGGCGCAGCGACTGCTCGCGCGCGACTTCCGCGGCCTGCACCGCACGGCGCATCTCCACCTCGCGCTCCTGCTCGAGCCGGGCGAACTCGGTGTCGCGGCCGATCAGGAAGGACTGGCGCTGCGCCTCGAGATTCTTGGTCTCGATCTGCACGCGCGTGTCCTGCTCGATGTCGTTGCGCGCCTTCTTGCGCAGCTCGATCTGCTCGGTCAGCTTGGTCAGGCCCTCGGCGTCGAAGGCATTGTTGGCGTTGAAATGCTCGATCGAGGTCTGGTCGAGGCCGGTGAGCGACACCGATTCCAGCTCCAGCCCGTTCATCGCCAGATCGACCGAGGAAACCTGCTGCACCTTCTGGACGAACTCGGCGCGCTGCTCATGGAGCTGCGCCATCGTCATGCCCGCGGCGACCGAGCGCAGCGCATCGACGAACTTGCCCTCGACCAGCTCCTTGAGCGCATCGGGGTGCATGGTGCGCATGCCGAGCGTCTGCGCCGCGGTGGCGATCGCCTGGGCATCGGGGCGGACGCGGACATAGAATTCGGCCTTAACGTCGATGCGCAGGCGATCGAGCGTGATCAGCGCGTCCATGTTCTTGCGCTCCACGGCGAGGCGGACCGTGTTCATGTTGACCGGCATCGTCTCGTGGAAGACCGGCAGCACCAGCGCGCCGCCGTTGATCACCACCTTCTCGCCCCCAAAGCCCGTCCGGACGAAGCCGATCTCCTTCGAGGCGCGCTTGTAGAGGCGGGCCAGCATGAGGCCGATGACCAGGAACAGGAGCAGCCCGACGCCGGCATATACGAAATAGGGGATCATCGACGAAGCTCCTTGGGGCACGATCGCATTCATGGGTCACCCATCCAGTCGGGGGAGGTAGAAGTCGCCGCGCGAGATCGCGCGGAAGCATTCGCCTTCGCGGCGGACGAGCAGCACCTGCTCGCCCTCCTGGAAGACCTGGCCGGCGCCGTCAGGCTCGACCATGACATAATGGACCTGGCCGTGATGGTCCTGGGCGCGGGCGCGGGCGGGCGAGCCCTGGCTGGCGCGCCCGGTGACAATCTGCGCCGAGGTGCCGATCAGCACCTCGAGCGGCACCGCCGTCGTATGGTCGCGCGGCAGGATCGGCGCCAGCAGCCGGGCGGCGAGCCCGGTGACCGGCAGCGCGGCGACGCCCACCAGCGGCACCGCGGCGAACATCGGCAGCGGGGCGCCGGTCCAGTCGCGCAGCAGCTGCTGGAGCATGAGCCCGCCGACCCCGAACACCGCCAGGAAGATGACGATCAGCATCAGCAGCGGCAGCCGTCCGATGCCGAGCCAGGACAGAAAGTCGAAATGGAGATCGCCATGGACATCGGCATGCAGGTCCGCGTCCACGTCATGCCCGAAGCCGATCACCTGCACGAGGCCGATGAGCAGCATCAGCAATACCGCGACGACGAACGCGAAATTCCCTTCGGCAAGAAGGAACGCAAGCACCCTGGACACCCCCGATTCGAGGATGGAATCTAGATGCCGATCGATCGTTCCACTAGCGAAATCGGAATCTTTTCAGCCGGCTGGGGGCCGGTGCTCAGTCGATCGTCAGCACGATCTTGCCGACATGCTCGCCCGATTCCATGCGGGCATGCGCCGCCGGCGCCTCGGCGAGCGGGAACACCTTGTCGATCACCGGCTTCAGCCTGCCCTCCGTCACGAACGGCCAGACCGTGCGGTGCAGCTCGTCGGCGAGGAGCGCCTTGAACTCGAGCGGGCGCGGGCGCAGCGTCGATCCGGTCAGCGTCAGCCGCTTGCGCATGATCTCGAAGATCGGGATCGTCGCCTGCATGCCGCCCTGCACGGCGATCGACACATGCCGCCCCTCTTCCGCCAGGCACTGGAGGTTGCGCGGCACATAGTCGCCGCCGACCATGTCGAGCACGATGTCGACGCCCCTGCCCGCCGTGATCTCCATCACCCGGGCGACGAAATCCTCGGCCTTGTAGTCGATCGCGTGATCGGCGCCGATCCGCCGCGCGGCCTCGCACTTGGCCGCCGATCCCGCGGTGACGATGATCGTCAGCCCGAACAAATTGGCGAGGTGGATCGCCATGGTGCCGATGCCGCTGGTGCCGCCATGGACGAGGATCCACTCGCCCTCCGTCGCATAGGCGCGCTCGAAGACATTGCTCCACACGGTGAACAGCGTCTCCGGCATCGCCGCCGCCTCGACCATCGACAGCGCGGGCGGCACGGGCAGGCACTGGCCCTGCGGCGCCACCGCATATTCGGCATAGGCGCCGCCGGCGATCAGCGCGCAGACGCGCTGGCCCAGCAGCTCGCGCGGCACGTCCTCGCCCACCGCGGCGACGGTGCCGGCGATCTCCATGCCAAGGATCGAGGGCGCGCCGGGCGGCGGCGGATACAGGCCCTTGCGCTGCATCACCTCGGGCCGGTTCACGCCCGCCGCGGCGACCTTGACCAGCAGCTCGCCGCGCCCCGGCCGCGGCACCGGGCGCGACACGGGCACCAGCACCTCGGGCCCGCCCGGCGCCTCGGGGTCGATTGCCAGCATCGTTTCCGGAAGACCCATCGGCTCGTCGCTTTCGAACGCAGAAGAAACCCGGGGTCTTATTGACATCGGTCCGGCCCCGGTCAACGCTGGGCCATCATGGACGCCGACGAAAATCTTCCGCGTCGCAAGGACGACCTCGTCGCCCAGCTCGCGAAGCAGGACCTCGATCCCCTTTCGGTTGAGGAGCTTAACGAGCGTATCGCGCTGCTCGAGGCCGAGATCGCCCGAAGTCGGAACAAAATTTCATTTGCCATTAACCACCGCGCAAGCGCGGACGCTCTATTTAAGAAATGAGCGTGACGGCACCGGAGATGGGGCGAAACGCCAATCCGCTCCGGTGCGGGGCCGCTGCGCTTGATGCCGGGCCCATGCCTCCCGACATAGGGGGAGACAGGGGCCGCGTATCCTTTCCGGCCCACAGGAGTTGTACCTGAATGCCTAGCTTCGCCTCCGCCCTGGAATCGACCCTTCACAAGGCGCTCGAAGCCGCGAGCTCGCGGCGCCACGAATATGCCACGCTGGAGCACCTCCTCCTCGCGCTCGTCGACGACGAGCATGCGAGCAAGGTGATGAGCGCGTGCGGCGTGGACCTGGGCGAACTCAAGAATACCGTGGCGCACTATCTCGACACCGAGCTCGAGGCGCTCAAGGTCGACCAGGCGACCGATCCGTCGCCGACCAGCGGCTTCCAGCGCGTCGTCCAGCGCGCGATCCTGCACGTCCAGTCCTCGGGCCGTGACGAAGTGACCGGCGCCAACGTGCTCGTCGCCCTGTTCAGCGAGCGCGAGAGCTATGCCGTCTATTTCCTGCAGCAGCAGGATATGAGCCGCCTCGACGCGGTAAGCTACATCTCGCACGGCGTCGGCAAGGGCGGCACCGGCAGCACCGAGGCGCCCACGCCGAAGGGCGCCACCGACGAGGACAAGGCCGCCAAGCAGGAGACCAAGTCCGGCAAGGGCGAGAGCGCGCTCAAGCAGTTCACCGTCGACCTCAACGAAAAGGCCAAGGCCGGCAAGGTCGATCCGCTGATCGGCCGCGCCGCCGAGGTGGACCGCACCGTGCAGATCCTCTGCCGCCGCTCGAAGAACAATCCGCTCTATGTGGGCGATCCCGGCGTGGGCAAGACCGCCATCGCTGAGGGCCTGGCGCGCAAGATCGTCGAGGGCGAGGTGCCCGAGGTGCTCAAGGAAGCGGTGATCTACTCGCTCGACATGGGCGCGCTGCTCGCCGGCACCCGCTATCGCGGCGATTTCGAGGAGCGGCTGAAGCAGGTCGTCACCGAGCTGGAGAAGCTGCCGCACGCGGTGCTGTTCATCGACGAGATCCACACCGTGATCGGCGCGGGCGCGACCAGCGGCGGCGCGATGGACGCGTCGAACCTGCTCAAGCCGGCGCTCTCGGGCGGCTCGATCCGCTGCATCGGCTCGACCACCTACAAGGAGTTCCGCAACCATTTCGAGAAGGACCGGGCACTCCTCCGCCGCTTCCAGAAGATCGACGTGAACGAGCCGACGGTCGAGGACACGATCAAGATCCTCGCCGGCCTGCGCACGGCGTTCGAGGAGCATCACCACGTCAAGTACACGCCGGACGCGATCAAGTCGGCGGTGGAGCTGAGCGCGCGCTACATCAACGACCGCAAGCTGCCCGACAAGGCGATCGACGTGATCGACGAAGTCGGCGCGATGCAGATGCTGGTGCCGCCGTCCAAGCGCAAGAAGACGATCACGCCCAAGGAGATCGAGGCCGTGATCGCCACCATGGCGCGCATCCCGCCGAAGAGCGTGTCGACCGACGACACCAAGACGCTGGCCAACCTGGAGACCGACCTGAAGCGAGTCGTGTTCGGCCAGGACAAGGCGATCGAGGTGCTCAGCTCGGCGATCAAGCTCAGCCGCGCGGGCCTGCGCGATCCCGACAAGCCGATCGGCAACTATCTGTTCTCGGGCCCGACCGGCGTCGGCAAGACCGAGGTGGCGAAGCAGCTCGCCGAGCTGCTCGGCATCCCGCTCCAGCGCTTCGACATGTCGGAATACATGGAGCGGCACAGCGTCTCGCGCCTGATCGGCGCCCCTCCGGGCTATGTCGGCTATGATCAGGGCGGCCTGCTCACCGACGCGGTCGACCAGCAGCCGCATTCGGTGCTGCTGCTCGACGAGATCGAGAAGGCGCATCCGGACCTGTTCAACATCCTCCTGCAGGTGATGGACAATGGCAAGCTGACCGACCACCACGGCAAGACGGTGGACTTCCGCAACGTGATCCTGATCATGACCACCAATGCGGGCGCTTCCGACATGACCCGGGAGTCGATCGGCTTCGGCGAGATCAGCCGCGACGACGTGCAGGAAGAAGCGGTGAAGAAGCTCTTCACCCCGGAATTCCGCAACCGCCTCGATGCGATCGTGCCGTTCGACTATCTGCCGACCGCGGTGGTCAGCCGGGTGGTGGACAAGTTCATCCTCCAGCTCGAGCTGCAGCTGGCGGATCGCGGCGTCCACATCCAGCTCGACGAGCCGGCCAAGGCGTGGCTCACCGAGAAGGGCTATGACAAGCTCTATGGCGCGCGCCCGATGAGCCGCCTGATCCAGGAGAAGATCAAGCAGCCGCTGGCCGAGGAGCTGCTGTTCGGCAAGCTCGTCCATGGCGGCGAGGTGAATGTGAAGCTGAAGGACGGCGCATTGACCTTCCAGGTCACGCCGGCCGCGCCCAAGCCGAAAAAGGGCAAGAGGGCCGAGGCCGCCAAGGCCTCCAAATAAGGGCTTCGGCCGCTGAGAGACGATGCGGGCCGGGGGGCGACTCCCGGCCCGCTTTGCTTGCCCGGCCCCTTGGCGGCCCCGCCCTTCCGCCACAGCCATTGCGCCCGGCGTCGCCGATGCCCGGGTTGGATGGAGCCCAGACGAGTCCTTGAAACCGCGCCCGTCATCCCCGCCTGAGCGGGGATGACGCTGGAGAATATGCGTCCCCAACCCGGGGATCAGCGCTCGCGGCTCGCGACTTCGATGCCGCGATTGGCGAGCGCGATGGCGCGGTCGACCTGCGGGCGCGCGGTCTCCGCCGCGCCCCTGTGGCAGGCGCGGACGCCAGGGCTGTGCAGCAGCGAGCCGGCGGCACGATGGTCGCCACAGACACGGACCACGGCGCGGTTCACGCGGCGGTGCAGCGCCTGGCGGCCCTCGGCGGTGGTGAGATCGCCGGCCCGGTACGAAACCTGCACGCTGTTCTGGGCAAACGCCGGCACGGCCGGAACCGCGAGCGCGGCGGCAATGAGAATGATCTTCATGACAAGCTCCTGCGCGAGTTGGCCTTCCACCCGCTCCCCGCGGCCGGTCTCTCGCCGGCTCGGGCGCGCCCTGGTCGCGCGATGCGTAAGCCGCATGATCGGACGATTACGTCGCGCGGTCTTTGCCGTGACGATCGCGATGCGCCACGCGCCTGGCCTTCGCCCATGGCGCATGTGTTATATTTGAATAATACACCCGTTGTATTTTCGTGTCGTTGCCGTAAGGAAGGCACGCGTTTCGGGTCGCAGCCATGGTCTTGCCAGGGAGAATCCGAATGCGATCGATGAATTGGAAAATCGCGGGCGCCGGCGCCGCGCTGGCGGGCACGCTCGCCGCCGGCCTGGTCGTTGCGCAGACGGGCAACGATACCGCCCCCGAAGCACGATATGTGATGGACGTCGGCACCACCGCCGGCATGATGGGCCAGGGCGACGGCCGCGAGATGACGCTGCGCCTCGGCTCGCGCCTGCCCGCCACCGGCGGCGCGCCCAAGGCCGATCATTTCCTGCCCGAGGGCATGCGCATGGGCGCATCGGTGCCGCTCGTCTCGCCCGCGCCGGGCACGCGCGACGAGGACAAATCCGCCTATGACAAGCTCATGCGGCCCAAGGGGCGGCTGCTGATCTATTGGGGTTGCGGCGCGCATGCCGGGCCGGGCCAGCCGGTGGTTATCGATTTCGCCAAGCTCGGCAAGGGCCAGGCCCCGCCGGAGCTGTTCAGCGCGAGCATCCCCGCCGAGGCGGTGCCCCGGCCGGGCACCAGCCGAACCTATGGCGACTGGCCGAACGGCAAGACGAACGCGAAGGTGCGCGGCAATTCCTCGCTGCTCGGCCCGCACCGGATCGCCGGCAACTACAGCCCGGAGATCGGCTTCACGCTCGCCCAGGACTTCATGGCCGCGCCGCGCGTGAAGTCCGGCCAGGCGGCCGACGGCTCGATCCCGCTCAACTGGGCGGCGGTTCCCGCCGCGACGGGCTATTATGCCTGGGCGATGGGCTCGGCCGGCGAAGGCAAGGACGACATGGTCTGGTGGGCGTCCTCCGCCACTCGCCAGTTCGGCGGCGACCTGTGGAGCTGGCTCTCCCCGGGCACGGTGAACCGGCTGATCGGCCAGAAGGTGGTGATGCCGCCCAGCCAGACCAGCTGCGCCATTCCCGCCGAAGTGAAGAAGGCCGCGGGCCAGATGATGATGGGCTTCCTCTATGCCTATGGACCGGAGGCCAATTTCGCCTTCCCGGAGCGGCCCAGGGATCCGAAGATCGCCTGGCGCCCGAAATGGACCGCCAAGGTTCGCTACCGGGCGTTGGGCAATTTCATGGCCGGCATGCCCGACATGGCCGATGCGATGCGCGGCCAGATGGCGGACGAGCCGGAAGAGCGGCCCGAGCAGAAGCCCAAGCCCTGCAAGCCCAAGCTGGGCGGACTGCTGAAGCGCGCCGCGGGCATCGGCGACGGCTGCTGAACCGCCGGGGCCAGGGGAGCGGCGCGCATCGCCGCGCCCCTGGCACGGGATAAGTGGCTGAGCGGCTTCATAAAGACGATCCGGTACGCATGTATCTTTACGGGTTGTTTGTCATGTTGGGCGTAGACCCGCGCCATGCTGGCGTTGCGTTTCCTGCGGCTGTCCGTCCTTGTCGGCGCGTTGATCGCGCTGCTGGGCATGGTCGCGCCTGCGCAGGCGCAAGGGATGGTGGGGCAGGCGCTCAATGTCTGCGTGCTGCGCGACACCGGCGGAATGAACCCGGCCGAGCTGATCCGCCACCCCGAGCGCTTCGATTGCAGGACACCGCAATACCGGCTCGGCCCCGGCGATTTCTGGGTGATCTCGCGGGACATCGAGCAGCGCTCCCGCACGACCGATCCGCTCTCGGTGCGCTTCGCCAGTCTCTGGCAGCGGGACCTGGCGCTGCACGCGCTCTATGCCGATGGGCGGATGACGACCCAGCGCACCGACGCCCGCGGCATCACGCCCTGGATCGAGCTCGGCGCGGTCGCCGAGATGCCGATCGCGCGGCGCGAGGCCAAGGTCGTGCGCCTGCTCTGGCACGTCGAGGGATCGGCGAACATGCGCGGCGTGATGCTGGGGTCACGACTGGTGACCGGCGCCGAGAGCCAGCAGGCCAATATCGCGCTCACCGGGCTCTATGCCGGCTTTGGCGGGCTGTGCCTGGCGCTGTTCGTCTATAATCTCGCGCTGTGGGGCGCGCTGCGCCACCGTTTCCAGCTCTTCTACTGCGTGATGGCGCTGGGGCTGCTCGGCTATGTCTTCTCCTCCTCCGGCGGGCTGGCCTGGGCCTTTCCGGACATCGCCAACAATGATCGATTGCGACTCAACTATCTCCTGCTCGGCTTCACCGGCGCGAGCGCGCTGATCTTCGCCCGCAGCTTCTTCGAGGAGCAGGTGTTCTCCGGCTGGGTCGGCCGCTTCGTCTATGTGGTGGCCGGGGCGCTGTTCGGCGTGGGGCTGCTCGTCTTCTGCTTCGCGCCGCTCAACGTCCAGATCGTCGATGCCGCCTTCAGCTCCGTCTTCCTGATGCTCGGCGCGGTGGTGGCCCCCATGTTGTGGCGCGCCTGGCGAGTGCGCTCCAACTATCTGTGGCTGTTCGCGATCGGCTGGGGCGCGCCCATCCTCACCTCGATGATGCGGACGCTCGCCAATTTCCACGTCCTCCAATGGAGCTTCTGGCTCGACAATTCGACGCTCCTCTCGATGGCGCTGGAGGCGCTGATGTCGAGCCTCGCCATCGCCTATCGCATCAAGCTGCTGCGCGACGAGCGCGACGACGCGATCGCCAGCGAAGTGATGGCCCGCCGCCTGGCCGACACCGACCCGCTCACCGGGCTGCTCAACCGCCGCGCCTTCCTCGCCCAGGCGATCGGCCGGCCGGGCGAGCAGCTGCTGCTCATCGCCGACATCGATCATTTCAAGCGCGTCAACGAGACGCTGGGGCATGACGGCGGCGACGAGGTGCTGCGCCTGCTCGCCCGCACGCTGCGCCAGAGCGCGCCGCTGGGCGCGCTGGTCGCCCGGCTGGGCGGCGAGGAGTTCGCGATCCTGGCCCCCGCCGATGCCGGGGTGGAACCGGAGCAGCTGCTCGCCCGGCTGCGCACCACGCGCATGCCCTTCGATCTCAAGGTCACGGCCAGCATCGGCGCCTGCACCGGCCCGCTGACCAGCGACATCGACTGGAAGACGCTCTATCGCGGCGCCGACATCGCGCTGTTCGAGGCCAAGTCCGCTGGGCGTGACCGCGCCCGCTCGGCGCATCGCGAAGCCGCCTGACCCGCTTGCCCGGCAGCGCCGCGCGGCGTATGGCCTTTACCATGTCGGGACGAGCCAGAAGGATAGCCTTCGGGGCGCTAGCTGCGCTTGCGCTGCTCGCCTTCGCCTCGCCCAATCGCCGCGCGGACATCGCCATCCAGATGCAGCGCGTCGACGATCTCTCGCCGCAGCGGCTCGAAGCCGTGCTGGACATCGGCTTCTTCGCCGTCTCGGTGCTCATCACCTGGAGCAAACGGCTTACGACTTGACCCCCGCAAAGGCTTGCTTACACCTGTGTCAATGACTGACCCCGAACAGATCTGGCGTACCAGCTATCGTCACCCGGGCGCATGGGACACGCAGTTCCCGCCCCAGTCCATGGTCGATCTGTTCGAAGGCAGCGCCCGCGCGCATCCCGATGCGCCGCTGCTCGATTTCATGGGGCGGCGCTACAGCTATGGCGAGACGCTGGACGGCGCCAACCGCGTCGCCTGCGGCCTGAAGGCGCTGGGCTATGGCCCGGGCGACCGGATCGGGCTCTTCCTGCCCAATGTCCCCCATTATGTCGCTGCCTATTACGGCATCCTCAAGCTCGGCGCGACGGCGGTCAATTTCTCGCCGCTCTACACGGTCGAGGAGCTGAGCCACCAGGTCGAGGATTCGGGCACCAGGCTGCTCTTCACTCTCTCGGCCTCGGCCCTGCTGCCCACCGCGCTCAAGGTGCTCGAGCAGAGCGCGCTCGAGCGGCTGGTGGTCGGATCGGTGGCAGGCGCGCTGCCCGCGGCGAAATCCTTCTTCTATCGCCTGTTCAAGCGCGCCGAGGTGACCGAACGTCCACAGGACGAACGCATCCTCGCCTTTTCCGGACTGATCGCGAACGACGGCGCCTGCACCGCGCCGAAGATCGATCCCGAGAAGGACCTGGCGCTGATCCAATATACCGGCGGCACCACCGGCACGCCCAAGGGCGCGATGCTGACGCACCAGAACCTGTCAGCCAATGCCCGCCAGGTCGCGCGGCTCGATCCCGAGATGGGCGTGGCCAGGGACACGGTGCTTGCCGTCCTCCCCTTCTTCCACGTCTTCGCCAATACCTGCGTGCTCAATCGCACCGTGGTGACCGGCGGCGAGATCGTGATGCTGCCCCGCTTCAACGCCAAGCAGGCGCTGGCCGAGCTGCGCCGCACCCAGCCGCGCGCGCTGCCCGGCGTGCCGACCATGTACCAGGCGCTGCTCGACGCGCCGGGCATGAAGCCCGAGGACTTCAAGTCGCTGCGCTTCTGCATCTCGGGCGGCGCGCCCCTGCCCGCCCAGCTCAAGGAGGAATGGGAGCGGATCACCGGCGCGCGGGTGATCGAGGGCTATGGCCTGTCCGAAAGCTCGGGCGTGGTCTCGACCAATCCCTATGCGGGGCTCAACAAGCCCGGCACGATCGGCCAGCCGATCCAGGGCACCCGCGTCCGCCTGGTCGACAAGGAGGACCCCAGCCGCCCGCCGCCCGAAGGCGAGCCCGGCGAGATCGTCGTCGCCGGCCCGCAGATCATGAAGGGCTATTGGAACCGTCCCGACGCCGATGCCGAGGTCTTCGTCGAAGTCGATGGAGAGAGGCATTGGCTGCGCACCGGCGATGTCGGCCTGATCGACGAGGACGGCTATATCCGCATCGTCGACCGGCTGAAGGACATGATCGCGGTGGGCGGCTTCAAGGTGTTCCCGAGCCAGATCGAAGCGGTGCTCTACCAGCATCCGGCGATCAAGGAGGCGCTCGTGATCGGCCTGCCCGATGCCTATCATGGCGAGATGCCGCACGCCTATGTGACGCTCGACGAGGATGCCGCGCCGATCGACGGTGCCGCGCTCGCCCAATGGGTCAATGCCCGTATCGGCAAGCATGAGCGCGTCGCCGAAGTGGTGGTGCGCGCGAGCCTGCCCAAGACGATGATCGGCAAGCTGAGCCGCAAGGACCTGATCAACGAAGTGATGGCGGAGCGCCGGGGATGAAGGCGCTGCTGCCCGTGCTCGCGCTCGCGCTCACGGCGGCGGCCCCGGCACCCGAGCAGCGGATCGACGTCGCGCTCTCCAACTTCAAGTTCACGCCGTCGACGATCGCGCTGGTCCATGGCCAGACCTATGTGCTGCGCCTGACCAGCAGCGGCGGGCACAGCTTCGCGGCGAAGCAATTCTTCGCGGCGGCGGCGATGCCGGCGGCGGACCGGGCGAAGATCAGGGACGGCAAGGTGGAGCTCGACAGCGACACGGTCGTCGACCTCCATTTCACCGCGCCCGGGCCCGGCACCTATCCGATCAGGTGCACCCACCTGCTCCATGCGAGCTTCGGGATGACGGGGAAATTCGTGGTTTCATAAATTCCTCCCCCGAGCTTGTCTCGGGGAGGAACTAGTCCAGGCCGCATCGACATTCAGCTCTGCCTCTTCCGCTCCCGGAGGCGAGGGTGGAAGCTGCAGATCGAAGCATCTCCCTCCGTCATGCTGAACTTGTTTCAGCATCCAATTCTCCACCGGCGATGTCGCTGGTGGCACGTTGAGCCCTGAAACAAGTTGGCATCTATCCCCTTGGGACAAGGAGTGCCCTATTCCGTCATCCCCGCCGGTGCGGGGATGACGGAATAGGGTGTGCTTGCCTTTACGGGATATGCGCCAAGCAGGCTCAGGGCGACGCAAGGGGCTGGTTCGAAGCGCTCCGGCCCGCCGGCCGCATCCTTGGCCTGAATGTCGCTTCGCCCTAGTCCCCCGGCTTCACGTCCTTGCCGAACATCACGGCCTTCAGGTTCATGAACTCGTGCATGCCCCAGGGACCGAGCTCGCGGCCATGGCCGGAGAGCTTCACCCCGCCGAACGGCGCCTCGGGCGTGGAGGCGAGCAGCGAGTTCACCGCCGTCATGCCCGACTGGATGTCGCGGGCGAAGCGCTCGATCTCGGCTTCGTCCTTGGTCCAGACCGCCGAACCAAGGCCATAGGGCACGTCATTGGCCAGCGCGATCGCCGCGTCGATATCCTTCACCTTGTAGACGGCGGCGACCGGCCCGAAGATCTCCTCCTTCGCCACGTCCGATTCGGGATCCAGGTCGGTCAGCACGCCCGGCGTCATCCAGGCCCCTTCCCGCGCGATCTTCTCCGCGCCGAAACGCAGGGTCGCGCCCTCGGCCACGGCACGCGCGACCTGCTCGAGCACCGTGTCGCGCTGGGCAGTGCTGGAGAGCGGGCCCATGCCCGCCCCCTGCGCCATCGGATCGCCGATCTCCACTGCCTTCATCCCCGCCTCGAACCGGTCGAGGAAGGCGTCGTACACATCGGCATGGACGATCATCCGCTTGGCGCAGATGCAGCTTTGCCCGGCATTCTGGATGCGCGCGGTGACCGCCGTCTTCGCCGCCAGCTCCAGATCGGCCGAAGGCATCACGATCAGCGGGTCGGATCCGCCCAGCTCGAGCACCACCTTCTTGAGCGCCCGGCCGGCCGCCTGCGCCACCTGCGCACCCGCGCCTTCGCTGCCGGTGAGCGTCACCGCCACCACGCGCCGGTCGGCGATGATCGCCGAGACCTTGTCGGACTTAATCGCCAGGTTCTGGAACAGCCCGTCGGGCGCGCCGGCCGCGCTCGCCATCTGCTGGATCAGCGCCGCGCAGCCCTGCACGTTCGAAGCGTGCTTCAACAGGCCGACATTGCCCGCCATGATCGTCGGCGCGAGGAAACGCACGACCTGCCAATAGGGGAAGTTCCACGGCATCACCGCCAGCACCGGCCCCATCGGCAGCCAGCGCGCCACCGCATGGCCGCCGCCCGCGGTCCGCACCGTCGTCGGCTCCAGATAAGCGGGGCCGTTCTCCGCATAATGGCGGAAGCCGCTGATGCACTTCTCCACCTCGGCAACCGCGCTGGCCAGCGTCTTGCCCATCTCCCTGGTCGCGGTCTCGGCCAGATGCTGCTTGTTCGCTTCCCAGGCGTCGGCGATCCTGCCCAGCAACGCGGTCCGCTGCTCGAGCGGCGAATCGCGCCAGGAGCGGAAAGCCGCATCGGCGCGGGCGAGCGCCGTCTCGATCCCGTCCGCGTCCAGCTCCCGATAGGTGCCGACCGTCTCGCCGGTGGCAGGATTGATGCTGGTGAACATGCGCGCTTCTCCTTGGGCCCGATCCCGTAACGCGCAGCTAGGAAGCGGGATGCGCGGTTGCAATCGCGCCCCGGCCCGGCGCATAGCGAAACCATGGCAGAAGAAGCGGACGTCACCGCGCTCTCGTTCGAGGAAGCGCTGAAGGAACTGGAACGCATCGTCGCGCGGCTGGAGAGCGGCGAGGCGCAGCTCCAGGAAGCGATCGACCTCTATGAGCGGGGCGACCGGCTGCGCCGGCAATGCGCCGCGCGGCTCGACGCCGCCCAGGCGCGGATCGAGGCAATCCGCACCGACGCCGAAGGGCGGGCCGCGGGCACCGCCCCCTTCGCCGCCGGCTGAACCACGCCATGGCGCACGCCTCCCTCGCGCTGCAGGCGGCGCTCAAGCAGGTCTCGGCGGAAATGGACCGCCAGTTCGACCTGCTGCTGGCGATTCCCTCCGATCCGCGCGAGGGGCTGTACCGTGCGATGCGCCATGCCGCGATCGGCGGCGGCAAGCGGCTGCGCCCGCTGCTCGTCTCCGCCACCGCGCAGCTGTTCGGCGTCGACAGGACCTGCATCGCGCGCACCGCGCTCGCGCTGGAATGCATCCATGTCTATTCGCTGATCCATGACGATCTGCCGGCGATGGACGATGACGACATGCGCCGCGGCAAGCCGACGGTGCACCGCGAATTCGACGAGGCGACCGCGATCCTGGCCGGCGACTGCCTGCATGCGCTCGCCTTCGAAGTGATCGCGGACGAGCGCACCCATCCCGATCCCTTTGTCCGCATCGAGCTGTCGGGCACGCTCGCCCTCGCCGCCGGTCCGGCCGGCATGGCGGGCGGGCAGATGATGGACCTGGAGGCCGAGAAGGCCAGCTTCGACCTCGCCACCGTCACCCGGCTGCAGGCGATGAAGACCGGCGCGCTGATCAGCTGCGCGGTGGAGAGCGGCGCGATCCTGGGCCGGGCGCCGCAGGAGGGCCGCACCGGCCTGCGCGGCTATGCCCGCGACGTGGGCCTTGCCTTCCAGATCGCCGACGACATCCTCGATGCCGAGGGTGACGAGGCGCTGGTCGGCAAGAAGCTGCACAAGGACGGCGCGGCGGGCAAGGAGACCTTCCTCTCGCTGCTCGGCATGGACCGCGCGCGGGCGCAGGCGCAAATGCTGGTCGAACAGGCGATCGCGCATCTTAAGCCCTATGGCGCCGAGGCCGATCTGCTGCGCGATATCGCCCGCTATACATTGGAACGCGACCGGTGACTTATTCTTGCCGTCATCGCGACGGAGGAAAGGACCTATGACTGTGCGCACCGGCGTCTATCCCGGCACCTTCGATCCGATCACGCTCGGCCATATGGACATCATCCGGCGCGGCGCGAAGCTGTGCGACCGGCTGGTGATCGGCGTGACCACCAATCCCTCCAAGAACCCGATGTTCACCGTCGAGGAGCGGATGGAGATGGTGAAGCGCGAAGTGGCGGGGATCGCGGGCGAGATCCATGTCGTCAGCTTCGATTCGCTGCTGATGGACTTTGCCGAGCGCGAGGGTGCCAGCATGATCGTCCGCGGCCTGCGCGCCGTCGCCGATTTCGAATATGAATATCAGATGGCCGGCATGAACCAGCAGTTGAACAGCCGGATCGAGACGGTCTTCCTGATGGCCGATGTCTCGCTCCAGCCGATCGCCAGCCGGCTGGTCAAGGAAATCGCGCTCTATGGCGGCGATATCCGCAAGTTCGTGCCGGCCGCCGTCCATGCCGAGATGACCGCGCGCATCGCCGTGATCGGTCGCAAAGGGAGTGGTTGAGGCCACGCTATTGGTCTAGAGCGCCTGTCGAGGGTGTATATCCGAGTGGGGAATTTGATGCGTTTGTTTGCCGCACTGGCCGCCACGGCCCTGATGATGTTCGCCACGCCCGCCCTTGCCCAGGGCGGCGGGGGCAAGGCCCGCAAGCCGGCCGCCGAGCCGCTCAAGGGCGTGAGCGCGGAGGATGTGAACAGCATCCATCCCGCGGTGGTGCCCGCGGATCCGGCCGAGACCTGGGTGCTCGACCTGTCGACCGGCGGCCGCGTGCTGATCCGGCTGCGCCCCGATGCCGCGCCCAAGATGGTCGAGCGGATCAAGACGCTCACCCGCCGCCATTTCTATGACGGGCTGACTTTCCATCGCGTGGTCGACGATCCCTATTACATGGCGCAGGGCGGCGATCCCAAGGGCAACGGCACCGGCGATTCCGACCTGCCCAACGTGCCGGCCGAGTTCAACAACCTGCCGCATGTGCGCGGCACCGTCGCCGCCGCCCGTCGCGGCGCGCCGGACCATGCCACGCCCGCGCAGAAGACCGAGGCCGAGAACAGCGCGAACAGCCAGTTCTACATCATGATGTCGCCCAAGCTCGCCTTCGATCACGATTATACCGTGTTCGGCCGGGTCGTTGCCGGCATGGAATGGGTCGACAAGATCGAGCGGGGCGAGCCGCCGGCCAACCCGACGAAGATCGTCCACGCCTATATCCAGTCGGACAACCCGCCGCCCTATGCCAACCTGCCGGCCGATGCCCCCAAGGCGCTGCCGCCGGGCGAAGTGAAGGCGACGCTGCCGCAATAACGCGCGCCGGCCCCGGCGGAAACATATCCGTGAACGTAGACCTTTTCGACTTCGAGCTTCCGAACGACCGGATCGCGCTGCGCCCCGCCGCGCCGCGCGATTCGGCGCGCCTGCTCGTCCTCGACGGCGCCGAGACACGCGATCTGCGCGTCACCGACCTGCCCGGCCAGTTGCGGGCCGGCGATTGCCTGGTGTTCAACGACACCCGCGTGATCCCCGCCCAGCTCGAGGGCATGCGCGGAGAGGCCAGGATCGGCGCCACGCTCCACAAGCGCGAGGGGCCGCGCCGCTGGCGCGCCTTCATCCGCAACGCCAAGCGGCTGCGCGACGGCGACACGATCGATTTCGGCCAGGGCGTCACCGCCACGGCCGGAGACCGCGCCGAGGACGGCAGCTTCGCGCTCGACTTCCAGGGCCACGAGCCGGTCGAGCTGCTGCTGGCGCGCTGCGGCCGCATGCCGCTGCCGCCGTACATCGCCTCGAAGCGCCCCACCGATGCGCGCGATGCCGATGACTACCAGACGATGTTCGCGAGCGCGCCCGGTGCCGTGGCGGCTCCGACGGCGGCGCTCCACTTCACGCCGGAACTGCTCGCCGCGCTCGACGCAGCCGGCATCGGCCATAGCATGCTGACTCTCCATGTCGGCGCGGGCACTTTCCTGCCGGTCAAGGCCGAGGACACGGTGGACCACAGGATGCATGCCGAATGGGGCCGCATCGACCAGGCCACCGCCGACCGCCTCAACGCCGTCCGCGCCGGTGGCGGCCGAGTGATCGCGGTGGGCACCACCAGCCTGCGCCTGATCGAGAGCGCCGCGGGCGAGGACGGGCTGATCCGCCCCTTCGAAGGCGACACCGCGATCTTCATCACCCCGGGCTATCGCTTCAAGGGCGTGGACGGACTGGTCACCAACTTCCACCTGCCGCGCTCGACGCTGTTCATGCTGGTTTCTGCCCTGATGGGCCTCGACCGGATGCAGGCGGCCTATGCGCATGCGATCGCCGAGGGGTATCGGTTCTATTCCTATGGGGATGCGTCGCTGCTTTTGCCTGCGCCGGACTCATACCCCAAGTAACTGTAGCTGTCTTAAAGCATTTAACCTACACGACTTTATAAATCTTTACATGGCTTATGGAGGTATTGCCAGCATGAACCACCTGGCCCGCCAGCTCGCCATCACCCCAAGATTGGCTCATCATATGCAAATGATCCGTTCGACCTTCCTTAAGAGAATTAAGCTGCGCGATAATTCTATCAATACCGTCTACATCGACAAATATTTCAATCTCGTCGGCTATATTACCATCAACGACAGGCTTTAATTCATAGCTAATCATAAAGACCCTCACGAGGAAGCATCAATAAAGAGGATAATCTCTGGGAACAAAGGTATCACGCAGATTCTTAGGCCGGTGCACTCCAACGTGAGGCCCCTTCGGCTCTGGATGACTAGCATCGATATGATAACCTCGACCGGTCTTGGGATTTACGAACGTTCCTCGGCCCGATATTGGGTCAGGGCCTTTTGGAATATAGCCCTTGGCCTTAAGCATATCTGCAGCTTCTACGGCGGTCTTTCCCTTAAAGGGATTAGCACCTAATCCCTTTACAGCCTGACTCTCTATAGCTTTTATGCTTGTTCGCTCAACAACAACTGCTGCACGCGCACCGCGCAGGCCAGCTAGAGCAGCGTCTGCCAAGCCGGCAGTCAGAAGTGTAACCCCAACATCTAGAATTGCACCAGCAAAGTAAACCCCCGCTATTCCATAATCCCCCCGCCTCCAGGCAGCGACACCTTCTTTACCAAACATCAAACCAGGCACCAATATCTCAGCACCGGTCTTGACCAATCCCCAATCTATCCAAGGTTTTTCGCTAGATTCTTGAGTGCGATATACAGTTACCGATAATACAGGACGCGTACCATCACCTGATAGTGGAACACTTATAGCTTCTTCCACTACTACATTTCCGACAGGCCCGCGCGCCTCGGAGGCTCCTTCGCTCGGCAGCCTCGCTGCAAATGTCATTGTATCGGGTCCAAATTCGGCACTCCCCGGTACCGATTTTCTGTCCAAAGTTGGGCCGAATCCGCGATCTGCAGCGCTCCCATTCGAGGCCTCAGCTTGGACTTCTTCATCGACAACTAATCCAGCAGCAAGCCTCGCGCCGATCCGCTCGCCAATGGTACTCCCAATCACCTGCGGAAGCGCTGCCAGCACATTGTCGCCGAAGCTCGTCCCCTGGATCAGGCTGCGCGTCGCGGCGCCGGCGATCGCATCGGCCATGTTCGATGCCAGATCATTGCCAAAGCTGGCCGGGGTGACCAGCTTGTCGCCCCGATAGACAGCCCCCCCATCCAGATTCCGGCTGACCGTCCCGGCCGCCGCCGCGCCGATTCCGGCTGCCGCGACGCCGGCCCAGTCGAACTTCGGCTGCAACCCGGTAACGACGCCGACGCCTTGGGTGATCACGCTCGTTGCCGCCCCACGCGCGAGGTCGCCAAGGACCTTATAGCCTGTGCTGTCAGCTACGTTCGTCTGGATGGTTCCACCGAATGCGGCACCCGCCGCCGCTCCGATCGCCGCGAGCGCCACGCCCTTCCAGCTGAACCTGTCCTGCAGCCCCGTTGCCAGGCCGAAACCCTGGCTCGCGACGCTGCCGGCCGCCGCGCCGATGGCGACGCCGCCCACAGCAGCGGCCCCCGCCGATGCTCCCAGGGTCTGCGCGAGGAACGCCGCCGCCGCCCCCTTCGTCACGATCGTCACCACCACCGCGATCACCACCATGACGATCGTGCCGAGCACGCCGCCGCATTTCTTCTTCTTCGGCTTGGCGGCCGGCTGCGGCGTGGTCGGGCTGGTGTCGCCCAGCGCCTCGAGCGGGTCATAGGGATTGAAGGTGCTCGCAGTGTTCGAGCTACGCAGCACGCCCGAGGGGATGACCAGCTGCTGCCCCTCGATCAGCGCGCCCGACGCCGTCATGCCATTGGCTTCGGCCAGGCGGAACCAGAGCGAAGCGTCGCCCCATAGCTGGGCCGCGATCGATTGCAGCGTGTCGCCCGACTGCACCGTGTAGCTGCCGCCCGAGCCGCCCTGCGTGTAGCTGGTGATCGGCGAGTAGCTCTGGTCGAAATCCACCTGCGAGACGGAAGTCGTCGAGCCGAGGCGGAACGGGCCGGTGCCGATCGCCGCCGTCCGATTGGTGATCGAAACCTGGTAGCTGGTCTCGAAGGTGCCGTTGTTGCCGAGATAGCCGTGCTGCTCGCCGCCGAAGCGATACCAGATCTCGTGCGGATCGCCCTGGCTGCCATTGTTGTCGGCTTCGTCGCGGCGAATCACCTGGCCGGCCATGTCGTTCACGAACGTCACGGTGCGCGGGCGACCGTCAGCGATTCCCACCGACGTCAGCTGCCCCCAGGCATTGCTGTAATAGGTGCTGGTGAAGACCGTGGTCTTGGTGATGTCGGCCCGGTAGCGGGTGGCCGACTGGACGGCACCGCCATACCAGACGAAATCATTCTCGGTCCGCGACGTGGGCTGCGCGGCGCCGTTGCGGGTATTGATGGTATCGATGGCAACCACCGCGCCCAGCGCATAATTGCCGCCGGTGCCGAAATCATAGGTGTTGACGGTGGTGTAGGTGTCGCTGCCCTGCAGCCCCGACACAGTCTCGCGATAGAGCTGGCCCTTGGTGTTATATTCGAGCAGCCGGTCATAGACGACGCCGGTGCCGTTGCCGGAATAGTCGGTCTGCCGGGTCAGCCGCCCCAGCCCGTCATATTGATACAGTGCCGCCAGCCGCTCGGCGGCGGTGCCCAGCTTGATCTTCACGGTCTTCAGATTGCCGAGCGCGTCATATTCATAGCGCTCGGCCTGATCGGCATTGGTTACCCAGCGCGTCGCCTGCACGCGCTGGCCCGCCGCGTCATAGAGCATGTCGATCCCGGTCGTGCTCCGGACGATCTGGCCGCTCACCAGCGCGCCCTGGCTCGTCACCACGCGGTTCATGCTGTCGTAGCGATACCATCGGTCGTCGGTCGTCGCCGCAGACGAGCGGTTGCCCTGGGCATCGAGCGTGTAGTGCAGCGCCCGCACATGGCGCACATTGCCGACCGCGTCGTACCAATAGCTCGTCGTCGAGGCCGCCACGGCGGCGCCCGCCTCGACGATCTGCGTCAGCCGGCCGAGGATATCGTAGGTGGCGGTCGCGTTGCGATAATCCTTGCGAAGGTTCGTCTGGTAGCGGCTGTTCTCCGAATATTGCTCGAGCGTGAGGTTGCCCCACAGATCATAGCCATAGGTCGTGGAACGATCGGTCACCGGCGTCCCGCCGCTCTGGCCGGTAGTGACGATGCGGCCGACCCAGCCGGTATTGAGATAGGTGTAGGTGAAGGCGTCGCTGCCCGCCGGCGCGCTGGTCACCATCCGCCCGGCACGGTCATAGGTGAAGGTGTAGACGTGCCCGCCCAGGTCCTTGCGGTACACGTCATGGCCGAAGAAATCGGTGTGCTCGACCAGCGTGCGGCCATTTGCATAGGTGGTGGTGCTCACCCAGCCGCCGACCGTCTCGGTGCCGGGCGTCGCCATGGTGGAGCGCCATTCATAGCTGATGGTGGTGGTGTCGCCGCCCATCGCGATCGTGCGGACCACGCGCCCCTGCGCGTCATAGTCGGTCGCGTCGAAGACGGTCGCGCCGAGCGCTCCCGTCCAATGCCTGAGGCGCCGGCCGAGCATGTCATAGGAATAATAGTCGGTCTCATAGCCCCGGACCGAGGCGATGAGCCGGCCCATGCCGTCATAGGTCATGGTCGAGACGCGGCTGATCTCGTCCGTCGTCCTGCGCAGGTCGCCGAACTGGTCGTAATCGTGACGCACGACGCCGCCATCGGGATGGAATTCCGCCGTCACGAGCGGATCGGTGCCGCCATAGCCGCTGCCCGCGAGCAGCAGGCGCGTGTTCACGCCGCCATTCGCATCGCGCACCCCAACCAGCCGTCCGGAAAGATCGTAATAATAGGTCTCGGTCGGGCGGACGTTCGTCAGGGCGCCATTCTCGCCCTGGATCTGCACCTGCGCCTGGGAAATCCAGAGCGAGCGGCCCATCGTGCTGTAGCCATAATAGGTCTCGCGCCCGTTGACGGACTGATAGACCAGCTCGCCGAACGCATTGTAGGTGCGGCTGTCCTGCTGATCGGCGAGGGTGCCGGCCATGTCGAGCTCGCGCCGGGGCATGAGCGCGTAGAGGAGCTCGCCACGCCCGCTATAGGATCTGATCGTCGCATTGATGCCATCGACCAGCGTCGCGCCGACCTGATAGGTGCCGTTGCGCGTGGCTATCGCCAGCACCTGGTCGAGCGTCTTGCCGGCCAGGTCGGTGCCTTCGCTCTCGATCACCAGCGTCTGGTTGCCCGCGCGGTCATAGACATAGTAGCGCCACACGCCGTCGCCCTGGTTCGTCCGCCAGAGCCGCCCCGCGGCGTCATAAGCGAACAGCACCTGCGCCCCGCCGTTCACGCCGGTCGCGATGATCTGTCCGAAGGCGTTGTAGATCGTGTCCTGCGCATCGGTCCGCACCCAGGCGCTGCCGGTCCAGGCGCCGACGGTCCGCTGGGTCACCCGCCCGAGCAGGTCGTACCGGTAGAGAATGCCCTCGCCCACCTGCGTCCCGTCGGATTTCACCCGGACATAGGTCTGGGTGATGACATTGCCGGACAGGTCATAGGTGTAGTTGGTGGTGCCGTTGGCGGCATCGGTCATGCTGAGCAGACGACCGGCGGTGCCATAGCTGTATTTGGTGAGGCGGTCGCTCGCCGCGAGCGTGATGTTGCCCTGGCGGGTGAGGGTCAGGTCGCCAAAGCCGTTATAATAATAGCGGACCGTCGGCGAATGGCTGGCGGCGGCCGCGCCGTCGGTGCCGGCATAGGTGGAGCGGGTTTCCTGGATCAGCCGGCCCGCCGCGTCATAGGTATAGGTGACCGCGTCGCCGGTGGCCTCGGTCTTGCGGATGAGCCGGCCCAGCACGTCATAGAGATAGCGCACGGTGGAATCGGTCGGCGCCTGGCTGAGCGCGCCGCTGGCACCGACCGTCCACGCGACGACGTTCCGCCGCGTCTCGCTGAGGCGCCGGCCGACGCGATCATAGGTGAACACCGTCTCGCGATCGTCCACGGTCGTGGCGATCGCGGGCGGCGTCGCGCCGGGCGTGACGGTCGACGCCGTCGCGTACCGGCGCTCGGTCAGCACATTGCCTTCCGCATCCAGGACCCAGCTGGTGAGATAGAGGCTGCGGTCCACCTCCGCGACCTTGCGGCCCAACCGGTCGAAATAGGACCAGCTGCTCTTGCCATTGCCATCGACGGTGCGGATCAGATTGCCGCCGGCATCGTAGACATTGGTCGTGACGATGTCGTTGATGCTGGTGTCGTAGCCCGATCCGTTCCAGGCGCCGACCCGCACGCCCGCGATCCGGGTGGTGATCAGCCGGTTGAGCTGGTCATAGCCGAAGAAGGTCTGCCGCACCAATCCGTCCGGGGCGGCGGGCGGCGCGCTGGGGCGCGGCGCGGGCGGGCCGCCGGGATAGGTTAGCGTCTGGAGGAACTGGTTCTCATAGACCCGGCTCTCGACCAGATTGCCATTGGCGTCGTAGCTCCAGGCCGAATAGACGCCTTCCGCGTTCAGCTCGACGATCTTGCGGTTGCGCTTGTCGTAATAGCTGAAGACGCGCCCGCCATTGGCCTCGGTCGTCTCGATGAGATTGCCCCGCGCGTCGTAGCGGAAGCGACGGGTGGGCACCTCCAGCGTGGTGCTCATGTGATCGGACTGGCTGACGACGGCGACGGCGTCGCCCCGCGTCTCGATCAGGCGGTTGTTCCGGTCATAGACATAGTTGGTCGTGCGCTGCTCGGGCAGATATTCGCCTTCGACCATGCGGGTCCGGTTGCCATAGGCGTCATAGGTGAAGCGCGTGACGACGCTGGAGGCGACCTGGACCCCGTTCGAATCCTGGGACGGGACCATCCTGGTCTTCCAGGCGACGAGGCCGCGCCGGTCATAGCCCGTGAAATCGAGCCAGGTGACTCCGTCGAAGCGGGAAATCTCCTCCCCGAAGATGTTGCGGCCGATCGACTCCAGCCTGCCCTCGGCATCGGTCACGGTGAGGAGCGCTCCCCGCCGATCATAGGTCATCCGCGTGACGGCATCACTGGCGCTGGGCGCGCCGCCCCGGGCGGCGCGGCGAATGACTTCGATCAGGTCGCCGAACATCGAATAGCGATTCTCGGTGACGTAGTTCTCGGCGTCGCGGATGCGCACGACATTGCCGAGCGCGTCATAGCTCTTCTCGGTGACGTTCCCGAGCGGATCGGTGATCCGGACAGCGTCGCCGAACGCGTCATATTCATAGCGCGAGACGCCGCCGAGCGCATTGGTCTCGCTCAGCAGCAGGTTGCGCTTGTCATAGGTGCGGGTTGTGACTCCGCCTTTCGGATCGGTGACCGACAGGATGTTGCCGAAGCCGTCGAGCCCATAGCGCGTGGTCGCCTGGTCGGCGGTGCCATAGGCATCGATGCGCGCGATCAGCCGGCCCGCACCGTCATAATCGAACCGCGTCTGCACTTCGTCCGACGTGCCGTAGGCGACGATCTCCGCACGGACCGAGCCGTCGGGATTATATTCGAGATGGCGGCGCGCGCCTTCGCCGTCCCAGCTGTCGACGAGCCGTCCGCGCGCGTCATAGGCATAGGTCAGCGCCGTCGCGCTGGCCCCGAGTTGCGCCGAGACCCCGGCAGCCATGGTCTCGTCGCTGGCGGAGATGCGCGTGGGCCAGCGCCGCACCAGGGTCAGGTTGCCGCGGAAATCATAGCTGTTGCCGGTGACATAGCCTTCGCCGTCCACGGCGTAGATCAACTCGCCGCGGACATTGTAATAACTGCGCGCGACGCGATTCTGCGGATTGCCCCGCTGCGTCTCCGCCCATTCGCCGATCACGCCGGGATGCGGGAGCGCATCGGCGGCGTATCGGATGGCATAGGCGGTGGCGCGGACGATGCGGCCGAGCGCGTCATGCTTGTAGCCGGTGACCGCGCCCTCGGGATCGATGGAATAGGCCAGCTGGCCGGACGCGTCGTAGATCGACCAGGTCACGCGGACGCCCGACCAGCCCGGGGCGCCGATACGCGGAAGCACCGCCTCGATCTCGCCGAATCCGCTCGGCATGAAGGCGATGGCGCCATATTCGATCCGCGCCGTCTGCCGGCCAGCCGAATCATAGCGATAGCCGGTCACCCGATCGCCCGCGTCGATCACGTAGCGGAGCTGGCCCAGCCCGTCATAGGCGTAGCGGGTCCGCTGGTTGCCGGCGCTGTCCTGGATGCTGCCCCGGATCTCGTCGAGCGACGCCGCGCCGCGCAGGCCAGCCGCCGCCGCGGTCGCATAGGCGATCTCCTCGATCTTGCGGCCCGCCGCGTCGTAGCGGATCGTAGTGAGATACCCCTCTCCGTCGAGGGTGCCGATCTGGCGCCCCGCACGATCATAGAAGGTGCGGACCGAGGCATAGGCGGCACCGAGCGCCAGCACCACCTGCTGGAACGTCGGCGGCGTGGCCTTCCAGCTGTCGAGAGTCGCCTGGCTGACCGCCGCCGCATAGCGTTGGCTATCGACGATCTGGCCGGCGCGGTCATAGCCATGGATGGTGACGCCGCCGCTTCCGTCGATGGCCGCGCCCAGCCCCGCTTCATTATACACCCGCAACGACCACAGGTCGTCGATACTGGTCGCCGGGCGAATCTGCGCGGGGTCGATTGCGGCGAAGGGATCGTCGAGCGCGGCGAGCGCGGCGGCACCGACCCGGCCGTCATAGCGAATCGTCGCGATGAGCCGGCCGGCATTGTCGTAGCGATACTCGGTCATCTCGCCCAATGCCGAGATCTCGGCAATGACCTGTCCCGCGCTGTCGTAGAGCCAATGCTGCTTGCCGCCATCCGCATCGATCGTGGTGCGCAGCCTGCCAAGCCGGTCGTAGCGATAGGCTCGCGACCGGTATATCACCCCGGTCACGTCCTCCTCCGTCGAGAAGGTCAGGTTCCCGGCCGCGTCATAGGTCATGGTCCGGACCATGCCGCCTTCTTGCGTGACGACCCTTCGCCCCTGCGCGTCGAGAAAGGCGATGTGGGAAGTATCGCCGTCGCCGCTGCTCGACATCACCGCGCGGCCCAACCCGTCATAGGCATAGGTCTCGGCACGCTCGCCGCTGCGGGCTCGCATCAGCAGCCGGCCCGCGGCGTCATAGGCATAGACGGTGCGGATATCGGCCGAGGATGCGAGCGGCACGCCGGCCGAGGTGGCGGCGGCATAGCTGATCGTGGCGATCAGGTTGCCGCGAACATCATAGCGGTTGGAGGTGATCCGGACCGAGCTCAGGTCGGCGATGCCGGCGCGCCATGCATTCATCTGCGCTTCGCTCGGCGCCGCATCCCGGGCAAATCCGCTTATGTCGAAGCGCTGCTCGGGATATTCGATCGTGTCGGTGCGCTGGCCATAATCGTCGTAGCGATATTCCGTGACGCCGCCTTCCGCGTCGATCCGGTAGCGCAGATGCAGCTCGGCATCATAGACGTAGCGCGTGGCCCGGATGACGGGATCCTGCCCTCCCCCCGCCAGATTCTCCCATTCGGTGAGAACCTCGTTGCGCGCGCCGAAGCTGCGGGTGACCGTGCGATAGCTCGGGATCAGGGTGGTCGCCTGCCGGTGGCCGAGCGCATCATAGGCATAGGAAACCGTGTTGCCGAGCGGATCCACGATCCCCCCGAGCAGCATCGTCCACCAATTGACGCCGTTATAGAAGAACCGCGTGGCCTGGCTGGTGCCGCCGGGGCGGAGCGGAGGCGCCACGATGCGCGTGAGCCAGGCCCCCTCATATTCCATCCGGGTGACCTGGCCCAGCGGGTCGGTGATCGCGGTATAGCCGTTCAGGCTGGCGTCGGCGCTGTAGGCGAGAGTGGTCGACCGGGCCTCGCCCGAGATCATCTGGGTCACCCGGGTGACCCTGCCCATCGCGTCATAGTCGAATTCGACCCGCGTCCCGTCCGATTGGGAGATCGATGCGATCAGCTGGGAATTGTAGCGATAATCATAGGTGGTGATGTAGACTTGGCCGTCCTCGATGCTTCCGTCCTCGGGCGAAAGATCGACGATCACCTGCGAGAGGCGGTTCGCCGTGTCGTAGCGATAGCGCACGCGCGTGAGCGATGTGGGGCCCTGATCCTCGTTCTCGAAGCCGGTGACGAGCTCGACGAGATTGACGCCGTCCCATCCATATTGGACCCAGCCGCCATCCGCGGTCGTGACCCTGACCAGCTGCGCACCCTCATAGGTGAAGGTCAGGCTGTTGCCGTCGGTGTCGGATTGCGCGACGAGCCGCCAGCGGTTTCCATATGCCCCATAGCGTTCGGTGACTTGCGTCTCGCCATCGGTCCACAGCCACTCGCCATTGCGCAGGACCAGCGTGTCGAAGCCGCCCATCGGGTCGCCGGCGATATAGGCCGCGCTGGCCGCGTCCCAGAGATAGGTGACGCTCGAGCCGTCGCCCGCGACCCGCCGGACCGCGTTGCCGAGTCCCTGCTCCCATTCGACATAGCGATCGGTGTTGAGCCGCCATTTGTCGCCATTGTCATCCGAGGGGGCGCCGAGCCCGTTGTAGATGCGCTCGATGGCGAGATCGGGGCCCCGCCCGACAAGGAACTCGTCCTGCTGATGGATCACCAGATTGCCGGTCGCGGCGTTGACGAGCACCTGCTCGCCGGAGCGCCCCAGCGCGGCCGAGCCCAGCAGCCCCGCCGACCCGATGATCCGGCCCGAGCCGAACGCGAGGCCGACGTCCCGTCCAGAGAAAATCGCCACCATAGCCTGACGTCCCCCGACGCAAGATGCGTATCTCAGGTAGTCGGGGGTTTTTGGTGAGAGTTTAGCCCCAATGCGCCCGAAATGGATGCGGACGGGCGCCGTCGCCGGCCGGCGACGGCACCCGTCCGCCGGGAGCGGAGCCGGCCGCGGGCCGCGCGATGCCCCACCTTCGCCACAGATTGCGGCTTGGGTGCCGGCGCGGCGCCGTCCCCGCCGCGAATCGGAAGGATCCTCATGCGCCTGTTGTTCGCCCTCGCGGCCCTGATCGCGACTCCCGCCTTCGCGCAGGAGCGGGCACGCATTCCCACGCCCGAGGGCAACAGCGCCGCGCCGATCGGCGCGAGCACCACCCAGCAGCCCGCCTTCACCGTGATCGTCGAGCCGGTGGCGATGATGATCGCCGCCTTCGATGCGGACGGCGATGGCAAGGTGACTCGCGCCGAGTTCGACGCGGGACTCAAGCACAGCTTCGACCTGGTCGACACGCAGCATCAGGGCTGGCTCGGCTATATCGCCTATTCGGACTGGCAGGAGCGCTGGATGGGGGATCGCAACACCGTGCCCAGCCCCTTCGAAGTGGATCGCGACGGCGACAACAAGGTGACCTTCGCCGAGCTGGCGGAGCGCTTCGACCTGCTCTTCAAGCGATTCGACGCGGACAAGAACGGCGTGATCGAGCGCAAGGAGCTGGTTACCATCCGGCCGCAGGTCATGCCGGGTCCGGGCATGGGCCGGGGCAAGAAGGGCCGCGGCCGGAATTGATGTCCTAGCATCACATGCCGGGACACGGCTAAGAGCGAAGCCATGGGCGCGCATCACGACCATAACCACAGCCATAATGGCCATAGTCACGCGCCCGCGGACTTCGGGCGCGCCTTCGCCATCGGCACGGTCCTGAACCTCGGCTTCGTCCTCGTCGAAGGCGCGGCCGGCTTCCTCACCCATTCGATGGCGCTGCTGGCGGATGCCGGGCACAATCTGTCGGACGTGCTCGGGCTGCTGATCGCCTGGGGCGGCGCCGAGCTCGCCAAGCGCCCGGCCTCGCCGCGCTTCACCTATGGCCTGCGCGGATCGTCGATCCTCGCCGCGCTCGCGAACGCGGTGCTGCTGTTCGTCGCGGTGGGCGCGATCCTGCTGGAGGCGATCCAGCGCCTTTCGGAACCACGCGACATTCCCGGCGTGACGGTGATGATCGTCGCCGGCGCCGGCATCGTCATCAACTTGGGCACCGCGCTGCTCTTCGCCCGCGGGCGCAAGGGCGACGTCAACATTCGCGGCGCCTATCTCCACATGGCGGCGGACGCGGCGGTCTCGGCGGGCGTGGTGATCGGGGCCGCGCTGATGCTGCTCACCGGCGCGGAATGGATCGACCCGGTGGTCAGCCTCCTCATCGTCGTCGTCATCCTGTGGAGCACCTGGGGCCTGTTCACCGAATCGCTCACCATGGCGCTGCAGGCGGTGCCCAAGGGCATCGATTCGGCGGCGGTGGAGGCGGCACTGGCCGATCTGCCCGGAGTCAGCCGCGTCCATGACCTCCATATCTGGCCGATGAGCACCACCGAGGCGGCACTGACCGCGCACCTGGTGATGCCGGAGGGCCATCCCGGCGATGGGTTCCTGATCGCACTGCAACATCGGCTGGCGCATGACTTCCGGATCGATCATACGACCGTTCAGATCGAATTGGGGGACGGGGCGGAATGTCGCATGCATGGGAATGGACACGCGCATGACTGACGCGTTGCCCATCCGGCTGGTGATCTTCGATTTCGACGGCACGCTCTCCGACAGCGGAGACTGGTTCCTGTCGGTGGTCGACGAGCTGGCGCGCAAGTTCCGCTTCCGAACCGTCCAGCCGGACGAAGTGGACATGCTGCGCAACAAGAGCTCGCGCGACGTGATCGCGTTCCTGGGCATCTCCAAGTGGAAGCTGCCGCTGATCGCGCGCCACGTGCGCCGGCTGGTCGGGCGCAACGCCCACCAGATCGAGCTGTTTCCGGGCACGCCCGACCTGCTCGAGCAGATTGCCGCCACCGGCGTGAAGATCGCGCTGGTCACGTCCAATGCCGAGGCCAATGTCCGCAAGATCCTGGGCCCCGAACATGCCGCGCGGATCGATTGCTTCGCCTGCGGCTCCTCGCTGTTCGGCAAGGCGCCCAAGTTCCGCCGGGTGCTCAAGAAGATGGGGGTGAAGCCCGGCGAGGTGCTGGCGGTGGGAGACGAGACCCGCGACATCGATGCCGCGCGCGAGGTGGGCATGCGCGCCGGATCGGTGCTGTGGGGCTATGCCGCGGAAGAGCTGCTGATCGCGATGCGGCCCGACGTGCTGTTCCGCACGCCGCAGGACATCATCGAGCACGTCGCCGCGCGTCGCTGAGGGGCGATGTCATATCGTAGCAGGGAGAAGGGAATGCGGCCGCAATCGATCGTGCTTTTCGAGCGGATCACCTTCGCGGCATTGCTCGCGAACCTGCTCGACGGCGCGCTCAAATGGGATGCGACGCGCGATCATATGGCGAAGGTAAGCGCCAATCCGGCAGCCCTGCTCGTGCTGGTGTTCGCCGCCTGGTTCATGGTGGCTGCCTTCCTCACGCTGCAGGTCTCCCGGTGGCGGAGCAATGTGGCGATGTGGATCAGCATCGCAGTGTTCGCCTTCAGCCTGCCCATGACGATCATGCCCTTCGTCAACGGCGCCGCAATCGATTCGCAGGTGATCCCGGCGCTGGCGACGCTGGCCCAGATCTTCGCCTATGGCTTGCTGTTCACGCCCAGCGCGACTCGCTGGATGGAAGGCAGGCCGGAAATCTCCCCCGAAATCTTCCGCTGATCCGCCAAAGCCACCCTCGCGGTCGTTGAACTCACGGCCCCCGTCTGTAGAGTGACGGGCATGGAACGACTGCGTTGGACCTGGATCTGGCTTCCGCCCTTCGCGGGCGCGGCCAGCATACTCTTCGGCGGCGTGGTCGACATCCCGCCGCTGCTGCTCGGCCTGGTGCTGATCATCACCGTGCTGGCCGCGGTCCACCATGCCGAGCTGATCGCGCACAAGGTGGGCGAGCCCTTCGGCACCTTCCTGCTCGCGCTGGCGGTGACGGTGATCGAGGTGGGCCTGATCCTCACGCTGATGCTGCAGGGCAAGTCCGGCGCGGAGACGCTGGCGCGGGACACGGTCTTCTCGGCGGTGATGATCATCCTGAACGGCCTGATCGGCGCGTTCATCCTGCTCGGCGCCCTGCGCCACCGCGAGCAGAGCTTCCAGCAGGTCGGCGTCAGCGCGTCGCTGGCGACGCTGTGCACGCTGACCGTGCTGACCCTGGTGCTGCCCAATTTCGCCGCCTCGGCCGGCCCCTTCTACGCGCCGTCGCAGCTCGCCTTCGTCGCGATCGTCTCGCTGCTGCTCTATCTCACCTTCGTCGCCGTGCAGACCGTGCGCCACCGCGACTATTTCCTGCCGCCGAACGAGGAAGCCGCCGATCTGGAGGCGCATGCCCCGCCGCCGAGCGGGCGCCAGACGCTGCTGTCGGGCGTGCTGCTCACCGCCTGCCTCGTCGAAGTGGTGCTGGTTGCCAAGGCGCTCGCGCCCGCGATCGAGGACGGCGTCGCCGCGGCCGGCGCCCCACACGCGGTGGTGGGCGTGGTGATCGCGATGCTGGTGCTGCTGCCCGAGAGCGTGGCGGCGGTCCGCGCGGCGATGGCCAACCGGCTGCAGACCAGCCTCAACCTCGCGCTCGGCTCGGCACTGGCGACCATCGGCCTCACCATTCCGGCGGTGGCGGTGCTGTCGCTGGGCCAGGGCCTGCCGCTGGCGCTGGGCCTCGATTCGCGCGGCATCGTCCTGCTCTCGCTGACCCTGCTGGTGACCACCCAGTCGCTCGCCACCGCGCGGACGACGGTGCTGCAGGGCGTGGTGCATCTCGTCATCTTCGGCGTGTTCGTCTTCACCACCCTCGTGCCCTGACCAGCGGGCCGATCGCACCGGGCGATGCTCGGCGCAGAAATACTTGACTCAATCAATTATATCCGTGCAATCTCGCGGCATGGAACAGGCCATCGAACAATTCCGCGCCTTCAACCGGGCGCATACCCGCTTCGCCGCGGTGCTCGCGCCGCGCTACATGGACAGCGAGCTGGGCGTCGCCGAGGCGCGGCTCCTCTACGAGATCGCCGGCCGCCAGCCGGTGCTCGCGATCGAACTGCAGGACGCGCTCGGGCTCGACGCGGGCTATGTCAGCCGTGCGATCAAGCGCTTCGAGGAGCGCGGCTGGGTTGCCCGCGAGCGCGGTACGGAAGATGCGCGCCGGCGCCCGATCGTCCTGCTCCCCGCCGGCCGGACGGCATTCGATGCGCTCGACGCGACCACGCGCGCGCATAGCCGCCGCCAGCTCGAATCGCTGGGGCCCGGCGGCGGCCCGCTCCTCGGCCACCATCTCGCCGCGGCGCGCGCGCTGATCGAGGGCGGCCCGGGCGGCTGGACCATCCGCACGCTCCGCACGGGCGACATGGGCGCGATCGCCAGCCGCCAGGCGATCTTCTATGCCGAGCATTACGGCTGGGAGCGGCCGATGGAGCTGCTGCTGGGCGACGTCACCACCGGCTTCCTGCGCGACTTCAAGCCCGGGCGGGAGCAATGCTGGGTCGCCGAGCGCGGGGGCGAGATGCTCGGATCGGTGATGCTCGCCGATGGCGGCGGGGGCGTTGCCAAGCTGCGCCTCCTCTATGTCGAGGGTCATGCGCGCGGGCTAGGCATCGGCGACGCGCTGGTCCGCAACTGCATCGCGTTCGCGCGCGACGCCGGCTATGCGCGGCTCGATCTGTGGACCCACACGATCCTCGCGAGCGCGCGGCGCATCTATGCCGCGCAGGGCTTCGAGCTGGTCGACAGCGCCAGCCACACGATGTTCGGCGAGCCGGTGATGGGCGAGACCTGGTCGCTCGACCTCAGCCGAGATGCACCGCCAGCCACACCGTAGCGCGGTCGCCGGCGGTCCAGGTCACCCAATGCCGCCGGCCCCGCTCGATCAGCAGATGATCGCCCGGGCGCAGCACGCGCTCGCCCTCCTCCTCGATGCGCAACCCCGCCGCGCCCTCGAGCAGCAGCACCCATTCGTCCCGGTCCTGCACCATGGGGGCATCCGCCGGAGTCGCCTGCCCCTGCGAGACGATGCGCTCGATGCGGATGCCGGGGCGCCGCAGCAGCGCAGTGAAGACTTCGCCCGCGCGGGCGTCGGGCAGGTCGGCGAGAAGGTTCGCGGTCATCCCCCGCCGTTGCGCTCCCCCGCCAAAGGAGGCAAGGGCTCGCCATGCCCCGTTTCGAGTTCACCATCCACGCCACCGACGGCAAGGCGCGCCTTGGCACCATCGCGATGCAGCGCGGCGAGATCCGCACGCCCGCCTTCATGCCGGTCGGCACCGCCGCCACCGTCAAGGCGATGAAGCCCGCCGATGTCCGCGCCGCGGGTGCCGACATCATCCTCGGCAACACCTATCACCTGATGCTGCGCCCCGGCGCCGAGCGCGTCGCCCGGCTGGGCGGCCTGCACGCGTTCATGGGCTGGGACCGGCCGATCCTGACCGATTCGGGCGGCTATCAGGTGATGAGCCTGGCGGACCTGACCACCCGCAGCGAGGAAGGCGTCGCGTTCAAGTCGCACCTCGACGGCTCGCGCCACATGCTGAGCCCCGAGCGTTCGATCGAGATCCAGCGGTTGCTCGGCAGCTCGATCACCATGGCGTTCGACGAGCTCGTCCCCACCACTTCCACTCGCGAGGTGCAGGCCGCGGCGATGGAGCGGTCGATGCGCTGGGCGAAGCGCAGCCGCGACGCCTTCTTCGCCGCCGAGGACCATGCCGCGCACAACGCCATTTTCGGCATCCAGCAGGGCGCGCTCGACGAAGGGCTGCGCAAGGCTTCGGCGGATGCGCTGCTCGACGTCGGGTTCGACGGTTATGCGGTGGGCGGCCTCGCGGTCGGCGAAGGCCAGGAAGCGATGTTCGGCGTGCTCGACTTCGCCCCCGGCCAGCTCGACGCCGCCAAGCCCCGCTACCTGATGGGCGTCGGCAAGCCCGACGACATCGTTGGTGCCGTCGAGCGCGGGATCGACATGTTCGACTGCGTGCTGCCCACCCGCTCGGGCCGCACCGGCCAGGCCTTCACCCGCACCGGCCCGATCAACATCCGCAACGCCAGGTTCGCCGAAGATCAGGGGCCGCTCGACCCCGAATGCCCCTGCCCCGTCTGCGCCACCTGGAGCCGCGCCTATCTCCACCATCTCGTCCGCGCGGGCGAGATCCTCGGCGCGATGCTGATGACCGAGCATAATATCTGGTTCTACCAGGTGCTGATGCAGGATTTGCGCGCCGCGATCGGCGACGGCCGGCTCACCGAATTCGCGAATGGCTTCCGCGCGTCCTACCATGGCGGGCGGGACTAGCGTCGAAACGTGTCCGAAGGTCGCAAAGGCCACAACCTGCGCGGCGGATGCCGGGCGCGAATCCGCCCGCCCCGCAACAAAGCTGCGCGGGACCGATCCTATATTTCCGACAAGCCAAAGAGCGGCCGGACAGCGCGGCCGGCCGGATCAGCCAAACAGGCGAAATCCTACTTTGCAAGGAGGTCGGGATGCCGGGCGAATGGAGCCATCGCGACTCCTTCACACCAAATGTCGATGCAGCTAACGCTGCCCACGCAACCGGAAGGGGGATTTGATGCTGCTGATGCTCCGCTTGCTCTCGCTGGTCGTCGGGGGCTTCACCGTGTGGCGCGTACTCTATGGGCAGATGCCCAGTCCTTTGTTCAAGGGCCCCTGTATCGCCGTCGGCGCCTGGATGGTGTTGTCCGCGCTGTTGCCCGGGAAGAACGCGGCATGGATAATGAGCTCCGCAAATAGCTGTGCGCTCGGCGTCTATCTGGTTGCGCTCGCCGGTTATCTGGGACCGAGCAAGCCAGTCGAGCCGCTGCTCGTTGCCGGGATGGTGGCGAACCTGATGGTAATCCTGCTGCTTCGTTCAAAACTCGGCCACCGCGCCCATTAGGGTAAAAATTACCTTCACCATCAAGTGTTTCGCCTTGGGACGCCGGGAAATCCGGGGGCGCGGGGGGCGCTGAAATCCGCTATTGCCGCGCGCGGGCGACAGGCCCGGCGGAGTAGGCGCGACTTTGTTCTGGCGGCGTTTCTCGAAGATGCAGGCACGCGGGATCGCGGCGGCGCTCGTCGCGTCGCTGATCGGCGCCGGCTTCTCCGCCCAGGCGCTGGCCCCCGCCAGCAAGCCGAAGGGCGAGCCCAGGCCGGTCGTCACCGGCTATGAGGCCGAGGATCATTTCCCCGGCGCCGCCTTTTATTATGCCGTCGACGACGATGCCGCGGTAGGCGCCGGCACGACCGGCACGGCGAAGCTTCCCGACCTGCCGATTCCCGCGGACGCGGCGGATGCGCCGGTCGACGGATCCATCCAGCCGGCGCTGCCCTTCCATCTGGCCGGCAGCGGCATGGACAAGGCACGCGCGCTCCAGTGCCTGACCACGGCGATCTACTATGAAGCGGCGAACGAGCCCGCCGACGGACAGCGCGCCGTCGCGCAGGTGATCCTGAACCGGGTGCGCCATCCGGCCTTTCCCGCCACCGTGTGCGGCGTCGTGTTCCAGGGATCGGAGAAGCGCGGCTGCCAGTTCAGCTTCGCCTGTGACGGCGCGATGGACCGCGCGCCCGTCCGCGCGGCCTGGGACCGCGCCAGCCGCGTCGCCGCCGCCGCGCTCGCCGGCCAGGTATTCGCACCGGTCGGGATGGCCACGCACTATCACACCTATGCGGTCACTCCGGTATGGAATCGCGGGCTGGTGATGACCGGCGTGTTCGGCGCGCATTTCTTCCATCGCTGGAAGGGCTGGTGGGGCACGGCCGCCGCCTTTCGCCAGTCCTATCGCGGCGGCGAGCCGCTGCCCGAGCCGCATGTGCGCACCGATCTTGCCGCGGTGATCGCCCCCCTGGTGCCCATGCCGGCGCCGGTGCAGGCGCCGCCAATGGCAGGCAAGGCCGCCGCACCGATCGCGACGCCGCGCGAGAGCATCCAGCCGGCCTATGCCCAGAGCGGCACGCCGATCGGCAGCTATGCGCCCAGGCCCCAGCCCGCCGCCACGCCGGCGGATGACGGCGAATCGCAAATTCTCGACAAATGGAAGGACAGCGGCAAGCCGCTGCGCTGAGCGGATACGGCAACGGGCCCCGCCTCTCGGCGGAGCCCGTCCCGGTCAGGTTCCCCCTGGGGGATCGGGGAAGGGGAACCTGCTAGGTATTCTTCCTTCGTCATCCCGGCCTTGAGCCGGGATGACGGCAGGAAATCAGATACTTGCTCGGATTCTCGACCTAGTCCTCACCAGCGGCGCTCGCGATCGTGCTTCTGGACGCGGATGCGCGCCGACAGGGCATCGAAGCGGCGATCGAGGTCGCGGCGCTCGGCGAGCGTCAGTCCGGGACGCGAGCGGCGATACTGGGCCTCGAGCCGGGCCAGGCTGTTGAACTCGGCGCGGAGGCGAGCCGCCTCGCTGCGGCTGAGCTGGCCCGAGCGCACGCCCTGGTTGATGCGAGCCTCGAGATTCGCCTGGCGGCCGTTGATCGACTGCCATGCCTGATAGGCGGGTGCCGGATGCGACGCGGCCATCGCCGCGGTCATCGGAACGGCCGAAGCAGCGATGCCGAGACCGGCCAGCATCAGGGTCAACTTGTTCATTTTACGCTCCTCTTTTTAAACCGGGCCGCCCCTGCGGCCTGAAACCGGTTATGGGGAGCGGCTGTCGCATGCTTGTCCCCAACCCCGTGCATTTGTGTCGCAAGCTGTCGTGCGCGCGGAAGTTCCGTTCATCTTCGGGAGAACGCGGCTCCGGCGCGGCGACCCGAGGGTCGGCGGAATCGATTGACGCATATGGCGGCGCCTCTAGATTCGCGGCCGGAGATGAAGAGGAAGCAGATGGCGCTCTCGATTGCCGAACTGACGCTGGTCGAACAGCGCGTGACCAACGACGCACCGAGCGTGGTGGTGGCCTATCTGCTCTGGCTGTTCCTCTGGTTCGTCAGCGCCCATCGCTTCTATCTGGGCCGGCCGGTCTCGGCCGTCCTGCAGATCCTGTCCTATTTCGTGCTGATCGGCTTTGTCTGGGTGCTGATCGACGCACTGCTGATCCCCGGCATGATCCGCGCACGGCAGGACGATATTCGCCGCGACATGATGCACGAGCTCGCCCGCTCCTGAGCGGCTCGCCTCGGCATCCGGTGCGGGCCTATCGGCCAGATTGAGGACTCATCGTCGCCCCTACCGTCATCCCGGCCCTGCGCCGGGGTGACGAAGAAGAATATGAGTCCCAGCCTAAGCCGCGATCAGCCGCTCGGCCTGGGCACGCGCCTCGTCGGTGATCTCGGCCCCGGAGAGCATGCGGGCGATCTCCTCGCGGCGCGCCGCCGCGTCGAGCGGCGTGACTCCCGTGCGCGTGACCGTCCCATCATGGCTCTTGGCGATGAGCAGGTGGCGGGCGCCGCGCGCCGCCACCTGCGGGCTGTGCGTCACCACCAGCACCTGCGCCGTGTCGGCCAGCCGGGCCAGCCGCTCCCCGATCGCGCTCGCCACCGCTCCGCCGACGCCCCGATCGATCTCGTCGAAGATCAGCGTCCGCGCCCCGCCCTCCTCGGCCAGCGCCACCTTCATCGCCAGGATGAAGCGCGAAAGCTCGCCGCCCGAGGCGATCTTGACCAGCGGCGCGAAGGGGGCGCCCGGGTTGGTGGAGACTTCGAACTCCACCCGATCCATGCCGAAGGACGACCAGCTCGCCTCGTCCTGCGGCTCCACCACGGTGCGGAAACGCGCGGCGTCGAGCTTCAGGGGCTTGAGCTCGGTCGCCACCGCGGCGTCCAGCCGGGCCGCGGCCATGGCGCGCAGCGCGGACAATGATTTCGCCGCGTCGGCATAGGCACGGTGCGCGTCGGCCACCACTGCCTCGAGCCGTGCGATCCCCGCCCCGCCGCTCTCGACCCGTTCGAGCCGGCCGGCCAGTTCCTCGAGCAGCGCCGGCAGCTCGTCGGGCTGGGCCCGGTGCTTGCGCGCCAGCCCGCGCAACTCGAACAGCCGGGCCTCGTCCGCCTCGAGCGCGGCGGGATCGAAGGCCAGCGCCTCGGCGGCGGCATCCACCCGGTCCTGCGCGTCGGCGGCCTCGGTGATCGCGCGGTCGATCGCGGCGAGCGCCTCGGCGAGCGCCTCGTGATCCCCGGCGATCCGCTCCAGCACGCGCGCGGCCTGGCGAAGCTGGCTCAGCCCCCCTTCCGAACCGTCGAGCAGCTCCGCGATACCCTGCAGCTCGCCCGCGATCTTCTCGCCGCGCTGCATGGCGGCACGGCGCTCGGCCAGCACCGCCTCCTCGCCCGCTTCCGGAGCAAGGGCGCGCAGCTCCGCGACGGCATGTTCCAGCCATTCGCGGTCGCGCTCGGCCAGGTCCTGCTCGGCCCGCGCCACCGCGAGCGCCGCCTCGGCGTCGCGCCAGGCCCGATGGGCGATCGCCACCGGGCCGGGATCGCAGCGCCCAAAGGCGTCGAGCAGCGCGCGGTGGCCGCGCGGATTGAGCATCCCGCGATCGTCATGCTGGCCATGGATCTCCACCAGATGCGGCGCCAGTTCGCGCAGCAGGCCGGCGGAGGCCGGCTGATCGTTGAGAAAGGCACGGCTGCCGCCATCGGCCTTGACGATGCGCCGGACGATCAGCGGCTCGCCCGGCTCCAGCTCCAGCCCGTTCTGATGGAACAGATTGGCGACCTCGCCGTCCCGCGCCGGCACGTCGAAGGTCGCGGTCACCACCGCCTGCGCCGCGCCCTGGCGCACCAGCCCGGTCTCGCCGCGCGCGCCCAGCGCCAGCCCCAGCGCATCGAGCAGGATCGACTTGCCCGCCCCTGTCTCGCCGGTGAGCACGCCGAGCCCCGCTCCGAACTCCAGGTCGAGCGCCTCGATCAAAACGACGTCGCGAATGGCCAGCGCAGTCAGCATGCGCCTGCTTCTATCGCAGGAACTTAACGAGAACGAAAGCCCCGGCCATCAGCTCGCGGGCTTGGCGGTCGCCGTCTCGGCCTGCTTCAGCTTGCCCTGGTTCGCCTGCATCAGCTTATAGGCATGATTGTACCAGTCGGTACCCGGATAGTTGGCGCCGAGCACGGCCGCGGCCTTCTCCGCTTCTTCGGGCACGCCGAGCGCGAGATAGGATTCGGTTAGGCGCATCAGCGCCTCCGGCACGTGCGTGGTCGTCTGATACTGGTCGACCACCGTGCGGAAGCGCAGCGTCGCCGAGAGCCACTGGCCGCGCGTCTCGTAGAAGCGGCCGATCTCCATTTCCTTGCCGGCGAGGTGATCGCGGACCAGATCGATCTTCAGGCGGGCATCGGCGGCATATTTGGTGTTCGGATAACGGCGGGTCAGCTCGCCCAGCGAATCGAGCGCCTGCTGCGTGATCTTCTGGTCGCGCGTCACGTCCTGGATCTGCTCGTAATAGCACAGGCCGATCAGATAATAGGCATAGGGCGCGTCGCGATTGCCCGGGTGGACGGCGAGGAAGCGCTGCGCCGACGAGATGGACTCGGTATAGTCGCGGTTCAGATAATAGCTGAACGCGCCCATCAGCTGCGCGCGGCGGGCCCAGACCGAATAGGGGTGCTGGCGCTCGACTTCGTCGAACAAGGCCGCGGCCAGCTTGTACTGATGCTGGTCGAGCTTCTGCTTGGCAGTGGAATAGAGCGTGCCGACGTCGCGCGCGACATAGGGAAGGTCCTTGCCGCCGCCCTTCTTGGCGCAACCGGCCATCGAGAGCGCGAGAACCGGGAGAAGAGCGAGCGCGAGCGCGCGGGTGGTGGGAGTACGCATGGGTGGGGGTCTTAGCCCGGTCCAGTGGCGTCAAACAATCCTTTTCGCGGCGGGATTGCGGCGGACCCGCGACAGGCGCCGCGCGTTGCGCTAGCGAGCCCTGATTCGGGAGGAAATTCGTGACCGCGACCTTGCTTGCCACACACCGTGTCGACAAACCCTGGGGCCGCCACACGCTCTGGCCGGGCTTCGCCGATCCGGCGGCGGACGGCGGGCCGGTGGGCGAGATCTGGTTCCAGACGCCGGGCGACAGCACGCCCGACCTGCTGATCAAATATCTCTTCACCAGCGAGAAGCTGTCGGTCCAGGTCCATCCCGACGACGCGCAGGCGCACGCCGCCGGGCTGCCGCGCGGCAAGGACGAATGCTGGGTGATCCTCGATGCCGAGCCCGATTCGACGATCGCGCTGGGCACCATTCGGCCCGTCGACCGCGAGACGCTGCGCGCCGCCGCGCTCGACGGCTCGATCGAGGACCTGCTCGACTGGAAACCGGTCAAGGCGGGCGACTTCTTCTATTCGGGTTCGGGCACGATCCACGCGATCGGCGCCGGGATCACCCTGGTCGAAGTGCAGCAGAACAGCGAGACCACCTATCGCCTCTACGACTATGGGCGCCCGCGCGAGCTCCATCTCGACCAGGGCATCGCCGTCTCCGATCCCGTCCCCTATGTGCCGCACCCGATGCCGGGCCGCGTCGCGGACGGCCGGGAGATATTGGTCGAGGGGCCGAAATTCGTGCTCGAGCGCTGGGAAGGCGGCCCGCGCACGATCGACCTGCCCCAGGGCGTCACCGGCTGGCTGATCCCGCTGCGCGGCGAAGGCGTGGTGGACGGCGTGGCCTTTCGCGCCGGCGAATGCGTGACGCTCCAGGGCAGCGCCAGCCTTCATGCCGAGGCGGGCAGCGACCTGCTCTTCGCCTATCCGGGAGACAAGCGGCTCTGAGCCATGGCCGTGCGATGAACGGGAAGTAGTTTCCCGTTCACGCAACTCGCCTCCTTGCGGTACGTTGGATGGCAGGAACCATAAGGAGGACTCCCCATGCGTATCCTTTTTGCCGTTGCGATCGCCGGCGCCGGCCTTGCCGTGGCGCCCGCCAGCGCGGCCCCCATCGCCAACGCGCCGCTCGCGACCAGCGCGGCCGTGACCGCCGCCGCCGCGCAGGACTGGCGCGACCGCGACCGCGATCGCTATGATCGCCGCGACCGTCGCGACGACCGCCAGTGGCGGAGCGATTGGCGCCGCTATCGCAACTACGACTATAACCGCCTGCCCCCGGGCGAGCGCTATTACAATCCGGCGGACTATTATCGCGACGGCCGCTATTATCGCGAGCGCCGCCTGACCCGGAACGACCGCGTCTATCGCGGTAATGACGGGCGCTATTATTGCCGCCGCTCGGACGGCACGACCGGCCTGATCGTGGGCGGTGTCGCGGGCGGTCTGCTCGGCAACGCGCTGTCGGACGGCCGCAACGCCACGCTCGGCACGCTGCTCGGCGCGGCCGCGGGCGCGGCGCTGGGCTCGTCGGTCGATCGCGGCGACGTTCGCTGCCGCTAAGAGCTTGCCACGCAGGCAGAGAGGGGCCCGGCGGCGACGCCGGGCCCTTTTCTCATGCGCGAACGGCGCGGATCAGAAGATGAAGCCGCCCAGCCAGAGGCGAACGATGCCGACGATCGCGACGACGATGTTGAGGTTGCGCCCGGTGTTCGAATCGGAAAGCGCCCCCAGCGCGATGCCGACCACGGCCACCGGGATCACCATATAGTTGAGCCAGCCGAGGAACGGGATCAGCGCGATCAGCATGAGCGGCAGGGCAATGATGCCCACTAGGATCGAGATCAGGTTCAGCATGGCAGCCGTCATACCCCATCCAAGGTGTATTAGCAATATATAACAGCTACGCCGCGAGCGGGATCAGCACCTCGATGCGCTTGAGGAGCGCGGGCGTGAAAGGCGAATTGTAGAAGGCATGCTCGACCGGCCCGGCGGGACGGAAGCCGTTGTCGCCGATCCAGGCGCGCAGCTCCGCCTCGTGCGCGTCGAGCTGGCCGTCGCTGTCGACGCCGGTGAAGCGCAGCGCGGCGATCCGCCGGGCGGGGAGCATGCGCAGCCGCACGCCGGCGGACGGATCGGGCAGGGTCTCGATGCTCGCATCGGCCGGCATCACGAAGCGGGTGCGCCAGCCGCGCCCGTCCTCGTCCCCGTCGGACAGCACCGGCACCGTCATCGGCAGGCGCCCGCCCGCCCGCCCCCGGCCGAACACATAGTCGGCAAGCCGGGTAAAGCCGACGGAGAGCGCCGCCTGGCGAAGCCCGGGCACCACCGCCTCGGCGACGAGCAGCCTGGGATAGTCGCGCACGCTGAACGCGCCGTCGCGCGTGACGGTGCTGAACGCGGCCTCGTCCTCGGGCCTGAAGAGCAGTGCGTATCCGACACCGGCGGCAACCGCGGCGGCCACGCCGGCGCCGACCATCTTCGCGTTGAGCTGCATGCAAACCCCATCTGATCGCTCGTGCAGATACGCACATGCGCGGCCGGAGTTCCGCCCGAAAGCCTATGCCGAGCCGGCCGGGAATCCGCCTTGGCCAAGGCTTCCTTAACCTTCCTCGGGCATGAAAATGGCCCAAAGGAGCGTTTGAGATGGTCCGCCGACGGTATTTCCTGATGCTTGCCCTGCCCCTCGCGCTGGCGGGATGCGGCAGTCGCGGGAGCCTGGGCGACGCCTCGGATACGGAGAGCGGCAATGCCGCCGATCCGGCGCTGGCCAGCGCGCTGCAGGACCAGATCATGGTCGACCCCCAGCTCGGCCGCCAGGCCAATGGCGATGCGATCCGCCCGCCGGGCCAGCCCTATTCCGGCGCCGTGCCCAACGACAATGTCGCGGCGAACGGCAGCAAGGTCGACAATGGCCCGCTGCTCAAGACCCCGGCCCCGACCCAGGCGACCAAGGAATGCACCCAGTGCGCGGCGGCGCGCGAGTCCGTGACGCTCGGCGGCCTCGCCGCGCGGCAGAAGGATCCGAAGTCCAGCCAGTGCGCCGCCTCGCTGCAATATGCGGCCGGCTGGGCGCAGCGCCTGCCGCGCGACCTGCCGCTATACCCACAGGCGCGAGTGACCGAGGCGGCGGGCAGCACGGCCGGCAAGTGCCAGCTGCGCGTGGTGAGCTTCTCCTCGCCCCAGCCGATGCAGGTGATGCTCGACTGGTATTACACCAGGGCGATCCGCTCGGGCTATTCGAGCGAGCATCAGGTCGATGGCCGCGAGCACATATTGGGCGGCACGCGCGACAAGGACGGCGGCGCCTATGTGCTGTTCCTCACCACTCGCCCCGATGGCGGGACGGACATCGACATGGTGGCGAACAACGGGATCTAGCTGGCTCCTCCCCGAGCTTGTCTCGGGGAGGGGAACCATTCGCGCCAGCGAATGGTCGAGGGGCAGCCACGACACGCGGCGGCAACCCGCCGCACCCCTTCACCATCGCCTTCGGCGGCGGTCCTTCTCCACCAGACAGGCTGGTGGAGGAATTGAAACAGTTCCCCTCTCCACGATAACGCGCTAACCGCTCGGGATGCCTGCCCTTATCCTCGTCATGCTCGGCGGCGCCTTCGGTTCCGGCGCGCGCTTCCTGACCGGCAAGCTCACGCTCGCCTGGTTCGGGCCCAACTATCCCTGGGGCACGCTTGCCGTGAACCTGATCGGCGGGTTCCTGATGGGCGTGTTCGTGGGCACGCTCGCCAGGCTCGGCCAGGGCGGCGAGCAATGGCGCCTGCTGATCGCCGTCGGCGTGCTCGGGGGCTACACCACTTTCTCGGCCTTCACCCTCGACCTGATGAACATGATCCAGCGCGGCGACTATGGCATGGGCCTGGCCTATGTCCTCGCATCGGTCGTCGGCTCGGCGGTCGCGCTGTTCGCCGGGCTCAGCATCCTGCGAGCATTGCCATGACCCTTCGACCCGCACAGGACGTCCGCCAGTTCACCGTCAAGGCCGATGACGACGGCATCCGGCTCGATCGCTGGTTCAAGCGGCACATGCCGGACACCAGCTTCAACACCGTCTCGCGCTGGGCGCGCACCGGCCAGCTCCGCGTCGACGGCGCGCGCGCCAAGCCGGGCGATCACGTCTCCGAGGGCCAGGTGATCCGCGTGCCCCCGGCCGAAGCCGCCAAGCCCGAAAAGCCCGGCCGCCCGAAGCGCGAGCGCATCAAGCTCAGCGACGAGCAGATCGACTTCGCCCGCAGCCTGGTGATCCACCGGGACGATGCTGCGCTGGTGCTCAACAAGCCGCCGGGCCTGGCGACGCAGGGCGGCACCAAGACCACCGAGCATGTCGACGGCCTGCTCGACGCGCTCCAGTTCGAGGCCGAGGGCCGGCCCAAGCTCGTCCACCGGCTCGACAAGGACACGAGCGGCGCGCTGCTCGTCGCCCGCACCGCCCGCGCCGCCGCGGCCTTCTCGAAGAACTTCTCCAGCCGAACGGCGCGGAAGGTCTATTGGGCGCTGGTCGTCGGCGTGCCCAGCATCGAGGACGGCATCATCGACCTGCCGATCGGCAAGCAGCCGGGCACCGGCGGCGAGAAGATGCAGGTCGACGAGAAGGAAGGCCAGCCGAGCCGTTCGCGCTACCGGGTGATCGGCCGCGCCGGCAACCGCGCCGCCTGGGTCGAGCTCCAGCCCTTTACCGGGCGCACCCACCAGTTGCGCGTCCACATGGCGGCGATCGGCTTCCCGATCGTCGGCGACGGCAAATATGGCGGGCCCGAGGCGTTCCTGACCGGCGGGATCAGCCGCAAGATGCACCTCCATGCGCGCCGCATCCGCGTCGACCATCCCGATGGCGACAAGATCGACGTGCGCGCGGCGCTGCCCCACCATTTCGCCGAATCGCTCGCCACCCTGGGCTTCGAGGAAGCGGAGGGCGACGCGCTGCAGCTGGACGACGGCCCCGCCCCGCTCACCAAGGAACAGCAAAAGGCCAATGCCCGGGCGCACGCCAAGACGGTGCGCAAGGAGCGCCGCGGCGAGCGCGGCCGGCGCGGCGAGGGCGGTGGCGACAAGCCCGCGCCCCGCAGCGGCGGCAAGCCGAGCACGCGCAAGCCGCCCGCCGCCAGGCCGGGCGGCAAGCCGGCGGCCCGCAAGCCGGCGCCGCGCGGCGCCCGGCCCGGCCCGCGCGCCGGCAGCGACAAGCCCCGCACGCCCCGGAGCCGCTGATGCATCCGCACCCGGCCTTCCGCTGGGAGGACCGCCCGGCGATCCGCGCGCTGGTTCGCGACATCGGCTTCGGCGCGCTCTTCGCCGCAACGCCCGACGGCCCCCGGGTCGCGCATGTGCCGATCGTGTGGCTGGGCGACGACACGCTCGGCTTCCACCTCGCGCGCGGCAACGGCCTCGCCCGCCATCTCGACGGCGCCACCGCGCTGTTCAACCTGCAGGGCCCCGACGCCTATGTGAGCCCGGACTGGTACGGCACCGGCCCGGACGAGGTGCCGACCTGGAACTATGTCGCGGTCGAGCTCGAAGGCCAGGTGGCCCGCACCGACGAGACCGGCCTGCGCGCGATCCTGGGCGCGATCAGCCACGAGCAGGAACGCCGCCTCGCGCCCAAGCCCGAATGGGTGCTGGACAAGGTCGATCCCGCCAGGGCCGCGAAGCTGCTCACCGCGATCATCGGCTACCGCCTGGAGGTCCGGGCCTGGCGCGGCACGCTCAAGCTCGGCCAGAACAAGCCCGACGCCGCCCGCCTGGCCGCCGCCGACGCGCTCGAGGCACGGGGCCGCCGCGCCATGGCCACGCTGATGCGGGGGGCGAAGTGAGGCTCCGCCAATATCCTCCCCTGCTTCGCCATGGCGGGTTTCCGGCATGACCAACCGCCTCGCCGTGTTCGACTGCGACGGCACGCTGGTCGATTCGCAGGCCAATATCTGCCGGGCGATGGAAGCCACCTTCGTCGCGCACCGGCTCGATCCGCCGGATCGCGGCGACATCCGCCGCATCGTCGGCCTCAGCCTGGTGCCGGCGATCGCGCGGCTGCTGCCCGAGGGCGGCGACGACCTGCACGAGGCGATGGCCGCTGAATACAAGCGCGCCTTCTTCGCGATGCGCGCGTCCAACGCGCTCGATCCCGAACCGCTATATGACGGCATATCGGAGACGATCGCGGCGCTCGACGATGCCGGCTGGCTGCTCGGCGTCGCCACCGGCAAGTCGGACCGCGGGCTCGGCCTGATCCTCGAGCATCACGGCATCCGCCAGCGCTTCGTCACGCTGCAGACCGCCGATCGCCATCCCTCCAAGCCGCATCCCGCGATGCTCGAGCGCGCCATCGCCGAGGCCGGCGCCACGCCGCGGACCACGGCGATGATCGGCGACACCAGCTTCGACATGGCGATGGCGCGCGCCGCTGGCACGCACGCCCTTGGTGTGCTATGGGGATACCACACATCCGAGGAGCTGCTCGGCGCCGGCGCGCATCATGTCGCCGATCATGCCAGCCAGATCTTCGCGCATCTGGAGTCGCTATGACAGACGCCGAACGCCTGGCGATGAAGCGCTACTACATCATCGTCGCGGTCAACATGCTCGGCACCGCCGGCGCCGTGATCGGGCTGCTGGTCGCCGGCCGCGCGCAGCATTATGGCATGACGGTCTTCGGCGGCGCGATCTTGTTGTCGTCGCTCTATTTCATGGCGGTGGTGCCGCGCTTCCTCGCGCGGCGCTGGAAGACCCCGGTGGAAGCGACGCCCGAGGCATGAAGCGTTTCTGGAAGGACGTGACCGTCGAGAACGGCCAGGTGGCGCTCGACGGCAAGCCGGTGCGCACGCCCGATCGCGCCCCGCTCGCCCTGCCCAGCCCGGCGCTGGCCGAGGCGGTGGCGGAGGAATGGCGCGCCGTGGGCGAGACGATCGATCCGCGCGCGATGAAGCTCACCGGCCTCGCCAATGCCGCGATCGACAAGATCGCGGTCGATCCCGCGCCCTTCGCCCAGGGCCTCGCCGCCTATGGCGAGAGCGACCTGCTCTATTATCGCGCGGATGGCCCCGAACCGCTGGTCGCGCGCCAGGCCGAAGCCTGGGACCCGCTGCTCGACTGGGCGCGCCGCCGCTACGACGTGCATTTCGAGACCGCGACCGGCGTGATGCACCGGGCCCAGCCCGAAGCCACCGTCGCGCGGCTGGCCGAGGCGGTGCACGCGCTCGACGCCTTCCATCTCGCCGGGCTCTCGCCGGTGGTGACGATGAGCGGCACGCTGATCGGCGCGCTGGCGCTGCTCGAAGGCGCGGTGCATGCCGAGACGTTGTGGCAGGCCGCGCATGTCGACGAGCTGTGGCAGGCCGAGCAATGGGGCGAGGACACGCTGGCGGTGCAGGCCCGCGACGCGCGCCGGGCCGATTTCGACGCCGGCGTGCGCTTCCTGGAATTGCTTTAGGCATCTCCCCTCCCTGAAAGGGAGGGGATTCAGAGCGGCGAAACGCCCGATGACAGCCGCTTCAGACCACCGGCGCCCGGACGGGCTTCAGGCGCCGGCTGCCCCGGCTCGCCGCGGCAGCGCCCAGGCGAGTACCGCGCCGGCCGCGATCCAGCTCACCACTTCGCTCACCCAGAGATAGAGGAAATAGCCCCAGGGCGCGTGGTTGAAGATCGGCTGGCCGAGATCGGAATAGGCAGTGACCGCCACCGCCACGATCGCCACCAGCCTCAGCCGCCCCGCGAAATCGAGCCCGCCCGCCACCGCGCGCAGCGCGAAACCGGCGAGCAGCACGCAGATAATGGCGAGGACCAGCCCGCCCACCAGCGCATTCGCATCGAACGCCGCGAAGCCGCGCTGGTTGAACAGGATCATCGCCACCGGCCCCTGGCCATAGAGCGCCGTGCCGGCCGACGTATAGGGCCAGGGCACCGGATAGGCCCCGGTGCCGAGCGGCCCGAGATGCTGGGCCAGCGCCGCGTGGAGCGCCGCGCCGGTGGCGTCGTCGGTCTTGGAAAGCGCGAGCAGGTTGAGGGGCGTCCCCCAGAAGATGAAACCCACCAGCCACATGGCCAACCCGCCGAGCGCGCCGCCGAGGAACAGTCTTGCCATCATTACCTCCCCCTGTTGGGAAGGCTACTTCATCAACCCGCGGATGAATCCGATCAAGCCCGTCTGGCGCGAGCGCTTCAGCCGCTCGGCATTCAGGATGGTGTGGACCGACTTGTAGCATTGGTCGGCATCGTCATTGACCAGCACATAGTCATAGCCGTCCCAGTGGCTCACCTCGTTGGCGGCACGGGCCATGCGGGCATCGATCACTTCGGTCGTGTCGGTGGCGCGGTTGATCAGCCGCTGGTGCAGTTCCTTGAACGATGGCGGCAGGATGAAGACGCGAACCACGTCGCCGCCGGCCAGCTGGAAAAGCTGCTGGGCGCCCTGCCAGTCGATGTCGAACAGCACGTCGCGGCCCGAATCGAGGATCGCCTCGACATGCGCGCGCGGCGTGCCGTAGCGATGGTCGAACACATGCGCCCATTCGAGGAACTCGTGGTTCGCGACCATCTCGCGGAATTTCTCGAGATCGACGAAATTATAGTCGACGCCATCCTTCTCCCCCGGGCGCATCGCGCGGGTGGTGTAGGAGACGGACATCTGAAGATGGTCGTCGGCGGCGAGCAGCTTGCGGGCGATCGTCGACTTGCCGGCGCCCGAGGGCGAGGAAAGCACGAACAATACGCCGCGGCGCTTGAATCCGTGCGGGTCGGTCTCGGTGCGATGGGGCATGGGCGCCTTTGGCTTGGGAGTCCCACCCGCGTCAAGTCATGCGAGTCGACTCAGGCCGATGCGCGCATCCGCTGCGATATCCGGTGCGCGCCATAGGCGGCGGCGCCGAGCACGATCGCGGCGGGCACGATCTTCTTCGCGGCCTTCCAGGTCAGCACCCCGGCAACGGCGCCCAGCGCCCCGCCCTCGCCGTCCGCCCGGTCGATGCGGCTGCCGATCCAGCCGGCGATCACGTCCCCGATCATGCTTGCTCCCTTGGTGGTTACGCGGGAGCAAGCGATTGAAAGGGCTCAAAGTTCCCCTCCCTTGCAGGGAGGGGAAGTGCAGGTTTACCGCCCGATCATCGTCTCGGGCCGCACATATTGGTCGAACGTCGCTTCGTCGACCAGGCCGAGCGCCAGCCCGCTTTCCTTGAGCGTCAGGCCCTTTTCGTGCGCGTTCTTGGCGATCTTGGCGGCATTGTCATAGCCGATCGCCGGCGCCAGCGCGGTCACCAGCATCAGCGAGCGATCGACCAGCTCCTTGATCCGCGCCTCGTTCGCCTTGGCGCCGTCCACCGCGCGCTCGGCGAAGCTGACCATGCCGACCGACATCAGCTCGATCGAGCGCAGCACGTTCGAGCCGATCAGCGGCTTGAACACGTTCAGCTCGAAATGGCCCTGCATGCCGCCGACGGTGACGGCCATGTGGTTGCCGATCACCTGCGCCGCGACCATCGTCAGCGATTCGCTCTGCGTCGGGTTCACCTTGCCCGGCATGATCGAGCTGCCCGGCTCGTTGGCCGGCAGGTCGAGCTCGCCCAGGCCCGAGCGCGGACCGCTGCCCAGCAGGCGGATGTCGTTGGCGATCTTGGTGAGCGACACGGCCAGCGTGTTGCAGGTGCCCGACAGGTTGACCAGCTGGTCCTTGGTCGCCAGCGCCTCGAACTTGTTCGGTGCCGTCACGAAGGGCAGGCCGGTGATCTTCGCGATCTCGGCCGCCACGTCCTCGGCATAGCCCGGAGGAGCGTTGAGCCCGGTGCCGACGGCGGTGCCGCCCAGCGCCAGCTTGAAGATGTCGAGATCGAGCACGGAGGCGAAGCGCGCCCGGGCCGACTCCAGCATCGCGGCATAGCCCGAGAATTCCTGGCCCAGCGTCAGCGGCGTCGCATCCTGCAGGTGCGTGCGGCCGATCTTGACGATGTGATCCCAGGCCTTGACCTTCGCCTCGATCGAGGCGTGCAGCCGGTCGAGCGCCGGATAGAGCTTGAGCGTCACCGCCCGGGCGGCGGCGATGTGCAGCGCGGTCGGGAACGAATCGTTCGACGACTGGGCCATGTTCACATGGTCGTTCGGATGGATCGGCGCCTTGCCGCCGCGCTTGCCGGTGAGGATCTCGTTGGCGCGGCCCGCGATAACTTCGTTGACGTTCATGTTGGTCTGGGTGCCGCTGCCGGTCTGCCAGATCACCAGCGGGAACTGGTCGTCCAGCTTGCCGTCGACGATCTCCTGCGCAACCTGGTCGATCACTTCGGCGATCTTCGGATCGAGCCCGTGCTTCACGTTCACCCGCGCCGCGGCCTGCTTCACGATCGCCTGGGCATGGACGATGCCGAGCGGCATGCGCTCCATCTCGCCGAACGGGAAATTCTCGATCGAGCGCTGGGTCTGGGCGCCCCAATAGGCGTCGGCGGGAACTTCGATGGCGCCGATCGAATCGGTTTCGGTACGGGTGGTCACGCTGGCTGGTCCTCTTGTCCGTTTCGCGCTCCCCTAGCCCCTGGGCCGCCGCGATTCCAGCGCTCAGGGATTCTGCGTACGCGTTAACCAAGAGTGCGTTTTTGGCTGCCTAAAAGCGAATCATGTACGTCGATGCGTCCATGGCTGCCCGCGCGGCGAAAGAACGCCAGCCGCGCAAGAACCTGCTGCTCGCCGCCACGATCGAGGCGGACGGGCTGAAGGTGCCCGTGCGCATCCGCAATCTCTCCGAGGGCGGGGCGATGGTGGATGGATCGGCCCTGCCCCGCACCGGAACGCTGCTGACGCTCACCCGCGCGGAGATCGAAGTCGGCGGCCGGGTGGTGTGGCAGACGCAGGGCCGCTGCGGGGTCGCCTTCGACACCAGCGCGATCACCGTCGACGAATGGGTCTCCGGCAATCGCGTTCCGAGTTTCCAGGGCCATCGCGGCCAGGCCCGGGTCGACGCGATCCAGCAGGCGGTGCGCAGCGGCGGCGCGCTGCCCGCGGAACCGGTCCCGACGGCGGCCGCGCCGGACCTCGCCAATCTCGGCACGCGCCTGGTCGAGGAGATCTTCCATGTCCGCGAACTGCTCGACCGGCTGGGCGAGCAGCTGATCGACGATCCGCACGTGATCGCCGCCCATATGGCGTCGCTGCAGAATCTCGATCGCGCCAGCCAGATCCTCGATCACCTGGGCGCGATCCTGGGCGCGGACGATCCCGCCGCCGCCGTGGATGCCGTAGCGATGCAGGAACTGCGCGCGCGGCTGCTGCGCTAGGGCGAGGCGTTCGGACACCCCTATCCGTCACCCCGGCCTTGTGCCGGGGTCCACCGGGAGGCGGACGGAGAACAAGAAGCTCTTGGTGCTGAATTCGAAGCACCGTGGACCCCGGCACAAGGCCGGGGCGACGGGAATTCAGGAACGACGCGCCCCTCGGAACGACGCGGGCGCCGGCTTACTTCTTCCGCTTGAAATCCACCGAGACGACGTTCGAGCCGTCCTCGACCGGCTTGGCTGGCGGCTCGTCATTCTCGGCCTCGTCATGCTGCGGCTCGGGCTCGTCGCCGCCATCGGCCGCCTGGAAGCGCAGCTCGAAATTCACCGCCGGATCATGGAAGCCGGTGATCGCCGAGAAGGGGATGTTGAGCATCGCCGGCACCTGATTGAAGCTCAGGCCCACCGAGAATTTATTGTCGTCGACCTTCAGGTCCCAGAATCGATGCTGCAGGACGATGGTCATCTCGTCCGGGAAGCGATCGATCAGCCGCTGCGGGATGTCGACCCCGGGCGCATGCGTCTTGAAGGTGATGTAGAAATGATGTCCGCCGGGCAGGTTTCCGCCCGAATCGGCGACCGAGCCGAGCACGCGGCCGACCACGGCGCGCAGGGCTTCCTGCACGATCTCATCATAGGGAATCAGGCTATCGGGCACGTTGCCGGTCATGCCCCTTGGGTAGCGTCCCCGGCAGCACGGTCAAGATTGCATGCGCGGCAACCATCGCTATGTGGGACGCCATGCGCACCGCCACCGTGAGCCGCAAGACGAGCGAGACCGCCGTCGACGTCACCGTCAACCTCGACGGCACCGGCGCCTATGCCGTTTCCACCGGGATCGGCTTTTTCGATCACATGCTCGAGCAGCTCAGCCGCCATTCGCTGATCGATCTCGACGTGAAGACGGTGGGCGACCTGCATATCGACCAGCACCACACGGTGGAGGATACCGGGCTGGCGATCGGGGAGGCCATCGCCAGGGCGCTGGGCGACAAGAAGGGCATCCGGCGCTATGCCGACGCGCTCTCGCCGATGGACGAGACGCTCACCCGCGTCGCGGTGGACATTTCCGGGCGCCCCTATCTCGTCTGGAAGACCGAGTTCAGCCAGAAGCGGCTGGGCGAAATGGACACCGAGATGTTCGAGCACTGGTTCCATTCCTTCGCCCAGACCGCCGGGCTGACGCTCCATATCGAGACACTTTACGGCACCAACAACCATCACATCGCGGAAGCCGCGTTCAAGGGCCTGGCCCGGGCGCTGCGCGAGGCGGTGGAGATCGATCCGCGCAAGGCCGATGCAGTGCCCAGCACCAAGGGGGTGCTGTGAACGACGCCATCAGGCGCCCCTCCCTCGAAGGGAGGGGCTGGGGATGGGTCGCGTCCAGGCAATACTGCCGCGTCGCGCCAACCGGCGCCGTAGCGCGTGCATCACCCCACCCCGGCTCCCTCCCTTCCAGGGAGGGGAGAGCATGACCATCGCCCTGATCGACTATGGCGCCGGCAACCTCCATTCGGTCCACAATGCCCTGAAGGCGGCGGGCGCGGCGGACGTCGCGGTCACCGCCGATCCGCAAGCGGTGCTGGGCGCCGACCGGGTCGTCCTGCCCGGCGTCGGCGCCTTTGGGGCCTGTGCCGCCGGGCTGCGGGCGATCCCCGGCATGGTCGAGGCGCTGCACGAGCGGGTCCGCCGGCAGGGCGCGCCCTTTCTCGGCGTCTGCGTCGGCATGCAGCTGATGGCCGATGCCGGGGAAGAGATGGGCAGCCATCCCGGCCTCGGCTGGATCCCCGGCACCGTCCGCGCGATCGCGCCCGCCCCCGGCATCCGCGTGCCGCACATGGGCTGGAACGACGTCGTACCCACCCTGTCCCACTCGCTGATCGAGCCGGGCCAGGCCTATTTCCTGCACAGCTTCGCCTTCACCGGCGACGCGGTGCTCGCCACTACCGACCATGGCGGCCCGGTCACCGCGGCGATCGGCCGCGACAACATGATCGGCGTCCAGTTCCACCCCGAGAAAAGCCAGCGCTACGGCATCGCGCTGATGGAAAGGTTCCTCGCTTGGCGCCCCTAGACCCGGATGGCCTGATCATCTTCCCCGCCATCGACCTCAAGGCCGGCCAGGTCGTGCGCCTGGCAGAGGGCGACATGGCCCGCGCCACCGTCTATGGCGACGATCCCGCCGCCCAGGCGGAGATCTTCGCGCAGGCCGGTGCCGAATGGCTGCATGTCGTCGATCTCGACGGCGCCTTTGCCGGCGAATCGGTCAATGGCGCGGCGGTGTCCTCGATCCTCGAGCGCTTCGGCGGCAAGATCCAGCTCGGCGGCGGCATCCGCAACCGGGACGCGATCGAGCGCTGGCTCGATCTCGGCGTCCGCCGCGTGGTGATCGGCACGGCCGCGCTGGAGAATCCGGACCTGGTCCGCGAGGCGGCACGCGACAATCCCGGCCGCATCGTCGTCGCCGTCGACGCGCGCGACGGCATGGTCGCCACCCGCGGCTGGGCCGATGTGTCGGACGTGGCGGTGGCCGATCTCGCCCGCCGTTTCGAGGATGCCGGCGTCGCCGCGCTCCTCTTCACCGATGTCGGCCGCGACGGGCTGCTGAAGGGCTGCAACGTCGAGGCGACCGTCGCCCTCGCCCGCGCCGTCGCGATCCCGGTCATCGCCAGCGGCGGCGTGACCGACATCGCCGACATCCACGCGCTGCGCCCGCACGTCGCGGATGGCGTGGAAGGCGTGATCACCGGCCGCGCGCTCTACGACGGCCGGCTCGACCTCAAATGGGCGATCGAAGTGGGCAAGGCATGAGGTTCGCGGGACGCGAGGAAGCGAAGATTCTGTTCACGCGGAGACGCGGAGGCGCGGAGAAATCGCTCGGCCGCGCGAGCGGCCCCTCCTTCCTGCGGCGTGCCAGGAATCTGACGCAAGATGTCGCGGCTGACGCCGCAAGACGGCCCGCCACCTCCGCGCCTTCGCGTCTCCGCGTGAACAAATCTCTTCTTCCCGGCGCCCTCGCCCCCCATCGCGAGCAAATCGCATGACCGTCCGCGCCCGCGTCATCCCCTGCCTCGACGTCGCCAATGGCCGTGTGGTCAAGGGCGTCAATTTCGTCGACCTGATCGATGCCGGCGATCCCGTCGAGCAGGCCCGCGCCTATGACGCGGCGGGCGCCGACGAGCTCTGCTTCCTCGACATCACCGCCAGCCACGAAGCGCGCGGCACCATCCTCGACGTGGTGCGCCGCACCGCCGAGGTCTGCTTCATGCCGCTCACCGTCGGCGGCGGCGTGCGCGGCGTCGAGGATGCCCGCGCGCTCCTCCTCGCCGGCGCCGACAAGGTGGCGGTCAACTCCGCCGCGGTCTCGCGCCCCGAAATCGTCGCCGAGATCGCCGAGAAGATGGGCAGCCAGTGCGTCGTCGCCTCGGTCGACGCACGCCGCACCGCGAATGGCTGGGAAGTCTTCACCCATGGCGGCCGCAAGCCCACCGGCATCGACGCAGTGACGCACGCCATCGCCCTCGCCCATCTCGGCGCCGGCGAACTGCTGATCACCTCGATGGACCGCGACGGCACCCGCGACGGCTACGATCTGGAGCTGATCCGCGCGATCGCCGACCAGGTGACCGTGCCCGTCGTCGCCTCCGGCGGCGTCGGCAGCCTCCGGCATCTGGTCGAGGGCATTCGCGACGGCCATGCCAGCGCGGTGCTGGCGGCCTCGATCTTCCATTTCGGCGAGGCCAGCATCGCCGACGCCCATCGCGCCATGGCCGCCGCCGGCATCCCGGTGCGAAGCCCGGTCGTCGGTTAGCCTTACATTTACCAGTTCCGCGAGGCGCCTCTTAACCATCGAAAGCCACGTAAATGCGCCGGATCCGCAAAGCGGCCGGCTTCTTGCTCCCTCTCGAGGACAATCAAAAGAGGGAACCAGGACCATGAACCGTAACTTCGCCAATCTGGCCGCGTTCGGCCTCGTCGCTACCCTTGCGGCCGTGCCCGCCTTCGCCATGGACAAGCCGCCCGTCGATCCGGGCACGCCCTCCAGCAGCAGCAGCAGCAGCAGCGGTGGCGGCACCACGAGCAGCAGCAGCGGCGGCTCGGGCAGCCCCACTTCGATTCCCGAGCCCGGCATGCTCGGCCTGTTCGCACTCGGCACGATCGGCGCGCTGGCTGCGCGCCGGGTCCGTCGCCGCGGTTAACGATTTGTCGGGGCGTTGCGGCTAGGCTCCCCTGCCATGCGCAACGCCCTGCTTCCCCTGCTGCTGCTCGCCGCCACGCCCGCCCTGGCCGCCGACGAGCCGCCGCATACCGGCCGGGCCGGCACCCGCTCGATGCCCGAGCTTTCGGACCTCGCGCTCGCCGCCTGCGCCGTAGCCGGCGTGTGGTTCGTCCGCAGCCGGCTGCGCGCGCGCTTCCGCAAGACCGCGCCCCGCGATTGAAGCCCGAGGATTGATGCCCAAGGATTGACAGGCGCGCCTGCCTCCCGCAGCCGGGGCCATGGCCGACTCCCTCGACGCCCTCGAAGCCGTGATCCGCGCCCGCCGCACGGCGAACCCCGACAGTTCCTATGTCGCGAAGCTCACCCATCGCGGCCGCGCCAAGATCGCGCAGAAGCTGGGCGAGGAAGCCACGGAAACGGTGATCGCCGCGATCCGGGACGATCGCGAGGAACTCACCAAGGAGGCGGCCGACCTGGTCTTCCACCTGCTCGTGCTGCTGGCCGATGCCGGCCTGGGCCTGGACGATGTCCGCGCCGAGCTCGCCCGCCGCGAGGGCGTGTCGGGGATCGAGGAAAAGGCGGGGCGTTCCCAATAGCCATGATCCTGGCTTCCGCCCGGATGACGGTTTGCTATTGGATGGGCAAAGGAGCCGCGCATGCCCATCGACGCCACCCAGCCCTATGACGACCAGAACGTCTTCGCGAAGATCCTACGCGGCGAGATTCCGTCGCGGAAAGTGTTCGAGGACGAGTTCGCCCTCGCCTTTCACGACATCAACCCGCAGGCGCCGAACCATGTGCTGGTGATCCCCAAGGGCGCCTATGTCTCGTGGGACGATTTCTCCGCCCGGGCGAGCGAGGCGGAGATCGCCGGCTTCGTCCGCGCGGTCGGCCAGGTCGCGCGCGAGGCAGGGTTCGTGGCGCCGGGCTATCGCCTGCTCGCCAATACCGGGCTCGACGCGCATCAGGAGGTGCCGCACCTCCATGTCCACATCTTCGCCGGCAAGCCGCTCGGCCCGATGCTGGCAAGCTAGGTTGCGAACCCAAACAAGTATTTGATTTTCCGCCGTCATCCCGGCCTTGTGCCGGGATCCCGCTTCTTCTTCCGCCCGTAAGGCAGCGGGAACCCGGCGCAAGGCCGGGACGACGAAAGAAGAATATGAGTCCCCAACCTAAGGCCCCGACTCAATCCAGCAAACCGCGCCATCCCCGCTGCCGGAGCGGATGGAGCCGGAACGGCAGCGTCTATGGATCCCCGCCTGCACGGGGATGACAGTGGAGAATGGCGGGGGTGATGGCTGAGGGAATGGCGGGGATCACGGTCGAGGGAATCGCGGACCCGACGAAATCAGAGTCCGATCTTCGGGCAAATGCGCTATCTGTCCGGGCTCTCGAGCCAGCCGAAACCGCCTGATCCGGGGGCGTCATGCATTTCCAGCACACTTTCCACCTCGCTTCCTATCTCGACACGCTGATCAGCTATGGGCTCGCCCTGGTGCTGGGCGCGCTGATCGGCGCCGAGCGCCAGTATCGCCAGCGCACCGCCGGGCTGCGCACCAACGCGCTGGTCGCGCTCGGCGCGGCGGCGTTCGTCGACCTCGCCCAGAAGCTCGCCGGCGATGTCGAGGCGGTGCGGGTGATCGCCTATATCGTCTCCGGGATCGGCTTTCTCGGCGCGGGCGTGATCATGAAGGAGGGCATGAACGTCCGCGGCCTGAATACCGCCGCCACGCTCTGGTGCTCCGCGGCGGTGGGCGCCTGTGCCGGCACCGACATGGCGGCGGAGGCAGCGACGCTCACCGTCTTCGTGGTGGCCGGCAACACCTTGCTGCGGCCCGTCGTCAACGCGATCAACCGCATCCCGCTGGCCGGCGGCACGCTGGAGGCGACCTATTCGGTCATCCTCACCGCCGATCCGGCCGACGCGCCGGCGCTGCGCGATCTTCTCGTCGATCACCTGGAACTGATGCGCTACCCCGTGGCCGATACCGAGATCTCCGAGCGATCGGAGGACCTGGTCGAGATCCGGGCGACGCTGGTCAGCACCGGGGCGGTCGATGCCGATCTGGATGCGATCGTAGCGCATCTGGCCAGGACGCATGCCGTGCAGCACGCCACCTGGGAAGTGCAGACCCACGACTGAGCGCGGCGGCGGGCCGGGGCGCTTGCCAAGCGCGCCGCCGCCTGCTTGCCTCGCCGCCATGCGCTATCTCAACCTCGCCGTCGCGATCGTCGCCGAAGTCACCGCCACGTCGTTCATGAAACAGTCCGAGGGGTTCACCCGGCTCCTCCCCTCGGCGATCACGATCCTCGGCTATGCGATCGCCTTCTATTTCCTCTCGCTCACCCTGCGCGAGATTCCCACCGGCGTCGCCTATGCGATCTGGTCCGGCGTCGGCATCGTGCTGATCGCGGCGATCGCCTGGGCATTCCAGGGCCAGAAGCTCGACCTGCCGGCGATCCTCGGCATGGCGCTGATCATCGCCGGCGTGCTGGTGATGAACCTGTTCTCCAGGGCGGCGCCGCACTGAGCGGCACCCGCGCTTGCAATAGAGAATTTCGCCTGCTCCGCTGGAATCGCCACCCGATCGCCACCCCCGTCATCCGCGCCCGGCGCGGGTCCAGGATGGCCCGGGCCGGATGCGTGCTGCTCGCCCTCACTCGCCGTGCCTGGCCGGCGACGGGCCGTCCGGCACCCGGAAAACAGGGCCCCGCGGCATCAACTTCGTAAACTTCCGCGCACCCCGGCCGCACGACTCGGCGCTTTGCGGCACTAAAGGATTGCCTCCCCCGGTTTTGCGGCTAGGCTCCGCGCTTTCATCCAAAAGGGGCGGCGGGACAAACCGCCGTTGAGGGGACCATCCAATGATCTTCGGGCGCGTAAAGCCACTCGATGCCATCCTCGCCACTGCCGAGAAAAAATCGCTCCACCGTTCGCTGGGGGCTTTCCAGCTCACCATGCTCGGCATCGGCGCGGTGATCGGCACCGGCATTTTCGTTCTCACCGCCGAAGCCGCGCAAAAGGCCGGCCCGGGCATGATGATCTCGTTCATCATCGCCGGCGTGGTCTGCGCCTTCGCCGCGCTCTGCTATGCCGAGATGGCCGCCATGGTCCCGGTCTCGGGCTCGGCCTATACCTATAGCTATGCCGTGATGGGCGAGCTGATCGCCTGGATGGTCGGCTGGGCCCTGATCCTCGAATATGCCGTGGCCGCGGGGGCGGTCTCGGTCGGCTGGTCGGGCTATGTCGTCGGCCTGATCGAGCACAGCTTCCACATAAACATACCCAACACGCTGGTCTCGGGCCCCTTTGACGGCGGCATGATCAACCTGCCGGCGATGCTGATCGCGGGCCTGGTCACCTGGCTGCTCGTCATCGGCACCAAGGAGAGCGCGACGGTCAACGCCATCCTGGTCGCGATCAAGATCTCCGCGCTCACCGTGTTCATCGTGCTGGCGGTGCCGGTGATGAACAGCGCGCAATTCTCGCCCTTCGCGCCGACCGGCTTTATCGGCGTCGGCATGGCGGCGGCGTCGATCTTCTTCGCCTATGTCGGCTTCGACGCGGTCTCCACCGCGGCCGAGGAAACCAAGAACCCGCAGCGCAACATGCCGATCGGCCTGATCGGCAGCCTCGCCATCTGCACCATCTTCTACCTGCTCGTCGCCGCCGGCGTGATCGGCGCGCCGGGCCTCAGCACCCAGCCGGTGACCGACGCGATGGGCCATGCGCTCGAGCCGGGCAGCCGCGAGCTGGCCGCCCAGTGCGCCGCCCGCGCGGCCGAAGGCTTCAAGGACGTGGTCTGCTCGAAGGAAGCGCTGGCGTTCACCCTGCGCGAGATCGGCTGGCCGCAGATCGGCAACCTGCTCGGCCTCGCCGCCGGCCTGGCGCTGCCCTCGGTCATCCTGATGATGATGTTCGGCCAGACCCGCATCTTCTTCGTGATGAGCCGCGACGGCCTGCTCCCCGCCGCCTTCTCGAAGATCCACCCGACCTTCAACACCCCGCACGTGATCACGATCATCACGGGCATCGCGGTGTCGCTGTTCGCGGCGTTCTTCCCGGTCGGCCAGCTCGCCAACATCTCCAACTCCGGCACGCTGTTCGCGTTCGCCGCGGTGTCGATCGCGGTGTTGGTGATCCGCAAGACCGAGCCGAACCGCAAGCGTCCGTTCAAGACGCCGTTCGTATGGGTGACGGCGCCGTTCTCGATCCTGGGCTGCGTCTATCTGTTCGTGATGCTCGACCATAAGAGCATCATCCTCTTCGCCTCCTGGGCGGTGGTCGGCCTGCTGGTATATTTCGGCTATAGCCGCTCGCGCAGCCATGTCGGCCGCGGCATCGTCGACGTGCCCGAGCACGAGGCCTATTCGGAGATCAAGCCCGAGGTACCGGGCACCCATTGAGGGCGCCGTTTCCAGGCAAGGAAAAAGGGCCGGAGGAGCGATCCTCCGGCCCTTTTCTCTTCAAGTTCCTCCCCGAGCTTGCTGGGGGAGGAACTAGTAGCTCAGCCCAGCTTCTCGGCGGCCAGTTCCTTCAGGTCCACCTCGGCGCGGGCGCCGTAATGCTGGATGATCTCGGCGGCGCAGAGCGCGCCCAGGCGCAGCGAGTCCCGCACCGAGCGGCCCTGGGCCTGGCCGTGGAGGAAGCCCGCCGCGAACATGTCGCCCGCGCCGGTGGTGTCGACCAGCCGGGCGATCGGCTCGGCCGGAACCTCGACGCGCTCGCCGCCGACCAGCGCGATCGCGCCCTTCTCGCTGCGAGTGACCACCAGCACCGGCACCTTGCCGTGCAGGTGCTGCACCGCCGCCTCGAATTCCTCGCGCTGGCACAGCGCGAGCAGCTCGTTCTCGTTGGCGAACAGGATGTCGATCATCCCGTCCTCGATCAGCTTGCGGAAATCGTCGCCATGGCGCGAGATGCAGAACACGTCGGACAGAGTGAAGGCCACCTTGCGGCCGGCGGCGCGGGCGATCTCGATCGCCTTGCGCATCGCGGCGCGCGGCTCCTCGGGATCCCACAGATAGCCCTCGAGATACAGGATCGCGCCATTGGCGATCAGCTGCTCGTCGAGCGCCGAGGCCGGCAGGAACTGCGAGGCGCCGAGGAACGTGTTCATCGTGCGCTGCCCGTCGGGCGTGACGAAGATCAGGCAACGCGCGGTGGCGGGCTGGCCGGGGCGCACGGCAGTGTCGAAGTCGACGCCGGCGGCGCGGATGTCGTGCGCGAAGACCTGGCCCAGCTGGTCGTCCGCCACCTGGCCGATGAACGCGGTCCGGCCGCCCAGCGCGGCGATGCCCGCCACGGTGTTCGCCGCCGAACCGCCCGAGATCTCGCGGCCCGGGCCCATCTTGGCATAGAGCGCGTCGGCGTCCTCGGGCGAGAAGATGAGCTGCATCGAGCCCTTGGCGACGCCGATCTCCTCGATGAAGCTGTCCTCGGCCTGGGCGAGGATGTCGACGATCGCGTTGCCGATGGCGACGACGTCATAAGTCGGGCTGGTCAAACTGTTGCTCCAAAAAGATTGCGCCGCCGCCGTAGTGGCGGGCAATAGAGGATGCAATGATTCACGCCTTCTTCCTGTCGCTGGGCCAGCTCTTCGACCGGCCGATCCTGGCGGTCTTCGTCAAGTCGGTGATCCTGACATTGGTGCTGTTCGCCGGGACGAGCGTCGGCCTGTGGTTCGGCATGCATGCGCTCGCCGACCGGATCGCGGCCTGGCTGGGGGGCTGGAGCGGCTCGGACGCCTTTGCCGACATCGCCACCATCCTGATCGTGCTCGTCGCCCATTGGCTGATGTTCCGCGCCATCGCGGTGGCGGTGATCGGCATCTTCGCCGACGAAGTGGTCGCCGCGGTGGAGCGGAAACACTATCCCGGCGCCCATGCCCAGGCGCACGACCTGCCCTTTGGCCGCGCGCTGGCGATGGGCCTGGGCTCGGCGCTGCGGCTGATCGGCGTGAACCTGCTGCTCTCGCCGCTATATCTGATCCTGCTCGTCACCGGCATCGGCACGGCGCTGGCCTTCTTCCTGGTCAACAGCTGGCTGCTCGGCCGCGACCTGGGCGACATGGTCGCGGCCCGGCACATGCGGCGCGACGAATTGCGCGGCTGGCGGCGGCGCACCGGCATCAGCCGCTTCGCGCTGGGCGCCGCGGGCACCGGGCTGTTCCTCGTCCCGATTTTGAACCTGGTCGCCCCGGTGCTCGGAGCCGCGATGGCCACCCATGCATTTCACCGCGGGAGGCGGGCATGAAGAAACTCATCCTGATCGGAACGCTGGCGCTCGGCGCCTGTGGCGGAGGCGGCGTGATTCCGCCGCCGCGCGCCGGCTATGTCCCGGTGCCGAGCGCGCGGCCCGCGCCGGGCGGCGCGCCGATGCCCGCCAACCTCACCGCGATCCACGGCGCCACCGCCCCGCGCCTGATCGCCCGCTTCGGCAAGCCCCAGCTCGACATGAGCGAAGGCACGGCGCGCAAGCTCCAGTTCGCGGGCCCGATCTGCGTGCTCGACACCTATCTCTATCCCCAGGGCCGCGGCGAGCCGGTGGTCACCCATGTCGACGCCCGCCAGCGCGACGGCCGCCCGATCGACGAAGCGAGCTGCGTCGCCGCGCTCAGCGGCGGGCGCTCCGGCGGACGGTGAGCGACACGGTGCATCGCGCCGCCGCGGCGGGCTATGCGACCTCGGCCGACACCTATGCCGCGGGCCGGCCGGACTATCCGGCCGAAGTCGGCCCCTGGCTGCACGACACGCTGGGCCTGGGGCCCGGGCGCACGGCGCTCGAGGTCGGCGCGGGCACCGGCAAGTTCCTGCCGCGCCTGATCGAGACCGGGGCGCGAGTGATGGCGCTGGAGCCGGTGGACGCGATGCGCGACCTCCTCGCCGCACGCTATCCGCAGGTGGTCGCGATCGCCGGCACCGCCCAGGCGATTCCGCTCGACGACGCCAGCGTCGACGCGCTGGTCTGCGCCCAGTCCTTCCATTGGTTCGCCGACCGGGCCGCGCTCGACGAGATGCGCCGGGTGCTGCGCCCCGGCGGCACGCTCGGCCTGATCTGGAACGTCCGCGACGAGCGCGTGCCCTGGATGGCCGCGCTGGAGACGCTGGTCGAGCCCTATGCCGGCGACGCGCCGCGCTATCGCAGCGGCGCCTGGCGCAAGCTGTTCCCGGCGGACGGCTTCGCGGCGCTGCCCGAGCGGCGCGTGCCCCATGCCCATGTCGGCGATCCCGAGCGAGTGATCGTCGACCGCACGCTCTCGGTGAGCTTCGTCGCGGCGCTGCCGCCGGCCGAGCGGGCGAAGATCGCGGCCAAGGTCCGCGCGCTGATCGCCACCACGCCCGAGCTCGCCGGCCGCGATGCCATATCCTTCCCCTATGAGACGCGGATGTTCGCCTGGCGCCGCACGGGCTAGCCGATGGCCAGCCGCGCCAGCGCCCAGTCCGCCGCCTCGCGCACCGTCTCGTCGGGATCGTCGAGCAGCGCCCGCACCGGCCCGATCAACGCAGCACTGCCGCTATTGCCCGCCGCGATCAGGCAGTTGCGCATCATCCGGTCCCGTCCGATCCGCTTGATCGGCGAGCCCGAGAACACTTCGCGAAACCCGGCATCGTCGAGCGCGAGCAGATCCGCCAGCGCCGGCACGGTCAGCTCCGCGCGCGGTGCGAAGGCCAGGTTCGCCTGGGCGGCATGGGCGAACTTGTTCCAGGGGCACACCGCCAGGCAATCGTCGCAGCCATAGATGCGGTTGCCGATCCCCGCCCGGAATTCCTCCGGGATCGGCCCCTTGTGCTCGATCGTCAGGTACGAGATGCAGCGCCGCGCATCGAGCCGATAGGGCGCCGGGAACGCATCGGTCGGGCAGGCCGTCTGGCAGGCGTCGCAGCTGCCGCAAGTGGTGCGCACCGGCGCGTCGGGCGCCAGTTCCAGGGTGGTGTAGATCGCGCCCAGGAACAGCCAGCTGCCATGGCTGCGGCTCACCAGATTGGTATGCTTGCCCTGCCAGCCCAGCCCCGCCGCCTCGGCCAGCGGCTTCTCCATGACCGGCGCGGTATCGACGAACACCTTGAGCTCCGCGCCGGGCGCGGCGCCGACCAGCCAGCGCCCCAGCTCCTTCAGCCGCCGCTTCATCACGTCGTGATAATCGGCTCCCTGGGCATAGGTGGAGATGCGGCCGATCCCGCCTTCCCCCGCCAGGGCGAGCGGATCGGTGCGCGGCGCATAGCTCATGCCGAGCGAGATCACCGACTTCACTTCGGGCCACAGCCCCGCCGGCCGCTCGCGGTGATGCGCGCGCTCCTCCATCCAGAGCATCGAGCCGTGGCGCCCCTCCTCCAGCCATTGGCGCAGCCGCTCGACGGTCTTGGGCGCGGCGTCGGCGCGCGCGATCCCGCAATCGGCGAACCCGATTTCCGCCGCTTTGGCCTTTATTCGCGCTTCCAGTGGCTTGTGCTGTTCCACGCGGACCCGCTACCACGTTTTCGTGGTTTGCGGCACCAGCCCGCTCCCCACTCGGCCACCCATGGAATATTGCCGTCGGGTGGCCGAGTGGGGAGCGGGCTGGTGCCGTCCTCGGCTTGGCCGAGACACTGATGGAGACACTCTTTTGTCTGGCGAATTGGCCGTAAGCGCCCGGGGGCTCGTCAAATATTTCGGGGATCGGCGCGTCGTCGACGGCGTCGACATCGCGGTGCCCAAGGGCCTCGTCTATGGCGTGCTCGGCCCGAACGGCGCCGGCAAGACCACGACTCTGCGCATGCTGCTCGGCATCATCGAGCCGGACGAGGGCGCCCGCACCATGCTCGGCCGCACCCATCCGCGCGACGCCAGCGACCTGGTCGGCTATCTGCCCGAGGAGCGCGGCCTCTATCCCAACATGAAGTGCCGCGAGGCGATCGCCTTCATGGGCGCGCTGCGCGGCCTGCCCTGGGCGACGGGGCGCAAGCGCGCCGACACGCTGCTCGACAATGCCGGCCTCGGCCATGCCAAGGACGAGAAGATCCGCAAGCTCTCCAAGGGCATGGCCCAGCTGGTCCAGCTGCTCGGTTCGGTGGTGCACGAGCCCGAGCTGCTCGTCCTCGACGAGCCTTTCTCCGGCCTCGACCCGGTCAACCAGGAAAAGCTCGAGAGGCTGATCCGGGCCGAGCGCGATCGCGGCGCGACCATCCTGTTCTCCACCCATGTCATGGCCCATGCCGAGCGCCTGTGCGACCGGCTGTCGATCATCGCCGGCGGCAAGGTGCGCTTCGAGGGCACGGTGAACGATGCCCGCGCGACGCTGCCGATGAAGGCGCACTACACGCCGCACCATAATGTCGAGGGCGCGCGCGCCCTGCTTCCCGCCGATGCCGAGCGCGAAGGCGATGGCTGGCGCTTCACCCTGCCCGCCGGCGGCGTCGAATCGCTGCTCGTGAAGCTGATCGACGGCGGCTATGGCGTCTCGGGCCTGTCGATCGAGCGGCCGGGACTGCACGACGCCTTTGTCCGGATCGTCGGCGCGGATGCCCTCAGGGACCAGGAGGAAGCGGCGTGAGCAAGTTTTCGCGCATGCTGCGCCAGGCGCTGACGGTCGCCCGCCGCGACTTCACCGCCACGGTGTTCACGCCCACTTTCCTGCTTTTCCTGCTCGCGCCGGTGCTGATGATCGGCTTCGGCACGGTCGGCGGGATCGGTGCCCAGTCGATCGTCGGCGACGATTCGCAGATGCGGATGGTGGTGATCGCGCCGCCCGCCCAGGCGCCGGTGCTGCTCGAGACCGACAAGCAGCTGCGCACCCTCTTCCCCAGGAAGAGCGAGCTGATGCCGCCGCCGCTCACCATCGAGGCGCCGACCGGCGATCCCGCCGCCCAGGCGCGCGCCTATTTCGACAGCGACAAGGTCGATACCGCCGCGGTGCTCTATGGCCCGCTCGACAGGCCGGACGTGCTCTATGCCAGCCGCGGCGCGACCGAGGCGCAGTTCCTCGCGCAGCTCGCCGAGCAGAGCCTGCGGGCGCAGAAGCTGGGCAGCGCCACGCCCACCAGCATCGTCACCCAGACGGTGGTGAAGCGCGGCCAGGGCTCGCCCAGCGGGCGCGGCCAGGCCGCCTCGATCGGCGTGTTCGCGATGTTCTTCCTCACCCTGTTCCTCTCGGGCCAGGCCGTGGGCACCATGGCCGAGGAACGCTCGAACAAGGTGATCGAGATCCTGGCGGCGGCGGTGCCGCTGGAGAGCGTGTTCTTCGGCAAGCTGATCGGCATGTTCGGCGCCGCCGTGCTGTTCGTGCTGTTCTGGGCGACGATCATCATCAACGCGACGCGGCTGGTCCCGCCCGAGATCGCCGGCAACTTCCCCAGCCTCGTCGCAGCGATCGGCGCGCCTACCTATGCCCTGCTCTTCATCGCCTATTTCACCATGTCCTACATGCTGCTCGGGGCGATGTTCCTCAGCATCGGCGCGCTGACCTCCACCCAGCGCGAGCTGCAGATGCTCTCGCTGCCGATCACCATCTTCCAGATGATGATGTTCGGCCTGGCGCTCGGCGCGGCGACGCGGCCCGGCAGCTGGATCGAGACGGCGGCGCAGGTCTTCCCGTTCAGCTCGCCCTTCGCGATGATCGGGCTGGCGGGCAGCCAGCCGGCGATCTGGCCGCACCTGCTCGCGCTGGCCTGGCAGGCGCTGTGGGTGGCGATCATCATCACGGTGGGCGCGCGGGTGTTCCGCCGCGGCGTGCTCAAATCGGGCAGCCCCAAGCGCCGGACGAAGATCGAGGCGGTGGCATAGCCGCACCGATATTTCCACCGGGGAAGGAATGCAGGCGGCGGCTCGCATCGCTGAATGGCAGTCCCGCCTAAGCCCTTTACAACGTCGTCCCCGCTTTCGCCGGGATGACGAGTATTTGTGCGATGCCCCGCCCCGGCCGCCTCTCGCTATTGACACTTCTGTCAATTAGGCGTTTCCTTCCGGCAAACGCCAGGAGAGGCAGTATGGCTACGCTTATGACCGAAGCCGGAATCCCCGAAGCCGTCGATCCGCTCGACGTCAGCCGGCCCGAACTCTACCGCGACGATGTGTGGCAGGCGCCGTTCCGCGAGCTGCGCGCGCGGGGCGGGATCTATCATTGCGAGAATAGCGGCTTCGGCCCCTATTGGTCGATCGCCACCTACAAGCCGATCGTCCAGGTCGAATCGCTGCCCGACATCTTCTCGTCCGAGGCCGGCGGCATCACCATCGCCGACATACAGGAAGGCGATATCAAGATGCCGATGTTCATCGCGATGGACCGGCCCAAGCATACCGACCAGCGCCGCACCGTCGCCCCCGCCTTCACGCCGAGCGAGATGGTGCGGATGAGCGACAATATCCGCATGCGCACTGCCGAGATCCTCGATTCGCTGCCCGTCGGCCAGGAATTCGACTGGGTCGACAGCGTCTCGATCGAGCTGACCACCCAGATGCTCGCGCTGCTGTTCGACTTTCCCTGGGAAGAGCGGCGCAAGCTCACCTATTGGTCGGACTGGGCGGGCGATATCGAGATCGCCAAGGATCCCGTGCGCAAGGAGGAGCGGCGCCAGATCCTGTTCGAATGCGCCGCCTATTTCGGCAATCTCTGGCAGGGCAAGCTGGGCAAGGAGCCGAGGCCCGACCTGATCTCGATGATGATCCATTCGGACGCGATGAGCCATATGGACCAGATGGAGTTCCTCGGGAACCTGATCCTGCTGATCGTCGGCGGCAACGACACGACGCGCAACTCGATGAGCGCCTATGCCTGGGGGCTCGAGCAATTCCCCGATTCGCGCGCGAAGCTCGAGGCGGATCCGGGCCTGATCGGCAACGCCACGCAGGAGATCATCCGCTGGCAGACGCCGCTCGCGCACATGCGCCGCACCGCGACGCAGGATACCGAGCTGGACGGCCACAAGATCCGAGCGGGCGACAAGCTCGGCCTCTGGTATCTCTCGGCCAATCGCGACGAGAGCATCTTCCCCGATGCCGACCGGATCATCGTCGACCGCGAGAATGCCCGGCGCCACCTCGCCTTCGGCCACGGCATCCATCGCTGCGTGGGCGCGCGGCTGGCCGAGCTGCAGATCGGCATCCTGATGGAGGAGATGGCGAAGCGCCGCCTGCGCGCGAACGTGCTGCGCCAGCCCGAGCGCGTCGCCGCCTGCTTCGTCCACGGCTACAAGAAGATGGCGGTAGAGCTGACGCGCTATTGAGGGCGGCCGCCGGTTCGTGCAGCCTGTGCGCGAGGGCACGAATCATGCGAAGATGGATGGGGCCGGGCCTTGCGCTACTCGCGACAAGCTGCTCGCCGCCCGGATATGACATATCGGTATCGATGCAGGGCGGAGCACTTCGGTTCGACGCCCGCCCGAACGGCATCTGGCCCTTTCGCGCACCGGATAACGACATAACGGTCCATTCGGTGGACATCCGCAGCGACAAGGGCGTGATCTGGCACATCGAATCGAACGGCGATTCGAATTGTCTCGCCGGAGCGCCAAAGGCGTTCCCGCTATTCTACGGCAAGGTGCCGGCCTGCTTCATCGAATCGGCAAAGGCGCCGGCACTGCAACCCGGGGCTCGGTACGAGATCCAAGTCATGGGCGCCGGCTGGGGCGACGCCTATTTCCGCTTCGGCGATCCGCCCGTGTTGCTCGACCTGGCCACCGCCCGGAACGCAACGCTCGAACTGGCTGCGAGCGACGACATCGCTTCCATGCCCCCTCCCGATCCCGATACAATGGAGCCGCGCCGCCATTGAGCGCGCGATTTGCGGAAGGGGTGCAACCTTTCCCCGCTCTCATACGAACCTATATCGTCGCAATAACGAGAGGTTCGCCATGCATACCGACCGCCGCGCCTTTCTCGCCGTCGCCGGCATCGGCGCCTTCACCGCCGCGTGCGGTGGCGGCGCGCCCGCCGAAGCCGCGCAGAAGTTCGAATTCACGCTCACCGATGCGGAATGGAAGAAGCGGCTTAGCCCGCTGGCCTATCAGGTGCTCCGCCAGGGCGCGACCGAGCGGGCCTTCACCAGCCCGCTCAACAAGGAGCACCGCGCCGGCACCTTCGCCTGCGCCGGCTGCGCGTTGCCGCTCTATGCCTCCTCGACCAAGTTCGACAGCGGCACCGGCTGGCCGAGCTTCTGGCAGCCGCTGCCCAGGGCAGTGATCACCCGCGCCGACAATTCGCTCGGCATGCGCCGCACCGAGGTGCTGTGCCGGCGCTGCGGCGGGCATCTCGGCCATGTCTTCGACGACGGGCCGCCGCCCACCGGCAAGCGCTATTGCATGAACGGCGCGGCGCTGGCGTTCGTGGCGAAAGGATAGCCCCCTTCCATTCCCCTCCCTGGAAGAGAGGGGAGCGAACAGGAAAAGGCCCGGGCAATGCCGGGCCTTCGCGTTTCAGCCTGTCGAAGCGATCAGCCCGCGTCGGGCGTCTCGTTCTTCGCTTCCGCCATCAGGTCGCTGAGGTCGAGGTCGAGCGACGGCTTGAAATCGTCGTCGATGTCGTGCGGCGCGCCGCCCGAATAGATGAAGCCGTTGACCGGATAGACCGAAGTGCCGAGGCCGCCCATCGGCGCGAACCACACTTTCACTTCGCTCCAGTCGCCTTCGGGCGAGACGTCGACGGCGCGGACGTTGCGCTCGATGCCGCCGGCGCGCGACCAGTTGGCATGGGTGAGCAGCACTTCACGATCGCTGACGACCTGGCTTACCATCGCGACATGGCCGAGCGGCATGCGGGCCGTGCGCTGGAACGACATCACCGAACCGACCTTCGGAGTCTCGCCGCGCTGATAGCGGCCGGCGGCCTGCGACCACCAGGTCCAGGCATTGCCATGAATGTTCACGCCGGAGATTTCGCGGGCATAGGGCGCGCACTGCCAGAAGGTACGGCCCTTGGCCGAAGCCGCCTGGGGGGCGGCCATCATCAGGGTGCAAACAGCCATCAGCGCGAAACGCGCTGCGAAAACACGGAAATTCATGGACCCCCCGGTCAGGAAGCAGTCTGATGAACAGCGACTGACCAGATCATAGGACGGAAGTATAGGGCCGCGGCCGGTCGATGGGACGAACCGTTGCGGCGAGCCGATGACCTGCTGATTCGCCCTGATTCGCGAGGAACCATGCCCGGAAATCGGCCATCGAAGCGGCCCGGCGACCCGCCGGGCCCTACGGGCGAACCCGGACCCGGATACGCCCCGGATGGGCAGCTGCCCCCCGCAAGCCCATCACTATGCGCAGTTTTCCACAAGCGGGACTTCGGTTCATCGCATGCATGTTGCGCCGCGGAATCAGTTGGTTTCCTATAATGAACAGGGGACGACGACTGGTTCAGCGGCTCGTTAACCATATTGCCGCACTATCGGTCTCGGAGGGTCACGATATGGGGTGGGAGTATTGAGCTATGGGAGCACGGGCAAAACCGGCTGAAGGCGCGATGACGCTGGCCGAAATGAAGGAATTTGCGGGTTTCAGCGCGGCGACCCAGCGCTATGTGCGCCGTTCGCTCGATATCGGGCTGGACCGCGAGGACGCGATGGCGCGCTGGTCGCGCGACGTGGTCGAGGCCGCCAGCATCCGCGCCCAGGCGCATGTCTATGAGCGCCTCCACGAAGTCCGCGCGCTGATGCCCGACGACAGCGACTTCGATTCCATCGAGCCGTTCATGTCGCCGCTCGTCGCCATCGCCGCCTTCGACCTGAGCCAGGGCCGCCTGACCAGCTTCTCGAGCTTCCGCTTCCTCTACGAGCGGCTGATCGGCGCCGAAGTGCGCCCCTGGCTCCCCTCGGCCTTCTGCGCCGCGGCGGCGCTGCCGCATCTCCATCCGGACCTGCGCCGCAAGCTGCTCCAGTCGATCAGCGAAGCCGCCGCCACTGCCTCGGGCTGGTCGAACCGCCAGCCGAGCTTCTATCCGGCCTGGGTGGAGAAGGTCGACACCGCGTCGCTCTCGCACTGATTTCCCAATTCCCCTCCCGCTTGCGGGAGGGATTCCCTTTATCTTGTTCCTCCCGTCATCCCCGTACAGGCGGGGATGACGGTGGAGCGGGAGATGACGGGCGTGGCGCCGAGACCCGGCCTACCGGCAGGACCGCCATCCCCATTCCCCGCGCTCCGCCTCGTCGAGGTGCAGGTGATCGCGATGCGCGGCGTTATAGTCGGGCGAGAGCACCGTCGAGAACAGCCGGCAGGCCCCGGTGCGCACTTCGCGCAGGAAGGCGGCCTTCGCTCCGCCTTCCTCCCAATCCTCGGCCACGCCGATCCGCGTCCCGTCCGCCAGGCGAAAGGCGGCGATGTCGATCGCATCGGCAGTCGCATGCTCGCTCCAGCCGCCGGTGCCGCGGCCGTACATGCGCCGGCACGCATAGCTGCCGAGATGCTCGATCCGCACCACCGCCGCGCCGAAATGCCGCTGCGCGGCCGGCTGGACGATCTCCCATTCCCAGAGCGAGAGCGCCGCGGCCACCGGGCAGGACATGCCGGGGCTGGCCGGCACAAAGCCGATCCCGCGCGCCCCGCCCGGAACAAGGCGCACCCCGTCCGCATAGCCGCATTGCGGCGCGTCGCCGATGACGCTGGCCAGCGCCACATAGCGCACTCCCGCGGCGCGCAGCAGCGACCGGCAGCGGGCAGCGTCCCCGGTCAGCCCGGCGAGCTTGCGGCCGGTGAAGATGCCGATCGGCTGGTCCAGATCGAGCCGCGTCCAGGGCAAGTCCTGCGGACGGTCGCGCAGCGCCACCCAGGCCAGGAGCGATCCGCCGAGCAATGCCGCGAGCGAGACCGCCGCCGTCGCGGCGCGGCGCGCCCGCCTCACATGCGGATCGCCTGGTCAAGGGGTTGCGTGGTGATCGGGTAGCCAAGATCGTCGGGAATGCACAGATGGCGCTCGCCGTCGCGTTCCTCGATCCAGGGCGTGACGGTGCGGATCGGATGGGCGCGGGCATCGGCGACGGCGTCGTCATAGCTGGCGAACAGCGCCAGCCGGTCGAGATTGCGGCGGGTGGGAAAGATGATGTGCGCCTCGCCCCGGTCGGCGGCGTCGAGCACCGCGCGCGCGCTCGCCCAGAAGACCCGGACATTCTCGTTGCCGTCGACCTGCGGCTCGGCTCCTTCCGGCGCGCGGGCCAGGTAGAAGCGCGTGTCGAACACCTTGTGGTGCACGCCCCTGGGCAGCCAGCGGGCAAAGGGCACCAGCCGGTCCAGCGCGAGCGCGGCGCCGGCCTCGTCGAGCAACTCGCCCATCGGCTCGCCGGCATAGAGGCGCTGGCGCAGCGCGAGCACCTCCCCGGCCGGATCGAGGCCGATCGCGACGCCCGCTTCCTCCAGCGTCTCGCGGATCGCGGCGATGCGCGCGGCATTCTCCTCGACATCGCCGGCATGCAGGCCCGCCAGGACGAAATCGCCCGGATCGACGCGGCCGCCGGGAAAGACCAGCGCGCCGCCCGCGAACGACATGGCACGGGCCCGCTCCACCATCAGCAGCTCGGGCGGCCCGTCCGGGGTCTCGCGCATCACGATCACGGTGGCGGCGGGAATCGCCTGTTCGTCGGTCATGGGACGGATGTAGGTCGTGCGATCAGGGATGGACACCCAATTCCTCCCCCGGCTTGCCGGCGAAGGAGCCGTAACGCTACCACCCCGTCATCTTCAGCCGCACCTTCGCCACCATGTCGGACGAGGTGACGAACAGCGTTCGCCCGTCCTCGCCGAAGCAGCAATTGGCGGCGGGCTTGCCGGTCGCGATCAGCCCCAGCTTCCTGCCGTCCGGCGCGATCACATGGATCCCGCCCGGGCCGCTGGCGAACAGATGGCCGCTCTTCGCCACCTTCATCCCGTCGGGCAACCCCGGCAGCTTGCGCGCCACTTCCGCCGAGAAGTCGACGAACGGTGCCAGCCCGCCTCTCGCCGAGCCGTCCGCCGCCAGTTCGCAACGGAAGATCTTCGCATTCTCGGGATCGGACTGGCTGACATAGAGCCGGTCGAGCCCCGGCGAGACGCCGATGCCATTCGGCCGCCCGAGACTCTTGTCGATCAGCCGCACGCCGCTGCCGTCCGGACGGACGCTGTAGACGCCGTTGAACGCCAGCTGCTTGAGCGGCGAGGCATCGCCCTCGGCCAGGCCATAGGGCGGATCGGTGAAATAGAGGATCCCGCCGCGCCCGATCGCCAGGTCGTTGCAGCTGTTGAACTTCCTGCCTTCGAATGCGCCGCAGACGATCGTCTTCCGCCGCGTCGCCAGGTCCACCCGGGCAATGGCGCGCGTGCCCGAATCGGCCATCAGCAAGTCGCCACGGGCATCGATCACCATCCCGTTCGATCCCGCCTCGCGCACCCCCGCCGGGATCGGCCCGGCCAGGCCCGAGGGATCGAGGAACGGCCTGGCCCCTTCGCCCGCCCGCCAGCGATAGGCGATGTTCGCCGGCACGTCGGAGAAGAGCAGATAACCGCCCTTCCTCACCCATGCCGGCCCCTCGGCCCATCGGAAGCCGGTGGCGATCACCTCGATCGGGCTGGCCGTATCGATCAGCGCGTCGAGCGCCGGATCAAGGCGGGTGATGCCTCCCACGGTCTCGCCCAGCGCCACCCGCGGCGCCAGGGGCAGTGCCGCCAGGCCGGCCAGCATCGCGCGACGCGTCGTCTCGGTCATCTTCTTCTCCGTCCAGCCGGCGGAATCGTCCGATCCCCATGCACCGGGCGGCATATCGTCGCGATCCGCCGCATGGCGCGCAATCCTTCCTTCCGGCGCGAGGGGAAATATCCGGTCAGTCGAAGCGCGCGCGGAAACACGCGCGAAGCGCCGCATGGGTCTCCGCCACGCGCGCGAGCAATGCCGGATCGGCTTCGGCATGGCGGCTATCCGCCGCCCGCAACGCGGCGGCATCGATCGGCGCCTCGACCAGCACGGCGAGCCGGGGCGCATAGCGGCGCGGACTGGCGCACAACGCGTCATAGTCGACGAAGAACTGGCGCTCCCGCACCCGGGCCGGCGCCGAGAGCAGCGCGCGGTGCACGCTGTCCCACAGCTTCAGCCAGTAATCGGCGCGGGTCGGGTCCTCGTCGCGGCCGGGGGCGCCGTCGAACAGGAACGGCCGGTGGTCGGCGCCGAATTCGTGATGGCCGAGCCAGGTCATGAAGCGGCGGCGGAACGGGTCCTCTCCTGCCAGCCGGGCCGCCCGGCGATGCTGGGACAGCAAGGACAGCGCCTGCTGCAACGGATCGCGGAACGGATGGATCAGAAGCGCATCGGGAAAGCTGGTGGCGAGCCCCTCCAGGCGCAGGATGTTGTTGTTGTTCTTCGACAGATAGCGAGCGCCGCCATGGCGCAGCAGCACCAGGCGCACATAGTCGCGAAAGGCAGCCAGCGTCTCGGGATCCGGCGCGGCCGGCGCCAGCCCGTCGCGCCGCAGATAGCGTCTTCCTTCCAGCGCGCGCCAGAAGACCTCCTCGATCGCCTCGGGACTGTCGAGGTCATGCGTCAATCCGTCGCCATGGCCGCGCTCGCTGGCCTCGACATGCCGCTTGCCGCCGAGCCTCGCCCAGCTGTTCGGGGCGAGCGGAAACGGAAGGTCGCGATAGGAAGGCGCGGCGAAGCCGCCGCCCTGGTGGAGCAGGCGGGTGAGGATCGAGGTGCCCGCGCGCGCCAGCCCGGCGATGAACACCGGGCGCCGGATCGGCACCGCGGCGATCTTCCCGCGATGGGTGGCGCGCTCGATGTCGAAGGTCGCTTCGAGCAGCGCGGGCGAGCCCAGGGCGATGCGGTGGAGGAGCCGGTCAGCCCCGCTGTACACGCGGGATCACCTGCCAGCGCAGCACGGCATAGCCGAGCGTGAAGGGCATCAGCGCGAGCCTTGCCGTCCAGTCCGTCCGGAAGACTCCGATTTCCGGCCAGTTGGCGTCGAGCGCCAGCACCACGAGCAGGGGCGCGGCGGCGGCGAGCAGCAAGCCGCCGGCACGCATCGTCCGCGCGAACATGCGGCCCGAAAGGATCCGGAGCGCCCGCTCCTTGCCCCAGTCCGAAACGCCCCGCCTGGCCATCAGCCGCATGGCATGCCGGCCGCAGGCGGCAAGCTCGCGAAAGGCCGCGACGAGCGGCAGGGCGCGGGCCAGCTCGAGCACCGCGACGATGGCGAGGAAGAACGGGATCACCGGGCACGCCCGCGGATGCGGCGGACCAGCCGCTTGATCGGGTACCAGACGACCGAGACGATCGCGAGCAGGATCGAGCCGATCAGCCCGAAGGCGACTCCGATCGCCCCCAGCCCGAGCCCGGGCCCGGTATAGGCCTGGGCGGCGAGCGGCGCCGAAAGGGCGAGGGCGATCGACAGGGCTCTGAGAAACTTCACGAACATTTGGCATTCACCGTAGCTTGAATGGCCGGGCCATCGGTGGCGGGATCGAGATAGCGCGCCCAGGAAAGGGCCATGCGCCGCTCGGCGGAATCGGCGGAGATGTAGCGCCAGCGCACCGCGCCTTCGGGCGACATGCGGACGAGGCGGCCCTGCTCGGTCTCCTCGATCATCGCGTCGCCATTGGCGAGCGGCGTGCCGCGCCCCTGGGCGCGGGTGGCGATGCGGTTGGCGGCGAAGCCCCTGTCCCAGGGCGAGCTGGTCTCGCCGCTGGACAGGTCGTGGACGAGCAGGCGGTTGTGCCCGTTCACGCGCTCGTCCGGATAGCCCATCAGCGTGTTGTTATCGAACACCGAGATGCGGTGATCGTCGAGGATGCTGACATCGTGCTGGAAGCGCCACGGGCCGATCTTCCACCACAATATCGCACCGGTCGCCGGCCGGTAGAGCGCGATCAGCGAGAGGTTGCGGATGCTGAGAAACAAATCCCCCTTCTTCCAGAACCGGCCGTCCGCCATCGCCGGCTGGATATCGTTGAGATGGAAGGGGTCCTGCACATAGGGCCGGCCGCGCCACAGCCTGGCCAGCCCGTTGCGCTCGAGGATGTCGGCGATCCGGTCGACGTTGCGCAGCTTCCCCTCGGGCGAGACCCGCGCCACCGCATCGTCCCAGAAATCGGGCTTCACCCCGGGCTCGCGCGGCACCGGGTAGCGATAGGGCACCCACAGGTCGCCGTCCGGGCCCAGCTCGGTGGAATGGTTGAAGATGCCGTCGAGCGACCAGAGCAGCTTGCCGCATGCATCGTAGCGGGCGAGCGGCGAGCTGTCGTGCAGCACCAGGCTGCCATCGGCGAGCAGCAGCGGATGCATCAGCCGGTTGCGCGCGGCATTCTTGTCGCGGTGCAGGTCGGTGAGCGCGGAAGCGAAGCGCGAGCGGGCATTGGCGGCGTCGACATCGGGCACGAACTCGCGCACCACCGCACCGTCCGCGAGACGGATCAGCCGCACCACCGATCGCTTGCGCCGGGGCTCGAAGGGCGAGATCAGCGCATAGCCGGCATCGACGAACCCCGGATCGCGGGAAAAGCCGCCCGGCAGCTTCTCATAGGCACCGTGGAAATAGGGCGCATTGCTGCGGAACAGGTGCTGAATCGTATCCGGGACGCGAGCCAGCATGATCGCCGCGCGACCGACCGCGCCCGATTTCTCCCAGCCATCGACGATCGCGCCGGTGCCCATCGCGGCGAGCGGAACCAGCAGCAGCGTCAGGGCGAGGGTCCACAAGGGCACGGGCCGGGCAAGCAGGCGCTCCAATGCGCTGCCCTGCGCTTCCGTTCGAACTTGCTGATCGCGAACCATTTGCCCTTGTCCCCCGGGGCATGTGGTTCGGCGGCGCGGGTGTCGGCGGGATTTCGGGACGTCGCTGGCAGGTTTCCGCTTTGTGGCCGTATTCGGGTCAGGCCTCAAATCAGCGCCCCCCGTCATCCCTGCGCAGGCGGGGATCATTCCGGCTGTCGGAGCGGATGGAGCCGGAACGGCAGCGCCAATGGATCCCCGCCTGCGCGGGGATGACGAAAGAAGCCAGGATGACAGGGGAAATCAAAGCCCTGGCCGGGTTCTGACCTTAGACGGGCAGGGTCACCAGCGCGGAAAGGCCGCCCTCTTCCCGGTTGCGGATGGTAAGGTCGCCGCCATGCGCGCGCGCCACCGCGCGGGCGCTGGCCAGGCCCAGGCCGATGCCACCGGTATCGCGGTTGCGCGAGCGCTCGCCGCGGAAGAAGGGCTCGAACACGCGCTCCAGGTCTTCCGGCGGCACGCCGGGCCCATCGTCGCGCACCTCGATCAGCGCCTGGCCATCGGCCTCGGCCAGCGAGACTTCGGCGCTGCCCGCATATTTGAGCGCGTTGGTGACGAGATTGTTGAGCATCGCCTTGAGCGCCGGCGAATTGCCCTCGATCACCACCGGATCGCCCGGCGCGAGCACCACCGAGGCGCCGCGATCGCTCATGTCGTCGGTCACGGTCTCGGCGAGCGAGCGCAGGTCGAGCGGCTTGCGCACGCCCTGCTTGGTCGTGTCGCGCAGATAGCTCAGCGTCGCGGAGATCATCGCCTCCATGTCGCGAATGTCGCCCTCGCACGCCTGACGCAACGCGTCGGGCGCTGCCTCGAGCCGCAGTCCGAGCCGCATCAGGGGCGTGCGCAGATCGTGCGCGACCGCGCCGACCACGGTCGCGCGATCGTCGACATAGCGATTGAGCCGGGCCTGCATCCGGTTGAACGCCGCCGCGGCATCGGCGATTTCCGTCGGTCCCTCGATCGCGATCGGCGCGGCGCGGGGGTCGCGGCCGAGCCGTTCGGCGGCCTCGGCAAAGGCACCGATCGGCTTGGCGATGCGATGCGCGAGCGCCCAGGCAAAGGGCGCGACCGCTGCCGCGGACAGGATCAGCCACCACAGCACGAACAGGCGCCACGGCTCGAAGCTGTGGTTCGAATCGATCAGGGTCCACTGCCCGTCGTCCCGGCGGAATGCCGCGGAGAAATCGCCGATGATCACCACGGCCCGCGCCGCCTGGTCGCTGGCCGGCGGAACGGCGCGCGGCACGCTGGCGCGATCATAGATCTTCTCGCGCTGCATGAACGGCGTGGGGAAGCCGATCCGCACCCGTTCCACCGGCACCTGCAGCGCCCTGGCCAGCGCGAGCTCGATGCGCTCGCTCCGGGGGTTCCAGGGTGTCGGCTCGACATTTGCCGGGTGGGATATCAGGAAATCGCCGTCCGCATCGCCGATGCCGCGCATCGCATTGGCGATCTGCCCGACGCTGTAGACCTTGGTCGATGGCGCCTGCACTGCGATCAGCAGGCCGAGATTCATCAGCTGCGTTATCGCCACGCAGGCGACCATCAGGACGAAGACGCGCAGGAACAACGGGGACCCCGCCCCCCCGCGCCGCGATGTCACGCGCGCACGACCTTGGGCACGAACAGATAGCCTTCGTTGCGCACGGTGCGGATGATTTCGTCGCCGCCCGAGCGCAGCTTGCGGCGCAGGCGGCTCACCTGCACGTCGATCGCACGGTCATAGGCGTCCGAATCCGGGCCCCGGGCCGCGGCCAGCAGCGCCTCGCGGCTCAGCACCCGGCGCGGGCGCTCGATGAACACGCGCAGCACCGCGAACTCGCCATCGGTGAGACCGACCAGCACGCCATTGGGATCGAACAGCTCATGGCTGCCGAGATCGATGCGCCAGCCCTCGAAGACATAGACGTCGCCGCTTTCGTTCGTGGCGATCGCGCCGCGCTTGCGCAGCGCCGCGCGCACCGTGGCGAGGATCTCGCGCGGGCTGCACGGCTTGGGAAGATAGTGGCCGGCACCCACCTCGAGGCCGAGAATCCGGTCCTGCTCCTCGCCAAGGGCGCTCAGGAAGATGATTTCCGGCCCATCGGCGCGCGCGATGCGGCGGCAGGCGGAAAGCCCGTCCTCGCCCGGCATCATGATGTCCAGGATCACGAGATCGACCGGCGTGCGCGCCAGGATCTGATCCATGTCGCGGGTGCTGGACGCAGTCTCGACCTTGTAGCCGCGCGAACCTAGGCTGTTCGCCAGCAGCATGCGGATATCGCGGTCGTCATCCACGACGAGCAGGGTCGCCGAATCGTCCTTGGAAGTCACGGAAGCAAGCATGACTCCAGCTTCTACGACAAAATGCGTCTAGGGTGTTGCGCGAATTTGTAACAAGATTCACCCGAGCCTGGTCGCAATCGGGACTCCCCGTTTCAGGGTCAGCGTCACCGGCGTCTTCTCGGCGATTTCGGCAAGCCGGGCATTCTGCCCTGCATCGGTGCCCGTGATCGTCAGGATCCGCTCGATGTTGAGCGTCTCGCCCTGGCCGTGGAGGAACAGGGCCACCTCGACATGCTCCACCGGCCACCCCTTGCGCTCGGCATACATGCGCAGCGTGATCGCGGTGCACGCGCCCAGGCTGCCCAGCAGCAGCTCATAGGGCGCCGGCCCGGCATCGCCGCCGCCGCGCGCTTCGGGCTCGTCGGCGACAAGCCCGCGCTTGCCGAAGCTGATGTCGGTGGCATAGGGCGCGTCGCGCCCGATCCTGGCGATGGCATGGGTCATGTGGACAGGATCTAGGACACGACGATCCGCCCGTCATCCCCATTCCCGTCCCCGTCATCCCCGCGAAGACGGGGATGACGAAGAGAAAGTGCCGGGGAAGACCCTCAGCTCTTCTGCCAGCCGCCGCCCAGCGCGCGGAACAGGTCCACCTGGGTCTCGGCGATGAAGGCGTCGGCCTGTGCCAGGTCCGCCTCGGCGTCGGCGAAGGTGCGTTCGGCGTCGAGCAGGGCGAGCGAATCGATATCGCCTTCGCGCTGGCGGGCGCGGGCGATGTTCACCGCCGCTTCCGCTTCGTTGCGCGCCGCCTGGAGCGCGGTACGCCGCCCGAGCGCATGGCCATAGGCGGAAAGCGCCGTCTCGGTCTCCTGCAGCGCGTTCAGCACCGTGCCGTCGAAGGTGGCGAGCGCGGCCTTGGTATCGGCCTCCGCCCCTGCCACCCGCGCCCGGGCCGGGCCCGGGTTCACCGCCCAGTTCAGCAGCCCGCCGACCAGCCAGCGCAGCGGGCCGGCGCCGAACACGTCGCCGAAATCGGTGCCGGTCGAGCCGCCCGAGACGCCGAGCGTGATCCGCGGATAGAGGTCGGCGGTCGCCACGCCGATCCGCGCGGTGGCGGCGGCCAGGCGGCGTTCGGCGGCGCGGATGTCCGGCCGGCGCGCCAGCAGCGCGGCGCCGTCGCCGACCGGGATCGGCTGGCCGAGCCGCAAGGTGGTGCTGCGCTCGCCCGCCACCGCCGGCAGGTCGGCGGGGGTACGGCCGGTAAGCGTGGCGAGGCGGAACAGCGCCGCATCCCGCGCGGCCTGGAGCGCGGGCACCTCGGCCTGGCGCTGGTTGCGGAGCGCGCCGATCCGGGCCGTGTCGAGCCGGGTGGCCAGGCCGACGCCGCGGCGGCGCTCGGTCAGCTCGATCGACTGGTCGAGCAGCTTGACGATATGCTCGGCGACGCCCAGCCGCTCGGCAGACGAAGCCGCATCGGCATAGGCGCGCGCCGTGTCCGCCGCCACGATCACCCGGACCGCGTCGGCATCCGCCTCGGCCGCGCCGACATCGCCGTGCGCGGCTTCCGTGCCGCGGCTCAGCCGGCCGAACAGATCGGCCTCGTAGCTGACGCTCAGCCCGGCATCGACCTGCCAGTCCTCGCGCGGGGCGCCGGGCAGGCGCTGGGCCGCGGGCAGGCGGCCGTAATTGGCGCCGGCGCTCAGGCTGGCCTGGGGCAGCTGGTTGGCCTTGGCGCCGCGCAGCGTCGCGCGGGCCTTCTCGATCCGCGCCACCGCGACCCGGATATCGGTGTTGGCGGCCAGCGCGTCGGCGACGAGCTGGTCGAGCACCGGATCGTTGTAGAGCCGCCACCAGTCGCCCTGCACGGGCGCCGCGGTCACCGCGGGATTGGCCGCGACGAAATTGCCGGCCGCCGTCTGGGGCGGCGTGGGCGTGACATAATTCGGACCGGCGGCACAGGCGGCGAGCGCGAGTGCCGAAGCGGTTGCGAGGAAAATACGCATCTCGTGCATTCCTTTCTGACGACCCTCACCCTTCCCACCGCCTGCGGCGGCGAGCCCCTTCCCTCTCCCATCGGGAGAGGGAGGGAGGCGCCGAAGGCGCCGGAAGGGTGAGGGCGACGTCATTGGTTATTCAGCAGGCTGCAGCGCCGGCTCATGGCCACCTTCGTCGTGCGCCTTGCGGTTGCCGCGCATCTTCGCGATGCGATCGCCGAGCGCCCGGCAGACGACGTAGAAGGTCGGCGTGAAGAGCAGGCCGAACGCAGTCACGCCCATCATCCCGAAGAACACCGCGGTGCCCAGCGCCTGGCGGAGCTCCGCACCCGCCCCGCTCGCGATCAGCAGCGGCACGGCGCCGAGGATGAAGGCGAACGAGGTCATCAGGATCGGCCGCAGGCGGTCACGCGCGGCACGCACCGCGGCCTCCACTGGCGACAGCCCGTCCTGCACCTCCGCCTGGTGGGCGAACTCGACCACGAGGATCGCGTTCTTGGCGGCGAGCGCGATCAGCACGACCAGGCCGATCTGCGTGAGCACATTATTGTCCATGCCCCGCAAATTCACCCCGGCCATGGCCGCGAGTAGACACATCGGCACGATCAGGATGATCGCCAGCGGCATGGTCAGGCTCTCATATTGCGCCGCCAGCACCAGGAAGACGAACACCACGGCCAGCGCGAAGACGAGACCCGCGGTGCTGCCCGCCATCTTCTGCTGGAAGGCGATGCCGGTCCATTCCGCGCCATAGCCCGGAGGCAGCGCGCTCGCGAGCTTCTCCATCGTGTCGAGCGAGGCGCCCGAGCTGTAGCCCGGTGCGGTATCGCCATCCACTTCCACCGCCGGGAACAGGTTGTAGCGCGTCACGCGGTACGGGCCGGTCTTGTTCTCGAAGGTCGAGACCGAGCCGATCGGCACCATCGCGCCCGAGTTCGAGCGGGTCTTGAGGTTGGCGATGTCCGCCTCGGTCGCCCGGAACGGCGCATCGGCCTGCGCGGTCACGCGATAGGTGCGGCCGAGCATGTTGAAGTCGTTCACAAAGGCGGAGCCGAGATAGACGTTCAGCGCCTCGAACACCCGCTCCGGCGGCACGCCCAGCATGTCCGCCTTGCGCCGGTCGATATCGGCGAAGACGCGCGGGGTGGCCGTGTTGAAGAAGGTGTAGATCTGCTTCAGCCCCGGCGTCTGGTTGGCCTGGCCGATCAGCCCGAACGCGGTCTTGCCCAGTTCGTCATAGCCATGCTCGGCGCGATCCTCGATCATCATCCGATAGCCACCGGCCGAGCCGATGCCCTGGATGACGGGCGGGGGGACGACGAGCAGCATCGCCTCGTTGATGTCGGCGGTGCGCTTGCGCGCCTCGTTCATGATGCCGTCAAAGGTGACGCCGAGCTTCTTGCGCTCCTCGAAGGATTGCAGCGGCACATAGGCGGCGGCCGAGTTCGGGGCGAGCGTCTGCGACGGACCATCGAAACCGGCGAGCATCACCGATCCCTTCACGCCCGGAATCGGCAGGATGCGGGCGACGACCTTGCGCATCACCTCGTCCGTCCGCTCGAGCGACGAGCCGGGCGGCAGCTGGATGACGGTGAGGAAATAGCCCTGGTCCTGCTGCGGGATGAAGCCCACCGGCGTGACCCAGAACATCCCGATCGTCGCGGCGATCAGGCCGACATAGGTGAGCATCATCCGCTTCGGCCGGGTGACCAGCACGCGCGTGAGCTTGGCATAGCCGACGCTCATCCGCTCGAAGCCGTTGTTGAACGCATCGGCGCCGCGGCGCACGATCCGGCCGATCGGCCCCCTGGGCTCGCTCTCATGATGGCTGAGCAGCACCGCGGCCATCGCCGGCGACAGCGTCAGCGAGACCAGCAGCGAGATCGCGGTCGCGGCCGAGATCGTCACGGCGAACTGCTTGTAGAAGGCGCCCGACAGACCGTTGAGGAACAGGGTCGGCAGGAACACCGCGAGCAGCACCAGCACGATCGCGACGAGCGCGCCGGACACTTCGTCCATGGAAGTCCGCGCCGCCTGGAGCGGGGTCATGCCGCGCGCCAGGTTGCGCTCGACATTCTCGACCACGACGATCGCGTCGTCGACGACGATTCCGATGGCGAGGACCAGGCCGAACAGCGAGAGGTTGTTGAGCGAGTAGCCGAGCGGCAGCAGCACCGCCATCGTGCCGATCAGCGAGACCGGGATGGCCAGCACCGGGATGATCGCCGCGCGCCACTTCTGGAGGAAGACGATCACCACCAGCACGACGAGCAGGATCGCCTCGCCCAGCGTGTGATAGACCGCGTCGATCGACTGCGAGATGAACTCGGTCGGGTTGTAGATGACGCGATATTCCAGGCCCTTGGGGAAGTTCTTGGACATCGCCTTGAGCTGGTCCTGCACCGCATTGGCAGCGGCAAGGGCATTGGAGCCCGGGCGCTGGAAGACGGCGAGGATCACGGTCGGCTTGTTCGAGAGATAGGTGTTGGACGAATAGTCCGCCGCGCCCAGCTCGACGCGCGCCACGTCGCTCACCCGCACCTGGTGCCCATCGGCATCGGTGCGGATCACCACCTGGCCGAACTGCGCGGGGTCCTTAAGGCGTCCCTGCGTCTCGATGTTGAGCTGGAAGGCATTGCCGGTGGGCGTGCTGCCCGGCTGGCCGAGCGTGCCGGCGGCAACCTGGACGTTCTGCGCGCGCAGCGCCTGGACGATGTCGCCCGCGGTCAGGTTGAGCGCGGCGGCGCGGCCCGGATCGATCCACACGCGCATCGCATAGTCGCGCGCGCCGAACATGCGCACGTCGCCCACGCCTTCGACACGGGCGAGGCGGTCCTTCACCTGGGTCAGCGCATAGTTGGAGATATATTCGCGATCGACCGAGTTGTCGGGCGAGATCAGGTTCACCACCAGCAGGAAGTCCGGCGTGGTCTTGCGCGTCACGACGCCGAGGCGCTGCACCTCTTCGGGCAGGCGCGGGATCGCGACCGCGACGCGGTTCTGCACCAGCACCTGCGCGGAATCGAGGTTGGTCCCCGACTTGAACGTGACGGTGATGGTGACGTTGCCGTCGCCGGTCGACTGCGACGACTGGTAGAGCATGTCGTCGACGCCGTTGATCTCCTGCTCGATCGGCGCGGCGACCGTCTCGGCGACGGTCTCGGCCGAGGCGCCGGGATAGGAGGCGGTGACCGTCACCGTCGGCGGGACGATGTCGGGATATTGGGAAATCGGCAGCGCCAGATAGGCGATCGCGCCGATGATCGTGATCACGACCGCGATGACCGCCGCGAAGATCGGGCGCGTGATGAAGAACCGCGAGAGGCGCATGGGGCCACTCCTCGAAAAAGAGGTCTGAAACGAAGAAAGTGTCAGCCGCCGGACCCTGGGGAGATCCGGCGGCTGACGGTCAACGGGCGAAGGTTGCTTCGCCCGTCACCGGCGCCGTGAGGGCCGGCGCCTGACTGGTTGCGGTCGGCGCGATCTTGCCGGGCTTCGGGTTCACCTTGCCGCCCGGGGCCGCGAACTGGGTGCCGGAGATCACCACCTTGTCCTGGGCGGTCAGGCCCGAGCGGACGATGCGCAGGCCGTCGACCACCGGGCCGAGTGTCACCGGCTTCGGCGCGACGGTGCCGTCCTTGCCGACGGTCAGCACGAGCTTGCGCGCCTGGTCGGTCTGGATCGCGGTATCGGGCACCATGAGCGCCTGGGTGGTGCCGCCGGCCGAGAGGCGCATGTTGCCGAACATGCCGGGCGTCAGGAACATGCCCGGATTGCTCAGCACCGCGCGGCCGCGGATCGTGCCCGACTTGGGATCGAGGCCGTTATCGGTGAAGTCGAGCTTGCCCTTCCACTTATAGTCGGTCTCGTCCTGCAGGCGGATCTCCACCGGCGAGGCCTGGGCGCCGGTTTCCTTCGCGCGCTTGGTCTTGAGGAACAGCGCCTCCGAGCCGTCGAACGTGAAGTAGATCGGGTCGAGCGCGTTGATCGTGGTCAGCAGCGAACCGCCCTGCCCCTCGCCCGCGGCCACCAGGTTGCCCGGATCGACGCGGCGGTCCGAGATGCGGCCGGCGATCGGGGCGCGGACCTGCGTGAACTCCATGTCGAGCGCGCGGCTGCGCACCCGGGCCTGGGCCGCGGACACCGCCGCGCCGGCGGCGCGGACCCGGGCCTGGAGCCGCTCGACATCGCTCTTCGACACTGCCTCGACCGACACCAGCCGCTCGGCGCGGCCAAGGTCGGAACGGGCGAGCGCGAGATCGCTCTCGGCGCTGGCCAGCCCGGCCCGCGCCTCGGCGAGCGCAGCCGCGAAGGGACGCTGGTCGATGGTGAAGAGCAGCTGGCCCTTCTGCACGATCGCGCCGTCGGTGAAGTGAACGCCGGTGATCGCGCCCGAGACGCGCGGACGCACCTCGACGGCGCGACTCGGCTCGAAGCGGCCGACATAATCGTCCCATTCGTTGACGTCGCGGACCAGCGGGTTGGCGACCGTCACCACCGGGGGCGGCGGCGCGGCCATCGCCGCGGGCGCGTCCTTGCTGGCGATGCTGAGGCCGGCGGCGACGAGCACTACCGGCAGCGCGACGAGGCTGCCGCGCTGCCACAGCGGCATGCGGCGGAGGCGCTCCGAGACGCCCGGCTTGTTGTCGCCCGTCTCGGATTCGATGCGCGTGATCATGTTCATTGGAATCGCTTCCCCTGATTCAGGGCTGCCCGGCCGCGGCTGATGGAGGCGAGCAGCGTTTCATATTGCTCGGGCGTGAAGCCCGCTTCGTGGAAGGCGCGGATCTCGTGGCGCGGCACGGCATAGCCCTTGTGCCAGGCGAGCACGGAGACGCGGCGGAGTGCCTCGAGCTTCTGGTCCGCGAGTTTCGGATTGGACACCTCGCCCCCGAAGATCACGCCCAGCGCCACCGCGAGGCGGCCCGGCTTCTCCAGGCTCGAGAGCCGGTCGTGCTGCGCGATCGCGACGACCTGCCATTCGAGTGCGGAAAAACCGCTGACCGGGAGGACATCGGCGGGCACCGCGATCGGGCTGCCCTGGAGCGCGGCGAAGTTGAGATATGCCATGATCGTCTCCTCCTGCTTGTTGCCCGGCGGAAGGCAAAAGCCTCCCCGTGCCGCGCGGAACCCGTTTCCGCCGGCATTTCCGGTCATCCCCAACCGGCACGAGACGAGGCCTTCGCGCAGACGCATGTGTCTGCGGCGCACCGTCCCGGTCCTGTCTAAATTCTGCGCTGCTGGAGTGATGGCTCGGGGCGTCGGCCCCTCGTCCTCGCTTCGGCAGCTTCCCTCATTCTATACTGACTGGTATAGAAATCGTGCTGCGTTGCGTCAAGAGCATTTTTATACCGGCCGGTATTTTTTGTCGAGACGGGGAAGAAAAAACTTTGGAAGCCCCTGTTCGCATCCCGGCGAAAGCCGGGATCCCAGGCAAAGGCGCGGACTTTCGCCGGGATGACGGCTCCCTGCCCGCTATCGCTTACTTGCTCGGCCAGCAGGCCAGGCTGGTGTCGATCAGCGCCTTGAGATCGGCACAGGAAGTGCCGCCCCCCGCCTGGAGCGCGATGCCCTGGAGCAGCGCGGTCAGATAGGCGGTGAGCCCGATCACATCGGTATCGGCGGGCAGATCGCCCTCGTCCTTGGCGCGCTCGAACCGATCGATCAGCCCCTGCTTCACGATCGCACCGCGCTTGAGCACCTCGGCGCGGATCGACTCCGCCTCGGCCCCGCAGGCCACCGAGTTGATCACGCCCATGCAGCCCTTGGGATCGCACGAGCTCATCTGCATCTCGAGCGCGCCGATCAGCAGCCGCTCGGCGACGCCGCGCGCGGTCGGCGCATCCAGCGCCTTGCCCATATAGTCGAGCTTCTCGCGCTGATAGAGGTCGAGCGTCTTCTTGAAGAGCGCTTCCTTGTTGCCGAACGCCGCATAGAGGCTCGGCCGGGTGATGCCCATCGCCTCGGTGAGGTCGCTCAGCGAAGCGCCTTCATAGCCCTTGCTCCAGAAGACGCGCAGCGCCGCGGTCAACGCCGAGTCGGTGTCGAATTCGCGGGGGCGCCCCTTGGCGACGGCACAGGCGGTGATTTCCATAATGACCGGTACATAATGTTGATGGACCCAAAAGTCCAATGCCTTGCGGCGCCTCCGCGTTCCACCCCCGTTAACCACTGTATTTTCACGGGTGTGAACTTGCCGGTCAGTGGGATTACGCGATTCACATGGTTGAATCCACTCGACTCACCAGTTGGCGAAACCATGGGGCGGCTCCAGCGCAAGTTTCTGGTGCATTACGCGCGCATTCCTGCAGATCTTCCGAATTGATCGGCGAGATGATCGCGGGTCCGTCGCGCAGTTCTTGGGCAGCCATGGCATCGTGCAATCTGCCGCAACGATACCCCCTGCGCCACCGGCGCCATTTATACGCTTGCCCTAGTTTGCACCAAAATGGAGTAATTTAAATGGACGGCCAGCGTCTGGTGCACATCATCGACGACGAGGACAGCGTCCGGAACTCGATCGGGTTCATGCTGCGGACGACGGGCTATGCCGTGCGCCTATGGTCCTCGGGCGCCGCATTCCTTCGCGAGCTGCGCGGCATCGAGCCGGGCTGCATCCTGCTCGACATCCGCATGCCCGAGATCGACGGGTTGCAGGTGCAGCAGCAGATCAACGAACGCGGCGCCGCCATGCCCGTGATCGTGCTCACCGGGCATGGCGATGTGGCGATCGCCGTGAAGGCGATGCGCGGGGGCGCGATCGACTTTCTCGAAAAGCCGTTCGAGGCCGATCGGCTGCTCGGCGCGATCGACAAGGCCTTTGAGCGCATGCGCGAGTCGAACGGCGCCTCGCGCACCGATGCGGCCCGCACCCAGCTCGCCAACCTCTCCGCCCGCGAGCGCGAGGTGCTGGACGGGCTCGCGGCGGGCTTCCCCAACAAGACCATCGCCTATGATCTCGGCATCTCGCCGCGCACGGTGGAAGTCCACCGCGCCAATCTGATGCAGAAGCTCGGTGCGCGCAGCCTCTCGGAAGCGCTGCGCGTCACCTTCATCGCCGAGATGGGCGAGATCCAGCGCCCATAGCGCTCAGAACCAGCCGGCGGTCTCGCCCAGCATCAGGATGCCCGCGGCGATGAACAGCACCGCGGCGATGCCGTGCACCAGCCGGAGCGGCACGCGCTTGAGCAGGGCGTTGCCGAGGAACACCGCCGGCACATTGGCGAGCATCATGCCCAGGGTGGTGCCCGCGGTGACCGCCCACACATTGTGGAACTTCGCGCCCAACGCCACCGTGGCGAGCTGGGTCTTGTCCCCCATCTCGACCAGGAAGAAGGCGATGGCGGTGGTGACGAAGGCACCGAAACGGGCCGGCTTGTCCTCCAGATCGTCGATCTTGTCGGGGATCAGCGTCCACAGCCCCATCGCGATGAACGAAGCGGCGATCAGATAGCGGAACCAGCTGCCCTGGAGCAGCGCGGCGGCTTCCGAGCCGACCAGCGCGGCGAGGAAATGATTGGCCAAGGTCGCGACCAGGATGCCGAGAATGATCGGCACCGGCTTCTTGAAGCGGGTGGCGAGCAGAATGGCGAGCAGCTGGGTCTTGTCGCCGATCTCGGCGAGCGCGACGAGCGCGGTGGAACTGAGCAGGGCTTCCAAGGGACATACTCCGGGCCGGACGGAGACGAAATCCAACGACATCGCACCTCCCCGCCCGGCAAGAGCGGAGATGCGACGCCATTGGTCTCGCCCGAACGGTGACCCGTCCCTCCCGCGCCATGGCCTCTCGGCCAAGTATGTTGACGCGGGAGCCCGCGCGTCGGCGCGGCTGGCTACTCCCCAAATAGCGAGTTGCTGCCGAGGCAGCACATGCGGGCCCCTAGGGCAGCTACCCCCGGAAATCCAGCATTTTGTGGTTCAGCGCGCCAAGCTGAGCAGGGGATTCTCCGCCGCGGGCGCCGGATCCGGCTCGCCGCGCAGCGAGGCGAGCAAATCGCCGATCGAGCGTATCGGCGTCGAATCGAGGAAACGGCTGCCCCAGTCGCGCGCCAGCGCCGCGGCGTCGGCACCCGTATCCGCCAGGATCGAGGGAAAGGCGATGCGCAGGCGCGGCCCGGCGAACAGCTGCTCGGGCGAAGCCGCCACCGCCGATCCCAGCGGCCGCACGAACACCGCGCCGGCCACCTTCTCGACATAGGAAGCCGGCGAAAGCCGTGCCCACCAGGTCACCGCGAAACAGCCGATGCCGTGCGCGACCAGGATCACCGGGCGCTCCGTCAGGCGCACCGCCTCGTCGAGCCGGGCGGCCCACAGGTTGCGCCCGCCCCCGCCAAGCTCGATGATCTGCCCGGCATGCGCCAGCAGGTTGCGATCGGGACGGTCGGCGCGATCATAGATGGTCAATGTCGGAAGCGACGGATCGAAGAGGCCATTCTCGGGCATTCGCTTATCTCCCTTGCCGGGCGGTAAGGCACGCTCAACGAGTCGTCAGCCTATTCCTACCCTGCCACTATGCAATCGCCCCTGCGCCAGGATGTTTTCCCGACGCGCCGAAATAATCGACCCCCTCTGTGACTCTCCCGTGTCCGAATATTGCAGAAAGTTCATCTTGCGGAGAACTGTCGGCCACCCGGGCGGGTGCAGTCTTGCCTCTCCACAAGCAGGAGAGTGCCAATGTTCAGGAAGCTGATGATCGCCGGAGCCTCGCTCGCCATGCTCGCCGCGGCGACGCCTTCGATCGCGGCGCCGTGCCGTGATGCGCATGGCAAGTTCATGAAGTGCCCCACCAAGCCCGCGGCCACGCCCGCCAAGCCTGCGGCCACGGCCAAGCCCGCGGCCAAGCCTGCAGCCATGCCCGCCAAGCACACGGCCACGCCCGTCAAGGCGACTCACTGCAAGGACGCCAAGGGCAAGTTCGTGAAGTGCGGCACGGCGGGCGCCAAGCCGGCCTGACCCATCTCCGGGCCTGGCCGCCTCCCTCTGGCCGGGCCCGGATCATTTCCTACCAGCAACTCCGAAGCCGGCGGCAACCCGCCGGCTTTTCGTTCGTCAGCCCCGCGCGCGAGCGATCCGGCTTCGTCGCAATAGGCACCACCCCGGTCGCTTAACGGAGGAAGCCGCCCTCCGCTCCCCGCAGCGTGCCCCCTGCGCCCGTGCTTCAATCGTGAAGACGGCGCAGCGAGCGGGCGGGCTACCGGGCGACATCCTGGACGATCGGGTCGGCGAAATTTCCCAAGCGAAATGGCCAGAGCGCGATGCAGCCCCGCCGCGCGAGCGAAAGAGGGAGTGGCCCGCAATGCGAGAAGCCTGAGCGACAGGCTCTCGCCGCGGCCCACAAGCAAAAGGGCTGACAATGATAAATCGAACCAGGACCATGACTCGCCTGTTGCGGGACTCGACGGCGCTTTGCGGCGCTCTGCTGATCGCCGTGCCGGCCTTGGCGCAGGAAGCCGCCCCCGCCGCGGCACCCGCACAGGATAGTGCCGCCGCCGCACCGGCCACGGCCGCGCAGGAAGCGCCCGGCGACTCGATCGTCGTCACCGGCTCGCTGATCCGGCGCACCGACACGGAGACGCCGTCGCCGGTGACCGTGCTCTCGGCCGAGACGCTGGAGCAGCGCGGCCTGAACACCGTCACCGAAGCGGTGCAGCGCCTGTCGGCGGGCAATGCCGGCACGATCACCCAGGGCTGGAACGCGGGCGGCAACTTCGCCGCGGGCGCCAGCGCGATCTCGCTGCGCGGCCTCACCGTGCAATCGACCCTGACCATCTTCGACGGCCTGCGCATGGCGCCCTATCCGCTCGCGGACGACGGCCAGCGCAACTTCGTCGACATGAATACCATCCAGAACGCGATCATCGAGCGGATCGACGTGCTGAAGGACGGCGCTTCGTCGACCTATGGCGCCGACGCGGTGGCCGGCGTGATCAACGTGATCACCAAGAAGGAGATCAAGGGGCTGCACGCCAATGTCTCGGCCGGCATCTCGCAGCGCGGTGACGCAGGCGAGCAGCGCGCCGACCTGACCTGGGGCTATGGCGACCTCAACGAGCAGGGCTTCAACGTCTATGTCAGCGGCGAGTATATGAAGCAGGACCCGCTCTGGGCGCGCGACCGCGACTATCCGTTCAACACCAAGGACTGGAGCCGCATCTGCAACGCGGGCGGCGCCTGCATGCATAACCTGAACTGGAACGGCGTCAGCCCCGACGGGACCGTCAACGGCCTCTCCTCCGTTCCCGGTGTCGCACTGGTTCGTCCGGTGACGACTCCCGGCAGCCCCGTCGGCTCGGGGCGCTATTCCTACGTCGCCACGTCGAACCCCTGCGGCCGCTGGACGCCGTACCAGCTCTCGGCCGCGCAGATCGCACGGACGACCACTGCGCCAGCAAGCGGCCTGGTCTGCCAGGGCGACCCGGCGGAGTATCTGATGCTGCTGCCGGACGTGGAGCGCTTCGGCGTGTCCACGCGATTCACCGCCAATATCGGGGAATCGCACCAGTTCTACGCACAGGCGAACTATTACAAGTCGAGCGTCGTCGGAACCGCGGTGCCGCACAGCCTTGGCGGTACGCCGCCAGATCCCAGCTCGGTGGGCACCTACAGCGTGATCATGCCGGTCTATGTCTGCGCTGCCGGCAGAGGCACGCCCAACGGGCTGAACACGGGTTGCGACGCCACCAACGGCACGCTCAACCCGCAAAATCCCTATGCCGCGGCCGGTCAGACCGCGCAGCTCCTCTTCCGGACCGATCGCCCGCGCAGGGACGAGGCGATCTCGCGTGCGCTGCGCGGTACGATCGGCCTCTCGGGTCAGCTCGCCGGCTTCGACTATTCGGCGAGCTTCGTCGCCGCCAATTCCAAGCTCACCCGCACCCAGTACAACTATGTGAAGGCACAGCGGGTGATGGACGTGCTCGCGCGCGGCACGTTCAACTTCACCAACCCGTCCGCCAATCCGCAAAGCGTCTGGGATTATATCATGCCGGACAACGCCACGGTGTCGAACTCGGACCTGTGGCAGGCCACCGCGAGCCTGTCGCGGCACGTGCTCGACCTGCCGGGCGGCGGCGTCGATGCGGCGGGCGGCCTCTCCTATCGCTATGAGTCGATCATCTCGCCAAGCGCCAACCCCGGCAACGAAACCAGCCCCTGGGATCGCTACTACAATATCAACGCGGTCGGCACCTCGGGCAGCCGCAAGGTCTTCTCGGCCTTTGGCGAAATCCAGGCAGCGGCGCTGGACAAGATCGAGCTGAACCTCTCGGGCCGCTATGATTCCTATTCGAGCGGGCAGAAGAATTTCTCGCCCAAGGTCGGTGCCAAGATCACCCCGATCCGGGCCCTTGCGGTGCGCGGCACCTGGTCGAAGGGCTTCCGCATCCCGAGCTTCAACGAGGCCTATGGCACGCCAACCACCGGCTTCATCTCGCGCGGCGGCGGCACCTTCTGCCAGACCTATGCGAGCTTCTGCGCGGCGCATGGCAACAATGCCTATGCCACCCAGCAATTCTCGCTGGGCCTCACCAATGTGGGCAATCCCGCGCTGCGGCCGGAGAAGTCGGAAAGCCTGACCGCCGGCATGATCTTCGAACCGATCCGCGGGCTGAGCTTCACGGTCGATTTCTGGCGGATCAGGGTCAAGGACCAGATCGTCGGCGTGAACAACACCGCGCCGGTGGTCGACGCCTATTATCGCAACAACGGCGTCGTGAACATTCCGGGCATCACCGTCCGGCCCGGCATCATCGACCCGGCCAATCCGAACGCGCTGCCGCATATCGGCTCCATCCAGGCCCTCTATGCCAATGCCAACCGGCAGATCGTCCAGGGCGTCGACGTCGGCTTCAACGCGAATCTGAAGCTGACCGAGGGCGTGCGCTGGATCAGCTCGCTCGATGTCTCGTACCTCGACAAGAACCACCTCACGCTGGTCGACCCGATCACCGGCGTGGCCCAGCCCCCGCAGCGCTATGAGGACACGCTGAGCCCGTGCAACAACACCTCCTGCTCGGGATCGCCGCGCTGGCGGGCCAGCTGGCAGAACACGCTGCAGCTCGGCGCCACCAGCGTGACGGCCACCGCCTATTACACGGCCGGCTATCATGTGTCGCAGGTCGATCTGGGCGCGACTCCGTTCGACTGCCAGAGCGCGATCGAGAATGGCACGCAGACCTATGACGATGATTCGCCGGTGCAGTGCCGCTCGAAGGACATCTGGAACGTCGACCTCACCATCCAGCATCGGATCAACGACAATTTCGCCCTGTCGCTGAACGTGATGAACCTGCTCGACACCAAGCCGCCCTTCGATCCGGACGCCGCCTATAGCGGCTTCGGCTACAACCCGGCCTGGGCCGGCCCGAACATCATGGGCCGCTATTTCCGCGTCGGCGCGAAGATCGACTTCTAGAACCGCCGAGAGAGGCCAACTCCGGGGGAGCGGCATTGCCGTTCCCCCTTTTTTGTCCCGATCGCGCAGCCATGGCCGCGCCTGCCGCTAATGCGATTGACTCGCAATATACCATTCCCTAACGAGCCCGCCACATGGTGTTTCAAAGGGGATCCGCGATGAAATCCTTCTTCCGCAGCGCGCTGCCCGCCGGCGCCATGCCCCAGCCCGTCCGGGCCGCGGGGCCGCGCGAGGAAGCGGATGGGGATGGGCGCGGCAACGAAACCATCGCCACCCGCACGCCCCCTTTCGCATACTGATCCCGGACACGCGCATGGCGGGGGCAGCACGACAACGCGCCGGATGGCGCTACCGCGCCAATGTCGCGGCGCGCACGGCGGCGGGAACGGTCGGCGCCTATGCGGTCGCCGCCCTGTTCGCCGCGGCGCTGGCGCGCGTGCTGCCGATGCCGAAGGTGGAGGCGATCATGCCGGCGACGCTGCTCGCCTTTCTCGTCGGGCCGGCGGTCACCCTCTGGGCGTTCCTTGCCCGTGACCCCTGGCGTGCCTGGGCGGGAGTGATCCTGCCCGCCGCGCTCTTCGCCGCGATCGGCTTGCTCGCGGGCGCACCGGCATGAGCGCGGTCCGCGATGGCGCGCGCCAGGTCATGGCGTGGCTGCACGGCTGGACCGGGCTGCTGCTCGGCTGGGTATTGTTCGTCATGTGCCTCGCCGGCACGCTCAGCGTGTTCAAGCCGGAGATCGGCCAGTGGATGCGCCCGGAGACCCGCGCCACCGCCGACCCCGCCGACGCCGTGCAGGCGGCGACCGACTGGCTGGCGCGGAACACCAGCGGCTCGACCGGCTGGTACCTCACCGCCCCGAGCGCCCGGACCAACACGGTCGAGGCCGCCTATGACAGCGACGGCGGCTTCGTCTATCGCGCGCTCGATCCGGCGAGCGGCGCTCCCGCGCCACGCGAGACGCTGGGCGGCGAGTTCTTCTACCGCCTCCATTTCGAGCTGGAGCTGCCCTATCCCTGGGGCCGGCTGCTCGCCTCGATCGCGGCGATGGCGATGCTGGTCGCGCTGATCACCGGGATCATCGCGCATCGCCGCATCTTCAAGGACTATTTCACTTTCCGCCCGGCCAAGGGGCAGCGCTCCTGGCTCGACGGGCACAATGCGCTGGGCGTGCTGGCCACGCCCTTCCATCTGATGATCACCTTCACCGGGCTGGTCACGCTCGCCTCGCTCAACATGCCCTGGGCCATGTCCGCCACCTATGGCAAGGATCTGGCGGCGGTGTACCATGACCTCGCGCCGGGCGTGGCGGAACGGCCCAGGGCCAACGCGCCCGCGCCGCTGGCCCCGATCGCCCCGATGCTGCGCGAGGCGCAGCGCCGGCTCGGCGGCACGATCGGCCGCGTCTATGTGGTCAACCCGGGCGACAAGGCCGCGGTGGTCACCGTGTTCCGCTCGGATGCCGACCAGCTCGGCTTCACCCCGGGCGAGATCAGCTTCGACGGCGCGACCGGCAGACCGCTCCGCGCCTGGCGGGAGAATCGCGGCGCGGTCCAGACCTATAATGTCGTCTACGGCCTCCACATGGCCCGCTTCGCCTCGATCGCGACTCGCTGGCTCTATTTCCTGGGCGGCGCGATGCTCACCCTGGCGATCGCGACAGGCCTGGTCCTCTGGATCGTCAAGCGTCGCGAGCGGGCGCCGCTCTCGCTCGGCAATCGCGTGCTCGAGCGATTGAACGCCGGCGTGCTGGCCGGCGTGCCGCTGGGCTGCGCCACCTATCTCCTCGCCAATCGCCTGTTGCCGCTCGGCCTTGCCGGCCGCGCCGAGCTGGAGATCTCGGCGGCGCTGTGGACCGCCGCCGCCGCGCTGGCGATCGGCGCCGCGCTGCCGCCGCGCTGGGCCTGGCCGCTGCTCATCGGCGCGACGGCGCTCGCCTGCGCGCTCGCGGCGCTCATCGGCCTTGTAGTGAGCGTCATGTCGGGGGTGCTGCTGGCCGTCGCCGCCGCGCTTGCCCTGCTCGCCGCGAAACAGCTGCGCGGCCCGAAGCAGCGCCCCGAGCGCAGGCGGCGCGCGGCATGACGATGGCGGTCGCCGGCCTGCTCTATCTCGGCATGTTCGCGCTCGCCGCGGGCATGTCGCGCCACGCCGATCCGCTGCTCGGGCCGCAGGCGAAGCGCGCCGCGCTCCGGCATCCGGCCCGCCCTGGCTGGGCGCTGGTCGCGCTTTCCTTCCTGGTCGCCTGCCTTGCGGGCGATGGCGGCCGGGCGCTGGTGCTGTGGTTCGGGCTGATCCCCTTTGTCAGCGCGATCATCCTGCTGGGGCTAACCTATCGCCCGGCCGTGCCGCGCGCCGTGGTGCCCGTCGCGATGCTGATGGTGCTGCTCGCGCCCTTCACCTGGGCCGTGAACCCATGAACCGGAAATGGTCGAGATGGGTGGCAAGCGGTCCCCAGCTGGCCGCAGGAATCGTTCGTGAAATGCCAGATTTCAGGAAGCCGTTTTGCGATGGAGACGCTTCAGATCCGCCAACGGTTGCGGCCATGTCGGAGATCCTAGGATCCTCGCGACAACCGATCGCGTAAAATTAGATATTGCTCATAAGATGTATCGGAAAATGCTTCATCCCGATCGGAAGGCAGGTCAGCGTAAAATACCGCCTGAGGAAACTGACTCGCGGAGAAATCGTAGCGCTCGCCATCGATGAGATTGTAAAAATGCCACGCTCCATCGACTTCGGTTTTCACAATCTCGCCGCCTAGCATGCCCTGAACCACAAGCGCCGTCACACTGCACTGCCCGCGCGCCGGATTGTCGGATAGCCACTTACTCGACGTTTCGATGGACCATGCGCGTTCCAGCGCAGATTGAAGGGCAGCAAAATCGGACATCCGTACCAAGCTTAGCCGTTCGGCCTGCCGCCGCCAACTTCCTCGCCATGTTCCGGCGCACCTCGATCCGCCCGTGGCTCCACGCCAATGAGCCGCCATCTAGGCGAGCACGGCCTTGCCGCGCAGCAGCGCTCCGGCGATCTCGACGATCTCGACGGGATCGAACGGCTTGCCGATCGCCGGCACCTCGGCGAACCCCATGGGCAGATGGTCGCGGCCATAGCCGCTGACAAAGGCGAAGGGCACGCCCCGCGCATCGAGCGCGGCCGCGATCGCCTCGACGCTGGCGCCCTGCAGATTGCCGTCGAGCAGCGCGCCGTCGATCCGCCCCTCCGCGATGATCGCCCGGGCATGCTCGGCTGTCGCCGCCGGGCCGATCACCTCGACTCCGGCATCGGCAAGGATCGCGCCGAGCTCGAGCGCGACCAGCGGCTCGTCCTCGATGATCGCGAAGCGCTTGCCGGCGATCGATGCCGCCGCGGCGGCCGCGCCCCTGGCCCAGCCGCCCGCTTCGCGCACGGGGCGATCCGCCGGCAGCTCGGCCGCGCCGCCGGCATGCGGGAGAGTCAGGATCCAGCGCAGCCCTGCCGGCACGAAGCTGGCCACCGCCGATCCGCCCTCGGCCTTGAGGCTGCGTTCGATCAGGGCCGTGCCGAAGCCGCGCCGGCTCGGCGCCGCCACCGCCGGGCCGCCGCTTTCGGCCCATTCCAGCTCGAGCATCGTCCCCCGCAACCGCCATTCCAGCCGCACCCGCCCGGCTTCGTTCGAGAGCGCGCCATATTTGTTGGCATTGGTGCCGAGCTCATGGAGCACCAGGGCAAGGTGCAGCGCCGGCTCGGGCGACAGCTCGATCTCGGGCCCGGCGAAGCTCAGCCGCTGGGGATCGATCGTGCCGAGCTGGAGCTGCCCCTCGATCAGCTCGCGCAGCCTGGCGCCTTGCCAGGTGGTGGCGCTGAGCAGCGAATGGGCGCGGGCCAGCGCATGGATGCGCCCGATAAAGGTCGGCGCGAAGTCGGAAGGGCCGGCCGAATGGCGCAGCGTCTGCGTCGCGATCGCCTGGACCGAGGCGAGCGTGTTCTTCACCCGGTGGTTGAGCTCGCCGATCAGCAGGCGCTGCGTCGCCTCGGCGCGCTTGCGCTCGGTCACGTCAAGGATCTGGACGCTGACCGAGACCAGCCGGTCGCCTTCGAACAGCGCCGAGCAATAGCATTCGCAGTCGAGCAGCGTCCCGCCTTTGTCGTTGGCGCGCAGCGTCTCGACGCGGCGCAGCTCGTGCCCCTCGACCATTTGCCCCAGCACCAGCTCGACCGCCGCGCCATTGGCGGGATCGAGCCAGTCGAGCTTCGCCGCGCGCCGACCCAGCACTTCGCCCGCGCTCCAGCCGAACAGCCGCTCGGCGCCGTTCGACCAGCCGATCACCCGGAGATCGGCATCGAACTCGACGATGGCGAGCGGGCTGTTGTCGCTATGCGCCTGGATCCGGCCGAGCGCCGCGGCCAGCTGGTCGCGCTGGCGGGCGATCTCGAGCCGCTGGCGCGCCAGCTCGACGAAGATGTCGACCTTGTTGCGCACGATCTGCGGATCGACCGGCTTGAACAGATAGTCGACCGCGCCCGCCTCATACCCCCGGAACCGCCGCCGTTCGTCGGTCGCCACCGCCGTCACGAAGATGATCGGGATCCGGCGCGTCCGCTCCGTCCCGCGCATCAGCTCGGCGAGTTCATAGCCGTCCATGCCCGGCATCTGCACGTCGAGCAGGGCAAGCGCGACTTCGTGCCGGAGCAGCAGCTCGAGCGCCGCCGGGCCCGAGGGTGCCTTCAGTATCTCCACCCCGTCGCCGCGGAGCAGCGCATCCATCGCGATCAGGTTCTTCTCGACATCGTCGACGACGAGGATCTTCACGGCTTCAGGCTGCGGCATGGTCGACCTCCACAGCTATCGGCAGGATGTTGCGCCGGTATATCTTCTCCTCCGACACGAAGTCGGCAAAGGCGTCGGCATGAGTGGAGAAGCGCAGATTCTCCTTCGCGCCCAGCCCCAGGAAGCCGCCGCGCACCAGGCTCTGCCCGAACAGGCCGAGCGCGCGATCCTGCAGCGCCCGATCGAAATAGATCAGCACGTTGCGGCTCGACACGAGATGCGCTTCGGCGAAGACCTGATCGGTCGCGAGATTATGCTCGGCGAACACCGCCCGGGCGCGCAGGCTCTTGTCGAACACCGCCCGGCCATAGCCCGCGGTATAATGGTCGGAGAGCGATCCCCTGCCGCCCGAGGCGCGGTGGTTTTCGGTGAACAGCGCGATGCGGTCGAGCGCATAGACGCCGGCCTCCGCCCGCTCCAGCGCGGCGGGGCTGATGTCGGTGCAATAGAAGATCGTCCGTTCCTCCAGCCCCTCCTCGCGGAACAGAATGGCGAGCGAGTAGAATTCCTCGCCATTGGCGCAGCCGGCGATCCACACCTTGAGCGACGGGAAAGTGCGCAGATGCGGCACCACCTGCTCGCGGAGCGCGCGGAAATAGGCGGGGTCGCGGAACATCTCGCTCACCTGGATGGTGAGATAGCCCATCAGCTCGGCGAACAGCGCCGGCTCGCGCAGCAGCCGGCCCTGCAGCTGCGACAGGGTGTCGCAGCCGAAGCGCGACTGCGCCCGCTCGAGCCGCCGCCGCAGCGAGCCGCGCGAATAGCCGCGAAAGTCGTGATGGTAGCGCCGCCAGATCGCCTCGAGCAGCAGCTCGAGCTCCAGCGCGTCCACCGGATCCGCGGCATCGCTCATCGCGGCATCCACACCCGGACGAGGCTGAGCAGCTTGTCGACGTCGAGCGGCTTGGCGAGATAGTCGTTCGCGCCCGCCGCGATGCAGTCCTGCTGGTCGCGCGCCATCGCCTTGGCGGTAAGCGCGATAACCGGCAGCCCGCGCCATTCCGGCCGCCCGCGAATCTCGCGGGTGGCGGCGATCCCGTCCATCTCGGGCATCATCACGTCCATCAGCACCAGCTCTACCGGGGCACCCCCGCCCTGCGCCGCGTCGAGCGCCGCCAGCGCCTCGATCCCGTTGCGCGCGATCTGCACCTTCGCGCCGTGCGGCTCGAAGATCGAAGTGAGCGCATAGACGTTGCGGATATCGTCCTCGACGACGAGGATGTGCCGCCCGTCAAGCGCGGCGTCGCGCTTCAGCGCCTGGCTGAGGATCGCCTGCTGCTGCTCGGGCAGGTCCGACACCACCTGGTGCAGGAACAGCGTCACTTCGTCGAGCAGCCGCTCGGGCGACTTCGCTCCCTTGACGATGATCGACTTGGAATAGCGCCGCAGCCGCAACTCCTCATCGGCCGAAAGGTCGCGCCCGGTATAGACGATCACCGGCGGGAAGCCGACGCTCTCGTCCATGCTGAGCTGCTCGAGCAGGTCGAGTCCCGGCATGTCGGGCAGGTTGAGATCGAGCACCATGCAGTCGAACGTCTCGCTGCCGAGCCGCTCCAGCGCCGCGGCGGCGCTGTGCGCGTCGATGGTCTCGACATCGCGCGAGGCGAGCAGCAGCCGCACGCTCTCGGCCTGTAGCGCATCGTCCTCCACCACCAGCACCCGGCGCAGGCGGCGCGTCATGTGCGCCTCCAGCCCCTCGAGCACGCCGACCAGCTGGTCGCGCGGCACGGGCTTGAGCATATAGCCGATCGCCCCGCCGGCGAGCGCCACCTGGCTGTTGTCGTCGGCCGAGACGATGTGCACCGGGATGTGCCGCGTGCGCGGATCGCGCTTGATCCGGTCGAGCACCGACAGGCCGGTATGGTCGGGCAGCCCGATGTCGAGGATCACCGCATTGGGCAGATATTGCCGCGCCATCAGCGCGCCCTCGTCGGCGGTGCCCGCGATCAGGCAGTCGAAGCCCAGCTCGTGCGCCAGCTCGTACAGGATGCGCGCGAAGGCGGGATCGTCCTCGACGACGAGCAGCACCCGGCTGTCCCCGCTGAGCTGCTCGCGATCATCGGCCAGTTCGGCGGCGCGCGCCGCGCGCCTGGGCGCAGCCGCCGGGGCCATGGCGGCGGCGAGCAACGGCGCCTCGGCCGGGCGCGCCGCCTCGACCAGCCCCGGATCATAGGCCTCAGGCAGCAGCAGCGTGAAGATGCTGCCCTTGCCGGCGCCGCTCTCCAGCCGGATCTCGCCGCCCAGCAGCCGCGCCAGCTCGCGCGAGATGGAGAGGCCCAGGCCGGTGCCGCCATATTTCCGGCTGATCGTGCCATCCGCCTGGCGGAATGCCTCGAAGATGATCTTCTGCTGGTCGGGCGCGATACCCACGCCGGTGTCGCGCACCGCGAAGCTCAGCCGCCCGTCCGCCGCCCGGCCGACGCTCAGCGCCACTTCGCCCTTGCCGGTGAACTTCACCGCATTGGAGAGGAAGTTGCGGAGCACCTGCTCCAGCCGCTGCGGATCGGTCTCGATGTCGCCGGGCGCGCCGGGCAGCGCCTCGCAGCGCAGCGCCAGCCCCTTGGCCTCCGCCGCCGGCGCGAAGCCCTGGCGGAGCTTCTCGAGCATCGGCGAGATCCGGATGCGGCGCGGCTGCAGCTCCAGCTTGCCCGCTTCGATCTTCGAGATGTCGAGCACATCGTTGATCAGTGCGAGCAGGTCGTTGCCCGACGTCTCGATCGTCTCCGCGTGCCGGATCTGCTCGGCGGTCATGTTGCCAGCGCGGTTCTCGGCGAGCAGCCGGGCCATGATCAGCAGCGAGTTGAGCGGCGTGCGCAGCTCGTGGCTCATATTGGCGAGGAATTCGGACTTGTAGCGGCTCGCCTGCTCCAGTTCACGCGCCTGGCCGGCGAGCGAGGATTGCGCGCGCGCCAGATCGTCGCGCTGCGCCTCCAGCGTCTGGGTCTGCTCCTCGAGCTGGGCGTTGCTTTCCTCCAGCTCGGCCTGCTGCACTTCCAGCCGCGCCTGCGATTCCTGGAGCGCGCGGGCCTGTGCCTCCAGTTCCTCGTTGCTCGACCGCAGTTCCTCGCCCTGCGCCTGCAGCTCCTCCGCCTGTGCCTGAGTCTCCTCGAGCAATTCCTGGAGCTGCGCGCGATATTTGGCGGAGCGCACCGCGATGCCGAGCTGCTCGGCGATCCGCGCGAGCAGGTCCTGCGCCGCCGCCGGCATCGCGCCGCCGGCGAAGCCGAGCTCCACCACCGTATTGACCTGGCCGTCGATCCGGGCGGGCGCGATCAGCAGCTGCCCCGGCTTGGCCTGGCCGAGCGCCGAGCCGAAATAGAGATAGCCGTGGGGCACCGGCGCCAGCGCGAAGCTCCGCCCGTCGGCGATCGCCTGGCCGAGCAGCCCGTCGCCCGGCGTCACGCGCTCGGGCACCACGGCACCGGCCGGCACGCCGTAGCTCGCCCGGCGCAGGAAGCCGTCGCCGTTGCGGATGAAGATCGCCCCTGCGGTCGCGCCCAGATATTCGGCGAGAAAGCGCAGCGCGTTCGCGCCGAGCTTCTCGATCGCAAGGTCGCCGGCGATGGCCTGGCCTAGCCCGACCTGCCCCGCCTGAAGCCATTCCTCGCGGCGAACGGCCAGCCGGTTGCGGACGAACAGCACGCCGACGATGCCCAATGTCCAGGCGGTGAGCACGCCCAGGGTGCGATTGACCCGCGCGATGCTGGGGTCGACGCCGCTGCGCGCCAGCATGAAGCCGGTGATCGTCAGCACCGTCGCGACCAGCGCGACCGCGGCCGGCACCGCCGGGCGCGGCGCCAGATAGGCGAAGACGATCGGCAGCAGGTAGATCACCCATACCGAGGTGCCGAGCGGCAGCTGGAGATCGGCGAGGAACGGCGCCACGAGGAGAGCCGCGAGCGCGCCATAGAGCAGCATTTCGTATTTCGCGCCGAACCGGTGGATCATCAAACCCCGTTCTCTAAGGCAAGCCCGAGAAATTACCGCCTTATTCCAACGGTATCCGGGGATCGCAACCAAGATCGGCGCCGAACGACGCCGCCCGGCGCAACGTTCTGCACGCGGATTCGGTTCCGGGAAATGCGCAAATTACGGACAGCGGTCCGAATCGGGACGGCGATGGCTGGGGCAATGCACGCCGGCACCCGATGGGCGCCAAGGCGTTCGCGTTCCAGGGGATCGGAAACAAGGGGCGGTGGTGGAGCTGAGGGGAATCGAACCCCTGACCTCTGCAGTGCGATTGCAGCGCTCTCCCATCTGAGCTACAGCCCCGCCGCCTGTCCCCGGGTGGCCCCGGGGAGGCGCTCCATTAGCGGCGCTTTTTCCCCAATGCAACCGGCTTGAAACAAGCGCGGCAAAACGCTTCGCCCGCGCGCCGAACCGCGCTGAAAAACCGGGCTTTTTCCGGAACCATTGCCAGCACTCGCCCGCTGAATCCGCACCGGCCCAGCCCCCCAAGGGCCGGCAGTGGAGAAGATTCCCATGAGCGACCGTTACTCCGATCCCCGCTATTTCGGCCCCGAAGACCAGTATCAGGTGAGCGGCGCGCGCCGCGCCGGCGGCGAACATTATTCGAGCGCCCGCGAATATGCCGCGGCCGGCGAGCTCGGCCGAACGCGCGGCCATCGCCCCGGCGGATATGGCGGCGAATATCGCGGCGGCTGGGATCGCAGCGCCCGCGACCAGCGCGGCTGGGACGAGCCGCGCTCCTATCGCGGCCAGGATCCGGACCGCGGCTTCTTCGATCGCGCCGGCGACGAAGTCCGCTCCTGGTTCGGCGACCAGGAGGCCGAGCGCCGCCGCGAGGCGGATCTGCGCTACGATGCCCGCCAGGCACGCGATACGCGCTGGTCCTACGGCCCCGACGATCACTATGGCGGCTGGCGCCGCCAGCGCATCGCCGAGCTCGACAGCGACTATGACGAATATCGCCGCGAGAACGCCCAGCGCTTCGAGAGCGAGTTCAACAACTGGCGCACCGATCGCCAGGGCCAGCGCGACGGCCTGCGCCGGGTCGCCGAGCATATGGAAGTGGTCGGCTCGGACGGCAGCCATGTCGGCAAGGTCGATAAGGTGCGCGGCGATCGCATCGTCCTCACCCGGAACGACAGCGATGCCGGCGGCCATCATCATTCGATCCCGTCGCGCTGGATCCAGTCGGTGGACGACAAGGTGACGCTGCGCAAGACTGCCGACGAAGCGCATGCGGCCTGGCGGGACGAGGAGCGCGCCGGCGCGTTGTTCGGCGAACGCGACGACCAGGATTGGAATCGCGACCGGAATCTCAACCGGAGCTTCTCCGGAACCTATTGATCCCCAGATTGGGAATGTGAGCAGAACTGGGCCCGGGAGCATCTCCCGGGCCCTTCTTTCGCCGATCCCCGCGGCTCAGCCGGCCAGGCCGATCCCCGGCTCTGCCGGCAAGGCCGATCCCCGGCTCAGCCGGCAAGAAACGCCGCCAGCGCCGCGCGGAACGCCTCGGGCTGGTCGAGCATGATGAAATGCCCGCTATCGGCCACGCCCTTCACGCTCACCTTGGGCGCGCCGGCATATTCGCGCTTGTAGAGATCGAGCATCGGCGCCTCGCCGCCGCGCGCCGCCAGCCAGGGCACCAGCACGGTGATCGGCGTGGCGATATCCTTCAGGCCGGGGCGCAGATCGGTCTGGAGATCCTCGAACATGGTCTGGGCGGAAACGCGCATGTCCGCCTTGGCCACCCAGGCCGCGACTTGCGCCTGCGATTCGGGCCTGGCCGCATTCTGCCGCGCGATCGCCTGGCCCACCGCCTCGGGCAATGGCTTGCCATGGAGGCCCGCCATCTGGGCGCGCATCGCCTCGGCCTGGGGCTTGACCGATTCGACCGTCGAGCCCGGGAAAAAGGCCGAGCCGACGAACGGCATCGCATCGACGATCAGCGCCTTGCCGACATCGCCGGGATGCGCCTTGGCCAGCATCAGCGTCAGCAGCCCGCCCATCGAATGGCCCACCACCGCGGCCCCCGCGATCCTGCGCTCCGCGACCAGCTTGTGCAGCTCGGCGACCATGGCCGGGAGCAGCCCCTCGCCCAGATTGGCGCCCGGCGCGTCGCCGCCGAAGCCGTTGACCTGGACGAGATACACGGTGTGCGTCTTCGCCAGCTCGGGCGCCACGCCGTCCCATACCGCGCGCGGGCTCGACAGGCCGGGGATCAGGATCACCGGGCTGCCCTTGCCGATCACCTGCACCGAGAGATGGTCCATCTGGATCAGCTCGGCCGCCGCCGGCGCGGTCGCGGCATGCGCTGCGGGGGCATGGAGGATGGCGGGGATGCTGGCAGTGGCGAGCAGGGCGAAGGCGATGCGCTTGATCATGACGGTCAATCCTTGCGGTTGGGGTTGGTGAAGATCTCTTCGATGGTCAGGCCGAACACGTCGGCGATCTTGAAGGCGAGCGGGAGCGAGGGGTCGTAGCGGCCGGTCTCGATCGCGTTGACGCTCTGGCGCGACACTTCGAGCCGCTCGGCCAGGTCCTGCTGGCTCCAGGCGCGCTCGGCCCGCAGCACGCGGAGGCGATTGATCATTCGCCGCCTCCGCGCATCGCCGCGAGCTTGTTGAAGCAGCGGCCCACGCCCAGCCCGGCGAACCACAGGATCGCGGCATAATAGGCATAGACGTGCGGCACGAGGCCGAAATTCTCGAGAAAGCCCCAGGCCGTCGCGATGCTCAGCGCGAAACCGGTGGCGACCAGCGCCTGGCGCGTCACCTGCACACGCAGATATTCGTCCTGCTCCTCGACGAGATAGCGCCCGAGGACGAAGAACACGCCGATCACCGGCAGCGCGGGCAGCACGCCGGCGACATAGCCCAGCAGCCCGTGCAGCGGGCTGTTCCGCGCATGCATGACCACGCCGATCAGGATCAGCACATAGCTCATCATCAGCAGGATCACCGATTTCGTGTAGCGCCGCTGCGCCCGATTGCCGGCCATGATTGGCTTCCTTTGCAGTTTGTAAAGGGAGCTTTACTCATCGAGTCGCGCAATGTCAACCATGCTTTCCATATGGGAAAGCTTGCCAGACTAGATGCTAATCGCGCTTTCCAGTCGACGCTTCGACATCGAGGTGCCAGCCCTCGAACTCGCGGATCATCGGCCTGCCGCACCCCTCGCACCAGGAACGGAAGGCAGTGCCGTCATTCCATGCACGGCTACGGCTGCGGTGATGTTTGCCGACAAGACAATAGATTGGCTGCAGCAAGCGCATGTGCCGCCTCCCCGGAATCTCGCGGGAATGGTGGCATTTCCACGCAAAAAGTCCATGTTTTTGCGCAACTATGCGAAAATATTACGGGTTTTTAATCCTGGAGCCGCGCCAGCATCTCCGCGGCGAGATGACTGAGCGTGTCGTCGCGCGCGCCCATCACCACGATGCGATCGCCGGCGCGCGCCGCGGCGACGAGATGCGCCGCCGCCGCCGCGCGATCGGGAATGTGGAGCGCGTGGCGCCCGGTCGCCGCGACGTCGGCGACGATGTCGGCGCTGGTCACTTCGCGGCTGGTGGTGCCGCCCTGGTAGACCGGGTCGGGCAGCACCAGCACGTCCTCATCGCTCAGCTTCTCGGCGAACATCGCGACGAGCTCGGCGCGCATCACCTTGAGCGGGCCATAGCCGTGCGGTTGGAACAGCAGGAGCAGCCTGCCCTCAAAGGCGTGCAGCGTGTCCAGTGTCGCGGCGATCTTGTCGGGATTGTGCCCGAAATCGTCGATCACGGCGATCCCGCCCGCTTCGCCGACCAGCTCGAAGCGCCGCTTGAGGCCCTGAAAGCCCTGGATCGCCTGGGCAGCCTCCGCCACCGCGATCCCCGCCGCCGCCGCCGCGCCGATCGCCGCCAGCGCGTTGGAGACATTGTGCCGGCCCGGCACCTGCAGCGTCACCGGGATCGACGCCTCGCCCTCGCGCGCCAGCTCGAAGGTGATGCCGTAACGCTGCTCGCGCAGGTTGATCGCGACCAGATCCGCCGGCGCGCCGATCGCGAAGGTGAGCAGCCGCGCGCGCGGCATCGTCGCCGCCAGCAACGCGCCCTCGCCATTGTCGAGGTTGATCACCGCCTTGCCCGCCCGCGCGATGAATGCGCCGAACAGCTCGATCAGCTTGTCCATCGGCAGGTGATCGAGGCTGACATTGTTGAGCACCGCCACGCCCGGGCGATAGAGCGCGATCGAACCGTCGCTCTCGTCGACCTCGCTCACATAGGCCCCGCCCCCGCCGACCAGCGCGCTGGCGAAGGGCGCGTCGGGCGTGACGAAATTCTTCATCACCGCGCCGTTCATCACCGTGGGGTCACGGCCCAGCGCATGGAAGATCCAGCCGATCATGCCGGTGACGGTGGACTTGCCGCTGGTGCCCGCCACGCCGATCGAGAGCGGCGCGGCGTTGAACAGCCGGGCGTTGAGCTCCGCCCGGGTCATCCGTGCATTGCCCAGTTCGGCGGCGCGGCGCGCATCGGGCACGGTCTCCTCGATCGCGGCCGAGGCGACGACGATCTGCTCGGCCGAGCCGATCCCGCTGCCGTCCTGCGGGAACAGGGCGATGCCGCTGCGCGCGAGGAAATCGAACTTCGCGGGCAGCCGCGCCTGGTCGAGGCTGCGGTCCGACCCCGCCACCCTGGCGCCCTGTCCGGCCAGGATCATCGCCAGGGGCATCATGCCCGACCCGCCAATGCCCACGAAGAAGTAAGGTTTGCGATGCTCCATGGCCTCGCGCTATCGGCAATTCGAAGCGAAGGGGCAAGGCATGCGCATCGGAGTCGTCGCACCAGCAAGACCGGTCAGCCGCGAGGGATCGCTGCGCATGGCCGCGTTCATGGCGCTGACCTATCCGGGGCACGAGATCGTGTTCCATCCGCAATGCTATCTGCAGGCCGGCCATTTCGCCGGCACCGACGCCCAGCGCGCCGCCGCTTTTCTCGAATTCGCCAATGATCCGGCGTTCGACGCGATCTGGTTCGCGCGCGGCGGCTATGGCTCGAACCGCATTCTCGAAGCGGTGATGCCGAAGCTCGGGCCGGCGGCTCACCACAAGACCTATGTCGGCTTCTCGGACATGGGGTTCCTGCTCGGCGCGCTCTATGCCCGGCGGATCGGCCGGGTGGCGCACGGCGCGATGGCCTCCAGCCTGGGCATGAACGATACCGGCGAGGGCGCCGGCTGGGTGCTCGGCTGGCTGATCGACGGCGACCGGCGCGGCTTCGAGCCGGGCCTTGCCGACGGGCGCCCCGCCGCCGCGTTCAACCTAGCCATCCTGGCCGCGCTGATCGGCACCAAATATCTGCCCGACCTTACCGATCACGTGCTCTATATCGAGGAAGTCGACGAGCCGCTCTACCGGATCGACCGGATGCTGTTCCAGATGGCGCACGCCACCCAGCTCAAGGGCATCGCCGGCGTGCGACTGGGCGCGGTCACCGCGGTCAAGGACAATGGCGAGGCCGACGGCAATTACAGCTTCGGCGAGACCATCGACGAGATGATCCTGCGCTGGTGCGGGGAAATGGGCGTCCCCTATCTCGGCCGCGCCGAGATCGGCCATGTCGAGCTGAACCGCGTGGTGCCGTTCGGACTGGTGTAGAGGGCGGAAGCGCAATCGGCGAGCACCATCCCCTGCTGCTCTCTCCGCCCTCCCGCTCTTCCCCGTCCTCCTCGCTACCCACCCATCACCCCGCTACCCTCCCGTCATCCCCGCGCAGGCGGGGATCCAGGGCCAGGAGCAATGGTCGTGCGGTCCGTTCTGCCTTCTCCGGCAAGTCGCACCCGCGATTGCTTCGATCGTCCCGAGCTACCCTGGATTCCCGCCTGCGCGGGAATGACGGACCAATCCTGGATGCTCGCTTGGGTTCTAACCCTGGCCCCGCTTCCGGCACCACAGATGGAACATGCCCGCGAAGAGATGCGGGAAATCCGCCTCCAGCCGATCCCACAGCATCAGGTCGTGCCGGTCCGCCGCCGTTCCGAAGCGCTCGGCGAAGCGGGCCTGCGCCTCGGGCGGGGCGTCGAGCATCAGCGGCTCGAAGCCCGCCGCCGCGAGCATCGCCTGGATCGCGGGCAGGCGATACCAATGCTCGCGGACATGGAAGCACAGGTCGCGGCAGCCGCTCAGCGTGTAGAAATCGTCGCTCTCGCGCAGGCCCGCCAGCGGCCGCTCGGGCGGCAGGGAAAGCACATGCGCGCGAAAAGCCCGGATCCCCGCCGCGCTCGCGTCCCAGCCATGTTCGGCGATCGCGCGGCGCGCCTCGGCCACCCGGGCCCGCGCCCGCTCGCTGTAGAGCGCGACACGCAGCACGCCGCCCGGCACGAGCGCATCCGCAAGCGCGGCCAGCCCCTGCTCGGGCCGCTCCATATGGTGGAGCACTCCGGTGCAGCTCACCATGGCGAAACGCTGGCCCAGCCCAGCCATGTCGAGGATGTCGCCCTGGACGAAGCGCACATTCTCCACGCCCAGCACACCGGCCATGCGCTGGCCATGGGCCAGGCTCGCGGCACTCAGGTCGAGCGCGGTGATCGACAGCGACGGGTCCATCCGCGCCAGGTCGATCGGCTCGAACCCGGTGCCGCAACCCGCGACCAGCACCGCGAGCGGCTCGGCCTGCTGGGCGCCCAGCGAAGCGAGATGCCGGGCCAGCGCGGCATGCGGCCGCGCCGGCGGCACCCGCCAGCGCGGATAGGGATTGGCTTCGTACTGGGCGCGCACCGCCCGCGAGATCGCGTCTCCGGGAATGCCGAGCGACGGCATCGCTTCGGCCAATGCCCGCTCCTCGGCGATCTCGGCGGCGGCGGCGGGAGGAACGCCCAGCGCTTCCCCGCCCCAGGCATATTCGCTCGCAAAAGCCTGTATCGCCAGGGCCTTGCGCAACCCGTCCGGCAGCACCCGCCCGGCGAGCCAGGCCAGCCGCGCCTCCATCGCCGGATCGACATTGATGCAGCGGGTCAGGAACGCGTCCCACAACGGGTCCTCCGCCACTACCGGCTCGGGATATTTGACCAGCAGCATGCGCGCCGCCGCCCGCGCCAGCATCTGGGGATCGAGCGAGCCGGCGCGCAGGCAGGTTGCCAGGTCCGCTTCGAGCTGCGGCGGCCAGCCGGTGAGCGACAGCCGGGCGAGCAGATCGGCATAGGCCGGCGCGACGCCCTCGCTGTCGAGCGCGAGCGCACGGCTCAGCATCGGCAGGGCCTGGCCATATTGGCCCCGCCGCGCCGCCTCCGCCGCCATGCCCAGCAGTTGCGCGGCTTCAGGATGCAATGCGGCCCACCCGCACCAGCGTCCCGTCCGGATCGCTCACCGCGAACTCATAGCAGCCCCAGGGCTTTAGGCTCGGCCCTTCCTTCTCGATGATCAGCTCGCGCACGCGCTCCGCCACCCCGTCGACATCGTCGGTGTAGAGATAGATGCCGAACGGATTGTGCCCGGGCACCAGCCAGCCGAGCACTGCCTTGTTGAGGTGCAGATGCCAGCCCCTGCCGTCCTCGAGGATCTTGTAGTCGCCATAGTCGCTCACGAGCCGGAAGCCGAGCCGTTCGTAAAAGGCCAGGCTCGCGCCAAGGTCGTTGCAGGGCAGAATGGTGGCGACGCGGTGGTCTTCGGACATCTGGCTACTTTCCGGCAAGGGCGCGAAGCCCCATCTAGCGCGAACGCCGTCCTTGCCCTATAGCGATCCATATGCAGCGTAAGCGCGCCTTCGCCACGACTACTACCGTCCCGGTTTACCGGGAAGGGTTCGGCGCGCGCATCTTCCGCTAACGCTTGCCGAGCACCTCACCCGGACGGGTGAGGTCGCGCCTTCCTCCCTCGTTCGGCCAATCACGGGGCGCCCGAGGGACGACGATGCGATATTATCTGGACAGCGAATTCAACGGCAATGGCGGGCAATTGCTCAGCATTGCCCTGGTGCGCGCCGACGGTGCGGAATTCTACGAAGTGCTGCACGCGCACGAATTGATCGTGCCCTGGGTGAAGGCAAATGTGATGCCCGTGCTGGAGCGGCAGCCGATCGACCGTGCCACGGTGGTGAAGAAGCTGCAGAAATTCCTGCGCAAGGATCCGGGCCCGCACAGCTTCATCGCGGACTGGCCCGAGGATATCGCGCATTTCTGCAAGCTGCTGGTGCGCGATCATGGCAAGCGCAACGATCCGCTACGCTTCCGCTGCCTGTTGCTCGACTTGCCGGGGTTCGACACCGCAAATGCCAGTGCCGCACCCCATAACGCCCTGTCGGATGCCCGGAGCCTGCGCGATCATGTGGAGGCCGGGCTCGCGCCTGGCGGCGAGGGCCTGTCGCCCGAGGACCTCGCCTTGTTGCACGGCAGCTGAGCAGCTCGATCCGACCTTGCCTATATCATGCCCGGGCGGGCATAAGCCGCCCGCCTCGATTTCAACCCTGTAAGTGAAAGCCCATCATGTCCGAGATGTTCCGCATAACGCTGCCCGACGGTTCCGTCCGCGAGGTAGCCCCGGGGACTACCCCGGCGGACATCGCCGCCGCGATCGGCCCGGGCCTGGCCAAGGCCGCGCTCGCCGCGCGCGTCGATGGCGAGCTGCGCGACATCGGCCGCCCGTTCGAGGGCGACGCCCAGCTGGCGCTCGTCACGGCGAAGGACGAGAAGGACGCGCTCGAGCTCGCGCGCCACGATTATGCGCACATCCTGGCCGAAGCGGTGCAGAACCTGTTCCCCGGCACGCAGATCACCTTCGGCCCGGCGACCGACGATGGCTTCTATTACGACTTCGCGCCCAAGGACCGCCCCTTCACCGAGGAGGACCTGCCGGCGATCGAGGCCGAGATGCGCAGGATCATCGCCGCCGACGCGCCGCTGATCCGCGAGGTCTGGTCGCGCCAGCAGCTCATCGACCGCTGGACGAAGCAGGGCGAGACCTTCAAGGCCGAATGGGCGCAGGAACTGCCCGAGGGCGAGGAACTGACCGTGTACCGCGCCGGCAAGGGCGAGGACGCCTGGCTCGACATGTGCCGCGGGCCGCACCTCGCCTCCACCGGCAAGGTCGATCCCAACGCGTTCAAGCTGACGCGCGTCTCGGGCGCCTATTGGCGCGGCGACCAGAAGAACGCGATGCTCTCGCGCATCTACGGCACGGGCTGGCTCAACAGGAAGCAGCTCGACGAGCATCTGATGCGCCTGGAGGAAGCCGCCAAGCGCGACCATCGCAAGCTCGGCCAGGAGATGGACCTGTTCCACCTCCAGCAGGAAGCGCATGGCTCGGTATTCTGGCACCCCCACGGCTTCACCATCTGGCGGGCGCTCGAAGCCTATATGCGCCGGGCGATCGATGCCGCCGGCTATAGCGAAGTGAAGACGCCGCAGGTGATGGATGCGCGCCAATGGGAGCAGTCCGGCCATTGGGGCAAGTATCGCGAGAACATGTTCGTCATTCCGGACGAGGTGCCGAACGTCGATGACGAGGGCCCGATCGTCTCCGACGCCGCCGACTGGATGGCGCTCAAGCCGATGAACTGCCCGGCGCACGTGCTGATCTTCCGCCAGGGCATCAAATCGTATCGCGAGTTGCCGATCCGGCTCTACGAGAACGGCTGCTGCCACCGCAACGAGCCGCATGGCGCGCTGCACGGGCTGATGCGCGTCCGCCAGTTCACGCAGGACGATGCGCACATCTTCTGCCGCGAGGACCAGATCGTCGAGGAAGTGCAGGCCTTCTGCCGCCTCGCCGACCGCATCTATCGCGACTTCGGGTTCAAATATTCGATCAAGCTGGCGCTGCGCCCCGACAAGCGCTTCGGTACCGAGGAGATGTGGGACAAGGCCGAGGCGGAACTGCGCGACGCCGTGGTCCGCGCCGGCCTGGCCACCGAGGAATATGGCTGGGAAGAGCTGCCCGGCGAAGGCGCCTTCTATGCGCCGAAGCTCGAATGGCACCTGACCGACGCGATCGGCCGCACCTGGCAGGTCGGCACGATCCAGTCGGACCGCGTGCTGCCCGAGCGCCTCGACGCGTCCTATGTCGGCGAGGATGGCGAGCGCCACCGCCCGGTGATGCTCCACCGCGCGATCTTCGGTTCGTACGAGCGCTTCATCGGCATCCTGATCGAGCATTTCGCCGGCAAGCTGCCGGTCTGGCTGGCCCCCACCCAGGCAGTGGTGGCGACGATCGTCTCGGATGCCGACGACTATGCGCACGAAGTAACCCGGAAGCTCCAGGCGGCCGGCATCCGCGTCGCGAGCGACCTGCGCAACGAGAAGATCAACTACAAGGTGCGCGAGCATTCGGTCGCCAAGGTCCCGAACCTGCTGGTGGTCGGCAAGCGCGAGGCCGAGGAGGGCACGGTGGCGCTGCGCGTGCTGGGCAGCCAGGGCCAGCAGATGCTGAGCCTGGACGAGGTGGTGGCGAAGCTGGTGGCCGAGGCGACTCCGCCCGACCTCGGATGAACCCGGCCGGCACCCGGCGGGCCAATTGGGTCCTGTTAGCCGCGGCCGTTACCGGTGCGCTGGCAGCTGCGTTCATCCTGTTCGGCTTCCTGGCGCTCGGCGAATGCCTGCCGCGCGACGGCGGCGCCGCGATGCAGGCATGCGACGCCGCGAAGCAGCGCGAGTTCTGGCTCTATCCCGCGCTCGTGATCGTGTCGCTCGCGGCCGCGGCCAGGCTTCATGCGGCCCGGCCGGCCCGGGGCCTGGCACTGGCGGTCGCCAGCCCGCTTCTCGGCATGATCCTGCTCGTGTCGATCGAGAGGCTGGTCGGCGGATGAACCCGGCCACGCTTGCGATCTACGCGGCCGCCGCGCTGGCGGAGATAGCGGGCTGCTTCGCCTTCTGGGGCGTGCTGCGGCTGGGCAAGCCCGCCTGGTGGCTCGTCCCCGGCGGCGCCTCGCTCGCCCTGTTCGCCTGGCTGCTCACCCTGAGCAGCGCGGACGCGGCCGGACGCGCCTATGCCGCCTATGGCGGTATCTACATCCTGGCCTCGCTCGGCTGGCTGGTGCTGGTCGAGCGGGTGCCGCCCACACGCTGGGACCTGGCCGGCGCGGCGCTGGCGGTGCTCGGCTGCATGGTCATCCTGGGGGGGCGCCGCTGATGGCCCATATCCGCCCGGGCACCGAAGCGGACGTGCCGCGCGCGCTGGCGATCTGGCGCGCCGCGGTGGACGCGACGCACGGCTTCCTCTCGCCCGAGCATCGCGCCGAGATCGACATGATCGTCGCCGAGCAGTTCCTGCCCGTCGCCCCGCTCTGGCTGGTCGAGGACGACGCCGGCACGGTGCAGGGCTTCCTCGCCATGGACGGGGCGATGATCGACGCGCTGTTCGTCGATCCGGCCGCCCATGGCCGCGGCTTCGGCACCGCGCTGGTCGATCATGCGCTGGCACTCTCGCCGGACGCGCTGGTCGATGCCAATGAGCAGGCGGACAATGCCCTGCCCTTCTATCTCGCCCGCGGCTTCGAAGTGATCGGCCGCTCGGAGACCGATCCGCACGGCCGGCCCTATCCGATCATCCATCTGCGCCATGCAGGGGTGCCGGCCTGACTAGGCACAGGCGCACGGGGACCTGCACCCCGAGCAGCAGGCCACGCGCCCGCAGCCACGCAAGCGGCGCCGGTTCGTGCCGTTCGAAGTTCGCCGCGCGCAGCACCTGCCCGCCGGCGCACGGCGCCTTGCCGAGCGTGAGCAGGTCACGGCGCGGCGCTTCCTCCACCAGCGGCAGGGCGGCGGCGCCGGGGACCAGCGCGAAGGTCCGCCGCGTCCATTCGTCGGTCGCGAGGCTTCCCGGCGGCGCCGCCGCGATCCAGGCCGAGGCGGCAACCCGCGCCGATGCGAGGTCGGGCTGGTCATAGGCCGTCAGCAGCGCGCGGCCGGCGAGCAGGGCGAAGAGCGCCGCGACGATCAGCCGGCCGCCGTCGCGCCAGGCCCGCGCCCCGAGCACGCCCAGTGTCGCCGCCGCCGCGGCATAGGCGAAGGGAAACATGCGCGGCTTGGGGTCGACTGCCAGCACATAGGTCAGCAGCATGAAATGGAGCAGCGCCGCGACCGCGATCAGGCGCAGCCACCGGTCGCGCCGCCAGGCCCCGGCCCGCGCCACCGCGAGCGCCAGCGCGCCGCACAGCGTCAGCCCGCATAGCGGATCGGCGAGCAGGTTGAGCAGCGGGTCCACCGTCCAATGGACATGGATGCCCATGCTGCGCCGCCAGTTGCGGATGAAGTCTAGGTTGAGCAGCGGGCTGCGGCTGGTGTCCACGCCCGCCGCCAGCTCGGTGGTGGGGATGCGGCCATGATGGAGCGACAGCTTCCAGCCATATAGCGGATCGCCGGTCGCCATCGCATAGCCGAGCGCCTCGATGCCGAGCAGCGCCACGGCCGCGGCGGCGAAGGGCAGCGCGAGCCGCCGCCGGTCCGGCACCAGCATCAGCCACCCCAGGCCGAGCAGCGGCAGCAGCGCCAGGCTGCTCATCCGCGTCATCACGGCCAGCGCCAGCATCGCGCCCGCGATCGCGGCCCAGCGCGCGGCGTTCCGCTCGAGCGCGATCTGGAGGGCGAGCAGACAGGCCATGGTCCAGGCGAATTCGGGCTGGTCGACCAGCGGCTGGAGCGCGTTGAGCGGGAACAGCGGCGTCAGTGCCAGCGCCGAGCCCGCCAGCATCGCCGCCGTGGCGCCGAAGCGGCGCTCGACATTGCCGACGAACAACAGCAGCCCCGCCATGGTGTAGAGCAGCGGCACCAGCCCCACCGTCCAGGGCCGCTCGCCGAACAGGGCCAGTACGGCGCCCATCGGCGCCACCAGCGGAAAGCGCGCCGCCCAATGCGTGCCGGGAAGACAGATGCCGTTCCGGGCCACGCACCGCGCCGCCTCGAGATAATGCCAGTCGTCGCCGCCTCCACCGACATAGAAGCGTGGAAACAGCAGCACGACCCCGAGCAGCAGCGCGAGTGGCGGCGCCCAGGCGGGCATGCGCCCCCCGGTCCCGCTCGAATCGATCGCGGCGATGCGCGCCATGCCCTGCCCTTTCGGCCGTCTTCATGGCCCGGCCGGCCCTAAGCCATCGCTAAAACCGGGCTTGCGGGCAGCGGCTTTACACCCGATATCTGCGGTTGCCGTGCCACAGTGCGCGGAATTTCGGCGGAAATGCAGGTGCCGGACTACCGGAGTGCCGCATCCTGCGTTATTGAGCCGCCCAAACCCCGAGTCTGCAACAACAGGAGCAAGTCGTATACGTCCGCCCATGAATCGCCGCTCGATGGTGGCGCCGCCGATGAACGGTCCGCGGTTTAACGAATTCATTCAGTCGCCCAAGGTCCGCGTGATCGACCATGAGGGTGAGAATCTCGGCGTGATGTACACGCGCGAGGCGATGGAACAGGCGCAGGAGCTCGGGCTCGACCTGGTCGAGGTGTCTCCCAATGCGGACCCGCCCGTCGCCAAGTTCCTCGATGTCGGCAAGTTCAAGTACGAGGCGCAGAAAAAGGCGAACCTCGCCCGGAAGAGCCAGAAGACGCAGGAGATCAAGGAGATCAAGATGCGTCCGAACATCGACGATCACGATTATGACGTGAAGATGAAGGCGATCCACAAGTTCATCGGCGAAGGCGACAAGGTGAAGGTCACCCTGCGCTTCCGCGGCCGCGAGCTTTCGCACGGCCAGCTCGGCATGGCGCTGCTCCAGCGCGTCCAGCAGGATTGCGCCGAGGATGCCAAGGTCGAATCCTATCCACGCATGGAAGGCCGCCAGATGCTGATGGTGCTGGCGCCCAAGTGATCCGATGCGGCGCCCTGGCGGCGGCACTACTGCTGCCGGGCGCCGCTTCTGCCCAGACGATCCAAGCCCCGCTCTCCACCGCCCATGCCGACGAGCCGATGGCGGTGCCGGCCGACTATGTCCGGGTCTGGTCCGACGAGTTCGACGGCAAGCGCCTCGATCCGCGCAAATGGGCCTATGACACCAGCCGCAACAAGGAAGGCTGGTGGAACAACGAGCTGCAATATTACGCCGCGAACCGCCGCGAGAATGTCCGTCTCGAGCGCGGCAAGCTCGTCATCGAGGCGCGCAGGGAGCGGCTGAGCGGCCGCGCCGATCATGGCGGCCAGGACTATAGCTCGGGCAAGATCCAGACCCGCGGCCTCGCCGACTGGACCAATGGCTTCGTCACGGTCCGGGCGAAGCTGGCCTGCGGCAAGGGGATGTGGCCGGCGATCTGGATGCTCGGCAGCGACGAGAAGGCCGGCTGGCCGGGCCTGGGCGAGATCGACATCATGGAGCATGTCGGCTGGGATCCCGGCCGCGTCCATGGCTCGATCCACACCAAGGCCTATAACCACGTCGCCAAGACGCAGAAGACCGCCCAGGCGATGGTGCCCGACGCCTGCACCGCCTTCCACGACTACCAGCTGGACTGGAACCAGGACCGCATGCTGATCGGCGTCGACGGCCGGGCATTTCTGCGCTTCGACAACGACCGCAAGGGCAATCCCGACACCTGGCCCTTTGCGGGACCCCAATATCTGATCCTCAACGTCGCAGTCGGCGGCTGGGGCGGCGACAAGGGGATCGACGCGGATGCGTTCCCGTCGCGCATGGAAGTGGATTATGTGCGGGTGTGGCAGAAGAAGCGGGATTAACGGCGAGCCGGGGAAGGCGCAAAGCTCCGGCCATCGCCTTCCTCTCCATCGGCATCCCGCCCCACGCCGTCATCCCGGCCGAAGCTCAGGCCAGGGGCGGCTCCCACAGCTCGATCGGATTGCCCTCGGGGTCGTGGATGCGGGCGAAGCGGCCGGTCTCCGGCGTGTCCCATTCGTCCTTGGTGATGATCTCGATCCCGCGCGCGTTGAGTTGCTCGAGCAGGCTGTCGAGATCGCGCACGCGGAAGTTGAGCATGCAGCTCTTGTCCGACGCGAAATAGTCGGTCGTCGCCTTGAACGGCTCGAACACCACCGGGCCGGGCTCCGGATGCCAGAACCACGGGCTGGCCTGGCCGCTCTCGTCGGCCCCGAAGCCGCCGCCCACGCCCAGCACCTCGCCATACCAGGCCTTGAGCCCCTCGGGGTCCTGCGCCCGGAAGAAGAAGCCCCCCAGTCCGATCACCGGCATCGTCGATCTCCTTCGCTCAGGCGGCCTCGGCCACCGTTCCATCGCCCGCGGCAGCCTCGAGCAGGCGGCGCTCGATCGTCTTCAGCCGGCCACCGCTTTCGATCTTATCGCCGATCAGGTCGGTCAGATAGAAGGTATCGACCGCGCGCTCGCCATAAGTGGCGACATGCGCCGAATGGATCGTCACCTTCGACTGGAACAGCGCATAGGCGAGGTGGAACAACAGGGCCGGCCGGTCGCGCGCATTGATCTCGACCACGGTGAAGCGGTTCGAGGCATTGTTGTCGATCAGCACGTTCGGCTCGATCGCGAAGGCCTCCGCGCGCGGCCGGACCAGCGGCTTGGCCTTGAGCCGGTCCTGGAGCTTGGCGCGGTTGGCCAGCGCGTCGGCGATCGTCGCCTTGATCCGGTTGAGCCGCGCCTCCTCGTCGAAGGGGCGCCCCAGCGGATCCTGGATCAGGAAATTGTCGAGCGCCATGCCGTCGCGCGTGGTGTGGATGCGCGCGTCGATGATGTTGCCGCCCGCGACATGGATCGCGCCCGCGATGCGATAGAACAGGCCGGGATGGTCGGCGGCATAGACCGTCACCAGCGTCGCCCCGCGCTCGGGATAGACCTGCGCCTCGACCGAGAGCTGGGCATCGCCCGCCGCGTCGATCTGGCGGGCGTTGCGCTCGAGCACGTCGGCCGGCTCGGCGATCCAGTAGCTCTCGGTCATCCGCTTCCGGAATGCGGCCATGCGCGCCTCGTCCCAGCGGAGCAGCTGGGCGAGCTCCTCCTGCTTGGCGGCGATCCGCTCGGTCCGTCCGCGCTGCTTGTGGCCGAGGCGGAGCACTTCCTCGGTGGCGTCGTAGAGATCGGCGAGCAGCTGGCGCTTCCAGCCGTTCCACACGCCGGGGCCCACCGCGCGAATGTCGACGATGGTGAGAAGCAGCAGCATGCGCAGCCGCTCGGGGCTCTGCACATGGCCGGCAAAGTCGAGGATCGTCTTGAAGTCGCTCAGGTCGCGCTTGAAGGCGGTGGCGGACATGATCAGGTGCCAGCGCACCAGCCATGCCACCGTCTCGGTCTCGGCCGGGCTCATCCCCAGGCGCGGGCAGAACCGCCCGGCGACTTCGGCGCCCAGGATCGAATGATCGCCGCCGCGGCCCTTGGCGATGTCGTGCAGCAGCACCGCGACATAGAGCGCGCGGCGCTGGGCGATCTGCTTGAAGATGCTGGTCCCGAGCGGATGGTCGTCCTTGAGCTCGCCCTTCTCGATCTGGTTGAGCAGCCCGATCGCCCGGATCGAATGCTCGTCCACCGTGTAGTGATGGTACATGTCGAACTGCATCTGCGCGACGACCCGGCCGAAATCGGGCACGAAACGGCCGAACACGCCCGCCTCGTTCATCCAGCGCAGCACCGTCTCCGGGTTGCGCGGCGAAGTCAGCACGTCGAGAAACAGGGCGTTGGCGCGGGGATCGTCGCGAACATCATCGACCAGCTTGGCGTCGCGCGCGGCGGCGCGCATCGCCAGCGGATGGACCTCCAGATTGTGCAGGTCGGCGAGCTGGAACAGCTCGATCAGCCGGACCGGGTCTTCCCGGAAGAAATCGTCGCGCGGCAGGGCGAGCCGGCCCCGATCGAGCGTGAAGCCCTTGAGCTTGCGGGGGCGGCGCCACAATGTCGGGAAGCCGAAGCGGCTGCCGCGCGCCGCGAACTTCTCGTCCAGATGGGCCAGGAACACGCCGGTCAGGTCACCCACCACCTTCGCCTGAAGGAAATAGAAGCGCATGAACCGCTCGACCTTCGACATGCCGGGCCGGTCCGCATAGCGCATCCGCTCGGCGATCTCGCGCTGGACGTCGAAGGTCAGCCGGTCCTCGGCGCGGCCGGTAATCAGGTGGAGATGGCAGCGCACCGCCCAGAGGAAATTCTCGGCCCGGCGGAACTGGCGGAACTCGAGCTTGGTGAGCAGCCCCTTCTCGACCAGTTCGGCCGGCTCGCGGACATTATAGGCGTATTTCCCGATCCAGAAGAGCGTATGCAGGTCGCGCAGGCCGCCCTTGCCCTCCTTGACATTGGGCTCGACGACATAGCGGCTGTCCCCCATCCGCTTGTGCCGCGCCTCGCGCTCGGCGAGCTTCTCGGCGATGAAGGTGCGCGCGGTATCGGCCTGGACCTCCGCCTTGAAGCGCGCCGCGGCCTCGTCGTAGAGCGCGGTGTCGCCCCATACATAGCGCGCCTCGAGCAGGGCGGTGCGCACCGTCACATCGGCCTTGGACTGGCGCACCATCTCGTCGAGCGACCGCGACGAATGCCCCACCTTCAGCTGCATGTCCCACAGCGAATAGAGCATCGATTCGATCACCTGCTCGCACCAGCCGGTGACTTTCCAGGGCGCGAGGAAGCCGATGTCGATATCCGAATGCGGCGCCATCTCGCCGCGGCCGTAGCCGCCCACCGCGATCAGCACCATGCGCTCGGCGGCGCTGGGATTGGGATTGGGGTGCAGCCGCTCCGTGGTGAAATCCCAGAGCAGGCGCAGGAGCTGGTCGATCAGAAAGGCACCCGCCGCCGCGATCTCGTGCCCCCGGGAGGGATGTTCGGCGAGGCGGGCGGCGATCTCGGCCCGACCGGCATCGAGCGCCGCCTTGAGCTCCTTCGTCCCCGCCGCGCGCAGCTTCGCGCCATCCCTGGCCTGCAGCGCGTGGAGCCGCTCGGCAACGCCGCGCCGGTCGATCAGCGCACGGCGATTGGGGACATTGTCGAAGCGGCTGGACATGCCGCGGAGATAGGGCGTGCCGGCCCGCACGTCACGTGCAAAGCCGGAAAGCACCTGGTATTCCCTGTCTCCGCCATTCCGGCGAAAGCCGGGATGACAGGCAAGCGAGGCTAGTCGCCGGCCTCAGCCGACAAAGGCGCGTTCCAGCACGAAGCTGCCGGGGTTCGCGTTCGAGCCCTCCGTGAAGCCATGGCCCTCGAGCATGTGCGCGAAATCCTTGATCATCGCGTTCGAGCCGCAGAGCATGATGCGATCGGTCTCGGGATTGAGCGCGCGATCGCCCACCACGGGCGGCTGGAACAGCCAGCCATTCTCGATCAGCTGGCCGATCCGCCCCGTGGTGCGGAACGGCTCGCGGGTGACGGTGGCGATATAGTGGAACTGGAGCAGCGCCTGGTCCGCCACCAGCGGATCGCCCGCCAGCTGCGCGGTCAGCTCGTCATGATAGGCAAGGTCGCTCACCCGGCGCGTCGAGTGGACGATCACCACCTGGCTGAACCGGTCATAGATGTCGGGATCGCGCGCCAGGCTCAGGAACGGCGCCAGGCCGGTGCCGGTGGCGAGCATGAAGAGCCGCTTGCCGGGCAGCAGCGCATCGGCGACGAGCGTGCCGGTCGGCTTCTTGCCGAGATATACCTGGTCGCCCGGGCGGACGAGCTGCAGGCGCGACGTGAGCGGACCGTCCTCCACCTTGATCGAGAGGAACTCGATCTCGTCCGACCAGGTCGGGCTGGCGATCGAGTAGGCGCGCATCAGCGGCTTGCCGTCCACCTCGAGCCCGATCATCACGAACTCGCCCGCGCGGAAGCGGAAGCTTGCCGGGCGCTCGATCGCGAAGCTGAACAAATGCTCATTCCAATGCCTCACCCAGCGGACGGCGCAGGTCTGGAACGCGGCGTGCTCGGGAAGGACGATCGGCGGACGGGCATGCATGTTCACGGGATCAGGTCTCTCTAACTTCACTTCAGCGCCCGACGGCGACGGCAATCCGCGCCACCGCTACGGATAGCGGGAGGCGCGCCTCGGGCTTCACGATCTGCTCGATGATGGCATCGACGCGCGGCTGCGCGCCGGCGCGTGCTAGCGCATGCAGCGAAAGGAGCAAGGCCTCGTCGTCGCCTATTTCCGCCGCGAAGGGCGGTTTGAAGCGAAGTTGGGACAATGATTCACGCTCGAGCAGCAGCATCGACATATTGAGGTCGGGGAGCATCTCCGCAAGCCCCTGCCCCAGCAGCGCCGGCCCCAGCGCCGAGCACGGGCAACGCCCGGCACGCACGCTCGCCACCCATTGCCGCATCGAGGAGAGCAGCAATCGGTCGATCGGCGAGACCTCGGCGATGGAGCGATCCAGGAACTGGTACAAAGGCGATCCCCATGCCCCGGGGGGAATCCGGGCACGCGAATCGCCTTAGCGCTTGTTGCGAATGATTAGCAATAGCGTAGTTTTTATTCGACCCGCGAAAGCCTGGCTATCTCCGCGGTCAGCGCGTCGATCTTCGCGTGCAGGCTGTCGATCTGCACCTCCGTGCGCAGATTGGTCTCATAGTCGAGCCGCGCCTCGAGCCGGTCCTTCGCCGCCTGGCGGTTCTGGCTCATCATGATGATCGGGGCCTGCAGCGCGGCGAGCATCGACAGCATCAGGTTGAGGAAGATGAAGGGAAAGGGATCAAAGGCATGCGCGCCGAGCAGCACCGTGTTCAGCAGCGCCCAGGCGCCGAGGAACAGGCCGAAGCCGATGATGAAGCTCCACGAGCCGCCCACCGCGGCGACCCGGTCGGCCAGCTTCTCGCCAAAGGTCAGCCGCGCGTCGAACAGCGCGTTCGGATCGCGCCCGATGCCCAGGCGGCGGAGATCCGACAGGAAACGGATGGCTGCGTTCATATTACACCTCACTGCCGACCGGCCGCCCTTCCCGATTCCTCGGGGGCCGGTGCGCGAGGTGAGCGGATCAGCTCAGCGCGGCGGCCCTGGGCGGCACGGTCGATCGACTATGATCGTTGCTGGACATGACCCCATTCTCGGAGTTGTGGCGGTTGCGGGCGCACGATTGTGCGTCCAGCGTCGAGATGGCGGTGCCATCCCCCGATTTCAAATGAAAAAGCCGTCATGTTTCGCATCGGCGGCCCCCGCGAATCCGCGACCCGTTCCTTCCGGATGCTTAAGCAGTTGCTGGGCACCCCATCCGGGTGCGATGACGGATATGTCTGAGCAACACGGATTGGAAAGTCGCGATGCTTCGGGGATGGGCCGATCTCTTGCCGCCGGATGAAAGGCTCCGGGCCTTCGGGCCGGGACGCCGGCGCGCGATCGCCGTCATCGCGATCGCGGCATGAACGAGCTGCCGGCCGGACTGACCGCCGAGCAGGTCGAGGTGCTGCGCCTCGTCCAGCAGAACCTGTCCTCCAAGGAAATTGCCCGCCTGCTCGGGATCTCGAAATCGGCCATCGACCAGCGGCTCGACCGCGCGCGCCAGGTGCTCGGCGCCTCCTCGCGGCGCGAGGCCGCGCGCATCTTCGCCGGGCTCGAGCCGGGATATGACCGAATCACACGTGACCCGGCGGCGCTTGTCTATCCGGCCCCGGCCACTGCATTTCCGTCGGCGGCGGACAGGAACGACATGCCCGTCCAGCGGGTCCAGGCGACGCGGAGCGCGTTCGACATGGAGCCCGGGGTCGGACATGTCAGCCTGCGCCAGCTGTTGAAGGGGGTACGGCCAAATGATCTCAGTACCGCACAGCGGTTCATCCTCACGCTGCTGGTCGCCATCGGCGTGCCGATGCTGCTCGGCGGGTTGAGCATGCTGCTCTACGGCGTCGTCGCCATAGGCCGCCTCTTCCTCCGCTAGCCCTCGCCAAAACCCAATGTCGCAACAACCTGCGCCGGCCCTGCCGCGCGGGGAAAGGAAAACGCATGTCCAATCTCCCGCATCTCGACGCCATCACCATCGTGGCCAAGGCCACCATCGCCGGCGAGCAGGCCTCGGACGCCGCATTGCGCAACCTGGCGGACCTGGTGAGCGCGACCACGACGCAGGCCGAGGCGATCCAGCTCCCGCCCCATGCCACCCAGCCGACGCTCGACCATCTCCGCACCGCGATGATCGCCGCCTTCGACAGCCGCCGCGCGGTGGTCATGGCCCATCAGGAGCTCGGCGCGCTCGCGCAGCGGCTCGGCGCGTCGCCGGAATCCTTCGGCGACCTCTGGCCGTGCCCGCGTTTCCCGACCGGCGCCACCGAGCAGCCGCCGCGCCTGCGTGCCGCCGCCTAACGGCTTGACCGCGCCCCATGGGACGGGCAGCCGTCCGTCCCATGTGGCACGTCGCAGTCTTTCTGATCCTGCTCGTCGCGAGCGTCGGCTATGCTTTCTGGCGTGGCGGCCCGCCCGAGAGGATCGGGGCGGCGGTCCTGCTGGGAGGCACGCTGGCATCGTTCTTCGCCGTGTCCGGCGCGCATGCGCGCTGGCTCAATCTGGAAACGGGCCTGCTGATCGTCGACGCGGCGATGCTGGCCGCGATTCTGATCCTACTCGTCCGGGCTAATCGATTATGGCCGATTCCCATGGCCGCGTTGCTGATCGTTCAGGTCGCGGGGCACTTCCTCAAGACCCTCGACCCGCACATCTATCCGTTCCTCTATTGGCTCACGAGCAGCCTGTGGAGCTATCTGGTCACGGCCATCCTGATCGTGGCGACGCACAATCATCGCCGGCGCCTGAAGAAATTCGGGCAGGACATCTCGTGGAACGCCTCATCGCGCCGTTCCTCGGCGAACGATCGGGCAATCTCGCGCGAACCCTGATCGCCGCGCACGGCTCGCTCGCCGCGGTGCTGAGCGCGGACGAAGCACTGCTCGGCGAGGAGCTGGACGGGGACGATCGCGCCGCCGCGCTGCTCGCGACCGCGCGCGAGATCCATCTGTTCCTGCTGCGCGAACGCATCCGGGATCGCGAGATCGTCGGCAACTATGCCGACCTCGTCGCCTATCTGCGCGCGGACCTGACCTACAAGCGCACCGAACAGGTTCGCGTGCTCTATCTCAGCTCGGCGAACCGCCTGCTCCGCGACGAGATGGTCAGCGAAGGCTGCCTCGACGAAGCGCCCCTCTATGTGCGGGATATCCTCCGCCGCGCCCTTCAGGTGGGCGCGGGCGCGATCATCGTGGTCCACAATCACCCGTCAGGGGACGCGACGCCCAGCAAGGCCGATATCGACATCACCCGGCAATTGATCGAGGCAGGCAAGACGCTAGGCGTCGTCGTCCACGATCACCTAGTCGTTGCCGGCAGCGGGGTCGTCAGCATGCGGAATCTGGGACTCATCTAAGCCCCAGATCCAGCGGTCCTGCCGCACCCGGCGCGGCGTCTGGGCGATCAGGTCGTGCCCGTGCTGGAGATAGGTCGCAGCGATGTCGAGCCCCGCTTCGTCGCAGATCTCGATGGCCTCGGCGGCCAGGCGCAGGGCGCGGACGCGCGCATCTTCGTTCGACATGCGGGGAAAATATAGCCGTGCGGACGCAGGGTAAAGGACGCGTCCCCACAATCGCTACCGTTACGGATGCATCCCCGCGCTCAGTCCACCTTCTTCGCGACGCCGACCAGTGCCGGGCGGAGCAGCCGGTCGCGGATCATATAGCCCGACTGGATCTCCTGCACGATCGTGCCCGGCTCGGCCTCGGCGCTCGGCACTTCCATCATCGCCTGGTGGCGATTGGGATCGAGCGCCTCGCCCAGCGCGACGATCTTCGAGATGCCATGGCGCGCAAAGACCGAATCGAGCTCGCGGCCGGTCGCCTCCAGGCCGGTCACCAGCCCCTTGAACTTCTCGTCGTCCTTGAGCTCGACGGGAATCGCGGCAAGCGCGCGCGAGAGATTGTCGGCCACCGACAGCACGTCGCGCGCGAAGCCGGTCGCGGCATAGGTCTTGGCGTCCTGCGCCTCCTTCTCCGCACGGCGGCGGACATTCTGCGTCTCCGCCTGGGCATACATCACCGCCGACTTCGCCTCGGCGAGTTGCGCCTCGAGCTCAGCCACCCGGTCCTGCTCGGCCACGGGCGCGGCCTCCACGGTTTCCGCGCGCAGCGTCGTGTCGTCCGTGTCCGTCACCTTCGATTCTTCCGTCATATTTCCCTGTTCAGGTCAGCAATCGGGCCAATGTGGCCGCCGTGAAATCCACCATGGGGACGACTCGCGCATAGTTCAACCGCGTCGGGCCGATCACCCCCACCACGCCGACCATCCGCCCGTCCAGCGCGCGCACCGGCTTGGCGATCACCGAAGAGCCGGACAAGGCGAACAGCTTGTTCTCCGATCCGATGAAGATGCGCGTCGCCTCGCCCTCCCGGGCCGAATCGAGCAGGCGGGCGATCTCCTCCTGCCCTTCGAGCTCATCGAGCAGGCGGCTGACCTTGTCGAGATCCTCCGTAGCGGCGGTGTCGATCAGCCGGGCCTGGCCGCGCACGATCAACACCGGACGGCGGCCGCCATCCTCGCTCCACACCGCCAGCCCGCGCGCCACCAGCGCCGCCGCCGCGCTGTCGAGCGCCGCGCGCTGCTGGCCGAGCTCATGCTCCACCCTGGCCCGTGCCTGGCTGAGCGTCAGCCCGCCAAAGGTGCCGGTGAGATAATTCGCCGCGCGCTGCAGCGCCGCCGGGTCCATGCCGGGCAGCTCGACCACCCGGTTCTCGACCGAGCCGTCCTCGCCCACCAGCACCGCCAGCGCGCGGTCGCGGCTCAGGGGCACGAAGCCGAACTGGCGGAGCACCGGCTCGGCCTTGGGCACCAGCACGAGCCCCGCACAGGCCGACAGGCCGGAAAGCGCGGCGGTGGTATTGGCCAGCGCCTCTTCCACCGGCCCGCGTTCGGCGGCGTTGCGCTCGATCGCGGCGCGCTCCTCCACCGAGGGCTCGCTCGCCTGCATCATGCCGTCGACGAACAGGCGCAGGCCGGTCTCGGTGGGCATGCGGCCGGCGCTGGTATGCGGCGCCGCGAGCAGGCCCAGTTCCTCCAGGTCCTGCATCACGTTGCGGATCGAGGCGGGCGAAAGATTTAGCCCCGAGATCTGCGCGATCGTGCGCGAGCCGACCGGCGCGCCGGTGTCGATATAGGACTCGACCACCATGCGGAACACGTCGCGGGCGCGGTCGGTCAGCTCACGGATCGGCGGGGTGGTCATGTTCCCGATCTAGGGGCAGCCGCCCCCCGGCTTCAAGGCCGCTCGCCGATCAGCGCCTGGATCGGCAATGCCTCCACCGCCTCGCCCAGCGCCTGGCCGAGCGCGCGGTTCCTATCCGCCCGGCAGCCATAATAGAAATAGAGCCCCTGGCTGTCGCCGATCGCACGGGTCCAGGTGACGTCGACGCTGGGCATGTCGGTCGCCGCCGGCTCGCAATTCTTCTCGCCCGGCGCGTAGCGGACCTGCCCGCTCTCCGGCCGGTATGGCGCCAGCCTGGCGGCGAAGGCATCATATTGCGCGCGGCTGAGCCTGAACGCCCGCTCGCCGGTCACCGCGGTGAAGCGCTTGCCCTCAAACACGCCGGTGCCGTCGGGGCGGACGGTGACGGCGTAGATCGGGCAGCGGCCGAAACAGGCGCCGGTCTCGTAGCGGATCGAATCGCCTTCGATCGCCACCGGCCGGCCCGGCCCGCCGCTGGGCGCTACGCAGCCCGCCAGCCCCAGCGTGCCCAGTCCCATGATCAACAGCCTGCGCATTCCCCGTTCCTCCACGGATCACCCGCCGAGACTGGCGCGTTCCCACCGTTACGTCTACGTGCCGCTGCGAACCTTGCAGGAGACTGAAGCAGATGCGCCCTTCCGGCCGCGCCCCCGACGAAATGCGTGCGATCACGATCGAGCCCCATTTCACCCGCCATGCCGAGGGTTCGGTGCTGATCAGCTTCGGCGACACGCGCGTGCTCGTCACCGCCAGCGTCGAGGAGCGGCTGCCGCCCTGGCTTAAGGGCAAGGGCGAAGGCTGGGTCACCGCCGAATATGGCATGCTTCCCCGCGCCACCCATACGCGCGGCCAGCGCGAGGCGGCCAAGGGCAAGCAGTCCGGCCGCACGCAGGAGATCCAGCGCCTGATCGGCCGCAGCCTGCGCGCCGTGACGGATCTCAAGCTGCTCGGCGAGCGCCAGATCACGCTCGATTGTGACGTGATCCAGGCCGATGGCGGCACCCGCACCGCGGCAATCTCGGGCGCCTTCGTGGCGCTGCGCATCGCGGTGAACAAGCTGATGGCCCAGGGCCTGATCAAGGAAGACCCGATCACCGCCCAGGTCGCCGCGGTCTCCTGCGGCATCTACAAGGGCGCCCCGGTGCTCGACCTCGATTATGACGAGGACAGCGCGGCCGATGCCGATGCCAATTTCGTCCTGCTCTCCAACGGCAACATCGCCGAGGCGCAGGCGACCGCCGAAGGCGCGACCTATGACGAGGAAGGGCTGCTCCGCCTGCTCCGCCTCGCGCGAATCGGCTGCAACCAGATCTTCGACGCGCAGCGGAAGGCAATCGGATGACCGGCGAAGGCGAGACTTCCAGGGATGTCGGCCCCCAGGCCATCCGCGCGCTGAAGCCGGGCAGGCTGGTGATCGCCAGCCACAATGCCGGCAAGGTGCGCGAGATCCGTGAGCTGCTGGGCCCCTATGGGATCGAGCCGGTCTCGGCGGCCGAGCTGGACCTGCCCGAGCCCGAGGAGACCGGCACCACTTTCGTCGCCAATGCCGAGCTCAAGGCGCTGCAGGCGGCGGACCTGTCGGGCCTGCCCGCGCTCGCCGATGATTCGGGGCTGTGCGTCGAGGCACTGAACAACGAGCCCGGCATCTTCTCCGCGCGCTGGGCGGGGGAGAGCAAGGACTTCGGCTTCGCGATGCGGCTAGTGGAGGAGCGGCTCGCGGCGCTGCCGCCCGAGACCAGCCGCGATGCGCATTTCGTCTGCGCCCTCGCCCTTGCCTGGCCCGACGGGCATGTCGAATGGTTCGAGGGTCGGGTCGACGGCACCCTCGTCTGGCCGCCGCGCGGCGATCAGGGCTTCGGCTATGACCCGATGTTCGTGCCCGCCGGCCATGCGCAGAGCTTTGGCGAGATGGAGCCCGCGGCCAAGCACGCGATGAGCCATCGCGCCGATGCCTTCCGCCAGCTCGTTGCCGCGGTGCTCGGCCAGGAAAGGTGATTCGCGCCGCGTTAAGGATTTATTTCCCGCAACCTCGAACCCAAAGTTAAGTTATGACCCTTGCAATTAGAGCCAAGCGAGGGGTCGCAGAAATGGGTTCGTTCCGCCAGCTGGCGACGATGATACGACACGTCCACGAGACGCATGTCCACGGCATCACCGAAGAGGATGCGGAAGAAGTCGCGCTCGCACAGGGTGAGGCCGACACCTGCCAGCCCGGATTCGCCGATGCCGGGCAGGTTACCGAAACCGAGGATCTGCAAGCCTGACCGCCCGGGGGAGCCTGCTCTCCCGGGCCATTTCCCTGTTCTGCGAAGGGCCCTCGGGGCCGGGCCCTTAGGGGGCGGTGGTGGACAGGGCTGGATTCGAACCAGCGTACGCTTGCACGGGCAGATTTACAGTCTGCTGCCTTTAACCACTCGGCCACCTGTCCATGGCGCCGTTCGGCGAGAGGGGGCCCATTGCCGAAGCCCCGCGTCCCTGTCAACGCCTTGCGCGCAACCTTTGTGCGGCATAGCGTCCGCCGTTTCCATGCAGGGGGCCCCAATGCGCCGACTTTCCTTCGCCATCGCCGCGCTGCTCGCCGCGACCGCCACGATACCGCTCGCCACCGCCAAGGGCCCGGAGGGCCCGAGCGCGCCGGTCGACCAGATCGTCGACCAGGGCACCCGTCACAGCGAAGTGATGCGTATCGCCCAGTACCTCACCGACGTGATCGGCGGCCGCCTCACCAATTCGCCCGGCATGCGCCAGGCCGAGGACTGGACCCAGGCCAAGTTCCGCGAATGGGGCCTGGTCAATGTCCACAAGGAAGGTTTCGAGTTCGGCCGCGGCTGGTCCGCCAGGAACGCCAGCGTGAAGATGGTCGCCCCGCGCCCGCTCACCCTGATCGCCGCGCCGCTCGCCTGGACGCCCGGCACGGGCGGCCCGATCACCGGCCAGGTGGTGCTCGCCCCGATGGCCGACGAAGCCGCGCTCGACCAGTACAAGGGCAAGCTCAAGGGCAAGATCGTGCTGATAACGGAGCCGACGGACATTGCCGACGCGACCGTTCCGGACTTCCGCCGCTATGGAGACGCCGATCTCGACAAGGCCGACACGTTCGAGCTGCCGGGCGGCCCTTCCGCCGCCACGCGCCGGCCGCGCGGCCCCTCGCGCCAGATTTTCCTCGCCAAGCGCGATGCCTTTCTGAAGGCCGAGGGCGCAATTGCATACGCGACCATGTCGACGCGCAACGGCAAGCTGGTCCATGGCCAGAACAGCCAGTTCCGGGTCGGCGCCACGCCGCCGCTCCCCGGCTTCGAGATCGCCGCCGAGGATTATCGCCGCCTCGTCCGCCTGGCCAAGATGGGCGCAACGCCCAGCCTCGAGCTGAACAGCGACGTCACTTATGACGACAGCGACACCAAGGCCTACAACATCATGGCCGACATTCCCGGCACCGATGCCAAGGCGGGCTATGTGATGGCCGGCGCACATATGGACAGCTGGGCGATGGGCGATGGCGCGGCGGACAATGCCGCTGGCGTATCGATGGTGATGGAGGCCGCGCGCATCATCAAGACCCTGGGCGTCAAGACGAAGCGCTCGATCCGCTTCGTGCTGTGGTCGGGCGAGGAGCAGGGCCTGCTCGGCTCGATGGCCTATATCGAGGACCATATCGCCACCCGCACGATCGACCCGACGCTGAGCGGCCCCGCCCGCTACGCGGCCTGGGGCAAGTCCTACCCGATCAAGCCGGGCCCGGACCATGCGAAGCTCGCCGCCTATTTCAACCTAGACAACGGCTCGGGCAAGATCCGCGGCATCTATACCCAGGGCAACACCGCGGTGGTGCCGATCTTCCGCGACTGGCTGGCGCCGTTCAGCTCGTTCGGGGCCACCAAGGTGGCGACCGCCCTCACCGACAGCACGGATCACGTGTTCTTCGACGTGGTGGGCATCCCGGCGTTCCAGTTCATCCAGGATCCGCTCGACTATGCCTCGACGGTCCACCACACCGATGTCGACACCTTCGATCACCTGAAGCCCGAGGACATGCGCCAGGGCGCGATCATCCTCGCCGCTTTCCTGATCAACGCGGCCAACACACCCGATCCGCTGCCGCGCGTGCCGCTGGCGACCCAGCCCAAGACATTGGACGAATTCTACCCGGCGCCGGGAGCGAAGTAATGGCCAAGCGTGGACACCGGCCGAGCCAGGCATCGTCGAACCGCCCCCGTTTCTACGGGCGGCACGCGGTGCTGGCGGCACTCGACAATCCCGAGCGCGTGGTACGCAAGCTCTGGGGCACGCACGAAGCGCTGGCCGGGCTCGACATTCCGTCGACGATTCCGATCACGTTCGCCAATGCCGCCGATCTCGGCCGGCTGGTGCCGAACGACGCGCCGCATCAGGGCCTGGTCGCCGAAGTCGATCCGTTGGAAGAGATGTGGCTGGGCGACCTGCTCGCCCAGGGCGCCGGCGACAATCGCCCGCTGCTCGTGCTCGACCAGGTGACCGATCCGCACAATGTCGGCGCGATCCTGCGCTCGGCCGCGGCGTTCGACGCGCTCGGCATCGTCACGCAGGACCGGCATGCCCCGTCGGAGACGGGCACGCTCGCCCGCTCGGCCGCCGGCACGCTGGAGGCGGTGCCCTGGTGCCGCGTGGTGAACCTGGCCCGCGCGCTCGAGGAGATCGCCGAGGCGGGCTATTGGCGCATCGGGCTGACCGGCCATGCCAAGGGCACGCTGGCCGAGGTGATGGGCGATCAGCGCAGGATCGCCCTGGTGCTCGGCGCGGAGGGCGAGGGCATGCGCCAGAACACCGAGGCGCATTGCGACGAACTCGCGAAGCTGCCGATCTCGGACAAGGTCGAGAGCCTGAACGTGTCGAACGCGGCAGCGATCGCGCTCTATGCGGTGACGGTGCGCGGGTAGCCCCGGGCAAGCAATCCTTTCCGTCATCCCCGCCCGCGCGGGGATGACGACGAAAAAGTGCGGAAAGCCCCGCCCGCTCAATCCTCTTCGGCGATCCGCACGCGCAACCCGTCCAGCTCGGGTCCGAACGGGATCTGGCACGACAGCCGCGAAGTCGCGTCACGGTCGCCCGCGCTGTCGAGCAGATCATCCTCGTCCATGCTCATCTTCGGCAGTCTGGCCGCAAATTCCGGATCGACATGCACATGGCAGGTCGCGCAGGAGCAGCAGCCGCCGCACAGCGCGAGCAGCTCGTCAAAGCCGTTCTCGCGGATCACTTCCATCACGCTCAGGCCCGCTTCCCCCATGACCTCGCGCTCTTCACCACTCCTGGTCACGACGATAAGCTTGGGCATGAGATTCTCCTGTTCCGGCCCCGTCCATGCCGCCGAAAACGGCGCTTCGCAAGGCAGGCGCGCATGGGCCTGACCGCCGACCAGCTCAAGGCGTCGCTCGATGCGCTGGCGGAGCGCGAGCCGCTGATCGCCGCCGCGATCGGGCGGGTGGGCTATCCCCCGCCCCGCATCCGCGACCGCGGCTACGAGACGCTGCTGCGCACGATCGTGGGCCAACAGGTGAGCGTTGCCGCCGCGCAATCGATCTGGAACAAGATGGCGGCGCAGCTGGGGGCGCTCACCGATCCCGGCAGCATCGCCCGTGCCAGCGACGAGGAGCTGCGCGCCGCCGGCCTCTCGCGCCAGAAGATCGCCTATGCGCGCAGCCTGGCCGAGGAAGTGGCCAGCGGCCGGCTCGACTTCGCGCACCTGGCCGAGGACGACGAGGAAGCCATCGCCCAGCTCGTCCGGATCAAGGGCATCGGCCGCTGGTCCGCCGAGATCTACCTGCTGTTCGCCGAGGGGCGCCCCGATATCTGGCCCGCCGGAGACCTGGCGGTGCAGATCGAGGTCGGCCGGATCATGGGCCATCCCGAACGGCCGAGCGAGAAGCTGACGCGGGAAATCGCCGAAGCCTGGCGCCCCCATCGCGGCGCCGCGGCGGTGCTGGCCTGGCACCATTATAATTCGGACATGGAAGTGATTTGAGGGCCTCCCAAGCCCCTCCACTTCAGGAGGCCTGGGCGGCATCGGCATTCGGAGTGCCGGAGCCGCGACGATCCCCTAACTGGTCTCCAGCCCCACTGCGATCGCCCCCAGCGGCCCGGCCATCGTGCCCAGCCCCGGCGTCCCCAGCCGCGTCTCGATATCCTCCGCCCATTCGGCCAGCGCGCCATAGCCGCCCAGGCTCTCGACCAGCCGCGCGCGCAGTTTCGGGAACAGATAGGGCCGCGCGGCCGTCACCCCGCCACCGATCGCGATTCGCTCGGGCGCGGCGGTGACGACGAGATTGTGGAGCATGCCGGCCAGGTCGTGGACGAACAGATCCCATGCGGGCGCATCGTCGGGCAACTGGTCGCCGGGCATGCCGAAGCGCTCGGCAAGCGCCGGTCCGGCGATCAGCCCTTCCAGGCAATCGCCATGGAAGCGGCACCAGCCCGGATAGGTATCGCCCGGCGCGCGCGGCAGGCGCATATGCCCCGCCTCGCCATGCGCCCAGCCCATCACCGGCCTGCCGCCGGTCACCAGGCCCACCCCCACGCCGGTGCCGATGGTGATATAGGCATGCGCTGCCATGCCCTGGGCCGCCCCCCAGCGCCCCTCGGCGAGCGCGGCGCCGTTGACGTCGGTCTGGAAACCGGTCGGCTTGCCGTAGCGCGCCGTCAGGCGGCCGATCAGGTCGGTGCCGCTCCACCCGGGCTTGGTCGTCGCGGTGATCGCGCCGTAATCGGCACGCGCCGGATCTAGCCCCACCGGCCCGAAGCTCGCCACGCCGATCGCGTCGAAGGTCCAGCGATCGAGCACCCCCTCGATCGCCGCCAGCGTCGCCTGCGGATCGGTGGTGGGCACGGTCACCCGGTCGCGCACATCGTCCGGCCCGGTCGCCAGCAACGCCACGCATTTGGTGCCGCCCAGCTCGATGCCCGCGATCAGTCTCAGCTCAGTCATGGCGCCCGTTAACCCGGTTCCGCGGGACAAAAAAGGGGCCACCCGCAGGCGGCCCGCCATCCCCTGAACGATGGTTCGGCAGTGGCGGCCGGTGAAAGGCCGGCCGCCACTCCCCCTTTGCCGTGAGGCCCTAGAACCGGCCCCGCAGCCCGACCATGACCTGGCGGCCCGGATCGTAGAGCGTGAAGGCAGCATTGCTGAACTGGAAGTAGCTGCGCTGCTTCTCCTTGGTGAGGTTGATCACGTCGAGCGTCAGCTCCGGCGCCCATTTCAGGTCGAGCACCTTGGCGAAGTCGAGGCTCGCCGACATGTCGTATTGCTGATAGTCGTTCGAATAGAGCCGGGCGAGCGCGATGCCGTTCTGGTTCGCGTCCGACGAGACCGAGCCACGCTGGAAGGTGGTCGACACGCGGATGTTGATGCCGCCCCGCTCATAATAGCCGGTGATATTGTAGGTCACCGGCGACACCCCCACCGCGACCGCCGGGGCGGCGCCCGAGCCGGTCTGGTCGATCAGCGTCAGGTTCGCGTTGAACCCGAACCCGTTCAGCCCGATCTTGCCGAGCAGGAAGTCGAGCGGCTGCACCCAGTTCACTTCAAGGCCGTTGACCTTGAGCGTGCCGGTCGCATTCACCTGCTGGTTCAGCACCACCGTGGCGCTGGTCGGGCCGCCGCGCGAATTGATCGCTGCCTGCTGGGTGGGCGTCAGCGTGTCGAAGGTGACGCCATACGCGCCCAGTGCCGAGAAGGGCACCGTCACCGTGCCGGTGGTGGTGAAGCCGGTCACTGCCTTGCGGAAGGCCGTGAAGCCGACATAGCCTTCCTTGCCGGTATAATATTCGAAGCCCAGATCGATATTGGTCGAGAGATAGGGCTGGAGCGACGGATTGCCGACCGAGCCGACATCGGCCGAGGGGCTCGAGAAGTTGAGACCCGGCAGCATCGTGTTCGGGTTGGGCCGGGTCATCGTCCGCGATGCCGCGGCGCGGACCACCGCCGCATCGCCGATATGGAAGGCCCCGCTGACCGAGGGTAGCCAGTTCGTGTAGCTCGTATCGGTGTAGACGAAATTGGTGATGTTCGGATAGCAGCTGCCGTCGCGCGGATTGCCGGTGCCGGGGCAGGCCGCGGGCAGCGGGCCGGGGCCGTCCGGGTCCTGCGAGTTGCGCGGATCCGAGATCGAGACGCGGCCGCCGATCGTCTGATCGGTATGCACATAGCGGACGCCGGCATTGTAGTTGAGGTGATTGTCGCCCAGCTGCAGATCGCCATTCACTTCGGCATAGGCGCCGATCACCTTCTCGCGGACATAGCCGCCGCTGGCGCCGGTGTTCGACGAGCCCGCCTCGGGCGCGGCATTGTGGAAGGCGTCATAGTTGGATGCCGCCTTGAACGCGTTCCAGTCCACCGTGACGAAGCCCGCCGATGTCGGGCGCAACAGCCCGGCAAGCTGCGAATTCGAGATCAGCGAGCCGCCATAGGTCACCCCGCCGCTCGCGCCGGAGGAATAGCCGGTGCCATAGGCCGGATAGGTGGGATAGCCCGCCGGCGCCGCGCCGGGTTGGACCAGGCCGTTGCACGGCGGCTGGGTATTGGGCGAGGGCAGGAACACGCTGGGGCGATTGCCGCACACCGCATTCTGCCAGGCCTGGCTGTTGTCATAGGCGTTGATGCGCCGCGAGGTGTCGTCATAGGCGGCACCGACCTTGAGGTTGAACGCATTGTCACCCCAGGTCAGGTTGCCGCGAACGCCCTTGGTTTCGGTCTGGCGCTTCTCGTCCTGGATGTTCACGCGCCCGCCCGGCCAGGCGAAGTTGGCGGGATTGTTCAAGTCGATGTTCGTCGAGATCGTGGGCACGTCGCCGCTGCTGTTGTCATAGTTCACCACCACGCCCGAATTGGGAGCGCTGAGCACCACCACGCTCGGCGATTCGCGGTGGAAGCTGGACCAGGTGTAATTGCCCTGCAGGTCGAACTTCAGCTTGTCGGCGATCTCCCATTCGAGCCCGGGATTGACGCCCCAGAACTTGGTCTTCTCGATGAAGGGGCGATATTCGAGGAACCATTGGGCGTTGGCATAGGTGCCCTTGGTGACCACGCAGCCCTGGGTGCAGTCCGAACGGTCATATTGCGTGTTGAGCGGGATCGCGGCGCCGTTCCGTCCGACCCAGTTCATGTCGACGCGCTCGAGCTGGTTGTCCTTCCAGCCGAACATGCCGTCGACATAGGCATGGAAACGCTCGCCCTTATATTCCAGGCTGGCGATCGCGTTGATGCGGTCCTTGGTGCCTTCCTCGAACATCCTGCGGCCGAGGCGCGGGATGATGCCGTTGTCGATCTGCGAGATCGTCGCCCCCGGATTGCGCGCGAGCAGGAACGCCTGGTCGATCGTGGCACCGGTGGGCAGGCCCGCGCCCGAATTGGCCGGCACCGTCCCCGGGATCGTCCAGTTGCCGCCGCCGGTGGGATTGCAGCCGCTGGTCGCGCCGCACTGGGCGGCGGACAGGTTCGGGTTGGTCCAGCCGATCGTCTCGAAGCCGGTGGTGCGCACCTTGTTGTGCACGCCGGCAACGCCGAGCAGGATGCCGAAATCGCCCATCGTGGTGCTGCCCAGCAGCGAGCCGCGATAGCCCCAATCCTTCGAATTGGTGTTCTTGGTCAGCTGCGCGCCATAAGTGATGCGCGTGCCCGAGCGGTCGAACGGCCGCGCGCTGCGCATGTTGACCGTGCCGGCGGCGCCGCCTTCCACCTGGTCGGCGATGCCGCTCTTGTTCACCGTCAGCGACGTGAACAGCTCGGTCGGAAACATGTCGAGATCGACTTCGCGGTTGGTGTTCTGCGAGTCGGTCCGGCCGGTCGAGGCGACCGCCACCGGCGCGCCGTTCAGCAGCACGCGGGTGAAATTGGTGCCGAGGCCGCGGATGGTGACATTGAGGCCCTCGCCCGTCACTTCGCGGGCGATGGTCACGCCGGGAATGCGGTTGAAGCTCTCGGCGATGTTGGTGTCGGGGAATTTGCCGATGTCCTCGGCGAAGATCGAATCGGTGAAGCCCACCGAGTTCTTCTTCGCGTTGGTCGAGCTCTGCAGCGAGGCGCGATATCCGGTGACGACGATCGACTGCTCCGTTTCCGGGACGCTCTGGTCCTGGGCGGCGGCGGCGGGCGTGTCGCCGGACTGGGTCTGGGCAAGCGCGGGCCAGGCCGTGCCGGCGAGCAACGCGGCGCCGATCATTCCTAGACGACGCGCAGTGAAACGAGGCGCAACTCGAGCGTGCATATTCCCCTCCTGTGAAGGCCTCTTCCCGGGCCATTGAGCCAATCGCGCGGATCGCGATGTTAGCGGTCACATTTGGCTATGCCGCGCCTGCGATGCTGTCAACTCATACATTTGCATCGACCTAGATCGGCGCGAGAACAATCACTTATCGGATCAACGCAAGGGAATTACCGCATCGCACCATATTGTATGAGTTTTTTGACACCGTTGCCAGCGCCCGACTCAGTCCGATTTTCGCCGCGCCGGGCATTGCGGCGGCGGCTCCCGGACCACATCTGCGGAGCCTCTCCCTCTCGCTCCCAGGGGTATCCCATGCGCTACAACCGGCTCGGCCGCACCGGCCTGATCGTCTCGGAACTCTGCCTCGGCACCATGACCTTCGGCGGCGACGAGGGCATATGGGGCCGGATCGGCCAGTTGCAGCAGGAAGAAGCCGACGGGCTGGTCAAGGCCGCGCTGGATGCCGGCATCAATTTCTTCGACACGGCGAACATCTATGCCGAGGGACGTTCGGAGCGGATACTCGGCCAGGCGCTCAGGAACCTGGGCGTGGCGCGCGACGAGGTGGTGGTCGCCACCAAGGTGGTCGGCCGCATGCACGCGGGCCCGAACGGCGCTGGCGCGTCGCGCGGCCATATCCTGGCCCAGGTCGAGAAGAGCCTCGAGCGGCTCGGCACCGGCCATATCGATCTCTACCAGATCCACGGCTTCGACGCGGCGACGCCGATCGAGGAGACGCTCCAGGCGCTCGACAGCCTCGTGCGGCGCGGGACGGTGCGGTACATCGGCCTCTCCAACTGGGCGGCCTGGCAAGTGATGAAGGCGGTCGGCATCGCGGCGGCGCGGGACTATGCCCCGATCGCCTCGCTCCAGGCCTATTACACGATCGCCGGGCGCGACGTGGAGCGCGAAGTGATCCCGATGCTCGAATCCGAAGGCGTCGGCCTGATGGTGTGGAGCCCGCTCGCCGGCGGCTTCCTGTCGGGGAAATATACGCGCGACGGCGACGGCGACGGCCGGCGCGCCGGCTTCGACTTCCCGCCGGTGGACAAGGCGCGCGGCTATGACGTGGTCGACGTGCTGCGCGAACTGGCCGAAGCCAAGGGTCGCTCGGTTGCCCAGCTGGCGCTGGCCTGGCTGCTCCATCAAAGCGCAGTCTCCAGCGTCATCATCGGCGCCAAGCGGCCCGAGCAACTGGCCGACAATCTCGCCGCGGTGGACGTGGAATTCACGCCCGACGAGCTTGCCCGGCTCGATGCGGTGAGCAAGCTGCCGGCGGAATATCCCGGCTGGATGCTCGAGCGCCAGGGCGGCTATCGCGGCGGCCCGTCGCCGCGGCGCTGAGCCTCAGTCTCTGCGGCGCAGCCCTGCAATCGGCATCCCGGCGCCAACGGGGATGCCGGAAGGGAAGCCGCCGCCCCCCCAGCCTCAGTCGAACACGAGGGTCAGCGACTCCGCGAACGCCCCGTTCTTCGCCAGCCGCCCCGCCCCGCCCGGCGCCCTTCGAAGATTGGGGCGCCTCAACAAGGGCTTGAGCATGAGGTGCAGCGTCGCGCGGTTGATGTGGCGGCCGAAGCACTGGTGCAGATCATAGCCGAAGTGAATATAGTCGCTCGCCGGGCGATGCGGATCGAAACGGGCGGGATCGGTCAGCCGGCGCGGATCCATCATCGCGGAGGCAAAGGCGGCGAGCACCGTGTCGCCCGCCTTCACCACAGTCTCATGGGCCGTGCCGCGCGCGATCACGCCATCGGCCAGCACGATGCGCGGCAGCCCCGGCGCGAGCGGATCGAAGCGCATCGCCTCCTGGACATAGCCCCAGAGCAAATCATCGTCCCCGGCCCGCGCCGCCGCCTGCGCCGCCGCCAGCTCCTTCGGCCGGCGCAGCAGCTGCTCCATCGCCTGCGGCACGACCATCGGCGGCTGGGGCGGCCCGCCGACGATGAAGCCCATCAGATTGGTGCGGATCTCCACATCGGAAAAGCCCGGCACGCCGCGCTTCTGCTGGGCGAGACAGCGGGACAGCACATCGTCCTTGCCCGGCGCCGCCTTCCGCCGGACGATCTCCTTGTCGATATGCGCGCGCAGCGCCGGGGCGATCTGCTCGACATCCGCGCGCAGCGCCGGATCGCCCTTGGGATCGGCGAACTGGAACTCGAACAGCCGCGTGCCCCACACCCGCAGATCGCCCCCGGCCGGATCGGGCACGCCGAAATAATCGCCGAGCACGCTGAAGGTCACGCGCCGGACCAGCGTATCCACCACTTCGAGCCGCCCCGGCGCCGCCGCGACGATCGCCTCGGCCATCGCCTCCGCCTTCTGCGCCAGCCCGGGCAGGTCGCCGGGGCGCACCACGGTGCGCATCGCATCGGTATCGCGGCGGTAGAGCGGCGTGTCCGCCATGCCCAGGAAGAAGGGCTCGCCGCCCATGATCACGTCGAGCTTGGGCGCATAGGGCACGCCGAACACCGGATCGGTGGCGAACACCTCGCGCACATCGTCATGCCGCGAGGTCAGCACCATGCCGCCAAGCTTCGCCACCGGCTTCCAGCGCCGCAGGAAAGCGAAGGCATAGGGCATGAGCGCGAACACCCGCCCCTCGATCCAGCGCGCGATCCCTTTCTTGCCGGGGCGCAGCACCGCGCGCGAGACGAGCGCGTTCACAGCGCCCCCAGATAGTCGAGCGCCGGCATGCTCGGCAGGAAGAAATATTCCCCGCCCGCCATCTGCACGAAGGTTTCGACATCGATGATCCGCCGCAGCGGATCCTCGGGGATCGTCATCGTGCCCTTGGGGCCGATCAGCGGATCGGTCTCGTCATACAGCGTCGCGAAGTTCGGATTGAGCACCCAGGTCTGCTGCACGAACTCGAACTGGCGCGTGATGTCGGTATTCAGGCAAATGAACAGCAGCCCGCGGTCGACGTCGTCGGGCGTCGGCGGCACGCTGATCGTCTTGCCATATTTGCGGCCCCGGCGGAGGATGCGGTGATTGTTCGCCGCGTCGAGCAGGGTCTGCTTGTCCGCCTCGGTCGGCGCCAGGCCGTCACGGGGATTGGCGCGGCGGACATGGCTGCCCAGCGGGCAGCCCATGCCGTGAGGATCGCGATCCCAGAAGCCGAAGTCATTGTCCGCCACCGGGATCGTCCCGCCCAGCGGACAGAGCAGATTGCCATGCGTGTCGCGCCCCACCACCCGCTCGGCGAGCCAGGTGGTGGTGACGTGCGCCGACCCCTCGGGATCACGCTCGCGGATGTGCCGGGCGGCGGCGCGCATCGATTCCCAAAAGGCGTAGACGTCCTGCTTGAGCTCGCGCACCACCATGTAGCTGCCGTTGCGCCCCAGGTCGCGAAAGCCCACGCCCTTGGGATGCGGCGGCAGCCCGGCGGTGTCGCCGATCCCGTCCGCGACCACCGGACCCTGCGCGATCTCGTTGTGCCCGTTGCGATGACCCATCAGCACTTCGCCCAGCGGCACGCCGTTCCAATAATCCTTCGGCACGTCGCCGCCGTCCCGATAGACGACCGTGCCCGCCTCGAACGGGATCGGCTGCGAGATGCCGTCCGCGAAGCCGAAATGCTCGCGGGCGATGCCCTGGGGATCGAGCCGCAGGTCGAGCGGCAGGCGATGGACCACCCGCACTTCGAAGGGTTCGAGCGTCTTGCTCACGCGTTCGCACCAGTCCTCGGCCGCCTCGTCATGCTCGCAATAGAGCAGCAGCAGCGCATGGACGGTCAGCGGCGTCTTCACCCGCTGCTCGGGATCCTCCTGCCGGTCGTCAAAGGCGCGCGCCTCGTCGTCCACCGCGGCGCCGTCGAGCGGCGTGTTGCCGCTCCATCTGGGCCCGCCCGGGATCACCGTGCCCTGCCAGGCGTCGCCGCGCCGATCGCCCAGCCGCCGCAGGCGGTCCTCCTGGAACATGCCTTCCTTGAACGGGCGATCGAACGAGGCGAGCGCATTGGCGTTCAGCCCCATCTTCTGCAGCCCCGACCAGGTGAAGCCCATCGCCGCCGCACGCGGATCGGGCTTTTCGGCGTCGCTCACCCGCGCCACCTTGCGCAGTGCTTCCAGCCAGGCACCGCCGCCCTTCTTCTTCACGCCCTTCCAGCCGAACTCGAGGAACAGCGCCCGGCCGGTGGGCAGCGCGGCGAAGCCGCTCACCACCAGCCCCTGGGTCTGCGCATTGTCCGGCGCGGCGAGATGCCAGCTCGGGGTGCGGCCGCCCTCGCTCACAGGTCGTTGATCCACGCCGCGGCCTCCTTCTCGCTGAGCTGCTTCTTCCTCAGGCCGCAGGCGATGCGGTAATTCCGCTCCACCTGCTCCGCGGTGAGATCCTTATAGGCCGAATACCAGAAGCGGCTGACCGCCATCGAATGGCGCGCCCATTCCTTGAACTGGCGGCCATGGCTGGCGCCGTCCTTCACCAGGAAGCGCGTCGGCGGGAAGCCCACCCCGCAGCTCCAGGCGAGCGTGAGCCCGGCATGCGCCTTCTCGATGAAATCGTCGAGATAGCTCTCCCAGGTCTGGTCGAAGTTCGAGAAGAACATCAGCCGGCTGTTGTTGTTCACGCGCGCCCAGTGCGCGAAATGGATCGTCCGCATCGAGCCGAGATAGCCCTGGCGCGTCCTGGGCAGCACGCGCAGCAGCAGGTGGAGGCCGCGATGCCCCAGGCGGATGATCACGGTGCGCAGCACGCCCGGCTTGATCAGCACCACCGAGCCCATGTGGTTCTGCGGAATCCAGTCCTCCCGCCGCGCCATCTCGCGCAGCATCCGGGGATCCACCGGCGGCGCGTCCTGCGAGGCGTCGCGCCGCTCGAGCCAGCGCAGCCAGACGAGCAGGCCCGCCACCGTCACCGCGACGCTGCCCGCGCTCCACCCGGCCCAGATCGCCATGTCCCGCCAGGCCGCCCAGAAGGGCCGGTGCGCGATCGCCGACCAGATCGGCGCCGCGAGGAAGGCGGCGACCACGACATAGGCCGCCGCCGCGATCGCCACCGGCACCAGCAGCTTCTTCAGGAAGAAGCCGAGAAAGCTGAACCGTGTCGGCGTCGCCGTGCCGGGCAGGGCCTTGCCCATCCGGTAGAGCATGCCGGTGAACAGCGCGAACAGCGCCGCGCAGAGGAGCAGATAATGCGGCCAGGCCAGCTGGCTCTTGAGGACCAGCCCGGGGATCGACAGCGCGAACACCAGCGCCAGCGCGAACAGGGCGAGCCGGGCATAGTCGCCGATGCTCTGCGCCAGCGGGATGCGCGCCGGCGCTTTCTGGCCGAGCCAGCCGAACTGTGGGAGCAGCGCCGCACGCAGCCGGGCATGGATCTCCGCGGGCGTGAGCTTGCGATAGGGGCTCGGCCCGCCATCATTGCTGTTCGCCAGCTCGGCGCGGGTGGCGAGGAACAGCTTGCCCTCGGCAAGGATGCGGTCGCGCGTCATGCCGCGATTGCCGTGGTGGAACACGGTGGGGGTGAGCGTCCGCGCCTCCAGATAGGGAGCGATCGGCGCCCGGCTGTCCGGCGCCGTCACGGCGTCGAACAACGGGCCGGTATGATCGAGCGGGCACTTGCAGCAGCGCAGGAAGCTCCGGAGATCGGGCCCGATCGCGGCTTCCAGCTGCGCCCAGAAGGGACCGGGCGCGCCGTCGAAATTGGCCTCGATCACGAAGAGCGGGTCATAGTCGAAGCCCGGGAACACGCTGAGCGACAGAAAATGCACCGCCGGCACCGTCGTCAGGAAATCGGCATAGGGGCCCTGCCCCCCCGACGGATCCTGGCTGCGCCGGTCGCGCAACGCGTCGAGCAGGCCCGACAGATGGTCGAAGCTCTCCGGCTTCACCTCGAGTGCCACCGATAGCGTGGTCTGCCGCATCCGCGTCCGCTCCCCCCAAACGTGGGACGTTTGTAGCCACGGCATTTCCAACAAGAATAGGAAATATTCGACTTCCCGCCAAAGTGGACACAACGGACACCAAAGGCGGCGGCTTCAGCGCCGATACGGCCTCTTCCTTCCGGATGACATCGGTGTCATAAGTTTTGGAAAAGGAGAGGCACGGTATGGACATCAGTCGGCGCGCGGCATTTGGAGCGGCTCTGGCAGGAGGCGCGGCGGCGCTGCTGCGGCCGGGCACGGCGGAGGCCGCACCGAACCCGATGCTCCCGGATGCCACGCCCCCCGACTGGAAGCGCGGCTTCGACAACCAGCGCGTCTGCGACCTGGGCGACGGGCGCTTCCTCAACCCGCTCCTCGCCGGCGACCATCCCGACCCCGCCATCCTGAAGGACGGGGCGGACTATTACATGACCTTCTCGAGCTTCGATTCCTATCCCGGCCTGACCATCTGGCACAGCCGCGACCTGGTGAACTGGCAGCCGCGCGGCGCGGCGCTCACGAAGAACATCGGCGCGGTCTGGGCAGTGAGCCTGGAGAAGCATGCGGGCCGCTACTTCCTCTACATCCCGGTAAAGGCCAGCCCCAACTCGATCTTCGTGATCTGGGCCGACCATATCGACGGTCCGTGGAGCGAGCCGATCGACCTGGGCCTGCACGATCATATCGATCCCTGCCACGCCGTGGGCGAGGACGGCTCGCGCTGGCTGTTCCTGTCGGGCGGCGACCGAGTGCGGCTTGCGGAGGACGGGCTGTCCACCATCGGCAAGGTCGAGCATGTCTACGACCCCTGGCACTATCCCGAGGAATGGGACGTCGAGAGCTTCTCGCCCGAGGGACCGAAGATCCACCGCCACAAGGGCTGGTTCTACATGATCACCGCGGTGGGCGGCACCGCCGGGCCGCCGACCGGGCACATGGTGATCGCGGCGCGCGCACGCTCGATTCACGGGCCCTGGGAGCAATGCCCCGCCAACCCGCTCGTCCGCACCGTCCGCGACGACGAGGCCTGGTGGTCGCGCGGCCATGCCTCGCTGGTCGAGGCTCCGGACGGCAGCTGGTGGTCGGTCTATCACGGCTTCGAGAACGGCTATTGGACGCTGGGGCGCCAGGCGCTGCTCGATCCCGTCGAATGGACGGCGGACGGCTGGTTCCGGATGACCGGCGGCGACCTGTCGAAACCGATCCGCAAGCCCGGCGGCGGTGCGCGGGTGCCGCATGGCCAGGCGCTGTCGGACGATTTCTCCGGCCCGCTGGCGCTCGGGCGCAAGTGGAATTTCTTCAAGCCGGGTCCGGGAGAAGCGGAGCGCGCGCGCATCGAAGCCGGCGCGCTGCTGCTCCAGGCATCGGGCAAGGCGCCGGTGGATTCGTCGCCGCTGCTGCTGATCGCCGGCGACACCGGATACGCGTTCGAATGCGACATCGAGATCGCGCCGGGCGGCACGGCGGGGCTGGTGCTTTTCTATGACGAGAAGCTCTATTGCGGGCTCGGCTTCGACGAGAAGCGCTTCGTGACGCACCAGTACGGCATGGAGCGCGGGCGGCCGGCCAACCCCTATGGCCGGCGGCTGCACATGCGGGTGACCAACCGGCAGCACATCGTCTCCTTCCACCTCTCGGGCGATGGCGGCAGGACATGGAAGCGCTTCGACCGGGGAATGGAAGTATCCGGCTATCACCACAATGTGCGCGGCGGCTTCCTGATGCTGCGGCCGGGGCTCTATTCGGCGGGCGCGGGCGCGGCGAAGTTCCGGGATTTCCGGTTCCGGGCGCTGTAGGCAATCGTCATCCCGGCGAAAGCCGCGATAACGGTTCAGGGGAAGCATTGGCGCGCCCTAGCGCAGATGCGGCAGCCGCCATGCGCCGAGGAGCGCGGCGGTGCGCAGCGCGAAGATGGCGAGGCCGCCGATCGCTCCCGCCAGGTCCGGGCGGACCCCGAACCGCCGGACCAGCAGGACGAGCAACGTCGCGCCGGCAATCGCGGCGGTGGCGTAGAAATCCTCGTGCAGGACCCTTGGGACCCGCGCGATCAGCACATCGCGCACCATGCCGCCGCCGCATCCATTGACCGTGGCGATGATCACGACCGAGGCGCTGTTGAGCCTGTAGTCCAGGCATTTGCGGGCACCGGCTACCGCGGCGAGCGCGAGGCCGCCGCCTTCGAAAATGTCGACGAGGAGCGGCGGCGTGAAGTTCGCGATCCGGCCGAGGAGGAGCGACGCGACGATGACGGCGGACGTCGCCGCCAGCGCCAGCGCCGCATAGCGCCAGTCGCGGAACGGCGCGGGGGGATGCTCGCCAAGCAGCAGGTCGCGGATGACCGCGCCGCCGACCGAACCGACAAAGGACAGCACCAATATGCCGAACAGATCGAAATCCGCCCGGACCGCGGTCAACGCGCATTCCGTCGCCAGGACGAAGGTCGCGGCGAGGTCGACGGCGTCCAGCATCCGGTCGCGGATGCGGCTCGCGGCATTGTCGTCGAGCTTCATGGGGCGATCCTCCCTGGGGCTTCGAATCCGGAATGGAGCAGGTCGGGGCCGGGAAGCAATCCGGTGCGGCTCCTTTCATTCTTCCCCCGGAGGAGGAGGGTTGAAGCGATCCAAGGATGACGAATGAGGCGCTGGCCCTTCCCCTACCCCAAGGCTAAGCTCCGCACCGCATGGGCAAGAGGCGTATCCTGATCGTCGGCGGGGGCACCGCGGGGTGGCTTGCGGCCGCCTATCTCGCGCGTTTCCTCGATCTCGCCGACCAGGCCCAGATCGAGATCACCCTGCTCGAATCGCCCGAGCTCGGCATCATCGGCGTGGGCGAGGGCACTTTCCCCACCATCCGGTCGACGCTGAAGTTCCTCGGCATCGACGAGACGCGCTTCATCCGCGCCACCTCGGCCACGTTCAAGCAGGGCATCCGCTTCAACGACTGGCTGCACGCGCCGTTGCCCGACGGCACCCGCCACCATTATCTCCATCCGTTCGAAGCCCCCTTCTACACCGAGGGGACCAGCCTGGTGCCCTATTGGCTGCTCCAGGACGAAGCGACGCGCCCGCCCTTCGCGCAGGCCGTAACGATCCAGAACCGCGTCGCCGAGAGCCGCCGCGCGCCCAAGAAACAGGGCGAGGGCGAATTCTCCGGCCCGCTCAACTATGCCTATCATTTCGATGCCGTCCGGCTCGCCCGCATCCTGCGGGAGCGCGCCGAGGAACTGGGCGTGCGCCACCTCAGCGGATTGCTCACCGATGTCGAGCTGGGCGAGGACGGCGCGATCGCCCGCATCGTCACTCGCGAGCAGGGCGCGCTGGAGGCGGATCTCTATGTCGACTGTTCGGGCTTCCGCGCCGAGCTGATCGGCAAGGCGCTGGGCGCTCGCTTCAAGTCGGTGCGCGACATCTTGTTCACCGACCGGGCGCTCGCCTGCAAGATCCCCTATGCCGAGCCCGACGCCCCGATCGAGAGCTTCACCATCGCCGCAGCCCATGAGGCGGGCTGGACCTGGGACATCGGGCTTGAAGGCGCGCGCGGCATCGGCACCGTCTATTCCTCCGCCCACATGCCCGACGACGAAGCGGCACGGGTGCTGCGCGCCTATGTCGGGCATGGCGACTATCAGGCGCGCATCATCCCGTTCGAGCCCGGCTATCGCGAGGCGCAATGGGTGAAGAACTGCGTCGCGGTCGGGCTGTCGGGCGGCTTTCTCGAGCCGCTGGAATCGACCGGGGTGGTGCTGATCGAGGCGGCGGTGGGGATGATCGCCGAGCTGTTCCCGCACAACGGCCCCGTGGACGCGCCGGCCCGGCGCTTCAACGAGCTGATCGTCGGGCGCTACGAGCGGATCATCGCCTTTCTCAAGCTGCATTATTGCCTGAGCCGGCGCGAGGAGCCCTTCTGGCGCGACAATGCCGATCCGGCCTCGATCCCGGAGGGGCTGCAGGAGCTGCTGCGCCAGTGGCGCCACCGCCCGCCGGGGCGCTTCGACTTCCTGCTCGACCTCGAGAGCTTCGCCTTCTTCAACTATCAGTACATTCTCTACGGAATGGACTATCGCACCGACCTGTCGGGCGGGCGTGGCGACTTTCCCAATGTCGAGGCGGCGGAGAGGCTGTTCGCACGCATCCGCGCCTTTTCCGAGCGCGCGACCGAGGACCTGCCGACGCACCGCGAGCTGATCCGCGCGATCAACGGCTGATCGGTCCCTCCCCCTCCCCGGAAGGGAATTCGAGCCCGAGAATTTCTACAGCGCCCAGTCCAGCTGGAGCCAGAACTTGTCGGTATCCGTCGCGAACCTGTCCGCCTTGTAATGCGCATAGCAGGCCGAGAGCGCGTAATGGCCGCGCTTCACTCCGGCGATCAGGTCGAGCTCGTCGCCATAATGCTGGCCGAGCCGGTCGCTCCCGAACCGGTGCCAGGTGGCGCCCAGGTTGATCGCGTCGAGCGGCCCCACCTTCTTCCAGCCATAGCTCACCGTCCCATAGAGGTCGCGCAGGCCGCCCGGCGGCGTGGTACCGAACTTGCCCGCCCAGCCGTTGAACTTGAAATAGGATGCCAGCGGCGTCTGCACGCTGGTCAGCGCCACGCCCTGGTCCGCGCCCAGCACCTCATGGCCCGCGGTCAGGCTCAGCGCCTTCGCGGTCAGGTTCAGCTCGCCCAGCCAATAATCCGCGGCATAGCGATTGGGGTTGCGATGCCAGTCGCTCTGCCGCGCCCAGCTGGCGACATAGCCGAGCGAGACGTCCTTGCCCAAAGCCTGCCGGCCGGCGAAGCGCAGGCCATAGGTCTGGCTCGACAGGCGATAGCCCTGCAGCGCCGCCAGGTCCTGGTCGACCAGATAGGCGAAGCCGCTCAGCGTGCCGGCCCCGGTGCCATAGCCGATCACCGCGAAGACATTGTCGCCGCCAACCGACACCGGCCGCGCGCCCGTGCCGTTGCGGCCGTTTATCGTGCGCACGTCCCAGCTATAGGCAAGGTCGAGATTGAGCCCGAGCGGCTTGCCATATTGGACGCGCACCGCGTCGAAGGTCTGCTCGCTCTGGCGCCAGGGGGCGTTGCCGACGAAACGATCGTCGACGAAGTTCAGCCGCTGCCGGCCGGCGGTAACGGCCAGCCCGTCGTTGCCGGCATAGCGAAGCTGCGCGCGGTTGAGCTCGATATTCTCCGGATCGACGACCAGCGGATAGCGCGTCCTGCCGTTGGTGCCGTCATTATAGCCGCCCGCGAGCGCGACCACGCCCTCGCCCTCCACCAGCGCCGACCAGCCCCGCCAGCTGGCGGCCAGGCCCGGGCGGACGCGCAGCGTCACCGCATCGGCGTCCCTCGGCAGCCCGTCCTGGCCGACATGCTCGTAGCGCAGCCGCACCTCGGCGGTGGGCGTCAGCTTCACGTCCTGGGCATGCGCGGCACCGGCGGCGAGCAGCCCCGTGGCGCACAGAAGCGCTCGTCTCATCATGCTTCCTTCGGAAAGTCCCGTCCCGCAGGGGTGTTGCGGGACGGGGAGGAGGACCTCAGGCGGCGGCCGCGAGCTTCGGGTCGAGCGCTTCCAGCTCGCCGCTCTCGCGGGCCTTGCGGCCATAGACCGCTTCGAACAGGGGCGTGGCCATCACGGTGGTGACGATTGCCATCAGCACCAGCATCGAGAACAGCGTGGGGCCGATGATGCCCTTTTGCAGGCCGATATTGATGATGATCAGCTCCATCAGCCCGCGCGAGTTCATCAGCGCGCCGATGCCGAGGGCAGTGCGATTGTCCTCGCCGGCGAGGCGGGCGGCGGCCCAGCAGGCACCGAACTTGGCAAGGACCGACACCGCGAGCACGCCCAGCGCGATCAGCAGCAGCTCGACCGAGTTGACCATGTCCATCCGGGTGTTGAGGCCCGAATAGGTGAAGAACATCGGCAGCAGCAGCACGACGGCGAGCGGCTCGACCTTGCGCTTCAGCTCTTCGACGAACAGGCCGCGCGGCATGCACACGCCCATCAGGAAGCCGCCGAAGATCGCATGGATGCCGATCGCGTCCATGATGAAGGCAGAGGTGCAGAACAGCATCATGGTGACGGCGAGCATCGCGGTGCTCATCTCGCCCTTCGCCTCGACGATGCGGCCGAGCGGAGCGAGCAGCTTGCGCCCGAACAGGAGCATGAACGCAGTGTAGAGCACGGCGCCCCCGATCGCGAGCACCGCCACGCCCGGCCCGGCCCCGAAAGTGGCGAGCACCACGGCGAGGACACACCAGGACGCCGCGTCGTCGAACGCGCCGGCGGTGAGCGAGAGCGTGCCGAGCGAGGAATTGGCTAGGCCGCGCTCGTTGATGATGCGCGCGAGCATCGGGAAGGCGGTGAGCGCGATGCAGGCGCCCATGAACAGCGTGGCGTTCGCCTGGCTGATGCCGGGCGTGAACAGGCCGGGCACGGTGAGCAGGAACGGAGTGATCAGCGCGGCGAGCAGGAACGGCGCGACGATGCCCGCGGCGGAGACGCCGGCGGCGCTCTTCGCCTTGGACTGGAAATGGTCGAGCCGCAGCGTCAGGCCGACCATGAACATGTAGAGGCCGACGCCCAGCTGCGCGCCGGTATAGAGCACGTTGCGCGTCTCCTTGGGGAAGATCGCGAGCTGGAGATCGGGGAAGAACAGGCCGAACAGCGACGGGCCGAGCACCACGCCGGCAATCATCTCGCCCACCACCTGGGGCTGCTTGAGCAGCTTCTGGCCAAGCCAGCCGACCACGCGGCAGGCCAGGATGATGATGGCCAGCTGCAGGAAGAAATGGATGCTGTAGTCGCCCGGCGCATAGCTCTTCGCGGCGTTCACCGCGGGCCCGTGCGGGCTGAGCACATCGGTCAATGCGTGCCAGGCACTGTTCAGCAGATCGAGCATGGTAACCTCCCCCCAATTCCCGGCGCGGTGCGTTGCCCGCCCGTCGCGCGGCCTTGGGGAAGGGAGCGCGCGGCAAAGCCTGCACGCAACTGCAAATCGCCGCACCCCCTTATTTTTCCGCCCCGGCCGCGCTTTGTGTTGCAAGGAGCGCACATAGTAGTAACGTACCTACATGACAACGCAGACAATATAGGTACGTAGGCACGAAATGAAGGTGATCACCAGCCGCGAATTCAACCAGGACGTCAGCGCGGCCAAGCGATTCGCCCGGGCCGAGCCGGTGTTCGTCACCGATCGCGGGCGCCCCACCCATGTGCTGATGAGCATCGACCTGTTCCGCCGGCTGAACGGCGAGCGCGAGAGCATCGTCGACTTGCTCGCCCTGCCCGCCGGCGCTTCCGACGCCGCGCTCGCGCCACCGGAGCGCTGGTGATGTTCCTGCTCGACACGCCGATCGTCTTCGAGCTGCGCAAGGCGCGGGCGGGCGGAGCCGAGGCCGGGCTCACCGCCTGGGCCACGGGTGTGGCACGTGAGCGGCTGTTCCTCTCGGCGATCTCGCTGGTGGAGCTGGAAGTCGCCGCCACCGAGGCGGCACGGCGCGACAAGGCGGCGGGCACGGTGCTGCGCGGCTGGATCGATGCGCAGCTCGTCCCCGCCTTCGAAGGGCATGTCCTGCCGCTCGACGCCGCGATCGCCCGCCGCCGCGGCCAGCTCGCGCTCGCCGAGACTCGCGATGCGCTGTTCGCCGCGACTGCGCTCGAGCACGGCCTCACCCTGGTGACGCGCAACACCGCCGCCTATCGCGGCGCGCGGGTGAAGCTGTTCGACCCCCGAGGCTACACCGCCGATACGGCCGAGGACGACGGCGATTGGCGCGACGCCGCCCGCACCGGGCCGCTCTGGCTCAAGAACCTGTTCGTCCGCGCCTGAGGACATGCTGCGACGGCGCGGAAGGCCGGGCCGCATTGGTTACGCCGTCTGCAATCCTCTCCGGAAGGGAGAGGGGCATGAGCGGGTCGCCCCGTGTCCTCCGCGGGGGCCGGCCGAACAACACCCAAGCCAAGGTTGAAAACCCAAGCAAGCATTTGAAAATACTTCCATTGTCCCCGCCAAGGCGGGGATGCCGCTGGATAATGTGAGTCCCCAACCCTAAGCGCCCGCTTCGTCCTGCAGGCTCGCGTCATCCAGCATTTCGGCCACGCGCCGCACCAGCAACTCGGGCGCGAACGGCTTCACCAGACAGGCATTGGCCCCCGCGGCCATCGCCTCGTCCATTTCCGCCTCGCCGCCCCCGGCCGACAGCATCAGGATCGGCGTGCGGCAAAGCGCCGGCAGCCGCCGCAGCGCCCGCACTATGTCGAGGCCCTGCCCATCCGGCAGCGACTGGTCGAGGATCACCAGATCGGGCCGGTTGAAGGCGATCGTGTCGAAGGCGAGCATGCCGTGATCGATCAGGCCCACCAGGTGCCCCGCCTCGCGCAGCGCCTGCTGCACCTCGGCCCCGACCTGCGCGTCGCCCTCGACATAGATGATCCGGGCCATTCCACCTCGCATTTCGGGAGCGGACCGGCGCCGCCCCATCTGGATTATCACGCACGGATGACAGTTGGTTGCGCGTCCGTTTCCATATCTGTGGCGATCATGCCTTTCCGTCGTTTTGCAGAAACGCGCCGAACCGGGCGTTAAGGCTTTTTTCCGCGAAATCATCGCGATGCACGGAATAGCTATGTGCCGCGCCCATCCGGATGGCGCGATCGTCGCGCAGTGGCTGCGCGACGATCGCATATCGCGCTACCCTCGGCCGATAACGCCGATTCGGAAAAGAACGGGAGCAGGATCATGGGGGCAGCCACCGCCTATATCGTCGATGCCGTGCGAACCGCCGGGGGGCGGCGCGGCGGCAAGCTCGCCGGATGGCACCCGGCGGACATGGCGGCCGAAATGCTCGACGCCATCGTCGCGCGCAGCGGCATCGATCCCGCCGCGATCGAGGACGTCATCATGGGCTGTGTCGGCCAGGGCGGCGAGCAGGGCTTCCAGGTCGGCCGGGGCGCCGTGCTCGCCTCGCGCCTGCCCGAGAGCGTGCCCGCGGTGACGATCGATCGCCAGTGCGGCAGCTCGCAACAGGCGATCCAGTTCGCCGCCCAGGCCGTGCTCTCGGGCACGCAGGACGTGGTGATCGCGGCCGGCGTGGAGAGCATGACGCGGGTGCCGATGGGCGCCACCGTCGCGCTCTTCGCCCAGGCCGGGCTCGGCGGACCCAAATCGCCGCGCCAGGAGGCGCGCTATCCGGGCGTGCAGTTCAGCCAGTTCATGGGCGCCGAGATGATGGCCCGCAAGCACGGCCTCGGCCGCGCCGAGCTCGACGCCTATGCGCTGGCGAGCCATCGCCGCGCCGCCGCCGCGACCGAGCGCGGCGATTTCGAGGCCGAGATCGTGCCGCTGGCGATCGAGACGCCGGAGGGGCCGGCGATCCACGCCCGCGACGAGGGCATCCGCTTCGACGCGACTGCCGAGAGCATCGGATCGGTCAAGCTGCTCGCCGAGGGCGGCGTGATCAGCGCGGCCAATGCCAGCCAGATCTGCGACGGCGCCAGCGCCGTGCTGATCGTCTCGGAGGCGGCGCTCAAGGCGCATGGCCTGACCCCGCTCGCCCGCATCCACAACCTCACCGTCACCGCGGGCGATCCGGTGATCATGCTCGAGGAGCCGCTGTTCGCCACCGACCGGGCGCTGCGCCGCGCGGGCATGACCATCGACGAGATCGACCTGTTCGAAGTCAACGAGGCCTTTGCCTCGGTCCCGCTCGCCTGGCTGCGGCATACGGGCGCTGATCCCGAGCGGCTCAACGTCAATGGCGGCGCGATCGCATTGGGCCACCCGCTCGGCGCCTCGGGCACCAAGCTGATGGCGACGCTGGTCCATGCGCTCCGCAAACGGGGCAAGCGCTACGGCCTGCAGACGATGTGCGAGGGCGGCGGCATCGCCAACGTCACCATCGTCGAGCGTCTGTGACAAGCGAAGGGAGGAGAGGATGAAGCTCGACGACAGCATCGCCGCGGTGGTGACCGGCGGCGCCTCCGGCCTCGGCGCCGCGACCGCGCGGGCGCTCGCGGCCCGGGGCGTGAAGGTGGCGATCTTCGACCTGCAGAAGGAAAAGGGCGAAGCGGTCGCGGCGGAGATCGGCGGCCTGTTCTGCGAAGTGAACGTCACCTCGGACGACAGCGTCGACGCCGGCTTCGCCCGGGCGCGCGCCGCGCATGGCCAGGAGCGGGTCCTGGTCAATTGCGCCGGCACCGGCAATGCCGTGAAGACCGCCAGCCGCGCGAAGGAAGACGGCACGATCCGGCACTTCCCGCTCGAGGCGTTCAACTGGGTGATCCAGATCAACCTGGTCGGCACCTTTCGCTGCATCGCCAAGGCGGCGGCGGGCATGCTGGCGCTCGATCCCCTGGAAGACGGCGAGCGCGGCGCGATCGTCAACACCGCCAGCGTCGCCGCCGAGGACGGGCAGGTCGGCCAGGCGGCCTATTCGGCGTCGAAGGGCGGCGTGGTCGGCATGACGCTGCCGATCGCGCGCGACCTGATGGGCGAGGGCATCCGAGTGAACACGATCCTGCCCGGCATCTTCGACACGCCGCTGCTCGCCGCCGCGCCGCCGAACGTGAAGGAGGCGCTCGCCGCCTCGGTCCCCTTCCCCAAGCGGCTCGGCCGGCCGGAGGAATATGCGCAGCTCGCGCTCTGCATGATCGAGACCGGCTATTTCAACGGCGAGCATGTCCGCCTCGACGGCGGCATCCGCATGGCGCCGCGGTAGCCCCGCCTACTCCGTTACCCTGGCACGGGGCCGGGGTGACAAATAGCAGACAGAGGAGCGAAGAAATCATGGGGCCCCTTGCCGGCATCCGGATCGTCGAACTCGCCGCGATCGGCCCAACGCCCTTTTGCGGGATGATGCTGGCCGATCACGGCGCGGAAGTGCTCTATGTCCATCGGCCGGGCGCCCCGCCCGATCCGCGTGATCCGCTGCTGCGCGGGCGCGTGCCGGTGGAAGCCGATCTCAAATCGTCCGGCGGCGCCGCGCACGTCCGCGCCCTGGCGGCAGGCGCGGACGGGCTGATCGAAGGCTTCCGCCCCGGCGTGATGGAGCGGCTGGGCCTCGGGCCGGCCGAGCTCCACATTCTCAATCCGCGCCTGGTCTACGGCCGGATGACCGGCTGGGGGCAGACCGGCCCGCTCGCCCGGGCCGCCGGGCATGACATCAACTATATCGCCCTGGCCGGCGCGCTCCACGCCTTTGGCCGCGCGGGTGGCAAGCCGACTCCGCCGGTGAATGCCGTCGGCGATTTCGGCGGCGGCGGCATGCTGCTCGCCTTCGCCATGGCGGCGGGGCTGCTCCAGGCCAGGACCGGCGGACGCGGGACGGTGATCGACTGCGCGATGAGCGAAGGCGCGGCGCTGCTGATGTCGATGGTCTGGGGCTTTCGCGAGACGCTCGGCTGGCGCGACGCGCGCGGCGTGAACATCCTCGACGGCGGCGCGCATTTCTACGACAGCTACGAGACCGCCGACGGCAAATATGTCGCGATCGGAGCGATCGAGCCGCAATTCTACGCCCAGCTACGCGCCGCGACTGGCCTGGCCGACGATCCCGACTTCGACGCGCAGATGGATCCCGCCGCATGGCCGGTGCTGAAGGACCGGCTCGCCGCGATCTTCCGCACCCGGACGCGCGACGCATGGTGCGCGCTGCTGGAAGGCACCGATGCCTGCTTCGCCCCCGTGCTCGCGATGGCGGAAGCCCCCACGCATCCGCACAATGTCGCGCGCGGCGCCTTTATCGAGCGGGCGGGCGTGGTCCAGCCAGCCCCTGCCCCGCGCTTCTCCGCGCCTCAGGATTCGACCAGCGCGACCACTTCGAAATCATAGCGCTCCCAGCCGCGCTGCTTCGCCGCCTCGGCCAGCGCGGCCTGCTTGCCCGTCGCTTCCTTGAGCGACTTGACGTGCCCCCAGAACACCTCGGTCCGGCCGCCGCCGAGATGCGCGACGATCCGCCAGTAATGCGTGAAGGGCACCGCGGTCGGCCCGATCGTTTTCACATAGCCATCGGCCATGGTCGCGGTGAGAATGCGCTTCTTCTTCGCCATGCCCGGACGATAGCGCGCGCCCTTGGCGTTGGCACGCCGGCATCCCCACATAGCGGGCGAAACGGAGATCCCGCATGACCGACTATCGCAAGACTCCCGAGGCCGTCGCCGCGCTTTCCGCCGAGCAGTATCGCGTGACCCAGCAGAACGGCACCGAGCGCCCCGGCACCGGCGCGCTGCTGCACAACAAGGCGCCCGGCATCTATGTCGACATCGTCTCGGGCGAGCCGCTGTTCGCCTCGACCGACAAATATGAGTCCGGCTGCGGCTGGCCGAGCTTCACCCGGCCGATCGCGAACGTCGCCGAGCTGCGCGACACCAGCCATGGCATGATCCGCACCGAAGTGCGCTCCGCCCAGGGCGACAGCCATCTCGGCCATGTGTTCGACGACGGCCCGCATGATCGCGGCGGCCTGCGCTACTGCATCAACTCGGCCGCGCTGCGCTTCGTGCCGCGCGCGGAAATGGCAGCCCAGGGCTATGGCGCCTGGCTCGACCAGGTCGAGGACCCCACCTGAACCCGCCGACTGTAAATTCATGTAAGCTATTGATTTAGCTGTATACTTGGCACTCATTTCGTCATCCCCGCCCAGGCGGGGATGACGGTTGAAGGAATATGAGTCCTCAACCAACCCGCCGAGCGGGCGGGCCATTGCCCCCGCTCGACTCGGCGCGCGCCCATGGCACCGATCCGGACTGAAAATCCCCGCAGGTCCGCAACTTGCCGACTGTCGGGAGGCGATACCGCGCCACATTCTGTCGCAGTAATGCAACAGTTTGCATCAATCCGCAATTGGAAGCGGTTCCAATCATTTCAGCCCAATTGACAGAAGCCTTCACGATGATAGCGATAACATCAGGGAGGCATTTCGCTCACCCGAAATAAAAAGAAAGTCGCACTCCGCATGGAGCGCGCTGAAGGAGGGGTTATGACTATTCAAAGGCGCATGCCTATACTTGCGCGTTCCGTTTCCATATTCGCCGTCGCCGCCGGGCTCGCCATGCCCGGCCTTGCCCATGCGCAAGCCGACAACGCTGTCAGCTCGCAAGCCACGGAGAGCGGCCCGGAGGATGGCCAGGAAATCGTTGTTAGCGGTATCCGTGCCAGCCTGGAGCGCGCGATCGCGATCAAGCGCGAGGCGCCGGGCATCGTCGATGCGATCTCTGCGGAGGACATCGGCAAGTTCCCCGATACCAATCTGGCGGAATCGCTGCAGCGCATCCCCGGCGTGTCGATCAACCGCACCAATGGCGAAGGCTCGCAGGTCACGGTGCGCGGCTTCGGCCCGACCTACAACATGGTTACCCTGAACGGCCGCCAGCTCGCCACCTCGACCGTGTCGGTGGTCGGCGGCGACCAGAATGCCGATGGCGCGCAGGGCACCAGCCGCTCGTTCGACTTCTCCAACCTCGCCACCGAGGGCGTGCGCACGCTGGAAGTCTACAAGACCGGCCGCGCGGCCGTCCCCTCGGGCGGCATCGGCGCCACGATCAACATCGTCTCGCGCCGTCCGCTCGACGAGCGCAAGAGCGGCCTGGACGGCAGCATCGGCGCAAAGGCAGTGTACGACACCAGCGTCAACGACTGCCTCGATTGCGGTTCGAAGGTGACGCCCGAATTCTCCGGCGTGCTCAGCTGGAGCGATCCCGACCAGCGCTTCGGCGTCATGCTGTTCGGCAGCTATCAGAAGCGCAACTACACTTCGATCGCCGCGACGTCGAACGACTGGAACATCGTGTCCTACGACACTTTCCTGACCGGCGGCTTCGCCCGCTCGGGCGGCGCCTGCCCCGGCTCGACGCCCGGGCCGAACTGCACCGTGGTCAACAACGCGCCGTCGAACCCCAACCAGCTGGTCGCCATCCCGAACGACAGCCGCTACCATTATGCCGAAGGCACGCGCGAGCGCATCAACGGCCAGGCGGTGGTGCAGTTCAGGCCCACCGACGCGCTGACGATCACCGCGGACGCGCTCTATGCGCAGAACAAGCAGCGCGAGACCCGTTCGGACCTGTCCAACTGGTTCAGCCGCCCGTTCGACGTGGTGACCTTCGACGGCAACCCCACCGTCGCCACCGCCACCTATCTACACGAGACGATCAACGGCCAGAAGGACGAGGGCTTCGAGGCTCAGTCGCGCGCGCAGAAGGGCAAGCTGGAGGATTACGGCCTCAACCTCGAATGGGAGCTGGCGAGCAACTTCTCGCTGAAGCTCGACGGTCATATCTCCACCTCGTCCAGCACGCCGGACAATGCCAATGGCAACTCGTCGACACTGGTCGGCATGGGCGCCAATGTCGTCGCCGCCCATTCGGTCGACTATTCGGGCGGCATTCCGCGCCAGGACATCACGTTCGGCGCCAGCGGCCCGCTCGACGTCAACGATGTCGGCTCGCAGGTCGGCCGCACTTTCCGCTCGACCCAGCGCCAGCGCGTGAAGGAGTTGCGCGCGGATTTCGGCTGGGACCTGGGCGGCGAAAGCCGTTTCGACTTCGGCGGCAATTACCGCACCACCGACATGCGGCAGACCTTCGTCGCCACCCAGCAGACGCTGGGCGACTGGGGCATCACCAATCCGGGCGACGTGCAGGCGCTGGCGCCGGGCGCGCTCCAGGCCTTCTGCCTCGAGTGCAAGTTCCACAAGTTCAATCCGGGCGGCGATCCGGAATCGCAGATCGCCTTTCGCGGCGTCGCTTCGGACCTCTATGCGATCCTCTCGCCCTATTATGCCAATCGCGGCAATGCGGTGGGCACCACCGGCCGGCAGGACAACCATGTCACGGAAGACATCTGGGCAGTCTATGGCCAGCTGACCTGGAAGGGCGAGCTGGGCGGCGCGCCGGCCCGCCTGGTCGCCGGCATCCGCTACGAGCATACCAAGTCGCACACCATTTCGCTCGAGGCGATCCCGGCCGGCATCGCCTGGGTGTCGGACAACGACTTCACCGTGTCGATCTCGAACCAGACGCAGTTCGTCAGCGACGGCGGCAGCTACAGCAACCTGCTGCCCCAGGTCGATTTCCAGGTCGAGTTCGCCAAGAACCTGATCGGCCGCCTGTCGTACAGCAAGACGATCGCCCGGCCGAACTACAACAACCTCTACACCTCGACCACCGTCGGCGGCCCGCCGCGGCCGACCTTCAATGGCGGCATCCCCGGCGCGACCACCGGCAACGCCCGGTTGAAGGCGCTGGAATCGGACAATTTCGACGCCTCGCTGGAATGGTATTTCAAGCCGGACAGCTATGTGTCGATCGCCTTCTTCGACAAGCGCGTGCGCAACTTCATCGGCAATGGCCAGTTCAACTCGACGCTGTTCGGCCTCCGGGACCCCAGCTCGGGCGCGGCGGGCAGCCGCTCCGGCCAGGCCAGGACGGCGCTGGGCGGCCTGGGCGCCGATACCAGCGACGGCAATCTGTTCGTGATGTCCGCGCTGATCCAGGCCACCGGATCGGTCGCCGCCGCCACCGCGCAATTCGCCGCGCACTACAACGCCACCACACGCCAGCTCGACGACGATTATCTCAAGCTGATCAACAATACCTACGACCTGAACGGCATCGCCAGCGATCCGCTCTATCAGTTCCAGGTGACCCAGCCGATCAACAACAAGGACGCGGAGATCTACGGCGTCGAGCTTGCCGGCCAGTATTTTTTCGGGCGCACGGGCATCGGCATCGCGGCGGCCTATACGCTGGTGCGCGGCGATGTCGGGTTCAACCTGGGGGCCAGTCCGGCGGAGGACCAGTTCGCGCTGCTCGGCCTTTCGGACACGATCAGCGGCACGCTGATCTACGAGAAGCACGGCATCTCGGCCCGTGTGGCCTATAACTGGCGCGACCGGTTCCTTTCGGGAATCAACCGCCAGGGCTCGCGCAACCCCGAGTTCACCGCGCCGTTCGGCCAGCTCGATGCGTCGATCAGCTACGAGATCACGCCGCAGGTCGCGATCACGCTGGAGGGCATCAACCTCACCGAGACGGCGGTGCGGACCTATGCCCGCGACAAGAAGGAGCTCTGGTACGCGCAGGAACTCGACCGGCGCTTCCTGCTCGGCGCGCGCTTCAAGTTCTGAAGATCTCCTTCTCCCCACTCGCGGGGAGAGGGGGTTTGGGGATTGCCGCCCCTTCTCTCCAAGTTGAGGCCCGGCGCGCTTTGCGCCATGCTCGCCTGCCCAGGCTGGATGGAGTTACGATGACCCGACCGGTCGCGCTCGACAATATCGCCCATGCGGATCTCCGCGTCGCGCTCCGCCACGGCGCCGCCCATGGCCATGCCGTGAACCAGGCGCTCCTCTTCCCCACCGAATTCGCCGAGGCGCAGCGCGACTTCCCCATTCTTTTCCGCCGCGAACCCGCCGAAGGGCTCCAGGCAGTCGCCCTGCTCGGGCTCGACCGTGACGAGAACCTGTTCCTCGAAGGCGATCGCTGGACGAGCAGCCATGTTCCGCTGAGCCTCCAGCGCGGTCCCTTCCTGATCGGGCTGACCGCGGACGGCGCCGCGCCGGTGATCCAGATCGACCTCGACGATCCGCGCGTCGATGCCGAGGACGGCGAACCGCTCTTCCTGCCCCATGGCGGCCAGGCGCCCGTGCTCGATCATGTCGGCCGCCTGCTCGCGGCGATCCATGTCGGCATGGCCGATGCCGGGCCGATGTACGCCGCGTTCGACGCGCTCGGGCTGATCCAGCCGGTCACGCTCCAGCTGATGCTCGACGACGAGCGCCGCTATGCGATCTCCGACCACGAGGTCCTGGCCGCCGACCGGCTCGAGGCGCTCGGCCCGGCGGACCTCGGCGGCCTCCACCGCGCCGGCCATCTCGGCGCCGCCTTCCTGCTCGCCACGTCGCTCGGCAACATGCCGCGGCTGATCGCCCGCAAGAACGCGCGAGACGCCGCATGAACGTGGCAGCGGCCGGCGCGGCCCGGGTCCGCGCGCTGGACGGCGTGGCGCCGGGCGCCATTCCCTATGCCGAATTGCTGGCGGGCCAGGCCCCGGTGATCCTGCGCGGAGTGGCGCGCGACTGGCCGCTGATCGCCATCGCCCGCGAGTCCGATGCGGCGGCGATCGCCTATCTCCAGGGCTTCGATGCCGGCCAGCCGGTGGTGGGCTTTACCGGCCCGCCCGAGATCCAGGGCCGCTTCCATTATGATCCTGGCCTCACCGGCTTCAATTTCGCGGGCGCCCGTGTCGGCATGGCCGATTTCCTCGCACGGATCGGGGCAAGCCTCGACGCGCCCTGCCCCGAGAGCCTCTATATCGGCTCGGCCGATCTCGATCGCCATCTCCCCGGCTTCCGCGCCGCGAACGACTTGCCGCTGGACGATCCGATGTTCGCGCACGGCGTGCTCGCCAGCATCTGGATCGGCAACCGCACCACCGCGCATGCGCATCACGACATGTCGCACAACCTGGCAATCTGCGCGGCCGGGCACCGGCGCTTCACGCTGTTCCCGCCCGGCCAGATCGCCAATCTCTACCCCGGTCCGCTGGAGCCGACGCCCGGCGGCCAGGTGATCTCGATGGTCGACTTCGCCGATCCCGATCTCGAGCGCCATCCCCGCTTCCGCCAGGCCATGGCCGCGGCGCAGGTGGCGGAGCTGGAGCCCGGCGACCTGCTCTTCTACCCCGCGCTCTGGTGGCATCATGTCGAGGCGCTGGAGCGCTTCAATATCCTGGTCAATTACTGGTGGAACGAGGCGCCGGGCTTCCTCGATACGCCCCAGACCACGCTGCTCCACGCCCTGCTGAGCCTGCGCGACCGCTCGGACGCCGAGAAAGCCGGCTGGAAGGCCATGTTCGACTATTATGTCTTCGGCCCCGCCGGCCAGGCCGCGGCCCACCTGCCCGCGCACGCCCGGGGGCCGCTCGCGCCGATCGACGCGACCGGGGCACGGCGGCTGCGGGCGCAGCTGATCAACAAGCTCAATCGCTAGGGGAATGGGGATGGACCAGGCACCGATCCGGCGCGTCGTGATCGCGGGCGGCGGCACCGCGGGCTGGATCGCGGCGGCAGCGCTGGCCAAGCTGCTCGGGCCGCTGATCGAGATCACCCTGATCGAGAGCGACGAGATCGGCACCATCGGCGTCGGCGAGAGCACCATCCCCACCGCCCGCACCTTCCACCAGCTGCTCGGGATCGACGAGCGCGCCTTCCTGCGCGACACGCGCTCCACCTTCAAGCTCGGCATCGCATTCGAGAATTGGGCGCGGGAGGGCGATCGCTACATCCACAGCTTCGGCCAGATCGGCAGATCGACCTGGATGGGCGATTTCCACCATTTCTGGCTGGAGGCGCGCGCGGAAGGCTGGGGCGGTGATCTGGGCGATTATTGCCTGGAGCTGCAGGCGGCGCAGGCCGGCCGCTTCGCCATCCCCGAACAGGGGCACATCAACTATGCCTATCACCTCGATGCCGGGCTCTATGCGCGCTTCCTGCGCGATTTCGCCGAGCCGCTGGGCGTGCGCCGCGTCGAGGGCAGGATCGAGGCTGTCGAGCAGCATCCGGAGACCGGCTTCGTCACGGCGCTGCGCCTGGCTTCGGGCGCGCGGATCGAGGGCGATCTCTTCCTCGACTGCACGGGTTTCCGCGGCCTGCTGATCGAGCAGACGCTGCACGCAGGCTATGAGGAATGGGGCCATTGGCTCCCCACCGACAGCGCGATCGCGGTGCAGACCGCATCGACGGGGCCCGCGCTCCCCTATACCCGCGCCGCCGCCCACCGGGCCGGCTGGCAATGGCGCATCCCCCTCCAGCACCGCATCGGCAACGGGCTGGTCTATGCCAGCGACTTCCTCGACGACGACGGCGCCCATGCGCTGCTCGATGCCCGGATCGAAGGCGAACGGCTGATCGAGCCGCGCATCATCCGCTTCAAGGCCGGGCGGCGGCGCAAGCTGTGGGACCGGAACGTGATCGCGCTCGGCCTGGCGAGCGGGTTCGTCGAGCCGCTCGAATCGACGAGCATCCACCTGATCATGATCGCGATAACCCGCCTGGTGCAGCTCTTCCCCTTTGGCGGGATCGGCGATGGCGTGGCGGCGCGCTTCAACGCGCTCGGCCGCACCGAAATCGAACGGATCCGCGATTTCATCATCCTCCATTATCACCTGAACCAGCGCGCGGACGGCGGCTTCTGGGACCGGTGCCGGACGATGGCGATCCCCGACAGCCTGGCCGAGCGGATCGCCGCCTTTCGCGACGGCGCGATCGCGTGGCAGGCTTCGGACGATCTCTTCCGGATCGACAGCTGGGTGCAGGTGATGCTTGGCCAGCGGCTGGTGCCGGCGCGCCATCATCACATGGGCCGGATGATCGTCGACGGCGAATTGCGGAGCGCGCTGGGCGAACTCAGGTCGGGCATCGCCGGCGCGGTGGCGCGGATGCCGGCGCACCAGCAATTCCTGGAACGCTACATCGCCGCCTGACGCCGTTATGCCGCCCCGCCCGTCCGACGCGCTCAGCGCCAGCCCAACGACGGCGCGACATGGGTGAGGAGCGCCTCCAGGACATGGGCGTTATAGTCCACTCCCAGCTGGTTCGGCACCGTCAGCAGCAGCGTATCCGCCTCGGCGATCGCCTCGTCCGCGCGTAGCTGCTCGATCAGCTTGTCCGGCTCGGCCGCATAGGAACGCCCGAATACCGCGCGCATATTGTCGATCTCGCCGATCTGGTCGCTGTCGTCGCCGCGGCCGAAATAGTCGCGATCCCGATCGTTCATCAACGCGAAGATCGAGCGCGACACCGAGACGCGCGGCTGCCAGCCATGCCCGGCTCGTTGCCATGCCTCGCGGTACAGCCGGATCTGCCGCGCCTGCTGGACATGGAAAGGCTCGCCGCTCTCGTCCGCCTTCAGGGTCGAGCTCTGCAGGTTCATGCCCTGCTGCGCGGCCCAGACCGCGGTCGCGTCGGACGCCGACCCCCACCAGATGCGCTTGCGGAGCCCCTCGGAATGCGGCTCGAGCCGGAGCAGACCGGGCGGATTGGGGAACATCGGCCGGGGATTTGGCCGCGCAAAGCCCTCGCCCTTCAGCAGATCGAGAAAGACCTGGGCATGGCGGCGGCCCATATCGGCATCGCCTTCGCCCTCGGCCGGCGCATAGCCGAAATGACGCCAGCCCTCGACGACCTGCTCGGGCGATCCCCGGCTGATGCCGAGCTGCAATCGTCCGCCGCTGATCAGGTCGGCCGCGCCGGCATCCTCGGCCATGTAGAAGGGATTCTCATAGCGCATGTCGATGACGCCGGTACCGATCTCGATCCGGCTGGTCTTCGCGCCCACCGCTGAGAGCAGCGGAAAGGGCGAAGCCAGCTGCCGGGCGAAATGATGCACCCGGAAATAGGCCCCATCCGCACCGAGCTGCTCGGCCGCGACGGCGAGATCGATCGACTGGAGCAGCACGTCGGAGGCCGAGCGAGTCGCCGAATAGGGCGCGTTCGACCAATGTCCGAACGAGAGAAAGCCGATCTTCTTCATGCGAAATCCCCGATCTCCAATCCGGGGCCCGTGCCCGGATCACACGCACCGACATGGGCTTCGCGCGGAACGATCGCACCCCCGCCCCGGGGTCCGGAATGGAAACACAGGGTTTCCGGCCGCGAAGCCGGGGCCACACGCATCGAGAAAGGCCGGCCGGCCTGGGAAAGCCCGGCTAGCCATGGCCAGCCGATGGCGCGGGAATGGCGGGGCACGCCCGCTTCCCGTGCGGGCAGGTCTTGCCGCGGCGCCCGCCCCGCTACGGCATACGCGACGTCCGATCCGGATAAGACGGTCGCTCGGACCGGCAGCGGCTATGCAATGCGTCCCGGCTTGTGATCGGCCTGCCCCAACTGGATAGAAGCGGCTGCGGCGCGAAACGCCGGAACGACCCAATCGCGGAATCGGGCGACCTTGCGGCTGCGCCTCTGGTTTTCGGCATAGACGAACCAATAGGCGGTGCCTTCATCGGCCACCTGGGCGAAGGGACGCACGAGGAGGCCGCTCGCGAGCTCCGAGCGCCAGAGCATCGGGGTCATCAGCGCAAGACCATGCCCCGCGATCGCCGCCTGGCCTTCGCTTGCCTGCGAGTCCATGCGAATTCCGCCGCGCCTGGAATCGTTCATGTCCTCCATCCCGGCGCTCCGGAACCATATCGGCCACCATCGATCCTGCGGGCTGATCCGTTGCATCTCCCGCGCTTCCCGCGCGTCCAGCGGTAGAGTGCGCCCCGCGACTAGCGCCGGACTGCACATCGGAGTGAAAAACACCGTCGCCAGATGATCGGCCTTCAGGGCCGGCCAGTCCCCGCGGCCGGTTCGTATGGCGACATCGATGCGGGATTCCGCGAAGTCGATCACCGCGCTGCTGACTTCCAGCTCGATCTCGATATCCGGATGCGCGGCGTGAAAGGCTCCGATGTTTCGCGCAAGCCAGTTGTTCGCGATGCTCGCGGTCGTGGCGATGCGCAGCACCGTTTCGCTCTCGCCGGTCAGCTCGTCGAACGCCATCTCTATCTCATCGAAAGCGGTCGCCAACCGCGCTGCGACGCGGGCACCGCCGGCAGTCAGTTCGGCGCGCCTTCCCCGCCGGAAGAAAAGCGGCTCGCCGACCCGCTCCTCGAGTATCTTGATCTGATAGCTGATGGCGGCCTGGGTCATCCCCAATTCCGCCGCCGCCGCCGTGAAGGTGCCGTTGCGCGCAACCGCTTCAAACGCTCGGACTGCAGGAAGCGGTGGTAGCCGTCGCATGCCGCTTGATAAAGCTTCTTGATAAGGCGAGTCGATCCTTTTGTTGGAAGCTCTCGCCAAAGATCCGCATCTCCCTCCCACTCGCTTCAAAGCCAGGAGGCCGCCATGATCGACGAGATGTATGATCGCGCTTGGGTTGGACATCGCGAACGCTTCAGCCAGGACGCGCAGCTTCTGCTCCGGAAAGCCGGGGCGATGTTGAGGTCCATCCTCGAGCCCCGGCGACAGTCGGCGAAGGGAAGTTTCGCCGCCTCTGTCGGTGAACGGGAACGGGAAGTACCGGCGGCGGCGGCGGACGAGGGCTTGGCGCAGCGGGTCCGAGCGTCGCGTCATCGGCACGGCGTTTCTGCGGATCCTTGAGGACCGGATAGGCTTTGTCGAGGCGCTTGGCGCGCCGCTCGGCTTCGTCCTTGTCGCCTGCGAAGATAAGAGTCACGAGGGCGCCTGCACGTTCGTCCACACCTCGGGATAGCGACCGTTCGTTCATCCGGCGTGCGGCGCGCCCGGTGGGTGCCGGACGCGCCGTGGACATGGACGATGCTGCTGTCCGGATGGACCGCCCGTGCCCTTTACTCCGCAGTCTTGTTGATCTCGCCCTTGCCCATGATCGAGATCAGGGCGTTGCCGGAGCCGGTGAAGTTTGCGGCGGGCAGCGTGGCGGTCCTATCCTTCACCTTGACCAGCACCTGCTCGATCCTACCACCCGCGGCGGCGCGGACCGACTGGACGGTGCCGATCAGCTTGCCCTTGGCATCGGTGACCGGCATGCCGGCCGAGACCGGGAAGGCGCCGCTGCCATTGGCCGCAGCCGATCCCGCCAGCGTGAGCGTGCCGTTGCCGAGGGAGCCCGCGCCATTGGCGGCGCCCGTGGCGGCTGCCGAGACGCCATCGGTGCTCGGCACCGCATTACGGGCCCGCGAGACAGTGTTGCCGGCGGTATCACGGGCGCGATCGGTTGCGGTGCCGGCCCGGTCTCGGACGTTCGAAACGGTTTCCCGAGTGCGGCCGAGCGCATTGCTCGCCGTGCCGCGCACCGCATCGGTGCCGATCAGTTGGGCATCGGCGCTGCCGCCCGCGCTTCCCGAGGCCGAGCCACTGCCGCCGATCGTGCGGTCACCGACATGCGAACTGTTCGCCGCGGTCGAATCGAGCGCGCTTTCGTTCGACGCCTTCACACGGCCCTTGCGGGCATCGACGCTCTTCTCCGAGTGCGAAGCGCCGCGCAGACTGCCGGTGGTGTCGCTGGCGGTCGGCAGGCGACGCGTCGAACCGTCGATCATGCTGCCGAGCGTGCCCGTGCCCGAACCGCCGATATTGCCGCCGAGGCCGCCGCCCAAGCCGCCACCGCCGCCGAGAATCTGCGCCGAAGCCGGAACCGCCGCGAGCGCGAGGGCGAGGAAAGCGCTGGTGCCGAGAAGCTTGATCATTTCCATTCTCCCAAAATCCATTGGCATTGGGAGAACGGTGGCCCGATCGCGTTTAATCCCGGCGCGCCGAAAAAATTCGGGATCGGTAACTTTCCAAAATGAAATCAGTTCATTGCACAGGCGTCCGACATGCCTCGCACAGCACCCCGCGGCCATAGAGCTTGTCCGTACCGCGCGATCCGGCGTCGCGCGCTTGGGCATCGACCTTGGCCATTGCCGCCCGCAGGCCCGCGGAATCCGGTGCCGGATAGAAGCGTGCGATCGTCGCTGCGGCGAAGGGGGCGGCAAAGGAGGTGCCGCGCACGCGCATGGTGCGCCCACTCGCTCCCATCGCCAGCATGTCGGCACCGGGAGCGGCATAGTCGAGATGGCCCGCGCGCCCGGCCTCGATCAGCGCACGACCGCGTCCGTCGATGCCGGTCACCGCGACCACGCCGGCATAGGATGCCGGATAGGCTGGTGGCGCTGCCGGGCCGTTATTGCCGACCGCCGAAACGATCACCGTTCCGCGTGCCTGTGCTGCCGCGATCACCCGCCCGAGCACGGGATTGGGCGGACCGACCAGGCTGATCGTGACCACGCTCACCCGGTTCTGGACCATCCAGCCGATCGCCCGCGCGATGGCGGTTGCGTTGCCGCCGGCGGGATCGCTGCCATAGACATCGGCTGAAGCGATCCGCGCGCCGGGCAGGCCACCGCGCACCAGGCCGGCACCCGCTATCAGCGAAGCGACGGCGGTCCCGTGATCATTGGCCCGCGGCGCGCCGGCGGCGAAGCCGGATGTGAGAGCGGCACCGGCCGCGCCGCCGTCGATCACGCCGACCAGCGGCCCATTGCCGGCATTGACTGGAGCCGCATGCCCCGGGACCGCTCCGCTCGGCGCGTGGAGCTGATCGGCACTCACCTCATGCCCGCCAAGCTTGCGAAGCTCACGGATCGCTTGCCCCAGCGAGCGCCCGCGCGGCGCCGAGAGGCGCACGAAGCCGACGCCGAGCACCTCATCGCGCGCGATCACCGCATAACCCTTGGCCGTAGCCCTCGCGATCAGCGCGTCGTCTGGATCGTCGACGATCACTTCCCCAGCGCGCGCGGGAAAGCCCTCAGGGTCGAGCGCGATGTGGTCGGGATGTTCGCGAACCAGCTTGGCCGCGGCGGCGCGCCGGACATCCTCGAGCTGCCGCGCCACATTGCCGGTCACGCGTTCCAGGTCCTGCCCGATCTCGTTCAGCACCGGCCTTGCCGGCAGGGGTAGCGATGGCAGGGGCGGCGCGAGCTGGGCGCATGCGGGCTGCGCCGTCGCCAGCGAAATCAGCCCGGTCCAGTGCCATATGCCGCGCATTGCCGCGCCCTTCTTGCACAAAATGAAGATCATGTGGATTAAACGCCGCACGCCGTCCGTTTCATCCGCGGACAAGAGGAACTGGGTTTGGCGGCTTTCGAGGAGAACCTGCTGGCGCTGCTGCCGCGATTGCGGCGCTTCGCCCGCGCACTCGCCCGTGACGCCGCCGATGCCGACGATCTATGTCAGGTGGCGCTGGAAAAGGCGCTGCTGGCACGCGCATCATGGCAGCCAGGCACACGGATGGACAGTTGGATGTACCGGATCATGCGCAACAGCTGGATCGACGTCACCCGCAGCCGCACCCGCGCCGCGCAGACTTTCGTCGATGCCGATGCAGGGCTCGGTGTCGGCGCCGATGGTGGGGCCGAGGCGCGCGTGGCGCTCGGCGAGATCGACGTCGCGCTACACATGCTGCCCGATGAGCAGCGCGAGGCGGTGGCGCTCGTGTTGATCGAGGGGCTGGCGTACAAGGAGGCAGCCGAGATCCTCGACGTGCCGATGGGCACACTGACTTCCCGGCTGGTGCGCGGGCGACAGGCGCTGATGGCGCGGTTGGGAGAAGCGGCATGAGCATCGATCCCGAGATGCTGATGGCCTATGCCGATGGCGAACTGGGCCCGCTCGAGGCCAGGCGCGTGGAGCGCGCCATTGCCGAGGATCCGGCGCTCGGCGAGGAAGTCGCGCGCCACCGCGCGCTGCGTGCCCGGCTGAGCGGCCATTTCGCACCCGTGACGGAGGAGCCCGTTCCCGATCGGCTTGCCGCGATGCTGCGCAGCAACCTGGTCGAGCTTCCGGTACGCAAGCCCGTCGCGCGCATTGCCGCATGGATGCGCTTGGGGGGCGCGGCGGCGGCGTCGCTCGTGCTCGGACTCGCCATCGGGCATGGTCTGCGGGACAGGGGCGTCGTGCAAACCCGGAGCGACCAATTGTACGCCGCCGGTACTTTGGCCAGCGCGCTCGATGGCAAGCTCGCCGCGGACCAGGGCGCGACCCAGGTGCCCGTGACCTTCCGCGATGCCGGAGGCAGCTATTGCCGCGTCTTCATCTCGCGGGCCGTGGAGGGCATCGCATGTCATGACAGGCAAGGCTGGGCACTGCGCCAGACCCGTGCAGGTGGTGCCATGGCGAAGACCGACTATGTCCAGGCAGGCTCCACCGGCGCGGCCGTGATGGCGGCGGCGCAGGAGATGATGGCAGGCGCTCCGCTGGACGCCACGATGGAAGCCCGGGCGCGGGCTTCCGGGTGGAGATGAACGGCCGGGAGAATTGGAAAAGGGCTGGGTTGCGCCCATTTCCAGTCGCTCCGGTTGCCCCGCATCGAGCCGGCTTCAATCGATCGGTGTCGTGCGCAAGCGGACGGAGGCGCCCGGCCAGGCCGGGTACCTCCGTCAGCGGCATCAGCGGGCCGGCAGGCTCGCCGCCAGGCCGCTCACGAACTCGGCACCCGCCGGCACCTGCGCGGTCGATGCCTTGATCGAATCGCCGATCGGCTCGGCGCGGCCGCCAAGGCATTTGCCGAGGAAATTCTCGGCCACCGCATTGAAGGCGATATTGTTCTGGGGGCGGGCGAAACCATGGCCTTCGTCGGGGAACAGGACATAGGTCACCGGAATGTTCTTGGCGCGCATCGCCGCGACGATCTGGTCCGATTCCGCCTTGTTGACCCGCGGATCGTTGGCGCCCTGGCCGATCAGCAGCGGGCGGACGATCGCATCGGCCTTGTAGAGCGGTGAGGCCGCATCGAGGAGCTTGCGTCCCTCCTCGGTCGTCGGGTCTCCCATCCGCTTGTAGAATTGCTGCTTGCCGGCCTCCCAATAGGGCGGGATCGTCTTGAGCAGGGTCTGCAGATTGGACGGCCCGACGATATCGACGCCGCAGGCAAACGCAGTCGGAGTGAAGGTAACCCCGGCAAGGGTGGCATAGCCGCCGTATGAGCCGCCCATGATCGCGACCTTGTCCGGGGTGGTCACGCCCCGCGCCACCGCCCAGCCGACCGCATCGAGCAGGTCGTCGTGCATCTTGCGGCCCCATTGCAGGTTGCCGGCGGTTATGAAGTTCTTTCCGAAACCGGTCGAGCCGCGATAGTTGACCGACAGCACCGCATAGCCGCGATTGGCGAGCCATTGGTGATAGCTGTTGTACCCATATTCGTCGCGCGCCCAGGGGCCGCCATGGACGAACAATATCATCGGCACGGGCTTGTTCGGCTTGCCATCGCCATCCGGGTCGGTACCGGCCGGGAGCGTGAGGTAGGACACGAGCGTAAGCCCATCGCGCGCCTTGATCTCCTCCGGGTACATGGCGACGAGTGGCGCGCCCTCGAGCTGCGGCCGCGAGACGTAGAGCGTGCTCAGCTTCCTGGCCTTGCGATCGAACAGATAGGTGGTGCTCGGCGCGACGACCGGATCGACCGAGACGATCCAGCGATCATCGGCACGCGTGCGCGAGGCGACGATCGGCTCGCCCTTCAACTGCTTGCGCAGCCAGTCGAGATCGGCCCCGATCCCGGGATCGATCGCGGTCCATTCTTCCTTGAGATAGTCGATCGAATATGCCTGGACGCGGCCCGTCTCGGCATCGGCCATGACCCCGCCGATATCGGCCTTCGGACTCTCGGCGATCGTCGTCATCTTGCCGGTGGCGACGTCCTGCGCGAGCAGCGCCGCCGTGTCGCGCCCGCGCGAATCGGTCCAGTAGAGCGTCTTGCCGTCCGCGGTGAAGCCGGCGGGGCCGGTAGTCAGCGAATCATCGAGCCCGATCGTCACCAGCGGCGTTGCCTCGATCTTGTCGCCGGTCACGCGGAAATAGTCGCTGCCGCCGTCGTCGCGCTGCTTGCTCGCCATGCGCAGATTGAGCTGGTCGTCGGCCAGGAAGCCGGCATAGCCGTCATTCCGCATCACGAGCGTCAGCTTGCCGGTCTTGAGATCGAGGCTGTAGACATCGTGCCAGCGCGGATCGCGATTGTTGATGCCGAGCAGGATGCGGCCGGTGACGTGATTGCTGGTGCCGACCAGCTGGACACGGGTCTTCTCGAACGGCGTGAGCAGCCTGGGCTCGCCCCCGGCGGGCGCCACGCCGTAGAGCAGGAAATTCTCGTCGCCACCCTTGTCGTTGATGAACATGATCTGCGAGCTGTCGGGCGCCCAGAAATGACTGCGGATGGGGCGCGTCTTCTCGGCAGTGAGCGGGCGCGCCTGGCCAGGGTCGGATGCCGGCGCGACCCAGATGTTGAGCACGCCGTCGCGCGGAGCGATCCAGGATAGCCATTTGCCGTCCGGGCTGAGGCGCGCCTGCGTCTTGGTCGGATTGCCGAACAGGTCGTTGCGTTCGATCAGGCGCACTGCACCGGGGTCGGTCTGCGGCGCCGCTGCGCCCCCTGTCCCGACAGCCAGCAATCCAAGTCCGACCAGGTGAAGCGTCCGCATTGCCGTTCTCCAAAGCGATGATGAAGCGGGATCAGCTTATGACTCGATACAACATGTCTCAAGGCGAGTGACCTGGGGCGCCCGGCAAGGCGCTTGTCAGGCCTGTGGATTTCTGCATAAGGCAATTGCTCTATGATACAATGTATCATTCTCTGCAACTGGATGCCGCGGCTGGCGTTCGCAGCGGCGAAGGAAGTCGACGTGAAATTGATCAGGCTGTCCGTTCTGTCGGTGACCTTGCTTGCCGGAGCCGTGGCGGTTCAGGCGCGATCGGAGGGGCAAGGCTATCTGGCGCCGGGGACGTTCGACGTCCTGGCGATATTGCCGCCGGCTCCGGTGAAGGGCGATGCCCGCTATGAGGCCGACCGCCGGATTTTCCGGGAGACGCGTGCGCTGGTCGGTACGCCGCGCTGGGATATGGCAACCGGCGACGTTCCGACCGGGCAAGCCGATCTGATGCGCGATTTCAGCTGCGCGCTCGGCGTGACGATCACGCCGGCGAATGCGCCACGCACCGAGGCGCTCGTGGCGCGTGCCCGGATCGATACCGGGCGCGGCACCAATGTCGCCAAGGATTTCTACAAGCGCAGGCGTCCGTTCTTGATCGACAGAGGTGCGATCTGCCAGCCCGCCAGGGAAGTGCTCGACAGCTATGACTATCCTTCCGGCCACACGACGCTGGGTTGGACATGGGCGATGCTGCTCGCCGAGCTGGCGCCCGATCGCGCGACCCAGCTTCTCGCGCGCGGCCGCGCTTATGGTGAAAGCCGGATCGTGTGCGGCGTGCACAATGCGAGTGCGGTCGAGGGCGGGAGGCTCTCGGCGACGGTGACGCTGGCCGCGCTCTCGTCCTCGTCTCAGTTCCAGGCCGATTTCGCAGCGGCGCGGGCTGAGCTGGCCGCGCTGCGAGCCACCGGCCCCGCGCCCGATGCCGGGATGTGCGCGCGTGAGGCGTCGCTCGTCGCCGAACCGATTTTCGATCCGGCGAAGCGGCGCTGAGCGATGGCGAGCAAGCATCAGGCGGTGCGCACCGAGCCCGTCCGCGCCTGGCGAGGCGTCCAAGCCCACGCGCTCGACGCTATCCTGCGGGATGCCGTCGATCTTGCGATCTGGGAGCGTGCGCTGGCCGCCGGGCTGAGCGCGGCAATCGGGCAAGCTGACCTCGGCGGAGTCGAGTTCCTCCGCTTCGAAACGCCGGCGGATCGCGTAGCCGAGGAATTGTGCCTCGCATTTCTGGAGGCGGGCATCGAGGGCGATGGCTGGGCGCTTGCCGAGGATGCGCAGCTGCTGGCATGTGCCTTTGCCCGCAATCTCGGGATCGACGACGTTGCGATCCGGCTGGAGCATGTCACCGGGGACGCCTGCCGACGCTTCCATGCCGACTATGTCAGCGCGCGGCTGATCACCACATATTCCGGGCCCGGCACGCAATGGCTCGACGCCGAGGCCGCCGCGCGTCACGAAGCCGGGATTGCGCCGCACCCCACCGAAATCCGCCAGCTTCGCGAGGGCGATGTCGGCATCTTCAAGGGGCGCCGATGGCCCGGGGCAACCAGCATCGTCCATCGCTCGCCGCCGATCCTGGCAAGCGGGGCCGCGCGGCTGTTGCTGGTGATCGATCCGGCCAGATCCCAGCCAGGCCAAATCATGGGTGCTGCGCGTTGAGATATCCGGATCGATGTACGGGTTTTCGGCTGCCATCGCTGTCAGCCATGCGGCATACTCTCGAATTTCGGAGTCTTCCCGAAATCCTCCTTGCCGAAGAAGCGATCTCGGAAGAGCTAGCCCTAGTATAATTTGCGCAGCCGCGCCTTCCAGCACCGCCGCGACCGCAAAGGGGAGCCCGCTGCGCAAATGATTCACGATGTGCGCCAATCCCTCATGGAGGGCGTAATTCGCGAAATGTAATCGCACGCTTAAATCGCGTGCAAAGGCCAATCAAAGATTGATCGACCCGAATATACCGATCGTCGATCTCTATCCTAGCGGCACGCACGACCTGGACTTCGCTTCCACAGGCAGCCCAACTCTCGTGCCGCTCCCAGGGTTTGCTTTTCACCCCTGGCAGGCCGCCCTTCCCATATGCCTCTGGTGCCAATCACTACCGCCCTGGCCAAGGAGCGCACTTGCTCCGATGAAGGAATAACGCGTATAAGTTGTTATTATTTTCCTTCTGATTTTTGACGGTGTTCGATCTGGTTCTGTAGCGTCGAGGAGGCGATATGCTCGGAATAGAGATTACGGACGAAGCCGGTGTTCATGATATCCCAGACCGCTCCGCGCGTATCGCGCGTGATGCAACGGGATTGCGCTTCATCTGGCTGGAACTGACCCAGCACTGCAATCTTCGATGCCGCCATTGCTACACTACGTCATCGCCAGCCAAACCGCACAACGATATTGATTGGCTTGGCTTGCTTGTTGAAGCGAAGGCGTTGGGCTGCGAGGGCGTGCAGTTTATCGGCGGCGAGCCGCTGACGCATCCCAAGGTCCAGGAATATGTCACGTTCGCCGGCGAGAACGGGTTCGCGGATATCGAGATATTCTCGAATGCCGCCCTCCTGAGCGAGGAAATGTGCCGGCTCATGTCCAAATTTGGCGCGCGGCTCGCGACGTCGTTCTACTCCGCCGATGCTCGCAAGCACGATGCGATAACGCTCACCGAGGGGAGCTTTGCGCGGACGGTTGCCGGCATCGAATTGGCGCTCGAGCATGACATTCCAATTCGAGTGGGCCTGATCAACCTCGAGGACGAGGGGCAGGCTGCCGTTCGAGATGATATCCAGGAAACGATCGGCTATCTTGAACGACTTGGCGTCAGCCGCCAGCGGATCGGCATCGATAATGTCAGGCCCGTTGGGCGGGGAAGCAAGATAACGCCCTTCGTATCGCAATCCGAGACGCTGTGCGGGGGATGCTGGAAGGGAACCCTCGCCGTTTCTTTCGATGGAAATTGCTATCCCTGCATTTTCTCTCGCCACAAGAACGTCGGAAACATTCGGACATCGACGTTAAGCGAGATTGTGACGAGTGCGGCGCTAACCGACTTCCGCATCGCTTATGCAGAGGAAGCGATTGCGCGCACGATAAATGCCGATTGTACGCCCGAGTGCAATCCCGCCGGATGCTCGCCGGTGTGCGCGCCCGCCGATCCATCTCCATGCAATCCTTGGGGATGCGGCCCATTGTGCACGCCCGGCACGCCGAGTTGCATTCCGGGCAATGGCTGCCGGCCCAGCGACGAATGTCCGCCGCACACCTGCCCGCCGCGCACGAATTGATCGCGCATGCCCTGGTTCAAATATGGCGACTATCTCAAGCATTGCGATCAGCCCTGCTATGATGAAGTGCTCGCAACGGGGAGTCCGGTTGCGTATCAGGGCATTTATCAATGCTCGAGGTGCAGCGGTGAAATCGCGATGCGGCCGGGCCAGCGCCTGCCCGAGCACATCGAATGCAACGCGCTCGGAAAAGTGGGTTGGCGGCTTCTCGTGTTCGCGGACTCAAAGCCAAAATGGTCTGGAACGCTAAAGAATCCGAACTGGACCGACGACGTCGACACCTAGGCTCAGGCCCCGTGTCGATGACCGCCAAGTGCTGAAATGCTAATCGGCGCCGACGATAAGTCCGTCGGATAGCCACTGGCCCAGCATCGCGCCGGCACGCACAACGCCGGTGTCTTCGCCAAGCGCCTCGGCCAGCGCGGCGCACAGGCCCGCGAACGGCACGCCCGCCCGCGCCCATAGCACCGCCTGGCGTTCGAGTTGGTCGATGGCGCGGAAGCGCGGTGCCTCCCCGTCACGCCAGGCCAGGATCGCGCCCACTTCCGGCAGCTGGGCGACTGCGGGCGGCTCCACGCCCTCCGCCAGTGCCGACCAGATCGCGGGCGCATTGGTGGTCAGGTCGGCAAGGTCCAGCGAAGGCGAGAAGCCCAGCACGACACGATCCCAGTCGACCGCGCCGAGATCCGCGACGGTAAGCGCCGCAGCATCGGGCGCGACAAAGGCATCGGCAAGCGCCAGGTCGATCCAGGCGAGCTCGGCGACCTCCGGATCGGCGGGATACAGCAGCGCCAGCGTCGCGGGAAAATCGCGCGGATAGGCGTCGAGCGTCCAGCTGCTCGGCTGCACGCGGGCAACATGCGCGACCACCGCCTGGTGGAATGCATCCCCGCCGATCCAGTCGCGCGTCCGGCCGAAACTCTCCTCCAAGCAGGCGGCAAGCTGCGCGCGGAAATTGTTCTGATGGATGCGCAGGCCCGGGGCGACATCGTCTCCGCCCAGCCGACCGACGGCGGCGTCCTCCTCGCGCGCCAGCCAGGCGCGCATGTCGCGCTGCACGTCGAGCAGGCTCACGCCGCAGCCCGCCAGCCATCGGCAGCGATGCGCCGGGCGGTGCCAAGCTCCGCTAGCAGTTCGTGCAGCGGCGGGATCGCATCGTCCCGCTCGATCATCGTCGCGACCGGGCCGAGCCGGGGCAGCACATGGGCATAAAGCTTCCAGACGGGATCGGGCACCGGCTGGTCGTGCGTGTCGATCAGCAGCTCGGCGCCCTGGCTGTGCCCCGCGAGATGGATCTGGCGCACATGTGCATGCGGAATCCCGTCGAGATAGGCGAGAGGATCGAAACCATGGTTGCACGCGCTGACGAAGACGTTGTTGACGTCGAGTAGCAGGCCGCAGCCGGTACTCGCGCAGAGCGCGTCGAGAAATGCCCATTCGGTCATGTCGGCACCCGCGAAGTCGATATAGGTCGAGGGGTTCTCGATCAGCATCTCGCGGCCGAGCGCATCCTGAGCGCGCGCGATATTCTCCGCCACGACGCGCAGCGCCTCCTCCGTATAGGGCAGCGGCAGGAGGTCATGCGAATTGAAGCCCTCGATCCGCGACCAGCTGAGATGATCCGAGACGAACAGCGGCTCCACTTCGTCCACCAGCGCGCGCAGCCGCGCGAGATAGGCGCCGTCCAGCCCGTCTGCCGATCCCAGCGACATCGAGACGCCGTGCAGCGCCACCGGATAGCGCTCGCGCACCTCGCGCAGGATCCGGAGCGGACGCCCACCCTCGACCATGAAATTCTCCGAGATCACTTCGACGAAATCGACGGCGACCCTGGTTTCCAGGAACTCGGCATAATGCGGCTTGCGCAGGCCAAGGCCGAAGCCGGCAAAGGGAGCAATCATCGTGGCTGTCCTGACTGGGTGGCCGACCCGGTACCCAGGGAGCGCCGGGCCGGCCGGAGGGATCACTTCGGCGCGGTCAGGCTGCCGCCTGCGGCCTTGCACGCCTTGGCGGTGACTTCCTTGAAGCCCTGCCCCTTGCAGTCGTTCTGGCCCTTGCAGTCGTTCTTCGCGGTCTTGCAGTCCGAGGTGCCCTTGCAGGTGTTGATGCCGTAGCAATGGACGACCTTGGCGGCGGCCGCACCGGCGCCCGACTTGGCGATCGCGGCGCTCGGCGCGGCGGCGGTGATGGCGATGACGGCGGCGGAAGCGGCGAGGCTGACGCCGGTGCGGACGATGGTCATTGGGGATACTCCAGAATAGGGTTCGCCGGATTGGCTCTCCCTATTCGCGCCGCCCCGCCGCGCGGTTACGGACTCGTGCGAAATTACCAGCGCAGCAGCCGCGGACCGAGCAGCGCGCCAAGCGAGGCAGCCAGCAAAATGCCCAGCGAATACCAGGTCAGCACGAAGATCGCCGACACCTCGGGGCAGTGCATGCAATAGACCGTCGCGGCGAAGGCGCCCGCGGCGAGACCCGCCGCCGCACCGGCTGCGCGCAGCCGGGTCGGTGCCAGCCGGCGGAACGACCACAGCAGACCGACGAAGATCGGCATCGCCAGCGCCAGCACCAGCCAGGGGCAGATCATCCAGCTGTGCCCGAGCCACATCGCCAGCCATTCGCCGGGCGGCGTGCGTGCCAGCTCAGCAAGGCCGAGAAGCGCGAGCAGGCTTACCGGCACCGCCAGCAGCCAGGCCCAGCGCAGCCGGGCGCTGTCCGGCCGGGCGAGCTGCACCACCATCACCACCGCCGCGATCGCGAGCGAGAAGGTATAGCTCCACTTCACCCAAAAGGCCGTGCCGCGCATCGCCAGACCGAGGTCCGGGCGAATGCCGAGGACCAGCGCGACCAACGTCATCGAGACGATTGCGCCCAATGCGATGCCGATTCCGAGCCGCCAGCCGACTGCGCGGCGGCGTACCGGCGGCACGTCGCTGGAGAGCCGGGCGATGAGATCGTCGGTGTTCATCGCGCCCCTCCCTGGATACGTGCCATCAGTGCCTTCAGCCCGCGATGTACCGATACCTTCACGTCGGACTCGCCGATCCCTCCGGCTGCGGCCGCCTCGGCGACGCTCAGACCCTCGATCCGCGTCGCGCGGATCATGCTGGCCTGTTTCGGCGGAAGGATCGCGAGCAACTCCTCGACATCGAGGCGGGCGGTGATCGCCGGCTCCTGATCCTCTGCCAGCAGCACATCCTCCAGCCCCTCGATCGGCTGGAGGCGGCGGACGCGGCGGAAATGATCCACCATCTTGTAGCGGGCGATCGCGAACAGCCATGCCGTGAAGGCACGGTCGCGGTCATAGGTGGCGCGGCGGACATGCACCGCGATCAGCGTTTCCTGCACAAGATCCTCGATATCGTCGTCGGCGCCCTTGGCACGGCGCCGGTAGAAACCACGCAGCACCGGCACGAGCAGGCGCAGCAATGCCGCATGCGCCGCGGCGTCGCCGCCGAGCCCATCCACCATCAGTCCGCGCAGCACGTCCTCGTCCGCTCGCATTCCTCCTCCTTGTGGGGGAGTTCGGCGTAGCCGGGTGAGAGGTTACACGGCACCGCCAGATATTTTCGCGACGGCCTTGTAACGCACCGCGCACGCCCAGCGAACTGGCAGGGTGATCGGCTTCTCCCGCCTCCTCGCCGATCACCGCGCGGCCCGGCTTCCCCCGGCACGGGCCGCGCGCCGGAGGCATGGATCAAGAAGGACGGATATCATGCGTTCGACCAACGCCACGCTTGCCGCCACGCTCGCCATCGCCGTCGCGGGTGCGGCACTCGCCCCCGCCGCCTCCGCCCAGACCAAGCCCGCGATGGAGAAATGCTACGGCGTCTCCCTCGCCGGCAAGAACGACTGCAAGGCGGGTGCCGGCACCAGCTGCGCCGGTACCTCGAAGGTGAACTATCAGGGCAATGCCTGGAAGCTGGTCAAGGCCGGCACCTGCACCACGATCAAGACGCCCAAGGGCAATGGTTCGCTGGCGCCCAAGGCCTGATGTCACGCGGCCGGGGCGCCTGGCCGCGCGCCCGGCCGCCGCTTTCGGAGACTCTCCACATGACTTCGCCGGCTGCGCTTTACATGCGCCTCACCCGCCGCGTCTCCTCGCTGGTACCGGATGCGCTGCTGCTGCTCCTCGCGCGGCTGGGCATTGCCGGCGTGTTCTTCATGTCGGGCCGCACCAAAGTGGACGGCATCCTGCACATCACCGACGGTACCTACGAACTATTCCGCACCGAATATGCGCTGCCCTTGGTCCCGCCCGGGATCGCGGCGGTGGCGGCGACCTGGTCGGAACATGTTTTCTCGATCCTGCTCGTGCTGGGCCTGGCAACACGCGTCTCGGCGTTCGCACTGTTCATGATGACGTTGGTAATCGAGGTCTTCGTCTATCCCGACGCCTGGCCGACGCATCTCAGCTGGGCGGCGATCCTGCTGCCGCTCATGGCGCGCGGCGGCGGCGCATGGTCGCTTGATGCCGTTTTCGGTCGGCGCCTAGGGTCAGGACCATAGGTCATAGCCAGAAGATGACGGTGGCAGCGAGGGCGATGGCGGAGAAGAACGCGGTTGGGCATCGGTCGTAGCGTGTGGCGACACGGCGCCAGTCCTTCAGACGTCCGAACATGATCTCGATGCGGTTGCGGCGACGGTAGCGGCGCTTGTCGTATTTGATAGGTTCGTTGCGCGATTTTCGGACTGGAATACAGGGCCTTACGCCTTTCTCCTGCAGCGTGTCCCTGAACCGGTCGGCGTCATAGCCCCGGTCGCCGAGCAGCCATTGCGCCTTGGGCAACTCGTCGAGCAGCGCGGCTGCGCCGATATAATCACTGACCTGGCCAGCGGTCATGAAGAAGCTCAAGGGACGGCCGTTGGCATCGGTAATGGCATGGAGCTTGGTGTTCATGCCTCCTTTGGTGCGGCCGATCAGGCGCCCGAGATCCCCCTTTTTACCGCCAGGCTCGAGGCCGTGCGGTGCGCCTTCAGATAAGTCGCGTCGATCATCACCGTCCGGCGCTCGGCGCCCGCAGAGGACAGCCCCTCCATCATCCGAGTGAAGACCCCCATCTCACTCCACCGCTTCCAGCGGTTATCGAGCGTCTTGTGCGGCTCATAATCCTTCGGCGCATCCCGCCAGCGCAGCCCGTTACGGTTCACGAAGATGATCCCGCTGAGCACCCGCCGATCATCCACCCGCGGCCTGCCGTGGCTCCTCGGGAAATACGGCGCGAGCCGCACCATCTGCTCATCCGTCAGCCATACAGATCGCTCAAATCCAGTCTCCTCACCGAGCCTGAATCAGATCGCAGCCCTCACATCAATGGGGCCTGACCCTAGGCTTGGCGTTGCGGATCGCAATATCCGAGAGGGGCATGTGGGGGCCTTTTCCAGACGACTTGCCCGAGCCCCCCCGGCAGAGCTCCCAAAAGCCACTGGATCGAGGCGATTGGACGCGAACAAGCCCGGTCGGCTGGGTGCCGATTTTTTCGCAGATTTCCGGGGTTTGTTCAACTGTCGCGATCATCTGCGAACAGGAAAATGGTGCCAGAAGAGGACTCGAATATTTTCTATAAGTAGCTGTAATATAGCGATATTTCTACTTAGCAGTTCAGAAAAGCCCCTCCTTGAGCCCCAGCTGACGTGGAGATGGGACGACCTTACTGAAATACACCATCACGCAACGGCATTGATCGCGCAGCTCGCGCCCGCTTGCACCGTCCCGTTCCTCAGATTAGCCATCGTTGACTTTTGTAGGGGTGGGATGGTGCGGGTCAACAGGCCGGGTGGTACCGGAGAAATGGTGATCGAGCCTCCCTCACCTCATCCCTTGGATTTTGATTGGCGATATGACCAGCAGACTACGGGTCGCGTCGCTCAGCTAGTTCGTTGCGAGAGCCCGGTGATCGCATTTGGCGTTCCGAGCGTTGCGCGTTTGCTGGATCGCGAAGGCACAGCCGTAACGCTGGTTGATCGGCAGCCCTTACAAGGAGTACGCAACCACCTTGTTGGTCCGGTCGAAGACTTTGACGCGGTCGCGAAATTCAGGACTGCGGTCGTTGACCCCCCTTGGTATCCACGACAACTTTTGAACTGGTCCCGTGTCGCCGCGCGGTCGGTTGGCGTCGGCGGAACAGTATTTGTGTCGGTGTGGCCAGATAGCACACGCCAACATGCCGCGCATGAACTCGCAAGCGTTCTCGCCGATGTGTCGCGCTGGGCGAGCATTGAACGGGCCGTTACGAGGTTGGTCTACAACGAACCTGTGTTCGAAACCACTGCTCGTGCGCACGAAATGGCCCCTCAGCTCTCGCGGTCGCCCCTCGTCGGTGAGCTTGTTTGTCTCAAGGTGCGGCAGCTTCCTCATTGGATTGCCGAGCCAAAGCGGCAGGAGCAGTGGCTGAGGTTCACCGTCGATGACTATCAACTAGCTTTGCGCATCGACACGCCCACGGCTGAGATCGGGATCTCGATTGTTGATGGTGCCAATGGGTGGGAATGGCCGTACGTCAGCGCGCGGGCACCTTGCCGGCAGCAAATTGGCCTTTGGAGCTCCGCCGGCGAGGTAGCAGCAGTTTCGGATCCCCGGGCGCTGGCGATGAGTCTACGGAATGCATTCTTAAAAGAAGACAATACGGGTTTTGAAACAGCACTTGCTGCAACACCTGAACTTCTATCATGGCGCATCCCACGCCCGCCCTTTCGGAGATCGATTGAATGGCAGCACCGACAATAGCTCTTCGGTTTCGCGACACCACGCCTGGTTTCGACACGATTGTCGAACACCGAGCGATGCTCGCACGGCAAGGCGTCGTCGGCTGGGGATGGTGGAAGAAGACTTTCGAACCAGATCAGCATAAGGCCATCGCAAAACGAATTGCCGAAAACGGCGAGATCGATCTTGTGATTTTGGATCGCAGCACAGAACGCGCGTTCTTGTGTCGTTGCGTTGCATTCCACCCTCCGTTCGAAGCGATCACTGCGATTGTCCCCGAATACTATAGAGACCACATCGACATCACTGCAGGCGTGTTTACCTTACGGTCAATTGACGACATCAGCTTCGATAGGTCGCTTGGCGACCTCGTCGGCGACCAAACATTCCTATGGATCGGCTCTCAAGCGGACCGCGGCCTAGGTCATTTAGCGGCGCCTGCCGAAGCGCCAGGCAGATCATGCGTGCTGCACCTTTCCGATCTTCATTTCGGCAGCGACTATGGTTTTCGCCGACAAGGTGAGGATCTAGCCATCGGCGATCAGCGCAGGACGCTTACGGATTGCATCGTTTCCGATCTCGATCGGCTCGGTCTTACCCAAGACATCGCGGTAATTATCGTAACCGGCGACTTTATGACTCATGGTCGGTTTGACGATGAGCACAAGAAGGCTGCCCTTGACGAGTTTGAGGCTCTGCGAGGGAGACTGGGCTTAAGTCGAGAGCAACTGATCCCGGTCCCGGGCAACCACGACGTTGTGCGCTATGCTGACGGTGCCAAGATCAATGTGCGCGACAATGCAGTCGAGAAACAAACCACATATGAACATGAGACACACTTCCGAACCTTCGTTGACCAGTTGATCGGCAGAGACTGGAAGGCGTCTCTTAATTATGTTCGCCGAGTTCGCCTCAGTCAGATCGACCTAGATGTGTGTGTTGTGAACTCATGCACAATCGCGGCAACCGAATGGACTGAATACGGCTATGTCGGAAAGAGCGGAATTGATGCGATTACCGATCTAGGCGAACAGGCAGTCGAACGACCGACATTCAGGTTCTTGGCACTCCATCACCACCTTCTTCCGGTAGCCAATGTCGAAGCATTGAAGTCAAAAGGCGTGACGCTAACGCTGGATGCCTCAGACATTTTGGCCGCGGGCCAGCAGTCGGGTGTTCATGTCGCGTTACATGGTCACCAACACAAAGCGAAGATAGCAAAATACCAGAGCCTTGGCCTCAACGGTGAACCGACAAATGAACCAATCTACGTCGTGGCCAACGGAAGTGCCGGAGCCAAGAACAATCGGCTTCCGGCTGGTGAGCTAAATACCTACTGCCTTTTTCGGCTGAAGGCTGATGGGCTCGACCTCTGGATCCGAGAGCTACGCCTGGATGCGCGCGCCGGTGCGGAGATATTTAGTGGTTCGCTCACGGCCTTGCCCATCGCATTGTAGCTAAGCCTCAGCCAGTTTTCCGCCCACCAGTCGCCACTCCGGCTAATTGCATAAGCTCCATGCATTCGCGCCGGATCGACGCCGCTAGAGCTTGCATTCGCCAAGCGATTTGCTCCTCTTGGAGCGGCTCGATCTGTGATGTCAGCCAAGTTTCCATCCGCTCACGCAAATCGGCGGACAGGATCACCTTCCCGCTCATCACCTTGCTGTAGTGGCCCTGCGTGATCTCGAACGCGCTTGCCAGCTGTGACTGTGACAAGCGCATCTTGAGGCGAGCGTGCTCAACCCTCTCTCGTGGATCAATCATTGCGATCGGAATAAATGCATAATAGAATGCATTTATGCATTCTCTACCTAGCCCGTCAACGCAGCAAATTTGCACTTACAGGGACGGCGAGCTGGTCCGGCTTACATTGCCATCCGCGAAACGGCGGATCGCAGGACACGACCTCGCTTGGGGGCGCATCGAAGAAATCGGAAGCCCTGCTTATTGGACAGCACAGGCATGGATGTGGGAGATTGAGGAACCCGATCACTATCGTTTGGGGCGCTCCCTTAGGGAGGAAGTCCTCGCCTGCATCCTCGGCGGTTACGGCATCCCCGCGGAGGTAGGGTTAGCGGCCTACGGGCGGCTTCGCGCCGTTCCCGCAGAAGAGCTGTATAGCCAGGCAACCGTTGAAGCCTTGCTAAGCAAGCCGTTGACAGTTGCTGGGCGCAGCGTGCGTTACCGTTTCGCAGGCCAGAAGGCGCGACATGTGTCCGCTTCCATGGCAGCCCTCAATGCGATCAATGAGGAGGCCCCGGACCGCGATTTGCGAAACGCGCTCGTCGCATTACCAGGCATCGGTCCGAAGACCGCCTCTTGGGTCGTCCGCAATTGGCGCAGCAGCGACCATGTATCTATTCTGGACGTGCATATCATCCGAGCCTGCCGGGCGCTCGGCCTCTTCCAGCAGTCGTGGCGAGTCGAACGCCACTATACGCTCATGGAGGATGCCTATCTCACGTTCGCCCAAGCGGTCGGTGCGCGTGCCTCGATCCTCGACTCCGTCATGTGGATGACGATGCGTCAGCTTCCAGCGTCTATCATCGAGAACATGGTCTCTAATGGTGCAAATAAGTTCTACAAAAGACAGTTAAACGCCATCGACAGCGAACAGATGTCCCTGATATGACCCTTCTAAACCGTTTAAGGTTACTTGGGGGGATACTATGTCTGGCGGCGGTGGCGGGCGTGATGACGACTATACTCCAACCCCTGCGCCGGTAAGGCCGAGCAATCCTGGTTCAGGTGGCGGTGATAACGGTGGCGAGGGCGGCATAGACCCGTGCGACATTGTCGAGATTGTGCCATTGAATAGCCCGCAGCCGTCGGTAATTGCCACACTCACAGTGGGTGACGTGCTGATCGTCAACCTCAACCGATCGGGCCCTAATCCAGTTCTAGAAGTACTTGCATCAGGCGGCCGCCGCGCGGGCGCCCTTACTCACAGAAACCACGTTCGCATTATCGGATGCATCGACTCGGGTAGAACGTATCAAGCCGTCGTTATGAGTATTAGAGGTGGTTCCGTGGAAGTGCGGGTGGAGCCTGCATGACGACCGTCGCGGGCGGACTCTATCTCGAGCGGTGCATTGAGCCGCGGTGGGACGACGTCTACGGATCCGGAGGTCGAGCAGCGGCAGCGCTCAGCGCGGCAGTGCCAGGCATCAAGCTCATGACTTACAGGCCCACTTCACTAGAAGACGGCGAAGCAAGCCTTAAATCCGCCTACGGCATCTCGATCGATGGCCCCGTGGTCGAGGCAGAGATTACCTTCGATTACTTTCATACTTTAGCTACGCCGAAGATAACGCCGCGACCGGATGCGATCATCCGCTGCGAGCCGTTTGAGGTTGCCGATGATGTGGTTCTCCGTTTTGGCATGTTGGAGGGCGATGCCCGCGTTAGAGCGCGCACAGCGGTCTACGACCCGCAGTCCGCCTTCGATCCCCGACCATTCGCGGAGAACGGTTCAAAAGCCGACCGCGTTGCCCTGATCCTCAATCGCCTCGAAGCACGTCGCTTCTCTGGAGAAAACGACCCCGAACGGGGCATCGAAATCCTGCTAGCCCGTGGCGAGGCGGACGTAATAGTTTTGAAGATGGGCGGCCACGGAGCCCTAGTGGCGACCAAGGAAGGCCGCTGGACTGTTCCCGCGTACCGAAGCGATACCGTCTTCAAGATTGGATCGGGCGACGTGTTCTCCGCCGCCTTCACCCAATTCTGGGCGCTGGAAGGGAGAACCCCAGCCGAATCCGCAGATTTCGCCTCACGCGCGGTGAGCCAATACGTCAACACCAGAAGCCTCCCGATCTCTAGCGCGAACGAACTCTTGGGAATCGACGCCGAACCGATCAACCCTGGTAAGGGCCGCATCTACCTCGCAGCACCATTCTTCAATCTCGCGGAGCGATGGATAGTCGAGGAAATCCGCAACCAGCTTATGACGATGAATGTACCGGTGTTCTCACCGCTCCACGATGTCGGCGAAGGTCCGGGCGAGGTTGTTGCTCCACTGGACCTAAAAGGTCTCGACGAATGCCAGGCCGTACTCGCCATTTTGAATGGCACTGATGCCGGCACCGTATTTGAGGTCGGCTACGCCGTCGCGCGGGGGACGCCGGTCGTAGCGCTGGCGCAGAACATGCGCCCCGAAGACGTGAAGATGCCCGCTGGCACCGGTTGCCGTATTGTCGATGATCTCGTCTCGTCAATATACCATGCGATCTGGGCACTGCCATGAAGGCGGTATTGTTATCAGGCGGAATGGATTCAATCGCTCTCACTTTCTGGCAAAAGCCGGATTTCGTCATCACCATTGACTACGGACAGCGGGCCGCATCAACGGAGCTTGAGGTGGCGGCACAGGTCGCTCACTCCCTCGGGATTCAGCATGAAGTGATCCACGTCGATTGCTCGTCGCTTGGCTCCGGCGACATGTCGGGGCGCCCAGCGTCAATGCACGCCCCGGTCTCCGAGTGGTGGCCGTTCCGGAACCAACTTTTGCTGACTCTAGGAGGCATGCGCTCAATCGCCATCGGCGCTAAGGAGATGATGTTAGGATCTGTCGCATCCGATGAGAGCCATGCCGATGGCCGAATTGAGTTTTTCAAACTGATCAACGGACTGATGGCAATGCAAGAGGGGGCGATCCACGTGACTGCCCCCGCCATCCAAATGTCCACGGTCGAACTTGTGCAACACTCTGGTGCACCTCGAGAGCTGATCGCTTGGGCGCACTCGTGCCATACCGGCACGTTGGCGTGCGGAGGGTGCAGGGGCTGCACTAAGCACTATAATGTAATGAAGGAACTCTATGGCGAACCGTACTGACGGTGAGCCAGTCCCGAGAACAGGCGTCAGCGCTTATAGGCGGCCCTTCGGACTACCATCCTCCGTCTCGCTTCCCCGGACCATCGACCGGCCTGACATAGGGTTCTTCGACGTTCTCGATGCCCGGCGATCATCGACGGGAGGATCGCTTCCAATCGATCAGCTGTCGTCCCTCCTTTGGCACGTGATGCGGCTTCGCAATCGGCGCCCAGGCCGGTTCGGTATCGGGCGTGAAAGCAGATCTGCTCCATCGGCTGGTGGCCTGCATCCGATCAAGCTTCTCATCCTTCCGATCGACGGGCTTGATGCTGGCGCCTATGACGATCATCAACATGCGCTGACCCCGATCGAGCTGTCCGCGCTCGGGCTGAATCGAACCAGCATCGCAGAAATCCTTGCCGTCGATACAGGAACAACCATCCAGTTCGCCGCAGACGCAGAACTTGTGGCCGCCTGCTATGAGAATCCGGAATCGCTAGTCTGGCGGGACGCTGGTGCGCTCGTGGCCACAATGTGCTTGGTAGCTACAGCCCTGAAGCTCACTGCGACACCGGTCGGTCGGATCGGCGACGCGATCGTCAGGGCCGCCGGCTTGCCGGAAGGGTTCATCGGCGCCGGGGCTGTGCATGTCGGCGGCGTGCCCATCGCGACAGGTGCCGGGCAGCCCAACCTAGACGATGCGAAAGGAATGGAATGAGTTGGCTCGAACGACGCGAAAACTGGAATCCTCAGCGTGAGGACGCACGTGACGATGCCGACATCGACTATGCTCGCATCATCCACTCGTCTTCTTTCCGAAGGCTTCAGGGCAAGACCCAAATCCTGAATCTGGGCGATAGCGACTTTTACAGGACGCGGCTGACCCACAGCCTAGAAGTAGCACAAATTGCCGGTGGCATTGCGCGGCAGTTTGCAAAAGATGATCCGCACGGATCCGCCGCCGCGTATCTGCCAAGCCTCAGCCTCATTCAGGCTGCAGGGGCAACTCATGATCTCGGCCATCCCCCGTTCGGACATGGAGGCGAAGTAGCGCTGAATTACTGCATGCGGGATCACGGTGGGTTCGAGGGTAATGGGCAAACTCTACGTATCGTCTCTCGCCTAGAGAAGTTCTCAGACAGTGCAGGCGCCAACCTCACTCGGCGTACGCTGCTAAGCCTTCTCAAATATCCAGTCTCCTACAGCCGTGCTAATAACCTCGAGCGAGCGCCGAGCCTCGAAACCGAGCCCAAGAGCATCCGGATCATCAATCGCGAGACATCAAAGCCGCCAAAGTGCTTTTTCGACAGCGAGCAGGATGTGGTCGATTGGATACTGCAACCGCTGGGTGATAAGGAACGAGAACTCTTCACCAGTTTCGAGGCAGTGGCTCAAAAGCACAACAAGGCAATCCATAAATCCTTCGACTGCAGCATTATGGATTTGGCCGACGACATTGCCTTCGGAGTACACGACCTTGAAGATGCCCTGAATCTCAATCTAATCGAGGAGAAGGAATTTAGGCGAATAGTTCCCGAGGAGCGCTGCACCAGCTTTCTGGACAAGCTCAAGGAGAAGTACCCCGAAGAGACAGGCAACAACGTCTACGAGACCTTCGTCGACAAGCTTTACCGCGGCGGGCGGCTGCGCAAACGCTACATTAGCCGAATGGTACACCACCTAATCACGAGCTGTCGTATCCGTGAGATTGAGGGCTTCGACGAGCCACTCGTACGATTCCGCGCATATATGGAAGATGGTCCTGCCGAGTTCCTTTCAGCACTTAAAGATGTGGTCCGTGAGCGTGTGATTCTTGATCCTTCTGTGCAGCAATTGGAGTTCAAGGGGCAACGTATGGTCGTGGCCGTGTTCGAGGCATTCTCCTCTGAACCCAAGTCCCTTCTACCGCGCGAAACATACGCGCGCTGGGAGCTGGCCGACGATAAGCCGCGCGTAATCTGCGATCACATCGCCGGGATGACTGACAGTTTCCTGTTGAAGACTTATGATCGATTCTTCTCGCCCCGCATGGGCTCCGTTTTCGATCGAATCTGATGGAGTTTAGCTGCCCAGCAACGGATCGCGATTTCTTCAGCGCGGCTATTGACCGCGTTACTCAATGACGGCCGCACCCAGCTTCGCGGCGACCCCCCTGAATTTCTCAAGCGCCAGCTCCAGGCTCGCGACAATCTCCGCGGCAACCTCGTCAGGAGGCGGCAAGCTGTCGGGGTCGGTCGCACTGGCGTCCTTCAACCAGAAGATGTCGAGGTTCAGCTTGTCGCGCTTCGCCAGTTCATCATAGCTGAACCGCTTGAAACGCTCGCTCTCCTCGCGTTCGTGACGTTTGTGCTTCGCCCCATATGCACGCACGAAGTCGTCGAGGTCGCTGCGCTTGAGCGGTCGCTCGCGCAGCGTGAAGCGCTGGTTGGTACGCAGATCATACACCCACAGCGCTTCGGTGTTCACGCGGTCGCCGGCAGGCGCGGTGTCGAAGAACAGCACATTGGCCTTGACACCCTGGCTGTAGAAGATGCCGGTCGGCAGGCGCAGCAACGTGTGGAAGTCGAAATTGTGCAGCAGCTTGCGGCGCAGCGTCTCACCCGCGCCGCCCTCGAACAGCACGTTGTCGGGCAGCACCACTGCGGCGGACGACTTGGTCACTGTCATAATATGCTGGAGAAAGTTGAGCTGCTTATTCCCCGTCGTGACGGTGAAGTCGTCGCGGACATAGTCCTGCCGCTCGGTCTCGATCGCGCCGTCGGAATTGACGATTCGGAACGACTGCCGCTTGCCGAACGGCGGGTTGGAAAGGATCAGGTCGAAGCGGCGGCCATCGTCAGCGATCAGAGCATCACCCTGGCGCACCGGGGATTGCGCGCCGCCGATGCCATGCAGATACAGGTTCATCGCGCAAAGACGCACCACCTCGGCAACGATGTCGTTGCCCGACAGCATCTCTTCACGCAGCTTGCGCGCTACCACGCGGTCGGCCGCGGCAGGCTTGTCGCGCATATGCTCATAGGCGGAAAGCAGGAAGCCGCCGGTGCCGCAGGCGGGATCGTGGACCGACTCGTCGGGCTCGGGGTCCATCACCTCGACGATCGCCTCGATCAGCGGCCGCGGGGTGAAATACTGGCCGGCACCGGACTTCACCTCGCCGGCGTTGCGCTCGAGCAAGCCCTCGTAGATCGTGCCCTTCACATCGACGTTGAGGCCCATCCAGGTCTCGCCGTCGATCAGCTGGATCAGTCGCTGAAGCCGCGCAGGATCGCCGATCTTACTCTCGGCCTTCAGGAACAGCGTACCAACGATGTCGCTGCGCTTCGACAGCTTCGACAGCACTTCCTTGTAGTGCTCATCAAGCGCTACGCCCGAAAGCGTGCGCAGGCTGTCCCAATTGCAGTCGGTAGGAATCGCCGAGGGCTCGCCGAGCGCCTGAGCACGCTCTTTGTCCATCTTAAGGAAGAGCAAGAAGCTAATTTGGCCAAGATAGTCGCCATATGAGACGCCCTCGTCGCGCAGGACGTGCGCGTAGTTCCATACCTTGGAGACAAGGACCTGTTCGTTCACTGGACGAGCTCTCCACGGAAGGCCGTGGCCAGGATGGACTGACGGAGGCCAGCGCTCCCCGAGGCGGCCTCGACTTCGGATACAACCATGTTTTCTGCGTCTGCCATTAGGTCTTCAACTAATTCAACAATAGCGCTTTGCTCCGACAGAGGCGGTAGAGGAAGGCTCATTCCGAGCAGTTTTCCCGCGCTGACATTCGCTTGACCCACTTGTTGGCTGCGATTTCGATCGATCCATGCGCGGCCATATGCTGAGTTCATCCAGTAGCTGAAGAACTGAGGGCGCATGCCTTCCAGCCGCAGTGCCACCAGATAGGAAGCAAATGAACAATCGATGTCGAGATCGAAGACAGCCGTCTTGCCAACAAGCTCAGGGCTGTTCGTACGGTTGAAAAGGACGTCACCTTTGGCGAGCAAGGGAACCCTCTCACCGACAGGCGCAAACTTTCTCTTCCCAATGACGAGCCGACCATCTTGGATGTCCCCCATTCTAAGGACCAAGAGCCCTTCGTCGAGCTCCGAACATTTGCATGAAGTTCCATAGACGGCGTGAAGCGCAAGCTGATCGGTTGACGCAGTTGCCCAACCGGCTGGAAGATTCACGCCGTGATCGTCTCGCGCTCCAATTGGCTCGATATAACGCTTACTTCGCGTATTACCGCAGGCAGACCAACGTTCCCTCTTCTCCTTCAGGATGCGGGAAAGCAGATCCGGGCCAGTCTCGGAAACCATGTTAGCAGCACGCCAATCCGCGGTCAGTTCGCCAGTGACAGCTGCCTTGAGCAATGCCTTGCGATAGGCCTCCAGATCAACGCGGACTCGCGCCAGTTCCTCCTCGCCATCGTCGAGTTCGGAGAATAGCTCGTCGATGCGGGTAACGATGCGGCGCTGGGTTTCGATGTCCGGCAGCGGGATAAGCGCGTTTCGTAGATAGTCTGGTGGTACACGCTTCTGACCGGCGGTGCCTGTCATGTTGAACTCAGCTTCGTGGCGGAAGCTTTGCCGCGACAGCCAATAAAACAAGAATCTGGCCTCGACCGCTTCGGGCACCAAAACATGGAACTCCGTCGAGCCCGCGCCAAACGGAGATTGAAGATCGGGCACAACGGCAATCTTACCGTTCTCCATGCAGGGCGTGATCTTGGCGAACAGCACATCCCCAGTCTGGAAACGAGTGTAACCCTTCCGGACATCGCGAGCCGGACGATGCTGACTCACATCGATCTTACCGGATTCTTCGCTGACAGCGGCCATCGGCACGAACGAGACCAACTCCTCGTCACCCAGGCTCTCTACGCGGCGTTTCGGGTTGACCGGAGCAACGTCGTCGATGCGCTCCCAGCTCCAATTCTGCGGCAGCTCCCACGGCCCATGAACAGCACTAGAACCTTTCACCTCAAGCCACCAATGCCGTCGTCAACTCATCTACCACCACATCTAATCGCCCCGGAAACGTCGCGCGTGCTGCGATAATCCCACCGCGCCGCTCGAACTGGGGCAGATCCTGCAAGTCGCGAAGCGGCAGTTCGATATTGGCGGCGAGATGATCGCGGATCGCTTCCAGCCAGCCGAGCTGCGCCTGGCTATATTCGCGCCCCGCCTGCTTCTCGCGGCCCAGCCAGAGGTTGAAACGGCCCGCCATGTCGCTCGACAGCGGCGCGAGCGTCTCTGCCTGGCCGGTCGCAAAGCGGACCAGCGACACGATGTCTGTCAATGCCTTGGCGGGATTTCCGCGCACTTTGTCCCCCTGGAGCCGTCGATAGGCGCTCCATAGTTCGAGCGGCTGCAAAAGCCATGGCGGCCGCAACATTGCTGTGCGTAACTCGTCGAGCCCCGCGTAGGTAAGCCTCGCCTGTGCGGCGGGACGGCCAAGCAGGATTTGGAGCGCGGCGATCTCATCTTGCTGCGCGTCGAGGAAGGTGCGGAAGCTGGAGGTCAGCCGCTCGGCGGCGGCCGGGTCGAAAGCGGAGGAGATAACCACGTCGCTCGACAAATCGTCGATCACCACTTCGCTGGCGCGCTTCAGTTCGATCAGCAGGTTGCGCAGCGCCGGTTTGTCGAACGGGATCAACGCTTCCTCACGCAGCCGTTGGCTCTCTGCAGCCGGATCGGTGGCAAATGAGGCACGATCGTAGTCAAGCGCGTCGACCAACCGCCCAGCCAGATCGGCTGGGGTGAGGCCGTGAGTCGCCTCCGCCACGCGCTGACGATCCTCGGGCGTCAGCTTGCGGTCGAGAGCGGCGAGGCGATGCGCCAGGCTGGAAACGGTATCCTCGTCAGTGGCACCGACCGCGACATTTTCGAGCAGCTTCTCGAAAGAGACCGTGCGCTTGCGCTCGAGCGGCTGGACAATCGTCTTGTCGCTTTCGGTAACACCGACCGCATCGATCAGCACAAAGCGATCCTTCGCCGGCGCATCGGGCGTGACACGAGCGAGATCTGTAGCATTGATCGACCGAACGCCGCGCCCGCGCATCTGCTCGAAATAGATCGCCGAGCGCACGTCGCGCAGGAAGATCAGCACCTCGATCGGCTTCACGTCGGTGCCGGTGGCAATCATGTCCACGGTCACGGCGATGCGCGGCAGATACTCGGTGCGGAATTGGGCCAGGATCTTCTCGGGCTCGGTGGCCGCATAGGTGATCTTCTTGGCAAAGTCGTTGCCTTTGCCGAATACCTCGCGCGCGATCATCACGATCTCCTCGGCATGGTGATCGTCCTTGGCGAAGATCAGTGTCTTGGGCACCTCGGCACGGCCAGGAAACAGCTCAGTCGCCAACGTGTCCCGATAGGTCTCCAGAACGGTGCGGATCTGATTGGGGACGACCACCGATCGATCAAGGTCGCTGCCGGCATAGACGAGATCGTCGTCGAGCTGCTCATAGCGCTGACGGCGGGTGTGACGATCGCGTCGCGGGACGCTGTAGCCTGCGGGCACGCGGCCGCCATGCTCGCCGATCTGAGTGCGAATGCGGTAGATCTCGAACGGTACATTGACGCCGTCGGCGACCGAGCGCTCATAGGGATATTCAGAGACCAGATTCTGCTGGAAGAAGCCCATCGTCATCGGCGACGGCGTGGCGGTAAGGCCGATGATCTGCGCGTCGAAATAGTCGAGCACCTGCCGCCAGCTGCCGTAGATCGAGCGGTGGCATTCATCGACGATGATGAAATCAAAAGTCTCCGGCGGGAGCGCCGGGTTGTAGGCGATGATGCGCGTCGGGGCGTGTGGCCTCTCGAACTCGCTGTGCTCCTCATCTTCCTCGGTCAGTTCAGTGCCGGTGAGTTGCGAGAAAATGCGCTGGATCGTGGCGATGACGACCTTGTTGGGCGCATCCAGGCCGGCGGTGCCCAGACGTTGGACGTTGTAGAGTTCGGTGAACAGCCGCCCGGTGCCCGGCGGGCGATAGGTCTGGAACTCCTTGAGCGTCTGTTTGCCTAGGTTGTTGCGATCGACCAGAAACAGGATGCGGTGCGCCTTGGCGTGCGCGAGCAGGCGATAGGATAGCGTGGCGGCGGTAAAGGTCTTGCCGGCACCGGTCGCCATCTGCACCAGCGACCGCGGCTGGCCCTGGGCGAGCGAATGCTCGATGCCTTCGATCGCCTCCACCTGGCATTCGCGCAGGCCGTCACGCGGCAGTTCGGGCATTTCCGGCAGTCGCGCACGGATGCTCGATTCACTCTTCAGCCACTCGAGTAGCGTTTCGGGACGATGGAAGGCGAACAGCTGCCGGGATCGTTGATCGGGATCGATACGGTCAGAGAACAGCAGCTCGGAACCGCTGGCCTCATAGTCGAACCGCAAAGGCATGCCCCAGCTGGCGAGCGCGTTCGGCGCGCCAGCATTGTAGCCCGTTGCCTGATCGGCGACGCCGGACAACGTGAAGCCCTCCTTCTTCGCCTCTACAACGCCACATGCCTTGCCATCGACGAGAAGGAGATAATCGGCTGGGCCAGACGAAAGAGGATACTCGCGCACTGCAACGCCGAGTGATGCGCGGCGTTCGAGTTGATCGCGATCCTGAATGATCCAACCAGCGGCAATGAGCTGTTGATCGATTAGGTCACGTGCGCGCTGCTCAGGCGTCACCATAGAGCGCGTCGACTAAAAATAGAACGTGACACCTTCCGACTTACCTCGCGAAGTATGACCATTTGATGCAAGCATGAACGGGTAAGCCGTTTCAGGGCAAGCCGTTACTTCGTGCCGGCGATCGCCCGCACCGAATGTCTAGCTATGGCTGTGGATGGGTCTCGATCCAAATTCTCTCGGGCAATTGGCACCATCCGGGTGTGATTGCTCGGCAAACCCTAGGACTTCTCGAATTTAAGGGTAGTATGCAAATCGAGCCGTATCCCGAGACCGGATTTCAAGGAAATCATAGCTGCGACAGTGGCAGCTTTCGGTCGATGGTTTGTGCGTCACGGGATGCTACCGAATCTACGTGCGCGCTTCACGCACACCCTTGCGGGGCATGAGCGACGAGACAAGCCTCTCACCGAGCGCTGGATCATCAATCAGGAGAAGACCCATACCCCACTCTTCGAGGAAATCCTCCCTGCCGAAGCGCTGACAGGTACCGCTGATCGCGGGCACAAGAAGGTACCCGCCATCCGCCCGTGAAACGCGCAAATCAGGGCTGCGCCAGGCAAGGCTATCTCTATACACGTGCATGGATTGGAGTGCATCGTTGATGGATTCCGGCGCCGTGCGGTATTTGGCGTCCAGCAACACCCAATGCTGCAATTGCCCTCCGTCGAACAGCGCGAGGCAAAAGTCAGGGTACCTTACCGTCGTAATGCTGATAGGCCCGCTATCAGCTCGGCCGAACCGCTGCTGATAGTACAGCTCCCACCGCAGCCCGGATGGATGGCTCGCATGCCAGCACTTACCTTCAGCGGGACTGGATAACACGTGCCCCTGGATTGGTTTGCGCTCAAACCTCCAGCTATCGCCAAGCGCTTGCTCCAGCCCCTCGAGAAGGCGGTAGAGGCTGTAGATCTCGAATAGGTCCCAGGAACGTCGGAGACTGGCCGCCAGGCCGCCATTGTCATTGATGCTAAGCCCAGGGTCGAGGAGGCGGCGCGCAAGCTTGGCGAAGCGCCCATAGGCGGGGTGGTCGGCAAAAACCTGCACGACACCTTCCGTCATCTCGCCAGGCTGTAATTCGCGTAGCACAGGGTGCATCAACGCCTCGCTCAGGCGTGTCGCCGCCCGCCGGGTCTCGCTCGCGAGATGGAGCGCACGATTCTTCTCCTGCGCGCCCAGAAGGCCACCAGCCGCATATTTCACCAGTGAGTCCGCAGTATGATGAAATGACGCACGTAAGCGTTTGAGCACCGCCACGACATATCGATTGGCCGGATGATCGAACGTTGCCTTGCGCCGATGCTGTGGCACGGCCACTCGCCTATCGCCTGCGCGCATTTGACGCAGGCGCGATGGGCGCGACGCCAACCAATTAATTGTACCAGATGTCGCCTGCGAAGATCGTAGCGGTTCAACGACAGTCGCCCGGCGATGGCTTAGCACTGGTTCTCGCAGCAGCTGTTCGAGCTGCTCAAGGAGCGGCCGCAAGTAATGGTTTATGAGGACAGGGTGGGTCGTCCCAAGCCGCACACCCGCAGCCTCGTCAGCGCTCGACAGCCCAGGAGAGAGGCCCCAGGGCAGCTGCGAGCCGTATTCAATGATGCGATTGAGCATCACCTGATATTGGTCGTCGGAATACTTGCTCCCGTTTGGACGCGTCTCGATGTCCAGATAAATTGGGGCGCCCTCGGTTACCACCGAGAGCGTCGTTCGACCGCACCAACTTTCGCTCTGATAGATCCATCGCCAAGACAGACCCGCTTCCGTAATCGATACTTCAGGCACCCCGAGACTAGCACCGTCCATAAGCACATCAGGCCGCGCACTCCGCCCATGCGAGGTCGCCACCTCTATCTCGAGGCGCTCATATTCGGTCAGCCTGACGTGCCGTCCGTTCAGCACCTCGCCGTTCAAGCGAAGCGTTACACTCATGACCAGAATCGAGCTTGCCCGGAGTCTTTAAGGCTATCAGACATCTGTTGAATCTTGTGAGCTGCACGCGGGAACCTCGTCGCCGGCGTTGCAGCGGCGAGCGCCGTCAGAGCCTGCTCAAGTGGGCCAGAATCGTCACCACGTATCCTTGGCAGGACCTTCATGAGGGTCGCACTATCGAGCAGGCTTTCAATCGCGAGCGCGGCGGATCCAGCCTCGCAATAAGCCAGCACTTCGTCGGCCGTCCGATAACCGAAGTGTCGCCGCGCAGGATACAGGGCAGAATAGAGCGCTTGCAGGTGCTGCGCGACTTGATCGACGATGGTCGCGTCAGCGCCGTCGGCGTGCTTGCTAGTTTTCCAAGCTGCCAGATCCACATCCCAGAACTCGAATGTGAACGCTCGATCTAGAACCTTGTCCGAGAACGGATGAGTAGACTCATCCATATTCACGGTTCCGAAAATGAAGAGGTTCTCGGGCCAAGCTATGCGTGGTTGCACATTGTCGATGGCATCCATTTCCCCATGCAACGCCAACGTGCCGGCCGCGCCCTCCATCGCCGAGAGAAAAGGAGCGAAGTAGTGCTCTACGCGCGCCAGGTTCATCTCATCCAAGCACAGGAAGTACGGTCGCGTGCGGTCAGCGTCCGCGGCCAGTAGAAGGTGCAGCGCCTCGGCGGCCTGAAAGGAAGGGGGGTCCGCGATCGAGTTGACGAAGCCAAGTAGGCCAGTGGGATCCGTCCAATCAGGGCGAACCGCAATTTGCGCATAGCGACTACGCCAATCGCCGAGCCCTAAAGCGCGGCAATATGCCTCAGCGAATGCGCGTGCGACGGATGTTTTGCCAGTACCCGATAGGCCGGCGAGGAGAACAAAGCGTTTGTGATCACTCGCGTGCAGGGCGGCGTGAAGCTCGGCGAGCAGGCCCTCTGGCAGAATGAGGCGTGATGAGAGCTCACCATCGTCGAAGCGGGCTTGAAACTTGGCCCACTCGGCGGGCACAAATTTGGGAGGCGTAATGGCCGCCTGCGCGGGCTCACTGGCCTCGCCTTCTGACTGCGACGCGTCGTCCTCTGTCGGGGCTACCAGCTTCCATTCATCGAGGAAGTTGGAGGGCAGAGCCTCGGCATATGCCGCGCCCTCTTCCGTGAGGATTACCTGCGTGCCCTCTTGCCGCGCCAGTCGAGCAGAGCACGCCCACTGTAAAAGTTCGCCGCCAGCCCAACGACTCGTGCGGGTTGGAACGAGCTTGGAAAGTTCATCGACAAGCGCCTTCTTGTCCGCACCGTCTGGCTTATCCTTTACCGCCATCAATAGCTGACCGATGCCAAAGATACGACCGATGAGAAGCGGTTGCAGGACTTGAACAGGGTCCGGAGTCGAGAGAAGTTCTAACCCCCGGTCGGTCGGTCGATAAGCACCATCCCTCAGACCAATCAGCGCCAGCCCGCCTTGTGCCTGCGAGATGACGTTCGAGGCGCTGCCTTGTGCTTTGAGTTGTGGCGCCTCCCGCTGGATCGCGGAAATGAGGTCGTTTCTACTAACACCTTGCTCAGCCTCACGCACGATCGCGACAAGGAGTGAAACGTTATCCGATACGTACACCAACCCCTTGCGCTGAACGCTTGCCGGCAAAAGCGATAGCATTGGCGCATCAGTCGCGCGTGCTGAGGGTGCCACCAGCACAGCCCCTTCATCGGGCTTTTGGAAATTGCGCTCCCACAAGAACCAACTGAAAATCGATTGCTCGACATCGGCCTCCAGCGACGGAGGCGTGCCCAGGATTTCGCGCAGCCGCTCACGCAACCTCGGATGCTGCGCGATATACTCTGCCTTTAGCGAGCGAACTCCAACCAGCTGTAGCACTTGCCAAAGCTTGCGATCTTCGATGATGCACGAGACGTCTGAGGGGAAAAGGCTACCTAGCAAGCGCACTAACCGGGCTTTGGGACGGCGCGCATTATAGGGCTGCACGGCGAGGAGGGTTCTATCGTAGAGCGCCTGAAGTGCTGCACCCCGCTTTTCAACAGAGAGCTTCGGAATGGTCTGCCATGCGTCATAAAGCGCCTCTGCGAGCGCCGTGTCGGTGTACGCGCCGTTGACTGTAACCGACCGGCCCGGTCCGATAGTGGTGACCGCATCGCTGTCCCAAAGCAGTTCCTGGAACGCGGACGTCATCCACTCGTCTCGAGTGGTTGATTGGACGCGCTTAACGTGGGCTAGATAATTCGCTCGCCAATCCGCCCACTCGCCGGTGGCGATTAACGCGGCGAAATCCCCTTCATATGCTTTGCGTATCGCAGTGTCGTCGAGTGTCACCAAGCCCCCGCTACTTCGATCCCCATCCGCACGCAGCTTGTGCAGAACGTGCCCGTTGCAGTCATATAAGCGCGTCAGTGCCACCCTTGGCCATCATAATCCTCGTCAGGATGATCGTCATGGCCATCGTCGTGCTCATCGCCGCGTACGCGGTGTTCGAGAGCAAAGAGGACTACGAGAAGAGGTATCCCCGGATGCTGGCAGCTTATCGGCCATGACCCTGCCTGCGAAACGGCTATGGCGGCCGAGCGGATCAGAACGGGGTATTGAGCTATCGGTGGCTGGGCGTGGGACTCACGCCGAGCTCATTGACCGGGACAATCTCCCCACGGAAGTTGGCGATACTCGGTGCGGGCGCGCCTACGCCTCGCCCTGTAGCCACGAGATTGTTCACGTTGACTCTCGCGATGGGGTTGAGCCGGCAGACCTCGCTGGTTCGAATAGCGATCTACCGGTTGGCGCGCCGGACAGCGTAGGCGACCCTACACTATTCGACGCGCCTTGAGGGCCTAGCTGCAGCCTTGGGAAGGCGGACCGAGTCCGATGGCCTCATAGTTCAGCGGGAGGATCTTCCATCCACTGTAGCGATAGACGCCAATCCCCTCGATGCAGCGAACACGGGCATCGTATTCATGCGAGACACGGCCGAAACTCCACCAGCAATCGATCTCGGACCCCAGCCAGCCCTTCGGCATCAACTGGAAGCGCTCGCCGATGGCCTCCCAGATCTCGGACGCCCGCCAATGTGTTTCCGCAAAGATCGCCGCCTGGTTACCCTCATCGTCCTCGAAGAAGCTCATGGCGAACATTCAGGCATACTCCTCGTCGAGGGGAGACCTGATCGACCAGCCGATCCTGGCGTCGTATCGGCCAACACCGGCCAGGCCGCGCTCCAGCGCTGCAAGGAGGTGATCAGTGTTGATACCCGGCCATCGGGGATTGCGCTGCTTCACTTCGAAATCTGGCACCGGCGTTTCGCGATGCCCAAGGTGCCAGGCCGTGAAGATTGACGCCGCCTGATCAAAATCCGTCGCAAAGATCGGAAGAGCAGAGCCGGATTGGACGGAAACTTCATATAAATTCACAATTCAAACTCGCTTAATTAAAACAGCGAGTAATCTCTAATTCGATTTATTATGATTTACGGGTGGATTCTATATGAAATCATAAATTAATTTGGATCAAGGAATACAGCAGTGACGCTGCGCGCCACTGCAGATCTCGCGCCGCTTCGCTCTGCTCGATCTATCATTTCATAAGCTTCTCAGAGAAGCTCTATTCCCCCGCACCAGCTGACTGACGGAAAATCGCCTAGGGGTGCGAGCTGGTGCGGGTGATTGTTCGATTTTCTCGTCGAAGTGGAGAGGAGCTGTATAGTCTGACGAAACAGGCTGGCGGAGTCCGATACCAGCCCTTCAAGCTCCCAATCCGTCGCTTTCCAGCGACACTCGGTTATCCAGCGTTAGCCGGAAGCACCCCAGCCTTGCTCTCTTCTCCAACGCCGCCGGGGCGGGAAGATGCAGCGATGCAGTGCTTCCCTCTTTTACATTCCTTTCGAGTGGTCTGGACCACGTCGGGCGCGAACCAGGGTGCTCCTGATCTTCCCTTCGCTGGCGCTGCTCAAAGTGCCGGTCTCGTTCCCGGTATCACCGCTGCTCCGTGGGGTTACGGAATGATCCCCTGCGCCTATCGTCTCGGTGAGTCACACCGGATCCGACTACTATAACAGGATATGTGTGTTATTCAATACACATATCAAAATGGTCCGAACTCCAACCCATCCCTGATGGCTTGAATGTCAGCGGCCGACAGCCCCTGGCTCCTCATATGTGGCCGCAAGGCTCGCAACATGTTGACCGCCGAGACCTCCGCGATCGTCAACCAACGCTCCTCCGGATCCCGATCGCGTAACATTTCCCGAAGGATGACTTTCTGCTGCTCGGTCAGCTGATCCACGCTTACCGCCTCCGCCCCCGAAGGCGAAGCGCTCTCAAGCAGTCCATAGTCTTTCCATGGGATAGACGGGAATCGCTGCTTGAGCACAGCTGCAAGGAACAGTTTGGGGTCTAGGCCCAGCACCTCCGCCAAGCAGAGAGCCCTATCGACCGGGATGGGCACTCTTCCCGTAGCCATGTGGCTTAGAACTACCGCCTGCTTGTATTTTAGTTGTTGCGCGACCTGACGGAGGCCGATGCCTTCATCATGCTTCCGACGCAGGGCCTCTGTGAGCATGAGCGCAGCTCCACTCTCGCGATGCGGGAAGCTGACAGTCTGATCCGAATCCATGATCCCGTGTATCATTCCCCACTCGACCGCATCAAGATCGTGTGCCATATAACACACGCCAGCGAAAGCTGCTGTGCTCGGCATTTTGCCAAGCGACCATCCAAGGAATGAGAAGCAGAAAGTGAATAGGATTAGCTACAACATCAACGAAGTCGCCTCGATGCTCGGGCTCGGTCGCACGACCATCTACAAGCTCATCGACGAAGGTAAGCTGGCCCGAGTGAAGGTCGGCGCGCGCACCCTGATCCTCGCGCGTGACGTGGATGCGCTGCTTCAGCGCCAGGCGGCCTGATCGAGCGGCACGCATGACACTCTCCGTCAAAGAGATCGAGCACGCACGCCCGTCGGAGCGCAACCGGAAGCTGTGGGATGAGAAAGGTCTGTACCTGCTCATCACCCCTTCCGGCTCCCGGCGCTGGCATTTCAAATATCGCTTCCTTGGCTCCGAGAAGAAGCTCAGCTTCGGGGCGTATCCCGAGGTCACGCTGAAGGCCGCACGTGCGAAACGCGACGAGGCGCGCACTATGCTCGCTGAGGACAGGGATCCGTCGCGGGAGCGGCAGGCCAAGAAGTTGGCCGCGAAGGTCGAGGCCGAGAACACCTTCAGCTCAATCGCCCGCGAGTTCATCGAGAAGCGTGCCGCGGACGGGATCGCCGACACAACCAAATCGAAATCCGAGTGGCTTCTGTCGATCCTCGAGCCGCGTCTGGGCCGCATGCCGGTTGCCGACATTACCGCGCCGGTATTGCTCGCCGTCCTCAAGGAGGTACAGGCCTCGGGCCGCCGAGAGACCGCGAGGCGCCTGCGTGCCTTCGCGAGCCGCGTCATCGACTATGCGGTGATCACCGGGCGCGCGCAGCACAATCCGGCGAAGGCGTTGCAGCGGGCACTGATCACGCCGACCGTTCGGCATCACCCTGCCATTATCGATCCGGAGAAGCTCGGTGGGCTGCTGCACGCGATAGACGCCTATCCGGGCTACCCATCGACAATCGCGGCCCTGCGGCTCTCTCCGCATCTCTTCCAGCGCCCTGGCGAGATCCGAAGCATGCGGTGGGACGAACTGGACCTCGATCGCGCACGCTGGATCATTCCGGAGGGCCGTACCAAGATGCGGCGGGCGCATGAAGTCCCACTGTCCCGGCAGGCATTGGAGATCATCCGATCGATGACACCGATCTCGGGATGCTCCGAGTTGGTATTCCCTGCATTCCATTCGATGAGGACGCCGATCTCGGAGAACACCGTGAACGGCGCGCTGCGACGGCTGGGCTATGCCGGGATCATGACCGCGCACGGCTTTCGCTCGACCGCCAGCTTGCTGTTAAACGAAAGTGGCAACTGGCCGCCGGATGTCATCGAACACGCCCTGGCGCACCAGGACAAGAACGCCATCCGCGCGATCTACAACCGCACCTCCTACTGGAACGTTCGGGTCGAGATGATGCAGGCCTGGAGCGACCAGTTGGACGCCCTGAAAAAGCAGGCTGCGGGGCTACCGGAGGGGCCAAAAAGCGAGGCCCCCAAAAGGCCCCCAGCGGAGCCCCGAAAGGCCCCCACTCGCACGCGAACGACCGCGGACCCGGCGGGTCGCACCTAGCGATATTTTCGTTATTTCTCTGAAGCTTAGCCCATTCGCTGGAAAGTCAGCGAATGGGTGAATGGTGCCCAGAAGAGGACTCGAACCTCCACGCCCTTGCGAGCGCCAGCACCTGAAGCTGGTGCGTCTACCAATTCCGCCATCTGGGCACGGGGTAGGCGAGCGCCTCTACGGGGCACCCAATCCGCTGTCAACCGCTCCAAGAACAATTTGTGATCAGATTGTCGCGTTCGGCGAAATGCGCGCTCGCCCGCTGGATCCGCCCGCGCCAACGCCCGCCGCGACCAAGCCCATGCGCACGCTATGCAGGCCGCCACCCGGCCGAACGCCCGTTCGCCAGGAAACTCTCGCCGATGTCGTGGAAAGCTATGGCGCACCTACAGGACTCGAACCTGTGCCCGCGCATTACGAAAGCCTGTGTCGGACCGGCCGGCACTGATTATCAGGAAGCGGACCGCCCAATGGACGCTGGGATTTTGCTCGAATCCTGGAAGGCACTACCGGCATTCCACGCGCCGTCAGCGCCTAATCTTGCTTCTGACAAAGCGGCCAATGGGATCACCGCTGCATGGGGCATCCTGGCACGCCTTTACCAAGGTCATCGCCGCAAAAAATGCCCCGTCGACAGGGTCCACCCCCGACTTCGGATACAGAAACTCAAGATTGCAACTTCCGTCGCTCTTAATTTTTACAACTAACTTATCCAGAACCTGATCGCGCCACTTCACCAAATGCTCAAATGATATAAATTCTATTGTATCCGACTTGCCGTTTCTGCAACCAACAGGCTCCTTTATCAGGAGCGGATACTCTTTCCACGTCCCACCACGGACTGTCCAATAGCTGGAATATCCCGCCGACTCCGATGGGACATCTTCATACGTGGCGTCGCTATACAATATGCACCAAGCACTTTGCCTTATTTCACAATGAGAAGGCGGTGCCTTAAGACCTTCCCCCGACTGCGCATGGGCGTGTTGCGACAGCAATACAATCGCAACAGCCACGGCCAGAAGCGCCCTGCAAATCATTCTCTAGCACCTTCCGTTCGCGGCACTAACACCTTCGGCACAAGTGTTCCGGTTTCTGCGCCCATTTACTATCTCCAGCAGAGACTGACTGTTTGCTCCGTTCGGCCCCAGGTCTTTCATGCGATTGGCTGGCCCGGGAACGTCCGCGGTAAGCGTGTTTCCCGCTACATCCACGCCGCCTGCATACTGATCGCCTGCACCACCCGCATGTCCACCCAATTCGTGCGAGGTTGTCACGGCAGGGTCGGTGCTACCCACTCGAATCCGATTGCCGCCGATTCTGTTTGTATCCGCCCTTCCCGAGGGCGTCACCCCGACGGTGGTAGGATAAACGGTGATCCTGTTCACCCCTCGCCCGGGCCGACTGACCTGCACCGCCTGGGCGGTGATGGTGACGACTTGTCCATTGACGATCACGGTACCCGAGAAGTCCTTGGCTATTTGCGCCTGAAGACCTGCGTCGGTGAATCCAGCAGGAGCACGCGACGCATCGACATAATATTTGACGGTGTAAGTTACCTGACCGGGGGCCGACCAATATAGCTCGCCATTTTTCCCCGACGGATCGCGCCCGTCGACAGGATCGTTCCCCACATAGGTATAAAGGTTGATCTGATCCTCATAGCCGATTGGATCTGTTTGCATGAACCGCCCCAGCGTGGGCGAATACATGCGCGCCTTGTAGTAATACATGCCAAGCTCAGGCAACCAGGCCTGACCGGTATATTGGAAGCGGCCCGTGTTGGCAGGCATACCGCTTATCAGGCCATTGGGAATGCCATAGTCGTCATAGGCATTGACCGCCACGCGGTTGCCCCAGCAATCCGCCAGCGCGATGATCGAACCTTGGTGATCCGGATTGAGGAAGCGCGTGCCGGAGCAGTTCAGCGCGCTGCCCTGATCCCAGACGACCGGCTCGTCTACGCCAGGCCCGTGGATATAACGCCCCAGCATGCCGCCGGAACCGTTATACTCGGCGACCAGTTCGTCGCCATCGTAGAGGAACTGCTTGACGCCCGAGCCTCCCGTCACTTGGAACAGCCGGCCAAGCGGATCGTAGACGAGCGACGCACTGCTCGCTCCGCTGGCGGAAATCAGCCGATTCTCGACGTCATAGGTATAGGTGCTGGATCCGTCCGAAGTGAGGTTGCCATTGGCGTCGTAGCCAAAGGAAGCGGGCCCGGCGACCGTGTATTGGTTGAGGCCATTGGTCGTATAATTGCGTGCGCCAACGACATAGCCGTTGAATGCATAATCGTTGTTGTCCGCCGTCTCCGTAGTGATCTGGCCGGCGGGATTATAGCCAAAACCCTCGGTCAAGTTGCCGGCGCCACCGGCGAAATGCTGGCCGAGGTTCTGGAGCCGAGAGGCGTTGTCATAGCTATAGCCCGTGCCGCTGGAGCCGCGCGTGATACTGATGCGTCGCCCCTGTCCATCATAGCTCAGGCCGAGAAACGGGGTCGCCCCGACGCCCGGCACGGTCCATGTGCCACTGACCATCCGATCGACGCCGTCATAGCCATAGGTGACATAGACATTGTCCGGATAGAGGAGCTGCGTCCGATTGCCGCTGACATCCCATTGATAGTGGAGCGCGCGGCTGTAGCCGCCCATGGTGTTGGTGCTGACTTTCAGCTGCTTCAACCCGTCATAGGTGCTGAAGATGCCCTGCCCCGTCGCGACGAAGCGGGCTTCGGTCTGCAGGCCGCGCAGATCATAGTCATAGGAGACGTCCGCAGCGGTGTTGCTGGGAATGTGCTTGAGCGTCACGCGATTGAGTGCATCATATGTGAAGTTGATTGCCCGCCCGTCCCGCTTCTGCAGCAACGTCCGGTTGTTATTTCCGTCATACTGGTACAGCTCATAATCGGCCGTATTCAGCGCGCCGGCGGTCGCGAGCGCGGAAGTGGGTGTGCCGGGCGAAAAGCCCGTCACCGCCGATTGCGCGGGGAAGATCCACTTCGACAGGCGGTCGAAGCCGTCATATTCCAGCTTCGCGCGGTTGCCGTTCGGGTCGATCACATATTGGCGCTTGCCGTCGAGCGTATAGTCGCTGGTCGAATAGGCCTGCTCGAGCGTGGTACCGACTGCCTTGCGCATTTGAAGCAGCTGCCCGGCGGCATCGTAGACATTCTGCGTGATGCGATCGGGGCCATAGGCGCCATCGGGCGTGGTCCGCGTGCATGCCGCACCCGGCGTCGAGAAGGTCGCCGGATTCATGCGCTGCGCGGTGCACAGCAGCCGCCCGGCCGAATCATAGCTATACTCGGTGAACCCATAGGCTGTGCCGCTGTCGTCGAGCAGGCGCTCCCACAGCTTGCGGCCGGCATGGTCATAGCCATAGCTGGCGCTGCGATAGACGGCGATCGTATCGAAATCGGCCTTGGTGGTGCCACTTGTCGTGCCATACTCGATGAGAGAAGGCAGGCCTGCCGCATTGTAGGTGCGGCGCACGGCTGGACGGAGCAGCGATCCCGTACCGTCCGGATCGGGCCCGATCTGGCCAAGCGGCTGGCGGCTCGCGTTCCAGAAATAATAAGTGCGGTCCGCCGTTCCTAGTTGCGGCCCGTCATCCCAGATCACGTTCCCAACCGGATCGAGCCCGCGCGAGGTCTGCCGCAGGATCGTGCCATCGCCGAGCGATACCGTGGTGCCGACCATCGAGAGATTGTCGTCATAGCTGTAGGTGGTGCGCACCTCATCGGCGGTGTTGATGCAGCTGGCGCCCGCCATGGTCATGCAACTGGAGCTGCTGGTGAGCTTCCAGATCGGCGTGCCGGAGGCGACAGGCGCGCCGCCATAGCTTTGCTTGTAGACCGCCTGCATCTGTTGATAGGCGTAGCGCGTCTCCGGGCGCACCCCGTGGGCGTCCGCCGGCGCGGTCGACTTGAGCAACATGCGCGAAGACGGATCATAGACATAGTCGGTCCGCGCACCGCGCGCGTCGATCGAATAATTGGGCTGCCGGCAAGTGACGGGCGTGGCGCACGTGAAGTTGGAGCTCGATTGCAGCGTTCCGCCGTTCGAGCCGGGCTTCGCAGTCGCCTGCCAGGTCGAAGGCACGCCTCCCGAATAGCCCCAGGTCTCGATCAGGTGCTCGGGCGTATCGCGGCTGTAGACGAGGCCCGGCACCGGCACATAGCTCCAGGGCTGCATGTCCGAACCATAATAGGAATAGGACGTTGTCCGCCCGATCGGATCGGTGATCGATTCACTGGGCGAGTAGCTCTGGCTGCTCCGCGACCAGCCCGTGCCGTCCGAATAGCTCGCCGAGGAATGGATGATCTGGCCATTGATATCGCCGGTATAGGAATAATTCGCCGAGCCGAACTCGTCCGAATAGCCGGTGACCAGCACATCGACCCTGTTGATCGTGCTCGGCCCCTGGTTGTTCTGATAGAGCGTCACCTGCTGCTTGTGGATGTTGCGCACCAACCCGGTAGGCAGCGTGATCGAGGTGTTCGACGTCGAGGTGCCCGAGACATAGGCCGAACTGAACGTCGTCGTGCGGCCCATGGGATCGGCATATTGGGTCAGCGTGCTCGTCGGCCCCGTGCTCGTGACCGAACGGGTGAAAGTGGGCCAGGACTGCGACGCCTCGCACCCCGATCCGCTGGTGCCACAATAATCATGGCGCAAATTGACTAGCTTCACGGTCGACTGCCCGGATCCGATGATCAGCCGGTAGCCGAGATTGCTAGTGATCGTTTCTTCGCCACCCGAATAGGCATAGTCGAGTATGCGGCCATCGACATATTTGACCTTGATCAGCGTACCCGTCTGGGTGGTCGCGCTCTCGGTTCCGACCCCGGCACGCGCGCCATTGAAGATCCATTTGGTGCCTTCGGAATCATAGACCGCCACGCCATCCGGATCGTTGAGCACCATCGTCTCACCCGAAGCCGCCTCCAACTGGTTGCTGCCATCGTCCTGGAAGGTCGCGGTGCGGCCGCCCATGCGGACGACCAGGTAGTTGCGATAGCATTCGGAATCCGAAATCGAGCAGCCATATTGCTGCACCCAGCCGATCCACGGCGTTCCGCCGGCGAAGGAGCCATTCATGTCGATCGGCGCATAGGAAAGCGCGGGGCTGTCGATGGGGCCGATCGGCACCGCTTCGCTGGTGGCGACGAACTGCCCCGATTTGACGTCGACCGAATTGCGATCGACCGTCTGAACCTGCGGCGGCGCGCGGCCGGTATCGATCTGCGCGTGGGCGCAAGGTGCAAGTCCAATAAATATAAAGCTCAGCACAGCAGATAACGCGCAAAGGCGATTTACCTTAAATGACAGCATCCAAGCCCCCACCTGCAACGCAATAAGCACCAAATTCAAAATGCCGAGCTAACAAAAGCCATAACTGGCAACTGTGATTTGCCCCCATGCGGCCTGACCGACACTATCTCTCAAGCTGTAGCTGAAAACTGTTGTTGTTTGCCCGCCACCAACCCAAACAGACACACCATCTCCGTCCTGTGAAAGCTGGCTGGCATCCGGGGGCTCAACCGTCGGCGTTATTGAATCAACGATGACAGGAGAAACCCCTCCCGCACCCGGCAGCAACGATTGGTGTGCCCAAGTATAACAAGGCAGGTACAAACTATAGTTCTGTGCAACAAGGGCCGGTGCGGGTGTTGGTGTAGGCGTACCCGGCGTTGGGGTCGGCGTAGAACCCGAGCCAGTTGCCTGAGCCGTACGATTCCCGGCTGCGTCGTAGCTAGTGCTGGTGTTTTTTCCGTCGTTGACGCCACCGCTTATGCTGGTGCTGATCAAACGGCCCAGTGCATCATATTGTCGCGTAATGGTAACCTGAGCCTGAGCAATTCCGATTGTCCACCCCAGAACGACACAACTCGAACCAGCGCGTAGAGCAAATCGCACTTCAGCCCCCACCAGAGACCAGCCCGGCCGATCCAATCCCGGAAACCCCAGCGATTGTCGCCAAACGGTATTTGTCTGAGAATAGCGCCAAGAAATGTTTCGGTGCTATGTCCAGCGGCTCTATTTCAACCATTGCGGTTCATTCGCCCTGAAACCGCCCGAACCACGACCTCTGCCCCACCCGATTGTCGCGCTTCCATCCGCACCATGCGCATCAAATGCAGCGACGATTGCTCGACCCGCGAGTTTGATCGCACCCCAATAGCGATCAAGCGCAGTCGCCAGATCACGTACACCCTCAGCTTTGCTTCTGCCGAGGGCGCTCCTTCGGGCATAGTCAGCCATGCGTCACCCAGTGGCTGTCCAGCCCAACACCACCCACGCGGCACCCAAACCGCGACCCAGCCGAACGCCCATCCGCAAGGAAGTGCCCAGAGGTCCCTAGTTTCAACGCTATATAAGGTGATGGTGCCGCCTACAGGACTCGAACCTGTGACCCCCGCATTACGAATGCGATGCTCTACCAGCTGAGCTAAGGCGGCCAACCAAGGGGCGCGAAGCCCCGAAGGAGCGGCGCGCTTACCAGCATGTTTCCTAGCTGACAAGCGTTGCGAAAGCCTTGCCGCCGACAAGCCCGGAAAAGCGCCGCCTTTACGCGTCGTTTACCACACAGCGTGCACAAGCGGTTCCACGAATATGTGGGGCGACCGCCCCGAGTGGAGCATTTGGCATGGACATGGCGCGCGGCATCAACCACCCGCTCGACTCGAACCCCCAGGGCGAGGCGGCGGACGAGGCCGTAAACGACCGCGAGCTGGCGATCGGCACCGACGAGCGCCGCATGCACGTGCGCGCCTATAATCACTGGGTCTCGCTGCTCCGCGGCCGCGCCTATCCGTCGATCGAGGATCTCGATCCGGACAACATCATGGACTTCGGCGCGCACAGCGTGCTGCTCGATTTCTCCAAGGGCGTCGACGATCCCGCGATTCGCTTCCTCGGCCGCGCGCTGCGCGAGGAGACCGGGCTCGACACCTCGATCACCCATGTCGCCCAGGTGCCCAGCCGCTCGCTGCTGTCGCGCCTGACCGATCATTATCTCCAGATCATCGCCAATCGCGCCCCGATCGGCTTCGAGGCCGAGTTCGTCGGCACGCGCGGGCACAACACCCTGTATCGCGGCATCCTGATGCCCTTCTCGTCCGGCACGGATGCGGAAGAGGACAGGATCGACTTCATCTATGGCGTGATCAACTGGAAGGAACTGGTCGACGCCGAGACCCAGGCGAAGCTCGAGGCCGAGGTGGAGGAATCCCGCCGCACCGCGCCGCGCAGCCTGGCCGCCGCGCCGGTCTGGGCCGACGGGCCGAGCGCCGGCTTCGGCACGCCGGCCGCGCCCGCCGGGGAAGCCCCGGCCGCCGATTCGCCCGCCGCCGTCGCTTCGAGCCTGGCCGACAAGCTGCTGCTCGCCCGCGAATCGGCCGCCGCCGCCCGCGCTTCGGACACGCGCAGCCGCTCGGCGCTCTATCGCGCGCTCGCCCGCGCCTATGATTTCGCGCTCGCCGCCGATGACGATGCGGAAAGCTATGCCGCGCTGCTCGCCGATGCCGGGCTCACCGTCCAGGCGCGCGCGCCGATGACGCCCGCCGTCAAGCTCGTCTTCGGCGCCGACTATGACAAGACCCGCATCACGGAATTCGCCGCCGTGCTCGCCCATGCCCGGCGCGTCGCGGTGCCGCAGGGCGGGCTCGACGCCTTTCTCGATGCGGCCGAAGGCGGCATCAAGGGCGTAGTGAAGGCCGAGCGCGCCCATCGCCGCCCGGCACCCCGGCCCGATCGCTTCGCCCAGATCGCCGCCGAGCTGCGCAGCCGCCCGCCGCTCGCCCATGTCGACATCGCGCTCGACCTGCCCGCGGACAGCGAGTTCGTGGTGCTGCTCGCCCGCGCCGGCAAGCAGGGCCTGGATATCGTGGCGAGAGTCGAGGACAGTCCGCTCACCGAGCGCGCCGTCCGCAAGGCCGCAGCCTAAATACCTAGCCGAGGCCTTGTTCCCGCATTTCTGCACGGCGCGCCGGCCGGCTCGCGGAAGGTCACGAAGGCCATGCCGGCGGCGCGTTCCCCGAGCGGCCTATTTTCCCTAACTTCCCGGGAACGCCGCGCATCTCGCAACTTCCTTGCGCGAGCATGATCCTATCTTGCCAACGGGTCAAAGAGCGGCCGAGCCCCAGACCCGGCTGCGTCAGGCAAGCAGGCGAAATCCTACTTTGCAAGCGGCACCGCGTTGTCCGCCGCCAGGCCGGCATCGAATACGGACCCTGGGTTGAAAACCTGAACAAGCGTTTGAGATTACTTCCGTCATCCCCGCGCCCGCCGCCGCCGCGAAGGCGGGCGCCGCCATGTGTCCCGCCGACACTTTCGTTCGCTTCCGCAACAATGTCGGCAAATTTGTAATTTTCTTACGGAACGAGTCTTGAGCCGGTCACCGCGGAAGCGTAGGCGGTACTGCCATGAAAAGCATGATGACGTCGCTGACGCAGGCGTTCGAGGCGCGGTTGCTCGAAGGGGCACTGCCGGGAGAGTTGGAAGATTTCGGAGAGGCCGAGCGGGCCGAGGCGGCGAATTTCGTCGCGGAAGCCGCCGCAGTCCGCCTCCCCGATACCGCGAAGGTCGCGCTGGAGACCTTCCAGGGCGAGGAGAGCCGCCGGATGCGGCTCGCCGTCGTCAATGACGACATGCCCTTCCTCGTCGATTCCATCTCGGGCGCGATCGCGACCTACGACATTGCCGTCTTCCGCATCATCCACCCCGTCATCGCCGTGAAGCGCGACAAGGCCGGCAAGCTCGAATCGATCGGCGCCGGCAAGCGCGAATCGATGATCTACATCGAAATGGAGCGCGCCGACGCGCGCACCCGGCGCAGCCTGGTGGCCGAGCTGGAACGCACGCTCGCCCAGGTCCGCGACGCCGTGAACGACTGGCGCGCGCTGCAGAGCGCGATCGGCTCCGACGCGGCCACCGTGGGCTCGCGCGAGGGCGCCAAGCTGCTCCGCTGGTTCCAGGAAGGCGCGATGACGCTGCTCGGCCACGAGACCTGGCGCACCGACGGCAGCGTCTCGGACAAGCTCGGCCTCACCCGCTACGAGCTCGACACGCCGATCCTCGCCGAAGCCTCGCGCAAGGCGGCGGTCGACTATTTCAACAAGGGCGGCGAAGCGCCGCTGCTGCTCAAGTCCAACTCGATCTCGCCGGTCCATCGCCGCGTGCCGCTCGACATCGTGGCGGTGCCGATCCTCACCGGCAGCGAAGTGACCGGCCTGTCGATCCATGCCGGCCTGTGGACCAGCGCCGCGCTGTTCGCCAATCCGGACGAGGTGCCGGTGCTCCGGGCCCGGCTGGAAGGGCTGGAGCGCAAGTTCGGCTTCGATCCGAAGGGCCATACCGGCAAGGCGATGCAGCATGCGCTCACCGCGCTGCCGCACGACCTGACCACGGCGTTCGACGCCGATTCGCTCGAGCATCTCGTGCTCACCACGATGTCGGTCGCCGATCGCCCGCGCTCCAAGCTGGTGCTGGTGAAGAGCCTGCTCGGCCGCCACCTGTTCGCCTTTGTCTGGCTGCCGCGCGACGAAGTCACCACCACGCGCCGCGAGGCGGTGGGCGAGCTGCTCGCCGAAGCCGCCAACGCCAAGATCATCAACTGGTCGATCGCGCTCGAGGACGGCGAGGTCGCGCTGCTGCGCTACACGCTCGATCTGCGCGCGGGCGGCACGATGCCGGACGCCGAGGCGCTCGACAATCAGCTCGAGCGGATGATGCGCGGCTGGGTGCCCGCGGTGGAAGCCGCGTTGATGGAGGATACCGGGCCGACCGGCGCCACGCGCCTCGCGCTGCGCTATGCCCAGGCCTTCCCGCCGGCCTATCGCACCACCTCGACGCCCGAGGAAGCGGCGCGCGACATCCTGCATTTGGCCCGGCTCGACAATCCGGGCGATCGCTCGGTGCGGATCACGCCCATCGACGGCAAGGCCGGCGAGTATCGCGTGAAGCTCTATGCCCAGGGCGGCGCGCTGGCGCTGTCCGACGCGGTGCCCGCGTTCGAGAATTTCGGCTTCCGGGTGATCGAGGAAGTGCCGACCGCACTCACCGGCGGCGCTTTCGTCCATGATTTCGCGGTCTCGGCCACCGGGCTGAAGGGCGATGCCGCGGTGATCGAGGAAGCGCTCGCCGCCGTGCTCGAGGGCAATGCCGAGAATGACAGCTTCAACCGGCTGATCGTCGAGAGCGGCATGAAGCCGGCATCGGTAGTGCTGTTCCGCGCCTGGTTCCGCTATCTGCGCCAGACCGGCATGAACTATGGCATGGCGACGGTGGTCGACGCGCTGCGCCGCGCGCCGGGTGTCGCCAACGCGCTGATCGAGCGCTTCGATGCCGCGCACAACCCGGCCCGCGCCGGCGACGATGCGGCGATCGAAGCGGCCGCCGCCGCGATCGAGGCCGGGCTGGCCCAGGTCCAGGCGATCGACGACGATCGCATCCTGCGCACCATCCGCGGCGTCGTGCTCGCGACGCTGCGCACCAACGCCTATGCTCCCGCCGCCCGGGAGGCGCTGGCGTTCAAGCTCGATTCGGCCAAGGTGCCGGGCCTGCCCCAGCCGCTCCCCTGGCGCGAGATCTGGGTCTACAGCCCGCGGGTCGAGGGCATCCATCTGCGCGCCGGCCCGGTCGCGCGCGGCGGCCTGCGCTGGTCCGACCGGCGCGACGATTTCCGCACCGAGATCCTGGGCCTGATGAAGGCGCAGCGCGTGAAGAACGCAGTGATCGTGCCGACGGGCGCCAAGGGCGGCTTCTATCCCAAGCAGCTCCCCTCCCCCGCCACCGATCGCGACGCCTGGTTCGCGGAAGGGACCGAAAGCTACCGCATCTTCATCCGCACGCTGCTGTCGATCACCGACAACATCGTGTCGGGCGCGGTCGTCCATCCCGAGGGCGTGCGCATCCTCGACGGCGAGGATCCCTATTTCGTCGTCGCGGCCGACAAGGGCACCGCGACCTTCTCCGACGTCGCCAATGCGATCGCGACCGAGCGCAACTTCTGGCTGGGCGACGCCTTCGCCTCGGGCGGCTCGCACGGTTACGACCACAAGGCGATGGGCATCACCGCCAAGGGCGCCTGGGTCTCGGTCCGCCGCCACTTTCTGGAGATGGGCACCGACATCCAGTCCGAGCCCGTCACCGTGGCTGGCTGCGGCGACATGTCGGGCGACGTGTTCGGCAACGGCATGCTGCTGTCGAAGGCGATCAAGCTGGTCGCCGCCTTCGATCATCGCCACATCTTCCTCGATCCCGATCCCGATCCGGCGAAGAGCTGGGACGAGCGCGCCCGCATGTTCGCGCTGCCGCGCTCGAGCTGGGCGGACTATAATCCCGCGCTGATCTCCAAGGGCGGCGGCGTGTTCCCGCGCACCGAGAAGTCGATTCCGCTCAGCCCGGAGGTCCAGGCCCTGCTCGGGCTCGACGTGAAGGAGATCGACCCGACCTCGCTGATCTCGGCGATCCTCAAGGCCCGGGTCGGGCTGCTCTGGTTCGGCGGCATCGGCACCTACATCAAGGCCGCGTCCGAAAGTAACGGCGAGGTCGGCGATCCCGCCAACGACCGCCTGCGCGTCAATGCCGAGCAGCTGCGCTGCAAGGCGGTCGGCGAGGGCGCGAACCTGGGCGTCACCCAGGCGGCGCGCATCGCCTTCGCCTCGCAGGGCGGCCGCATCAACACCGACTTCATCGACAATTCGGCCGGCGTCGATTGCTCGGACAATGAGGTCAACATCAAGATCGCGCTCAACCGCGAGATGATCGAGGGCCGCCTGGCGTTCGAGGACCGCAACACGCTCCTCGCCGCGATGACCGACGACGTGTCGCACCTGGTGCTCGAGGACAACCGCCTGCAGACGCTCGCGCTCTCCTTCATGGAGAATGACGGCTATGTCGCCCTGCCCTCCTATGTCCGCGTCATCGAGATCCTCGAAGGCTCGGGCCGGCTCGACCGCGCGGTCGAGGGCCTCGGCAGCAACGAGGAGCTGCTCCGCCGCGCGCAGGACAAGAACGGCCTCACCCGGCCGGAACTGGCGGTGCTGCTCGCCTCGACCAAGCTCGCGCTGCAGGACGCGATCGAGCATACCGCGCTCGGCCATGATCCGGCGCTGGAGAGCGATCTGCGCGACGCCTTCCCCAAGGCGATGCAGGCGAAATTCGGCAAGGCGATCGACGAGCATCGCCTGCGCGGCGAGATCGTCGCCACCAAGCTCGCCAACCGCGTGATCAACCGGCTGGGCGTGCTCCACCCCTTCGAGCTCGCGGAGGAGGAAGGCGCGGCCATGGCCGACATCGCCGCGATGTTCGTCGTCGCCGAGCGGCTCTTCTGCCTGCCCGCGCTGTGGGAAGCGGTGGAGACCGCAGCGATCTCGGAAGGCGCGCGCATCGCGCTGCTCGACGAGATGGCGGTGGCGGTGCGCGGCCAGGTCGCGGACCTGCTCCGCGTCTCCCCGCCGGGCGCCAGCCCCGCCGAAGTGATCGACCGGCTGAAGCCCGGCATCGACGCGCTCGACAAGGCCGCCAAGGGCCTGCTGCTCGACGAGGTCAAGGCGCAGTCCAGCCGCATCTCCACGCGCCTCGAGGCCGCCGGCGCGCCGAGCGAGCTGGTCGCCAAGGTGGTCAAGCTGTTCGAGCTGGACGGCGCGGTCGGCCTGGCCGATCTCGGCGTGCGCATGGGGCTGGAAGTGACGCCGCTCACCCGCGCCTTCACGTCGCTCGGCCAGACGCTTGGGCTCGACTGGGCCCAGTCGACCGCGGCGCGCATCACCACCGGCGATGTGTGGGAAAGGCTGCTGATCGCCGGCCTCGCCCGCGACTTCCAGCAGATCCGGCTCGACTTTCTGAGCCGTGGCCACGCCGCGGAGCCCCAGGCGGCGGTGGACTCCTGGCTTGCCGCCAACGCCCCCCGGGTCGAGCAGTTCACCGCCTTGGTCCGCCGCGCCCGCCAGGCGGCAGTGCCCAATGCCGCGATGCTCGCGCAGATCGCCGGCCAGGCACGCGTGCTCCTCGCCCGCTAAAGAAAAGCCCGGCCGGTCCGCCTTGGACCGGCCGGGCTTTCCTGCCCCGAGGATGTGGCCGCCTTCAGGCTTCGGAGTCGGCCCGCGCCGTCGATGGCGTGCTCCGCAGAATGAGGTACATGCCGCCAAGGCAGGCCGAAACCCCGACTACGCACACCACCGCCAGACCGATATAAAGTGCCGACATCCAGTCCTCCCAAGTCTTATCTGGCAGGAAGCTGCGTAATTTCTTGGAAGTCGGCAAGAAACATTCGTCGCTGCACCGCGGCACATCTTTGCTGCGCTTGCGAGAACTGGGCCCGCTGCTCTCCCCGAAGGACCAGGACGAATCGACATTCGGCTCCGTTCCTTCCCGGTGGCGAGGGACGGAAGTCGAATGTCGATTGGTCCCAGGCGCTCCCCACCCGATCCACCCCTGCATCAGGTTTGCAATTGCGAATCGTTCGCGTTACGGACCGGCATCGAATCGACCCGGAATCACGCACCCGAAATGCACGCCCCCACCGCCCAGGCAGAACAGGCCAAGGCCAAAGCGAAGCGCAGCCGCAAGAGCTTCTGGCTGAAGCAGCTTCATACCTGGCACTGGATGAGTTCGGCGATCAGCCTGATCGGGCTGCTGCTCTTCGCGATCACCGGCTTCACGCTCAATCATGCCGCGGATATCGAGGCAGCGCCGAAATCGGTCGAGCGCGCGGCGCAACTGCCTCCTGCCCTGCTCGCCCGGGTCAAGGCCGACGACCAGCCCGACAGCAAGAAGCCGATCCCCGCCGATGTCGCCAAATGGGTGCAGGACCAAGTGAAGATCGACGCGAGCGGAACGGCCGAATGGTCCGCCGGCGAGATCTATCTCGCCAGGCCGCGGCCCGGCGGCGACGCCTGGATCTCGATCGACCGCGACACCGGGGCAGTGACCAGCGAGATCAGCTCGCGCGGCTGGATCGCGTACCTCAACGACCTCCACAAGGGCCGCAACGCCGGCACCGCGTGGAAATGGTTCATCGACATCTTCGTGCTGGCCTGCATCGTCTTCACGCTCACGGGCCTGGTCCTTCTCTGGATGCACTCCAGGCATCGCAGAAGCACCTGGCCACTCGTAGCCGCCGGCCTTGTCATTCCCGCGCTCGTCGCGATTTTCCTGATCCACTAGGGAGCCATGCCCATGCACTATCGCATCACCGGCCTCACGCTCGCCGCGATCGGCGGGGCGGGCCTTCCCGCCGCCGCCGGCGCGCAGACGCTCGATCTGTCGATCGCCATTCCGCAGCTGAAGGTCGCCGAATATCACCGCCCCTATGTGGCGATCTGGCTGGAGAAGGAGGGCGCCGCGCCGCGCACGCTCCAGGTCTGGTATGATTTCGACGGGAACAGCAAGGAAGGCGCCGGCACCAAATGGCTGCGCGACATGCGCCAATGGTGGCGCGTGGTCGGCCGCGGCATGACCTTCCCGGCCGACGGCGTCACTGGCGCCACGCGTCCGGCGGGCGGCCACAAGGTCACGCTGGTGGCCGGGCGCGGCGGCATGCCCGCGCTCACGCCGGGCAATTACAAGCTGATGGTCGAGGCGGCCCGCGAAGTCGGTGGCCGCGAAGTCGTCACGGTGCCCTTCACCTGGAACGGCACCGCCGCGCGCGGCGCCGCCAAGGGCACGAGCGAGCTCGGCGCCGTCACCGTTTCGATCAAGCGCTGATTTCAGGGGGAATAGAGCCATGGACTTCCGCAAGCCGCTTCTCGCCGCCGCCGCGATCGCCGCGATCGCCGCCCCGGCCGCCATCGCCCACCGCATGTGGATGCTGCCGTCGTCGACCACCGTCTCGGGCACCGACAACTGGGTGACCGTCGACGCCGCCGTGTCGAACGACCTGTTCTTCTTCGATCACCAGCCGCTGCGCGCCGTGCCCCTGGTCACCCAGCCCGACGGCAGCGAAGGCAAGGTCGAGAACCACAATGTCGGCAAGTTCCGCGCAACCTTCGACCTGCACCTGACGCAGCAGGGCACCTACAAGGTCGCCGTGGTCAACGAGGGCGTGTTCGGCAGCTATGTGCTGAACGGCGAGCGCAAGATGCTGCCGCGCGGCACCACCGCCGCGACGCTCGCCGCCGCGATCCCGGCCGGCGCGACCGATGTGCAGACCGCCGAGAATCTCAGCCGCAACGAGATCTTCATCACCCAGGGCGCGCCGACCAGCACGGTGTTCAAGACCAGCGGCCGGGGCATCGAGCTGGTGCCGATCACCCATCCGAACGATCTCGTCACCAATGAGCCCGCGAACTTCCAGTTCCTGAAGAACGGCAAGCCCGGCGCCGGCCTCACCGTCACCGTCATTCCGGGCGGCATCCGCTATCGCGACAATCTGAAGGAGCAGGTCCTCAAGACCGATGCCGAGGGCAAGGTCTCGATCAAATGGGGCACTCCGGGCATGTATTGGGTGATGGCCAATGAAGGCGGCGAACGCCCCGAAGGCCCGGGCGCCGGCGCGGCACCGGCCGGCCAGCAGACGACCCCGGCCGGTCCCGGCGGCGAGCGCCCCGCCGGCCCGCCCCGCGCCCGGGTGAGCTACGTCACCACGCTCGAAGTGCTGGCGCCATAGGGTAACGACCCAATCACCAGACTCGTCATCTCCGCGACTCCCTTCGTCATCCCCGCGCAGGCGGGGATCCAGGGCCAAGGGCGGGTTGCGCGCAATCGAGTCCTGCGCGCTCCGGGGAGCGCCCGCTTGGTGGCCTCTTCGTTCCCGCGCCACCCTGGATCCCTGCCTGCGCGGGGATGACGATCCGCGCATGACCGTCAGAATAGCCATTCCCCCCACTCTCTCGCCCGCTGCGTTCCATCGCCGCCGGGCGGGAGCCGCGGTCCTCGCCTGCACCGGCGAGACGATGGGCACCGGCTGGTCGGCCCGGCTGGTCGCTCCGCCGGAAGGGATCGCGGCGAAGATCCAGGCGGAGCTGGACCGGGTCGTGGCCGAGATGAGCCACTGGGCGCCGGACTCCGCGCTTTCCCGCTTCAACCGGAGCGCGCCCGGCCGCTGGCAGCCGCTGCCGGCCGGCTTCGCCCGCGTCCTCGCCGCCGCGCTCGAAATCGCGGAGAAGAGCGGCGGTGCCTTCGATCCGGCGATGGGTGCGCTGGTCGATCTCTGGGGCTTCGGCCCGCCCGGCCCGCGCGCCGGCTTGCCGAGCGACGAGGCGCTCGCCGCCGCCCGCGTCATTTCCGGCCGCGCGCATATCGAGCAGGATGATCGCCGTGCCCGTCGGCATGGCGAGGCTGCGCTCGATTTCTCCGGCATCGCCAAGGGGCATGGCGTCGACCGCATCGCCGAAATGCTGCGCAGCATGGAGCTGCGCGACTTCCTGGTCGAAATAGGCGGCGAGCTGCGCGGCGAAGGCGTCAGGCCCGATGGCCAGCCCTGGTGGGTCGATCTGGAGCCCGTGCCCGGCAGCCGCCTCGCGCCGCTGCGCGCCGCGCTGCACGGCCTGTCGATCGCCACCTCGGGCGATTATCGCCGCAGCTTCGCGCATGGCGGCCGCGACTATGCCCATACCCTCGATCCGCGCACCGGCCGGCCGCTGGACAATGGCGTCGCCTCGGTCACGGTGCTGCACCCCAGTTGCATGCTGGCCGATGCCTGGGCGACGGCGCTCACGGTGCTGGGGCCGGCGGGAATGGCACTCGCCGAACGGGAGGGACTGGCGGCGCACATGGCGGTGCGGGCGGGCACGGGGTTCGTGGAGCACCTCTCCCCGGCGCTGCAGGCGATGCTCTAGGTTGAGAACCCAAACAAGGCTTTGATCTTCTACCGTCATCCCGGCGCAAGGCCGGGGTGACGAAGGAAGAATATGAGTCCTCAACCTGGTTGAGAACCAAAACAAGCCCTTGAAACCACACCCGTCATCCCCGCGAAGGCGGGGATCCAGGGTAGCAGGGGACGATCGAAGCAATCACGCGGGTGCGTGCCGGAAACGGCAAGGCGAGCCGCGCCGTCCTTGCCCCTGGCCCTGGATCCC
>JAFOMG010000025.1 GCA_017418975.1 Sphingomonas sp.
CGGCAGCAGCGTCTCGTCATGCTGCAGATCCCCGTCGATCACCGCCACGAACGGCGCCGCCGTCGCGCACATCCCCTCGATACAGGCCGAGGACAGGCCCCGCCGCCCGATCCGCTGGATCACCCGCACCCGCGGATCCCGACGCCCCAGCGCACGCGCCGCATCCGCCGTCCCGTCCGGACTGTCGTCGTCGACGAATACCGCTTCCCAGTTCCGGCCCTTCAGCGCCGCATCCAGCTTCTCGATCAGCAACGGCACGTTCGCGCGCTCGTTGAACGTCGGGATCACCACCGCGAGCTCGAGCTGGTCGGGGATCACGCGAGTTCCTTGAGCACCGCGTCGCCCATCGCGGTGGTCGACAGCGATCCGCCGAGATCGGCCGTCCGCGCACCGCCGGCCAGCGCCGCCGCGACGGCGGCCTCCACCTTCAGCGCCGCTTCCTCATTGCCGAGCGAATGGCGCAGCAGCATCGCCGCCGACAGGATCGCCGCGCAGGGATTCGCCTTGCCGGTGCCCGCAATGTCCGGTGCCGAGCCGTGGATCGGCTCGTACATGCCGTTGTCGCCGCTCCAGGCCCGCAGCGAAGCCGAGGGCAACATGCCGATCGAGCCGGCGCACATGCTCGCCTGGTCGGACAGAATGTCGCCGAAGAGATTGCCGGTGACGATCACGTCGAACGCCGCCGGCGCGCGCACCAGCTGCATCGCGGCATTGTCGACATACATGTGCGTGAGCTGGACCTCGGGATATTCGGTCGCCAGCTCGTTCACGACGTCGCGCCAGAGCTGCGACGTCTCGAGCACGTTCGCCTTGTCGACCGAGCAGAGCTTCTTCTTGCGGCGCCTGGCCATCTCGAAGCCGACCCGGGCGATGCGCTCCACCTCGACTTCGTTGTAGCTCATGATGTCGAAGCCCTGGCGCAGGCCCTCGGCGGTGTGCCGCCGGCCCTTCTCGCCGAAATAGACGTCGCCCACCAGCTCGCGGACGATGACCAGGTCGAGCCCAGCCACCACATCGGGCTTGAGCGGCGAGGCATCGGCCAGCGCCGGGAACAGCGTTGCCGGGCGGATGTTGGCGAAGAGCTGCAGCTCGCGACGCAGGCCGAGCAGCGCCGCCTCGGGGCGCAGCCGCCGCTCCAGCGCCTCGAAGCGCGGATCGCCGATCGCGCCGAACAGCACGGCATCGGCCTTCTTGGCGAGGTCGAGCGTCTCCTGCGGCAGCGGGCGCTCCGTCACCAGATAGGCCGCGCCGCCGACCGGCGCCTCCTCGAAGTCCAGGCCCAGCGCCAGCGCCTCCAGAACCCGGCGCGCCTCGCGCGTAACTTCCGGCCCGATCCCGTCACCGGGCAGAACAGCTATCAGTGGCAATTCATGCTCCCCACGTCGTCGTCGCCTGCTTTGCCGCCCTTGTGGCCGTCACGCAACAGCGCGCTTCAGCCGATCGACCAGCCGGGCCCGCGCCGCGAGCAGTTCGGCGCCCTTTCCGATCAGCAGGTCCCGTTCCAGGAAATGGCCGGTGAGCCTGAAGCCGTCCAGAATATCGCCCCATCCGGCCTCCCCGCCCTCGACCAGGAAGCGCGGCAGCCGCAGCAGCCGGTCCTCATAGCCTTCCGCCCCGATCCGGCTCACCGCGATGCCGCTCCTGGGGCTGACATAGGCGAGCTCGTCGTTGCGGCCGGTGGCGGCGCAATGCTCGAGGTCGAGTCCGAAGCCGAGTTCGGCGAGCAGCAGCAGCTCGTAGCGGACCATCGCCACCGCCCAGCCCCGCGCCGCCGGCGCCGCCTCGATCGCGGCGAGCACGCCGTCGAGCGCGCCGTAGAGCCGCGGATAGGGCAGGCCTTCGGGCAGCGCGAAGGCGGAAAGCGCGGTCGCCCATTGGAAGGCGGCGGCGGGCAACGCTTCCGAGAACATCGCCGCGCGGCTGTGGAGCAGCTCCACCGTCAACCCGGCCAGCGCATCCTCGGTCCGCGAGCGCCATTCGCCCTGCACCAGGTTCGCCGGCTGGAGCACCGGCCGCAGCGCCCGCCCATGCCCGCCGCGGACATAGCCGGGCTGCACGCCCTCCTGCTCGGTGAACGCCCGCACGATCGCGCCATGCTCGCCATGCGCGCGAACGGAGAGGATGATGGCTTCGGCGCGCAGGTGCATGGGGAGGCTATATAATCTGCCCCTCCCCTTCAGGGGAGGGGTTGGGGAGAGGGCGATCAGACCCCCCGCCGCACCTTCTTCGCGAGCTTCTCCAGGCCCGCCCTGTTCACCAGCGCCTTCGCGCCCGCCACCGCCCGGTTGAAACCGCCGAGCGCCGCCATCGTCACCCGATTGGCCAGCGACGGACGCAGCAGGAACAGGTCGACGCACGCCACGCCGCCGGTGGCGAACTGGCGCTTGTGCTGGCCCTCGCCCTCGGTGAAGTCGAAGCGGGCGAATTTCTCCTCCTCGAACAGGTCGCGCATCGCCTCCAATTGGAGCACCGCGCCGGGCGAGAGGTCGTTGAACGCCGGATCATGGCCGACATGGGCATAGATCACCACGCCCCCCTCGATCACCGGGCAATAGAGATAGGCAGCCGGCTCGCCCGCGATGTAGAGCAGCCAGGCGCGCACCTGGTCCGCGGCGCCCTGTGCCAGCATCGTCGCGATGAACTCGGGGCTGTCGGGCAGGCCGGAGCCGAGCAGCCGCTCCTGATAGGTTCGCAGCGAGATCCGCCGGGCGACGTCGTGGAACGCCTCCAGCTCGTCCGGCCCGCGAAAGGCGCGCACGTCGAGCTCGCCGCCGCTCTCCGCCGCGATCTTCCTGGCCTTGCGCTTGATGCCCTGGCGGGCATTGGACGAGAGCCCGTTCCACCAGGCATCGAAGCCTATCCCGAAATCGGCGAAATAGCGGGTATAGCGCTGCCGGACGAAGGGCAGCATGTCGCCCGACGCCTTGACCAGCGCCGGCACCAGATGCTCGGGCAGCGAGGTGACGACATAGCCATGCGCCTCGCGCGGCAAGGGAGCCAGCACCGGCAGCCGGTCGGCCCGCGCCGCATCGAGCGTCAGCGGAATGCGCACCAGATAGCGCTGGATCGCCATCAGCGTGCGCGCGCCGATCTCGAACTTGAGCTGGGTGGGCCTGGCCTGGGGCGCTTCGGCGGCGACCTCGCTCATCGCGTTCACGCGGCGCGCTCCTCGACCAGGTTCGACCAGAGCTGCTCGGCCTGGCGCCAGCGCGTGCGGAGCAGGCTCGGCCCGAGCGGCGCATCTTCCTGCCCGAGCGCCATTCTCGGCCTGTCGGCGAAATGTTCGGTCACCAGAACCCCCCGGCGGCTGGCCAGCATGCGGCACAGCGCTTCGAAGCGACGTACGTGCACGGCGTTAGGCCGCGTCCCGGCGCGATTTGCAAGCTCGAAGCCATGGCTGACGATCGTCACCGCCGCATGGCTGCGGACCACGGCATGGTCGAGCGCGGCGCGCATCTCGCCCGCCGACAGCGCGCAGATCTGGAAATGGCGCAGATGCCCGGCGCGATCCTCGATCAGGGTCACCGGCACCTCGATGATCCCGCGATGCGCGATCGGGGCGATCTGGCGCGGCGCCAGATTGATCGCGCTCGGCCAGGGATGCTCGGAGCCGTTGTGGCTGGAATCATATTCGAAGCCGAGCTGGGCCAGCGCCCCCAGCGTATCGTCGCTCGCCGAATAGCTGCCCGAGCGGAACGCGACCGGTTCGGCGGCGCCGCAGGCGACCAGCATGTCCGATGCGCCCGCAATCAGTTCCACCTGCTCGTCAAAGCTGTAGTCGATCAGCTCGAAGGCGCCATGAGTCGTGCCCCCGTCGCCCGCATGCGCGCCGGTCCAGTTGGGATGGAGGTGCAGCTGCACTTCCTGCCCGGCTGCCAGGATCGCGCCGACCACGCGCCGGATCGGGTCGAGGCCATAGACCAGCGCCGGCATCGGATCGACGAAGAAACAGGCCTTGAGACCGTGCCGGGCAAGCTGCGCCAGCTGCCAGGCGACGCCCACATTGGCGGGCTCCAGCGAGCGCTGGACGATCGTGTCGACATCGAGACCGGCGACATGGTGCCGCCACATGATCTCGGTGTCGATCGTGATGAAGACCCGGGTAGCCATGGCGCCCGATTATCGCACGGGCGTGAAGAAATGCCGAATGCCCGGCCGGGGATCAGGGCGTGATCCCGTACCGGGCATAATCCTCGTCGATCTGGGGAAAGAGCAGCTGAGCCTCGGCCAGGGCGGCATCCCCCGCCTTGGCATCGCCGGTCCGCCGCAGGATCAGGCCACGCAGGAACAGGCTGCCCGCCGCCGCCGGCCGCTGCTCGAGCGCCGCGTTGATATCGGCCAGCGCCTCCTCGAAGCGGCGCATCCGGAAATAGATCAGGGCCCGGCTGTCGAGCGCCGCCGCCGCCGTGCCGCCGGATCCCAGCTCGATCGCGCGCGTGCAGTCCTTCAGCGCGGTATCGAGCTGGACGTCCAGCGTGCCCTTGATCCAGCAGCGCCCGTTGAGGAAGCCAGCATTGCCCGGACGCTTCGCGATCGCCGCGTCATAGGCCGCCAGCGCTCCCGCGGCGTCGCGGGCATGGCCCAGCGCCGCCCCCTTGGCCACCAGCAGGTCCGGCTGGTTCTCGCCTTGCTCGTCGATCCTGGGCTGGAGCAGGGCCAGCGCCTCGTCCAGCCGGTCCAGCTTGGCGAGCTCGCTCGCCAGCGCATAGAGCGTGCCCGTATTGCCCGGATCGAGCTCCCGGGCTGCGCCCAGATCGGCGAGCGACTCCGCCTTGTGCCCCAGCGCCCGGTGCAGCGCGGCGCGTTCGCGATAGGTCGCGGCCGTGGCCTGCATGCCGATCGCCTTGTCGAGATCGGCCAGCGCCTTCTGACGCTCGAAGATCCTGGTCAGGAAGCGCGCGCGGGCGAGGTAGCGCGAAACCTCCTCGGGCTTCTCGGCGATATGGGCGGCATAGCGCGCGAGCACCTTGTCGTATTTGCCGGCACGCTTGGCGGCCTCCACGCCGCGCCATGGGCCAGGTGCGCCCGGCAGCGTCCGCACGCGCAGCACCCGGTTGTTGAGCTCGGCAAGCTTCGCGCGCGCCGCGGGAATCTCCGCCGGCGCGATCTCGGCTCCGGTCTGCTCGTCCTCGGTATCGATCGAAAGCAGGCCGCCGGCCAGCGTCGCCCGGCGCACGACCCGCTTGCCCCCCGGCAAGGCGGCATCGAGCGCGGCATCGCCGTCCAGCACATAGCCGCCCATTTCCGGCAGGCGGACCCGCAGCGTGGTCGAGCTGCGCGCCGGGTTGCCCGTGGCGATCGGAATGTCCTTCCAGGCCGCGCGCGTGCGATCGGGAATCGGATAGGCGATCGGCGACGCCGCATCGAGCCGGAAACGCCCGTCCTGATAGCGCCAGCTCCAATTCAGAATGCCGGACAATGCGATCGTCGCCGTACCGTTCGCCTCGTCGAAGCGCACTTCGCTGCCGGTGAGCACCAGATCCCGTCCGAATGCCGGCGGCGCGAGTTTGCGGAACTGGTCCCGCAGGCTCTCCTGGCTGCGGACACCCACCAATGCCTTCAGCGTGCCCGCGGCGGCGCCGCGCATCGTCAACTTCGCCTCGAACGGCGCCGGAACATCGATGCCACCGGTCAGGTCGACGTCGAGCGCACTGGCCATGGTCGCCCGCACCGGCGCACGCGCCGGCACCTGCAGCAATCCCGCCCCCTCGGCGCGCAACGGCAGCACCCAGTCGAAGGGCAGCACGTCGCCTATGTCCTCCAGATGCGTGCCCGTGCTCGTCCCGTCGAGCCACAGCAGCTGGCCGCCCACCTTGGCGAGCACGAAGACATGATTGAAGGCGGCGGGCGATGCGAGCCGTTCAGCGACCAGGTCGCCATTGTCCAGATTCGCCATCGCCGGTTCCGCTTCGATCCCCAGCTCGTGGAGGATGGCGAGCAGCAGCAGCGTCTTCGCCTTGCAATCCCCATATTTGGTCGCCCAGGTCTCGGCGGGCGCCTGCGGCACGAGATTGCCATTGGCCATGCCGCGGAACAGATAGCGCACCTTGCCCTGCACCAGGGCGAGCGCCGCCGCCGTGCGCTTGCGCGGGTCCTTCTCCGCCGCGGCGATCTTCGCCACTTCCGCGGCCAGCCCGCTGCCGGGGGCGATCAGCCCGTCGACGCGATAGAGCGGCGCCATCGCCCTGGAGACGGATTGCCAGTCGGCAAAGGTCGTGGCCTCCGCGATCGGCGGCCTTGCGAACCGCCCCGGCATGCGCTCCGGCATCTCCGGCTGCCGGGCGACCGGCAGCTTGAACACCAGCTCGTGCCACCCGCCCGCGTCGCGCACCTGCGGCGCGGCCCCCACCGGATAGGTTTTCCACTTCACTGCCTGGCCCGTCGGCCACAGCAGCCGCGCCCGCGCGAAACCGACCTTGATGGGCTCGGCGACGACCGGCCCCATGATCACCGCATTGCCGCCGAGCGCGGGATCCTTCATGGTGACCGAATAGCGCAGGTCGAGCACGTCGCCGACCTGCAGCCCTTCCACTGCCAGGGTGGCGGTGAGCTGGCCATCGAACTTCATCTCGTCGAGCCCCCGCTCGCGCCGCAACACCGTGAAGCTCTTGCCCTTCAGCGCGTCGATCCGCTTGCCGCCGCGCAGGATGTCGACGCCGTGCACGATCAGGTCGCCATGCGCCGGATGCCATTCGAGCTTGATGGTGCCCGCCTGCGAAACCGCCTGGATCGAAGCAAGGCGGGTAGCATGCTCGTAATAGGTCCAGCTCTGCCCGTCGGCGATGCGGGCCTGCACGTCGCCGATGACGAATGCCGGCGCATCATCGGTCAGGCCGGCGACGGCGGGTTCGGGCGCCAGCTGCACCCAATCGGGCACCGGCTGGTAGAGCGGCTTCTCGCCGGCATGCGCGACGCCGGACACGCCAAGGAACACGATCGACGCCAGTGCACCACGATACATGAGAATCCCCCCGATTTCGCTGCCGTATCTAGCGCCTCGCCATGCCGCGACAAGCCGATCGGCGATGAGATTTCGCGCGGAATCCGTGCAGAAAATATTTATCGCATATGAAAATAGTCGTAGATCTGCTGCGCGACGCCGGCACTCACGCCCGGCGCCTTCTGCAGATCCTCCAGGCTCGCGGCGCGCACTGCCCGCGCCGTGCCGAAATGCATCAGCAGCGCCTTCTTGCGCGCCGGCCCGATTCCCGGGACCTCGTCGAGCGGGCTCGCCCCGATCGCCTTGGCCCGTTTCTGCCGGTGGGCGCCGATCGCGAAGCGATGGACCTCGTCACGCAGCCGCTGGAGATAGAAGAGCACCGGCGAATTGACCGGCAGCATCAGCTCGCGCCCGTCCATCAGGTGGAACACTTCGCGCCCCTCGCGCCCATGATGCGGTCCCTTGGCGACGCCGACCATGATGACGTCCTCGATGCCGAGATCCTCGAGCACCGCCCGGGCGGCATTCAGCTGCCCGCGCCCGCCATCGAGCAGCACCAGGTCGGGCCAGCTCCCGCCCTGCCGGTCGGGATCCTCCTCCACCGCGCGGGCGAAGCGCCGGCTCAGCACTTCGCGCATCATCCCGTAATCGTCGCCGGCGATCGTCTCGGGCCGCTTGATGTTGAACTTGCGATACTGGTTCTTCTGGAAGCCTTCCGGCCCCGCCACCACCATCGCACCCAGCGCATTGGTGCCCTGGATGTGCGAGTTGTCGTACACCTCGATCCGCTCGGGACTCTCGGGCAGCTCGAAGATGTCGGCGATCTCTGCAAGCAATTTCGCCTGGGTCGTGCCCTCGGCCAGCCGCCGGTCGAGCGCTTCCACTGCGTTGCGCGTCGCCTGTTCCAGCAGCCGCCGGCGCGGGCCGCGCTGCGGCACGCCCAGCGCCACCTTGTGCCCGGCCCGTTCCCGCAGCGCCTCGGCCAGCAGCGCCGCTTCCTCCAGGTCGCGATCGACGAAGATCGTCCGGGGCGGCGGCACTTCCTCGTAGAACTGCATCAGAAAGGCCGAGAGCACTTCGTCCTCGGACACGTCGTTGGTGTGCGCGGGAAAGAAGCTGCGATGCCCCCAATTCTGCCCGCCGCGGATGAAGAAGGCCTGGATCCCCATCACTCCGCCCTTGCAGGCCAGCGCGAAGATATCGGCATCGCCCACGCCCTCGGCGTTGATCGCCTGGCTGCCCTGGATGAAGGTGAGCGCCTTCAGCCGGTCGCGCAGGATCGCCGCCAGCTCGAAATCCAGGCTCTCCGCCGCCGCCTGCATCTGCGCGCCGAGCTTGGCCTGCACCTGGGTCTTCTTGCCCATCAGGAAGGCGCGCGCGTCGTCGACCAGCTCCTCATAGGCCTCGGGCGTGATGCGATCGACGCAGGGCGCCGAGCAGCGGCGAATCTGGTAGAGCAGGCACGGCCGGTCGCGCGTGTTGAAGAAGCCGTCGGTGCAGCTCCGAAGCAGGAACAGCTTCTGGAGTGCGTTGAGCGTCTTGCGCACCTGCCCCGCCCCAGCGAACGGCCCGAAATAATCGCCCTTCACCTTGCGCGCGCCACGGTGGAGCTGGATGCGCGGAAAGTCGTGGTCGCGCCGGAGCAGGATGAACGGGAACGACTTGTCGTCGCGCAGCAGCACATTGTAGGGCGGGCGGAAGCGCTTGATCAGCTGGGCTTCCAGCAGCAGCGCCTCGGCCTCGTTGTTGGTGGTGACGATCGTCATCGATCGCGTCTGCGCCACCATCCGCTGGAGCCGCTTCGAGAGCCGCATCACCTGGGTATAGTTGGTCACCCGGTTCTTCAGCGCCCGCGCCTTGCCCACATACAGCACGTCGCCGCGCGCATCCTGCATGCGATAGACGCCGGGCCGCGCCGGCAGCGTCTTCAGCACGTTGCGGATCGCCGCCACGCCGGCTTCCAGATCGGGGGCGTCGGCGCCGCGCACGGCGAAGGTGGCGGCCTCTTCGTTGAAGCGGTTGGGCGAGTTGGGATCGGACATCGTCGCACCGGATTTAAGGGGTGCGACCGGCAACCGCCACTCCCCTTGTCGTCATCCCGGCGAAAGGCGCGATGGCCGCGAAGGCGCGCCTTGAACCGTCATGAGGATATGCGATGCTCCACCCACATATTTAGGAGAGTCGTTCCATGAAGCTCGTCCTGTCCGCCGCGCTGCTCGCGCTGGCCATGCCACTCGCCGCGCATGCCCAGACCGTCCCCGCGCCCATAACCGCCGCCCTGGGCGATGCGGGCCGCCCCCAGGCCGAGAAGGACCGCGACGCCGCCCGGCACCCGGGCGAAATCCTCGCCTTTGCCGGCATCGCGCCGGGCCAGAAGGTGGCCGACTTCATCATGGGCGGCGGCTATTGGACGCGCATCCTCGCGCCGACGGTGGGGCCGAAGGGCAAGGTCTATGCCTATCAGCCCGCCGAGTTCATCCAGTTCCGCGCCGCCTATGCCGATGAGCAGAAGGCCGCCACCGCGGGGCGCGCCAACGTCGTTCCGCTGAGCGACAGCCTCAAGAGCTTCGCCTTCGCCGAACCGCTCGATGCAATCGTGACGGTGCAGAACTGGCACGATCTCCACCTCAAGGCCGCGCCGCCGGGAGCCGCCCGGGGAATCGCGAGGAAGCTCTACGATTCGCTCAAGCCCGGCGGCGTGCTGCTGGTGATCGACCATGTCGCCAACGCCGATCCCGAGTTCGCCGTGCCGCAGACGCTCCACCGCATCGATCCCGCCGCCGCGCGCGCCGAGATCGAATCGGCCGGCTTCAAGTTCGAGGGCGAGCTGCCGCTGCTGCGCAATCCGAACGATCCGCGCACGGCGAACGTCTTCACGCCGGAGATCCGCGGCAAGACCGACCAGTTCATCTACAAGTTCCGCAAGCCGGCTGCCTGAACCGGCCTTGCCTCTCTCCGGCGAGGGGCGAGGATCAGCGGCCGGCCGCGTTCTCCAATGCGTTCGCCCGGGCCTCGATGCGCTCCATCGCGGCCTGGGCGCGCTCGCCGACATCGTCCGCGCGCCGCTGCTCCTCCACGGCACTGCGCCACGCCACCGCGATCATGACGACGAGCAGCAGCGCCGTGAGCGCGGTCGCGAGCTGGAGCCAGCGTTGGGTGGTCATGCCGCCATCCTAGGGGCCGCGCGCGCCACCGGCAACGGCCGGCCATGCCCGGGCCCGCAGAACCCGCCGGCCCGCACGTCACTTTCCGCCGTCGAGCACCTGCCGCACCTTCGCGGCGAGCTGGGCGATGCTGAACGGCTTGGCGAGGAAGTCGACGTCATGGTCGAGCATCCCGTTATGGACGATCGCGTTGCGCGTATAGCCGGTGGTGTAGAGCACCGGCAGGCGCGGCAGCTGCTCGCGCATCCGCTCGGCGAGCGTGCGGCCGGTCATGTCGGGCATCACGATATCGGTGAACAGCAGATCGATGCCCGGATGCTCGCCGAGCATCGCCAGCGCCTGGACCGGGCCCGAGGCATGGATCACGACATAGCCGAGCTCGCGCAGGGCATCGACCGACATGATCCGCACCTGCTCCTCGTCCTCGACCACCAGGACGATCTCACCCCGGCCGCGCGGCAGCTCGGCCTCCGGCGCGGGCACCGTGCGCCGGTCCTCCTCGCCGAAATGGCGGGGGATGTAGAGCTTCACCGTCGTACCGACGCCGAGCTCGGAATAGACCTTCACATGCCCGCCCGACTGCTTGACGAAGCCATAGACCTGGCTCAGCCCGAGCCCGGTGCCCTTGCCCACTTCCTTGGTGGAGAAGAAGGGATCGAAGGCGCGCTCGATCACCTCGGCGCTCATGCCCGTGCCGGTATCGGTCACCGACACCATGACATATTGGCCGGGCGTCACTTCGGCATGGTTCGCCGAATAGGCGTCGTCGAGATAGGTGTTGGCCGTCTCGATCGTCAGCCGGCCCCCTTCGGGCATCGCGTCGCGCGCGTTGACGCACAGATTGACCAGCGCGTTCTCCAGCTGCCCCGCGTCGATAAAGGCGGGCCACAGCCCGCCCGCCAGCACCGTCTCGAAGCGAATCGTCTCGCCGATGGTGCGGCGGAGAAGCTCGGACATGCCCGCCACCAGCCGGTTCGCGTCGAGCGCGGCCGGCGCCAGCGGCTGGCGGCGCGCAAAGGCGAGCAGGCGGGAAGTGAGCTGCGCCGCGCGCTCGGCGCCCTGGAGCGCGCTGTCGATCGACTGGGCCGCCTTGACGGGATCCTTGCCGATGCGGCGCTTGGCCATGTCGAGCGAGCCGATCACGATCGCCAGCATGTTGTTGAAGTCATGCGCGATGCCGCCGGTAAGCTGGCCGATCGTCTCCATCTTGCCGAGCTGGCGCAACTGCGCTTCCGCCGCCTCGCGCTGCTCGCTCTCGGCCAGCAGCCGGGCATGCGCCGCCTCGGCCGCATCGCGTGCCCATGCCGCGGCATGCGCCCGCCGCATCGCCGAACGGGTGACGAAATAGGCGACGACCGCCACGCCGATCGCCGTCACCGCAAGCCACAGGGTGAGCAACGCCGCCTGCCAGGACGCGTCGTGGCTGCGCACCGCGAACAGCCCCGCCTCATGGCTCCGCATTTCCTCGACAAGCGTGCGGATGCGGCGCATCTGGCCGAGCCCGACCCCGGACTTCACGCCCGCGGCGACGCCGGCCGTGTCGCCGCGACGGATCATCTCGACGAAATCGGTGAGGCGGTCGAGCCTCGCTTCGATCAGCCGCTGCAGCGTCGCCGCGCGGGCGCTCTGCTCCGGACTGTCCGAAACCAGCGCGCGCAGCTCCGCAAGTTCCCGGTGCAGGCCGTGCCCGCCGCTGGTGAACGGCTCCAGATAGGCAGGGTCGCGCGTGATCAGATAGCCGCGCTGGCCGGTCTCCGCCTGCTGCACGCCGGAGAGCACGCTGCTCAGCTGCTCCTCGACCTCGAGCGTATGCGAGACCCAATGCTGCGCCTGTAGCTGCCCGCGAACGAGGAAGAGCGCCCCGACCAGCGCCGCGGCGAGCAGGGCAAAGGAAATGAGGAGCGCGATCAGCCCCGGATCGAGGCGGGCGCGGACGGTATTGCCATCCGCGCCGGAATTGGGGGCCGAACCGGAAGCCAGCCCCGCGTTCACATCAGTTCAGACGGCCAAGCCCGGCGATCGTCTGGTCGACGAGCTGCTTGTCGGCTTCGGCGCCATGCTTCTCGGCGATGATCGCGCCGGCCGCCGCGGCGGCGGCATCGGCGGCCTTGGCGCGAACCTCGGCGATCGCGGCGCGCTCGGCGGCGGCGATCTTGTCCTCGGCCATCTTGGCGCGCCGCTTGGTCAGTTCCTTCGCGTCCGCCTCGGCCTTCTTCAGCAGCGCCTTGGCCTCGGCCTCGGCATGGGCGACGATCGCGGCGGCATCCGCCTCGCTGGCGGCCGTGCGCGCCTTGGCCCTGGCCAGTTCGGCCTCCGCCTCGGCCCGGAGCGCGCTCGCCTCGTCGAGCTGCCTGCGGATCGAATCGATCTTGGCGTCGAGCATCTTGCCGATCATCGCCGGCACGCGCTTCCACAGGATGATGCCGACCACCACGAGCATCGCGATCGCGACGAAACCCGGCGCGGTAATGCCGAACGCCGACGGCTCATGATGCAGTTCCACGGTGCCGGTCTCCGCCTTCATGCCATGGGGATGTTCAGCCATTGGCCAGCGCCGCCTTCACTTGCTTGGTGACCGACACGCGGTCGGCCGTCACGCCCGAGAGCTTGGTGACGATCGCCTGGACGGCGTCCACCGTCTCGGCCTCGATCTCGCCCAGCGCCTGGGTCTTGGTCGCTTCGATGCGCACGGCGGCCTCGGCGATCCTCGCCTCGGACGCCGCGTCGCCCTTCTTCACTTCGGCCTCGGCCTTGGCGGTCGCCTTGTCCTTGGCCTGGCTCAGCGTCGCGAGCGCCGTGGTCCGGGCTGCTTCCAGCCCGGACTCGTAAGCGGCATCCGACGCATGGGCCGCGTCTCGGGCAGCCTCGGCCGCGGCGAGGTCTCCGGCGATACGGGCGTTGCGGTCCTCGACCGTACGCTCGATCTTCGGAACCATCGCCTTGCCGATCCCGAAATAGATGAGCGCAAACACGATCGCGAGCCAGAAGAGCTGCGACGCGTAGATCTCAGGGATTTGGGATAGCTGCGGCATTGGCTGTCCTTCGACCTTAGCCCTTGACGACGAACAGGATCAGGATCGCGACGACGAACGCGATCAGGCCCAGAAGCTCGGCACCGGCGAAGCCGATGAACAGGCGGCCCTGCTGGCCGTCCGCGGCACCCGGGTTGCGCAGCGCGCCCTCGAGGAACGAACCGAACACGTTGCCCACGCCGAGCGCGGCCAGGCCGATGCCGATCGCCGCGAGGCCGGCACCGATGTACATTGCACCAACGTCAGTCATTTCAAGCTCCCTACGTAATCCAAAAAACCAAACGAACAGCGCGACTTAGTGCAGGTGCACCGCGTCGTGGAGATAAAGCGAGGTCAGCAGCGCGAACACATAGGCCTGGATCGCGCAGACCAGCAGCTCGAGCGCGCTCACGCCGATGATCATCAGCATCGAGGCGAACCACACGCCATAGCCGATCCCGCCGGCGTTGAGGCCCTGCACGGCGAAGCTGCCGAACACTTCGAGCAGGATGTGCCCGGCGGTCATCGCGACGAACAGTCGCAGGCCCAGCGAGAACGGACGCACCATGAACGAGATGAATTCCACCGGGATGATCACCGGCATCAGCCACAGCGGCGCGCCGTGCGGCACGAACAGGCCGAAGAACTTCAGGCCGTGCTTCCAGAAGCCGACCGCGAGCACGATGGCGAACGAGAAGAAGGCCAGCACCGCGGTGACGGTGATGTGGCTGGTAACCGCGAAGGTGTGCAGCCCCGGCACCACCGCCAGCGGCAGGATGCCCACCAGGTTGGCGAACAGGATGAAGAAGAAGAGCGAGAAGATGTACGGGGCGAACTTCTTGCCGCCCTTGCCGATGCTGGTGCTCACCATCGAATCGATGAAGCCCACCGCGCCCTCGGCCATCAGCTGCCACTTGCCCGGGATCAGCGCGCGCTTCATGCCGCCCAGCATGAACACGAACAGCAGACCTGCCACGACGAACATGAACAGGGCCGAGTTGGTGAACGAGACGTCATAGCCAAGCAGATCGAACTTGATCAGCTTGCCGACCTCGAACTGCTCCATCGGATTGATTGCGCCGGCGCTCACTCTGCCCGCTCCTTCGAAATCTTGTAGATGCTGCGGAAAGCCGCCACGAAAGACAGCGCGACGAAGCCGAGCAGGAACCACGGAAGCGTGTGCAGCCAGCTGTCGAGCGCATAGCCCAGAACGCCGCCGCCCAGCGGCATGCCGATCAGGTCCATCAGCACGCGCGAACCCTGTTTGTAGCCCTTGGCATCGGCGGGCGCCTTGATGCCCTCGCCCGTGCGCGCAGCCTCGGCCGCTTTCGCATCGGCGATGCGGCGGTCCAGGTCGCTCGGAGCACGTTCTTGGGTCAAGGCGGTCAAGGCGTTCCAGATATGAAAAAAGCCGCCGACAGCGCCGGCGACATTGGAGCATCGCCGGCCGTTCAGCCGCGTTGCTCGGGCGCTTTAGGAACGCTGGCGGACCGAGTCAACTCCAGGCCCGGACTCGCCGCCAAATCGGCGAAATCCTCGCCTTGAATAACGGCGCGTTTGCAGGAACAAATCGCGCATGCCCGACCCCGCCGACAATAGCGGCCACCGCGCGCGCCTGCGCCGCCGCCTGTTCGAGGGCGGGCCGGACGCTTTGCTCGATCACGAACTCGTCGAATACCTCCTCGCGCTGGCGATTCCCCGGCAGGATACCAAGCCGCTGGCCAAGGCATTGCTCCACGAATTCGGCGGCATCGCCGGACTTCTGACCGCCGATGCCGAGGCGCTGGCCCGCGTGAAGGGCATGGGCGAGACCAGCGTCGCCGCCCTGAAGACCGCCCATGCCGCGGCGCTTCGCCTGCTGCGCGCCGAAGTCGCCGAGCGCCCGGTGCTCGCCAACTGGCAGGCGCTGCTCGACTATCTGCGCGCCGACATGGCGCATCACGCGATAGAGCGCTTCCGCGTCCTCCACCTCAATTCCAAGAACATGCTGATCCGCGACGAGCTGATGAGCGAAGGCACGATCGACGAGGCCGCGGTCTATGTTCGCGAAGTGATCGCCCGGGCATTGGAGCTCAAGTCTGCCGCGCTGATCCTGGTCCACAACCATCCCTCTACCCGATTTTCAGCAACACTGAGACACGCTTAACACCTTTGAACCACTAGTAAAAACACGGTTTTCCTGCATTGCGTAGTGGGGGCGGTTTTGGCAAACTGGGGGCGGTTTAAGGGATGACAACGCGTTTCCGCCCCCAGTAAGCGACCCCCGTTTCTCCTCGACCGATCCCAGTTCCTGGACAGGAGAAAACGCAATGCCGAGCCTGACCGATACGGAAATCCGACGTGCGCTGAAGCGCGTCGAACTCAGTCGCAAGCAAGAGAACCTGGCCGACGGTGACGGGCGCGGTACAGGCCGGCTCGTTCTTGTCCTCAAGCCTATGCCGAAACGAGTCACAGCCGATTGGATGGCCCAACAGTGGCGGGACGGCAAACGCACCAAAAAGAAGATCGGTGCCTATCCGTCGATGCCGCTTGCGCAGGCTCGCGAGATCTACAAGCGCGATTTCTCCAATGTCATCCAAAAGGGCCGCAGCATCAAGATTGCGACCGACACTCGCCCTGGCACCATTGCGGACCTTTTTGAGGGCTATGTCGCCTCGCTCAAAGACGCTGGAAAACCATCTTGGAAGGAGACGGAAAAAGGCCTCAACAAGATCGCCGACACGCTCGGCCGCAGCCGTCTTGCGCGGGAGATCGAAGCCGAAGAGATCGTTGAGTTGCTCCGACCAATCTACGATCGCGGGACGCGTTCGATGGCGGACCACGTTCGCAGCTATCTCCACGCCGCCTTCAACTGGGGCATTAAATCCGACAACGACTATCGGCAGCAATCCGCTCGGCGATTCCGCATTCCCTTCAATCCGGCTGCGGGCATTCCGACAGAACCCAAGGTCCAGGGCACGCGCTGGCTCGACGAGGACGAGTTCGTTCAGCTCTATCGCTGGTTGGAATGTCCGGATTCGCCGGTCCATCCGCCGTACACCCGCGCGGTCCGTCTCCTCATGCTGACCGGACAGCGTGTCGAGGAGATTGCGAACCTCCACATCGACCAATGGGACGCGAAGGAAAAGATCATCGATTGGTCTAAGACCAAGAACCAGCAACCCCACGCGATTCCGGTGCCGAGCCTGGCCGCAGAGCTTATCTCATCCATCAACGTCAACGAATACGGTTGGTTCTTCCCTTCGGCCAAGGACCCGTCGAAGCCCGTCAGCCACGGCACCCTCTATTGTTTCATGTGGCGCCAACGTGAGCGCGGCGTAATCCCCTACGTGACGAATCGCGACCTTCGCCGGACCTTCAAAACACTCGCCGGAAAGGCCGGTGTATCGAAGGAAATTCGCGATCGCCTCCAGAACCACGCATTGCAGGACGTCAGCTCGAAACACTACGACCGCTGGACCTATATGCCCGAGAAACGCGCCGCCATGGCAAAATGGGACAAATTCGTCCGCGCGATGTTCGCGAAGAAAGGCCTAAAGCGGGCCGGCACAGCCAAAGCTAGGCACCAGTCAGCAGTCGTGTCATCCCCGGAAAAACGGGGATGACGATAAAAGCAAAGCCTTGATCGAGTTCTAGCCCTAGCCTGGAAGCCCGCAGCGACTTCTAGTGCAACATCCTCACAATCGCTTGTCGAGATTCTCGATCAGAGCCGTATCGTTCATTACCCCTTCGTCAGGATAGGCACTTAGGTCACCGTCTGACGCGGCATATTTACGATAGTCCACCCCATCCCAAAGCCACCATATGGCCGGCTGCCCTGTGACCGGATGGTACATGGCATTCTTGAAGGTAGGGAAATCTACCAAGTCCGCTCTAACCGGGCATTTCCCGAGTTTTGCTACGATGCCTTTCCTGAGGGCTGCGCTTGCAGGAAAGAAGGTAGTGAACGCGACCTTAGATGTCTCAATAGCTCCGCATTCAAAGTCTTTAGAATCTGCCAAAACTAAATCGAACGCTCTCACCATTTCGCCATATTGGCTATTAATGTGAGTGACTTGCAATATTGCAAAGCCCTTAGCAACGCGCAGTGCGTACACTTCACCGATTTTCTTACTCATCTCAGAACCCCGGATAACCCGCCTTCATAAGTATCTCCATGCCCCTAGTCGACGAAGACGCTACCGGTGTCGCGGCGCCCCTTGCGGAGGCCAAGGCGACCAGTAAGATTTAACCCTCTGCGACCGACGTGCGCTTGCAAGACGTAGGTTCAAAGTGGATTCATCTCCGCTGGCAGCAGCGCAGGCGCGCACCTTCCTAAAACACTGTGGATGTCGTACAAACAACGCAGCGATAACGGGGAGGTTAGCAATGCGATTCTTGCCGATACTATTATTCGCGTGCCTTTCATTCATCGGAATATTCGGGTCTTCTGGAGAGGCAAAGGCCTGGGGTAAGTTCGGACATCTTACCGTCTGCGATCTCGCCTATCGCAACCTTACGCCCGCGTCCCGCATCGCACTCAATGATCTCCTCCAATCGCGCACCGGCGGCATTAATGTTCCGGGCCAGGGACGGCTGCCGGACCGTCACTATACGAGTTTCAACGTCGGGTGCCTCGAAGAGGATGCATTGCCGCGGCGCCATCCCGAAGATCATTTCCTCAATCTCGACCGCGGCCTAAGCGCGATCAGCGGCGCAAGCTGCCCGGCCGCGACGCCCGACTGCATACTGTCGGGATTACAGCGCGACCTTGATACCCTACGAGATCCGCAGCGCAGCCGCGCAGATCGCGTGTTCGCCCTCATGGCGATCGGCCACTGGGTGGGCGACATCCATCAACCACTCCACGTTTCGTTCGCCGATGACCGCGGCGGCAATGGCATCGACATTCGCCTGACGGGTCGCTGCGGCGGCGAAAGCCCGCGGCCCGACAACCTACATGGGGTTTGGGACAATTGCCTGCTCGAGGCCGGCTTGTTCGAGAAAGTGCGCCGCCGTGCCGACTTCCGGTCGAGCTGGAGCCGCAACACCATCACGTACCGCGCCGTCGATACCTTGCTTGCCAACACGTCGCTGGCCGATGAACGCGCACTGGTGAGCGGCGATCCGTGGCAGTGGGCGGCGGACTCCTACCTGATCACGCGCGCGCCGGAGACGCGCTATTGCACCGTGCAAGACGGGGTCTGCCGATACTCGCCCGACGCCGCAGTGCTGACGCGGAACGGCACCAAGCGCGAGCAATTGGTCGATGCCACCTATCTTGCTCGCTTCGCGCCTGTTGCCGAGGAACAGGTTCGACGCGCGGGATTCCGTCTCGCCCATCTTCTCAATCTCGCGCTAGATCCCGCCTATCGTGAGCCGATGCGAGATGGGACACAGCCGGGCTGAGCGCATCGCTGCCGAGGGAACGAACAGACTTCCCGACTAGTGTCGGGAAGACGTCCCACTCTCGATTCCGCCCGCGCGATGCAGCCGCCACAGGCGCAACCGCGGCGGCGATCGCAGCGATTATCGAACATTGCGATCCGGAGGCGATCCGCGTCGGGTCGCGCCTATTGAGACTTTATCGGCGGGTGATCATCCGCGACAACTTCGAGGCGCTGCCAGAACTCGCCCGCTATGTCGCGACGCGGCTGCGCTTCGTTCATGCTTGGTCGATCATGCAACTCGAGCATGTCGGATTCCCGCCCGCGAGCTTATGGGCCACTTGCCGGCTGACTGCTTGTGGGCGGCTCAGGACATAGAACCGACTTTCGTGCAGCTAGCGCGTTGTGTGGAGAACGCGATCACCAATCTCAGCCCTATCGGCCCCCTCATTGCCTTCACCGCAAATTTCATCCGTTCCGGAGAAAATTTGCCACCATTCCCAGGCATGATCAGCTGTTCCGTCGCCCTTTGTCGGAAAAGACAATTCCGAGCCGGATTCAACTATGATGGCTGCGCACAAGGGGCGGAGATAGGAGACCTCCCCTCACGCACGCACATACTAAAGCGCCTCGGAGGGATTTGAATGCCCGGCTCCAACGATCAACTGAGGCTGATGTACAGCTTGCTGGTATCGCTCCAACTGGCCGATCAACTCGGCCTACGGCTGATCGGATGCCATATCGATCAGGCGATCGCGACACTTGAGAGGCAATGCGCTTTGAGGCGAGCCACTATGCCACCTATCACGCAATCGGTGATATAGCGCTCCATCTGCTGGGAAGCGGCCTCGCCCAGGCATAGCCAAGACCGGCGCCTGTCCACGATATCGGCCTCCCGCACGATGATACCCTCCCCCTCCAGCATTCCGATCCAGCGCAGCGCAGTGGTCGATGGCACATCGGCTGCGATCGCCGCGCTTGAGACCGACACCCGCCGTCCTTCACGGCCAGCAATGAACAGATCGAGCATCAAGTCCCAGGCCGGTTCACTGAACGCGCCGGTGAGCGTGTCAAAGTAGCGCTCACGCTGGCGCCGCGCGCGATAGAGTGCCTTGGCGGCATCGGTAAGATTGAACGTAGCCTGCTGCGGGAGGCCGATCGGCATGTCGTCCAAACTCGTGGTGAGCTTCGGCGCAGCCTGGGCGCGAGCCAGCGCGAGCGCGCTTTCCAGATAGTGGACGAGTTCGCCGTCGGCCTCGCTGGGGAATGGGCCGCTCATTCGAGATCTCCGCGCGCGCGCAGGCTGGTGCAGCGACCGCCCGCTACGATCAAATGGTCGTGGACGATGATACCGAGATGCTTGCCAACCTCACCCAACTTACGCGTGAAGATCACATCCTCCGCACTCGGCCGCGCGTTTCCACCGGGATGGTTGTGGACGAAGATCAAGGCTGAAGCCTCCAATTCCAGCGCGCGATTGATGACGGTGCGCGTCGAGATCGCGACCCTGCCGGCACTGCCCTCGGCAATCATCTCATCGCTGATCAGGCGATTCCCGCGGTCCAGATATAATACGCGCAGCCGCTCGGTCGGACAGTCGGCCATGGTGGCCACGAGATAGCGTTCGAGGTCTTCGCCGCTCATGGTGAGAGGCACTTCGAGAAAGCGATCGCGCAGACTATGTGCAAGCAAGGCGCAATGCCCCTCGATCAGCGCGGCGATACTGTCTCCCGCCGCGCGCTTGAGCCTCGTCGTATCGAGTCCGAGCACGGCGCCGAGCGACCCGAAGCGCTCTATGAGGGCTCCCGCGCGCGCCGCGACATCGGGCCCTAGGACGGTGAAAAGACGCTCCAGGACCTGCGCGTCGCGCCGTTGGCGGTCAGACGCCGATGCGTGCGCGTCGCCAGGATCAGGCCGATCAGGATGCCATAGGACCAGACCACCTGCATCACGCCGTAGACGACGGGATGGATCGCCACGTCCATCGCCTTGGCGAGATGCGCCGCAAGGGCCAGCAGTTGAAAGGCGCTCAACCATATCGGCCAGTACCGATTGGCGCGCAGAGCAATTGCGGTAAGCCCCGCAAAGCGCGCGATATCGACAATGAGGTGGGTCGGATCGACCTCCCGGAACCGCGGTTGCAGCACGAGGTGCAACAGCGGATCGGCAAGGACGGTCGCGAGGATGATCCAGCCCGCGATGCGCTCCGGCGCGCCGCCGCAGCGCATCGCATAGGCACAACCGCCCGCCGCCAGCCCCACATAGAAGGCACTGCGCAGAATAGCGCCATAGACATAGGCTTCACCATAGACATGTGCCTTGGGCGCGGTGGTCGCGAAGAAGATCGCGACAGCAGCGAGAAAGCACAGGATTCCGATTCCAAGGGCGAGGCGCATCCTCCGACAGGGCCACTGCCGGAGAATGCGGTCAAGACAATCCTAGCCGACTAGGGTCAGTGGCGTGACCACCGCCGGCCGGAACGACTGCGCATGCCCCTGTACGGCATCTTCCGACAAGGGGTGCAGATCGTCGGCCGCCAGCGTGCGATATTGGCCTTCCAGGCTGCCATGGGCGCGCAGCATGGTGTTGCCGCCCTGGATCGTCTGGGTGAGCGCACGATGCAACAACAGCACGGTCGGCTGGGCGGCCGCCGGCATGATGCCCGCCTTGCGGCGCCTGGCGACGGCCCCGGCCATCAGATTGGCGATCGCCACGACGGCATCCTCCACCGCCACTTCGGCGGCGTGGACGAGCGGCGAGACTTCAGAGGCGAGATCGTGAATATGCTCGGACATGCGTTCCCCTTTCGCGGCGCGAAGGGGCACCGCGTTTATCTTGAGTTCTGATAGGCTGGGAGGACTCGGCTGGCCCACCGGCTCGCCTGCTCGCCGACCGTCAGCAAAAGGAAGACGATCGCGAGAAGCAGGAATGCGGTGACTGGTATCAGCCATGCGCGGGTGAACAGGTTCAGGTCATCCGGTCTTCCCCATAAGCGCCGCTCGATCCGTCCGCCCAGGTCGCTGGCAGGTGACACATAGATGGAGCGCTGCTCCGCCACTTCGACGTCGTCCTGATGCGCCAGATCGCTCGGCCAGGCCGTCTGTGGGTCCGAACCGACCGCCGGGGCAACGTGCGACGATCCATATATCAGTTGCTCATATGGTCCCGGCGAGTGCCGCATGACGAGCTCGGCGGCCTCGATCCGCGTACCCACCCCCAGGCGCTGCTTGGCACGCTCAATCTGCGCGTCGATCGCATAGGGCGTCACGCCGGCGAGCTTGGCGATCTCCTTTGAGGTCTTGTGGAGATAGGTGAGCCTCAGGCTGGTCAGTTGCTTCTCGGAGAGGCTCGCGACGCGCTCCGCGTCGCCCGGACGGGGCTCGCTCATAAGTCCGGCTCATCGACGAGATGCACGTTCATGGGGCATCTCTGGCCCGACTTGGAGGGCGCGTCCAGCGCTAGCCAGCCAGTGTGCCCGCTCAGAGGCCGCGCAGTCGGTCGGCGCGTGGCTCACCGAACTCAACGCAACATTTCCACGATAGGTACCGGACGGCGGCAATTGGGCCGGTTGCGGACTGTCGGCTTGTGGTTTGAGGCTGGAAAAAGCTGCCATCAGAACACCACGTCTCTACCGGCTGCTGGCAAATGCCTCTGGGTGCCCTTGGGTCTTTAGTTGGCCTCGGACGTCTGTGCGCTGACGACCTCAACTGCGGAAATGAACCGGTTAATCCGCTTCGCGCCGCCTTCCGTCCCATCCCATAAGGTATGCTGCAGGGTCCATTGTGCGAGGAGAAGGCACATACCTCTCCGACATAGACCTCGTCGTCGTCTTCGATCACATCGACACCGCGCGACGGGAATGCTTCATGATCAAGGGCGTGCCCATCGAACGTCGCGATGCGCCATCATGGTGGGGTGTCACCTTTGACAACCGCCGAAACGCAATCGAATTCGGCACCGCTCGCGCCATACTGCTGCGTGACATTTACCTTTGAGGGAATAGTGCCAAGCTGTCGCGCGGATTGCAGCCGTCCGCGCCCGATGTACATTGGATGACGACCCATTGGAGAGACCAAGCGTGCCCGCATCGACCGAATACACCCGCAAGGGCGGCGGCGGCAACGCGACGGCCTCGGGCATCTTGTACCAAGGCGGGGTCGGCGCGCTGTTCGCGGCGCATCTGCTCACCGAAATGCAACTCGGCAATGTGTTCGGGCTCACGAACGCCCGGATCAAGGCCATCCGGTTCGAAACCAGCGCCCCGGTCGACGATATCCTCATCGAGACCGATCAGGGTGGTTTCGTCGCGATCCAGGCCAAGGCCACAGTATCAATGAGCTCGACGATCTCGAGCGTCCTCGGGTCGGTCGCCGACCAGTTCGTGCGCCACTGGATCGCGACTAAGCGTTCGGCCGGCAGCGAGCCTTGGGCGCGCCCGCTTGATCCGTCGCGCGACCGCCTGGTCCTGGTCTATGGTCCCGGGTCGGGCGGCACCGTCGCACGCCTAGCGCAGGCGCTGCATGGCCTGCGACCGGACGGACCGGCCGGCAAATTGCGCGACGCCTTCGAAGAGTTGATCCGCATCGCGTTCACCGCCAACGGCGAGACAGCGGCCGACGAGGACGTAGCGGGCCTCATCGCGTGCATCGATCTGCTCGAGCTCGACCCCGCCGATCGCGATCGCGCGCTGGCAATCGAGCAATTGACCCCGCTGTTCGGGTCGCGCGACGAGGCCAATCGCGGCCTAGACGTGCTGACGCAGATCGCGATCGAGCAGATGAAGCGGCGCGGTGGCTTCGATAGTGCGATCCTGCGAACTGAACTGGCGCGCCACGGCATGGCGCCCGGCGCGGCGCCGACCTTCGCCCGCGCGATCGACGCACTTCGCGCTTATTCGGCGGCGACGACCGAGCAGCTTGCGGCATACGAGCAACTCGTTCCCAAAGAGGGCAACGCCTTTACGCTGCCGCGCGATTGCCTGCCCGACATCCTCGCGGCGGCGCGGACCGGCTCGCTGGTCCTCACCGGCGAGCCGGGATCGGGCAAGAGCGGCGTGCTCAACGCGCTTGCGCGCGCGCTGACCACCGACGGCGCGCCGGTCGTGACGCTAGCGGTCGACCGCTTGCCGGTTGCGACGCTCGGGGAACTCTCGGATCAGCTGGGGCTCGAGCATCCCCTGACCGACGTGCTCGCCAACTGGCCGGGCACGGGACCCGCATATCTGGTGATCGACGCGCTCGACGCCACGCGGGGCGGGCCAGCCGAAGCGGTGTTCAAGGCACTGATCGCCAATACGCTCGGGCTGGCCGGCAGCCGCTGGCGCGTGATCGTGTCGATCCGAAGCTTCGACCTCAGGCTCGGCCGGCAGTTTCGCGACCTGTTTAAGGGCCCGCCCCCAAGCGCCGCGCTCGCTGATCCCGCCTTCGCGATGGTGCGGCACGTGTCGATCCCCGAATGGACCGACCAAGAATTCGCAGCGATCCTCGAGCGCTCGCCCGATATCGGCACCGCGATCGCGGCGAGCGGTGCACCGCTCGCGGCGCTTGCCCGCGTCCCGTTCAACACCCGACTCCTCGCCGACTTGCTCTCGACCGGAACACCGCCGGACGCGTTCGCCGGTATCGCCACACAGGCGAGCCTACTCGCCTATTTCTGGCGCGAACGCGTCGACGCGCAGGGCAGCGGCGCCGCGCTGACCCTCGGTGCGACGATCAGCGCGATGCTCGCCAAGGGTAGCCTCCACGCTCCGGCGAACGATATCGCCAAGCAAAGCGCTGCGGGCGATCTCGACACGATGGAGCGCGAGGGCGTGCTGGTGCGCTCGAATGGCGGCCGCGACCTAGCCTTCCGGCACCACATCCTGTTCGACTTCGCCGCCAGCCGGTTGGTGCTCGACCCCGCCGATCCGGCGGCGCTTGCTGCAACCCTGGTCGGGCCCGCCGCGCTCGCGCTGGCGCCGGCGCTGGGGTTCGTGCTCAACGAGGCCTGGACCGCCGATCCCGGTCATGGTGACTTCTGGCGGATCGCGCTCGCCGTCACCGGCGATAGCGCGGCCGATCCGATCGCCCGCAGCGTGATCGCGCGGCAGGCCGCCGAACTGCCTGTCGAACGCAGCGACACCGACGCGCTGGTCGAGGCCATGCGCCGCGACGACATGCGCCACGCGGCGGTCCGCGTGCTGCGCAATCTGCTTGGCGCGCTGTCGGTGCGCGCCGAGGACGGCGCGACGGTCGTACTGCCCCCCTGGGTAAACGTGGCGGCCGCCCTTCCCGCGCTGATCGCGATGGGCTGGGACGAGCCGATTGGGGCGCTCCGCGTTCTACTCCACATCCTGCTCCAACGCGACACGCTCGACACCGGCGACCGCGCCAAGCTCGGCCAGGTGGCGCGCGCCTTCCTCGTTATCGCGCTCGAAAAGCCCGTCGCCTTCCCGCAAGCCGCGATCGGGTTTGTCGGCAAGACCTACGACACCGACATCGCGGCGTCGCGCGACGCCCTAGGCGCGCTGCTGACGCCCGAGCGGCTCGACCAGCACGCCTCGACCGACGCCCCGGCGCTCGCGCACGAGATCAGTGCGATCAGCGCCGCCGATCCCGATTTTGCGGCAGCGATCTACCGCCAGCTGTTCACCTACGACGTGACCGACGAGGCGACGACCAGCCTCGGCAACAGCCAGATCCTGTCGCTGACGTCGACGCGGCGACAGGATTATTCGATCGCGCGCTACGCTCTGGCCGAAGCCTTCCCGGCATTCCTCGCTGCGCACCCGCCCGCCGCGATCGCGGCGATGGTTGCAGCGATCGAGTGCCAGGCGGCGCGCGAGACCGGGGCCGATCTCGCGGTCGTCGAACCGGTCGCGACGACAGCCGGCACATTCCCGCTGGTCGCTGACCACAGCTTCGTCTGGGCTTGGGACATCGAGGACCGCCATCCGTCCGACGCCGAGAAATTGCTCCAGGCGACCACCACCTATTTGACCGAGGCCCCGCCCGAACGCGCGCTTGCCGCAGCGACGTTGCTGCGCGACCAGGCGCGCTACGGCATCCTGTGGTCGCGCTTCCTCCACGCCGCGGCGCAACGTCCGCAGGTGCTGGGCGAGCTCGCGTGGCCGATCGCCAGCGCGGGCGGTTTCCTCACCGCCAACGAGACGAGCAAGGACGCGATCGATGCCGCGCTCGCGATCCTGCCGCGCCGGACACCGCGCGAGCGCGCTCGGTTCGAGGAGGCGCTGCTCGCGCTCGACGTGAGCGGCTTCAACGATCCGGCGACGGCGCACACCTTGTTCCTGCGCAAGACGCTCGGCGCGATCGGCGCCCCCGGTCTGGTCACCGACCAAGCGCAAGCATGGATCGCCCTCGCGGGCGACGACGCGGCACCGGTTGAGAACCGGCGCCCGTTCGCGGTTCATGTCAGCCACGGCCGGACGCGCAGCTTTGCCGAGGAAGCCGGTATCGCGCCCGACGATGCGGCTGGCCTGACACTGTTCGAGGCGGTCGAGGCCGTCAGGGAAAAATATGGCCTGATCGGCGACGAGATAGACCTCGGCAATCCGGCGGCGCTGCTCGACGATATCGAGCAGCTGCGCGAGACGATCGAGCAGTCCGGGGTCGATGCGCCGCAGACGGTCGCCAATGCGAGCGACCCGATCATCAAGGCGTGTCACGCGCTTACAGCCAATTCGGGGAGCGGGATCGCCGACCTGCCGCAGGCCGTCGACCGGCTGATCAAGCTGGTCGACTGGCTGAGCCGCCAGGTGGCCCCGATGGTCCGCGAAGACACCGAAGCGAATTTCGCCGATTCGCCGAGCTGGGGATCGCCCGCACCGCGCGTCGACGCGGCGGACCTTGTGGTCGACCTGCTACTGATCGATCCCGGCCAGGTCGAGCGGCTCCTGCCATTGGTCGACCAGGCGCTTGCCGATCCGCACCCCGCGGTGCGGCTGATGGTCGCGCAACGCCTGACCGCCTTGTGGTTCGTCGATCGCGCCCTAATGTGGCCGCGTGTCGCGATGGTCGCCGAACGCGAGCCCAATCCGGGGGTGTTGCGCTTCTTTGCGGGTAATGTGCTCGCCCGCCTGTTGTCTGAGCCCGACACGCTCGAGCCGATCGTGCTCCAGCTCGCGGATCGCGATTTCGCGACGCAGGAGCGGCGGCGCACGATCGAGGATCATATCGCCGAACTTCTGACCGCGCTGTGGTTGCTCCCCGCGCGCGAGGCGAGCCAAGCGCGCGTCGCGCAAAAGCTCGCGGACGATATCGTCGACGCCAAGGATTTCTTGTTCGAAGCGACGAGCGTCGCCGGGCAGCTGATCGGCGCCGGGTACGAGGATGACGAGCGCGTCGCGGTCCGGGCGCGCGCGCAGGCGCTGACGGCCGCGATCATCGACCGCGCCGCCGACACGCTCGACGCGCAGCTCAAACTACCGCCGGCGGACCGCGACAACGCCCGGATCGAGGCCAGCGTCACGCTCCTCGACAATGCCGTGCGCAAAATCCGCTCGGCGGCGCTGGGCGGACGATCCGACGAGGGCGCCGGGCTGCAGGGCCAGGATGCCCGCGCGCAGTATCTCGACGACCTCGCGCCGACGCTGCACCGGCTCGGCGACGTCGCCCCGCCGCGCGCGTTGCACGAGCTGATCGAGTTTCTCGACAGCATGATCGACGCCGAGCCGGCGCGCTGCTTCGAACTGATCGCACACGGCATCCTGACCGCGGGCGACAAGTTCGGATACCAGGACGAATCGCTGGGCGCCGACCGCGTGGTGAAGGTGGTCGGGCGGACGCTTGCCGACCATCGCTGGATCTTCGACGACGCTGCGCGCCGCGCCCAGCTGGTCGAGATTCTCGAGTTGTTCGTCGACCGCGGGTGGCCGCAAGCCCGTCGCTTGCTCTACGAACTGCCGGACCTGTTCCGGTGACCGCGGAAGCCACGCTGGATGCCTTCCGTCGTACCGTCATCGGCATGCTGGCCGAAGCGGACCGCGCCAACCAATTGCCCGATTTTGCCGGCGCCGCCGCGGCCGAGATGCTCGAGCACAATACCCGCAAGGTTGCTCTTGATCCGCTGCTCGACGCGCTCGGCTGGTCGTTTCGCGATCGCACCGAGGAAGCGCGTGTCGTCGGGGACACCACCCTGTTCATCGACTATCTCGGCATCGACCGCGAGACGCGCGTTGCGGAACTGATTTTCGAAGCCAAAGCGTGGAATGCTTCGTGGATCGTCGGCAAGGGAAGCTACGCGACCCGGCCGCCCACCGAGGTGCTGGCGGCGGCGATCAGTCATCTGAACGGCGGCGCACCGAAGGCCTGCCCGGTAACCAAGGAATGGATCGAGCGGATCGAACAGGTCCGCGACTATGTCGTGGGCGTCCATGCCAAGGGCGGCGCGATCGTGCAGCGCGCCGTGATCGGCTGCGCACGCTGGATCATCATACTCAAGGACCCGGGCAAGGCGTTCATCGACAAGACGATCGCTGCCGAGGACGTGATCGCGTTGCAAATGCAGCAGATGGTCGAGCGCTCGGACGATATCTACACATTGCTCTCGACCGAGGCGCTCAAGGTCGCGCCGCGGGGGCCGATCCACGCCGACGAGATCGCGCTGCACCTGCCCGATCCGACCGACATTCGTCGGCTCTTTCGGGCGGTTCATGTCAACCGCAACCGAACGACCGACCCCTATCAGCCGCAGCCGAGCATCTATGCGAATGCCTGGCTGATCGTGCAGCGCCGCGACGGCGCGCTGCTGACGATCCGCTCGCGCGCGGCGCCCGAGACGATCCCTACCAACCCGAAATTCTTCGCCGAGCATCTCGACGAGATACAGGAGCGCTCGGATGCGATGCTCGCGCATATGCGCACCGCTTATGGCGCCCCGGTCCCCGACCCGTCGCCGATCGGCACCTTTCCCAATTTCGCGACAACCACCGGCAGTTCGCCGGTCCGTCGCGACGTGACCGGCAGCAACTATCTCGTCGCCACCGGCACGGCCGCACATTACCTGCGCCCCACGCCCAACCTCGCGTGCGACTTCCACAGCCATGAAGCCTGCCGCCTGATTGGCCTGCAGGACGAAGAGCAGGCGGTTAACGCGCGATCGTTCGATCGGCGCTCATTTTTCATGGCCGGCGAGCCCCATCATTGCGCGCACCGCCATATCAAGATCGCCAAGCAGAGCGTTCCCTGCCCAATCGATGTGTTCGAAGCCAAATTGTGCTGCCGCGCGTGCACGTTGCAGGACTGGTGCTGGAGCGCGGAAAAGCTCAAGCGGGCGCCCTGCGGTGGACCACCCGCGATTGCCGCACCGGCCAATCCTTAGGCGCGAAGCCGCGATGCCAAGCCGGGCTGCCGGACGCTCACGCTCCGGTCCGGACCATTATGGTCCTACCGGCAGACAACGTGACCGTCGGGCATTGCGATGCAGGAGACGTTAAGTGTTAGAGCCCAAATGTAGGATGAGAGGGAATGACCGAGCGGACTTTTCGGCGCTACACGAACCTAGCCTCGGCGCTGCACATTCTTCGTAACGGATGCCTGACGTTGTTGAGTCCGGAAACGTGGGAAGACCGCAACGACGCTTATTTCATGTCGGAATATAAGCGACTGAAGAAAGCGAAGTCGATCTTGGCGATCTGCTTGGCGATAAGGGAAGAAACATATCACCATTGGCAGGTCTTCTCACGCGGCGCTGATGGCGTTTGCCTTGAGTTTGACCCCGAAAAGCTCCGCTTGGCTTTCGATCGCGCGGCGGGAGTGCGTCACCAAGAAGTGGCCTATCGCCTAATCACCGAAGTCAACAAGATGGAAGATATCGATCTAGAGGTCCTGCCGTTTATGAAACGCTGGCCCTATGGCGACGAACAGGAATATCGCGCGATATTCGTCGACCAACGTAAGGAACTCGATGCTTTCCCTGTACCTATCGGGCGGGATGCAATTACGAGGATCACGCTGAGTCCGTGGCTAGCGCCCGCGCTCGTTACAGTCGTGAAGGATACGCTGAAGGCGCTGCCAAACTGCCCCAAAGAGGTTTATCGCTCGACACTGCTCGAAAATGATCAATGGAAAAAGCTCACGGGGCGCGTAGCCCCGCCGATTGCACCGTACGGTAGTTAGAACCTGTAAATCGGTGACGCCGAGAGCCGGTACGCCTCATTGAACAACCTCCGCTATCGGGTGGATGCTCCGAGCAGTTGAATGACCGATTGTAGGGCGCAAAGCAGCATCCAGCCGCTCGATGCGGTTGGGAATTAGACCTTCACGGACTATTCCAGATCAGCTTTTTCGGACGCCGCGCGCCGTCGGTCTGGCTGATATTCGCCGCAGTTTCGCAACGCCTCTGCCGTGCCGATCGTACCGAATCTTTGCCATTCGTGCAGAAACCGCCGCATTACATCCGAGCGATTGGTACCCAGGCGACTGGCCACCGCATCAATAAAGGCAAGCTCGTCATCTTTAAGACGAGTGTTCTGATTTACAGTCTTTTTGCCCATTCGGCCTCACATGACTGCTGGAAGCGGCTCGCGGGCCGCACCGCGATTACGCCAGATAAGGAGCTGGACAGGTCGATCGTCGCGGTACGCATTCCACGCCTTGATGCTTATCGCTACGCGCTCAGCCTCTGCGAGCCGGACACGATGCGATGAGCGCGTCCTAATCAGCCGCTCTCGAAGGTGACGTATCGGGCTCTGCTCGGCCAATTGCACACCATCGATCAATCGCGCGAAGAATTCATCCGCCCGCACAGTGTCCTTGTCGGCAAAGGTTCTGTGGAGCGCAGCCGCTATCCCGCTTCCCATAATCTCTCGGATTGCGGCGACCTGCTTGATACTGGTGCGGATTTCCGGGTGCTGCCCGAGCACGTCCAACAATTCTCCATTGGTGGGGGATGAGTTAGCAGCAAGAATAACGCCGTTCTCAATCATCCAAAGCCACCGCAAGGCGGATGCGAGAATGATCGTAAGGCTTTCACCTCGCTCCCGCAGAATATCGCTGACGGAACGCCGGCGGCCGATATCCAAGGAGGCGAACGTCTCCTGGGCCAAGCCCTCGACAATGATTGCGGGGAAAGCGCACTTTGCCTTCTTCGCGGCTTCCAGCCGATGCTGACCATCCAGCAACCGCCCGTCACGAGCAATTTTTATCGTCTGGCCGTTCAGCTGCCAGCGCCCAGCAAGCATGTCTCGCGCATATTTATTGATGACCGGCGCCGAAACATGCCGGTTAGGGCCGCGATCAGCCAGCATTGCCTCGGCCATTTCCGGGGTCACCATTACGACGCGAACCCGCAAAGTCGTCTCGGGTGCCATCGGCGCACGCCGATCGCGCTCGACAGACTCTCCGAGCGGTCCCCAGCTGGGATCACGCTCCATTCGGGGGAATGATTCTCGCTCAGCCCCAAAGCGTAGGTGTTTGATGCTCTTTCCGCGAGAGAAAGCGTTCCAAGCCTTGATTGCGATCGCAAGAATGTACGTTTGCTTGCGGGCACCTCCCTGCCCTCTCAGTCCTTCCAAGGCTGCACGAAGTTGGACGACGGGGTCATGAGGATTAGTCGAAACGGGCTCGCCCAATTGGGCGATGAATTGATCAGCTTTTTCTGGATTTGTTCTATTGGCCAAATAGTGAAGGGCAATGCCACAGCCGTGCGGGAGTAGGGGCATCGCTCGCAAAGCCGGAATCACGCTGTCGCGAATCTCGGGGTGTTGCTCGAGTATCGAAAGTAGCGCCGTCGTACCCGGAGCTTTCCCCGTTCCAGGCGCAGCGCCTGCTTGATAGCTCCAGATAATCCGGAGAGCAGCGCCAAGCGATCTCCCATGGATCTCGCTACGGATCGACAGCACATCGGCAAGGGTTCGCTTACGAATTGAATCAATCGTCTCGAATGCGCCCTTCTTGATACCCTTAACAATTAGCGTTTCAAACGCGTTTCCCGATCGGACGCAGGCATGCAGACGCGCACGACCGTCCAAGACCTGATCGTCAGCAGAGATGATTATCGGCGCACCGTTCAGCAACCATCTTCCGCAGCGCATGTCCCGTTCAAAGGCTTCAAGCATCAACTTGTCGACATGCCCGCTCGCCGCGATCCGGCTCAGCATGTCCGCGGCATCCGCCGGGCCAATCCGCCGGACTTCCCATTCGATTGCGCTAAGGTCGGTCATGCCTGCTCTCCCGCCCCTCTTTTATCGATAATGGATCAAGCGCGGCAGACGGCATCGTGTTTGACACGATGGCGGATCGGATGTCTGTTGGCAGCCCCTCCCTTGGGTACCGTAGATTTGCGAAGGCCTCTCTTAGAAGACCGCGTTCACGGTGCTTCTTGCGCAGCTTCGCGTTCGCAAAACTCTTTGCTTTTCTGTCCAGACAGAAGCACGTTGTAAAACGGTCAGCGATTACGCTTGTGCTTGAGATCTCTCGTTTAGCACGCTGCGTAAATGATCTACCGTGAGCAGCCCCTTGAGTCGGGTCAGATAACTCGTCCATTGCAACTGGGCAGAGTTCTGACGAACAAAATGACAGCACGATCCTGCTGGCTGGAGCAACAACCCGGTTTGGCGCTTAGATCGGTCACGGATCGCCAGTCTCGACGAATGGCCGCTTTCAGGGCTGAAATCGCTCGCGCTGAACGGCCGATCTTGGGGCGCATGGCCGCCGAGAAATGAAATGTCCGAACGACGACAGCTACCCCGCTGCCCTCGTCTTCCAATCCGCAATTTCGATGAGCACGGCCGCGTCGCCGTCATCATTCCACACGGGATGATCTAGGCCCCAATAAAACCGGTGCACAGTTTTACCGTCATCATTTACGAAAGACCTATTCTTGCCTTTACCAGTGCGCAGAGACACCCAGTCGCCAGCATCAGCGTCCTTCGCTTCTGCGACAGCGAGGCAATCCGAACACCCATGTGCCCATGGCTGTACATCGCCTGCAACCATCCGAAAGCCTGTGGAACCGAAAGGGAGCAGAAAACCAAAACATCGCGACGAGAGTGCGCGAACCGCTCGAAGGGCTTCCACGGCGGCCCCGCATAACGCGAAAGGCGGAGCACCTCGACTTCCGCCTGGGACATGCCGCGAACCTCGCGAAATGCACGCCATTGTCGTTCAGTCTGGAGCCGCTCAATCAGCTCGAACTCGCCATGCCGGAGCTCTTCCTAGCGGACCATCGTAGCGAGCCAGCAATGGCCGGCCCCGGCCTCCGCGTGTGGTCCGGGGCCGGAGATCATAGGATCAAGGGCACTTCGTGAACTGGCCCTTCTTCGGTCCGGAGGCTACGTGGCACTTGCCGTTCTTGTCCTTGGTCACCCCACCGGTCGTGGTTGCCTTTGCGGCGGCCGTGGCGGCCGGCGTCGGGCATTTGATGAACTTGCCCTTGGCATCCTTGCACGGGCCCGCTGCGAATGCGGAGCTCGAAGCGGTGAGCAATGCGATCGACGCTACCGCGAAAGTGATCCTGCGCATGTCCTCTCCTTTCCGAACGAGTCGTCGGTTCGGGAAAGGTATCATCGATCGCCTTGAAACAAAGCGGCAATGTCACTCTGAGGGCAGCTGCCTCCATTTCTTCGGGCCAGGCGATAGCTAACCCGCGTTGCCTCCTGAGCGCAGTTCCGAACCGTTGCCCTAACGATTAAACTGTCTTGGAAGATCAGAATAACGTCCAAGTTCGGGTTCGACTGGCCGAGAGCCCCCGTGCGGCCGAAGTTACCAGCATCATGCGCGCAACTCTCGATGGCCCGCCACGCACCGGACTGCTGGTCATTTAGCTGCGCCGCCAGCGGCAAGCAAAAGATCCAGGTGAATGCCGACAGATCCGGTGATGCCAAACCCAATGCTGCACTGCACCAATAGGGCATCGATGTCGCGACTCGCTTGTAAGATGCGGCGGGGCACATGCGCCCCGCCGCCAACAATGTCACTCCATGCGCTTTACGAAGCACTCCTTCAGCGCCTTCTCCTGCTTCTTCGCTGGCAGCGTTGCAGCCTCAGTCTTGCACTTGCCGAGAGGCGTGTTCGCCTCTGCCGCCGCCATCGCAGCGCTGGCGTCATAGGAAGGCGCCACGCTGCCGCTGTCCGTGAATGGAACATTCTGGGCGATTTGCGCCATCAGTTCACGACCCACTGGCACTCGGGCCCGCTTACCCGTGATGAACCCGGCAAAGACACCAATTGCGATGACGCCGACACCAGTCGCAACGGTGTTGCCCTCTCCCTCCTGACGAAAATTGCCGGTGACCGGGATTTTCTGGCCATTGAGTTCAACATACCGCAGCGCGAATTCCAGCTTACCGGACTTGCCGAAGGCCCCCTTTCCGGTCCGCCAGGTGATCTCTGCTATTGCAGGAGTGCCGCGCGGAATGACGGTCGAGTCAACGACCTTCACATCGTTCAGCACCGTCAGTTTGAAGGTATCCCCTTCCTTGTGCGTACTGCTGTTCACCTCTTCGGCAACCGCTAATGTGACCGGCGTTCCAGCATTCAGGGTCAGCCCGGCCACCTGTGATGCAGTTGCCTCGATTGGAAACGCTGCCGGCTGCGCAGACAAAGGCGCACCAATAAGCGCGGCGATAGCCGCGCCCGCGATATACTTGCTCATGTATTCCCCCATTAGTCTCGGCGCTATCACCGCGACTTTGCACGGGCTAATGGAGAAATTTCGGAGCCGCAACGATTCCTGATCGTACAAATCGCGGGACGGCAGGTTTCGAGGTCAGCGAGCGACACCGTAGTAACAATTATTGGGCCGATAGCGGAATGGCGACTTTCGGATTGTGGGATGTGTAAGCGGACTTTCCGTGGTTGCGACCGCATCCCCTGCCCGCCAAATTATCCGTGCGGATCTGCCGCCGGTCCCACGCTTTGGCCGAACATGAGCGAGAACACCCTGAGCTAGCAACCATCGATGCTGTGGCGTAGTCTCGACGCGGGGAGATGCACGCCATGGCGCTTACTGATGTTCTGCGAGATAATCGTGATAATCTGGCGCTAGTGATCGGTAACGGCATCCATCGCTACGGCCCGCAACGGATGAACTCTTGGGATGACCTACTGCTCGATCTCGCGCATCGGCATGATGTCGACCTCGACAAGATACCGATCGGGGCGTCAGCGACCGAGATATTCGACGTCATCGAGTTGCACGCGCGCGAGCGGAGCGGGGCACTTGCGACGGAGTTTTGCGAGTTGATGCGCGACTGGCGGCCGCTTGCGCACCACCGGCAGATCGTGGACTGGTCCATCCGGCACGCAGTGCCGGTCCTCACCACGAATTTCGATCAGGTTCTGAGCGATGCCGCGGGCGCCGAGCTGATGCGACCTAAGGTCGAGGGGTTTACCGACTGGTATCCTTGGGACAGTCGGTACGCGCTCGAGCTATTCGAGAACCCCTGCGATGGATTCGGGATTTGGCACATCAATGGGATGGCGAACTATGCGCGCAGTATACGTCTCGGGCTGACTCATTATATGGGTTCGGTCCAACGCACGCGCGGCTGGCTGCATCGCGGGGACGATCGACTTTTCGAGGCGAAAGACCGCGAGCGCTGGGAAGGACGGCGCACGTGGGTGCATCTCATTTTCAACAAGCCGCTTCTGATCTTCGGCCTTGGACTTCGGGAGAATGAGGTCTTCCTGCGTTGGCTCCTCATCGAAAGAGCCCGCTACTTCGCTAAATTCCCTGATCGACAGAAGCGTGCCTGGTATGTCTACACCCACAATCCCGATGACGTCACACAAAAGGGTCGGCACTTCTTTTTAGAAAACATCGGCATCCAGTGCGTCGCAGCGAACAGCTACGACGCGATTTACGCCAACCGCGTATGGCAAGCATGACCGGCGCTTGTGTCGCCTGTGGGTTCAGAAGGCCAGCGCGTTGACGCGACCACAATCTTCTATCTCAACACCCAGGACCTATTGCGTCTCGGCAATGTCCTGCGCGGCAAGGGCGCCTCTGTGCATCGGCCAGAAGGTCGCCGCATGGTTCGAGGTCGCCGTCATCGAAGACCCGGCTTTGCTGTCCCCCGATCATGTCTATCGCAATCGCATCGACCAGTTGATCGGCCGGCTGGCGGCGGTTGGTGTCGCTGACGCGCACGACTTAGAACGGCGAATCGAAACCGTCGCGACGGCAACGGCATCGACACGCTGATGAGCGATGAGGCCCTGCATGGCCCGGCGAACGACACTGGCGACATTGGCCTCTTTCTCGGCGCGGGCGCGTCCTACGATCTCGGCATGCCGCTCGTCTGGGAGCTGACGCGCGAGATCAAGGCCTGGCTGACCGGCGACAAGCTGCGCGAGCTAAATGCGGGTTGGGCCCCTCAAGGAGGCGGCCATCCCGCGCACGTCATAGAGGATGTGGCCCATGTGTTGGAGAATCCCGATCTCCACTACGAACTGATTCTCGGCTATCTTGAGACGCAATTCCTCCGCCGCGGTCCAAACGCGGCCGACTATCACAGCCTTTATTCGTGGCTGGTCTCACTCGTCTCGCATCTCCTCTACACGCGCCACATCCTCAACCGCCAGCTGATCGCGAAACAGCTGCCGCGATATGAGGGTATACGCGCTCTCGCAGAACTGCATCGGCCGCTGCGCATCTTCTCGCTCAACCACGATGTGCTGGTCGAGACGATCGCCGGGCAGTTCGGCATCCCGATCCATTGCGGCTTCAGCGCCGACACGATCAAGCTGCCGCGGCGCGATCCGACGGGACGCAAGATCGGCGAGATCGAGGCCGAGACCCTGTCGGCTGCGCTGTTAGCCGAGGGATTTCTGCCGTTCCCGAATCCGGGCGATTTCGGCATCCACCTGCTCAAGATCCATGGCGCGCTCGATCAGTTCACATTCAATGACGGCAAGGATTTGCTGCGGCTGGTCGCGGCGCCGGGAGCGTCGGACACGCCGATCGATCTGTTACAGGCCGCCAACGAAGATCTCCTGTTTGTGCAGCCCGGGTCGCCCAACGGCCGGGTGAACACAATGAACGAGATCGCGTATGCCGATGAACAGGGCGTGATGCAGTTTCTTCGCCGAACTCTACTCGCCGGCGCCTACAAATTCGATCCCCGGCAAGCTCAGGTTTTGCCCCGTGGATTGCTCAAGGCGTTCGGAGAGCAGATAAATTTCGTCTCGACACTCGTCTGCATCGGCTACGGTTTCGGCGACCAACACATCAACGCAATCATACGCAGGTGGTTGGAATTTTCCGCGAAGCGGCAGCTCCAGATCGTCAATCCAGGGATTGCCGAAACCCCCGACGGCTTCCGGCATCTGGTCAGGCAAGTTACGCTGATTGGGAGCGACGCGACGGACTATTTCGACGTGCAAGGCGGTATCGAGCGCAGCCCGGTTGAGCGCCTCGAGAAGAAATATTTCGCTGCCGCCCGCAAAGCCGGACGTGAGAGGGTCGGGGATGCCCTGCGCGCTGTTGAGGCCCGCAGCCGAGACGAGACCGGCCGTCAACTGGCCGCGAGAATCGCCGATCTTTCACGCAGCGGGGCTCTCGAGGGTATCGACGATCCGGGCTCCATCGCCCGACGGTTGACTGATGAGATATCGCCGACGTTGGAGAAACAATTGGAGGCGCTGCTGAACGAGCTTGAGAGCCGGGGGAATTGAGCCCGTCGACGCTGCGGGAGCGGCAGCCAGTACTAAGCCAGCCGTTGTAACACTGGGCGCCCGATCGAATGGTGGCTTTTGGGATCGACGATCGGCTTGACGAACGACCGCCTTTGGGGCGCGAAGAAGACAAAACTCAAAGTCCGAGCGTTCCCTTGATGTAGGCGGCGAGTGCCTCACCTCCGACGTCGAGCAATTTCTCCCCACCCTTGCGCATAAGGTTGAACGCGAAGGTTTTGAGCTTGGCCTTCGCTGAAAGCTGGCGCTCGGTGGATGTCGAGGTGTCCTCAAGCTCGTAGATCGCCGCCCGTAGGTTCTGCGCCTGGTCGCCTCCCGCACTTTCGACCAACTCTATCATCCGAATAGCGCCGGGGGTCAGGTTAATGGTCCCAGAAACTTCCTGCGCGATGATGCCTTGTACTTGATTGAAGAATTGGGGACGAATGTTCACCGTCAGAGCGCTGCCGGATCGGATCGATGCGATCGGTCCCATTCCCAGCGACTGAATGACCGATTGTTCATCCGGTATGATCATGTCGATCACCGACTGGAGCGCTTCGATGTCGCGCGCGGGTAGCAGTTCGGCTAGCTCGTTCTCAAGTCGCTGGCGAATACGTAGCGTCACCGTTTGCCGTTCGTGTCGGATGTCGATGGCGAGCCGGCGCAACTGCTTTGTGTATCGGTCCACAACTTCGCCAGCTTGCCCCTTTTCGGCTCCCAATTCGACCAGCCGCCGCTCGGCGAGGTCGGGATCACGGACGCAGAGGTCCATCACCTCCGAGAAGCTCGCAATCTGGTTCGAGACCTGCTCGGTCGTCACAGCATCGCCGCCAGAGAACTCGTAGATGGTGCCGGTTGCCGTTGTGTGGCTGGTCTGCTGGACTTGGACGTTGCCCGCCGCCGTTAGATAATCGCGGAAAAGGCCGAGGATCGTTTCAGTCTCGCGCGCGAATATGCGTCCCTTTGGCACGTAAAAGCGAAACAGCACATTTCGCTGCTGCTGATCGACGAAATCGCCAGCCAGCACGTTTATCTCAACGTTGCGTTGGTAGGGTACGACGTGGATGTGATGCCGCTCTAGCAATTCGCTGACGAGGCGAGTGACATCGGCGCTGAGCGGCTTAAAATAGTCGTCACCGAACCAGTCATCGTGGTCGGAATCAGCAGCGGGAGCATCCTGCGCCTGTTCTGAGCGTGCTGCGTCCCAGAAGAAGCTTTCATGAACGAACAAGATGTGGGGATTCGCACCGATCCCCGCGAACATAGCCTCGCGCACCTCCGCATAGGCTGGTGAGATCATGCGCTCCATCGAACGTGTGTTTAGCTTCACGAGAACGCCGAGAAGCTGGCCGCTGCCCAAGATGTCGATGATGGTCTGCCAGTTAGGAGCTCCCGATTCGAGGCGCTTCTTCACGTAAGGGATGTCGGCGACCGCAAGCTGGCTCGCGGTCCCTCCACCATCCGAGTCGCCTAAAAAAGGAACTTCTTGCGGCCATCATCTTCGAACATGAGGCGACTATGGCGCGTCTAGCTGGCTGGGAACAGGCTTGCGAAGCAGCCAATTCCTAAAGTCCGCTTTCAGGCCGCGCCTTCGCGCCGCGGAACGGCTGAAAATAGGGCGCATTGCCGACCTGCAGCTCACGCGAATTACTGCCTGGCAGCTCGTGGGCCGGAAACGGACTGACGGCTTTCGGGCAGGATCGTCGCAAAAGTGGACCGCCTATTGGCCTACCATATGTAAAAATCTGCAAGGAGGTCCCCTACACGATCAACGCACTCGATGGATGGGATGCGCATAATATGGTGGACTGCCATGCGTCACACTGCCCCACCGAGTAGGCATGGGGTCGAGCATGATGATCACGATTCGGCATTTTCGACCGATCCCAATACCCGTCCCCACTTGCACGCGCTTTAGTACTGAACGCCGCCAAGTATGTGAGATATCTGTACTTATTCCTATCTCCTACCTTTTACTTCCGTGGGCCGATGGTATCGAGCGTGATCCAACGTGAATGACCGTGATCCACAACCATCCCTCGGGCGACCCCTCCCCCAGCCGCGCCGATATCGAGATCACCCGCCAGATCGCCGCCGCCGGCAAGGGGCTGGGCATCGCGGTGCACGACCATATCATCCTGGGGCGCGACGGGCATGCCTCGCTGCGGGGCCAGGGACTGATCTAGGATCATATGAAAGAAGCACGCGCCTATTGGTCCCAACTGTTCGACGTCGTGCACCCGCTACGCTGCTGGGTCCGGGTCGCCTGGCGAGAGGGCGACACGACACAGGACGGCGATTGGGGCCAACTCCTGACGATGCCGACGGATGGGTATCTGGAGGGATCGGATGGTCCTTGGCCGCTCCGCGATGTCGAATGGGTCGAGGTGTCGATGAGCTATTTCAAGGGCGGCATGGCGGGGCACCCGCTCCGGATTGTCGATGATCGGAAAGCCGAGCTACTCGCGGGCCTGGGCGCCACGGCCTTGAGATGGGAGCTGCGCGACACCCTCTGGTCGGTGCGGAACATCTTCGAGGACGAGCGACCGGTACAGGTCGCCCGGATCGCGAACCCCTTCTTCGATCGACGCTAAGGGCAAGCCAAACGGCCGCCGGAGGCAAGTCCGGCGACCGTTCGGGAATAAGCGCCATGCGTAGTTTGGCGCGACGAAAAGGGGTTAGCCCGGCTGTTTCGGGGTCAGGAACACCGTGAGTTCCTGCTTGTTCACCGACGCACTCTTGTCGGTATCGGCGCTGGCGAAGGCCTGGGTCGACCAGCTGGCCGCCTCGGCGCTGCCGGGCTGGAAGCCGGGCTCCGATGCCTTGCGCAGATCGCCCATCCAGGCGGCGAATTCGGTGGCGTTCAGCTTGCCATCGGCGTCCTTGTCATAGCTGCCGAAGTCGCGGCCCACCGCCTGGGCGACCTGCTCCTGCGTCGCCGCCGGCTGGGCGGCCGGAGTCGCGGCAGGCGCGCTCGCCACCTCGGCGGGCTGAGTCGCAGGCTCGCTCGGGGCTGGGATAGCCTCGGCAGTGGTGGCCGGGGCGGCCTGGTCCTGCGCGGCGGGGGCAGCGTCGTCACTGGCCACCGGCGGCGTCGCCTGCTCGGGCGCTGGTGCGGCCTGCGCAGGCTTGTCCTGCACGGGAACCTCCTGCGCAACAGCAGGAATTGCGAAAAGCATAGATGTAGCAAGAAGCATCGGCTTCAGCATAAGTTTATCTCCTATTCTATTCAGAATTTGTATTTACGTTCTAGCCTAATTATATTTTGGACAATCTTCTTATCAACCAACAATCTGGGGATGATGTTCCACATTTCGTCGGCATTAGCCTCAATACACCCCTGGACAAACTCAATTCATCGCATTTCATTTGCGCTGTGGCGCCGCGGCAACGGCTGCGGCAGGATAGGCGACATGATCGACCGTCGGACGATGCTGCTCGGAATGACCGCCGGCCTTGCCGGCTGCCATGGCGCGTCTCAGGCATCGAGCACGGCCGACCGACTGCATCTTCCCGCGAGCACGCCAGCCGGCAAGCTGATCGCCGCCGCCCGTACCCAGCTGGGCGTCACGCGCCGCTACGACAGTGCCTATACCAGCCTGGCCTTCCCCGGCGGGGATGTGCCGCGCGAGAAGGGCGTGTGCACCGATGTGGTGATCCGCGCCTATCGCGATGCCTTCGGGATCGACCTTCAGGCGCTGGTCAATGCCGATATGAAGCGCTCTTTCGCCGCCTACCCGCGCAAATGGGGTCTTTCCCGCCCCGATCCGAGCATCGACCATCGCCGCGTGCCCAATCTCGCCGTCTTCCTCACCCGCGCCGGCGCCCGCCTCCCGGTCCCGGCCGACGGCAAGGGCTGGCAGCCGGGCGACATCTTCACTTCCGCGCCCGCCAACGGGATGGGCGGCACCGCCACGCATATCGGCCTGGTCTCGGACCTGCCCGGCGCCCGCGCCCCACGGATCCTCCACAATATCGGCCGGGGCGCCCGCGAGGAGGATGCGCTGCTCGATTGGCCGATCACCGGCCGCTTTCGGTGGAAAGTCTAGGGCACCCTTGCTAGGGGCGCCCCGACTCCCCCTTCCGGCGAAAGGCTTGCAATGGTCCCCCGTTATTCGCGCCCTGACATGACCGCCATCTGGTCGCCCGAGGCGCGCTTCCGCATCTGGTTCGAGATCGAGGCGCACGCGACCGAGGCGCTGGCCGAGCTCGGCGTGGTGCCGAAGAGCGCCGCCAAGGCGCTGTGGGACTGGTGGGCGACCAACCCGGCGATCGACGTCGCCGCGATCGACGCGATCGAGGCGGTGACCAAGCATGACGTGATCGCCTTCCTCACCTGGGTAGCCGAGCAGGTGGGCGACGAAGCCCGCTTCATGCACCAGGGCATGACCAGCTCGGACGTGCTCGACACCTGCCTGGCGGTCCAGCTCGCCCGCGCCTCGGACATCCTGCTCGCCGATCTCGACGCGCTGCTCGAAGTGCTCAAGCGCCGCGCCTATGAGCACAAGCTCACCCCGACGATCGGCCGCAGCCACGGCATCCATGCCGAGCCGGTCACCTTCGGCCTCAAGCTCGCCGAGGCCTATGCCGAGTTCAAGCGGGGCAAGGAGCGCCTGCTCGCCGCCCGCGCCGATATCGCCACTTGCGCCATTTCGGGCGCGGTCGGCACCTTCGCCAATATCGATCCGCGCGTGGAGCGGCATGTCGCCGACAAGCTGGGCCTCGCGGTCGAGCCGGTCTCGACCCAGGTGATCCCGCGCGATCGCCATGCGATGTTCTTCGCCACGCTCGGCGTGATCGCCTCGTCGATCGAGCGGCTCGCCATCGAGGTCCGCCACCTCCAGCGCACCGAAGTGCTCGAGGCCGAGGAGTATTTCTCGCCGGGCCAGAAGGGCTCGTCGGCGATGCCGCACAAGCGCAATCCGGTGCTGACCGAGAACCTCACCGGCCTCGCCCGCATGGTCCGCAGCGCGACCATCCCCGCGATGGAGAATGTCGCCCTGTGGCACGAGCGCGACATCAGCCACTCCTCGGTCGAGCGCTATATCGGCCCGGACGCGACGATCACGCTCGATTTCGCCCTGGCCCGCCTCACCGGCGTGATGGACAAGCTGCTCGTCTATCCCGAGCGCATGCAGAAGAACCTGGATCGCATGGGCGGCCTGGTCCATTCGCAGCGCGTGCTGCTTGCCCTCACTCAGGCCGGCGTCAGCCGCGAGGACAGCTATCGGCTGGTCCAGCGCAACGCGATGAAAGTGTGGGAATCGGACGGCGCGCTTTCGCTGCTCGAGCTGCTCAAGGCCGATCCGGAAGTCACCGCCGCGCTCTCGCCGGCGGAAATCGAGGATAAGTTCGACCTCGGCTATCACTTCAAGCAGGTCGACACGATCTTCGAGCGCGTCTTCGCTTGATCAAGCCCGGCGCGTGCGGCGGGCGACGGCATCGTTCGCCCATGCGCCGAGCAGCCCGATCAGCGGCAGGCTCATCGCGCCCGCCCACAGGAATGCGCCGATCAGGGGCACGGTCTCCGATCCCCACCCATGCTCGTCCAGGGCGGAATGATAGGGCTGAAGCGCCACCAGCCCGAGCGCTGCGGCGAGCAGAGCGGGAAGCGGGCTGGGCCGCCGCCCGCGCAGCATGCGCGCGGCGCACCAGGCCCAGAAGGGATGCGCATACCAGCCCCAGGCCGCGAGCGGCTGTCCGCCAAGGGTCCAGCGCGGCCAATGTTCGTAGCCCGGTAGCGGATAGCCTCGGGAATCGATCGCGAGCGGCCCCAGCGGGCCGAACAGCAGATACAGCCCGCCCAGCACCCGCTCGGGGCGGGCCACGCCCTGCCCGTCGGGGGCGATGCTCATCGCCACGGGCATCGCCAGTGTCGCCTCCCATAGCAGCAGCGTCGCAAGGGCGAGCCGGCGCATCCGCATCGCGCGATCCTAGCGCGCGGGAACGTTTCGCGGTCAGGATATTTGAAGGAGCTTCCATGTCCTTTCGGTGCAGCGCTCTATGAACCCCACCCGCCAGGCGCTGCGCGCGGCGACGGCCCCGGCGCATGATCGGGTGGACGCGGCCTTTGCCGATTTCGACCTGACCGACCGGGAAAGCTATGCCCGCTTCCTCGCCGCGCATGCCGATGTGGTGTGGGCGCTGGAAGCGGCGCTGCCGGGCGGGCGCGTGGTGGACGATTGGGAGGAGCGCAAGCGCGGCGCGCTGCTGAGGGAAGACCTGGCGCATCTACGGCACCCCGGCGAGAGCCGCGGCGACGATATCGGCGCGATCCCCGCCTTCGGCACCGATCACGCCGTCGCCGGCGCGCTCTATGTCCTCGAAGGCTCGCGCCTCGGCGGCAAGTTCCTGGCCCGGCGCCTGCCCGCCGGATTCCCGCGCGCCTATCTTGATGCAGATCAGCGCGCCGAAAAGTGGCAGCAACTACTGACGGTTATCGACCGCCTCTTATGCGAGCCCATCGCACTGGAGGCGGCGATCGCCGCGGCCCTTGCGACTTTCACCGCATTCGAGCGTTCGGCGGAAAAATGGCGAAAGGCAGAGGTTGGCCAGTAGCAGCGATTTCGAGGTCGATCTCACCAATTGCGATCGCGAGCCGATTCACGAGCTGGGCGCAGTCCAGCCGTTCGGCTTCCTGCTCGCGCTCTCGGTCGACTGGCTGATCCGCCGCGTCTCGGCCAATGCCGAGCAGTTTCTCGAAAGGCCGGCCGAAGACCTGCTCGGCACCTCCGCCATCGCCCTGCTCGGCGAGCACGCCGTCCACACGCTGCGCAACCGCCTCGCCATGCTGCGCGGCGACGACGCGGTCGAGCGCGTCTTCGGACTGCGGATCGCCAGCGGCCGCTGCTTCGATTTCGCGCTGCACATGATCGGCGACACGATCGTGCTGGAGGGCGAGGATTGCAGCGAGGATGCCGCCACCGATATCGGCTCGGCGATCCGCGCGATGATGGCCCGGCTCGACGAAACCGCCGATTCGGCCGCCTTCTATCGCGAGGGTGCCCGCCAGGTCCGCGCCCTGACCGGCTTCGACCGGGTGATGGTCTATCGCTTCGATCGCGACGGTTCGGGCGTGGTGGTGGCCGAGGCCGCCCGCGCCGGCATCGGCAGCTTCCTCGACCTGCGCTATCCCGCCAGCGACATCCCGCAACAGGCGCGCAAGCTCTATGTCCGCACGCCCTTCCGCATCATCGCCGACGTGAATGCCGAGCCGGTGCCCGTGCTGCCCCGGCTCGACGAGAGCGGCGCGCCGATCGACCTTTCGCTCTCGGTGCTGCGCTCCGTCTCGCCGATCCATATCGAATATCTGAAGAACATGGGCGTCGGCGCCTCGCTGTCGATCTCGATCATCGTCGAGGGCCAGCTCTGGGGCCTGTTCGCCTGCCATCACTATGCCGCGCGCTGCCCCAGCTTCGAGCGCCGCTCGATAGCCGAGCTGTTCGGCCAGATGTTCGCGCTCAAGCTCGAGAGCCGCGAGCGCAAGGAGCTGGCCGCCTATGAGCTGGCCGCGCGCGCCGCCAGCGATCGGCTGCTCGCCGCGGTAGCCGGCGATTCGACGCTGCTCGACAATCCCGAATGGCTCGGCACGATGATGCGCGAGACCGTGCCGTGCGACGGCATCGCGATCTGGCTCGACGGCAAGATCTCCTTCTCGGGCATGACGCCGCCGGCGGCCGCGTTCTCCGCGATCACCCGCCGGCTGAACGCGATGGCCGCGGGCAGGATCTTCTCGACCGACCGGCTGGCCGACACCCTCCCCGCCGCCGCCGACTATGACGATGTCGCCGCCGGCATGCTGGCGATCCCGATCTCGCGCCGGCCGCGCGACTATGTCCTGCTGTTCCGCCAGGAGAAGATCCGCACGGTCAAATGGGCGGGCGACCCGCACAAGCCCGCCCAGCTCGGCCCCAACGGCCCGCGCCTCACGCCGCGCAAGAGCTTCGAGCTCTGGTCCCAGGAAGTCCGCGGCCGTTCCGAGCCCTTCTCGAACGCCGAGCTGCGCGTCGCCGAGATGCTGCGCGCGTCGCTGATCGAAGTCGTGCTGCGCCTGAGCGACGATGCCCAGGAGGAGCGCCGCCGCTTCTCCGAGCGCCAGGAGCTGCTGATCGCGGAGCTGAACCACCGCGTCCGCAACATCCTCGGCCTGATCCGCGGCCTTGTCCGCCAGTCGCTCGATCCCGAGGCGGACCGGCGCGACACGATCCATCTGCTCGAAGGCCGGATCGAGAGCCTGGCCCGCGCGCATGACCAGATCACGCAGGACAATTGGTCCCCCGCCCCCCTGCTCCGCCTGATCGAGACCGAGGCCGCCGCCTATCTCGCCGGCAAGGCGGGCCGAGTGGAGACCGACGGGCCGTCCGTGCTGCTCCATCCCCAGGCCTTCTCCACGCTGGCGCTGGTGCTGCACGAGCTGATGACCAACTCGGCCAAATATGGCGCGCTCTCGGACAGCGGCTCGGTCGATATCGGCTGGCGGATCGAACGCGACGGCGACCTGGCGATCGCATGGCGCGAGCGCGGCGGCCCGGCAGTGCAGCCGCCGAAACGGCAGGGCTTCGGCACCACGATCATCACGCGCTCGATCCCCTATGACCTGGGCGGCGAGGCGGACGTGCGCTATCCGCTCACCGGGCTCGAGGCCGATTTCCGCGTGCCCGCCCGCCATATCGAGATCGATCGGAACCGGGCCGGCCGGCCGGCGCTGCCCCCCGAGCCCGCACCCGGCACCACCGCGCCCAGGCTGCTCTCCGGTGTCGTGCTGCTGGTCGAGGACAGCCTGATCATCGCGATGGACGCCGAGGACATCCTCACGCGCCTGGGCGCCCGCCGCGTGGTGACCGCCGGCACCCTCGCCCAGGCGCGCGAGGAGATCCGCCGCGAAGCGTTCGAGGCCGCCGTGCTCGACGTCAATCTGGGCGCCGAGACCAGCCTGCCGCTCGCCGACGACCTCAGCGCCGCCGACGTGCCGTTCCTCTTCGCCACCGGCTATGGCGAGCAGTTGAAGCTCCCGGCCCAGCATGGCGGCGCGCTGGTCACCCAGAAGCCCTACACGCTCGCCAGCATCTCCCGCGCGATCTCGGACCTGCTTTCAAAGTAGGATTTCGCCGGATACGACTCGCAAGCTCCCCTCCCTTCCGGGGAGGGGAGCTGGAGGGAGGGATCACATGCCCATCGGCGCATCGGTAGGGAAGAACGGCGTCAACGACCTGGCGGACGTGCTGGTCGTCCAGCATCTGCTCAACGCCTGGCTCGGCGCCACCGGGCAGAAGCTGCTGCCCACCAGCGGCGAATGCGGCACGCTCACCATCGCCGCGATCACCGGCTATCAGGCCCGGGTGCTGGCCGCCGCCAGGCCGGACGGGCTGATCGCCCCCGGCGGCCGGACCTGGATCGCGCTCGCCGCCGGCCAGGGCGCCGGCCCGCCGCTTTCGGGCGCGGACTGGTGGAACGCCAACCAGACCAGATATCCGAACAGCGCCGCCGTCGCCGACCTGGTCCAGCCCTTCCGCGACAACGTCGGCGCGTTCCTGAAGGCGCTGAAGGACGCGGGCGCCGGCGTCACGATCTCGGCCACGCGCCGCAACCCCATTCGCGCGCAGTTGATGCATTACAGCTGGCGCGTGGCGAAGGGGCTGGTCGCGCCGAACAGGGTCCCCGCCCTGCCCGGCCTGGATATCCGATGGGACCATGGCGATCCCGCCAGGTCGAAGGCCGGCGCCCAGGCGATGTCCGACCTGTTCCAGATCGCCTTCGAGCCCTCGCTCACCTCGCGCCATATCGAGGGCCGCGCGATCGACATGACGATCGGCTGGAACGGCACGATCAAGGTGAAGGACAAGCAGGGCAAGCCGCGCGAGATCGGTGCCCCGCGCTCGGGCGACGCCAATACCGATCTCCACAGGGTCGGCGCGACCTATGGCGTGATCAAGCTGGTCTCGGACCCGCCGCACTGGAGCGATGACGGGCGCTAGGTTGAGGACTCATATTCCTCCTTCGTCACCCCGGCCTTGAGCCGGGGTCCCGCTGTCTCGCCAGCGCAAGAAGAAGCGGGATCCCGGCGCAAGGCCGGGATGACGGTAGAAAATCAAGTACTTGTTTGGGTTCTCAACCTAGGCTGGGGACTCATATTCTCCAGCGTCATCCCCGCTATCCCTTCAACCGCCCCCTTCACCCGTCATCCCCGCGAAGGCGGGGATCCAGGGCCACGGGCAAGGACGGCGCGGCTCGCCTTGCCGTTTCCGGCACGCACCCGCGTGATTGCTTCGATCGCCCCTGCTACCCTGGATCCCCGCCTTCGCGGGGATGACGGGTGTGGCTTCAAGGGCTTGTTTTGGTTCTCAACCAGGCTGGGGACTCATATTCCTCCTTCGTCACCCCGCCTTGAGCCGGGGTCCCGCCGTCTCGCGAGCACAGGAAGAAGCGGGATCCCGGCTCAAGGCCGGGATGACAGTGGAAAATCAAATACTTGCTTGGATTCTCACCCTAGCCCGCTCCCCGCAGCCGCTCCGCCGTCATGGCATCCGCCGGATAAAAGGCCTCGATCGCCAGCTCATCGAGCGTCACGTCGAGCGGGGTGCCGAACACCGTGGTGGTGCTGATGAAGCTGAGTTCGCCCAGCGGGGTGGCGAGCCGGAGCGGGATTGCCACGCCGCCCATGTCCTCCAGCTGCCCCGCCCCGTCCGGAAAGGGATAGGCTTCCAGCTCCGCGACCAGCGCCTCGAGCCCCTGGTCGCCGGTGGTCAGCGCCTGGCGCCGCAGCCGCTCGAGCAGATGCGCGCGCCATTCGGCAAGGTTCAGGATCCGCGGCGCCAGCCCCTCGGGATGCAGGCTCAGGCGCAGCACGTTGACCGGGCCTTCCAGCAGATGCGGCGCGCAGCCGGCGAGCAGCGGCGCGACCGCCGCATTGGCCGCGACCAGATGCCAGTGCCGGTCGATCGCCAGCGCCGGCCAGGGCTCGTGCCCCTTCAGCACCAGGTCGATCGCCCGCCGGGCGGCCGCGAGGGCGGGATCGTCGAGCGCGCGCTCGGCATAGAGCGGCGCGAACCCCGCCGCGAGCAGCATCGCGTTGCGTTCGCGCAGCGGCAGCGCGAGCTGATCGGCCAGGCGCAGCACCATCTCGCGGCTCGGCCGGGTGCGCCCGGTCTCGATGAAGCTCAGGTGCCGGGTCGATATCTCCGCATCCAGCGCCAGGTCCATCTGGCTCAGCCGGCGGCGGCGGCGCCATTCCCTGATCTGGTCGCCGAGCGGGCGGACGGCTGGCTGCACGGATAGTCTCCTTCGCGGCTTCTCTGCCCGCAAGCGCCGCCGGTTTCCATTACCTCCCGCGTAATCGACCCGGCGCGCCGATGCCGTCAGCCTTGCGTCATCACCAGCAAGGGAGACGACCCATGACCAATCCGATCCATTTCCTCCGCACCGTGCTCACGATCGACGCAGTCGCCTGCCTGGCGATGGGCGCGATGCTCGTCGCCGCCGCCGGGCCGCTCGCCGGGCTGCTCGATCTGCCCGCGGCGCTGCTGTTCGAGGCCGGTCTGCTGCTCTTCCCCTCGGCGGCGTTCATGCTCTGGGCGGCGCGCCGGACCGACCGGCTCGAATGGCCGGTCCGCGCCATCGCCCTGCTCAACCTGGGCTGGACCGCGGCCAGCTTCGCGGTGATCGCCCTGCTCGCGCCGAATACGCTCGGCGCCGCCTTCCTGGCCGCGCAGGCACTGGCGGTGGCCGGGCTCGCGGCGCTGGAATTCCACGGCCTGTCGCTGTTCCGCCGCGCCTTTGCCTGAGCGGGACGGAAGGCACCCGGCACGCAAGCCGGGTGCCTTCCGGTCAGCTGCCGTCCCGATCCTCCGCCGCCACGTCGAACCGGCGGCGCGCCGCGTCGATTTCCGGCAGGTTGGCCATCACCCATTGGCCGAGCGCACTCACCGGCTGCTGGAGCGAGCGCCCCAGCGGCGTCAGCGTATATTCCACTCGGGGCGGGATTGTCGGGAACACTTCGCGCGTCACTAGCCCGTCACGCTCCAGCCCGCGCAGGGTGAGCGTCAGCATCCGCTGCGAGATGCCCTCGATCCCGCGCTGCAGCTCGCTGAACCGCCTGGTGCCGCCGCTCAGCATCATGATCGTCAGGATGCTCCATTTGTCGCCGATCTTGGCGAGGATCTCGCGCACCGGCGTACAGCCCTCCTGCCCGCCGACCGGATGCCCGCCGCTTACATGGATGTGCCTGGGTTCCAGAAATGTGCCTCCTTGTGGCGATGCGTCCACCGCATCATTTGATCCCCTGTTACGATTCGTAACCGGAAAGGGTCGAAATTTCCATGCTCAACCTCGCACTCATCATCGGCAGCACGCGCCCGCAGCGTTTCGCGGACGTTCCCGCCCAATGGATCGCCGCCGGCGCCGCCGGACGCGACGACTTCACGCTCGATATCCTCGATCTGCGCGACCAGAACCTGCCGCTGTTCGAGGAGCCCGTTCCCCCGTCCTGGACGCAGGGCGTCTATTCGCACCCCGCCGCCGAGGCCTGGCGCCACAATGTCGGCAAGTATGACGGCTTCATCGTCACTGCCGCGGAATATAATCACGGGCCCACCGCGGTGCTGAAGAACGCGCTCGATTCGGCCACCTTCGAATGGCGCCGCAAGCCGGTGGCGTTTGTCGGCTATGGCGGCGTCGGCGGCGCCCGCGCGATCGAGCAGCTGCGCGGCATCGCGGTCGAGCTGCACATGGCGCCGATCAGGGCCGAGGTGAATGTGGGCATGGAGCCGTTCCTCGGCATCCTGCAGCAGGGCAAGACGCTCGACGACTATCCCCATCTCGCCGCCGCCCGCGCCGCCTTGTTCGACGAGATCGCCTGGTGGGGCAACGCGCTCAAGGCCGCCCGCGCCGCCTGAGCCCCGCGCCCAAAGAGAAGGGGCCCGGCGTTGCCGCCGGGCCCCTTCTTCCTGCTTGCGGCCCCGAGGGGCTTAGCGGCAGCGACGGCCGCCGCTGCTGTCCTTGTCGATCGCGCGGCCGAGCAGCGCGCCGCCCAGGGCGCCGAGCAGCGTGCCGGGAGTGCGGTCGCCATAGCGGTCGATGCTGCGGCCGACCAGCGCACCGGCGACGCCGCCGATCAGCATGCCGGTGGTGCCGTCCGAACGGCGGCAATAGTTGCGGCCGTCGCGGCCGCGCCAGCTCGGGCCGTTATAATAGCCGCGATCGTCATAGCCCCGGTCGTAGCCGCGATTGTCATAGCCGCGCTCGTAGCGGCCGTCGTCGCCCCGATAGCCGTCATAACGCTGCGCCATCGCGGTCGAGGGCAGGGCGGGAAGGGCAACGGCCATGGCCGCGAGGCCCAGAAGCGTCTTACGCATGATCTATCTCCTCCTTTGGCCGGTGCCTGGGCACCGGGTACGAGGATGGGTCTAGGCGATTCGGCCTGATGCGATGCTGAACTCGTCTTGCAGCTTGCGTTCACGTAACGAAATCGCGGCGGCTCAGGCCCCGGGCATCATCCGGCCGCGCAGATCGGGCAGGCCGAAGCTCGTCTTGCCGTCACCGCCCCAGATGTCGCCGATCGCCTGGAACAAGGTCGGGTAGCGCGAGATCGGCAGCACGCTGCCGTCGCACGCCGCCCAGCCCTGGGGGATCTGCGCGCCGGCATAGGCAGTCACCTGCCCGGCATAGGCATAACAGGCCGGCGGCTCCCCATCGCCGCTGCCGGGGGCCAGAAGATCGCCGGTGTTGATGATATAGTTGAGGCCCAGCCCCCCGATCGTGCCCGACATTTTCTGGCCCAGCGCCATGCCCGGCCCCAGGCCCACCGGCGCCGCGCCGTTCAGGTCCGGCAGCTGGAAGGTCGTCACGCCATTGCCGCCGAACGCGGTGCCGATCGCCGCGAACAGCGCGGCATATTGCTGGACCGACAGCGTCGCGCCGGCGCAGGGCGCCCAGCCGGCCGGCACCACGGTTCCGCAAAACGGCGTCACCGTTCCCGGCAGCGGCGCTTCGACGCTCGCATCCATCGCGATCAGCCAGCCGAGGACGAGCGCGCCCGGCCGCATCCCGCCCACCGGCGCGCCGCCGATCGCCACGCGCGCATGCAGGTCGGGCACGCCGATGGTCGTGATCCCGTCGCCGCCGAAGCTGGTTCCCATCACCGCCGTCAGCGGCTGGTTCTCCATGATCGGCAGCGTGCCGCCGGTGCACGGCCTGGCGCCATAGGCCGGGTAGCTGCCGGCGAAGCTCTCGATCATGCCGACGGTGAATTGCGCCGGCGCCTGGCCGTCCTGCGGGAAGACGCCGTTCATCACCAGCAGCTGCTGCATGCCGGAAGGCGGCGGCGAGCCGGGCCGGTCGGCTTCCTCCGCCAGTACCGGTGGCCCCGACGGCACCGGCTTCGATGCCCCGCCGCCGAACAGCCGCGCCAGCAATGCCTTCAGCCAAGCCCGCATGAACGCCTCCCCGATTCCCCCAGGAGGGGCGACTATCGATGCCCGATGGCAATCGCGGCAGACCCCATATGGGAGCCCAATTGCACGGAAATGGCGCCACCTTTCCCGCTCGCTTCCGGCCGTCCAAGCGCTAAGCTCGTGGCATGGCCGGCACGCGCACCAGCTCCGAAGATCCAATGCTCGGCCGACTGCTGCGCACTGCTTCAGGCCTGCGCGCCGGCGGCATTTCAGCGGATGTGCTCGCCACCTATCACCACGACGATGGCCGCCGCCCCTTCGCCTTTCGCCGCGACGGGCTGCTGATCGATCCCGAAGGCGATGCGCGCTTCATACCCTTCGATGCGATCGAGGATGCGAGCTACCATGACCTGGCGCTGCTGCGGGCCGACAAGCGCAGCATGAAAAGGGGCGAACGCAATCGCGGCGTGCTGCCGCTCCGGCTGGTCGATGGCGAGGTCATTGCCCTGCCCCTCAATGCCCATCCCGAGGGCCGTTCGGAGCGCCTCACCATTGCGAGGCTGATCGAGCAGCGCGCCTGCATTGCCCGGGCCAAGGCGGTGCGGGCGCAAGGAAAAGCCCCCTCCGCGCTGGGCGAAGGGGGCGCATCTCCTTGCGGCCAGCGACCGGGGCCTAGCCCAGGGCAGCCTTGAGCTTGGCGAAGAAGCCGGTCGTCTGGGGGCATTCGTCGCCCGTCTCGGTCGCGCGGAATTCCTCGAGCAGCTCGCGCTGCTTCGCGGTCAGCTTGGTCGGCATCTCGACGACGAGCTCGACGACCAGGTCGCCGCGCCCGCGCCCCTGCAGCACCGGCATGCCGGCGCCGCGCTGGCGCACCTCGCGGCCGCTCTGGGTGCCGGGGGCAATCTTGATGGCGTGCTTCTCGCCGTCGAGGCCGGGCAGGACGATCTCGCCGCCCAGCGCCGCGGTGGTGAAGCTGATCGGCGCATGGGCGAACAGGTTCGTGCCCTCGCGCTCGAAGATCGCGTGCTTCCTGACGTGCAGGAAGATGTAGAGGTCGCCCGCCGGCGCGCCGCGCGCACCCGCCTCGCCCTCGCCCTGCAGCCGGATTCGCGTGCCTTCGTCCACGCCCGGCGGCACGTTGATCTTGAGTGTCTTGGTCTTGTCGGTCCGCCCTTCGCCGCGGCAGTCGCGGCAGGGCTGCTCGATCACCTCGCCGGCGCCGTGGCAGACCGGGCAGGTCCGCTCGACCATGAAGAAGCCCTGCTGCGCGCGCACCTTGCCGTGCCCGCCGCACTGCTTGCACTGGTGCGCGGCGGTGCCCGGCTTGGCGCCGGTGCCGTCGCAAGTGTCGCAATGGCCCGAAACATCGACGGTGATCTCGCTGGTCTTGCCGTGAAAGGCCTCTTCCAGCGTGATCTCCATGTCGTAGCGCAGGTCGGCGCCGCGGCGCACCTGGCGCCCGCCGCCACGGCCACCGCCCATGAACTCGCCGAACACGCTTTCGAAGATGTCGCTGAACGCACCGAAATCGGGCTGCGCGCCATGGCCGCCGCCACCCATGCCGTTCTTGAACGCCGCATGGCCGAACCGGTCATAGGCCGCGCGCTTCTGCGGATCCTTCAGGCAGTCATAGGCTTCGTTGATCGCCTTGAACTTGGCCTCGTGGTCCTTGCACCCGGCATTCTTGTCCGGATGATATTTGATCGCCAGCTTGCGATAGGCGGACTTGAGCGTGACGTCGTCCGCGGTGCGCTCGACTTCGAGCAGCTCGTAATAATCGACTTCGGTGGTCATCAATTAAAGCCCTCTCCCCTTCAGGGGAGAGGCTATGGGAGAGGGGCACGCCGCGAGAACCGTCCGCATCGCCGCCCCTGCTCCCCCTCTCCCCGGCCCTCTCCCCGCATGCGGAGAGAGGGAGGGGGTGTTACTTACGCCTTGTTGTCGTCCACCTCGGAGAATTCGGCGTCGACGACTTCCTCGCCGCCGGCCTCCGAGCCCGCCGCCGCGCCGGCGCCCGCCTGGGGCGAAGCCTGCTCGGCAGCCTGCTTCTCGTAGATCGCCTGGCCAAGCTTCATCGCCACCTGGGCGAGGTTCTGGCTCTTGGCCTGCATCTCGTCGGCGTCGCCGCCATCGACCGCGGCCTTGGCCTCGGCCAGCGCCGCCTCGATCTCCGCCTTCAGCCCGGCATCGACCTTGTCGCCATTCTCCTGGAGCTGGCGCTCGGTGGTGTGGATCAGGCTCTCGGCGTTGTTCTTCGCCTCGGCCGCGGCACGGCGCTTCTTGTCCTCCTCGGCGAAATTCTCGGCGTCGCGGACCATCTGCTCGATGTCGCTGTCCGAAAGACCGCCCGAGGCCTGGATGCGGATCTGCTGCTCCTTGCCGGTGCCCTTGTCCTTGGCCGAGACGTTGACCAGGCCGTTGGCGTCGATGTCGAAGGTCACTTCGATCTGCGGCACGCCGCGCGGCGCCGGCGGGATGCCGACCAGGTCGAACTGGCCGAGCAGCTTGTTGTCCGCCGCCATCTCGCGCTCGCCCTGGAAGACGCGGATCGTCACGGCCTGCTGACCATCGTCGGCAGTCGAATAGACCTGGCTCTTCTTGGTCGGGATCGTCGTGTTGCGATCGATCATGCGCGTGAACACGCCGCCCAGCGTCTCGATGCCGAGGCTCAGCGGAGTCACGTCGAGCAGCAGCACGTCCTTGACGTCGCCCTGGAGCACGCCGGCCTGGATCGCCGCGCCGATGGCGACGACTTCGTCCGGGTTCACGCCGGTGTGCGGCTCCTTGCCGAAGAACTCCTTCACGATCTGGCGGACCTTGGGCATGCGGGTCATGCCGCCGACCAGCACCACTTCGTCGATCGCCGAGCCCTTGACGCCGGCATCGGCCAGCGCCTTGCGGCACGGCTCGAGCGTGCGCTGGATCAGGTCCTCGACGAGGCGCTCCAGCTCGGCGCGGTTGATCGTCTTCACCAGGTGCTTCGGCCCATTGGCGTCGGCGGTGATGAAGGGCAGGTTCACTTCGGTGGTCTGCGCGCTCGAAAGCTCGATCTTCGCCTTCTCGGCGGCTTCCTTCAGACGCTGGAGCGCCAGCTTGTCCTTGGTGAGGTCGATGCCTTCGGCCTTCTTGAAGTCCTCGGCCAGGAACTGCACCAGCTTGGCGTCGAAATCCTCGCCGCCCAGGAAGGTGTCGCCATTGGTCGCCTTAACCTCGAACACGCCGTCGCCGATCTCGAGCACCGAGATGTCGAACGTGCCGCCGCCAAGGTCATAGACCGCGATCGTCTTGCCGTCGTTCTTCTCGAGGCCATAGGCGAGCGCCGCCGCCGTCGGCTCGTTGATGATGCGCAGAACTTCCAGGACCGCGATCTTGCCGGCGTCCATGGTCGCCTGGCGCTGCGCGTC
>JAFOMG010000026.1 GCA_017418975.1 Sphingomonas sp.
AGCATCAGCGCGAAGCTGCCGGTGCCACAGCCGACGTCGACGACCGTCTCACCGGCTTTGGGCGCCAGGGCGGCGAGCATGGCGGCACGCCACCGCTTCTCCCGCGTCCACAGGCGGATCGCGCGATCATAGTCTTTCGTCGATCCGGTCCCGAGCGGCGGGGTGTAGGATTGCATTGGCTTCTCCCAACGCGAGGCGTCCGAAACGATAAGCTACATCGACATGGGCGGCGATAGTGTCCCCAGCCAGGCGACGAGCCCGAGAATGACGATCGCAAGCCCGCCTTCGACGAAGAGGCTCGCGCGCAACAGCGCCTGCGCCCGTGGCGCGTCCTCTTCCTCGATCGCCTGTGCCAGTGCCGGGGTCAGGCGGTAGCGGTTGAGCGCGGCAAGGCCCAGCATGCCCCCAAACAGCACCAGCTTGGCGATGAGCAGCAGGCCGTAGCTCGACTGACCGAGCGAGGCGATGTTGCCCGGGCCGACCAGAAACCAGCCGTTCACCGTCCCGGTCAGGATCAGCAGGGCGACGATGATCGTGCCGACGAGGGAGAAACCCCGCAGGGCTTCCTCGGCCAGTGTGACCTGGTCCATGTCTTCAGCGGCGACATCATCGGTTGCGAGCCTGGGAAGAACCAGCGCGAGGAAGGCGGCAAGCGCGCCGACCCAGGCGCCGGCGGCGAGCAGATGGATGAGATCGGCCAGCAGTTGCAGCCAGCCCGCCTCGCCTTCGCCGGCCGCGCCATGCCCGCTCCAGGCGAGGGTCGCGAGCGCGACCGCGCCCGCCAGAGTGGAGGCGATGAAGGCAGGACGGGATTGCCGGCGATAGAAGGGGATGCAGAGCAGAAGAACGAGGAGCGCGACGAGGCGCGCCTTCAGCGCCGTTCCCATGGAAGTGCCGTTGAACAGCTCTGCGACCATGGAAAGATCAGGCTGGGCGAGTGGCAGCCCGGTCATCGCCGCAGCCTGCAACGCGAACCCCAGCGCCGACAGCAGGAGGGCGAGACAGGCGAGACCGGCCACCATTGCCGCCATCGGCAGATGCCGCTGCACCATCCGGCCGCCGCCGGGCGCATAGAGCGCGAACAGCGGCAGGCCGAACAGCAGGCCGAGATCGACGTAGAGCGCCCAGCGGACGGCGACGAGTGCCACGTCGTTCATGGCGTCACTTGACGGTAAAGGCGAGATTGCCCTGGATGCGGTGCGTGTCGGTCGAGACGACGTGCCAGGCGACCTGATAGCTGCCCGCCATGAGCGGCTTGGCGAGCGTCAGCACGAGCGTCTTGTCGCCTTCGACGGACGTCTTGAAGCCGGTTACCGCCATGCGGTGGTTGGGCATGCCGGGCATGCCGGTCATCACGATCTCGGCGCCCGACAGCTTCGGCATCAGACCTTCACTGAAGGTGAGCGTTATACGCGACGGCGCCGGGACGCTGGCGTTGGCGGCGGGCGTCGAGGACACGAGCTTGGGATGGGCGTAGGCCGGAGCAGAAACACTCAGGCCGACGGCGGCGATGGCTGCGAGCGGCGAAAAGAAGCGCATTTGGACATTCTCCTGTCAGTGACATGAGAGAATACGCAGCCGCGACCTGCACCCCTCGCAATTTTCTTTTTGTTCCCGGACAAGGGTTAGAAGACCACCCTGCGTATTGAGAAGAGAAGACGGAGAAACATCATGGACCACCTCGACGACATGCTCAGCCGGTTGCGGGAAGCCCCCCTCGATCCCCGGCTTGCCGGGCTGGACAGCCGCGTCATGGCCGAGATCGCCCGGCTCCAGGCCATGCCGCGCCTGAGCGCCACGACCTTCGGTGTCGCAGCCGCGGTCGCGCTCTTCATCGGCATCGCCGGTTCCGCGGTGCCAGTGCGTTCGGCAGATGCTGCGGCATCGCCCTTCGACGCGCGGCTCGCGCTCGCTCCTTCGACGCTGCTGAGCGCGCAATGATGCGCGATCGCCGCGGCCTTCTCCTTCTCGTGCTGCTGACGTTTGTTGCGGCAGTAGCGGGGGTCGTGATCGGCCGGCTCTATGTCGTGCCGGCGCCCCCTGTCGAGAATGAGCTGCACGACCTGCTCCATCGCGATCTCAAGCTGGATAGCGCGCAACATGCACGGCTCGAGGCTATCGAAGCCCGCTACGCCATCCGCCGACAGGCCCTGGAAGCGGAACTGCGCGCCGACAATGCATGGCTCGCGCAGGCCATCAGGTCGGAACATGGCTATGGGCCTCAGGTCTCCGCCGCCGTCGACCGGTCACACCAGGCGATGGGCGCGCTGCAGAAGGAAACGCTCGAGCATATCTTCGCGATGCGTGCGGTGCTCCGCCCCGACCAGACGGTGAAGTTCGACGACGCCGTCGTGAAAGCGCTGACGGCCGAGAAAAAATGACGCTCCACCTCCCCGACTGCTCGGACGGGGAGCTTGCGGCTCTGGCGCTGGGGGGCCGGCAAGCGGCCTATGGCGAGCTGGTCCGCCGGCATCAGGGCTGGGTACACCGTCTCGTGCGCAGCCATGTCGGTAGCCCCGACGAGGCGCTCGACGTCACTCAGGCGAGCTTCGTGGCCGCCTTTTCCGCGCTCAGCCGCTATGATGGGACGCGGCCCTTCCCGGTCTGGATGTCGCGGATCGTCATCAACAAATGCCACGACTGGCGCCGTCGCCGTGCGGTCCGCAATTTCTTTTCCTTCGCCCTTCCTCTGGGCGAAGCCGAACATATCGTCGACGACGCCCCCTCGGCCGACCGCGCCCTGGATGCCGAACAGCAACTCGCCGAGGCGATGACGGCGATCGCCGCCCTGCCCGCCTCGCTCAAGGACACGCTCATCCTGCGGACGATCGACGAGAAATCGGAAGCCGAAACCGCCGAGATCCTCGGCATCTCCCAGAAGGCCGTCGAGACCCGCCTCTACCGCGCCCGGGCGAGCCTCGCGGAAAGTTTGAAGAAAGTTTGAGGGGCAGGCGGGTGGGCTGCGTATTTCCAATAGGTCCGCCCTCTTTCCGCAAGCTGAGACAAACCGAATGATTTCTGCCCTCGACCGCCGCCAGTTCCTTCGCGGCGCGGCCCTCGCCGGTGGTGGCGCCGCATTATCAGCCTGGCTGCCTGCCTGGGCGCAGACCATCTCGCCGGGGATGCGACCGACGCTACCGACCGTGTCGGGCGAAGACATCACGCTGACCATCGCCCGGCAGTCGATGAGCATCGACGGGCGCCAGTTCCGCGCAATCGGTCTCAACGGCACGGTCCCCGCCCCGCTGATCCGGCTGCGCGAAGGCCAGCGCGTGCGGCTCAACGTCGTCAATCAACTCGAGGAGGACAGCTCGATCCACTGGCACGGGCTGATCCTGCCGGCCAATATGGACGGCGTGCCGGGCGTGTCTTTTCCGGGCATCAAGCCGGGATCGAACTACCTCTACCAGTTCCCCGTCGTGCAAAGCGGCACCTACTGGTATCACAGCCATTCGGGCCTGCAGGAGCAGGAAGGCCATTACGGCCCGATCATCATCGACCCCGCCGGTGCCGATCCGGTCGCCTATGACCGCGAGCATGTCATCGTGCTCGCCGATCACAGCGCACTCTCGCCGCAGGCGATCTTCCGGCGTCTCAAGGTCAACCCCGGCCATTTCAACTTCCAGCGCCAGACGCTGGCCGGGCTGCTCTCGGGCAAGGACCAGCCACTCAAGGACCGGCTCGACTGGGGCCAGATGCGGATGGACCCCGCCGACATCTCCGATGTCACCGGATCGACCTACACCTATCTCGTCAATGGCCATGGTCCGATGGACAACTGGACCGCGCTCTTCACCCCGGGCGAGCGGGTGCGGCTGCGCGTCATCAATGCGTCGGCGATGACCACCTTCAACGTCCGCGTACCCGGCCTGCCGCTCAGCATCGTCCAGGCCGACGGGCAGAATGTGGTGCCCGTCACCGTCGACGAGTTCCAGATCGGTGTCGCCGAGACCTACGACGTCGTTGTCAGCCCAGGCGAGGACAAGGCCTATACTCTTGTCGGCGAGGCCATCGACCGCTCGGGTATGGCGCGTGCCACGCTCGCGCCGCGCGCCGGCATGGCTGGCGAGGTGCCTCCCTTACGCAAACGGCCGCTCGCCGACATGAAGGACATGGGCATGGACATGTCCTCGATGCCGGGCATGGAAGGCATGGACATGTCGGGCGGCGCTATGCGGGGCGTCGATCCGACGGCCGAGAAGAACGCGTCCGCGCGCCTCGCGACCGGCGCGGCGGCAGCGATGGCGACCATGGACAACAGCGCCATGGCGGGCATGGACCATTCGGGGATGGATCATTCCGCGATGAGCGGGATGGATCATGGATCGATGGCCGGCATGGACCACGGCGCGATGGGCGCCGATGGCCAGATGGCGGGCATGGATCATGGCGGGCACGCGATGGGTTCGATGAAGATGCGCGACTTCTCGAACGCGCCGCAGGTGAAGCGCGATCCGAGCGTCCAGACCATCTCGCCGATGCCCGTCGACCGCACCGGCGAGCCCGGCCAGGGCCTCACCGACGTCGGCCACAAGGTGCTCGTCTACAAGGATCTGATGGCGCTCGAGCGCAATCCAGACGTGCGCGCGCCGAGCCGCAGCATCGACATCCACCTCACCGGCAACATGGAGCGGTTCATGTGGTCGTTCGACGGCGAGAAAATGTCGGACCATCACGAGCCGATCCCGTTCATCGAAGGCGAGCGGGTGCGCGTCAATCTCATCAACGACACGATGATGGGGCATCCGATCCACATCCACGGCCATTTCTTCGAGCTGGTGACCGGGCATGGCGACCATGCGCCGCGCAAGCACACCGTCATCGTCCAGCCCGGCGGCAAGGTGAGCTGGGACTTCACCGCCGACGCGGTCGGGGACTGGGCCTTCCACTGCCATCTCCTCTACCACATGCATGCAGGGATGATGCGGGTCGTGAGCGTGCGTCCGAAGGGAGACGCGCAATGACCCGCATCCTCACGCCGCTGGTGAGCGCGATCGCCCTTCTCGCCGCCGCACCCGCCTTTGCCCAGGATCATTCGATGCACGACATGCCCGGCATGGCGCCGCCGGGCGGGGCGCGGCCGGCGCAGGAGAAAAAGAAGGACAAGGCCGCCGCGCCGCGCCCCAAGCCCACTGCCAGGCCGCGCGCTCAGAAGCCAGCGCCGGACACCATGCCGGCAATGGACCATTCGCAGCACCAGACCACTCCCGCGGCGCAAGCAAATGCGGCCGGTCAGCCGCAATCCACGTCTCCCGCAATGCCGGAGATGCCGGGCATGGACCACTCCCAGCATCAGGACGGCGCGATGCCCGACATGCCCGGGATGGACCATGCGCAGCATGGCCAGACAGCGACGCCGGGAACGCCCGCCATGCCCGGCATGCAAATGACCGGCACCGCACTTCCGGCCGGCAATGCGCCCCCGCCGCCGCCCCCAGGCGACCACTTCGCCGATCGGGATTTTCCCGGCGGCGAGATGGCGCGCTCGCGCGACATCATGATGAAGGACAGCGGCGGCAACAATTTCGGGCAGGTGCTGCTCAACCTGTTCGAGTATCAGGCGCATAGCGGCCGCGATGGCTATCGCTGGGATGGCGAAGGCTTTTACGGCGGCGACATCAACCGCCTCTGGCTCAAGAGCGAGGGCGAAGGCGAGTTCGGCCGCGGCATCGACAGCGCCGAGGTGCAGGTGCTCTACAGCCGGGCCATCGACCCCTATTTCAATCTTCAGGGCGGTATCCGCCAGGACTTCGGCCGCGGGCCCGACCGCACCTACGCGACGATCGGCGTCGAGGGCCTGGCTCCTGGCATGTTCGAGGTCGAAGGCGCGCTGTTCCTCTCGACCAAGGGCGATGTTCTGGGCCGGGTCGAGGGCTATTACGACCAGCGCATCACCCAGCGCCTGATCTTGCAGCCGCGCGCCGAGGTCAATTTCGCCGCGCAGGATATTCCGGAGAACGACATCGGTTCGGGGCTGGTCAACATAGAGCTCGGCGCGCGCCTGCGCTACGAATTCAGCCGCCAGTTCGCACCTTACATCGGCGTTTCCTATCTGCGCAAAGCCGGAGACACGGCGCGGCTGTCGAGGCTTGCGGGCGAGGACGTCCATGCCACCAGCTTCGTCGCCGGCGTTCGCTTCTGGTTTTAGCATCAGGACGGCTGATGGCGGGGGCGAACAAGAGAGCGGGGCGTTACACTCATACCCAGGTCGGCCGGCGCCGAGCGAAGGAGATACGCCATGGACCATTCGTCCCACATGAACACCCGGAAGATGGGTGCCTATTGGAGCCTTGCCGTTCAGACCGTCATCAGCGGCGTCATCATGTATCTGGTGATGTTCGTCATGATCGACGGGCTCGACAGCTTCTACAACAACCTCAACATGCTCTACATGACGCTGATGATGGTCGCACCGATGGTGGTGCTGATGATCCTCGCCATGCGACACATGTTCGTGTCGAAGGCCGCCAACATCGCGCTGATCGCCGCGTCGCTGGTCGCCTTCTTCGGCAGCTTTGCACTCATCCGCACCCAGACCACGATCGGCGACACGGCCTTTCTGCGCTCGATGATCCCGCATCATTCCGGGGCGATCCTGATGTGCCAGGAAGCAAAGCTCAGCGATCCGGAAGTCATCCGGCTTTGCGAAGCGATCAAGCGCTCGCAGCGGCAGGAAATCGACGAGATGAAGGCCATACTCGCGCGGCGCTGAGTGGCACGGTCGGGCTACGCCCGGATACGTGCGCCCGGCCAGGTATGTGAGCCGGCCGATGGTCGACACGAGGCGCGGGGCGGACGAGATTGCCAGGGAGGTGGTGCGGCTTGCGCCGTTGTTCCTGCGACAGGCTGGCGGCCATGTCCTGACGCTGCTCGATCCTGCCGGGATCGTGCTGAGCTATAATGAAGAAGGCGAGCGTGCCGAATGCTGGCCCCTCGATCGCGTCCTGGGACAGCCCCATGACCTGTTCTACCCGCCCGACGAGATTGCGGCCGGCCGCCCGTGCGCAGACCTGGCGGCCGCCCTTCACGAAGGCACGCTGGAGCGCGAAGCGTGGCGGGTCTGCGAGAACGGAGCGGAGTATCTCGCGCGCCTGACGATCAGCGCCCTGTTCGAAGGCGACGCACATCGAGGCTTTGCCTGCATCAGTCGCGATGTCACCGACGAGGCGGCGGTCCGGGCGTCAATCGAGACCCGCGAGCAGCATCTCCAGTCGATCCTGGCGACCGTCCCCGATGCGATGATCATCATCGACGAGACCGGCGACATCACGTCGTTCAGCGCGGCCGCCCAACGCCTGTTCGGCTATTCGGAAACCGAGCTCGTCGGCCGCAACGTCTCCTGCCTGATGCCCCAGCCCGATCGCGACCGGCATGACGAATATATCGCGCATTATCTCCAGACCGGCGAGCGCCGGATCATCGGCCTCGGCCGCGTCGTGGTCGGCCAGCGCCGCGACGGCTCGACCTTCCCGATGCAGCTGTCGGTTGGCGAGGCCGGTGAAGACGGGCAGCGGTTGTTCACCGGCTTCATCCGGGATCTCACCGCCAAGGAGCAGGATGAGCTCAGGCTCAAGGAACTGCAGGCAGAGCTGGTCCATGTCTCCCGGCTGAGCGCGATGGGCACGATGGCCTCGACCCTCGCGCATGAGCTCAACCAGCCGCTTGCCGCGGTCGCGCTCTATCTCGAGACGATCCGCGACATGCTCGACGAGCGGGACGACGAACCCTTCGTGTCGCTACGGTCGGTGATGGATGATGCGGCACAGGAAACGCTGCGGGCCGGCCATATCGTCCGGCGCCTGCGCGATTTCGTCGCCCGCGGCGAGGTCGACAAGAGCCTCCACGATCTGCCGCAGGTTGTCGCCGAGGCGAGCGAGCTCGCGCTGGTCGGTGCACGCGAGCGCGGCATCCGCAGCTTCTTCGCGGTCGATCCCGCCGCGACGCCGGTTCTCGTCGACAGGGTGCAGATCCAGCAGGTGCTGGTCAACCTGATGCGCAACGCCATCGAGGCGATGGCGGCGTGTCCTGTTCGCGACCTCAAGGTAGCGACCAGGTTGCGCCCTGACGGGCTGATCGAGGTGACCGTGGAGGATACCGGCCCCGGCATCGCCGACGAGGTCCGGGAGCAGCTCTTCACGGCGTTCAAGTCGACAAAGGCCGACGGCATGGGCCTCGGCCTTTCGATCTGCCGGACCATCATCGAAGCGCATGGGGGCCGTATCTGGATGGAGCGCCCCGACCGCGGCGGCGCGCGCTTTCATTTTACCTTGATCCATGCGCGGGCGGAGGAGGAACATGGGGGATAGACGCGTCATCCATCTGGTCGACGACGAGGAGAGCATCCGCAAGGCGGCGAGCTTTGCGCTCAAGACCGCGGGCTACGACGTCGTGACCTATGCCTCGGGCGTGGAGTTTCTCAAGGAGGCGAAGTCGGCGGCCGTCGGCTGCGTCATCCTCGACGTGCGCATGCCCGAGATGGACGGTCTCGAGATTCAGGCCGCCATGGCAGCACGCGGGGTCAATATGCCGGTCATCGTCCTGACCGGCCATGGCGACGTGTCGGTTGCGGTGCAGGCCATGAAAGGCGGCGCGGTCGACTTTCTCGAGAAGCCCTTCGAGAAAGCCGCCCTGCTCGGCGCCGTCAGCCGCGCGTTCGCGCGTCTCGACGATGTCGACCTTCGCACTCTGGAAACCTCTGAAGCCGGCGTGCGGGTCGCTGCACTGACGCCCCGGGAGCGTGAAGTGATGGAAGGGCTGGCGAACGGCCTGCCCAATAAGACGATCGCCTATGACCTGGGCTGTTCATCGCGAACGGTCGAGGTCCATCGCGCGAGCCTGATGGCCAAGCTCGAGGTCCGCAATTTGTCCGAAGCCCTGCGGATCGCCTTTGCCGCGGGCATGGGCCGCAAGCCGAAGTGACTGCGACCTCTACGTAGCGACGGGACGAGGCGCGATATGCGATCGATGGTGCAATCGTCACACGGGTGTCCGCTTCTCGCAATGCCATCGGTCCGTTCCACTCAGCATGATGGCAGATACACCATCCTCGTCTCCGACGACGATCCCGGCGTGCGGCGTGGCCTCCAGCTGCTGCTGAGATCGCGCGGCTATGCCGTGTGGGGATATACGACCGGCCACGCGCTGTTGGCCGACCCCCGCGCGAAGGAGGCAGACTGCGTCATCCTCGACTATCGCATGCCCGACATCGACGGATTCGCGATGCTGCGTCACCTTCGCGAGATCGGATGGTCGGGACGCGC
>JAFOMG010000027.1 GCA_017418975.1 Sphingomonas sp.
CCGCCGACCGGCTGCCGTTCGACTTCCTGCCGGGCCAGTTCCTGCAGGTCGAGGTAGAGCCCGAAGCGGGCAAGACCGCGCGCCGTTCCTACACGATCGCCTCTTCGCCGACCCAGCGGGCCTATGTCGAACTGACGGTCAAGCGCGAGGAGCAGGGCGTGGTCTCGCGATACCTGCACGACAAGGTCGTCGCCGACGATCTGCTGAAGGTCAGCGGACCGTTCGGCGCCTTCACCTTCACGGGAACGGATGCCCAGAGCATCGTGCTGATCGCGGGCGGGGTCGGCATCACCCCGATGATGTCGGTGCTGCGCTATCTCACCGACACCGCGTGGAAGGGTGATATCTTCTTCTTCTACGGCGCACGGTCGACCGAGGAATTCGTGTTCCGCGACGAGCTCGAGCGGCTCGAACGCCGTTTTCCCAACCTCCATGTCGTCGCCGCGATGCAGCGCGCGCCCGGCACCGTCTGGATGGGCCCCGAAGGGCCGATCACGCGCGAGATGATCCTGGCCGCGGTGCCGGAGATCGCGAGCCGGCGCATCCATATGTGCGGCCCGCCGGCGATGATGGGCGCGATGCGCGGCGTGCTGGCGGAACTCGGCGTCCCCGAAGCGCAGCTGCACACCGAGGCGTTCGGTCCGGCCTCGCTTCCGGCCGACCACGAGGATCTCGAGGTCAAGCCCGCGCCCCCGCCAGCGGATAAGCCGGCCCCGAGCGCCGAGGTGGCGCCGAGCACGGTGACCTTCTCCGTGTCGGGGGTGTCGGCGGCCTTGCCCGCGGACGAGACCGTGCTGGAGGCGGCCGAGGGCGCGGGCGTCGAGATCCCCTATGCATGCCGTGCGGGCACATGCGGCGCCTGCGTGGTCAAGCTGCTGCAGGGCGAAGTGACGATGGAGGTCGAATCCGGCCTTGCGCCCGCCGACAAGGCGCAAGGCTATGTGCTCGCGTGCCAGGCGAAGGGGACGGGCACGCCGCTCGTGGTCGAAGCCTGATGCGCGAACGCAGCGACATTGCCGTGGGCCTGCTGGTCGCGTTCCTGCTGCTGTTCCCGTTCGGCTATCTCGTGCATGTGTCGCCCCGCTTTCCGGGTAGCCTGGCCGGCGGGATCATCGGGATCGCAGCGCTCGTGCTGATGCTGCTGACGCTTCCTTATGTCGCGGCCAAGCACATCGCCTGGGTCGACAAGGCGCTCTCCCGGGTCGTCAGCAAGCCAACCCTGCTCGCCATCCACGTCTATGCCGGCGTGCTGGCGCCGATCCTGGGTCTGGTCCACGCCGCGCACAAGCTCGAAAGCCCGGTCGGCCTGCTTCTGACCGTCCTCCTGCTGATGACGGTCATCACCGGCTTCATCGGCCGCTACCTGCTTGCCCAGCTTGGTCGGGCGCTGCGCGGACGCAGGTCAGAACTGGCCTCGCTTCGCGCCGCCTTCCTCGAGGAGCCGGCGGCGCCGACGCAGGCCGATACCGCAGCCCCGCCGCTGTCGGGCTGGAAGCGCTATCTGTTCGTCGCCGGGGATGCGTCCGCGGGCCAGCGCCCCCAGGACAAGGCGGGGATCGCCGCAGCGCTGGCCGATACCGAATTCGCGATCCGTGCCGAAGAGGCAACCAACACCCTGTTCGCGCGGTGGCGGTTCCTGCACATCCTGCTGGGCTGTCTCATCTTCGCGCTGCTCGCGCTCCACGTCGGCGCGGCGATCTATTACGGGCTGCGCTGGCTATGAGCTGGCAGCGTCTTTCCTACGCCGTCTTCATCGCAGCCCTGCTGGTGATGGTCGCCGCGGTCGCGATCCGGATGCGATCGGACGCGCCGAGGGATGCCGGCCTGGTGGCGCAGCTCGTCTCGCCCGGCCCGCTCTCGAGCGCGCACCAGTCCTTTGCCGGCCAATGCACGGCCTGCCACACGCCGGGCAAGGGCGTCGAAACCCGGACCTGTCTCACCTGCCATGCGGGCACCGATTTCGGGACGAAGCAGTCGACGCAGTTCCACGCGAAAGCGACGCAGTGCACCTCCTGCCACGTCGAACATGAGGGAGAGCGCGGCATCATCCGCATGGATCACGCCGCGTTGCTCGACATGGCGAAGTGGCGGCAGCCTTTGGCGGGCATGTCGACAAACACTCGAAGCCTGACCCCCGAGACCGCGCTCAATTGCGCGAGCTGCCATGCGTTCCGCGATCCGCACCAGGGCCTGTTCGGCACCGACTGCGCGAGCTGCCACAAGACCGACAGCTGGAAGATCGCCAATTACCGCCATCCATCGGTCAATTCGACGCAGTGCGCCGAGTGCCACAAGGCGCCGCCGAGTCACTTCATGGAGCATTTCAGCATGGTCTCGCAGCGCGCAGCCGGATCGAAGGCGCGCGTCGACCAATGCTATGCCTGTCACGCCACCGACAGCTTCAACAATATCCGCAAGCGAGGCTGGTATGATCACCATTGAGGCCGACTGGCTGAGCGCCTTCTTCCGGCTCGCGGTGATCGGCCTGGAACTGGCGGGCACGCTGACCATCCTGGTCGGCGCGGGGCTCGCAACCTTTCTGTTTGCGCGGCGGGCGAGGGCGGGCGACCGAACCGAGGCCTATAGCGCGTTCCG
>JAFOMG010000028.1 GCA_017418975.1 Sphingomonas sp.
GGCGGCGCGCGGGGCCGGCGACTCGGCGGGCGCGGCGGCGGCCGGGGCCGGGCGCGGCGCGGGCGCCGGCTTGGGCTCGGCCGCGGCCTTGGGCTCGTTGGGCTTCACCGGCGACGGACGGGCGGGCAGGCCCAGGCGGTGCGCCTTGCCGATCACGGCATTGCGACTCACCCCGCCCAGCTCCTCGGCGATCTGGGTTGCGGTCAGCCCGCTGTCCCACATCTTCTTCAGCGTATCGATCCGCTCTTCGGTCCAGCTCAAAACTTCTCTTCCTTCACCTTGCCGTCGGCTCGTGCAGCGGTTACGCGAACGCGCGATGAGCAGCCAGCCTGAATTCGGTCAACAGCTCCCCGAGCCCGGCGTTCCGGTGATCCGCAACGTCAACTGGGGAGGTTTGCGCACCCTCTATATCAAGGAGGTGCGCCGTTTCTTCAAGGTGCAGCTCCAGACGATATGGGCGCCGGCGGTGACGACGCTGCTGTTTCTGGTGATCTTCACCGTCGCTTTGGGCGGCGGCGGGCGGATGGTGAGCGTCCAGCACCGCGAGATTCACTTCGCCGAGTTCATCGCGCCCGGCCTGATCGTGATGGGCATGCTGCAGAACGCCTTCGCCAATGCCAGCTTCTCGCTGCTCGTCGGCAAGATCCAGGGCACGATCGTCGATTACCTGATGCCGCCGCTCTCGACCACCGAGATGCTGGCGGCCTTGTGCGGCGGGGCGGTGACGCGCGCCTTCTGCGTCGGCGGCACGGTGTGGCTGGCCATGGCGATCTGGGGCGTCAATGTCTGGCCGCAGCACCTCTGGGCGGTGCTGTGGTTCGGTTTTCTCGGCTCGCTGTTCCTCGCGCTGATGGGCGTGCTGACCTCGATCTGGGCGGAGAAGTTCGATCACGCCGCGGCGGTGACCAATTTCGTGGTGGCGCCGCTGGCCCTGCTGTCGGGCACCTTCTACTCGGTCGAGCGCCTCGCCCCGACCTTTCAGGCGATCAGCCACGCCAACCCGTTCTTCTATATCATCTCCGGCTTCCGCTACGGCTTTATCGGCGTCGCCGATTCGCCGATCCTGGCCGGCAGCCTGGTGATCCTGGGTCTCGACGTGCTGCTGGGCTTCGGCTGCTACGCGCTGCTGCGCAAGGGCTGGAAGATCAAGAACTGACGGCCACACGCCGTTCGCGCTCCAACCCGATTCCACCCCGGCCCAAGCCCGGGGTGAGGTGCGAAGGGGATGGGCCGATAACGCCCCGGCATGCCCCGCGCCGAAACGATTATTGACGCCTCCCGGCCACCCCTCGTAAACACCCGCCTCGGGCGGTCCCGATAGGCCGCCCTTTGTCGTTTCTGGAGTCTCGTTTCCGAGCTTTTCACGAAGGAGGTACGTTCCCATGGCCATCACCCCGCTCATGCCCGTCTATCCGCGGTGCGCTGTGCGGCCGGTCCGAGGCGAGGGCGTGTATCTCTATGGCGAGCGCGGCGAGCAGTATCTGGACTTCGCCGCCGGCATCGCGGTCAACGCGCTCGGCCATGGCCATCCCCATCTGACCAAGGCGCTGCAGGACCAGGTCGCCACGCTGATGCACGTGTCGAACCTCTATGGCAGCCCCCAGGGCGAGGCGCTGGCCCAGCGGATCGTCGACAACAGCTTCGCCGACACGGTGTTCTTCACGAACAGCGGCGTCGAGGCGATCGAGTGCGCGATCAAGACCGCGCGCCGCTATCATTACGTCAACGGCAACCCGCAGCGCCACAAGCTGATCACCTTCAAGAACGCCTTTCACGGCCGTTCGATCGGTGCGATCTCGGCGACCGACCAGCCCAAGATGCGCGACGGCTTCGAGCCGCTGCTGCCGGGCTTCGACTATGTGAAGTTCAACGATCTGGAGGGCGCGCTCGCCAAGATCGACGGCGAGACCGCCGGCTTCCTGGTCGAGACGGTGCAGGGCGAGGGCGGCATGACCGCGGGCACCAAGGAGTTCATCCAGGGCCTGCGCAAGGCATGCGACGAGCATGGCCTGCTGCTCATCCTCGACGAGATCCAGTGCGGCTATGGCCGCACCGGCAAGATGTGGGCCTATGAGCATTACGGCATCACGCCGGACATCCTGACCGCGGCCAAGGGCATTGGCGGCGGCTTCCCGCTCGGCGCCTGCCTCGCCACCGAGGAAGCGGCCAAGGGCATGGTGATCGGCACCCACGGCTCCACCTATGGCGGCAACCCGCTCGCCATGGCGGCCGGCCAGGCGGTGCTCGACGTGATGCTCGAGCCCGATTTCCTGCCGCATGTCGAGAAGATGGGCGAGCGCCTGCGCCAGGCCTTCGAGCAGATGATCCCGAACCATGATCACCTGTTCGAGGAGATTCGCGGCAAGGGCCTGATGCTCGGCATCAAGATGAAGGACAGTGTCGTCAGCCGCGATTTCGTGGCGCATCTGCGCGACAATCACGGGCTGCTGACCGTGGCCGCGGGCGAGAACGTGTTCCGCGTGCTGCCGCCGCTGGTGATCAACGAGGATCACATCGCCGAGTGCATCGAGCGCCTGAGCGAGGGCGCGCGCAGCTTCGCGCCGCCGAGCGATGATTAATTCGATCCTCCCCGGAACGGGGAGGGGGACCGCTGCCGAAGGCAGGGGTGGAGGGGGCGTGCCCCAAGCGAATCGCTGGTGGAGGAGCCCCTCCACCATGTTTCGCATGGTCCCCCTCCCCGTGCCGGGGAGGATTTAAGATGCGCCATTTCCTTGATCTCACCGACGCCGGCACCGCCGGCATCCAGGCGATGCTCGACGATGCGATCGCCCGCAAACAGGCCCGTGCCGGCTGGCCCAAGGGCAAGGCGGATGCCGACGCCCCGCTCGCCGGCCGCGTGCTGGCGATGGTGTTCGAGAAGAACTCGACGCGGACCCGCGTCTCGTTCGACATGGCGATCCGCCAGCTCGGCGGCACTTCGATCGTGATGGACGCGGGCTCGATGCAGCTCGGCCGCGGCGAGAGCATCGCCGACACCGCGCGCATCCTGTCGGGCTATGTCGACGCGATCATGATCCGCACCGACGATCACCAGAAGGTGGTCGACATGGCGAAATATGCCAGCGTGCCGGTGATCAACGGGCTCACCGACGCTTCGCATCCCTGCCAGATCATGGCGGACATGGAGACGATCCTCGAGGCGGGCTTCGCGCTGCCGGGGCTCAGGGTCGCCTGGCTGGGCGACGGCAACAACGTCCTCGCCTCGATCATGGAGGCGGGCGGGCTGATGGGCTTCGACGTGGTCGCCGCCTGCCCGCAGGGCTATCAGCCGAGCAACGCGGACGTTGCCCGCGGCAAGGGCCGGGCGAAGGTCGTCGGCACACCGGAGGAAGCGGTGGAGGGCGCGGACATCGTCGTCACCGATACCTGGATCTCGATGGGCCAGGCCCATGCCGAGACCAAGCTCGCCGCGATGATGCCCTTCCAGGTGACCGCGGCGCTGATGGCCTCGGCCAAGCCGGGCGCGAAGTTCCTCCACTGCCTGCCCGCGCACCGCGGCGAGGAAGTGACCGACGAAGTGATCGACGGCCCCCAGTCGCTGATCTGGCAGGAAGCGGAGAACCGACTCCACGCGCAGAAGGCGGTGCTGCGCTGGTGCTTCGGGCAGATCGGCTGAGTTGAAGCTGCCGGATCGGCAACTATCTTAGCGTCATCCCCGCGAAAGCGGGGCCCATCTCCCGAACCCTCCTCCTGCACTACAGCTATTGTATATCGTGGCGTCTGCACGAGATGGTTCCCCGCTTTCGCGGGGATGACGAAGGTAAGAATTGTGACCAACACCGCCCCCACCACCGATCTCGATCGCGTGATCGGCTTCACCATTCCCGGCCGCCACACCCGTGGCCGCGTTGCGCGGCTGGGGCCGGTGCTCGACGAGATCCTGTCGGCGCACGCCTATCCCGAGCAGATCGAGCGGCTGCTGGCCGAGGCGCTGACGCTCACTGCCCTGCTCGGCGCCACGCTCAAGCAGGCCGAGGGGCAGATGACGCTCCAGGCGCAGACCCAGGGCGGCATCGTCAGCCTGCTGGTGTGCGACTACAAGAATGGCGAACTGCGCGGCTATGTGCAGTTCGATGCCCTGCGCCTGTCGCAGCTCGGCAAGAATCCGTCGCTGTTCGCGCTGTTCCACAAGGGCCATCTGGCGATCACCTTCGACCAGGCGGCCACCAAGGAGCGCTACCAGGGCATCGTGCCGCTCGACGCCGGCTCGCTGGCCGAGGCCGCGCAGAGCTATTTCCTCCAGTCGGAGCAGATCCCCAGCCTGGTGCGGCTGGGCGCGCGGCGCGACAGGGAGACCGGCAAGTGGATCGGCGGCGGCCTGTTCCTCCAGCATCTGCCGGAGGGCGAGGCAGGGCGCGAGCGGCTGCACGTGCGGCTCGATCATCCCGAATGGCAGCATGTCGAGGCGCTGGGCTCGACCATGGGTGTAGACGAGCTGGCCGATGGAGCGATCCCGCTCGAATCGCTCGTCTGGCGGCTGTTCAACGAGGAGGAAGAAGTGCGCGTCCTCAGCGGCGCGGATCTCTCGCGCGGCTGCCGGTGCGACCCTGGCTACATCACCGAGGTGCTCGCCAAGTTCCCGGAAGAGGAGCGGGCGGCGATGGCGGACGAGACCGGGGTGATCGCCGTCGACTGTGCCTTCTGCTCGAAGAAGTTCCCGGTGAAGCTCGCCGATTTCGTTCCGCCGCCGTTGTAATCCGGCGGGATCGCCCCATATCGGGCGCAAAGGGCGCGGGCTCTCGGGGCCGCGACGGGAGGACGTTGCGCATGTTGTTCAAGCGTCTGGTGTGCGTGGCATTTGCCGGCGCATCGCTGTTTATCGTGGGCGATGGGCCGGCTTCGGCCCATCGTTCCTCCAGCCAGGCAGTGCTTTCGCAGATCGAGCGCGGCCAATGGCTGCTCAAGGAGCGGCGCGGCGGCGAGCGCAAGATCTGCTTCGCGGGGCCGAACAGCTTCATCCAGCTCGCCCATGGCACCACGCCGTGCGAGCAGTTCGTGGTCGCGCAGGACCAGCGCGCGGCGACGGTGCGCTACACTTGCACCGGGCATGGCCAGGGCCGCACCACGATCACCGTGGAGACGCCGCGACTGGTGCGGATCGAGACCCAGGGCGTGCTCGACGGTTCGCCGTTCGAGCAGGAATATGAAGCGCGCCGCGCCGGCGCCTGCGGCTGAACGGGACTTAACCCTTATTTCACTGCTGCCGGGCTAAGCTGCTCCTCGCTCCTCGTGAGCACTTTCCTCTCTGGCATGGGGTTATCCCAAGAAACTGGGCCGCTCACGGGCGGCCCATTTTGCGTCCGGCCGCGCGTTCTTTGCCTCGCAGTGGAATCCGGAGTAGGGCGCGGCGATGACAGACAGCGTTGCAATCGTACTGGTTTCCGGCGGACTCGATTCGATGATCTCGGCCGCGCTCGCGCGCGAGGCGGGATATCGGCTGATGGCGCTCTCGTTCGACTATAACCAGCGTCACCATATCGAGCTGGCCGCCGCCCGCCGTGTCGCCGCGACCCTGGGTGCCGAGCGCCACATCGTCATGCCGATGGACCTGCGCGCGTTCGGCGGGTCGGCACTCACCGCCGATATCGACGTGCCCAAGCAAGGCGTGGGGGACGACATTCCCGTCACCTATGTGCCGGCGCGCAACACCATCTTCCTCAGCCTCGCGCTCGGCTGGGCCGAGGCTTCGGGCGCGCGCGACATCTATATCGGCGTCAATGCGCTCGATTATTCGGGCTATCCCGATTGCCGCCCCGAATTCATCGAAGGCTTCGAGAAGCTCGCCGAGCTGGCGACCAAGGCCGGCGTGGAAGGCACGCCCTTCCGCATTCGCGCGCCGCTCCAGCACATGACCAAGGCGGACATCGTGCGCGAAGGCACGCGGCTCGGGCTCGACATGGGCCTGAGCTGGTCCTGCTACGATCCGGCGCCGGGCGGGCTGCATTGCGGCCTGTGCGACAGCTGCCGGTTGCGCGCGAAGGGCTTCGAGGAAGCCGGGATCGCCGATCCGACGCAGTACGCGGCGCAGCCATAGGGTTCCGGATCATGACCTACAGCGTCAAGGAGATGTTCCTCACGCTTCAGGGCGAGGGGGTGAATGCCGGCGCACGGGCGGTGTTCGTGCGCTTCGCCGGGTGCAATCTGTGGACCGGCCGCGAGCAGGACCGCGCCAGTGCGATCTGCCGGTTCTGCGACACCGATTTCGTCGGCACCGACGGGCTGGGCGGCGGCAAGTTCGCCGGTGCAGCGGCGCTGGCCGATGCGGTGGCCGGGCATTGGGGCGCGGGGACCGAGGCGCGCTTCGTCGTGCTCACCGGCGGCGAGCCCATGCTGCAGGTGGACGATGCGCTGGTCGACGCGCTCCACGGCCGCGGCTTCCGAATCGCGATCGAGAGCAACGGCACCTTGCCGGTGCATCCGGGGATCGACTGGGTGTGCATCAGCCCCAAGGCGGGGAGCGAGGTCGTCCAGCGTGCCGGCGACGAGCTCAAGCTGGTCTGGCCGCAGCCCGGCACCGATGTCGACACGCTCGAGGGCTGGGACTTCGCCAATTTCCTGGTCCAGCCGATGGACAGCGCGGAAGCGGCCGAGAACATGCGGGCCGCGATCGCCTTCGCGATGGCGCGGCCGAAATGGCGGCTGACCTTGCAGACGCACAAGATGCTGGGATTGCGGTAAAATCGTCATCCCGGCGAACGCCGGGATCTCGTGCTGCTCCTTCCCCGCGCCATCGCCTGAGATCCCGGCTTTCGCCGGGATGACGGGAGGGGGCGGGGAAGCCGGTCAGCCGATCAATCGATCAGCAGCGGGCCGCACTTCTTGACCTGATACTGGCCCTTCTTCCAGCATTTGTCGTTGCCGAAAGGCGGCATCTTCACGCCGTACATGCCGGTGACGATATAGCCCGACGGACGATATTGCTCGCCCCAGGGGCCCAGGCTGGCGCGCAGTTCCTTCATCCGGTCCTGCGCCAGATCGCCGAACTGGCCCGGCTTCACGAACACCGCATCATGGCCGATTGCGGCGGCCGTCTGGCAGAAAGAGAGCTGCCCCTGAACAGTCGAGAATCCCGAGTAGATGCGGGTCCCGTACTTGTCGAGCTCTAGCTGGCCCTGCTTCTTGTTCTTGTACGCTCGTTCAAAATATTTCTCGAGCGTAGCGTAGGAATCACGCAGTTCGATCGCGTGGTCCTTGATCAGCGAATTGTAATTGTCGACCGACAACAGCGTCGGCTCGAACTGGCACTGGAGCGCCGCGACGTTGAGCGCGGCACGCAGGTTCCAGGCGAGCGCGGCGCGCAGCTCGGCGGCGGTGGCGCCCGGCAGCGCCGGGCCGGTCATCCCGGGCTCCGCCCCGGTGACTCGCCCGCTCTCGAGATTGGCGGGCTTGAGGAAGAATTGCGCCGAAGCCGGCGCGGATGCGAACAGGCCGATCCCCCCGGCCAGCATAAGTGCGATACGCGATGCGAGCATGCTGCCCTCGAAAACTACCAGTTGACCCCGTGGGCAGGGGTTACGGTGTTCCGAGTCCGGGTTGAAGCCCCTTTTTACCATCCGGGCCGTGCCATACCGGCATTTCATCGCAAATCGGGAAACGAAAAGGGCCGCCCGGTCGCCCGGACGGCCCTTTCTTCAAACACCCTACCGGGCGCGCGATCAGTGCGCGTTGGTGGTGTTGGTCTCGACGGTGGTGGTGTTCTCGACCACGGCGCCGTTCTCGGTGGCGGCGGCGTCGATGTTGGTCACCATGGTGTCGGTGGTCACGTTCTCGGTCGGAACGACTTCGGTGGTGTTGGTCACGTTGGTCGACTCGTTGCTGGTGCACGCCGAGGCCAGGAGGGCCGCGCCGGCGATCATCGAACCTGCAACGATCTTCGAAATGACTGCACGCATGTAGAAAGCTCCCTAGATAATGGATCTGGATTACGGTTACGCCGTTTAATACCCAAACCGGAGTGGACATTAGACGGTTCGGGCAAACCCCTCAAGACTCGATTTGACCTGCGCTCAGGAGAGAGCGTCCAAAAATGGCAAAAATGTGGCCCGGAGCGCCGAATCGAATTGCCGGAATGTTACCGGCTTGCCGAGCGCGGCTGCGCTGGTGACGGGGAACTCGGCGATGCCGCAGGGGACGATTCCGTTGAAATCGCTCAGGTTCGGCGAGAGATTCACTGCGAAGCCGTGCATGGTCACCCATTGCCGGATGCGCACGCCGATCGCGCCGATCTTCGCTTCCCGGCCGGTCTGGTCGAGCGTCCAGATGCCGATGCGCCCCTCGGCGCGGAACGCCTCGATCCCCAGCTCGCCCAGCGCGGCGATCACCCAGCCTTCCACGGCATGGACATAGCCGCGCACGTCGCGCTTGCGCCGGCGCAGGTCGAGCATCAGATAGCCGATGCGCTGGCCGGGCCCGTGATAAGTGTAGCGCCCGCCGCGCCCGGTGCGGAACACAGGAAAGCGCGGGTCGATCAGCTCGCCCGCGTCGGTGGCGCTGGTGCCGGCGGTGTAGACGCTCGGATGCTCGAGCAGCCAGATGCGTTCGGGCGCGGTGCCGGCGGTCAGCGCGGCGACGTGCGCCTCCATCTCGGCCAGCGCGGCGCCATATTCGATCGGCTCCGGGGCGACCCGCCATTCGATATCCTGGTTCATCGCCATGCGAATTGCGCATCCGAAAGCGATTGCGCAAGCATTGGCAACATAATGCGCGCCCGCTAACACCGGATGGAGGGAGGACATCGGGCGCATGGCGAAGATGGGCACCGTCTGGGATCGGACGGCGGAGTTTCTGAGCGACAATCTGGGCGCGATCCTGCCCGTGGCGCTGCTCGCCTTCTTCGTGCCCGCTTCGATCGAGGGCAGCTTCCAGGCGGCCAAGACCGGGGGCGGCCCGGAGCTGGTGCTGTCGCTCTACGCCGTCCAGCTCGCTTTCGGCATTCTCTCGCTCTGGGGCTCGCTCACCATCTCGGCGATGGCGCTCGACATGGCGAGCGCGCGCGGCGCCGGAGCGATCGGGCGCGACCGGCTGCTGCCGGCGCTCGCGGTCTCGGTGCTGTTGTTCGCGGTGATGTTTCTGCTGGTGCTGCCGGTCCCGCTGGCGCTGCAGCTGAACGGGTACGACCTGATGGAGATCGCGCGCGGCGCCAATGCCGGGCTTGGCCCGCAGATTGCCGGCGGGATCGCGCTCTACGGGCTGGTGCTGCTCGGGCTGCTGCTGTGGATCGGTGCGCGGCTGCTGATCACCAATGCGGTGATCGTGCGCGAGAAGCGGATGTTCTCCGCGCTGCGCCAGTCCTGGAAGCTCACTCGCGGCATGACCTGGCGGATCATCGGGGTGATCCTGCTCTTCGCGCTGGTTTCCTGGGTTTCCATGCTCGCCGCCAACATGGTGTTCGGCAGCATCTTCGCGCTCGTCACCGGCGGGCCGGCCGAAGGGATCACGCTGGCGGGGGTACTCACTTCGATCGTCGTCGCCGCGGTGCAGACCGGCTTCACCGTGCTGGTGCCCGCCTTCACCGCCAAGCTCTATCTGGCCCTCGCGGCGGATGCCGGGCTGCGCGAAGGCGCGTTCCGCGCATGAGCCTCACCAGCCGCGGCATCCTCGCCGATGCCGTCACTCTCTGGCGCGCGGAACGCGAGCTGCTCGTGGCGCTGGCGGGCATGTTCTTCGTGGTGCCGATGCTGGGCGCGGCGCTGCTGCTCGCGGGGCTCGAACCGACGGCAACCGGAGGAGACCCCGAAAAGCTGCGCCAGGCGCTGACGGCCTTCTACACCGCCAATCTGCCGGCGATCCTGGCGATCAACATCGCCATCGAATTCGGCACCTTCGCGATATTCAACCTCTATCTCCAGGGCGGCGGGCGCACGCTGGGCGAAGTGCTGCTGATCACGCTCAAGCGCTTCGCCGCCTTCTTCGTGCTCACCGTGATCGCCGGGCTGTTCTTCTCCCTCGGCTTCTCGCTGTTCGTGATCCCCGGCCTGTTCGTATTGGCGCGAACCTGGCTCGCGGGGCCCGCCCTGGCCGCCGATCCGGCCGCGGGCATGCTCGGCGCCTTTCGCGAGGGGTGGCGGCGCAGCGCCGGCCTCACCGGCTTCGCGCTGCTCGGCCTTGCATCGATGATAATGTTCCTGGCGTTTGGGCTCGTGATCGTCACCGGCGGCATCCTGGGAACGATCGCCGCGCTCATCGGCGGCGCGCAGGCGGTGGCGCCGGTATCCTATCTCGTCACCGCGCTGTTCGGCGGTGGTGCCTGGGCCGCGCTCGCGCTGATCCGCGTCGCCGCCTATCGGCTGGCCGGCGCCCCCAGGCAGGGGATCTGAGGCGCGGCGCCCGGCGCCAGCACGCCCGCCAGCCGCGGATCCGCGAATGTCTCCACCGTGCGCCGATAGGGCACGAAGCCGTGCTTGCGGTAGAAGCCGAGCGCGCCTGGATGGTCGAGCGTGCAGGTGTGCACCCAGACGCGCGTCACGTCCGGCGTCCAGGCGAGCATCAGCGCCTGCGCCATCAGCCAGCCGCCATGCCCCTTGCCCGCCAGCTCGGGCACCAGCCCGACAAAGCCCAGCTCGCAGGTTGCCTCGGCACGGAAATCGAGCTCGAGCATGCCGACTTCGATCCCCGCGCGATCGACCACCGCGAAGACATGGACCCGGGGATCGTGAATGATGGCGGTCAGCCGCGCCTCGTCCATCACCAGCCGCGAGAACCATAGCCAGGGTTCGCCGACCCGCCGGAACAGCGCGCGATACTTGGCCGGATCGGGCATGGTCCAGCGCACCAGCCGCAGCGGCGAATCGGGCAGGGGCCGGGGCCGCGGGCGCGCCAGCATCTCGAGCGCGGTGACGATGGTGGCGACCTGGTCGTCGGCGACCGGGATCAGGCCCATGTTCAGCTCCACGCCGCCATCGGGGGCAGGCTCATCAGGATCGCGTCGATATTGCCGCCGGTCTTGAGCCCGAACAGGGTGCCCCGGTCGTAGATCAGGTTGAACTCGGCATAGCGGCCGCGCCATTCGAGCTGCCGCTGGCGCTCGGCCTCGCCGAAGGGCAGGCTCATCCGCCGCCGCACGATACGGGGATAGGCGTCCAGGAACGCGCGGCCGACATCCTGGGTGAAGGCGAAGTCCGCCGCCCAGTCCTGCTCCAGGTGATCGTAGAAGATCCCGCCCACGCCGCGATGCACCTTGCGATGGGGGATGTAGAAATATTCGTCCGCCCATTTCTTGAAGCGCGGATAATGTGCCGGGTCGTGCGCGTCGCAAGCGGCCGCGAGCGCCGCGTGGAACGCTTCGGTGTCCTCCGCATAGGGGATGGGCGGGTTCAGGTCCGCCCCGCCGCCGAACCAGCGCCTGGTGGTGGCAAGGAAGCGCGTGTTCATGTGCACCGCGGGCACATGCGGATTGGCCATGTGCGCGACCAGGCTGATGCCGGTGGCGAAGAATTTGGGATCCTCGCCCGCGCCGTGGATCGTCTTGGCGAACTCGCCCTCGAAGGTGCCGCCGACGGTGGAGACGTTGACGCCGACCTTCTCGAACACCTTGCCCTTCATCACGCCGCGCACGCCGCCCCCACCGGGCTCGCCCGAGGGATCGGTGCGGTCCCAGGCGACATATTCGAAGCGCGCGTCCGATCCGGCCTCGGCCTCGATCGCCTCGAACTCGGCGCAGATCGCGTCGCGCAGGCTCTCGAACCAGGTGCGGGCAGCCTGTTGCTGTTCGTCGAGCTCGATCATTCCGGAAATCCTTTGGTCTGGCGGAGCGCCTCGGCGAGCCCGATGCCCGCCGATACCGCGAGGTTCAGGGAGCGCAGCCCGGCGCGCAGCGGTATGCGCACGATCAAATCCGCGCGCGCGTGCACGAAATCGGGGGCGCCGCGGCTCTCGGAGCCGAACAACAGGGTGTCGCCGGGCCGGAACGCCGCTTCGTCGAGCCGGATCGATCCCTTGGTGCTGAACAGCACCACGCGGCCGGCGAGCTTCCCGGCGAACGCATCGAAATCCGCGTGGCGAGTGACTTCGGCGATCTCGCCATAGTCCATCGCGGCGCGGCGGCGGGCGGCATCGTTCCAGGCGAATCCCATCGGCTCGATGAGGTCCACGGGCGCGCCGAAACAGGCGCCGAGGCGCAGCACGGCACCCACATTGCCGGCAATATCGGGCTCGAACAGGGCTAGTCGCATGGCGCCGCTCCTAGCGTCCCCCCGCCCGGCGCAGCAAGTCGTTCAAAATCCCTGTTGCGGAAGCGCTTGGGCGCCGTCTATCAGGCCAGCTGGCTTAACCGGGAGACACCGGTGGGCCGCGAGGGGGGCCTTAGCGCCCGTGTCTGCGTCACGTCCTACCCGCGCGTTCGCCGCGGCAAGTTCGAAGTGCAAGGGGTAAACATGGCAATTGAAGGCGATCTCGCCGGTCTCGAAAATCCCCGCCGCCGCGATTATCTGCAATATGCCGCCGTTTCGGTGGCGGCTGTGGGCGCGGGCGTCGTGGTGCTTCCGCTGGTCAATTCGATGAACCCGTCGGCCGACGTGCTCGCGCTGTCCACCACCGAGGTGGACGTGTCGAAGATCGAGCCGGGTCAGGCGATCAAGACGAGCTTCCGCAAGCAGCCGCTGTTCGTGCGCAACCTGACGCCGAAGGAAATCGCCGAGGCGGACGCAGTGCCGGTCTCCAGCCTGCGCGATCCGCAGACGCTCGAGCAGCGCACGGCGAAGGGCCACACCAACTGGCTGATCACGCTGGGCGTCTGCACCCATCTCGGCTGCGTGCCGCTGGGCGCGGGCGAGGGCGAGAATCGCGGGCCGTTCGGCGGCTATTTCTGCCCCTGCCACGGCTCGGCCTATGACACGGCCGGCCGCATCCGCCAGGGGCCGGCGCCGAAGAACCTCGAGGTTCCGAAATATAGTTTCACGTCCGACACCGTCGTCGTGGTTGGGTGAGGATTACAGCGCGATGAGCTTTCCCTGGGCCAAGCATTATGAGCCGAAGCACCCGCTGATGCAGTGGGTGGACCAGCGCCTCCCGCTGCCGCGCTTCGTCTACAACGCCGTCGGCGCCGGCTATCCGGTGCCTCGCAACCTCAACTACTGGTGGAACTTCGGCGTGCTCGCCGGGGTGGCGCTGGTCTGCCAGCTGATCACCGGCATCGTGCTGGCGATGCACTTCCATTCGTCCGCCGCGGGCGCTTTCGAATCGGTGAATGTCGGCATCATGCGCGACGTGAACGCGGGCTGGTTCCTGCGCTTCGCCCACGCCAACGGCGCCTCGATGTTCTTCGTGGTGATCTACATCCACATGTTCCGCGGTCTCTATTACGGGTCGTACAAGGCGCCGCGCGAAATGGTGTGGCTGCTGGGCGTGGTCATCTTCCTGCTGCTGATGGCCACCGCCTTCATGGGCTATGTCCTTCCCTGGGGCCAGATGAGCTTCTGGGGCGCGCAGGTGATCACCGGCTTCTTCTCGGCGATCCCCGTGGTCGGCGACTGGGTGCGCATCTGGCTGCTCGGCGGCTATGCGCCGGACGATGCGGCGCTGAACCGCTTCTTCTCGCTCCACTATCTCCTGCCGTTCGTGATCGCGGGCGCCGTGATCCTCCATATCTGGGCGCTGCACATCCCGGGTTCGTCGAACCCGACGGGCGTCGAGGTGAAGGGCGAGCAGGATACCGTGCCGTTCCATCCGTACTACACGGCGAAGGACGGGCTGGGCGTGGTCGTCTTCCTGATCGCCTTCTCGGCGCTGATCTTCTTCGCGCCGGACCTGCTGGGCCATCCGGACAACTACATCCCGGCCAACCCGCTCTCCACTCCCGCCCACATCGTCCCCGAATGGTATTTCTGGCCGTTCTACGCGATCCTGCGCGCCTTCACCGCGGACTTCATCCTGCCGGCGAAGCTGTGGGGCGTGCTGGCGATGTTCGGCTCGATCCTGCTCCTGTTCTTCCTGCCCTGGCTGGACAAGTCGCCGGTGCGCTCGGGCAGCTATCGCCCGATGTACAAGATCGCCTTCTGGGTGCTCGTGGCGGACGTGCTGGTGCTCGGCTATTGCGGCGGCTCGCCGGCCGAGCCGCTCTACGTGATCGTCAGCCAGATCGCGGCGGCCTATTATTTCGCGCATTTCCTGATCGTCGTGCCGATCATCTCGCACCTGGAAACGCCGAAGCCGCTGCCGGGCTCGATCACCGAGGCCGTGCTGGCCAAGACCGGCGCGTAAGGGGGACTGGGAACAATGACTTCGCTGTTCATCAAATCGATCAAGTTCCTGGTCGGCGGTGCTTTCATCCTCGTGCTGGCGATCGCGCTGTTCGGCTCGGTCAAGGGCGTGATCTACGAGCCGCCCGCGGAAACCGCCGAGCACATGATGCACAAGCATCCGGAGCCGCTGAAGCTCGCCTCGGACGGGCTGCTCGGCAAGTTCGACCGGCGGCAGCTGCAGCGCGGCTTCCTGGTCTACAAGGACGTCTGCTCGACCTGCCACTCGCTCAACCTGGTCTCGTTCCGCAATCTGAAGGACCTCGGCTACACCGATGCCGAAGTGAAGAAGATCGCCAAGGACTGGGGCACCAAGCAGCCGGTGTTCGACGAGAAGGGCGGCACCTGGGGCGAGCGCGACAATGTGCCGTCGGATCGTTTCCCCAAGGTCTATTATGCCGGCACCGGCACGCCGCCGGACCTCAGCCTGATCACCAAGGCGCGGCATAACGGGGCGGCCTATGTCCACTCGCTGCTGACCGGCTATAACGAGAAGCCGTCGGCCGAGGCGCTGAAGCACTTCCCGGAGTTCGCCAAGACGCCGGACGGGATGCACTTCAATCCCTATTTCGCGAATCTCAACATCGCGATGCCGCCGCCGCTCACGCAGGACGGCCAGGTCAACTATTCGGACGGCACCCGCGCGACGATCCCGCAGATGTCGGAAGACGTGGCGGCGTTCCTGGTCTGGACGGCGGAGCCCACGCTCGAGACGCGCCACGCGGCGGGCCTCGCCGTGCTGGGTTTCCTGATCTTCGCGGCGTTCCTGACCTATGGCGCCTATCGCTCGGTATGGGCTGGCGTTAAGCACTGATCCGCTTCGGCGGCAGTATCGGTCGCATCGAATCCCGCCCCGGCACCGCCAGGGCGGGATTCCTGTTTCGAGGGTTTCCATGGCTGAGAATGACGACATCCGGCAGCGCATCCGGACGATCCCCGATTTCCCCAAGCCGGGCATCATGTTCCGCGACATCACCACGCTGCTGCTCGATGCCGAGGGGCTGCGGCTTACCGTCGAGCGGATGGCGGCGGCGGTGGACGGCCCGATCGATCTCGTCGCCGGGATCGAGGCGCGCGGCTTCCTGTTCGGCGCGGCGCTGGCGGTGCGGCTCGGCGCGGGCATGCTGCTGGTCCGCAAGGACGGCAAGCTGCCCGGCGCGACGATCGCCGAGGACTATGCCCTGGAATATGGCACCGACCGGATCGCCATCCATGCCGATGCGCTGGCGCCCGGCGCCCGCGTGCTGCTGGTCGACGACCTGATCGCCACCGGCGGCACCGCCCGCGCTGCGGTGCGCCTGCTGCGCAAGGCCGGCGCCGAAGTCACCCAGGCCTCGTTCGTGGTCGATCTGCCCGAGCTGGGCGGCGCGGATGCGCTGCGCGGCGACGGGATCGGTGTCCATGCGCTGGTGGCGTTCGACGGGCATTGACCCGTCCGGCGGGCAGGGAACTCTCCGCCCCGTCGGTCATTTAGCTCGCTACGGGGGCGCGCAGGTGCGATCCCGCTTCCGTCCGCGTCTCCCGCCAGGAGACCGGACATGCGCTTAGTCCTCAAATCCATGGTTTTCGCCGCCGGCATCGCCGGTGCGGCCGCGCTCGGCGGCTGCGTCGATGACGGCTATGGCTATGGCGGCCGCGTCGCGGTGGGCTACAATGCCGCCTGGGGCGATCCCTATTGGGGCTGGTATGGCGACTATTATTATCCCGGCACCGGCTATTACGTCTATGACCGCGCCCGGGTCCGCCACCCCTGGACCGACGCGCAGCGCGGCTATTGGGAAGGCCGCCGCACCAACTGGCGCGGCAATCCGCATTGGCGGAACAACTGGCGCGATTTCCGCGGCCCCGGCGGCGGCCGGCGGCGCTGAGCCGAGGGCCTGGTTCTAGGGCGCGGCCCAGGCGGATCGTTGGTTCGTCCGGAGACGGGACGCGCATTTCGTCATCCCCGCACAGGCGGGGATGACGGGGTCTGCCGATCGAGTGGTGACCCTAGGCCGGGCGCCGCCGCATCAGCGCCAGCGCGATGAAGCGCAGCACCGGCTCGCCATGCTGGTTGTAGGTGGTCGTCTGCGTCCGCATGCTGCCCATGTCGGGCCGGCTGCGCGAGGGCTTCACTTCGAGGATCTCGCTCTCGCAGCGCAGCACGTCGCCAGGGTAGACGGGCTTGAGCCAGCGCAGCTCGTCCACGCCGGCGGCGCCCAGGCTGGCCTGGGGATGCACCGCCATCTCGGCGACGAACATCGACATGGTCATCGCGCAGGTGTGCCAGCCGCTCGCCGCCAACCGGCCGAAATGCGTCTCGGCGGCCGCCTCGTCGGAAAGGTGGAAGGGCTGCGGATCATATTTCCGCGCGAAGTCGAGCACTTCCTCGCGCGTGACTTCGTAGCGGCCGAAGCTCCGCTTCGTGCCGGCTTGCATGTCGTCCAAATAGAGCATGAGATCAGTTTCGGATGAAAACGGAACTTTGGCAAGCCCTGTGCGCGCTTTCCGACGCGCCGCGTGGCGACCGGTTGGGAGTTCATATTCCTCGTCATCCCCGCCTGCGCGGGGATGACGAAGTTGGTTTCGGAGCCTGCCCGGATTCTCAATCCCGCGCTATCGGACCAGCACGTCCCGGAACGGCGCATCGGTGCCGTCCACCCCGGCCTTGGGCGGCAGCCCGATCAGGTCGCGCAGCAGCGGATAGACGTCGACATTGGTGAAGGCCGGCAGCGTCGCCGGGCGGAAGGCGGGGCCGTTGGCGATGAACAGCGCGGTCATGTCCGGCGACTGGTTGTCGAAGCCGTGCGTGCCGCCGGCATCGCCCGGCTTGCCGGGCTTGTCGCCGATCAGCCAGCCGGTCTCCGCCAGGCAGAAGATCGCCGGGATGCGCGGATTGGTGCCGTAATGGAAGCGCGCCGGGATCTCGGCCTTGCGCCAGCATTCATAATGGTCGTGCTTGCCGAGCAGCGCCTTCTCCACCTTGGCCTCCTTGCCCGGGGCGGGGGTGAGGCTGAGATAGGGACCGGTCTCGACCAGGTGATACTCGTCGGGACGGAGCCTGCCCAGGATCGCCAGCGTCCGCTCGCCGCTGGTCGCGGCCATGCCGTGATCGGCGACGATGACGAGGTTGGCGGGCTGGTCCAGCGCGGCGAGTCCGTCGGTCAGCATGCCGATGGTCTTGTCGATATCGGCAACCGCATCGGTGGTGCGCTGGTCGCCCGGGCCATAGGTGTGGCCGGCGGTATCGATGGTATCGAAATAAAGCGTCACCAGCTTCGGCCGGATCGCCGCGGGCCGGCGCAGCCAGTCGATCACGGCGTTGACGCGTTGTGTGCCGGAGATCACCTGGTTGAACTGCGCCCAGTCGCTCGGCCGCGTGCCACCGGTGATCGCGTTCGGCCATTTATCGGCCTTCACCCCGCCGACCGCCACGTTCGAGCCGGGCCAGAATTCGGTCGCGGTGCGGATGCCCGCCTTCTCGGCATCCACCCAGATCGGCGCGGCCGCGTTCCACCAGAACGGGTCGTCGCTCATCATGGTGAAGACTTCCTTCGGCCGGGCCGCATCCTCCATCTTGTTGGCGGTGATGCCGTGATGGTCGGGATAAAGGCCGGTCACCAGCGTCCAGTGATTGGGGAAAGTCTTGGACGGGAAGCTGGGATGCATCGGCGCGGTGACGCCGCCGGCCGCGAGGCGCGAGAGATTGGGCGTCACGCCGCGCTCCAGATAATCCGGGCGGAAGCCGTCGATCGAGATCAGGATCGTCACGGGCGCGCGCTGCTCGGCCGGGGGCGGCGCCACGACGGGTGCCGGAGCCGGGGCCGGGGGCGGCGCGGCGACGGGCGCGGTGGCACAGGCCTGGAGAATGGCGGCAAGCGCCGCGGCGGCGATCTTCGAATACCAGCGCATGCGCGGCCCCCTGACAGCGAAATGTTGCCGGGGTAAGTCGTTACATGCCGGCGCCCGGCCGGGCAAACCATGCCTGGCCGGGCGCCGTCCCGCCTTTTGGGGGCGGCGGGTCTCGCGTGCCTACATCGCCATGCCGCCGGGGCCGGCGATCATCCACAGCGCCATGCCGATCATGAACAGATTCTCGGTCAGCGAGACGAAGCCCAGCGGCACGTTGCTGCTGCCCCCCACACAGGCGCATTTGAGGGTGCGCCGATCGACATAGACTGCCTTGAACACCGATACCGCGCCGATCGTGCCGATGGTCAGGCCCAAGGGCGCGGCGAACCAGGGCAGCGCGCCCGCGGCCATCAGCACGCCCGCCAGCCCCTCGAGAAATGGATATGCATAGGCATAAGGTACCCAGCGCCGCGCGAGCAGGTCGTAATTGAGGAACATCGACGAGAATTTCTCGACGTCCTGGAGCTTGAGCATCGCGAGCACGCACATGCTGAAGCTCACGAACCATTCGGCCGCGCGCACCGTGAAGGGCGAGCCCGTCACCGCGAAGCTCGCCGCCATCGCCAGCGCCGCGGTCATGCCGAACAGCGCGATCACCGGGCGATAGCTGGTCGCACCCGGCTCGGCGACCTTGCCGCCGAAGAAGCGGGTCAGGTCGTCATTGCCGCCGATCCGCTTGCCGTCGATGAACGTCTGCGGCGTGGTCTGCACGCTGTGCTCCCATTTGAACGCGTCGGTTGCCTCCCGCGTCGTCAGCCAATGATCGTCCACCGTGTAGCCGTGCCGTTCGAGCTGCCATTTGGACTTGATGCCATAGGGGCAGACATGATCGGGCATCACCATGCGATAGAGCGTCGCGCGCTTTGCGTTTCCAGTCATGGATGCCATATAGAGTCCGTACCATGGTACGGAGTCAAGGCGGGATGCTGACGATCGGAAAATTGGCGGAGGCGGGCGGCGTGGGGGTCGAGACCGTCCGCTATTATCAGCGCCGCGGGCTGCTGGCCGAGCCCGAGCGCGGCTATCATGGCGGGGTGCGGCGCTATGGCGAGCGGGACGTGCGCCGGCTGCGCTTCATCCGCTCGGCCCAGGCGGCGGGCTTCACGCTCGAGCAGATCGGCGAGCTGCTCGCGCTCGACGCGCGTGACGATCGCCCACGCGCCCGGGCCCTGGCCCGCGAGCAGATCGCCGTGCTCGACCGCAAGATCGCCGAGCTCGCCGCCGCGCGCGACGCGTTGGCCCGGCTGGCGCGCGAATGCAGCGGGGGCGGCGCGGGGCCGTGCCCGATCCTCACGGCGTTCGACGGATAAACCTGCCGTTCATTTCGCACGCGCCACGATGCCGCGAAACGGGGAGGGGCGGATGCGCATTCTGTTCGGGCTGATCATGGCGTTCGGGCTGGCGGGGGCCATGCCCGCATCGGCGAAGGACGCGCTCTCCCTAACCCCGGGCACCGAGACCGCGGCGGACGGCCGCCCCGTCCGCTACGAGATCGGCGCGATCGAAGTTCCCGAGAACCGCGCGAAGCCCGGCAGCCGGCGGATCACGGTGGGCGTGCTGCGGATCAAGGCGGCGAAACCGGGCGGCCAGCCGCCGATCTTCCTGCTCGTCGGCGGTCCCGGCGTCACCATGCTCGACACGATCGGCGATCCGAGCCCGGCGGCCAGGCGCCGCCTGGGGAGCTGGCTCGACTATAGCGCGACCAACGATCTCGTGATCGTCGAGCAGCGCGGCTACACGCTGCGCGGCGACATGCTGGAGCTCCACTATCCGGCGATGCCGCTCGATCGGCCCGCGACGGTCGAGGACGATGTCGCAGTGATGCGCAGGCTCGCCAACGAGGCCGCCGCCGCCAATCCGGGCCGCGACCTTTCCGGCTATACGATCGCCGAATGCGCGGACGATGTCGACGCGGTCCGCCGGGCGCTCGGCTATCCGAAGATCGGGCTGATGGGCGCCAGCTTCGGCTCGCAATGGAGCTTCGCGGTGCTGAAGCGCCATCCGGGCACGGTGGCGCGCGCGCTGATCGCCTCGGCCGAGCCGCTGAACAACGGCTATGACATGCCCGGCCATGTCTTCGCTGTGCTCCAGCGCGTCGCGTTCGAAGCGGAGCAGGACCCGGCGCTGCGGCCCTTCATTCCCCAGGGCGGCCTGATCGCGGCGGCGCGCACGGTGCGCGATCGCTTCGCCAAGGGGCCGATCACGGTCGACCTGCCCGAGGGCAAGGTCGTCATCGGGCTCGGCGACTATCAGCAGGCGCTGTTCGCCAAGGTGGTCAATGCCGCGCGGTGGCCGGCCTTTGTCATCGATCTCTATCATGGCCGCTACCAGGCCTGGGCGCGCGAAGTGGCCGAAGGGCGCAAGGCGGGCACCCAGTCGCTGATCGGCCCGCTGATCGACACCGCCACCGGCGTCACCGCCACGCGGCTGGCGCAGCTGGAAAGCGATCCCGCGCTCGATATGCTCGGCCGCTGGAATTTCGCGGCCTACACCGCCTCGGCCGGGCTATGGCCCAGCACGGACCTGGGCGACGGCTTCCGCCTGCCGGTGCGCGACGAGACGCCGATCCTGTTCGTCCAGGGCGATTGGGATGCGAACACGCCAATGGAGAATCTGCTCGACCTGCTGCCCTGGTTTCCCAATGCCCGCGCGCTGATCGTTCATCGCGGCCAGCACAATGGGCCGATGCCGCTGCTGCGCGACCATCCCGATACCGCCGCCGCGGCGCTGCGCTTCCTGCGCGAAGGGGGGATGGCGGAGCTGCCGAGCCGCGTCGAGGCGGCGCCGGTCAAGTTCGCGCTGCCGGCCGCCAGCGGCTGAACCAGCGCGCGATCAGCGCGGCGGCGACGGGGAATGCCAGGGCATGGCCCGCCACGCCGATCACCCGCAGCGCCGTCAAGCCGGTGATCGGCCCGATCAGGCCGGCCAGCGCCAGTCCGCCGCTCGCGATCAGCAGCCGATGGATCGCCGCCTCGCCGCGAAACGCCGGCGCCATCAGCAGCACGGCGATCGCGAACAGCCCGTTCCAGGCGAGGACGTCGAGCGCATGGGGCAGGGAGGGCCAGGCGAGCGGATCGCTCGTGCTCCCCAGCGCCAGGATCGACAGATGCACCACGCCGGTCAGCGCCATCGCCGCGGCCATGCAGGGGAGCGCGAGGCGGGTGGAGCCTGGGGCCAGCCCGGTGCCGCGCACGGCCGCGACCAGCCCGAGCGGGAATGGTGCGAGCAACAGGACCAGCACTTCCATCGCGGTGAACCAGGGCGCGCCGGGCGACGCGGCGGTCGCGAGCCCGATCACCAGCACCAGCAGACAGGCAAGCCCCAGCCCCGTCACGCCGGTGCCGGAGACGATGCCCAGCAGACGCACGGCGGAGGCGGGGGAACGCGGCATGCGCGCATTTCACTCCGCCCGGGGCTCTCGCGCAAGCGGTGCTTCGTCCGATCCGCGCCGCGTCCCGCCGCGAACCGGCGATCGGTTCATTCGGAGTTCAGTCGCCGCTCCGTTCCTCGGGCGAAACGAAGTCGGGGGAAGGCGATATGCGGGGCGGAATCCGGGTTGCGGCGGCGGCGCTGGCATGCGCGGCGCCGATGGCGGCACAGGCGCAGATGGCGCAGCTCGCCGGACGCTGGATCGTCACCGTCGATTATTTCGGCACGCCGACCATCTGGACGCTCGACATCAAGCAGGACGGCAACCGGATCAGCGGCGACCTGACCGGCGACGTGCTCACCGGCACGGTGAAGGGCAGCGAGATCCGCTTCCTCGCCAAGGACACGGTGGGCGGCTCGGAGGACGTGACCGCCCGGCTGGTGAACGGGCGGATCGCCGGCGAGATGATGCTGGTCGATGGCGCGGAGCCGGCGCGCACCCCGCATCGCCTTTCCTTCACCGCCGAGCGCGCGCCCCAGCCGAGCGGCGCGGCGCCGCGCCGGCACGAATTCGTCCCCGATCGCTTCCACCGCCAGTTCTCGGCGTTCAACCCGCCGGTGCTGCACGTCAATCCGGGCGACACGATCCACACCACGACGATCGACGCGGCGGGCATCGACGCCCAGGGCGTGCGCCGCGCCGCGCCGGGCAATCCGCAGACCGGCCCCTTCTATATCGACGGCGCCATGCCCGGCGACACGCTGGTCGTGCGGATCCGCCGGCTCCGGCTCAACCGCGACACCGCGATCAGCACCAACGGCATGACGGAGCGCGGGCAGGATGCGCGCACCGCGGTGCGGATGGCAGGGCTGGGCAAGCCCGTCACCTGGCGGCTCGACCGCGACAAGGGCATCGCCACGCCCGAGGCGCCGGGCGATGCGCTGAAAGGCTATTGGGTGCCGGTCCGGCCGATGCTCGGCGGCATCGGCGTGGCGGCCGATCCCAGCTCGGCCGCGCCGGGATCGGGCGATGTCGGCCGGTTCGGCGGCAATATGGACTTCAACGAGATGGGCGAGGGGACGACCGTCTATTTCCCCGTCGCGGTGCCCGGCGCCTTGCTCTATTTCGGCGACGGCCATGCACTGCAGGGCGATGGCGAGACCACCGGCGATGCGCTGGAGACTTCGATGGACGTCGAAGTCGAAGTCGATCTGCTGCGCGGCAAGCGTGCCGGCCAGGTCCGCATCGAGACGCCGACCCACATCGTCGCGATCGGTCTGGACGGCTCGCTCGACGCGTCGTTCCGCAGCGCCAGCTCGAGCATGTTCGCCTGGCTCGCCGCGGACTATGGCCTGGCCCCGGCCGACATCGCGCAGGTGTTCGGCACCGTTGCCGAATATCGGGTCAGCGCGGTGCCGGGCCGGGCCGCCGGGATCGTGCTCAAGATCCCCAAGGCGCGTCTTGCCACGCTGCCGGGCGCGCCGAAGCCGTGAGGGCCGGCCGGCCTCAGCTGTGCAGGAAGTGCATCACGTCGCCGTCCTTGACGACATAGGCCTTGCCTTCGGCGCGCAGCTTGCCCGCCTCGCGCGCCCGGGCCTCGCCGCCCAGCGCGACATAATCCTCGTACGCGATGGTCTCGGCGCGGATGAAGCCCTTCTCGAAGTCGCTGTGGATCACGCCCGCCGCCTCGGGCGCGCTGGCGCCGGCATGCACGGTCCAGGCGCGCGCTTCCTTGGGGCCGACGGTGAAGAAGGTGAGCAGGTGGAGCAGCTTGTAGCCGGCGCGGATCACGCGGGCGAGGCCGGTCTCCTTCAGTCCCAGCTCGGCCAGGAACTCGCCGCGATCCTCGACCGGCATGGTCGCGATCTCCGCCTCGATCGCCGCGGAGACGACCACCGCTTCGGCGCCCTCCGCCCGGGCCTTCTCGAACACGCGGGCCGAGAAGGCATTGCCGTTGGCGGCATCCTCCTCGTTGACGTTGCACACATAGAGGACGGGCTTGGAAGTGAGCAGCTGCGCCTGGCGGAAGATGCGCTCCTCGTCCACGTCCTTGGGCTGGGTCAGCCGCGCGGGCTTGCCGTCGCGCAGCAGGTCGAGCGCCTGGCCGAGCACGCTGGCCGCCGCCTTGGCCTCCTTGTCGCCCTGCGCCGCCTTCTTCTGGAAATTGGGCACGCGCTTCTCGAGGCTCTCGAGGTCCGAGAGCATCAGCTCGGTCTCCACCGTCTCGGCGTCGGCGATCGGGTCGACCTTGTTGTCGACATGCTGGATGTCGTCATTCTCGAAGCAGCGCAGCACATGGACGATCGCGTCCACTTCGCGGATGTTGCCGAGGAACTGGTTGCCCAGGCCCTCGCCCTTGCTCGCGCCGCGCACCAGCCCGGCGATGTCGACGAAGCCGAGCTGCGTCTCGATGATCTTGGCCGAGCCCGCAATGGCGGCGAGCTTGTCCAGCCGCGCGTCGGGCACGGCGACGTTGCCGACGTTCGGCTCGATCGTGCAGAACGGATAGTTCGCCGCCTGCGCCGCCGCCGTCTCGGTCAGCGCGTTGAAGAGCGTGGACTTGCCGACGTTCGGAAGCCCGACGATGCCGCAGCGGAAACCCATGTGAAGCCTGTTCCAATGTATTGGGAAAGGCGCCCCGATAGAGGCAATGCGCCGCTTTTGCCAGCGCGTTGACTTGGAGAAGGCGCATGGCAGAGTGCCGCGGCAAAAGAGGGGAGAGAACAATGATCCGTATCGGGAATTTCGCCGCCGCCGGCCTCGTGCTCGCGCTCGGCCTCGCCGCCTGCGACGACAGCGCCGCCAACAAGAAGGCGAACGAGGAAGCCGCCGCCCGCGCCGCCGATGCCGAGAAGGCGCAGAAGCTCAAGGACAGCGTCGAGCATAATTTCGACTGCCTGGCCGCGCTGCGCTGGCAGAAGGCGGCGGTGGCCGCTGCGGCGGGCGACACCAAGGCGTACGAGGATTTCTATCGCGGGAAGCTGGAGGCGTCGCTCGGCGATCAGACCCTGCCCGCGGGCGAGGACGGCGCCCCGGCGCTCTCGCGCGCGACGATCCAGCAATATGCCGACTGGGCCTATCCCAAGACGGTCGCGGCCAAGTTCCGCGCGGGCAAGGACAGCAATGGCGACGGCACCGTTTCCGATGTCGAGCGCAGCGGCCGCGGGTTCAACATGGTCGGCCAGTGCGTCCAGTTCGCCGCCGAGATGGGCACGGGCCCGCTGGCGGGGAAGGACAAGGTGGCGCGCATGTTCAAGATCGAGGCGCTCCGCAAGTCGCTGAAGGACCGCGAAGCCTGATCCGCGCCGCGACCGCCCGTGGCGCTTCGGCGACGGGCGGTTGCGGGTTGCCGTGCGCGGCTCCGTCCCCGCGAGGGAAGCAGGCGAGGCCGGGACGCGCGGTTTCGCCTTTCCAGGCCCTCAAAACGCCGCATTGGAGCCGGATTAGCCGGTCCGTCCGGCTTGACTGGGGGCCGTTCATCTGGGGTACAGGGGGAAGCCCTTTCGGTGCCCGCGTGTTTTTGAGGAGCAGGGAATGATTCGCCGTCACATGTTCATGAGCGCGCTCGCCGCGACGGTTGCGCTGTCGGGCTGCGGTGGCGGCAACGGTTCCGGCGCCACGCCGACTCCGACCGCCAGCCCCACGCCGACGCCGACGCCGTCGCCCACCTATGCGACCTTCCCGCTCAGCGCGCCGACCGAGTTCAACACCTATAGCGCCGCGATCAGCTATACCGGCGATCCGGCGACCAGCGCGGTCACTCTCGGCGCCGCCAGCACCGAGACGCTGTCGACCCGCGTGCGCCTCGCCACCGATTCGGCGATCAACACCGGCACCTATGTGATGCGCGAGAACCAGGAGGAATCGCGCTTCTGCGTGCCGACCGGCCAGACCTGCACCTCTACCCTGGTCACGCCCTCCGCGGCGACCAACCCCGAGTTCATCTTCCGCACCGACGATGCGACCACCGCGGGCAAGTTCACCCAGGTCGAGTATCTGAACAACGTGATCCCGACGACGCTGACCAGCGATGCCGGGCTGGCGCTCACGCGGGTGAGCTACGCCAATTGGTGGCGCGGCGATTCGACCGCGGGCCAGAAGCGCCTCGCCTATACCGCCTGGGGCTATTCCACCGCGCTCTCGGACATGCCGACCACCGGCACGGTCAGCTATAGCGACCGGATCACCGGCCGCCTGGTCAGCACCGTCGGCACCACCACCGCGATCAACAAGGTCACTGGCACGGTGACGATGAACGTGAACTTCGCCACCGGCGTGGTGGACATGACCTTCGCGCTCAGCACGATCCCGGCGGGCGGCGGCACGCCGGTCGCCTATGCCAACTTCACCGCGCAGGGCGCGATCCCGGTCGGCCAGAACCAGTGGACCGGCAGCTTCACCAATGCGAGCCCGCTCTCGGGCACGCTGGCGGGCGGCTTCTTCGGCTCGCAGGGCGAGCAGGTCGGCGTGGTCTTCTCCGCCTCGGGCACGATTGGCGGCGCCCAGCAGCGGCTGATCGGCGTGGTCATCGGCAAGAAGTAAGCCGCTCCGGCTTCACGAGACAGAAAGGGGCTCCGGTTCGCCGGGGCCCCTTTTCTTATGGCGATCGTGTCGATCGCGAACTTCGGCAATGCCATCCGGTCCCTTGGGAAGGCCAGGCTCCCATTGGCGAGGCTGGCTGATCGGGGCCCGACCCTGGTCACGACTCAATCCGCAAACCCCGTCACCCCTGCGTAGGCGGGGATGACGAAATAGATCGAAGTCTTGATCGAGTTTTGACCCCAGATTGGGGACTCATATTCTTCCTTCGTCACCCCGGCCTTGCGCCGGGGTCCCGCTATCTCGCCAGCGCAAGAAGAAGCGGGATCCCGCCGCAAGGCCGGGGTAACGGTATAGAATCAGATGCTTGCTTGGGTTCTTGGCCTAGAACCAGCCTGCTTCCTTCAGCGTCGGCGCATAGGTCCGGCTCACGGGCGTCATGAGGCCGCCGACAAGGCGGACTTCGCCCGCGCCCCGCCGCCAGCGCACCCCCTCCACGGCATCGGCGGCAACCCACCAGGAGCGATGGACGCGCCAGCCATGGGCCCGTGCCAGTTCCTGCAGCGCGTCGGCGAAGCGCAGGGTGATCAGTTCCTCGCCCGCGTCGGTATGGACTTTCAGATAATGATCATGCGCCTCGATCGCGATCAGCCGGGCCCCGCGGCGTTTCGCCGAAAGCCGTTGCCTGAAGGCCGCCTCGGCCTCGGGCAATGGCGGGGCGATCACGGTGCGGGTCTCGATTCGGCCGGGCAGCCGCCGCCAGGCCAGGGTGCGGACCACCAGCACCGCCAGCAGGATGGGCCATACCTGCCAGAGCAGCCGCGCATAGCTTCGCCAGCCGAACGGTCCGCCGATGAGGAAATGCTCGGTAGCCAGCACCAGCAGCGACACCGGCGGCGTCATCAATACCGAGACCAGCGCCACCCTTGGCCAGGTCTTCGCCATGCGCCGGCGCAGCAGGTCGTCCGCCACCACTCCGATCAGCCCGCCGCCGACCATGCAGATCATCCAATAGGCATAGCGCCCGACAAAGGGCAGGCGCTCCGAGGCGAACGGGCCCAGGAATCCCATCAGCAGGCCGATCGCCACCAGCATGGCGATATCGATCGACCAGCGCCGCGCCACCTCCCCTGCCTGCCCCATCGCCTTACCGTCCATGCGGCTCCGTTCGCGCAATCCTGGCACCATTCGCGAAGCACGGCCTAGCGAGCCGCCGCCTTGCCGGCAACGAGGTTCGGCGAGACCGCCAATGGAGACCCGCTTGACCGCCACCACCGCACCCTTGCCGCCTGGAGCCACGCCCTGGTCCGTCCGCATCGCCTGGCTGATCCTGGCCCTGCTCTGCCTGGGGATCGCCTTCTATGCCGCGCATTATCTGCTGCATCCGCCCCGCAAGCCGGCCGAGGCGCTGCACAACCCGCAAGGGGTTCCCTGGCTTTTCGTCCATGTCGCCGGCGCGGTCACCGCGCTGGTGCTGGGCTCGTTTCAATTCCTGCCCCGCCTGCGCCGGGGGGCGTCTCCGCCGCACCGCTGGATCGGTCGGCTCTATGTCCTGGGATGCCTGGCCGGCGGGGCGGCGGGGCTGATCCTGGCGCCCGGATCCTCCGCGGGCCCGATCGCCGCGGCGGGCTTCGGCAGTCTCGCCATCCTCTGGATGGCAGTGACTCTCCAGGGCTGGCGCGCCGTTCGGCAAGGCCGCTTCGCCGAGCATCGCCGCTGGATGATCCGCTCCTGGGCGCTCACCCTGGCTGCGGTCACCCTGCGGCTCTATCTGCCGCTGGTCATGGTCTTGGACCTGCCGTTCCTGCCCTGGTACCGGGCCATCTCGTTCCTGGCCTGGGTCCCGAACCTCATCGCGGCGGAGCTCTGGCTGCGGCGCACGGGCGGGCGGGGCCAGGCCGGCGCATGATCGCGCCGCCACTGGCGGGGCGTTGGCAATGTCTGGCGCGATCGGATAGCGCAATGGCGCGATCCGATGCTGATGCCTCGGCGCTCGCCCGATAGATTGGCGCTCGTCACGAAGTTGGAGACACGAGATGGCCAAGACGATCCTGATCACCGGAACCTCGAGCGGCCTCGGCCGGGCCACGGCCAGGCTCTTTCAGGCGAAGGGATGGAACGTCGTTGCGACGATGCGCGATCCTGCGTCCGAAACGGAATTGACGCAGCTGGCCAACATTCTCGTCACCCGCCTCGACGTTCAGGATGTCGCGTCGATCGCCGCCGCGGTGGAAGCCGGTCTGGCTAGGTTCGGGCGTATCGACGCCCTGATCAACAATGCGGGCTATGGCGCCTATGGCCCCCTGGAGGCAACGCCCCTGGAGAGCATGCGCCGCCAATATGACGTGAACGTCATTGGCCTGATGGCAACGACCAAGGCCCTGCTGCCGCACTTTCGGACGAACCGCGGCGGCGCCATCGTCAACATCTCGTCGATGGGCGGCCGGATCGCCTTCCCGACCGGCGCGCTCTATCACGGCACCAAGTTCGCGGTGGAGGGGCTTTCCGAAGCGCTGCAATATGAGCTTGCGCCGCTCGGCGTCCGCGTGAAGCTCGTCGAGCCCGGCATGATCGCCACGGATTTCGGCGGGCGGTCCTTCGAGCACAACAATGATCCGGCACTTGCCGAATATCAGCCCCTCATCCAGGCTATGGGACAATTGGGGAGCGCGATGCAGGAGCGCACATCGTCGCCGGAACGGATTGCGGAAGTCGTTTACGAAGCGACGACCGACGAGAGCGATCGGCTCCGCTATATCGCCGGCGCCGATGCGGAGCATCTGCTTGCCGCGCGCGACGCGACGAGCGATGCGGAGTTCTTTGCTTCCATGAGGGAGCAAATCGGGATTGCCTGAGTCGTCGCGCGCGAGAAACCGGAATGGCTCCATCGGATACCTACGCACTGGACACGACCTGGTGGATGGTCCTCAAGGACCTCGGCATCGTCGCGGCCGACGTCCTGCGGCGCGCCGGCCTGTCGGAGGATCTGCCGCGGCTCCCCGCGGTCCGCCTCCTGCCCGATGAATATCACCGTTTCTGGAACGGAATGGAGGCGGAATCGGGCGATGCACTGCTTCCGCTGCGGGTGTGCGAGGCGATCCGCAGCGAAGCTTTCTCGCCGGCGCTCTTCGCCGCGCTGTGCAGCCCGAACTTCATAACGGCCGTCCGCCGCATCGCGCAGTATAAGCGGCTGATCGCGCCGATGCGCCTCGAGGTGTCGGAGGGGCATGACGGGATGACGCTGGAGCTCCTATGGACCTGCGCGTCCCGGCCACCGGATTCGCTGGTCCTGATGGAGCTGCTCTTCTTCGTGTCGCTCGCCCGCATGGGCACGCGCGAGGCGGTGAGGCCGGTCGCAGTGACGACGACTGCCTTGCCCTCGCCGATCGCTCCCTATGAAGCATTTCTGGGCACGAGCCTGAAACGGGGAGGGCGCTACCAGCTCGTCTTCGACGCGGCGGACGCGACGCGGCCCTTCCTGACCTCGAATGCGCGCATGTGGGAAACGTTCGAGCCGCATCTGCGCCAGCAGCTCGCCGAACTCGACGGCGCGGTCACGACGTCGCAGCGCGTTCGGGCGGCGCTTCTCGAAGGAATTCCCAGCGGCCGTGTTTCGATCGAGGCGATCGCCGGGAAACTCGCGATGAGCAAGCGGACCTTGCAGCGGCGCATCGAGTCCGAAGGTGCCAGCTATCAGCAGCTGCTGGCGGAGACGCGTGAAGCGCTTGCGCACCATTATCTGAGGAAGACGGCCCTGCCCCTGGCGGAAATCGCGTTCCTGCTCGGCTTCGACGAGCCGAATTCCTTCTTCCGGGCCTTCCGGGCGTGGACCGGCGGAACCCCCGAGGAAGCGCGCCATGCGCGCTGAACCCTGCAGCTGGGGAAGGCGGGATTCGCGGAAGGCCGCTATCGTCGGGTCCTGGGGCCCCGACTCAATCACCAGATACCGTCATCACGCGAAGACGGGGATGACGGCTGGGGGAATATGAGTCGCCAACCTAATCCTGGAGCCGCAGCGCCACGTCGCTCATGAAGCGCGCATCGTCGCCCGCCGCCAGCCGGGGCGCTTCCGCGGCGATGGCGCCGAGCATGTCGGTCAGCGGCTCGATCTCGGTCTTGGCATAATTGCCGAGCACATAGCCGTGCACTCGGTCCTTGTGGCCGGGATGGCCGATGCCGATCCGCACGCGGCGGAAATCGGGGCCGATATGCTTGTCGGCCGAGCGCAGGCCGTTATGCCCCGCGGTGCCGCCGCCGCGCTTCACCTTGACCTTCATCGGCACCAGGTCGAGCTCGTCGTGGAACAGAGTCACGTCCTCGGGGGCGAGCTTGTAGAAGTCCATCGCCGCGCGCACGGCGCGCCCGCTCTCGTTCATGAACGTGCCGGGCTTGAGCAGCAGGATCTTCTGGCTGCCCACCCGGCCCTCGCGCACCCAGCCCTGGAACTGCTTCTTCTCGGGCGAGAAGCCATGGGTCTCGGCAATGGCGTCGACCGCCATGAAGCCCACATTGTGCCGGTGCATCGCATATTGCGGGCCCGGATTGCCCAGGCCGACCCAGAGCTGCATCGCATGTTCCTGAAAACGAAAATCGCCCCCGCACCTAGGATGCGGAGGCGATTTTTTGAACCCGCAAGTTCGGAAGGCGGGATTACTCGCCCTCGCCCTCGGCGGCAGCCTCGGTCTGGGTGGTGTCGCCTTCGCTCGACTTGAGCGCCGACGGGGCAACCACGGTCGCGATGGTGAAGTCGCGATCGGTGATCGCCGGGGTCGCGCCCTTGGGCAGGGTCACCGCCGAGATGTGCAGCGAGTCGCCGACTTCGAGGCCCTTGAGCGAGATCTTGATCTCGTCGGGGATCTCGGCCGCGTCGACCACCAGCTCCAGCTCGTGGCGAACCACGTTCAGCACGCCGCCGCGCTTGATGCCGGGGGCCGCTTCCTCGTCGGTGAAGACGATCGGCACGTTCACGTGCACGGTGGCGTGCTCGCTGATGCGCAGGAAGTCGGCATGGACCGGACGATCGGAGACGGGGTCGAACGCCACGTCCTTGGGCAGGGTGCGCTCGCCGCCGATCATCACGACCGAGTTGAAGAAGTGCCCGGTCATGAGCAGCTTCGTCAGTTCACGCTCGGAGACGTGGATGCTCTTGGGATCCTGCTTGTTGCCGTAGATCACGGCGGGGACGCGGCCTTCACGACGAAGCGAACGGGAGGCTCCCTTGCCAACCTGCTCGCGCGCCTCGGCCGACAGCGTAAGCGTATCGCTCATGTGTCGTTCCAATTCGCTAGTGTTGTATCAATGCAACCGGCCAGGCCTCCAGGGATGACCCTGGCACGGAAGGCGCGCGCATAGCGGGGGAGCGGGGGAAAAGCAAGGCGCGCATTCTCCCTCTCCCCGTTCGTGGGGAGAGGGAGAAACGATCACACCAGCTCCGGCAGCACCGCTTCGAGCTTCTCGAAGCTCTGGCTCCAGCCTTCCTTCATGCCCGCCAGCGCCGGCAGCAGTTCCTCGCTCGCCTGCAGCACCACCGTGGTCATGTGCATGCGCGTGCCGCCGGGCGCGTCGGTAAAGGCCATGGTGGTGCGGTGCTCGATGCCCCAGCTGCCGTCCGCGCCCTGGAAGGCGCGCAGGACCATCACCAGGCGATCCGGGCGGTCCACCACTTCATATTCGCCGTGTACCGGGTTGGTGCCATAGGGCTCGGGCCCGCGCATATCGAGGCGAATCCTGCCGCCCGGCCGCGCATCGCTTTCGGCGAAGGGCACGTCGAAATGATGGGGACCCCACCAGCGGGCGAGATGCTCGGCCCTGGTCATGCAGTCGAACACCAGCTCGCGCGGCGCCGCGAAGATGCGGTCGATCGTCACTTCATAGCCGACGCCGATTTCGGTCATGGTCATTTGCTCTCTCCATTTCGTTGCAGTTCAGCGAGATACGCGTCGAGATCGTCGAACTTGGCGTCCCAGAAGCGGCGATATTCGGCGAGCCAGTCGCTCGCCGCCTTGAGCGCGGCGGGCTCGAGCCTGGCCGGGCGCTGCTGCGCGACCCGGCTGCGCGAGATCAGCCCCGCATGCTCGAGCACCTTCAGATGCTTGGTCACCGCCGGCCCGCTCATCGCGAAGGGCTGGGCGAGCTCGCCCACCGAAGCCTCGCCCAGCGCCAGCCGCGCCAGGATCGCGCGGCGGGTGGGATCGGCCAGGGCGGCGAAGGTATTGCTCAGTCGGTCCATATCTAACTCATCAGTTATATAACCTATTAGTTAGATTAAGGCTCGGGCGATGTCAATCCCGTGGTGACTCGCTGCCTTTGGCGAGGGGCGGAGGCGCGCCTTCGATCGACCAACCCCGTCACCCCGGCCTTGCGCCGGGATCCCGCTTCTTCTTGTGCTGGCGAGACAGCGGGACCCCGGCGCAAGGCCGGGGTGACGAAGGGGGAATGTGAGTCCTCAACCTAGGAGGGAACCCGCTCCACCTTGAGGCCGCGCTTGGCCAGCTCGGCCTGCACGCTGGCCTCGCCTGCCAGATGCCCGGCGCCCACCGCCACGAACACGGTGCCGGGCCGGGCCATCCGCCGCTGGATCCAGTCGGCCCAGTTGCGGTTGCGGCGGACGAGCAGCGCCTCGGTCACTTCGGGAGCGCCGGCCATGTCCTCGTTGACCAGCTTGGCCAGCCCCTCGGCATCGCCCTTGCGCCAGGCGGCGACCGCGCGGTCGATCTTGCTGCCGGCCCGGGGCAGGTCGTCGATCGTCTCGATCAGCAGCTTGCGCTGGGCGGGCAGGGGCAAGGCATCGAAATAGCCGAGCTGCTGGCGCGCGGTCTCCAATCCTTCGATCTGCTTGCCCCCGGCCCTGGCGGCGTCGGTGAGCACCCGCTCGGCGCCCTGCTTGTCGTCATAGCCGAGCTGGCGGAGCGGCATCACCGAGAGCAGGGTCGCCGCCAGCCAGGGCTCGGCGCGGTCGAGCGAATCGGGGGACATGCCATATTCGGGCAGCGCCGCGCGCATCCGGGCCGCCTCCGCCGGGGGGAGCTGCTCGGGCAGGGACGGGCCGCCCTGCGCGGTGCCGAGTTCGGCGACGATCTTCTGCATCTCGGCATCGGGCGGCATCACCAGTTCGAGCACCAGCGTGTCGGACCTGTCGAACGCCTGCTTCACTCCGCCCTGGAACCAGGCGATGCCGGGCTTGAGCACATGGACGGTGCCGAACAGATAGATGGTGGTATCGTCGTCCTTGACCACCCACAGCGCCGGATCGGCCTTCTCGGCCGGGGCGGGCGGCTGCTGCCCGCAGCCCCAAAGGGTCAGCGCCAGCAATGCGGGGAGCAGGCGGCGGATCATGGGGCTCGCGATCATCGCCAACCGGTAGCCGCGAACCGCGTCCCGATCCAGCGCCGCGGCGGTGCGGGATTGACCGGCATTGACCGGCAGGAGGGGAGGCGCCAAAGCGCGGGGCTATGGCAGAGCCTCTCAGCTTCCAGCGCATGATCCTCACGCTCCATGACTATTGGGCGGAGAAGGGCTGCGTGATCCTCCAGCCCTATGACATGCGCATGGGCGCGGGCACCTTCCACCCGGCGACGACGCTGCGCGCCCTCGGCCCCGAGCCGTGGAACGCGGCCTTCGTCCAGCCCTGCCGCCGACCGACCGATGGCCGCTATGGCGAGAACCCGAACCGCGGCCAGCATTATTACCAGTATCAGGTGATCCTGAAGCCGAGCCCGCCCGACCTGCAGAACCTGTATCTCGGCTCGCTGGCGGCGATCGGCATCGACTTCACCCGGCACGACATCCGCTTCGTCGAGGATGACTGGGAGAGCCCCACGCTCGGCGCCTGGGGCCTGGGCTGGGAAGTCTGGTGCGACGGGATGGAAGTCACCCAGTTCACCTATTTCCAGCAGATGGGCGGTTTCGACTGCAAGCCGGTCGCCGGCGAGCTCACCTATGGGCTCGAGCGCCTGGCGATGTATCTCCAGAACAAGGATTCGATGTTCGACCTCGCCTTCAACGATGCGGGCGTGACCTATGGCGACGTGTTCCTCGAGAACGAGCGCCAGATGTCGAAATATAATTTCGAGGTCGCCGACACCGAGATGCTGTTCGACGGCTTCCGCAAGGCAGTCGCCGAATGCGAGAACTGCCTGGCCAACAACATCCCCATCGCCGCCTATGAGCAGGCGATCGAGGCCAGCCACCTGTTCAACCTGCTGCAGGCCCGCGGCGTGATCTCGGTCGCCGAGCGCCAGGCCTATATCGGCCGCGTCCGCGATCTGGCCAAGGGCAGCTGCGAAGCCTGGATCCAGCACATGACGCCCGCCTGGAACGCCAAGTACCCGGAGTGGACGGTATGAGCCTGGCCGAAGACTTCCTGCTCGAACTTCGCTCGGAGGAGATTCCGGCGCGCATGCAGGAAAAGGCGCGCACCGATCTGGCCGCGCTGTTCGAGGCGCGGCTGAAGGCGCTCAACTTGCCGTTCGAGAGCATCGAGAGCTATGCCACGCCCCGCCGCCTCGCGCTGATCGTGCGCGGCGTGGCGGCGATGACCGCGGCCGCGAGCGAAGAGCGCAAGGGCCCCCGGGCCGATGCGCCGGCCCAGGCGATCGAGGGCTTCCTGCGCTCGACCGGGCTGACGCGCGAGCAACTGGTCGAGCGCGACGACGGCAAGGGCGGCAAGCTGCTGTTCGCGGTGATCGACCGGCCGGGCATCGCCGCCGGCTCGGTGCTCGCCAGCGCGATCACTCATGTCGTCACTGCCTTTCCCTGGCCCAAGTCGATGCGCTGGGGCGCGGCTTCGGAATCGACCGAGAGCCTGCGCTGGGTGCGTCCGCTCCAGGGCATCATCGCGCTGCTCGGCGACAAACTGGTGCCGGTGGAGATCGCCGGGGTGAAGAGCGCCTCGGTCACTGTCGGCCACCGCTTCCACCATCCGGGCGGGATCACGATCGGCTCGGCCGCGGATTATATCGAGAAGCTGCGCGCCTGCCATGTGATCGTCGACGGCGCCGAGCGCCGCAACATCATCGCGCTGGGCGCCAAGATGGCCGCGCAGAAGGCCGGCCTGACGCTGATCGAGGACGAAGGGCTGCTCTACGAGAATGCCGGCCTCACCGAATGGCCGATGCCGCTGCTCGGCCGCTTCGATCCGGCGTTCCTCGACGTGCCGCCCGAGGTGATCCAGCTCACCGCGCGCGTGAACCAGAAATATTTCGTCTGCCGCGACGCTGCGGGCAAGCTCGCCAATGCGTTCGTCTGCGTGGCGAACATCGACGCGACCGACGGCGGCGAGAAGATCGTCGAGGGCAACCAGAAGGTGCTCGCGGCGCGGCTGAGCGATGCGCGCTTCTTCTACGAGACCGATCTCAAGACCCGGCTCGAGGCGCTGACGCCCAAGCTCGGCAAGATCGTCTTCCACGAGAAGCTGGGCACGGTGGCCGACAAGGTCGACCGCGTGGCCAAGCTGGCGCGGTGGCTGGCGGAACAGGGCGTGGTCAAGGCGGACCCCGACCAGGCCGAGCGCGCCGCGCGCCTCGCCAAGGCCGATCTCGTCACCGGCATGGTCGGCGAGTTCCCCGAGCTCCAGGGCCTGATGGGCGGCTATTACGCCGCCGCCCAGGGCGAGCCGGCGGCGGTCGCCGAGGCGATCCGCGATCACTACAAGCCGGTCGGGCAGGGCGATGACGTGCCCAGCGCGCCGGTGACGTTGGCGGTGAGCCTGGCGGACAAGCTCGACAGCATCACGGCGTTCTTCGGCGTCGACCTGAAGCCCAGCGGCTCCAAGGACCCGTTCGCGCTCCGCCGCTCGGCACTGGGCGTGATCGCGCTGATCCTCGACAACGGCCTGCGCTTCCCGCTCGCCAAGTCGGTCAGCCAGGACGTGCTCGACTTCTTCGCCGATCGCCTCAAGGTCCAGCAGCGTGAAGCCGGCGTCCGCCACGACCTGATCGACGCGGTGTTCGCGCTGGGCGGCGAGGACGACCTCGTCCGGCTGCTTGCCCGGGTGAAGGCGCTCCAGGCGTTCGTCACGTCGGAAGAGGGCCGGAACCTGCTCGCCGGCTACAAGCGCGCCGCCAATATCCTCAAGAAGGAGAATTGGGTCCCCGGCGAAGTCGCGGATACCGGCATCTATGAAGCCGAGCCCGCCGAGGCTGCGCTGATCGGGGCGCTCGATGCCGCCGAGCCCAAGGCCGAGGCGGCGATCGCGGCGGAGGATTTCGAAGGCGCCATGGCCGCGCTCGCCTCGCTCCGCGCACCGATCGACAGCTTCTTCGACGACGTCACCGTCAACGATCCGGACGAGCAGAAGCGCAACGCGCGCCTTGCCCTGCTCGCCCGCATCCGCGATGCAGTGAACAACGTCGCCGATTTCTCGAAGATCGAGGGATGAGCGCGGCGGGGCAGGGGCTTCCGGTTTCGCCGGAACTCTTCGCCGCGCTGTTCCTCCTGTTCTTCCCTTTCTTCTGGCTCGCGATCATCGCCCTGATCGCGAACCAGGGATGGCGCAAGGTCGCCCGCGCCTATCCCGCCACGTCCGATCCGCCCTATTCCGCGCGGCGCTGGCGCTTCGTGTCGCTCAACATCGGCGGATCGCTGCGTTCGCCCAACTATGGGTCCTCGGTAGAGGGCTGGACGGCGGAATCGGGCTTCTGGCTGCGCCCCTTCCTGATCTTCCGCCCCTTTCATCCGACCATCCACGTGCCCTGGGCACGCGTGCAGTCGGTCGAGCGCGAGCGCAGGCTGGTGGGCGAGCGGGTGCGCGTGAAGCTTGCGGGCGAAGTGCCGGACCTGTTGTTCGTCGGCGCGCTCGGCCATGCGCTCCTCGAGCGCCAGCGGGACAAGACGGAAGCGGCAAAAGGCTAATGGCCCCGGCATTTATATTGGGTAACCGGTGTCTTCGTCACTTGTCCCCAATCATAGCAAAACTTGCGCTATGACAACGTAGTCAGCGGGTTTCCCCCTGTTCGCACCTGCGGTAGGCGGCCCCAACGAACGAAGGGCTTTGCATGACGCAATATGTGTACCGCTTCGGCGGCGGTGTGTCGGACGGGGGCAAGGGCGACAAGAATCTCCTCGGCGGCAAGGGCGCGAATCTCGACGGCATGGCTTCGATCGGCCTGCCGGTGCCTCCCGGCTTCACGATCAGCACGCCGATGTGCGCGGTCTATTACGACCAGGGCGGCATCTTCCCCGATAGCGTGAAGTCCGAAGTCGCGAACGGCATCGCCCATATCGAGGCGATCACCGGCAAGAAGTTCGGGGACGCCGGCGATCCGCTGCTGGTCTCGGTCCGCTCGGGCGCGCGCGCATCGATGCCCGGCATGATGGACACGGTGCTCAACCTTGGCCTCAACGACACCACCGTCGTCGGCCTCGCCGCGATCAGCGGTGACGCGCGTTTCGCCTGGGACAGCTATCGCCGCTTCATCCAGATGTATTCCGACGTGGTGCTCGAACTCGATCATGGCCGCTTCGAGGAAGCGCTGGAGATCGCCAAGGAAGATCGCGGCTACAGCCTCGACACCGAGCTGAGCGCCAAGGACTGGCAGGCGCTGGTCGCCGAATACAAGGCGCTGGTGCAGGAGCTGTGGGGCAAGCCCTTCCCGCAGGACGTGCACGACCAGCTCTGGGGCGCGATCGGCGCGGTGTTCGGCTCGTGGCAGTCCGAGCGCGCCAAGGTCTATCGCCGCCTCAACGACATTCCGGGCGACTGGGGCACGGCGGTCAACGTCCAGGCGATGGTGTTCGGCAACATGGGCGACACCTCGGCGACGGGCGTGGCCTTCACTCGCGATCCCTCGACCGGCGAGAACGCGTACTATGGCGAGTTCCTGATCAACGCTCAGGGCGAGGATGTCGTCGCCGGCATCCGCACCCCGCAATATCTCACCAGGGCCGCCCGCGAGAAGGCGGGCGCCAGGCCCGCCTCGATGGAAGAGGCGATGCCCGAAGTCTATGCGCAGCTCGCCGCCGTCTTCGAGACGCTCGAGAAGCATTATCGCGACATGCAGGACATCGAGTTCACCGTCGAGCGCGGCAAGCTCTGGATGCTGCAGACTCGCTCGGGCAAGCGCACTGCCAAGGCTGCGCTCAAGATCGCGGTCGACATGGCGAGCGAGGGGCTGATCACTCGGGACGAGGCGATCCTGCGCGTCGATCCCGCCGCGCTCGACCAACTGCTTCACCCGACGCTGGATCCCAATGCGCCGCGCGACGTGCTCACCAAGGGCCTGCCCGCCTCGCCCGGCGCGGCTTCGGGCATCGCGGTGTTCGACAGCGACACCGCCGAGAAGCGCGCCGGTGCGGGCGAGGCGGTGATCCTGATCCGCGTCGAGACCAGTCCCGAGGACATTCACGGCATGCACGCGGCGAAGGGCATCCTCACCGCGCGCGGCGGCATGACCAGCCATGCGGCGGTGGTCGCGCGCGGCATGGGGCGTCCCTGCGTCTCGGGCGCGGGCACGCTGGCGATCAACGCGCGCGAGAAGCTGTTCCGCGTCGGCGCCCGCGAGGTTCGCGAAGGCGATCTCGTCACGATCGACGGTGCGACCGGCGAAGTGATGCTGGGCGCGGTGCCCACCGTGCAGCCCGAGCTGGCCGGCGATTTCGGCACGCTGATGGAATGGGCGGATGCGAAGCGCCGGCTGAAGGTGCGCACCAATGCCGAGACTCCGCTCGATTGCCGCACCGCGCGCGATTTCGGCGCGGAGGGCATTGGCCTCTGCCGCACCGAGCACATGTTCTTCGAGCCCTCGCGCGTCACCGCCGTGCGCGAGATGATCCTGGCGGCCGACGAGGCCGGCCGCCGCGCCGCGCTCGACAAGCTGCTGCCCGAGCAGCGCAGCGATTTCGCCGAGATCTTCGAGGTGATGGCGGGGCTGCCCTGCACGATCCGCCTGCTCGATCCGCCGCTGCACGAGTTCCTGCCGCACGAGGAAGCCGAGTTCGCCGAAGTGGCGGCGGCGGCGGGCCTCGACGTCGAGACGCTCAAGCGCCGCGCGGCCGAGCTGCACGAGTTCAATCCGATGCTCGGCCATCGCGGGTGTCGCCTGGGCGTGACCTATCCCGAGATCTACGAGATGCAGGCCCGCGCGATCTTCGAGGCGGCCGTGGCGGTCGCGGAGAAATCGGGCGAGGCGCCGATTCCCGAAGTGATGATCCCGCTGGTCGCCACCGCCAAGGAATTGCAGCTGATGAAGGCGGTGGTCGACAAGGCTGCCGAGGCGGTGTTCGCCGAGACGGGGCGCCGGATCGACTATCTGGTCGGCACGATGATCGAGCTGCCGCGCGCGGCGCTGCGCGCGGGCGAGATCGCCGAGGTGGGCGCCTTCTTCTCCTTCGGCACCAACGACCTGACCCAGACGACGCTCGGCGTCTCGCGCGACGACGCGGCCAAGTTCCTCACCACCTATGTGGAGAAGGGCATCTACGCCAAGGACCCGTTCGTCAGCCTGGACGTGGAGGGCGTGGGCGAGCTGATCGCGATCGCCGCCGAGCGCGGCCGGGAAACCCGGCCCGACATCAAGCTCGGCATCTGCGGCGAGCATGGCGGCGATCCGGCCAGTATCGCCTTTTGCGAGGAGACCCGGCTCGATTACGTCTCGGCCTCGCCCTATCGCGTGCCGATCGCCCGGCTGGCGGCGGCGCAGGCGGCGCTACGCCGGGGATGATCCTCGCGGCGCTGTTGCCGCTGCTCCAGCCGGACCCGGTGGACGCGCTCCGCCGGGAGCTGCTGGCGGCAAATAGCGCGACGGCGGTGCTCCAGCGCCGCTGCGCCGAGCCGATCCGTGCCGAGGTGGATCGCGCCGGACGGAAGCCGGCCACGGCCGAGCAGCGCGCGGATCTGGGCGTCGGCCCGGCCGAGCCGGTCGCCTATCGCAGTGTCGTGCTGAAGTGCGGCGCGGTGGCGCTGTCGATCGCCGAGAACTGGTATGTGCCCGCCCGGCTGACGCCTGGGATCAATGCGGCGCTGGCCGGCGACGCGCCGTTCGGCGCGGCGATCCGACCGCTCGCGCCCAGCCGTCGCACCCTGGACATCGCGACCCGGCGCGAGGATGGATCGGTCGCCCCCCATGTCCTGCGGCAACGGGCGATCGTGCTGGACGGGCAGGGCCGCCCGCTGGCTGAAGTGATCGAGAACTACGCGCCCGCGCTGCTCGGCCTGCCCGTGCGGCACTAGGTTGGGGGCGCATCTTCGCCCCCGTCATCCCCGCGCAGGCGGGCGGGGTAGCGCAGGACAGCGATGCCATCCCGCGAACGCTTTTCCGGAGAGTGCTGGGCCTGGCCCGGTGCGATCCGCCCCTGGCTCTGGATCCCCGCCTGCGCGGGGACGACGGGGTTTGCCGATCGAATCCTGGCCCTAGCCAAGGGCTCTTATATGACGGCCAGGTTGCCGAGCAGAATCCAGCCGGCCTGGCTTCCGCAGCCGAGCCCGCAGTCCGGCCGCGCCTTCGCTCGCCTCAGCCGAACTTCTCCGCATGCTCGCGCTCGTTGCCGGCGCGCAGCAGCGCGGCCTGTTCGCGCCAGCCCTGCCCGGCGATCGTGCCCGGCGCGATCTCCAGCCGCTGCTCCAGCGCGGCCTCGTCATCGGGGGCCATTTTCTCGATCTCGCGATAGGTCTTGATGCCCAGCTCGTTGAGCCGTTTCTCGCGCGCCTCGTCGATGCCCTTGATCCGCGCGAGATTGTCGCGGCCCCAGCCGAACCAGCCGCGCCAGCCGGCGCCGGGCGCATCCTCCACCACGGGAGCAGGCGCCGGCGCCTGCCTGCGCGCGGTCGCCAGCTCGGCTTGGAGCGCGCGGATGCGCTCCTCGGCCTCGTCGCGATAGCGGGCATGCTCCAGCTCTTCGTCCTGATAGCGCTCGCGCCACTTGGCGCCGCCGGAGCGGCTGGCCAGGCCCAGGAACCAGCCGCCGACCAGAGTCAGCCCCAGCGCCGCGAACTGCGTCGCCGTCTCGAACGGAAGCGCCATGGTCCGGCGGCCCTAGTGCGCGTGCTCGGGATGCGACGGCTCGGCCTCCGCCGCCGGCGCGTCGTGCGCCGGCGCGGCGGGAGCGGGGTCGGCATGCACCGCCGCCACCGGCGCAGCTTCTGCCGGCGCGGCCTCGACATGCGCCGCTTCCACGGGGGCGGGCTCGGGGGCAGGCTCGGCCGGTGCCGGCTCGGCGTGCTGCTCCACCGCATGGGTGACGGCCGCACCGGCGGCCGCGCCGGCGACGGCGGCTGCCGCCACGGTGGCGGTCGAGTGGCCTTCCGGCTCGGCGGCAGGCGTGGGTGCGGCAACCGGAGCCGGAGCGGCAACGGGCGCGGCGGCTCTCAGCCGGGCATTCTCGGCCTCGAGGTCGCGGATGCGGCGGGCGGCGTCGCGCAGATCGCTTTCGGCGCGGTCGCGATAGCCGGCATTCTCGGTCTCCGCTTCCTCGAGGCGCTCGCGCCACTTGCGGCCGCCGCTATGGCTGGCGAGCCCCAGGAACCAGCCGGCGATCAGCGTAAGGCCCAAGCCCGCGACCTGCGTGATCGTCTGGAACGGCAAATCATGCATCGAGTCGACCTCCCCTTAGTCTGGCGGGAAACTATCCCGCCCGGGAAGGCCGCGCCACCGGAAAGGTTAAGGGCCCTTCGAGATCAGCGCATCGTTGATCGAGCAGGCGGCGGGGCCGAGGATCACGACGAACAGCACCGGCAGGATGAACAGGATCAGCGGCACGGTCATGATCGCGGGCAGGCGCGCGGCCTTTTCCTCGGCGCGCATCATGCGCTCGTTGCGGAACTCGGCCGAGAGCACGCGCAGCGCCGAAGCGAGCGGCGTGCCGTATTTCTCGGTCTGGATCATGGTGGTGACCACGCCGCGGATCGAATCCAGGTCGATGCGCTCGGCGAGATTCTCGAAGGCCTGGCGGCGATCGGTGAGGAAGCCCAGCTCGATCGCGGTGAGCTGGAACTCCTCGCCCAGCTCGGGATAGGCCTTGCCCAGCTCCTTCGACACGCGTGCGAAGGCGGCATCGACGGTGAGTCCCGCTTCGGCACAGATCACCAGCAGGTCGAGCGCGTCGGGCAGGCCCTTGCGGATCGCCGCGCTGCGCTTCTGGATCTTGTTCTTGAGGTAGAGATCCGGGAACTTGTAGGCGAGGATGAAGCTGCCGGCGACCAGGCCATAGGCCTTGAGCGGGCTCCAGTCCGCGAACATCGTGGTGCCATAGACCAGATAGAGCACCGGCCCGCCGATCACGATCGGCAGCACCAGGCGGCCGAAGATCACCGCGACCGCGAATTCCTTGCGGCGAATGCCCGCCTGGAGCAGCTTGGTCTGCGCCTGCTTGACCTGGCTGTCCTGCAGCACCTTCATCGAGGAGAGCAGCGAGCGGATGCGGTCGGTGGTCTCGTTCTTCTGGACCAGCTTGGCGCGGCGCTTCGAGGTGGAGGCGGTGATGCCCGCCTTCAGCTGCTCGCGGCGCTCGTTGAGCGACTTGACTCGCTTCGCCATCGGATCGCGCACCGTGGTGGCGGCGTAGATCGCCAGCAGCACCGCGAAGGCGGCGACGGCCGAGAGGATCGTCGCCACCGAGATGACGTCGACGCCGAGCAGCGTGGGGCCGGGGGAAGGAGGGTTCATGCCGCTAGATCTCGAAATTGACCATCTTGGCCATGATGAAGGCGCCGATGCCCATCCAGAGCAGGCCGCCGCCGCCGGCGATCATCAGGCGCTGATCCGCGAAGAAATTGGCCATGTAGTTGTTGTTGATGAACCAGACGAGCGCGAAGACGATAAAGGGCAGCGCGCCGACGATCAGCGCCGATGCCTTGGATTCCGACGACATCGCCTTGATCTTCAGCTTCATCTGCGCGCGCTTGCGCAGCACGTCGGCCAGGTTGGCCAGCGTCTCGGCCAGGTTGCCGCCGGTCTCGCGCTGGATCTGGATGGTGATGGTGAAGAACTGGAATTCGGGCGTGCCGAGCCGGTCCGCGGTTTCCTGCAGCGCGGTGTCGAGCGACTTGCCGATCTTCATCTTGTCGCTCACCGCGCGGAATTCCTCGCCGACCGGGCCGTCGACTTCCTGGCCGACCACGCCGATCGTCTCGGTGATCGGCAAGCCCGAGCGCAGCCCACGCACGAGCAGCTCGATCGCGTCGGGAAACTTGGCGGTGAACCGGGCGATGCGGCGCTTGATGAAGAAGCCGACCACGAAGTGCGGCAGGCCGACGCCCAGGAACAGGCCGACGCCCAGGCCCAGAAGGATCGGCAGGCCCTGGAGCATGATCAGCCCGGCGGGCACCAGCGTGAGCCCGGCGCTCACCATCATATACTGGCCGAGCGTCCAGGGCTTGCCGGTCATGCTGAGCCGCTTCTGGAGCAGCGCCGGATTGGGAAGGAAGCGCGCGGCGGTGACGTCCATGCGCGTGGCGCGGGCGGCGGCGACGCGGCGCATCTGCGCCTCCATCGCGTTGGCGCCGACGGCGCTCACCACATGGCGCTCGCGCATCGTCTTGACCCGGCGCGCGCCCGCCCGCTCGGCCGACGGGCCCGAAAAGGCGAGCACCATCAGCGCGAGCACCACGAAAGTGCCTCCAGCGAGCATCAATACCGGCAGCATCTCCACGCCGCACCAACTCCGCTTGCGTAACCTGCGCGCAGCCTAGCCGCGCAATGGTTACTTCTTTGCCTTGACCGGCATCCTCACCTTGAACTTGTCGAGCAGCGAGCCGCCGCCCTTGGGCTTGTCGCCCTTGCCCTTCGCCTTGCCGGGGCCGGCATCCTCGGCGCCCGAATCGGCGATGCCGGCGATGCGCTGGGCGAGGTCGACGAGCGGAGCGATGCCCTTGTTGCCCTTGCCCACTTCGGCGAGCGGCTTGCCCAGCTTGGCCGATTGCGAGGCGAGCTTGGCATCGAAGGGCAGCATGAAGTCGATCTTGCGCTCGATCGAGCCCTCGAAGTCCTTGCGGCTGATCTCGAGCACTGCCGCCTGCTGGATCTTGTTGGCGACCACGATCACCTGGGTCTGCGGCGCGTTCGACTTGAACCAGCTGAGAATGCGGATCGCGTCGCGCGCGGAAGCCAGCGTCAGCTCGGTCGCCAGCACGGCCACCTGCACATCGGTGATCAGGTGCGGATGGTTGACCAGCATCGAGCGCGGCAGGTCGACCACCGTGCATTCGAAGGCGGTGCGGATCTCTTCCTGCAGCTGATAGAAGGCCGCGCCGTCGGTCATGATCGGCGAATGGATCGGCGCTTCGGCGCTGAGCACGGCGAGGCGGTCCGAAGCGCGGACCATTGCGCGCTCGATGAACAGCCCGTCGATGCGGCTGGGATTCTCGATCGCGTCGGTCAGGCCGCGGCCCGGTTCGAGGTCGAGTGCGAGCGCGCCCGTGCCGAAATGCACGTCGAGGTCGAGCAGCGCGGTGCTGCGGCCCAGGCGCTCGCCCATCAGCCAGGCAAGCGAAGTGGCGAGCGTCGAGGCGCCGGCGCCGCCGCGCGTGCCGATCACCGCCACCGCGCAATGCGGGCGATCGGTGCCGGCCTCGGCCAGCTTGGGCGCGCTGAGCGCGGCCTGGGCCTGGGCGAAGGCATCGCGCAGTGCATCCGGGTTCAGCGGCTTGAGCAGATAGTCGTGGATGCCGCTCGCGACGAGGTCGCGATACAGGCGCACGTCGTTCACCTGGCCCGACGCGATCACGATCGTGCCCGGCTCGCAGACTTCGGCGAGCGCGTTGATGTCGTTGAGCGGGTCGCCGCTCTCGGAGAGATCGACGAACAGGATGTTCGGGCTCGCCGAGACCGACAGGGTCTGGACCGCGTTGCGCAGGCCGCCCTTGTTGACCTTTTCCGGCGACCAGCCGAGCTCGACCGCGATCGGGCGCAGGATCTCCGCCGTCGTCTCGTCGCAGACGAACGCAACGAACGGATCGCGATGCCCGGTGCGGGCGGGATTGAAAGGCGCGTTCACTTGGGGCTCCCCGAACCGGCGTCGACCTTGCCGCCGCTGCCCGAGGGCACCGCCGCGCGGAACGCGCCGATGGCCTTGGACGCGCTGATCGGATCGGCGGTGGGCGAGCCCGCGGCGCCGCGGATCAGATCGGCCGGATCCGCGACCATCGCGGCGAGATTGCTGTTGGTCGCGCAGCCATAGTTCGAGCTGGTGCTCGCCTCGAACGTATATTCGGCGGGGCGCGAATTGTCGGGGCAGCCCGGCACATTGGCGGTCATCCGGGTGACGACCACGCGGATCGTGCCCGGCGCGATCTGGCCGGCGGTGACCGGGGCGCGATCGGCGAGGATCAGGCCGTAGCGGCCGGCCTCGGCGGCGACTTCCCGGCGGCCGGTGGCGCCGGCGGCGCCGTCGTCGATGGCGACGCGATCGCCGTAGCGCAGGCTCATGGCCGACATCCAGCCGGCGAGGCGCTGGCTCTCGCCGGGTGCCAGGGAATCGCCGGTCGTCTGCAGGTCGAGCACATAGTCGCTGCGCTGGACGATCGGCTGATGGATCGATTCCACGCCGCCATTATAGGTGCCGCAGCCGGCGAGCAGCAGCGCCGGGACGAGCAGGGGAGTGAAGCGCGGAAGCACGGGCGATCTCCTCGTCAGTCGCATCGGGGTCAGAAGCCGAAGCCGGGGGCTGCGGCGCCGCCCTTCTTCTGCTTGCGGTTGGGTTGCGGGGCGGGTGCCGCCTGGACGGGCGCGGCGGCCTGGCCGGCCGGCGCGGGCGAATAGGCGCCCACCGAGGGCTGGCCGTCCGTCGGCGCCATGCTCGGCTTGGGGCGGTCGCCGCCCTTGCCGCTGCCGGAAAGGGCGCCCAGGAAGACGCGGTCGAAGTCGTTCGGCGCCTTGTAGCCGTCGGTCGGCAGGACGATCTGGTTGGCGTTGACCGGCTTCACCAGATAGGGGGTGATCACGATCACCAGCTCGGTCTCGTTGCGCTGGAAGCCGTTCGAGCGGAACAGCGCGCCCAGGATCGGCACGTCGCCCAGGCCCGGCGTCTTGGTGATCGAGTTGTTCTGCGAATTCTGCAGCAGCCCGCCGACCACCATGCTCTCGCCCGAGCCGAGCTCGACGGTGGTCTCGCTGCGGCGCGTGCTGAGCGCGGGGATGGTGACGCCATTGAGCTGCACCGCGCCGGCCGAGGTCAGCTGCGACACTTCGGGGCGCACGCGCAGCGAGATGCGGCCATCGGCCAGCACCGTCGGCGTGAAGGCCAGGCTGATGCCGTACTGCTTATATTCCACCGTAGTGGTGCCCAGGCCCTGCGCGACCGGGATCGGGATCTCGCCGCCGGCGAGGAAGTTCGCCGTCTCGCCCGATTGCGCGGTCAGGTTCGGATTGGCGAGCGTGGTCACCTGGCCGATGGTCTCGCCGAGATCGATCGCCGCGAGCACGTCGAGGCCGAACAGCTTGCCGGCCAGGCCCATGGTGGCGTTGTCCGAGCCGCGGGTGATGTCGGCCAGGCCGGTGGCGCGCGGATTGACGAACCGGCCGGTGGAGGGATCATAGGCGCCGGTGATGGTGACGCCGTTCTGGGTCATCGTCGCCGTCGGATATTTGGCGAGGTCGGTCGCCGAGAACGAGCCAGGGCTGCGGCCCTGGGCCATGCCGAACTGGAAGCCGCCGGTCGGATCCTTGGTGGTGAAGTTGACGCCGATGTTCTTGACGAAGCTGCGGCTCACCTCGGCGAACTTCACCTGCAGCTGCACCTGCAGCGGCGTGGCGGTCCGCAGGCGGTTGATCACCGCGATCTTGAGCTGGGCATTGGGATCGTTGACGTTGACGCCGGGATTGAGCAGGCCGGTGACCAGGCGCTGCGCCTGCTCGCTGTCCTGCGGCGACTTCACCGTGCCGTTGATCACCGCGATCTGGCCGACCGTGGTCACCTGGACGTCCGCATCGGGCATGGCGACCTTCACCATGCGATCGATCGAAGTGATGTTCTGCGCCACGCGGATGTTGGTGGAGAAGACCACCGCGCCCGAGGCGCTGGTCGCGAACACCGTCGCCTCGCCGAAATCCTTGCCGAACAGATGGATCTGGCGCGGATTGTTCACATAGACATCGGCGACGGACGGATTGGAGGTCCAGACATTGGCGACGTTGGCCGGCAGCGTGATCAGCTCGCCCTGGCCGGTCGAGAGCAGGATCTCGCCGCTCGGCCGCTGCGTGCCCGGCGGCAGGTTGGCGACGCCCACATTGGTGCGGCCCGGCGCGTTGGTGCGGGCCGGGTGGGGCCGCTTGGACTTGGCGGTCTGGGCGAAGCCGGTCGCCGGCGCGCCGACCAGCGCGGTCGACACGATCGCGGCGAGCGAGCGCTTCAGAAGAAGCTTGCGAGTCATCTCAGTTCTTGCCCCCCAGAGCAACGGCGGTCTCGGCATTGCCGCGAACGACGGTCACGACCGGGCCGCGCGGAGTCGCGGCGCCGGGAAAGCTTTGGCCGGGCGTGGGCGCGGCGCCGGGCGCGGCAGCCGTGCCCATGTCGTGCGGCCTGGCCGGCACGGTGCTGCGCTGGAAGCGCGACACGTCGGCACCGGTGGCGAAGGTGGTCGCGCCGTCCTGCGGCGCGCGCGCCACCTTGGCGATCATTTCCTTTTCCTTCTTCGGATCGCTCGGCACCTCGACATCGCCGTTCGCGATCGCGTCCTCGAGCTCGCCCTGATTGTCGGCGATCGAGCGCAGCGAGAGCGAGAGCGTGCCGATGGTCTGCGCCACCGCGATCTTCTCGGCGATCTTGGGCGTCGCCTCGACCGTGACGGTCGAATAGGTGTTGACGATCGTGTTGCCCTTGTCGTCGGTCTGCTTGTCGGTCTTCTGGTCGGTGGCGAGCACGCGCAGGTTGCGCAGCACCGTCTCCGACGCCTTGAGCGCCGGGCCGTCGCCGCCGCCGCTCACCGACTGGGTGAGGATCAGGTCGATGCGGTCGCCCGGGAAGACGAAGCCCGCGACGGCGCTCTGAGTCGAGACGGGCACGGTCACCGCGCGCATGCCGGCGCCGAGCGCGGCGGCGAGGAAGCCGCGGTCGCCGGGCTTCACCAGCGCGCCCTGCGTCACCGGCTGGCCGGCGGGGATCGGGAAGCGCACCACGGTGCCGACCAGCTTGGCCGGGTCCGATTCGCTGCGCACGAAATAGGCGCCCTCGACCAGCTCCTTGGGCCAGGGGCGGAATTCGAGCGACTGGGGATCGAGGATGGTGCCCACCGGCAGCTCGCGCTTGGCGACGAGCACTTCGGTGGTGTTCTGCGGCTGGACGGCCGCCGGCACGGCGCCGGCCTGGGGCGCGGGGGCGCCGGTCATCAGGTTGCGCGCCATGAACGCGGTGATGGCCGCCACGACGAGCGCACCGACGAGCAGGATCAGCTTGCGTGCATCCATTTCGCTATTCCAAGCCTTCTCAAAAGCGCCGGCCTATGTGGTTGCGCCAGCGTTAATTATTCACCCGAACTGGTTAAAAATGGGTTCGCGAAGAACCAGCAGCGCCGCGATCGCGATGGCGACGCCATAGGGGATCTCCAGCGGCCCCCCCGCGTCGCGGCGCAGCTGCTTCTCGATCACCATCAGGAGCGTGAGCCCACCGCCGATCAGCGACATCAGCACGAGCATCCACACCAGCGGCTGCACCGGCAGCCACAGGGCGAGCGCCCCGATCATCTTCACGTCGCCGCCGCCCATCTGCCCCAGCGCGAAGGCGCCGAGGAAGAAGGCGAAGACGAGCCCGGCAACGCCGGCCTGCATCGCCACGTCCGGCCACAGCGCCAGCCCGTTTGCCCACCACCAGAGCGGCGCCATCAGCGCGATGGCGGCATTCTTCCAGTTGGCGATCTCGCGCGTGCGCGCATCCTGGATGCCCGCCGAGACGAGCAGCAGCGCAAGTGCCACGAGCAGCAAAGTGACGAACACATCCCCCATGTCGCCAAAGTCCTAGACGGGACGGCTTATCAAAACGTAACCAAGCCCCATGCGTGAAAACCCGGATCCCCGCCGCACCATCCCCGTTGGAGCCAAGGTCCATCGCTGGACGGCCCCCGATGGCTGGCAGTTGCGCGCCTTCGCCTGGCCCGCCGAGACCCCCACGCCGCGCGGCTCGATCCTGTTCCAGGGCGGCCGGGGCGACATCTTCGAGAAATATCTCGAGGCCTTCCGCCACTGGCACGACCAGGGCTGGACGATCACTTCGTTCGACTGGCGCGGTCAGGGTGGCTCGGGCCGGCTGACCGCCGCGGCCAATTGCGGCGACATCGACAGCTTCGACAGCTTCATCGCCGACCTGCGCGCCTTTTACGCGGACTGGGAGGCGGCGACGCCCGGCCCGCATGTAGTGATGGGCCATTCGATGGGCGGCCATCTGGTGCTGCGTGGCCTGGTCGAGGGCGCGATCCGGCCCGATGCCGCGGTGATCGTGGCGCCGATGCTGGGCGTGAAGAGCGCGCTGGGGCCCTTTGCCGAGCGGGCCGCGCGCATCCTGGGCGGCGTGGGCGACAGCACCCGGCCGGCCTGGAAGAGCAACGAGAAGCCCTACACCACCGAGACTCGCGCCAACCTGCTCACCCATGATCCCGATCGCTATGCCGACGAGATCTGGTGGCAGCAGCACGATCCCGCCATCGTCACCGGCCCGCCGAGCTGGCGCTGGCTGATCCAGGCGTTCAAGTCGATGCGCGAGCTGGCCGGCGATCCGAAGCTCCGCAAGATGCCGGTGCCGGTGCTCGCCCTGGTCGCCAAGGCGGACGGGCTGGTCGATGCGAAGGCGGCGCTCCGGATCGTGCCCAGGCTGCCCGATGCCCGCATCGTCACTTTCGGCAAGGAAAGCGCGCATGAGATCCTGCGCGAGGAGGACAGGGTCCGCAATCGCGCGATCGGCGAGATCGACCTCTTCCTCGCCGCCCGCGCCCAGCGGCGCTGATGGCCCATGACGTAGCGATCGTGGGCGCCGGCATCGCCGGTGCCAGCCTGGCGGCCGAGCTCGCGCCGCATGCGCGCGTGCTGCTGCTCGAGGCGGAGGAGCGCGCCGGCTATCACGCGACGGGCCGCTCGGCCGCCTTCTGGTCCGAAAGCTATGGCGGGCCGGCGATCCAGCCGCTCACCACCGCCTCGGGCCCGATGCTCGGCAAATATCTGGAGCCGATGGGCTCGGTCCATATCGGCCGGGCCGACGAGGCGGCGGCGATCGCGGCGTTCCTGGCCGAGTTCGAAGGCACCGGCGTGGAGCTGCGCCCGGTCGATCCCCGGGCGCTGATCCCGGGCCTGCGCGCGGAATGGACGCTCGGCGTGCTCGAGCCGAGCTGCGAATATATCGATGTCGGCGGCCTGCACGGCGACATGCTGGCGGCGGCGAAGCGGGCAGGGGCGGAGTTGCTGACGCATGCCGCCCTGGTCTCCGCGCGGCGCGAGGGCGGCGCATGGCGGCTCGAGACCCGCGCGGGCAGCTTCGCGGCGGCGGTGCTGGTCGATGCCGCCGGTGCCTGGGCCGATCCGGTGGCGGAGATGGCCGGGGCGCGGCCGCTCGGCATCCGGCCCTATCGCCGCACGATCATGCAGCTGAAGACCGATCCCGCGCCCGCGCCCGGCAGCGCGATGGTCGCGCATATCGGCGGCAGCTTCTACTGGAAGCCGGAAGCCGGCGGCCGGATCTGGCTGAGCCCGCACGACGAGATCGCGACGCCGCCCTGCGACGCGCAGCCCGAGGATATCGACGTCGCCACCGCGATCGACCGGTTCGAGCACGTCGTCGACTGGCGGGTGGAGAGGCTCGAGCACAAATGGGCCGGCCTCAGGACCTTCGCTCCCGATCGCCTGCCGGTCTATGGCTTCGACGCGGCGGTGCCGGGCTTTTTCTGGTGCGCCGGCCAGGGCGGCTTCGGCATCCAGACCGCGCCGGCGGCCGCGAAGCTCGCTTCGGCGCTGCTGCTCGGCACCATGCCCGATCCGGCGGTCGCGGCTATTGACCCGGCCCCCTATTCGCCTGCACGTTTCGGAAGCTAACCCGGGTTAGCCGTTCGAGTTCGGGAGAAAGCCAATGGCACACAAGTTCGTGATCGAGCAGAACAAGGCCGGCGAGTATGTCGCGAAGTTCAAGTATAACAGCGAGATAATCTTCTGGACCGAGGGCTATTCCAGCAAGGCCAACGCGCGGAACGCGATCGAATCGATCCTGAAGAACGGCCCGGCCGCGCCGGTCGAGGAGGTCTGAGGGGCTCGAACCAGGCCTCCCTGGATCCGTCACCCGGGGCTGACCCGGGGTCCCGCTTCTTGTGTTCCGCTTGAATGGGGCACGATGAGCGGGGAGGGTGGGCCTGCAGCATGGCCGATCGCTATCGTGGCACCATGCATGCCGGCATGAACTGCAGCCTGGCTTCGCGCATCTATCAGCATTGGACTGGCGACAGCTCCGATTTCGGCTGCCGCTACGGACTCGTTCGCCTCGTCTGGGCGGAGCACGCACCTGCGATCACCGGCCGCATCGCGCATGAGAAGCGGGTGAAACGCTGGCGGCGCGAATGGAAGTTCGCGCTGATCGAGCGCGGCAATCCCGAGTGGCGCGACTTCCATGGCCAGCTCGCCCGAAGAAGCGGGACCCCGGATCAAGCCCGGGGTGACGGGTGGGGGAGGAGCGCGCCCGGTCACCCCCTTCCGATATAGGATCGCGCATGCTTCGCTGCCCGGATGCGGCAGTCGTGAGCCTTCTCCCACGCTCCGGCCAGCCACGGGAGCGCGAAACCCGCCCGCCATGGCATCAACTTCGTAAGCTTCCGCGCCGCGAATCGGCCCCGGCGGGCCGGCGGATGGGCAGGCTCACCAGTTGAACATCGTCCCGTCCTCGAGCCGGTTCACCGGCAGATAGGCGCGCTTATACTCGTATTTGGCGGCCAGTTCCTCGTCGATGTCCACGCCCAGGCCCGGCGCGTCGCCGGGATGCATCAGGCCCCGCTCGAAGCGATAGGCATGGGGGAAGACCGCGTCGGTCTCCTCCGAATGGCGCATATATTCCTGGATGCCGAAATTGGGGATCGACAGCCCGAAATGCAGCGCCGCCGCCATGCACACCGGCGACAGGTCGGTCGCGCCGTGGCAGCCGGTGCGCACCTGGTAGAGATCGGCGAGCGCCGCCACCCGGCGCAGATGGGTGATGCCGCCGGCATGCACCACGGTGGCGCGGATATAGTCGATCAGCTGCTCCTCGATCAGCTGCTTGGCGTCCCAGATCGAATTGAAGATCTCGCCCACCGCCAGCGGCGTGGTGGTGTGCTGGCGGATCAGGCGGAAGGCGGCCTGGTTCTCGGCCGGCGTCGCATCCTCCAGCCAGAACAGGCGATACGGCTCCAGATCCTTGCCCAGCCGCCCGGCCTCGATCGGTGTCAGCCGATGATGGACGTCGTGCAGCAGGTGAATGTCCCAGCCCAGCGCGTCGCGCGCCTTCTGGAACAGCTCGGGCACGAAGCGCATATATTTCGCCGTGCTCCACTGCGATTCCTCGGGCAGCGATCCCTTGGCCGGCTCATAGTAGAAGCGCTCGCCCGACACGCCATAGGTCGTCGCCATGCCCGGCACGCCGGACTGGAGGCGCACGGCGCGATAGCCCTGCTCCAGATATTCCTGCGCGCGCTCGATCGTTTCCGCGATATCGCTACCATTGGCATGGCCATAAACCATGCAGCCTTCACGGGCGGCGCCGCCCAGCAGCTGGTAGACGGGCATGTCCGCCAGCTTGCCCTTGATGTCCCACAGCGCCATGTCGACCGCCGCGATCGCGGTCATGGTCACCGGCCCGCGACGCCAATAGGCACCCTTGTAGAGATACTGCCAGATATCCTCGATGCTATGGGCATCGCGGCCGATAAGGCACGGAATTACATGGTCGGTGAGGTAGCTCGCCACCGCCAGCTCGCGCCCGTTCAGCGTCGCGTCGCCAAGGCCGTAGACGCCCTCGTCGGTCTCGATCTTCAGCGTTACGAAGTTGCGGCCGGGGCGCGTCACGATGACGCGGGCGGCAGTGATACGTGGCAAAACGAAACCCCCTGGAAGTGGTCAGGCCAATATCCACTTGTATGACCTATCGTGTCAACCTACGAGGTAGTGTAACGATGAGGGTGCGATGAAGATTACCGGCAACAAGCTCTATCAGCGGGTGGCCGCTTCGATCACCGAGGCGATCGAGGCCGGGCGCTGGTCGCCGGGCAGCCGGCTGCCGGGCGAGCGCGACCTGGCCGAGGAATACAAGGTCAGCCGGCCGACGATCCGCGAGGCGATGATCGCGCTCGAGATGAAGGGCTGGATCGAGGCGCGGCACGGCTCGGGCCTCTATGTCACGCGCCGCGACCATGGCAGCGGCGAGCGTGCCGATGCGCTCAACTTCGACGTGGGCGCCTTCGACCTGACCGAGGCGCGCATCCTGTTCGAGGGCGAGGCGGTGGCGCTCGCCGCGGTTTCGATCACCGACGAGCAGATCGAGGAACTCGAAGCCATATTGCACGACATGGGGGCGGACGATTCGGACGAGCCGGCCGTGATGGACGCCGATCACCGCTTCCACCTCGCCATCGCCAATGCCACCGGCAATGCCGCGATCCGCAGCGTGGTCGAGTATCTGTGGGAACTGCGCACCAAGTCGCCCCTGGCCGCCAACATGTTCGCGCGCGCCAAGCGCGGCGGCATCACGCCGCGGGTGGAGGAGCACCGCCCGATCCTCGATTCACTCAAGGTGCGCGATCCGAATGCCGCGCGCAATGCGATGCGCCGCCACCTGCGCGGCGTGGTCGACGATCTGCTCGAGGCTACCGAGCTCGAGGCGATGGAGCGCGCCCGCAGCGAGATCGACGCGCGCCGGAACAGCGTCGCCCAGCGGCTCAAGATCGGATCGGCCTGAGGGCGGGGGCTTCTCCCGGCGCGACTGGGTTGAGAAAACGGGCCAGCATCCGCCCTCCCGGCTCAGGGCCGGGGTGACGATCGGGGGATATGGGTCCTCTCCCTGGACCGGCCCGGAGCAGGTTCGCGACACAGTGGCTTGACACCGATTACCATGGCATGGAAATTGGCCTGACCAAAAGGAGAGGCCAATTGAAGAATCACTCGCGCGCGCTGCTCGGCGCCGCCTGTCTCGCGTCGCTCGCGGGCCCGGTCGCCGCTGCGCAGGACGCGGCGCCCGCGTCGCACGGCCCGGTCTATGTCACGGCGCCGCCGATGGACGCGACGATCGAGGAGCGGCTGATGCCGCAGCTGGAGAGCCTGCTCCACCAGCTGCTGCGCGAGAAGCGCGGCATGCGGCTGGACGGCGTGCCGGTGTTCGACAGCGGCGACAAGTTCCTCCCCGGCAAGATCGCCTCGGGCCTGCACTATCTCCTGCTCGACACGCCCCGTGGCGATCCGCGCCTCGCCGGCTATCTCGCCGGCTATCGCGAGATCGCGGACCTGACGATCGACGATCCCAACGACACCTGGGGCATCTATTATTATGTCTCCGCCCTGCATGCGCTGAAGCAGGCCGGGCTGCTGGAGCAGGCGGTGCGCCCCGAAACGCTCGCGCGCCTGCGCCAGCGCCTCGACTGGCGCAGCTTCGTCGATGCGCGGTCGCTCGGCCTGCTGCACGGCCTGCCGAACAATTATTACGGCGTCGCCTTCAGCGTCGCGCGGCTGCGCTATCTGCTCGGTTGGGAAGACGAGACCGCGTCCAGGGCGCTGCTCAAGCGTATGCTCGCGCATTACCGCACCTATTCGGGCAAATATGGCTTTGCCGACGAGACCGACGGGCAGGGCCGTTTCGATCGCTATTCGGTGCTGCTGATCGGCGAGATCGCCCAGCGCTTCATCGAGACCGGCATGGCGCCCACCCCGGAAGTGAAGGCCTGGCTGCGCAAGTCCGCCGAACTGATGCTGGCGCGCGCGACGCTCACCGGCGAGGGCTGGGAATATGGCCGCAGCATCGGCACCTATGGCGAGACGGCGTTCCTCGAAGTGCTCACCGCCGCGGCGAAGCTGGGGGTGCTCACTCCGCGCGAGCGCGACATGGCCTATGCGCTCTCCAGCCGGATCGCCGCGCGCTATGCCGATTTCTGGCTGAACCCGGCCACCGGCTCGGTCAATCTCTGGGACGATGGCCGCCGCACCGACGGCTATCGCGGCAAGCACCGGATCCTCGGCGAGAATCTGAGCCTGGCGCGCCAGTATATCTACACCAACGCGCTGTGGAACGGGCTCGGCTACCGGCGCGCCGCGCCGTCGCCCGGCTATGCGGCCTGGCTGGCGACGCTGCCCGCCGCCCGTTTCACCTGGTTCGCGCGCGGCGCGCACGACCGGGCATTGCTCACGCTGCGCGACCGCGGCCATGTCATCGGCCTGCCGATCATCAACGGCGCCGAGAGCCAGCACATGCACAATCCCTATTTCCCGATCCCGTTCGCGGGCGGGATGCTCCAGGGATCGGCGGATGCGGACTTTCCGCAGCTCACGCCGCGCTTCGCGCTGGCCGACGGCAGCGTGCTGATGCCGCTGGCCTGGTTCCGGGGCGTGGCGTGGCGGCGGGAGGGCGATCGCACCATCGTCAGCTGGCGGCAGGACGCGATGGACCGGATGGGCGGCAACGCGCCCGCCGCCGACAAGCGGATCACCGTGAGCACCCGCTATGAGTTCGCGCCGGGCAGGATCACGCGCACCGATGTCTATCGGGCGGCAGCGCCTGTCGACCTTTCCGGGGTGACGCTCGAATTCGCCAGCTTCTCGGGCGATCCGCGCGGCGGCGGGGCCGGCGCCGTGACCTTCGGGGCCGGCGAGGTGACCGGCTTCTCCGCCACCGGCTATGACGGCTGCACCGCCGGCCCGGCCACGGGCAAGGAATATCGCGCGCCCACCGGGGCCTTCGCTTCGCTCGTCCGCTGCACGCTGGCGGGCAGGCGCCTCGCCGCGCCGCTCACGCTGACCTGGTCGCTGCGCTACAAGTGACGGCTGTTACGATCCGGGATTGGCTGTGCTGGCCAATTGGGTTGACACCGGTGCCAAATTGGCCTTACCACGCGATCAGACCCGAAAACGGGCGTAATAATTGACGGGGAGATTCCATGCCTGGGACTGTTTTTTCCGCTTTCGGACGCAACTCGCTGCGCCTGGCGCTGCTGGCATCCGCCTGCATGGTGATGCCCGCCTATGCGCAGACCGCCGAGACCGCGCCCGATCCCGCCCAGGCGGACGGCGCGGCGCCCCAGGATGCGGAACAGGCCATCATCGTCACCGGCGCCCGTGCCGAGCAGCGCAGCTCGATCGACGTGAAGCGCAATGCCGATGTGGTGCTCGACGGCATCGTCAATGACGAGATCGGCGCCCTGCCGGACAACAGCGTGGGCGACACGCTCGAGCGCATCACCGGCGTCTCGGCCGATCGCTTCAAGGGCAACGCCAACGAGCTCTCGGTGCGCGGCCTCGGCCCGACGCTGAGCTTCTCGACCTTCAACGGCCGCGAAGTCTCGACCGCGGGCGCGGACCGCTCGGTCGCCTTCCAGCAATTCCCCTCGGAGCTCGTCAACGGCGTCATCGTCTACAAGACCCAGCGCGCCGACTTCCTCGAGGGCGGCATCGCCGGCGTGATCGAGCTGCGCTCGATGCGCCCGCTCGATTATGGCAAGTCGCGCTTCCAGGCGGAGATCCGCGGCTCGTATCTGCCCAAGGACGACAAGATCATCGGGCGCGACGGGCTGGGCTATCGCGCCAATGCCAGCCTGGTGAAGCAGTTCCGCACCGGCATCGGCGAGATCGGCATCGCGATCGGCTATCAGCGCCAGGACGTCGCCGCGCCGGAAGACTATTATAACGGCAATTCGAACTTCGTGCCGTGCAACACCTCGGCCAGCAACGGCACGCTGATCTCGACCAATACCGCTGCGAACAATGCCGCCGGCGCCGCGGTGAACTGCCAGGTCGGCGCCGCGCCGCGCACCGGCATCGGCGAGACGATCGGCACCACCTATTACGCCACCCAGTCGCGCAGCTTCCGCCAGCAGGACACGCGCGAGCTGCGCAACGCCGTGATCGGCGCGCTGCAATGGCGCCCGGCCCCCAATCTCGACATCTCGCTCGACGGCCAATGGTCGAAGCGCGAATCCACCGAGAACCGCAACATCCTGTCGATCGCGGAGGCGCTGCGCGGCATCAAGCCGATCATCATCGGCGACGGCAGCAACGGTTTCAGCAAGGGCGCGCTGATCAAGTATAGCGGCAATTCGAACATCGAGAACCAGCTCGAGCTGCGCGAGCGCAACGAGACCTACAAGGGCGGCGGCGCCACCGTCACCTGGAAGCCGGGCAACTTCGTCATCACCGCCGATGGCAGCTTCTCCGATTCTCACCGCACCGAGACGCAGAAGGCGACCCGCATGCGCTCCACCACGCGCGTCGGCTATGAGCTGGACTATTCGGAGAGCCCGATCGTCCCGCGCGTCACCTTCTTCAATTTCGACGTGAACAATCCGGCGAACTTCGCGGCGAACACGGCGACCTCGGTCTATGCCCGCCAGCGTTTCGTCACCGATCGCAAGGACGATATCTGGGCCGGCCGGCTCGACGCCGAATACCGGTTCGCCAATGACGGCTTCATCAAGTCGATCAAGGCGGGCGGCCGCTATTCGGAGCACCAGCGCACGCTGGACAACAACCGCAACACCGATCTGAACACGATCGTGCCCTATGGCGGCATGACCGTGGCGCAGATCATCGGCAGCGCCAACGCCAATTGCCGCCGCGGCTTCCCCACCAGCGAATATTTCCCGACGACGAATACCAATCTCTCGAGCTGGGCGACCTTCGACAATCAGTGCCTGTTCAAGACCTTCACCGGCCAGGATTCGCTGGCGCTGCCGGCCGACAGCCGCGATCCCAGCGATATCGACGTCACCGAGAAGATCCGGGCCGCCTATGCGATGGCCAGCTTCGGCGGCGAGCTGGGCAGCACGCCGTTCAGCGGCAATATCGGCCTGCGCTATGTGAAGACCAGCATCACCTCGGTCGGCTTCCGCCTGCCGTTCAAGGTGACGATCGACACCGCGTCGGACAATTACACCGTCGCCGCCGATCCCAACGGCACGATCCAGACCGACACGCTCAAGGGCGAATATGAATATTGGCTGCCCAGCCTGAACCTTGCCTTCGACCTGTCGAGCAAGATCAAGCTGCGCGCCGCCGGCTATCGCGCCCTGTCGCGCTCGCCGATCGAGAGCTTCGGCGCGGGTATCAATCTCAACCCGACCTCGGGCTCGGGCGGCGCGTCGAGCGTCACCTTCAACCCGACCAGCGGCAACCCGAACCTCAAGCCGATGCGCGCCTGGAACGCGGATCTGAGCCTGGAATTCTATCCGAGCCGCGACACGCTCTTCTCGATCGCCGGCTATTACAAGTGGCTGCGCGGATCGGTGATCTCGCGTTCGGCGGGCATCCCGACGACGATCTCGGTCACCACCCAGGTGGATAATGGCGCGCCGACCCAGCAGAGCTACAATGTCAACCTGATCGCGCCCGCCAACGATCCCGAGATGCGCCATCTCTATGGCGTGGAGTTCACCGGCAGCCATGCCTTCACCTGGCTGCCGGGCATCCTCAGCGGCTTCGGCATCAACGGCTCGGTCAACATCGCCCTGGCGAACTTCCAGTATCCGGATACCTCGGCACTGGCGCCCTATCTCGATCCCGAGAACCTGATCGGCCTCTCCAAATATGTCGCCAACGGCACGGTCTATTGGGAGCGCAAGGGTTTTTCGCTGCGCGCGATGTATCGCTATCGTTCGCATTACTACAAGCCGAACAGCGGCACGAACCGCGGCGTGCAGGATGCGGGCTATCTGAACCTTTCGGTCCAGTATGACGTGACCAAGAACGTCCAGCTCAAGCTGCAGGCGCTCAACGTCACCAACACCAAGGACGTGTTCTACAAGGGCGGCTATGACTCGATCGCCGAAGTGAGCGAGAGCGGGCCGCAATATTATTTCGGCGTCCGGATCCGCTACTGAGCCCGCGAAAGGAACCTCCGATGCGCCGCAGCTCCTCTCTTCTCCTTGTCCTGGCTGCGGCGCTCGTGCCGCAGGCTGCCTCCCATGCCGGGATCGCCTCCCCTGGCCTAAATACCCAGCAGCCGGTCTGCGCCGGCGCGGAAGGATATTCCGCGTCGTTCGGCGGACGCAGGACCTTTTTCTTGGCGCCGGACGCGATGATGCGGCTCAAGGCCGCGATCCAGACCGACCCGGCGGTGAAGGCGGCCTATGACGCGCTGATCGCGCGGGCCGAGGCGGCGATGAAGCGGCCGCTCTATACGGTGGTCGACAAGCGCACGATCCCGCCCTCGCGCGATCGGCACGACTATATCAGCCTCGCGCCCTATTGGTGGCCGGATCCCAGCAAGCCGGGCGGCGTGCCGTACATGCGCAAGGACGGCGAGATCAATCCGGACCGCAACACCGACAAGTTCGACGTCACCGACCTGGAGGGCATGAGCTCGGACGTCGAGACGCTGAGCCTCGCTTATTATTTCTCGGACAATCCGCGCTATGCCGGGCGCGCCGCGAGCCTGGTGCGCACCTGGTTCCTCAACCCGGAAACGCGGATGAACCCCAATATGAACTATGCCCAGGCCGTGCCCGGGCGCGAGGAGGGCCGTGCCGAGGGCGTGCTCGATACCTCGCGGCTCGAGCGGGTGGTCGACGGCATCGGGCTGATCGGCCCCTCGGCCCGGCTCACCGCCGAAGAGCAGAAGGGGCTGGAGAAATGGTTCTCCGACTATCTCGACTGGATGCAGACGAGCCGGAACGGCAAGGCGGAGAATGCCGCCAAGAACAATCACGGCATGTGGTTCGACGCGCAGACTTCGCAGTTCGCACTGTTCGCCCGGCGGCCGGAGATGACCAAGGCGGTGGCCGAGGCCTTTGGCAAGAAGCGCATCTCGCCGCAGATCACGGCCGAGGGCAAGATGCCGCTCGAGCTCGCCCGCACGCGCAGCCTCCATTATTCGGTCTACGCGCTGTTCGCCGCCTATGACGTGGCCGATATGGCCAAGTGCGTGGGCGTGGACGTGTGGAACTATGCCGATGGCGCCAAGAGCCTGAAGGGCGCCACCGATTTCCTGAAGCCCTATTATCGCAAGGTCGACAGCTGGCCGATGCCCGAGCTGCGCCCCGACGCCGGCGAGCTCGACGAGCTGATGCGGCGCGCGCGGGGCGCCTGGGGCGACGGCTATCCGCTCGCGCCGGAAACCGAGCTGAAGCGCTATTTCGGCGCGGCGCCTGCGGTGGGCGAGGGGAAGAATCCGGGCTGACCGGCTTGGCGGGCCAGCGGCGTATCAGCCTTCTCCCTCTCCCCGCTTGCGGGGAGAGGGCCGGGGAGAGGGGCGTATCGATGGCGCGGCGCACCTGCCCCTCTTCCGGCTTCGGCCTCGCCTCGCCACCTTCTCCCCGCTTGCGGGGAGAAGGAGAGACGCACTATCGCCGGGGAGCCCCCTATTTCGCCGGGCAGGTCTTCTGGGCCGTGCTCACCACGAAGGGCTGGCGGGCCAGCTCGGCCGCGGTATCGTCCAGCCATTTCCGGAACTCGCGCTCGGTCTGCGGCGCGCCCGGCTCTTCCACCCAGGCCGCGCCGAACGCGTAGCGCAGGTTCCGCGGATCGCAGAACCGCACATAGAGCGACTTGCCGTCGCTTCCCGTCGCCGCTGCCTCGTCGGCCGGATAGAACAGGGCGATGCCCAGATCGTCCTTGGCCAGGCTCTGCCGGCCCCAGGTGGCGAAATAGCGCCATTTGCCGCGCTTCGGGCTGTCGATCCTGGTCACTCCGTCGTGCAGCGTCAGCCCGGCGATCATCGCCGGCACATTGCCGTTCACCCGCGCCTCGACATTGGTGAGGCGCGAGCCGGCGAAGATGCGGTAGGTGGTGGATAGATCCGCCGGCCCGCCATCGCCCGGAAAGCCGGTATTGGTCACCAGCACCGTCGCCGAGCGATCATTGTTGAACACCCGCGCGCTGATCTTCGCCTTGCCGAGCTGGGTCGCCACGCCGCCGCGCAGCACGCCGATCCCGCCCATGCCGAGCGACTGGTCGACCTGGAAGATGTCCTGCCCCCAGGGCGCCATCGAATGATAGTCGTCCTTGCCCATGCCGATTGTCGGCAGCACGTTGCCGGGCAGCTTCTTGCCGTAGATGTCGGGCACGTTGCGCTCGTCGAGGTACAGGCGATAGGCGATCCGGTCGCTTTCCCAGCCCGGGCCCTCCATCGCGATCAGCCCGTCATGGATCCTGTGATCCGCGGGCACGTCGATCCGGTCGACCAGCTTGTAGCCGCCATCGGCCTGGCGGACGTTGAGCGTCGCCAGCGGCGCGGGCGGGGCGCTGTCCTGCCCGGCGGCGATCAGCAGCGGCGCGGCGAGGAGCCAGAGGGCGTGCTTCATGCTTCTTCCTTACCTCGTCAGATCATAGACCGCGGCGCCGGCCAGCAGATAGGCGCCGGTGCCATAGAATTGCGCGTCCTCGGCCTTCACCACATCGGGCCGGTCGCTCACCTGCTGTACCCAGCCCAGCATGCCGCTCGGCTGAACGGCGTGCTCGAGCGCGGCCCAGCCCTTGGTCACCGCCGGCAGATAGGTCTTGCGGTCGAGCAGGCCGGCCTTGATGCCCCAGGCCAGGCCATGGACGTAGAAGCCGGTACCGCTCGATTCGTCCTGCGAGCGGTCGGGATCGGCGAGCAGCGAGGGCGGCCAATAGCCATTGCCGCGCTGGAGCGTCACCAGCTTCGCCGCCATCTCCTTGAACAGCTTGATATAATAGGGACGGCGCGGATCCTTGGCCGGGATTTCGGGGATCATCCGGGCGAGGCCGGAGAACACCCAGCCATTGCCCCGGCTCCAGAACAGCTTCTCGCCATGGGCACCGCGCTGGTCGAAGAAGCGGCTGTCGCGGAAATAGAGATGCGCACCCTTGTCGAACAGATAATCCGTGGTCGCGCGATATTCCTTGTCGGCGAAGGCGGCATAGCGGCCCTGGCGGGTGTCCTTCGAGAGTGCCCAGAGCGTTGGCGGCGCCATGAACAGCGCGTCGCACCAGCACCAGCGGGTAGTGCAGCCCGGGTCGCCGGCGCCGGGCTCGGGCGCGATGAACTTGAGGTCGTTGGTCTTGGGCTCGGCGAGGATCCGGTCGAAGCTTGCCCGCATGGGCGCGAGCGCCGCGGCCCCGGCACCCTTGCGCGCGGCCCAGATCCAGGCGGCGCCGATGATGTGGTCATCGGCATGGTAGAGCCGGTCGCCGAGCTTCCACCCTTCCTCGCGGCCCTTGGAGAAGATCGCGTCCTTGTAGCGCACGCTGTCCGAGCGATCGGCGAGATGGGTGAGCGCCACCCAGAAGGTCGCCTGCTGCCAGTCGCGGGCGCGCTTGGTGCTCGGCCGGGCGGCGGGCATGTAGCTGAGGTCGTCGAGATGAGTGAGCTGCCAGTCGGCGACGCGCTCCATCGACGCCATCACCTGCGCGCGGCTCGGCAGCGCGGCGGCGGGCGCGGCGGCGGCGGGCGCCACGGGGCGGGCCATGCCGCTCGGGCTGGTGGCGAGCGCGGCTCCGGCCAGGGCGGCGGCGGCAAGCTTCAGTTTCATCTTGTCTCCTCTCTGCTACCGCTGTCACCGCGATATGCCCGGACGATGTTTGCCCGCCGTGTCCAAGTCAAGTGGTAAGGCCAATCTGGCGCGCGGGCGTATGGGTTGGCCTCGTCGTGCCGGGGTGACGCTACGGCATCCGTCGGTTCCTCGAAACCCCGGGATTTCAGGGATTTTAGTCGCTTCGAAACCCGATTCACCCTATGATGCGGGAATATGTCCGGCACCGCGCTTCCCTATGAGTTTCCGATCGATGTCGCTCAGGACGATATCGACTTCATGGGGCATGTGAACAATGCTTCGTACCTCAAATGGGTGCAGGAGGCCGTGATTAGCCATTGGCAGGCGCTGGCGCCGGTCGAGGCGGTGGCCGAGCATCTCTGGGTCGCGCTCAAGCACGAGATCACCTATCGCAAGCCGGCCTTTCTCGAGGACGATGTCGTCGCCACCGTGCTGCTCGAGAAGGTCCAGGGCGCCCGGGCCTTTTACGAGACGGTGATCCGCCGTGGCGGCGAAGTGCTGGCCGAGGTCAAGTCGAGCTGGTGCTGCCTCGACGCGCAGACGCTCCGCCCCGCGCGGCTGGCGCGCGAAGTGATCGACCGCTTCTTCGTCAAGATCGAGGAGTGACGGCGACCAGCCGTTAACCTTTGGCTGCGAGAGCGGCCGCGATGTACCGCGTGACCTTTCGCAAGGAATTGAATCTGCTCGATATCGAGTGGCTCGCCATGTTCGAGCCCGATCGGGTCGGCGATTATGCCCGCAAGCTGCGCGACCAGTTCGATGCCGAGGGTTTCGTGCCGGGCTATCTCCTGCGCATGGACATGCGCCGCAGCGGGGTGCAGGCGCAGGAGGCGGTGCGCGCCTTTCGCCGCCACTTTGCCGGCTTTCCCCAGGCGAGCCGCATCGCGGTCGTCACCGAGAGCGCGATCACCCGGATGCAGGTGCGCCGCGAGATGACCCAGCCCTATCTGCGCATCTTCGCGCGCGCCGAGAGCGCGCTCACCTGGCTGCTCCGCCGCTGAAACGCCGAACGCCGGACCTCGATCGAGGCCCGGCATCCGGCGGCGGCGGGGGGAAGCGGCTTATTTCGTGCCCTTCGCGGCCGCTTCGATGACCGCGGCGACGGCGGCCGGCTTCGAGACATAGACCGCATGGCTGCCCGCGACTTCGCTGACATGCGCCCCGGCCCGCGCCGCCATCTGGCGCTGCGCCGCCGGCGGGATCATGTGGTCGTCGCTGGCGACAAGATACCAGCTCGGCTTCACCCGCCAGGCCGGGACGGTGACTGCGCCCTGCAGCGCCTCGACACCCCAGGGAACCTGCGAGTCCGCCATGAACCCGGCGACATCGGGCTTCACGTCGGCGGCGAAGGCGGCGGCGAACCTGGCCTTGTCGAGGAACAGATAGCCGTCCTGGGGCGGCAGGATCGGCGGCACCGGAGCACCGGGAGCGGGGTTGGCGATCAGCGACGAGACCGACTCGCCCTTGTCCGGCGCGAAGGCGGCGATGTAGACCACGCCGGCGACCTTGGGATCGGTGCCCGCTTCCGAGACGACCACGCCGCCATAGCTGTGGCCGACCAGGATCACCTGGCCCTTGGCGGCGGCGATCGCGCGCCGGGTCACCGCGACATCGTCGGCGAGCGAATTGGTCGGGTTCTGGACGATGGTGACGTCATAGCCGTCCTTCTTCAGGATCTTGTAGACGTCCATCCAGCCGGAGCCGTCGACGAACCCGCCATGCACCAGCACGACCGACTTGACGGGGGTGGCGGCCTTTTCCTGGGCCGAGGCGGGAACCGTGCCGAGAGCGAGGGTGGCGGCGGCGGCGAGCAGCATCTTGGACTTGGTCATCTGAGGTCTCCTTTCCAAAGTTTGTCGCGACATTCGTTATCGCGATAAACATTAACTGCACCTATTCCGCCCTCTTGTCCAGAAGAAATTTATCGCGATATGTATTTTGTCGTAAGCTCATGATTCAAAAGCGAGGATTGTCGTGACCACTCCCATCGGCGAGCCGCTGCCGCTCGACGCGCAGCTCTGCTTCTCGCTCTACTCCACTTCGATCGCGATCAACCGGCTCTACAAGCCGATGCTCGATTCGCTGGGCGTGACCTATCCGCAATATCTGGTGCTGAGCACATTGTGGGAGCGCGACGGCCAGACCATCTCGGCCATTGCGGACCGGCTGGCGCTCGAGCCGAGCACGATAACCCCGCTCATGAAGCGGCTGGAGACCGCGGGCTTCGTGGCGCGCAAGCGCAATCCGAAGGACGAGCGCCAGGTGCAGGTGTTCCTGCAGCCGAAGGGCCGGGCGCTGCGGAGCCGCGCTTCGTGCCTCACCGATGCGCTGCTTGCCAATTCGCGGCTGAGCGTGCCCCAGATGGTCGCGCTGAACGATCAGGTCCTGCGGCTGCGCGCGGCGCTGACCGGCGGCGACGCGGAATAGGGCCCGTCGCCGCAAGGTTCGCGCAACCTTGCGGGGCAATCCGTTCGGTTGATCCGGCAGATGGTGATGGGTGTATGAAATTGCGTCTTGCTGACTCCGCGGCGCCCGGCGGCGCCGCCCCGATCGCGCGCGCCGCGGCTGCCTGACCTCCGGTCTGGGAGGGGGCTTCCGAGATGTGCCGGGCCGACATGATCGAGATATTGCTGATCGACGACGATGTTCAGCTGGGCGCCCTGATGGGCGACTATCTGCTTCCGCAGGGCTTTCGGGTGACGGCCAGCGCGACGGGGGAGGAAGGCGTCGATCTCGCGTTGTCCGGCAGGTTCGCCCTGGTGCTTCTCGACGTGATGCTGCCGGGGATCGACGGCATCGAAGTGCTCCGCCGCGTCCGGGCCCGCAGTGCCGTCGCCGTCGTGATGCTGACCGCGCGGGGCGATGACGATGTCGAGCGGGTCATCGGCCTGGAGCTCGGCGCCGACGATTATCTGGCGAAGCCCTGTTTCCCGCGCGAGCTCCTCGCCCGGCTCCGTGCCGTGCTGCGCCGTACCCGCGACGCGCCGGCCCAGCCGATGATCTCGGCCGGCCGGCTGCGGCTCGACCGGGCCCGCCGCGCCACGCTCTGGGGGGATCAGCAGGTCGTCCTGACCGCGACCGAGTTCAACCTGCTCGAACTGCTGATGCACGGCGGCGACACCGTCTCCACCAGGGACGCGCTCTGCCTCGCGGTGCTGGGGCGCTCGCGCCATCCCTATGACCGGAGCATCGACGTCCATATGAGCAACCTGCGCTTGAAGCTCGACCGCGCGACCGGCCGCAATATCGGCATCGAGACGGTCCGCGGCGTCGGATATCGGCTGCGGATGGAGGGGCAGGGGCGGGATATTTCGGCGGATTCAGCGGCGCAATGCTGAGGCAAGGTTCCTCGCCCAACCGGGTGCAGGACCGTCGGAAAGGGCGGTCCGTGTGAGACCGGAGGGAAATTCGATGAAGCGTATCTGTGTACTGATCGGCGTCTTGGCGGCATTGCCGGGGACCGCCCTTGCGCAATCGGGAGGCGATGCGACATTCGGCGGCGTCAAGGTCGGCGTTTCGGTCGACTATCGCTGGCAGGACGGCGACTATTCCCTGCCGCGGATCGCTTCGCGCATCGACCAGAGCAAGGGTGGCATCGGCTATCGCGGCCATATCGGCTATGACGCGCAGCTCGGCGATCTGCTGGTGATCGGCGCCGAGGCCGGGATCGGACGGGGCGGCAAGACCCTGACCGCGGCGAGCCCCACGGGCGATTATGCGCTGAAGCCGGGCTGGACCTGGGACGCCTCGGGCCGCGCGGGGATCCTGCCGGCGCCGAACGTCCTGCTGTATGGCCGGGCCGGCTATAGCTGGCTGCGCGTGCGCGAGACGACGGATTTCCGGGCCGCCAACCTCAAGGACATCCGCACCAACCTGACCGAGAAGGGCTTTCTGTGGGGCGCCGGCATCGAGGCCGGTGTCAGCCCGGGCGTATATGCGCGGGCGGAATATGATCGCGCGAACTATCGCGACGGGCTGACCTCCTCGAATATCCGGCTGGGCCTGTCGGTCGGCTTCTAACGTGCCCCGAGGATGGACGGAGGAGAGACCGTCTGTTCTCAACCCGAGGACGGGCGGCCATCCGGCCGCCCGTCCTCACCCCCGTCTGGCGCTTGGCGCCCAGCGGCTTCGATGGCAAACCCGGCATGTCGTCGGCCGGCCAGGCGGAAGCAGGAAGAAGTGTAGTGCGTATATTGCTGGTCGAGGACGAGGCCGAGTTGGCGGGCGCGATGCGGACCGTGCTGGAGCGCGAAGGCTATGTCGTCGATCACGTCACCGGCCTTGCCGATCTGCGCGAGGCGGCCCGGCTCGCCAATAGCGATGCGGTTCTGCTCGACCGCGCGCTCCCCGACGGGGACGGCGTCGAGGCGATCGCGGAGCTCCGGCACTGGATACCCGGCATTCCGGTGATCGTGATAACCGCGCGCGCCGAGGTGGAGGATCGCGTCCTGGGGCTCGATCTCGGTGCCGACGACTATCTCGCCAAGCCGTTCGCGATGGAGGAGCTGCTCGCCCGCATCCGTGCGATCCGGCGGCGGCCGGCCGCGCTGCCGCTCCATGAGGTGCAGGTGGGCGAGCTGGTCTATGACATGGCGCATGACGAGGCGCTGGTGCGCGGCGAGCGGCTCGATCTGCCCCGCCGCGAGTTGCGCGTGCTCGCGGCACTGATGCGGCGGCGGGGGCGCACGGTGCTGCGTACCGCGCTCGAGGATGCCGTCTACGGTTTCGATGACGAGATCCAGTCGAACACGCTCGATTCGCATATCTCGCGCCTGCGCAGGCGGCTTTCCGAAGCCGATGCCGAGGTTCAGATCCATACCATCCGCGGCGTCGGCTATCTGCTGCGCCATTGCCCATGAACGCATCGCGGCCGGTATCGCTCAAACGCCAGCTGATCGTCCGGCTGCTCGCCTTCCAGATCTCGATACTGCTCGTCTTCAGCGCGGCGCTCGTCGGCTATCTGATCCGCGCCGACGAGGGCGGTGCGCTGATCGATCCCCAGTTCACCGAAGTGGCGGCGCGGTCGATCCAGCGCGGCGCCGATGGCCGGCTTCACCTGGCGGAGACGAAGGAGCTCGCCGACCTGCGGGCGACCACGCCCGGCCTCTGGTTCGTGGCGCGGAGCGATCGCGGCGAGTTCGTCACCTTCGGTGAGGTTCCCTCGCTCTACCAGCCGATCGCGCGCAATCTCGACCGCATCACCTTCGCCGACATCCGGGACACGTCCCCGCCGTTCCGCGACATCGCGGTGGTGCGCCGCGCCGCCGGGCCCGCGGGCGAGTTCACCGTGATCGGCAAGGGCGGGCTGTTCAGCATGACCTTCGTCGTGCTGTTCCTGTCGAACCTGATGATGATCCCGGTGCTGAGCCTGCTGGCGCTGATCACGGTGATCATCACGCCGCTGATCATTCGCCGCGCCTTCCGGCGGCTCTCCATCGCCGCTCGGCAAGCGGGACGGATAGACACGGATCGGCGGGGTACCCGGCTGTCGCCCGAAGGGCTTCCGGCGGAGGTGGTGCCGCTGGTCGAGTCGATGAACGGCGCGCTTCGCCGGCTCGATGAAGGCTATGACCGGCAGCAGCGCTTCATCGTCGACGCGGCGCACGAATTGCGTACGCCCATTGCGATATTGCAGGCGAAGATCGAGGCTTCGGCCGACATCCCCCTGGCGGCGCGGCTGCAGCGCGACGTCGCGCGCCTGGCGACGCTGGCGGAGCAGCTGCTCGATCTGCAGCGGCTCGAGCGCTTCGCCCCGCTCCGCGAGGGGGTGGATCTCGGCCATATCGCGCGCGGCGTCGCCGCCGATATCGCCCCGCTGGTGATCACGGGCGGCGGCGATCTCGAAGTCGCTGATCTGGGCGGCCGGCCGGTGCGGGGGGATCCCGCCGCCATCGAGCGCGTGCTGGCGAACCTCATCCAGAACGCGATCGATCATGGCGGGCGGAACGTGCTCCTGCGCATCCGGGGCACGGCCATCGAAGTCGAGGATGACGGTCCCGGCATTCCCGCGGAAGAGCGCGACCGGGTGTTCGACCCGTTCCACCGGCTGCGCGCGCGCGGCACGGGCTCGGGCCTTGGGCTGAATCTCGTCCGCCAGGTCATGACGCTGCACGGCGGCACGGCCTGCGCGCTGGAGGCGCCGGCCGGCGGAACGATCATGCGGCTCGAATTCGTCGAGAGCACGCAAGGTTGACGCAAGCTTCGGGCGGGAGATCGCACGCGAGCGATCAGGCTTCCGGAGAATGCGCATGCCGTTCCGTTTCTTCGTTCCCGCTTTCCGGCGGGCGGCGCATGGCGCCGGCTGGCTTGCATTGGCGGTGGCGCTGCCGGGATGCTCGGCCGACATCATGCGCGGCTATGTCGGCCGCCCGCCCGAGGCGGTGATGGCGCGCTACGGCCCGCCGGTCGACGTCCGCGATCTTCCCGACGGACGCCGCGCCTATCAGTGGATGGAGGTCGAGACGACCACCAGCGGCGGCAGCGAGACGACCACCTACGAGCGCGGCCGGCGGCGGACCGAATATGCGCCGACGACCACCGAGGAGAAGCGCTGCTTCTACACCTTCTATGCCCATCGGACCTCCGCGGGCTGGCGGATCGACAGCTATCGGAACCCCGAGCTCGGCTGCTGACCGGGGCCGCGCCAGACTGGCGCAATGTCGATCCGCTTTACTCGCACCGCGCCCGGCAAGGGTGCGTGTCGAGGAGTGCATGGAATGATGGCGAGACTTGGCCGAACGGCCCTGGCGCTGGGTGCTGCCGCCTATCTGGCGGTCGGGCTGCCCGCCGCCGGCATGCCGGCGGGCGCGGGGCAGGAGGAGCGCCGCGGCGACTGGCATGGCGATGGCGGGTGGGACCGGCCGCGTTGCGACTGGCGCGACGGCCGCGACCGGATCCATTGCGAGCGGGACCGCTCGCGCTGGGAACGCGAGCGCGAGGATCGCTGGCGGCGCGAAGCGGAGCGCAAGCGGCGCGACGATGCCCGGACCAAGGGCGTCGTGACCGGCGTCATCGGCACCGCGCTGGTCGGCGGGCTGATCGTCGCGCTCGCCAGTGACGGCAAGAAGAAGAAGGCCCGGGAGCGCCGGCGCTACTGCCTCGAGCGCTACGGCAACTACGACGAGGGCAGCGACACCTATCGCGCCGATGACGGCCGCAGCTACCCCTGCACCTGACGCCGACGAGACGGAGACCGCGATGTTATTTCCGCTTCTGGCCGCGGCGCTGAGCGCGGCCGCCGGCCCCGGCGCGCCCGTGGATTGCGCCGGCTATTATTATTTCGCCAACGGCCGCCGGATCGAGACGGTCACCCTGGACGCGGGGGGATCGGTCAAGAACCGCAAGCTGATGACCGTGCAGGCAGGGCAGGTCACGCCGCGATCGGCCACGGCGCTGCTCACGACCCGCAGCCTCGACACGCGTGAGCCTGTAACGACGAGCGAGGCGCGCTGCGAGAATGGCGACCTGCTGCTCGACCTCACCGGAAGCCTGCCGAGCCAGAAGGAGGCGCTGTCGTCGCGCCGCCCCGTCCTGCTCCGCTATCCCGGCGGCATGCGGGTGGGCGATGCCCTGGAATCGCGAGTGGATTTCGATCTGGACGGCGAGACCAGGGGCAGGGCCATGAAGGTCAGGTTCAACCTCTCCGACCGGCGCGTGCGCGCATTCGAGACGATCGACACGCCGCAGGGGCGCAAGCAGGCGTTCGTCATCCGCTCGACGCTCAACGTGTCGTTCCGCGTCATCGGGATCGCGATCCCGATGCGGTACGAGCTCGTCGAGTTCTTCGTGCCCGGGCTGGGCGTGATGCGGACCGAGGCCGAGGAGAAGGGCAGGACGGTCGAGCGGTCCACGGTCCGCTTCCTGAACTGAGCGGCGAAGGCGCCGGCGCAATGTTCACGCAATCTTGGGTCCGGACGGCGGCGTCGGCCGGTGCGCGCGCGGAGATGCGGATGAGGACGAGGAGGGTGCATCGATGAAGACGGGTCCGTGGCGCCGGGCGCGCCGGGGAAGCGGAATCCTGGCGGCGACGCTGCTGCTGCCGGCCATGCTCCATCCCGCGCAAGCGCAGCAACAGGCCGCGCCGCCCGCCGCCGGGCGCCGGGTGGCGATCACCTTTGACGACTTGCCCTATGTCCACGCCTCGGCTCCCGAGGCCGGCGGGAAGCGCGCCGCCGCCGACGCCAATCGCGCCATCGTGACGGTGCTGAAGCGGCAGCGCGTGCCGGCAACCGGCTTCGTCACCGAGCAGCACGTGCGTGCCCTGGGCGATGCGGGCCCCGACTTGCTCCGCGAATGGAACCGCGGCCTGCTGGAGCTCGGCAATCACGGTGCCACCCATGCCGACAGCAACCGACTGGACGTTGACGGCATCGGCCGCGAGGTGGCCGATGGCGAGGCGACGATCCGGCCGATGGCCGAGGCGGCGGGCCGCAAGCTCCGGTTCTTCCGCTTCCCCTACAATCATGTCGGCGACACGGCGGAGAAGCGGCAGGCCGCGGAGGCGCTGCTCGCGGGCCGGGGCTATCGGCTGGCCGCCGCGACGATCGATACGTCCGACTATGTGTTCGACCAGGCCTATGAGCGTGCGCTCGCGGGCGCGGACGACTGGATGCGCCGGCGTATCGAGGAAGCCTATCTCGCGCACAGCCGGACCCAGATCGCCTATTATGCCGCGCTCGACCGCACCGTGCTCGGCTATGAGCCGCCCGCGATCCTGTTGCTGCACCTCAACCGGCTGAACGCGGCGACGCTGGACCGGCTGTTGCGCCTGGTTCGCCAGCAGGGCTATCGCTTCGTCTCGCTGGACGAGGCGCAGTCGGACCCGGCCTATCGGGAGTCGCCGCGCGTCGCGACGAAATACGGCCCGATGTGGGGCTATCGCTGGGCGAACGAGCGCCAGGTGAAGGTCGATGGCAGCAAGGAGCAGGAGCCGCCCGAATGGGTGGCGCGCTATGCGGAGGGCAAGTGACGTTTGCGAATGCAGGACCGGGCCCGGCCGGGACGCTATACACCACCCGACTGACGCTACGGCCGGCGCGCGCCGGGGACCTGGCCGCGATGCACGCGATACTGGGCGATCCGGTGGCGACGGCCTATTGGTCGCACCCGCCCCATTCGGCCATTGGCGAGTCGAGGGAATGGCTGGCGGACATGCTCGCCATCCCACCGGGCCAAGGCGAGGATTTCGTCGTCGAGCATGACGGCGCGGTGATCGGCAAGGCCGGCTTCTACCGGTTCCCGGAGATCGGCCTGATCCTGCACCCGCTGAGCTGGGGCCGCGGATTCGCCACGGAGGCGCTTGGCGCCGTGCTCGCACGGGGGTTCGAACTGCACGGGCTGCCCGCGGTGACCGCCGATGTCGATCCGCGCAATGCCGCGTGCCTGCGCCTGCTGGACCGGCTCGGCTTCCGCGAGACCGGCAGGCGCGAGCGGACCCTGCTCGTTGGGGCGGAATGGTGCGACAGCGTCGATCTGCAGCTGAACCGTGATGCCTTCTTCGCGGCGCAGCGGCTGGCCTGATGCTTCGCACGCTGCTGTCCGGATTGTTGCTGCTGACGGCCGGCTGCGCCACGACCGCCGCTTCCGTGCCGCATCGCCGTGACGCCGCGGCGGAATATCTCCGCGCCACCGGCGCGCCGGGCATGGTGATCGGCTGGAGCGATGGCGACGGTCGCTCGCACATCGCCGCCGCCGGCACCGCCAGCATCGCCACCGGCGTGCCGGTCGACCGGCGCACGGTCTTCCACATGGCCTCGGTGACCAAGCCCTTCGTCGCCGCGGCGATATTGCAGCTGGCCGAGCAGGGGCGGCTCGACCTGGACGCCTCGCCCACCCGCTATCTGCCCTATTTCCGTCTCGCCGATCCCCGCTTCGGGCGGGTCACGATCCGGCAGATGCTCAACCACAGCTCGGGGCTGCCCGATGTCGAGGACTATGAATGGGAGCGCCCGCAGACTTCCGACGCGGCGCTCGAGCAGTGGGTGCGCGGCCTTACCGGGCTGAAGCTGGTGAGCGATCCCGGCGCGGCGGTGCATTACAGCAACCTTGGCTATGACGTGCTTGGCGACGTGATCGCCAAGGTCAGCGGCATGCCGTTCGAACATTATGTGCGCCGGCACGTGCTGGCGCCGCTCGGTATGCGGCACAGCTTGCTGCTCGCCGAAGTCGATCGCCGCCGTCTCTCCGCGCCGCACATGGCGGAGGGCGGGCAGGTGCGGGTGAGCGCGGTCTTCCCCTATAACCGCGTCCATGCGGGCAGCTCGACGCTCTATGCCGATGCGGCCGACATGCTGCGCTGGGCGCGCTATTGGGCGGCGCCGCCGGGGCACGGCATGCGGCGGCTGCTCTCCGATGCCGGTATCGCGGCGATGCTGCGGCCCAGCGCTGTTGTCGATCGTCCGGACCGGGCGCAGTGGGAGCCCGCGATCGGCCTGGGATGGTTCCTGCTGCGGGTCGAAGGGCGCGCCATCGCCTTTCACATGGGGCAGGATGTGGGGTTCACGACCGGGATGATGGTGGAGCCGGGGACGGGCCGGGCCGTGGTGGCGATGAGCAATATCGCCACGGAAGCAGCGGGCGCGCGGATGTTCGACTTGTGCCTGAGCGTGATGACCGCGATGCAGGCACCGCCGCCGGCCACGGGAGCCGGCCCCTATCCGCGCAAATGAGGGGCGGCACATGCAGCATATGAAGCATTGGATGGTTCGGCGGGCGATCCCCGCTCTCGCGATTGCCGGTTTCGCGGCCCAGCCCCTGGCGGCCAGGGACGTGACTCCGGCCGCCGCCAGGCTCGATGCCGCGATGGCGCGGCGGATGCCGGAAATCGTGCGGGCGGAGAAGATCGGCGGCATCGGCATCGCGGTGGTCCGCGACGGCCGCCTGATCTGGTCGGGCCACTATGGCGAGCAGGCGCCGGGCGTGCCGATCAGCGCGGACACCGCGTTCAACACCGCGTCGATCGCGAAGACGGTCACGGCGGAGACTCTGCTCGCGCTGGCGGCGGCGCGCCGGATCGACCTGGACGAGCCGATCGCCGCCCATGTCGCGTCGCCGGACCTCGCCGGCGATCCGCGCTACAGGCTGCTCACCACGCGCATTCTGCTCTCGCATCGCTCGGGGCTGCGCAACTGGGCCGACGATTATCCCGAAGGCAGGCTCGCCTTCGACTGGGCGCCCGGCACCCGCTATCGCTATTCGGGCGCGGGCATCGAGCTCGCCGCGCGCTATGCCCAGGCGAAGACGGGCATGACGTTGCGGGCGCTCACCGCGGAAACCCTGCTGCGCCCCTGGGCCATCACGCATATGGCGGTGGGCGAGCTGCCGGGCTGGACCGCGGGGCGGCTTGCGCTGCCCATGGGCGCGGACGGCCGGTTCCTCGACATGGCATCGCTGTATCCGGGGCTCCGGGAGGGGAGCGGGCTGGGCGCCGCCTATGACCTGATCGCGACGCCCGACGCCTATGGCGCGTTTCTCGAGCGCCTGATCGCGGCATCGCGGCGGGGATCGGAGACGCGCGCTATCCGCGAGCGGATCGTGACTCCGCTCGCCGGCGACGCGCGCTATGGCTGCGAGCTCCGCTTCACGCGCCGCTGCCCGGATCGCTATGGCTATTCCTTTGGATGGCAGGTGCAGCGCTACGGTCGCCACACCGTGCTCCAGCACACGGGCAATGACGAAGGCGAGACCGATCTCGTCTATTTCTCGCCCGATCGGCGCACGGGGGCGGCCATCTTCGTCAACGGCGCGAACGGATGGGTGCCGATCGTCCGCGCCCTCGAGATCATCGGCGACGAGCCGGAGCTCGCCGGCTATTATCGCGGACTGGTCGAGAAGCTGCTGCACCGGCGCCTCGAGCCCTTGCCCCGGAAGGCCGGCTCCGGCCGAGGCTCGCCCGGCTGACATCGGCGCCCGATCGGGCGCGTTTCCGAAAATGCCGTGCCATCCCGCCGATATGGCGGCGCGATGAAGGGCGATGATACGCGCCCATGCGAGGCTATCGCCTAGGGATGTCTTTTCAGAAAATTTACGCTTTGCTTTCGAAGAGCTTACGCACGGCGATCGGATAGCACGGCATAGTTGCCCATCGGCAGGCCCAAAAGGGCCGCGGACTTGAAAGGGGTAACTTCGTGCACTTCAGTAACATATTGCGCGCCACGGCCGCGCTTTCGGCGCTCGCGCTCGGCGCCGCCCAGGCGCCCGCCGCGCTGGCACAGGACCGGGGCACTTCCAGCCCGTCCGGCACCCAGGCAAATCCCGGCGAAGCGCCGGCAGTGGAAACCGGCGACTCGATCGTCGTCACCGGCTCGCTGATCCGGCGCACCGACACGGAGACGCCGTCGCCGGTGACCGTGCTCTCGGCCGAGACGCTGGAGCAGCGCGGCCTGAACACCGTCACCGAAGCGCTGCAGCGCCTGTCGGCGGGCAATGCCGGCACGATCACCCAGGGCTGGAACGCAAGCGCCAATTTCGCCGCGGGCGCCAGCGCGATCTCGCTGCGCGGCCTCACCGTGCAGGCCACGCTGACCATCTTCGACGGCCTGCGCATGGCGCCCTATCCGCTCGCGGACGACGGCCAGCGCAACTTCGTCGACATGAATACCATCCCGAACGCGATCATCGAGCGGATCGACGTGCTGAAGGACGGCGCCTCCTCGACCTATGGCGCCGACGCGGTGGCCGGCGTGATCAACGTGATCACCAAGAAGGAGATCAAGGGGCTGCACGCCAATGTCTCGGCCGGCATCTCGCAGCGCGGTGACGCGGGCGAGCAGCGCGCCGACCTGACCTGGGGCTATGGCGACCTCAACGAGCAGGGCTTCAACTTCTATATCGGCGGCGAATATCTGAAGCAGAACCCGCTCTGGGCGCGCGACCGCGACTATCCGTTCAACACCACCGACTGGAGCCGGATCTGCAACGCGGGCGGCGCCTGCATGAAGAACAACAACTGGAACGGCATCAATGTCGATGGTTCGGTGAATGGCATGATCGCCACGCCCAATGTCGCGCTGGTTCGCCCGGTGACGACTCCGGGCGCGGCGATCGGCGCGGGGCGGTTCTCCTATCTCAACGCCTCGGTCGATTGCGGGCGGGCCGCGCGGCGTCAACTCACCGCCGCCCAGATTGCACGGCTGGGCACGGCCCCCGCGAACGGCATCATATGCGAAGGCAATCCGACGGATTATCTGATGCTGCTGCCGGACGTGGAGCGCTTCGGCGTGTCCAGCCGCTTCACCGCCAATATCGGTGATTCGCACCAGTTCTACGCACAGGCGAACTATTACAAGACGTCCACCCATGCGACGTCCACGCCGAAGCAGTTCAACTATTTCATGCCGGACCCCACTCCCGTGGGCACCTATTATGCGATCATGCCGGTCTATGTCTGCGCGACCGGCGTCGGCACGCCCAACGGGCTGAACACCGGCTGCAACGCCACCAACGGCACGCTCAACCCGCAAAATCCCTTCGCGGCTGCCGGCCAGACCGCGCAGGTCCTGTTCCGTTCGGATCGCCAGCGCGCGGACGATTCGGTGTCGCGGACGCTGCGCGGCACGATCGGCCTGTCCGGCCAGATCGCCGGCTTCGACTATTCGGCGAGCTTCGTCGCCGCCAACTCCAAGCTCACCCGCACCCAGACCAACTATCTCATCGCGCAACGCATCATGGATGTGCTGGCGCGCGGGACGTTCGACTTCACCAACCCGTCCGCCAATCCGCAGAGCGTCTGGGATTATATCGCGCCGAAGAAGAGCACGGTGTCGAACTCGGACCTGTGGCAGGCCACCGCGAGCCTGTCGCGGCACGTGTTCGACCTGCCGGGCGGCGGCGTCGATGCGGCGGGCGGCCTTTCCTATCGCTATGAGTCGATCGATGCGCCGAGCGCCAATCCCGGCAATGACGCGCATCCCTGGGAACGCTATTACGACATCAACGCGGTCGGCACCTCGGGCAGCCGCAAGGTCTTCTCGGCCTTTGGCGAAATCCAGGCGACCGCGCTGGACAAGATCGAGCTGAACCTCTCGGGCCGCTATGATTCCTATTCGACCGGGCAGAAGAACTTCTCGCCCAAGGTCGGTGCCAAGATCACCCCGATCCGCGCGCTTGCGGTGCGCGGCACCTGGTCGAAGGGCTTCCGCATCCCGAGCTTCAACGAAGCCTTCGGCCTGCCGACCACTGGCTTCGTGACTCGCGGCGGCGGCACCTTCTGCCAGACCTATGCGAGCTTCTGTGCGGCGCATGGCAACAATGCCTATGCCACCCAGCAATTCGCCCTGGGCCTCACCAATGTGGGCAATCCCGCGCTGCGGCCGGAGAAGTCGGAAAGCCTGACCGCCGGGCTGATCTTCGAGCCGATCCGCGGGCTGAGCTTCACGGTCGATTTCTGGCGGATCAAGGTCAAGGACCAGATCGTCGGCGTGAACAACACCGCGCCGGTGCTCGATGCCTATTACCGCAACAACGGCGTCGTGAACATTCCGGGCTTCACCGTCCGGCCCGGGCCGGTGGATCCGGCCAATCCGAACGCATTGCCGCATATCGGCACCATCCAGGCGTCCTATGCCAATGCCAACAATCAGGTCGTCCAGGGCATCGACGCCGGCTTCAACGCCAATCTGAAGCTGACCGAGGGCGTGCGCTGGATCAGCGCGTTCGAGGCATCGTATCTCGACAAGAACCATCTCACGCTGGTCGACCCGATCACCGGCGTGGCCCAGCCGACGCAGCGTTATGAGGGCACGCTGAGCCCGTGCAACAACACCTCGTGCTCGGGATCGCCGCGCTGGCGGGCCAGCTGGCAGAACACGCTGCAGCTCGGCGCCACCAGCGTGACGGCCACCGCCTATTACACGGCCGGCTATCACGTATCGCAGGTCGACTATGGCGCGACGCCGTTCGACTGCGCGAGCGCGGTCGAGCATGGCGCCGTGACCTATGGCGACGGCACGCCGGTGCAGTGCCGCTCGAAGGACATCTGGAACGTCGACCTCACCATCCAGCACCGGATCAACGACAATTTCGCCCTGTCGCTGAACGTGATGAACCTGCTCGACACCAAGCCGCCCTTCGATCCGAATGCCGCCTACAGCATCTTCGGCTACAACCCGGCCTGGGCCGGCCCGAACATCATGGGCCGCTATTTCCGCGTCGGCGCGAAAGTGGACTTCTGATCCGATCGACCAGCCCCGAGGCGCTGGCTGATCGCAACTTCGCAGTGTCTCATATTCTCGGGCGGCCCCAGCGGGCCGCCCGCTTTTTACGTGCCCTCGCGATGCTGCTATAAACTAATTGATTCATGAATGAAGATTGACATGCCCGGCCTGGTCATGCTGTGTCGTCGCATGCGGCGCAGAGACCGCGCGGGAGAGAAGACGTGCCATTCGTCCAGAGCAACGGCGCAAGAATCCATTGGGAAGCGCAAGGCAGCGGCACGCCGGTGCTGCTGATCATGGGCCATCTCTACAGCTCGCGGATGTGGTATCCGCTGCTGCCGGCGCTCACGCGGCACCACCGCGCGATCTGGTTCGACAATCGCGGCACGGGCGACAGCGACACCACGCCGGGCGTCACGATCGAGCAGTTTGCCGCCGATGCGCTGGCGGTGCTCGAGGCGGCGGGCGAGCGCAGCGCGCATGTCTATGGCGTCTCGATGGGCGGCGGCATCGCGGCCGAGTTCGCGATGGCATATCCGGAACGCACCCGCTCGGTGACTTTGGGCTGCACGATGCTCAAGACCGAGAAGACCAGGATGCGGGGCGCGCAGAAACTGATCTACGGCCTGCCGCGCTGGCTGGTGCGGGCGATGTTCAAGCGCGCCAAGCCGGAGGCCTATGGCTCGGCCGCGCCGCGCGAGGCGGCCCTGCACGATATCGGCGTGCTGTCGCGCGATCGCTTCACCATGGCCGGCGTGCGTGCCCAGGCCCTGGCGATCGCGGCCTATGCCACCACCACCGAGCGGGCGCGGGACCGGATGACCATGCCCGTGCTCGTGCTGCACGGCGACGAGGACAAGGCCGTCCCGGTCGAGAAGGGTCGCGAGCTGCACGCGATCATCCCCGGCAGCCGATATGTCGAGTTCAAGGGCGCCGGGCACAATTATCTGGTCGCCGACAATGCCGGCTCGACCGCGGCGTTCCTCGATTTCGTCGCGGCGGCCGATCGCGCGCGGGGCGGCGAATGACGGCGAGCGCCCGCATTGCCGGCGTCGGCATGATCCCCTTCGCCAAGCCCGGCCGGAGCGAGGATTGGGACGTCATGGCCGAGCAGGCGATCCGCCTCGCGCTCGCCGATGCGGGAGTCGATTATGGCCGGATCCAGCAGGCCTATGCCGGCTATGTCTATGCCGATTCCACCGCGGGCCAGTCGGCGCTCTACCGCGTCGGCTGCACCGGCATCCCGATCGTCAACGTCAACAACAATTGCTCGACCGGCTCCACCGCCCTGTTCCTCGCCCGCCAGGCGATCGAGAGCGGCGTCGCGGAATGCGTGCTGGCGTTCGGCTTCGAGCAGATGCTGCCGGGCGCGCTCGGGGCAGTGTTCGCCGATCGCAAGCGGTCGCTCGATCACCATCTGAGCCGGCAGGAAGCGCTGCTCGGCCGGGACGATGCCGTGCCGCTGGTCGCCCAGCAGTTCGGCGGCGCCGGACTCGATTACCAGCAGCGCCACGGCGCGCCCGACGAAGTGTTCGGCATGATCGCGGTCAAGGCCCGGGCCCATGCCGCGCACAACCCGCTGGCGCTGTTCCGCGAGCCGCTGACGCTCGAGGAAGTGATGGCGTCGGCGCATCTCCACGGCCCGCTCACGCGCTTCCAGGCCTGCCCGCCCACCTGCGGCGCGGCGGCGGCGGTGCTGGTATCGCCGGCCTTCGCGGCGCGGCACGGGCTGGACGCGGGGGTGGAGATCGTCGCCCAGGCAATGACCACGGACTATGCCGAGACCTTCGCAAGCGGATCGATGATGAGCGTCGTCGGCTATGAGATGACGCGCGAGGCGGCGCGGACGGTCTATGACCGCGCCGGCGTGGGGCCGGACGACATCCGGGCGATCGAGCTGCACGACTGTTTCACCGCCAATGAGCTGATCAGCTACGAGGCGCTCGGCCTGTGCCCGGAGGGCGGGGCGGAGGCCTATATCCGCGACGGCGGCAATACCCATGGCGGCCGGCACGTGACCAACCCCTCGGGCGGGCTGCTTTCCAAGGGCCATCCGCTCGGTGCCACCGGCCTCGCCCAATGCCATGAGCTGACCCAGCAGCTGCGCGGCAATGCCGGCGGCCGCCAGGTGGAGGGCGTGCGCTTCGGCCTCCAGCACAATCTGGGGCTGGGCGGCGCCTGTGTCGTCACGCTCTACGGCCGCGCCTGATGCGGGCGCTCGCCGGCAAGGTCGCGATCGTCACGGGATCGGGGCGGGGGATCGGGCGGGCGGTCGCGCTGAAGCTGGCGGCGCAGGGGGCGGCGATCGTCGTCAACGATCTCGACGCGGAACCCGCGCTCGCGGTGGTCGATGCGATCCGCGCCGCCGGCGGGCGGGCAGTGGCCTGCAACGGCAGCGTCACCGCGCCCGATTTCGGGGAGCGCATCGTCCGGGCCGCGCTCGACGGGTTCGGCGGGCTCGACATCATCGTCAACAATGCCGGCTACACCCGCGACGGCGTGATCCACAAGCAGAGCGACGAGCAGTTCCAGGCGATGCTGGACGTGCACGTCACCGCGCCCTTCCGCATCCTGCGCGCCGCCGCCGAGCCGTGGCGGACCATGGCGAAGGCGGAAGCCGCCGCCGGGCGCGAAGTGATCCGCAAGGTGGTCAACATCTCCTCGATCTCCGGCCTCGGCGGCAATCCCGGCCAGGTCAACTATGCCGCGGCCAAATCCGCCGTGATCGGCATGACAAAAACGCTCGCCAAGGAATGGGGCCGGCTGAAGGTCTGCGTGAACTGCGTCGCGTTCGGCTTTATCGAGACGCGGCTGAACCTGCCCGACGACCACCCGGACACCCATGCCGAGATCGAGGGCCGGCCGCTCCGGTTCGGCGTGCCCGCCGGGTTCCGCGAGACGGTGACCGCGCAGATCCCGCTCGGCCGCCCTGGCACGCCCGAGGAAGCGGCGGGCGGCGTCTATTTCTTCTGCGCGCCGGAAAGCGACTATGTGAGCGGCCAGACGCTGCTAGTCTCGGGCGGCCTGGGTATCTGATCGGAGCATGAGCATGACCGGAACGCGCCATCTCGTCGATCCGGAGCTGCTCGACCTGCTCGAACTCTGGCCCGCGGTCACGCTCGACGCGAGCCTGTTGCCGCTGGTCCGCGCGCCCGGGCGCATCCCGCTGGGCGAAGTGGAGAATCCCGAGCGCGTCGACAAGCGCGCGCTGGCCGCGCCGGGCCGCGACGGCGCGCCGGACGTGCCGATGCTGCTCTATCGTCCGGCGGGGAGCGCGGGCGCGGTCCTGCCGTGCATCTATCATATCCATGGCGGCGGCTATGTCGGCGGAGCGGCGGTGACGCTGGAGCCGGTCCACCGGCACATGGTCGAGCTGCTGGGCTGCGCGCTGGTCAGCGTCGATTATCGCCTGGCGCCCGAGACGCCGTTCCCGGGGCCGCTCGAGGATTGCTATGCCGGCCTTGCCTGGCTCCATGCGCAGGCGCCCGCGCTGGAGATCGACCCGGCGCGGACCGGCATTCGCGGCGAGAGCGCCGGGGGCGGCCTCGCCGCCGCGCTGGCGCTGCTGGTGCGGGATCGCGGGGAATTCGCGATCGCCTTCCAGCAGCTGATCTATCCGATGCTCGACGATCGCACCTGCGCCGCCGATCCCAATCCCCATGCCGGCGAGTTCATCTGGAACGCGGGCAGCAACCGCTTCGGCTGGCGCAGCTATCTGGGCCGGGAGCCGGGCGGGGAGGGCGTCTCGCCCTATGCCGCGGCCGCCCGCGCCGGGAACCTTGCCGGCCTGCCGCCGGCCTTTCTGTCCTCGGGGGCGCTCGACCTCTTCATCGACGAGGACCTGGCCTATGCCGCCCGCCTGATCCGCGCCGGCGTGCCCACCGAATTGCACGTCTATCCGGGTGGCTTCCACGGCTTCAACGTCCACAAGACGGCGGGCGTGTCGGTGCGTTCGAACCGCGACGCCGACGACTGGCTGAAACGGCACCTCTTCCCCTGAGCTCCTCCCCCCGCGAGGGGAGGAGCGCGGAGCATCATGCTCCGGCCGGGATCATCTTCGCGTTCGGATCCAGCGCCACTTCCTGCGGCGCGTTGCGCATCGCGATCCAGAAGCCGGCCAGCGATATCGCGCCGGTCACGACGCCCATGACGGCGACCGCCTCGCCCAGGCCCCATTGGCCGGTGCTGAAGGTCGAGAGCCAGACGACCAGGGGCGGCGCCACGCCGGCGCCCACCATGGTGCCGGCGATCTTCATTCCGGCCAGCGTCACGGCGCGGTCCTCGTTGGGGATCAGCACGGCGATCGCCGCCGAGGAGACCAGGTTGACGATCGTCCCGCCCACCAGCAGCGCGAACAGCACCCAGGCGAAGCCCTGGACGGTCGGCATGATCGAGAAGGCTCCGGCGGGGATGGTCAGCCCGGTGGCGATCGCGGCGGGCAGCAGGATCGCGCCGCGCATCTTGAGCTTGCCCGCCGCGTCCGCCGCGAAGCCGCCGATGATCGATCCGACGATGCCCGATCCCAGGATCACCGCGCCCACCCAGCCGCCGAACGATCCCGGCGCCTGATTGTACTGGCGGATCAGCAGCGATCCCATCCAGATCGCGGCGGCGCCCTCGGCCATGCCGCCGGTCAGCTGGCCGAGCAGCAGCGGCCCCAGGAACTTGCGTCGCCGCCAGAAGGCTTCCATCGCCAGGCGCAGCGAGACGCTGGTCTGCTCCACTTCGTAGCGCGGCGGCTCCTTGATGAAGACGAGCGGGATCACGGCCAGCGCCGCGCCGACGCCGACGAGCAGATGCACTTCGCGCCACGGAGTCAGCCCGAGCAGGCCCGATCCCGGATGCGCGGTCAGATAGCCGAACAGCGAGCCGCCGATCGCGAAGGAAGCCGCGGCACCCGCCCAGGCGCCGATCGAGACCAGCAGCATCGAGCGGCCGCGCCGATCGGGCATGCACACGTCGGCGAGCAGCGAGATCAGCACCGGAAATGCGGTGCCGGCACCGATGCCGGCGATCAGCCGCGCGACGAACAGCCCGGTGAAGTTCGGGGCAAAGGCAGTCGCGATCGTGCCAACCGCCCAGAAGGAGGCCAGGATCACCAGCAGCCGGGTGCGCGTGCTGTGGTCGACCAGCCAGGCGATCGGCAGCGAGAGCAGCGCGATCGGGATCGCCGTCGCCCCGCCGGCCAGCAGGCCGATATCGAGGTCGCGCAGGTGCAGTTCGGCCTTTACCGCTTCCTGCAAGGGGCTCAGCAGCCCGCCCACGGTCAGCGCGGAGAAGAGCGTGAGCGTCAGCAGCCAGATGACGCCCCATCTGGTCGGGCGGATCGCGACGGCTGGCGGCACGGGGGGCGAGACTTCGGGCGTGTCGGCCGCTTCGGTGGGTTGGAGCACGATCGTTCCTTTGCTCGGCGATCGGCTGCCGGGCGACGCGGGCCGCCCGGCAGCGCGTCGGTTTCTACAGGTTGAAGAAATGGTCCCAGATATAGGGGGCGACGTCGATCGGTGCCTTGTCCGGGTTGCTGCCCAGCTCGGTATAGCCGTTGTAGAGGACGTGCCCGCCGTTCGCGATCGTCACCAGCCCGGCGCGCACGCCGCCATTGCAGCTGCGATATTCCTCGAGCCGCGATCCGGCATAATGCGAGCCGTCGGGCAGCTGCTCGCGATAGAGGTCGTCGCTGCAGCCGAGGATCGCCTTCCATGCCGCCAGGCTCTCGCGCGCGCCCTGTACGCCGAGCGGGAAGCCGGCCAGGTCGTTGGGCAGCCCCGCCGGGGCGCTGTTGCCGGCATAGCTGATCGTGGTGTCGGCGGTGCCGGCGATTTCCCAGATGCCGATCGGCCGCGCCGGGGCGCAGCTCGCGCGGTTGAGCGGAAAGGAGACCGATACGACGGCGCGCACCAGGTCCGCCGCCTCGCAGGCCATGCGTTGCGCCATGCCGCCGCCGTTCGAGATGCCGGTGACGAACACGCGGTCGCCGTCGATATTGGCATAGGTCTTCATCGCCCCGATGATCGCGCGGTTGAAGCCGACATCGTCGACGTTCAGCGCATCGCCCAGGAAGCAGCAGCCATAGGCGTTCCACGAAAGGCTGACGCCGTTCGGCCACACCGCGATGAAGCCGCGCTTGTCCGATTCCGCCAGCTGGCCCGACCATTGCCGCTCATTGGCGGCGTCCTTGCTGAAGCCGTGGAAGTCGAGCAGCAGCGGCACCGCCTTCTGCCCGGTATAGCTGGCCGGGACGTGCACCAGATAGTTGCGCAGCAGCCCCTTGTGCAGCGTCGTGATCGAATAGTCGCCGGGCGCGAAGCAGATGCCCGTGCAGGGCGCGGCCATGGCGGGGCTGGCGGCCAGGGCCGTGGCCAGCGCCAGCAGCAGCGCCGCCCAGTGAAGCCGGAAACGCGAAAGACGTGCCTTCATTGCAGTTTCTCCTCTCCTGTTCGTTTCTTCTGGTTCTTCCTCTCATGGGCCGGCCCGGCTCGGCGGTGGCGGCAAGGGTTTCAGGCCACCATCGTCGTTGAGCTCGGCGGGAAGCGGGGGGTCGGTGAAATCCTTGCGCACCTGCATCTTCGCGGGCGGCGTTTGCGGGGGTGCGGCGGTCGGCGCCGCGCCTGGCAGCCGCTCGATATGATCGGTGGCGGGCGGCGCGGCGGACGCCTTGGGAGCGGGGGAAGGGGCGGCCGCCACGCCCTGCGCCGGCACGATTACGGTGCCTGATTGCGGCGCACTCCGGTCGCAGCCGGCAAGCGCGAGCATCGCCAGCACGGGCATGGCGCTTCGGCGCGCGAGCCGGCGCGGTCGTCCAGCCTTCATGTCGCTCTCCCATCGGCGCCGCGTTTCCGGCGTCCGTCCGCGGTGCATATCAGCGATGTAAGAAGTTCACTAGAAAATAAATGAAGATTGACACGCCGTTCCGGCCGGTGCCATCCAAAAGGCCGAAAAGAAATGGCGTTTGGAGAGCGTTGGCATGCACGAGGGGCGGCCCTGGGCGGGGGATGTGCGGGAACTGGGCGGCTTGCAGCCCTATGAGCTGACGCTCGACAAGTTCCTCGCGCACGCCGCGAAATGGCATCCGCGCGGGCAGGTGGTGACCGGCGGCGGCCTTGGCGGCCCGGTGGTGCGAGCCGAATATCCTGCGCTCCGGGAGCGCGCCAACTGCCTCTCGGGAGCCCTTGCCTCGCTTGGCCTCGCGAAGGGAAATCGTATCGCGGTTCTCGCCTGGAACAGCCAGGGGCACATGGAACTCTGGTATGCGGCGTTCGGCATGGGCGTGAGCTGCCACACGCTCAACCCGCGCCTGGGCGTCGCCCAGCTCGCCGACATGATCCGCCAGGCCGATGACCGCCTCCTCGCGATCAGCCCCGATCAGGGCGCCGTCGCGGAGGAGCTGGTGCGCGCATGCCCCGGCATCGCGCAGGTCCTGGCCCTCGACGAGCCCGGCGCGGATTTCCCGCTCCCCGATTGCGGCGCGGTGCCCGTGTGGACGCAGCAGCGATTGCTCGCCGAGCGCGGCGCGCCGTTCGCCTGGGGCGGCTTCTCCGAGCGCGAGGAAGCGGGCCTCTGCTTCACCTCGGGCACCACCGGCGCGCCCAAGGGCGTGCCCTACAGCCATCGCTGCAACTATCTGGTCACGCTCTCGCTGCTGCAGAGCGACGTGATGGGCATCAACGCGCGCGACACGATCCTCGCCGCCGTCCCGATGTTCCACGCCAATGGCTGGGGCCTGCCTTTCGCGGCGCCCGCGGCGGGGGCGCGGCTGGTCTTCTCCGGCCGCCACAATGACGGCGCCAGCCTCGCCGCGCTGATCCGCGGCGAAGGCGTCACCCTGGCCGTGGGCGTCCCCACCGTCTGGCTCGGCCTGATCGAACATCTCGAGGCGACCGGCGAGACCTTGCCCAGCCTCCGGCGCGTGCTGCTCGGCGGCTCGGGCGTGCCCCAGGCGTTGATCGATCGCATCGAGTCGCGGCTCGGCGTCCGCGTCCAGACCAGCTGGGGCATGACCGAGCTCTCGCCGCTCGGCACCGTAACTCCGCCCGCCGATGCCGGGCGCGCGAGCATCGCCGGCCGCCCGCCGGTCGGCGTCGATCTGCGGCTGGTCGATGCCGACGGACAGGAGCTCGCCAAGCAGCGCGGCGTGGAAGGGCATCTCCAGGTCCGCGGCGCGAGCACCGTCCATTGCTATTTCGGCCAGGAGACTCCGGCGACCGACGGCCAGGGCTGGTTCGACACCGGCGATCTCGCGACGATCGATGCCGAGGGCAATCTCGCGATCACGGGCCGCGCCAAGGATCTGATCAAGTCGGGCGGCGAGTGGATCAATCCCGGCGAGATCGAAGCGATCGTCGGCAATCTCCCCGGCATCTCGCTGGTCGCGGTGATCGGCCGCGCACATGCCAAATGGACCGAGCGCCCGGTGCTCGTGATCGAAGGCGAAGGCGCATCGGACGAGGCGATCCGCGCCGCGCTCGACGGCGCCGTCCCGCGCTGGTGGATGCCCGATGCGATCGAGCGGGTCGAGCAGATGCCGCTCGCGATGACCGGCAAGATCGACAAGCAGGCGCTGCGTCGCCGTTTCGGCACGGATCCCGCCACGGCCGCCTGATTATAATCTTGATTTATGAATCAATGAATGTTGAACTTGATTCGTGAATCAGTAAGTTGAGTCGCACGCCACCTCAAAGAGGGGCGCACCTGGGAGGATGATATGAAGGCCTTTTGCTGGCTGACGGTGTCCGCCGTCGCTCTGATGACCGCCGGCGCCGCACGGGCGCAGACCATCGACACCGCCGCCGATCCCGCGCCGGCCGCCCAGGCCGATGCGCCGGCGGATCATTCGAACGAGATCGTCGTCACTGCCGAGCGCCGCTCGACCAGCTTGCAGCGCACCGGCGTCGCCGCGACCGTCCTGACCGGCGATGACCTGGTCAGGAAGAGCGTCAACGGGGTCGAGCAGCTCCAGTTCGCCACGCCCTCGCTGACCGTCAACACCACCGGCCAGGGCAATGCGTTCAACATCCGCGGCATCGGCAAGACCGAGCAGACCAGCGCGATCGGCGTGGGCGTCGTCACTTATCGCGACGGCGTCGCCACGCTGCCGGGCTATTTCCAGAGCGAGCCCTATTACGACATCGCCAGCGTCGAGGTGCTGCGCGGCCCGCAGGGCACGTTCGCGGGCGGCAACGCCACCGGCGGCGCCGTCTTCATCACCGAAGTGAACCCGTCGACCGACATGGTGAAGGGCTATGCCCTCGCCCAATATGGCAACTACAACGACATCAAGCTGCAGGGCGCGGTCAACCTGCCGGTGAGCGACACGCTGGCGTTCCGCTTCGCCGGCAACATGGAGCGCCGCGACACCTTCTACAATGTGAGCGGCCCCTGGACCGGCAATCCCGGTAACCGCCGCGACTATAGCGGCCGTGCCAGCATGCTCTGGCAGCCCAGCGCGAACTTCCGCGTGCTGCTGAAGGGCGATTACAACAATATCGAATATGGCGGGCTGCCCGCCGGCCCGGCGACCGCCACGGGCGATCCGCTCAACGTCGCCAACAACACCTATCTGAACGGGCGCGACGAGTTTGGCCGCATCGTGCTCAACATGGCCTATACCACCGATGGCGGCGTGACCCTGCGCTCGATCAGCGGCTATCAGCGCGGCACCACCCAGATCGACTATGATTCGGACGGCACCGCCAACGCGCCCAGCCTGGCCGCGCCGCAGACCGCGTTCCACGACAAGATCAGCGAGGAGATCTGGTCGCAGGAATTCAACATCGTCTCGCCCGATGGCGGGCCCTTCACCTGGGTGCTGGGCGGCTATTGGCAGAGCGACAAGATCATCATCCCCAAGGGCGGCTATTTCAGCGACGTGACGCCCAACCTGTTCCCGGTGCTGATCGACGTCGCGATCGAGGGCACCAACCCCAAGACCGCGCTCGCCGCGTTCGGCCAGGTCGGCTACGAGCTGACCAAGGGGCTGCAGCTCACCGTCGGCGCCCGCTGGTCGCGCACCACTTCGCGCAACGACGCGGTGTCGACCACGCCGCAATATCCGCCGCTCCAGCTCGCCCAGCATGATTTCACCGCCGACAAGAAGCTGAACGGCAAGGTCGCGCTGAACTGGACGGTCGATGCGAGCAACTTCCTCTATGCGTTCGTGGCGACGGGCAGCAAGGCGGGCGGGCTCAACGGCCCGAACCTGGTCGGCGCGCCGCCCCGCGCCTTCGCCGCCGAGGACGTGACCGACTATGAGATCGGCTGGAAGGGCACCTTCATGGGCGGCCGCCTGCGCACCCAGCTCGGCGGCTATTACAACGAATACAAGGGCTTCCAGGTCAACATCGTCGATCCGACGACGCCCAGCATCTCGTCGATCTACAATGTGCCCGGCAAGACCAAGCTCTATGGCGTCGAATTCTCGGCCCAGGGCAATTTCGACGCCTTCTCGTTCGACCTGTCGGGCTCGGTCTCGAACTCGGAGCTCGGCAACTTCCATGCGGCCGACGCCCGGCTCGGCGCGGCGCCGGCGGTGTGCAACCCCGCCACCGGCCCGACCACCGCGCGCTGCCTCGACCTGACCGGCAACGAGCAGGCCTATGCGCCCAAGTTCACGCTGAGCGCCGGCGCGCAATATGCCATCGCGCTGGGCGGCGACGCGACGCTCACCCCGCGGGTCGACTATGCGCATATCGGCGCGGTGTGGGGCACGCTGTTCCAGAACGTCGCCCGCGGCGACCGGATCGGCGCGCGCGACATCGTCAACGCGCAGCTGACGCTGGCGACCGGCCCCTGGTCGATCGCCGCCTATTCGACCAACCTCACCGACGAGCATTATGTCGCGGCGATCAACGGCAATCGCCGCCTTGCCGGGGCGCCGCGCCAATATGGCCTGCGCGTCAGCCGTACCTTCTGATCCGTGCCCGCGTGCCGGCTCCGGCCGGCGCGCGGGGCGGTATTTGCATCCGGGACGAAGTTGGACAAAAGCCATGGATCAGGCGGGCCTTTCCACTACGGCAATTGCTGGCGGCAGGGCCTCGTCGATCGATGGAGCGACAATGACCGAAGCCAAGCCCAAGCGGCGCACCAAGGCGCAACAGCGCGCCGAGACGCTGGAAGTGATCCTCGACGCGGCGGAATATCTATTCTCGCAGCGCGGGCTCTATGGCGTGACTTTGAAGGACGTGGCGCAGCAGGCGGACGTCCATACTTCGCTGCTCCATTATTATTTCGACGACAAGAAGGCGATGTTCGACGCCGTCTTCGCCCGGCGCGCGCATGTGACGGCGGACAAGCGCATGGCGGCGCTCGATCGCTATGCCGGCGAGTGCCGTGGCAAGCCGACGGTGGAAGGGGCGCTGCGGGCGTTCCTCGACACCGATCTCGATCTCTACATCCAGGGCGGCGAGGGCTGGCGCAACTTCGCCGGGCTGGGCGCCCAGGTGGCGATGGCTCCGGTCTGGGGCGCGAAGCTGTTCGACGAGCATTTCGATCCGGTCGTGCTCAAGCTGATCGGGCTGCTGCGGCAGGCGCTGCCCGAATGTCCGGAAGAGGATATCTTCTGGGGCTATCACTTCGTCACCGGCGCGCTGGTGATGACGCTGGCGCGCACCGGGCGCATCGACCAGCTTTCGCACGGGCTCTGCAAGTCCGAGGATTTCCCCGCCGTGAAGGCGCGCATGGCCCGTTTTCTGGCGTTCGGTTTCGAAGGCATCTGCCGCGACCGCGCCGAGGCCCGGGCGGCCGCGTCGGGCTGAGCGGGCGGGATTGCATGTTCACGCGCGCCATCCTGGCCGGGGCGGATAGTTTGCACCGTATCGATGCGGAGGCGTTCGCCGCCTGAGCGGGGCGCCTTCCGAGCTGAAGAGGGTTGGACCATGAGCAAATTCGTCAGTGCCTGGCGGATACGGGATTTTGCGCCTGGCGAAGGCGTGCCGGCCGGCGCCATGGCGGGCGAGGGAGAGGGCTGGATTCCGGCCTCCGCGCCCGGCGACAGCTATCGCGCGCTGATCGAGGCCGGGCGCCTCGCCGATCCCTATGTCGGGCGGAATGAGGCGGAGGCCGCCTGGGTGCGCGATCGCGAATGGTGGTGGCACGCGCGGGTGGAGATCGGCGCGGACGACGAACTGGTGTTCGATGGCCTCGACACCTTCGCCGACATCCATCTCGACGGGGTGCTGCTCGGCAGTGCCGACAACATGTTCCGCAGCTGGCGCTTCGATCTCTCCGGGCGCGCGCCCGGTACGCACGACCTGGCGATCTGCTTCCACCCGACCGCGCTGAAGGTGGCCGGCGCGCCGCTCCCGGTCTGGCCCGTCTTCACCGACCGGATCAGCCGCTCGCGCCGTACCCTGATGCGCAAGGCGCAGTTCGGCTGGGGCTGGGACTGGGGACCCGACCTGCCGACCATCGGCATCTGGAAGCCGGTGCGGATCGAGCCCAGGGGCGCGACGCTCCGGAGCCTGAACTTCACCACCCATGCCATTGCGGGCGCGGCGGAAGTCAGTATCGATCTCGTGCTCTCCGAACCCGCCGACATCGCCGTCGAGCTGCTCGACCCGCAGGGCGTTTCCGTCGCCCGCGCAGCTCGCCACGGCTCGGGCCGGGTCGCGATGACCGTGCCCGATCCCCAGCTCTGGTGGACCGCGGATCTCGGTGCCCAGCCGCTCTACGCTCTGGTCGCCAGCATCGGCGGCCGGACGATCCGGCACCGCGTCGGCATCCGCACGATCGCGATCGACCAGTCCCCCGATCCCGACGAGCCGGGCACCAGTTTCTTCCGCTTCGTCCTCAACGGCGTCCCGATCTTCGCCAGGGGCGCCAATTGGGTGCCCGCCAGCTCTTTCGTCGGGGCGATTCCCGACGCGACCTATCGCGACCTGCTCGAGCGCGCGGCCGGCGCCAACATGAACATGATCCGCGTCTGGGGTGGCGGCATCTACGAGCACGACATCTTCTATGCTGAGTGCGACCGGCTCGGCCTGCTGGTGTGGCAGGACTTCATGTTCGCCTGCGCGCCCTATCCCGACGACGACCCCGTCTTTGTCGAGAATGTCCGCGCCGAAGTGAGCGAGCAGGTATCGCGCCTGCGCCATCATGCCTGCCTGGCGCTCTGGTGCGGCAACAACGAGAACCAGGGCATCCAGTTCTTCGCCGACCATGCCACCGGCACCGCCACCCCGCTTGCCGGCCTGAAATTCTACGACGAGCTGATCCCGGGGATCCTCGCCGATCTCGACTCCGCGACGCCCTATTGGCCGGGCAGCCCCTGGGGCGGGCCCAGCCCCAATTCGATGCGCGGCGGCGACGTGCACAACTGGACGGTGTGGCACGGCATCCCGCTGGTGCCGGACACCGAGGCGGTGGGCGGCAACGACAGCTCGCCCGAGGGCGTCGCCTTCACCCGCTATGCCGAGGACATGGCCCGCTTCGTCAGCGAGTTCGGCATCCAAGGCGCGCCGGACATCGGCACGCTCGCGCGCTGGATGGCGCCCGGGGACCTGGTGCTCGGCAGCCAGGGCTTTCTCGAGCGGATCAAGGATGTGGCCGACAAGGCCAGCGCGATGATGGTGCCGGTCACCGGCCTGCCCGCGACGCTGCGGGACTATGTCGACTTCACCATGCTCACTCAGGCCGAGGGGCTGAAATTCGGCATCGAGCACTATCGCCGCCGCAAGCCGCATTGCTCGGGCGCGCTGATCTGGCAGCACAATGATTGCTGGCCCTGTGTGAGCTGGAGCCTGATCGACCATGACGGCGTCGCCAAATCGGCCTGGTACGCCACGCGCCGCGCCTTTGCGCCGGTGCTGGCCTCTTTCCGGCGCGAGGGCGACATGGCCGAGCTCTGGATCACCAACGACACGCTCGCGCCGCTTTGCGACAGCGCGACGATCCAGCTCGCGTCGCTGGAGGGCGGCGCCGAATGGACCGAGCGGCTCGCGTTCGAAGTGCCGGCCAATGCCAGCCGCCGCATCTGGCGCGGCACCGCGCGGGATGCCGCGGATCGCGTCCTCCTCGTGCGAAGCGCGGCCTTTGCGCCCAACCGGCTGCTGCTGGCGGCGGTCAAGGACCTGGCGCTGGCCCGCGATCCGGGGCTGCGCGTGGGCCATGTGCGAGCCGGCGCTACGCTGCGCGTCACGCTCTCCGCCGAACGCTATGCGCTGGCCGTCCAGCTGCGCTCCGAGGATCCCGAGCTGCGCTTCAGCGACAATCATTTCGACCTGGCCGGCGGCGAGCAATGCGTCGTCACGGTCACCCGCAACGGCGGCGGCGAGGTGCGGCGCGAGGCGATCGAAGCGACCAGCTGGAACGGGCGCGCCTGATGGAGCGGGTGGCCCCGGAACAGGTCGGCCTCACCGCCGGCGGGCTCGATGCCGTGGATGCCGCGGTGCAGGCACGGATCGACCAGGGCGTCGTCGCGGGCGCGGTCACGCTCACGCTCCGCCATGGCAGGATCGCGCGCATCCGCACCCTGGGGCTCGACGATATCGAGGCCGGCACGCCGCTCGCGGAGGACATGATCTTCCGCATCTTCTCGATGACCAAGCCGATCACCGCGACGGCGATGATGATCCTGCACGACGAGGGCCTGTGGCGCCCGGAGGACCCGATTGCCCGCCATCTTCCCGAACTGGCCGATCTCCAGGTGCTGGTGGGGGAGGATGGCCGCGCCGCGCCCGATCACCCGCCGACCATGGCCGAGCTGATGACGCATCGCGCCGGCTTCGCCTATGGCCTGCCGCTCGGCGAGCCGAAGGACCGGATCGAAGCGCTCTACCGGCAGGCGGCCATCCTCTCGGCGCCCGGCCTGGACGAGATGGTCGCCCGGCTGGCGACGGTGCCGCTCGCGCACCAGCCCGGCACCTTGTGGCGCTACAGCCTGTCGATGGATGTGCAGGGCGCGATCATCGCGCGGCTGAGCGGCCAGGGCCTGGCCGATTTCATGCGCACGCGCATCTTCGAGCGGCTGGGCATGGCCGACACCGCATTCTTCGTGCCGCCGGAAAAGCGCCACCGCCTCGCCAGCCTCTATTTCAAGCCGCTGGACGGCCCGCTGGAGAAGCTCGCCGCCAATCCGATGCGGCCGGATCCGGACAGCGAGCCCGGCCTCGCCATGGCTGGGGCCGGGCTCTACGCGACGGCCCTGGACTATGCCCGTTATGCCCAGATGCTGCTGAACGGCGGCACGCTGGACGGACGCCGGATCGTCAGCGCCGCGGGGGTGCGCGCGCAGATGACCAACCGCTTGCCCGACGCCTTGCTCGAGACCCGCTTCGTCGCCGGGCACCAGCGGTTCCGGCCCGGCTTCGGCTATGGCTATAACGGCGTGGTCTTCACCGATCCCGAACGTGCCGGCGTGCCGGTGGGGCGCGGCACCTATCATTGGGACGGTGCCGCGGGCACCTGGTTCTGGGTCGATCCCGAGAATGATCTCGCGTTCGTGGGGATGATCCAGCTGCTGTCCTATGGCGCGCCGCCGCTGCAGGAGATCACCCAGACGCTGATGGCGGAGGCGATCGGCGCTTCCTGACCGAGCGGGTGGCGAGGATCGCACGCCGCGCCGCGTTGCTATCGTCCGAAGGCGGGCTGGCCCATTGCGCGGTCCGCCTCGAGCCGGGCCGGCACCTCCTGGCGGCGGGCGACCTTCAGCTTGGTCAGGATCGAGTGGACATGGTTCTTGACCGTGGCGGGGCTCAGGCAGAGCTGGCGGGCGATCTCCTTGTTGCTCAGGCGTCGGCCGAGCAGGCGAAGCACATCGCGCTCACGCCGGGTGAGCTCCTCGCCGGCGGGGTCGTCCAGCGCTGCCACGGCACGACGCCGGCTCAGCTCGCGCAACAGCTCGCGCGAGATCTTGGGGTCGCAGACCACCTCTTCGCGCAGCGCGCGGCGGACCACTTCGAGCATGTCCTCCACGCACGCGTTGCGCGGAACGTACGACACGAAGCCGTGATCGGCACAGGCGATCACTTCGTCGGCGGCCTCGGGCAGGGCGAGCGCGATGACCCGGAGATCCGGATAGTCCTGAATCAGCCGGCGTGCTTCACGCAGCGCGGCGCGCTCGGTCACATCGAGCAGGACGATATGTGCGCAGCTCCTGCCGACGGCGTCATGGACCGAATCGAACTGGCAGCATGCGACCGCGCGGCTCTCCGGCTGCGAGTCGAGGCACGCGGCAACGCCCTCCGCGAACAGCCGTACCGGCGAATAGACCACAACGTCGAGGATAAGCCCCCCCCCTAACGCCCTGATTGCATAGCTCTTTACTGCTCAGGGCTCGAGGCGAAACCTGATCCCCTGTTGATCTCTGCGACCATATGGGTGCTGCAAGCTCTAGATGGCGCGGCACTATTCGTGATTGAACGGTGTCCGTGGTGCGATTGCAAGGGAAACTTGACTTTGATTTGATCCGAAGTTGCCGCATTTTCTCTTAATAGCAGGGGATGCTGCTTTGCGCTCGTCGAACTGTTCATGGCCGTTGACTGGCGTGGCCGAAGCAAGTTCGTAGCCCGCCGGGCGCGTCACTCGTCGCGCGTTGCGGCCCAGCGCTCGAGCACGCGTTTCGCATAGTCGCGGACTGCTCCATTCTGGTCATTGTTCGCGACCTGCTGGACGACCGGGCGAAGCTGTTCCCAGGCATATAGTCCGATCGCGTCGAGGGCAGTCATCCGTAATTCGGGATCCGGCGCCGTGGTCGCGTAGTTCTGGAAGACGAATTCGACCCTCCGGTCATATTCCGGATAGGTCACGGCCAGGCGCAGCAGGTTGGTGTTCAGCTCTTCCGGATCCTCATCGGCGGAATAGGCGATCTCTATCAGCTCTTCCGGGTCGAAGATCGCCAGTTTCCGTGGGAGATCGACAAGAAGCTTCGCGGAATCCGCACCGCGGACCGAAACGTAGCGCAGGTCGAGGTCGGGGTCCTCGACATAGTTGACCGCGCTGGTTTCGGCCGCATTGCTCCAGACATCCTCATAGCCTTCTTCGCCGTCCCGCAAGACGGCGTGCCGTCGAAGGCCGAGCTGACCGGCGGCTTTCGCGAACTCCTCGCGCGTTGCGCTCTCGTCCAGAACGCGGAATTGGTATTGAGCAGTCATGCGGGCTCCACCTCTTCTGCCGGCAGGTCGGGCGCCGGCTCCGCAGCCGGGACCTTTCCGGCAAGATAGGCATGTATGATCTTCCGAACAAAGGCTTCGACGTCTTCCAGCGTCGGTTTGTGGCCCAGGAGCGGCTTCTGCAGTTCGGCAGCGTGCTTCTTGAACCAGAGCTGCAACGTTGCCGTTTCGCGTCGGCGCCGCTCCTTGATGCTTTCCCTGCGTTTCGACGTCATCCGGCGTTTCACGCCGGCCATTTCCTCATTTATTCCACGGGCGCCCATCTGGGCCTTGCCGAAGGCCGCGGGATGGATGCTGTCCGGCCCCACGACTTCCTCGATCGACATGCCGGCCGGTCCCTGCATCATGTCGATCGCCATCACCGAATAGACGAGGTCGCGTGGCCGGTGGCTCGGCTCCTTCGCCATGAGCAGTCCGCAGAGCTCGACGAGTTCGTTCTGGTGCGGCTGGGCGTCGGGCGGAAGGGGCTGGTTGCGCATCATGGCGTCGAGCCATTGGCCGACCGGCTTGCCCTTGAGCAGGTCGCGCAGCTGATCATATTTGCGGCCTTTCGGGCCGATGCCCCCCGGACCTATGCCTTGCCAGCCCAGCCATCCCCCATAAGGCGCCTGTTCCGGGCTGTGTCCGAACGCGAGCGGCGCCCCGTTTGAATCCTTGGACATGGCGATCTCCGCGCGCGCCTTCCCGCGTGCCTTTTGGTCGAGCAGCGCGGCAGCGCCTCTCCCGATCTTGGAACTGGCCGTGAGATCCAGCTTCTCGACCTGCTGCGACGATGCCTTTCGATCGCCCCATGGCTTCTGGACCTCCATGGTCACGTTTTCGTGCGGCGCTGCCTCGACCTCCGGCATTGCGTCGGCAATGAGGTCGCCCGCGATGTTCTCGATGACCTTGAAGACCTCGGCGTCCTCGAACTCCCAGCCTTCGGCCAGCACGACCCTGGGGTTGATCGCCGCGATGATCTTGCCGTTCTCGAGCGTGAGCGAGGTCAGGCGGTAGCGCAGGCGCCAGGCGAGCAGCAGCGGCTTCAGCTGCTTGGCGGTGATGCCGCGCTTCAGCAGCGCGTTGACGATCGGCCGCAGGCTCGCGGCCGCCCGGTCGAGATCGCGCTGCTTCTCCTCCGGGGTGCGCTTGTCGGTTTTCCTGATGACCTTGTTGATGGCCGCATCGGCCTTTCCGGAAAGGAAGGCGATGCCCTTCTTCACCAGCCCGGCCGCCTTGCCGATGATCCAGTCGATCGCGGCATTCACCGGCGCGCGCAGCTGTGCGATCACGTTGCGGATCTTGTCCGAGATGCCGCCAAGGTTGAGCAGGCTGGCGAGGAACCCGATCGCGACGGGGACGAGCCGGGCGAGCGCATCCTCCACCGCCTGCGCCATCGCCGTGAGATTGCCGCGCACGATCGCGCCCAGCGTGTCGAGGATGGCATTGATCAGGGACGCGATCTGCGCGGCGCGCTCGACGAAGAACTTCACGATGTCGTAGATCGCCATGCACGCCTTGATGAAGGCGGCTGCCGGGTTGAGCAGCGAGAGCACCCATTTGATGCCGGCGAAGATGATCTTCTCCTTCACCCAGTCGCCGACCTGGGTGAGGATCATCTCCTTGATATCGCCGATCTTCTCGACCAGCATCTTCCACAGCCCGGCCGGCCCCTCGTTAACCAGGACCTGGAAGATCTCCCAGCCCTTCTCGAGATAGGCGACGGTGTCCGCGCCGAGCACCTTGACGGCGCGGGCGCGGATATTCTCCCAGGTGAGGCCGAGGACCTGCAGGACCAGGTCGACGATCCCCTTGAGGTCGAAGGTCTCCGGCAACTTGATGCCGGCGCCCTCGATCGCTCCGAACAGCCAATCGAGCAGGCCCTTCTTCAGATACCCGCCGATGCGCGCCATGAAGCCTTCGAGCCCGGCCATGATCCCGTTGATGAGATTGCCGAGAAAGCCGATCGGATCGTCGATGATCGCCGAGACGACCTGCGCCGCACGCGCGAGGACATCGAGGAGGAAGTCCTTGAACGCGATGATTTTCTTGATGATGCCGACCGTGGCGTCGTAGATTCGCTGCCACAGGCTCTTGTTCTCGGCGCGCAGTTTCTCTTCGAGCGCGGCGACTCGCTTCTGGGACTCGCGATACTGGTCGACCAGCTGGGTGACCATCGCATCGCGCCTGGCGTCGATCTCGCCGTCCATCGCGTCGAACTCGGAGCCGATCGCGAGCCGGGCCTCGTCGCCGTAGCGCCTGCTTTCGCCGGTGAGGCCGTTGACGAGATCGTCGACCTCCTTGCGGCCCCGCTCGACCCGCATCTTGGCGAGGGCGAGGCGATTCTCGATGACATAGGCGACGTCGTCGATCGTCTGCGAAACGATCCGGTCATATTCCCGGCGGCCGACCACGAACGCCGTCTCGATCAGCTCCTCCCAGTCGTCGCCCCAGTTGGTCAGCCAGTTCCAGGCGCCGCCCTTGTGCTCCTCGAAGGAGGCCTCATAGGCTTTCTCGGCCAGGGCCAGGCCGCCCGCGAAGCAGGTCTTCGCGCTCGCCTCCATGTCCGTGAGGATCTGCAGCACGTCCTGGCGGGTCTTGTTCTTGATGCCTTCGACGAGGCCGGTGACGCGCTCGCGTTCCTTCGCCTCGGCCGACTTGGTCGCGGCCTGCGCGCCGGCGACCGTGCCGAGTCCGGCATCGCGCGAGCCGTGGATCGTGGCGAGGCCGCCCGAGAGCATCGCGGCGGTCTGGCCGTGCTGCCCGGTCAGGATACCCGACTGCCCGGCCTCGAACTGCTGCGCGCGCTGCGCCTCCTCGCGCTCGGCATTCTCGCGCTGCTGCAGCGTGGCCGTGAAGTCCGGTTCGTTGGATCGGGCCATCTGCTGCTTGGTCACGCCCGCATCGGCCATTGCGCGGTCGGTCTCGGTGCGATCTCCGGACAGGTCCGGCGGCGGGGCGGATTGCGGCACGGCGGGGCCGGCGGCGACGGGGGCGGGGGCCGGGCCGGCCGCTTCCGGCACGAGCTCGACCGCGGGCAAGCCCGGCAGCTTGTCGGCCCGCACCTCGGACTTGGGGTCCGCGGCGGCCGGGAGCCCGCCCGTGGTTTCATCGGTCTGGGTGCCGAGTTCGCTGGCCAGCGCGGCATTGGCGTCATCGGCGCCGTGATTCATCGCCCGTTTGGCGGCCTCGGCATTGGTCGGCTTGGGCAGCGCGGCCTGGAGTGCCTTTTTGAGCTTGTCGCGAAAGCTCTCGACCGGCTTGGTTTCCGCCGTCGCGATGGCGATGACGGTCGCCTGCGCCGCGCCGCGCATCCGTTCGATCGCGGGATTCCTGCCGGCGGCCTGGGCCATGGCGGCGGCGGGGCCGGCAGTGCCGTGCGCGCGGGCCTTGCGCGCACGCGCGCGGACCTGTGTCGCGACCGGTGCGACCGCTTCGGCCGGGCTTGGCGCGGCGGCGGTTTCGGCGGGCTCGGCGCTCGGGGCCGGCGTCGCGCCCCGGGCGGCAGGATCACCACCCTTGGCCGCGGGGGTGGCGACCTCCGGAGCAGGGGCTTTCGCGCCCATGATCGCATGCCCGGCGTCCGCCGGCGGCGCGGCGCCGGGAGCCGGCGGTTCCCCAGCCGGCGCGGGGGCCACGCGCTTGGGGTCTCCGCGCCGGCCCTCGGTGACGGGACGCTGGGCCTGTTCGGCATTCCGGCCGGCGACGGCACGCAATACCAGCTGCGCGCCCTGGTTGCCGAACCGGCGTTGCAGCCCCGCGGGCGAGAAGCTGTCCGCACGGCGCGCGCCAGCCGACGCCGCGAGCGTCAGCGCCGCCCTGACCGGAGGCGCGCGACTGGCTTCCCGCTCACGGCGCACGCATCAGGCCTTGGGCTTGTTGCCTTCAGTCTCTTTTTTTACTTGCGGTGCAGCGGTGCTGGAGGCCGTTATATTCGCCGTCTGCTGCTCGGCCGCCGCGAGCCGGTCTTCCGCCTGGCGGTAGCGATCATCGAGCGCGCCCAGGCAGCTGATCGGCTTCACCCATTTCCGCCCGCCCTGGGCCGCGACGAGGCTCGGGTGATTGATCGAGTCCTTGACGATGCCGTGGCCGTTGACCTCCAGAACCGCGATGATCACCCAGGGGGCGGCGCAGCTGTCGCAGTCCGGGCACTCCTCCATGCAGTCGCACAGGCCTTGGGAGCTTTGCGAGGTGTTCGCGGACCCGGTCTCGCCAGCATGGGGATAGGGCGTCGGTGGAGTCATGCATGCGCCGGCCGGTGCCGCGGGAAATGCCTGGATCAGGATATGGTCGCGCTGGCGGGTGCACTGTTGCCGGGCGCCGTCGCCTGAGCCGCAGCCAGAGCCAGAGCCACAGCCACAGCCACAGCCACAGCCGTCTTGCCGTCCCGAAGGTTCGGCGGCCCGCTCGCGCCGGATCGCGATGAAGCGCGTTTCTTTCTTGTCGTCCACGGGGCGACCGCAGGGATCGGGCGCGAGATCGAGCTTCACTTCCCGGCACAGTTCGATCGGATAGCCGTCGCAGCCGAGCGCGACGCCTTGGGCGATGCTGACGAAATAGCCGCGCTCCGACTGTTCCTTGGCGTTCGTTTCCTGGGGCCGGCCCTCATTGGGATCGGTGACCTTGAACCCGCAGACGATGCCGCAGCCGAAATAGGATCGCAGCAGCACCTGCACGACCGATAGCGGATAGTGCATCGCTGCCTGGAGATCGTCCGCAGTCACCAGCATGCCGTCCGTGAACTGTACCGCCTCGGTCGAGGATGGCCGGCTCACTCTGCTCTTGATGATGGTTTGGCTCATGACCGTCATTCCTTCCGGCTAGAATTTATGGGGTGACGCGGGGGGCGCCGGCTTGGGCGTCGGTTTGGGCTTGGGCTGGCTGGGGGCCTTCGAGGCGTAGGGCCCGAACGCGAAGACCGCGTAGAAATCGTCTCCCGGCTGGCTCTGCCTGGGCGAGACGGGATCGTAGAAGAGCGGCGCGGCGTCGAGCATGTTGCGGCACGCGTCGCGCAGCATCTGGCCCCGGATCGTCAGCTCGATCCTGCCGCCTTCACGGAAATGGGAACGGCTGGCGAGTTCGCTTTCGATCCAGCTCCGGTCGATGAACAGCCGGAACCTGGTTTCGAACGCGCCGTCGCCGATCGGCACCGGGAACGCCGGAATACGCCGCGCCAGCAGATAGTCGGAATCCTTCTCCCAATAGACCGAGGTGAGGAAGACCGAGGCCGGGTGGACGGTCCGGACGTCGATCGGCTTGGTGAAGGTGATCGTCATGCCGTCGGGATCGCGCATGGCGGATTCAAGGTCGGCCCAGGGCACGTCATGCTTCCAGTCCTGCCTGGCGGGATCGACGAGCCAGTCCTGCCAGCTCAGCGATTCCACCCGGGCGAGATCATCCTGGCAGCCGCGGATCAACTCGTAGAGGAGCGGCGTGCGATGGACATAGGGCCGGGCGGCGCAGGTCTCGCCGATGGCGGCGAAGCCCCAGCGTTCCTCGCAACCTTCCTGGGCGAGGTCGGCGGCCCACACACAGCCGATCGGGATGCCCGCGGCGGGATCGTACCAGAGGTCGCTGCATTCGATCTGGCAAAGCTCGCCCGGGGGTTCGCAAGCCGTGGCCAGATCATCGGGAACCGGGAGCTTGTCGCCGCCCGAAGCGGTCCTCGCGCAGATATAATCGTCCCAGCTCGTGCAGCCGGAATGGTCGGGGCAGCTGCGCTCGGCATGGTCGCAGCCCTCGGCGAGCGAGAACAGGACGCCTTCCTCATCCCATTCCGCATGGTCGGCGCAGGGACCGCAACCGCCCTTGCGGACGCGCCGCTCGGCGTAATGGACGAGCAGGGTATGGGCCCCGCCGCAGCGCTTGCGCCCGACGAGATCGCGGTAGCGCAACATGCCGGCCGGCCAGCGGAGCAGTCGTCCATGCCGGTCGAGCGCCATCCCGCAACTGATGTCCAGCCTGGTCGAGCCGGCCCAGACCCAGCCGCGCTGGCGCCGTTCGGCCAGCTCTTTCTGTGCGCCTTTCGCTAGGCTGTTCCGCTCGTACTGCTCCTCCTCGCATTTGCGCTCGCCGGGAGTGACGGCGAAACCGAAGATCACGCCCCTCCCGTGCAAGGCGCGCATCAGCATCGCGCTATGCTCGCGCTGGCCGTTCAGCAGGGTCTGCAGCTGCTGGGCGGTGAGCATCTGGTTCGGCGAGAACCGGGGCCGCCTGGTCCAGCGCTGCGGCGATGCAAGATCGGCTTCGATCATGATGTCTCTCCTTTTGCTCAGGCGAGCCGGCGGACGCCGTCGAGCGCCGCGCTGCCGTCGATGGTGAAGGGGGATGGGCACGGACTCGGCAGGCGCCAGAGGCCGATCGCGGTTTCCGCGCCGAGCGCGATGCGGCCGGTATCGTCGAGGCGGCCGGTATCCCGCGTCTCGGTGCCGCTGTCGTCCGCGAGCCGCCAGCCGCGATCGAGCCGGCCGACCCGGGGCCTCCGCCCCGCCCGGGCGACGCGCAGGTCGATCCGGCAATGGGCGGGGACGAACATTGCCAGCAGCTGCTCGACGATCGGAAGGACCACCTCCTCGGTGCCGGGCTCGAGCGCAATGCCGATCCGCACCAGCCCGCAACGGGCGCGCAGCATGCGGTCGACATCGCTGCAAAAGGCGCCGACCGGCTCCTCGCCGAGCCGCATGCCGCTGCCCGGCCGGAAGCCGCGGGGCAGGCGGGTGACGATGCGCGTATCGCGGCCGAGCCGGGGCGCGAGACGGATCGGGGCGGTGCCGAGCACCCAGAATTCGGCGGACCCGGCCACGTCTTCGATGGTCACCGGGCCATGACCGGTGACGATCTTCAGCATGGTGCGCAGCGCGCGGATCGTCCCGCGACCGGCGAGCAGGCATCCGGCCGCCTTCAGCAAGTCGCGCTGGACCGCGCTCTTCAGGCCCATGGTCGGCGGGAAACCGAGCCAGCCGAGCAGCCAGGGCAGGCGTTCCGCGGCGGCGGTTTCGGGATGTATCTGTGCCGGCAGCCGGTCGATCGCTTCGTCGATCCCGCCGTACAGCGTCTCGAACGGCGCCAGGAACCGGCGCAGCTGCGCCGCCGATACGGGATCGTCGCGATAGATGGCGGGCAGGTCGTCGAGCCACGACCGGTCCGGATAGCGGACCTTCAGCAGCCGCATCGACGCGGGCCCGGTGCCGGCCGCACAGCCAAGCTCCAGTCGCAGCCACAGATAGGGAGCCGTGATCCCGTCGAGCAGGAGCTGCAGAACCTGCTGGCCGCCCTCGCCCTTGTAGAGCTGTTGGCGCCGCTCGACTTCGGGGCTCTCGAACAGCGTCTCGATCCGCGCGACACGGGCGGCGACGGGAAGCGCGGGATCGGTCAGGAGCTGCTCGAAGCGCTCCACGACCGTCTCCGACGAAGAACTGAAGATCGTCGCCGTCAATTGCGCGCCTCTTGGCAGTTCGACGGTCATCTCGGCGCGGTTCCAGCCGCTCGGCGTTCCGGGCGGCGAGCGCAGTACCGGGGTGATGAAACTGGCTGAAAGGCCCGGGGCCTGGCCGTTATCGGCGGTTGCCGGGAGCAGCCGATAGAGCCCGTCGGCCGCGCAGGCGATGAGGTCGCGCTGCCAGATCAGGCCGGTCAGCGCCATCGGCGCCGTGGCCGGTCCGTTCAGCACCAGCGCCTGCCGCGCGGTCTCGGCCCCGTCGGCGGACACCGCGAGCAGGGTGCCCGGAACCTCGGCCGTGGCGAGCCGGAAGCCGCCCTGATCGTCGATGGCGATCCAGGCCGGCAACGCCTCCCCCGCATCGGTGCCGCTTTCCCGCAGCAGCGGAAAGATCAGCGGCGGGTGCACCATGCCGGTGGCGAGATCGACCAGGTGCAGCCGCCACGCGTGCTCGCCATCCGCGGCGTCGAGGATCGCCAGCCGCTGCCGCGCCGGATCGCAGGCGAGCGCGCGAGGCGCGCGGACCTCGGGGAGCCTGATCGGCCGCCGGCGGAACCGGCCGTGCGAGTCGATCCGGCGCGCCGCGACGCCTTGCTTCCCCTGAGCCAGCAGCCACAGGCCGTCGCGGCCGTCCGGAGCGCTGGCGACCACCTCGCCCGCATCGACCGCGCCGAGCTCCTGCAAGCTGCGCGCGGCGAACCGGTGGAGGTGGCGCCGGTCCCGGACCCAGAGGATCGTCGGTCCCGCATGGATCGCGACCGGGGCATGGACGGCGATGCGGCCCTGCGGCTCGGCGCCGAAATCGTGCAGGGTGACCAGCTCGCCCGTCCCTGGTTCGAGCCAGCACAGCCTGTCGCGCGGCCCGGGTGCGGCGAGAATGCCGGGGCCGGGCGGCGGGATGCGGTGCGGCACCAGTGGCTGCTCGGCAAGGAGAGCGTCGTGCCGAACGGCGAAGCCCCGCATGGCGCCGGCGCGCCAATGGCCGGCGGCGTCGAAGCGATAGGAGCGTTCGCCGGGACGGCTCATCTCAGCGCTCCACCTCGAGAAGGATCACGGGCTCGGCGACAATGGCGGCCTCGAGCCGGCCGAGCGGCAGCGACACCCGCGCCAGCGGCGCGCCGGCGCGCGCCAGCCTGAGGCCGGTGACCGCGATCACGCCGTCGACCGCCGCCAGCAATGTCTCGAGTTCGGCGATCGTGACGGGCCGGCCGGCGGGCCAGGGCTCGATATCCTGGTCCTCGCGCAGCCTGCCGATGCCGAGCCGCTGGCGGAGCCGTTCTCCGGCTTCCTCGCGGATGCGCGGCTGGTCGCTGCCCGCGGCGACCAGCAGGCTGGCCTCCACCTCGATCCTGACCGGCACGATCGCAGTCACCGCCAGCCGCTCGCCAAGCACGCGGCGGGCCGCAAGCGCGCCTTCGATCGCGTCCAGCCAGGCATCGCTCGCCTCGACCTTGCGCGAGGGTCGCAGCAGCAAGGTGCGCGCCGCCGGCACCTCGCGGTTAGGGAAGGCCGGGGAGAAGCGTGGCAGCACCTCGGCCCGCTCGATGCCATAGCCTGCGAGTCCCATCGCCGCGCCGATCATCTCGGCGTCGGTCAGCATCACATCGCGTTTGCGGGCGCGCCGGCGCAGCTCGGTCAACAGCGCGTCGCGCGACCAGGCATCGGTGCCGCCCGATATCGGCAGGCGGTTGGTGCCGAAAACGCTGCCCCTGGCGTCGATCGTCGTCACGTTCCAGCTCGCGCCGGCCGCGAGATTGCCTTCGGCGCCGCGCGTGACCTGCAGCGTGCCGCGCGATACTTCATGGTCCAGCGGCATGGCCCGGCCATTGATGCCGTTGCCGAAGACGACCATCCTGCGCTCGGGATCGAACCGGAAATGCGCATCGGCGGGCCCCGAAGCAGAGAAAGCGTCGACGCGTTGCCATGCAAGGCCGTTACCGGGGCCGGCGGAAATGGGGATCCCGGCAATGGGGACCGTGCCCTCCGCGATTTCCAGCGGGAGCTCCTGATCGGGCCAGCCCGTACCCTTGCCGATCTCGCGCGCCTCGAGGCTCTCGATCTGGCGCACCGGAACGACGTTGAGCGCGACGCGCATGGGCAGGAGCCGCCGCGGCAAGCCGGAGCTCAGGTCGAGCCGGATGGCGGCGATGGCGCTTGCTCCTTCGGGCAATTCCATCAGAAGGACGCCGCTGGCGCCATCCGGCGCGAGAAGCCATTCGGCGGGGGCGGGCTGCCAGCCTCCATGCGCGCCGCGATAGCTTGCGGTCAGCGGCGGCCGACCTAGAGGTGGCAGCGGCTCGGCATAGGCTAGCCCGATCGCCAGCGGCCATTTGTCGCCGACAAGGCCGGCCGTGGGCACGAGGTCGATCACTTCGGTCGCGTCGTCGAGCACGATCGCGTCGGTTTCGTCTGGTCGCAGCCGGCGGCGCACCGCCCCGATATGTGCATCGACATGATCGATCGCGGCGGCCCGCAGCCGGATATTTTTCTCCACTGCGAAGAACAGGTCGGGCTGTTCGCGGGGGGTGGCGCGCTTGTCCCGGGCAAGATCCTGGTCGAACGCGAGCATGCCGGCGCCTGGCCAGATCATGCCCCATGCCGGCGCCGCGTCCCGTGGCTCGACGCCGAGCAGCGCGGCGAACGCGGCGACATGGGCGTCGCCGACAAAGCCGATCCGGTACACCTGCTGGTCGATGAGCCAGGCGAGCAGGTCCAGCAGCGTCATGCCGGGATCGTGGAGATTGTGATCGGTCCAGGCCGGCGCGTAGCGCGGGATCAGCCCACGGCCTTCCTCGACCAGGGCTTCGAAATCGATGGTGTCGAGATCGGGTATCTGGATCATCGCCGATCCTCCGGCGCGCCGACGATCACCAGGAGATCGGCATCCTCCACGCACACCAGGGCATCGGGAGGCATGGCGGCGAGGTCTTCGCCCGGAACCTTGGCCTCAATGGCGATGGCGACGATGCGGTCGAGGCCCGGAATATCGACGATCGCGCGCTGCAGGTCGCTGGGCCATAGCCGGCGGCCGAACGGCCAGCCGAGCCCGTCCGGACCGCCCTCGACGGGGTGAAGCATCCGGGTGAGCCGGTCGCGAACGGCGCGCTCGACCCCGGCGACGGCCTCGGCGCTCCGTGCGAGGACCCTGGCCTCGACTCTGCCGGACAGGTAGCGCGGCGCGCGCACGGCGACGTCGCCGGGGGCGAGCGCGCCCCAGCCCGCGGCGAGGATGTTGCGGGCAATGCCTTCGCGGCGCTCGCGCGACGGCTTGGGGCAGCGCTGCCCGGTGTCGCGGATCGCTACCGCGAGCTCTATGCCGCACCCTCGCCTGGGGAGGCAGCGCGCGCGGACCACGTCGGGCGCCGATTGCATCGCCAGCGCTTCGATGTCCGCTGGCGTCAGCGCCTGTCCGGCGTGGCGCAGCAGCGTGGGCGCGGTTGCCGCCAGGCGCGTGGCGAGGGGAGGATCGGCGCCCCCCGACGCTTCGATCGGGTTCATCGCCAGCTCGACCGATTCGAGCGCGGTGCCCAGATTCGCGATTGCGCGCGCCGGCACGTTGCCGGTGCTGCCGCCACCCCATTGATAGCTGGCCGCGCGGATCGAATCCCGGTTCGCGGGCGGGATCTTGCCGCACCGCCCGTTGCCGAACTGGATCTCCCCGCTCGCCGGATCGAGCCGGAACACTCGCGCGTCGCCGTCCTGGTCGACGAAGGTCTCGACTTGGTTCCAGCGCACCCAATGGCCGCGCCGCTCTTCGTCTTCCCGGATCGCATCGGGTCCGAGGCTGGCTTCGATGGCGCCGCGCTCTTCCTCGCCGAGCGATTCGAGGACGCGGAGCTCGAGCGTCTCCGCCAGGACCGGCCGCTGCGCCAGCAGGTAGCGCTGGCCGGGCTCGCCGGCGCTGGAGCCCAGCAACTCGTTGGTCACCGACTTCGCGTGTTCGGCGGTGACCGCGTTCACGAACAGTCCGCGCACGACGGGGGCCCAGGCCGCGGCGGCCTGGCTGGGCCGCAGGCGCAGCCACCAGCCGTCCTGGCCGAACAGCGGCAGCTGCGCCGGCTGCGGAACGAGATGGAGCTGGATCATGCCGGGCCGGACGAGGCCGCCGGTGCCATCGTCGATGCCGATCCGCTGCCAGCCGTCCGCGACCAGGACCTCGGCGATCAGCGCGCGCCGCTCGTCATCCCGATCGAGGATATCGGCATAGAGCCTGAGCGTCTGGACGCCGGGGCGCCGATCCAGTCCAAGATAAAGCGCGCGCGTGCCGCCGTCGGCATCGTCGACATGCCGGGCGACGCTTTCGAACAGGTCGAACACCGCCCCGCGTGCCAATGCCGCCTGGGTCTGGTCGATCGCGGCGAGATTGTTGTCGGCGACGACCAGGTCGAGCCCGACCGCCGTGTCGAGCACGTAGCTCGTCTCGATGCCGAGGATCTCCGGCGGATTGAGTTGCGAACGGTCGATCGTGACCGAGGTTCGCCTCGAATTGCCCGTCGGCGGCTCGTCGGTGATGACATAGGATGCACGGCCGAAATCGCCGCCCGTCAGCCGGGCGCGGATCCAGAAATCCTCCTTGCCCGCGATCTCGGTCGGCGCGATGTCGGACGGGACGGTAAAGCGGATGTCGCCGCGCCCGGCGAGATTCCCGGTCCCGTCCGAGAAATTCCACTTGTCGAGCCGGCGCCAGCCCTTGCCGTCATGATACTCCCATGACAGCTCCGGATTGTCGGCGTTGCGGGGCAGCCTGATCGGGCTGAGTGCCCCGATGCCGATCCTGCCGATCAGAAGTGCTGGGACGGCGGACGCGGCGGCCGGCGGCACCGGCGCGGGATCCGCGAGCGCGAGATAGGTCGTGCCGTCGTGGAGGGCGCGTCCGGCGATCTTCCGCTCGGCCGACTTTGCCGGCGTCCCGAACCGCAGCGCGGTCGCGTCGGGCGCGGTGTCCTTCAGCAGGGCGAGCCGCGCCCGGTCGTCACCCTTGAACGTTTGGGAGTCCGTCGGCCTGAAGACTTGGTAGTCGGTCTTGCCGCTAAACGCCGGATACAGCTGAGCAGTTCTCTTGGAGCCATCCACCGCGATGGAGGATATCTCGTGGATCTTGCCCCCAATCAGCAGGAAATCACCCTCTTGCGAGCTCTCGTCCACTGCCGCGAGCTGGAAGGAGGTCCCCTCGCCGCCGATTCCCGTGAAATCCCCTGCCGTCCTGAGCAGGAAATATGCGTCGTCCTCTTGGAGTCCGATCGGCACCGAGTGGAACATCAGGGATTCGCCGGAGACCTTGACCCATTTCCCGTCGAGCGGCTCCGGCGTCCGCGTGTCGTTCAGCATGAAGTGCGTGGGGTCTCCACCGGGGGCAGAAGCGGGGGCGTGACGCACGACGTCCCGCAGCTCGACGGAGACCTCGGTCATGCCCGGCAGGAGCGGTCCGTGCAGCAGCTGCTCGCCGCCGGCATTGAGCAGCAGTTGCGGGAGGGCCTGGTTGCCGGGCCGTGGCATCACCAATCCATGAACTGATTCGCCGTCGACGCCCGCGGGCAGCGGATCGAGCTTCGCGTGCAGGTCGGCCGGATTGTCCTCCCGCGTGACTGCCCAGGTCAGCAATGCCCGCGCGCCGCTGATGAAAGCCAATGGCGGCGAAAGCCCCGCACCGGGAAGCATGGCTATCGAGGTGATCGTCCCGAGCACGCCTGCCGCATCGGGGGATTGCCACGCCTCCCGAGTGCCTTGCTGCGCGACCAGCAGCACATCGTCCTGCGACTCGGGATCCTTGCGCGCGGCGACGACGACGAGCTTGCCTTCGCCGTCGAGGAAGGCGGCCGGCTGTATCCTCGCCTCGGCCTTCAGCATCGGATCGAAGTCCTGCCAGGTGAGCCAGGGCTCGTCCGTGACGTCACCGCGCCGGATCCGTCCCGTGTCGTCCACCAGGGCGAGCACCACCCGGTCTGCGTCGGCATATGCCAGTGCCAGCGTCGTCGCGGTCTTGGCGGGATTCGTGCCGACCCAGCGCCAGCCCGCAAGGGAAGCGTTGGCTTCGATAGTACTTGCGTAGAGACCGGACTTGTAGAGGGCGAGCAGGCTGTGACGCTCGAGGTCGAGCGCCGGCGGGAGCAGGCAGAACGCCAACAGCTCGTCTTTCTGCTGGGGTGGTGCCACCAGCTTCCACGCCTTGAGCGTCCAGTCGGTTCCGTCGCCATCGACCCGCCCGAGCAGCAGGCGATTCTTCTCGTCGCGCACGAACACGATCTCCTGAAGCCGGGAGACGCGCAGGGCCGCGAGCGGAACCTTGTGATCGAACCGCAGCTCGCCCGTGCCGGCCGCCGCTTCGGTTCCGGCATCGAGCGACGGCGCCAGCCCGAGCTGGCGCCAGATCCTGTCCTGTCCCTCGATATGCACTGCCTGCAGCCGGCCGGTGCTGCTGACGCCGTAGACATGTTCCGGAGCGCCGGTGACCATGGTCATCGCCTGCAGGTTCGCGCCGACCATCGTCACGGTGAACGTCACCGTCGCGCCTTTCTTGCTCAGCGCTTCGGGAGCCGAGAGCGAGAATATGTCAAAACGCTGCGGCTCGGGCCCGAACGGAAAGAAGGCGGTGGCGGTCGGCAATGGCTGGCTGTTGTGGAAGGCGGCGGCGATGGTCTTGCCGCCTTCGGCGGCGCCCGAGCCGGCCGGCACGGTCGAGCGAATCTTGAGACGGACCGAGGTCGCGCCCGCCGCCGGCCCGCAGGCCCCCGCGATCGGTGCCTTCAACCGGATCCGCACCCAGCGGCTCTTGCCGGCGGGGAGCTTGAGTTCGTCGATGCTGCCGGTCCAGTCCTTGCCGAGCACCAGGCCCTCCGGACCCGCTCCCCGCAGGTCGAGCGGCTGCCAGCCCGGGCTCTCGTTGGCGGGCGTGGCGTCGGCCGTGTCGCGGGTTCCCCAGATCGCGTATTCGAGGTCGAGGCCGGCGAGCAGGGCGGGCAGGGTCGGCGGATCGAACACCAGCGTGATCACGGCCGTCCCGTCGAGCTTCAGCATGTCCTTGTGGCCGAAATAGACGGCGTGGTCCTGCAGGTTGCGCAGCGCGAAGCTCTCCAGCGCGATCAGCTTCTCGACCGGGGCGCCGGCGGGGGCGGGCGTTTCCAGCGGATCGAGCAACTGCACGATCCCGCCCTTGGCCTTCTCGACCCGATAGACGCCGTCCGAGATGCGCAGCAGGTCGTCGGGCTCGATGCCTATGCCCTGCGCGAGCTGGATCGTCCTCGCATTCGCCTCGACCGCGCTCAGCAGCACATAGCCGGTCGGCGGCTCGAGCATGTCGACGCTGCGCGTGACGAAGCGGGGCGCGCGCTCGATCCGGTCTGCCGCCGGATCGGCCATGACCAGGTTCGCGATCCGGGCGGGGGTGAGGTCGATCGCCTCGCGGGTCTCGAAGGTGAGCTCCTCCTTGCCCTGCCTGGCGGTGAGCTGGACGCGCGCCGGCGCGGCGACCTTCGTGTCGCGCTTGTCCGCGAGCGTGAAGACGATCGGCGCCGTGGCGGACCGCGGCGGCGGCGTGACGACATCCAGCGCCTCGAGAAAGGCCAGCTTGTCCCTTAGCGGAGTCCTGTCGAGGCGGCTGGTGCTGTGTTCGGCCAGCCGCGCCGCGATCTCGAGCAAGGCGTGGCCGAAATCCCCTTCCCGGGTCGCGCCCGCCCAGCCGGGCACCAGCATGCCCGCGTCGCGTTCGAGCGCGTCGCGCAGTTTCGAGGCGCGGCGCGCATCGACGATGGGCTGGCCATCCGCCATCGCTCAGCGCGCCTCCTTGAAATAGAATGGGAAGACATAGTTGTCGCGCTGGTTGGTCTGGCGGACCCGATAATTCACGGTGACGTCGAGGCGGCCATTCACCAGATCGGTTGCGTCGACCTTGACCTCGAGCACGTCGATCCGGGCTTCGTACAGGCGCAGCGCCTCCGCCACGTCGCGCTTGATCTGCACGATCGCCGCCATGTCGATCGCGTCGTGGACGCGATCGTGGATGCCGCAGCCGAACGCCGGGCGCATGACTCGCTCGCCCTTCGACGTGCCCAGGATGATCCGGATCGATTCCTCGATGTCGCGTTCGTCGGCGACGGTCGCGATGCGGCTGCTCGCGGGCTCGATGCGGAAGGGATAGGCCCAGCCGCGCCCCATGAACTCCTTGCCTGTCGCCGCGCCGTTCATCCGATCAGCACCGTCGCCAGGCCCGCGGCGATGGGATCGGGCGGCCCGGCCTCGACCACCTGGTCGCCCTGCCGCGCGGCGGGCAGCCCGCCGATCAGGACCGTGGCGCTGCCGACGGAGACGACTCCGCCGACATGCGGCTTGGGTCCGTCGGACAGCGGGCAGACATGGAAATCGGCGCCCGCGCGCCACGCCGGCATGCCGCCGATCAGCACGGTCGGGCATCCCGGCCCCGGGGAGAGGGGCTTGCCGTGACTGGTCGGGTCTCCGAGGCGCGCGGCCGGCTGGCCCATGTCCATTCTCCTAGTTGATCTGCACCAGCGCGCCCTTGATCGTGAGCGTGCCGGACGATTTGAGCTCCATCGACGCACCGGCCTCGATGGAGATGGCCTGCGACTTGATCTTGAGCTGGGCGGTGGATTCGATCGTGATCGTCGAGGAGCCGCTATCGATGACGATCTTGTTGGTGCCGTCGGTGACCTCGATGCCGTTCATCGTCATCTTGACCATCTTGCCGTCCGCGAGCGCGAACTGGCCGAGCGGATCCGCCGGGTCGTCGCTGAACCGCAGCTCGTGCTTCTCCCGGGTGCGGATGAAGCGCTTGTGATTGCTGCCGTCGGCATTGGTCTCGGGCGGCGGCAGCTGTCCGTTCCAGAGCATGCCGATCACGTAGAGATGCGAGGGATCTCCCTGCTCCGCGCCGAGCAGCACCTCGTCGCCGATCTCGGGCAGGAAGAAGGTGCCCATGTCCTTGCCGGCCATCAGCATGGCGGTGCGTGCCCAGTAGCTGACCTTCCCGTCCTCGAACCATGGCAGCCGCACGCGGATGCGGGCGAGGCCGTCGGGGTCCTTGTTGTCGGTCACGACGCCGATCGTGAGGCCCTGCAGCGTGCCGCGCCCCTGGCGCTCAACCGGATCGAAGATGATGTCGAGCAGGCTCATATCGAGGGTTCCTCGACCTTGAAGCGGGTGCGGTATCCCTTGCCGTCGATGCTGTGGGTGGCCTCGGTGACATAATAGGTCTTGCTGAAGGCGCGCCCGACGCCGCTGATCCTGATGTTCCGGTCGGGCAGGAGCTCGGGCAGGCCGACGCATTCGCCTTCGCCGGTGACGAAGCTCTGCGCGCGATCCTCAAGGATCGCCTTCGCGCGCTCGTCGGCCTCCTGCTGGGTGTGGACCGCCGCGCTGATCGAAAGCACGGGCGCATTGCTGAGGGCGGCGATCCGCTGGGTGCCGCTGCGCGTGCCGCCCTGAATCCCCGTCTCGTCGCCCTTCGAGGCCCTGCCGATGACGGACTTGCCTTCCTTGGCGGACCAGCCATGCACCTCGACGGCAGTGATCTGCCTGGCGATATTGGCGGTCGGCGAGAAGCTCGCCAGGCCTTCGCCCCAGGCAATGTCGACAACCGCCTCGCCGTCATTCCTGCGGGGCGCGAAGCGCAGCGTGCCGTCGCGGACGTAGAACACCGCCTTTGCCAGCTTCGCCATCCGTTCGATGAAGTCGCGGTCGGATTCCTTGCTCTGGTCGATCCGGCTTTCCTTGGCGTCCCGGACGCCGATCTTGATCGGAAGCGAATTGTCGTCGGCCACCTTCCGCACTGCGGCGGATGGCTGGGTGTCGTCCCACACGCGCGAGCTCTTGCCGATGCCGAGCTGGTAGAGCGCGTCATAGCCGCTCACGCTGAGCACGGGCGTGCCGGACTCCGCGAAGCTGGTGCCGATCTCGGTGATGATCCCCTTGAGGATCGGCTTGAGCTTGGCCGGCTCGCCATATCCGATCGAAACCTCGACCTCGGCGCCGAAAGCGAACAGCGCGAGCAGGTCGACCTTTTCGAACGCCGCCTTGCCGAGGAATTCGCGCGCCTGCCAGTCGAAGGCGCTGGCAACGGTGAAGGCGAAGCGGCCGGCTGCGTTGATCTTCAACTCGACCTCGGTGCTGGTGATGGTCAGATAGAGGTCGCGGAGGAGGTCGCGGCCGCCGACCTTGATCACGGAGGTCGGCACGTAGAAGTCGTTATGGTCCGCCTCGAATTCGTAGAGCTTCCTCATTGCGCCGGCCCCTTCGTCTTCTCGTCGAGAGGGGGGACGACGAGCACGTCGCCGGGCCGGATCGCGCGCGGATCGGCGATGCCGTTCTGGCGGGCGATCAGCCGCCAGTCGCGCGGGTTGCCATATTCGCGGTTGGCGAGGAGCCAGATCGAATCGTCGGACGCGATGACACGGCGCTTGGTCTTGTCCGCGGAGTTGCGGCGCGGATCGATGAGCTGCTCGGCCAGCGGCTTGAACTGCTTGAACGACACATTGACCGTCGCGCGCACCGGCGTGCCGTCCGACAGGAACATGGTGAAGCGCTGCGACAGCTTCTCGATCACCGCCTTGAAGATCAGCCTGCCCCAGCGGAATTCGACGCGCGGCGGAGCATGCGTCTCGGCATCGATCTTCACCAGGCCGGCCAGCAGGTCGGTCAGCTGGGACACGTCGTCGCGGCCGCCATCGGTCCAGGTATCGAAGAACAGGTCCATTCCCAGCGTTTGGGAATTGCCGTTGACGAACTGCAGGATCGGGTTGCTGAGGCCCGGCGGCGCGGAGGCCTGAAAGTTGTTGGAGAGCTCGAGGCTGTATTCGGTGGGATTGAACAGCACGTCGACATGTTCGCCGGCGCGGTGGCCCTCGAGTATCTGGATCCTGGCCTTGGCGAGTTCCTGCGGCATCGGCGCCTCCTAGATCCGGCCGTGCCGCTCGCGCTCGATGCGCAGGCGCTTCTCGATGCGACCGATCACGTCGCGGCTGATCGCATCGACGTCGATCGCCGGCGCCTGGGGCTGCGGCGCGGCACGCGGAGCGGGAGCGGCTTCGGGCGTTGCCGCGGGCGCGGCGGGCCGGCGGAAATCCAGCGCCGCAACGGCCACCTGGCGGCTTGGCGGCGCGATCGCGAGCGCCCCGGATGCTCCGGCGCGGCGCGTGCCGGCAGGTGCCGCGAAGGCAAGCGGCGCGAGGGGCGCGGACCGATGCCGGGGGGCGACCGCTCCCGATGTCGAGCCGGGCCGCTCCGGTGCCGGCGCCGCCGCCGCGCCGCGCCGGACGGCGAATGCGCGAACGGACAGCCGGGCCGATGCCGTCCGCCGGCCGGTCCCGAACAGGTCCGCGGCGCTTTCGGCAGGCGGGAGCGGAGCGGAGCGCGGGAACCGCCGGGGGGAAGCGGGCGCCGATGCCGGGGCCAGCCTCGCGCGGGCGTCGGCATGCAAGGCCGCGCCCGGCCCACTTCGGAGCGGCGATGGCGCGGAGGCGGCGCGGATCACGGCTGGTCGCGGAGCGATATTCTCGCCCTTGGGCGGCGCCTGGACGGGCCATCGGGCCAGGGTGCTGCCGGCCGTGGGGGCCCGTGCCGCGCGCGGGTGCCCGGGCGATCGGGGCGAAGGGGCGTGCCCGGCGCGCGCCGGCGGCGGCCAATCGCGATGAACGTGCAGATGACGCGTCCGGCCCGCCTGCGTCATCGGTGCCGCCACCTGCCGCGCGTCGATCCGCGTCGCGCGATGATCGTGGTGCGCGTCGCCGAGCCGGGTCCAGAGATTCAGCACGATCTGCAGGCGCGGCGCGAGCGTGACCGCTATGCCGTCGGCGGCGCGGCGGCGTATCGCCGGTGCCGGCGCGGGCGCGCGCCGGGCGCGGAAGATCAGCGCCAAGGGCCGGCGCCAGAGCGGCCGCCTGCCCATCGGCGCGGCGGGGAGCCGTCGTGCCGGGAGCCGCGATGGCAGGCGCGGGCTCATTGCCGCGTCAGCCCGTGATGGACGAACTCGACCGCTTCGGTCGCGAGCGTGCTCTGGCCGGCGTCCAGCTCCGGGCCGGTCCATTTCGAGGGGAAGGCGTCGGCCAGTACCCAGCGCCAGACTTCGCCACCGACATCGTCCAGCAGCACCACCGATATGGTCTTTCGCCGAACGGTCCCCGCGACCACGTCCTGGTGCCAGTCCCACAGCCCGGTATCGACCAGGCCGCGCTTGAGCCGGAGCGGAGGATAGGTCGTCAGGCCCGCGATCTGCCGCTCGTGATCGTTGACGCCGCCTTCGCGATAGGGATCGACCTTGGTATTCCGCTCGATCCCGCTCACCGTCTGGAAGCCGCCTTGCTCGGTCCCGTCGATCTCCACGAGGAAGCGGTAGGCGCGATAGGGGTCGGGACGCGACATGGCCGCCTACACCGCGAACGGGTCGGCCGGACGCTCGTCCAGCCGGCGGTTGATGTCCGAGATCTCGCGGCACCAGCGGCGCCGCTCGGCATGCTCGAGCGCCATCAGCTCCGCGCTCGGCCAATGGAAATGATAGGCGATGAAGGCCATCTCCCCATAGAGTTGATGGAGGGGATAGGCCTTCATGCTTCCCCCATGACGCCGAACTCCCGCGTCGCGCGCCCGAACAGGCCGGGGCCGTCCGCCGGGGCTTCCTGGTCGCCGTTGATCCGCTCGTAGAGCGCCTGGAGATAGGAGAGGTCGGAGGCGAACAGCCCCTCGATCACCTTGGTGTTGACGTCGGGCAGGGAGCCGAGCCGGACGATCGTTCGCGAAAGGACGATGACCGTCAGATAGGCCGGGTTGGCCTGGACCCGGGGATCCTTGAGGGGAAGGATCTCGTCGCCGGCGGTGGCGAGGCGCATCACCCCGTCGCGGTGCAGCGCGTTGCTGCCGTCGAGATAGCCCTTCGGCAGCGTGAACTCGATTTCCGTCTGGAATGTCATGGCCTGTGCCTTCCTCGCCTATTGGATGCGCCGGATGCCCTCGTTGCAGAGCTCGAGCTGGTCGATCGCAACGTCGGTGCCCTTGCCGTTGAGGTCGGTCGGGTTGTATTTGGTCGGCCAGGCGCGCGTGACTTCCCACGCGGCCTTGTCCTCCCCGGCCTCGTTCTGGGCCCGGATCACCACCGTCCGGCGCGCGGAATCGAGCGGGGTCGCGCCGTCGTTCACCATCTGGAACCAGGCGGTGAGTTCGGTTGAATCGGTGACGCCCCATTTGAGCGTGATGTTGGCGTGCTTGGTAAGGCCGTTGAGCTTTCTCACCGTAGTGAGCTCATTGCCTTCGCGATACTCGATCGGGTCGTTGCTGGTCTCGCCGATCGCGACCTCGGAAAAGCCGGCCTGCTCGATGCCGTCGATCTCGAGACGATAGCGGAAATTGCGCAGCGGATCCTGGGCCATGTGTCGATCTCCTGGGTGATGGCGCTATTCCTTGGCTTCCTGCGTCTTCTGGTAGACGCGGAAGATCACGAACTCCGCCGGGCGTACCGGGGCGATGCCGATCTCGATGATCAGGCGGCCGTTGAGGATGTCGTCCTCGGTCATGGTGTCGCGGCCGATGGCGACGTGGAACGCCTCTTCCTCCTTCTCGCCGAACAGCGCGCCTTCGCGCCACTGTGTCCGCAGGAAGAGCGTGACGGTCTGCTTGACCCGCGCCCATAGGCGCGGATCATTTGGTTCGAATACAACCCATTGAGTTGCATAGTAAATCGATGCCTCTAGGAAGATGAAGAGGCGCCGCACATTGACATATTTCCACAACGGGTCGCTCGAGAGCGTGCGTGCGCCCCACACGCGGATGCCTCGCCCGGGAAAGCGGCGAATGCAGTTCACGCCGCGCGGATTCAGGATTTCCTGGGCACCGGTGTCGACCTGGTATTTGAGGTCGAGCGCCCCGGCCACGGTCTCGTTCGCCGGGGCCTTCCACACGCCGCGGCTGTTGTCGGTCAGCGCGTAGATGCCGCACACCGCGCCGCTCGGCGGCACCTCGACACGCGCGCCGGTGCGGGGGTCGCTGACGACGATCCACGGATAATAGAAGGCCGCGTATTTGGTGTCGTCGATATCGGTGCGCGGGTCGAGGGTGGTGGGATCGGGCTTGTCCTGCGGCCCGTCGAGCACCGCGATGCGGAAGCGCTCGAGTTCGCAATGGGTGATCACCGCCTGCAGCACTTCGGGTGTCGTCTGGCCCGGCGCGGCGACGATCGCGACGTCGCGATACGGGTCGAGCGCCAGCGCGGCGAGGCCGGTCCGCTTGTCGATCTCGGCATGAACGCCCTCGAAGTGCGTCACGCCCGGGACATCGCCATTGGCGCCGTCCACGAGCGGGCCGCCTTCCCCGTCGGGCACGTCGTCGACCGTGGCATCGTCGTCGACCGCGATCTCGACCAGCGACGAATTGCCATGGTTGACGCGCTTGTCCCAATATGACGGCGAAGCCGGGTCGAGCGACAGATCGTTGAAATCCTCGATCAGCGTCGGCCTGGGCAGTTTCGTGCCGTTCGCGACGGGATCGAATATGTCGGTGCCGGCGGGCGGATCGCGGTCCCAATAGGCGAGCCGCAGGCGAAAGCCGATCACCGCTCCGTTCTTGCCCGTGGTCGAGCCCCGATCGATTCGCGCCCAGACCCGCGTATAGGCGGCACCGGGGCCGCTCGCCTTCAGGTGGAACTTGCCGATGTCGAGTGTCGCGGGCCTGGCATTGTCGCCGACGATGCGGGCGATATAGGCGCGGCGGCCGCCATTGTCGAAAAAGGCCTTGGCGGCATAGGGCACATATTTGCCCGCCTCGTACACATCGCCGAAGATCCGCAGATATTCGCCATAGCTGGTGACGAGCTGCGGCTTGGTGGGCCCGCGTTCGGTCTCTCCGAGGAACGCGGTGGTGCTGGTGGCCACGCCTTCGATCGGCTTGGGTCCGCGCTCGATTTCCTCGATGAATATGCCGGGTGCGAGATATTCGGGCATGTCAGTCCCTCCTGATGATGTGGGATGGGCGAGCGGCTAGGCGGTGAGCCTCGCGCGAAGCGCCGCATCATAAGCTTTCTGGGCATCCGCGAGCGTCTTCTGGTCGGCGGCGAGCTTGGCCTCGCTCTCCTTCAGGCTGGCCTCGAGATCGAGGACGGCTCGGATCAGCCCGCCATAGCCGGCGGCCGTTTCCCGGATCTTCTTCCTGTATTCGTCGAACTCGATCGGCGCCGGCTCGCTCGTGGTCAGGGGCTTCAGCCGATATTCGAGCAGATAGTAAGCGAGCAGCCGCTGCTCCTTGGCGCGGGCGTCGGCGATTTCCTTCCGGACGGCGTTGGCCTGGGCGTGGCGTGTCTCGATGCGCTTGATCTGGTTCTTGAGGTCCTCGAACGCTTTCTTGGCCGCATCGCGTTCCTTCGTCCTGGTGGCGAGCACCGCCTTCGTTTCCACGATCGCCTTCCCGTCCGCATCGACTGCGCCCTCGAGCTTGGCGATCGGGGCGGTGAGGCGATCGACTTCCCTCCTGACCCGTTCCTTCTCCCGGACGGTCGGGGCGAGCTTGATCAGCGCCTCGCTCAGGTGATCGATCAGCGCCGTGTCATCGGCTTCGAGATCGACCTGGGCCGCCTCATATTGGCCGAGCGCCTTGTCGACTTCCTCGTCGCGCTTGGCCTTGTCCTTGGCGTCGGCGAGCTTGTCCTGCGCCTCCCGCAGCTCGCGCTCGGCCTGGCGGATGGGATCTTCCGGCGCGGGCGTGGCGAGGAGGGCCCGCTCCATCTCGTCGCCGTCATCCCCGTCATCCCGCGGATCGAGGACTTCGGTAGCCTGGCCGGACTGGTCGCCGTCAATCGCGGACATCGGGTCGCTCCTTCCTAAATCGTGAAGAAATCCGGGTTGTTGCTGCCCGAAAGGTCGATGGGCGCGCGGAAGCTGTGGCTGCGGCCGGGCTTGATCGCCTTGCCGGGAAGGACGCGGACGTCGGCGCCTTCCTCCAGGCGGATCGCGACCAGCAGCGGATCCGGCGCATCGGGGTGCGGCCGGAGCGGCAGCGCGAAGGCGCCGCTCGCGTCGCTGAGCGTGTCGAACGGCGCGCTGCTGAGCGGCGGCTGCGCGGAGACGGCGGCCCCCGCAACCCGGTCCCCGCCGCGCATGACGACGCCGCGCACCACCGTAGCGCCGCTCGGGAACGGATAGTCGGGCCTGGGCTTCAGCAGCAGCGGCAGGCGGCGCTTCGCTTCCGCATCGGGATCGTTCGGCGCGGGCGGCTCGAACGCCAGCACCACCGGCCCGAAGAAGCCGGCGCCCCGGGGGTCGATCTCCACTTCGTACCGGGGCGGCACGGGGGGCGCCGGCAGGTTGATGAAGACCAGCATGCCCGAGCCATTGACGATCGCCCGGTCGGCGAGGCCCCTGACCTTCGCCTTGACCCCGCGGCGCACGATCGCGCCCGATACGCTGTCGATCGGGAGCACCGCCAGCGTGACCTGGTCCACGCATGCCGGAAGGTCGAGGTGCATGGCCGGCCGCGCGCTCATGCCGCCCGTTCCCCCTGGGGTTCGGAAAAGGCGCCGGCGCGGGTCTCGCGGGTCTGGACGCGCGGATAGGCGAGGGCATCGGTGCATCTGATGTGGACCGGCGTCGCCAGATAGGCGAGCGAGGTGCGGAACATGCGGTCGGGAAACAGCGCCCACAGCCTGTTCCATTCGTCGAGGCCGTAGGATTCGAGGCTGAGGCGCACGATCTGCTCGTCGAACACCGGGTTCGGCGGATCGCCCGGCGGCGCGAAATTGGCGAGGTGCGTCGCGTTGAGCACGGGGTCGGCGTGCAGCGCGGCGATGATCTTGCCGAGCTGCCTCAGCTCGACCGGGTCGGCCCCGAATGCCTCGCTGCCGGAACGCGACGCGAAGATCAGGAACCGCAGGTCGACGGCGATCGATTCGATCCGTGCCGGAGGGCCGGTGACCGGCCCGGCGGTGATTGCGGACGCGAAGCGCGGCACGTTCCGGAGCTGGGCGTTCGCGATGATGTCGAACAGGACCAGCGCGATGCTGCCGTCCGGCGCATCGGCTGGCGGGGCGCCGACATGGACGCTCGCGCCGGTCGCGGCTTCGATCCGCGCCTTGAGCGCCTGCGTGATGGCAAACAGCGCGTCGCTCATGGGTTCGCCCCGTTGCCGGCGCCTTCGATCAGATGCGTCAGGCCCCGTCCGGCGCTCTGCATGCCGCCCTTGGCCAGTTCGCCGCGCGCGGCGGCGACGAGATGGCGCATCCTGATGACGCCGCCTTCCTCCGCGCCCATGAACGCGCCGGCCAGGACGGCCTTGGCGATGCTGCCGCCGGAAAGCGGGAGCTGGCGGAAGGCGGCGAGATCGATGTCGTCGGCCACTTCGGCTTCCGGCGGCAGCATGCCCTGCCAGATCAGCGCGCGCTGGTCTTCGTCGGGCATCGGGAAGTCGATGACCTTGTTGAGCCGGCGCAGGAAGGCAGTATCGATATTCGCCTTGCGATTGGTCGTGAGCAGCACCGGCGCGAGATGCTCCTCGATCCGCTGCAGCAGGAAATTGACTTCGATATTGGCATAGCGGTCGTGCGCGTCGTGGATTTCCGAACGCTTGCCGAACAGCGCGTCGGCCTCGTCGAACAGCAGCACCGCGCTCGCCGCCTCGGCCGCCTCGAAGATGCGGTCGAGCGCCTTTTCGGTCTCGCCGATATATTTGGAGACCGTCTTGGCCAGGTCGACCTGGAACAGCGCCGCGCCGAGTTCGCCGGCGATGATCTGCGCCGCCATCGTCTTGCCGGTGCCGCTGGGGCCGGCCAGCAGCGCGATCATGGCCTGGCCATAGGGAATGCGGGCGCCGAAGCCCCAGTCCTCCCAGACGGTGGTGCCGTGCCGGATCTGGACCACGATGCTCTTCAGCTCGGCCTTGAGCGAGGCGGGCAGGATGATGTCGTCCCATCCCTGGCGGGTTTCGATCCGGGTCACCGATGGCGGCGCGGAGGCGCGCGACACGAGGCGGGCCGCCTCGCGCAGCGCGGGCTCGCTCGCATTCGGCGGATCGATCGCGCCGCTGCCGACCGCCAGCGCGACGGTCGCCTCCGCCTGCTCGCGGTCGAAGGCGAAGGTCGCGCCCAGTTCGCGGGCGGCGCGGCCGGAAAGGGCCAGGCCGCGGCCCGCCGCCGCGCGGTCCCAGATCGAAGCCCGTTCCTCGCGCGTCGGCCTTGGCCTCGAGACCTCGGCGATGCCGCCGGCCGCGCCGCGGAGCGCGGTCGGGACGACATGGGTACCCTGCAGCACCAGCAAGGGAAGATGGGGGGCGAGATCGTCGACCAGCGTTCGGATCAGGGCTTCGCGCGTCGCCTCGACATGGTCGTCGAGGCCGGCGACGATGAGCATGGCTTCCGTCGCGTGCGCGGCGCGCCCGAACGACAACAGCCTGTCGAGCGCCGTCTGCGGCTCCTGCCCCGCGACCGGGGCGAGGTTTCCGACGAGCACGCGATTGCCGGCCGACGCGAGCTGCCTCGCGAGCCACGCGGCCTCCGACGGCGGGGCATGGAAGTGCATGATCGGCCGTTCGCCCGCCTCGCGGCCCGCCGCCCATTGGACGAGCGCGAGCTGGGGATCGAACGCCTCGGCGAAATCGGCCGGATCGTAGAGCGTGGCGCCTTCGATGGCGTCGGGCGGGCAGCCGCGCAACAGGGCGACGATGTCTTCGGGAACCCGGAGCGGGCACAGGCTGTCCGGCGTCAGGACCTCGGCGCGGACGGTGTGCAGGAGGCGGAAGCGGCCAAAGGGGTTGCTGCCGGCAAGCCGTCGCTGCAGCTTCCATGGCCGGCCGGCGCCCTCGATCATCTGCGCGAGCAGGGAAAGCGTCGGGCGGCGAACGGAAAGGTCGTCGTTGAGGAAGCCGATCGCCTGTGCGAGATGCCCGGCGATATCGGGCGCGGCGGCGATCCACAGCATCTGCCGTTCGATCTCATCGAGTCCGAAAGCGTGGCAGATCGAGCCCAGGTCGCTGCCGCCGGGGTGATGCCGGGCCGCCTCGACATAGCCATGCAGCCGCGCGTCCACTTCCTCCCAGCGGCGCAGCAGTTCGGGCTGCGGCAGCTCCGCTAGGTCGTCGCCGAGCAGGAGGCGCGCGCGGTTGGCGTTGATCCCCCAGCCGGGGAGGTCGAGGCTGAGGATCTCCGCGGAGGAGGGCGACAGCATCGATGCGAGGCGCAGCTCGAGCCAGAGCACCAGGTCCTCGAGCTGGGCTTCGGGATCGGGCGGTGCTTGGGTGCCCGTCGCGACCAGCCGCGGCCGGAACGGCGCCTCGGGCATGGGCCGCTCTTCCGATGCCTCCGGCGCCGGGCCTGCGGACGGCCCCTCGCGTTCCTGCGTTTCGGGCGGCGTTCCCGGTGCCGGGGCGGGTCCTCCCTGGGCAGGGTTTTCGGGCGCGTGCTCTTCGGCATTCCCTACCAGGGCGGCCATCGCCGCCGGCGTCGAGGTCAGCCCGGCTTCCTTGGTGAGCCACTCGGCGAGGCGCCGCAGTTTCGCGCTGCTGACATCGAACATCGGGGTGTTGCTGGTGCCCCGGTCGAGGTCGATGTCGATCACCGAGATGGTCGGGTCGAGCGCGTTGATCGCGGCGAATTCGGGACTGCCGGAGAGGCGGAATTCCGCCACCAGGACATCGTATTTGCGATCCGGGTCCTCGGCACCGATCCTGACCGCCTCCAGCAGCGCCGGCCAGTTCTCGACACAATGCACGATGTTGAAATTGAGCATTCCCTCCGGCGCCCATTCGAGCAGCCGCTGGATGCCCTGCCTTCCCGCTTGTCGCGCCATGGGGCCGATCAGCACGCGCACCTGGAATCGTCCTCTCGATCTGGAGAGGCGAACTTCCGCCGGAACGTCTCGATCGGCCATGGACCGGGGGGGACCATTTCCAGCCCATGCGGGGATTGGGTTCGCGGGCGGGGCCAGGGCCGAAAGGGTTCAGGCGGGATGGCCCGGGACTGGACCGCCCGGGGATCTATGGTCTGGGCGCCCCTGGTGTGCTCCAGCCATCGCGTCGACTGCGCCGCGGGGTGCGGGTGCCTGCTTGCCGCTCGATCGTCCCGCCAAAGGGCGAGCTATGCGGCGATCGCCGCGTCGCTGGCCAGCTTGTCGGCGCGCTCATTGTCGGGATGGCCGGCATGGCCCTTCACCCACACCCATTCCACCCGGTGGGGCTTGGCCGCGGCGAGCAGCTCCTGCCAGAGATCGGCATTCTTCACCGGCTTCTTGTCGGCGGTCTTCCAGCCGTTCTTCAGCCAGCCATGGATCCACTTGGTCAGGCCGTCCAGCACATAGCGGCTGTCGGTCGACAGCGTGACGCGGCAGGGGCGCTTGAGCGCGCTCAGCCCCTGGATCGCCGCCATCAGCTCCATGCGGTTGTTGGTGGTGTGCTTCTCGCCGCCGGAGAGCTCCTTCTCGACGCCGCCCATGCGCAGCACCACGCCCCAGCCGCCCTTGCCCGGGTTGCCCTTGCACGCGCCATCGGTGGCGATCTCGACATGTTGCAATTCCATCAGGCGAGCGTCCTTAGCCGGCTCCCCAGGTCGCTGTCATAGGTTTTCACGCGGCGCCAGAAAGCCAGCGGATCCTTGCGCGTCACCAGCGCGTCCATCGGCGTGTTGAGCCAGTCCCAGGCGCGCGACAGCGTGAAGCGGATGCACGCGCCGGTCGCCAGCACCGGGAATTCCACCTGCTCCAGGTCGCTCAGCGGGAAGCTCCGCGAATAGCCCTGGATCAGCGCATCGCCCACCGCCTTGTCGTGCGCGCGGCCGCCGGCGTCGAACGACCAGGCAGCGTGCATCACGGCGAGATCATAGACGCGGATGTCGGTGCAGGCGAAATAGAAGTCGATCAGGCCGGTCACCCGATTGCCGAGCATCAGGACATTGTCGGGGAAAAGATCGGCATGGATCGCGCAGCGGTCCATATGGTCGCCGGGCCATGCGGAGCGGACGTCGTCGAGGGCGAAGCCGATATCGTCGTAGAGGCCGGGCGCGATCTCGTCGAGGCTGCGGCCGCAGCGCTCGAACAAGGGCAGCCAGGTGTCGAAGCCCATCGAGTTGGGCCGGTCGAGCGGGAAGTCGGCGGCGGCGGCGTGCATCCTGCCCATCGCCTCGGCGACGGCATGCGCCTGGGCCGGCGTCGGGTGCGACACGGAGACGCCGGACAGGAACTGGATCAGGCAGGCCGGCCGCCCCTCCAGCTCGTGGATCAGCGTGCCGTCGCGATCGGGCACCGCGGGCGGCACGGGCAGGCCCTTGGCCGCCAGATGCTCGAGCAGCGCCATGAAATAGGGCAGGTCGCCGGCGGCGACGCGCTTCTCGTAGAGCGTCAGGATGAAGCGGCTCTTCGTCGTGTCGACCAGATAGTTGGAATTCTCCACGCCCTCGGCGATGCCCTTGGCCGAGACGAGCTCGCCGACGTCGAACCTGTCGAGGAACGCGCTCAGCGCCTCCGCCGAAACCTGCGTATAGACTGCCACATTTCCCCCTTCGTCATCCCCGCGGACGGGGCGACCCATCTCCTGCCGGCGCCCCGTGCACAACCGCAGTTGTGCTTGGGGCGTGCATCAGGCCGCTTCCAGCCCGCGCGGCAGCTTGAAGGTGACGTTCTCGGGCACCGTCTCGACTTCGCGCTCGCTCACTTCGAAGCGCTCGGAGAGCTTGTCGACCAGCTCGCGGACCAGCAGCTCGGGGGCCGAGGCGCCCGCGCTCACGCCGACCGTGCCGACCCCGGCGAGCCAGTCCCAGTCCACATCCTCCGCGCGCTGGATCAGATGGGCGGTGGTGCCCTGCCGCTCGGCCACCTCGACGAGGCGGAGCGAGTTGGACGAGTTCAGGCCGCCGATGATCAGCATCAGGTCGACCGACGAGGCGATGGCCTTCACCGCGCCCTGGCGGTTGGTGGTCGCGTAGCAGATGTCGTTCGGGCCGGGCGCCAGTATGTCCGGGAAGCGGCGCTGGAGCACCGCCAGCGTCGCCGCCGTGTCGTCCACCGACAGCGTGGTCTGGGTCAGGAAGGCGAGGTTGCCGGGATCGGAGACCCGCACGCCCTCGGCATCGGCGGGGGTTTCCACCAGCGTCATCGACCCCATGGGCACCTGGCCGAAGGTGCCGATCACTTCGGGATGGCCGGCATGGCCGATGAACAATATGTGCCGGCCGGCGGCGACCAGCCGCTCGGCCTGGCGATGGACCTTGGAGACGAGCGGGCAGGTGGCGTCGAGATATTCGAGCCCGCGCTCCTCCGCCTTGGCGGGCACCGCCTTGGGCACGCCATGCGCCGAGAACACCACCGGCACGTCGTCGGGCACCTGGTCGAGCTCCTCGACGAAGATCGCGCCCTTGGCCTTCAGGCTGTCGACCACATATTTGTTGTGCACGATCTCGTGGCGCACATAGACGGGCGCGCCATATTTCTCGATCGCCAGCTCGACGATGCGAATGGCACGGTCGACTCCGGCGCAGAAGCCGCGGGGCGCTGCGATCAGCAGCTCGAGGAAGGGTTTTACAGGGTCTGCCATAGTTCCGCCTCGCACCTACGCGATTGCTTGCGCGGGCTCAACGCGGTTCCTATGGTGCGCGCCGTTTTGGACCCCATCTGGTCCCGTGTGTTTGAAAGGGTTTCCGTCTTGGTCCGCAACCTCGCCGTTTTCGCTCTGATCCCGCTCGCGCTCGGCGCCTGCAGCCGCACCGGCGAAATCGATGCCAATGGCGGCGGCGCTGGCGTCACGGCGGTGCGCTCGGCCTGCCCGCACGTCGCGATTCCCGCGGGCACGGGCGACATGACCATCTTCAACCCGGCGACCAGCCGCGAGGCCAGCGCGATCGACGTCAACGCGGTGATGACCAACGTCACCTCGACGTGCGACGATGCCGGCCCCCAGGTCGTCACCACCGTCAATTTCGACGTGCTGGCGCGCCGCCAGAGCGCCGACGGCCCGCGCGACGTGAGCTTCCCCTATTTCGTGACGGTGGTGCGTGGCGGCACGTCGGTGGTCGCCAAGCGGATCAACCGCGTCACCGTGCATTTCGAGCCGGGCCAGCTGCGTGCGCAGACCAGCGGCACCGCCACCACCTATGTCGACCGCGCCGCCGCGACGCTGCCCGACGAGGTCCGCAAGCGCCTCACCGAGAAGCGCAAGGCCGGCGAGCAGGCGGCGGCGATGGACCCGCTGGCCGATCCCTCGATCCGCGGCGCGGTGCTCTCGGCCACGTTCGAGGCGCTGGTCGGCTTCCAGCTGACCGAGGACCAGCTGAAGTACAACGTCACGCGGTGACTTCCTCCCCTCCCGGCAAGGGAGGGGATCGAGGGGTGGGTGGAGGCCTGGTGATACGGCGCCGTATCGCCGGGCCTTTCCGTATTGCGAGCATTCGACTCACCCCCAGCCCCTCCCTTCCAGGGAGGGGAGTCTCGGGACGTTTTGGTCGTTGACTCGAATCATCCCCACGGCCAAGGCTGCGCCCGTCGACAGGCACGCGCGGGAGAGTGTGGGGCCGTTCCAATCGTAGCCAGCGTGCTGGCGGTTCGATTGGAATAGCAAGAAATCCCACCGCCGAAGGAGCAACCGCCCCGGAATCTCTCAGGCACCAGGGACCGCGCGGGCACGACACTCTGGAAAGCGGACGCGGCCCGGCCACGTCCCACCGAAGGGGTAAGCCAGGCGACTGGCGAAAGCTCTCAGGTTCCGTGACAGAGGGGGCGATGGAACGGTGCGCGAGGATTCCGCGCCGCTTCGTCGAATCCCTCTCGAATCCGGAGTGCCGCGATGAGCCAGCAAGTCCAGGACCAGCCCATGAGCGGCGATCCCGAAGGCGGGGAGGGCACCGAGGAGCTTCGCCTGCTTCCGCTCGACCAGTGGCACCGCGCCCGGGGCGGCCGCATGGTTCCCTTCGCCGGCTATGAGATGCCCGTCCAATATGAGGGCATCATGGCCGAGCATCTCTGGGTGCGCGCGCATGCCGGGCTGTTCGACGTCAGCCATATGGGCCAGCTGACCTTCACCGGCGACGGCGTCGAGGCCGCGCTCGAGGCGCTGATGCCCGCGGACATCCAGGCCGCGAAACTTTCGCACCCGGTCTATTCGCTGCTGATGGCCGAGAATGGCGGCATCCTGGACGATCTGATGCTGACCCGCCTTGCCGAGGGCGAAGTCTATATGGTCGTCAACGGCGCCTGCAAATGGGACGACATCGCCCATTTCCGCGAGTTCCTGCCCGACGAGATCGGCATGAACCATATGGAGGACCATGCCCTGCTCGCGCTCCAGGGGCCGGAAGCGGCCGCCGCGCTGGAGCGCGTGATCCCCGGCGTCTCCGCGCTCGTCTTCATGCAGGGCGCGCCCTTCGCGTGGCAGGGCCATGACCTGTGGGTCAGCCGCTCGGGCTATACCGGCGAGGACGGCTTCGAGATCTCGGTTCCCGTCGACGGTGCCGAGGCGCTGGCCGATGCGATCACCGCCCAGCCGGAAGTGAAGCCGATCGGCCTCGGCGCCCGCGATTCGCTGCGCCTGGAAGCCGATCTGCCGCTCTATGGCCATGATCTCGATACCGAGACCACGCCGGTCGCCGCCGCCCTGGGCTTCGCGCTCAAGAAGCGCCGCCGCGAGGAAGGCGGCTTTCCCGGCCATGCGCGCATCATGCTCGAGCGCGAGAACGGCTCGATCCTCAAGCGCGTCGGCCTGGTCGTCGAGGGGCGCCAGCCGGTCCGCGAGGGCGGCCTGGTTCTCGACGCCGACGGCAACGAGGTCGGCAAGGTCACCTCGGGCGGCTTCGCGCCGACGCTGCAGCAGCCGATCGCCATGGCCTATGTGCCGGCCGCCAGCGCGGAGCCGGGCACGAAGATCACCCTTGCCCAGCGCGGCAAGATCCATTCGGCGGAGGTCGTGAAGATGCCCTTCGTCCCCCATCGTTACGTCAGAAAGGGAGCCTGATGAGCCGCTATTTCACCGAGGACCATGAGTGGGTCGACGTCGACGGCGACACCGCCACTGTCGGCATCACCGAATATGCCCAGAGCCAGCTCGGCGACATCGTGTTCGTCGAGGTGCCGGACGAGGGCAAGCAAGTGTCGAAGGGCGACGATGCCGCCGTCGTGGAGTCGGTCAAGGCCGCGTCCGACGTGTACGCGCCGGTCTCGGGCACGGTGATCGAGGGCAATGCCGAGCTCGCCGACAATCCCGCGCTGGTCAATGAGGACCCCGAGGGCGAAGGCTGGTTCTTCAAGCTCACCCTCGCCGATCCGGGCGAGCTGGAAAGCCTGATGAACGACAGCGCGTACCAGGAATACGTCTCGAAGCTGTGAGGAATGCGCTGGCCTTGATCCTGCTCCTGGCAACAGGGTGCGGCGCTGCCGCACCGCAGGTCAAGGTCGCGGACATTCTCGCCAATTGTGCAGCGTACAAGGCCAAGCCTGTCCAGGCGATGGGATATCTGGGCGAATGTACGCGCGACGGCTGCTTCCTTGCCCCGCATAAGGCGAGTTGGAGTGCGTATGCGAGCGCGTGGGCGAATCTTCAGGCGCTAAGCGGTAGCAACGCGCTCAGTGACGCCGCGAAGCGGGCACAACAGAGCGTTAACCGGTTCTCGCCACTCGGGTTCAAGGCGGAGGATGCGGCGGATGACGCATTCGTCGATAAGGCCGAGCCGCTGCAGAACAGCTACGTCATCATGACCGGCACCATCGCGAAGGATGGCTGCAACGGCATACCCGATTCCGATCATTCCTACGGCATCAAACCCACCGATATCCGCGTCTGGACCGAGTCCGAGGGCGCACCTGTAAATTCATCGAGAAGGTAAACATGCGCTACCTGCCCCTTACCCAGCCCGATCGCGAGGCGATGCTCGGCGTCATCGGCGCCAAGTCGATCGACGATCTCTTCGCCGACGTGCCCGCCTCGGCGGTGCTCGACGGCCCGATCGCCGGCCTGCCGATGCATGCCAGCGAGCTCGCGGTCGAACGCCATATGACCAGGCTGGCGGCGAAGAACCTCGCTGCCGGGGCGGCGCCCTTCTTCCTGGGCGCCGGGGCCTATCGTCACCATGTGCCGGCCTCGGTCGACCACATCATCCAGCGCGGCGAGTTCCTCACCGCCTACACGCCCTATCAGCCGGAAATCGCGCAGGGCACGCTGCAGATGATGTTCGAGTTCCAGTCGCAGATCGCGCGGCTGCTCGGCTGCGACGTGGCCAACGCCTCGATGTACGACGGTTCGACCGCGTGCTGGGAAGCCATCACCATGGCACGCCGCGTCACCAAGCGCGGCAAGGCGATCCTCTCGGGCGGGCTGCACCCGCATTATGTCTCGGTCGCCGAGACCATGGCCAAGTTCACCGGCGACCAGCTCGTCACGGCGCTGCCGACGCTGAGCCCCACGCCGGACACCGATGACCTGATCGCCCGGATCGACGACGACACCAGCTGCGTCGTCGTCCAGTATCCGGACATTCTCGGCCGCATCGCCGACCTGTCCAAGCTCGCCGAAGCTGCGCATGCGAAGAAGGCGCTGCTCGTCGCCGTCGTCACCGAGCCGGTGGCGCTCGGCGCGATCAAGGCGCCGGGCGAGATGGGCGCGGACATCGTGGTGGGCGAGGGCCAGTCGCTCGGCGTCGGCCTGCAGTTCGGCGGCCCCTATGTCGGCCTGTTCGCCTGCTCGGAAAAGCTGGTCCGCCAGATGCCGGGCCGGCTCTGCGGCGAGACCCAGGATGCCGAGGGCAAGCGTGGCTATGTGCTGACGCTCAGCACCCGCGAGCAGCATATCCGCCGCGAGAAGGCGACGTCGAACATCTGCACCAGCTCGGTGCTGTGCGCGCTCGCCATGTCGGTGCACATGACGCTGCTCGGCGAAAAGGGCCTGCGCCAGCTCGCGGCGATCAACCATGCCGGCGCCGCGGCCGCCGCCGACCGCCTGGCCCAGGTGTCGGGCGTCGAGCTGGTCACGCCGACCTTCTTCAACGAGTTCACGCTGAAGCTGTCGAAGGAAGCCCGCCCGGTCGTCCGCACGCTTGCGGACCAGGGCATCCTCGCCGGCGTGTCGCTCGGCCGCCTCTATCCGGGGGCCGACGCGCTCGCCAACGGCCTGATCGTCGCCGTCACCGAAACCACTACGGCGGAGGACGTCGAGACGCTTGCCTCCGCGCTCCAGGAGGTGCTGGCATGAGCACGATCAACCAGTCCGGCTGGCGCCCCACCACCCCCGAAGCGGGCGAGGCCAGCGACCTCTCGACCTTCACCGGCAACCGCGCGCTGATGCTCGAGGAAGCGCTGATCTTCGAGATCGGCTCGTCGCAGACCACCGGCGTCGACTTCGGCGAAGTCCCCGCTGCGCCCTCGCGCCTTGGCGGTCTTGAGCGCTCGAGCGAGATCGGCCTGCCCGGCCTGTCCGAGCCCGAGACGGTGCGCCATTACACCCGCCTGTCGCGTCAGAACTACGCGATCGACCTGGGCCTGTTCCCGCTCGGCTCGTGCACGATGAAGCACAATCCGCGTCTCAACGAGCGCATGGCCCGCCTGCCGGGCTTCGCCGACATCCACCCGCTCGCACCCGTCGACACGGTGCAGGGCGCGCTGGAAGTCATCGACCAGCTCGCGCACTGGCTGATCACGCTCACCGGCATGCAGGCGGTGGCGATGAGCCCCAAGGCCGGCGCGCATGGCGAGCTGTGCGGCATCCTCGCGATCCGCTCGGCGCTCGACGCGCAGGGCCAGCAGGACCGCAAGATCCTGCTCGTGCCGACCAGCGCCCACGGCACCAACCCGGCAACGGCGGCGTTCGCCGGCTTCTCGGTCGAGGACATCCCCGCCACCGAGGACGGCCGTGTCGATCTCGAAGCGCTCAAGGCGCGGCTGGGTCCGGACATCGCCGGCGTGATGATCACCAACCCCAACACCTGCGGCCTGTTCGAGCGCGACATGAAGGCGATTTCGGACGCGGTGCATGCGGCGGGCGGCTATGTCTATTGCGACGGCGCCAATTTCAACGCGATCGTCGGCCGGGTCCGCCCGGGCGATCTCGGCGTCGATGCGATGCACATCAACCTGCACAAGACCTTCTCGACTCCGCATGGCGGCGGCGGCCCGGGCTCGGGCCCGGTCGTGCTGTCGGCGGCGCTGGCGCCCTATGCGCCGCTGCCCTTCGTCGAGAAGCAGGGCGACAAGTTCCATCTCGTCGAGGAAGAGACCGCGGGCGAGCATCATGCCGGCACCTTCGGCCGCATGACCGCCTTCAACGGCCAGATGGGCATGTTCACCCGCGCGCTGACCTATATCCTCAGCCACGGCGCCGATGGCCTGCGCCAGGTCGCCGAGGATTCGGTGCTCAACGCCAACTATATCCTGCGCTCGATGGAGGACGTGCTCGACGCGCCCTTCGCCAAGTTCGGCCCGTGCATGCACGAGGCGATCTTCTCGGATAAGGGCCTGCCCGAGGGCCTGTCGACGATCGACATCGCCAAGGGGCTGATCGACGAGGGCTATCACCCGATGACGGTGTATTTCCCGCTCGTCGTGCACGGCGCGATGCTGGTGGAGCCGACCGAGACCGAGAGCAAGGCGACGCTCGACCAGTTCATCGGCGCGTTCCGCAGCGTGGCTGCCCGTGCCAAGAACGGCGACCCGACGATCCGCACCGCGCCGCACTTCGCGCCGCGCCGCCGCCTCGACGAGACGCTCGCCGCGCGCAAGCCGGTGCTGGCGTGGAAGGCGCCGGCCGCGGCCGAAGCGGCGGAATAGTCCGCGACATCTCCTTCCCCTCGGGGCAGGGCTGAACAGCGAAAGGCCGGGGCGCGATGCTCCGGCCTTTTTCTTTATGTCACAGCGCGATAGCCCCGGAACCGTGCAAATGCGGTTTGCCTTGTCGCATGCCGCCGGGGCAGCGTGCGCCGAAACGGACAAGGGGGAAACCGACATGAAGACCGCGCTGCTCGCCGCTGCCATCGCCACCGCTACGCTTGCCGCGCCGATGCCGGCTTATGCGGGCAACGACCCCTTTGTCGGCGAGATCATGCTCTTCTCCGCCCGCTACTGCCCCGAGGACTGGGTCGAAGCCGATGGCCGGCTCCTGCCCGTTCGCGGCTATGACGTGCTCTACACGCTGCTCGGCAACAGCTATGGCGGCGACGGCAAGACGAACTTCGCCCTGCCCGACCTGCGCAAGGCGATCCCCGCCGCGGCGACCGACCAGCAGAAGCAGCTGCGCTATTGCATCGCGATGCGCGGCGACTATCCCCGGCACCCCTGAGCGCCGGGGGCGCTCAGATCCAGCGGCGGACGGCGGACTTGTAGCTGAGATAGCGCTCGCCGAACTTGCGCGCGAGATAGCTCTCCTCGCGCTCGATCACTTCGCGCTGGATCACGAGGATCAGCGGGATGAGCAGCAGCAGGGCGACCAGGCTGTCCATCCAGATCGCCACGCCCGCATAGGCCAGCGCCATGCCGAAATACATCGGATTGCGCGACCAGCGATAGACGCCGTCGGTGACGAGCGTGGTGGAGCGCTTCCACGGCTTGGGATCGGTGCCCGCGGCGCGGAGCAGGCCCAGGGCGGAAAGCACGATTCCCACGCCGAGCAGCGTCGCCAGCGAGCCCAGGCCGCGCTCGGTCGAATGGGCGAGCGGCAGTCCGGGGCTGCCCAGCAGCTTGCCCAGCGCCAGGCCCACCACCAGCATGCCAAGGAAAGCGGCAGGCGGCGCGAACTTCACCCCCGCGCTATCGTGATCGACGTCCATGAACCCTCCGGGCGCCCTGATGGACCGGCGTGGCCGCATGCGCAATCCTCTTGCCTTTGCCATCCAGTTCGGCTGGCATAATTACTGTATTACTTATATAGATCACTTGCAAGTCTTCCGGGGGTCTCATCGATGCACGCGCAGCCCATTCATCCCAATCCGCTCTATCAGCTCATCCCGATCGCGATCATCCTGGTGGTGCTCGCGCTGCGCTTCCGCCGGCTCACCCGCGAGCGGCCGCTGCGGATCGAGCGGCTGTGGATCGTGCCCGCGCTCTACCTGGCGATCACTGGCTTCACCTTCTGGAACATCCCGCCCGCGCCGATGACCTGGGCGGCGGCCGCCGCCGCCCTGCTCGCCGGCGCCGCGCTCGGCTGGCAGCGCGGCCGGATGATGCAGATCACGGTGAATCCGGAGACGCACGAGATCTCGCAGCGGGGCTCGCTCGCCGCGATGGCGTTCATCCTCGCGCTCGTCCTCATCCGCTCGCTTGCCCGCAATGCCGAGACGCTCGGCATTCCCGGCGTGCATTTCGACGTGATGGCGATGACCGATGTGCTGATCGCCTTCGCGCTCGGCATGCTGACGCTGCAGCGGGTGGAGATGTTCCTGCGCGCCCGCCGCCTGCTCGAGCAGGCGCGCGCCGGATGAGGCGCCACGCCCCGGCTGCCGCGCGGAATCGCGATCCGATCGCCGCGGTGCTGGCGGAGGAGCTGCCGGCTTCCGGCCATGTCCTCGAGATCGCCAGCGGCAGCGGCGAGCATTGCGCCTTCTTCGCCGGGCGCTTTCCCGGGCTGATCTGGCAGCCCAGCGATCCCGATGCCGATGCGCTGGCCTCGATCGCGGACTGGTGCGCGGGGCTGGCCAATGTCCGCCCGCCGCTGGAGATCGATGCGGCCTCGGCCGCTTTCCCGGCGGCGGATGCGATCCTGTGCGTCAACATGGTCCATATCAGCCCCTGGGAAGCCACGCTCGGGCTGCTGGCGGGGGCGGGCAGGGCGCTGGGCCCGGGCGCGCCGTTGATCCTCTACGGTCCCTATTTCCGCGATACCGTGGAGACCGCACCCAGCAACCTCGCCTTCGACATCGACCTGCGCTCTCGTAATCCGGCGTGGGGCCTGCGTCATCTGGAAGAGGTCGATCATGAAGCGATGGCTCGCGAATTTGAGCCCGCCCGGTTGGTCGAGATGCCCGCCAACAATATCACCCGGGTCTATCGCAAGGGGCGCGGCGCTTGAAAACGGCCATTTGCGGGTATTACGGATGGCCGGCCATCGCGCCGACCATGAGAGCAGATTGCCCATGAGAGTTCGACATATCCTCGGCCGATGGACGAAGCGCGAGGAAGACGCCCTTCGCGATCAGTTTCATGGCAGGACAGTTGGCGATCGCTTTCATGGTTTGCGGCAATCCGAGCGCAATGAAGCGAAGCTCTTTCTTCTGGCGCTTGCTCCAGCGATTTTGATCGGCCCGTTCATCGGAAAATGGTCCGAGGCTTCTCTCGCAGGCAAATCGATTTTGGCGGTGACCGGCCTGTGGATGATCGGCGTTTTCTTGATGGGTGGATATCTGTTGTTCAGGTCGATCCATCGGGCCTCGCATGGCCGATCTGACTGAAAGCTGACGGCCCGCCTGCCATGCAAGTGGAGAAATGGCACCGCGGTTGACCAGGAACATGGTCCATATCGTGCCCGGCCCGGTGCATCGAGACCGGGCCCCGGCCTTTGCCGGGGAACAGGAAAGCCCCCGGCCACCAATGTCGATCTGTCCTGGCCCGTCCCTTCCGGGGAGGGGAGCGGCGGGATCACACCGGCTCCATCTCCGCGCTGGTCACGGCCGGATCCGGGATCCCGCGCCGCCGCTCGCGCCACACGATGTAGAGCCCGCTCGCGATGATCACCGGCGCGCCCAGCCAGGTCCAGGCGCTCGGCCACATGCCGAAGATCGCCCAGCCATAGAGCGTGCCCCAGATCAGGCTGGAATAGTCCATCGGCACCACCGCGCTCACCGGCGCGTGCTTAACCGACCCGGTCAGCGCCAGCTGGCCGACGCCGCCGATCAGTCCGATCCCGACCAGCATCGCCCAGGTCACCGGGTCATGCGCCTTGAACGCGAAGGCATAGGGGATCGCCAGCACCGGCACGGAAAGGACCGAGAACCAGAACACCGTCGTCCCCGTCGCCTCGGTCTTGCCGATCTGGCGCAGCAGGATCGCCACGATCGCCACGAACAGCGCGGCGAGCAGCCCCACCATCGCCCCGAAAGCGGGGATGTGCGTGCTCCCCGGCTGCGCGACGATCAGCACGCCGGCGAACCCCGCGATCACCGCGCCCCAGCGGTGCCGGCCGGTCGGCTCCTTGAGCAGCACCGCGCCCAGGATCGTCGCGAAGATCGGCACGGTGAACTGGAAGGTCACCGCCTCGGCCAGCGGCAGCAGCAGCACCGCGCCGAAGGTGAAGACCATGCCGGTCAGCCCCACCGCGGTGCGCGAGACGTGCGCGCCGAAGCGCCGCGTCCGGATCGATCCCAGGCCGGGGCCCGCCGCCACCCATGCGGTCACCAGCGGCACTGCCCAGAGCTGGCGGTGGAACATCGTCTCGACCAGTCCGGCGCCGCGCATCTCGGCCAGCTTGATCAGCGCCGACATGGTCGCGAGGCAGGCGACCGCGAACAATCGCAGCAAGATGCCCTTCAATATCTGATCGCCCTGCACGCCGGAGCCTTTGCGGCAGGGGGGCGCCGGCGGCAACCCTGGGTCAAGCCGCAATCGGCAAGCCCCGGATCCCCGCCCGCGCGGGGATGGCCGAAATCATCGCAAGGGCCGGGTCGGGTTCTCGACCCAAAGCATCGACGGATAGACCTGCTCGAACTGTGCCGGGGACAGCGCCGCGACCGCCGCGAGCGCGGCCAGCCCCGCGTCGCACGACGCCGCCGGTTTCGCTTCCGCCGGGTTGACCGCCCGGCCGGCGGGATGGTCGCGTGCCGCCGCCGCGGCCTCCCACAGCGCGATGTTCTGCCGGAGATAGAGTTCGCGCAGGTCCGGCGCGAACCAGGCGGCATCGTCGAGCGGATCGGCGAAATAGGCATCGCACCGCTCGGGCGAGGTCGCCGCGAGCTTGCCCGCCAGCGCGGTCTCCGCTGCCAGATAGGCGCGCAGCCGCGGTGCCGGCGCCTGGGCCAAGCCGGCGCGGTGACGCCGCGTCGCCTCGCTGACGAAGGTGCCTGCCGCCTGCTGGATGTCCTGCGGCCCGCCGCCCGCCCGCGCGCGCTCGGCCACCACTGCCTTGAGCGCTTCGAACTCCTCCGGGAAGGTCTGCTTGATCGTCGCGCTCAACAGCCCGCCGGGACGGTCGGCAAGCAGCTCGCGCTCCACCGCGGCCGGATCGGTGAGGGGATTTCGCGGCCCGGTGCGCGGCAGCTGGGTGATCGCCATCGCCGCCAGCCCGAGCGCCACCACCCCCAGCGCCACGATCCGCCAACGCCTGCCCATCATCCACGCATCCCTCGAACCGTTCGCCCGGTTCCTGGCCGAGCAGCCCTGCCACTGGCCGAGCAGCCGTGCCACTGGCAATGTAGGATTTTCGCTGGCACTGCCATGCGGGCGGGCTTTGCCGCCCGCCATGCCCCGCTGCGCCGCCGCGCGCTTGCGGGGAGTGTCAAGCGATTCAACGAATCGCGCAACCATAAGGTTGAACATCGGCTCGCTTGCGGCGGGCCGGCCACGCATTTAGAGGCACGGCCATGATCAAGCATGCGCTCAACGTCACCCGCGAAGCCAATTTCGCCGAATGGTATCAGACCGTCATCACCGAGGCCGACATGGCCGAGGAGAGCGGCGTGCGCGGCTGCATGGTCATCCGGCCGTGGGGCTATGGCATCTGGGAGCGGATCCAGCGCCTGCTCGACGATCGCATCAAGGCGACCGGCCACGAGAATTGCTATTTCCCGCTGTTCATCCCGCTCTCCTATTTCGAGAAGGAGGCCGAGCATGTCGACGGCTTCGCCAAGGAGATGGCGGTCGTCACCCATCACCGGCTGATCCACAAGGACGGCAGGATGATCCCCGATCCCGAGGCGAAGCTGGAGGAGCCGCTGGTCGTGCGCCCCACGTCGGAGACGGTGATCGGCGCCGCGTTCAGCCGCTGGATCCAGTCGTGGCGCGACCTGCCCGTGCTGATCAACCAATGGGCGAACGTCGTCCGCTGGGAGATGCGCACCCGCATGTTCCTGCGCACCGCCGAGTTCCTCTGGCAGGAAGGGCACACCGCCCATGCCAGCGTCGAGGAAGCGCGCGAAGAGACGATGAAGATGCTCGAAGTCTATCGCAGCTTCGCCGAGGAATGCGTGGCGATGCCGGTGATCGCCGGCGAGAAGCCCGAGAATGAGCGCTTCCCCGGCGCGGTCTCGACCTACAGCATCGAGGCGATGATGCAGGACGGCAAGGCGCTCCAGGCGGGCACCTCGCACTTCCTCGGCACCACTTTCTCGAGCGCGCAGGACATCAAGTTCCAGAATTCGGAAGGCCAGCTCGAGCTGGCCCAGACGACGAGCTGGGGCATGTCGACTCGCATGATCGGCGGGCTGATCATGACGCATGGCGACGATGACGGCCTGCGCGTGCCGCCGCGCATCGCGCCCTGGCAGGTGGTGATCGTGCCGATGCTGCGCGACAATGACGAGGACGCCGCGCTGATCGACTATTGCAAGGGCATCCAGCAGGAACTGTCGAAGCAACATGCGTTCGGCGAGCCGGTCCGCGCGCTGCTCGATCTGCGTGCCGCCAAGGCGGTCACCAAGCGCTGGGGCTGGATCAAGAAGGGGGCGCCGCTCGTCGTCGAGGTCGGCGGGCGCGACATGGCGGGCGGCAACGTCTCGGTCATTCTCCGCACCGATCTCTACAAGGAGGACGGCAAGCTCAACTCGGCCATTGTCGGGCGCGACGCCTTTCTCGCCGATGCGGTCGGCCAGCTCGAAGCCGTGCAGAAGGCGCTGTACGACGAAGCCAGGGCGCGCACCGATGCGAGCATCGTCCGCGACGTGACCGATTTTGCGGGGCTCGAGGCTTATTTCGAGGGCGCGGGCAAGTTCCCCGGCTGGGTAGAGGTCGAATGGGCCAGGCCGGGCGGCGCCGATCTCGACAAGGTGGTCGAGCGGTTGAAGGCGCTGAAGCTCACCTTCCGCAACGTGCCGAACGATGCGACGCCCGCCACCGGCACCTGCATCTTCACCGGCGCGCCCGCGGTCGAGCGCATCCTGGTGGCGCGTGCATATTGAACGCCCGATCGTCGTCCGGACCCTGCCCGTCACCCCGGCTTTCGCCGGGATGACGGCCTGATGCGCACGCTCTTCGCCACCCTGCTCTACGAGCAGCCGCTCGGCGATCCCGATCTCCTGGGGGCGCTGGAGCAGTCGTGCCTCCAGCTGGCCGAGGACGACATGGCCGGCCGCCGCTGGTGCCGCGAGCATGGGTATCGCGGCTATACCAGCTATGCCTCGCTCGACGACCTGCCGATCCGCGACCCCAATTTCGCGGATCTCAAGCGTCTGCTCGACCGGCATGTCGCGAAATTCGCCAGGGCCTGCGCCTTCGATCTGCAGGGCAGGAAGCTCAAGCTCGACAGCCTCTGGGTGAACGTGCTCGACGGCAAGGGCGGGCATGGCGCGCACATCCATCCGCACAGCGCCGTCTCCGGCACGCTCTATGTCGTGCTGCCCAAGGGTTCGCGGGGCCTCAAGCTGGAGGATCCGCGCCATGCCATGATGATGGCGGCGCCGCCGCGCCTCGAAGACGCGCCGGAGGCAATGCAGGGCTTTGTCGAGATCCTGCCCGAACCCGGCACGGTGCTGTTGTGGGAAAGCTGGCTGCGCCACGAGGTTCCTCCCGGCTCGGGCAGGGCGCCGCGGATCAGCATCAGCTTCAACTATCGCTGGGGATGACGGGCGTCCGCCTGGTGACGCGGAACGGCCAGGGTATATTTCGGAGAGCCGAACGGCATCGCTACCGGGAGCGCGGTCATGCAACTTCCTGCCCTTGTGCTGAGCCTGTTGGTGACCTCCGCTTCGGCGCAGGGCTATGATGTCACGGCAACCGGCAAGCTCGTCGACAAGGGCAGCTGCTACAGCTTCCAGGTGCCGGCCGGATGGAAAGTCGTGGCGGGAAATCCCATTCCCCTGCTCGTCTCCGCGCCGCCCGGGAAACGCCCCGTTTCGCTGCAGACCCTGCCAAAGGGAATTGCGACGCTGGCGATCGGCCGGCGATCCGCCGAGGCGAAATCGATCGAGGAGTTGATGGCGCTGCGGCGGCGGGCAAATCCATTCTCCTCGACGCGCACCGTCTCCTATCCATCGGCCACGGGCATCGCGAGAGCCGTCGCGGCACGGTGGACGGACGATGCCAACGAGCCGGGCGAGGAAACCATCGCGCTGTTCTTCGTGTTTCGAGGGCAGCCCTTCGCAGCCTATCTGAGCTTCTATCGGAGCGATCGAAGGCGCAGCCAATATCCGATGGCGCTCGACCGGCTTCTCCACAGCCTGCGGCCCCTGGCCGGTTCCGCCGGGTGCGCGCTCCCGGCCGGGCACGGGAGCGCGCGGGGAAGCGGCGGCGGATGATTGCGCGGCGCACCTTGCTCGCCGGCACGCTGATGCTGCCGGTGGCGGCGCGGGCTGGCGCGCCCTGGGATGCGGTGGTCGATCCCGCCACCGGCACGCTCGCCGCCGCGCTGGCGCGGGCCGAACGGGCGGGGCGCCCCTTTCGCATCCTGCTCGGGCCCGGCATCTTCACCGAGAAGCTGACGGTGCGCGCGCCCGGCCTCACTCTCCAGGGCAGTCCCGGCACGATCCTCCAATATGGCACCGCGGCCGGCACGGCGAAGCCTGGCGGCGGCAGCTGGGGGACCGGCGGATCGGGGACGCTCACCATCGCCGCGCCCGGCGTGACGCTGCGCGGCCTCACCATCGCCAACAGCTTCGACTATATCGGCGCGCGGCGCGACGGCGCCGGCAACGGCGCGCAGGCAGTGGCGCTGGCGGTGGCCCGCGAGGCGGACCGCACCATCATCGATCGCTGCGTGCTGCTCGGCTATCAGGACAGCTTCTACCTCCAGGCCCGCACCCTGGTCGCCGATAGCCGCATCGTCGGCGGAGTGGACTTCATCTTCGGCGGCGCCGCGGCCTGGTTCGAGCGCTGCGAGCTCGTCACGCGCTATGTCCCGAACGCGGACGGCTTCGGCTATGTCGCCGCGCCCAGCACCCCGGCCTCGCAGGAATTCGGCCTGGTATTTTCCCGTTGCCGCCTCCGCCGCGAAGCGGAGGTGCCGGATGGCTCGACCTGGCTCGGCCGCCCCTGGCGTGCCGGCGGCAACATGGCGCTCACCGGCCAGGCGGCGTTCCTCCATTGCTGGATGGACGCCCATGTCCGCCGCCAGGGCTGGACCTGGATGGGCTACAAGGGGCCCGACGGCGAGCCGCGCCGCCTGACCCCGCCCGAGGCGCGGCTGTGGGAATTCGCGAGCGCCGGGCCGGGCGCGGGGCCCGCCGGAGTCGATCGGCGGCTGCTGACGGCGGAGGCGGCGAAGCGCTTCACCCGGGCCAATGTGATCGGGTTCTAGGCGGGAACTTGCAATGTAGGATTGCGTCTGTTTCCGTGGTTGCGCCGGGAATCGGCCGGCCGCTCTTTGGAATGCTGGAAATACAGGCTTAGCGGATCACCAGGGTCAGCTGGCGCACCAGGCTCCGCTCGATCGGATCATCGAACCGGCAGCCGATATGCGCCCCGTCGTTCCAGACGATGGTCGCCGGCACGGGCAGGTCGTCGCGCAGGTTGAGCCATACCTTGTCGCCCGCGCGGTGCGGGGCCGCGCAGGCGAGGCGGCAGCCATAGACCGAGAGATCGTGGAGCATCGCCTCGATCGGCTTGTTGCCGCGCTTCGTCACGGTGGCGCGAGTGACGAGGATACGGTGACGCGTCGCCGCGCGCTGTTCGACGAGCGCGGGAGTCACGGTCCGATATTGCGAGAATTTGGTCGCCATCTCTCTCCGCCCCGGAACGACCCTGCCGCGGACGGTTTAACAAGCACTTAAGGCGATCCTAAGGGGTAGCGCTCAAGGTAGAGGCGGCTGGCGCAGGTGACGACCACCATTGCATCACGCCGGGCCGTTGCGGCTTCCGGGCGCAGACGCGGAAGTCGCCATAGACGCTGGCGTTGAACAGATTGCCGGTCGGCAACCAGAGCCCGCGGACATTGGCCGGCAATTGGTCGAGCGACAGATCCTCATCGGCATCGATGCCGAGAATGCGCTTCGTGCCCACCACCCAGATACGCACCGCCGAATTGCCGTTCGAGGCGAACAGCCGGCCATGGACTGTGCGGCAGAGCATCGGAGGGCCGCCGGCCAGGGCCATGGCCAGCAGGGTGGCGATCATTTCTCCTCCAGCACCCTGGTCACGCGTTCCGCCAGGTCGGGCCCGGCGTGCAGCCCCAGCTTGCTGCGCCGCCACAGCACGTCCTCGGCGGTGCGGGCCCATTCATGGTCGCGCATCCAGCGTATCTCGGTGGCGGTGAGCCCGGCGCCCAGGTCCTCGCCCAGCTCGGTCCGGTCGCGCAGCATGTCGGCCAGGTTGCAGCCATAGGCATGGGCCATGCGCTCGGCCCGGGCATCGCCCAGGAACGGCCAGCGCGTCCTGACGGTGGCGACGAACCTGTCGAAATCGGCGATCGCGCCGCCGGGGAAGACGCGGGCCCGCGTCACCGGCTCGACCTTGGCGCCGAGGGTCGGCCCGATCTTCGCCAGCGCTTCCTCGGCCAGTGCCCGCGCCGTGGTGATCTTGCCGCCGAAGACCGAGAGCAGGGGCGGGCCGTTCTCGTCGAGCTCGAGCACATAGTCGCGCGTCACCGACTGGGCCCGGGCGGCGCCGTCATCGTGCAGCGGCCGCACGCCGGACCAGCTCCAGACGATGTCCGCGGAGGTGATCTGGCGGGTGAAATAACGGTTCACCGCCTCGCAGAGATAGGCCCGCTCCTCCTGCGAGCATATCGCGTCCTCGGGCCGGTCGACCGGGATGTCGGTGGTGCCGATCTCGGTGAAGCCGCCTTCATAGGGAATGGCGAAGACGATCCGCCGGTCGGGCTGCTGGAGGATATAGGCATGGTCGCCGTCGTACAGCCTGGGCACCACGATATGGCTGCCCTTGACCAGCCGGATCCGCGAATGATTAGCAATAGCCAGCTTGTCGAGGAGATGCCGCACCCAGGGGCCGGCCGCATTGACCAGCCCGCGCGCCTCGACGGTGCGCCCGTCGGAGAGCTCGGCACGCCAGGCCCCGCCTTCGCGCCGGGCGGCCAGCAGTTCGGTCCGCGTCGCGATCTCGGCGCCGTGATGCGCGGCGTCGAGCGCGTTGGCCAGGGTGAGGCGGGCATCGTCCACCCGGCAGTCCGAATAGACGAAGCCGCGATGGGTGCCGGCCAGCGGATCGGTGAAGGCCTTGTCCCTGGCGCGCAGGCCGCGCGAGCGGGGCAGGGTGGAATTGCCGCCCACCGCCAGCGCATCGTAGAGATAGAGGCCGAGCCGGACCATCCACCACGGCCGCACCGCATGGGCATGGGGCAGCACGAAGGTGAGCGGGCGGATCAGGTGGGGGGCCGCCTCCAGCAGCCGCTCGCGCTCGTGCAGCGCCTCGCGGACCAGGCGGAACTCGTAGCTCTCGAGATAGCGCAGCCCGCCATGGATCAGCTTGGTCGAGGCCGAGCTGGTATGGCTGGCCAGGTCGTCCTTCTCGACGAGCAGCACCTCGAGCCCGAGCAGCGAGGCCTCACGGGCGATCGCGCACCCGTTGATCCCGCCGCCGGTGATGAGCAGGTCATAAGCCACGCCCGAGGTTACGGCGTTGGCAGTTGCTCCGCGAGTCCCTATCTTGGGGGTCAATGGCAAAAACCAAAATCAAAGCAGGGCTGCCCACGCGGCAGCAGATTCTCGATTTCATCACCAATTCCGATACCCCGGCGGGCAAGCGCGAGATCGCCAAGGCCTTTGGGCTGCACGGGCAGGACAAGATCCTCCTCAAGGCATTGCTGAAGGACATGAGCGACGAGGGGCTGATCGACGTCGCCCCGGGCCGCGCCTTTCACAAGATGGGCGGCGTGCCCAAGGTTACCGTGCTGCGCATCACCGATGCCGATGGCGACACGACCTGGGCGGTGCCCGAGCGCTGGGAGGCCGAGGGCGTGCCTGTGCCCCGCCTGCGGGTCCGCGAGGCGCGCGGCAAGCGCTCGGCGCTGGGCGTGGGCGATCGCATCCTCGCCCGCACCGAAGAGGCCGGCAACGGCTGGATCGCCCATCCGATGAAGAAGCTCGCCCGCGGCGAGGAGCTGATGCTCGGCGTGCTCAAGGAAGAGGCCGGGCGGCTCTGGCTGCAGGGCGTGGAGAAGAAGGAGCGGCGCAACTGGCCCGTCTCCGATGCCGGCGGCGCCGAATCGGGCGATCTCGTCCTCGCCGAAAAGGCGGGTCGGCCGCCGCGGATCACCGCCAAGGTGGTCGAGGTGCTGGGCGATCCCTTCGCCCCGCGCAGCTTCTCGCTGATCGCGATCCACCGGCATTCGATCCCCAATGTCTTCTCGGAGGATCTTCTCGACGAGGCCGAGCGGGTGTCCCGCCTCGATCTCGGCAAGCGCGAGGATCTTCGGCACCTGCCGATCGTCGCGATCGACCCGGCGGATGCCCGCGACCATGACGATGCGGTATGGGCCGCGCCCGACGACGACCCGAAGAACGAAGGCGGCTGGAAAGCGGTGGTCGCGATCGCCGATGTCAGCTTCTATGTCCGCCCCGGCTCCGAGCTGGACCGCGAGGCGCGCAAGCGCGGCAACTCGGTCTATTTCCCCGATCGCGTCGTGCCGATGCTGCCCGAGATCCTCTCGGCCGAGGTCTGTTCCCTGAAGCAGGGCGAGGACCGGGCGGCGCTCGCCTGTCACCTTCGGATCGGCAGGCACGGCGAGCTGAAGAGCTGGCGCTTCACCCGCGCCGTGGTGAGCATCGCGGCGAACATCGCCTATGAAGACGCCCAGGCGGCGATCGACGGGAAGCTGGAGCATCCGCTGACCGAGACCGCGCTGCGGCCGCTCTGGGGCTGCTGGGCGTCGCTCAACAACGCGCGCGACAAGCGCGAGCCGCTCGACCTCGATCTGCCCGAGCGGCGGATCGTGCTCGACGAGATGGGCCGCATCCTCTCGGTGGCGCCGCGCGAGCGGCTCGATGCCCACAAGCTGATCGAGGACTATATGATCGCGGCGAACGTCGCCGCGGCCAAGGCGCTGGAGGCGAAGAAGGCGCCGGTGATGTACCGCGTCCACGAGCCGCCGGCCCGCGAGAAGCTCGTCGCGCTGCGGGAATATCTCAAGACCTTCGGCATCGAGTTCGCGCTGGGCCAGGTGATCAAGCCGGCCACCTTCAACCGCATCCTGGAGCGGGTGGGGGAGAGCGATTTCCGCGAGCAGGTGATGCAGCAGGTGCTGCGGACGCAGACCCAGGCCTATTACGGCCCCGCCAATCACGGCCATTTCGGCCTGTCGCTCGGCAGCTATGCCCATTTCACTTCGCCGATCCGCCGCTATGCCGATCTGATCGTCCACCGGGCGCTGGTCGAGGCCTATGCACTCGGCCCCGGCGGGCTCACCGCCGAGGAAGCCGCCGGGATGGAGCGGATCGGCGAGAGCATCTCCAATCTCGAGCGCCGGGCAATGGAAGCCGAACGGGAGACGATCGACCGCTATGTCGCCGCCTATCTCGCCAACCATGTCGGCGAGGTGCTGGAGGCGCGGATCACCGGGGTGCAGAGCTTCGGCTTCTTCGCCACCGTCGACGGCGTGGGCGGCGACGGGCTGGTGGCGGCGCGGGACCTGGGCACCGAATATTTCCGCTACGACGAAGCCGGGCAGCGGCTGGTGGGCGACGAGAGCGGGGAGGCGTTCACCCTGGGGCAGCGCCTCCGCCTCCGGCTGGTGGAGGCCAATCCCGTCTCCGGCGCGCTCCGCTTCGAGCTGCCCGACGGCAAGGGCTCGGCCGGCCCGTCCGCCTTTGCCAGGGATCGCGGCAAGGGGCGCCCCCGCCCGATCAAGCGCCGCGGCCGGCCGCCCAACATCCGGCACAAGAGCCGCTGAGCGAGGACGATTGAACCGGCGAGCGCAGGGGTTTATGTTCGCATCCTCATATTCCGGGGGAACCGACCCGATGTCGACGCCCGTCCTCTTCGTCCCGGCACGCGCTGCCACAACGGCGCGGGGCATATCGGCGGCGTCCCGATGATGTTCCGTTCCCATGCTCCGGTCTCCATCGGGGCGTTGGCCATGCGCGCGCGGCAGCGGATCCGCGCGCATTTCTTCGCCCAGCACGCAGTGACCGCCGAGGAGGCGGTCTCCTTCGTGCCGCAGGACCGGATCGAACGGACCCAGTTCGAGCGCATGCGCGGCGCCGGCCTTGTCCATGAGGCGGAAGCCGGTCGCTACTGGTTCGACCTGCCCGCGTTCCGGAAGCAGCTGGACCGGACCCGGGCGATCATGGTGCCGGTGGTGATCGTCCTCTGCCTCGCCATCGCCGGGGTCGGCATGCTGTTCTACTGATCAGTCGACCGCGAAGCTGAGGCCGGCATGCGCCTCGAGCCGCCTGGCCAGCGGCGCGGCCATCAGGCTGCCCGCCGTCCAGATGCCGCCCTTGCCCGCTTCGGGCACATCCTCGATCAGGCAGAGCGCGCTCTCGGCGATCATCTTGCTCGTCGAGCCATAGCCGGGATCCCGGTCGCCCTTCACCGTGGCGGAAAGGCGCTGCCCGTCGGGCATCTCCGCCACGAAGGCGAGGTCGTAGAAGCCGGTCTCGCGCTCTTCCTTGCTCGGCCCTTCGCCCGGTGCCGGGCCCTTGTCCGCCGCCATCGGATTGACCTTGGCCAGCGCTTCCGCCGCCGCCTTGCCGATCTCGCCCAGCCCGGGAACGACCAGCATCTCGTCATAGCGGAAGTCCGCGCCATAGGGCTGGCCGGCCAGGAAGTTCGAGCGATGGACGTTCTTGGTGTTGATCACCGCCATCATGAAGGGCGCGACCCAGGCGTCGACCGCTTCGTCATGATAGGGGACCATGCCGTTCGGCTGGGCCGGCCCTTCGAAGCCCGGCGTGAGCGCGAAGGGATCGAGCATCAGCTTGAGGATCGCGGGATCCCTGGCCGCCGCCGCCATCGAGGCCTTGCCGCTGGCGAAGGTGCCGCCCGAGAAAGTGCCCTTCATCGCCCGCACCCGGCCCTTCACCCGCGGCGCCGGCTTGCCGAAGCGGGCGATCGCCGCCTGCTGCACGGTCCACACGCCGAGATCGAAGGGGATCGAATCGAAGCCGCAGGAGAAGACGATGCGCGCGCCGCTGGCCTTGGCGGCATCTTCGTACTTGCGGATCATCTGGCCCATCCAGGCCGGTTCGCCGCACAGATCGACATAGGCGGTGCCGGTCTCGACACAGGCGGCGAGCAGCGCCTCGCCATGGAGCTGATAAGGGCCCACCGTGGTGATCACCACCGTGGCGCGGGCCACCATCGCCTTCAGGCTGGCGGGATCATCGGCATTGGCGGCGAGCAGCGGCGTGGATGCCGGCGCGCCGATCGCGTCGCGGACCTCCTGCAGCTTGGTGAGCGAGCGCCCGGCCATCGCCCATTTCACGCCCGGATAATGGCCGGCGAGATATTCGGCGACGAGGCGGCCGGTGAAGCCGGTGGCGCCATAGACGATGATATCGAACTCGCGGTCTGCCATCTGCCCGTTTCCTGCTCCTCGACGCTCAACCGGCTGGTTGAACGATTCATTGAATCTCTTGGCGCACTCGCATGCACGCATGGGAGAGCGGGCGGCCTGCCCGGCTTCCGAAGCGACGCGGCGAGTGACGGTTCCAGTGAAGCAGGGAAATTCCAACATTGGAAGAGGCGGTATGGTGATTGACGTAGCGTGTCGGCCATTCGGCGCTTCTTCGTCATGCTGAACTCGTTTCAGCATCCAAGGTGCCGCGACGGATGTCGCTTGTGGGGCGTTGGACCCTGAAACAAGTTGGCGTTTATCCCCGCGGGACAAGTTTATCCCCTCGGGACAAGGCGTGCCCGATAGCCGTCATCCCCGCCTGCGCGGGGATGACGGAATGGGATATACTTGTCCTTACGGGATAAGCGCCAAACGAGTTCAGGGTGACGCCGTGTGCGAGGCCGGTTCTTCCGCCTGCCCTAGTCCCGCGTCTCGCGCAGCGCGTTCCACAGCGTCTTCACTTCGCGGTTGAGCGCCCCCAGGTCCTCGCCGCGCATCCCCGAGCGGACCAGCAGTTCCTCCGCCAGGCACCCGCATTCCTCGCGCATGTGGCGGCCGCGATCGGTGAGGCGCACCTGGACCTGGCGCTCGTCCTGCGGATTGCGCTCGCGCGTGACGAAGCCCGCCGCTTCCAGCCGCTTCACCAGCGGCGTCACCGTGCTCGATTCGAGCGCCAGCCGGTCGGCGATCGCGCCCACGGTGCGGCCGTCCTGCTCCCACAGCGCATGGAGCACCAGATATTGCGGGTAGGTGATGCCGAGCCGATCGAGCATCGGCTTATAGGCACGGGTGATCGCCATGCTCGTCGCATAGAGCGAGAAGCAGAGCTGATCGTCGAGGGGCATCGCGGCGGGCATGTTCGTCTCCTTGGCCGGGGCCGATAGCATCAAAAACCATATCGCGATAACGAATTCGCTGGACAAGGCCCGACTCGCGCATTAGCTGAATAATATCGCGATAAACGATATCGCGAACTAGGAATGAGGAGATCGAGCATGTCGGTTGACGTAAAGTACCGCACCCGCGCCACGGCCACCGGCGGCCGCGACGGCGAGGCCCGCAGCGAGGACGGGCGCTTCGTCGCCAGGCTCTCGACGCCGAAGGAGCTGGGCGGCGCGGGCGGCGAGGGGACCAACCCCGAGCAGCTGTTCGCAGCCGGCTATTCGGCCTGTTTCATCGGCGCGCTGAAGGTCGCGGGCATGCAGCTCAAGATCAAGGTCCCGGCCGAGACCAGCGTGACCGCGACGGTGGGCATCGGCCCGCGCGCGGCGGGCGGCTTCGGCATCACCGCCGATCTGGAAGTCGGCCTGCCCGGCGTGGAGCGCGCCGACGCCGAGAAGCTCGTCCAGGCCGCGCACCAGATCTGCCCCTATTCGAACGCGACGCGCAACAACCTCGATGTGGGGCTGACGATCGCCTGAGGCGGTGCCTGGCCCGATCGCTGCCGGTCCGCCGGGCATGGAGCCTCCGTGCCGCTCCGGGCCGGCAGCCGATCGGGATCAGCCGGTCCGCTTGCGCACCAGCACGTCCTGCAGGACGAGCGCGTCGAGCGCCGTCTCGGCGAACAGCGCGACGGCTTCCTCCGGGCGCTCGACCATCGGCATGCCGCGCCGGTTGAAGCTGGTGTTGAGCAGCACGGGAATGCCGGTCCGCGCATGGAACGCGTCGAGCAGCGCCGCGAATTCGGGGTTCCAGTCGCGCTGCACCGTCTGGACCCGCGCGGTGCCGTCGACATGGGTGACGTTGCGCAGCGCCCCGGCCAGTTCGGCGCGGGTGCGATCGACCAGGATCATATACGGGCTGTCGCGGCCGGATTCGAAGCAACGGGCGGCGTGCTCGGGCAGCACGGCGGGCGCGAAGGGGCGGAAATCCTCGCGGAACTTGATGTTGGCGTTGATATGGTCGCCCATGCCCGGCCAGCCCGGATGGGCGAGGATCGAGCGGCGGCCGAGCGCGCGGGGGCCGAATTCGCTGCCGTCCCGGAACCAGCCGACCGTCCTGCCCTCGGCGAGCAGGGCGGCGACTTGCGGGGCGAGCGTTTCGGGCCGGCTGATCTCCCAGTCGTCCGGCGCATCGGCCAGGGCCGCGTCGATCGCCGCGGGGCCATAGGCGCGGCCGAAGCAGGTGCCGCCGTCATGCGGCGCCTTTTCCTGGCCGAGCAGCTCGATCCAGCCATGATAGGCGCAGCCGAGCGCGATGCCGTTGTCGCCGGCGGCGGGCTCCATATAGAGTCGGTCGACCACGCCGTCCTCGAGCAGCCGCGCATTGGCGACGGCGTTGAGCGCGACGCCGCCGGCATAGCAGACCTGGCTCGCGGGGAAGCGGGCGAGCCGGTTCTGGAACAGCGCGGCGATCGCCGCCTCCACCTGGCGCTGCGCCCAGAAGGCGATGTCGGCATAATATTGGAAGTCCGCGCGGAAGGCGTCCTGGCCGGAGGCGGGGCGATCGAGCGCCGCCTTCCACGCATCGGCGACGAAGATGCGGCCCTCGCGCATCTCGAAGGCGGCGGCATCCACCGCGCCGGGGCGGCCATAAGGAGCCAGGCCCATCAGCTTGCCGACATCGTCGAGATTGCCGAAGACATAATGGCTTACCGCCGAATAGAAGCCGCCGATCGAGTGGCGGGTGGCGTTCATGCGGAAGCGACCGGCGGTGCGGTCGAGCGGGCTGAAATCCTTGACGAGCGGCGTCATGCGGCGGCCGTCGAAGCGATAGAAGCTGTCCTTCTCGCACCACATCGGCGCATCGGGTCCGGTGAGATCGTCCGGCAGGGCGGCGCCGGCCAGGTCGGTGCATTGCGCAAGCGGGCTGCCACAGCCGTCCACCACCAGGATCGCGCAGTTGCCGAACGGGCTGGTGCCGGCCGCGCTCCAGGCATGGGCGAGATGGTGGGAGATGGTGGCGATCGGCGGATGGGCATCGTCCGCGAACAGGCGGGGACCATGGAAGCGGGCCCGGGGCGGCACGTCGAAATTGGCGGACTGGACGACCAGGGCGATGTCCGCAAGCGCGATCCCCTCGGCATCCAGGCAATAGCGAATCGCGTCGCTGTCGTTGCCGCCGTCATGCTTGCGGCGCGTGAGCCGTTCCTTCTCGATCCCGACCGCGACCTGGCCGTTCCGCAGCAGCACCGCCGAGCCATTGTGCGACAGCCCCGTGCCGAGGACGTAAACCGGTTTTCCCATTTCTGCCCCGAACCCTCTCCCCGCGGCGAGTGAAGCAGACCGGATCGGATGTGGAAAGCGTGGTTCGATCCGCCGCGGGGCTAGGCTGGGGACTCATGTTCCTTCCTCGTCACCCAGGCTTCCTTTCCTCGTCATCCCGGCGCAGGCGGGGATCCAGGGCCAGGGGCCAGGGGCGCGAGGTTCGCTATGCCGGTTCCGGCAAGCATGCGCGTGATTGCTTCGATCGTCCCGCACTATCCTGGATCCCTGCCTGCGCGGGGATGACGGGTGGGTTTCAAGGGCCTGTCTGGGTTCTCGCCCTGGCGCGGGTCAGGCTTCGTGAAACTGCAGCGCGGCCAGCCGGGCGTAGAGGCCGCCCTTCGCGACCAGTTCGGCATGGCTGCCGGTCTCGACGATGCGGCCCTCGTCCATCACGATGATCCGGCCGGCGGCGCGCACCGTGGCGAGGCGATGGGCGATGACGAGCGTGGTGCGGTTCGCCATCAGCCGCTCGAGCGCGTCCTGGACGAGGCGCTCGCTCTCGGCATCCAGCGCGGACGTGGCTTCGTCGAGCAGCAGGATGGGGGCGTCGCGGAGCAGCGCGCGAGCGATGGCGACGCGCTGGCGCTGCCCGCCGGACAGGCGCGCGCCGCCTTCGCCGAGGAAGGTGTCGAGCCCCTGGGGCAGGTCGCGCAGGAAATCGGCGGCATTGGCGGCGCCGGCGGCGGCCCAGATCTGGTCGTCGGTGGCATCCCAGGCGCCGTAGCGCAGATTGTCGCGGGCCGAGGCGCCGAAGATCACCGTCTCCTGCGGCACCATCGCCATGCGCGCCCGGATATCGGCCGGATCGGCTGCCCGGACCGGTACGCCGTCGACACGGACTTCGCCGGCATCGGGATCGTAGAAGCGCTGGAGCAGCTGGAACAGCGTCGACTTGCCGGCGCCCGAGGGGCCGACCACCGCCACCGTCTCGCCGGGGCGGACGTCGAGCGAGAAATCGGTGAGCGCGGCGCTGTCCGGGCGGGTGGGATAGCGGAAGGTGACCCGGTCGAAGGCGAGCGCGCCCTGGGGCGGCTGGGGAAGCGGCGCGGGGCTGGCGGGGGCCGCGATGTCGGGCTCCTGGTGGAGCAGCTCGGCAAGGCGGCTGGCCGCGCCCGAGGCGCGCAGCAGGTCGCCATAGACTTCGGTGAGCGCGCCGAACGAGCCGGTGACGAGGCCCGCGGTGAGCACGAACGCCATGATCGATCCGCCCGAGAGCCGGCCGGCGGCGACATCGGCCACCGCGGCCCATACGATCAGCGTGATCGCCGTGAACAGCGAGCCGATCACCAGCGCCGTCATGATCGCGCGCAGGCCGAAGCGGCGCTTGCCCGCCTCGAAGGTGCGGGTGACGGCACCCTGGAAGCGCTCGGCCTCGCGTTGCTCCTGCCCGAAGGCCTGGACGATGCGCATCGCGCCCAGCGTCTCGGAAGCGATCGCGCCGACATCGGCCACCCGGTCCTGGCTGGTGCGCGAGAATTGCCGCACCCGGCTGCCCAGCCAGACGATCGGCAGGATGGTGACCGGGATGCCGACGACGAGATAGGTGGCGATCTTGGGCGCGAGCGCGAAGAGATAGATGACGCCGCCCGCGCCGGTGAGCAGGTTCCTGAGCGCGATCGAGACGGTGGAGCCGACCACCTGCTCGACGATCGCGGTGTCCGCGGTGAGGCGCGAGGCGATCTCGGACGGGCGGTTCTCCTCGAACCATTTGGGCGGGAGGCGGAGCAGGTTGCGATGCACCGCCATGCGCAGGTCCGCGACGGTGCGCTCGGCCAGCCAGGAGACGAAATAGAAGCGGACCGCGGTGAACGCCGCGAGCGCCACCACGACGAGCAGCAGCCCCTGGAAATAGATGCCGATCCGGCTGGTGTCCGCCCCGGCGGCGAAGCCATGGTCGACGATCTTCTGGAAGGTGCGGGGGATCAGCAGCGTCGTCAGCGACGAGCCGATCAGCGCGACGATCGCGACCAGCAGCTGGAGCGGGTAGCGCCGCGTGAAGCCCCACACGACCAGGAGATTGGAGATCTTGCGCCGCTGCGGCCCATCGGAGGCGGGGAGCGCGGGCGCAGGCGGGACGGGTTCGGCCATGCGCGGCGGACTAGCGCGATTGGAGAGAGAGGGGAACCGTCCTTTGCCGGGACGGGGCGGCCGGATATCCACAGGAATTCCGGAACGGCCAGTTCGTCGTGCATACAGAGGGGGTTAGCCGGATGTCGGCCGGGATTTCGTGGTTGCGGTATGGGCGCGGGGCATCGTTCCGTCGCATTACGGCCTCGCCCGGCGTTGCGCCGCAGCACGGCTCGCCTATAACGCTAACATAGCCGCCGCCGTTTTTGGGGAGGGGGACGGCGGAAGGGACGCAATGCTGTACGACGCTTATGAGATTCAGCGCTCGCTTCTCGCAGGTGCGAGCGCGCTGGCCAATTTTTCCGCCGGTCTGCTGAACAACCCCGCCAATCCGTTCGCCTATTTCGGCGGCGGGCCGGTGCTTGCCTCGGCGCTCGAGGTGTTCGCGCATGCCTCCGCGCCGCGCGGCAAGCCGGAATTCGGGCTCGATCGCACGGTGATCGACGGCCGGCAGGTCGCCGTCCATGAGGAAGTGGTGCTGCGCAAGCCGTTCGGCCAGCTCAAGCGCTTCGTGCGCACCACCGAAGATGGCGCGCGCGTGGAGGGCAGCCCCAAGCTGCTGATCGTCGCGCCGATGTCCGGCCATTATGCCACGCTGCTGCGCGGCACGGTCGAGCGGATGCTGCCGGTGGCGGACGTCTACATCACCGACTGGCGCGACGCGAAGCTGGTGTCGCTGGCGGCCGGCCGCTTCGACCTCGACGACTATATCGATTATCTGGTCGAGTTCCTCGCCTTTATCGGCAAGGACGGCGATCCGCGGCCGCACGTGCTGGCGGTGTGCCAGCCCTCGGTACCGGCCTATGCCGCGGTGGCGGTGATGAGCGCCGACGCGCATCCGAACCGCCCGGCGACGCTCACCATGATGGGCGGCCCGATCGACACGCGCGAAGCGCCGACCGCGGTGAACACGCTCGCCACCGAGCGGCCGTTCAGCTGGTTCGAGCAGAACGTCATCGCGACCGTGCCGATGAGCTATGCCGGCGCGGGGCGGAAGGTCTATCCGGGCTTCCTGCAGCTCGCGGGCTTCATGACGATGAACCTCGGCAACCACATGATCTCGCACTGGGAGATGTTCAAGCATCTCGTCCAGGGCGACGACGAGAGCGCCGAGGCGACGATGAAGTTCTACGAGGAGTATCGCTCGGTCTGCGACATGACCGCGGAATTCTACCTCCAGACGATCGACACGGTGTTCCAGGCGCATGCGCTGCCCCGGGGTACGATGACGCATCGCGGGCGCAAGGTGGATCCGGCGGCGATCCGCGACGTGGCGATCCTCGCGATCGAGGGCGAGAAGGACGATATCTCGGGCATCGGCCAGACCAGGGCGGCGCTGACCATCGCGACCGCGCTGCCCGAGGAGATGAAGCATTATCATCTCGCCGAGGGCGTGGGCCATTACGGCATCTTCAACGGCTCCAAGTGGCGCAACCGCATCGCGCCGATCCTGGAGCAGTGGATGACGGCGCATTCCGCCTAGAGCCTGGCGCCGCCCGCAATCGACAGGCACCGTCATCCCCGCGCAGGCGGGGATCGAGGGCCAAGGGCAAGAACGGCGAGGCTCGCTTTGCCGTTTCCGGCAAGCATCCGCGTGATCGCTTCGGTCGCCCCGCGCTGCCCTGGATCCCCGCCCGCGCGGGGATGACGGTTGAAGGGATAGCGGGGATGACGCGGTTTGCTGATTGAGTCGCCAACCCGGGGCTCGGGGCGACGCTTGCCTAGTTATACTCGCTGGTCGCGACCACGCTCCAGATCAGCCACGCCACGCTCGCCCAGATCGCCAGGATGATCAGCACCCCGGGCCAGCTCACCGGCCGCTGCGTCTCGATCTCGGCGCGGGCGCGGTGCTCGGCGAGGAGCGCGGGCGGGATCAGCTTCTCGAACAGCCAGACGCCGATCGGAATGACGATCGCATCGTCGACAAGGCCGAGGACGGGGATGAAATCCGGGATCAGGTCGATCGGCGACAGCGCATAGGCGGCGACCAGCACGCCCACCAGCTTGGCGATCAACGGTGTGCGCGGATCGCGCACCGCGAACCAGATGGCGTGCGCTTCGGTGCGGATGCGGTGCGCTAGCGAGGGGCCGGTCATGGGGATGGGGTGGCTCGGGCGACCCCCAGCGTCAAGCGCCATCCGTCGCGCGGGGCAAGCTCGCGGGGCGGGCGGCGTCAGGCATTGCCATAGGCCGCCGCCGCACCGATCAGCTCGAGATCGTTGCGATTGACCAGCGCCACCGGGACTTCGGCCAGCTGGCGGCGGAACACGGCCTTGCTCTCCATCCGGCGACGGAAGCCGGGGTCCATGAGATGGGGGTGGAGGGCGCGGCTGATCGCGCCGGTGAGATAGATGCCGTCCCAGGCCCCGAACGCGAGCGCGAGATCCCCGGCAAAGGCGCCGAGATGCTCGACGAACATGCGGACCACGGCTGCCGCGACCGGATCACGCGCGGCGCCGCGCGTGACGTCCTCGGGCGAAGCCACCTTGGTGCCCCCCGACAACGCCGCATAGGCGAGGCACAGTCCAGGTGCGCTGACCAGCGCCTCCACGTCGAGCGCATGGCCGCGCGCGCGGCAGAATTCGGCGAACTTGCGCTCGTCCGCCGTCTCGGGCGCGAAAGCGATGTGACCGGCCTCGCTCTGCACCGGGACGAGCCGCCCGCCCGTGCTGATCAGCGCGGCGACGCCAAGCCCGGTGCCGGTGCCGATCACCACATAATTGCCGCCGGGCTCGACGGCGCGGGGCGGGGGACCGTGCAGCGCGGTGAAGGCGCTGGGCGGCAGGGTGGTGAGCGCCAGCGCATTGGCGGCGCATTCGTTGAGCGCGCGGGGCGGCGCGCGCAGCACCGCCTCGACGCCGGAGAGCGAGATATACCAGCGGCTGCCGGTCAGGTTGATCAGGTCGCCGCGCGCCGCGCCGGCCACCGCCAGCACGCTCGGCAACCGCGTATCCTGCAGGCCAAGCCCGCTGAGATAGGAAACCAGGGCGCTGGTGAAGGTCGGATGCTCGCTGGTCGAGAAGCGGCGGATGTCGCGCGGTGCCGGCCCGGCTTCGCCGCCGGTCAGCCCGAATCGCACCGACTGGCGGCCGATATCGGCCACCAACGCCAAGTCCTCGCCCATGGGCGCACCCCCTGTCCTGTCGGCCCCGCTTTGCGAGGTCCGGATGCCGCTATCGATAGCCGTTGCCGCATGAGCAACAAGATTACGATTGGCAGCGTTGTCAGAGCGTAAAACGAACAGGGCCGCCCTTGCAAGCGGCTTTGTTACAGCCGGATTTACATCGTTACATGGGAGTTACAGCGGGACTGCGCGTCGACCTTCGGCATATCCTCTCGCCGGATCTACCATGGGAGAGAGATGGATGAAGGCGTTTTTCGCGATTCTGCTGGCGGCCGGCCTGAGCCATGCCGCGCCTGCCCTGGCCCAGCAGGCGCCGCCATCGCCTCTGCTCGGCAGCTGGGCGGTCGATCTCGAGCGCCTGCCCATGCCGCCCGAGGCGCGGCCGAAGAGCGTGACGATCACCTATGGCGCGCTGGCCGACGGCCGGTGGCAGACCCGGGTCGACATCATCGGCAAGGATTATGAGAACCATACGGCCGGCACCTATACGCCCGACGGCACGCCCTATGTGGTGGAGGGCAGCCCGGAAGCCGATATCGCCGCGGTCAAGCTGCCGGCGCCCAATGTGCTGGTGATGGTGCTCGGCAAGGGCGGCGTTCCCGCCTCGACGCGGATCTACACGGTCGCGCCGGATGGGAAGACCATGATCGAGACCGCCGGCTATATCGGCGCGGACGGCAAGCCGGTGATGCGGACGAACTATTTCACGCGGGTTCGGTAGACGCGTCCGTTACGGGCCAGTCTCCCGGCACATGATCGATCCGGATGTAGGTTCGGCGTGGCGGCAATCCTGCCGCCGCTACAGAAAGGTGAACCTATGTCATTCGCCGATCTGTGCCTGTTTCTGGGCGTGCTGTTCGCCTTTGCGACCTTGATCGTGAAGGTGATCGAGATGGCTCGAAAGAAATAGGTGCACGGGCGGGGCTCGAGCTGACACTCGGGGCCCAAACGTTTGAGCCCCGGTTGCTGACACAACCGGGGCTCACAGAAAGGCGCCTATGTCATCGCCTGCCGCCTGGATAGCATGGCGGGCGTTGACCTTCAATGAAGGGCGGCCTGCCAGCCGCGCCCCGAACGATTTGGGCCCCGGTCGCTGGCACGACCGGGGCCCATATCAACGGGACGAACCCAATGACGCTTGCAACACCTCTATAGCATTGCAGGTGCCCTTCTTCAACGAAGGGCGATCACAGCACCTCGAACAGGCCGGCCGCGCCCATGCCGCCGCCGATGCACATGGTGACGACGACATATTTCGCGCCGCGGCGCTTGCCTTCGATCAGCGCATGGCCGGTCATGCGGGCGCCCGACATGCCATAGGGATGGCCGATCGAAATCGCGCCGCCATTGACGTTGAGCAGCTCGTTCGGGATGCCCAGCTGATCCTGGCAATACAGCACCTGCACCGCGAATGCCTCGTTCAGCTCCCACAGGCCGATATCGTCCATCTTGAGGTTGTAGCGCTCGAGCAGCTTCGGGATCGCGAAGACCGGGCCGATGCCCATCTCGTCCGGCTTGGTGCCGGCGACGGCCATGCCGACATAGCGGCCGAGCGGCGTGAGGCCGCGCTTCTCCGCCACCTTCTCCTCCATCAGCACGCTGGCCGAGGACCCGTCCGACAGCTGCGAGGCGTTGCCGGCGGTGACGGTGCCGTTCGGCAGCACCGGCTGGAGCGACTGCAGGCCCTCGAGCGTGGTCTCGGGGCGGTTGCCCTCGTCCTTGGCGAGCGTGATCTCCTTCTGGGAGACTTCCTTGGTTTCCTTGTTGACGACGTTCATCGTCGCGGTGACCGGCACGATCTCGTCGTCGAACTTGCCCGCGGCCTGCGCGGCGGCGGTGCGCTGCTGCGACTGGAGGGCATAGGCGTCGCAGCGGTCGCGGCCGATGCCGTAGCGGGCGGCGACCACTTCGGCGGTCTGCAGCATCGGCATGTAGATGTCGCCATGCATCGCGAGCAGCTCGCGATCGGGCTCGACGCGCATCTGCGGGGTCTGGACCAGGCTGATCGATTCGACGCCGCCGCCGATGGCGATGTCCATATTGTCGACGATGATCTCCTTCGCGGCCGTCGCGATCGCCATCAGGCCCGAGGCGCACTGGCGATCGACCGACATGCCGGCGACGGTGACGGGCAGGCCGGCGCGCAGCAGCGCGGTGCGGGCGATGTTGCCGGCCTGGCTGCCCTGCTGGAGCGCGGCGCCGAACACCACGTCCTGGACTTCCGCCGGATCGATGCCGGCGCGTTCGACCGCGGCCTTGATCGAATGCGCGCCGAGCGTCGGCGCCGGCGTGGCGTTGAACGCGCCGCGATAGGCGCGGCCGATGCCGGTACGGGCGGTGGAGACGATGACTGCGGAGCGAGACATGGACTTATTCTCCTTCAGGCGGCGGGAAAGCGTGCCGCTTGGGTTTCGAGTGGAAGATCGAACGCGCCGCAGATGAGCGCCACGCCGTGGTAGAAGGCAACGAGCTGGACGATTTCGAACGCCTGCTCGTCGCTGAAATGTGCCTTGAGTGCGGCCCAGGCGTCGTCGCCCAGCCGGCGCTCGTCGAGCAAGGCGTCGACCGTGGCGAGGAGCACGCGCTCCTCCGGGCTCCATGTCGCGGCGTCGGCGGGGCCGTGCACGGTGGCGTGGAGCTGCGCCGCGTCCAGCGCCACGGCCGGCGCGAAAATCGCCGCATGGACGCCCCATTCATATTCGCAGCCGCACCGTGCCGTCGTGCGGTGGATGACGATCTCGCGCTGCCGCAGCGAGAGCGGGCTATCGCGGTCGAGCAGCGAGCCGGCCGAGAATTTCGTCCAGGCGCGCTCCGACTTCGCCAGCGTGGTGAACAGCCGCAGCGGTTCGGCGCCGCGCATCAGCACCTGCATCTGGGCATCGAACGCGGGCGGGAACGGCCTTTCGAGGGGAGCGATGCGCGCGCCGCTCATACATACACCAGCGCGATCCACTCGGCGATCAGCGCGGGCTTCGCCTCGCCTTCGACCTCGAGCGCATATTCCTGGACCTGTTCCCAGACGCCGGGCTTGCGCTCGGCGAACTTCAGCAGCTTGAAACGGCCGCGGACGCGCTTGCCCGAGCGTACCGGCTGCATGAAACGGACTTTGTTGCCGCCATAATTGACGCCCATCTTCGCGCCCGCGATCGCCGGCGCATCGGTGCGCGCGGCGAGCATCGGCATCAGCGAGAGCGTGAGGAAGCCATGGGCAATCGTGCCGCCGAACGGCGTCTGTGCGGCGCGGACGGGATCGACATGGATGAACTGGTGGTCGCCGGTCGCCTCGGCGAACTGGTCGATCATCGCCTGGGTGACTTCCACCCAGTCGGAAACGCGTTCGGTGCCAATGCTCTCGGCCATCTGCTGCACGGTGATCGTCGCCAAGATAGCAGTCCTCTCGCCCTGTTCTGCGCCCATCTAGTGGCGAGGCAGTGGCTCCCGCAAGCCTCAGCCGACCGGAAATTTGAAATTCACGGCTTACGTAGCGTCCGGCTAGGCACGTAACACGGCGACGGCGCGGCGATTGTGCAAACCCGATATTCGAAAGTCGGTGTTTCCGAGTCGGGCCGTCACCCGCCGCTGTTGGCGTGGAGGATGTTGCCGTCGGGATCCCTGAACCAGATCGCGCGGAAATCGCCGAGGATGTGGACGCCGTCCTCCACCCGGTCGAAGCCGCCCGGATATTCCTCCAGCCTTACGCCCTTGGCGCGAAGATCGGCGGCGATCGCCTCCAGGTCGTCATGCACGTCGAAGACCACGGCATTGGCCTGGTTGGTGCCGGCGAAGTCGCTGCGATAGACGTTGAGCAGCGTGGCGCCGGTGCGGAGCAGGAACACCTCGCCATGATCCGCGACCAGCGGCAGGCCGAGCGTCCCGGTATAGAAGGCCCTGGCGATGGCGATGTCCCGGCAGGGGAGGATCGCGTGGCTGCTATGGTCCTTGAGCATGGATCTTCACTCCAGATTGTCACCGGCGCGGGCGCTCAGGCCTTGGCTTCCTCCGGATAGGGCAGGATGAACCTGCCGCTGGGATCGGCGGTATAGCTGGTCTGGGTCGGGTAGGGGATCGAGATGCCCTCGGCGGCGAACCGGCGCAGGATCGCGAACATGATCTTGTCGCGCACGATCTGGGCGTGCGGCACGTCGTCGCCCTCGACGTCGAACTCGATCACGAAATCGATCGAGCTGGCGCCGAAGCCTTCGGTGCTGGCGCGCGAGAGCGTGCCGCCGGCCTGCTCGACAATCTCCCGGAACATCGCCGGCAGCGCCTCGAGCTTCTCCACGGGAGTTTCATAGGCGACGCCGATCGGCAGCTTGGTGCGGGTGTGGTGGCGCAGCGAGAGATTCTCGATCAGCTTGTCGAGCAGCTGCTTGTTCGAGAAGACCAGCTCCTCGCCGATGAAGGAGCGGATGCGCGTGCTCATCAGGCCGATCGACACGACGGTGCCGCTGTTGCGATCGAAGCGGATCTTGTCGCCGACGCGGAAGGGGCGGTCGAAGATGATGGTCAATGCCGCGAAGAGATTGGCGAAGATGCCCTGGGCGGCGAGACCGATGGCGATGCCGCCGACGCCGAGGCCGGCGATCAGGCCGGTGACGTTGACGCCCAGATTGCCGAGCACCATCACGGTTGCGATCGCGAAGAGCACCACGGTGATCAGGATGCGGATGATGCCGAGCGCGCTGGCCAGGCCGGAGCCATGATAATTGTCGGCGCTGGTCCTGTTCTCGATCGCGCCGAAGATCAGCTCGCGCAGCCAGATCGCGCACTGGAAAGCGGCGGAGATGGTGAAGAGGAATTCGACCGTGCTCTCGACCATGCGCGGGGGGCCGGCATAGCCGGTGACCAGCCGGATCGAGGCCATGAGGATGAAGAAATTGCCGGTCTTGGCGACCGCGCGGCCGATGACGGCGTACCAGCTGGCCACGCCCTCGCCCTTCTTGCACACCCGCGCGCCCCAGCCCTTGATCGCCTGGAGCAGGAAGAACACCGCGATGGCGATGCCGGTGGCGATCAGGATCTGGAGCCAGTGCGACTGGGCCCATGTCCAGCTGTCGGTGGCGAAGACCTCGGCCTGGATCTGGAGGTCCTCGCTCTGCGGGAAGCCGGTGGCGGTGCGATTGATGATCATGCGGCCTTTCGGGGCTGGTTATGTGCGGCCTCGCGCTCGAGATAGGCGATGAGGCCGCGTTCGTAACGATTGAGCCAGCGCGTGGCGCGGGGCAAGTGGAGACCGGCGCGCCATGCCGCCTGCGCCTCGCGATCCTTGGCGAGATCGACCAGCGCGGGGTGGACATAGGATTTGCGGGCGATGGCGGGCGTGTTGCCCAGCGCCTCGGTCACCGGCTCGAGCATCGCCTTGAGGCCGAGATGCTCGCGCGCGCCGGCCAATGCGCGGAAGGCGAGCACGCTGGCGCCCCAGGTGCGGAAATGCTTGGCGGTGAAATCCTCGGCCATGGCCGCACGGATATAGGCATTGACGTCGGTCGAGGTGACCGGGTGCGCTTCCCCCGCCTCGTCGAGCCAGCGGAACAGGTGCTGCCCGGGCAGGTCCTGGCATTTCCGGACGAAGCGGCTGAGCGAGCCGTCGGTGATCGTCAGCACCCGCAGCTTGCCGGACTTGGCGCGGAACTGGAGGCGGAGCGTGCGGCCCTTCACCCGGGCATGGCGCTTGCGGAGCGTGGTGGCGCCGAAGCTCTTGTTCGCCTGGACATATTGCTCGTTGCCCACGCGGATGCTGCCGAGATCGAGCAGGCGGACCACGGCGGCGATCGCCTTCTCCCGGCACAGGCCGCGCAGGCCGAGATCGTGCGCCACCCGGGCGCGGAGCCTGGCCAGATGCGCGCCGAAATCGGCGCAGCGATCATATTTGGCGGCCTCCTGCGCCTCGCGGAAGGCGGCGTGGTAGCGATATTGCTTGCGGCCCTTCTCGTCATGGCCGGTCGCCTGGATATGGCCGTGCGGATCCGGGCAGAACCAGGCATCCGCATAGGCCGGGGGCAGGCCGATCGCGTTCAGCCGGTCGATCGTGTCGCGATCGCCGATGCGCTTGCCGTCGCTGTCCCGATAGCCCCAGCCATGGCGCACCTTGCGCCGGGTGATGCCGGGCTGCTGGTCGTCGACATAGACGATCTCGGGTTCGGGCATGGTCCTCCTCGCGATGCCCGGGTCAATGCGCGGCCTTTCGCTTCGTTCCGGAGGCGGGCCTAGGGCAGCGCCCGTTTCGGCGCCCCCCGGGGAAGCCGGGCGGCGTTCACCCAGCGCTGCGCCGGCCGCTCGACCAGATGGTAGAGCGCGATCGAGGCGAGCAGCACGAGCAGCAGGAAGCCGCCGACCAGCGGCCAGGGCACCGCATGCTCGTTCTCGACAAAGGCGAGCTTGAACGCGAACCAGAGGAGATAATGGGAGAGATAGGTCGCGTAGCTGATCTCGCCCAGATAATGGATCCAGCCCGCCTCGAGCGGATTGCCGCGGCGCGCGGCGGTGAGCCCCAGCGCCAGCAGCAGCGCGGCGAAGGTGGCGGGCGCGGCCAAGGTCTCGGGCAGGCCCAGCGCCCAGCCGGCCGCGAAGGCGAGGGCGAGCGCGGCGGCGGCCAGCGCGGGCGCGCGCCACCGTTCGCGCCAGCGCAGCCAGAGCGCGGCGATCGCGGTGCCGGCGGCGAACTCGATCACGCAGCGGACCAGGCCGAGGCTGGTGATCTCCTGGCCGAGCGCCCAGGCGCCGCGGCTGGCGAAGATCGCGTGGAGCAGGCCGAGCAGCGCGGCGATGGCGGCGATCACCGCCCAGCCGGGCACGCGCCGCCAGTCGATCGCAAGGGCGAGCAGCGGGAAGAGCAGATAGGCGGCCAGCTCGCACGAGATCGACCAGGCCGGATCGTTCCAGGTCAGATGCCCGGTGAAGCCCCAGTTCTGGAGCAGCAGGACGTGGAGCGGCAGCTCGTGCCAGGGGAATTGGTCGCTGCCCCGCCCGGTGAGCTCCAGCGCCGCCGCGATCGCCACGCCGACCCCGAGCATGAACAGGTGCAGCGGCCAGACCCGGGCGACTCGCCGCCGCAGGAAGCCCGGCACCGCGGCCGGCCCGCCGGCGCGGATGCGCTCGCTCCACGTCATCCAGATGACGAAGCCGGAGAGCAGGAAGAAGAAGTCGACCGCCAGATAGCCCTTGGCGAGCAGGTGCAGCTCCGGATCGGGCAGGCCCAATGCGAAGCGGATGTGGAAGAACACCACGAACCAGGCCGCGATGCCGCGGACGCTGGTCAGGGCCCTGAGTTCCCCCCTGGCTTGCCCGTCCTTCATGCCAGCGCCGGCCTTGCCTTGCGCAGCGGCCGCCAGCTCGCTTCCTCGCGCTTGCGGGCCATATAGGTGTCGAGCCCGATCTGGGCGCCGATCAGCATGTAGACAAAGGGCTGGAAGGCGATGGCGATGAAGGTGGCTCCCAGCATGTAGACGATGTGCGCGGTCTGCAGCGCCGAGGCGAGCGGGGCGACCCATTCCTGCCCCGGTTCGGGCTTGCGATAGCGCTGGCGCAGCACTTCCATGCGGAAGATGCCGAGCAGGTTGATCGTCAGCCACAGCGCCAGGCCGGGATAGCCCTGTTCGCCGAGCATCTCGAAATAGGCGCTGTGATAGGCGCGGGCCTTGTCCACCTCCAGGCTGCGGTCGACGGTGGCCTGGCCGGCGCCGTCGCTCTCCACGGCGACCTTCTCGTAGCGGATATGGTTCTGGCGATAGGCCTCGAACCCGCCGCCCAGCGGATGGGTCTTGGCATAGTCCATCGTCCATTGCCACACGGCGAGGCGGGTGGAGGCCGAGGCATCCGCCTTGTAGGTCTTGATCGTGCCCATGCGCTCGGTGAAGGCCGAGGGCAGGAAGGGCACGGCGACGAGGCCGAGACAGCCAAGCGCGGCCAGATAGACGAACTTGCGCCTGGTGTCGCGGAGCATCAGCAGCGCGACCAGGCCGATGCAGAGCAGGCCGGTGCGCGTCGAGGTGCCGATCGGGATCAGCAGGCAGGCGAAGATGAGGGCGATGCAGAAGCCCTTCACCTTCCAGTCGGGCGGGAAAATGGTTCCGAAACGCATGAACCAGACGATCAGCGGGATGATCGCGATCGCGACGGTGGAGATGGTGGAGCCTTCGTACAGGCCCGAATTGTTGGCGACCATCAGGTTCAGCTCGCCATAGCCGCCGCCCGAGCCGAGCGTCTTGATCCCGCCGACGATGATGATCGACGCGGCGGAGAGGATCATGAACAGCAACAGGCTCTCGATGCGCAGCTTGGTGCGCAGGGTCAGCGGCAGGAAGGCGGCGAAGGCGAGCGCCTTCCAGACCCAGTCCCATTTGTCCAGGGCCTCGACTTTGAAGTCGGCGTTCTTGGTGGTGTAGAAGCAATAGGCGAGCAGCAGGACGATCATCAGCTGGCGCGGCGCGACCCGCACGTCGCGCTTGTCGTCGATCGCCAGCCAGCCGAGCACCGACAGGCCCACCGCGATCAGCGAGATCGGCACCGAGTTGAGCAGGAGATAGGTGAGCCGCTGCGGCGAGACGATGTCGATATAGGCGTAGACGAGCACGAAGAGGAACGGCTTGCGGAAGCCCATCCCGAAAAAGGCCAGCAGGAAGGCGACGAAGACGAGATCACGCACCGGGCTTGCCCCATCGGCTGGGCTTGGCCTTGGACGGCTGGTCGCCGGGGCCGGGTTCGTGGTCGAGATCGGGGCGGCGCAGCAGCAGGAAGGCCGCGAGCAGCATCAGCCCGTGCGAGATCGCGAGCGATAGATTGTCGATCATGTGCCCGTCGGCGCTCCTGCTTCGAAGCGCCGGTGTAGCGGGATGCGGTTGACGCGGCGTTAAGTGCTCCTGTGCCAATGCGCGGCCATGCGGATCCTCCACATCCTCGATCACGGCCTGCCGCTGCACAGCGGCTATACGTTCCGGACCCGCGCGATCCTGAAGGCGCAGATGGCACGGGGCTGGGAAGTCGCCGCGGTGACCAGCCCGCGCCACGGCAAGTTCGATACCGACGAGGAGACGATCGACGGCATCCGCTTCTACCGGACGCCGCGAGTGAATTCCGGGCCGCCGGTGATCGGCGAGCTGCGCGAGGTCGCGGCGTTCGCGCGGCGGATCGAAGCGGTGGCGCGCCGGTGGCGGCCGGACGTGCTGCACGCCCATTCGCCGGTGCTGGGCGCGATGGCGGCGCAGCGCGTGGCCGACCGGCTCGGCCTGCCGCTGGTCTATGAGATCCGCGCCTTCTGGGAAGACGCGGCCGTGGGCAACGGCACCGGGACGGAGGGCAGCTGGAAATACCGGGCGATCCGCTGGCTGGAAACCAGGGCGGTGCGCCGGGCCGATGCCGTGGCGGTGATCTGCGAGGGGCTGAAGAACGACCTGGTCGCCCGGGGTGGGATCGATCCGGGCAAGATCCTGATCTCGCCCAACGGCGTCGACCTGGGGCTGTTCGGCGAACCCCTGGCGCATGACCGGGCGCTGGCCGGGGAGCTGGGGATCGAGGGCGCCGAGACGATCGGCTTCATCGGCAGCTTCTACGACTATGAGGGGCTCGACGTGCTGATCGACGCGATGCCCGCATTGGTCGCCGCGCGGCCGAAGCTGCACCTGGTGCTGGTCGGCGGCGGGCCGTGCGACGCGGCGCTGACGGCGCAGGCGGCGGCCTCGCCGGTCGCCGATCGCATCCATTTCGTCGGCCGGGTGCCGCACCAGCAGGTCGAGCGTTACTACAGCGTGATCGACGTGCTGGTCTATCCGCGCAAGCATATGCGCCTCACCGACCTGGTGACGCCGCTGAAGCCGCTCGAGGCGATGGCGCAGCGCCGGCTGGTCGCGGCGTCGGACGTGGGCGGGCATCGCGAGCTGATCCGCGACGGCGATACCGGCACCCTGTTCCGGCCCGACGATCCCGCGGCGCTCGCCCAGGCCGTGGCCCGGCTCTTCGCCGAGCGCGACGGATGGGACGCACGGCGCGCGCGCGGCCGCGCCTTTGTCGAGGCGGAGCGTAGCTGGGCGATCAATGTCGGCCGTTATGACTCCGTTTACCAAAGACTCGCCAAGATCGGGGCCATGGAAGACTCGTGGTCGCACACGCCCATGGTGAGCGCATGAACCTGCCGCTGGCGCCGTTGATCGCCGCGGTCGCGGGGGGGGGCGCGGCGCTTGGCGTGGCGATGATCCCCGTGCCCGCGCTCGAGGCGCTGGTGATGGATTCCGGTCTTCCCGCCATCCTCGCCGCGGCCGAGCCGCCGCTGGGCACCACTGCCCGCCTTGCGGTGGCGCTGGGCACCGGGGCGTTCGTCGGCGCGTTCATGTGGCTCTCCGCCTTCATCCTGCTCGGCTCGCGCGGGCTGACCATCGGCGAGGCGGAAGACGTCGCGCTCGACCCGGAAGAGGTGCCGCTGCCGGTGCTCCGCCGCGCCGATGCGCATCCCGACGCGCCGCCGCGCCCGCCGCTGCTCGCCACCCGCGACCTGGGCCGGCCGTTCCTCGAGATCCGTGCCGCCGTGCCCGCGCCGGCCGAGCCCGAGGACGAGCATATCGATTTCGACGCGATCTTCCCGCCGCGCGCGATCACGCCGCCCAAGGCGCCGGAGCCGGTGGTGCAGGCGCCCGGGCCCGCCGCCGCGGCCCCAGTGCCGCCGCCGGTGATGGCCACCGCGCCCGCGCCCGTGATCGCGGCGCCGGAAGTTTCCGAAGTCTACGCCACGGAGGCCCCGATTCCCGCGCCCGAGCCGGCCGCCGCGGCGCCGGAAGGTCCCGAAAGTCGCGACATCCACGCGCGCGGCTTCCAGCCGCTCGCCGAGCAGGACCTGCCGGCCGATTTCGACCAGCCGCTCTCGGCCTTCGATCCGCAGGCGATTCCGGCCGTGCCCAAGCCCGCGCCGGTGCCGCTCGCCCCGCTGCGCCGCACGCCGCGCCCGTCGATCTTCGACGAGAGCGAGCGGTTCGAGATCTTCGAGCTGACCCCGGCGGTGCGCCGCCACGTGCCGGAACCCGCCGCCGAAGCCCCGATGCCGCCGCTCCCGCGCGAGCGGATCGCCCGGCCGGAGACCGACGCGTCGATCCATGCGCTGCTCGAGCGGCTGGAGCGCGGCGTGGCCGACAAGGGCCTGGCGCCCGCGGCCCAGCCGCAGCCGAAGCAGCAGGAGCGCGGGCTGGAAGAGGCGCTGGTCACGCTGCGCAACCTGGCCCGCCGGACGGCCTGATACCGCGCCGGATCGTCTCTTTCGTCATCCCTGCTTTCGCGGGGAGGACATATGCTGGGTGAACGCTCACCGCCCTTCCTCCACCGTCAGCACCTCGAGCGAGACCGTCACCCGATCGCCCGCGCGGCGGACATGCTCGACTGCCAGGTCCGCCACCAGATGGCCGCGCAGGCGCAGCTCCGCATCGGGCAGCCCGGCGATCCAGGCATCGAGCGCCCCCGAGGGCGGGGCGGCGAGCGCGAGGAGGTGGCGCGCGCCGGTGAAGGTGGCGCTGGCCCAGCGCGTCCAGTCCGATTCGACCAGCACGACCGGGCAGCCCGCCGCCTCCGCGCTCGCCTCCAGCGCGCGGCGGAGCATGGTTTCCGCATCGGGGCCTCGGCTCATTGCCCGGCCTCGCGCCGCGGGGGCTGCTGGGCGGCCAGGAATGCCTCGACCCGCGCGATGACGCGCGGGCCGGGTTCCCGGCCGCGGCGCAGGTCGAGCACGAAGCGCGGATCGCGCACCGCCAGCCGGCCGAACTTGGTGGGCGGCATGTCCGTCGCCCGAAGGAACTTCTCGATCTTGCGATGTACCGACATCCGCCTGTCTCCCGTCCGATTCGCTCAAGATCGTTCCTAATTTGTTCTCCATTTCCTACTTGTCTAGGAAAAATCCTACGAGTATGGAGACACTATGGGACCGGAGGCGCAACGAGCCGCGCTGGCGGCGCTGGTGGCGGAGAATGGCGCGAGCCTTTCCGAGCTTTCGCGGCTGCTCGGGCGCAACCTGGCCTATCTCCAGCAATATCTGGTGCGCGGCACGCCGCGGCTGCTGGCGGAGGCGGATCGCGCGTTGCTCGCGCGTTATTTCGGGGTGGCGGAAGCGCGGCTGGGCGGGCCCGAGATGGCGGGGATGGTCGCGGTGGCGCGGCTCGACGTCGGCGCTTCGGCCGGCCCCGGCGGCCTGGTGGAGGGCGAGGCGCGGCGGCGGCCGGGGAGCTTCGCGCCCGAATTGCTGCGCGCGCTGGGCGTGCGCGCCGAGGCCGCGTCGATGATCCGGGTGAAGGGCGATTCGATGGCGCCGACGCTGGAGGACGGCGACGAGATACTGGTGGACCGCGACCGCCGCCGGATCGAGGGGCGGGGCGGGGTGTTCGTGATCCGGCTCGACGGCGAACTGATGGTGAAGCGGCTGCGCGCGGGCGTGGGCGGGATCGAAGTGATCTCGGACAATCCGGCCTGGGAAGCGCGGATCGTGCCGGCGGCGCTGGTCGACGTGGTGGGGCGGGTGGCCTGGCTGGGCCGGGCGATCTGATCCACTCCGGATCCTTTCCGGCGGGGGCGTTTATCCCGCCGGGCCAAAAACCCTCCGCCGTCCCCGCCTGCACGCGGGCGGCGAAGTAGATCGGGATGACGCATGCGATCGAAGCCCGATCGGCTTCAATCCCGGTTCACCGCCCCGTCCGCATCCGATCGACCAGCCACACCAGGACCAGCAGCGCGATGCCGATGCCCAGGCCGACGACGAAGCCGAACGAGGCCTCGCCGCGGGCGATGCCGGCGAACACGCCGACGATCAGGCTGAGCGCGAGCAGGAAGCCGCCGGCCATCGGCGTCTTGGAGGGGGTCTTGGTCATGACCGCTCCTCTGCCACGTCCCGGGCCGGGACGCCACCTGTGCCGAACCGGGGCAGGCGATACGGCGTTTCCGGCATGGTTAGCGGAAATTCAGCATCGCATGGCGCGCGAAGCGGGGCGTTCCGCGAAACTGGCACGATGCGTGAGTCTCGTGCGCGCATGGACATGATGCCTTATCTCGGCGATCGCTGCGAAATCGCCGACGCCAACGAACTCATCGCCCGGTTCGGCGAGCTTGCCGGCAGCGAGGCGGCGGCGCTTGCCGATCGCAGCCGCGACCTTGGCAACCACATCCATTTCTGCCGCTGGCGCCAGATCGAGCGGCTGATCGTGCTGATGTCGGTCGGCCGCGCGGTGGGGACGGTGCACTGAGGGCATTCCCCTCCCTGGAAGGGAGAGGGGATGAAAGGGCACGGACCCGAAACCATCGCGCGGCGTTCCTTGCGCAATGAACGCGCCCCAATTGCTTTCCGTCGGCGTGCTCGCCGGCATGATGCTGCTCTTCATCTGGGGGCGTTTCCGCTACGACATGGTCGCGGTGATCGCGCTGCTCGCCGCGCTGGCGCTGGGCATCGTCAGCCCCAAACAGGCCTTTACCGGCTTTTCCGACGACATCGTGATCATTGTCGCCAGCGCGCTCGTGCTCTCGGGCGCGGTGCAGCGCTCGGGCGTGATCGAGCGCGCGATGCTGGTGCTGCAGCGGCGGGTGACGCGGATCCGCTCGCAGCTGCTGCTGCTCTGCGCCTCGGTCGGCTTCGCCTCGGCCCTGGTCAAGAATATCGGGGCGCTGGCGATGATGATGCCGGTTGCCTTCCAGATGGCGAAGCGCTCGAATACCTCGCCCGCCGCCTATCTGATGCCGATGTCCTTCGCCTCGCTGCTCGGCGGGCTGATCACGCTGATCGGCACTTCGCCCAACATCATCGTCAGCCGGGTGCGCGAGGAGATGACCGGGCAGCCCTTCGGCATGTTCGACTATGCGCCGGTTGGGCTGGGGCTGACGCTGATGGGGCTGGTCTTCCTGCGCTTCGCCTATCGGCTGCTGCCGCGCGACCGCCGGGCCGCGCCGACCCTGGGCGAGGCGATCGATATCCAGGACTATGTGACCGAGGCGGAGATTCCCGCCGGATCGCCGGCGGTGGACGAGACCGTCGCCGCCTTTCGCGCGCGTCATGACCAGGAAGTGACGGTCACCGCGATCCTGCGCGCCGGCATCCGCGCGACGCCCTTCCCCGACACGGCGCTGCGGGCCGAGGACCGGCTGATCCTCACCGGCGCGCCCGACAGCCTGGAGCGCGTGATCGCCGGCGACCGGCTGGAGCTGGAGGGCTCGCAGCGCGAGCGGCCGGAGGGCGCCGAGGGCGAGGTGGGGGTGATCGAGGCGGTGATCGGCACCGACAGCCCGCTGATCGGGCGCAGCGCCGGGCGGCTGGGCCTGCACGAGCGCTTCGGGGTGAACCTGATCGCGGTGTCGCGCCAGGGCGAGCGGCTGGCGAGCGGGCTGGGCGCGATCGTGCTGCAGGCGGGCGATGTGATCGTGCTGCAGGGCCCGCTCGAGCTGCTGTTCGAGCGGCTGGGCGAGCTGGGCTGCCTGCCGCTTGCCCAGCGGGCGCTGCGGCTGGGCAGCGCCCGCAAGGGGCTGCTGCCGGTCGCCATCCTGGCCGCGGCGATGGCGGCGACCGCGCTCGGCTATGTGCCGGTGGCGGTGGCCTTTTTCGCGGCCGCCGGGCTCACCATCCTGCTCGGCGCGCTGCCGGTGCGCGAGGCGTACGACCATATCGAATGGCCGATCCTGGTGATGCTGGGCGCGCTGATCCCGGTCTCCGATTCGCTGCGGACCACGGGGGCGAGCCGGATCATCGGCGACTGGCTGGGGCAGCTCGCCGCGACGCTGCCGCCCTGGGGCGCGGTGGCGCTGATCCTGGCGGCGGCGATGGCGGTGACGCCCTTCCTCAACAACGCCGCGACCGTGCTGGTGATGGCGCCGATCGCGGCGACCTTCGCGGGGCAGCTCGGCTATCGCCCCGAGGCGTTCCTGATGGCGACCGCGGTGGGCGCGGGCTGCGACTTCCTCACCCCGATCGGCCATCAGTGCAACACGCTGGTGATGGGGCCGGGGGGCTATCGGTTTGGCGACTATGCCCGGCTGGGCGCGCCGCTTTCGGTGTTGGTGCTGGTGGTGGGGACGCCGCTGATCCTATGGGTATGGCCGGTATTCTGACGGGAGTCGCACATATGGAACGGATGGCGCGGATCGAGCGGACGGGCGGGCCCGAGGTGATCGGGTGGAGCGATGTCGTGCTGGCGCCGCCGGGGCCGGGCGAAGTGCGGATGCGCAACACCGCGGTGGGGCTCAATTTCATCGATACCTATCACCGCTCGGGCCTGTACCCGGTGCCGCTGCCGAGCGGGCTGGGCGGCGAGGCGGCGGGCGTGGTCGAGGCGGTGGGCGAGGGCGTGAGCGACTTCGCGGTCGGCGACCGGGTGGCGACCTTCGGGCCGGGGCTGGGCGCCTATGCGACCGCGCGCAACGTGCCGGCGAAGATCCTGTTCGCGCTGCCCGACGATATCGATGACGAGACCGCGGCGGCGGCCCTGCTCAAGGGCGGCACGGTGGAATTCCTGGTCGAGCGCTGCGCCCGGGTCGAGCCCGGCTGGACGGTGCTCGTCCATGCCGCGGCGGGCGGCGTCGGGCAGATCGCGGTGCGCTGGCTGAAGGCGATCGGTGCGACGGTGATCGCGACGGTGGGGCATGGCGACAAGGCGGCGCTGGCGCGCGCGGCGGGGGCGGACCATGTGCTGCTCTCGCGCGAGGACGACATTGCCGCGCGGGTGCGCGAGATCACCGGCGGCGCGGGCGTGGAAGTGGTGCTCGACGGCGTCGGCAAGGCGACCTGGGAGGCGTCGCTGGCGTCCGCCCGGCGGCGCGGGCTGGTGGTGAGCTTCGGCAATGCCAGCGGGCCGGTGGAGGGCGTGGCGCTGGGCGCGCTGGCCCGGGCGGGCTCGCTCTACGTGACCCGGCCGACGATGTTCGACTATTATGTGACGCCCGAGGAGCGCGCCGCGGGCAGCGCCCGGCTGTTCCAGATGCTGCGCTCGGGCGCGGTGCGGGTGGACGTCAACCAGCGGTTCGCGCTGGAGGACGCGGCCGAGGCGCACCGGGCGCTGGAGGCGGGCCGGACGACGGGATCGACGATCCTGCTGCCCTGAGAGGCGGGAGGCGGTGGCGATCTCCCTCTCCCCTTCGGGGGAGAGGGAGGAGATCAGATGCTGCTCGGATCGACGCGCTGCACGATCGGGCGGCGCTCGACTCTCTCGGTGGTGGTGCGCGTCTCGGTCTGGCCGCCCCGGGTGATCGTCCAGGCGACGACGCGGGTGCGGCGGCTGACGGTGCCGGCCAGCTCGATCGTCACCTTGATCGTGCCCGAGACCTGGTCGCCCGCATGCGCCTTGCGGGCGGCGTCCAGGCCGAGCGCCTGCCCGCCGAGCTCGGCCGCCGCGACATCGGCCCGGGCCAGTTCGTCGCGGATGGTCGCGGGGTCGACGGCCAGCTCGGCGGTGAAGCCCTTGCCGTCGGGCCTGGCCTTGAGCGGCGCCGGGCGCGCCGCCTGGGCATCGGCATAGGGAGCGCCGTCGACGAGCTTCAGCTGGCCGATCGCGAAGGCATCCACCGTGCGCAGCGCCGCATCAGGGTCGCACTCGACGCGAAAGGCCGTCCAGCCGGCGACCCAGTGCCCGCATGCCGCGCGCGTCAGGCCGGCGTCCTTCAGCCATTTGTCGATCCGCCCCTCCAGCTCGGCGCGGTCGCGCAGCTGGCGCGGGCCGTCCTGGGGCTGGAACACGCGGACCGGGAAGGTCCAGTCGCCTCCCTGGCTGCCGGGCGGCAGGCCGAATTCGAGCTCGACTCCGGCCGGCGTCACCGCGACGATGCGCTCGATCAGCGCGTCGCTGTTCTGCGTGCTGCGCATCGTGCCGGGGCCGCGCTGCTCGACCAGGGTGGTGCGGACGAGCTGGAACCGGTCGCCGGCCTGCTGCGCCGCCGCGATGGACGGCGCGAGCAGCGCGAGCGGGAGGAGGAAGGCCGCGCGCATCACGCCAGCGCGCCGACCATCGCCTTCACTTCCATGAACTCGGCCAGGCCGAACTTGCCGTGCTCCCGGCCATTGCCCGATTGCTTGTAGCCGCCAAAGGGCAGGTTCGGATCCGGCTGGCCGCCATTCACATAGACCATGCCGGCGCGCAGCCGCGGCGCGACGCGCTTCACGGCGGCAGCGTCGCCGAAGACGACCGCGGACAGGCCGTAATCGGTGTCGTTGGCGATGCGGACCGCGTCTTCCTCGTCCTCATAGGGGATGATCGTCACCACCGGGCCGAAAATCTCCTCGCGGGCGATCGTCATGTCGTTCCGCACGCCCGAGAAGAGCGTCGGGCGGACGAAATAGCCGGTCTCGACGCCGTCCGGCCGGCCGGGGCCGCCGGCCTCCAGCTTCGCGCCTTCCTCCATGCCCCGGGCGATCAGGCCCTGGACCTTCTCCCACTGGGTCTTGTTGACCAGCGGGCCGATATGGCGGCCTTCCTCGGCCGGGTCGCCGGTATGGGTGGCCTTCATCACTTCGGCGGCGGCGGCGGCGACCTGTTCCTGCATGCCCCTGGGCACGAGCAGCCGGGTGGGAGCGATGCAGCTCTGCCCCGAATTCATCAGCACGCTGAACAAGGTGGTCTGCACCGCACGGCCGAGATCTGCACCCTCGAGCATCAGCGAAGGCGATTTGCCGCCCAGCTCCTGATGCACGCGCTTCACTGTCTCCGCCGCGTTCTTCGCGACGAGCACGCCGGCGCGCGTGGAGCCGGTGAAGCTCACCATGTCGACGCCCTTGTGGCGCGAAAGCGCGGTGCCGACGCCGGGCCCGTCGCCATTGACGAGGTTGAACACGCCCGCGGGCACCCCGGCGGCGGCGAGCACCTCGGCGAAGATCATCGCGCAGCGCGGCGCTTCCTCGCTGGGCTTCAGCACCATGGCGCAGCCGGCGGCGAGCGCGGGCGCGACCTTGGAGACGATCTGGTTGAGCGGCCAGTTCCAGGGCGTGATCATCGCGACGACGCCGATGGGCTCGTGCACGACCAGGCTGTTGCCGATCTGCTCCTCGAACTGGAATTCCCGGAGCGCCTTGGCGGCGGACATCAGATGGCCGAGGCCGGAGCCGACCTGCGCGGTCCGGGCCAGGCTGATCGGGGCGCCCATCTCCTGGCTGATCGCCTCGGCCATGTCGCCGGCGCGCGCCTTGTATTCGGCCAGGATCGCCTCGATCAGCGCCACCCGCTCGTCGACGCTGGTGCGCGAGAAGCTTTCGAACGCCTTGCGCGCCGCGGCGACCGCGCGGTCGACATCGGCAGCGGAGCCGAGCGTGATCTCGGTCACGGCTTCCTCGGTGGCGGGGTTGATCACTTCGTGCCGGGTGCCGCCCTGGCTCTCGACCCACTCGCCCCCGATGAACTGCTTCAGATAGCTGCGCATCACTCGCCTCTCCGATTCGAATTTAAGGTATGGAAATGGCGAGTGCGCGCGGGGCTTGCAAGGCGGAAGCGTGCGCCGGCCGAAGAGAAGCCCCGCCATGGCCGCGGAAACCGGGTCGACGCGCCCGGCCGGACGGGCGGCCTCCACACAAAATTCGCTGCGCCGCAACAAGGATGTCATGAATGGCGGCCAACGGCTTCGCGACGGGGGGAAGGGGATCGCTCCCCCGCAAACAGGGAGCTCATCATGTCCGTCCGCTACGCGCTGCTCGCGCTTGCCAGTCCGATCGCTCTGCTCGCCGCTACCGATGCGGCGGCGCAGGAAGCCGCCAGGACCCAGCCGGAAGCCGCCGCGGCGGCGGCGGAGGACAGGGCCGGCGACGGCGAGATCGTCGTCACCGCGCAGCTGGTCGAGCAGCGGCCGATGGACGTGCCGTTCGCGCTCACCGCGCTGCAGGGCAAGTTCCTCGACGATCTGGGCATCACCGAGTTCGACCGGCTCGGCCAGTTCGTGCCCGGCTTCGACGTGCAGAACCAGAGCCCGAACAATCCCGGCTTCGTGATGCGCGGCATCACCTCGGATTCGGGCAGCGCCTTCAACGAGCCGCGCGTCTCGGTCTTCCAGGACGGCGTGTCGATCTCCAAGTCGCGCGGTTCCTATGTCGAGCTGTTCGACATGGAGCGGGTGGAAGTGGCCAAGGGCCCGCAATCGACGCTCTATGGCCGCGGCGCGCTGATCGGCGCGGTCAACCTGGTCCAGGCCAAGGCCGATCCGCACAATGCCTATGGCTATGTCTATGGCCAATATTCGAACTTCAACGGCTATCGGATCGACGAGACGGTGAACCTGCCGCTCGGCGGCGATATCGGCATCCGCGTCGCCAGCCGGATCAAGCAGCGCGACGGCTATGTCGCCAACCTGCTCGGCGGCGAGGCTTTCAACGGCATCAAGTCCGAAGCGGTGCGCGGTTCGCTGCGCTGGGCGCCGGGCGCCTTCACTTTCGATCTGATCGGCAACTATCAGCACGACAAGGCGAGCGGCACGTCGTTCAAGTCGATCGCCTACAACCCGACCGACCCGGTCACCGGCGCGGTGATCGGCGATCGCGGGCGCAATTCGGGCGCGGCGCTGGCCAGCCCGGGCAGCTTCGAGCGCGGCCGTCCGCTCGGCCTCGACCGCGACGTGTGGGGCGTGACCGGCATCGCCAATTATGATTTCTCGCCCAACCTCTCGCTCAACGCGATCGGCTCGTACCGCAAGTTCGCCGGCATCGAGATCTTCGACGCGGACGGCATCTCGCTGCCCGCGCTGACCGCCGCCGAGGATGCGCAGGGCAACCAGACCATGGGCACGCTGCGCCTCACCTGGAAGAACGACCGCTTCACGGCGTTCGCGGGCGGCACCTATTTCCGCGAGAACGGCTTCCAGCGCACGCCGTCGCAGTTCGACGAGCGGGTGGCGCTGGCGCGGCTCACCAATGCGCTGAACGGTGGCGGCGCGATCCCGGGCCGGCCGGCGAGCGACCCGGCGCCGCTGGCGCTGTTCTCGAACACCGCCTTCACCGGCCAGCTGCTCCAGGGCGTGGCGGGTGCCTATGGCGTGGCGCTGTCGAGCGCGCAGGCCCAGGCGATCGCGGCGAACCTCAAGTCCGGCCACCAGGAGACCAGCACCAACTACGGCCGCACCGAGAGCTGGGACCTGTTCGGCGACGTGACCTTCAACGTCGCCGAGGGGCTCGAGATCGGCGGCGGCATCCGCTGGAGCCATGACGCGAAGACCACCGGCTTCTCCTCCGCGGTGAGCAACGGGCGCTCGATCCTGGGCGGGTTCATCGGCGCGCTCGCCCAGCCCGCGGCGACGCGCACCGCGCTGCTCGGCGCGCTGGCGGTGCCGGGCGCCGCGAACATCCCGGCCTCGGCGCTCTATCCGGTACCGCTGTTCGGCCTGGGCCTGCAGCCCAGCGGCGCCAACGGCCAGCTCTACAGCGCCGACCATAATGACAGCGGCTTCACCTGGCGCGCCACCGCCAAGTACGAGATCTCGCCCGAGGCCAATGTCTACGCCACCTATGCGCGCGGCCGGCGCCCCGAGATACTGAGCGTGAGCGCGCCCGCCGCGCCGGGCGGTGCGGCCCGGTTCAGCGTGCTGCCGTCGGAAACTGTGGACAGCTACGAGGCCGGCCTGAAGACGGCGCTCGCCGACCGCACGCTCTTCATCGACGGTTCGGTGTTCTATTATCGCTACTCGAACTTCCAGACGACCGAGCAGCAGGGCACGGTGTTCGTCACCGTCAATGCCGGCCGGGCCGAGAGCTATGGCTTCGAGGGGCAGGTGAGCTGGCGCCCGGCGAGCTGGGTCAACCTGTTCGGCAGCTATGCCTATAACCATAGCCGTTTCGCGAGCGGCGCGCGCGACGGCAACCGCTTCCGCCTTTCGCCCGATCACAGCGCCGCGCTGGCGGTGCAGTTCAAGGTCCCGGCGGGGCCCGTGACGATCGACTTCACGCCGAGCGTCACTTGGCAGTCCAAGGTCTTCTTCGACGACGACAACGACCTGCCGGCGTTGCAGCGGAACAATCTGGTGCCGGATCTGGTGCAGGACGAAGTGCAGGGCGGCTATGCGCTGGCCGATGCGCGGCTCGGCCTGGAGACCGCCGATGGCCGCTGGCGGTTCGAGGGCTTCGTCACCAACGCCTTCAACCGGAAATATATCAAGGACGCCGGCAATACCGGCGACGCGCTGGGCATGCCGACCTTCATCGCCGGCGAACCGCGCATCTATGGCATCGCCGCGAGCCTGCGGATCGGCAAGCGCTAAGCCATACAAGGGTTAAAAGGGGGATGCGCCCGGTCCTTCGGGGCCGGGCGTTATCTTTATCTTTTCTGGGGCTCGTTATCCCGCCTCCACAGGGGTGACGGGTCTGGACAAGGCGCGCTTCGACTTCGAGGCGCACCGTCACGTAGCTGCTCTCCGGCGCAGGCCGGCGGTAGTCGCAGCGTCGTTCGAAAGGTTGTCCGCCCCTCCGGTCGCGCGGAGATCGGGCCCCGGTCTCCGCCGGGCCGCAGAAGGGCGGGTTGTTGATCCAGTCCACGCGTTTCGTTCTGCCGGAGCCGGCTGTGGCCACGAGCATGCCGAACTATCGCCGCGAGCTCGAAGATCGACAATCTCGATCTCACTGAAATGGAGCGATCGAAGCTTCTTCACCCACAAGCGGCATGGTAATTTTTTGCAGAATTGTTGGGGGTGGCAATGATATCTGGGCCAAAGAGCGTCAACGAGATAGTTGATATACTAAACAAAATTGTTTTTGCTTCTGCGACAGTTGCTATTGCCGCGGCGGCTTATTCTCTCAATAGGTCGGTGGATTCGGGGAACAAGCGGAACCAGATCTATACCTTCTTGAAGGATGCGCCTGCGGAAGCAGCCACGCCGGAGCAGTTGAACAAGATCGGCTTTCTGAGCCGTGTCTGTGGCAGCTATCTGAAGGAAGTGACGGACGAGGGCGCTACCCAGCTTTGCCAAGCTCTGCCCAAGGTGAACCTGAATACCGTCAAGGAGATCAGTGCGGCCAGTGCTCCCGTGGCGGAGACGGTCGCGAAAGGGGGAGATCCTCTGGCATATCTCAACAGCCCGCAGGCAATTGCACAGAACAGCTTGGTCAGCGGCTCTGATACGACGGTGACTACTGTCGATCAGCAATGGTATGCAGTGATTGCGACGGTGCCGGTCAGTCAGCCGGATGCGGCCAGGGCGCTAGCCGGTAAGTTGCAGCCGCTGATACCGGCGGCGGTTCTGAACGGCAGGTCGGTTCAGATATTTCGCACCCAGATCAGCAACAGCTTTGCGATCACCGTCGGAGGTCCGATGTCGAAAGCCGATGCAACTGCTCTCGCATCGAAGCTGCGGAACATTCGTGGTTTCTCCGACGCGTTCGCGCAGCCCGATCGCGCTTGGTCGGCTGCCAATATATGACCGCACGGAAAAGGGGCGCCCGGACAAGCTCCGGACGCCCCCTTTGTTCCTTGCCCGAAGGCGTAGCGCTCAGGCCGAATAATACATGTCGTACTCGACCGGCGACGGCGTCATCTCCCAGCGGGCGACCTCGCCGCGCTTGATCTCGACATAGGCCTCGATCTGGTCCTTCGAGAACACGTCGCCCTTGAGCAGGAAGTCCATATCGGCTTCCAGGCTGTCGAGCGCCTCGCGGAGCGAGCCGCACACCGTCGGCACCTGCGACAGCTCGGCCGGCGGCAGGTCGTACAGGTTCTTGTCCATCGGGTCGCCCGGGTGGATCTTGTTCTGGATGCCGTCCAGGCCGGCCATCAGCAGCGCCGCATAGCAGAGATACGGGTTGGCCAGCGCGTCCGGGAAGCGGAACTCGACGCGCTTCGCCTTGGTGCCGGCGCCGTACGGGATGCGGCACGAAGCCGAGCGGTTGCGCGACGAATAGGCGAGGAGCACCGGCGCCTCATAGCCCGGCACCAGGCGCTTGTAGCTGGTGGTGGTCGGGTTGGTGAAGGCGTTGAGCGCCTTGGCGTGCTTGATCACGCCGCCGATGAAATAGAGGCAGGCGTCCGACAGGCCGGCATAGCCATTGCCCGCGAAGGTGTTGGCGCCCTTTTCCCAGATCGAGATATGGGTGTGCATGCCCGAGCCGTTATCTTCCTTGATCGGCTTCGGCATGAAGGTCGCGGTCTTGCCGTACGCATGCGCGACCTGGTGCACGACGTACTTGTAGATCTGCATGCGGTCGGCGGTCTGGACCAGCGTGCCATAGGTCAGGCCCAGCTCGTGCTGCGCCGCGGCGACCTCGTGGTGATGCTTGTCGCAGGGCAGGCCCATCTCGAGCATCGTCGCGACCATCTCGCCGCGGATGTCGACGGCCGAGTCGACCGGGGCGACGGGGAAATAGCCGCCCTTGGCGCGCGGACGATGGCCGAGATTGCCGGCCTCATATTCCTTGCCCGAATTGCCCGGCAGCTCGATGTCGTCGATCGCGTAGTAGCTGGTCGAGTAGCTGTTCTCGAAGCGGACATCGTCGAACATGAAGAACTCGGCCTCGGGGCCGACATAGACGGTGTCGCCGATGCCGAGCGACTTGAGATAGGCTTCCGAGCGCTTCGCGGTGCTGCGCGGGTCGCGGGCATAGAGCTCGCCGGTCGAGGGCTCGACGATGTCGCAGACCAGGATCAGCATCGGGGTGGCCGAGAAGGGATCGATCCACACCGCGTCCAGATCCGGCTTCAGGATCATGTCGGATTCGTTGATCGCCTTCCAGCCCTCGATCGAGGAGCCGTCGAACATCAGGCCGTCGGTCAGCTCGTCCTCGCCGATCACCTTGGCGACCATGGTGAGGTGCTGCCACTTGCCCTTGGGATCGGTGAAGCGGAGATCGATCCACTCGATCTCGTTGTCCTTCACCATCTTCAGAACGTCGCTGGCCGAATTCGCCATTGTTAAGCCCTTTCGCTCTCTTTCGTTGACCCGACGAATCGGGAAAGAATCTTGCCCAAAACGGGCGCTACATCGACGCTATGTTGCGGCGCGTCAAATCGCGTTTTCGTTGCGCTCGCCGGTGCGGATGCGGAGCGCCGTCTCGACGGGGATCACGAAGATCTTGCCGTCGCCGATCCGGCCGGTCTGCGCCGCGGCGGCGACCGCTTCGACCACGCGGTCGGCAAGCGAATCCTCGACCACCACCTCGAGCTTCACCTTCGGGAGGAAGTCCACGACATATTCGGCGCCGCGATAGAGCTCGGTATGGCCCTTCTGGCGGCCAAAGCCCTTGGCTTCAGTGACGGTGATGCCGGAGACGCCGACTTCGTGCAGCGCTTCCTTCACTTCGTCGAGCTTGAACGGCTTGATGATCGCTTCGATCTTTTTCACGGTTTCCCCCGAGGCACATGAGGCTTGCCTGTCCGCGCGTCTGGCAAACTTCGTGCCAGAGGCGGGACTCGGCTCGTCCTCTCGGTTGCACGCGCCGCGCCGCTTTAACAAGTGCCTATCAAATGGGCAGCGCGCCACGGGGTGCCGGATTTGGCGGCAGCGGCGAAAGCGTTGCCCGGCGGCAACAAATTGTCCGCGATCGGCTTGTGGAACCGTTTCGGTGGAGTCGCGTTGTGGCGACGAGCGTACCGGGGTGCGATGTATGCAGCCTATGCCCATGGACCTGCCTGCCGAACTGCATCGGCGCGGGAGCGATCTGCCGGACGGCGACGTGATCGTCGCCACGGGGCCGCTCGTGATCATGGCGCACGGGCTGCTCGCGCTCGATCCCGAGGCGCGGAAAACATGCTGGATTCACAGCGAGATCGGCGATCTGGATGCGGCGGGAGCCGAGGAACAGCTATCGTTCTGGTCGGGCACGCCGCACTGAAGACGGGTCGTTTCCCGAAAATTCCATAATTTACGTACTGCCGTTTACTATTTCCGTGAAGTAATAGTGTCCAAAATGGGAATAATGTCTCCAGCAACTCGCATTGACTCCTCAGTCGATCTGGGGATTTATCATGCGAATTGTTCGAATCGGCTCGCGCTTGACTTGGCGCGGGCAGTCGAGCCCCGGCGGCGGTGCGGCCCACTCCCTCCACCCGCCGCATGCGTCCGCCCGGCCCTCCGGCCGCTGGCGGACGCAACCCGTTGCGGGACTTAGGCCGTTGCGGGGACTTAGGCCGTTGCGATGATCTGGGCCGGTGCGGGCTCTCAACAGGCCGTCGCGGAGTGCTGCGACAAGGCGGGCCGGGTGCTTCAATAAGGCGGGTTGTCGAGGCCCCTGGGGCTCTTGGTGAAGATCTCGCAGCCGGTCTCGGTGATGCCGATCGAGTGCTCGAACTGGGCCGAGAGCGACCGGTCGCGCGTCACCGCGGTCCAGCCGTCGTCGAGCAGCTTCACGTCCGGCCGGCCGATGTTGATCATCGGCTCGACGGTGAAGAACATGCCGGGGCGCAGCTCCGGGCCGGTGCCGGGGCGGCCGACATGGACCACTTCGGGCGCGTCGTGGAAGATCTGGCCGAGGCCGTGCCCGCAGAAATCACGGACCACGCCGTAGCGATGCTTCTCGGCATGGCGCTGGATGGCATGGGCGACGTCGCCGAGATGGTTGCCGGGCCTGGCCTGTTCGAGCCCGAGCATCAGGCACTCATAGGTGACGTCGACCAGCCGGCGCGCCTTGATGCCGACATCGCCGACCAGGAACATGCGGCTGGTGTCGCCGTGCCAGCCGTCGAGCATCGGCGTCACGTCGATATTGACGATATCGCCGTCCTTCAGCGTCTTGTCGCTCGGGATGCCGTGGCAGACGACATGGTTGATCGAGATGCAGCAGCTGTGCGTATAGCCGCGATAGCCGAGCGTGGCGGGCACGCCGCCGGCGGCGACGGTCATCTCGCGGACGATGTCGTCCAGTTCGGCGGTGGCGACGCCCGGCACGACATGGGGGACGAGCGCGTCGAGAATCTCGGCGCCGAGGCGGCCGGCGCGGCGCATGCCCTCGAAGCCCGCGGGGCCGTGGAGCTTGATCGCCCCGTCACGGGCCTGGGGCATGTCGGCGGTAACGGTCACATATTCGGTCATCGTGGCGATATAGGCGCATCGGCGCCCGGTTGCGAGAGGCAGAAGCGCTCGCCGAGCGTGGCGAAGCCCGCGCCGCTGCTCTCCGCCGCGCGGCGCTTCGCCGCATCGGGGAAGCGCGCCGGATTGGTGTGGTTCAGGTGGATGAAGCGGACCTTGGCGGCAAGCGCGGGCGGCAGGCGGCGGATCGTGTCGGCGATGCGGGGATGGGGAACGCTCTTCATCCGCGCCGGATCGCCGAGCTCGGTATCGTCGAAGAAGGTGCCGTCGAGATAGGCCATGTCCACCCGGGCCAGCATGTCCTCGAGCCGCTGGTCCCATTTGTCCCAGCCATCGATGTCCGGGAGGTAGAGCGCGCTTCGCCCGCGGCCGGCGATGACGAAGCCCACCGTTTCCGAATATTCGTCGCGGTGCGGGACGAGATAGGGGGTGACGGTGATGCCGTCGGGCAGCCGGGTAGCGGCGCCGGCGGCGAGCGGCCGGAGCGCGATATTGTCCAGGCTGACGAGCTGGCTCCAGGGTCCGTTGCTCCTCAGGAACTCGGCCATGCGCGGCATCGCATGGACGGGAACGCCCCGGCTGTTCGCCGATTCCCGGCCGAGGAACATCAGGCCGGCATAATGGCCGATATGCGCATGGGTGAGGAAGATGCCGTCGATGCCGAGGCCCGGCGTGCGCTTCGGGTCGTGCAGGTCGAGCCATTCCAGCTGCTCGCGCAGGTCCGGCGTGGCGTCGAACAGGTAGCGCGCGCCGCTCGCGCGATCGACCAGGGCAAGCGAGGCGGCCCAGGCCCGCAGCGCGGGATCGCGCCAGGCGGGGTCTTCGGGATGGCCGATCTGGGGCGTGCCGGCATCCTGCGAGGTGCCGAGCACCACCAGCTCGGCCTGGCAGGGAGCGGCGGCGGAAAGCGCGAGCGCGGCGAGCGTCGAAAGCATGATCGGAACGCTAGGCGCGGACGGCGCATGCGTCTATGCCGGTCCCATGGGCGAACGCATCTGGACGGCTGGGCTGGCGGTGATCGGCGACGAGATCCTCTCGGGCCGCACGCAGGACAAGAACATCGCCCAGATCGCGAGCTGGCTGAACGTGCAGGGCATCCGCCTGGCCGAGGTGCGGGTGGTCCCCGATGTCGAGGGGCGGATCGTCGAGGCGGTGAACGCGCTGCGCGAACGCTATGACTATTGCTTCACGACCGGCGGGATCGGGCCGACGCACGACGACATCACCGTCGATGCCATCGCGGCGGCCCTGGGCGTCGGCGTGGTGATCCATCCCCAGGCCCGGGCGGTGCTGGAGCGCTATTACGAGACGCGCGGCGGGCTGACCGACGCGCGGCTGCGGATGGCGCGGGTGCCGGAGGGCGCCGAGCTGATCCCGAATCGCATGTCCGGCGCGCCGGGCATCCGCCTGGGCAATCTCTTCATCCTGGCGGGGGTGCCGCACATCACCGCGGGCATGCTCGACGCGCTGACCGGCACGCTGGAAGGCGGGCGCCCGGTGCTTTCGCGCACGATCGGCGCCTGGGTGGCGGAGAGCGAGATCGCCGAGTTCCTGGGCGAGACCGAGCGCGCGCACGAAGGCGTGGCGATCGGCAGCTATCCCTTTTTCCGCGACGGCCGCACCGGCGCGAACTTCGTGGTCCGCGCGACCGAGCAGGCGCTGCTCGATGCGTGCGGAGACGCGCTGATCCGTGGGCTGGCGGAGCGGGGGCTGGAAGCGGTCGAAGGCGGGATCTGACTTTCCCGGGGGGATGGGCATGACGGAATCGAAGCGGCCATTCGGCTTCTGGACGGCGACCGCGCTGGTGATCGGCAACATGATCGGCTCGGGCTTCTTCGCATTGCCCGCCCAGCTCGCGCCCTATGGCTTCACCAGCGTGGCGGCCTGGATCGCGGCGATCGCGGGCGCGCTGGTGATCGCCTGGGTGATCGCCGGCCTCTCGCGCGCGATGCCCGAGGCGACGGGAACGCTGGCGATCTGCGCGCGCGCGCTCGGGCCGCTCCCCGGCGTGCTGATCGCCTGGACGATGTGGGTGGGCGTGTGGGCGGCGAACGCGTTCATCGCGCTCACCGCGGTGCGTTATCTGGCGGTATTCTGGCCGCCGCTGGCCGAATCCTCGCTCAGCCTGGTGCTGGCGGCGGTGGCGCTGCTCTGGGGGATCACGCTGCTCAACCTGCGCGGGGCGCGGGCCGCCGGCGAGTTCCAGGTCGTGACGACCCTGGTCAAGCTGGTGCCGCTCGTCGCGATCGTGCTGCTGCTCGCCCAGCTCGGCGCGAAGGGCGAGCTTGCCGCCAGCGCGCATCCGCACACGCCGTTCGATGCCGGCCAGCTGGCATCGGCGGTGACGCTTGCCTTCTTCGCGATGGTCGGGTTCGAATGCGCCGGGGTCGCGGCCGAGCGGGTGCGCGATCCGGCCCGGACCATCCCGCGCGCGACGCTGACCGGCGTGGGGCTGACCGGGCTGCTGTATCTGATCGCCTGTTCGGGGATCATCTTCGCGATGCCGCAGGGATCGGTGGCGGGCGCCAACGCGCCGGTGGCGCTGTTCGTCGAGACCTTCTGGGGGCATTGGGCCGGGCTGGCGGTGGCCGGCTTCGCCGCGGTGGCCGCGATCGGCGCGCTCAACGGCTGGGTGCTGCTGCAGGGCGAGGTGCCGCTGGGCATGGCGCGCGCGGGCGTGATCCCCGCCCGGATCGGCCGGACCAGCGGGCGTGACGTGCCGGTGGCGGCGCTGCTCGCGTCGAGCCTGCTCGCCAGCGTGCTGGTGCTCAGCAACGTCTCGCGCGATACCGCCGCCATCTACGACTTCATGCTGCGGGTGACGACGGCGGCGACGCTGTGGTTCTATGCCGGCACCTGCCTGTCCGCGCTGGTGCTGGGCGTGATGCGGCCCGCCGCCGCCATCGGGCTGGTCTTCGCGCTCTGGGCGATCTGGGGGGCGGGCTATGAGGCGATCGGGCTCAGCCTGTTGCTGATGGCGACGGCGATCCCGCTCTACCTGATGCGCGGCTCAGCCGAGCAGGCGGCCGAGGAGGCTGCGATCCCTTAGGATCTCGTGCGCGGCATTGTGCCCTGGCGCGCCGGTGACGCCGCCGCCGGGATGGGTGCCGGCGCCGCACATGTAGAGCCCGCGGATCGGCCCGCGATAATCACCATGGCCGAGCACCGGGCGGGCGGCCCAGAGCTGGTCGAGCGACATGTGGCCGTGCATGATGTCGCCGCCGACCAGGCCGAACTTGCGCTCCAGGTCGAGCGGCGAGTGGATCTGGCGCGCGATCACCGCTGCCTTGAAGTTGGGCGCGTGCCGGGTGACGGTATCGATGATGCGGTCGGCTGCGGCCTCGCGGTGCCGGTCCCAGTCGAGGCCGGGCGCGAATTGCTGGCAGAACAGCGCGGCGACGTGCCGGCCCGGCGGGGCGAGGCTGTCGTCCACCGTGGAGGGGATGGTCATCTCGACGATCGGCTCGTCGGACATGCCCCTGGCCCGCGCGCTCGTATAGGCGCGGTCCATATAGTCGAGCGTCGGGCAGATCATGATGCCGGCGGTGTGATGCTCGCCGGGGCCGGGCAGCACCGTGAAGTCCGGCAGCTCGGAGAGCGCGACGTTCATCCGGAAGGTGCCCGAGCCGGCCTTGTACCGGTCCATCCGCCTGGCGAAGTCGGCGGGCATGTCGGCGCGGTCGACCAGCCGGCGATAGAGCAGGGCGGGGCCGATATTGGCGGCTACGATGCCGGCCGCGATCTCCTCGCCGCTCTCCAGCCGCACGCCGGCGACTCGGTTCCCGTCGACCAGCAGCTTCGCGACCGGGGCCTCCAGGCTGATCTCGGCCCCGGCCTCGGCACAGGCTTCGGCCATCAGCCGGGTGATCGTGCCCATGCCGCCGATCGAATGGCCCCAGGCGCCCTTCTTGCCGTTCACTTCGCCGAAGACATGGTGGAGCAGCACATAGGCGCTGCCGGGCGTGTCGGGGCTGGCATAGTTGCCGACCACGGCGTCGAAGCCGAAGGCCGCCTTGACATAGTCATTCTCGAACCAGCCATCGAGGAAGTCGCGCGCCGACTTCACGAACAGGTCCATCGTGTCGCGCTGCGCCTCGATCGGCATGCCCGCCAGCTTGCGGCCCTGCGCGGCGGCGGCGAGCAGCGCGCGGATGCCGCCGCCGGCATTGGGCGGCGTCCTGAGCGCCATGTCGCGCAGCACCGCGGCGACGCGCTCCAGCGCTTCCTCGTAGCGGGGCAATGCCTCGGCATCCCGGGCCGAGAAGCGGGCGAACTCGGCGCGGGTGCGCGCATGCCCGCCGCCCAGCTTCAGATAGCCGCCATCGTGCGGCAGGAAATTGGAGATCTGCCGCTCGACCACGCGCCAGCCGCGCGCCGGGAGCTTCATGTCGGCGATCACCTTGGGGCGGAGCAGGCTGACCGTGTAGCTGGCGGTGGAGTTGCGGAAGCCGGGATGGAATTCCTCGGTCACCGCCGCGCCGCCGACGACATGGCGGCGTTCCAGCACCCGGACCTTCAGGCCGGCGCGGGCGAGATAGAAGGCGCAGACGAGTCCGTTGTGCCCGCCCCCGATGATCAGGGCGTCGTATCTGGCGGTCATCGGCTCCCTCTTCACTGTCGCATGGGCTTACAATGCGAACGGGATATCCGCCATCGCCGCGTATCGCCGGAAGCCAGGACTTGCATGCATGTGATATGGGCGGATGCGAAGGATTGTCTGGAAAGCAAGGAGAAGCTCGATGCCGATCCCCGCGACAGTGGGCGCGTTCGCCATAGTGCCGCACAACGACCTTGCCGCCGCGATTCCCTTCTGGGAGCGGCTGGGCTTCACTCGGGTCGGGGGCGACGCCGCCTATGCGATCATGACCGGCTGGGGGTGCGAGGTGAACCTCACCCAGGCGGGTTCCGGCCCATGGCGAGTGCCGGAGGAGCACAATCCGTTCGGCGTCTTCATCCGCACGCCCGAAGTGGCGGCGATCGCCGCCCTGGTGGACGATCTGGTCATCCGCCCCGGCGGCGTGCTGCGCCACCGGGAATGGGGCCTTTACGAAGTTGGGATCGCCGGCCCGGACGGCATGCTGATCCGCATCGGCTGGCCGTCCCGGCTGATGGAGCAGCAGCCGGCCCCCGATGGCGGCGATCCGGCCTGAGCTGCCGGAAACGGCCGCTGCGGCTGTCCGTTGGCCCGTTGGGATCCCGCTTCTTCCTGTGCTGGCAAGATAGCGGACCCCGGCTCAAGGCCGGGGTGACGGAGAAAGAATAATGAGTCCTCGACTCGGGTTTATTGCGTCAGGCCCTTGAGCAGGAACTTGTAGTAGGTGATCGACGGCGCGATCTCGCTGAGCGGGGTGCGCTCGTTGAGGCCGTGGGCGAAGCTGTCCGACCCCTTCATGAAGATCGGGCTGATGCCGTAGCTCGGCACGCCCTTGGCGCGGAACCACATCGAATCGCTGGCGCCCGCCGACATCGCCGGCACGATCGGCACGCCGGGGAAGCGGGCGTGGATGCCGTCCGAGACCAGCTTCATCAGGTCGGGCCGCAGCGGCGAGGCGGGGCTGGCGACGGTGCCGCTGTCGAGCGTCCTGAGCTTGAGCTCGGGGTCGCCGACCACCCTGGTCAGCGTCGCCGCGACGGCCGCGACCGAGGTGCCCGGGAAGATGCGGCAATTGATGTTGGCGGTGGCGCGCTGGGGCAGCGCGTTGGTCGCATGGCCGGCATTGACCATGGTGGCCACGCAGGTGGTGCCGGTCTGGCCGATCAGCCCGGGCTCCGAACGCAGCACGGCGAGCGCCTTGGTATCCCGCTGATTGGCCATGAACGCGCGCATCGCCGCGGCCATCTCCGGATCGGCGGTCTTCGCGCCCTGGACGAAGCCGGCGCGGGTGATGTCGTTGATCTCGCCGGGGAACTGATATGCCTCGATCTTCGCCAGCGCATGGGCGAGCGAATAGATGGCGTTGCTCCTGGTCGGCGCGCTCGAATGGCCGCCCGGATTGGTGAAGGTCAGCTCGTAATCGGCATAGGTCTTCTCGGCGCCCTGCAGTCCGAAGATCTCGGGCTTGCCGTGCTCGTCGAGCGCGCCGCCGCCGCCGTCGATGTTCAGGAGCAGCTCGCCGCCATGATATTGCTCGGCCATCGCGGCCGTGGTCTTCATGCTGGTCTCCTCGTCGCCCGAGGCGAGGAGGATGATGTCGCGCGACGGCCTATAGCCTTCGCGCTTCAGCTGGATCAGCGTGGCGACCATCGTCGACAGGTCGTACTTCATGTCGGTCGCGCCGCGGCCGAAGATATAGCCGTTCTCGACGATCGGCGTGAACGGATCGCGGGTCCAGTCTTCCGGCCTTGCCTCGACCACGTCCATATGGCCGGAGATGTAGATCGGCTTGGCCGTCTTGTCGGTGCCCGGATAGCGGGCCGCCATCCAGGCGGTGTCGCCGATCCGCTCGATGCGGATGTCGGCGGGATCGAAACCCCCGGCGACGAGCTGGGCCTTCAGATAGGCGGCATAATCGGGCGTCTGGTTGCCCGGCCCGGCGACGGTGCGGAAGGCGATGCCGCGCTTGAGCAGCTCGAGCGCCTGCGCCTCCGCCTGGGGATTCTGCTGCGCCCGGGCGGCGGTTCCGGTGAACGCCATCGCGACCAGCGCCGCACCTGCCAGAACCCGCATTACCCATGTCTCCCATTGCCTGGGCGCGACGCTAGCGCCGGACCGGGGCAGGTCAAACTTGAAATTGCTCGGAAACGCGCGTAGGAGCCCGCCCCGGCCGGGGGACCATTTCCGCCCGGCGATGTGGAGAAATGACGTGTTGGACACGAACGCCCGAAACGGCCTTCTGCCCTGCGTCGCTTCGTTCCGATAGTGCTCGCCTGAGCGCTGTGGGAGCCGAGCGGCGCCCGCAGCATCCGTCTCGATAAACCAGTCAGAGAACCGCGCCGGCCGATGCCGCGCGTCGTGAAGACGCGCGCCTGCGCCCGGGGCGAGCACGGGAATTTATGCACGAACATCAGATCGTCCGGCGGATGCTCCGCCGGATCGGCCGGAACCTGCCGGCCACGGCACCGCTCGCCAAGGCGGTGCACGAATGGGCGCTGCCGCATGTCGACTGGCTCACCGGCTCGGCCGTGGGGGGCGAGGATATCGGCTGGGAGGCGCTGCATGCGGCGACGCTGCGCTGGCGGCCGCTGGGCGAGGTGCGCCCGCAGGTGCTCCAGATCGCCGACGAGCTGGCGCTGCTGCTCGGCTTCGGGCCGCTCGACCATGGGCTGCTCGAGTTGATGATCGCGGCCCGGCGGCTGCCGCGCGTCTATGGGCTGGTCGAGGTGCTTTGCGGCGTGAGCATCGACCTGCCGGGGCTGCTCGGCACGCTTGCCGGGGCCGAGCCGGTCGATGCCGGGCGGCTGGCGCGGCGCTCGGCGGCGGTGCGGCTCGGGCTGGCGAGCTTCGGCCATGACTATCAGGGCCGGGACGAGATCAGCCTGAGCTGGTCGCTCGAACGGGTGCTCGACGCGGCGCCGCGGCCGGGCCGGCCGCTGCTCGAGGCGCTGGCCGGCACGTGCCAGGTCGCGCGGCTCGGGCTCGACGACGTCGCGGTGGAGGAGGCGGACTATCTGGTCCGGCTGCTCCGCGGCGCGTTGGCCGAGCAGGCGGCGGGGATCAACCTGCTGATCCACGGGCCGCCCGGCACCGGCAAGACCGAGTTCGCGCGGACTCTCGCCGCCGCGGCGGGCGCGCGGCTGCACGCGGTGGCCGAGGCGGACGAAGACGGCGCCGAGCCCAGGCGCTGGGAGCGCATCGCGGCGATGCAGCTCTCCCAGCGCGTGCTCGGCGGGCGGCGTGGTGCCGCGCTGCTGTTCGACGAGATGGAGGACCTGATCGGCGAGGCCAGCCCGAGCGACGGCGACTGGTTCCAGAAGCGCACGGGCAGCAAGGTGTTCGTCAACCGGATGCTGGAGACCAACAAGGTGCCGGTGATCTGGACGACCAACGCGATCGGCAATGTCGACGGCGCGATCCTGCGGCGGATGAGCCATGTGCTGAAGCTGGGCCTGCCTTCGCGCGGCGCCGGGCAGCGGATGCTGGCGCGCGTGGCGGCGGACGAGAGCGTTATCCCGGGGCACGGCTTCGCCCGCCTGCTCGACGCTGCGCCCGAGGCGGCGACGGTGCTGCGCGTGGCGACGCGGGCCGGAAGGTTGGCGGGCGAGGCGGATGGCGGGGTGCGCTCGGCCGAGGCGCTGGTCAAGGCGCTGCGGGGCGGCGAACTGCCGCAGCCTGGGCCGGGCCTGCTCGACGTGGCGCTCTACGAAAGCGATCCGCCCGTGGCGGAAGTGATCGAGGGCATCGCGACGGCGGGCGCGGCCGATGTCTCGCTGCTGCTCACCGGGCCGCCGGGCACGGGCAAGACGGCGCTTGCCTGGCACCTGGCGCGGCGGCTCGACCGGCCGCTGGTGGTGAAGCGCGCTTCGGACCTGCTGTCCAAATGGGTCGGCGAGACCGAGGCGAACATCGCCGACGCCTTTGCCGAGGCGCGGCGGCGGGGCGGCGTGCTGCTGTTCGACGAGGCGGATTCGCTCCTGTTCGACCGGACGACGGCGCAGGCGAGCTGGGAAGTGGGGCAGGTCAACGAACTGCTCACCTGGCTCGACCGGCATCCGCTGCCGGTGGTCGCGGCGACCAACCACCCGGGCAAGCTCGATCCGGCGACGTTGCGGCGGTTCGTGTTCAAGCTGGCGCTGCGGCCGCTGGGGCGGGAACGGTCGGCGCGGGCATTCGAGCGCTTCTTCGGGATGGACGCGCCGGCGGGGCTCGACGGGCTGACGCCCGGCGACTTCGCGGTGGTGGCGCGGCAGCTCCGGCACCGGCCGGCCAGCGGCGCGGCGGACATCGTCGCGCGGCTGCGGGCGGAAGCGGCGGGCCGGCCCGGCGCGGCGTCCCCGATCGGGTTCTGACGGACTCGATCGGAGACGCCCGGCGCGATTGTCCGGTCGTCCGGGCTCGACTAGGTTGAGGACTCATATTCTCCAGCGTCATCCCCGCTATCCCTTCAACCGCCCCCTTCACCCGTCATCCCCGCGCAGGCGGGGATCCAGGGCCAAGGGCAAGGACGGCGCGGCTCGCCTTGCCGTTTCCGGCACGCACC
>JAFOMG010000029.1 GCA_017418975.1 Sphingomonas sp.
TCGCCGGGAACACGTAGTCGCGATAACCACCGGTGGTGTTGAACAGCGGCTGCATGACGATTGTCGCGCCGGACCCACTGCGATGAGCGATGAGGGCCCCAGTCACTTCAACCGCCTGCTCTCTCACGACATCGCCTAGCGTGCGGATTCCGACGATCGCGCGCATGTATTCCGATCTGATGCCGCGCAGCGTTCCGATTTGATCGCGCGCAGGTGGAGCACCTGATCGTCGGGTGATGATGTCATCGTATTTGTGCTCTGGTCAAGCCACCGCTGCGGCGTGGTTGCGGCGCATGGATTCGCCGCTGAGTTCGAGCCGGTGAGCGTTGTGGACGAGGCGGTCCAGGATGGCATCGGCGTAAGTGGGATCTCCGATCAGATCGAACCAGCGGGCCACGGGGAGTTGGCTGGTCACCATCGTCGAGCGGCGCCCGTAGCGGTCCTCGAGGATTTCGAGCAGATGGTGACGGGCATTACCGTCGAGCGGTTCGAGGCCCCAGTCATCGAGCACGAGGAGGTCCACCCTGGCGAGGCTCTTCATGCGCGCGGCGATGCGGCCATCGCCCCTGGCGAGCGAGAGGTCATCGATCAGCCGCGGCAGCCGGGTATAGAGGACCGAGCGGTTGTCGCGGCACGCCTTGTGGCCGATGGCGCAAGCGAGCCAGCTCTTCCCGACCCCTGCGGGGCCGATGATGGCGCAGTTCTCACGAGCGGCGATCCAGTCACCCTTGAGCAGCATGTCGAACAGCCGACGATCGAGGCCGCGCGTAGCACGATAATCGACGTCCTCGGGCACGGCATGGTGGCGCAGCTTGGCATGCCGCAGGCGAAGGGCAAGGCGCCGGTCGTTTCGCCAGGTCGCTTCATGATCGAGCAGCAGGGCCAGCCATTCGGCATGGCTGAGGCTGGCGGCATCGCCGTTGCTCTCCAGTTCGGCGAAGGCGTGGGCCATACCGGTCAGGCCGAGCTGGTTGATCTGATCAAGGGTAGGATGTTTCAGCATTCGTGTTCCTTTCAGTGGTAGTATCCGGAGCCCCGGATGTTGGTGTGGAGGATCGGCTCACGCTCCGGGGATTTCGGCGCCGGGATCCTGTCGAGCCCCTTCTCGAGGATCGATTTGACGGAAGGGTAGTTACGCGCCTGGATTTCCAGCGCGCGCAGCGCGGCCGCCTCGAGGCGTTCAGCGCCGAAGCGCTTGGCAAGACCGATGATCCCGAGGCACGAACGATAGCCCTGTTCGGGATGCGGCCGGTCCTCGATGATCTTCTCGACCAGCAGTGACAGCATCGGCCCGATCCGGACGGCTTCCTCGCGGATCTTCGCCGGCGTCCATTCACGGTAGCGCCTGTGGCTCGACGGCATGTGCTCCGGGATCGTCGTGTGCCGCCCGTTGCCAGACCCGCGCATGTGCACCGCGATGCGCTCGCCATCGAGGAAGATTTCCACGGTGCGCGCGGTGAAGCGGACCTCGACCTCGCGGCGGGCGAAGCGCCAGGGCACGGAGTAGTGATGGCGGTCGAGCGCGATGTGGTAATCGAGCCCGACCCGGCAGCGCTTCCACTCGGCGTGAACCCAAGGCTCGGCCGGCAGCGGCTTCAGGTTCGGCGCGTCGATTTCCTCGAACAGCTGGCGCCGCGTCTTGCCGAACTGGCGAAGCACGCGTCTCTCGTTGAGATCGGCAAGGCATTCGGCGATCGCGGCGTTGACCTCGGCCAGGCTGTAGAAGATCCGGTTGCGCAGGCGGCCCAGCACCCAGCGTTCGACAATGCCGACGCAGGCTTCCACTTTCGCCTTGTCCCTGGGCTTGCGGCTTCGTGCCGGGAGCACCGCCGTGCCGTAATGCCGAGCCATATCGGTGTAGCCGCGGTTGACCATCGGGTCGAAGTGGCAGGCCTTGATCACCGCGACCTTGGCATTGTCGGGCACGAGAAGCTGGGCGACGCCTCCAAAGTACCGGAATGCGGCATTGTGCCCCTCGATCCAGTCGGGGAACTGCTCGGTCCAGGTCGCACAGGCGAACGACAGGCTCGATCCGCCCAGCACCGCCACGAACAGGTGGGCATCGCGTTTCTCGCCGGTCCGGCGGTTGACCACGACCGGCACCGTGTCGCCGGCATAGTCGACGAACATCTTCTCGCCGCCGGCGTGGCTCTGGCGCATGACCAGCGGCAGCCGGCCTTCCCAGCGGCGGAACAGGTCGCACCAGCGGCTGTAGCGATAGCCGTCCGGGTGCGCGGCGTAATATTCCTCCCACAGGACCTGCAGCGTGACGTGCTTGCGCTTCAGCTCACGCGCCACCACAGACCAGTCCGGTTCCGGCTGCTTGCGCCGCCCCGGCTTCACCCCGGACACGCCATAAAGGCGCCCCTCCAGATCGGCGTCGGTCATCTCCGCCGGAACCGGCCAGGTCAGTCCCGACCACCCGAACCGCCTCAACGTGTCGCGGACCGTCGTAGGCCCAACGCCGACCCGCTCGCCAACCACCCGTGTCGAAAGCCCCGCATCCAGGCTCAGACGCAAAATCTCGCGCACATGGCGCATCGCAACCCTCCTCGTCGGCATCCATTTCCTCCGGCCGTTATCCGACCGGCGAAATGGCCCAACGATCAGGCGCTCCCCACCTCAAACTGCGCGCGATCATCTCGGAATGCTGCGCGGATAATTCTCGGAACGCTGCGCGCGATCAGTTCGGAATCCCGCGCGCGATCAAATCGGAATGGTGCGCGCGATGACCTCGGAATCCGCACGCCTAGCGCGCGGGCGATCCCTTCAGCACGCACGAAGTACGCCCCGTTGACGATCAAGGCCGCCCCCGCCCCGGGCCGCCCCTTCAGTGCCGCTCCGCCGAGACCTTTCGACAGGTAGAGAATGCCGTAGGCACGCCGTTGGCGCACTTCTTCACGCGCCGCCATGATGTCGGGTGTCAATCGGCGTCCAAAAAGGACCCCCTATCGGCGTGCAAAAGGGACCCCCTTCGTCGAGCAGCGTGACGGGTATGACGGGCGCTTTGTTCGCGCTGGTTGCGGCGTAGGGCGGGCGTAGCCCGACCGGAGGCGCAACCA
>JAFOMG010000030.1 GCA_017418975.1 Sphingomonas sp.
AAACAAGCCCTTGAAACCACACCCGTCATCCCCGCGAAGGCGGGGATCCAGGGTAGCAGGGGACGATCGAAGCAATCACGCGGGTGCGTGCCGGAAACGGCAAGGCGAGCCGCGCCGTCCTTGCCCCTGGCCCTGGATCCCCGCCTTCGCGGGGATGACGGGTGAAGGGGGCGGTTGAAGGGATAGCGGGGATGACGCTGGAGAATATGAGCCCTCAAACCAGGGTCAATCGACATTCAGGCTATGGGAGTAGCTTGGCGGGCCGGACCAGCCTTCGGCTCAGGCATCGGCCCAGCGACGCAGGAGATTGTGATAGACGCCGGTCAGCTCGATCACCGAGCGATCGTCGTTGCCGAGCGTCGCCGCCAGCCGCTGCACGGCCTGGTCCATCTCGAACAGGATGCGCCGGGCACCATCGTCGCGCACCATCGACTGGAGCCAGAAGAAGCTCGCCACCCGTGTGCCGCGCGTCACCGGCTCCACCCGGTGCAGGCTCGACGAGGGATAGAGGATCGCATGCCCCGCCGGCAGCTTGGCCGCCTGCTCGCCGAACTGCCCCTCGATCAGCAGCTCGCCGCCGTCATATGCACCGGGATCCTCGAGAAAGACGGTCATCGACAGATCGGAGCGGATGCGGAAATCGGTGCCGCGCTGGATGCGCACCGCATTGTCGACATGCGTGCCGAAGCGCTGCCCGCCGCCATAACGGTTGAACAACGGGGGAAAGACCTTGAGCGGTAGCGCCGCCGCCACGAACAGCGGCGAACGGCCCAGCGCATCGAGGAGGATCGCGCCGGCGCGACGATGCGCCTCGCCGCCTTCGGGCAGCTGCTCGTTCTGCTTGGCGAGCGCCGACTGCGCGCCCGAAGTCACATTGCCGTCCACCCAATCGGCCGCGTCGATCACGCGGCGGATCTCGGCCACCTCTTCCGGCGAAAGCACTTCGGGAATGGCGATCAGCACAGCAATTCCTCCAGTTCGGGCCAGCGCGAGGCTTTCAGCCAGTCCCGCGCCTTTTGCGCGAAGGCCGGCGTGGCGCCCTCGCGGGTCCGCACGAGCCAGGTCCGCGCCTCGGCCACCCGGCCCGCATCCAGCAGCATCCGGGCATGATTGAACGCGCCGCGGAAATCGCCGCCCTCGGCCGCCTGCCGATAGAGATCCGCCGCCCTGGCCATGTCGCGCGCCACTACCCAGCCATCCTCGTGGAAGCTGCCGACATAGTTGATCGCCTTGGCATTGCCCATCGCCGCGGCCTTTTCGAACCAGGCGAGCGCCGCGGCCTTGTCCTCCGCCACGCCGGCGCCGAGCGCCAGTGCCGTCGCGTAATTGTACATGCCCCAGTCGAGCCCGCGCGCCGCGGCGACGCGGAAGCATTCGGCGGCCCGTGCCTTGTCGACCGGCGTGCCCCAGCCGAGATCATAGCAGCGCCCGACCATGTTGAGCGCCATCAGATGGCCCTGTGCCGCCGCCTTGTTGAACCAGGCGAAGCCCGCGCGCGGATCGCCGGCGTCGAGCAGCATCTGGCCGAGCACGGCCTGCGCCTCGGCCACGCCCTGCTCGGCGCCCGCCCGAACGAGCGCCGCCCGCGCCTCCGGCGAACCGGAGAGGCGGGCGGCGATTTCGTCCGCGGAGAGGCTGTCCAGGTCTTCGCTCAGAACTTCACCCCCAGCGTGGCGAAAGCCGAGCGGCCCGGCGCGATCGACGCATAATGCGCCGTATAAGCCTGGGGGAAATAGACCTTGTCAGTCAGGTTCTGCACGTTGACGCTCACATCGAAATGCTCGTTGATCGTGTAGCCGATGCGCGCGTCGAAACGCCAATATTCGGGCACGGTCACGATGCGGACCTTGGTGGCCGGCGTGTAGGTGGTGACGCCCGCGGCATTCTGGGTGAAGCTGCGGTTGTCGGAATAGCCGCCGAACACCCGGCTCATATAATAAGCGCCGCCGCCGATGCTGAGGCCCTTGATCGGCGTGGCGTTGGCCCACAGCGTGAAGCTGTCACGCGCGGTCTGGGTCGCCTGGCGGCCGGTGTTGACCGAGGGCACGAGCATCGTCTTGGCCTGCTGGACGACGACGCCGCCCACCGTGACCGCCGCGGCGGTCAGCACCGTATAGCCGCCATCGACGATCTTCGGATCGAGATGGGTATAGCCGCCGAACACGTTCAGCCACTTGGTCAGGTTGCCGTTGAAGCTGAACTCGACGCCGCGGATGCGGCGCTTGCCGATGAACTGCACCGTATTGTCCGGCCCGGTCGCGCGGGCATTGTCGGTGTCGGTCTGGAAGGCGGCCAGGGTCAACGAGAGCTGGTTGTCGAACAGCCCGGCCTTGGCGCCGACTTCGTAGCTCTTGGTCTTCTCGACCTTCAGGCTGTCGAGCAGTGCCAGGTTGGCGGCGGTGTTGGTAGTCGGCAGCGCGTTCGGCTCCTGCCCTTCACCGAGCAGGCTGTTGGGCGGCGTCGCCGCGGTTGCGTAGCTCGCATAGAGGCTGGTGTTCGCCGTCGGCTTGAAGACCAGGCCCGCCTGCCAGTTGAACAGCGTATCGGTGCGCTCGAGCGGAGTCGTCTGGGTCGCGCCCGCGGCGAGCGCCGGCGTGATCTTCGACGTGAAACGGTCGACCCGGGCGCCCAGGTTGAGGATCAGCGACGGGAGCAGCGTGATCGAGTCGAAGGCATAGGCCGAAAGGGTATGCGCGTCGTTCTGGGTCTCCGCGGTGGGCGCGCCCTTCACGATCGGCGTCGTCACATTGGTGGCGTCGCCGGTATAGTTCACCCAGGGATCGCTCGGGTTCGGGCTGAACAGGCTGGTGCAGTAGAAGCGGCCGATCGCGGCCGGCGTGCAGCGCGGGCTGATGCCCGAGCCGGTGGCGAGGACATAGGCGCCGCGGCGCGCCTTTTCCCAGCTGATCTCGAAGCCGGTCGCGACGCTGTGCTTGATCGCGCCGGTCTCGAAGGTGCCGAACAGGTCGGTCTGGTTGGTGAGCGATTCGGCATAGCCATAGCGGGTGTTGGCGCGCCGCCAGACCAGGCCGCCCGCCGTCGCCGGGGCCGCCGCGTTGGTGCCATAGACATTGCCCTGCTGATCGTCGGGCTGGGTGTAGATGTAGTTCTGCTCGTTATAGTTGTAGCGCGAGGTGTTGCGCAGCGTCACCGTGCCGAAGTCATGCTCGACCCGCACCGTGGCCTGGTGGGTGAAGGTGTCGCGGAAGTCGCGGCTCTTCAGGCCGTAGAAGGTGTCGCGGTCGACACGGCCGGTCACGCCGGCGATCGTCCGCACATTGCCGATGGCCGGCTCCGAATAGATCTCGCCGGTGCCCGGCGCATTGGCCAGCGTGTAGAGATAGGGGATGCCGCTGTCGGGCAGCTCATGGCTCTCGAGATAATAATAGGAGGCGGTCAGGCGCGTCGGCGTGCCGAGACCGATGGTGACCGACGGCGCGACGCCCCAGCGGCGCTGCCAGATCGCGTCGCGGCCGGCGACGTCCTGATCGTGCCACATCGCCGCGACGCGCACGCCGACGCTGCCGCCCAGATACTGGTTCACGTCGAGCGTGGCGTGCTTGTAGTCCGCGGTGCCGACGCTGCCGGTCGCGCGGATGAAGCTGGTCTGCTGCGGCACCTTGGTGATGATGTTGATCGAGCCGCCGGCGCTGCCGCGACCGCCCAGCGTCGAATCCGAGCCGCGGATCACCTGGACCTGCTCGATCGCGAAGGTGTCGCGGGTCTGCGCCGCGGTGTCGCGCACGCCGTCGACAAAGGTCGAGCCCTGGCTGTCGAAGCCGCGGATGAAGGGGCGATCGCCGATCGGGTTGCCGCCTTCCGCGGCGCCGAAGGTGATGCCCGGCACGGTGCGCAGCGCATCGGCCAGCGTCGTCGAGCCGGTCTGGTCGATCACGTCCTTCGGCAGGATCACCACCGAGCGCGGGGTATTCTGGACGGAAGCGGTAGCCTTTGGCCCCTGCAGCTCGGCGCGGCCGCCGGTGACGACGATCTGCTCGCGGTCCTCGGCGCTGCGGTCCTGGCCGTCCTTGTCCGCGTCGGCGGGCACCGGCCCATTGCCGTCGGCGGCATGCGCGGCCGGAGCGGTGGCGATGAAGCCGACACAGGCAAGCGCAAGGAACGAGGCGCCCGAACGCGCGGTGGAAACACGACTCACAATTGATCCCCCTGAACAGGTTATTTCGAGGCGAGCTATTGCGAGGCGTTCTCAGAGTCAATGCTAATGCGAGCGGTTCGCATCTTTGTCGCAAATTTGTTGCGAAACGGCGTCATGATGGGGGGCCGTCAGCCGCGCGGGTGGCCGAGCAGCCAGGTGCGGATCGCGCTGGCAAGGTTCGGCGGATCCTCGCCGCCGATCCGGGCATGGTCGATCGCCGCGATCAGCGCGTTGAGCGGCAGGGCGCGCTCGGCCGCCGCCTGTTCGAGCGCTTCCCAGAAGAGCGGCTCGAGGCTGATCGAGGTCTGGTGCCCGGCAATGGTGACGGAGCGCTTGACCGGCCCGTGAAAGCCGCCCGGGGGCGGATCGACGTTCATTCCGTATCGAAGAGCGCCGCCAGCTGCTCGACCATGGTGCCGGCAAGCTGCTCGGCGTCCATGATCGTCACTGCGCGGCCGTAATAGCGAGTCACGTCATGGCCGATGCCGATCGCGACCAGCTCGACCGGCGAGCGCGCCTCGATCCAGCCGATGACCTGCCGCAGATGGCGCTCCAGATAGGAGCCCGAATTCACCGAGAGCGTCGAATCGTCGACCGGCGCGCCGTCCGAGATCACCATCAGGATCTTGCGGTCCTCGGGCCGGCCGATCAGCCGCTGGTGCGCCCAGAGCAGCGCCTCGCCGTCGATATTCTCCTTGAGCAGCCCCTCGCGCATCATCAGCCCGAGCGACTTCTTCGCGCGGCGCCAGGGCTCGTCGGCCTGTTTGTAGATGATGTGGCGCACGTCGTTGAGGCGGCCGGGCTGGGCCGGGCGGCCATCGGCCAGCCATTTCTCGCGGCTCTGCCCCCCTTTCCAGGCGCGGGTGGTGAAGCCGAGGATCTCGGTCTTCACGCCGACGCGCTCCAGCGTGCGCGCCAGGATATCGGCGCTGATCGCCGCGATCGAGATCGGCCGCCCGCGCATCGAGCCCGAATTGTCGATCAGCAGCGTCACCACCGTGTCCTTGAACTCGGTGTCCTTCTCCGCCTTGTAGGAGAGCGACTGCATGGGATTGATCACCACGCGCGCCAGCCGCGCCGCGTCGAGCAGGCCTTCTTCCTGGTCGAAGTCCCAGCTGCGGTTCTGCTGCGCCATCAGCCGGCGCTGGAGCCGGTTGGCGAGCTTGGTCACCGCCCCCTGGAGATGGACCAGCTGCTGATCGAGATAGGAGCGGAGGCGATCCAGCTCCTCGGTGTCGCACAGCTCGGTCGCGGCGATCACCTCGTCGAACTGAGTGGCGTAGGCGCGATATTCGAACTGGGGCGGCAGGTCGCTCCACGGGCGGTTGGGCCGCACGGGCAGCATGCCCTCGTCCCCTTCGTCGCCGGGCTCGCCATCGCCATCCTCCATCGCGTCGGACTGCTGCTGCTCGCCTTCCTCGCCCGTATCGGACTCGCGCTGCTCGCCGCGCGCCTCGGCCTGGCCCTCGCCCTGGCTCGTCTCGCTCTCGCCTTCCTCCTCGCCGGGCTGCTCCTCTTCGTCGGTGCCCTCGTCCTCGCCGCCGCCCTCGTCCGCCTCGTCGGGCAACAGGTCGCCTTCGGTGAGCTCCAGGTCGTGGAGCAGCTTCGACGTGAGCGAGGCAAAGGCACGCTGGTCGTCGATCGCCAGCGCCAGCGCATCGAGATCGGCGCCGGCGCGCGCCTCGATCCAGTCGCGGATCAGCGCCATGCCGAGCGCCGCCGCGCCCGGCGATTCGCGCCCGGTCAGCCGCTCGCGCACCATCAGCCCCAGCGCGGTGGAGAGCGGCACTTCCTCGCGGTTGCGCGCCCGGGTGATCGGATCGGCCCGCAATTTCAGCTCGAGCGCATGTTCGAGATTGGCGGCGATGCCGGCATAGCCGCGCGAGCCCAGCGCCTCGACCCGCGCCGTCTCGACCGCGTCGAACACCGCGCGGGCAACCGGCTCGCGCGGCGCGCCCTTCATATGCAGCGCATTGTCATGGTGGCGCATGCGCAGCGCGAAGCTGTCGGCAAAGCCGCGCGCCTCGGCCACTTCCGCGGCCGGCAGCATGCGCGACGGCGTCGGCACCTTGAGCTGGCGCCCGTCCTGGCGCGGCGCCTCGCCGGTGAAGCTCAGCTCCACCTCGCGCTCGCCCGACAGCGCGCGCGCGGCGCCGCCCAGCACATTGCGGAACCTGTCGAGCGGAGAGTCGGCGGCCATGCTTCCGCTTTGGGAAGCTTGGCCGCGCGATGCAAGCCTCGGCTAGATATAGATGTAGATGTATCGCACCTGGATCGAGATCGGACGGAACAGGGTCGGGCGGAAGTTGCGCTCGATCGTGAAGCGCGCATTCCCCTCGGCGTCGACCCCGTCGACCCGCACGATCGCGCCCATCACGTTGTTGAAGAACACCGGATAGGGGATCTTCCTGGGATTGGTCTGCAGATACGGCACCTGGCGCTGCAATGGCCCGCCGGTACCGTTATACAGCATATAGTCGAAGCTCCGCTTCTTGCCGTCCTCATAGACTTCGAGCTCGAGCTGCACCTTGTTGCTCTCGGGCGTGTACTTCCGATAGCGCAGCCGCAGATACTGGCCGGCGTCGCGCGGCACCAGATATTCGGTCTTGTACGCCACCGCATCGATCGGGATCGCCTTTTGCAGCGCCTGGTCCTTGGCGCCGGCGAGGAAGACCTGGTCGAGCTTGCCGTCCTTGTCGCCATCGATGAAGCAGAAGCGGACGATCGGCATGAACTTGGAGCCCAGCCCCCCGAGCAGCGCCGCGCCCAGCCCCGAACGGCCGCGCTGGTCGCGTCCGCAGAAATAGAGCCCCTTGCCGCCCACCTTGGCCTGAGTCGCTTCGGGCGCGACCACGGCGGTCAGTTCCTCGCCGGCGGCGATCTCGTCGGTGAACTTGTCGATCGAGACCTTCACCGGCGCGAGCAGCGTGAGCTTCTGCGACTGCTTGACGGTGGCGCGCATCAGTTCCTCGCCCGGCTTCAGCGTGAACGCCTTGCCGATCTCCACCGCCGAATCGGGCCACATCGTGTCGGGCAGCGGAAACACCGCCATGTTGCCCCCGCCGGCCGGTGCCGCGGCCACGAGCATCGGCACGCTCGCCAGCATGGCGAGCCCCTGCGATTTCCGGATCATCATTCCCCCATTTCCGCGCGGCCCGCCGCGCTTCCCCGGGCCGAGCTTGCCCGGACCCGAGGGCCAAGGCAATCGCGGATCGATCCCGATTGCCTTGGCCGCGCCCGCGCTTCATGGTTCCCGGCAAGGGGGATCGAATGAAGCTTCTCGAACGGATCGGCCTCGGGCGGATGAGCCATGGGGAATATAGCGCCAACCTCAACGGCCTCGGCATCTTCTTCGGCGCGGTGCTCGGCTTCGTGATGGCGAGCACCGAAACGCTGGGCACCCGGGACTATACGATTGTCCTTGTCGGCACGGCATCGATGGTGATCACCATCCTCTATGTCTCGTCGAGCAAGCAGCGGCTCGCCTATGCGCTGCTCGCCGCGGCGGGAGTCGCGCTCATGCCCCTCTCGCTCAGGATCCTGCTCACGCCGGGCGCGCAGCTGCCGGTCCAGCTCCAGCCCACGCTAGCGGTCTGGCTGGCCATGACCGTGGCGATCGAGTTCGCGCCGCGCGAGACGGAACGGAAGGGCTAGGGTCAGGCTTCGATCAGCAAGCCGCGTCACCCCCGCCCGCGCGGGGATGACGAAGTAAGGGCCGGGCTCATGGCGGGCCCATATTCCCTACATCGCGCGCGCCGCGGCCATCCCAAAGGTCACGAAGTACGCGCCCCGCGCGGGGTTCTCACCGGGCGCATCTTCCCTGTTCTTTCGAGAATGCCGCGCATCCCGCAACATCCCTGCGCGAGTGCGATCCTATCTTTCCACCAGCTTCAAGAAGCGGCCGGACCAAGGCGCCGGCTGCGTGAGCCCAGCAGGCGCAATCCTACATTGCAAGGGGCGGCCGGCAGCCGGGACGGCGCCCCGGTGCCGCCGCCCCGCTCAGGCCTTGCCCACCACGCTCTCGGGCAGGTCCTTGCCGAACACGCGCTGATAATATTCGGCCACCTGCGCGCGCTCCGCCTCGTCGCACTTGTTGAGGAACGACAGGCGGAAGGCGAAGCCGACATCCTTGAAGATCTCGGCATTCTGCGCCCAGGTGATCACGGTGCGCGGGGACATCACGGTGGAAATGTCGCCGGCGACGAAGCCCTTGCGGGTCAGGTCGGCCACGCGGACCATGTTCTCGACCAGCTCCTTGCCGCCCGGCTTGTCGAAATCACCGGACTTGGCCAGCACGATCTGCGCCTCGACCGCGGCGGGCAGATAGTTGAGCGTCACCACGATGTTCCAGCGGTCCATCTGGCCCTGGTTGATCTGCTGGGTACCGTGATAGAGGCCGCTGGTGTCGCCCAGGCCCACGGTGTTCGCGGTGGCGAACAGGCGGAAATAGGGATTGGGGCGGATCACGCGGTTCTGGTCGAGCAGGGTCAGCTTGCCCTCGGTCTCCAGCACGCGCTGGATCACGAACATCACGTCCGGCCGGCCTGCATCATATTCGTCGAACACGAGCGCGGTCGGGGTCTGCAGCGCCCAGGGGAGCAGGCCCTCGCGGAACTCGGTGATCTGCTGGCCGTCCTTGAGCACGATCGCGTCGCGGCCGATCAGGTCGATCCGGCTGATGTGCGCGTCCAGGTTGATGCGGATGCAGGGCCAGTTGAGCCGCGCCGCCACCTGCTCGATATGCGTGGACTTGCCGGTGCCGTGATAGCCCTGGACCATCACGCGGCGATTGTGCGCGAAGCCCGCCAGGATCGCGAGCGTCGTATCCGGATCGAAGACATAGGCGGGATCGAGATCGGGTACGCGCTCGTCGGCCTCGCTGAACGCCGGCACTTCCAGGTCGCTGTCGATCCCGAACAGGTCGCGCGCCTTCACCATCTTGTCGGGCGCGTCGAGGATCGTGGTGCTCCGGCTGTCGGGCTGGGTGTTGGGGATATCGGCCATGTCTTCGGATCCTTCCGTCGCCTGAGCGACTAGAAGCTCCCGTGCCGCACTGCAACGGGCTTCGCGCAAAACGCGCGAGCGTCGCCTTCCGCCGCAAGCCCTTTCCTCGAATCGGCTTTCATGGGATCATGACGCCACAGTAACGGGCGCGCGCATCTACCGATCCTTTTCTCTGGGGAAGACAATGAACGGGAAGCTGTTGTTCCTGGCGCTGCTCGCGCCGCTCGCCGGTTGCGATTGGGGTCAGCAGCCTCCCCCGCCCCCGCGGCGCCCGCCGCCGCCGGTGGTCCGCCCCGTCGATCGCGGGCCGAACTGGCTCGATCCCGTTCCCTATTGCGAAGGCGCGCTGCGGCGCGGCGAATGGCTGGTCTGCGACAACAAGAACCTCAACTGGCTGCACCGCACGCTCGCCGGCCAATGGGCGGAGGAGCGCCAGGGCGCCGACCGCCAGCGGCTCTGGGTCCAGCGCCAGCAGCTCCAGGCGCTGCTCAGCGAGCGCGACGCCTGCCAGACGGCGGAATGCGTCGCCACTGCCTATCGCCGCTATCTCAAGGCGCCGCCGCGCGAGACGCGGCCGCCGGAATGGCGCCCCGCCCCGTCGCCGCGGCCGATCCATTACCGCCCGCGCGAGAAGCGCTGGAACTGGCGTGACAACGGCCCGAGCTGCGCTTCGAAGATCGGCTGGCAGAAGGCTGCGCTGCTCGCGCGCCAATGCACGGTCGTCAACCCGGACGGCCAGTGCGGGCCGCAGCGGGGCTGCGAGACGCTCAAGACGATGATCCTCGACGGCTGCTGGGACATGGGCGATCGCCGCCCGGGCTTCTGCAACCGGACCTAGGACGCGCCGGCACCGGATGCCGCACGGCCGATTCGGGCCGGCGGCGGGGGCACGGAAGTTTATGCTACGAGGGGCCGGTTCTTCCTTCCCGCATGATTGCCGATGGCGGACGCAATCGCTGCGGGAAAGGAGGCCGGCCCGCATCCGCCAGCACGGAGCGGGCGAAATCCTATATCGCAACTCCGCCGCCGTCCCGGCGAAAGCCGGAATCTCCGGCGATGACGGGGGAAGGAGCCGCACGAGATCCCGGCTTTCCCCGGGACGGCGGATTTGGGCGGTCGGGGCTCTAGTCGTTCTCGAACCGCGGCAGGCCGAACAGGTCGACGAAGCGCTGGGCCAGCGCGACATCGCCGGTGACCGCCACCCGCCCCTCGCGGATCGACTCGGTGAGCGGCAACGGGCCGTAGAAGGTCGCGGCGAGCGGAGTCGGCACGCCTTCGAAGATCACATCCGCGCCGGCGGGGTCGCCGCGCTCGATCGCCAGCCCGCCATCGACGATCGTCGCGCGGAAAGGTTCGCCGCCGATGCGGAAGCCGAGATCGATCGCAAGCGCCCGCGCGCCCTCGCGATTCATCATCGTCTTCAGCGAAAGCATGAAGGCGCCGTTGCTGAGCGGCAACGTGACGTCGTGCGCGGGCGAGCCCGCCGCCCAGCGGCTGAGCGCGAAGATCGGTTCCTCCAGCGCGGCGCCCCAGCGGGTCAGTTCATACACCTGGGCATTGACCGGCGAGGGGAGCTGCCGGCGGCGCAGGATGCCGCCCTTCTCCAGCCCCTCGAGCCGCTGGGTCAGGATATTGGCGCTGAGCCCCTCCAGCGCGCCGCGGATCTCGCCGAAACGGCGCGGCCCCAGCAGCAGCTCGCGAACAATCAGCAGCGACCAGCGTTCTCCGATCAGGTCCATCGCAAGCGCCGTTCCGCACGCGTCCTGATACCAGCGGCGTGCCTTTGCGAAATCCGAGTTAGTTATTTTTTGTGACTCCATAGTTGCTTTTAATAACCGAGTCGGGCATCAGGATCAAGAAAGCGATTCGCTGGCCACCCGAAGTGGAGGTTTAGTCCAATGACCTTGGTTCCCGCCGCAGAGCTGGCCGCGCGTGAGACGGCGCGCTGGCCGGGCGAGTCCCCCGAATATCGCGCGGCGCGCACCGCGCTGCTCGCCGAGGAGATCGCGCTGCGCCGTCACCTGGAGAGCGTGGCCACGCAGCGTCGGGCGCTGCCGCCGGGCCCGGCGGTGACCGGGGACTATGCGTTCCAGGGCGAGCATGGCCCGGCCCGCCTCGCGGACCTGTTCGGCACGCACGACACGCTGGTCGTCTATACCTATATGTTCGGCCCGCAGCGCGAGCGGCCCTGCCCGATGTGCACCTCGCTGCTCTCGGCCTGGGACGGCGAGGCGCCCGACATCCTCCAGCGCACCGGCCTGGCCGTGATCGCGCGCTCGCCGATCGCGAAGCTTGCGGCGTTCAAGGCCGAGCGCGGCTGGCAGCATCTGCCGCTCTATTCGGACGAGGACCAGGCGTTCAGCCGCGACTATGGCGCGATCGCCCCCGATGGCTCCGACATTCCGCAGCTGCTGGTCTTCACCCGGCGCGACGGCACGCCCCGCCTGTTCTGGGCGGGGGAGATGGGCCCGGACAGCGCCGATCCCGGCCAGGACCCGCGCGGCGCGCCCGACCTGATGCCGCTCTGGACCATCCTCGATTCCACGCCCGAGGGCCGCGGGACCGACTGGTATCCCTCCCTCACCTACTGAACCAGATCCCCAGGAGAGAAAACATGCCCCAGATGATCTTCGTCAACCTGCCCGTGGCCGATGTCGCCCGGTCCACCGCCTTTTACGAGGCGATCGGCTGCACCAAGGACGCCCGCTTCAGCAACGAACAGGCCTCGGCGATGCAGCTCAGCGACACGATCGTGTTCATGATCCTGTCGCGGGACTTCTTCAAAACCTTCACGCCGAAGCCGATCGCCGATGCGCATGCGGTGACCGAGGCGCTGATCTGCATCTCGCGCGACAGCCGCGAGGCGGTGGACGCGATCGTCGAGGCGGCGGGCAGGGCCGGCGGCAAGGCGGATATCCGCGAGAAGCAGGACATGGGCTTCATGTACGGCCGCAGCTTCGAGGATCCGGACGGCCATATCTTCGAGCCGATGTTCATGGATCTCGAGGCCGCGATGGCCGCCTTCCCCGACGGCCCCGCCCATGAGCCGGCCTGAGCGGGCGCAAACGCGGGAGGCGCGGCATGAAGCGTGACCTTGCAATCGGCTGGGCGCTGAGCGGCCTGGTCATCCTGTTCCTGGCGATGGACGCCGGCGGCAAGCTGATCGCGCCGGCGGCGATGATCGCCTACAGCCCGCCGCTCGGCATCCCGCCGGACGTGGGCCTCTATCGTGAGCTCGGGCTGATCCTCGCGCTCGGCACCATCCTCTATGCGGTGCCGCGCACCGCGGTGCTCGGCGCGATCCTGCTTACCGGCTATCTGGGCGGCGCGGTCGCGATGCACTTCCGGGTGGGCAGCCCGTTGTTCAGCCACACCTTGTTCGGCGTCTATCTGGGCGTGATCGCCTGGGGCGGACTGTGGTTCCGCGACCCGCGCGTGCGCGCGCTGATCCCGATCGCCGGCTGATTCCGAAAGTCCGAAGGAGAGGACCGATGGCAGACAAGATCACTACCGTCCTGTGGTTCGACCATGTGGCCGAGGAGGCCGCCAACTTCTACGTCTCGCTGCTGCCCGACAGCCATGTCGGCAGGGTCTTCCGCGCGCCGGGCGACAATCCCAGCGGCAAGGAAGGCGCGGCGCTGGTCGTCGAGTTCACTCTGGCCGGGCGCAGCTATGCCGGGCTGAACGGCGGCCCGAACTTCAAGCCGAACGAGAGCGTCTCGCTCCAGATCCTCACCGAGGACCAGGAAGAGACCGATCGGCTGTGGAACGCGATCGTGGGCAATGGCGGCACGGAAAGTATGTGCGGCTGGTGTAAGGACAAATGGGGCTTCAACTGGCAGATTACGCCGCGCCGGCTGATCGAGCTCAACTTCGGCGACGATCCCGCAAGCGCGAAGCGGGCGTTCGAGGCGATGATGACGATGAAGAAGATCGACATCGCGGCGATCGAAGCCGCCGCGCGCGGCTGAGGAGGATGTCATGTCCATCGAGATCACCGGCTTCAACTGGGTGCCCGATTTCGCGCGCGGCTATGTCCGCGACCTGCGGCCGCGCTGGGCCTGCGAGGAGATCGGCCTGCCCTATGCCATGCGGCTGATCAGCCCGGTCCCGCCCAGGCCGGCCGCCTATTTCGAGGAGCAGCCCTGGGGCCAGGTGCCGGTGCTGCACGATGGCGAGGTCCGGCTGTTCGAGAGCGGCGCGATCCTGCTGCACCTGGCGGAACGGGACACGCGGCTGCTGTCGCGCGATCCGCAGCAGCGGGCGACGAGCATCGCCTGGCTGTTCGCGGCGCTCAACAGCGTCGAGCCCGGGCTGTTCGAGCTGGGCAATGTCACGCTGTTCTCGAAGGACGCGGAATGGGCGAAGCTGCGCCTGCCGAGCCTGATGGAGGACATGGGCAAGCGGCTGGACCGGCTCGCCGACGCTTTGGGTGGGCGGGAATGGCTGGGCGACGGCTTCAGCGTTGCCGACATCGCGATGGTGACGGTGCTGCGCAACGCTGACGGTAGCCCGCTGATCACCTCGCGCCCCACCCTGGCCGCCTATGTCGAGCGCGGCATGGCCCGGCCCGCATTCCAGCGCGCGATGGCCGCGCAGCTCGCGGATTTCCAGCCCGCGCCGGTCGCGGCCTGACGAAGCAAGACGGAAGAGGAGAGTGAAAATGGCTTATATCGACGGTTTTGTCGCGCCGGCGCGCGACCGGGAATCCTATCTGGCGATGGCCAGGAAGGCTGCCCCGATCTTCATCGAACATGGCGCGCTGCGCGTGGTGGAAGGCTTCGGCCATGACGTGCCGCGCGGCAAGGTCACCGACTTCTACATGGCGGTGAAGGCCGAGGAGAGCGAGACGCCGGTCTTCTCCTGGATCGAATGGCCCGACAAGGCGACGCGCGATTCGGGCTGGGAGAAGGTGATGGCCGACGAGCGGATGAAGCCGGACGGCGACATGCCGTTCGACGGCCAGCGCATGTTCTGGGGCGGCTTCGAGGCGATCGTGGATACGGGAGCAGGCAAATGAACGCGCATGGAAGCTTCATCTGGTACGAGCTGGTGACCAAGGACGCGGCCAAGGCCAAGGCGTTCTACGATTCGGTCTGCGGCTGGAACATCGATGCCGAGCCCGCCCCGGGCGGCATGGACTATCGCATGATCAACGCGGCCGACGGCCAGGCCGGCGGCGTGATGCAGCTCAACGCCGACATGATCGCCGGCGGCGCCCGGCCGGTTTGGCTCGGCTATCTCGGCGTCGATGACGTCGATGCGTCGGTCGCCGCCGTGGTCGCGGCCGGCGGGCAGGTGCATCTTCCCGCCTTCGACATTCCCGATGTCGGCCGGCTGGCGATGGTCACCGATCCGCAGGGCGTGCCCTTCTACGTGATGCGCGGCGCCTCGCCGCACACCAGCACCGCCTATCAGCGGATGGGCCTCGGCCATGTCGCCTGGAACGAGCTGCTCGCGCCCGACGACGCCGCCGCGCTCGCCTTTTACGAAAGGCTGTTCGCCATCACCAAGGTGGGCGGCATGCCGATGGGCGAGATGGGCGAGTACAGCTTCATCGCCAATGGCGACAGCAAGGGTGAGGCGGTCGGCGCGATCATGCGCGCGCAGCCCGGCACCCCTCCGGGCTGGCGCTTCTATGTCCGCGTGCCCGACATCACCGACGCGATCGCCAGGGTCGAGGCCGGCGGCGGCAAGGTGGTATGGGGCCCCGAGCAGGTGCCCGGCGGCGAATGGGTGATCAGCATCGTCGACCCCGAGGGCGTGGCCTGCGGCTTCGTATCGCCCGGCAAGAGCTGAGCCGCGATGACCGTCACCATCACGGCCTTCGACCGGTCGCCCGATGGCGGCAAGGGGCTGGCGCGCGACACCCGGGTGCGCTGGGCGCTCGAGGAGGCGGGCCAGCCCTATGCGGTCCGGCTCGTCTCCTTCGCGGCGATGAAGGCCCCGGCGCACCTGGCGCTGCATCCCTTCGGCCAGATCCCCACCTATGAGGAAGGCGGCCTCGTCCTGTTCGAGACCGGGGCGATCGTCCTCCATATCGCCGGGCGGCATGCCGGCCTGCTGCCCGGCGATGCCAATGCCCGGGCGCGCGCGATCGCCTGGATGTTCGCCGCGGTGAACACGGTGGAGCCGCCGATCCTCGAGCTCTCGACCGCCCTGTTCCAGGAAGGCAAACAGCCCTGGGCCCAGGACCGCCTGCCGCTGGTCAAGGATCGCATCCGCGCGCGGCTGCGCCAGCTATCCGACCGTCTCGGCGACGCCGAATGGCTCGACGGCGCGTTCAGCGCGGGCGACCTGATGATGATCTCCGTGCTGCTCCGCTGCCGCCCATCGGGCCTGCTCGACGAACATCCGAACCTCGCCGCCTATGTGGCCCGCGGCGAGGAGCGCCCGGCCTATCGGCGGGCCTTCGCGGACCAGCTGGCGGTGAACACGCGCCCGGCGGACTAGGCGAGGCGGCATTCGGGGTTCTGGCGGTTCCCCGGCGAAGGCCGGGGCCCAGTATCCGCGCACATAGTCAGGCTGGCCCGCCTCTCGATCGACGTTGCGACAGGGCCCCGGCCTTCGCCGGGGAACCGCCAGAAAGGCTGCAGATATCGAACCTAGGCAAAGGCGGGCGAGCCCCTGAGCGTCTGATAGGCTTCGATCACGCGCTGGAGGCGGCCTTCATGGCTGCGGTCGCCGCCGTTGCGGTCCGGGTGGAACTTGCGGACCAGCTCGGAATAGCGCTTGCGCAGCGCCGTGCGGTCGGCATCGATCGCCAGGTCGAGGACCTTGAGCGCCTCGCGGTCCTTGCCAGAGAGCGGCTTGCCGTCCTTGCGCTCCGCCCGGTCCTTCATGCGTTCCTGGAAGCGCGCGCCGATCGCATCGAGCGGATCGGCGAAATCCGCCCAGCGCGGCGGCCGGTCGGCCCCGCCCGCGCCCGAAAAGGCGCGCGTCTCGCGCTCCCAGCCGGCATAGGGGCGCTGGGCGTCATGGATCTCGTCGGGCGTCATGCCCTGGAAGAAATTATAGCCCGAGTTGAACGCGCGAACATGATCGAGGCACAGCCAGCGATATTCGCCCGGCCCGTCATAGCCGCCGCGCGCATGGCCCGCCGGCGCACGGAACTCGCCCGGCTCGGTGCAGCCCGGTTCGGCGCACAGCCGCCCCTGCGCCTCCACCCGGCCGTGGAAACGGGCATTCGGCCGGTCCTTCCTGTGCTGGCCCTCGGCCACGCTACCTCCCTTGCGCAAACCGCCTATATAGGCGCGATGACCGACATCGCCACCGGCGGACTCGCCGACATCATCGCCGCCCGTCTCACCGCCGCGCTCGCCCCGGCGCATCTCGAGGTGATCAACGACAGCCATCACCATGCCGGCCATCTGGGCGACGACGGCACCGGCGAATCGCACTGGACCGTGGTGGTGGAGAGCGCCGCCTTCCAGGGCCTGTCGCGCGTCCAGCGCCAGCGCCTGATCAACACCGCGCTGGCCGACCTGCTCGTCGCGCGCATCCACGCACTGGCGATCCGGGCCCGCGCCCCGGAAGAGTGAGCCGGTGCCGCGCGCCGGCACCGCAGGATCGGAAATCCTGCCTTTCCAAAGCGTGGCTGTCCGCCGGCGGGCCGCCGGGCTATGCCGCTCTTCAAGGAGAGCATCATGACCGACGACCTGTTCCTCCAGACCATCACCCCCACCACCCATGACCTGGGCGGCTTCAAGGTCCACCGCACCCTGCCCTCCCGGCCGCGGACGATGGTGGGGCCGTTCATCTTCTTCGACCAGATGGGCCCGGCGCGGCTGGACGTCGGGACCGGCATCGACGTGCGCCCGCACCCGCACATCAACCTCGCCACGGTCACCTATCTCTATGCCGGCGCGATCGACCATCGCGACTCGCTCGGCACCTTCGCCACGATCGAGCCGGGCGCGGTGAACCTGATGACCGCCGGGCGCGGCATCGTCCATTCCGAACGCTCGCCCAGCGCCGAGCGCGCGAAGGGCCCGGAGCTGTCGGGCATCCAGACCTGGCTCGCCCTGCCCGAGGCAAACGAGGAAATGGCCCCGGCCTTCGAGCATGTCGGCGCCGGCGAGCTGCCGCTCGTCGAGGCGCCCGGCGCGCGCTGCCGGGTGATCATGGGCGAGCTGTGGGGCGCCAGGGCGCCGACCACCACCTATGCCCAGACCATCTATGCCGACATCGCGCTCGATGCCGGCGGCGCGGTGCCGATCGACCCGTCCGCCGACGAGCGCGCCCTCTATCTCGCCTATGGCGATGCCAGCATCGACGGGATCGAGATGGAAGTCTCCACGCTCTACATCCTGCGCCCCGGCATCACCGCGATCCTGCGCTCCACCGGCGGCGCGCGCGTCATGCTGTGCGGCGGCGAGGACTTCGCCACGCCGCGCCACGTCTGGTGGAACTTCGTCTCCTCCAGCCGCGACCGGATCAACCAGGCCAAGGAAGACTGGAAGGCGGGCAACTTTCCCAAGGTGCCGGGCGACGACAAGGAGTTCATCCCGATCCCGGAAGTGCCCAAGACGGTGAGCTATCCCTAGGACGCGGCTCAGCATCTGCCGGCGCAAGCGGCGCTACCCGACCATGAACGAGGCGCTGGACGCGATCCGCGCCTCGGGACTGGCGCTGCGCCCTTATCGCTGCGACCGCTGCTTCCACTATCACCTGACCAGCCGCACCAGGGGCAAGCGCGCGGTGCGGCCCGGATCGTCGCCATCATCGACGCGCGCGGGCGAGGATGATGGTTGAGGATGCGCGCGCGCCGGCCTAACCTGCGGCACCAGAGACAGGCGGGAAAGGCGACATGGCCGATTTCGAACTCCAGCGGATCCCCCTTCCCACCGGCGTGACGCTGAACGTCGCCGTCGCGGGCGATCCCGCCGCCCCGCCGCTGCTGCTGCTCCACGGTTTCCCCGAATCGCACCGCACCTGGCGCCACCAGATCCCGGCGCTGGCCCGCGACCATTATGTCATCGCGCCCGACCAGCGCGGCTTCGGCCATTCGGCGCGCCCCGAAGGCGTGGCGAACTATACGCCCGACAGGCCCGTGGCGGACCTGCTCGCGCTGGCCGACTATTTCGGGCTCGCCCCCTTCACCCTGGCGGGACACGACTGGGGCGGCGCCATCGCCTGGATGGCCGCGCTGCAGAACCCGCAGCGCATCGCCCGGCTGATCATCGTCAACGCCCCCCACCCGCTCGTCTTCCAGCGCAGCCTGTTCGACGATCCGGCGCAGCGCGAGGCCAGCCAGTACATCACCGCCTTCCGCAACCGCGATTTCGAGCAGTTCGTCGCGCGGATCGGGCTGGAGAATTTCTTCGACACGACCTTCGCCAAGCATGCCGATCCGGCATTGCTCGCCCCCGAGAAGCCCGCCTATCTGGCCGAATGGAGCCAGCCCGGCGCGATGACCGCGATGCTGAACTGGTACCGCGCCAGCACCATCCAGGTGCCCGCACCCGGCGATACGCCGGAACGGCCGCCCTGGCTCGATGCGCCCTTCCCCCCGCTCCGCCAGCCCACATTGGTGATCTGGGGGATGCAAGACACCGCGCTGCTGCCCGTCCAGCTCGACGGGCTCGATGCGCTGGTATCGGATCTCACCACGGTGCGCATCGCGAATGCCGGCCATTTCGTGCCCTGGCAGAAGCCCGAGGCAGTGACCGGGGCGATGCGGGACTGGCTCGCCGCGCGGCAGGGCTGAGCGCCGGACGTTTCCGAAGTTTACGCTAAGGGGGGCCGATTCTCCCCACCGGCACGGCACCCGCCGGCCGCGCCGCAGATCGGCATGAAACCGATATGGCTCATCGCATGTCGATTTTTGTACCCAGCCGGCTCAACAGGCGAAACCCTGCATTGCAAGCGGCGTCGGATCGGGATTCAACTCCCCAGTCCGTCACCCCGGCCTTGTGCCGGGGTTGCGGGGTGGATGGGGCCGTCGCAGCTCCCTCGCTTCAAATGTCGATCCGACCCTAGGGTCAGAACCCGATCAAGGCTTTGATTTATTGCGTCATCTCCGCGATTCCCGTCGTCATCCCCGCGCCTCCCTTCGTCCTCCCCGCGAAGGCGGGGACGACGAAGTAGTTTCAACGGCTTGTTTCGGTTTCCACCCTAAGCTTCGCTCACCTGCCTCAGGATCGCGGCGGAGTCGCGGGCGCCCCAGCGCTCGGTGATCTTCCCGTCCTCCAGCCGGAACCATTCCATCGCGGCCACCTCATAGGGCCGGCCGGTCGGCGCCAGCCCGCCCAATCCGCGAAAGGGGCCGGCGAAACGACCGGTCTCGCGCAGGCGCACCGCCACCGAATCCCCCTCGGCGACCAGATCGAGGATCTCGAGCCGCATCTCCATCCCCTCGTGCAGTTCGCGCCAGATCCCCATCGCCATCTCGAGCGATCCGGCACCGAGCACGCCCCAGATCTTCGCATCCGGCGCGAAGAGCCGCGTCAGCCGCGCGACATCGTGTGCGTTGAACGCATCGACATAGGCGCGGACCGCCGCCTTGTTCGCGGCGCTCATTCGCCGGCCACCAGCATGGCCTTCACCCTCGCCCCGGCAAGGCCGGAGACATAGAGGCGATATATGCCCGGCTCGAGCCGGAAGCGGACGATCTTGCGAATCGTCGAGCATTCCGGACCATGGCCGTGCCTGACCGAGGCGAGCGCCGTGCCGCCCTCGGCCCCCGGCAGCACGTCGATCCAGCCGCCCTGGTCGAGCGCCACGCCATAGATGCCGGCGCTCTCGATGCGGAAGCCGATCATCGCCGCCTTGCCCGGCTTGCTCCCGGCGGGCAGGCCCTTGAGCGCCGCGCCGTCGATCGTGTCCAGCGCCACCGCCTTGCCGGGGACGAACGCGTCGCCCGGCGCGACCCAGCCGAGCAGGCCGGCGGGCAGGCTGGCGTCGGTCGCCTTGCATTGGGTGGTCTGTGCCGCCGGGGCGGCGGGTGCGGCCTGGGCGAGCAACAGGGCAGCGGCGAGCAGCATCTTCGGTCTCCTTGAAGCGCCAACCGGATACGGGGATTCCGTTTCCGGTGCAAAAGCCCATATGAGGCCATCCATGTCCCGCGCCCGCGTCCTCGTCCTCCACCCCGCGCTCGGCCCGCTCGACTATCGCGTGCCCGCGGGCATGCAGGTCGCGCCGGGATCGATCGTGGTCGTGCCGATCGGGCCGCGCCAATATGCCGGCGTGGTCTGGGAGCCCGAGCGGCTGCCGACCGAGGAGATCGGCGACAACCGATTGCGGAACATCATGGCCGTCGCCGACGCGCCACCGATTCCCGCATCGGTGCGCCGTCTCGTCGAGTGGACGGCGGACTATTATCTGAGCCCGCCCTCGGCCGTGCTGGCGATGGCGCTGCGCACATCGGCGGCGTTCGAGAGCGCGCCGACGATCACCGAATATCGCGCGACCGGCCAGGTGCCCGCCCGGCTGACCCCGCAGCGCACACAGGCGCTGGAGCGGATCGGCGAGCGCCAGGGGCTGGTGCGCGAGCTGGCCCTGGCCGCCGACGTCTCCGACGCGGTGATCCGCGGCCTGGTGAAGGCCGGCGCGATCGAGGCGGTGGTGGTCGACACCGACACGCCCTATCCGCTGCCCGATCCCGATTTCGCCCCGCCCCGGCTCAACCCCGAACAGGCCGATGCCGCCGCGACGCTGCGCCAGGCAGTGGACGCGGCCGGTTTCCAGCCCTTCCTGCTCGACGGGGTGACGGGATCGGGCAAGACCGAAGTCTATTTCGAAGCGGTCGCCGCCGCGCTGGCGGCGGGGCGGCAGACGCTGGTGCTGCTGCCCGAGATCGCGCTGACCGAGCCTTTCCTCACCCGCTTCGAGAAGCGCTTCGGCTGCGATCCGGTGGCCTGGCATTCGGGCCTGCGCACTTCGCAGCGCCGCCGCGCCTGGCGGGCGATCGCCGGCGGCGAGGCGATGGTGACGGTGGGCGCCCGCTCGGCGCTGTTCCTCCCCTATCCCAATCTCGGCCTGATCGTGGTCGACGAGGCGCACGAGACCAGCTTCAAGCAGGAGGACGGCGTCCATTACCATGCCCGCGACGTGGCGGTGATGCGCGGGCGGTTCGAATCCTGCCCGGTGATCCTCGCTTCCGCCACGCCGGCGATCGAGACGCGCCACCAGGTGGAGCTGGGCCGCTACGAAGAGCTCAAGCTCCCCGGCCGCTATGGGCTTGCGGAAATGCCCGAGATCCTTCCGATCGACCTGATCCAGGACCCGCCCGAGCGTGGCCGCTGGCTGGCGCCCGCGCTGGTGAAGGCGATCGACGCGACGCTGGCGAAGGGCGAGCAGTCGCTGCTGTTCCTCAACCGGCGCGGCTATGCCCCGCTGACGCTCTGCCGGCATTGCGGCCATCGTTTCCAATGCCCGAACTGCACCGCCTGGATGGTCGAGCACCGGCTGCTCCGCCGCCTCTCCTGCCATCATTGCGGGCACACCATCCCGGCACCGAGCCTGTGCCCCGAGTGCAAGAGCGAGGACACGCTGGTCGCCTGCGGCCCGGGCGTGGAGCGCATCGCCGACGAAGTGGCGGCGCTATGGCCCGAGGCGCGGACCGCCATCGTCACTTCGGACACGCTCTGGTCGCCCGCCAAGGCCGCCGAGTTCGTCGCGCGGATGGAGCATGGCGCGATCGACATCGTCATCGGCACCCAGCTGGTCACCAAGGGCTATCACTTCCCCAATCTGACCCTGGTCGGCGTGGTCGATGCGGACCTGGGGCTGGACGGCGGCGACCTGCGCGCCAGCGAGCGGACCTTCCAGCAGATCATGCAGGTGGCCGGGCGCGCGGGCCGGGGCGAGAAGCCCGGCACCGTCTATATCCAGACCCACGCGCCCGATGCGCCGGTGATGCGCGCGCTCGTCTCGGGCGATGCCGACAGCTTCTATGCCGCCGAGACCGAGGCGCGCCGCGACGCCGAGGCGCCGCCCTATGGCCGCTATGCCGCGATCATCGTCTCGAGCGAGGATCGCGCCGCCGCCGAGGAAGCCGCGCGGATGATCGGCCGCACCGCGCCCGAGGGCGGCGAGGACATGCACGTCTACGGCCCCGCGCCCGCCCCGCTGGCGATGCTGCGCGGCCGCCACCGCTACCGGCTGCTCGTCCATGCCCGGCGCAGCTTCGACGTGCAGCAGGTGCTGCGCGACTGGCTGGGCAGCCTGGCCTGGAGCCCCAAGGTGCGCGTGGCCGTGGACGTCGATCCCTACAGCTTCGTCTGATCCGCGGCGGACCCGATCGCCCGTTCCCGCAACGTCACCGATTGACGAGCCGGCCGCAGCCCATAGACTCAGTCGATCGGGGGGAAGAATCATGCGTCGTCATCTGTTGCTCGCCACTTCGCTGCTACTGCCGTCGTTCGCGCACGCCGCCGACTGGTACGAAGGCAGCTCCAAGCATTTCATCGTCTATTCGGAAGGCTCGCCCGAGCAGGTCACCGCGGCGACCGAGTCGCTCGAGCGCTTCGACCAGGCGCTGCGGACGATCACCGGCACGCCGGACAAGCCGCTCAGCCCGAACCTGCGCGTCACCGTGTTCATGCTCGACGACGTCGATGCGATCCGGAAGCTTTCGGGCAACCACTCGATCGCCGGCTATTACCAGGCGCGCGCCTCCGGCCCGATGGCGTTCGCGCCGCGCAAGACCAGCGGCGAGCTCAGCGCGCGGGAGATCCTGCAGCATGAATATGCCCATAGCTTCATGTTCTCGAGCTGGCCGAGCGCGGCCTTCGCCAAATGGTTCGTCGAGGGGTTCGCCGAATTCGTCGGCACCGCCATCTACCGCGCGGACGGCACGCTGACCTTCGGCGCGGCGCCGGAATATCGCAAATACGGCATCAGCCAGGTCAACCAGATCCCGGCCAGCCAGCTGCTGATGCTCAATCCGGGCAAGCTCGACGACCTGCAAACCCATATCCTCTATGGCCGCGGCTGGCTGCTGACCCATTACGCGCTGCTCGGCGGGCACGGCAAGGAACTGGCCGACTACATCACGCTGAGCAACGAGGGAAAGACCGCCGAGGCGGGCCGGGCCTTCGGGAATCCGAACGACCTCGACAATAAGCTCAACCGCTACATTTCGGGCAAGACGCTGCCGTTGCTGCGCCTGTCCAAGGATCAGGTCGCGGTCGGCAAGGTCACGCTGCGCAAGCTCGGCGCCGGCGAGATCGCCACCCTGCCGGCGCGGATCCGCTCGAGCAACGGCGTCGGCCCGGACACCGCGCCCGAAGTCGCCGAGCTCGCGCGCCGGCTGGCAGCGCCCTATCCCACCGACGCGGCGGCGCAGAACGAGCTGGCCGAGGCCGAGTTCGACGCCAAGAACTATGCCGCCGCCGAAGCGGCCGCCGATCGCGCACTGGCCGCCGATCCCAAGTCCATCCATGCCCTGCTCTACAAGGGCATGGCGCAGATGGAGGCCGCCAAGGCCGCCGGCGACACCAATCCGGAGCGCTGGAAGGCGATCCGCGGCTATTTCCTCAAGGCCAACAAGCTCGATACCGACTATCCCCAGCCGCTGGTGCTGTTCTACGAGAGCTTCGCCGCGGCGAAGCAGACACCGACCCCCAATGCCAGGAACGGGCTGCTCGGCGCCTATGTGCTGGCGCCGTTCGATACCGATCTGCGGATCACGGCGGGCAAGGTGCTGCTCGAGATGAACGACGCCAAGGCCGCGCGCGTGGCCTTCGAGCCGGTCGCCTACAGCCCGCACGCGCCGGCCGACAATATGGCGCTGAAGGTGCTCACCGCGCTCGACGAGAAGGGCACCCCGGGCGCGCTTGCCCTGATCGCCGAGGCGGAGGCCAAGGCGAAGAAGGCAGCCGAGGACGCCGGGAAGAAAAAGGGCTGAACCCCGCCGCCTCCGCAGGCCCCGGCTTGAACCGCCGCGGCTTTTGCCCGAAAGCTGCCGGCCAAATGGAGGTTCGGGTTCGATGATGCGTCGGTTGCTTATCGTGGTGGCGCTGCTCTTCGCATGGGCGGCCCCGGCGCATGCCGACGACATCTCCGCCTCGGCGCGCGGCGTGGTGCGCATCGTCACCATCGCGGTGGTCGATGACGAAGTGGTCGGCTTCGGCCATGGCAGCGGCTTCGCGGTGGCGCCCAACCGGGTGGTCACCAACGCGCACGTCGTCGATCTCGCCTCGCGCTATCCCGACAATGTCGTGATCGGCGTCGTCCCCTCGGAAGGCGACAAATCCTATCAGGGCAAGGTGATCAAGATCGACCAGGCGCGCGACCTGGCGCTGATCGAGTTCACCGGCGTTCGCCTGCCGCCGCTCACTTTGTTCGGCGGCAGGATCTCCGACGGCGATTCGCTCGTCGCGCTCGGCTATCCGGGCAATGTCGACGTCGCCACCGCTCGCTCGGCGGCGGATTTCATCAAGCCCCAGTCGCCGGTGCGCTCGCAGGGCGGGTTCGCCGGGCTGCGCCAGCTGAGCGGCGTGAGCGTGCTGCTCCACACCGCCAGCATCGCCCGCGGCAATTCGGGCGGGCCGCTGCTCGATCGCTGCGGCCGGGTGCTCGGCGTCAATTCGGCGATCACCCATAATGACGACGGCGATTCGACCTTCGCCTTCGCCATTGCCGGCAGCGAGCTGGCCGCCTTTCTGGGCGAAGCGAAGCAGCCCTTCGCCACGGTCGACATGCCCTGCACCTCGGTCGAGGAGCAGATGGCGCAGGAGCGCAGCGCCGACGAGAAGGCTCGCCTGGCGGCCGACGAGGCATCGCGCGCCAATGCCGCCCGGGCCGAGGCGGAGCGCGACGATGCGATCACCCAGGCGCGCAATCGCGCCGAGACCGCGCGCGAGAATTATATGGCCGGCGCGGCGGTGCTGCTCGTGCTGGGCGCGCTGGCGATGGGCGGGGCCGGGCTGCTGCTCTCGCGCGAGCGCAAGCGCGAGGCGATCTGGGTCGCGGCGGGCGGCGGCGTGCTGATGCTGGGCGCGGCCGCCCTGTTCCTCAGCCGGCCGGGCTTCGACGAAGCCACGGTGGTGCCGCTGCCCAAGGCCGTGGCGGCGGGCACCACGAGCACGGCGGCGCAGGGCAAGCTGGTCTGCACCCTCGTCCCCGAGCGCAGCCGGGTGATCGTTTCCCCGACCGACAAGGTCGACCTCGACATCGGCGAGGACGGCTGCATCAACGGCCGCACGCAATATGCCGAGTCCGGCACGCACTGGCAGCGCATCCTGGTGCCGGACCAGGAAGCCAATGTCTCGGTGCTCGATTTCGATCCGGCGACGGCCACCTATACCAATACGCGCTATCTGCTCTCCTCCGAGCAGATGAAGCAGGCGCGCGCGCTGCGGAAGGGCGTGCCGCTCAAGGAATGCTCGGCGGACCAGGCCAAGCGCGCCGAGCTGGCGACCCAGCAGCAATCGATCCGCACCGCGCTGCCGCCGGTGTACAACGAGAAGCTGGTCTACAAATGCTCCGCATCGGACGGGACGGCGGCCGGGGCGACGCCCGCGGCGAAGTGATCCGCCGGCCACCAGGGGAATACGAGCCCCGACCCTAGGTAGCGACTCACCGTCCTCCCCGCGCAGGCGGGGACCCAGGGCAATATGAGGCAATCGCAGAAATCGCGCATGGGCTTGCCGGAGACGGCAAAGCGTGCCTCACGACCATTGCGCCTGGCCCTGGATTCCCGCCTTCGCGGGGATGACGGCGGGGCTATGCGGGGGTGACGGCGGGGGTTGGGAGGCCCCAGCCTAGCCCCGGTCCACCCGTGCCGCGAAGCAGCCGGGCCTGGCATTGTGCACGTGCAGATACGCCACCGCCGGATCCGCGAAGAAGCGCGCGATCAGCGGCTCGAGATCACGGCCCTCCACCACTTCGGCGTCGATCATCATGCCGGCGGCGTCAAAGGCGCGGACCGAGAGCAGGCGGATCGCCAGCGGCTCGGGCACCGCATTCTCGAAGCGCGCCGGCACCTCGGCCCCCTCGCGCACGAAGATGGCATGGGCGCTGCGATAGGGCGAGGCGACCGGCAGATGCTCGTGGTTGACCAGCAGCACCGTCTCGCCCGGCTCGGCATCGGCCAGCGTCACCCGGCACGGGGCGCCGGGCTTCTTCGCCACGCGCATGCGGACGGCATGCCGCGCCGCCAGCTCCGCGTCCGACAGGCCGTAGAGAGAGCGGAACGGCGCCGGATCGATACCCTGGATCACATAGTTCACCGGTCGGCTCCCTCGCGCTTCAGCAATGCCTTTTTGCGGTCCACGCCATAGGCATAGCCGCCCATGCTGCCGTCCGAGCGCAGCGCGCGGTGGCAGGGGATGATCACCGGCACGTGATTGGCGCCGCAAGCCGTGCCGGCGGCGCGCACCGCGCCCGGGCTGCCGGCGGCGGCGGCGAGCTGGGCATAGCTGCGCGTCTCGCCCGGCGGGATCGTGCGCAGGGCCTGCCACACCGCTTCCTGAAAGGCGGTGCCCCGCACGTCGAGCGGCAGATCGGTGTCGCGCCCCGGGCTCTCCACCTCGGCGACCACCCGCGCGGCGAGCGCGGCCAGCGCCGCGCCGCCCTGGACGACCTCCGCCGCCGGGAAGCGCCGGGTCAGGTCGAAGGCATTCTCCTCGAAGGCGACGCGGCACAGGCCCTTGTCGGTCGCCGCGATCAGCAGCGGGCCCAGGCTGGTTTCGGCGATGGTCCAGCGGATCGTCACGCCCGCGCCGCCGCGCTTCCATGCGCTGGGGCTCATGCCGAGCCGGGCATTGGCGGTCTCGTAGAAGCGGCTCGGCGCGGAATAGCCGGCCTCGTAGATCGCGCCGGTCACGCTCTCCTCGCCGGACAGCGCCTCGGCGGCGCGCCTGGCCTTCAGCCCACGGGCATAGGCGGCAGGCGTCACGCCGGTGGCGCGCTTGAACAGCCGGTGGAAATGATGCGGCGCATAGCCGACCGCCGCGGCGACTGCGTCGAGCGAGACATTCTCCTCGGCCGCCTCGATCAGCGCCACTGCCTTCGCCACGGCGATCCGATCGCGGCCGACCTCGTCGGGCTTGCAGCGCAGGCACGCCCGATAGCCGGCGGCGCGGGCGGCATCGGCATCGTCGAAGAACTCGACATGCTCGCGCTTCGGCCGCCGCGCCGGGCAGGTCGGCTTGCAATAGATGCGCGTGGTGGTCACCGCGACGATCAATCGCCCGTCAAAGGCGCGGTCGCGCGCTTCGAAGGCGGCCCAGGCCGCGTCTTCGGATAGGGAGAATGGGTGGGTCATGGGATGGATATAGGTGCGCGCCGGGCGGGCCACATCCCGGCGATTGCGGTCAAACCCGCTTCCGCCCCCCTCCCTTCCAGGGAGGGGAGTATAATAACTCATACAAATCCCTCTTGCCCTTCCACCCCAAACCCGCCACCGTTAGCGCTAACGGGCGCATGCTCAGACGTCCGCACGGGAGAGGCCATGTCCTTCTGGCGACGCACGCGCGCCCTGCGCTGGTGGATCATCGGGATCGTGATGCTGGGCACGGTCGTGAACTATCTCACCCGCTCCACCCTGGCGGTCGCCGCCCCCGTGTTCATGCCCGACCTCGGCATCGACGAGCATCAGTATGGCTGGATCACCGCCGCCTTCCAGGCCGGCGTGATGCTGCAGCCGATCGTCGGCTACATCCTCGACACGATCGGGCTGCGCACCGGGCTCGCCATCTTCGCGAGCTGCTGGGGGGTGCTGACCATGGCGCACGGCCTCGCCTTCAACTGGCAGATGCTGTTCGGCCTGCGCGGCGCGCTGGGCTTTGCCGAGGGCACTTCGCACACCGGCGGGCTCAAGGTCGTCTCCGAATGGTTTCCCGCGAAGGAGCGGGGTCTTGCCGGCGGCATCTACAATCTCGGCGCTTCGGCCGGATCGGCGCTGGCGGCGCCGCTGGTCGCCTGGTCGATCTGGATGTGGAACTGGCGCGCGGCCTTCGTGATCGCCGGCGCCCTCGCCCTGTTCTGGGTGCTGCTCTGGCTGCGCTTCTATCGTCCGCCCGCCGAGCATCCCGCGATCGGGGCCGAGGAGCGCGCCCATATCCTCGCCGGGCAGGAGGGCCACGTCCAGGCGGCGGGCACGCGGCCCTCGATCCTCGCCATCCTGCGCCGGCGCAATTTCTGGGGCATCGCCATCCCGCGCTTCCTGGCCGATCCGACCTGGGGCACGCTCACCTTCTGGCTGCCGCTCTATCTGGTGAAGGTTCGCCATTTCGATCTGGCCGAGATCGCGCTCAGCGCCTTCCTGCCCTTCGTCGCCGCCGATCTGGGCTGCCTGTTCGGGCCGGCGGTGGTGCTGTGGCTCCAGCGCCGCGGCGTAGACCTGATCGATGCGCGCCGCTGGACCTTCACGCTGGGCGCGGTGCTGATGACCGGCATGCTGTTCGTCGGCACGGTGGAGAGCGCCTGGGCGGCGGTCGCCCTGCTCTCGCTCGGCGGCTTCGCGCATCAGACGCTGTCGGTCACCGTGATCACCATGGCGAGCGACCTGTTCCGCCGCGACGAGCTCGGCACCGTCGCCGGCATGGCCGGCACCTGCGCCAATGCCTCGATCCTGATCTTCTCGCTGCTGATGGGGAGCCTCGTCGCCTCGATCGGCTACACTCCCTTCTTCATCGCGCTCGGCCTGCTCGACCTCGTGGCGGCCGCGCTGCTCTGGACCCTGGTGCGCAAACCCGCATGACCCGCAACCCCGTCCTGCCGGGCTTCAACCCCGATCCCTCGATCGTCCGGGTGGGCGACGATTACTACATCGCCACCTCCACCTTCGAATGGTTCCCGGGCGTGCAGATCCACCACAGCCGCGACCTTGCCAACTGGGAGCTGATCGCCCGGCCGCTCAACCGCCGGAGCCAGCTGGACATGCGCGGCGATCCCGACAGTTGCGGGGTGTGGGCGCCGTGCCTTTCGCATGACGGCGCGCGCTTCCACCTGATCTACACCGATGTGAAGCGCTATGGCCGCACGACGGTGGGCGGCGCATCGGGCGCGTCGCTCCGCGACTTCCACAATTATCTCGTCACCTGCGAGACGGTCGACGGCGAATGGTCCGATCCGATCCCCCTCAACAGCAGCGGTTTCGACCCCTCGCTCTTCCATGACGAGGACGGGCGGAAATATCTGCTCAACATGCTCTGGGACCACCGGCCGGGCCGCAACCGCTTCGCCGGGATCGTGCTGCAGGAATATTGCCCCGAGCAGCGCCGGCTGATCGGCGAGCGGACCAACATCTTCCCCGGCACGCCGCTCGGCCTCACCGAGGCGCCGCACCTCTACAAGCGCGGCGGCTGGTATCATCTCCTCACCGCCGAGGGCGGCACCGGCTGGAACCATGCGGTGACCATGGCGCGCTCGCGGAGCCTCACCGGTCCCTATGAACTCCACCCCGACATCCATATCCTCTCCAGCCGCACCCGCCCGGACGCGCCGCTCCAGCGGGCCGGCCATGCCGATCTGGTCGAGACGCCGGCGGGCGAGCCCTGGCTGGTCTATCTCTGCGGCCGCCCGCTTCCCAATCGCGGGCGCTGCGTGCTGGGCCGCGAGACCGCGATCCAGCCGATGCGCTGGGGCGCGGATGGCTGGCTCCGCACCATCGGCGAGCCGGGCATGCCGATGCGCGACGTGCCCGGCCCCGAAGGCCGCCAGCCCGCCGACATGCGCGCCGATTTCGACGATCCCATCCTGCCGATCGACTTCCAATGGCTGCGCACGCCCGAGCCGGAGGCGATCTTCAGCCTCACCGCCCGGCCCGGCCATCTGCGCCTCCATGGCCGCGAGACGATCGGCAGCCTGTTCACCCAGGCACTGGTCGCGCGGCGGCAACAGGATTTTTGCTATTCCGCCTCCTGCGCGCTCGATTTCGCTCCCCGCCATTTCCAGCAGGCGGCGGGGCTGGTCGCCTATTACAACGCGGCCAAGTTCCACTATCTGCACGTCAGCCATGACGCGGAGGCCGGCCGCCATCTGCGCGTGATGTCCGCGCTGCCCGATGCGCCGCAGGCCGATGCCTTCACTGCGCCGATCCCGATACCGGAAGGGCCGATCGAGCTGCGTGCCGAGGTCGATTACGAGCGGCTGCGCTTCGCCTGGCGCCTGCCCGGCGGCGCGTGGCAATGGCTGGCGGAACAGTTCGACGCTTCGATCCTGTCGGACGAGGCGAGTGCGCCCGGCCTGCCCAATTTCACCGGGGCGTTCATCGGCATGGCATGCCAGGACCTGTCCGGTGCCGGCCTCCACGCGGATTTCGACTGGTTCGCCTATCGCGAGCGGGAATTCAGCCCTCGCGGGTCGGGCGCCTGATCAGCCGCCGCAGCGGCGGAATGCCCGGCTTCGCATGCGGCTTGCCCGTGCCGAAGCGCGCGGCGAGCGCGGCGGAGAGATCGGCGAGCACATGCTCCTGGCCGCGAAAGGCATGCGCGATCTCCTCCTCGGTCAACGCCTTCATGAAGGCGCAGCCATAGGTATTGCCCGAGCGGCGCACCACCTTGGCGGCGCGCGATCCCGCGCCCGAAAGGCCGAGCGAGACGAGCGTGCCTTCGGGAAGATCGAGTTCCGAGGAGAAGCGGAAGCCCGTGCGCGAGAAATCCTCGACCTGCACGTCGATCGGCCCGCCGTCCGGCGTGCGCAGGGTCGAGGGCGAATCCGTGTCGAACCGGATCGCGCCGCGGCGGTCGATGTCTCCGAGGATCTCAAGCTTGGCGACGAGCAATTTGGGGCTCCATGGTTGGCGCCCCGAGCCTAGCGGGCCATGGGTTAACGAGTGCTTTGCGAGCGAGTCCGCGCGCGTTAATTTCGCATGCGCAACGGCTGGCGCCCGCCCCGGCCGTTTTCGTCGCACCAGCTCGCGTGCCGGTCGCAATCCCGATTGGCGCCGCGGCCCGGCTCCGTCCTCCCTGCCGATGCCGCCGGACGAGGACGAAACATGGCAAGACGCATATCCCTGATCCTGCCCGCGCTGCTCGCCGCCTGCAGCGGCGGCGGCGATGGCCCCGCCGAACCGCGGCCCACGCCTACGCCCACGCCGTCACCGAGCCCGAGCCCCACGCCAAGCCCCACGCGCCCGGCCGATCCGCTCGACCAGGCGATCGCCGATGCGGCGGCGGCCATCCGTGCCGACACGTGCCGGCCCGCCGGCGCGAACTGCGCCTGGACCGATCGCGCCTATAGCCCCGCCGAATTCGAGATGGCGCCCGGCAGCGGCGAAGCGATCCTGATCATCGACAGCCTGCCCCGCCTGCCCGTCCGCGCCATTCGCTTCCGCAAGCATATCAAGGGCTATTTCCGGCTGGGTGCCGGCGGCGCGATGCACGCCGCGACGACCGGCTGGCGCATCCCGGCGGCGCTGTGGAACGCGCTCGACCGCTTCTCCGGTCCCGCCTTCGTGCCCAGCCAGCGGCTCGCGCCGATCGGCGACGCCGCGAACCAGGCCTATGCCGGCATCGCCTTCGACAATAGCGGCCATGGCAGCACCGTCTTCTCGCTGATCGCCGACAACAGCCCCGGCCAGCCGCTGGTGCTGATGGACGCGATCGACCTTCCCGCCATCGCGGCGGCCGACTATTGCGATGCCGCCGGCGGGGACGCGGCGCAGACGCGGCTGGTGCAGGCCGCCCAGCGCGCGGCCGATGCGATCGTCGCGCTGATGCGCGCCAATGATGTCCGCTTCGTCAACTACAGCGCGGGCCACACTTTCCAGACCGTCCGCGACAGCTGGCAGGGCCGCTGCGGGACGCCGCTGCCCGCCGAGGCCGTGCTGCGCGGCCGGCTTGCCGCCTATGCGCCGATCTATGCCGCGCTGTTCGGCACGCCCGGCGTGCTTGCGGTGCAGGCGGCATCGGAGACCAGCGGGCTCCATGACGCGCCTTACGACCAGCGCATCCCCGCCTATCGCAACCGCGTCCGCACCGGCTATTTCACTGTCCTTGCATCGGGTCTGGACGATAGCGGCCGCGGCGGCGTCGCGGCGCCGCAGGGCTGGCCCGCCCGCGCCGATGCCGACATCTTCGTCAACACCGGCGTGCTGCCCGAGCGTCCCTATGCCTTCAACCGCACGCCGCTGCTCCAGTCCGACGATTTCAGCACCGCGCTCTTCCCGATCACCGCGCCGCATACGTCCTGGGTGGCGCCGCTGGCGCTCGCGCGCATGATCCATCTGCGCTTCTCGCAATTCCCCGGCCGGCCGTTCGACGACGCCCTGATCGCCGACATCCTCGATGCCGCGACTCCCGCGCGCTGCCCCGGCCAATGGGACGATCGCTGTGCCTTTCAGGACCCGATGCTCCACGGCCAGACCGAAGCGGTGCGGCTGGGCCTGCGGCCGCGCGAATATACGGGAATTGCCGCCCCCTAGGCTCCCGTTCCCGGCGCGGCGCGCGGCGGACAGGGGCGGCCCGCCGGCCGGCTTCCTTGACGGAAACCGATTTCATCGCCATATGCGCGCCCATCGAGCCGGCATGGCAGCGTGATCGGACGCAAGGCGTCCCGGCCCCGGCTCGGTTGATTTCACGGCTTCCCTAGTCACGCGGGTCGTCATTTTTGACCCCGCCTTCGCGTTCGGAATCCGTCCGTGCGCGCCGGCCGTACGCACAGGACACATAATGCAATTCAACGAACTCGGTCTCTCGGAGACCGTTCTCGCCGCGCTTGCCGCCAAGGGCTATAGCGAGGCGACGCCGATCCAGGCCAAGGCGATCCCGTCGCTCCTCGAAGGACGCGACCTGCTCGGCATCGCCCAGACCGGCACCGGCAAGACCGCCGCCTTCATGCTCCCCTCGATCGACCGGCTGGTCGCATCGGGCAAGCGCGCCCAGCCGCGCGGCTGCCGCATGCTCGTGCTCGCCCCCACCCGCGAACTGGCCAGCCAGATCGCCGACCAGGCGCGCCACTATGCCAAGGGCACCCGCCTCACCGTCGCCACCATCTTCGGCGGCACCTCGATTCACAAGAACAAGACCGACCTCGCCAAGGGCGTCGACATCCTCGTCGCCACGCCGGGCCGCCTCGTCGACCTGATGGACCAATGCTATGCGATCCTGATGGGCCTCGAGATCTTCGTGCTCGACGAGGCCGACCAGATGATGGACCTGGGCTTCATCCACGCGCTCAAGCGCATTGTCCGCGAGCTGCCCGCCAAGCGCCAGTCGCTGTTCTTCTCGGCGACCATGCCGAAGACGATCCGCGAACTCGCCGGCCAGTTCATCAAGGAACCGGTGGAAGTGAAGGTCACGCCCGAGGCGACCACCGCCGAGCGCGTCGAGCAGCGCGTCACCTTCGTTCAGCAGGCCGAGAAGCAGGCGCTGCTGACGATGATGCTCAAGGAGATCGAGATCGATCGCGCGCTGGTGTTCACTCGCACCAAGCACGGCGCCGACCGCGTCGTCCGCCTGCTGGCGGGCAATGGCGTCGCCGCCAACGCGATCCATGGCAACAAGAGCCAGCCGCAGCGCGAGCGCGCGCTCGGCGAGTTCCGCGCGGGCAAGGTGAAGATCCTGGTCGCCACCGACATCGCGGCGCGCGGCATCGACGTGTCGGGCGTGAGCCATGTCTTCAACTTCGAGCTGCCGAACGTGGCGGACCAATATGTCCACCGCATCGGCCGCACCGCGCGCGCCGGCAATGACGGCGTGGCGATCAGCTTCTGCGCCGAGGACGAGCGCCCCTATCTGCGCGACATCGAGCGGCTGATCCGCCAGAAGCTCGCGGTGGTGCCGCTGCCCGAGGGCTTCGTCGCCGCGGCCGAGAAGATCAAGTCGAGCCGCGTCAACGTGCCGCAGAGCCGCGACCAGCAGAACGGCGCCCGTGGCCGCGAGATGCAGCGCGACGGCCGCCGTCCGGGCCAGCCGCAGCGTGGCCGCCCGGGCCAGCGCGACGACCGCGCGCGTGGCGACCAGCCCCGCCGCGACGGCCATGCGCCGCGGCCCGAGGCCGCCGGCGCCGCTGCGGGCGAGCCGCGCCCGCGCCGCTTCGACGCGCCGCAAGGCGAGCAGCCCCGCAACTATGCGCGTCCCAAGCGCAAGTGGCAGCCCCGGCCGACCGGCAGCGGCGGCGGCCAGCGTCAGGGCCAGGGCGGCGGCCGTCAGGGCGGCAATCGCGGACGCTAACGCACGAGGAGATAGTCGCCGACAGCGTCGAACAGCGCCTGTCGGCGATTCTCCAGGTGCATCCGGTGCGCGCCGTCCGCGAGCGTGACGCGGCGCGCGCCGCCCGGCACGCCGGTCAGCCGGCCCGCCAGCCACGCCACGTCCGCGTCGCCCGCCAGCGGGTCCCAGGCGCCGCGCACGATCAGGGTCGGCGCGCGCACCACGCCGGGATCATAGGGAAAGCGCCCCGACCAGGCGTCGCGGAAATCGGCGTCCGGGCCGCTCGGCACCATCACGCCCGCCGGATCTCGCGCCACGCCTCCCGAATCGCTGGCGAGATAGGCGGCTGCCCAGGCGTCGAAGCGCGCGGGGGCGATCGGCGAGCCCTGGTCTTCGGGCACGCCCGACTGGAAGCTACGCCACTGATCCTCACGCGTGACGAGATATGCGCCCCCGGCCGGCGCGGGGCCGCCACCGGCCTGCCGTTCCCCGATCGGGCCGAACAGCACCAGCCGCTCGACCGTCTCGGGCCATGCCCCGGCGAAGATGCCGGCGGGGATCGTTCCCCAGCTATGCGCGATCACCAGGAGCTTCGCGCCGCCGCGCCGTGCCCGGATATGCGCGGCGACGCGGGCGATCTGCGCCGCCGCCGCTTCCGCCCGGCCATAGGGCAGGTCCCCCCGCATCGCCGCCGGCCGTTCCGATCCGCCATAGCCGGCGAGGTCGAACGCCCAGACATCGAAGCCCCGCGCTTGCAGATCGTCCATCCACGACCACCCGTCGATCCGCCATCCGACCGACAGCGCCGATGGAAAGGTGGCGCCGTGGACATAGAGCACCGGCGCCCCGGGCCCGGCCAGGCGGCGAACGAGCAATGCCGGCATGGCAGCATCGCCAGCGAGAGTGGTCACTTCCCCGGCATGCGCGGCTTCGTGGGGGGCGGCGAGAATCGGTTCGGGCATCGGTTCCTCCAGTCGGTCCGCCGGATGCGGCCGATCGGAGAAGCGATGCTTCGGCCCTTATCGAAGCTTCACCGCCACCGCGCGCGGATCGCCGCATCCTCGCGGCCGGCGATCAGCCGAATCGCGCGGTCGGCGCCTTCCCTGCCCTCGGACGCCCCGGCGCGCGCGGCCGCATGGTACAGTTCCAGCGCCTTCTCATACTGGCCGGCCTGCTCGGCGCAGAGGCCCAGGTCGAAGCTGATCGAGGGATGGTTCGGCACTTCCGGCGCCAGGGCCGCCCAGCCGGCGCACGCGCCGCGCACATCGCGCTTGGTCAGCTTCACCAGGTCCTTGAAGCGCTTCGCCTGATCCTTGGCCATGCCCTTGTCGCTCTCGCGCACGCGGATGGAATAGGTCGAGAGGGTCGGCGCGATGTCGCCGCGCACCGAATAGCCGAGGTTGCGGATCGCATCGGCGATCACTTCCTCCACCGGCGCCGGGCGCTCCTCCCTGCCCTCGCACCAGCTGCTTTCCTGCGTGAAGGGCTTCGTCACCGAATAGACGATCCGCCCGTCGCGATTGCGCACCAGCCGCAGATCCGCCTTCACGCTGACGATGCGGCGGCGGCAGCGCACCTCCACCTCCTCCTCGCGGACGCACTTCTTCTGGTTGGCGCTGTCCTTCTCGACGCAGCGCTTCTCCCGCCGTCGGTACGGTGATTCGTCGACGCCCGTCGCCACGCCGCCGGTGAGCGCGCCCTCGGCGTTGTTCCGCCCGGCGCGGCCGCCCATCAAGTCGAAATGCGTGCCCGACAGCCCCTGCTCGATCGCCCGGGCCAGCGCCTCGCCATCCTGCCCCTCGATACGCTCGATCGCGACCGAGCGGAGCAGGCTCGCCTCGCGGTTCGGCGCGGCGAGCTCGCCGCGGATCTCCAGCACCTCGGCATGCGCGATCCCGGCACACAGGCCGGCGACGGCGATGCCGCCAAGAATCCGCTTGTTCACTTCACCTTCCCCCAAAAGGTCGTCGCGGGCACCGTTTACCACACGAAACGATTCGGTACATGCCCGTGGCGGCCCCGGTTCCGGGAGTCGTTCGTGGCACGCGAATCGGACTCGGGTTGCATCCCCGTGACACCGATGCTAACCGCGCCGCGACCCATAGGGGGCCGTATGGGGCAGCCGTCAGAGTAATACTTTGATGGAGCCGGAAATCGGCCCCCAATTCATATGGGGCTGAAACCCGAACCTCCGAGAGGAACCCGATCGCGTGGAGAATTCCGCCGGTATCCAGGCAAGCCTAAGCGGACGCTACGCTACCGCCCTGTTCGAGCTCGCGCGTGATTCGAAGGCCCTGGCCAAGGTCGAGGACAGCCTCGGCACCGCTGCCAAGGCGCTTGCCGAATCGAGCGACTTCAAGGCGCTGACCGCCAGCCCGCTGGTTTCGCGCGCCGACGCCGCCAAGGCGGTCGCCGCCGTCGCGACGAGCCTGAAGCTCGATGCCACCACCACCAGCTTCCTGGGCGTGCTCGCGCAGAACCGCCGGCTGAACCAGCTGCCCGCGGTGATCCGCGCCTTCCGCCAGCTGGCCGCCGCGCATCGCGGCGAGACCACGGCCGAGGTCACCTCCGCCCATCCGCTCTCCGCCGCTCAGGTCGACGCGCTCAAGCAGCAGCTGCGCGCCCGCATCGGCCGGGAAGTGGCCATCGACCTCTCGGTCGACCCCTCGCTCCTTGGCGGGCTGGTCGTGAAGATCGGCAGCCAGATGATCGACAGCTCGATCAAGACCCGACTCAATTCCCTCGCGCACGCGATGAAAGGCTGAAGGCTAAGACATGGATATCCGCGCCGCAGAAATCTCGAAGGTCATCAAGGACCAGATCGCCAATTTCGGCTCCGAGGCCCAGGTCTCCGAGACCGGCCAGGTGCTCAGCGTCGGTGACGGCATCGCGCGCATCCACGGGCTCGACAACGTCCAGGCGGGCGAGATGGTCGAGTTCGCCAATGGCGTGCAGGGCATGGCGCTCAACCTCGAAGCCGACAACGTCGGCGTCGTGATCTTCGGCTCGGACGCCGAAATCCGCGAGGGCGACACCGTCAAGCGCACCGGCACCATCGTGGACGTGCCCGTCGGCAAGGGCCTGCTCGGCCGCGTCGTGGACGGCCTCGGCAACCCGATCGACGGCAAGGGCCCGATCGTCGCCGAGAAGCGCAGCCGCGTCGAAGTGAAGGCGCCGGGCATCATCCCGCGCAAGTCGGTGCACGAGCCGGTGCAGACCGGCCTCAAGGCGATCGACGCCCTCGTCCCCGTCGGCCGCGGCCAGCGCGAGCTGATCATCGGCGACCGCCAGACCGGCAAGTCGGCCGTCGCGATCGACACCTTCATCAACCAGAAGACCGTCAATGCCGGCACCGACGAGAGCAAGAAGCTCTACTGCGTCTATGTCGCCGTCGGCCAGAAGCGCTCGACCGTCGCCCAGCTGGTGCGCACGCTCGAAGAGAATGGCGCGATGGAATATTCCATCGTCGTCGCCGCGACCGCTTCGGACCCCGCGCCGCTGCAGTTCCTCGCGCCCTATACCGGCACCGCGATGGGAGAGTATTTCCGCGACAACGGCATGCACGCGCTGATCGTGTTCGACGATCTGTCGAAGCAGGCCGTCGCCTATCGCCAGATGTCGCTGCTGCTGCGCCGCCCGCCGGGCCGCGAAGCCTATCCGGGCGACGTGTTCTACCTGCACAGCCGCCTGCTCGAGCGCGCCGCCAAGCTCAATGACGCCAATGGCAACGGCTCGCTTACCGCGCTGCCGATCATCGAGACCCAGGCGGGCGACGTGTCGGCCTATATCCCGACCAACGTGATCTCGATCACCGACGGCCAGATCTTCCTCGAGACCGACCTGTTCAACGCGGGCATCCGCCCGGCGATCAACGTCGGCCTCTCGGTGTCGCGCGTGGGCTCCTCGGCCCAGACCAAGGCGATGAAGAAGGTCTCGGGCTCGATCAAGCTCGACCTCGCCCAGTATCGCGAGATGGCGGCGTTCGCGCAGTTTGGTTCGGATCTCGACGCCTCGACCCAGCGCCTGCTGAACCGCGGCGCGCGCCTGACCGAGCTGCTCAAGCAGCCGCAGTTCAACCCGCTGCCCTTCGAGGAGCAGACCGCGTCGATCTTCGCCGGCACCCAGGGCTTCCTGGATGCCGTCGCGGTGCAGGACGTGGTCCGCTACGAGGCGGCGATGCTCGCCGACCTGCGCGCGAACCACGCCGACATCCTGAGCGCGGTCCGCGACTCGAAGGACCTGTCGGACGAGGTGAAGGCAAAGCTCAAGGCCGCCCTCGAGGCGTTCGCCAAGACCTTCGCCTGATCGCCAGCCGATGGCCGACCACTCCCTCCTCGCATGGACGCTGCTCAGCGTCGGCCTCGTGCTGACGCCGGGGCCGGACACCATGCTCGTCGCGGGTCACGCGGCGCGAGGAGGCGTGCGGGCCGGCCTGGCGGCGGTCTCGGGCGTGGTGCTGGGCGGGCTGTGGTACATGGCGCTGTGCGGCTTCGGCTTCCTCGCCGTGCTGTCGGTCTTCCCGGCGCTGTTCACGGTGGTGAAGACCGCCGGCGCGATCTATCTGGCCTGGCTCGGCTTCAAGCTGATCCGCGGTGCGATCAAGCCGGCTCCCGCCACCGCCGAGGCGCCCGCGCTGGGCAAGCCCTTCTGGCAGGGGCTGCTCACCACCGCGCTCAATCCCAAGGTCGCGCTGTTCTTCCTCGCCATCCTGCCGCAGTTCGTCGGCACCGGCCCTGACGCCCCGCTCAAGGGCGCGCTGCTGATCGCGGTGCCCTATGTGCTCGGCGGCTTCTGGCTCGCCGGCATCAGCTTCGTCGCCGCCCGTGCGGGCCGCGCCGCGAAGCAGAGCAGCGCGATGCGCTGGATCGAGGGCGTTCTCGGCGTCGCATTTGTTGGTCTCGCGGGCCGTCTGGCCCTTGCTCGGAATTCGTAAATGGCAAGTTTGAAGGCCCTCAAGATCCGCATCGGCTCGGTGAAGTCGACGCAGAAGATCACCAAGGCGATGAAGATGGTCGCCGCCGCCAAGCTGCGCCGCGCGCAGGAAGCGGCCGAGGCCGGGCGCCCCTATGCCCAGCGTCTCGAAGCCGTCGTCGCCAGCCTGGCCGGCAAGGTGACGGTGAGCGAGAGCTCGCCCAAGCTGCTCGCCGGCACCGGCAAGGACCAGGTCCACCTGCTCGTCGTCGCCACCAGCGACAAGGGCCTGGCCGGCGCGTTCAACACCAACATCGCCCGCCTGGCCCGCCGCCATGCGCAGGAGCTGGTGGCGCAGGGCAAGACGGTGAAGATCTACACGATCGGCCGCAAGGGCCGCGCCGTGCTCAACCGCCAGTTCCCGAAGGACATCGTCCACTCGATCGAGCCGGGCGACCTGGGCAAGCTGGGCTTCGCCGATGCCCGCGGCTATGCCGACGACCTGATCGCGCGCTTCGAGGCGGGCGAGTTCGACGTGGCGACGCTGTTCTACTCCACCTTCAAGTCGGTCCTCGCCCAGGAGCCGACCGCGCAGCAGATCATCCCGGTCGCCGTGCCGGCCGCCGCGGCGGAAACCCCGGGCAGCGGCGCCGCCGTGACTTATGAGCCCGACGAGGAATCGATCCTCGCCGACCTGCTGCCGCGCAACGTCGCCATCCAGCTCTACCGCGCGATGCGCGAGAACGCCGCGTCGGAGCAGGGCTCGAAGATGACCGCGATGGACAACGCCACGCGCAACGCGGGCGACCTGATCAAGCGCCTCAACACGCTGTACAACCGCCAGCGCCAGGCCGCGATCACCACCGAGCTGGTGGAAATCATTTCGGGCGCCGAAGCGCTCTAAGACCGTTCGAACGAGGAAACAGCAATGGCAACCGAAGCTCCGATCGCAGAGAAGCCCGCCCGCAAGCCGCGCGCGACCAAGCCGAAGGCGGATGCCGCCGGCACTCTGCCGACCACCACCAACAATGTCGGCCGCATCAGCCAGGTGATCGGCGCCGTCGTCGATGTCGCGTTCGAAGGCGCGCTGCCGGCGATCCTTTCGGCGCTCGAGACCGACAATAACGGCAACAAGCTCGTCCTCGAGGTCGCGCAGCATCTCGGCGAGAACACCGTCCGCACGATCGCGATGGACTCGACCGAGGGCCTGACCCGTGGGCAGACCGTCACCGACACCGGCAGCCAGATCCAGGTCCCGGTCGGTCCGGCCACGCTCGGCCGCATCCTCAACGTCGTCGGCGAGCCGATCGACGAGCGCGGCCCTGTGGCCACCGACCTGCGCGCGCCGATCCACGCCGAGGCCCCGCTCTTCATCGACCAGTCGACCGAGAGCGCGATCCTCGTCACCGGCATCAAGGTGATCGACCTGCTCGCTCCCTATGCGAAGGGCGGCAAGATCGGCCTGTTCGGCGGCGCCGGCGTGGGCAAGACCGTGCTCATCCAGGAGCTGATCAACAACATCGCCAAGGGCCATGGCGGCACCTCGGTGTTCGCCGGCGTGGGCGAGCGCACCCGTGAGGGCAACGACCTCTATCACGAGTTCCTCGATGCGGGCGTCATCGCCAAGGACGCCGACGGCAACGCCATCTCGGACGGCTCGAAGGTCGCCCTGGTCTATGGCCAGATGAACGAGCCGCCGGGCGCCCGTGCCCGCGTCGCGCTGTCGGGCCTGACGATCGCCGAATATTTCCGCGACGTCGAAGGCCAGGACGTGCTGTTCTTCGTCGACAACATCTTCCGCTTCACCCAGGCGGGCGCCGAGGTGTCGGCGCTGCTCGGCCGCATTCCGTCGGCCGTGGGCTATCAGCCGACCCTGTCGACCGACATGGGCGCGCTGCAGGAGCGCATCACCTCGACCAACAAGGGCTCGATCACCTCGGTGCAGGCCGTGTACGTCCCCGCGGACGATCTTACCGACCCGGCGCCGGCGACGTCGTTCGCCCACCTCGACGCGACGACCGTGCTCAACCGCGCGATCTCGGAGCTCGGCATCTATCCGGCGGTGGACCCGCTGGACTCGACCAGCCGCGTGCTCGAGCCGCGCGTCGTCGGCCAGGAGCATTACGAGACCGCCCGCGCGGTCCAGTCGATCCTGCAGAAGTACAAGTCGCTGCAGGACATCATCGCCATCCTCGGCATGGACGAGCTCTCGGAAGAGGACAAGCTGACCGTCTCGCGCGCCCGCAAGATCCAGCGCTTCCTCTCTCAGCCCTTCCACGTCGCCGAAGTGTTCACCGGCATCCCGGGTGCGTTCGTGCAGATCGAGGACACCATCAAGTCGTTCAAGGCGGTGGTGAACGGCGAATATGACCATCTGCCGGAAGCGGCCTTCTACATGGTCGGCGGCATCGACGATGCCATCGCCAAGGGCAAGAAGCTGGCCGAAGAGGCGTAAGAAGAACACCTCCCTCTCTCCGCTTGCGGGGAGAGGGCCGGGGAGAGGGGCCTGAACTCCAGGCGCACCGCTCTCCCCCTCTCCCCAGCCAGTTTGGGATTGGCTGGGGTGGTGACAGCCCCCGGCTGTCTCCAGATCATGCCGGGGGCATGATCGACCCGTCCAATCCCAAACTCCCCTGAAGGGGAGAGGGAGTAAGGTAAGAAAATGAGCCTGCACTTCGAACTCGTCACCCCCGAAAAGCTCCTCCGCTCGGAGGAAGTGCACATGGTCGTCGTCCCCGGCACCGAGGGCGATTTCGGCGTGCTCGAAGGCCATGCCCCGCTGATGTCGACCATCCGCGACGGCAATCTCGAAATCTACAGGGCCGGCGCCACTACGCCCGAGACGATCCGCATCGAAGGCGGCTTCGCGGAAGTGAACGAGAAGGGCCTGACGGTCCTCGCCGAGAAGGCCGAAGGCTGAATCGCGAGAGAAGCCGGCGGATCGAACCCGCCGGCTCCGTCATCCCGGTGAAAGCCGGGATCCCCGGGGAAGCTCTCGTCCCGCCTCTCGCGGCCTGAGATCCCGGCTTTCGCTGTGCTACCGGCTCACCCGCCGATAGGCCCAGCGCATCGGCTTGCCGCCATCGGCCAGCGAAATCTCCGCCATCAGCATCTCGCCCTCGCGCCAGTAGCGGATGCGCTGCGGGTAATCATGCGCCGCGTTGACGAAGGTGATGCCCTGCGCCGCCGCATCCCCGGGCGACGCCCGGAAATCGGTCGCGGCCTGCCCCGCCGGCTCGGCGTGGAAGACGAACCCGCCCGCATCGCCGCTGATCCGCATCGGCTCGCGCCGCTCGCCCTTCGCGCTGGTCGTGACGGTGACGCCGCGCATCACCTGGTCCGGCCCTATCGGCTCCCAGGTCTCGCAGGTCGTGCGGCCGCCCCGCGGCTCGGTGCACCATTTGCCGACCAGCCAGCCGAACGGCATTTCCTGCGGGCCGGCCAGGCCCAGTCCGGCGAGCAGCATGATGTTGGCGATCATCTCGAGTCCTCCCTGTTCCGCGTGGCGCGATACGCCGCGCCGCCGCCGCTGGCTTGAACCGACGCGACATGCGAGGCTGGCGCGATGGACTATGCCGAGCTGCCCTTGCCGCCCGCGCTCGCCGGCCTCGTCGCCGCCGTGTGGACGCTCGCCGCCAGCCAGCCGGGCTGGGTGGAGCATGAAGCGACGCCCGATGGCTGTATCGAGCTGATCCGCCGCCACGGCGGGCGCTCCGAATGGCGCCGCGCCCAGCCGGAATATTTCGCCACCGGCCTTTCCAATCATCCGATCCGCTTCGGGTTCAGCGGCGATGCGCGCTTCACCGCGATCAAGCTGTGGCCCTGGGCCTGGCACGCGCTGGGCGGCGCACCCTGCCCCGGCTTTGCCGACGACTGGATCGCGGTCGCGCCCGATTCGCCGCTGGCGGTGCTGCTGGAAGGCGATCCGGTCGCCAACCTCGTCCGCGCGCTGGCCGGCATCGCGCCGCCGCCGCTCGCCCAGGCGATCCTCGCGGCCGACAGCGTGGCCACGATCGCCGCGCGCACCGGCCTGCCGCACCGCCGCCTGCAACGCATCTTCGCCCGCGAGCTGGGGCTGGCGCCGCGCGCCTATCTGCGCCTGCTCCGCTTCCGCGGCGCGTTGCAGGACGTCCAGCAGGGCACCGACACGCTCGCCGGCACCGCCGCCGCGCGCGGCTATGCCGACCAGGCGCATATGGCCCGCGATTTCCGGGCCCTTGCCGGCATGCCGCCCAGCGATGCCCGCACCCGCGCGCACGGACCTTTCCTCTAGGCATGGCCGCTACCCGGCCTTAACCCCATGCGCCTATTCTCCGGCGAACGGGAAGGGGGATCCAGGACGATGGCATTGGCGCGCTGGCAGGGCCTGGAACGCGCGCGCCCGGCGCTGTTCGCCCTGTTCCTGCTCGTCGCGCTGGCGGTGCGCTGGCCGGCCTATGGCGATTGGAACTATGCCGTGGACGACCAGTATTTCGCGCTGGTCGGTCGCCGCCTCCTCGCCGGCGACCGGCTTTACGTCGACATCTGGGACCGCAAGCCGCCGCTCCTCTATCTGACCTATGCCGCGATCGCCCGCATCCATGCTTCGGCCCTGGCCTATCAGCTCGTCGCCACGGCCTGCGCCGCGCTCGGCGCCTATGGCACGGCGCGGATCGCCCGGCTGATCGCGCCCTTTCCGGCGGCGCTGATGGCCGGCATCGCCTATTGCGTGCTGCTCACGCGCTTCGGCGGCGGCAATGGCGAGGCGGCGGTGTTCTACAACCCGCTGATCCTCGCCACTGCCTGGTCGATCGCTTCCAGCATCGGGCAGTTGCGGCGCGGCGTGCTGCCGCCCCCCGTGCTGCTCGGCATGTTCACCGCCGGCCTCGCCATCGGCTTCAAGCAGTCGGCGGCGTTCGAAGCGCTGTTCTTCGGCATTGCGACGCTCGCGATCCTGGCGCGCGGCGGCATGGGCTGGCGCGCGCTGGCGGTCCGCGCCGCCGCGATGGCCGCGATCGGCGCGCTGCCCCTCGCCACGATCGGCCTCGCTTATTGGTGGATGGGGCATTTCCCGCAGCTGTGGCAGGCGCTGGTGCTGTCGAACTTCGCCCGCGCCTATGATGCCGGGCGGCTGGCCCGCGCGCTGGCGCTGGCCGGGCTGCTGTGCCTTCCGCTCCTGTTCGCCGTCCTGGGCTATCTGCGCGGCCGCGCCAGCCGGCCCGCCCCGCTCGATTTCCTCGCCTGCTGGGCGGTGGCGGCGATCCTGGCCGTCGCGATCTTCCCGGGCCTCTATCTCCACTATGCCCTGCCCCTGCTGGGCCCCCTGGCGGTGCTGAGCGCGCCCTTCTTCGCCCGGCCCGGCATCGGCGTGCTCGGCTTCGCCGCGCTGATCGTCCTCAACCTGGCAACGTCGGACATGTTCGACCTGCGCGCCCGCGCCCGCGCCCGGCCGGCCGCCGCGGCGCTGGTGGAGCAGGTGCGCCAGGTCACGCCGCATGGCCGGCTGCTCGTCTTCGGCATGCCGAGCTACCTCTATGCCGAGACCGGCAGCGCCCCGCCCAGCGTCCTGGCCTTTCCGGCCCATTTCTACGAAGGCGCGGAAGCGGGCGCGAGCGGCATCGACGAAGTGGCCGAGCTGCGCCGCGTTCTGCGCGCCGGGCCGGAGACCGTCGTCGTGCAGGAACCGCTTCCGGCCGCACCGCTGAACCAGGCGAACGTCGCCCAGCTCGCTCGCTATGTCCGCCACTGCGCGGCCGTCCGGCGCATGCCGCTCTACGATCACGAGGGGGAGAAGCTTATGGTGGTCCATAGCGGCTGCGCCCGCGCGGCCCCGGGGTCGGCAGCGGATTAGGCAAATCTCAAGCCTTCGCGGTTAACGCTCGCCCATCGAGGGGACATTGGATTCTGATGAGCGCTTTCGGACGACGCAGCGGATTGGGAGGTGGACCGGCGGGCCGGCCGGCATTCGGTGTCGCACGTCCGATGCAGGGTGGCGGCCCGCTGCCGCGCCCGGTGGATCCCGTGCCGCTCGGCGGCGAGCAGTTCCCGCCGATCAACTCGGTGCCGCTGCCGGGCCAGGGCGCCGGGCCCGACGGGTTCGAGCAGCGCGATCCGAGCGGCCCTAGCGTCGCCAGCGCGGAGGCGATGCAGCGCCTCGCCGACCGTCAGGCCGCGGCCGGGGAACAGGGCAATTCGCGCGTCGAGGGCTTCGAAGCCTCGATTCACCGCATCAAGGAGCAGGTGCTGCCGCGCCTGCTCGAACGCGTCGATCCCGAAGCGGCCGCCACGCTCAGCAAGGACGAGCTGGCCGAGGAATTCCGCCCGATCATCGGCGAAGTGCTCGCCGAGCTGAAGCTCACGCTCAACCGCCGCGAGCAGTTCGCGCTCGAGAAGGTGCTGGTCGACGAGCTGCTCGGCCTCGGCCCGCTCGAGGAGCTGCTCGCCGACCCGGCCATCTCGGACATCATGGTCAACGGCCCCGAGCAGACCTTTGTCGAGCGCAAGGGCAAGCTCGAGCTCGCCAACATCCAGTTCCGCGACGAGGAGCATCTGTTCCAGATCGCGCAGCGCATCTGCAACTCGGTCGGCCGCCGCGTCGACCAGACCACGCCGCTGGCCGACGCCCGCCTGAAGGACGGCAGCCGCGTCAACGTGATCGTGCCGCCGCTGAGCCTGCGCGGCACCGCCATCTCGATCCGTAAATTCTCGGCCAAGCCGATCACCCTCGACATGATGGCCCAGGGCGGATCGATGAGCCAGAAGATGGCGACCGCGCTCAAGATCGCCGGCGCCAGCCGCTTCAACATCGTCATCTCGGGCGGCACCGGCTCGGGCAAGACGACGATGCTCAACGCCCTGTCGAAGATGATCGACCCGGGCGAGCGCGTGCTGACGATCGAGGACGCGGCCGAACTCCGCCTGCAGCAGCCGCACTGGCTGCCGCTGGAAACCCGCCCGCCCAATCTGGAAGGCCAGGGCGAGGTGACCATCCGCGACCTCGTCAAGAACGCGCTGCGCATGCGCCCGGACCGGATCATCCTGGGCGAAATCCGCGGCAGCGAGTGTTTCGACATGCTCGCCGCCATGAACACCGGCCATGACGGCTCGATGTGCACGCTGCACTCCAACTCTCCGCGCGAAGCGCTCGCCCGTATGGAGAACATGGTGATGATGTCGGACATCAAGGTGCCCAAGGAAGCGATCAGCCGCCAGATCGCCGATTCGGTCGATCTGATCATCCAGGTGAAGCGCCTGCGCGACGGCAGCCGCCGCGTGACCAACGTCACCGAGGTGATCGGCATGGAAGGCCCGGTGATCGTCACCCAGGAACTGTTCAAGTTCGAGTATCTGGACGAGAGCGCCGACGGCAAGATCATCGGCGAATATCGCTCGATGGGCCTGCGCCCCTACACGCTCGACAAGGCCAAGCAATATGGCTTCGACCAGGCGCTGCTCGAGGCGTGCCTCTGATCGCCTGACCGGCTAGGCTGTGCCGGTGCTTTCCCTTCTCCTGCCTCTCGCATTCGCTTCGGCTCCTCCCGTTTCCAGCGGCGAGGAAGCGAAGGACGGCATCACCCTCGCGTCCGACAGCGAGGCGCGCTGGATCGCGTTCGACCTGACGCCCGGCAACCAGATCAGCTTCGAGGCGGTGCTGAACGGGCGCCCCGTCCGCGCCGTGCTCGACACCGGGCTCACCAACACCATCGTTACCCGCGACTTCGCTGCCCGGGCGCGCCTTGCCACCGTCCGGCGCCAGAGCGCGCGTGCGATCGGCGGCGCCATCCAGATCGACTGGGCACCGGGCGGCACCCTGGTCGTCGGCGGGCTCACCCGGCGCGGCGGACGGATCGCCATTCCCGACGTCCCCAGCGAGGGCCGCTTCGGCGGCGACCTCGTCATCGGCAGCGATGTGCTGAGCTGCTGCGCGCTCGACATCGACTATCCCACGCGCCGCTTCCGCATCCTTGCGACGGGCCGGCTGCCCTTCACCGGGCAGACCGCGCCGCTCCGGGTAAGGCCCGGCAATAGCGTGCCGCTGAGCGAGATCCAGTTCGGAGGCGTCCGCCTGCGCCCGCTGCTCGTCGATACCGGCGACGGCGCCGCGATCACCCTGAGCCACGCCGCCTGGGCATCGACCGGCTATCGCGGCACCCAGCTCAGCACCACGCTGGGCTGGGGGCTCGGCGGTCCCACGGTGACCGAAGTGGCAGTGCTGACCGGCTTCAGCCTGGCCGGCGTCGCCTTGCCGGAGACCGAGCTGCGGATCGAGGAGGAAGGCGCCTATTCCGTTGCGGAAGGCGTTGCCGGCCGGATCGGCACCGGGCTGCTGCTGCGCTACCGCGTGCTGCTCGATCCGCGCGCCGGGCGGATGGTGCTCCAGCCCGGAGCCATGGCCGCCGCGCCGGTGCTCCGCTCGACCAGCGGCCTGCTGCTCGGCGCCGAGGGCACGCATCTGCGCGTGCTCCACGTCATGCGCGGTTCGCCCGCCGCCGAGACGGGCTGGCGCGACGGCGAGACGATCTGCGCCGCCGACGGCGTGGCCGTTGCCGGGCGTCCGGTCGAATGGAGCGCGGGCGCGCCCGGGCGCACCGTGGCGCTCACCCTGTGCGACGGCAGCGAGCGCCGCCTGACATTGCGCAAATTCTACTAGCTCTGGTACTCAGTATACGAATCGTATATGTTTCGTATATTCGAAATCGCACCAGGGACCCCGATGGGCATTGTGAAGATAGACGACGCGCTGCACGAGGAGGTCCGCCGGGCCAGCACAGTCATGTGCCGCTCGATTAACGCGCAGGCCGAGTTCTGGATGAAGATCGGCATGCTCGCCGAGGCGAATCCCGGACTGCGCTTCACCGAGATCGTGCGGATGCAGCTCGAGGCCGTGCCGCCCGCCCTGCCGGACGTAGCGGTCGCCTGACATGGTCAAGACGCCCGATGAGCTGGCGCTGATGCGGATATCCGGCCGGCTGCTCGCTTCCGTCTTCGAGATGCTGGACGGCCAGGACCTGGCCGGCATGTCGACGATGCAGGTCAACGACCTGGTCGAGCGGTTCATCACCATGGACCTGGCCGCGCGCCCGGCGAGCAAGGGGCAATATGGCTTCCGCTATGTCCTCAACTGCTCGATCAACCATGTCGTGTGCCACGGCGTGCCCGATCCGGAGGCGATCATCCGGGGCGGCGATATCATCAACCTCGACATCACGCTGGAGAAGAACGGCTTCATCGCGGATTCGAGCAAGACCTATCTGGTCGGCGACGTCGCGCCCGCGGCGCGCCGGCTGGTGCGGGTGGCGCAGGAAGCGATGTGGCAGGGGATCCGGCAGGTGCGCCCCGGCGCCCATCTGGGCGATATCGGCTTCGCGATCGAGCGCCACGCCAAGCGGCACGGCTATACGGTGGTGCGCGAATATTGCGGGCACGGGATCGGGCGCGAAATGCACGAGGATCCGCAAGTGCTCAATTTCGGCCGGCCCGGCACCGGGACGAAGCTGCGCGAGGGCATGGTGTTCACCGTCGAGCCGATGGTGAACCAGGGCAGCCGCATGGTCGCGACCGAGCCGGACGGCTGGACGGTGGTCACCAGGGACCGCAAGCTCTCCGCGCAGTTCGAACATACCGTCGCGGTCACCGCGCGCGGCTTCGAGGTGCTGACCCTGCGCGGCGACGAGGCCCGATCGGGCCTCAGCGCAAGTTGAGCGCCACGCTGGCCAGGATCACCGCGCCCAGCATCGCCATAACCTGGAGGAACTGCCAGGGCACATAGCCGACATCGTCGATCCGCCTGCGCCGCCGCCGTCGATGCTCGCCCAGGGCGCTGACCACCGCAATCGCCGCCGCGCCCGCCGCACCGAACCATAATTGTTGTTGCATCGAACCGAAGAACCCCCAAATGCGCGGACGACATCTAGGGAGGGAATTCGCGTGCGCCAGACCCTGACCGTTCTTGCGGTACTCACTACTGCCGTCGCCGTGGCCAGCGTCGCCACCGGAGCCCCGCGCACCCAGCGCTCGGCCATCGCCGAAGCGGTCGCCTCGCCCAGCCGCACGCCGGCCAATGTCGCGCGCGATCCCTATCGCCATCCGGTCGACACGCTCAACTTCTTCGGCGTGAAGCCGGGCAATACCGTGGTCGAGATCTGGCCCGGCGGCGGCTGGTATACCGAGATCCTCGCGCCGCTCACCCGCGCCAAGGGGCAATATTACGCCGCGGTCGGCCCCGACTTCCCGAATGGCGGCAAGGCAGTCGAGGCGCTGAAAGCCAAGGATCCGGCGCTCTACGGCCATGCCAGGCTCGTCGCCTTCCCGGCCGAGGCCGGCCAGCCCAAGGTGGCCGACGGCACCGCCGACATCGTCCTCACCTTCCGCAACGTCCATAACTGGCGGATGGGCTACAAGCGCGGCGACCAGGACTATGCGCCCGAGGCTTTCAAGCAGATGTTCGCGATGCTCAAGAAGGGCGGCACGCTCGGTATCGAGGATCACCGCCTGCCCGAGGGGGCGAGCGACGAGCGCGAGAAGACCAGCGGCTATATCAAGGTCTCGACCGTCCGCCGCCTGGCCGAGCAGGCCGGCTTCGTCTTCGTCGCCGCGTCGGAGGTCAACGCCAATCCGCGCGACACCGCCGACTGGCCCAAGGGCGTATGGACGCTGCCGCCCACCTATACGCTCAAGGATGTCGACCGCGCGAAGTACGCCGCGATCGGCGAGAGCGACCGGATGACGCTAAAGTTCAGGAAACCCTGATTTTTTCGTGCTAAACGGGGCATTAACCGTCTCGTCTTATCACTGACATGTGCCACGCCGAATTCGAACCCTTCTGTCAGTCCTCCGCGAGGAAGTAGACAGCTATGCCGCGACCAGCGAGGAAATCGCCGCGCGTACCAACCTGCTCGCGCTGAACGCGGCGATCGAAGCCGCGCGCTCGGGCGAGGCCGGGCGCGGCTTCTCGGTGGTGGCGCAGGAAGTGAAGGCGCTGGCGCAGCAGGCGCGCGGCGCCTCGATCGAGTTCCGCTCCGAAGTGCGCGAGCGCCTGGCCATGGGCGCGGGCATCGCCGACGAGATGGTGAGCGAGATCGAGGGCACTCGCCTGGTCGAGCTCGCCCAGGCGCTGATCCAGAATGTTTCCCGCCACCTCTATGGCCGCAGCATCGATCTGCGCGTGATGGCGTCCGATGCCGAAGTGATCGCCGCGCTCGAGGATCCGAGCCCCGAGACGATCGCCGCGGCGGACGCCAGGCTGGCGCTGCTCACCGGGATTTCGCCCTATTATGTCAACGCCTTCCTCGCCAATGACGCGGGCAAGGTGATCGCCGCATCCGATCCGCATGCGCGCGTGCGCGGCGTCGACCTGTCGAGCGCGCCGCAATATCTGAACGCGATCCGCAGCCACCGGCGCGACGAATGGTTCACCGACGAAGTGTGGCTCAACCCCTATTCGGACCATCGCGCGGTGCTCGTCTTCGTCACCGGCGTGCGTCCGCGCGGCCGCGACGGAAGGCCGCTCGGCGCCTTTTACCTCGAGTTCGACTGGGAGGGACACATCCCCGCGATCATCTCCGACCGGTCGCTATTCGGCGAGCGCGACTGGGGGCGGACCAGCATCTCGATCGTCGACCAGCAGGACCGGATCGTCGCCACGTCCGCCGGCAAGCGGCATGGCGAGCATGTCGCGCTGCCGCCCAATGCAGTGCGCGGCGCGGAAGTGCGCGGCGACAACACGATCGCCTTCGCCAGCGCCACCGATTATCACGGCTTTGGCGGGCTCGGCCTGCGCTGCGTCATCGAGCAGAAAATGCCCACGCTGGAGGAAATCCGCGCGGCGCTGGGCGGGCTGCGGGGGCGTTCATAGTCAAACCGTAACCCCGCGCAAGCAGGGGGCGAGCCCCTGCCTTGTCCAGCTATCGCTACAGGCCCGATGAGCGCCCGGTCAGGCGTGCCCCGCACGCCTGAGAGCCGCCTTGCGGCGGCCCTTCCCGGTCACTTCCCCAGCTTCTCGATCTTGTCCTGCAGCCGGGCGAGCTCCGCCTTGAGCGCCGCGACATCGTCGCCTTCCGCGGCCGGGGCCGGCGGCGTGCTCGGCGCCGCGCCCGCAGCGGGGCCCTGGCCCGGCTTGAACGCCTGGGTCGCCGCCTCGAAGATCTCCATGTTGCGCTTGGCCATTTCGGCAAAGGGCGAATTGGCGAAGGCGCCTTCCACCGCCGACTTGAACTGCTGCTGGTTGCGGCGGAAGCTCTCCATCGAAGCCTCCAGATAGCCGGGCACCATCGCCTGCATCGAATCGCCGTACAGCGCGATCAGCTGGCGCAGGAAGTTGACCGGCAGCATCGTCTGCCCGCGCTGCTCCTCTTCCATGATGATCTGGGTGAGGACATTATGGGTGATGTCCTCCTCGGTCTTGGCATCGACCACCTTGAAGTCGCGCCCCTCGCGCGTCATCGCGGCCAGATGGTCCAGCGTGATGTAGGACGAGGTTTCGGTGTTGTAGAGTCGCCGGTTCGCGTACTTCTTGATGATGACCGGACCGGTGCCAGCAGCGCTCTTCTTCATCTAAGGCCCCCAGGTGAGTGAAACATATCTATCATCGTTTCATTCTGCGGCGCAACACGGACCGCGCCCGCTGCCGCTGTTCCTTTCGCTGTTGCGCAGCGAGACCGCAGCATCGCCCGAGCGGCGGGCCGCCGCGCTCGCCGGCCTGAAGGCCTATCAGGAGGCGGAAAGGCCGGCGGACCGCGTGCCCCGGCCCGCGATCGCCACCGCCGGGCGCGCCGCGCTGCGCGACTATGGCGGCGGCGGTCCGCCCGTCGTCTTCGTGCCGTCGCTGATCAATCCGCCCTTCATCCTCGATCTCGCGCCGGGCAATTCGCTGCTCGAATGGCTGGCGACTCAAGGGCTTCGGCCCCTTCTGGTCGATTGGGGCACGCCCGGGCCGGAGGATCGCGGCCAGGGTATCGACCATCATATCGCCGAACTGCTGCTGCCCCTGCTCGACACTTTGGGCGAGCCGCCGCTGCTCGCCGGCTATTGCCTGGGCGGCACGCTGGCCACGGCCGCCGCGATGCTGCGGCCGGCGCGCGGGCTCGTCACCATCGCCGCCCCCTGGCGCTTCCGGCGCTATGGCGATTTCGCGCGCGCAGCCATTGCGGCGCAATGGGAAGCGGCGCAGCCGCCCTGCGCCCGGCTCGGCCTGGTGCCGATGGAAGTGCTGCAGGCCGGCTTCTGGCAGCTCGATCCGGCCCGGACGATCGCCAAGTTCGAGCGATTCGCCCGGCTGGCGACGGACAGCGACCAGGCCCGCGCCTTCATCGCGCTCGAGGACTGGGCCAATGCCGGCGCGCCGCTCACCTATGCCGCGGGGCAGGAGATGTTCGAGCGCCTCTTCCGCGCAGACCGGCCGGGCGCCGGGCGCTGGTGGGTGCGGGGAACCCGCATCCTTCCCGCGCGCCTCGCCTGCCCCGCGCTGGAGCTGCTCTCCACCACCGACCGCATCGTTCCCGCCGCCACCGCCGCCGGCCTGGCCGAGCGCCGGAGCCTCGCCCTCGGCCATGTCGGCATGATCGTCGGCGGCCGCGCGCGCGCCATGGTGTGGGAGCCGCTGCGCGACTGGCTTCTTGCCGCAGTGCACACTAGATAGCGCGTGACCACAAAAGACCATCCGCAGGAGTCGTTTCCCATGGCCAACCCGACCGACGTCGTCATCACCGCCGCCAAGCGCACCCCCGTGGGCAGCTTTCTCGGCGCCTTCGGCAGCACCCCGGCGCACGAGCTGGGCCGTATCGCGATCGAGGCGGCGCTGGAGCAGGCCGGCGTGAAGGGCGAGGAAGTCAGCGAAGTCATCCTGGGCCAGGTGCTCACCGCGGCGCAGGGCCAGAATCCCGCACGCCAGGCCTCGATGGCCGCGGGCGTGCCCAAGGAAGTGCCCGCCTGGAGCGTGCAGCAGGTCTGCGGCTCGGGCCTGCGCGCCGTGGCGCTCGCCGCCCAGGCGATCCAGACCGGCGATTCGACCATCGTCGTCGCCGGCGGCCAGGAGAGCATGTCGCTCGCCAACCACGCCCAGGCGCTGCGCGCCGGCGCCAAGATGGGCGACGTCGCCCTGGTCGACACGATGATCAAGGACGGCCTGACCGACGTGTTCAACGGCTATCACATGGGCATCACCGCCGAGAACCTGGCCGAACAATACCAGGTCACCCGCGCCGAGCAGGACGAATTCGCCGTCGCCAGCCAGAACAAGGCCGAGGCCGCCCGCGCCGCCGGCCGCTTCAAGGACGAGATCGCCCCGGTCACGATCAAGGGCCGCAAGGGCGACACGATCGTCGCCGACGACGAATATATCCGCGCCGGCGCCACGCTGGAGAGCGTCGCGGGCCTGCGCCCGGCCTTCAAGAAGGACGGCACCGTCACCGCCGCCAACGCATCGGGCCTCAACGACGGCGCCGCCGCGCTGGTGGTGATGTCGCGCGCCGAGGCCGAGAAACGCGGCGCGCCGATCCTCGCGACGATCCGCAGCTGGGCCACTGCCGGCGTCGATCCGTCGATCATGGGCATCGGCCCGGTCCCGGCCTCCAGAAAGGCGCTGGAGAAGGCCGGCTGGACCATCGCCGACCTCGACCTGATCGAGGCGAACGAAGCCTTTGCCGCGCAGGCGCTGTCGGTCGGCAAGGAACTGGGCTGGGATGCGAGCAAGGTGAACGTCAATGGCGGCGCGATCGCGATCGGCCACCCCATTGGCGCATCGGGCGCCCGGGTGCTCACCACCCTGATCTACGAGATGGCGAAGCGCGACGCGAAGAAGGGCCTCGCCACGCTCTGCATCGGCGGCGGCATGGGAATCGCGATGTGCGTCGAGCGCTGAAAAGCACGCGACGAATCCCGACAATGAGCCGCTAAAAAAGCAAGCGAATTGGTGTGGCAACACACCATTTCGCTTACTGAATGTTATATGAACGAACCTAAATCTGTAATTTTCATCAATTCATAGTCGCATTTTTGCAACACCTTCGAGTCGTCGCGCGGCGCGGCATTCCTTGTCCCTTGCGTTACAGCTTTATGTCCGAATGATTGCCAGTTCGAGCATCCCGCTCGAGGGGCAAAAAAATGAAAATCACGCATTTGCTGAGCGCGACAGCGCTCGCAGGGTCGTTGCTGACTCTTCCATCCGTCGCATTCGCACAGACCAAGCCGGCGCCCGCGCCGTCGCCGACCAACATCACGCCGGAAGGCGAGCCGCAGACCGGCGAGACGATCATCGTCACCGGGTCGCGCATCGCCCGGCCCGAATATGAGGGCACGCTTCCCGGCGTTCAGGTCAGCGCGCAGACGATCGACTCGCGCGGCTTCACCAACGCGCTCGAGGCGGTCAACGACATCCCGCTGGTCGGCAACGGCGCCAGCCCCCTCAACGGCAACAATGGCGGCCAGACCGCCAGCCTGGGCGCCGCCTTTGTCGACCTGCTCGACCTGGGCACCGCGCGCACGCTGACGCTGGTCAACGGCCGCCGCTTCGTGTCGGGCAACGCCGCGTCGCTGTTCGTCGCCGGCAACGAGACCGGCAGCCAGGTCGATGTGAACGTCATCCCCTCCACGCTGATCCAGCGCATCGACATCCTCACCGTCGGCGGCGCCGCGGCCTATGGCGCCGACGCGGTCGCGGGCGTGGTCAACTATGTCCTGCGCACCGATTATGAGGGCTATCAGGTCCGCGCCGTCTCGGGCATTTCCGAGCGCGGCGACGCGCCGCAATATCAGCTCAGCGCGCTCGCCGGCTGGAACCTGTTCGACGGCCGCGCGAACGTCATGCTCTCGGCCGAATACAGCCGCAACGACGGCCTGCAGGCAATTTCGCGCGATTTCCGCAACGCGCGCCCGGGCACCTACACCAACCCGTTCAACGGCGGCATCCGCAACCCGGCCTTCACCGGCACCGCGGTGATCGACGTCACCAACCTGAACAACGGCGCCTTCCTGCGCGCATCGGATGACGGCCAGCCCTCCACGCTCTTCGGCATGGGCCTGGTCACGCAGACGCTCAGCTATGCCGGCACGGTGCTGAACGTGAACAGCACCACCTTCTACACGCCCTACACCCCGATCACCTCGGGCTCGGGCTCGACGCTGCGCACCAGCAACTACATCACCCTGGCGAACGGCGTGGCGCCGGTCGGCTTCGCGATCAACGCGACGACCACCACCGGCGCGCGCACCACGATCACGACGCCCAACAACGGCAACTGGACCACGACCGGCCAGATCATCTCCGGCACGCCGGGCGTCGGCCTGAGCTACAATAACGGCACGACGATCGGCAACCTGTCCTCGAACGGCCTCAACGGCCGGACGACCCAGGCGACCAACGTTCCGTTCACCACCTTCGCGCCGACCGCGCTGCCCAGCAACGTCACTTCGGCCCAGGTGCTGGCAGCCTATGGCGTCACCGCGCCCACCGGCTCGACCGCGGCGCAGCAGACGGCGATCGCCGTCAACCTGCTCCAGGCCAACCGCTTCACCGCGCGCGAATTCCTGGCCGCGAACCCGACCACCAACCTCAACTATTTCATCGGCACCTTCGCGCCGGACGTGCCGCGCATCGCCAACACCGACACCTCGCTGGTGAACGTGAAGGTCAACGGCTCGACCGTGCAGGTGCCGGTGAACCAGGTCCTGCCCTATGTGGCCGTGCCGCTCGAGTTCAACGATGACGGCTCGCTGCACGCCTACACCTTCTCGGGCGCGATCACCGGCAACGCGCCGCTCACCGTCGGCGCTTCGCGCGGCGGCAATGGCGGCTTCACCCGCAGCCTCGAGAACACGGTGCTGCGCACGCAGCAGGACCGCTATGTGTTCAACGCCAATGCCCGCATGGAGCTGTTCGACGGGGTCACCTTCTTCACCGAGAACACCTATGCGAACATCCTGAACCGGTCGCTCGGCAACATCTCGGGCGCGCAGAACTTCCTGACCACCACGCAGGAAAACGCCGCGCTGATGGTCAACTACAACAACCCCTATCTGACGGCGCAGAACCGCGCGGTGCTGACCCAGGTCGGGATCACGCCCACGGCGACCAACCAGGGCAATTTCCTGATCACCCGCCAGAACCAGGACATCTTCGGCGCCAATCCCTACACCAACCGCCAGGAGACCTATCGCATCGCGGCGGGCCTCGAATCGAAGTTCGAGCTGCTCGGAAAGTCGTGGAATGCCGAGATTTCGGCGACCTATGGCAATTCCAAGCAGAACACCCGCTCCTGGGGCATCGCCGATGTCGAGTATCAGCTCGCGCTCGACGCCGTCGACCAGGGCCTGGCCACCACCGGCGTGGCGAACGGCAACATCGTCTGCCGCGCGCAGGTCTTCCCGAACCAGTATCTCGGCAAGACTCCGATCGGCACGGCGGAGAACATCACCCGCGTGGCCGGCTCCGACGGGCTGCCCACCGAAGTGCTCGTCACGCCCACGATCACCCAGGCGATGATCAACTCGTGCAAGCCGCTCAATCCGTTCGGCTACAACCAGATGTCCGATGCGTCGAAGGCCTATGTCATGAGCCCGTCGCTGTTCCGCAACTTCTCGGAGCAGACGTTCGTGCAGGCCTCGGTCGGCGGCGGTCTGTTCGATCTGCCGGCCGGTACGCTGCAGGTCAACATGAACGGCGAATATCGCCGCGATCACATGAAGTTCTCGACCAACGAACTGAACCGCCTGGGCCGTTCGCGTTCGGCGCCGTCGGCGAATACCGACGCGTTCACCGAGACCTATGAGTTCGGCGGCGAAGCGGCGGTTCCGATCACCGGCTCGGACTTCCTCGGCTTCCTCGGCAAGCTGGAGTTCAACCCGGGCTTCCGCATGACCAAGCAGAGCGGCCAGGCGCAGACCTATCGCAACCTGGCGGGCAATGTGATCACCCCGAGCACGCAGGGCAAGTGGAACACCATCTACTCGCTCGGCGGCACCTGGGCGCCGGTGCGCGACATCCTGTTCCGCGGCAACTACACCAAGTCGGTGCGCCAGCCCTCGATCGTCGAGCTGTTCCTCGGCGGCCAGCCGGTGTTCACCACCCCGACCGACTATTGCAGCCCGGCGAACATCGATTCGGGCGCCGTCCCGGGGACTCGCCGCGCGAATTGCGTGAAGGCCGCGATCGCCAATGGCAACGCGACCGACACGGCGTCGGCCACCACGTTCCTCGCCGGATTCTCGCCGGCGGGCGCCGGTCTGCAGGGCACCTATTCGGGTGCGCCGAACCTGCGTCCGGAACGCGGCACCAGCTGGACGATCGGCACGGTGCTCCGGCCGCGCTGGGTCCCGGGGCTCACGCTGTCGGCGGACTTCTTCAACCTCCGCCTCGACGACACCATCGTCCCGGTGGGCCTCGCGACCATCGTGCAGACCTGCTACGACAGCCCGACCTATCCGGATCCGTCGCCGTCGGTGGGCGTGAACACCTGCAACCAGTTCTCGCGTGACAGCAGCTTCCAGATCCAGAACGGCTACCAGGCCGGCTTCCTGAATCTGGGCGCGATCAAGATCAAGGCGATCAACTTCTCGGGCGACTACACGCTGAACTTGGGCTCGGACAAGCTCATCCTGCACGGCAACGCCTATTACCTGATCAACTACGATACCTCGTCATCGGGCAATTTCGACGACACCCAGGCGAGCGCGGGCAGCCGTGCGCGTCCGTCGCTGAAGACCCAGTTCTCGATGCGCTACGAGCATGACGGCATCTACGGCCAGGTCACCTGGAACCGTGAATCGCCCACGCGCATCTTCTCGAGCGGCCTGCCGGCGACGAACGAGCAATATCCGTACACGCGCTATCCGACGGTGAACAACATCGACATGGCGCTGGGCATGGATATCGACAAGAGCTTCCGCTTGCAGCTCGCCGTCTCGAACCTGCTCGACCAGACCACGGTCGGCGATCTCGGCTATCGCTTCGCCGACTATTACGACCAGATCGGCCGTCGCTACAAGATCACGGCGACGACCCGCTTCTGATCTGATCCGATCAACTATCGGGGCCGCCTCTAACCAGGCGGCCCTTTTTTATGCCCAGATCCGGTCGTAGCGTCCGCCGAGCCCGGTCAGCAGCTCATATTGCGAGAGGCCACTCAACGCCGCCGTCTCGGGCAGGCCATAGGACATCGCCACCCAGTCGCCCTCGCGAAGCCCGGGGAGCGCCGTCACGTCGATCGCGGTCAGGTCCATCGAGACACGGCCGAGCACCGGCAGGGCGACGGCTCCGGCCATCGCCGATCCCTTGCCGGAGAAGCAGCGCAGATAGCCATCGGCATAACCGAGGTTGAGGATCGCCACTTCGGTATCGGCGGGCGCGGTCCAGGTCGCATTGTACCCGACGCTGTCGCCGGCACGGACCCGGCGGCGCTGGAGGATCTGCGCCTCCGGCGTCGCGACCTGACGGATCGCGTCGTGCCCGGGCCGCTGTCGGCCGCCATAGAGCGCGATGCCCGGCCGGGTGAGATCGAAGGCATAGTCGGCCCCGAGCGCGATGCCCGCCGAATTGGCCAGGCTCATGCGCTTCGCCTGCGTCCGCCCCTTGAGCGCCGCGAAGGCCGCAAGCTGCCGGGCGTTGAGCGGCACATCCTCGTCGGCCGAGACAAGGTGGCTCATCAGCGTCTCGATCGCCAGCCCGTCGAGCAGCCCCGCGCCGATCTCGTCGGCCGAAACGCCCAGCCGGTTCATGCCGGTATCGACCATCACGTCGCAGGGCCGCCCCGTCGGCTTCCAGCGCATCACCTGCTCCGCCGTGCTCAGCACCGGCCGCGCATGGGGAGCGCCGGGCGGATCCTCCGCGCGCGCGCCGTGCAGCACCGAAACCGCGACGCCGAGCTCCGCCAGCGCCGCCGCCTCGGCCCAGGTCGCCACGAAGAAGTCGCGGCATCCCGCCTCGGCCAGGCGCGCCGCCACGTCGCGCGCGCCCAGGCCATAGCCGTTCGCCTTGATCGCCGCGCCACAGGCGGCGGTGCCGCTGAGCTTGGCCAGGTGCCGCCAGTTCGAGACGAGCGCGGCACCATCGAGCCGCAGGCGCAGGGGAGCAGTCATCCCCCAGCGGTTAGGAGTTGCGCCCGGTCCCCGCAATGGCCGTTGCGGGGGATGGGTATGCCCTTAGTGCCTCGCCCGGCGCGGCGGGACCGTCTCCTGCAGGCCCAGCAGCGTCACCAGCAGCGCCATCGCCACCACGGCGATGGTGTACCACAGCCCCGCATAGGGATCGCCGGTGCGCGCGACGATATACTGGCTGATGAAGGGCAGGAAGCCGCCGAAATAGCCGGTGCCCAGATGATAGGGGATCGACATGGACGAATAGCGGATCCGGCTCGGGAACATCTCGCTGAGCAGGGCGGCGACCGGGCCATAGGTCGCGCCGGCCAGCGCCATCAGCCCCAATATCGCCAGCACGATCACCGCGACATTGCCCGCCGACGGCACGATGCGCTCCAGCCGGTAGCCGGCCGCGGCCAGCGCGGCGTCGAGCCCGGCGGGGCTGGCATCCGTCACCGGCACGCCGCCGATCGTCACCACCACCGCCTCGGCCCGGTCGGTCTTGTAGGCGATGCCCTTTTTCGAGAGCTGGTCGAGGATCCGGCCACAGGCGTCCACCTGCTTGGCGGCGAAGGGATCATAGGCGCAGTCGGGACCCCGCACGACCACCGGGGTACGCTTCGCCGCCTCCGCCAGCTCCGGATTCGCCGCGCCGCCGATCGCCCAGAACAACGGGAACAGCAGCACCAGCGTCAGCGCATAGCCGATCACGATCGGCTTCTTGCGCCCGATCCGGTCGGAGAGGTGGCCGAACAGGATGAAGAAGCCGCATCCCGCCAGCGCCGAGCCGCCGCAGATGAGCTGCGCGGTGGTCGGGTCCATCCGCATCGGTCCGGTGAGGAAGGAGAGCACCGAGAACATCGAAGTGTACCAGATCACCGTCAGCCCCGCCGCGATGCCGAACAGCGCGACGAAGAGCCGGGGCAGGTTGCCCGGATAGGTGAAGCTCTCGACGAACGGGTTGCTGGCCGTCTCGCCGGCGTCCTTGATCGCCTTGAACACCGGGCTCTCGGAAAGCTTCAGGCGCATCCACAAGGACACGGCGAGCAGCAGGATCGAGAAGAGGAAGGGCAGGCGCCAGCCCCATGCCTCCCAGGTCGCGGCGGGCATCGGCGCCTTGAAGGCGAGCACCACCGCCAGGCTCAGGATGAAGCCGCCGACCACGCTCGCCTGGATGAAGCTGGTGTGGAAGCCGGCGCGCCCGCCCGGCGAATGCTCGGCGACATAGATCGCCGCCCCGCCATATTCGCCGCCCAGCGCCAGCCCCTGCGCCACGCGCATCAGCAGGATCAGCAGCGGCGCCGCGATGCCGATCGCGGCATAGCTCGGCACCAGGCCGATGCCGGCCGTGGCCAGGCCCATCACGGTGATGGTGACGAGGAAGGTGTATTTCCGCCCCATCCTGTCGCCCAGATAGCCGAACAGCACCGCGCCCAGCGGCCGGAAACCGAAGCCGACCGCGAATGCCGCCCAGGCGAGCAGGCTCGCCAGCACATCGTTGCCCGCGGGAAAGAAAGTGTGCTGGAGGATGCCGGTGGCGGTCAGCGTGCCCCAGATGAAGAAGTCATACCATTCGAAGATGGTGCCCAGCGACGATGCGCCGATCACCAGCCGGATATCCTTGCCCGTCGGCTCCGCCATTGGGTCCCCTCCCATGATTTGCGCGCGAGCTTAGCGGCTCGCAAGGGCGCGGCAAGACGGGTGCCGCCTCATCGCCACACCAGCATCGCCACCGCCGCCGCGCCCATCACCAGCGTCGCCGCCCAGCCGAACCAGAGCAGCGGGCCGTGGATGCGGAAGGCGCCCATCACGCCACGCCGCGTCGCGATCACCATCATCACCGCCATGATCGGCACCGCCGCGAAGCCATTGACCACCGCGCTCCAGAACAGCGCCTGGATCGGCGGGATGCCCGACCAGTCGAGCCCGATGCCGAGCAGCGTCGCCAGCGCGATCACGCCGTAGAAGCCCGGCGCCTCCTTCACCTTGTATTCCAGGCCGCAGCGCCAGCCGCGCGCGTCGCCCACCGCAAAGGCCGCCGATCCGGCCAGCACGGGCACCGCGAGCAGCCCGGTGCCGATGATGCCGATCGCGAACAGCGCGAAGGCGAAATTGCCCGCCACCGGCTTCAGCGCCTGGGCGGCGTCGGCGGCGGTGTCGATCCTGGTCACGCCCTGCACGTGCAGCGTCGCGGCCGTCGCCACGATGATCGCCAGCGCGATCAGGTTGGAAAAGGCCATGCCGATGAAAGTGTCGATCCGCATCCGCCGGATCTCGCCGGGCGCCTGCTCCGGTGCCTCGGTGAGCGGCCGGGCTCCGTCATGATCCTCGACTTCCTCCACTTCCTGCGCGGCCTGCCAGAAGAAGAGATAGGGGCTGATCGTGGTGCCGAAGATCGCCACCACCGTGGCGATCGCCTGGGGCCCGTCGATCCGGGGCACCACCAGCCCCGTCGCGGCGGCGGCCCAGTCGACATGCACCACCAGCATCACCGCGACATAGGCGAACAGCGACAGGGTCAGCCATTTCAGCACATGCGCATAGCGATGATAGGAAATGAAGACCTGCAGCACGAGGCAGAGCAGCGCGAAGAAGATCGTGAACCCATGGTCGCCCCAGCCCAGGACCAGCTGCGCCGCGTCGCCCATCGCGGCGATGTCGGCACCGATGTTGATCGTGTTGGCGACGAACAGGATCCCAACGAGCAGGGTGAGCAGCCAGCGGGGCAGCACCTCGCGCATGTTGCGGGCCAGCCCGCGCCCGGTCACCCGGCCGATATGCGCGCTCACCAGCTGCACCGCCGTCATCAGCGGATAGGTGAGCACCATCGTCCACATCAGCCCATAGCCGAATTGCGCGCCGGCCTGGGAATAAGTGGCGATGCCGCTGGGATCGTCGTCCGCCGCGCCGGTGATCAGGCCCGGGCCCAGCTTCTTCGCGACCGAGGTTTCTTCCTGTCTGCTGGCGGTCATGCAGGCTCCGGCATGGTGACGAACGCGCGATGCTATCAGATAGCGCGCGATCCCGAACCAACCCAGATCGATGCGCCGGGGCCGCACCGATCCGGACCGAATGCCGATTGCGCGGGCGCGGCTTACGCGGGAGCCTCTCCGTGGTTCGCCTCAGGGGACGCGAGCCGCAAAAGGGGATGCCCATGTCTGGAGACAATCCGAGCTTTCCGATCAGCACCTGCGCCGCAAGCTGGTTCGACAGCGCGCACGCGCTGCACATCCGCGTCTATTCGAGCGACGGCTACACGATCAGCGAGCGCTGCAACGACGGCAATGGCTGGACCGCCGGCGCCACCTTTCCCGGCTCGCAGGCCTCGGTGACGGTCTGGCAGGATTCGCAGGGCGAGCATATCCGCCTCTATGTGACCAACCAGAACGTCACGACCGAATATTGCAACGACGCCGGCACCCAGGGCTGGACCAAGGGCGCCTATACCCAGCCCTGAACCGTGCCGCGGCCGGTTCGGGTCGGGAATGCATATGGATCGCCGATTTCGAGAGCGGCCCCTCATTTCGTCATCCCCGCCCGCGCGGGGATGACGGGGGGTTGCCAATCGAATCCCGACCCTAGTCCAGGTTCGGCCGCAGCCAGCGCGTCGCCTGCTCCAGGTCGACGCCGCGCCGCCCGGCATAGTCCGCCAGCTGATCCTGCCCGATCCGCGCCACGCCGAAATATTCGGCCTGGGGATGGCCGAAATAAAAGCCCGAGACCGCCGCGGTGGGCAGCATCGCGAAGCTCTCGGTCAGCGAGATGCCGGTGCGCTTGTGCGCGTCGAGCATCTTGAACAGGATCGGCTTCAGGCTGTGCTCGGGGCAGGCCGGATAGCCAGGTGCCGGGCGGATGCCGCGATAGTCCTCCCTGATCAACGCCTCGTTGGTCAGCTGCTCGCCCTCGGCATAGCCCCAGAGCGAGGTGCGGACGAACTGGTGCAGCCGCTCGGCGAACGCCTCGGCCAGGCGATCGGCCAGCGCCTTGAGCAGGATGTCGCTATAATCGTCGATCGCGTTCTTGAAGCGCGCGAGATGCGGCTCGATGCCATGGATGCCCACCGCGAAGCCGCCGATCCAGTCGCCCTGGGTATCGATGAAATCGGCCAGGCACATGTTCGCCCGGCCCTCGCGCTTGGCGATCTGCTGGCGCAGCATCGGCAGCGAGACATGCTCCTCGTCGTCGACATGGACGATGATGTCGTCGTCCTTCCGGCGGCACGGCCACAGCCCGGCGACGCCGCGCGCGGTGAGCCATTTCTCCTCGACGATCCGGTCGAGCATCTTCTGCGCGTCGGCGAACAGGCTGGTCGCGCTCTCGCCGACCACCGCGTCCTCCAGGATCGCCGGATAATTGCCCGCCAGCTCCCAGGCGCGGAAGAAGGGCGTCCAATCGATATAGCTGCGCAGGTCCTTCAGGTCCCAGTCGGGAAACTCGTGCACGCCCGGCATGCGCGGCTTGCCCGGCTTGAGGCGCATGTCCGCCTCGAACCCATTGTCGCGGGCCTTGGCGAGCGGCAGCAGCTCGCTCTGCCCGCGCCCGGCGCGCGCCTGGCGGACCTGCTCATATTCGGCCGCGACCCTGGCGACATAATCGTCGCGCTGGGTATCGGAGACGAGCGCGGTCGCCACGCCCACCGCGCGGCTGGCGTCGAGCACATGGACCACCGGGCCGGTATAGGCCGGCTCGATCCGCAGCGCGGTGTGCACCCGGCTGGTGGTCGCGCCGCCGATCAGCAGCGGCATCGTCATCCGCGCGCGCTGCATCTCCTCGGCGACCGTCACCATCTCGTCCAGGCTCGGCGTGATCAGGCCGGACAGGCCGATCATGTCCGCGTCATTCTCGTTGGCGGCCCTCAGGATGTCGGCCCAGGGCACCATCACGCCCATGTCGATCACTTCGAAGCCGTTGCACTGGAGCACGACGCCGACGATGTTCTTGCCGATATCGTGGACGTCGCCCTTCACCGTCGCCATCACCACCCGGCCCTTGGCCTTGGCGCCAGCCTGCTTCTCGGCCTCGATGAAGGGCATCAGATGCGCCACCGCCTTCTTCATCACCCGGGCGGACTTCACCACCTGGGGCAGGAACATCTTGCCCGAGCCGAACAGGTCGCCGACCACGTTCATGCCGTCCATCAGCGGCCCCTCGATCACTTCGATCGGGCGCGCGCCCCGCTCGGCCAGCGCCGCGCGGCATTCCTCGGTATCCTCGACGACATGCGCGTCGATGCCCTTGACCAGCGCATGCTCCAGCCGCTTCTCGACCGGCCAGCCGCGCCACTCCGCCGCCTGCTTCTCGGCCACCGCATCGGTGCCCTTGAACTTCTCGGCCAGCGCGACGAGCCGGTCGCCGGCCTCGGCATCCTTGTTGAGGATCACGTCCTCGCAGGCCTGGCGCAGCGCCGGCTCGATCTGGTCATAGACGTCGAGCTGGCCGGCATTGACGATCGCCATGTCCATGCCCGCCGGGATGGCATAGTATAGGAACACCGAGTGCATCGCCTTGCGCACCGGCTCGTTGCCGCGGAACGAGAAGCTCAGGTTCGAGAGACCGCCCGAGATGTGGCAATGCGGGCAGCGCTTCTTGATCTCGCGCGTCGCCTCGATGAAGTCGACGCCGTAATTATTGTGCTCCTCGATGCCCGTCGCCACCGCGAAGACGTTGGGATCGAAGATGATGTCCTCGGGCGGGAAGCCGATGCCGACCAGCAGCTTGTAGGCGCGCTCGCAGATCTCGATCTTGCGCGCCTGGGTATCGGCCTGGCCGGTCTCGTCGAACGCCATCACGACCACGGCGGCGCCGTACGCCATGCACTTGCGCGCATGCTCGAGGAACTGGTCGACGCCTTCCTTCATGCTGATCGAGTTGACGATCGGCTTGCCCGAGACGCATTTCAGGCCCGCCTCGATCACGTCCCATTTCGACGAGTCGATCATCACCGGCACGCGCGCGATATCGGGCTCGGCGGCGATGAGCTTGAGGAAGGTGGTCATCGCCTCGTGCGCGTCGAGCAGGCCCTCGTCCATGTTGACGTCGATCACCTGCGCGCCGTTCTCGACCTGCTGCCGCGCGACCTCCACGGCCCTGGCATAGTCGCCGGCCATGATGAGCTTCTTGAACGCCGCCGAGCCGGTGACGTTGGTGCGCTCGCCGACATTGACGAAGCTGGTGGAGGAGGGAGTGTTGGTCATTGCTCTTTTCTGTTCAAAGGTTCAGCCCGCGAGCGGGCGCGCCAGCACCACGTCGTCGAAAAGCTGTCCGCCCACGTCGAAGCGGCGCTCGCCCACGGGCACGAAGTCCTGCTTGCGGTAGAAGGTGAGCGCGCGGGCATTGTGCACATAGACGCCGAGCAGCAGCCGCGCATGGCCGGCCGCGCCGGCTACCGCCGCCGCCATCAGCGCCGCGCCCGCGCCCGAGCCGTGGAAGCGGGAAAGCAGGTAGATGCGCTTGAGCTCGATATCGCCCGGCCCGGCGCCGGGCAGGTCGGGCGTGGCGAGCTGCGCAAAGCCGACCGGCGCGCCACCCGGCGCCGCCTCCAGGATCCAGGCCCGGCTGCCTTTCGCGAAATAATCGGCGAAGCGCGCGGGCGCATAGGCATTGGCGCAATGCGCGACGATCGCGTCGCCGGGCAGCACGCCCGCGAAGGTCTCGAGGAAAGTGGCGCCCGCCACCAGCGACAGCGCGGCGACGTCGCTCGCGCCCGCCTCGCGGACCCGCCATGCCTGCACCCCGGCCATGCTCATGCGCCCATGGTGAAGGGCTCGAGCCCGGCCAGCCGCGTCCGCACCTCCGGCGTCGGGATCGGCCGGGCCGGCAGCCCCTCCACCGCCTTCGCGATCGCGCCGATATGCGCGGGCGTCGATCCGCAGCAGCCGCCCAGGATGTTCACCTGCCCCGCATCGGCCCATTCCTTGACCAGCCCCGCCGTCGTCGCGGGCAGCTCGTCATAGGCGCCCAGCTCGTTGGGCAGGCCGGCGTTCGGATAGACCATGATCAGCGTGTCGCAGAGCGCCGACAGCGTCTTGACGTGCGGGCGCAGCTGCTCGGCGCCGAACGAGCAGTTGAGCCCGATCGTCACCGGCCGCGCATGGCGCACCGCATGCCAGAAGGCCTCCACCGTATGGCCGGAAAGGTTGCGCCCGCTCAGGTCGGTCAGCGTCATCGACAGCATGATCGGCAAGTCGCGGCCCAGCGCCTCGCCCGCCTCGATCGCCGCCATGATCCCGGCCTTGGCGTTGAGCGTGTCGAACACCGTCTCGATCAGCACGAAGTCGATCCCGCCCTCGACCAGCGCGTCGATCTGCTCGCGATACACGTCCTTCAGATAGTCGAAGTCGATCTCGCGATAGCCGGGATCGTTGACGTCCGGGCTCAGCGACAGCGTCTTGTTGGTCGGCCCCAGCGCGCCCGCCACGAAGCGCGGGCGGCCGTCCCTGGCCTCGAACTCGTCGGCGATCGAGCGGGCCAGCCGAGCGCTCTCCACATTGATCTCGCGCACCAGATGCTCGGCGCCGTAATCGGCCTGGCTGATGCGGTTGGCCGAGAAGGTGTTGGTCTCGGCAATGTCCGCCCCCGCCTCGAAATAGGCGCGGTGAATCGATGCCGGCACCTCGGGCATGGTCAGCGCGAGGATGTCGTTATTGCCCTTCTGGTCGTGGCTCAGCCCCAGATCGCCGGCATAGGCGGCCTCGTCGAGCTTCCAGTTCTGGATCTCGGTGCCGAACGCCCCGTCGGTGATCAGGATGCGCCTGGCGGCTTCGGCCAGCAGTTTCTCGCGTGCAGTCATATTCATTCCTAGTTCCTCCCCGGCACGGGGAGGGAGACCAGCCGCGGGCTGGTGGAGGGGGCCCTCCGCCTGGCTTTCCGCTGGTGGAGGGCCCCCTCCACCACGCCGCTGCGCGTCGCGGTCCCCCTCCCCGCGCCGGGGAGGAACGAAATCTACGCCCCTACGAGCGCCGCCACCTTCGGCCGCACGCCCAGCAGGTGGCAGATCGCGTAGCTCAGCTCGGCCCGGTTGAGCGTGTAGAAGTGGAACTGGCGCACCCCGCCGGCATAGAGCTTGCGGCACAGTTCCGCCGCCAGCGTCGCCGCCACCAGCTGGCGGGCGGCGGGATGATCGTCCAGCCCATCGAACAGCCGCTCCATCCAGCCCGGCACCTGGGTGCCGCACATGCCCGACATGCGCACCACGCTGGCGAAGCTCATCACCGGCATGATGCCCGGCACGATCTCCGCGTCGATCCCCGCCTTGGCCGCGTCGTCGCGAAAGCGCAGGAAAGTCTCGGGCTCGAAGAAGAACTGGGTGATCGCCCGGGTCGCGCCCGCGTCGATCTTGCGCTTCAGATTGTCGAGGTCCGCCACCTGGGTCGGCGAATCCGGATGGCATTCGGGATAGGCCGCGACCGATATCTCGAAGGGATGCAGCTTGCGCAGCCCCGCCACCAGGTCCGCGGCATTTTCATAGCCGCCGGGATGGGTGTGGTACTTCTCGCCCGCCCGGGGCGGATCGCCGCGCAGCGCCACGATGTGGCGCACGCCGGCCGCCCAATAGTCGCGCGCGACCTGGTCGATCTCCTCCCGGGTCGCCTCGACGCAGGTGAGGTGCGCCGCCGCCGGGATCGCCGTCTCGCGGGCGATCCGCGCCACCGTGTTGTGGGTGCGCTCGCGAGTCGAGCCGCCGGCGCCATAGGTCACCGAGACGAAGCGCGGCCCCAGCGGGCTCAGCGTCTCGATCGATTCCCACAGCGTCTCCTCCATCTTCTCCGTCTTGGGCGGGAAGAATTCGAAGCTAACATCGATATCGCCCGCCACGTCCGCGAACAGCGGCGCCGCCAGCGGGTCCAGGATAGTCATGCGGCCTTCACCCCTTGCTTCGCTTCGCCGGTCTTGCGACCGAGCCATAATTTCACCGTCAGCTCGCCGCCCTCCAGCGTCTCCACCTTCACCGGCGCGAGCCCATGCGCCTCGAACCAGCCGAGCACCTGCTCGTCGGAGAAGCCCAGCCGCGTATGCGCGTCCTTCTGCCGCAGCTCCTCGCGCTCGTGCGGGGCGAAATCGGCGATGAGCAGCCGCCCGCCCGGCGCCAGCACCCGCGCCGCCTCGCCGATCGCGGCGCCCGGCTGCTGCGCAAAATGGAGCACATGGTGCAGGATCGCGAGGTCCGCCCCGCCGTCCTGCAGCGGCAGCGCATAAAGGTCCGCCTGCCGCAGCTCGGCATTGGCCAGCCCCTGCTCGGAAAGCTTGGCGCGCGCAAGACGCAGCATCTCGCTCGACCGGTCGATCCCCAGCGCGCGCTCGGCACGCGGCGCGAACAGCTCGAGCATGCGCCCGGTGCCGGTGCCGATATCGACAAGATAGCCGACCGCCGCATCCCCCAGCGCCGCGGCCATCGCCGCCTCGACTTCGCTCTCGGCGACGTGGAGCGAGCGGATCGCATCCCATTCGCCGGCATTGTTCTCGAACCAGTCCGCCGCCGCGCTCGCCCGGTCCGCGCGCACCGCGGCGAGCCGCGCCTCGTCGGCGACCATCCAGTGATCGACTTCGTTCCAGGCATCGAGCGCGGCGAGCATCGGCTCCACCCTGGCCGGGGCGCCCAGGCCGACGAACACCCAGCTGCCTTCCTTGCGCCGCTCGAGCAGCCCGGCGTCGCACAGGATCTTCACGTGGCGCGAGACACGCGGCTGGCTCTGCCCCAGCACCTGCGCCAGCTCGCCCACGCTCAGCTCCATCGAGCGGACCAGCGCAAGGATGCGCAGCCGCGTCGAATCGGCAAGGGCACGGAAGATGGCGAGGGCGTTCTGCACGGCGGTTATAGATATAAAGATATCTTTATATGCGGTCAACGCACCGCATGCGCCTTGCGCGCGAGTCACTCCCTCGGTTAGCCCTTGCCCGAACATTCCGGCAAAGGGGACGCAATCCATGCGCAAGGCGCTCATCCTCCCGCTCGCGGCCGTCGCGCTGCTCGGGCTTTCGGCCTGCGGCAACAAGGCGAAGAACGAAGCGGCCGAGGCCAATGAAGCGGTCGCGGGCGACAGCAACACCATGGGCGAGGCGGTGGGCGACGTGAACGCCGCCGAGAATGCGGCGTTCGGCGCCGCCGAGAGCAATTACGACCAGGCCGTGCCGGTCGGCAATGCCGCCGGCGAAGGCTCGGGCGACGAGATCACCGACTGATCCATGCGGCTCGCCCCTCTCCTCCTCCTGCTCGCTCTCGCCGCCTGCGGCCGCGGCGGATCCGATGACGCGCAAGGTGGCTTGAGCGCAGGCGAGTCCCGCCAGCTCGACGCGGCGGCGGCCGCGATCGACGTGAATGCCAGCCAGTCCAACGGAGCGGTGGAATGATCAGGCGGGAACTGGGCACGAGCGGCATCGAGACGCCGCCGCTGATCCTGGGCGGCAACGTCTTCGGCTGGACCGCCGACCGGGCGATCAGCTTCGCGGTGCTCGATCGCTTCGCCGAAGCCGGCGGCGCGCTGATCGACACCGCCGACGTCTATTCGGCCTGGGTCCCCGGGCATCGCGGCGGCGAATCCGAGGCGATCATCGGCGAATGGCTCCGCACCTCGGGCAAGCACGGCAAGGTGAAGGTCGCGACCAAGGTCGGCATGCTCGACGGCGAGGGCGGCTCGAAGCTCGCGCCCGCGCGCATCGCCGCCGCCTGCGACGCGTCGCTGAAGCGCCTCGGCGTCGAGACGATCGACCTGTATTTCGCGCATCAGGACGACGAGGCGGTGCCGCAGGAAGAAGTGCTCGCCGCTTTCGACAGGCTGATCCGGGCCGGCAAGATCCGGGCGATCGGCGCGTCGAACTTCCATGCCGCCCGCCTGAAGTCCGCGCTCGACATCGCCACGCGCGACGGCCTGCCGCATTATCGGGCGCTGCAGAACGAGTATAACCTGGTCAGCCGCCACAAGTTCGAGGGCGAGCTCCAGGATCTGTGCGTCGAGTATAATATCGGCTGCGTGCCCTATTACGGGCTCGCCTCGGGCTATCTCACCGGCAAGTATCGCTCCGAGGCGGATCTCGGGAAGAGCGTGCGCGGCGGCCGGATGACGGCGTTCATGCAGGGCAAGGGCCCCGCCGTCCTCGCCGCCATGGACGAAGTCGCGGCCGAGACCGGCGCCACCCTCGCCCGGATCGCCCTGGCCTGGGTCGCGGCGCAGCCGGGCGTGACGGCGCCGATCGCCAGCGCGACTTCGCTCGCCCAGGTCGAGGAGCTGGTGGGAAGCTGGGACGTGGCGCTCAGCCGCGCGCAGCTGGACCGGCTGACGGCGGCCGGAGCCTAGTCGGCCGGGCGCCCGGCCAGCCCGGCGATCCATCGGGCATCGTCCGAAGCCAGGCGATTGCCCATGGCGCACAATATCAGCGTGTTGCGCGCCACCGGCCCGCAGGGCGCGAAGCCGAAGGCACGGGCGGCGTCCTCGGGCGCGATGGTGAAGCCGCGGCCGGCACGCACGCTGAGCAGCGCTTCCTCCAGCTCGTTGCAATGGTCGCGGACCGTCAGGCCGGCCGGCTGCGCCGCCAGCACCTGGTCGAACCAGTGCCCGAACACATATTCATATTCGTCATAGGCGATGCACGGCGCCTGGGAGAGGCATTCGCGCGTCGGCCGGCCGTCCGGCGCGCCGACCAGCCATAGCGTTTCCTCGGCCACCGCGACGCTTTCGATCGGCGCGGCCACCACGCCGCGATAGGTGATGCCCAGGTCGATCACGCCGGCGCCGAGCCAGCCGAGGATCTGGTCGTGCGAACCCATGCGAAAGACGATGCGCCGGGCCGGCTCGGCGTCGCGGAACAGCCGGGGGGCCAGGCGGTACCGGCCGAAGCCGGTGACGCAGCCGATACGCAGCGGCACCGCCGCCGGAGCCTCGCTGCGGACCTGCTCGGCGGCATGCGCGACCTCGGCGAGCGCCCGGTCGATCGCTTCGTACAGGGCGCGCCCCTCGGGCGTCAGCCGCAGGCGGCGCCCGACCCGCTCGGCGAGTACCACGCCCGCATCGCGCTCGAACCGCCGGAAATCGGCATGGATCGACGGCGGCGACCTGCCCTCGATCCGCGCCGCCGCATTGATCCCGCCCGCACGGGCGACGGCATGGAAGGCGGCGGCACGGCGCAAGTCGATCTTCATTCCGTTTTCCCGAATGATCATGGCCAAGCTTACGAATATCGGAACAATCGGAAGATCGCTATGCCGGCGGGCAAGGGAGAGTGCGCGATGTTGACGATGATTGCGGCGTTCGCGGCCATGCTCGCATCGGGCTTCGCGACACCGGATGCGGCGGTCCGCGCCTATGGCGCCGCCGTCGCGGCGAACGATCCGGCGCAACTGGCGGCCGCGTTCCAGCCGAGCGCGATCATGTATTGCGCCGACGGCGCGGCGATCCGGGCGACGAGCCAGGGCGAATGGAAGCAGCGCATGCGCACCGCCGGGCCGGCCGTCGGCCCGATCGCCACCAGCATCGCCTGGATCGACAGCGGCGCCACCACGTCGGTGGCGCGCGCGGTCGCGGTGCGCGGCCAGACGGAATATGTCGACTATCTGCTGCTCGCCCGGCTGGCCGGGGGCTGGCGGATCGTCGGCAAGGTCTGCGAGGCGGGTGCCCGCCCGGATGCAGCCGGCGATGCGGGCGTGCGGCAGGTCGTCCGCACCAAGCTCGCCGCGGATCGCGCCTGGGACGACCGGCTCCTGGCCGAGAGCATCGATCCGCGGGCGCTGGTGATGACGGTCGACGGCGGCGAGCTCGTCGCGGCGACGCTCGGGGAATGGCAGGCGCGCTACGTCGCCCGAAGGGCCGCCTCCAGCGGCAGCCCGGCGGTGCCGACCTCGCTGGTCGTCGACGCGCGCGGCGGCATCGGCACGGCCCGCTGGTCCTTTCGCGGCACCGACGGCAGCGAATGGACCGATCGCGCGCTGATGATCCGAACGCCCCGGGGCTGGCGCATGGTCGCGCTGGCCTTCGCGAAGGAAGCGCCGGGCGCGAACTAGCGGGCCCTGGGGTGAGGACTCATATTCTCCGGCGTCATCCCCGCTATCCCTTCAACCGCCCCCTTCACCCGTCATCCCCGCGAAGGCGGGGGTGACGGGCATAGTTTCAAGGGCTTGCTCGGGGCCTCGTCCTAGGTTGAGGACTCATATTCCTCCTTCGTCACCCCGGCCTTGAGCCGGGGTCCCGCTGTCTCGCCAGCGCAAGAAGAAGCGGGATCCCAGCTCAAGGCCGGGATGACGGTGAAAGATCAAATACTTATTTGGGTTCTCAACCTAATCCCCGAACCCATATTCCCAGCGATACGGCACGCCCGTCTCGCCCAGCGCGGCGCGGACCAGCTTCGGGAAGGCCCGCTCGATCCGCACGTCATTGCCCAGGATCAGCACGCAGCGCCGCCCCCGCTCGAGACAGACCATCGTATTGGCGGTCACGTCGTTATGGCCGCCCTTGAACCAGCCCGGCCCCTGCGGCCCGGCAAAGGCGATCACGCCCAGCGCCGCCTTCGCGTCGGTCCCCTCGCCCGGCCCGGCCGGATTGTTCAGGGTCGGGAACTGCGTCTTGCTCGCAATCGCCTGGGTGCCGCGGGCATATTCGACGCGCCACCGCTTCGGCAGGCCATAGCCGCGCGCCATCGCCGCGGTCATGATCGCCAGGTCGTGGATCGTCGTGTCCATCGATCCCGCCGCGCGCACCCGGCTGCGGTCGTCATGCGGCTCGGGCTTGCCCTGCGCGTCCCAGCCGTCCGCCAGGTTTGTGCCGAAGCCGTCCTGCCAGATCAGGCTGGTCCGGCTCATGCCGAGCGGCCGGAAGAAGCGCCGCTGCAACTCCGCCTCCACGCCCAGCCCAAGCCCCTTCTCGACACCGAACTGGAGCAGCGAGATGCCCTCGCCCGAATAGCCGTAGTTGCTGCCCGGATCGAAGTGGAAGCGCAGCTTCCCGTCGGGCTCGAGGAACGCGAAATTGGCAAAGCCGGTCGCGTGGTTGAGCACCTGGCGCGGCGTCACCCGCCGCCAGCGTTCGTCGCCGGCCAGGTCGCCCCAGCGCCCATAGGCATCCAGATTGCCATAGTCGGGGATCGGCTTGGGCAGCATCGCCGCGATCGGTGCGTCGAGGTCGAGCTTCCCCTCGGCCGCGAGCTGGGCGACCAGATAGCCGAACACCGCCTTGGTCAGCGACGCGCCGTACATAATGGTGTCGGCGGTCAGCGGATCGCCCTTCGCGTTGCGCGCGCCATAGGTCCGCACCGCGACGACCTTGCCGTCCGCGATCTGCGCGATCGCCACGCCCCTGGCGCCGGTCTCGGCCATCGCCGCGCGCACCGCCGGCTCCAGATTCACCGGCGGCGTATCCGCCGATGCGGGCGCCCCGCCCCCCAGCACGAGCAAGCCGGCCAGCCCATATCCCACCGAACGACGCATACCGCCTCCTCCCTGTTCCCGGCCGCATCCTGCACGATCGTTGCCGATCGGCAACACAAACCGAGCTTCGTGGATCGTCACCGAAACGACGCACACTCGTAACGATACCGACGCGAACCCTGCCTAGCGGCTCGCATGGGAGCGGCCCTCCGGCCGCTGGGATGGGAATGATCATGACCGATTTTTCGCGCCGGCTGCGCCATGGCCACGCATATGCATTTCTGATGGCCTCGGCCGCCCTCGTCACGCTCGCGCCCATCGCGCATGCGCAGGACAGCGCCGCCCCCGCCGCAGTCGTCGATGCCAATGACGGCGATGGCGGCGACGAGATCGTCGTCATCGGCAGCGGCCAGACCCGCTCGGTCTCGACGCTGGTGCCGCAGAATCTCGACCTGCTGCCGCCGGGCACCAGCGTCCAGAAGGCGCTGAACTTCCTGCCGGGCGTGATGGCGCAGTCGATCGACGCGCTGGGCGTCAACGAGCAGTCGCTGTCGCTGCAGGTCCGCGGCTTCAACACCACCCATCTCGGCTATACGCTGGACGGCATGCCGCTCGGCGACGGCGCCTATAACAACTATAACGGCCTCACGATCAGCCGCGCGCTGATCTCCGAGAATCTCGGCCGCGCCGATCTCGCCACCGGCATCGCCGGCCTCGCCATTCCCTCGACCAGCAACCTGGGCGGCGCGCTCACCTATGTGAGCCGCGATCCGAGCAAGGACGCGGCGCTGGCCGTCAGCCAGACGGTCGGCAGCGAGAACAGCGTGCGCACCTTCGTGCGCCTCGACACCGGCGAGCATGGCGGCTTCTCGGCCTATGTCTCCGGCCAATATGTCGAGCAGGACCTGTTCGTGAACCAGCCGGCCTATAACAAGTCGACCGGCAAGCAGCTCAACGCCAAGGTCCAATACAAGGCCGACGGCATCAGGATCACCGCCTTCGCCGATCTCTCGCGCACCAACCAGGCCGACGACGCCTATCTGTCGAAGGACATGCTGAACCGCCTCGGCTGGGACTGGGGCGGCTATGCGCCGAACTGGCAGGCCTATGTCGGCGTCGCCGCCTGCACGGTGACCACCACGCCGTACAAGTGCGCCGCCGCGCCCGCACCGCAGAAGAATGCCGACGTCACCTTCACCAACGGCCAGATCCTGCGCAACGACAATCTCTTCTACCTGGCCGGCGAGTTCGAGCTGGCGAAGAATCTGAGCGTCCGTACCCAGGTCTATCATCACAACGACAAGGGCGCCGGCAACAACTTCATCACCGGCCTGTCCAACCAGGGCACCACGACCACGGCCGACGACGTGCCGGTCCAGATCCGCGACACCCGCTACACGATCGACCGCACCGGCGTGCTGGCGAGCGTCAACTGGAAGGTCGCCTTCAACGAGTTCCAGGCCGGCCTGTGGATCGAGGACAATACCAGCAGCGCCGCGCGCTACATCTGGACCAACGTCACCGGGCCGTTCAGCCTGGCCCAGTATCTGGTCGGCCAGCCCAACACCTCGCAATGGGTGCAGGAGACGCGCTGGAAGACGCACCAGTTCTACGTGCAGGACACGGTGCGCCTGTTCGACGATGCGCTGAGCATCGATTTCGGCTTCAAGAGCACCTATTCCAAGTCGGACGCCCGGGCGATCCGCGGCATCGCCGTCGCGGCGCCGCCCGCCTCCAGCCAGTTCGCCAGCGGCACGCTGGTGGCCAAGGACAATTTCCTGCCGGAAGTCGGCGTGCACTGGCAGGTCGCGCCCGGCCATGAGCTGTTCGCCAGCTATGCCGAGAACATGGCCATGTTCCAGGGCGGCTTCAAGCTCGGCCCCCAGTCGGTCTCGCAGGCCGTGTGGGACGCGCAGGGCAAGTATCTGAAGCCGGAGACGTCGAAGAGCGTCGAGGGCGGCTATCGCTATGTCAGCGGCCCGCTGCAGGTCGCGCTGAGCGGCTATTACGTCAAGTTCGACAACCGCCTGCTCCAGTATAATCCCTGCCCGACCAACCAGCAGCAGAACCCGGGCTGCGGCAACAGCTTCCACAATGCCGGCAGCGTCACCAGCAAGGGCGCCGAGCTTGGCGTGCTGTGGAAGCCGACGCCGTGGCTGAGCTGGTACAATTCGGCCTCGTTCAACAAGTCGACCTATGACGAGAATCTCAACTGGTGCACCACCACCTGCGTGGTCAAGCTCACCGCGGGCAAGCAGCAGGTCGACACGCCGAAGACGATGCTCGCCAGCGTGCTGACCGTGAAGCAGGGCGGCCTCTCGGCCTCGCTGCAGGGCAAGTATACCGGCCGCCGCTATTATACCTACACCAACGACCAGAGCTTTGGCGGCTACACCACCTTCGATCTGGGCATCAGCTACGACTATGGCTCCTTCGCCTATGTGAAGGACCTCAAGCTGGCGCTGAACGTCACCAACCTGACCAACAAGCGCTACGCATCGAACTTCGACAGCAGCGTCTTCGCGCCGGACGATGCGACGGGCACGGTGCTGGTGTTCCACTCCTCGGCTCCGCGCCAGGCGTTCGTCACGCTCAGCGCCGGCTTCTGAGCCACCGCGCTCCGCAGGAAGAAAGGCCGGGGTTCGCGCCCCGGCCTTTTGCTTTCTCTCCCGCGTCATTCCCGCGAAGGCGGGGATCCAGGGCCCAAAACAGCACATCCGTGGCTAGCCTGGGTTGGGAAGTCATATTCCTGCCTCGTCACCCCGGCCTCGCGCCGGAGTCCCGCTATCTCGACAGCGCAGGAAGCAGCGGGATCCCGGCGCAAGGCCGGGATGACGGGAATCGGGCTCGTCTCCGGCCCGGACCTAAAGGATCGCCTTCTCCGCCGGCTCCTGCCACCAGGCATTGTGCAGCCCGTCGGCATAGTTGACCGGCGCCGCCTCCAGTTCCTCGAGCGGCACGTCGTCGAGGCAGAGCACCTGCACCGAGACAAAGGCCCCGCCAATCTCCTCGACATAGCCGGAGCCGAACGGCGCGATGCCGCAGGTCTTGCAGAAGCGATGGTGCCCGCTCTTGGTGCCGAACTGATATTCGCCCAGCGCCTCCTCGCCCGAGAGCAGGCGGAACTGGTCGGGCTTGAGCAGCGCCCCCCAGTTGCGGCGCTTGCGGCAATAGGTGCAGTTGCACTTGCCCGTGCCCGCCGCGAGATCGATGTCCGCCTCGAAGGTCACCGCACCGCAGTGGCAGCTGCCATGATAGGTCTTCGTCGTCATTTCCTAGCTCCCGTTTGAACTCACGGGACTCGACCTACTGCCATGCTGCTGCCAGCATGGTGTCAGCAGCATGGCAGTAGATATGGCGGTGCCGGCCCAGGGAAAACAAAATGCGCAAGGCAGATCGCCTCTTCCAGATCGTCCAGATCCTCCGGCGCACACCGCGCCCGGTGACCGCCGATGCGATCGCGGCCGAGCTCGAGACGTCGAAGCGCTCGGTCTATCGCGACATCGCCGCGCTGATCGGCCAGCGCGTGCCGATCCGCGGCGAGGCGGGCGTCGGCTATGTCCTCGAAAGCGGGTTCGACCTGCCGCCGCTGATGCTCACCACCGACGAGATCGATGCCGTCGCGCTCGGCGCCACCTGGGTCGCGGGCCATGCCGACGAGAGCCTGGCGCGCGCCGCCGAGGATTTGCTCGCCAAGATCGCCGCCGTGCTGCCCGAGGAGATGCGCCCCTTTCTCGGCAACCCCGCCGCGCGCGCCGTGCCCGCCTGGGACCGGCCCCGGGACGGCATCGACGTTCCCCAGCTGCGCGCCTGGATCCGCGCCGGGCGCAAGCTGCACCTCGACTATGCCGACGAGCAGGGCCGGGCCACCCAGCGCAGGGTCTGGCCGCTGATGATCGGCTATAGCGACGCGACTCGCGTCCTTGTCGCCTGGTGCGAGCTGCGCGCCGGCTTCCGCACCTTCCGCCTCGATCGCATCGCCCGCGCCGAATTCCTCGACGCCGCGATCCCCGGCAGCCCGGCGCAGCTACGGGCGCGCTGGCTGAAGGATATCCGGGAGCACGGCTGAGGCTTGCACCTGACACCAAATTGTAACAAACGCGGCACCCGCCATCCCGGCGCCCCGGAGTCCGCGCCATCCGCCAGATCGCCGCCCTGCCCTATCGCACCGAAGGCAATGCCGTCGATGCGCCGGTGCGCGTGCTGCTGGTCACGTCGCGCGAGAGCGGGCGCTGGGTGATCCCCAAGGGCAATCCCGAAGCCGGCATGCCCGCCCACACCGCCGCGGCGATCGAGGCGGAAGAGGAAGCCGGCGTGCGCGGCCCGGTCTGCCCGTTGCCGCTGGGCTCCTATCGCTACCGCAAGAAGCGCGGCAACGGCGCCTCGCTGATGATCGACGTCGATGTCTTCCCCCTGTCGGTCAGCCAGGAGCTGGTCGCCTGGAAGGAGCAGGGCCAGCGCGAGCGCCGCTGGTTCAGCCTCGCCGAAGCCGCGGCCGCCGTCGACGAGCCCGATCTCAGCGACCTCATCCGATCGTTCGGCCCGGCCGAGTTCAGGGCGGCGGCGCAGCGCAACGGCCTGCTCACCGCCGTCGCCCGCAAATCGAAAGTCCATCACATGTTCGCCTGGTTCCAGCGCCTGCTCCCCAAGACCGGCAATTTCTTCGAGATGTTCGAGCAGCACGCGCTCACCATCGTCGCCGGTGCCGACGCGCTCGCGCGGCTGCTTGCGGACGGCAATCGCGACCATATCCGCGAAGTGATCGAGCGCGAGCATGATGCCGACGAGATCATTCGCGAGATGCTGCGCACGGTCCGCGAGACCTTCCTCACCCCCTTCGATCGCGGCGCGATCACTTCGCTGATCGGCGCGATGGACGATGCGATCGACGAGATGCAGGCGGCGGTGCAGGCGATCGACCTCTACGAGGTCACCGTCTTCGACCAGGAGATGAAGGACATGGCGGCGATCATCGTCGATGCCGCCCGCCTCACCATGGAAGCGATGCCGCTGCTGCGCGACGTCGCCCGCAACGGCCCGCGCCTGCACGAGCTGACCGAGCGGCTGGTGCGCATGGAGAGCCATGCCGACGAGATCCACGCCGCCGGCCTCAAGCGCGCCTTCAAGGAGCTCGGCCCCGGCGACCCGCTGGGCTTCGCCGTCCATCGCGAGCTGTTCAAGCATCTCGAGCGGATCGTCGACGCGTTCGAGGATGTCGCGAACGAGATCGACGGCATCGTGATCGACCATTCCTGACGCCGCCCGATGTACGAGCTCGCCTTTCCCCTGCTGGTCGGCCTGATCCTCGTCGCGCTGGCGTTCGACTTCCTGAACGGCCTGCACGACGCGGCGAACTCGATCGCCACCGTCGTCGCCACCCGGCTGCTGAAGCCGGTCCATGCCGTGGCCTTTGCCGCGGCGTTCAACTTCGCCGCCTATTTCCTGACGATCGCCTTCCCCAGCCTGCACAAGGTGGCGGACACGATCGGCCAGGGGCTGATCGACAAGAACCTGATCACCCCGGCGGTGGTGTTCGGCGCGCTGATCGGCGCGATGTTCTGGAACGTGGTGACCTGGCTCAAGGGCATTCCCTCCTCGTCCAGCCATGCGCTGGTCGGCGGGATGATCGGGTCGGGCGTGGCGCATGCCGGGCTCACCGGCGTCAAATGGACCGGCCTCAACAAGACGCTGATCGCCATCGTCCTCTCGCCGACGATCGGCATGATCCTGGCGATGCTGGTGATGCTGGTCACTTCCTGGCTGTTCATGCGCGCCAGCTCACGCACCGCCGAGCGCAGCTTCCGCATGCTACACCTCGTCTCCTCGGGCGCCTATTCGCTCAGCCACGGCCTCAACGACGCGCAGAAGACGATGGGGATCATCACCGTGCTCCTCTATTCCACCGGCTATCTGCACGGGAAGTTCGAGGTGCCGCACTGGGTGGCGATCGCCTGCTACATCGCGATCGCGCTCGGCACGCTCAGCGGCGGCTGGAAGATCATCGAGACGATGGGCTCGCGCATCACCAAGCTCTCGCAGCACCAGGGGTTCAGCGCCTCGCTGGCGGGCTCGATCGTGCTGTTCACCGCTTCGGCGCTGGGCATTCCGGTCTCGACCACCCACACCATCACCGGCGCGGTGATCGGCGCGGGCACGGCACGCCGCGCCTCGGCGGTCCGCTGGGGCGTCGCCGGCAACGTCATCGCCGCCTGGGTGATCACCATCCCCGCCTCGGCGGCGGTGGGCGCGCTGTTCTACCTGCTGACGACATTGTTCTGAAGCGGGGGCCGGAGCCCCTTCGCCAGTCCTGACCGTCACCCCGTACTTGTGCCGCACGCCATCACGCGCTAATACTGAACCATATGGTTCAGTATGCCGCTACCGCCCGCCTCGATGCTTCCTTCGCCGCATTGTCGGACGCTACCCGGCGCGGCGTGCTCGACCAGCTGGCGCGCGCCGAGGCGTCGATCACCGATCTCGCCGAGCGTTTCCACATGACCCTGACCGGCATGAAGAAGCATATCGGCGTGCTCGAGCGCGCCGGGCTGGTCGTCACCGAGAAGGTCGGCCGGGTGCGGACCTGCCGGCTCGGCGCCCAGAGCCTGGCCGAGGAGGCCGGCTGGATCGCCAATTACCACCAGCGCTGGAACGCCCGCTTCGACGCGCTGGACGACGTGATCGCGGAGCTCAAAGCCAAGGAGAGAATGGATGGGCCTGAACGCCAGTGACTTCGGCGCCACCACGGTAGCGCGCAAGTCCGACACCGAAGTCGAGGTCACCCGCATCTTCGATGCGCCGCCACACCTGGTATATCGGGCCTGGACCACGCCCGAGCTGTTCCAGCGCTGGTGGGCGCCCAAGTCGATCGGCGCGCCGATGCACGTCCGCGAACTCGATGTCCGCGTCGGCGGCGGCTACCGGATCGAGTTCGACGGGGAAGGCGGTCAGGTCTGGGCGTTCTTCGGCAGATATATCGAAGTCGTCCCGAACGAGCGCATCGCCTGGACCAATGAGGAAAGCGACAACGGCCCGATTTCCACGGTCATCTTCGAGGAACGGGACGGCAAGACCCTGCTGACCTTCCGCGAGGTCCACCCTTCGAAGGAAGCGCTCGACGAAGGCATTGGCGGCGCCGAAGGCATGCCCGAGCAGCTTGCGCAGCTGGAAGAGCTGCTGAGGGAACTGGCGGAGGGCTGATGGCGCCCTTGTTGCCCGCGCTAGCCGCGCAGGCCCAGAGCGTCAAAGACCATATCCTCGCCAGATTCGATATCCAGCCGATGGACATTCCAGCACGCGTCGAAACCGCGCGCTTCGGCCAGCGCTTTCAGTTCCGGAGGGAGCTCATCCACGAGGGTCAGGAACATCGCCCAATGCGCCGCATCCAACTCGGCTCTGGAGGGCTTGGTCATCTCCGGCGTGTGGCTGCTGGAAGTTACGGCGTAGATCGCGCCGTAATCGTCAGGATCGACGAAGCGCTCCGCGACTTCGCGAAACGCGTGCGACATCACATATACCAGATAGCAGGTGCCGATCATTGCCATGGGTTGGCGCTACCATGGGACGCGCCCGCCGACCATCGATCCGCCCCTAATCCCCCACGAACCCGAACGGCGTGACGCCGCTCTCGCGCTCATTGGCCAGCGCCGCGCGCCCCGCCGGCGCCGCCGAGCGCTGCGCGCAGTCCGGCCGGGTGCAGGCGCGGCAGCCCAGCCCCACCGGCACCGCCTCGCCCGCCAGGTCCACGCCGCGCGCCGCCGACAGCGACCGCGCCTCGCCGGCGGCCAGCCCGATCCCCAGGGCGAAGCGCGCCCGCACGCCCTGCGCGCCCTGGGGCGTCCGCGCCCGCGACAGCGTGAACCAGCGCGCGCCGTCCTCGGTCTCGACCAGCTGGCCCAGCGTCTCGTCGGCCCGGCCGAACGCCTCGGTCAGGTTCCAAAGCGGGCACAGGCCCGGCCCCTCCACCAGCGGCGACCCGCTCGCCCCCGCGAAGCGCTTGGAGACCTGCCCCGCCCGGTCCACGCGCACCAGGAAGAAGGCCAGCCCCCGCGCGCCCACCCGCTGCAGCGTGGTCAGCCGGTGCGCCACCTGCTCGAAGCTCGCGCCGAAGCGGCGGCGAAGCACGTCCAGGTCGTAGCCGGTCTGCTCGCAGGCGCGCAGGAAGCGGCCATAGGGCATCATCACCGCCGCCGCGAAATAGCCGACCAGATGGCGCTGATAGAGCCGCTCCCCCGCGCGATCGAGCCCGGCGCCGCGCACCAGCGCCTCGATCTCGCCCCGCGCTTCCTGGGAAAGCCGCTCGGCCAGCGCGAAGGTGCGGCCCGGCATGTCGAGCAGTTCGGAAAGCTGCACCTGGCGCGCATGGAGGTCGAGCCGCTTGAGCAGCCCCGGCATCACGTCGGCGGGCAGGATGCGCACCGACAATTGATGCTTCACCCGCAGCCGCTCGGCCATCGCGCCATAGGGATCGCCCGCGGTCTGGCGCAGCGCGTCGGCCAGCGCCTCGGCCACTGCATCGAGATCGGCGAAATGGTTGCGCCAGCGCTCGATCTCGCGGCGCACCTGCCGGCCCGGATCGCCCGGCCCGGTATCCGCCACCGGCCCGCCGGCGCCGATCCGGTCATAGGCGCGGGCGAACGCCTCCGCGCCGCCGGGCGCGCCGGCCAGCCATTCCTCCATCTGCTGCCGGTCGATCTCGAGATCGGCGAACAGCGGATCGGCCAGCCGCCGCCGCAACGCCTCCATCCCCCCGCCCGGCTCGGCCGCGGCCAGCTTGCGCGGGTCGAAGTCGTACACTTCGGAAAGCCGCAACATCAGCATGGCCGAGATCGGCCGCTGGTTGCGCTCGACCAGGTTGAGATAGCTCGCCGACACGCCCAGCGCCTCGGCCATCGCCGCCTGGGTAAGCAGCAGCTGCCGGCGCAGGCGCCGCACCGCATGTCCCGCAAAGAGCTTCTGCTCGGCCACGCCTCGCCTCTCCTTCACCGTCATCCCCGCGCAGGCGGGGATCCAGAATCACACAGGACATCGCCCTGCCACCCTCGATCCCCGCCTGCGCGGCGATGACGAGAAGATGGGCCCTGTCCTACAAATAATGTTCTCGATATGTTCATGTCGAGCATGTCAAATCACTCTGTAAATAATTTACACCTTTTCAATCCAAAGAAAAGGCGCACCAACACCGCGACCCCCATAAACGCGCAAGCCAGCTGCCAATGGAGTCAAGAAATACCCATACAGGCTCAGCAACCCAGTCAAGGAACACACAATGCCGACGCGCTTCGAAGATCTGATCCCCGCCCCCACCGGCCGGTTCGACGGCATCGTGCGTCCCTATACGCCGGAGGATGTCGAGCGGCTGCGCGGCTCGCTGCCCATCGAGCACACGCTCGCCCGCCGCGGCGCGCTCAAGCTGTGGGAGCTGCTGCAGGAAGAAGACTATATCAACGCCCTCGGCGCGCTTTCGGGCAACCAGGCAATGCAGATGGTCCGTGCCGGGCTGAAGGCGATCTATCTGTCCGGCTGGCAGGTCGCGGCCGACGCCAACACCGCCGGCCAGATGTATCCCGACCAGTCGCTCTACCCCGCCAATGCGGGGCCCGAGCTCGCCCGCCGGATCAACGCCACGCTCCAGCGCGCCGACCAGATCGAGCATATGGAGGGCGGCGCCCAGCGCGACTGGTTCGCCCCGATCGTCGCCGACGCCGAGGCCGGCTTCGGCGGCCCGCTCAACTGCTTCGAGATCATGAAGGCCTATATCGCCGCAGGCGCCGCCGGGGTGCATTATGAAGACCAGCTCGCCTCGGAAAAGAAGTGCGGGCACCTGGGCGGCAAGGTGCTGATCCCGACCCAGGCGCACATCCGCAACCTGGACGCGGCGCGCCTGGCCGCGGACGTCGCCGGCGTGCCGACGGTGATCTGCGCCCGCACCGATGCCGAGAGCGCCCGCCTGATCACTTCGGACGTCGACGAGCGCGACCGCGAGTTCCTCACCGGCGAGCGCACGCCGGAGGGCTTTTTCCGGCTGAAGGACGGCACCGGCGTCGATCACTGCATCAAGCGCGGCCTGGCCTTTGCCGAGCATGCCGACCTGCTGTGGTGGGAGACCTCGAAGCCGAACATGGACGATGCCCGCCGCTTCGCCGAGGCGATCAGGAAGGAATTCCCGAACAAGATGCTGGCGTACAACTGCTCGCCCAGCTTCAACTGGGAGAAGAATCTCGACAAGGACGACATCGCCCGCTTCCAGCGCGAGATCGGCGCGATGGGCTACAAGTTCCAGTTCGTCACGCTCGCCGGCTTCCACCAGCTGAACTACGGCATGTTCGAGCTGGCCCGGGGCTACAAGGATCGCGGCATGGCGGCCTATTCGGAGCTGCAACAGGCCGAGTTCGCCGCCGAGGCCAATGGCTATACCGCGACCCGCCACCAGCGCGAGGTCGGCACCGGCTATTTCGATGCGATCGCGACCACGCTGGCGGGCGGCAGCAGCAGCACCACCGCGCTCGCCGAGAGCACCGAGACCGCCCAGTTCGTCACCACCGAAGCCGCCTGAAAGCATGAGAAAGGAGTGATTGCCATGACCGAACCCCAACGCAGCCGCGCCGTCTTCTCGACCGAGGATTTCCGCCTCATCCGCGAGGCGGTGGCCACCCATCTCGAGAAGGTGAAGGACGCGCCCGAGTCCACGAAATACGCCAATCTCTATCACCGCCTGGGCCGCGTGGCCTGAAGGGTGGACGCCTCCTCCTATCTCGTCATCCCCGCGCAGGCGGGGATCCGGAGCCAAGAACGGCACGGCACAGAAACCCTGGATCCCCGCCTGTGCGGGGATGACGGATAAGGGATCGCGTGCCCGATCTCGACTTTCCTGGGGAGGAAAGGATGTCCGTCGGAAGGTCAGCTTCCGGCGGACATTTCCGCATTGCGGACGGCGAGCGCCGCGACCCGCGCCTCATGCTCGGCCTTGCCGAAGGGAAAGAAGCGGTAAAGCGCCGCCGCCGCCAGGGCGAGCACGCCATAGACGACGAAGAAGAGAATGGTCAGCCGGTCCACCGTCGCCACCGGCACCTGGCCCGGCCGGGCCGCCGCGGGGAAACGCACCAGCTCGAGCAGCAGGCCCGTCGCCCAGATGCCCAGCCCGCTGCAGCATTTCTGGATGAAGAAGGATCCGGCGAAGAACACTCCCTCGTTGCGCCGGCCGGTCTCGATCTCCGAATGCTCGACGACATCGGCCATCATCGAGGCGCCCAGAATCGTCGCCGAGATGCTGCAGGTGACGTTGAGCGCATAGATGGCGAACAGCGACGGCAGCAGCCAGGGTGTGCCCGGTGCCGGGAACAGGCCCAGCAGGCGCAGCACATAGGGCAGGGCGACCCAGAATGCCGCCGCCGCCATCAGCCCCATCGCCGCCCGCGGCTTGCCCAGCCGCCGCGACGCCCGCGGCGCGACGAGGAAGGCGAGGAAGGCGCCGACCAGCAGCGAGAAGGCGATGATCGTGAAGTCCTGGTTCTCGAAGCGCCAGACATGGGCATAGAGATAGCTCGACAGCGCGAAGCTGACGCCCTGCGCCGAATAATAGCAGAGCCCGGCCGCCATCAGGATCAGGAAGGCGCGGTTCTTCACCGTCTCGCCCAGCTCGGCGAAATGGGCGCCGAGCGACTGGCGCGTGCGCTCCTCCGGCTGGGGCAGGTGCGCGATCTCGCCATGCGTGCCCAGCGCCGAGACGAGGATCGCGAATGCCATCAGCAGCGCGCTCACCAGCGCGAAGCCCGGATAATTCTCCCGCACCAGCTGGCCGTTGGGATGGCCCGGCGAGGGTCCGAGCAGCCAGGCATAGGCGAGGATCATCATCGCCAGCCCGCCGGCCCAGCCGAACAGGAAGCGATAGGCCATGATCCGCGTCCGCTCCTCATAGTCGGCGGAGAGCTCCGGGGTCAGCGCCTGGCTCGGCACCTCATAGGCGCTCACCGCGGTGCGGACGAGCACCGACATGGCGAACACCCAGCCGAGCATGCCGGCATGCGAAAGTGCCGGCGGGTTCCACAGCAGCAGCCAGCCGATCGCGATCGGAATGGCCGAAGCGTACATCCAGGGATGGCGCCGCCCCCAGCGGCTCCGCGTCCGGTCGGAAAGGAAGCCGATCGCCGGATCCGCCACCGCGTCGAGCAGCAGCGCGCACATGATCGCGAAGCCCACTTCGGCGGCCGGCAGCCCGAGGACCTGGTTGAAGAAGAACAGCAGGAAGGTCGAGAAGCAGAAATCCTTCACGCCATACGCCACGGTGCCGAAGCCGTAAGCGAGCATGATCGGCGTGCGGATTCGCCGGGCCGGGGGCAGTGCCGCCTGATTGCCGTCCATGCCCCGCGCTCCCTCTCGACCCATTTTATTGCGCACCCTATGTGCCGCAATCCGGGGGTCAACCGCAAGACATTGGAATATCGGGTATGGCTTGCCCGGAGCGATATGGTCGGTATAGCCTTTGGCTTCGAACCTGAGGAACGCGTGGCCATGGCGCTCGACCCCGAAATCTTCGACACGCTGATCGATACGGTCCGCCGCTTCGTGCGCGACCGCCTGCGCCCGCTCGAGGCCGAGGTGGAGGCGGCCGACGCCATCCCCGCCGATGTGCTCGACGAGATGAAGGCGCTCGGCCTGTTCGGCCTGTCGATCGCCGAGGAATATGGCGGCCTGGGCCTGACGATGCTCGAGGAATGCAAGGTCGCCATCGAGCTGGGCCGCACCACTCCGGCCTTCCGCTCCAGCTTCGGCACCAATGTCGGCATCGGCTCGCAGGGGCTGGTGATGGCGGGGACGGCGGAGCAGAAGGCCCGGTGGCTGCCGCGCATCGCCAGCGGCGAGATCGTCACCAGCTTCGCGCTCACCGAGCCCGATGTCGGCTCCGACAGCGGCGCGGTGCAGACCCGGGCAGTCAGGGACGGCGACGTCTACCGGCTCTCCGGCACCAAGCGTTTCATCACCAACGCCGACAAGGCCGAGCTGTTCACGGTGATGGCGCGCACCGGCGACGAACCGGGTGGCCGCGGCGTCTCCGCCTTCCTGGTGCCGCGCGACCTGCCGGGGGTCAGCATCGGGGAGCCCGAGAAGAAGATGGGCCAGAAGGGCGCCCGGGTGGCGGACGTGGTGTTCGACGGCACGCCCGTCCCCGCCGCCAACCGGCTGGGCGGCGAGGGCGAAGGCTTCCGCATCGCGATGCAGGTGCTGGACCGGGGCAGGCTGCACATCTCGGCGGTCTGTGTCGGCGTGGCCGAGCGCCTGATCGCCGACTGCGTCGCCTATGCCGGCGAGCGCCGGCAGTTCGGCAAGCCGATCGCCGAGCACCAGCTGATCCAGGCGATGCTGGCCGATTCGAAGACCGAGGCGCTGGCGGCGAAGGCGCTGGTGCTGGAGACCGCCGCGGCCAAGGATGCCGGTGCGAACACCACGATGGAGGCGGCGGCCGCGAAATATTTCGCCAGCGAGATGGTCGGCCGCGTGGCGGACCGCGCCGTGCAGATCTTCGGCGGCGCCGGCTATATCGCCGATTACGGCATCGAGCGGCTCTACCGCGACGTCCGGCTGTTCCGGATCTACGAAGGCACCAGCCAGATCCAGCAGCTGATCATCGCCCGCGAGACGCTGAAGCGGGGCGGGTAGTTAATCTCCCTCTTCCCGCTGGCGGGGAGAGGGTCGGGGAGAGGGCAGTGCGAGACGGGGCGATACGCCCCTCTCCCCTGCCCACTCCCCTGAAGGGGAGAGGGAGTTAAGTTATGGACACCACGACATTGTTCCGCCTCGATGGCCGCATCGCCCTCGTCACCGGCGGCTCGCGGGGCATCGGCCGGATGATCGCCGAGGGCTATGTCGCCCAGGGCGCCAGGGTCTATGTCTCGTCCCGCAAGGCCGAGGCCTGCGAGGAGACCGCCGCGGCGCTCGGCCCGAACTGCGTCGCCCTGCCGATGGACGTCTCGACCGTCGCCGGCTGCAAGGCGCTCGCCGCCGCGCTGGCGGAGCGCGAGGAACGGCTCGACATCCTGGTCAACAATGCCGGCGCCGCCTGGGGCGAGCCCTTTGAGGGGTTTCCCGAAAAGGGCTGGGACAAGGTGATGGACCTGAACGTAAAATCGCCCTTCTTCCTGACCCAGGCACTCTTCGACCTGCTCAAGGCGGGCGGGTCGGCGGAGCGCCCGGCCAAGGTCATCAACATCACCTCGATCGACGGGCAGCGGCTGAACCCCTGGGAGACCTATAGCTACCATGCCTCGAAGTCGGCGCTGATCTATCTGACCAAGCGCATGGCCGCCCGGCTGGTCCGCGACCATGTCAACGTCACCTCGATCGCGCCCGGTGCCTTTGCCAGCGACATGAACAAGGCCGCGCGCGACCATGGCGGCGATGTCGCCCGGGCGATCCCGGCCCGGCGCATCGGCGTGGACGAGGACATGGCCGGCGCCGCCATCTATCTCGCCAGCCGGGCGGGCGACTATGTCGTGGGCGACACGATCACGGTCGATGGCGGGCTGGTCAATGCGTCGCTGGGCGTGAGCATCGACGGCTAGCGCCGGTAATAGCCGCGCCGCACCCCGGCGGGCATCTCGGCGACCAGCGAGAGGCGCACCATGTCGAAGCAATATCCCGCCTTGTTGCGGATCAGCTGGGGCGCGACGTCCCGGTCGTTCGTCCGGCAATAGGTGCGCGCCGCGCCGTCCACACGCTCCCGCAGGGCGGCGCGGCCCTGCCCGGTGTCCAGCCGCAGGTCGCCATAGGTGACCCGCAGCGCAGGCTCGCTCGCCGGCAGGGGCGGGTGCGAGGCACAGGCGCCGACAAGCGCAACGGACAGGAACAGGATCGAACGCATCGTCATTCTCCCTTCAAGTCGCCGGACAAGCCGGCCCCGTGGCGCGAAAGCCGCGCGCTGGTTCAGTGATGCCGGGTTGGCGGGCTAGTAGACGCCCGCCATCTGCTTGGCCTGCCGCTCTAGCCGGTCGGCCTCGTCCGCCAGCGATGCCGCCACGTTGCGATACCCCTGGCGGATATCGAGCGGCAGATCGGGGTTATGGGCGCGGTCGCGATATTCCAGCGCGGCCTTGCGCAGGCGCTGCACGGCCGCGAGCCGCTGCTCCGTCGGCGGCGCGACTCGGCGCTGGGCGCCCGTGCCGGCGGGCGGCGCCGTCTCGCCCATGGCCGGCACGGGCGCGCGGGCCCTGCTCCGCGCCTCCGCTTCCACCGCGCGCGACATGTCGCGGGACGGGGGCGGCGCCGACGCGAGCCGGGCCGCGGCCTTGGCCTTGGCCGTGGCGCGCACCGACTCGTCGCGCCAAGGAGAGGGGGACAGTGGCGCTCGCGCCACCGGCGTCCGCACCGCTTCCTCCCGCACCTCGGGAGGCGGCACGGCAGGCGCCGGCCGGGGCACCGCACGGTCCTCTTCCGGCACGGTCGAAAGCTGGGGCCGCTCCACGACCTGCATCGCGGCGAGCGGCGCAATCCCCAGCGGGATGCCGCCGATCAGCGCGGCGCACAGGAGCCTGCTCGCCGGCTTGCGCGGAGCGGCGTCGAGCACGCGCCGAATCCGCCGCGCCATCGCACCATGCGACACCGCCATGCCGCACGCCGCATGCACCCCGCAGCCACCGGCGACCGCGAGCAGCGTCTGCGCGTAATCGGCGCGCCCGACATGCCGCAACGCTTCCTCGTCGGCGGCCAGCTCGGTCTGGCGGGCCAGTTCGACGACGAGCAGCCAGGCGAACGGGTTGCACCAGAACAGAGCCAGCGCCAGCCGCGCGGCGAGCATCGCCAGCCAGTCGAGCCGGCGCACATGCGCGATCTCGTGCGCGATCACCGCGGCGGCACGATCGGGGCGGCGCTCGATGTCGGGGCCGATCAATATCGTCGCCGGTGCGATCCCCAGGCTCAGGGGCGAGCCAATGCGGGGCGAAACGAGCAGCCGCACGGGCCGCCTCAAGGGTTCGGCGGCCCGTGCGAGCACCTCCCTCCACACGGGATGGGAGGTGGGCACCGCATGGCGGGTCCAGCGGTGCAACAGGAAAAGCCCGACGGCGAGGCGCAGCAGCACGAACGCGGCGCCTCCCAGATAGGCCAGGGCGATCCAGTCGATCCCCGGGGCGACCGGGGCGACAGGTGTCGCAACGGACGCCGCGGCGATCCCGTCCATGGCGGGCAAGGCGGCGGACGCCCCGGTCGCGGGCAGCACCGCGACCTCGACGGCCGGCAGCACCAGCACGAGCAGCGGCAGCAACAGCAGCGCGGCCACACCGGCGCGCAGCACCGCCACCCGCTGCGCGGCGGGCCGGCCGCGCAATGCCTGGCCGGCGAGCAGCGCGACGCCACAGGCCAGCGCGGATTTCCAGCCCAGCTCGATCAGCAGGTCCGCGATCATTCCGCTTCTCCCCGCGCTTCGTCGATCGCGCGCTGGAGCTCGTCGATTTCCGCGCGAGTCAGCGCCTTCTCCATGCCGAGCAACGCGGTCGCGGCGCGTGCCGCCGAGCCCTGGAAGAAGGTATGCACCAGGCGCTGGAGCGCAGTCTCGGCAACCGAGTCCGCCTGCTCCACCGGCCGATAGACATAGGCCTGGTTGCGCGTGCTGTGGCCGATCAGCCCCTTGGCCTCGAGCCGGCCGAGCAAGGTGCGCACCGCCGAATCGCTCGGCGGCTCGGCCAGCGCGCCGCGCACGGCGATGGCCGTGCCCTCGCCCAGGCTGCACAATGCCTCGAAAACCTCGCGCTCGCGGCGCGGCAGCGATTCGATCACGACTCGACCTCCTCTGATCCGTTACATTTGTAGCATGCTACAAATGTAACAGGCAAGAGAGGTCGTGCGGGCCTAGGTCAGCGCGCGATTCCGCCGGCCGCGAGCACCGCCAGCGTCACCAGCTCGCTGGCGGTCGCGGTCATCGGCGCGATCTGCACCGGCTTCTCCATGCCGATCAGCATCGGGCCGATGGTGGAATCGCCGCCCAGCTCGCGCAGCAGCTTGGCCGAGATGTTGGCCGATTGCAGGCCCGGCATGATCAGCACATTGGCCGGCCCGGAGAGGCGCGCGAAGGGATAGTTCGCCAGCTGGCGCTTGTTGAGCGCCACGTCGGGCGACATCTCGCCCTCATATTCGAACTCCACCCCGCGCCCGTCGAGCACCTTGATGCCGCCGCGGACATTGTCGAGCCACTGGCCCTCGGGATTGCCGAAGTTCGAATAGCTGAGAAAGGCGACGCGCGGCTCATGGCCCATGCGGCGCGCGACGGCGGCCGCGCCCTCGGCGATGTCCGCCAGCTCCTCGGCGTTCGGCCGCTCGTTCACGGTCGTGTCGGCGATGAACACCGTGTGCGACTGGCCGACCAGCACGTGCATGCCGAAGGGCGTGCGGCCCGGGGCATGGTCGATCACGCGCTTCACCTGGCGCATCGATTCGGCCCAGGTACGGGTGACGCCGGTGATCATCGCATCGGCATGGCCGAGCTGGAGCAGCAGCGCGCCGAAGATGTTGCGGTCGCGGTTGACCATGCGCTCGGCGTCGCGGCGCAGATAGCCGCGGCGCTGCAGGCGGCAGTAGAGGAACTCGACCATCTGCTCGACCAGCGGCGAATTGACGCTGTTGTGCAGCTCGAACTCGGCCGGATCGGCGCCGAGCGCCTTGAGCCGGTCGTGCACGCTCTCGCGGCCCACCAGCACCGGCGTGCCATAGCCGCCGTCCTTGAAGGCGATCGCCGCGCGCAGCACGACTTCCTCTTCCGCCTCGGCGAAGATCACGCGCTTCGGATTGGCCCGCGCGCCCTCATAGGCGAGGCTGAGCACCGAAGTGGTCGGGTTCAGGCGCGCGCGCAGCTGCTGGCGATAGGCCGCCATGTCGGTGATCGGCTTGGTCGCCACGCCCGAATCCATCGCCGCCTGGGCGACGGCGGCGGGCACCAGCTCCATCAGCCGCGGATCGAACGGCGCGGGGATGATGTAGTCGGGGCCGAAGCTGTGCTGCACGCCGTAGGCCGCCGCCACTTCCTCGGGCACCTGCTGGCGGGCCAGCTCGGCGAGCGCGGTCGCCGCCGCGATCTTCATCGCATCGTTGATCGTCGTCGCGCGCACGTCGAGCGCGCCGCGGAAGATGAACGGGAAGCCCAGCACGTTGTTGACCTGGTTCGGATAGTCCGAACGCCCCGTCGCGATGATCGCGTCCGGGCGCGCCGCGCGCGCCTCGGGCGGGGTGATCTCGGGATCGGGGTTGGCCATCGCGAAGATGATCGGCTTCAGCGCCATGTGGTTGAGCAGCTCGGCGGGCAGCGCCCCCGCGGCCGAGAGGCCCATGAACACGTCCGCGCCCTCCAGCGCATCGGCCAGGGTGCGGCGATCGGTGGAGACGGCATGGGCCGACTGCCACTGGTTCACGCCCTCGCGCCCCTGATAGATCACGCCGGTGCGGTCGAGCATCAGCAGGTTGCCGTGCGGCAGCCCCATCGCCTTGATCAGCTCGGCACAGGCGATCGCCGCCGCGCCGGCGCCGTTCATCACGACGCGCGTGTCCTTGATGTCGCGCCCGGTGAGGTGGAGCGCGTTGATCAGGCCGGCGGCCGCGATGATCGCGGTGCCGTGCTGGTCGTCATGGAACACCGGGATGTTCATCCGCTCCCGCAGGGTCTGCTCGATCACGAAGCATTCGGGGGACTTGATGTCTTCCAGGTTGATGCCGCCGAAGCTCGGCTCGAGCAGCTCGACGCAGTTGATGAAGGCGTCGACATCCTCGGTCTTCACCTCGAGGTCGATCGAATCGACATCGGCGAAGCGCTTGAAGAGGACGGCCTTGCCCTCCATCACCGGCTTGGACGCGAGCGCGCCGAGATTGCCGAGCCCGAGGATCGCCGTGCCGTTCGAGATCACGGCGACCAGGTTGCCCTTGGCGGTATAGTCATAGGCCGCCGCCGGATTCTCGGCGATCGCCAGCACGGGCACGGCCACGCCCGGCGAATAGGCCAGCGCCAGGTCGCGCTGCGTCGCCATCGGCTTGGACGCGATGACTTCGATTTTTCCCGGCCGGCCCTCGGAGTGATAGAGCAGCGCCTCGCGCTCCGAAAACTGGACGTTCGATTCCTCAGACATTCTTCTCTCCAGATTGCCTCCCCTTTAGGGGGGCCGTTCCGACGCCGCAATGTGCCGAATGCGACGGATTCCCATGCATCCGCCACGGATCGGCACGGATCGACGCGACCGAATGTGCGAAAATCCGCACAACCGGCCTTTTCCCCAGGAAAATGCCGTGCCGGGGTGTTGATCGCATACCGGGTTCCGCTAGGCCGCAAGCCATGTCCTCCGCAGCTCCCACCCCTATGATGGCGCAATATCTCGCCTTGAAGGCAGAAGCGGAGGATTGCCTGCTCTTCTACCGGATGGGCGATTTCTTCGAGCTGTTCTTCGACGATGCGAAGATCGCCAGCGCCGTGCTCGACATCGCGCTCACCGCGCGCGGCGAGCATGACGGCGAGCGTATTCCGATGTGCGGCGTGCCCGCGCATGCGATGGAAGGCTATCTCGCCCGGCTGATCAAGGCCGGCCACCGCGTCGCCATCGCCAACCAGACCGAGACGCCGGAGGAAGCGCGCAAGCGCATGGGCTCCAAGGCGCTGGTCAACCGCGCGATCATCCGCGTCGTCACCGCCGGCACGCTGACCGAGGAGGCACTGCTCGACAGCCGCACCGCCAATTGGTGCGCCGCGATCGGCGAGGCCGGCGGCGGCGTGGCGATCGCCTGTGCCGACATCTCCACCGGCCGCTTCGAGATCATCGAGAGCAGCGCCGACCGCGCCGCCGCCGAGATCGCCCGCCTCGCCCCCGCCGAGACGGTGGTCGGCGACGGCTCCGCGCTCGACGAGCTCGCCACCGTCACGCGCCCGCGCATCGATTTCGACAGCGCGAGCGGCGAGGCGCGGCTGAAGCGGCTGTTCGGCGTGGCGACGCTCGACGGCTTCGGCCAGTTCTCGCGCGCGGCGCTCGCCGCCGCCGGGGGCCTCGCCGCCTATCTGGAGCATACCGCCAAGGGCGCGCTGCCCTTTCTGCGCCCGCCGCGCGTCACGCGCACCGAAGCCGCGATGGCGATCGACGCCGCCACCCGCGAGAGCCTGGAGCTGACCGTCAGCTCGGCGGGCACGCGCAAGGGCAGCCTGCTCGACAGCGTCGACCGCACCGTCACCGGCGCCGGCGCCCGCCTGCTCGGCAGCGACATCGCGGCGCCGCTGATGGACCGGCCGGCGATCGAGGCGCGGCTCGATCTCGTCACCCATTTCCACGACGATGCGGGCCTGCGCGACATGGTGCGCGGCGCGCTCCGGGCGATGCCCGATATCGGCCGCGCCCTCGGCCGCCTCGCCGCCGGGCGCGGCTCCCCGCGCGATCTGGGCCAGCTGCGCGACGGGCTCGACGGCGCCTGGCGCCTCGCCGAGCGGCTGGACGCCACCGGCATCCCGCCCCTGCTCGCCGATCTCCTGCCCCAGATGCGCGGGCACGGCGCGCTGATCGACCTGCTCAGCCGCGCGCTCGTCCCCGAGCCGCCCGTCGACGCGGCCAATGGCGGCTATATCGCCGAGGGCTATGACGCCGCGCTGGACGACCTGCGCGACGCGGGCGCCGGCGGGCGCCGCGCGATCGCCGCGCTCGAGGCCGAATACCGGACGCGCACCGGGATCGGCTCGCTCAAGATCCGCCACAACGGCGTGCTCGGCTATCATATCGAAGTCCCCGCCAGGAATGCCGATCCGCTGATGGCGCAGGACAGCGGCTTCACCCATCGCCAGACGCTGGCCGGCGTCGTCCGCTTCAACGCGCCCGAGCTGCATGACGTCGCGGTCAAGGTCACCCAGGCCGGCGCCCATGCCCTCGCCGCCGAGGCCGCGCATCTCGAGGACCTCACCACCCGTGCGCTCGATGCCCGCGAGCCCATTGCGCGCACCGCCGATGCCCTGGCCCGGATCGACGTCTCGGCCGGCCTGGCCGAGCGCGCCGCCGAAGGCGGCTGGGCGCGCCCGCACCTCGTCGAGCATGGCTGTTTCGAGATCGAGGGCGGCCGCCACCCCGTGGTCGAGGAAGCCGTGGCGAAGAGCGGCGGCCGCTTCGTCGCCAATGACTGCACCCTGTCCGAGTCCAGCCGCCTGTGGCTGGTCACCGGCCCGAACATGGGCGGCAAGTCGACCTTTCTGCGCCAGAACGCGCTGATCGCCGTCCTCGCCCAGGCCGGCAGCTATGTCCCCGCCGCCCGCGCCACCCTGGGGCTGGTCGACCGGCTGTTCAGCCGCGTGGGCGCCTCGGACAACCTCGCGCGCGGCCGCTCGACCTTCATGGTCGAGATGGTCGAGACCGCCGCGATCCTTGCCCAGGCGACTTCGCGCAGCTTCGTCATCCTCGACGAAGTGGGCCGCGGCACCTCGACCTATGACGGCCTCGCCATCGCCTGGGCCGTGGTCGAGGCGATCCATGAGGACAATCGGTGCAGGTGCCTGTTCGCCACTCATTATCACGAGCTGACCCGGCTGGCCGAGCGCTGCGACGCGCTCACCCTCCACCATGTCCGCGCCCGCGAGTGGAAGGGCGATCTCGTCCTGCTCCATGAAGTCGCGGAAGGGCCGGCCGATCGCAGCTACGGCCTTGCCGTCGCGCGCCTCGCCGGCCTGCCGCCCGTTACGATCAAGCGCGCCAAGGCGGTGCTCGACAAGCTCGAGGCCGGCCGCGCCGCCACCGGCGGCCTCGCCGCGGGCCTCGACGACCTGCCGCTCTTCGCTGCCGCCGCGATCGAGGAGGAAGAGACGGTCGACGCGCTCCGCAGCGAGCTGGGCACGCTCGACATCGACAGCCTGAGCCCGCGCGATGCGCTCGAAGTCCTGTACCGGCTCAAGGGCCTGGCGGCGGAAGGCGCATGAACGCGGCCGATCTTGTCGACCAGTTCCTCGCCATCCTGCTGCGCGAGGTCGGCGGCACGCGGCGGCGCTGGCGGAACGTGATCGGCCCGGTCAAGCGCTACAGCGCCGCCACGCATCCGCATTGCAACTGGTCGATCACCCCCGGCGGCGAGGCCGAGGAGAATGCCGCGGTCGAGCGCATCGCCGACCGGCTGCGCGAGCGGCATCCGATCATCGACTGAGCGCCCTGCCGGCATCCCGCCCCGCGCCGGGGTCGCGGATATAGTGACAACCACATGTCGTAAAAATCACCCGGTCGATCACTGACGGCGATCTAATCCATTTCTACGATCACGGTGCCCCGGCTAGCCTCCATGGGACTCAGGGAGACGCGCGTTTCCCGAGCGACCAAGCAATCGAGAGGAGTCGATCCCATGGACGCACCGACCACCGGCAGCCCGCTGAGTGATCCGTCGAAGGAACCCCAGGCGCTGCGCACCCTGCTGGGCCGCACCAATCGCGACTGGTGGCCGGAACAGCTCAGCCTGGAGATCCTCACCCAGGGGGGCGTCTCGTCCAATCCCTATGGCGAGGATTTCGACTATCGCGCCGCCTTCAACAGCCTGGACTATTGGGCGCTCAAAAAGGATCTCACGGCGCTGATGACCGACAGCCAGCCCTGGTGGCCGGCCGATTACGGGCATTACGGCCCCTTCTTCATCCGCATGGCCTGGCACTCGGCCGGCACCTATCGCACGGGGGACGGCCGCGGCGGCTCGTCCTCGGGCTCGCAGCGCTTCGCTCCGCTCAATTCCTGGCCGGACAACGGCAATCTCGACAAGGCCCGGCGCCTGCTCTGGCCGATCAAGCAGAAATATGGCGCGAATATCAGCTGGGCGGACCTGTTCATCCTGACCGGCAATGTCGCGATCGAATCGATGGGCGGGCCGACCTTCGGCTTCTCCGGCGGCCGCGAGGATATTTTCGAGCCCGAGCGCGACATCTATTGGGGCACCGAGGAGCAATGGGTCGGCCATCCCGAGAACAAGACCCGCATCGATGACGAGGCAGGCATGGCGCTCGAGGAGCCGCTCGCCGCGATCCAGATGGGCCTGATCTACGTCAATCCCGAGGGCCCGGGCGGCAAGCCCGACACCAAGGGCTCGGCGCGCGACCTGCGCCGCACCTTCGCCAACATGGCGATGAACGACGAGGAAACCGCGGCGCTCACCGCCGGCGGCCACACTTTCGGCAAGGCGCATGGCGCGGGCGATGCCAAGCATGTCGGCCGCGAGCCGGAGGGCGCGGGCATGGCCTCGATGGGCCTGGGCTGGATCTCGACGCACGAGACCGGGATGGGCGACCACACGATCACCTCGGGCATCGAAGGCGCGTGGACGCCGACGCCGACGAAATGGGACATGACCTATTTCGACATGCTGCTCGACCATGAATATGAGCTGGTGAAGAGCCCGGCGGGCGCCAAGCAGTGGCAGCCGGTCGGCAATCCCGAGGAGACCCTCGCCCCGGCGGCGCACACGCCGGGCAAGAAGGTCCCGACGATGATGACCACCGCGGACAAGGCGTTCAAGGACGACGCCGAGTATCGCCAGATCATGGAGAAGTTCCGCAGCGACCCGGCCTATTTCGCCGATGCCTTCGCCCGCGCCTGGTTCAAGCTGACCCATCGCGACATGGGGCCGAAGACCCGCTATCTCGGGCCGGAAGTGCCGCAGGAGGACCTGATCTGGCAGGACCCGATCCCGGCCGGCACGAAGCTGGGCGACGGGGACGTCGCCGCGCTCAAGGGCAGGATCGCCGCTTCGGGGCTCACCGTGCAGCAGCTGGTCAAGACTGCCTGGGCCTCGGCCTCGACCTATCGCGGGTCGGACCGGCGCGGCGGCGCCAATGGCGCGCGCATCCGGCTGGCTCCGCAGAAGGACTGGGCGGCCAATGAGCCGGCCGAGCTCGCCAAGGTGCTTAAGGTCTATGAAGGCATCCAGGCCGATTTCGGCGGCAAGGTGAGCATCGCCGATCTGATCGTGCTGGGCGGCAATGTCGGCGTCGAGCAGGCGGCGAAGGCCGCAGGCCATGACGTGACCGTGCCCTTCACCTCGGGCCGCGGCGACGCGACCGATGCGCAGACCGACGCCGAGAGCTTCGACGTGCTCCAGCCGCGCGCCGACGGCTTCCGCAACTATCTGTCGGTCCGCTTCAGCGTGCCGACCGAGGAGCTGCTGGTCGACAAGGCGCAGCTGCTGGGCCTGTCCGTACCGGAGATGACCGTGCTGGTCGGCGGGCTGCGCGTGCTCGGCGCCAACCATGCCAAGGCGGGCAGGCACGGCCAGCTCACCGATCGGCTCGGCCAGCTGACCAACGACTTCTTCGTCAACATCCTCGACATGGGGACGGTGTGGAAGGAGATCGACGATACCGCCGACGAGGAGTTCGCCGGCACCGACCGCGCCAGCGGCGCGCCGAGATGGACCGCCTCTCGCACCGACCTGGTGTTCGGCTCCAACTCGCAGCTGCGGGCGATCTCGGAAGTCTATGCCGAGGCCGGCGGCGGCGACCGGTTCGTCGAGGACTTCGTCGCGGCCTGGGCCAAGGTGATGAACGCCGACCGCTTCGACCTGAAGTAACGATCCAGTTCCTCCCCCAGCTTGCTGGGGGAGGAATTAAGATGATTGGCTTCGCCCTTCCCCGCCCCTATCCTCGCCGCATGCTCAAGCGGATCCTCATCGTCCTTGCCATCCTCGCGGTGGCGCTCATCGGCCTGTTCATCTGGGCCACGCGGCCCGATGTCGCCAAGCTCCCCGAACAGGCCGTGACCGGCGCGATCCCGCAGCTGAGCGAGGCCCGCTACCAGGACGTCCCGACGATCCGCATCGCCAAGCCGGTCGGCTGGGCGAACGGCATGAAGCCGACCGCGCCCGCCGGCCTCGAAGTCACGCCCTTCGCCGACAAGCTCGATCATCCGCGCTGGCTCTATCGCCTGCCCAATGGCGACGTGCTGGTCGCCGAGACCAATTCGCCCCCGCGCGAGGGCGGCGGGATCACCGGCTGGATCATGGGCATCCTGATGAACCGCGCCGGTGCCGGCGTGCCCTCGGCCAACCGCATCACCCTGTTGCGCGACACCAATGGCGACGGCGTCGCCGACCAGCGCTCCACCCTGATCGAGGGGCTCAACTCGCCGAGCGGCATGGCCCTGGTCGGCGACTGGCTCTACGTCGCCAACACCGATGCGCTGGTCCGCTTCCCCTATCGGACGGGGGACACCCGCATCACCGCCAAGCCGGAGAAGATCGTCGACCTGGCCGGCGGCGGCAATCACTGGGCACGCAATATCCTCGCCGCGCCCGACGGCAAACGTATCTATGTCGCGGTCGGCTCCTCCTCGAACATCGCCGAAAACGGTCTCGACAAGGAAGGCGAGATCTACTCGGCCGAAACCCCCTTCCAGGCCGCGAAGCAGCTCGACGCCGCCAAGCACACTCGCGCCGCGATCCTCGAGGTGGTGCCCGAGACCAGATCGTCGCGCGTCTTCGCCTGGGGCCTGCGCAACCCGAACGGCATGGCCTTCGAGCCGCATACCGGCAATCTGTGGACCGTAGTCAACGAGCGCGACATGCTCGGCTCCGACATGCCGCCCGACTATCTGACCCAGGTCGATTTCGGCACCTTCTATGGCTGGCCGTGGAACTATTGGGGCGGCTATGTCGACAAGCGCGTGACGCCCGAGCGGCCGGACCTGCGCGAATATACCAAGCGCCCGGACTTCGCGCTCGGCGCCCATACCGCGCCGCTCGGCCTCGCCTTCGCCGCCGACGCCAAGCTGGGCGGCCAGTTCACCAACGGCGCCTTCGTCGCGCTGCATGGCTCCTGGAACCGCGAGCCGCCCTCGGGCTACAAGCTCGTCTTCGTGCCCTTCGGCGACAAGGGCTATCCGCGCGAGAACGCCAAGCCGATCGACCTGCTCACCGGCTTCCTCGGCAAGGACGGCAAGACGGTGAACGGGCGGCCGGTGGGCGTGATCACCGATGCCGGCGGCGCGCTGCTGGTGGCCGATGATGTCGGCAACATGATCTGGCGCGTGAGCAGCAAGGCCGGCGCGCCGATCGCGGGCGCCCCCGCGCCCGTCGCCAAGAAATAACCGGACCCCCGGCCTTCGCCGGGGATCCGTCGCTCGATATTTCTAGGCCGCCGGGATCTGCTGGCTGATGCAGTGGAAGCTGCCGCCGCCGGTCAGGATATGGTCGGCGCGCTGGCCGATGATCGCCCGGCCGGGGAAGAGCGTGGCCAGCATGTCGACCGCCGCCTGGTCGTTCTCCTGGCCATAGAGCGGCACCACCACCACGGCATTGCCGATGTAGAAGTTCATGTAGCTCGCCGGAATGATCTCCTCATCTTCGTTGAGCACGCGGCCCGGCGAGGGAAAGCGCACCACTTCGACGCCAGCACGCTCGGCGCGCGCGGCGGCATCCTGGTAGATACGCCAATTGGGATCGTTCTCGGCGCCCTCGGGAATCAGCAGCCGGTTGGGGCCGATGAAGCGGGCGAGATTGTCGACATGGCCGTCGGTATGATCGTTGAGCAGCCCGTCGCCCAGCCACAGCACCTGGGTATAGCCCAGGTCCTTGCGCAGCATCTCCTCGACATCGGCCTTGCTCAGCTGGGGATTCCGGTTGCGGTTGAGCAGGCATTGTTCGGTGGTGACGACCAGGCCGGTGCCGTCGCCGTCGATCGCGCCGCCCTCGAGGATCCAGCCATGATCCTCGACCGGCATCCGGGCGCGCTCGGCCAGGCGATGGCCGATATCGTCATCGCCTTCGAGAGCATATTTGCCGCCCCAGCCGTTGAACTGGAAGTCGTGCGCGGTGCCGTCCCCGCCGATGATCGCGGCGGTATCCCGCAGCCAGATGTCGCCGAACGGCTCGACCACCACCTTGGCGGCATTGCCGACGAGCAGCCTGGCGGCCCTGGCGGACTCCTCGTCGGCGGCGACCAGGATCACCTGCTCGCCCTTGCCCCCGGCGTGCACCGCCTTGGCGAAGGCGGCGACTTCCAGCCGGGCGGAGGCCAGGTCTTCGAGCCAGAGTTCGGGATGGCTGGGGAAGCCGATCCACACGGCATGATGATGGGCCCATTCGGGCTTGGGGGGAGGCGGAATCGTCATTCCGCCCCCATAATCCCGTTCATTGCCCGGCGCGAGACTTGTCGCGGATCGCGCGGAATTCGGCGGTCGGATACCAGCTGGGCCAGGCACTGCCGTCGGCGAGCTGGCGGCCCAGGCCATAATAGACGTTGAGATCGGAGACCGCGCCGCTCCAGTCCCAGCTGGGATCATATTCGTCCTGGGGCTTGTGGTAGCGGTTCTGGGTATAGTCCCTGGCGGCCTTCTCGCCGGCTTCCTTGCCGCCGTTCACCAGGTCGTCGCCGCTTTCGCCATAGAGCATCGGCACACCCAGCTTGGCGAAGCTGAAATGGTCCGAACGGTAATAGCCGCCCGCCTCGGGCCGCTCCTCCGGAACGATCACCCGGCCCTCTGCCGCGACGATGGGTTTCACCAGATCCTCGAGCTCGGACTTGCCCGCGCCGACCAGCACGAAATCCCGGGTCTTTCCGATGACGTTGAGCGAATCCATGTTCACCCCGCCCACCGTCCTGGCGAGCGGATAGACCGGGTTCTCGGCGTAGAACTTGCTGCCGAGCAGGCCCGATTCCTCGGCCGTGACCGCCAGGAAGACGATGCTGCGCCGGGCCGGTCCCGCCTTGGCATGGGCTTCGGCCAGCGCGACCAGCCCGCCGATGCCGGAGGCATTGTCGACCGCGCCGTTGCAGATGTCGTCGCCCTTCACTGCGTCGCAGCGGCCGAGATGGTCCCAATGGGCCGAATAGAGCACGACTTCGTCGGGCTTGCCCGTGCCGGGAAGGATGCCGACCACATTCTTCGAGGCCTGGCGCTTGATCGCATTGTCCCAGCTGACGGAAGCCTTCACGCCGAGCGGCACGGCCTTGAAGCCCTGCTTCGTCGCGGCGGCGGCGAGCGCATCGAAATCCTTGCCGGCGGAAGCGAACAGCGCCTTGGCCTTGTCGAGCTGCATCCAGCCGATCGCCTGGCTCTGGTCCATATGATCGCCCGGGGTGTCCTGCTCCAGCCGGGGGCCGGCCCAGGAAGACTGGACGACACCCCAGGGATAGGCGGCCGGGAAACTGTCATGGACGATGATCGCGGCGGCCGCGCCCTGGCGGGCGGCTTCCTCGAACTTGTAGGTCCAGCGGCCATAATAGGTCATCGCCCGGCCCTCGAACAAACCCTTGGTATCCGGGGCCTGATAGTCGGGATCGTTGACCAGGATGACGACCGTCTTCCCCTTCACGTCGAGCCCCGCATAGTCGTTCCAGCCGCGCTCGGGAGCGTTGATCCCATAGCCGACGAACACCACGTCGCTGTTCTTGATCGCGACCTTGGGGACCACCCGGTAGGTGGCGACCACCATGTCCTTGCGATAGTCGAGACTGACCGGCGCCTTGCCGCCGGAAAAGACCAGGGGCTGGACATTGTTCGCGGTGAGCTCGACCAGCGGCACGTCCTGGGTCCACTTGCCCTTGTTGCCCGGCTTCAACCCAGCCTTTTCGAAGCGCTGGACGATATAGGCGATCGTCTTGTCCTCGGCCGGCGTGGTCGGCGCGCGGCCCTCATAGGCATCGGACGACAGCTCCTTCGTCACTTCCTTCATCGTCTCGACCGGGATGGTCTGGGCATTGGCCGCGGTGCCCGCGAGCAGCAGGGCGGCGGTGAGCAGGTGACGCATGGGATCCCCCTAACGGAACATTGTTGCGCGGATGTTGGCAAGGGTTGCGCGGGATCGCAATGCGCAGCACTATGGTAGCGATAACATAAAAGGGGAATGCATGCGCTTGTGGATACTCTGCGCGCCGATACTGGCGCTCGCTCTTCCCGCCGTCGCCGGCCGGCAGCAGGACCCTGGCGCCGCGAATGCCGATCGCCAGGCGATGCTCGACCGGCTGGGTATCTTGCGGGTCCGCCCCGGCGCCGACGGGTTCGACCCCAAGGCCCCCAATGCGGCGAACTATGACGAGGCCAGAGCGGGCACGCCCGAGCTTCCGCAACTGATGCGCCTGAGCGATGGCCGTCCCGTCCGCAACCGCAAGGACTGGGCCCGCCGCCGCCGCGAGGTCGGCGCGCTGTTCGACCGCGAGGTCTATGGCCGCGTGCCGTCGACCGCTCCGAAGATACGCTGGCATCGCGTCCGGGAGGAAAGGGCGACCGAAGCCGGGATTCCCGTGATCAGGCGATGGCTGGAGGGGAAGGCGGACAACCGGGCCTGGCCGCAGGCATCCGCGACCATCGCCGTCCGCTACACGCTGCCCGCCGGCCGCCGCCGCGTGCCCGTGATGCTGTCCTTCGGTTTCCCGGAGGGCTTCAGATTCCCCGGCCCGCCCCGTGCCGCCGATCCCGGCCCGCCCTATACCGAGCAGCTCCTCGGCCATGGCTGGGGGTATGCCGTGGTGGCGGCGAGCTCGATCCAGGCCGACAATGGCGGCGCGCTGAAGACCGGGGTGATCGGCATATCCCTGCGCGGCCGGCCGCGCGAACCCGATGACTGGGGGGTGCTGCGTGCCTGGGCCTGGGGGGCGAGCCGCGCGCGCGAGGCGCTCGCCGCGGACGCGGAAGTGGACGCGCGGCGGATCGGGATCGAGGGCCTGTCGCGCTATGGCAAGGCGGCGCTGGTGGCGATGGCCTATGACCCCGAGTTCGCGATCGGCTTTGCCGGCTCCTCGGGCGCGGGCGGCGCGGCGCTCTATCGCCGCAATTTCGGCGAGCGGATGGGCAATCTCGCAGCCGGCGGGGAATATCACTGGTTCGCCGGCAATTTCCTGAAATATGCCGGGCCGAAGACCGAGTTCGATCTGCCCGTGGACGCCCACATGCTGATCGCGCTCGCCGCGCCCCGGCCGCTGTTCCTCGGCGCGGGCACGGTCGATACCGGCGATGGCTGGGTCGATCCCAAGGGCAGCTTCCTCGCCGCGGGGGCGGCATCGCCGGCCTGGGCGATCCAGGGCGCGAAGGGGCTTGCCGCCTCGGCCTTCCCGCCCGAGCTGACGCCGGTGACCGGCGGGACGCTGGCGTTCCGCCAGCATCGCGGCGGGCACAGCAACCGCGACAACTGGCCGAGCTTCATCGACTTCGCGGTGCGGGAGCTGGGCCGAAGCGGAAACTGACCCGTGACCGTCATCCCGGCGAAAGCCGGGATGACGATGAAGGCCGCAGCGGCTCAACGCTTGCCGCAAGTCACATGGATCGGATTGCCGACCAGCAGGAGCTTGCCGCCTTCGGTCGTCACATTGATCGCGACCCAGCCACAGGCCGTCTTGCGATCGAGCCGGAAGCGGACCGCCGGACCGACCGGCAGCGACCGCGCCTCCACGCCATTGGCGACCAGCACGACCTTGCCCGCCGCCACGCCGGCGATCGTCGCGCTGACCTCGATCGTCATGCCGGCGGCAAGCGCCTCGCCCATCGCCGCGCGATTGCCGCCCGAAACGGCCGTCACATCGAGCATCCGGTCGCGCGTACCCTCGACATCGATGAAGACCCGGCCGGCGCGGATGCCCGCCAGGATCGCCGGTGTGGAGAGCTCCGCGGCATGGACCACGGTGGTGGGCCGGCCGATCGGGGCGCGACCGGCCTGGGCGTCGGGATCATGGTTGTCGCTGCCGCCGATGCCGGTCAGGCGATTGCCCGCATTCAGCCGCTTGTACCAGAAGCCGATGCCCGAGAGCGGCGTGTCGACCGTGTTGGCGTTGATCGCCTCGATCGCGGCGATGCCCGCCCAGTCGGTGTCCGGCCAGATCCAGCCGCAGCCCATGCACGCCTCGCCCGAGGGCAGCGCCGGATGGTTGATCGACAGGATCGCACCGGCCTCCGCCACTGCCTTCTCCATCGCGGCGACATTGGGAACGCCGGGCGTGCCGATGCGGAAATCGACCCATCGCGCAAGGCCGATCGCATTGGCGTGGCCGCCAAAGCTGGTGATCTCGGTGCCCGGGATCAGCAGGATATCGTCGAAATAGGGCTGGAGTTCGCGCAGCCCCGCGAAATGCGCGACGGTGTTGTGATCGGTGACCGCAACGAAATCGAGGCCCGCCCGCGCCGCAGCCTCGACGGTGCGGAACAGCGGGCACGGCACCTTCCTGCCCGACTTGCTGAGGCAGCTGCCATCCGAATGGGCATCGTGCATGTGGAGGTCGCCGCGGAACCAGCCGGGGCCGGCCCTGACCGGGCCGTCGGCAATGGCGGCGCTGGCGTTGCGGGCGGCACCGCGATCGAGGAATATCTCGACCCGATAGGCGCTGCGGGCGTCCTTGCGCGCATTGGGCACGCCGAGCTGGACGTACCAGCGGCCGGCGGGCAGCGCGCCGGGGAGATAGCCGGGCGAGGCGTCGCTGGGGGCAAGGGTGAAGCGATCGCGGGTGCCGCCGCTCCAGCCGCGGAAACCCCGGGGATCGAACAGGCCGAGATCGACGACTGTCCGGTTCGCCTTGTCGTACGTCAGGCGCACGGTGATGCGCTCGACCCCCTCCGGCACGTCGAAGGGGATCTGCTTGTAGGTCTCGTGGTCCGCTCCGGTAATCTCGCCAGTGACGACCTGATCCGCCTGCTGCGCATGCGCGGGGGCGTGGACGAGCAGGAGAGCGAGCGCGATCAGGAAGCGGAGCATGGAGCCCTCGAAAAATCCCCTCCCTGCAAGGGAGGGGTTAGGGGTGGGTTGGAAAAGGCCAGGCTCAAGCCCGGCCTTTTCTCCTTGCCGAGAGCGGGGAGCCCGGCTGACGCCGCGCGACCCGCCCCCAGCCCCTCCCTTGCAGGGAGGGGAGTTTCATTCGTCAGAACGAGAAATCCACCGCGAAGCGGATGTTCCGGCCCACGATCGGACGGCCGATGAACAGCAGGTCGTTGGCCTGGCCACTGGTCAGCTCGCCCGCGCGCGGATTGCCTTCGGTGAGGCCGATCGTGTTGGTGAGGTTGTCGCCATAGGCCCAGAGACGGATGTTCTTCGTCAGGCCCAGGCTGACGCTGGCATTGATCACCGTATAGGCCGGCAGCTTCGAGGTGTTCGCCGCATCGGCATAGCGATCGCCATAATGCTCGACGTCCATCTGCGCGCGCAGGCGCCCGTCGAACAGCGTGACCGCCGGCGTGGCGCGCAGCGAAAGCTTGGGCACGCGCAGCAGCTGGTTGCCCGAATAGTTGCGCGCGACCAGGCCGCCCGAAGTGTTCTCGTTATAGCGCAGGTTGCGGAAGGTCGGTTCCTGGATGGTCGCCTGCACCGTGAAGTCGAACCACTTGACCGGGCGCAGCGTGGCCTCGAGCTCGACGCCATAGGCACGCGTGTCGGTATAGACCGTCTGCTGGATGACGCCGGTGGCCGGCGGCGGCGCGAACACGAAATTGCCGATCGAATAGGAGTCGTAGTCGGTCAGGAAGCCGGTGGCATAGACGCTGATCAGCGGCGTGGAGAGCTTGAGCCCGGCTTCCCACATGTCGATGCCCTGGATCACCGGCTGCGCGGTGGCGCTGGTGATGAAGCTGCCGACACTCGGCATGCGGAAGGCATGGGTATAGCGCGCGAACACGCCCCCGACCTTGGCGAACTGCCAGTCGAGGCCCGCCGTGTAGCCGATAGAGTCGAACTTGCGATCGAAGTTGGTGAACACGCCGCTGCCGGTGAGGACATTGTCGTCCGCCAGCGTGGTGGGATCGCCCAGATTGACAGTCTTCTGGCCCTCCTGCGCGCCGGTCGCCTTCATCTGCTCCCAGCGGATGCCGCCGTCGAAGCGCAGCGTCGGCGTGATCTGCCACTCGTCCGAGGCATAGAGCGCGATCGTCGTCTGGCTGCCGGTGCCGTTGGCGAATTCCGAACCGTAGCGGGCGACGCCGTTCTTGGTCAGCGAACCGACGACGCTGCCGGCGGCGTTGACCGCGACCACGTCGAGCAGGCGGGAATTGTTCGACACGTCCTGCACCGTCGAGGCCGAATAGCGGCTGAAGGTCTCGTCGATGTTGGCATAATAGAAACCGAAGGCGAGATCATGCGTGCCCGCGGCTTCGAACTTGTGGGCGATGCGGAAGTCGTTGAGGAACTCGCGCTCCCACACCGTCACCGGCCGCGCGGCATTGATGAAGATGTCGCCATTGCCGTTCTGGCTGGCAACGTTGAACGCCTGGCCATTGTCGGCATAGCGAATCTGCACGTCGGTCGCCCCCGGAAAGGCGGCGAGCAGCGCGGCGCGGTTGCTGGCGAGGAACGACGCGGCGGTGGCAACCGAGGTCGGGTAGACGCCGTTACGCACCGTGTAGCTGTCGCGGTAGCGCATGCCGTTGGTGAGCTTCCAGCCCGGCGCGAACTCATAGTCGGTGAGCACCGAGCCCTGGTCGAGCCGGATGTCGGTACCCTTGGTGTTGTCGAAGTTCACAATGCCGGTGGCGCTGCGCAGCGCCAGCTTGGCCGAGGCCGGGCTGGCCGTGGTGCCATAATGCGGATCGAAGCCCGGCAGGCCGACGATCTTGCCCTTGCTGTCCTTGGTCAGCGGGATGCCGGTGTAGAAGATCGCATTGTCGTCGAGATGCTTGTAGCTGAAGGTCAGCGAGCCGCCGTCGAATTCCTTGACGAGATCGGCGCGGATCTGGCCGCCCTTGTTGCCGGTGAAGCCGGGATCGCGGACGCCCTGCTCGCTGCGGTAGAAGCCGCCGACGCCGAGCTTGAGGCCCTCGCCCAGCGGCGCGCCGATCCAGCCGTCGAAACGATAGAGCTCGGCGGTGGGGCCATAGAGCACGCGGGCGTTGCCGGTGAGCGAATCGCCGGCGCGGCGCGTGATGTAGTTGACCACGCCGCCGGGGGCATTCGAGTAGAAGACCGAGGACGGGCCACCGCGGACCACTTCGATCCGCTCGATCGATTCGTCGATGCGGAAGGCCTGGTCGGCGTTCAGATAGCCGAGCGCCGGATCATGCTGCACGGGCAGGCCGTCCTCGAGCAGGTTGATCGAGCCGAAGCCGTCGACGGGGATGCCGCGCGCGCGGACATTGCCCGAGCCTTCGCCGCCCGAGGCCTCGACCCAGAAGCCGGGGACCGACTTGAGCGTCTCGGTCACGCTCGACGGCGCGCGCGAACGGATCATGTCGTTCGACAGCGTGGTGACGGCATAGCTGGTGTCGAGCTTGGTGCGTTCGCCGGCGCCGGCGCGGCCGGTGACGATGATCTCCTCGTCGGGCGTGGTGGCGTCGGTCGCCGGGCTGGCGGCCTCCTGTGCCTGGGCAAGCGCCGGAACGCTCGCCGTCAACAGGAGGGCGGTGAAGCTGGTGCGCGTCAGCATATGGCTGATCTGCATTGGTATTCCCCTTTTCGCATGGACAGCGCAGGCTGCTGCCGGGGCGCGCTAGGCGCCTGCTGTTGCGATTGGACGGCTTGGAGAAGACACCGAAATGAAGCTAATTTTTCCAAATGATGACAACGATGTCCGATGGGCATGGAGCCTGTCACGGGGGGCATGGCCGGCGACACAGTCCCCAGCGGCCATGGATCGGATGGATTGCCAAGGCGCGCGGGTTGGCTAGGGTCTCCGCCGAAATTGGGGGGATCCATGAAATACTTTGTTCGCGCGGCGCTGTTCGCCGCTTCGGCCATGCCCGCGCTCGCTTCCGCACAGAGCCAGGATGCGCGCAATTTCGGCGCGCGCGAGTTCGTGCAGCAGATCAGCCTGTCGCCCGACGGCACCCAGGTGGCGATGATCGAGCCGATGCCTGGGCGCGGCGCGGCGCTGGTGGTCGCCAATGTGGAGAGCGGCACGACCAAGGTGGTGCTCACCGCGAGCGGCGATCCCGACCAGCTCACCAGCTGCCGCTGGGCCAGTTCGACGCGAATCGTGTGCAACATCTACATGATCGAGCAGCTCGACCAGAAAATCGCCTTCACCCGGATGGTCTCGCTCAACGCCGACGGATCGGACCTCAAGCTGCTGAGCAAGCGCACCAGCGCGGGCGCGCTCGGCTTCGCCCAGTCGGGCGGGGAAATCATCGACTGGGGCCCGGACGGGTCGAACGGATCGGTGCTGATGACCAGCATGGCCATTCCCGAATATTCCACCGGCACCCATCTCGCCAACACGCGCGAGGGGATGGGGGTGGAGCTGGTCGACGCGACGACGCTCAAGCGCCGGAGCGTCGAGCTGCCGCGGGGGAGCGCCAGCGAGTATATCAGCGACGGGCACGGCAATGTCCGCATCCTGGGCGTGTCGGAGACTCGCGGCATGGGAATGAGCACCGGCCGCTACACCTATAGCTATCGCACGCCCGACAGCCGCGAATGGAAGAAGCTGGGCGAAGTCGTCGCGGACGGTATCGGCGGCTATGCCGGCTTCAACCCCTATGCCGTCGATCGCGACGCCAACATCGTCTATGGCTTCGACGGCAAGGACGGGCGGACCGCGCTCTACAGCATCGCGCTCGACGGCAGTCTCAACCGCACGCTGGTGTTCGAGCATCCCCAGGTCGATGTCGACGGGCTGGTCCGCATCGGCCGGCAGCGGCGCGTGGTCGGCGTGAGCTACGCCACCGACAAGCGCAACACCGAATTCTTCGACCCCGAGCTGCGGAAGCTTCGCGCCGCGCTCGGCAAGGCGCTGCCCGGCAAGCCGCTGGTCACCTTCGTCGATGCGACCGCCGACGAGAAGAAGCTGCTGCTGTTCGCCGGGGGCGACACCGATCCGGGTACCTATTATCTCTACGACAAGGCCAGCCGGCAGCTCGCCGAGGTGATGCCGTCGCGGCCGGAACTGGCCAAGACCAGCCTGTCGCCGATGCGGGCAGTGAATTTCCCGGCGGCCGACGGCACCGCGATTCCCGGCTATCTCACCCTGCCGCCCGGCAGCGACGGCAAGAACCTGCCCGCGATCGTGATGCCGCATGGCGGCCCGGGCGCGCGCGACGAATGGGGCTTCGACTGGCTCGCCCAATTCTATGCCGCGCGCGGCTTCGCGGTGCTCCAGCCCAATTTCCGCGGATCGACCGGCTATGGCGACGCCTGGTTCCAGAAGAACGGCTTCCAGTCGTGGCGCACCGCGATCGGCGACGTCAACGACGGCGGGCGCTGGCTGGTCGCGCAGGGCATCGCCGCGCCGGACAAGCTCGCGATCGTCGGCTGGTCCTATGGCGGCTATGCGGCGCTGCAGAGCCCGGCCCTCGCCCCCGACCTGTTCAAGGCGATCGTGGCGATCGCGCCGGTGACCGACCTGGAAACGCTGCGAAAGGAAGCCCTGGGCTTCACCAACTACGACTTGGTCAGCAAGTTCATCGGCTCCGGGCCGCATGTGCGGGAAGGCTCGCCGGCCCAGAATGCCGAGAAGATCAAGGCGCCGGTGCTGATGTTCCATGGCGACCGCGACCTGAACGTCGGGATCGGCGAATCGCGGCTGATGGCGTCGAAGCTGCGCGGCGCCGGCAAGCCGGTCGAGCTGGTCGAGTTCAAGGGCCTCGACCACCAGCTCGACGACGATCGCGCGCGCGCCCAGATGCTCGACAAGAGCGACGGGTTCTTGCGCACGGCGCTGAAGCTTCCCGCCAAGCCCTGAGGCCGGGAAGCGCTAGGTTGAGAACTCAACCAAGTATTTGATTTTCTATCGTCATCCCGGCCTTGCGCCGGGATCCCGCTTCTTCTTGCGCCGGCGAGACAGCGGGATCCCGGCGCAAGGCCGGGGTGACGATGGAGGAATATGAGCCCTCGACCTAGGCGCCGAACCGGCCTGGCGGCGCGCGCCAGGCCGGGTTGGCGATCTGGACGTCGCCGTCGAAGCGCGTGCCCCCGTGCGGAGCAAGCTCCCGCTCGGCAAGCGCGACGACGGCCTCGGCCGCACCCGAGCCGAACAGGGCACGAAAGGCGTGGTCGAACCGATCGGCCAGCTCGCCATCGATCCTGGCGAGCGCGCGCGGCACCCATTTGCCTGTCGCGTGCCATTGGCCGCGTCCGCGCAGCGCCAGCTCGGCCAGCAGCGGATATAGCAGGACGCCGATCGCCAGGCGCTCGGCCGCGCCGCGATCCCCCCGCAGGTCCTGCACCGCATCGGTGATCGCATAGCGCAACGCATCGAGCTGGGCCGGCGCCATGGGCGGCGGCCCCTTGGCGAGGGCCGCGACCATCGCCTCCTTCAGCCGCGCTGCCCGCTGCGGGATGCGACCGATCGCCGTCGCCTCGGCGATCATCGCGACAAGGCTGGGCCGGCCGCGCGTCACGGCGATGTTGATCGCCCAGGCCAGCGTCTCGTCGTCATGGACGAACACCTCCACCGGCACGCCCTCGGCAAGGAAGGATTCACGCCGCGAGGATTCGACCCGGTCGTACATCACGATCAGATCGAGATCGGAATGCGCCGTGCCCTCGCCGCGCATCAGCGATCCTGCGACGAGTGCGAAGGCGGCATCCGGATAGCGCGCCGCCACGATGGCGCGCGCGGCCGCCAGCACCTCGGCGGGCGTGGACAAAGTCGGATCGATCATCCGGCATCTGTGCCGGAACCATGGGAGCCGGGCCAGACCGGACATCCGCCATAGCGGTTCGATCCCCGCAACGAAAAAGGGCGGCCCCGAGGGACCGCCCCGTTTCTGCCTGGATCGGCGCCGCGGCAAAGCCGCGCCGCCAGCCGAGCCGCTGATCATGGCCGGATCTGGCCAGCGCCAGATCCCGGCATCAGCGGCTGTAGAACTCGACCACCAGGTTCGGTTCCATCTTCACCGGGTACGGCACCTCGTCGAGGGTCGGCACGCGCGTGAAGGTGATCTTCGAGGCGCCATCCGGCGACACGTAATCGGGGATGTCGCGCTCGGCGAGGCTCTGCGCTTCCATCACCAGCGCCATCTCCTGCGCCTTGGCGCGCAGCGAAACGGTCTGGCCCGGCTTGATGCGGCGCGAGCCGATGTTGCACTTCTCGCCATCGACCAGGACGTGGCCGTGGTTGACCAGCTGGCGGGCCGCGAAGATCGTCGGCGCGAACTTGGCGCGATAGACGATCATGTCGAGGCGCTGCTCGAGCAGGCCGATCAGGTTCTGCGAGGTGTCACCCTTCATCTTCGAAGCGTCCTCATAGGCGCGCTTGAACTGCTTCTCGGTGACGTCGCCGTAATAGCCCTTGAGCTTCTGCTTGGCGCGCAGCTGGATGCCGAAGTCCGACATCTTGCCCTTGCGGCGCTGGCCGTGCTGGCCCGGGCCGTATTCGCGCTTGTTCACCGGGGACTTGGGACGGCCCCAGATGTTCTCGCCCATGCGGCGATCGAGCTTGTACTTTGCGCTGGAACGCTTCGACATTCGTAAATCCTTGCAATCGCTAACGACGTTGTTCCCGGTATCCGCCTGCTGATCTCACTAGGGAGGGCAGGGCCACCGCTTCACCGGGGTGCGGGGCCATTGCGAAGGCGCGCGGTTAGCGGCGTGGCGCGGCCGAGTCAAGCTGGACAGCGGCGCGCCGCCCCGCCAAGGAGCCGCCATGCAAGACACGATCGATCCCGAAGCCTGCACGACCATGATCGAGGTGCGTGCCGGCGTCGACGCGGTGGACGCGGCGCTGGTCCAGCTCCTCAAGCGCCGCTTCGGCTATATGGACGCCGCCGCGCGCATCAAGCCGGAGCGCTCCCATGTCCGCGACGAGGCGCGCAAGGCTCAGGTGATCGCCAATGCCCGCACGCACGCCCGCGCCGCCGGCATTCCCGACGCGCCGATCGCCGAGATCTGGGACAGGCTGGTCGAAGCCTCGATCGCCTATGAACTCGAGGCGTTCGACCGGCGCTGAAGAGATTTGCGGGTGCAGGCATCCGCGCGACGGCCGACGCCGCCGGCGCGCGGAAAGCCGCTCAGTCGTTGCTGCGGCTGACGCCGATGCCGCCGGTGCGGCCGCCCATGTCGCGGTCCAGCTTGTCGCGCGCATTGGTCGAACGTTCGCTCATCGCGTCCCACTCGGCCTTGGTATGGCATTCCCGCTTGCCCATGATCGAGCCGGTCGCGACGAGCGCGCGGCAGATCTTCTTCTCGGCCTTGGCCTTCTTGTCGGCCCCGCCATCGGCGTCCTGATGGGCAAGCGCCGGGGTAGCGAGAACGAGCAACGCAAGCACGGGTACGAAACGCATCAAAAATACCTCCCCACTCGAAAGACTCGCCTAGTCTAGCGGGGTTTCACATCTACGAAAAGCGGAAGTGTATTGCAGCACTGTATCAGCTGCTGCGGTGCCGTTTCTTCCCTTCGAGCGCCGAGAGCACGCCGCGCAGCGTGCGCAGCTCCTGGCTCGACCAGGCCGGCTTGGTGAGCAGGGTGCGCAAGGTCCGCTTCGTCGACGGCACCCGGTCGGGCGGGAAATAATAGCCCGATTCCTCGAGCATCGCATCGAGCTGGCCGATCATGCCGTCGAGCTCGTCCTGCGCCGCGGGAGGATCGAGCTCTTCCTGGGTCGGCTGGGCAAGGCGCACGCCCTTCGACCATTCATAGGCGACCAGGATCACCGCCTGGGCAAGGTTGAGCGAGCCGAATTCCGGGTTGATCGGCACGGTGACGATGGTGCGGGCGACGGCCACGTCGTCCGTCTCCAGGCCCGAGCGCTCGGGGCCGAACAGGATCGCCGAGCGGCCCTCCTCGCGATGGATCTCGCGGGCGGCCTCCTCGGGCGTGACGACCGGCTTGGAGACACCGCGCTTGCGCACCGTGGTGGCATAGACGTGCGCGCAATCCGCCACCGCGTCGGCGACGGTCTCGAAGACCTCGGCCCGTTCCAGCACCAGGTCCGCGCCGCTCGCGGCGGGGCCGGCACCGGGATTGGGCCAGCCGTCGCGCGGCGCGACGAGGCGCAGGTCGACCAGCCCGAAATTGAGCATCGCGCGCGCGGCCTTGCCGATATTCTCGCCAAGCTGCGGGCGGACGAGGACGATGACGGGGGATGGGGCCACGGCTCTGCTCACTTCTTCAATCGCTTCCGCGCGTGTCCTGAGCGCACAATGCGCCGAGGACAACTACCCATGGCCGTCATATGCGCGAATGGTCCGGGAGAGGGATGACGACAGGGCCTGGAGGAAGGGCGGAAACTACCCCTTCCCCACCTCGCTCACATTGCCGGCGAATTCCTCGAAGTCCTTCGCTTCCCGGAAATCCTTATAGACGCTGGCGAAGCGGATATAGGCAACCGAATCCAGGCCCTTGAGCCCTTCCATCACCAGCTCGCCGATCTTCTGGGAGGGGATTTCGGTGTCGCCGGCGGTCTCGAGCTGGCGCTGGATGCCCGAGACCAGCTTCTCGATCTGCATCGCGTTGACCGGCCGCTTGCGGGTGGCGACCGAGATCGAGCGGACCAGCTTGTCGCGGTCGAACGGCTCGCGCTTGTCCTCGCTCTTGAGCACGGTGAGTTCGCGCAGCTGGATGCGCTCGAACGTGGTGAAGCGCGCGGCGCAGGCCTCGCACTGGCGCCGGCGGCGGATCGCCGCCCCGTCTTCGGTGGGGCGGCTATCCTTTACCTGGCTGTCTTCATGTCCGCAAAAGGGGCAGCGCAATCCTCAGAGCTCCGGATAGATGGGGAAGCGCTCGCACAGCGCGCGGACGCGCTCGCGGACATTCTGCTCGACCTGGGCGTCGCCCTGCTCGCCATTCTTCTTCAGCCCGTCGAGCACGTCGGCGACCATGTTGCCGATCTCGCGGAACTCTGCGGGCCCGAAGCCGCGGGTGGTGCCGGCCGGCGAGCCGACGCGGATGCCGCTGGTCTTGACCGGGGGCAGCGGATCGTTGGGAATGCCGTTCTTGTTGCAGGTGATCGCCGCGCGCTCGAGCGCCTCGTCGGCGTCCTTGCCGGTCACGCCCAGCGGAGTGAGGTCGATCAGCGCCAGGTGCGTGTCGGTGCCGCCCGAGACCACCGCCGCGCCGCGCTCCTTGAGCGTCGCCGCCAGGATCTTGGCGTTCTCGACGATTGCCGCCGCATAGGATTTGAACTCGGGCTGGAGCGCCTCGCCGAACGCCACCGCCTTGGCGGCGATGACGTGCATCAGCGGGCCGCCCTGGAGCCCCGGGAACACCGCCGAGTTGATCTTCTTGGCGATCGCCTCGTCATCGGTGAACACCGCGCCGCCGCGCGGACCGCGCAGCGTCTTGTGGGTGGTGGTGGTGACGACATGGGCATGGCCGAACGGCGTCGGGTGGACGCCGCCGGCTACCAGGCCGGCGAAATGCGCCATGTCGACCATGAAGATCGCGCCGACCTCGTCCGCGATCGCGCGGAACCGGGCGAAGTCGATGTGGCGCGGATAGGCCGAGCCGCCGGCGATGATGATGCGCGGCTGGCTCTCCCGGGCCAGGCGCTCGACCTGGTCGAAGTCGATCAGGTGCGTCTCGGGATCGACGCCATATTGCACCGCATTGAACCACTTGCCCGACATCGCCGCCTTGGCGCCGTGCGTCAGGTGGCCGCCCGAATCGAGGCTGAGGCCCATGATCGTGTCGCCCGGCTTGGCGAGCGCGAGCATCACCGCGCCGTTCGCCTGCGCGCCCGAATGCGGCTGGACGTTGGCGAACCCGCAGCCGAACAGCTGCTTGGCGCGATCGATCGCCAGCTGCTCGACTTCGTCCGAGGGATGGCAGCCCTGATAATAGCGCTTGCCCGGATAGCCCTCGGCATATTTGTTGGTGAAGACCGAGCCCTGGGCTTCCAGCACCGCCTTGGAGACGATGTTCTCGGACGCGATCAGTTCGATCTGATATTGCTCGCGCTTCAGTTCATGCTGCACGCCGGCGAAGACCGCCGGATCCGCCTCGGCGAGGCTGCGCGTGAAATAGCCATCGGGCTGGGCGCCAAGGTTCACGGGGTTGGTGCTCATTCTGGGGCCCTTTCTGGATGGCTGAGCTTCTCGACCCGGCGCTGGTGGCGATCGCCGAGGAACTCGGTTGCGAGGAAGGTGGTGACGCAGGCCTTGGCCATCTCGATGCCGACGAGACGGGCGCCGAGCGCGACGACGTTCGCGTCGTTGTGCTGGCGCGCAAGGCTGGCCGAGAGCGGCTCGGAGACGAGCGCGCAGCGGGCATGCGGGTTGCGGTTCACTGCGATCGAGATGCCGATGCCGGAGCCGCACAGCGCGATGCCGCGCGCCGCCCTGCCCTCTTCGATCGCCTTGGCCAGGCGATAGCCATAGTCGGGATAGTCGACGCTCTCGGGCCCGTTGGTCCCGAGGTCGAGCACTTCATGCCCTTCGTTACGCAACCATTCGGCGAGTTCTGCCTTCATGGCATAGGCGGCATGGTCCGAGGCGATGGCGATGGTGTACGACATGCGCGCTCCCCTACGCCGCAAGGGACCGGCTGGCTAGACCGACTATTCGGAGAGAAAGATGCGCAAGACGATTTTCGCCCTGATCCCGGCGCTCGCGCTGGGACTCGCCGCCTGTTCGCAGAGCGCACAGGACAATCTGAGCAACTCGCTGGACGCGACCGGCGACTCGCTGGAGAACAGCGTGAACGACATGGGCAACACGCTGGGCAACGCCGCCGACGATGCCGGCGCGGCGATCGACAATACCGCCAGCGACATCGGCAACCGCGCCGAGCATGTCGGCAACGCGATCGACGAGGCGACCCGCTGATGCGCCCGCTGCTCATCCTGGCGCCCGCGCTGGCGCTCGCCGCGTGCCACGCCGCCGACAAGGCGGCCGACGCCACCGCCAATGCCACCGAGAGCGCGGGCAATGCCGCGGTGGCGGTGGGCGGCTCGATCGCCAACGCCGTTGCCGAGGGCGCCGCCGACCTGAAGAAGCAAGTCTCCGGCAAGCCGGTGGCGCATGACGACTGGGTCGGCCGCTGGAAGGGCGTGGAGGGCACCTATCTGGTCGTCGCCAAGGGCAAGGACGCCGGCACCTACAAGCTCGAGATGCAATATACGCTCGACGACAAGGGGACCTTCGAGGGCAGGGGCACGCGCGAGGGCATCGCCTTCGAGCGACCCGACGGCAGGCAGGAACTCAAAGCCGGCGACGGCGATGCGACCGGCCTGAAGTATCTGGCGGGGAAGAAGGACTGCCTGACGGTGAAGTCCGGCGAAGGCTATTGCCGGGATTAGGCCCTTTCCCCAGCCCCGACCATGACCCCGGCACAGGGCCGGGGTCATGGTCGGGCTAGGGATTGCCCCTGCCCCGCAGCCACCCCCGCGCCCGCGCCGCCGGCGCATGGGTGGCGCTGACCGGCACGCTACCGCCGCCCGCCAGCCGCAGCCGCCATTTGCGGCCGGCGCGTTCCGCGCCCTCGACCGCCTCCGCCACGACCCAGGCGCCGCGATGGACCTGGAGGCCGTCGAGCCCCGCGACTTCCTTCAGCGCGTCGCCGAAGCGATAATGGACGAGCGCGCTGCGGCCGTCGCGGCGATGGATGCGGCAATAATGATCCTCCGCCTCGATCGCCGCGAGATCGCCGGCGGCGACCCGGGCGCGGGCGAGCAGGCCGGTATCGGCACGTACCGGTCGCATCCGGCGCAGCAATATCCTGGCGACGACCGCGCAGACCCCGAAGATCCCCGCGCTGATCGCCGCCGCGCTGATCCAGACCTCGAACGGCATCGCGCGCATGCTCTGGCCGATCAGCGCGCCGCAGAGCTGGATCTCGAACGGCAGCGGCAGGTTGAGCGGGATGGCGCCGAGCAGCGCGACGCGCGGCCAGTCGCCCGGCTTGCGCACGCCCCAGGCGAACAGCGCCTGCCATTTGAGCGCGTTCCAGCCCATGAGCAGCAACCAGAAGGCCGCACGGGGGCCAAGCGGCAGCGCGCCGGTGCCGAACCCGCCGGTGACGATCATCAGCGCCGCCGCGGCGAGACAGGCGACCCAGAGGAGCGGAAAGCCCGGCACCGCCCCCTCCGGCAATGCCCGCGTCACGGATCCGAGGGCATGTTTCGCGAAGCCAAGGGCACGCTTCGCGAAACCGCGCTTGCCGGCCGGCCGGGCGACGGGGCGAATGCGGAGCGACCGGGCGGCGGGCATGGCGGAGAGGCTGCCATGCGCCGCCCGCGATCGCAACGGGAGACCCCATGCTTCGCTCCATGTTTGGCCCAATGTCTGGCCCAATGCTTGGCCAAGCCCTCGCGCTTGCCGCCGCCGCCCTGCCCGTCGCGGCGCACGCCCAGGCCGCCGACACCGCTGCAATGACCGCCCAGGCCGAGGCGATGCACAAGCTCGACTGGATGCACGGGAAATGGCGCGGCGAAGCCCGGATGCAGATGCCGGGCGGCAAGGAGCTGGTGGTCACGCATACCGAGCGAGTCGGCACGCTGCTCGGCGGCACGATCACGCTGATCGAAGGCAAGTCGTTCGGCGCCGACGGCAAGGTGCCGTTCAACGCCTTCGCCGTCGTCTCCTATGATCCCGCCGCGAAGGCCTTTGCCATGGCGAGCCATACGGGCGGCCGATCGGGCAGCTTCGCGATGACCGTGACCGACAAGGGCTATGCCTGGGAAGTGCCGGCCGGCCCCGACGCCAGGGTGCGCTACCAGGCCAGCTTCGACGGCACGACCTGGACGGAGACCGGCGATTTCCTCGCGGGGGGCCGGCCGCCCCGCCCCTTCTTCAGAATGACCCTGAAGCGCGTCGGCGACAGCGACTGGCCGATGGCCGGGAGCATGACACGGGATTGATTTTACAGCACTCCTGACCCAAGGGTGACGCCGGTTCGTCACAAAGGGGTAATAGGGCGTGGCGGAACGCCGCCGCCCGCCGGGCGCCCAGGAGTCACTGATGGGTTCGATTACCAAGACGCCGAAGAATGTCGCCGTGCGCGGTGCCGTGCACCGCCACGAGCATCTCACCAAGGAGGGGCTGCTCGAGCGTGCCTTCACCTTCGCGTTCCGGGGCCTGGTCTATCCGCAGATCTGGGAAGACCCGGTGATCGACATGGAGGCGCTGCAGCTCCAGCCGGACCATCACATGGTCACGATCGCCTCGGGCGGATGCAACGTCTTCTCGTACCTGACGGCGAACCCGGCCCGGATCACCGCGGTCGACCTGAACCCGGCGCACATCGCGCTCAACAACCTCAAGAAGCAGGCGGCGCTGAACCTCCCCGACTATGCTGCGTTCCACCGCTTCTTCGGCCAGGCGAACAAGGCGGAGAATGTCGAGGCCTATCGCCAGCACATCGCGCCGCACCTCGACGCGCCCTATCGCGACTATTGGGAGCGCCGCGGCCTGAACGGCACCCGGCGCATCGACGCGTTCAGGCACGGCTTCTACAAATATGGCCTGCTCGGCCGCCTGATCGGCTTCGTCCACTGGCTCGCCAACCGCTACGGCATCGACCCGCGCGAGATCCTGAAGGCGAAGAACATCGAGGAGCAGCGCCAGATCTTCGAGACCCGCTTCGCGCCCTTCTTCGAGAAGAAGTTCCTGCGCTGGCTGGTCGACCAGCCCGCCGCCCTGTTCGGCTTCGGCATCCCGCCGGCGCAGTACGACCTGCTCAAGATCGACGACCAGGCGGGGATCACCGGCGCGCTGCGCAGCCGCCTGCGCAAGCTCGCCTGCGATTTCGACCTGAAGGACAATTTCTACGCCTGGCAGGCCTTTGGCCGCGGCTATGGCGAAGGCCCCGATGCGCCGCTGCCGCCTTATCTCGAGGCGAAGAACTGGGACCTGGTGCGCGCGCGCGCCGACCGGGTCGAGATCCGCCACACCAACTATGCCGACTATCTCGAGTCGATGCCGGCCCAGTCGCTCGACCGCTACATCCTGCTCGACGCGCAGGACTGGATGACCGACGAGCAGCTCACCCGCATCTGGGGCGAGATCACCCGCACCGCCAAGCCGGGCGCGCGCGTGCTCTATCGCACCGCGGCGATCCCCGATGTGGTGAAGGGCCATATCCCCGAGGAACTCATGTCCCAGTGGGAATATGAGGACCAGGCCAAGCTCGACGACTGGACGCGCCGCGACCGTTCGTCGGTCTATGGCGCGACGCACGTCTGGACGCTGAAGCCGCACGCATGAGCGCCGCGACCGGGGGTGCCGACCAGAAGGGACTGATGGACGCTACCTATGCGCTCCATCGCCACTTCTATGACTTCACGCGGAAATTCTACCTGCTCGGGCGCGACGCGCTGATCCGCGGGCTGAACCCGCCCAAGGGCGGGACGGTGCTCGAGGTCGGCTGCGGCACGGCGCGCAACCTGATCGTGGCGGCGAAGCGCTTCCCGCAAGCGCGCTTCTATGGTTTCGACATCAGCGAGGCGATGCTGGAGACGGCGCGCGCCTCGGTCGAGAAGAACGGGCTCGCGGAGAGGATCACCCTGGCCCAGGCCGATGCCGGCGCGTTCGATGTGCAGCGGCTGTTCGGCGTCGAGCGGCTCGACCGCGTGTTCATGAGCTATACGCTCTCGATGATCCCGCCCTGGGTGGAGGCGATCGAGCTGGGCGCCCGGGCGCTGGCGCCGGGCGGCAGCCTGCACATCGTCGATTTCGGCCAGTATGAGCGGCTGCCGGGGTTCGCGAAGCGGCTCCATTTCAAATCGCTCAACGATTTCCATGTGTTCCCGCGCGACACGCTGCCCGCGGTGTTGAAGCGCGTCGCCGAGGAACAGGGGCTGCGGCTCGACTTCCGCTCGACCCTGCGCGGCTATGTGTGGAGCGCGACGCTGACGCGCGGCTGAGTCGCGCGGGGGGCAGGCTTGTGTTAGTCTGCATAGCATGAACCAGCAGGTCCGCGTCCCGCCCGCCAGCGACTGGAGAGTTGCCTTTACGGCCGCCGACTTCGAACACATGCTCAAGCTCGGTGCCTTTGCGGACATGCGGGTCGAACTGGTCGAGGGGGAACTCGAGAAGATGATGCCCGCCCTGCCCAGCCATGGCGAGCGCAACCTATCGGTCGCCCTGCTGCTTCATGAGGCACTGGCAGGAATGCCGATCAAGATGGGATCGGATCTCGCAATCCGCATCGACGAAACGTCGGTTCGTGCTGCGGACATCGCCATATATCCAGCCAGTCTGCCGAGCGACCGCGTGCCGGACGGCAAGGATGTCCTGCTGGCGATCGAAATCTCCGACACCACGCTTTCACGGGATCTGGGAATCAAGCTGTTCGACTATGGCCGAGCCGGCGTACCGCATTACTGGGTGATCGATGCGGCCGCGCAAGTAGTTCAGGCGATGTGCGAGCCGAGTGCCGAAGGCTATGCAAAGCGCGCAGTGGTGCGTTTCGGCGATCCGCTGCCGGTGCCCGGCACAGACCGGTCGATCATAATCGACTGACTGCCCCTACGCCGCGCGCCGCAATTCCAGCCGGCCCCAGATCTCGACCAGCGCATCGACCAGCTCGCGCATCATGGCCTCGTCATGCGCGGGGCCGGGCGTGAAGCGCAGCCGCTCGGTGCCGCGCGGCACGGTCGGGTAATTGATCGGCTGGACGTATACACCGTACTCGGCGAGCAGGATGTCGCTGATCTTCTTGGCCTTGACCGGATCGCCGACCATCAGCGGCACGATGTGCGTGGTCGACGGCATCACCGGAAGCCCGGATGCGGCCATCATCGCCTTCAGCTTCGCCGCCGCGGCCTGCTGGCCCTCGCGCTCGCCGGAAGAGCCCTTCAGATGCTTCACGCTCGCCAGCGCGCCGGCGACGAGCACGGGCGAGAGCGAGGTGGTGAAGATGAAGCCCGGGGCATAGCTGCGGATCACGTCGATGATCATCTGGTCGGCCGCGATATAGCCGCCCATCACGCCGAACGCCTTGCCGAGCGTGCCCTCGATGATCGTCAGCCGGTCGGCGACGCCGTCGCGCTCCGAGATGCCGCCGCCGCGCGGGCCGTACATGCCGACGGCATGGACCTCGTCGAGATAGGTCAGCGCGTTGTACTTGTCGGCCAGGTCGCAGATCGCCGCGATCGGCGCGATGTCGGCGTCCATCGAATAGACGCTCTCGAAGGCGATCAGCTTGGGCACGGCGGGATCGTCGGCCGCGAGCAGCGCCTCGAGATGCGCCAGGTCGTTGTGGCGGAAGACGCGCTTCTCGCAGCCCGAATTGCGGATGCCCGCGATCATCGAGGCATGGTTGAGCTCGTCCGAATAGACGATGCAGCCGGGCAGGATCTTGGCGAGCGTGGAAAGCGTCGCCTCGTTCGAGACATAGCCCGAGGTGAAGAGCAGCGCGCCCTGCTTGCCGTGGAGATCGGCGAGCTCATGCTCCAGCTCGATGTGATAATGGGTATTGCCGCCGATGTTGCGCGTGCCGCCCGAGCCGGCGCCGACGTCGTGAAGGGCCTCCTCCATCGCCGCGATCACCTTGGGATGCTGGCCCATCGCCAGATAGTCGTTCGAGCACCAGACGGTGATCGGCTTCGGACCGTTGTGCCCGGCGAAGCAGCGCGCATTGGGGAACATGCCCTTGTTGCGCAGGATGTCGATGAAGACGCGGTAGCGGCCCTCGGCGTGCAGCCGGTCGATCGCGGACGAGAAAACCCGGGAATAGTCGACGGGCGCGGGGCTGTCTGCGCTGTGCATCCTGCGTTCCTATCGCCAAAGCCCGACGATTTCCAGTTGGACATAATGCCTAATCGGAGCGCCGAATCCCGCCTTTGATCGAGGACAAAATCCCTTTGGTCCGAAATCGATAGGGATTGCTGCGGGAATGGCGCGACTTGTGGTAAGCAGGAATCGTCGCGAGCGACTCGGCTATCGGGCCGGCCCGCGATCGAGTGACCTAACGCGCTCCCCGCAGGAACAGGAGCATAGGGCCATGACCGTCAGAGACATAGAATATTTCGCCAGACGCGAGCGCGAGGAGCGCGAGCATGCCGAGCGCAGCGACGACATGACCGCGCGTCGCGTCCATCTGGAGATGGCCGATCGCTATTCGGCGCGGCTCCGCGACATCGCCGTCGCCGCCGCGCCCTGCGTCCAGGCCTGAAGGCTGGAGCCGGACGCCTATTCCCACTTCCGCCATCCCCGTGCGGGCGGGGATCCGGGGCGGAACGGAATCGCGACACCGCCACGCGAACGCTCTCCGGAGAGGACGGGCTTGCCGCTCCCGCTCCGCGCCTGGCCCTCGCCTGCGGGATGACGGCATCCGCCGATCGAGGCGGGGACCCTAGGCAGCATCGACATTTGGGCGTTGCGGACTTCCCCGCCCGTCACCCCGGCCTTGTGCCGGGGTCCACCGAGAGGCAGGCGGGAGGCTTCCGGTGCTGGCCTCGAGGCGCCGTGGCCCCCGGCACAAGGCCGGGGCAACGGGATGAAGGGGGGCCTTCGTGGCTCCATCACTCCAAATATCGATCCATCCTAGAGCGACTCGATCCCGACCAGACCGTAGCGCGCCAGGGCCGGCGCGAGCATGTCGGTCCGCGCGCTGCGCGCGGTGAACACTGCCCTTCCCGGCACCGGCGCCGAAGGCCAGCCCTGGCCCTGGGTGAGCTGCGCGACGCGCCGGGCGATGCCGGGACCGCCATCGACGAAACGCACCGGATGGGGAGCGGCGGCGGCGAGCTCGGCCTCGACCAGCGGGAAATGGGTGCAGGCGTTGACGATCACATCGATCCGCTCGCCCCCGGGCTGGCCGAACAGGCCGGCGAGCACGGCGCCCATCCGCGCCGGGATCGGCGGCACCCCTTCCAGCGCGGCCTCCGCGATCTCGACCAGCTCGGCGGAGCCGTGGCGCAGCACCGTGCAATCGCCGGCGAAGCGCGCCGCAAGATCGTCGACATAGGGCTGGCGCACGGTCGCCTCGGTGCCCAGCACCCCGATCACTCGCGTCTCGCTGATCGCCGCGGCGGGCTTGATCGCGGGCACGGTGCCGACGATCGGCACGTCGAGCGCGGCGCGGACATGCTGGAGCGCGATCGTCGACGCGGTGTTGCAGGCAATGACGATCAGCCGCGGATCATAGCGCTCGGCAAGGCGGCCCAGCAGGGCGGGCACGCGCGCGGCGATCTCGCCTTCGCTGCGGGTGCCATAGGGGAAACCGGCCGAATCGGCGACGTAGACGAGCGGCGCGTGCGGCAGCAGCGCCGCACAGGGCGCGAGCACCGAAAGCCCCCCCACGCCGGAATCGAAGAACAGGATGGGACGGTCGTCGGGCATCGCCGCGCGGCATGGGCCGGGCGCGGGGCAGCGTCAACCTCGCGCCGATGCATCGGGCCGATACATCCGATTGGGCACCATCCGCGTCATTGCACCGGCTCCGCCAGCCACTATGTTGGCGAGCGCAGGGGGATGAATTGACAACCTACATTCCATGGCTCGCTCCCGCAGGGATCCTGCTGCTCGGCTATCTGCTGGGCTCGATCCCGTTCGGGCTGCTGCTCACCCGCTTCTTCGGTGCCGGCGACCTGCGCCAGATCGGATCCGGCAATATCGGCGCCACCAACGTGCTGCGCACCGGGCGCAAGGGGCTGGCGGCGGCGACTCTGCTGCTCGATCTCGCCAAGGGCGCCGCCGCGGTGTGGATCGCCGGTGCGCTCCTGCCGGGCGGCGGGATATTGGGCGGGCTCGCCGCGTTCATCGGCCATTGCTACCCGGTGTGGCTGCGCTTCAACGGCGGCAAGGGCGTGGCGACGATGATGGGCGTGGTGCTCGCGCTCCACTGGCCCTCGGCGATCGTGTTCGCGGTGGTCTGGCTCGGGCTGCTGGCGGTGCTGCGCATTTCCTCGCTCGCAGGGATGAGCGCGGCGATCAGCGCGCCGGTGAGCGCCGCCTTTTTCGGGCGGATCGACCTGGTGCTGATTCTGCTCGCGCTGGCGATGATCGTGCTGTGGAAGCACCGCGCCAACATCGATCGCCTGCTGAACGGCACCGAGCCCCGCATCGGCAAGAAAAGTGGCTGACACGCGCGAGGCGCGGCTAAGGCTGTTGCGCTCCACCAATATCGGCCCCGTCACCTATGCGCAGCTGATCGCCCGCTTCGGCAGCGCCGAGGCTGCGCTCGACGCGCTGCCGATGCTCGCGGCGCGCGGCGGCGGGCGGGCACCGGTGATCGCCGATCCGGGCACGGTGCGGCGCGAGATCGCCGCCGTCGAGCGGCTGCGCGCGCGCTATCTGTTCCTCGGAGATGCGGACTATCCGCCGCTGCTCGCCGAGCTGGAGAATGCGCCACCCGCGCTGATCCTGCGGGGGCGGCCGGAGCTTCTCGACCGGCCCAGCGTCGCCATTGTCGGCGCGCGCAACGCCTCGGCCGCGGCCTGCCGCTTCGCCCGCCAGATCGCGCTCGGGCTGGGCGAGGCCGGAGTAACGCTGGTCTCCGGGCTGGCGCGGGGGATCGACACCGCGGCGCATGTCGGCTCGCTCGGCAGCGGGACGGTGGGCGTGATCGCAAGCGGAATCGACATCGCCTTCCCGCCCGAGAATCGCGAGCTGCAGGAGCGAGTGGCACGCGAGGGGCTGTTGCTGGCCGAGCAGCCGCCGGGCACCGAGCCGCTCGCCCGCTTCTTCCCCGCGCGCAACCGGATCATCGCGGGGCTGGCGCTGGGCACGGTGGTGGTGGAGGCGGCGCCGCGCTCCGGCTCGCTGATCACCGCGCGGATCGCCGCCGAGGCGGGGCGCGAAGTGATGGCGGTGCCCGGCTCGCCGCTCGATCCGCGGGCGCAGGGCTGCAACCTGCTGATCCGCGAGGGCGCCACCCTGGTGCAGGGCGTGGACGACATTCTGGAGATGATCCGCCCGATCGATCCACGGGCCGTGCGATCGCCGACCCGTCGCTTCGCGGGGCCGATAGCGCAGGATGCAAGCGACGCGGAGCGCGCCGCGATCGTCGCCCTGCTTGGCCCGGCAGCGGTGCCGATCGACGAAATCATCCGCCAGTCCGGCATGCCGCCGGCGCTGGTTCAGACGGTGCTGCTGGAACTCGAACTGGCGGGGCGATTGGAACGCCATGCCGGCGGGCGGGTAAGTTTCGCCTGACCAGGGTCCACGTCTGGTTGCGGGCGCTCGCCGGGTGGTCGAGAAGGACATCGGGAGAACGCCATGCCGAACGTCGAGGTCTATGAGAAGGACGAGATGAAGCCCCTGTTCGAGGGTGATTTCGCCTTCATGCCGCGCATAGGCGAGACGATCTCCAAGGAGATGGGCGGGTATTTCAACTATTACGACGTGCTGGAGGTCTGGCATCGCGAGGAAGGCGAGACCGGCGTTTTTCGCGCGTGCGTCCGGGTGGAAATCGACGACTAGGGAATAACCGCCGTTCCGCCGCCGCGGGGGAAATATCGGCCTGCCGGCGGGCGGGTCGGCGAGAATGGAGAGGGCTCGATGTCGGGAGAGAAGGATGATCTGGACGCTCTGATGAAGGCCCTCGGCTCCGTGGTGGTCATCTGGGGAATGGTTGAGGACATAACCCGCGCATTCACGCGTGATGTGGTTCTCGGCGATCACGTCGAGGAGAATGTCGAGCGCATCATCCTGTCGGAGACTCCCTTCCGAACCCAGCTCGATATTCTGAAGAAGGTGGCTCACATCCGCCGGCCGAACAGCGATTGGTTTGGCCGGCTGGCGGCGCAGATAGCCGAGCTTTCGGGCTGGATGCATGCCGAGAGAAACCGCCTCATCCACGATCTTTGGGAGCAGAACGAAGAAGGCCGGATCCTGAAATATGTGCGGGGAAAGGAAGAAACCTCGGTCGCGAGAAAGGGAGGCGAATGGCAGCTCAAGGTGACTGGCGAGCGCGCGGTGCCGGTCGCCGATGTGGAGGCCTTTTTCGATAAGGCCGCAGACGCCTTTGACGCCATGCTCGCGCTGAAAGGCGAATATGCGCAGTGGAAGGCCGGGGAAGCCAGGAAGGAGATTATCGCCGGGATGGTGGCGCAGATGGCGCGAAAGCAATGAGGGGGTCGGGCCTCTAGCAAGTCCCCGGACGGTTCCTACATCGCCGGGGCAATCCTCCCCCACAAGGAACCCCGACATGGCCGACGCCCAAGACCCCGCGAACAACCTGCCCGCCGGCTATGTCCCGCCCCGGGTGTGGGCCTGGGAGCAGCCGAGCGGCGGCCAGTTCGCGAACATCAACCGGCCGGTCTCGGGCGCGACGCACGACAAGGCGCTGCCGGTCAGCGAGCACCCAATCCAGCTCTATTCGCTCGGCACGCCCAATGGGCAGAAGGTGACGATCATGCTCGAGGAGCTGCTCGCCGCCGGCCATGCGGGCGCGGAATATGACGCCTGGAAGATCAATATCGGCGAGGGCGACCAGTTCGGCAGCGGCTTCGTCGCGATCAATCCGAACTCGAAGATCCCGGCGATGGTCGATCATTCGGTCGATCCCGCCATCCGCGTGTTCGAGAGCGGCGCGATCCTGGTCTATCTCGCCGAGAAGTTCGGCGCCTTCCTGCCGGGCGATCCGGCGAAGCGCACGGCGACGATGAGCTGGCTGATGTGGCAGATGGGATCGGCGCCGTTCCTGGGCGGCGGCTTCGGCCATTTCTTCGTCTATGCGCCCTACAAGATCGAATATGCGATCAACCGCTATGCGATGGAAGTGAAGCGCCAGCTCCACGTGCTCGACACGCATCTGGCCGACAACCGCTACATGGCGGGCGACGACTACACCATCGCCGACATGGCGATCTGGCCCTGGTATGGCGGCGTCGCGCGCGGGGACGCCTATCCGGGCGCGGCCGAGTTCCTGAACACTGCCGAATATGCGCATTTCAACCGCTGGGTCGCGGAAGTCGGCGCGCGCGAGGCCGTGCAGCGCGGCCGGCTGGTCAATCGCGGCACGGGGCCGGAGGACCAGCGCGTGCCGGAGCGGCATTCGGCGGCGGATATCGACGCGGTGCGGGCGAAGATGCCGGCGTAGCTTTACCGGCGCCAGCGCCCTTGTATGATTCCCTCGTCACCCTGAAACAAGTTCAGGGTGACGAGGGAATCACGGAAACGGCACGCGCTTCCGCCGGCTATTTGCCCGGCAGATACTCCACCCGCGCCGTGCCGGTGGCCCAGACGGGCAGGTACAGCCCCTGCCCCGCCGCCTTGAGCTCGCCGGTGCGCACATCGGCGATGTCGGCGCGGATCACGAAATCCCCGGCGCGCTTCTGGACGATGGCGCGCCGGACCTTGCCGAGCAGCTTGTCGAAATCATGCGTGAAGTTCTGGGTGAGCGATTCGGCCAGCGTCTCGGCGACGCCGGGGCTCTGGACGAGGCGGACGAGCAGGTCCCCCTCGATCCGGTCGGTCTCGCCCGAAACCGCCAGCTGCTCGAAATGGACACGCTGCGAGCCCGGCGCGTTGACCGGCCTGGCGGTGAGCCAGACCAGGCCATGCGTCTCGGTCGTGCCGTTCTGCGGGCGGGCGGCGATCGTCAGGCCCACGGCGATGCGGCCGCCCGTGGTGCCATAGCCGGTCACCTTGTCGAACCGCGCCACCACCGGGCCGATGCCCGGCAGGTCGAAGGGCCGCTGCGAGCGCTTGGCCAGCGCCTTCTGGAGCACCGGCTCCAGCTGGGCATAGTCGGCGATCACCGGGATGAAGAAGGCGAGCTTCGCGCCATGCGCATCGCGGCCGAGCGGCGGCAGCGGCGTCGGCACGGGATCCTCGGGGCGCGGGCCGACGAACGTCTCGGTGAGCGCGGCCAGGCCGAGGCGCAGGCGCAACCGGTTCCCGGCCAGGCCATAGCCGCCATAGTTGAGCTTCTGCGGCGTGATGCGCATCCAGACCGGCGGGTTCTCGGCATTGAGCTGCAGCGAGGTGAAGCTCTGCCGCCAGGCCTCGGCAACCCGGGCGCGGACGTTGAGCCTGGCGATCTCGCGCGGCAGCGAGCGTTCCAGATCGCGCATCACGGGGCGAAGCTTCTCGTCGGCCTTGTCGGTGAAGGTGATGCGGCGGCCGAGGAAATCGATGCCCGGCGGCGCGGTCCAGTCATAGGCCAGGCGGACGGTCGCCTGGGGCTGCCAGTTCGCGGTCATCGAAAGGCGGACCCGGGCATGGACCATCGCCGATCCGGTGGCGGTCTTGCCCTTGAGGAAACCGCCGACATGGCGCGCGGCGATGGTCGCGCGGATCGGCACGTCGGCGATGATCTCGTCGCCCACGCCGCGCAGGCGGATCGCCGAGCGGGTGACCGTGCCGACCACGGTGCAGCCAAGATCGGGCGTGACCTTGAGCTTCTTGCTGAACAGCTTCACCCGCTGCGCCGGCACGCACTTGTCGATCCGCTGGTCGATCGACCAGAGCGTGCGCGGCACCGCCCGCTCGAGCGCGCGGCTGAGGACGGAGACGTTCACGTCGAGCGGCACGTCGATCGCGGAGACCTGCCTGGGCACTTCGATGGCATCGCTGGCCCGGGGCGGCGGCTCGGCCTTCCCGTCCAGCGCGGCGCGGAGCCAGAGGAAGCCGGCGCCGGCGGCCGCCGCGAGCAGGGCGAGGACGCTTCCGAAGATCCACAGGCGCCGATGCGGGCGGCGGGGCGGCGGCGGCACTGTCTCTTCGGGCAATATCCTGCTCCCCCTCGGCCTCGACGAGTGATACCCGCAAAACCGCGCGAGGTTCCAGATCAACCGGGTTGACGGCTCCCGTCTCCCCTCCCCACCTTACACGCGTACACGTGAGGAACGCCTACCCCCCATGCAGCTCGTCATCGTAGAATCGCCGGCCAAGGCGAAGACCATCGAGAAATATCTCGGCAAGGACTATCGCGTCCTCGCCTCCTACGGCCATGTCCGCGACCTGCCGGCGCGCGACGGCTCCGTCGACCCGGACGAAGGGTTCGCGATGGAATGGGAGACCTATGCCGACAAGTCCAAGCAGCTGAAGGCGATCGCCGACGAGGCGAAGAAGGCCGACCGGCTGATCCTCGCGACCGACCCCGATCGCGAGGGCGAGGCGATCAGCTGGCACGTGCAGGAAGTGCTGCGGAACAAGAAGGCGCTGCCGAAGGAAGTGGAGCGCGTCACCTTCAACGCGATCACCAAGCCGGCGATCCTGACCGCGATGGAGCAGCCGCGCGAGCTGGATACCGACCTGATCGACGCCTATCGCGCCCGCCGCGCGCTCGACTATCTCGTCGGCTTCACCCTCTCCCCGGTGCTGTGGCGCAAGCTGCCCGGCGCCAAGTCGGCCGGCCGCGTCCAGTCGGTGGCGCTGCGCCTGATCGTCGAGCGCGAGCGCGAGATCGAGGGGTTCAAGGCCCAGGAATATTGGTCGGTCACCGCCGACATGGAGCAGGACGGCACGCCGTTCACCAGCCGCCTGGTCAAGTGGAAGGGCGACAGGCTCGACCGGCTGTCGATCGGCGACGGCAAGACCGCGGAGGCGGCGAAGAAGTCGGTCGAGGAGGGGCGCTTCACCGTGGTCTCGGTCGAGACCAAGCCGGCGATGCGCAACCCGCCGCCGCCCTTCACCACCTCGACGCTGCAGCAGGAAGCCGCGCGCAAGCTCGGCTTCTCGGCCAGCCACACCATGCGGATCGCCCAGGGCCTCTACGAGGACGGCGCCATTACGTACATGCGTACCGACGGCGTCCAGATGGACCCCGGCGCCATCCAGGAGGCCCGCAAGGCCGTGGCGACGCGCTATGACGGCAGCTATGTGCCCGACAAGCCGCGCGTCTACACCACCAAGGCCAAGAACGCCCAGGAAGCGCACGAGGCGATCCGCCCGACCGATTTCAGCAAGGATCGCGCGGGTTCGGGCGACCATGGCAAGCTCTACGAACTGATCTGGAAGCGCGCGCTGGCCAGCCAGATGGCCTCGGCCCGGATGGAGCGCACCACGATCGACCTGGAGGACGCGACCGGCCAGCATGGGCTGCGCGCCACCGGCCAGGTGGTGCTCTTCCCCGGCTATCTCGCGCTCTACGAGGAAGGCCGCGACGATTCGGAGGATGAGGATTCGCGCCGCCTGCCGCGGATGAGCGAAGGCGCGACGCCGGCCAAGAAGGCCGTCAATGCCGAGCAGCATTTCACCCAGCCGCCGCCCCGGTTCTCGGAGGCCTCGCTGGTCAAGCGGCTGGAGGAACTGGGGATCGGCCGCCCGTCGACCTATGCCTCGATCATCCAGGTGCTGAAGGACCGCGCCTATGTCCGCGTCGAGAAGAACCGCTTCTTCGCCGAGGAGAGCGGCCGGCTGCTGACTGCCTTCCTGGAGCGCTTCTTCCAGAAATACGTCAACTACGACTTCACCGCCGAGCTGGAGGAGGAGCTGGACGACGTGTCGGGCGGCCGCGCCCAGTGGCAGGCGGTGCTCGAGGCATTCTGGAAGGACTTCAAGCCCCGCACGGCCGATGTGATGGAGCAGAAACCGTCGGACATCACCGCGGCGCTCGACGAGTTCCTGGCGCCCTATCTGTTCCCGGAAAAGGCGGACGGCAGCGATCCGCGGCTGTGCCCGAACTGCGGCAATGGCCGGCTGGCGCTGCGCGGCGGCAAGTTCGGCGCGTTCATCGCCTGCTCCAACTATCCCGAGTGCAAGTTCACCCGCCGCTTTGCCCAGCCCGGCGGCGAGGACGGTGCGGACAGCGGGCCGGAAGTGCTCGGCCAGGATCCGGACACCGGGCTCAACGTCGAGCGCAAGTCGGGCCGGTTCGGACCCTATATCCAGCTCGGCGAAGGCAAGGAAGCGGCCCGCGCCTCGATTCCCAAGGACGTCGAGCTCGATCTGGAAATGGCGCTCAAGCTGCTGAAGCTGCCGCGCGTGATCGGCAATCATCCGGAAACCGGCAACCCGATCACCGCCTCGATCGGCCGCTATGGCCCGTATCTGGCGCATGACGGGAAATACGCCCGGCTCGGCTCGACCATGGAAGTGTTCGAGACCGGCATGAACGCCGCGGTGGTCAAGCTGGCCGAGGCGGCGGCGAATTCGGGCCGGCCGGCCCGGGGCGCCGCGCGCGAGCCGCTCAAGCTGCTCGGCAAGCATCCGCGCACCGAGGCCGAGATCAAGCTGATGGACGGCCGCTACGGCGCCTATGTCACCGATGGCGAGACCAATGCCACGCTGCCCAAGTCGATCGACAAGGACCAGCTGACGCTCGAGGAAGCCGCCCAGCTGATCGACGCGCGCGCGGCGGCGGGCCCGGCCAAGGGCAAGGGCAAGAAGAAAGCCGCGCCGAAAAAGGCGCCCGCCAAGAAGGCGGCGCCCAAAAAGGCCGCGGCGAAGGCGGGATGAGTCCCGGCATCCGCGCGTTCGGGGAGGCGGACCTGTCCGCCTGCCTGGCGTTGTTCGATGCCAATTGCCCACGCTTCTTCGCGCCGAACGAGCGCGCGGAATTCGTCGCCTATCTGCGCGCCCATGCCGGCGCGTACCGGCTGTACGAGCGCGGCGGCCGGGTGATCGCCGCGTTCGGAGTCGCGCTGCGCGGCGACCGGGCGCGGCTGAACTGGATCATGGTGGATCCCGAGGCACAGGGATCGGGGGCCGGCGGCGCGATGATCGCCGCGACGATCGCATCGGCCAGGGCGGGCGGCGCCCGAGTGATCGACATTGCCGCCAGCCATCTCTCGGAGCCCTTCTTCGCGCGCCACGGCGCACGCGCGCGCGGCCGGATCGCCGATGGCTGGGGCCCCGGGATGCACCGGGTCGACATGGAACTCAGCCTCGATTGAGGCCGGGCCGGCGGCTCAGGCCGCCCGCACCTCGAAACCGCGGAGCCAGGCCCGCGCGGCCTTCTGCGCCTCGATGATCTCGCGCGCGGTCATGTCCTCGGCGATCTCGGCGCGGCATTCCTGCGCACGCGTGTCGCCGGTAACAGCGGCGATGTTGAACCATTTATGCGCCTCGATCAGATCGACGCCGATGCCGTCCGCGCCGCTCGAATAGACCATTCCCAGATCGTAGCACGCATTGGCATCGCCGCGGGCCGCGTCGCGCAGCCGGCTCTCGATAAGGAAACGCGCACTCTTCAGGCTGCTGCCCATGTCGCTTACCCCTTTCCACCCTTTCGTGGTGGATGGGGTTTGGCACTCGAATCCAAAACAAATGGTTAACGGCGTTAACCGTAATTGTTCAGGGTATCGCGATGTTGTCGATCAGCCGGGTGGCGCCGATCCGGGCGGCGGCGAGCAGGCGCAGCGGCCGATCGGCGGAATAGGCGGCGACGGGCGCCAGCGTGCCGGCATCGGCGAGCGCGACATAGTCGATCTCGAAGCCCGCCGCGGCCAGCGTCTCGCGCGCCTGGGCGAGCGCCGCCTCGACGTCGCCGCCCTCCGCGATCGCCTTGCCCGCCGCGCCGAGCGCACGAGGCAGCGCCACGGCCTTGGCGCGCTCCTCGGGCATCAGATAGGCGTTGCGCGACGACAGGGCCAGGCCGTCATCGTCGCGCTGGGTGAGCACCGACTGGATCTCGACCGGCAGATTCAGGTCCAGGGTCATGCGGCGGATCACGGCGAGCTGCTGCCAGTCCTTCTCGCCGAAAAAGGCGATGTCGGGCTGGACCTGGTTGAACAGCTTGGCGACCACCGTCGCCACGCCGTCGAAATGGCCGGGCCGGTGCGCGCCCTCGAGCACTTCGCTCACGCCCGAGACCGAGACGTTGGTCGCGAAGCCTTCGGGATAGACCAGTTCCACCGCGGGCATCCACAGCAGATCCACCCCGGCGCCCGAGAGCATGCGCGAATCCGCGGCTTCCTTGCGGGGATATTTGGCGAGATCCTCGTTCGCGCCGAACTGCTTCGGGTTGACGAAGATCGAGACGACCACGCGGTTCGCGGCGCGCCGGGCCGCGTCGACCAGCGCCATGTGCCCGTCATGCAGCGCCCCCATGGTGGGCACGAGGGCGATGCGCTCGCCCGCCTGGCGCCAGGCGGCGATCGCCTCGCGAAGGGCTTCGAGCTGACGGACTGTTTGCACGCGTTAACACTTTCGATAAGACGGAGGCGCGGCCTTCTATGGGGGGCGGGCCGATCGATCAATAAAGGATGTTGGGACGTTGAGCGAAGGATCGAAGCGGCTGCACGTTCTCGTATTCGCGAACGAGAAGGGCGGCACCGGAAAATCCACCACCGCGGTCCACACCGCCATCGCGCTCGCGTCGAAGGGCGCGCGCGTCGCCTGCTTCGATCTCGATCACCGGCAGCGCACCATGGGCCGCTATCTGGACAATCGCGCCGCGACGACGAAGCGCATGGGCCGCGAGCTGCCGATGCCGGTCTATGACACGCATGACGGCGAGAGCATGGCCTATTTCTCCGAGGCGCTCGACCGGCTGGGGACGGGGGCGGACTTCCTGGTGATCGACACGCCCGGCCGCGACGACAAGTTCGCGCGCATCGCCGTCACCAATGCCGACACGCTGGTCACCCCGATGAACGACAGCTTCGTCGATTTCGACCTGATCGGCCAGGTCGACCCCGATACGTTCAAGGTCGTCCGCCCCAGCTTCTATTCGGAGCTGATCTGGGAATCGCGCAAGCGCCGCGCCAAGGCGGACGGCGAGACGATCGACTGGGTGGTGCTGCGCAACCGCATGCAGCACATCGAGGCGCGCAACATGAAGCGCGTGTCGGAAGCGATCGACCAGCTCTCCAAGCGGGTCGGCTTCCGCGTCATCTCCGGGCTTTCCGAGCGCGTGATCTATCGCGAGCTGTTCCCGCAGGGGCTGACCATGCTCGACAGCCGCGAGTTCGGCGAGATGGGCCTGGCGCACGTCGCCGCGCGGCAGGAACTGCGCGAGATGATGGCCGGGCTGGCGCTTCCCGAAGTCACCATGCCGCTGTTCGCCTGATGGCGAAGCTGATCCTCGCGGCGCTGGTCCTCTACGCGCTGTACCTGCTCGTGCTGCGGCCGCGCTCCAAGGGCCCGCGCATGCCCGAGGAAGAGGCGCGCGCGATCCTGGGCGTAACGGCCGATGCCGATGACGAGGCGATTCGCTCGGCGCATCGCCGGCTCGTCTCGGCGGTGCATCCGGACAAGGGCGGATCGGCCGAGCTGACCCAGCGGATCAATTCGGCCCGCGACACGCTGCTGCGGCACGGCCGCTGACCCTGGGGTTGAGAACCCGAACGAATATTTGATTTTCTGCCGTCGCGCCGGGATCCCGCTTCTTCTTCCATCCATGAGGCAGCGGGAAATCCGGCCCCCGGTGGCATAAACTTCGTAAACTTCCGCACCGCGCACCGCTTCGCTCCGAAGCCGGATTGAACTTTCCCCGATATTCGCGAATTAGGCCGGCAGAGATTCCCCCGGGAGGCATCATGACGCATCGCTTCGACCCCACTTCGCTGCGCGAGTACGACATTCGCGGGATCGTGGGGCAGACCCTCGGCACCGACGATGCGCGCGCGATCGGCCGCGGCTTCGCCACGCTGCTGCGCCGCGCCGGCGGCACGCGCGTGGCGGTGGGGCGCGACGGCCGCCTCTCCTCGCCCGCGCTCGAGGAAGCGCTGATCGACGGGCTCACCCAGTCGGGCTGCTCGGTGGTGCGCACCGGCATGGGCCCGACGCCGATGCTATATTATGCCGAGGCCACGCTGGAAGTGGATGGCGGCATCCAGATAACCGGCAGCCATAATCCCGGCCATTACAACGGCTTCAAGATGGTGTTTCAGCACACCAGCTTCTTCGGCGAACGGATCCAGCTGCTCGGCCGGATGGCGGCGGAAGGCGATTGGGACGAAGGCGACGGCAGCGAGACGGTGACCGATGCCGATGTCGAGGATCTGTACGTCAGCCGGCTGATCGCGGGCTATGCCGGCGGCGCCTATCGCGTCGGATGGGATACGGGCAACGGCGCCGCCGGCCCGGTGATCGAGAAGCTGGTCAAGCTGCTGCCCGGTGAGCACCATACGCTGTTCACCGATGTGGACGGCAATTTCCCCAATCATCATCCCGACCCTACCGACGAGAAGAACCTCGCCGATCTGAAGCGGCTCGTCGCGGAGAAGCAGCTCGATTTCGGACTTGCCTTTGACGGCGACGGCGACCGGCTGGGCGCGATCGACGGGCAAGGCCGCGTGATCTGGGGCGATCAGCTTCTGTCCATATTGGCGGAACCCGTCCTGCGCGTGGAGCCGGGCGCCACGATCATCGCCGATGTGAAGGCATCGCGGATGCTGTTCGACCGAATCGCGGAGCTGGGCGGCAAGCCGCTGATGTGGAAGACCGGGCACAGCCTGGTGAAGACCAAGATGAAGGAAACCCATGCGCCGCTCGCCGGCGAGATGAGCGGCCATATCTTCTTCGCCCAGGACTATTACGGCTTCGACGATGCGCAATATGCCGCGATCCGGCTGATCCAGGCGATCCATGTGATCGGCAAGTCGCTGACCGAGCTGAAGGACGCGATGCCCCGGCTGGTCAATACGCCCGAGATGCGCTTCCAGGTGGACGAGAGCCGCAAGTTCGCGGTGGTCGACGAAGTGCTGGACCGTCTCGAGGCCGATGGCGCCGATGTCGACCGCACCGACGGCGCCCGGGTGAACACCCCCGATGGCTGGTGGCTGCTGCGCGCCTCGAACACGCAGGACGTGCTCGTCGCCCGCGCCGAGGCCCGGGACCAGGCCGGGCTCGACCGGCTGCTCGCCCAGATCGACGACCAGCTGGCGAAGAGCGGGCTCGTGCGCGGAGACACGGTGGGGCATTGATGGCGGCCGGATCGGTTCCCGAATTCCTCGACGCGCTCGATCCCGCGCATCGCGCCGCCGTCGAGGCGCTGCGCGCGCTGGTCGCCGAGGCGGCACCCGGGCTGGTCGAGGAATTGAAGTGGAACGCCCCGAGCTTCCGCGACGCCCAGGATCACAAGGTGACGCTCGGCATCGATCGCAAGGGCGGCATCCGGATCGTGCTGCATCGCGGAGCAACGGCGAAGGCGATGGCGGGCTTCCGGTTCGAGGATCCCGCCGGCCTCGCGCAATGGCCGGCGCCGGACCGCGGCGTGATCCAGCTCCGCGATGCGGAGGACGTCCTCGCGCATGCCGATGCGCTGCGCGACATCGTCCGCCGCTGGGTCGCCGCCACCGCCTGATCGGCCATCGGGGCGATTCGACTCGCAATTCCGCCGCTCAGCCCCCATTTGGGGGTCATGGCGTCATCCCATCCGCCCATCATCCGTGTCATCGATCTCGAAACCACCGGCGACAAGCCGCCGGCCCATGCCGTGTGCGAGATCGGCTGGCAGGACGTCGCGATGGGCAAGGACGGGCGCTGGGAGCTGCATGGCGAGGGCGGCAACCGGCTGGTCAATCCGGGCCGGCCGATCCCGCCGCTGACCATGGCGATCCACCATATCCGCGACGAGGACGTCGCCGACGCGCCCTGGTGGCACGACGTCGCCCGGCCGATCCTCGATCCCTGGCCGCGCCGCGTGGCGCTGGCCGCGCACCGGGCCAGCTTCGAGGAGCAATATTGCACCCCGGCCCTCACGCGCGGCGCCGACTGGATCTGCACCTGGAAATGCGCGCTGCGGCTATGGCCCGACAGCGGCGGCTTCTCGAACCAGTTCCTGCGCTATTGGCGCAATCCCGAGGGGCTGGTGCACGAGCGCGGCCTGCCCGCGCACCGCGCCTTTCCCGACGCCTATGTCACCGCCCATCATCTGCGCGACATGCTGAACGAAGTCGACGTCACCCAGCTGGTCGAATGGTCCAAGTCGCCGGGGCTGCTGCCGCGCGTCCGCTTCGGGCCCGATCGCGGCAAGGAGTGGAGCGAGATCGACGACGATTCGCTCGCCACCTTCCTGAGCGATCGCGACGAGGACGTGCGCTTCACGGCGCAGACCGAATATGCGCGCCGTCGCGGCGGGGCACCGGCGGGACGCGACGCGCCGGCCCAGCGGCTGCTGTTCTGATCGCGCTTGCAATATAGGATTTCGTCGCGGCAACGCGGGGAGATCAGCGCTTGCCGGCGATCAGCCAGCGCACCCCTTCGAGGACGATGCCATAGACCAGGTGCGAAGCCACGCCATAGGCGTGCCGCGCAAGCGGCGTGCCGTCGGGTCCGGGCGCCAGGCCGGCGGCGGGCACGGCGGCTTCGTCGAGCAGCGCGCTAGTGGCGATGCCATAGGCACCGCCGAACCCGGCGCTCGCCTCCGGCTTATATTCGGTGATGACGCCATAGATGCCGCCGAGTACCGCGCCGGCGACATAATGGACCGCCAGCCCGGCCGGCTCGCGCCAGGGCTCGGGCACCGGCGCGCCGGCCAGCGCCGCGCTCGCCTGGTCGACGGCCTTCACCGTCGCCGGATCCTCGTCCCCGCCCTCCTCCGGCAGCAGCTTCTCCGCCTGGTGCTGAAAGGCGGCCATCGCCGCGGATGCGACGAGCCCGGCGGCGACACCGGCGAGAAGGCCGAGAAGGGGACGGGGCTTTGCCATCGGGAACTCCGGAACAGGGATCGGCTCGACAGCCCATCCCTGCCCGGCTCACGGCGTCACATCAATATCGGGGCAATCAATATTGAACGCGCTCGGCCTTGAGATTGTGCTTGGCGAGATAGGCCTGGACGCTGTCGGCGCCGGCCAGGTGCCCCGCGCCGACCGCGACGAACACGGTGCCCGGCTTGGCCATGCGGGCGTCGATCCAGTCCGCCCAGCGGGCGTTGCGATCGGCGAGCAGCACCTTGGCCAGTTCGGGCGTCTTGCGCATCTCCTCGTTCAGCGTCGCGCCGAGCGCATCGGGATCACCCGCACCCCACTGGTCGACCATCTTGTCGAGCTGCGGGCCGATCTTGTCGAACTCCTTGACCGTGTTGGCCAGGAACTTGACCTGCAGGTTCTCCGGCAGTGTGTCGAAGAAGCCGATCTGCTGCTCGAAGGTCTCGAGCCCTTCGAGCCGCTTGCTGGCGGCCTTGGCGGCGGCGGTGACGGTCACCTCCACGCCACTGGCCGGGTCATAGCCCAACTTGCCCAGCGGCAGCATGTTGAGCATCATCGCCGCGTACCAGGGCTCGAAACGGTCCAGCGCGTTGGTGGGCATGCCGAGGCTGGTGAGCGCACCCGCGAGCGCCGGCCGGGCATCCTCGGGCAGCTTGGCGGTGAGCGCGGGGTCGCTTTGCGGTGCGACCGCGGTCTTCATGATCACTCCCTGCATCACAGCAGGCTCGGGCATGACCATTTCGAGCACCACCGTGTCGCTCTTGTCGAACGCGGCCTTCACTGCCTTGTCGAACCAGCTGAGGCCGGGCTTCAGCACATGGACGGTGCCGAACAGATAGATGGTGGTGTCGGCATCCTTGACCACCCAGAGCGCCGGATCGGCTTCCTTGGCGGCCGGCGCCGCGGCCACCTTTGGCGCGGCCTGGGCATAGGCAACGGCCGGCAGCGTGGCGAGAGCGGTGAAGCCCGCCAGGACGGTGAGCAACTTCTTCTTCAGCATCGCGGGATCACTCCAGTTGGGCGGCCTTCAGGGCCGAAGTTTCTTCCAGAAATAGGCGGCGCTCATGACAATCACGGTCGCCACGAACAGAATTTCGTGATCGGGCTCGCGAACCAGGCCGCCCTTCCACAAGAAGAACCAGGCGGGATAGAAGATCGCGTAGAAATTGATCGCGATCGTGCCGGCGATCAGATTGTCCCGTCGCTCCACCTCGTCGATATCGCGATAGAAATACCAGGTGCCGCCGCCCAGGACGGCGACGAAGATGACCGTGATCGCGACCGCCCAGATCGCGGGCAGGCTGCCCGAAGGGCTCTTCTCGATCGCAACGAGGGTGCCGCCGATCACGGCGCCGAGCAGCATGAAACCCGACATCATCAGCCAGAAACGATTGCGGCGCGCCACCTCGGCACGTTCGCCGGGGCCCGTCTGCTCAGTCATCCCCGCCTCCCGAATCGCCATCGAAAAATATCTCCTCGATGGGCATGGCGAACAGGCGCGCGATCTTGAACGCGAGCGGCAGCGACGGATCGTGCTTGCCCGTCTCGATCGCGTTCACCGCCTGGCGCGACACGCCGAGCCGACCGCCAAGCTCCGCCTGGCTCCAGTCGCGTTCGGCGCGCAGCACTTTCAGCCGGTTTCGCATCCGTTGTTCGGCATGTCCCCATGACCTGACATCTTGTCAGGCACACCTTACATAGCGAGTCGCGGGGAATTGTCAACAAGACCTGACATTATGTCAGGATCGGCTAGCTCGCGATTTCCTTGATCGGGATCGACGCGTCGGCGATCGCCGCCGGATCCGCGGCGAGCCCTTCCACCACCAGCCTGCGGCCCTGGACATAGTCCTTGACCGCGTTGACGCAGTCGAGCGCGATCACCCGGCCCTGGCGATAATAGACCAGCGAGAAGCTGCGCGCGGCGGGATCGCCGCGAACCACCGCGGCATCATGCCCGGCCGAGATGCCGACGGTCTGGAGCTTGAGGTCATACTGGTTGGACCAGAACCAGGGCACCGCGTCATAGCTCGCCTCGATGCCGCAGATCGTCTTCGCGGCGACGGTCGCCTGGTCGTTGGCGTTCTGGACCGATTCGAGGCGGACTGCCGTGTCGGCGGCATAGCGGTTGACGTGCAGCGCGCAGTCGCCGACCGCAAAGACGTCCGCCAGGCTGGTGCGGGACTGGGCGTCGACAAGCACGCCGTTGCCGCCCGTGGCCCCGGCCGCGAGCAGCGGCGCGACGGCAGGCAGGATGCCGATGCCGACAATGGCCATGTCGGCCGGGATCACTTCGCCGCCCGCCAGGCGCACCCCGGTGACGCGGGCCTCGCCCTCGATCGCCGCGACCTGCGCGCCGAGGCGAACTGCGACGCCATGGGCGCGATGCTCGGCCTCGAAGAAGCGCGACAGCGGCTCGCCGGCGACGCGGGCGAGGACGCGGTCCAGCGCCTCGATCACGGTCACCTGCTTGCCGAGCTTGGCGAGGACCGCCGCCGCCTCCAGCCCGATATAGCCGCCGCCGACCACCGCGACGCGGGAAACGCCGTCCAGCTCGGCCATCATCCGGTCGACATCGGCGCGGGTACGCACGGTATGGATGCCGGCAAGGTCATGGCCGTCACAGGCCAGGCGGCGCGGCTTGCCGCCGGTCGCCCAGATCAGCTGGCCATATCCGATCGCCACGCCATCGGCGATGACGGCATGCGCGACGGGATCGACCGCGGTGACGGTGCGCCCCGGGAGCAGCGTCACCTGGCGCTCCTCCCAAAAAGCCGCGTTGCGAATCAGCAGCCGCTCAAAGGCTTTCTCGCCCGAGAGATATTCCTTGGAGAGGGGCGGGCGCTCGTACGGCAGCTCCGGCTCGTCGCCGAGCAGCGCGATGCTGCCTTCGAACTTGTTCTGGCGGAGCGCGATCGCGGCCTGGGCGCCGCCATGGCCGGCACCGATAATGAGGACGTCGTATCTCATGCGTTCAGCCGCTCCGCATGCCAGGCGACATGGGCGCCGAGAAAGGTCGAGACGAAATAATAGCTGTGGTCATAGCCGGGCTGGAGCCGCTGGGTGAGCGCGATGCCCGCCCTGGCGCAGGCGGCCTCCAGCAGCTCGGGCTTGAGCTGGGTGTCGAGGAAGGGATCGTCGGCACCGGTGTCGACCAGCAGCTCGGGCAGGCGGGCGCCGTCCTCGATCAGCGCGACGGCGTCATGGGCGCGCCACGCCGCCCGATCGGCGCCGAGATATCCGCCCAGCGCCTTCTCGCCCCAGGGCACCCGGCTGGGCGCGGCGATCGGCGAAAAGGCGGAGACGGAGCGGAAGCGCCCCGGATTGCGCAGGCCGATGGTGAGCGCACCATGCCCGCCCATCGAGTGGCCGGTAATGCCCTGGCGGCCCATGTCCGCCGGGAATTCCGCGCCGACCAGCGCCGGCAGTTCCTGCTCGACATAGCTGCGCATCCGGAACTGCGCCGCCCAAGGCGCCTCGGTCGCGTCGAGATAGAAGCCGGCGCCCTGGCCGAAATCATAGGCCTCGTCATCGGGCACGCCCGGCCCGCGCGGCGAGGTGTCCGGCGCGACCAGGATCACGCCGTGCCGGGCGCATGCCGCCCGATACTCGCCCTTCTCGGTGACATTGGCATGGGTGCAGGTCAGCCCGGACAGGAACCACAGCACCGGCAGCTTCGCGCCGGGCCCATGCTCGGGCACGAAGACGGAGAAGGTCATGTCGGTGCCGATGGCAGCGGAGGCGTGGCGATAGACGCCCTGCATGCCGCCCTGGGATTTGTTGGAGGAAAGCTGTTCCATGGACGGCCCTTCAGCGGAAGACGATGGTGCGATTGCCGTTGCGGAAAACGCGACGCGCGCCGATCCACTGCACCGCGCGCGCGAGCACCTGCGCTTCGATGTCGCGGCCGATGCGGATCATGTCGTCGACCGAGGCGCGATGGTCGACTCGCTCGACCGCCTGCTCGATGATCGGCCCCTCGTCGAGTTCGCTGGTGACGAAATGCGCGGTGGCGCCGATCAACTTCACGCCGCGCGCATGCGCCCGGTGATAGGGCCTGGCGCCCTTGAACCCCGGCAGGAAGCTGTGATGAATGTTGACGCACTGCCCCGCCAGCCGCTCGGCGAGCGCCGGCGACAGGACCTGCATGTAGCGCGCGAGGATCAGATAGTCCGCCCGGGCGCGATCGAACTCGGCGAGCAGCGCCGCTTCCTGCCGGGCCTTGTCCTCGGGCAACAGGAGGAACGGCAGGCCATGCCATTCGGTGAGGTCGCGCAGCGTGTCATGGTTCGAGACCACGCCCGCGATCTCGACACCCAGGCCGCCGGTCTTCCAGCGATGGAGCAGGTCGTTGAGGCAGTGCGAGCCCCGCGATACCGCGATCAGGATGCGGGGAAGCCGGTCGCTCTCCGCCATCGCCCAGTCGAAGCCGAAGCGCTCGGCCACCGGCGCGAAATCCGCGCGCAGCGCCGCGGTCTCGAAGGGGGCGCCCACCGCCTTGAACTCGACCCGCATGAAGAAGCGGCCCGAATCGAGATCGGCATATTGCTGGCTGTCGAGGATGAACCCGTCACGCGCGGCGAGGAACCCGCTCACCGCGGCGACGATGCCCGGCCGGTCCTCGCAGTCGAGGGTCAGGATCCAGGCCGGCGCGGTCATGCGCGGCGGGCCGGCTGCCACGGCATCACAGCGCCTCCACCTGCGTGGCCGTGGCCGCGTCGCCGGTATTGGGCGTGCCCATGGGCTCGATCACGATGAGCTTCACTTCGCCCTGGCGCGCGACCGGCCGATGCTCGACGCCGCGCGGCACGACGAAGATCTCGCCTGGATGGAGCGTGACCGTGCGGTCGCGCAGCTCGATGTCGAGCACGCCCTCGAGCACCAGGAAGAAATCGTCGGTCTCGGGATGGCTGTGCCAGACGAACTCGCCCGCCACCTTCACGATGCGGATGTCGTTGTCATTGTAGCGCGCGACGATGCGCGGCGCCCAATGCTCGGAGAAGCCGGCGAACTTCTCCGCCAGGTTGACGACCTCGCTCATGCCGGCACGCGCCAGAGCCCGCACAGCTTGTTGCCGTCGGGATCGCGGAGATAGGCGAGGTGCATCTTGCCGAAGGGCAGCTCGCGCAGGCCGGGCGGATCCTCGATCGACTTGCCGCCCGCCGCGACGCCGGCATCGTGCCAGGCCACGACCTGCTCGGGGCTGTCCATCGCGAAGCCGATCGTGCCGCCATTGGCATGGCAGGCGGGATCGCCGTCGAGCGGCATGGAGACCATGAATATCCCGCCCTTGTGCAGATAGATCAGCCGGCCCTTGTCGTCGGCCATCGCCGGCTTGCCGCCGACCGCGCCGAACAACGCGTCGTAAAAGGCCCGCGAGCGGGCGAGATCGTTGCTGCCGAGCATGACGTGACTGAACATGGCGCTCTCCTCAATAGACGACGACGCTGCGGATGCTCTCGCCCGCATGCATCAGATCAAAGCCCTTGTTGATCTCCTCCAGCGTGAGGACATGGGTGATCATCGGGTCGATCGCGATCTTGCCGTTCATGTACCAGTCGACGATCTTCGGCACGTCGGTCCGGCCCTTGGCGCCGCCGAACGCGGTGCCCTTCCAGACGCGGCCGGTGACCAGCTGGAAGGGGCGCGTCGCGATCTCCCTGCCCGCCTCGGCCACGCCGATGATGATCGATTCGCCCCAGCCGCGATGGCAGCATTCGAGCGCGGTGCGCATCACTTCGGTATTGCCGGTGGCATCGAAGCTGTAGTCGGCGCCGCCGTCGGTGAGCGCGAGCACTTCGGCGATCACCGCCTCGCGCGACTTGCCGTTGCCGTCGATGAAATGGGTCATGCCGAACTTGCGACCCCAAGCCTCGCGGTCCGGATTGATGTCGACGCCGACGATCACGTCCGCGCCGACCATCCGGGCGCCCTGGATCACGTTGAGGCCGATCCCGCCCAGGCCGAACACCACGACCTTCTCGCCGACCTGGACCTTGGCGGTGTTGACCACGGCGCCGACGCCGGTGGTGACGCCGCAGCCGATATAGCAGCTGGTCTGGAACGGCGCGTCCTCGCGGATCTTCGCCACCGCGATCTCGGGCAGCACGGTGAAGTTCGAGAAGGTCGAGCAGCCCATGTAATGATGGATCGGCTGGCCGCGATAGCTGAAGCGCGTGGTGCCGTCGGGCATCAGGCCCTTGCCCTGGGTGGCGCGGATCGCGGTGCACAAATTGGTCTTGCCCGACAGGCACGACTTACACTGGCGGCATTCGGGCGTGTAGAGCGGGATCACATGGTCGCCCGGCTTCACGCTGGCAACCCCCGCGCCCACCTCGCGGACGATGCCCGCGCCCTCATGGCCGAGCACGCTCGGGAAGATGCCCTCCGAATCGAGTCCGTCGAGCGTATAGGCGTCGGTGTGGCAGATGCCCGTCGCCATGATCTCGACCAGCACTTCGCCGGCCTTGGGTCCTTCGAGGTCGAGCTCGACGATCTCGAGCGGTTTCTTCGCTTCGAAGGCGACGGCGGCACGGGTCTTCATGGGTCTTGCTCCTTGCTCGGCGGCGTGATCGGGGAAACGCCGCCTTGTTGCAAGGCATCAGCGCATGGCGCGGTCCTGCGGGCGATAGAGGGTCAGGAAGATGCCGCCCCACCAGAGGATGCCGGCAAAGGCGGCGAATTCCAGGAACGGCCGCACGAAGCCCGAGAGGAAGACCAGGCAGGCGAAGAGCAGGCCGGCAAGCTGCACCCAGCCCGGCAGGCTGCCCGCCATCCGCGCCTCGCGCACCGTCAGCGTCGCCCAGAGCGCCACGCCGGCATGGCCGAGCATGGTGAGCGCGGCGACGAGATCGGCGCGTGGCGAGGTACGCCCCTGCCCGATCAGCGCGGTCGCCTCGATCCTGAAATGGGCGGCGATGGCGAGGCAGAGGATGCCGGCGCCCCCGGCGAGCAGCGCCACGTCCCGCCCCGGCGTGCGCGGACCGATCGGCGCCGCGAGGGTGAGCATCGCGAGCAGCAGCGCGCTCGCAAGCACGGAGCGGACGATCTCGCTGGCGAGCAGCAACCCCCAATAGGGCTGGGCCATGTCGAGCTTGTTCCGGGCGATCGCAGTGAACGGATCCGCCGCCCCCGCCAGGTCATGCGACACGTCGCCCAGCACGATCGCCGCGACCGCGAGCAGCAGGCAGAACAGCGCCGCCACCGTGCCGAAGGGCCGTCCGCTGTTGCCGGCAAAGGGGCGCTGCATGGCATTTCTCCCGTGTGTATTATTATCATAATACACTTGCTTGCCTGCCGGGGCAAGCCCTGCCCATGGGGCTCCGGGGCTGCCGCCGAAACGGGGGCGATCCGCGGCGCGGCGTCGCGTGGATCATGATATGTCCGGCCGACATAAGGCAACCGGAGGGATAGCGACAATGGAAGCGACTGCGAACACCGCCGCGGGCAATGTCTATGTGTTCAACATGACCAGCCAGAACCTGAACCTGAGCGCCAACGGCCTGCCCACCGCCGGCGGGACGATAGCGGGCTGGAGCCAGTCGGGCGGAAGCCAATATCAGCCGGCCAGCCAGGCGGTGCCGCGCCGGCTCAACGCCAGCGATGGCCCGGGCTGCTTCTTCAACGGCACCAACAACCTCGCGCTCACGTGGCTCGACGGCCTGTTCGTGGCGGCCGTCCGGATCGACGGCGGCATGCTGCCGCTCAACCTGGACCTGCTCCTGCTGGTCACGCGGAACAAATGGCACCTCGTAAATCAATATGCCGTCGAGGTGGCCGAAGGGGACGTCATGCCCATGATCGGGCTGCGGGAGGCCCTGGCGGCGGCCGAGGCGGAGTAGCGCAGGGGTGGAGTAGCGCCGGGGCGGATCGACGTTCGGGCAATCCCCCCCCCCCCGCACAATGTCTCCCTGCTTGGCCGATCGCGTCCGCTGCGCCTATGGGCGCGGGGATGGTCCATTTCGATGCACAGCGCCGCGACCTTGCCGAGCTTGCCGAACGTGCGCGCGCCCGGCGGCTGACGGTACCGGCGGGGCGAGATTTCGCCTCCAACGATTATCTGGCGCTGGCCGGCGATCCCGCGCTGGCGGCGGCGGTGCGCGGCGCGATCGATGCGGGCGTGCCGATCGGATCGGGCGGCTCGCGGCTGCTGCGCGGCAACCATGCCGAGCATGAGCGGCTGGAAGCGGAGGCGGCCCGCTTCTTCGGGGCCGAACAGGCGCTCTATTTCTCGACCGGCTATGCCGCGAACGCGGCCCTGCTCGCCACCCTGCCCCAGCGCGGCGACTTGATCGTCCATGATGCGCTGATCCATGCCAGCGCGCATGAAGGCATGCGGCTGAGCCGGGCCGAGGCGCGCAGCGCGGCGCATAACGATGTGGACGGCTTTGCCGATGCGATCGCGGCGTGGCGGGCGCGAGGCGGCACCGGGCGCGTCTGGATCGCGGTGGAGAGCCTCTATTCGATGGATGGCGACCAGGCGCCGCTCGCCGCGCTCACCGCGCTCGCGGACCGGCACGAGGCAATCCTGATCGTCGACGAGGCGCATGCCACCGGCGTGTTCGGGCCCGAGGGGCGCGGCCTGGCGGCAGGGCTGGCCGGCCGCGCGAACCTGATCACGCTGCATACCTGCGGCAAGGCGCTGGGCTGCGAAGGCGCGCTGTTGTGCGGACCGCGGGTGGTGCGCGACTTCCTGATCAATCGCGGCCGCGCCTTCATCTTCTCGACCGCGCCTTCGCCGCTGATGGCGGCGGCTGTGCGGGCCGCGCTCGGGCTGATCGCCGAGCCGGCGCGGCGTGGGCGGCTGCAGGCACTGGTCGCACGCGCGGAAGAGCTGCTGGCTCCGGCCGGGGTGCGGCCGACGGGCTCGCAGATCCTGCCACTGGTGATCGGCGACGAGGCGCGGACCATGGAGATGGCCGCGGCGCTGCAGGCACAGGGCTTCGACGTGCGCGGCATCCGCCCGCCGACCGTACCGGCCGGCACGTCGCGGCTGCGCATCTCGCTGACCCTCAATGCCGGCGAGGACGATGTCGCTGCGCTCGCCGATGCGCTGCGGGGCGTGGCATGAGGATCGTCGTCACCGGCACCGACACCGATATCGGCAAGACCGTGTTCGCCGCCGGCCTGGCCGGGGCGCTGGGCGCGACCTACTGGAAGCCGGTGCAGAGCGGGCTCGAGGGCGCCAGCGATGCCGAACGGGTCGCGGCCCTGTCTGGCGCGACGGCGCTGGCCGAGGCCTATCGTCTGAACACCCCCTGCTCGCCGCACCTGGCCGCCGAGATCGACGGCGTGACGATCGACCCGGCGCGGCTCGATCCGCCCGCGATCGACCCGCTGGTGATCGAGGGCGCGGGCGGCGTGCTGGTGCCGGTGACGCGCGAGCTGCTCTATGCCGATCTGTTCGCGCGCTGGCGATTGCCGGTGGTCCTTGTCGCCCGGACCGCGCTCGGCACGATCAACCACAGCCTGCTCTCGATCGAGGCGCTCCGCGCGCGCGGCGTGCCGATCCTGGGCGTGGCGTTCGTCGGCACGGCGAACGAGGATAGCGAGGCGACCATCGCCGCGATCGGCGGGGTCCGCCGGCTCGGGCGGCTGCCGGTCCTCGACACGCTCGACCGCCCCACCCTCGCCGCCGCCTTCGCCCAGGCCTTTACCCGCACGGACTTCACCGCATGACTTCCCCCGTCTGGCACCCTTTCACCCAGCATGGGCTCGGCGAGCCGATCCCCGAAGTGGCGCGCACCGAAGGCGCCGCGCTGCACACGCGGGACGGGCGGCGCTTCGTCGACGCGATCTCCTCCTGGTGGGTGACGACGCATGGGCACTGCCATCCGCGGATCATGGCCGCCATCGCCGAGCAGGCGGGGTGCATGGACCAGATCATCTTCGCCGGCTGGACCCATGAACCGGCCGAGGCGCTCGCCCGCGAGCTGGTGCGGATCCTGCCCGCCCCGCTTGCCCATGTCTTCTATTCGGACAGCGGCTCGACCAGCGTCGAAGTGGCGCTGAAGATGGCCTTGGGCTTCTGGGACAATCGCGGCGAGCCCCGCCACCGCATCGTCGTGATGGAGCATGGCTATCATGGCGACACGATCGGCGGCATGTCGGTGGGCGCGCGCGGCGTGTTCAACCGGCCCTATCAGCCCCTGCTGTTCGACGTGGCGACCATCCCCTTTCCCGAACCCGGGCAGAGCCAGGCGACGCTCGACGCGCTGGAGGCGCAGTGCCGCGGCAAGCCCGCCGCGCTACTGGTCGAGCCGCTGGTGCTCGGCGCGGGCGGCATGAAATTCTATCCCGCCAGCCTGCTCGCCGAGATGCGCCGGATCTGCGCGGCGCATGGCGTGCTGTTCATCGCCGACGAAGTGATGACCGGCTGGGGGCGCACCGGCACGCTGCTGGCCTGCGAGCAGGCGGGCGTGGTGCCCGATATCCTCTGCCTGTCCAAGGGGCTGACCGGCGGGGCCATCCCGCTGGCGGTGACGCTGGCGACCGCCCCGATCTTCGCGGCGCATTGTTCGGGCGACCGGGCGCGGATGTTCTTCCACTCGTCGAGCTACACCGCCAATCCGATCGCCTGCGCGGCAGCCAACGCCAATCTGGCGATCTGGCGCGACGAGCCGGTGCGCGAGCGCATCGCCGATCTGGGCGACCGCCAGCAGGACCATCTCGACGCGCTCGCCCGGCATCCGCTGGTCCGCAATCCGCGCCGGCTGGGCACGATCGTGGCGGCCGAGATCGGGGCGGGCGAATCGGCCTATCTGAATGCCGTGGGCCCGCGCCTGCGCGATTTCGCGCTGGAGCGCGGCGTGCTGATCCGGCCGCTGGGCAACACCGTCTATGTGATGCCGCCCTATTGCATCGACGATGCCGATCTCGCCGCGGTCTATGGCGCGGTGACGGATTTCCTGGAGCGGGAACCCCGGATGGGGGATTTGTTCGCCTGCTAGGGGCGAGTGGTGCTGCCGGTGAGGATTGAACTCACGACCTCAGCCTTACCAAGGATGCGCTCTACCACTGAGCTACGGCAGCACTCGCTCGAACGGTCCGGCAGTGCCGGGTCCCAAGCGGGAGGCGCCTATGTGCTTGGGCGGGACCGATTGTCAACCCGCCCATCGACGGTTTATCGCAGGAAGATGAGCGAAGCGGAGAAGAAGGCCCGTCTGGCCGAGGCGCTGCGGGCCAATCTGAGGAAACGCAAGACGCAGGCACGCGCCCAGGCCGCGGCCGGCGACGCGCCCGATTCCCAGGGCCCGGATTCCCAGGCCCACGATTCTCAGAGCGACGCCACCCAGAGCGATACGCGATCGGCGGCGTCATAGGCATTGCGCGCGATCGCGTGCGGCCCGAGCAGATACATCGCCATCGTGACCGCGCCCGCCAGGAACCACATCACCCGATAGGTGCGCACTTCGCTTCTAACCATGCCAACTCGTCCCCGCCCAGCTGCGGACCCAGAATCCGCAGCACCTCGGCATGATAGGCATTGAGCCAGGCAAGTTCCTGCACGGTTAGCAAAGATGGTTTAACCAGCGTTCGCTCAATCGGCGCGAAGGTCAGCGTCTCGAAGCCGAGCATCTGTTGTTCCGCACCCGAAATCAACTGCTTGACCACCAGCACCAGGTTCTCGATCCGGATGCCGAATTCCTGCGCCTTATAGTAACCGGGCTCGTTCGACAGGAACATGCCCTCGCGCAGCGGCTCCAGGCTCTGGCCGCCCGGATAGAAGGGCTGGGCTATGCGCTGCGGCCCCTCGTGCACCGAAAGATAGGAGCCCACGCCGTGCCCGGTGCCATGGCCGTAATCCAGGCCGACTTCCCACAAGGGGCGCCGCGCGAAGCTGTCGAGCTGGGCGCCGGTGGTGCCGTCGGGGAAGATCGCGGTGGCGATGGCGATATGCCCCTTGAGGACGCGGGTGAAGCGATCCTTCATCTCGTCGCTCGCCTCGCCCACCGGCATCACGCGGGTCACGTCGGTGGTGCCGTCGGCGTACTGGCCGCCCGAATCGACGAGATAGAGCTGGCCGGCCTCGATCGGCAGGCTCGATTCGTCCGTCACCTTGTAGTGCGGGATCGCACCGTTCGGGCCGGTGGCGGAAATCGTGTCGAAGCTCAGATCCTTGAGCACACCGGTCGCCTCGCGGAATTCGCGCAGCTTGTCGGCGGCCGACATCTCGGTGAGCCCGCCCCGCGGCGCGGTTTCCTCGAACCATTTCAGGAAGCGCGAGAGCGCGGCGCCGTCCCGGGCCTGGGCGGCCTTCTGCCCGGCAATCTCGGCGGGGTTCTTGATCGCCTTGGCCAGGATCACCGGATCGCGCAGCGCCAGCACCTTGGCGCCGCCGGCGTCGAGCGCATCGAACACGGCGGCGACGGCGCTGCCCGGATCGGCGGCGACACGCTTGCCGGCAAAGCTTTTGAGCGCGGGAGCGAAAGCAGCGCGATCATGGATACGGATCGCGTTGCCGAGATGCTGGCGAACCGCGTCGCTCACCTTCTCGGGCGCGACGAACAGGTCGGCGGTGCCGTCGGCATTGACGATCGCATAGGCGAGCGCGACCGGCGTGTGGCTGACATCGGTGCCGCGAATGTTGAACGCCCAGGCGATCGAATCGAGCGCGGAAAGCACTACGGCATCGGCCTTGCGCTCGGCCAGCCAGTCGGCGATCTCGGCGCGCTTGGCGGGCGAGGACTTGCCGGCGGCCGCGTCGGACTGGATCGCCAGCGTCGCGTCGCTCGGCGCCGGCTTGTCGGGCCACACCGCGTCGATCGGGTTGGTGTCGACCGCGACCAGCTCCGCCCCCTTCTCGGCAAGCGCCTTGCGCGCTTCCTCCACCCAGCCGCGGGTGTGCAGCCAGGGATCATAGCCGATGCGACCGCCGTCCGGCGCATGCGCGCCGAGCCAGGCCGAGACGCTGGTGGCAGGCACGCCGACATATTCCCAGTCCCGCGCCGAGACCTGCTGGCGGACCTGGAGCGTGTAGCGCCCGTCGGTGAAGATCGCCGCTTCCTGGGGCAGCACGACCGCAGTGCCGGCCGAGCCCTGGAAGCCGGTGAGCCAGGCAAGGCGCTGGGCATAGGCGCCGACATATTCGGACATATGCTCGTCGGTGAGCGGCACCACGAAACCGTCGAGACGGTCGCGCTTCAGCTGCTCGCGCAGGGCCTGGAGGCGGTCGGCATAGCTGGACATCGGATCATCCTTCGAACTTGACATTGGCCGCCAGGCTGCGCGTCCTTCACCCCTTCGGGAACGATAGGACGCGCAGAGCCCGCGACTCCCCATGGCGCGGTGTTGGCCGATGGAATCCCATTTTGGAAGCCGCACCGCGCTTTGCTAGGCAGAAGCGGTGAATAGACGGCTGAAACGGGGGCTCGGGCGGTTGGCGCTGATGGTCGGGGGGCCATTGCTGGCGCTGTGGAGCATCTCGCTCTGGCTGCATCACGAAGCGGCGCAGCATCTGCACAAGACCATCGGCCCGTACACATCTGCCCGCCATATCGATCACCTGGCCGACCAGATCGTCGCCAGGCAGATGAACGGCTGGGTGGGTGGAAGCGGCGTGCCGGTCATGGTCTGCCTGCTGGGGCTGTTATGCATCGCCATCCATTTCAGCTTCGCGGTGCCGCTGGCGCCCGTGAAGGCATTGCGCACGCGCCGGCTGGTGCTGCGCCGCGTCCGTCCCGAGGACGTGGCTGCATTCCACGCGATCCTCACCGATCCGCCGACCCTGCGGTACTGGGGCCAGGCACCGCACCGGTCGATCGAGGAGACGGCACGCTGGCTCGCGGATTCGGAAGCGGACCCGGCGAAACGCGACGAGTTCGTCATCGAGCGCGACGGCAACGTGATCGGGATGATCGGCGCGCGGCAATGGCCCTGGGTCACCTATATCCTCCTCGATGCCGAATGCGGCAAAGGCTATGGCGGCGAGGCGCTGGCGGCATTCGTCGCCCATGCCTTTGCGAGCGGCATGCCCGCCCTGTTCGTGGCCACCGACACGCGCAACGCGGCGAGCCTGGCGATGGTGCGCAGATGCGGCTTCGGCGAGATTGGGCGCGGTCCGCTCACGCATGAGACGGGCGAGACGATCGACGCGGTGTGGCTGCGGCTCGACAAGCCGCGATATCGCTGGCCGAGCTTGCGCCGGACCGCGGCGCCAGACAGGGTTGCGGCATGAACTTCCCCCTGCCCCGCGCCGACCTGGCCACGCCTGCGCTGCTGCTCGACGTCGCGGCGATGGACCGCAACATCGCGGCGATGACCGCCTTCGCCCGCGCAAGGGGCCTGGCGCTGCGGCCCCACGCCAAGACGCACAAGAGCGGCGAGATCGCCCGGCGGCAGATCGCGGCGGGCGCGGTGGGCATCTGCTGCGCCAAGCTGGGCGAGGCGGAGGCACTCGCGGCGGATGGGGTGGGCGACATCCACCTGACCTCGCCGGTGGTGACCCGGGGCGGCATTGCCCGGCTGGCGGCGCTGGCGGCGAGAATCCGGCTCTCGGTGGTGGCGGACCATCCGGAGGCGGCGCGCGCGCTGGCGGGCTGCGGCGCGACGCTCTTCATCGACGTCGATCCCGGCAAGCACCGCACCGGCGTGACGTCGCCCGAAGCCGCGGTGGCGCTCGCCCAGGCCATCGCCGCGGCAGGGCTGACGCTCGGCGGAGTGCAATATTATTGCGGCTCGGAACAGCATATCCCCAGCTATGCCGACCGGCATGCGGCGATCGTGGCGAAGACCGACTATCTGCGCACCGTGCTGGCGGCGCTGGCGGCGGCAGGATTCGCGATCCCGGTAGTGACCGGCGCCGGCACCGGCACCTTCGCGATCGACGCGGAGCTGGGCGTGCTCACCGAGCTGCAGGTGGGGAGCTACCTCTTCCTCGATCGCGAGTATCGCGACTGCGAGCTGGCCGGCCCGCGCTTCGAGCAGGCGCTGTGGGTGGATGCCACCGTGGTCAGCGCGAACACGCCCGGCATGGTGACGATCGATGCGGGATTGAAGTCTTTCGCCACCGATGCCGGGGTGCCCGTGCCCGCGTCAGGCACCGCGCGCTACGCCTTCATGGGCGACGAGCAGGGTGCGCTGATCGGCGAGGATCTGCCGGGCCTGGCGGAGCGCGTCACGCTGGTGCCCCCGCACTGCGACCCGACGGTGAATCTGTACGATCTCTATCATCTGGTGGAGGACGGCACGGTGACCGGCGCCTGGCCGGTGACCGCGCGCGGCCGCTCCACCTAGCAGCCGGCCTCTATCGGCGGACATAATAGCAGCGTTTCTTGGCGGTGATGCTGCGATCGACCGCCCGGCCGCCGAGCGCGCCGCCGACACCGCCCACCGCGGCACCGAGCAGGCCATGGCCGATGATCGCCGGCCCGGCGAGCACGCCCACCGCGGCGCCGCCGACCAGGCCCGCCGTGCCGGACGAGCGGCGGCACTTCTTGTAATAGGTGCGCGACTTGGACGATTTGCCCTTGTAGTGCGACTGGGCCTGGGCAGGCGCGGTCGGAATGACCGCAACCGGCATGGCCAGTGCGAGAGCGGCGGTGGCCGCGATGAGCTTGCGCATGATTTCCATTCCTTCCTCGAAACCAATGTGCAGACAACTTGCCGGACAGCCGGCGGTTGCATGAACCGAAAACAACATTGCATTCATCGGGATCGTTCGCGGCATCCGGCGCATTGTCCGCGGCATGACAGGCGCCGGCATCCCGACCCCGCGCGAGCGGCTGGGTAGCGCGCTGGGCGCGCTGGCGCTGGTGGTGCTGCTCGTCTGGCTGCTGATGCGCGGGCTGGGAGTCAGCCTGCATCTCGTCCCCACACCCGCGATGCGGCTGGTGGGCTTCGTGCTGCCACCGCCACCGCCGCCGGAGCCGCGAGCCACGCCGAAGCCGAAGCCCCGCACTCCCCGGGAATCGGGCAAGGCGGCGCCGCCCAACCTGGTTTCCCGCGCCACCGAAGTGGCCGCGCCGGTGAAGACGCCCCTGCCCCAGCCGCTTCCCGCGGCGACGCTTCCGATGCAGGGCAATGACGCGCATTCGGGCAGCGCGCCCGTGGCCGGACCGGGCACGGGTGCCGGCGGATCCGGCACCGGCACGGGATCGGGCGGCAGCGGCGACGGGTCGGGCGGCGGAGGCGGCACGGTGCTGCGGCTGCTCGAAGGCCATATCAGCGGGCGCGACTATCCGAAGGCAGCGGCCGAGGCCGGCGCTAGCGGCACGGTGGGGCTGCGCTTCACGGTGGGCGTGAACGGGCGCGTGACCGACTGCCAGGTGACGCGATCGAGCGGCAATGCCGATCTCGACGAGACGACTTGCCGGCTGATCCGGAAACGTTTCCGCTATGCGCCGAGCCGCGATGCGAACGGCAGGCCCTATGCGGACGTGGTGACGGGCGAACAGCTATGGGAGCTGTATGACCGGCCGGATCGCGCGCCCACACCCTGAACGCGCCCGGCCAGGACGAATCCGGGTCGATCCCGGCCCGGCCCCGCGCTACCCTCCCGCCAAAATCGAACAGAGAGGACCGCCCGGATGAAGAAGCGCGCGCTCGCCCTGCTAGCCTCGTTCACGATGATGACAACGTTGCCATCCTCCGCGCAGGGCTTTCTGCGCGCCGATGGCCCCCGCATCGTCGACGAGAGCGGCCGGGAAGTGCTGCTGCGGGGCATGGGGCTGGGCGGCTGGATGCTGCAGGAAGGCTATATGCTGCAGCTCGGCCAGCTGGGATCGGGCCAGCAACACCGCATCCGCGCGGCGATCGCCGACCTGATCGGCGAGGAGAAGACCGCGGAATTCTATCGGGCCTGGCTCGACAACCACACCCGCAAGGCGGACATCGACATGATGGCGCGCTGGGGAATGAACTCCGTCCGCCTGCCGATGCACTATAATCTGCTCACCCTGCCGGCGGAGAAGGAGCCGGTGCCGGGCCAGGACAGCTGGCTGGAGGACGGCTTCCGCCGCATCGACACGCTGCTCGCCTGGACCAAGGCGAATGGCATGTACCTGATCCTCGACCTGCACGCTGCGCCGGGCGGCCAGGGCAACGACCTGCCCATCGCCGACCGCGATCCCGCCAGGCCCGCGCTGTGGCAGAGCGCGGAGAATCGCCGCAAGACGATCGCGCTGTGGCGCAAGCTGGCCGCGCGCTATGCCAATGAGCCCGGGATCGGCGCGTACGACCTGATCAACGAACCGAACTGGGACTTCTCCGCCCCGGGCGGCGACCATGGCTGCAAGGAGACCGGCAACGCCCCGCTCAAGCAGCTCTACACCGATATCGCGGCCGCGATCCGCCAAGTCGACAAGCGCCACATGCTCGTCATCGAGGGCAATTGCTGGGGCAACAACTATGCCGGCCTGCTGCCCTTCGCCGACGCGAACACCGCGCTCAGCTTCCACAAATATTGGAACTTCAACGACGAAGCGTCGATCGCGCCGTTCCTCGAACTGCGCAAGACCTACGCCATGCCCCTCTGGCTGGGGGAATCGGGGGAGAATTCCAATGTCTGGTTCCGCGACGCGATCTCCCTGGTCGAGCGGCACGGCATCGGCTGGGCCTTCTGGCCGCTGAAGAAGATCGGTTTCAACAATCCGTACGAGATCGCCCCCAATCCCGGCTGGGACAGGCTGGTCGCCTATTGGACCGGCAAGGGTCCGCGCCCGAGCGGCGAGGAAGCCTATGCCACGCTGATGCAGCTCGCCCGCCACGACATCCGGCACGAGAACAACCTGTTCCACCAGGACGTGGTCGACGCGATGCTGCGCCAGCCGCACGATCCAAGCCCACGCCCTTCCGCGCCGCTCCTGGTCACGGCGGAAGGCGGCGCGATCGACGCGGTGGATTACGACATCGGCCCGGCCGGCGTCGCGTACAGCGACACCGACGACGCCAACTACCATGTCGCCACCGGCAAGGCGCGGACCGCCTGGAACAACGGCCGTACCTGGCGCAACGACGGCGTCGACATCGCCCGCGCGGAGGGCGAATATCTGTACGTCAGCGATTTCGTGCCAGGGGAATGGCTGCGCTATTCGCTCTCGGCCGAGAGCGGCGGCTATGCCGTCGACGTGGAAGTGCGGTCCGGCAAGGGCGGCACGCTCGCGCTGACGCTGAACGGCGGCACGCCGCTGGCGCTCGACGTGCCCGCCGCGCCCGGCTGGCGGACGCTCCGCCTGCCCGGCCGGGTCACGCTGCTCGACGGCAACAACATGCTGGTGCTGGGCGCGAAAAGCTTCGACGGCGCGGTGCGCAGGATGACATTCACGCCGGCGCGATGAGGCCCTCGGCCCGGATCGCCGCGAGCAGGGCGTCGGTCATCGTCTTCGGATCCGCCCGGCCGTTCTGATTGGTGAGAAGGATGGTCGAGAGCGGTTCGGACAGATCGCGGCGATACCGGCAGGAAAAGCCCGCCGTGCCGCCGCCATGCGACACGATCGTCCTGCCGCCCGCCGTCTCGACCTGCCAGCCATATCCCCATCCCGCGGGCCGGCCATCGGCGAGCAGCGCGGGCTGCCACATCGCCCGGCGCGCCGCCGATCCGAGGATCCGGCCATGGTCGAGCGCGATCGACCAGCGCGCCATGTCGGCGGCGGTCGAGAGCAGCCCGCCCGCCGCCCAGGTCGAACCGGGGGCGCTGGCGGGCGGGTTGTCGTCGAAACGGTCATCGTTCCAGAAATGCCCGGACGCCATCCGGGCGCCGGGCTTCAGCCGGTTGCGCGGCCCCGTCGAGCGCATGCCCGCCGGACGGAAGAAGCGGCGTTCGAGCAGGTCCCAATAGTCCGTACCGGTCACGGCTTCCGCCGCCATGCCGGGGCGCCGTCCAGCGCCAGCGCGGCGATCGGATCGCGCGGGATGCCCGTCGCCCGGACGGCCGCCGGCGTCATGGCGGAGATGGCGGGGATGGCGATCAATCCGCCGAGAAAGCGCCGCCGCGCGCGGCAGACGCGCATCGCAGCCGCCGCGGATGCACCCAATGCCATCACAAGTGCTTCCCGGGATGGGCGGGCGCTCGAACCGCCCCGTAAAATGAAAGAGGCCGCCGGGGCGTCTCCCGACGACCCGGCGACCTCCGACATGGTCAGCGGCCGGAAGCTCCAGCCCGGGAGACCATGCGGACCGCTTTGCTTCGGACTGGCGCCGTTGATTGGAGGAGGATACCTCCCGTGCGCCTTACGATCGGAGGGCTTCCGACCGCGTCCGTCTGCTCAGCGGTGCGTCTCCCGAACGAACTGAACCGACCCCATTGCTGAACCATGAGACATCGGATCACCTCCTTTCGCTAGTTGAAGAAGCACGCACCCTCAAAGGGCACGCCAACTATTTGAATCACCGCGAGTCGCAGAACAAGTCTTGTATAAAATCTTTTTCTGAGCGATTCTGGAATTCTGGGCCGGAAAGCCGGCCGCATGCCGTTGGAATCGGCCTTCTCCCATCTATCCGCGGCAATCCTCGGTGACGCGCAGCACCTCGGCATAGGCTGGCACCACCAGCGTGGGCAGGCCATTGCCCTGGACAAGGAACCGCCCGCGGCTGAAGCCCATCGCGTCGAGCAGCGAATCCGACGGGGCGAGATCGGCGGCGAGCCGCGGTGCCGCGCCGGGGAGCGGCTGGACCGGGAGCTGGCGGAGCGTGCTGGTGGTCCGCACGGTGACGCTCGCCACGCCCTCGCCCCTGCGCGAAAGCACTACCCGGCCGCGACCGGCGTCGCAGCGCAGGATCAGCTCGGCCTCGCCGCCGGCCACGCCGAAGAACGCGACCGAGCCGCGACCGTCCTGGCGATAGACCCAGTCGCCGGGCGTGAGCGGCCAGTCGCGCCAGTCCGGGCCCTGCGGCACGGGCGCGGGCGCCGGGGCCGGCGCGGGAGCGGGCACGGGAACCGGCCTGGGGGCGGGCGCGGGGGGCGGCACCACGCGCGGCGTTTCCGAACAGCCCGCAATGGCGAGCGCGGAGGCGAAGACGAGCAGCTGGCGTCGCATGCGCGGCCTTATGCGGGAAGTGCCCGGGCGGCTCAACCGCTACGGCGACGAAACGGCCCGCCGCTTCGTTCTATCGCGGCATCGCGCCTCAGACCCGCCGCATTCCCCGGGCGAGCCAGGGCAGCCGCGCCGCCTCACGCTCGCTTTCGGGCAGGATCGACCAGTCGGCCGCAAACTCGGTGGCTTCGTCGAACGTGGCGCCGGCGCAATTGCCCACCAGGCTCGCATCCTGATCGGCGAGCTTCGCGCCTTCCAGCCGCGCCCCTCTCAGGCTCGCGCCCGCGAGTTCGGCAGCCAGGAAATCGGCGCCGCGCAGGTCCGCGTTCGAGAAGGAGGCGCCGCGCAGATCGGCATCGGCCAGCGTCGCGAAGCGCAGCGAGGCGCTGGTGAACCGCGCGCCGGCCGCGCTGGCGCCCTGCAGCAACGCCCGGTCGAGACCGGCGCCGACAAAGGAGGCATATTCGAGATAGGCATAGAAGAAGACGGCCTGTTCGAGATGCGCGCCTCGCAGATAGGCACCCTCCAGATAGGCGCCGGACAGCTCGGCGCGCTCGAGATGCACATAGCGCAGCCGCGCCAGCCGGAAGCGGCAATCGATGAAGCTCGCCCCGGAAAGCACGGTCTTGCGCCCCAGCTGGATGCGATCGAAGGCGGATCCCGCGAGCGGCAGGCTGCCTCGAAGCACCGCCTCCCATTCCTCGCTCAGGATGATCTGCTCCGCCGCGGCGATGGCGCAGGGGCGAAGCTTGCGCCGGGCGCCGGCGATCTCGCGCTTCATCTCGACCACGGCGCGGGTCGCGTCGCGCCCCTCGAGCCGGCGGAAGCGCTCGCGCCAATCCTGCAGCCAATTCCCCACGATGCTGCTGCCGGTCGCCTCGGCGCTCGCGACCAGCCGCGCGCGCAGCAGCTCGAAGGCCGGGCGCTGGAAGCTCTTGCCATATTCGCCGCGCAGGAACGCGCGCATCTGATGCAGGGCGGCGATCTGCAGCGTCTCGCGCGCGGCGGCGGGAAATTTCTCGTCGATGGCGCCGGCGGCGCGCATCTGAATTTCCTGGAATTCCTTGAGGTTCACGTCCTTGCGCTGGTTGTCGAGCGTCGCGTTGACGTTGAGATCCCGAAACAGCCAGAGCAGAAAGGCGGAAGGCACGCCGATCAGCAGCAGCAATATCTGCGCCGCCTCGCGCCATTCGAGCCGCGGCGCCTCCGGATCGGTGAAGAGGCGATGGAAGGCGGCGGCGACGCCGCGCGCTTCCTGCGGAAACAGCAGCGAAAGCACAGCGGCGATGCCGAGCGGCACCAGGATGCCGACCAGCGCGAGCGCGACCGGCTTGGGCCAATGGCGCCGCAGCCCCATCCCCCGGGGCCGCCGCAGCCACAGGCGGAGCCGCAGCCAGGCGAGGCGGGTGCTGATCCGAAGCGCGAAGCGAACCTCGTGCCGCGGGCCGAACAGGTCGTCGAGCCACCAGCGCGAGACGCGCTTCCTCCATCCGGCCATCCGCTCCCCCTTCCGCGCGCTATCGCACGGCAGGATTATCGCAGCGGGCTCAGGAGTCTAGCGGCGGCCGCCGCCCCATTTCTTCTGGACCTTGCCGTAGCGCGTCTTGCGCGTGCCCGGCTTGCCCTCGTTGCTGCGCCCCATGACCGGCGCCTTGCGCTGGTCCTCGGGCAGGCCGAGCTCCTCGGCTTCCAGCGCGCGGATCTCGTCGCGCAGGCGGCCGGCTTCCTCGAACTCCAGATTGGCCGCCGCGTCGCGCATCTTCTTCTCGAGCTCCTCGATATAAGCGCGCAGATTGTGGCCGACCATGTGCGGGCGATCGGCATCGATCTCCACCGTCACCTGATCCTTCGAGGCGACATGGGCGATGATGTCGCCGATATTCTTCTTCACCGTCTCCGGCGTGATGCCGTGCTCGGCGTTATACTCCTGCTGCTTCTCGCGGCGGCGCCCGGTCTCGGCGAGCGCGCGCTCCATGCTGCCGGTCATGCGATCCGCATAGAGGATCACTCGCCCCTCGACGTTGCGCGCCGCGCGCCCGATCGTCTGGATCAGCGAGGTCTCGCTGCGCAGAAAGCCTTCCTTGTCGGCATCGAGGATCGCCACCAGCCCGCACTCCGGGATATCCAGGCCCTCGCGCAGCAGGTTGATGCCGACCAGCACGTCATAGACCCCCATCCGCAGGTCGCGGATCAGCTCGATGCGCTCCAGCGTCTCGGTATCCGAATGCATGTAGCGGACCTTCACGCCCGCCTCGTGCATATATTCGGTCAGGTCCTCGGCCATGCGCTTGGTGAGCGTGGTCACCAGCGTGCGATACCCCTTCGCCGTCGTCGCCTTGCACTCCTGGATCAGGTCCTGCACCTGCTCCTCGACCGGCTTGATCTCCACCGGCGGATCGATCAGCCCGGTCGGTCGGATCACCTGCTCGACGAACACGCCGCCCGCCTGCTCCATTTCCCATCCGCCCGGAGTGGCCGAGACATAGACGGTCTGGGGGCGCATCGCCTCCCATTCGTTGAAGCGCAGCGGCCGATTGTCGATCGCGCTCGGCAGGCGGAAGCCATATTCGGCCAGCGTCACCTTGCGGCGATGGTCGCCGCGCGACATGCCGTTGATCTGGCCGATCGTCTGGTGGCTCTCGTCGACGAAGAGCAGCGCGTTCTCGGGGAGATATTCGAACAGCGTGGGCGGCGGCTCGCCGGGCAGGCGCCCGGTGAGGAAGCGGCTGTAATTCTCGATGCCCGCGCAGCTGCCCGTCGCCGCGATCATCTCCAGGTCGAAATTCGTCCGCTGCTCCAGCCGCTGATGCTCGAGCAGCTTGCCTTCGCCCTCCAGTTCCTTGAGCCGCTCGGTCAGCTCGTGGCGGATGCCCTCCATCGCCTGCTTCATCGTCGGCCCGGGCGTGACATAGTGCGAGTTGGCGAAGACGCGGACATAGTCGAGGCTCGCCACCTTCGCGCCCGTCAGCGGATCGAACTCGGTGATCTCCTCGATATCGTCGCCGAAGAAGGAGATGCGCCAGGCGCTGTCCTCATAGTGCGAGGGGAAGAGCTCCAGGCTGTCGCCGCGCACCCGGAAGGCGCCCCGCGCGAATGCCGCGTCGTTGCGCTTGTACTGGAGCGCGACGAGCTTGCGGATGATCTCGCGCTGGTCGACCGTCTGGCCCTTCTTCAGGTCGAAGATCATCGCCGAATAGGTCTCGACCGAGCCGATGCCGTAAAGGCAGCTCACCGAGGCGACGATGATCACGTCGTCGCGCTCGAGCAGCGAACGCGTCGCCGAATGCCGCATCCGGTCGATCGCCTCGTTCACCGAGCTTTCCTTCTCGATGTACGTGTCCGACCGCGGCACATAGGCCTCGGGCTGGTAATAGTCGTAGTAGCTGACGAAATACTCGACGGCATTCTCGGGGAAGAAGCTCTTCATCTCGCCATAGAGCTGTGCGGCGAGGATCTTGTTCGGCGCGAGCACCAGCGCCGGGCGCTGCAGCGTCTCGATCACCTTGGCCATGGTATAGGTCTTGCCGGAACCGGTGACGCCGAGCAGCACCTGGTCGCGCTCGCCCGCCCGGGCCTGCTCGACCAGCTCGGGGATCGCGAAACGCTGGTCGCCCGAGGGCTCATACTCGCTGACGAGCTTGAACAACCTGCCGCCCTCGGACTTCTCCGGGCGCTGCGGGCGGTGGGGCACGAAGCTCTGCCCGGTCTCGGGCTCGGCCAGGCTGGTGCGAATCTGGATTGCCATCGGGCGGAATATGGGGTGTGGCTCGCCCATACGCCAACCCCGGGGGACATCATGCGCCTGACGATTTTCGCCGCCGGAGCCCTGCTCCCGCTCGCCGCCTGCAATCAGGGGCCCTCGACCGAGGAGAGCGCCCGCCGCACCGGCGATATCCGCCTGGAGAATGCCAGCGTCGAAGAAGTCGCCAAGCAGGCCGCCGCGGCGGAGACCAAAGCGCCCGGCAAGTCGGGCCAGTGGGAAACCAGCATGCAGCTCGTCGCGCTGGAGCCTGGCGCGATGCCCGAGGCGATTGCCGCCAAGATGAAGGAAGATGTGGGCAAGCCGCCCCGCACCGAGCGCGGCTGCCGCAAGGCCGACGAGCTCAAGCCGCTCGACATCTCCAGGCTCGGCGCGATGGCGCCCGGCTGCCGCTTCTCCAAATATCGCTTCGTGGGCGGCAAGCTGGATGCGGCGATGGAATGCGATACGCCCATGGGCAAGGCGCAGGCGAGCTTCAGCGGCACCCAGACGCCGACCGCGTTCGACCTGACGATGACCCAGCGCCAGACCCCGACGGGACAGACCAAGGCGACTTCCATGACCCTGCGGCTCACCGGCAAGCGCCTCGGCGAGTGCAAGGCCTGATCCGCGGGCGCGTCGCGCCGGGGGGATGCGTGCGACAGCCCCCGGGCTATTCGCTGCGATAGGCGATGCGCCACATCAGGGCGCCGATCCCGGCGGCGAACAGCGCGAGGATCCCGCTTGACGCGACGGCGCTGATCCAGCGGAACAGCAGCGCGCGGCTGTCCATCGGCGGCATCTCGAACAGCCCGAAGCCATAGGTCTGCGCGCCGACGAAGATGGCGAGCGCCGTGACCGCGCCGACCAGGGCGGCATGGCGGGCGCGGCGCAGGCCGGCAACGTGCATCACCAGCCAGAGCGGGCCGCCCACCGCGGTGATCGCGATGCCGGCGATCAGGCTGCCGATCAGCCAGCCGCCGACCAGGCTGAGCGGATCCCGCTTGCCGCCGAGCAGCAGCAGCCCGAGCACGATCAGGCCCGCGAACGCGCTCCCCACGCCGAGCGCGAGCCCGGCGCGGTCGATCGTCGTATCATAGCGTCGCACGGCGCCCGTCGCGCGGTTGTTCACTGGGGGACCCCTCCCGGATTCGCCGGAGGATAGACCTGGCCCCCCGGTCCCTTCAAGCACCTGAAATGCGCTCGCCCCACGGCTCGGCGCACGGAGCGGTGGACGTGGGGCAGTGGCGGCGCGGCTCAGTCGACGATGGTGAAGCCCGGAACCGCCCGCTTCTCGCCGCCGTCATGATACATGTCGATATGCACATCGACCGCGTCCCGGCCCGGGCATCGCACCTTGTAGAGGTCGACGATGAAGCCGAAGGGCCCCTCGCCGACATTGCCGGACCGGTCGAAGGCCGGCGCGGTGCCGTCGGCGCAGCGCAGCCGGGCGAGATAGGCGCGCTCGCCCTCGGGGCTGTTCTCCCGCACCGGGTTCTTCGCGCTGCCGAGCGGGAACTGCTCGGCCTTGGCGATCGCCTTTTCGAGCTTCTTGCCCTTCATTCCGCTGCCCAGCGACAGCATCATGTCGCGCGCCTCGTTGGACGTCTTGCCCTCCTGGCCCTGCAGCGGCGCGGCGGCGGCGAACCCGGCGATCACCGCCAGGGCAACGAACTTGCGCATCTTCCCTCTCCCCCTTTTGAGACGATGCGAGCCTAGCCCGAGCGGCCGATGCGGGAAAGTCAGCGCAGCGCGTCGAAACGGCCGGCCTGGATGCAATGGCCGAGCGCGGCATAATCGGGCGGCGCGGGCGGCGTGCCGAGCGGCGGCACCGTGAAGCTCTCGCCGATCCGGTGCGCGGCGAAGCGGGCCGGATCCACGCCCGCGCAGCGCAGCATGCCGCGCAGCATGAACGGCGGCGTGGCATAGCCCTCGCGCGAGAGGCGGAAGGTGCCCCAATGCACCGCGAGCGCGCTCGGCCGGCCCAGCCCGTCCCACACGCGGATCGCGTCCCGCGGTCCGATATGCGTGCCGCTGGCCATCTGCCCCTCGTCGAAGCGGAAGGCGCCGATCGGAATCGCGGCGAAGCGGACCGGGCCGAGCGCCGCCGCTTCGGCCGGCCATTTGCCGTCGCCGAGACCGGTGTCGCCCGCGAAGAAGAAATTGCCGTGCGGCAAGTGCACCACGAAACTCGACCACAGCGCCCGGCTGCGATCGACGAACCAGCGGCTGCCCCAATGGTGGCTGCGCGTCACCGTCACCACCGGGCCGGATCGCCGCGCGGTCCCCTGCCCCCAGTCGAGCGCCGTCGCGTCCACGCCGGCCGCGGCCAGGATCGCGTCGTTCCCCAGCGAGGTCACGATCAGCGGCCGGTCGCGATCCCACAGCCGCTTGAGCGTCGCCAGGTCCATATGGTCGTAGTGATTGTGGCTGACGAGGACGATGTCGATCTTCGGCAGGTCCTCGAAGCGCACGCCCGGCGCGGCAACCCGGCGCGGCCCGATGCCGAACGGGCCGACGGTGTCGCTCCATACCGGATCGGTGAGGATGTTGATGCCGTCCGCCTGCACCAGCACCGTGGCATGGCCGATCCAGGTGACGCGCATCTCGCTCCCCTCCACGCGCGCCGGGGGCCTGGCCGGCGTCACCGCCACGCGCGCGGGCCAGGCGGGCCGGGTCGGGTCGCCGAAGATCTGCTGCCGGAACAGCCGGTTGCGGCGGGCGGCGGAGATGTCGAGCGCGTCGCCGTCGGGATTGAAGAAGCGCTGCCCGTCGAAATGGCCGGTCACGGGCCCCCGATAATAGATGCGGTCGAGAAAGAAGGGCGCGATCGTGGCGACAAGGCACAACGCGACCGCGATCCAGAGCAAGACGGCGAGGACGATCCGGACAAGGCGCATTGCCGACCATGTCGTTACGCACCCGCACGTCTTCAAGCTTGATCGCGATGCAGCGCCCAGCCTAACCCCGGCGACATGGATCCGCTGCCCCAGACCCCCCAGCACGCCGCGCTCGAGCTGGAGAAGCTCGCCGCCGAGATCGCGCACCACAACCGGCTCTATCATGCCGAGGACGCGCCCGAGATCAGCGACGCCGACTATGACGCGCTGATGCGGCGCAATGCCGCGATCGAGGCTGCCTTCCCCGATCTGGTCCGCGCCGATTCGCCCTCGCGCCTGGTCGGCGCCGCGCCGTCCGGCCGCCTCGCCAAGATCGCGCATGCGCGACCGATGTTCAGCCTCGACAATGGCTTCGACGATGCGGACGTCGCCGATTTCCTCGGCCGGGTCCGCCGCTTCCTGGCGCTGGGCGATGCCGAGCCGGTCGCGCTCACCGCCGAGCCCAAGATCGACGGCCTCTCCTGCTCGCTGCGCTACGAGAAGGGCCGGCTCGTCCAGGCGCTCACCCGCGGCGACGGCCAGATCGGCGAGGACGTGACCGCCAATGCCCGGACGATCGGCGACGTGCCGCAGGAGATCGCCGGCGCACCCGAGATCTTCGAGGTGCGCGGCGAGGTGTATATGGCGAAAGAGGATTTCGCCGCGCTCAACGCCCGGCTGCTCGCCGAGGCAGCCGAGACCGGCAAGGAGGCGCGCCAGTTCGCCAATCCCCGCAACGCCGCCGCCGGATCGCTGCGCCAGAAGGATGCCGCGGTCACCGCGGCGCGCCCGCTGCGGTTCCTCGCCTGGGGCTGGGGCGAGACCGCGTCGCTGCCGGGCGGCACCCAGGCGGAAGTGATCCGCGCGATCGCGGCGATGGGCTTTCCCGTCTCCGACCTGTTCGCCGGCCCGGTCGATCTCGAGGGCGCGCTGGCGCAGTACCGGAAGATCGAGGCGGTCCGCGCCGACCTGCCCTTCGATATCGACGGCGTCGTCTACAAGATCGACCGGCTGGACTGGCAGGCCCGGCTCGGCTTTGTAGGCCGCGCGCCGCGCTGGGGGCTCGCGCACAAATTCCCCGCCGAGCGCGCCCAGACCACGCTGCGCGACATCGATATCCAGGTCGGCCGCACCGGCAAGCTCACGCCGGTGGCGCGGCTGGAGCCGGTCACGGTGGGCGGCGTCGTCGTCACCAACGCCACGCTGCACAATGCCGACGAGATCGCGCGCCTGGGCGTGCGCCCCGGCGACCGGGTCGTGCTGCAGCGCGCCGGCGACGTGATCCCGCAGATCGTCGAGAATCTGACCCGCGGCGAGGATCGCGCGGCCTGGTCCTTCCCCACCCATTGCCCGATCTGCGATTCCGAAGCCGTGGCCGAGGAAGGCGAGGTCGACATCCGCTGCACCGGCGGGCTGATCTGCCCGGCCCAGCGGCTCGAGCGGCTCAAGCATTTCGTCAGCCGCGGCGCGCTCGACATCGAGGGACTGGGCGAGAAGACGCTGATCGAGTTGCTCGACCTGGGCTGGATCGCCGAGCCGGCGGACATCTTCCGCCTCGCCCCTCATCGCGAGGAACTGCTCGGCCGCGAGGGCTGGCAGGAAAAGTCGGTCGACGCGCTGCTCGCCGCGATCGAGGCCAAGCGCGCGCCCGATGCGGCGCGGCTGCTCTTCGGCCTGGGCATCCGCCACATCGGGGCGATCACGGCGCGAGACCTATTGAAACGCTATGCAACATTGCCCGCGCTCCAGGCGCTCGCCGACGAAGTCATCGCGCTGCGCGATGCAACGCCGCCACAGATCGGTGAGACCGAGACGAAACACCGCGCGCGGCTCGACAAGGCAGTCGCCGAGCATATCGGCGTGGAGAATGTCGGCGGCGCCGTCGGCCAGGCGCTGGCCGATTTCTTCCACGAGCCGCACAACCGCGCGGTGTGGGAAGATCTTTTGCGCGAAGTCGCGCCGCCGCCGTTCATCGTCGAGACCCGCGAATCGGAAGTATCTGGAAAAACGCTGGTTTTCACCGGCACGCTGGAGGCGCTGAGTCGCGACGAGGCCAAGGCCCAGGCCGAGTCGCTGGGGGCCCGAGTCGCGGGATCGGTGTCCGCCAAGACTGATCTGGTGATCGCGGGGCCCGGTGCCGGCTCGAAGCTGAAAAAGGCCGCGGATCTCGGAATCCGCGTGATTTCGGAGAGCGAATGGCTGCAGATCGTCGCCACGGTGGAGTGACTTTTTTGCAACGCAACAATCCTGAATCGCAGATTAACCGGCCCGTCCCACAGGACTCGGATTGACTGTCACAGGACCGACATAAATTAATCGCATGGGCGGCGACGACGGTGAACCGCACCGCGTTCAGTGCAGACGATAAGCACACACCGAAAGGGAAACACCTCTAATGCGCACCAAGCTTTTTGCGGGCGTGGCTTTTGCCGCGCTGATAGTCCCGGGGGCGGCGTTCGCGCAGTCCACCGGTACGCAGGACTTCGAGGGCGAGACCGAGATCGTCGTGACCGGCGGCCGTGCCGACAATGGCGTGAACGGCATCATCATTCCGGACACCTCGCGGGCCAAGGGCGTCCTCACGCAGGAATTCATCGAGCGCCAGGCGCCGGGCGCCAGCGTCAACGACCTGATCAACCAGCTCCCGGGCGTCAGCTTCCAGAACAACGATCCGTACGGCTCGTCGGGCGGCTCGATGAGCATCCGCGGCTTCAATTCGACGCGCATCAGCCAGACCTTCGACGGCGTGCCGCTGAACGATTCGGGCAACTACGCCATCTATTCGAACCAGCAGATCGATCCGGAGCTGATCGAGCAGGTCAACGTCAACCTCGGCTCGACCGACGTCGACTCGCCGACCGCCGGCGCGACCGGTTCGACCGTCAACTACCGCACCCGCGTTCCCAGCCGTGACTTCGGCGTGAAGCTGGTCGGCTCGGTGGGCCAGTACGGCTTCTTCCGCACCTTCGGCCTCGTCGACACCGGCGAGTTCACCTCGGCCGGCACGCGTGCGTGGTTCTCGGCGAGCCAGGCGCGCAACTATCAGCGCTGGAACCCGAACTCGAAGATCGACAAGCAGCAGTACAACGCCAAGATCTATCAGCCGCTGGGCGATAGCGGCGACTTCATCGCGATCGCCGGCCACTACAACCAGAACCGCAACAACTTCCAGGGCTCGGTGCCGCTGCGTTGGGATACCGTGCAGCGCGGGGTCGGCTGCGCCGTCACCACCACCCCGTGCCCCACGGGCCAGCAGGTCGTCGTCTCCAACGGCACGCGCTACACCGGCGTGAACGCGACCGATCGCTACCCGATGAACAACGGCGAAGCGTTCTACACCATCCCGGCCTGCACCATCAACACGGTGGCTCGCCCGGGCGTGGCCGACACCGCCAATAGCTGCGGCTCGACCTTCGACGAGCGCTACAACCCGTCGAACACCGGCAACATCCGCGGCCAGTCGCGCTTCACCCTGTCCGACGGCCTCGTCCTCACGGTCGATCCGAGCTACCAGGTCGTGAAGGCGAACGGCGGCGGCACCGTGGTGGCGAACGAGTCGATGTTCGACCTCAACCCGGCGGGCACGCCGGCGCGCGCGAACTGCAACACCACGCCGAACAGCGGCACGGTGAACTGCCAGCCGGGCTATTGGGGCGGCACGCCCTATGTCGGCCGCGACCTGAACGGCGATGGCGACACGCTCGACACCATCCGCGTCCTGGCGCCCAGCCAGACCCAGACGCATCGCATCGGCGTCATCGCGTCGCTGCGCTACAACCTGTCGTCCGACCAGAGCGTCCGTATCGCCTACACCTATGACCGTGCGCGCCACCGTCAGACCGGCGAGCTCGGCTATCTGCAGCTCAACGGCCAGCCCTTCGACGTCTTCCCGGTCAACAACCCGATCCTGGATTCGAACGGCAAGGCCCTGCAGAAGCGTGACCGTCTGTCGTATGCGATCCTCCAGCAGGTCGCGTTCGAGTATCGCGGCGAGTTCTTCGACAATGCCCTGAAGATCAACGCGGGCATCCGCGCGCCGTTCATGCGCCGCAACCTGACCAACTATTGCGCCACCTCGAGCGCTTCGGGCTTCATCGAGTGCGGCTCGCAGGTCGCCGGCTTCCTCGCCGGTACCCCGACCCAGACGGTGACCGCCAGCGCGGCGGCCGCTTCGGGCGCCACCTGCACCACCACGGCGCCGATCACCTGCACCTTCCCGACCCAGGGGCCGCAGCAGCGCATCCTGAACTACAAGCGCGTGCTGCCGAACATCGGCTACACCTGGGCGCTGACCCCGCATGTCGACGTGTTCGGCAACTACTCGAAGGGCCTGCAGGTTCCGGGCACGGACAATCTCTACAACTCCTTCTACTTCCCGAAGGGTTCGGAGCGCGCGACCCCGAAGCCCGAGACCACGGACAATTTCGACCTCGGCGTGCGCTATCGCTCGGCGACGCTGCAGGCGCAGCTCGGCGCGTGGTACACCAACTACAAGAACCGTCTCGCTTCGTCCTACGATCCCGAGCTGGAAAAGTCGGTCTACCGCAACCTCGGCACCGTGCGTAAGTACGGCTTCGACGGCTCGGTGACCTACCAGCCCGTCAAGGAGCTGAGCGTCTACGCCTTCGGTTCGTACCTCCATTCGGAGATCCTGAACAACGTCGAGGTGGCTCGCACCGCCGCCGGCGCGATCATCTACGCTCCGACCGCCGGCAAGCGCGAATCGAACGCTCCCGTCTACACCTTCGGTGGCGGCGCGACGGTCGACATCGAGCCGGTGTCGCTCGGCATCGACGTGAAGCGCACCGGTCCGCGCTATATCTACGACACCAACGAGCCGATCCGTCAGGCCCTCACCGTCAATGGTGCGGTCCAGACCTTCGACATCTTCCCGGCCAAGACCCCGGCCTACACGCTGGTTGACCTCAACGCGCGTGTCGACCTCACCTGGGCCGGCCTGAACAAGAAGACCTATTTCCAGGTCAACGTTCGCAACCTGTTCAACGAGTTCTGGGTTGGCTCCATCAACAGCGGCAACGGCGCGCTGAACCAGGGCCCGACCTATAACGCGACGACGGGCGCGATCACCAACTACGGCAACCCGCCGTTCACCCAGATCGGTTACCCGCGCACCGTGATGGGCACGCTGGTCGTCGGCTTCTAAGCCGAAACCCGCTTCCCGAACGGGAACACGAAGCCGCCGCTCCGGAAACGGGGCGGCGGTTTTCGTTCGGGCACCTCGCGGGCAGGCGCGCGAGGACCGGAATGCCGGCTCCATCGCCCCCCCGCACGATTGCTTCGCTTGTCCCATGCTGCCGCGGATCCCTGCCTGCGCGGGGATGGCGGAAGTCGTTCAACGCCGTAGTTGGGTTCTCACCCTGGGCAGGCAGACGCCCGGGCTCGGCGCGGCATCAACGGGTCACGCCTCGGCCGCCCTGGCGTAGAGGCTGTTCAGCGGCCGGGCGAAGACGCGGCGGACCATCGGCTCGAAAAAGGCGAGCGGCGCACTGTCATAGGCGGGATCGAACGCCGCCTGGTCGTAGCGCGCGCAGAATTCCGCACATGCCTCGAAATGCGCATGGCCGCGAAACCCCTCGCGCACGTCGCGGTCCAGCCCGAGATGGTGGAAGAAATAATAGCCCTGGAAGGCGCCGTGCTTGTCGGCGATCCAGTGGAGCTCCTCGCTGACGAAGGGGCGCAGGATCGCGGCGGCGATCTCGGGATGGTTGTAGCTCCCCAGCGTGTCGCCGATATCGTGGAGCAGCGCCATCACCACATAATCCTCGCCGCGGCCGTCGCGATGCGCGCGCGTCGCGGTCTGGAGCGAATGCTGCAGCCGGTCGATCGCGAAACCGCCGAAATCCCCGTCGAGCAGCTTCAGGTGCGTCAGGATCCGATCGGGCAATCCACCCGCAAAGCCGCGGAACGCCCCGCCGATGATCGCCCAGTCCTCGGCGGTGCCGTCGGTCATCGCATGGAATTTCGCGCGTTCGCCGCCCTGGTCCATCCTCGCTCTCCGCAATCGCCCCGGTCTCGCGCCGGCGCGTACAAGCCTACGCCTCTTTGCCCCCGCCTGTCAGCGGTGTTAGAGGCTGGGGCGTGGCTACCCTGGATCCTAGCTCCCCGTTCCTCGCCCAGCCGTTGAAGCAGCCGGCGCCCGCCGGGCTGTCGCGCCCGTTCTTCGAGGACAAGAACCGCGCCTTCTGGATGCTCCAGGCCGGCGGCTGGACCGGCTATCTGCTGCTGCGCACCGTGGTGTCGCTGTCCAACGGCTTCAGCGTCGAGGGCGTGATCGCGGTGATCATCGAATCGATCATCGGCTATTGCCTGACGCTGCTGCTCTCGACGCTCTACGGCTATTATCGGCGGCTGCCGCGCATTCCGGGCATCCTGCTGACGCTGGCGACGCTGGGCACCGCGACGGCGATCTACGCGGTGCTCGACGCCTTCATCTATTCCTTCATCAAGATGCCGACGCCGAACATCTCGTTCAATCTCGTCGTCGGCACCGTGTTCATCAACTTCACCGTGCTGGCCGGCTGGTCCGCGCTCTATTTCGCGATCAACTTCTATCTGATCGTCGAGCAGCAGATCGACCAGATGCAGGCGCTGGAGATGCAGGCCAGCCATGCCCAGCTGGCGATGCTGCGCTACCAGCTCAACCCGCATTTCCTGTTCAACACGCTCAACTCGATCTCCACGCTGGTGCTGCTGAAGCAGACCGAGCGGGCGAACATCATGCTCTCCCGCCTCTCTTCCTTCCTGCGCTACACGCTGGCGAACGAGCCGACCGCGCACGTCACCCTCGCCCAGGAGGCCGAGACGCTGAAGCTCTATCTCGAGATCGAGAAGATGCGCTTCGACGATCGCCTGCGCCCGCATTTCGACATAGACGAGCGCGTCGCCAAGGCGCGGCTGCCCTCGCTGCTGCTCCAGCCGCTCGTCGAGAATGCCATCAAATATGCGGTCACGCCCCAGGAAGAGGGCGCCGATATCACCGTCTCCGCTCGGCTCGCCGGAGAACGAGTGCAGATCGCCGTATCCGATACGGGTCCGGGATTGATCGAGGCCAAGCAGCGGCCGACCCTTTCAACCGGCGTGGGGCTCGCCAATATCAAGGAGCGGTTGGCCCAGGCTTTTGGGCCTGACCATCGATTTGAGACGCGTTCGGACCCAGGGAAGGGGTTCAGCGTTGAGATCGAGATACCGTTCCAGATCGAGGAACCTAATCGAGAGGCCGCATGACCATCCGTACTATTCTGGTCGACGACGAATCCCTGGCCATCCAGGGGCTCGAGCTGAGGCTTCAGGAACATGATGATGTCGAGATCATCGACAAATGCTCGAACGGCCGCGAGGCGATCCGTTCGATCAAGACCCACAAGCCCGACCTTGTCTTCCTCGACATCCAGATGCCCGGGTTCGACGGCTTCTCCGTCGTCCAGGGTCTGATGGAAGTCGAGCCGCCGCTGTTCGTCTTCGTGACCGCCTATAGCGACCACGCGATCCGCGCTTTCGAGGCGCAGGCGGTGGACTATCTCATGAAGCCGGTCGAGCCGGCCCGGCTGGCCGACACGCTCGACCGGGTGCGCCAGCGCCTCAGCGAGAAGCGCGGCGTCGAGGAGATAGAGAAGCTGAAGGAAGTGCTCGCCGAAGTGGCGCCCGAGGCAGTCGACGAGATCGCCGCCTCGGCCGTGGACGGCGAGATGGCGTCGAGCCGCTTCGAGAAGCTGATCAACATCAAGGATCGCGGCCAGATCTTCCGCGTCGACGTCGACACGATCGAGCGGATCGACGCGGCCGGCGATTACATGTGCATCTATACCGGCGACAACACGCTGATCCTGCGCGAGACGATGAAGGACCTCGAGAAGCGCCTCGATCCGCGCCGCTTCCAGCGCGTCCACCGCTCGACCATCGTCAATCTCGACCTGGTCCGCCAGGTCAAGCCGCACACCAATGGCGAATGTTTCCTCGTGCTCGATTCGGGCGCGCAGGTGAAGGTGAGCCGCTCCTATCGCGACGTGGTGGCGCGGTTCGTCCACTAGGCCGGGGCTCCGGACAAGCCCTCGAACCCATGCCCGTCATCCCCCCGAAAGCGGGGATGACGGCGGGGAGCAGCGGGACGGCGAATGGACACATCTGTCAGCATCATCACGGGGTTGCGCCACCGCCCCCTTGCGGCAGCGCCAATCCCCCTCTAGAACAATACATGAACAAGAGGGGTTCTCCATGTCCAAGTATCAGAGCTTTGCCGCGCTCCATGTGCCCGGCGATCCGGTGATCCTGTTCAACGTGTGGGACGCGGGCAGCGCGCGCGCGGCGGAGCGCGCCGGCGCGCGGGCGATTGCCACGGGCAGTGCCTCGGTCTCCACCGCGCACGGCTATGACGATGCGGAGGCGCTGCCGCTCGACCTGGCGCTGGCCAATGCGCGGCGCACGGTGGCGGCGGTGGCGCTGCCGGTGAGCGTGGATTTCGAGGGCGGCTATGCGGTCGATCCCGACGCGGTCGCCGCCAATGTCGAGAAGCTCGCCGCCACCGGCGCGATCGGCTGCAATTTCGAGGACCAGATCGTCGCCAGCCACGGCACGGCGGCGCGCATGCTGCACGGAGTCGAGGAGCAGGCGGCCCGCATCGCCGCCATCCGCTGGACGGTGGGCCCGGATTTCTTCCTCAACGCCCGGACCGACATCTTCCTGATCGCGCCGGGCGACACGCACGACGTCGCGATGGCCGATGCGGCGATCGCGCGCGGCAAGGCCTATGCCGATGCCGGCGCGAGCGGCTTCTTCGTCCCCGGCCTCGCCGATCTCGCGCTGCTCGAGCGGGTGGCGAAGGCAGTGCCGCTGCCGGTGAACTTCATGGCGTTTCCCGGCGCCCCGGATGCCAGGGCGGTGGCGGAGACCGGCATCGCGCGGATCAGCCACGGGCCCTTCCCGCACATGGCCGCGCTCAAGGCGTTCGAGGATGCGGCGCGGGCGGCGTTCGGGGGGTGAACCTGAAGCCCCCTCCCTGAAAGGGAGGGGGTTGGGGGTGGGTCGACGCCCGCTAAACGGCAGGGGACGAGGCAATGCAGCGCACGCCACCCGAACTGACGTCGAATGCACGGGCTTTACGCTTCAACGCGACCGACGCCGAACATCGCCTTTGGCAGCAGCTCCGCCAAATCCGTCCCCGCTTCACCCGGCAGCTGGTGGTGAGCCATTACATCCTCGATTTCGCCTGCAGGACTTGCAAGCTGGCAATCGAGCTCGACGGCGGGCAGCATGCCGGAAGCGGCGCAGATACGGTGCGCACGGCCTATCTGGAAGACCGGGGCTGGACCGTCCTGTGTTTCTGGAACCATGACGTGCTGGAGAATATCGAGGGGGTGGTGGAAACGATCCTCGCAACCGTCTCGCGAGCTTCCACCCACCCCAACCCCTCCCTTCCAGGGAGGGGCTAAAAGACTTCTATCGCCTGCCCCTCAGCCCTTGTCGGCGGCGTCTTCGGCGGGGCGTTCGAACCAGGCCTCGACCGGGCCGACCAGCTTGATCGTCAGCGGGTTGCCCTTGCGATCGACCTTGTTGCCGAGCGCAACGCGGACCCAGCCCTCGGAGATGCAATATTCCTCGACGTCGCGGCGCTCATTGCCCTTGAAGCGGATGCCGATGCCGCGCTCCAGCAGCTCGCGCTGGAAATAGGGGCTGCTCTGGTTGACCGACAGACGGTCCGGGGGCGTGTCACTCATGGGCAGCCCTTTGCCGCTATTGGCGCAGGCTTTCAAGATAACGGTGGATCGAGGAGACCACCACCGACCCCTCCCCCACGCCCGAGGCAACTCGCTTGACCGAGCCGGAGCGCACGTCGCCGACCGCGAAGATCCCCGGCCTGGACGAGCAGAAGAACGTCTCGCCGCTCCCCGTCCGCACGAAGCCGGCGGGATCCAGGTCGAGGCAGCCGTCCAGCCAGTCGGTCGAGGGCACCGCGCCGATCATCACGAACAGCGCCCCCATGGCGCGCCGGCTCGTCTCGCCGGTCCGGCGGTCGGTCCAGCTCAGGCCGGTCAGGTGCCGCTCGCCTTCCAGCTCGGTCACTTCGGTGAAGGGGTGCAGCGTGATCCGGTCCGAAGCCTCGATCCGCTCGATCAGATAGCGCGACATGGTGTCGGCCAGCCCCTTGCCGCGGACGAGAATATGGACATGGCCGGCGCTGCGGGCGAGGTAGATCGCCGCCTGCCCGGCCGAGTTGCCGCCGCCCACCACCACCACTTCCTGCCCGGCGCACAGCCCGGCCTCCATGTTGGTGGCGGCATAATAGATGCCGTTGCCCTCCAGCGCGGCATAGCCCGGCAGGTCGAGCTTGCGGTAGCGGGCCCCGGTGGCGACCACCACGGCACGCGAGCGGATCTCGGTCCCGTCGTCGAGCCGCACGGTGAACGGCGTGGCGGAACAGTCGAGCCCGACCGCATCGCGCGAGATCAGCAGCCGCGCGCCGAATTTCTGCGCCTGCACCTGCGCCCGCCCGGCCAGCGCCTGGCCCGAGATGCCGGTCGGGAAGCCGAGATAATTCTCGATCTTCGAGCTGGTCCCGGCCTGGCCGCCCGGCGCGATCGATTCGACGACGATCGTGTCGAGCCCTTCCGAGGCGGCATAGACGGCGGAGGCCAGCCCGGCCGGGCCGCCGCCGACCACGGCGACGTCATGGACATGGGCGGAATCGAGCTCGACGGTGAGGCCCAGCGCGTCGGCGACCTGGCCGTTGCTCGGCCGGCGCAGCGTCTGGCCGCGAACGACCACCACGGGCAGGTCCTCCGGGGCGAGCTGGAAACAGGCGAGGAAGCCGCCGGCATCGGCATCGGTCTCGGTATCGATCTGGCGGTGGGGCAGGCCGTTGCGGCGCAGGAAGCTCTCGATCCGGGCAGTGGCCGCGCCGTGCGCGGGGCCGATCAGCGCGATACCTGCCTCGCCGTGCAGCATCATGCCCACCCGGCGCAGGATGAAGGCGCGCATCACCACTTCGCCGATATCCGGCTCGGCGGCGATCAGGCGGCGAAAGGCGAGCCGCTCGACCCGGGCGACGCGGGTGCCGGGCAGCGCCCGGGCGGAGACGAGGATCTTGCGATCGTTGAACAGATCGAGCTCGCCGGTGAACTGGCGGGGGCCATGGACGTGCACGACATGCTCGCGGCCCTTGGCATCGACGTCGAGCACTTCGACCGCGCCGGCCAGCACCAGGAAGAAATCGACGCTGCGCTGCCCCCGCTCGAACAGGAAGCCGCCCTCCGGCCATTCCTCGACGCTGCCAAAGGCGGCGGTGCGCCCGGCCATGTCGTCGTCGAGCTCGGGGAAAGTCTGGGCTTCCCGGCGATAGGGATCGGAAGGATCAGCGGCATGCTGCCGCGGCTGCGGGTGCGAATCGGTGCCCATGCCCGCAGCGTAACGGAGGGGCGGCGCCAGGCCACCCCCCCGAAGCGTCAGCGGCAGTAGCGGACCCGCACCGGGCGATCGAGATAGGGATCCCACACCCGGCGGACCTCGCAATAGCCACGATAGGACCGGTAATAGTCGCGATAATAATAGCCGTCGGTCGGGTAATAGCCATGATCGCGATAATAGCGGCGATCATAGTCGTAGCGGCGATCATAATGGTCGTAGCGGCGGCCGTCGCTGGCGATCGCGGCGCCGATGGCGAGGCCGGCGATACCCGCGACGATCGCGGTGCCGGTGCCGTCATGGCCACGATAACGGCCACCATAGCGCTGCGCCTCGGCCGCCGGCGCGGCGGCGACCAGCACGGTCGCACCCAGGACGGTGCCGAGCACGGCCTTCTTCAAGAAATCGGTCATCACTTTCCTCCTCATTAGCGGGCGCCTGCCGGCCGTCCGAGGAGGGACGAGTCGCGGCGCTGAGGGTATCGGGATAACGCCCGGCGGCTGAACTGGTTCGGAATCGGTTGTTAAGCAGCCGTTTAGGCGGTTAAGGCCGCACCATGCGCTACTGGCTCCTTCGCTCCGAACCCGACGCCTATTCCTGGGACGACCTGGTCCGCGACGGGGCGACCGAATGGAACGGCGTGCGCAACTATACCGCGCGCAACTTCCTGAAGGACATGGCACCGGGCGACCAGGCGCTGTTCTATCATTCGAACACCGAGAAAGCGGCGGTGGGGATCATGGAGATCACCCGCGCCTGGCAGCCGGACGGCGACGACGGCAAATGGGCCAGCGTCGCGGTGAAGCCGGTGCGCAAGCTCGCCAGGCCGGTCACGCTGGCGATGCTCAAGGCCGAGCCGCGACTCGCCGCGCTCGAAGTGCTCCGCCAGTCGCGCCTGTCGGTGACGCCGGTGCGCGACGACGAATGGGCGGTGATCCTCGAACTGGGCAGCTAGATTGAGGACTCATATTCCGCCTTCGCCAGCCCGGCCCTGAGCCGGCGTCCCGCCGTCTCGGCAGCGCAGGAAGAAGCGGGATTCCGGCGCAAGGCCGCGATGACGGCAGAAAACAGATGCTTGCCTGCGTTCTCAACCCAGGGGCCCGACTCAACCGGCAAAGCTCGCCATACCCGCCTGCACGGGGATGAGGGTTGCGGGCACATGAGGCCCCAACCGGGGCCCAGTCCCTCCGCAGCGCATTTCAAGGAGCGGCCGGGCAACGAACCGGCCGCATGAACCAAGCGGGCCCAATCCTACATTGCAAGGCCAATCGGCCGAGAGACGGACGCCGTCACGGCACCAGCAAGGGCCGCATCCTCGGCACCGCGACCGCCAGCTCGTCCGCCACCATCTTCGAGAAGAAATCGGCGCCCACCGGCCCGAGATGCGTATAGTCGAAGGCCAGCCTGGCATCGCCGAGCGGCTCGACCGCGGCATTGTTCTGCGGCGCCGAGGGCGCGGCGGCGGCGGTGGGGTTGGCGATCGTGGTGCCGGCGAGCGCCGCGGCGGCGACTTCGCGGGCCGGCGGCACCTGGGCGAAGCGATTGGCCAGCGACGGGCCCAGCGCCTCGACGGCATCGGCGCTGCGCTTGTTGAGGTCGATCAGCGGCACCCGCAGCTCCGCCGCCACTCGGCGGATCGACTCGGCCCAGGGATCGAGGTCGCGATCGAGCCGGCCCGCCTTGAACTGGCGGCGGGTGAGCGGCGTGAGGAGGATCGGCTCCGCGCCCGCCGCCCGCGCTTCCCGCACATAGCGCCGGAGATTGGCGGGGAATTCGGTGGCAAGGTCGGTCGAGCGGCCCGGCTTGCCCGGCTGGTCGTTATGGCCGAACTGGATGAGCACCCAGGTCTTCACGAAGCCCGGCGTCTTCATCTCGGCCAGGGCAAGGTCCCAGCTCCCCTCGGCCCGGTAGCTATGGGTGCTGCGCCCGCCCCGGGCCAGGTTCACGCACGCCGCGAAGCTGGTGACGTGATAGGCGCAGAAGCTGCCGCCCCAGCCCGAAAGCACCTGGGTGGTCGAATCGCCGACCAGGATGATCTTCGAGGCCTTGATCGGCACCGCCGGCGGGCGGTCCGTGACGGCGGACGGCGGCGGAGTCTGCGCCCGGGCCATACCGGCCGAAAGCGCCAGGCCCAGCCCGGCGAGCAGCATCACGCGCATCCCCATCCCTCCCGAATCCGTTTGCGCAAGGCTATATGACACCGGTGCCAATGACAATCAGGGCAGCGGCAGGCGGACCTCCAGGTCGCGCAGCCGGCGCGGTTCGGGCGGCGGAAGGTCGTCGAGCGGGATGGCGACGCGGCCGGCCTTGTCGGGCTTCTTCTTGAAGCTGCGCCCCACCGCGCCGACGGCGTCGCCGACCAGCTTGATCGGGTTGGTCGCCTCGCCCGGCTCCTCGCAGCAGCTATTGGGGTCCACCAGCTTGCCCACGCCGCGGATCAGGGCGGTGCCCATGCCGAGGATGTTGATGCCCGTCGTGCAGCCCTCGGACCGGGTGGCGCAGGGCGCGATCGAGGCGTTGAGCGCGCCGATGCCGGAGACGTCCGGGTTGCTCGGCATCGGCCGGTCGGGCGGACCGCGCTCGCCGGGCAGCGGCAGGCGCGGCACCGAGTCGGCGCCCTGGCCGCAGACCACGATCTCGTCCGCCTTGCGCGGCGGGCCGCTCATGCAGGGATCGTTGAGGATCGACCAGCTCTGCTTGCCGTCCGCGGCCTGTTTCGGCTGGTTGACGGTGCCGGGCGGATCCTGCGGCACGGGCGACAGGAACAGCAGCGTTGCGGCGAGCATCATCTTTTTCCTCGAAGCCTTGGCGCTGCCATCGGGCCGGGCGCGCCGGGATCCACCATCTCGACGCTGCCCAACCGGAGGGACTGGCCGGGATACATGTTCTCGACGGCGATCGCGCCGGCGGCCCAGCGCCGCGCCTCGACGACGAGCGCCGGATCGTTGCCATGTATCACGATTGAAAGCGTGTAATCATCCGCACAGGCCTTGCCCCGGCCACAGGCGAAGTGGAGCACCGCGGCGGCGCGGATCACGCCCCCCGAGACGAACAGCGCGCCTTTCTCCCAGCAGCTGTGCGGGCGACAGGCGGCGAGGCGATATATGCCGTTCGCCAGCAGAACCGGGGGCTCGGGTGGGCCGCCGATCATCTCGACCAGCTGCGAGGCGCGGTTACCGTGATCGAGCCAGTCCGATCGGCCCTTGCCGGCGAATCGCCGGACAGCCGCCTCGAAGGCCGGCGTCGCGAACAGGCTGTTGGTGCTGATGCACACCGCCGGCTGTGCCAGCGTGCAACCCAGTTGCAGTGGCGCCGACAATGCAAGGAAAGCCAGCAAGGCCGCCATGAAAAACTCCGCCCGATCACCAGGACCGGGCGGAGCTAAACACAGTTCGCTATCTGTAGGAAAGGCCTTAGGCGGCGTGCTTCGCCCGGCTGGCGCGCTTGCGCTCGTGCGGATCGAGGTGGCGCTTGCGCAGGCGGATCTTGGTCGGCGTGACCTCGACCATCTCGTCGTCGTCGATGTACGCGATCGCCTGCTCCAGCGTCATCTTCTTCGGCGGGGTCAGGCGGACGGCATCGTCCTTGCCGCCCGAGGCGCGGAAGTTGGTGAGCTGCTTCGCCTTCATCGGGTTGACCTCAAGGTCTTCCGTCTTGGCGTTCTCGCCGACGATCATGCCCTCGTACAGGGCTTCACCATGGCCGACGAACAGGATGCCGCGCTCCTCGAGCGGGCCCAGGGCGTAGCTCTGCGCCTCGCCATTGCCGTTCGAGATCAGCACGCCGTTCTTGCGGCCTTCGATGTTGCCCTTGTGGGGGCCGTATTTCTCGAACAGCCGGTTCATGATGCCGGTGCCGCGCGTGTCCGACAGGAACTCGCCATGATAGCCGATCAGGCCGCGCGACGGTGCCGAGAAGGTGATGCGGGTCTTGCCGCCGCCCGAGGGGCGCATGTCGGTCATCTCGGCCTTGCGCTGGTTCATCTTGTCGACGACCGTGCCCGAGAATTCGTCGTCCACGTCGATCACGACGGTTTCGTACGGCTCGGTCTTCTTGCCGTCCTCGTCGGTGCCGAACAGCACGCGCGGGCGGCTGATGCCGAGCTCGAAGCCCTCGCGGCGCATCGTCTCGATCAGCACGCCGAGCTGGAGCTCGCCGCGACCGGCGACTTCGAACGAATCCTTGTCCTCGCTCTCGGTGACCTTGATCGCGACGTTGCTCTCGGCTTCGCGCTCGAGACGGTCGCGGATCATGCGGCTGGTGACCTTCGAGCCCTCACGCCCCGCCATCGGCGAATCGTTCACGGCGAAGCGCATCGACAGCGTCGGCGGATCGATCGGCTGCGCCTGGATCGGCGTGCTGACCGAAGTATCGGCGATGGTGTTCGACACGGTGGCGACCGTCAGGCCGGCCAGCGAGATGATGTCGCCGGCGCGCGCTTCGTCGGTCGGCACGCGCTCCAGGCCCTGGAAGGTCATGATCTTCGAGGCGCGGCCGGTCTCGATCACCTTGCCCTCGGCGTCGAGCGCGTGGATCGGCTGGTTGAGCTTGACCGTGCCCGACTGGACGCGGCCGGTGAGGATGCGGCCGAGGAAGTTGTCGCGATCGAGCAGCGTCACGAGGAAGCTGAACGGCGCGTCCTGATCGAGCGCGGGCGGCGGCACATGCTCGACGATCTTCTCGAACAGCGGCTGCAGCGTGCCCTCGCGCGCATCGGCGTCGTCCGAGGCATAGCCGTTGCGGCCCGAGGCGTAGAGCACCGGGAAATCGAGCTGCTCGTCATTGGCCTCGAGCGTGACGAACAGGTCGAACACTTCGTCGAGCACTTCCTGCACGCGCGCGTCCGAACGGTCGATCTTGTTGACGACCACGATCGGGCGCAGGCCGAGCTTCAGCGCCTTGCCGGTGACGAACTTGGTCTGCGGCATCGCGCCTTCCGACGAATCGACCAGCAGGATCACGCCGTCGACCATCGAGAGGATGCGCTCCACCTCGCCGCCGAAATCCGCGTGACCCGGGGTGTCGACGATGTTGATGCGAACCGGCTCGCCGCCACCCGGGGGCGCCCACTCGACCGAGGTCGGCTTCGCCAGGATGGTGATGCCGCGCTCCTTTTCGAGGTCGTTCGAATCCATCGCGCGCTCTTCGACGCGCTGGTTGTCGCGGAAGGTGCCGGACTGGCGGAAGAGCTGGTCGACGAGCGTGGTCTTGCCGTGGTCGACGTGGGCGATGATCGCCACGTTGCGGAGGTTCATGTTGCTTTCCTGGAAAGAAGTTGGCGCGCCCGTACAGCAATTTGTGCGTTGCGGGAAGCCCGGTGATTCGGGAGCCGGCCGGACGAAAACATTGACTCCGTTGACACTCCCGCGCGGACGGGCGGCGGAAGGTCGCAAAGGTCCCTACCCCATCGCGCGCGGCGCCGCCGTCCGGACGGGCGCGGGCGGCAATCGCCGCAAGGGGCCGCCAAATGGGTGGTTGGAGCAAGCGCGCGCATCGGCCATCCTCAACCACAAAGGCGCCGTGTAGGACAGCGCGACATGCATGAAGGGAAGACCATGGCCGAGCCGCTGAAGATCCTCGTCATCCTCGGGTCCGTCCGCGAGGGGCGGATGGCGGAGCCGATCGGCAACTGGGTGATGGACGCGGCGGACGCGGATCGCGACGACCTGGACTGCGAACTGATCGACCTGAAGCCATGGGACCTGCCCTTCTACCACCACCCCAAGCCGCCCGCGGCGGGCGACTATGCCGACGCCAAGCAGATCGCCTGGGGCGAGAAGGTGGCGCGCGCGGACGGCTTCATCCTGATCGCGCCCGAATATAATCACGGCATCCCCGCGGTGCTCAAGAACGCGCTCGACACCGTCTATGCCGAATGGAACCGCAAGCCGGTGGCCTTTGTCGCCTATGGCGGCATGGGCGGCGCGCGTTCGGTGGAGCAGCTCACCATGGTCTCGCGCGAGCTGCAGATGGCGCCGCTGGAGGGCGCGCTCCACCTGCAGGGCGTATGGGCCCGGCGCGACGGCGACCGGTTCCGCGCCGACGAGCGCGAGGGCGCGCGGCTGAACCATCTGTTCGACGAGCTCGCCTGGTGGGGCAAGGCCCTCAGAAGCGCACGGGCGGCGCGCTGAAATAGCCTCCCGGCGTCTCGCCGAACGCCGCCCGGAACGCGGCGACGAAGGCGCTCGGCGTGGAAAAACCGGCATGGGCGGCGACCGACTTGACCGGCTCGCCCGCCCCCAGCCTCTCCATCGCCGCCAGCAACAGCGCATGCCGGCGCCAGCGGCCAAGGCTCAGCCCGGTCTCCGAGCGGAAGCGGCGCTCGAGCGCGCGCAGGCTCATGCCGGCCGCCGCCGCGATCTCCGGCCCGCGCCTGCCCGCCCGGGCCAGGCCGGCGGCCTGCCGCATTCCCGGGCTGGCCGGCTCGGGCAGGTCGAAGGGCGGCGTGTCGGAACGCCGGAATTCCTCGCGGACCAGCAGCGCCACCGCCGCTTCGGCGGGGCGGCGGCCATCGAGCATTCCCCAGGCCACGGCCCGCAGCACCAGCTCGCGCAACAGCGGCGACACTGTCACGGCCACGCAGTCGCGCGGCAATCCCGGCGCCCAATCCGGCCGGAGATAAAGCGTGCGGAGCGTGCTCGGCGCGGCGAAGCGGATGCCGTGCCGCACTCCCGCCGGCACCCACACCGCCCGGCCGCTCGGCGCGATCCACGAGCCCCGCTCGGTCCAGATCTCCATCATCCCGGCGGCGGCGTGGACGAGCTGGTGCCAGTCATGCGCGTGGGGCGCGATCGCCTCGCCCGCACGATGGTCGCTCGCCGCCGTGCGGATCAGCAGAAAGGGCTCGTCCGCCACGCTGCGCCGGATTCGCGACATTATACGCCGCTATAGCGGGATTGCGGCGCACGCGCGAGCGCGACACAGTTGCGCCATGGCCTTCCCGATACCGGAGCGATGCCGATGCCAGCCAATCTTGCCGCCTTCGCCCTCCATGTCGACGATGTCGACCGCGCCCGCGGCTTCTACGAAGCGGTGTTCGGCTGGGAGTTCGAGCCCTGGGGGCCGCCGGGCTTCTACCTGATCCATACCGGCGACGCGGATGCGCCGGGAGTGCAGGGGCTGATGCACCAGCGGCAGGTTCCCCGCAGCGGCGAGGGGCTGAACGGGATCGAGCCGACCTTCGCGGTCGACGATGTCGATGCGGTGGCCGAGCGCGTCGTCGCGCGGGGCGGCGTGATCACAATGCCCCGCGCGGTGATCCCCATGGTCGGCACGCTCATCCGCTTCCTCGACACCGAGGGCAACGACATCGGCGCGATGCGCTACGAGGCGCGGCCGCGCGGATAGGCCCGTCTATCCGGCCAGCGCCGCCCTGCACTTCTCCGGCTCGGCGGCGAAGCGCGCGGGATCGAGGACGATCTGCTGGGTGCGCAGCGTCTTCCTGCCGGCGGGGCGGAAGGCGACGCTGCGCTTCGCCGCGCCGTCCTGCACTTCCACCACGAAATCCACCGCCGAATTGCCCGGCTCGCCGGCGGTACGCCGCAGGATCTTCATCCCGTCGCGCAGCCCGGCGGCATAGGCGTTGGACGCGGGATCGACGCCGGTGAGGACATTGCCCGCCTTTTGCGTGGCGGCATTGTCCCAGCCGCGCTCGAACACCGGCATATCGGCGGTGACCAGCCGGGCGCAGGCGCCGAACGCGTCCTCGGGCAGGAGCAGCGGCTCGCCCCGCGTCAGATAGCGTGCGATGTCGGGCCCCGCATCCAGCCCGGCGCGCCCGATCTCCGCCACGAACGCATCGGTGAGCTGCGGTGGCGCCTTGGCCGCGCGCGCGCGGTCGCGCTGGGCGCGCAGCACCGTGTCGAGATCGCCCAGCCCTCGCGCCTGGAGCTGCCGGTCCCACAGCGCCGCCAGCATCGATCCGCGCTGATAGGGGATCTTCTCCGCCGCCTGCCCGCCGGTCCAGAATTTCGCGGCGGCCTCGGCATTGCCGATGGCGCGGAAGGACGAGGCCGCATAGGCGCGCAGCATCTCGTTCCAGTCGGCGGCGAACTTCTCCGGCGTCCACAGGCCGGCGCGCAGCATCAGCCGGCGCGCGTAGAAATCGGTGAAGCCCTCGCTCAGCCAATAGGCTTCGGCCTCCGCCTTCTCGGGAAAGCGGCCGAGCTGGCGCGCGTTCCAGCTGTGGAAATATTCGTGCGCGAGCAGCCAGCCGAGGCCCGAGAGCGGCGCGTCGCGGTCGATCCAGGTGGCGAAGGCGTCGCTGCGGCCGGTGCCGCCATAGCTGAGCCGCCCGGGCACGGGCGCCAGCGGGATCGCCGTGATCAGGAAGGGGCCGGCATCGGCGTCGCGCCAGAAATCGCGCTCGATCGCCACCACCTGGCCGGCCAGCCGGTCGAACGCCTGGACGTCGAAGCCGAAGCGGCCGACATGCGCGACGCGGACGGGCGCGCCCTTCACCATCAGCGTGGTGACGGACAGGTCGCGCCCGCCGATGGCGATGCTCTCGAGGATGTCGCCCACGGTGCGGGGGTGGCCGCCCAGGCCGGTCGGATGCTCGGTATCCGAGGCGAAGCCGATGCCGGCCGGGCCCTTCCAGGCGAAGCGGGCGGGCGCATCGTCGCGATCGACGGGGCGGGCATAGAGGATCTCGCCGACCGAATAGAACCAGCCGGGGCGCACGACCGGGCGCGCCTGCTCGCTGTCCGCCGTGCTGGGATCCGCGTCATAGGCCGAGACGATCCGGTAGCGCATGACCAGCGGCGCCCCCGGGGCGGAGCGGACGATGCGCCCGCCATGCGGCGCCGGGGCGGCGGCGGTGCCGCCCTGGACGCGGATGTCGCGCGCCCATTGGCCGAGCTTGTCCTCGCCGGCCCAGCTTTCGGCCCAGTCGAGCGTGGTGATGCCCGACTTGTCGGCACGCAGGCGGATCGTGACGTCGAGCGCGACGATCGCGTCGCCCTGCAGCACCGGCGCGAGTTCATAGGCGATCGCGGGATCGGGCGCCGGCGCCGCCGCGCCGAGGGCGAGCAGGACAGGCAGTGCCGCGACGCGCAGCCAATGGTGCATGAAGATCCCCTTTTCCGTGCCCGCCGCCGATGTATCGCTGCAAAGGCTGACCGGCGGATGAACGGAATGCCGCCCGGCGATCCTCATACCGGCTATTTCGGGCGCGAAACCGCGCTATGCTGGCAGCGAAGGAGATCGTGATGAACAAGGGTGTGCTGCTGGCGCTGATGCTGCTCGCGGGCTGTTCTGGCAAGACCGAGAAGCGCAATATCAGCCTGGTGCTCGATGCCGATTTCGCCACCGGCAAGCTGCTGCTCACCTGCCGCGATTCGAGCAGCGGCACCTGCCATGTGCTGGTGGCCGGATCGGGCGAGCCGGTGCGCCTCTCCGCCGCCAAGGGCGCGACCGCCACTGCCGCCAGCGGCGCGGCCGAGGGCGCGCGCTTCTGCGCCGGCGAGAGCGAGCCGCAAAATGGCTGCCAGCTCACCGTGCTGCGCAATGGCGAGCAGATCTATCGCTCGAGCCTGGTGAAGTCCGAAAGCCGCTGAGCCGGCCCTTGGCCCTTGGCGCGGGCGCCCTGGTGTATTACATAAGTCACACAGTTGGTTTGCCGTCCGGATGATCCTATGCTGGGGGCCGGACAGTTTGGAGACGTGGGAATGGCGAGCGAGACTGCGGTGGCCGAACAGGATCTGGTGCTCACCCCGCCCGAGCCGGTGAAGGCCGTCGCGCCCGAAAAGGCGGCGGGGCTGGTGCCGGTGGACGACGGCAAGAAGACCGAGCTGGAGGCGCGGGTCGACAGTTTCATCGACGATCTCGTCGCGCAGGACGTGAACTCGCCCGAGTTCGGCAAGCGCGTCGATGCGATCGCGGCGATGGGGCAGAAGGAGATCCGCGATGCGGCGGGCCAGTCCAACCGCTTCCTCGATCGCCCGGTCAAGGCGATGGGCAATGACGGCGTCGGCGCCGACCTGCTCGCCCTGCGCAAGAAGGTGGAGGAGCTGGATCCCAGCCAGAACGGCAAGCTGATCGGCGGGAGCCAGGGCTTCCTGTCGAAGCTGTTCGGCGGCGGGATGCAGCAATATTTCCGCAAGTACCAATCGTCGCAGACGCACATCAACGGCATCCTCAAGAGCCTGGCCAACGGCAAGGACGAGCTGCTGATGGACAATGCCGCGATCGATACCGAGCGGACCAACCTGTGGGCCGCGATGGGCCGGCTCGAGCAGATGATCTATCTGTCCAAGGCGATGGACGCGAAGATCGAGGACAAGGCCAACGAGCTGGACCACAGCGACCCCGCCAAGGCCAAGGCGCTGCGCGAGACCGCGCTCTTCTATGTCCGCCAGCGCACCCAGGACCTGCTCACCCAGATGGCGGTGACGGTGCAGGGCTATCTGGCGCTCGACCTGGTCAAGAAGAACAATGTCGAGCTGGTGAAGGGCGTCGACCGCGCCTCGACCACCACTGTCTCGGCGCTGCGCACCGCGGTGACGGTGGCGCAGGCGCTGACCAACCAGAAGCTGGTGCTCGACCAGATCACCGCGCTGAACAGCACCACCGCGGGGCTGATCGATTCGACCGGCGCGCTGCTCAAGAGCCAGTCGGCCGCGATCCACGAACAGGCGGCGAACTCGACGATCCCCGTCGAGACGCTGCAGCGCGCCTTCCAGAACATCTACGACACGATGGACGCGATCGACACGTTCAAGCTCAAGGCGCTCGACAGCATGAAGACCACGGTCAACACGCTGTCGAACGAAGTCGAGAAGTCGAAGGGCTATATCGCGCGGGCCGAGGGCGCGGCGCAGAACCAGGTCGCGGGCGGGGCGGAGACGTTCAAGCTGGAGGCGATGTAGGCCGTGCCCACCGATGTCGATCGCGAACTGAGCAGGATCGGAGGCACGCTCGATCGCGTGCGCGCCCGTACCGACCTGGCCGTGTCCGGCCGCAACCGCCAGCACCGGGAAACCGAAGTGGTCCGCCGGATCGGGCGGATCGCGGCGGCGGACGGGCTGATCCTGGCCGGCGCGATCGTCTTCGGACTGGCGGTGGCGCCGCTCGGCATGATGGGCGCGATGCTGGTGGCGCTGCTGCTGGTCGCGGCCACGCTGCTCTTCGCGGTGATGCCGACGAGCGCGCCGGTGAATGTCGAGAAGCTGGCCGAGATCCCGCTCAAGGCGCTGCCGCGCAGCACCGAGCGCTGGCTCGAGACGCAGCGCCCGGCCCTGCCCTCGCCGGTGCGCGGGCTGGTCGATTCGATCGGCGTGAAGCTGGAGACGCTGACGCCCCAGCTCGCCGCGCTCGACGAGCACAGCCCGGCGGCGGTTGAAGTGCGCAAGCTGGTGGGCGAGCAGCTGCCCGAGCTGGTCAAGGGCTATCAGCGCGTGCCCGAGCCGCTGCGCCGGGTGGAGCGCAACGGCCTGACGCCGGACCAGCAGCTGGCCCAGGGCCTGCAGCTGATCGACGACGAGATCGCCGAGATGACCTCGCAACTGGCCCAGGGCGACCTCGACGCGCTGGCGACGCGCGGGCGGTTCCTGCAGATCAAATATCAGGGCGACGAGGGCTGATGGCGCTCGGCCCGGCGCCGGGATCCACGTGATGGAATTGCTGCTTATCCCTTTGGCGCTGCTGGTGGTCACCGCCACCTATTGCACCCGGAACATGGTCGCCGACTTCAGGAGCGCGAACAGGGCTGCCGGCATTTGGGGCATCGTATCGCTTGCCGGACCCATATCGTGCCTGGCAGTAGCGTTCACCGCTGTTTTGATGTCGCTATATTACCACTAGCCTGAACGCCTTCCACCGGATGCGACCAGCCGCCTTGCCACACAACGCGCATCAAAGCCGCAGGCGAGCTCGGCGAGGCTAACCGCGCCGAGCGGCGAGCCAATAGAGAATCGCAGCCCCGCCAAAAGGCGCGACGAAGAAAAGCGCGAATACTTCCGGATGCGCCCAGATCAGCGCGGGGTCGAAAAGATATCCCAGCCAGACCGGGAAAAGCATGATAAGGGGCGTGGCCCATAATGACAGCGCCGCCCGTCGCAGCTTTTGTTGGCGATTGAGCTTCCACCACATCGCCGAATCCTGCCACAGGACATGCCTGCCTTCCAGCCCATGGTGGCCGAAAGCCGTTTGGCGGGAAATCAGCCGTTTTCGGCGGTCCGCCCGCTAATTGTCCTCGCCCGGATGCGGCCACCCGCCCGCCACGCAGCGCGCATCGAAGCTGCGGGCGAGTTCGGCCAGGCTCACCGCGCCCAGCCGTGCGATCAGCAACGCCTCCGCCTCGCGCAGCGCCTCTTCCAGCGCCGCATTGACTGCCTGCTCCACCGCGCAGGCCGGGTTGTCCTGCTCGGCGCCGATCGCGAACAAGGTGGGGCCGCCCACCGCGCGGTGCACGTCGAGCAGCGAGACCTTCTCCAGGTCTGCGGCGATCGCCCAGCCGCCGCCATGGCCCTTTTCCGAGCGGACATAGCCGGCGTCGCGCAGCCCGGCCATCGTCCGGCGCACCACCACCGGATTGGTCTGGAGCATGCGGGCGATGTGCTCCGACGTCATCGGCCCGTCGTGCCGCGCCATGTGAAGCAGCACATGGAGCATCCGGGAGAGGCGGCTGTCCTTTCGCATCGATGTTTCCTCGGGCCGGCAAACCGGATTGGCAAGCGGGCGATTTCACGATACTTATGTTGTTACATGATTCGCGAAAGAGAGCCAATGCCCGAGAATGCACCGCTGACGAAGAAGCATGAGAACGCCGCGCACTGGGACGAGACCGCGGCCCATTACGAGCGGACCGCCCATCCCTTCACGTCGCGCTTCGCCGAGGAGGCGCTGGCGCGGGTGACGCTGACGCCGGACATGCGCGTGCTCGACGTGGCGGCAGGGGCCGGCGCGCTGGCGCTGGCCGCAGCACGGACGGGCGCGCAGGTGCTGGCGACCGATTTCTCGCCCGGCATGGTCGCGCGGATCGCGGCGGCGGCCCCGGCCAATGTCGAGGCGAAGGTGATGGACGGGCAGGCGCTCGACCTGCCGGACGCGGGGTTCGACGCGAGCTTCTCGATATTCGGCGTCATCCTGTTCCCCGACTGGCGCAAGGGGCTGGCCGAGATGGCGCGAGTGACCCGGCCCGGCGGCCTGGGCGTGCTCGCCACCTGGCGCAGCGAAGGCGCGGCGACTTTCCTGCTGCTCTCCCAGATCCGCCGGCGGCTGTTCCCGAGGCTGGACGGCGGGACCAGGCTGCCCGAAGGCGCGGTGGCGCTGGGCGATCCCGAATGGCTGTCGGCGGCGATGGTCGATGCCGGGTTCGGCGCGCCGCGGATCGACAGCGTGACGCACGACTTCGCGCTCGACATCGGCCAGCTCGACACGCCGGAGAAGCTGTTCGGGATGAGCCCCGACTGGACGGCGCTCGATGATGCCCAGCAGGCGGAAGTGATCGCCGAGGTGCGCCGGATGGCGGGGGAGCGCACGATCCTGCCCATCCCCTCGACCGCGCTGATCGCCGTGGCGGAACGCTAGGCTGGGGCCTCATATTCCTTCGACCGCCATCCCCGCTGTTGGGCGGCGCGACCGGTCAGCCCCCCAGCACGTCCCGGGCGCGGTCGGCGAGCCGCTCCACCGCGGCGGCATGGATGCCCGGCGCGCTGGCGAGCACGCCGAACGCCTGGCCGCTCGGCGTGTTGAAGGCGAGCGGGCGGCCCAGCGCATCGGTGATCGCCGCCCCCGCCTCGCGCGCGATGAGGACGGCAGCGGCGACGTCCCATTCATTGCCCCAGCGGATCGTGGCGAGCAGATCGGCCTCGCCCGCCGCGACCATCGCGATGCGCAGCGCGATCGAATTGGGCTTGGCGACCATGACCAGGTCGCTGTCGACCCTGGGCAGCTGGTCGGCCGGGACGCGGGCGCCCGCGAGCCGGTCGCGCGCGGCGACGCGGAGCCGCTCGCCGTCCCGCCATGCCCCCTTGCCGGCCTCCGCCGTCCAGCTTTCGCCCCGCGCCGGCGCGTCGAGCACGCCGATCACCGGCGCGCCGTCCTCGACCAGCGCGACCGAGACGGCCCAGCCCGGGCGGTGGCGCAGATAGTCGCGGGTGCCGTCGATGGGATCGACCACCCAGACGCGGCGGGCGGAGAGGCGGGCGCGATCGTCCGCCGTCTCCTCGGAAAGCCAGCCGGCATCGGGCAGCAGCGCGCCCAGCCGCTGGCGCAGCAGCGCGTCGACTTCCAGGTCGACGTCGCAGACCGGGCTGCCGGGCACTTTCTCCCAGCGCCGGAACTCCGTCTCCCAGCGCGCCATGGCGAGACGGCCCGCCTCGGCGGCGATCGCCGCGACCCGGGAGGCGAGGCCGGTCTCAGGCACCGGCGATGGTCATCCCGTCGATGCGAATGGTCGGCGCGTTGATCCCATAGCGGAACTCGAGGTCGCTGGCCGGGGTGAGCGCGAGGAACATGTCCTTCAGATTGCCCGCGATGGTGATCTCCGAGACGGGGCGGGTGATCTCGCCCTTCTCGATCAGGAAGCCGGCGGCGCCGCGGCTATAGTCGCCGGTCACGCCGTTGACGCCCTGGCCGATCAGCTCGGTGACGAGGATGCCATGGTCGATCTCGCCGACCAGCGTCTCGGCGGGGATATGGCCGGCCTCCATATAGAGGTTGGAAGGCGCGACGCCCGGCGCGCCGCCGATGCCGCGCGCGGCATGGCCGGTGGGCTCCAGGCCCAGCTGCCGGGCCGAGGCGCTGTCGAGCAGCCAGGTCTCCAGCATGCCGGCATCGACCAGCTTCACCGGCTGGACGGGCAGGCCCTCGCCGTCGAACGGGCGCGAGCGCAGGCCGCGCGGGCGATGGGGATCGTCGCAGATCGTCACGCCCGGGGCAAAGACCTGCTGGCCCAGCCGGTCGAGCAGGAAGCTGGTCTTGCGCGTGATCGCCGCGCCGCCGATCGCGCCGAGGAAATGGCCGATCAGCCCGGCCGAGACGCGGCGGTCGAACACCACGGGCATCGTGCCGCTGGGGATCCTGGCCGGATCGAGCCGGGCGACCGCGCGCTCGCCGGCCAGCCGGCCGATCGCCTCCGGCGCCTCGAGCAGCGCGGCGTGCCGGGCGGAATGATGCGCATAGTCGCGCTCCATGCCGCCGCCCGCGCCGGCGAGCACGCTGGCCGAAAGGCCGTGGCTGGTCTGGGCATAGCCGCCGGCAAAGCCATGGCTGGTCGCCAGCGTCATCACCGAGCGCGAGGCGCCCGCGCTGGCGCCTTCGCTGTTGGTGACGCCCGGCACGCCACGCGCCGCTTCCTCGGCCCGGCGGGCACGCTCCTTGAGGCTGGGCGGATCGACACGGGCGCCGTCGTCGAGGTCGAGCATCGGCGGGCTGCCGTGGAGCAGCCGGTCCCCGGGCGCCAGGCCGGCCCATTTGTCCTCGGGCGCCTCGCGGGCCATGGCGACGACGCGCTCGACGAGCATGTCCATCGCGGCGGGGCTGAGATCGGAGGTGGAGACGCTGGCCGAGCGATGCCCGATGAAGACGCGCAGGCCGAGCTCCTCGCTCTCCGAGCGCTCGACATCCTCCAGCGCGCCCATCCGCACCGAGACCGATTGCGAACTGTCGGCGGCGAACACGGCATCGGCGGCGTCGGCGCCCGCGGCGCGCGCCCGGGCAACGGCATTGGCGGCGCGTTCACAGGCTTCGGAGATGGTCAGCATCGCGCCGACTTAGGTATGCGCGGGCGCAACGTCAAAGCGTCTGGCCCACAACGAGGCAGGCGGCGAACATCAGGAGGCCGGCATTGCGGTTCGCGCGGAAGCGGGCGAGCGCGTTGGCGCCGTCGCGCGGATCGAGCGTCGCGACCTGCCAGGCCAGATGGAGCGCCATGGGCAGCAGCGCCGCCAGGGCGAGCGGATCGGGCCGGAGCTGCCAGATCGCCGCGCCCCAGCAGCCGAGCGCGGCAAGGTAGAAGAGCGAGACGCCGCCGCGGACATGGCTGCCCATCGCGCGTGCCGAGGAGCGCACGCCGACCAGCGCATCGTCCTCGATGTCCTGCACTGCATAGATGGTGTCATAGCCGATCACCCAGGCGATGCAGCCGGCATAGAGCAGCGCGAGCGGCGCCAGCGGCTGGCTGCCGATCTCGACCCAGCCGACCAGCGCCGCCCAGGAAAAGACGAGGCCGAGCCAGGCCTGGGGCCACCAGGTGATCCGCTTCATGAAGGGATAGGCGGCGACCGGCGCGATGCTGGCGAGCGCGACCAGCCGGGCCGGCCAGTGGAGCTGGAGCCAGACGAGCAGCCCGACCAGGCAGAGCGCCGCCAGCCAGGCCGCGGCCGCCTTCACCGATACCGCGCCGCTCGCCACCGGGCGGCTGCGCGTCCGCGCCACCTGCCGGTCCAGGTCGCGATCGACGATGTCGTTATAGACGCAGCCGGCGCCGCGCATCGCGATGCTGCCGAGCAGCAGCCAGAGGATCAGGCCCCATTGCCGGACGGCGCCGCCCGAGAGCGCGACCGCCCAGGCGCCGGGCCAGAAGAGCAGCCACCAGCCGATCGGCCGGTCGAAGCGGGCAAGCAGCGCATAGGGCCGCCAGCCGGCGGGAAGCAGGCCCACCAGCCCGCGATGCTCGGTATCGGGAACGATCTGCTGCGCTTCGGCCATGGCCCGTCCTCCGCGCGGACGCCGCAAAGATCAAGCCCGCAACAATCTGGCATAATCCTGCTACAATCGGCGTACAGGGGCACGGTGTGATCATTGCACTCTGGAAACATCCGATGCGCCTCCTCCTCGCCAGCCTGACGCTCGCCACGATCGCCACGCCTGCCCTGGCCGACGATCCGCCGAGCTTCTTCATCAGCCCGATGGGGGAGCCGTTCCGCGGGCATGACGCGCCCAACCTCTGGTTCGACCAGGCCGACACCAACCATGACGGCGTGCTCACCGTGGAGGAGATGGAAGCCGATGCGGCACGCTTCTTCGCGATTCTCGACAAGAACAAGGACGGCGAGATCGATCCGGACGAGATCGAGATATACGAAACGCAGATCGCGCCGATGATCAGCGTCGGCAATGCCGGGCCCGAGGAAGCGCCGCCCAGCACCGGCGATTCGGACGCGCCGGAGAAGAAGCCCGTCTATGTGCCGCAGGGCGCGGCACGCTTCAGCTATTTCAGCTATCCCGAGCCGGTGATCGTCGCCGACACCAATTTCGATCGCGGCGTGGACGCGCGCGAATTCCGCATCGCCGCCGACAAGCGCTTCGCGATGCTCGACAAGAATGGCGACGGCAAGCTTGAGAAATCCGAGCTGCCCAAGCTCTCGCCGCCCAGCTTCAGGCAGGGCAAGCGGGGCGGCGGCGGCCGCGGCGGCATGGGCAGGCATGGCGGCGGCGGTGGGCGGCGCTTCGGCGGCTTCGGTGGCGGCGGCGGCGGCATGGGTGGCATGAACCCGGGCGGCCTGGGGGAGTGACGGGATCGCGGTACAGGCGCTAGAGCGGGCCCATGCCCGCTACGCCCGCCTGGCCGCCCCAATCCGCCCCGCGCCTGTTCGTCGAGGCCGAACTCTCGCCCGGCGAGGTCCGGATCGACGGGCCCCAGGCCCATTATCTGATCTCGGTGATGCGGATAAAGCTCGGCGAGGCGATCAAGCTGTTCGACGATCGCACCGGCGAATGGGCCGGCGTGGCGCGGCAGATCGGCAAGCGCGACCTGATCCTGGAAGTCACCGACCGGCTGCGCGAGCGCGAGGCGGTGCCCGATCTGTGGCTGTGCGCCGCGCCGATCAAGAAGGGGCGGATCGACTGGATCGCGGAGAAGGCCTGCGAGCTGGGCGTCGACCGGCTGGTGCCGGTGCTGACCCGGCGCAGCGTGGTCGACAAGCTCAATCTCGAAAGGCTGCGCGCGCACATGATCGAGGCGGCCGAGCAATGCGGCCGCACCGCGCTGCCGGCGCTCGACGCGGTGGTGAAGCTGCCGGCCCTGCTCCGCGACTGGCCCGCGGAACGCACGCTGTTCTTCGCGGACGAGGCGGGCGGCGCGCCTGCGGTCGAAGCAATGCGCGCGCACTCGGGCCCCGCGGGGATCCTGATCGGGCCAGAGGGCGGATTCGACGATGCCGAGCGCGCGGCGATCAAGGCGCATCCCCGGGCGATCGGGATTTCACTCGGGCCGCGCATCCTGCGCGCGGAAACGGCGGCGGCTGCCGCTGTTGCCCTTTGGATGGGCGCCGCCGGAGACTGGTGACGCAGTCGTCATCCCGGCGAAAGCCGGGATCTCAGGCAAAGGCGCGGGACAAGAGCCGCACGAAATCCCGCCTTTCGCCGGGATGACGGATTAGCCGCGAACCTTGCCCCCCACCCATGCGAAGAACCGGGGCACGGGCGCGTTGCGCCGCATCCAGGCGCTATATTCCTGATATGCCGGATCCGAGCCCAGATGCTGCTCCTCGGTGCGGGCGCGCCAGTAATAGATACCGCTCACCACCGCCATGATCGCGGCGTTGCGCAGCCCCTCCATCCAGCCGGTGGTGGCGAGGAAGGGCAGGCCGGAGAGCCACCAGAACAGGTTCTTGGAGAGATAGGCGGGATGGCGGCTCCAGGCATAGGGGCCATGGGTGAGGATGCCGCGATGCGTCAGGTTCGAGAAGCGCAGGCCGAACGCGATCGTCGCCCAGGCATAGATGCCGGTCAGCACCACCAGCACCGCGCCCAGCCCGCCCAGGATCCAGGGATGGCCGGCGAACCACCAGGTCCAGTCGGCGCTGCCGGCATGATAGTCGAGCACGCCGCCCTCGTTCATCAGCACGAAGGGCGGATAGCAGATCAGCGCCGCCGTCCAGCCCGCCGCATAGGGGGTGGCGGTGCGGATGTGCGAATCGAGCGGCCGCATCGTCAGGATATAGCCCGCGGTGGCGAAGGCCACGTCGATCACGAACATGAAGGCGATGCAGTAGTTCGCGATCACCGCCGGAGAATCGAACATGCGATCGAAGTTCCAGCCGACGAACTCGGCGAAATTGGGCGGCACGATCGAGAGCATGAAGGCCAGGAAGAAGCCCTTCACCGCCCAGCTGCGCAGATGGTTGTGGATGGCGCCATGGTCGATCGGCTCCTTCAGCCCCATCAGCCAGGCGCCGAGATGCCAGGCGCCGTCCCGCGGCTGCACCAGCTTGCGATCGAGCCACAGCACATAGGGGATGGAGAGCAGGAACAGCGCCGGCGCCGCCATCTCGATGCACCAGATCGACCAGGCGAAATTGGCGGTGCGCCCGCTCCACCAGAAGGGGAAGGTGGCATAGATCAGCGCGATCCCGCCCCAGGTGAGCCACAGGCCGGTGAGCTTGGTGATCGAGATGTCGAGCGTGTCCGCCAGGGTGCGCTTCGAGGACCAGTCGATGCCCGTCGAGGGGTTCAGATGCACCTTGTCGACCAGCACCGACCAGAGCACCATCGGCGCCGCGCAGGCGACGACGTTGACCAGCGCGCTATAGGGCCCGTCGAGCCGGTAGAAGGTGGCGATCGCCGTCCACAATGCCATGCCGGCGAGCCCGGCCATGCCCACCCCGGTGCTCACCGCCGAGCGGGGGCGCGGATCGGCCTTGGCCCGGGCAGCCAGCTGGGGATCGTGATACATGGCGGAAACCACTAGCGCCCAATGGTTAGCGTCCCGTTAGCACCTCCCTCCCCCCGCCGGCGGAGAGAGGGAGATTTACATGCCTGCCCGCGCGGTCCTATGACCTGTCGCTTCCAGAAGAGAGGTCGCCCCCACCGATGATCCGTGCGCTCGCCGCAGCCGCCCTGCTCGCTTCCGTCTCCGCCCCGGCCCTGGCCCAGAATTCGGCGCCGGCACAGACCGCGCCCTATCCCAACACCATCCCCGATGCGCGCGACATCCCCTATCCGGGCACGCTGACGCTCGACATCGACGCGACCGACGTGGCGCGCGGCATCTTCACCGTGAAGGAGACGATCCCCGTCGCGAAGAGCGGGCACATGGTGCTGCTCTATCCGAAATGGATCCCGGGCAAGCACGGCCCGCGCGGCGAGATCGAGAAGCTGGGCGGCCTGGTGATCCGCGGCAACGGCAAGGTGATCCCGTGGAAGCGCGATCCAGTCGACGTCTTCGCCTTCCATATCGACGTGCCGGCCGGGGTGAAGAAGCTGGACGTCGACTTCAACTTCGTCTCGGCCACGGTGGCGGACCAGGGCCGCATCGTGATGACGCCCAACCTGATGAGCCTGCAGTTCTTCTCGCTCAGCCTCTATCCCGCCGGCTATTTCGTCCGCCGCGTGCCGATCCAGGCCAAGGTGACCTATCCCGAGGGCTGGACCGCCAGCTCGGCGGTGGACGCCAAGGTGAGCGGCAATGTCTACACCTATGACAAGACCAATTACGACGTGCTGATGGACTCGCCGGTGCTCGCCGGCCGCCATTACCGCCAGCTCAAGCTCACCGACCGCGTCTCGGTCGAGACCTATGCCGACACGCCCGAGGAACTGGCCGCCACGCCCGAGCAGGTCGACAAGCTCAAGAACCTGGTCGACCAGGCCGTGAAGACCTTCGGCGTCGAGCATTACGACCATTACCGCTTCCTGTTCTCGATCAGCGACGAGCTGGGCGGGATCGGCGTGGAGCATCACCGCAGCTCGGAGAATGGCACCGGCCTGGGCTTCTTCACCAAATGGGACGAGAAGGCGACCAGCCGCAACCTGCTGCCGCACGAATACACCCATAGCTGGGACGGCAAGTTCCGCCGCGGCGCCGACCTGTGGACCCCCGACTATCGGGTGCCGATGCGCGGCTCGCTGCTGTGGGTCTATGAGGGGCAGACCCAGTTCTGGGGCTATGTCTTCCAGGCGCGATCGGGGCTGGTGAGCAAGGCCGACACGCTCGACGCCTATGCCAACATCGCCGCCACGCTCGACAATCGCCAGGGCCGCACCTGGCGCCCGCTGGTCGACACCACCAACGATCCCGTCATCAGCCCGCGCGCACCGAAGGGCTGGGTGAGCTGGCAGCGCAGCGAGGATTATTACAACGAGGGCCTGATGGTCTGGATGGAAGCCGATTCCATCCTCCGCGAGAAATCCGGCGGCACCAAGTCGATCGACGATTTCGCCCGTATCTTCTTCGGCGGGCGCGACGGCGACTATGGCGAGCTGACCTACACTTTCGACGACGTGGCGGCGACGCTCAACCAGGTCGTGCCCTGGGACTGGAAGAAATTCCTCGACGAGCGGGTGAACCAGGTTTCCGAGCGGGCGCCGCTGAAGGGCTTCGAGCGCAACGGCTACAAGCTGGTCTATACCGAGCATCCCAACAAGGCGACGCCGAAGACCGCCACCGACCTTTCCTTCTCGCTGGGCCTGGCGATCGGCCCCAAGGGCATTTCGGGCGTGATGTGGGGCAGCCCCGCCTTCGACGCGGGCATCACGCTCGCCGACGAGGTCATCGCGGTGAACGGCCAGGCCTATACCGGCGACAAGCTGAAGGATGCCGTGAAGGCGGCCAAGGGCACGAAGGAGCCGATCCGGCTCACCCTGAAGCGCGGCGCGCGCTATCGCGACGTGGCCATCGACTATCATGGCGGCCTGCGCTATCCGCACCTCGAGAAAACAACCGAAGGAGAGGCTGGCCTGGACCGCCTTTTGGCGCCGCGCTAACGCGCGACGCGGCGGCACCGGCCCGCTCCCCCACCCCGCCTCCCATCGGCATCATGTCTGGGAGGCGGGGTGGGGGAGCGGGCCGGTGCCGAACCCCGAACGAAGTGAGGAAAAGACGTGCGTATCGATTTGATTCCGGTGGGTGACGATCCGCCGAACAGCCTCAACGTGATCATCGAGGTTCCCGTCGGCGGCGAGCCGGTGAAGTATGAGTTCGACAAGGCGAGCGGCGCGCTGTTCGTCGACCGGATCCTGCACACGCCGATGCGCTACCCGGCGAATTACGGCTTCGTGCCGCACACGCTTTCGCCCGACGGCGATCCGCTCGACGCGCTCGTCATCGCGCGCTCGCCCTTCGTGCCGGGCTGCGTCGTCCGCGCCCGCCCGATCGGCGTGCTCAAGCTCGAGGACGAGGCCGGCGGCGACGAGAAGCTCGTCTGCGTGCCGGTGGACAGCACCTTCCCTTATTATTCGGACATTGGCGAGCGGCAGGACCTGCCCTCGATCGTGCTCCAGCAGATCGAGCATTTCTTCAAGCACTACAAGGACCTAGAGTCCGAGAAGTGGGTGCGCATCGGCCAGTGGGGCGATGCGGAAGAAGCACGCAAGATCGTGATCGAGGCGATCGAAGCCGCGAAGAAGGCCAAGGAGGCCGAGGCCGCCTGACCGGCGCGCTGGCCTGGCGACTGTGCGCAGTGGCCGGGCTGGCGACGCTCGCGGCGTCGACGGGCTTTCCGCTCGTTCCCGCCTGCGGGCCCACTTATGGCGCGGGGCCGATCATCGCATTCGAACTGGTGCGAAGCCCCGCCCAGCTGGCCGAATTGTTCGGCCCGCCTTCCTGTTCCGGCGCGTTCCAGGCCGCGCAGATCCGCGCGAGCTGGTGGGACGCATTGGCCTTCATCCCCGCCTATGCCGCGTTCCTCGCGCTCGGCACCCGGGCGCTGGGCGGAGACGCGCGCCGGCTCTCGCGGATCGCGATCGCGGTGCTGCTGGCCGGGGCGCTGCTTGACGAGATCGAGGGGCTGATCCTCCTCCAGCTGGCGAACCACTGGCAGAACCCGCCCGATCTGTTCGGCGCTTTGTTCTTCACGGTGCGTCCCAAATTCGCGCTGCTCGGGATCGGTTCGCTGCTGCTCGCGGCGCTCGCCTGGCGCGGAACGCCGATCGGGAAGATCGCCGCGCTGCCGCTCGCCGGGGGCGGCCTCGCCTCGCTCTGGTTCCTGTTCCGCGCGCCCCACGACCCCATGATGATGCTGGGCCACCGCTATGCCTGGATGGCGCTGCTCGCGCTGGCCGCCATCGGATCGATCCGTCCGCGCTGGGTACGCCGACCATGACGAAACGACACCATCGGGGCATCGGCAACCGCGTCGCGCCGCCGCGCTTCCTGCTGTTCCTCGCAATCACGCTGGCCGCCAGCTGGCTCGCCATTCCGCTGCTCGGCCTGCGCTTCGGGCTGATGACCGGGTTCGACATTGGCGCGGTCACCTTCCTCGTCGCGATCGCCCCGCTGTTCCGGCAGGAAGCCGAGGGGATGCGCCGATCCGCCAAGCGCAACGACGGCAACCGCTTCCTGCTGCTCGTCATCACCGGCCTGGTGAGCCTGGTGATCCTGGCCGCGGTCGCCAGCGAGCTGATGGAGAAGGAGCGCGCGCAGGACTGGGCGCTGGCCCTGATCATCGGCACGCTGGCGCTCTGCTGGACCTTCAGCAACATGATCTATGCGCTGCACTATGCGCATCTCTTCTATTCGGAAAAGGCCGAGGGTGCCGGCGACAGCGGCGGCGTGACCTTTCCGGAAACGCCCGATCCCGACTACTGGGACTTCGTCTATTTCTCCTTCTGCCTGGGCATGACCTTCCAGACCAGCGACATGAACATCACCAGCCGCCGCATCCGGCGCGTGGTGACCGCGCACTGCCTTGCCGCATTCGTGTTCAACCTGGGCATCATCGCCTTCAGCATCAACGTGCTGGGCGGGGGCTAGGTTTGCTGGTCGGCTTGCCCCTGGCCGACAGCGCACCGGCCATATCACAAGTATCCGAATCGGTCTCTTATTCGACTTCGCAAGACAGTTGCGAGCGGAGATAACATCTTTCCTTCGGGCGCGAGTCGGCTTTCCTATCTTCTCTTGAAGGAGGCAGATGATGCTGCAACTCCACGCCAATATTCGTGCGATATTTATCGGTTCCGTCGGAAGCATATTCCTGGCAGGATGCCAGAACACGGTGATCCTGCATTATCGCCAGCCGGCGAACTGCTATCTGTTCGACAGCAATCCCACCGGCTCGCCGCATACGACCACGTCCGCAGGCTCGGGCATGTTCCTGTTCTACGACATCGTCTCGATCGAGAACAAAGCCTCGGGGGCGAAGGACTTCAACTTCGATCCGGCCAAGCTCTTCGCCAATGGCGATTCCAAGGGCAACACGGTGCCGGGCACGCCCGGCGCCTCGTTCACCTATCTGCTGACGGGGAATGCCGTGCCCAAGCTGGTCCCCAAGGGCACGACCTCGGGATCGCTGGGGCGGGTGGTGATCAACCTGCCGAGCGACGATCCCACCGCGCTCAAGACGGCCCAGATGAACCTGCTCTACAAGAGCGCCTCGGGCGAGAGCGTGCTGCTGGCGCGCGATCCCGGGCCGGCGCCCAAGTTCCTCGATCCCTGCACCCCGGCGAACGTGAACGCGCTGCCCTAGCCCGCCTGCCCGTCATCCCCGCCGGGGCGGGGATGACGATGGCCAACAGAGGCGACCAAGCAGAATATGGTCCCGGCCCTAGGCCCGCTTCCGGGACTTCGGCTTTTTCGGCGGCGCGCGCCTGGCGGCCTCGACCGCCAGCAATCCCCAGCGGCGCAGCGCATCGGCATCGTCATAGGTCTCGTCGGGTGCCCGGCGATAGTTGAGCGACTGGACCTTGCCGTCCTCGCGCGTGACCGAGAACCGCTCGGCATCGCCCCAATCCGCCGCGCTTTCCGCATCCGCCTTGAACCATAGCGCATCGAAGGCGAGGATCGCGAAGGCCAGCCCGTCCAGATAGAGCGCCGCGCCGCCGAACAGCCGCTTGGACGTGACGGTGCCGACCGGCTCCATCGCCTCCTTGACCCATTCGACCAGGCTCTGGTCCACCGCCATCAGAGTCTCCCGCTATCGCAACGCCGGCCCGAGAACCCGCGCGCCATGCTCAGCGCCCCGCCAGCGCCACGAGCGCATCGCCGGTGACGCGCTGCACGGTCCATTCCTCCATCGCCTGCGCGCCCATCGCCCGGTAGAAATCGATCGCCGGCGTGTTCCAGTCGAGCACCGCCCATTCGAAACGGCCGCAATCCCGGTCCAGCGCGATGCCGGCGAGATGCCGGAGCAGCGCCTTGCCCGCCCCCGCGCCGCGCGCGCCGGGCGTGACGTACAGATCCTCGAGATAGATGCCGGGCTTGCCCGTCCAGGTCGAGAAATTGTGGAAGAACAGCGCGAAGCCGACGGGCCTGCCGTCCAGCTCCGCGATCAGGCTCTCGGCGACGCGGCGCGCGAACAGCGCATCGTGCAGCATCGCCTCGGTCGCCACCACGGCATCGGGCTCGCGCTCATAGACTGCGAGCTCGCGGACGAGATCGAGGATCAGCGGGACATCGTCCGGGGCGGCGGTGCGGATGGCGATCATAACAGTGCGGGCTCCACTTCGGGCTCGGCGATGCCGGGCCGGCTGCGCGCCGCCATCCAGCATCCCGCGACGATCAGCAAGGTGCCGGCGATGGTGACCAGCGTAAGCGGCTCGCGGAAGAACAGCCATCCCATGATCGCCGCCCAGACAAAGGCGGTATATTCGACCGTGAGCAGCACCTGCGCTTCCGCCCGCGCATAGGCCCAGGAAAGCAGCAGCAGCGAGGTGATCGCCAGCGCGGCGGCGAGCACGACCAGCGGCCATTGCCCCGCCGCCGGCGTCACCAGCAGCCAGGGCGCCGGCAGCACGAACAGGGCGAGGATGAACCAGTTCTGGAAGAAGGCGATCTCGATCGGCCCGGCCCGCTGCGCCTGGTGGCGCGCGATGACGAGGTTGACCGCGTAGAACACCGCCGACACGAGCACCGCCGCCATGCCGAGCCCCGAATCGGGCCGATGCGGCGCGCCCAGCTGGCCGGCCAGGATGATGCCGACTCCGACCAGCCCGAGCAGCGAGCCGAGGATCGAGCGCGCGCCGATCTTCTCCTTCAGGAAGATCGCGGCGAGGCCGAGCGCGATCAGCGGCGCGATGAAGGTGAGCGCGATCGCCTCGGCCAGCGGCACGCGCACGATCCCCCAGAAGAAGGCGATCGCCATCACCGCGATCACCGCGCTGCGGACCGCATGGATCGCGAGCACGCGCCGCGCGGGCAGGCGCGGCCGGCCGAAGGCGAAGAGCGGCGTCATGATCGCCACGCCGGCGACGAGCCGCCAGAACAGCGCGGCATAGGCGCCGATGGCGATGCCAAGCTCCTTCATCACCGCGTCCATGACCGAATAGAGCGCGATGCCGGCACAGGCGGCGAGCAGGGCCGCGAGGATCGGAGTGGCACGCGCCATGGTCAGCGGATCATGCGGATGTCGAGGCCGATATCGGCGGACGCCATCCGGGCGTCTGCGGTGAGGATCGGCAATGCACTGAATCTGCCTTGCGCCAGGCACGTCCGATCCCCGAGCGACAGGCCGAGATGCCTGGTGAGCGGACGCAATCTCGCAACCTCTATGGCATGCGCCTCGCGAAAGGCCTGGACGCGAACCCCATAGGAAACCGCAATCCCATATACTGCATCCGGGTCAGCGCCGCCTTCCGCCAATTTGGTGACCACCTCGCATAGATTGACGATCGATATCTCGGCCCCGCGAACCGCGGCGGCCACCTGTTCGGTGCCCGATTCCCCGAGCATCAGAGCGAGAAGCACGGAGGCGTCAAGGACGAACATTATTCGCGTTCGGCTTCCGCACGCTTGTCGGCAATGAAATCATCCACCGTGAAAGGATGCGTGATCATCGCGCGGAGCTTCTGCTGCCCCTCCCGGATGACCTGCATATGCGTCTTGATCGCGAGCGAGCCATCGGCGGCGCGATCGAGCACCAGCACATCCCCGTCCTTGATCCCAAGCTCGCGGCGCAGCTCCGCGGGGATGACGATCTTGCCGCCGGCGATCACCTTGGCGTGATAGGTCATGTCGGGCCCTCCAGGACCTGACCTATAGCATGGGACCTATTCCGCCGCCACCGCGGCGGCCTCGTTCGCCGCCTCGATCTCCGCCGCCTTGGCCTCGACCAGCTTGACGATGTGATCGAGCATGTCGGCATCGTTCACCGTGTGATCGGTGACGCCCGACAGATAGACCATGTGCTTGCCGTTGCCGCCGCCGGTGAGGCCGATATCGGTCTCGCGCGCCTCGCCCGGGCCGTTGACGACGCAGCCGAGCACCGAGAGCGAGAGCGGCGTGCGGATATGCTGAAGCCGGTCCTCCAGCGCCTGGACGGTGCGGATCACGTCGAAGCCCTGGCGCGCGCAGCTGGGGCAGGAGACGACGCGGACACCCCGGTTGCGAATGCCCAGCGCCTTGAGGATCTCGAAGCCGACGCGCACTTCCTCCTCGGGCTCGGCCGAAAGGGACACGCGGATCGTGTCGCCGATGCCGAACCATAGCAGCGAGCCGATGCCGATCGCCGACTTCACCGTGCCGCCGACAAAGCCGCCCGCCTCGGTGATGCCCAGGTGCAGCGGGCAATCCACCGCATCGGCGAGCTGCTGATATGCGGCGACGGCGAGGAACACGTCGGACGCCTTCACCGCCACCTTGAATTCGTGGAAGTCGCGGTCCTGGAGCAGCTTGATATGGTCGAGCGCCGATTCGACCAGCGCCTCGGGACAGGGCTCGCCATATTTCTCGAGCAGGTCCTTCTCGAGGCTGCCGGCGTTCACACCGATGCGGATCGCGCAGCCATTGGCCTTGGCGGCGTTGACGACTTCGTTAACCCGGTCCGCGCTGCCGATATTGCCCGGGTTGATGCGCAGGCAGGCGGCACCGGCATCGGCAGCTTCCAGGGCACGCTTATAGTGGAAATGGATGTCCGCGACGATCGGCACGCGCGCGGCGCGGACGATCTGCTTCAGCGCCGCGGTCGATTCGACGTCGGGGCAGGAGACGCGGATGATGTCGACCCCGGCATCCTCGCAGCGGCGGATCTGGTCGATGGTCGCGCGCGCATCGGACGTTGCGGTGTTGGTCATGGTCTGCACCGTCACCGGCGCATCGCCGCCAACCGGGACATTGCCCACCATGATCTGACGGCTGGGCCGCCGGACGATATCGCGCCAGGGACGTACGGACATGGGGGCCATATACGCCCGCCCCGCGCGCGCGCCAACCCGGCGCGGTTTACGCGATGCTAAGAGGCGCGGTGCTATTTCTCCGGTTCGTTTCCAGGATCAAGGCTTGCACGCGTTGCGGCACGACTCACAATTTGCTGCCGCGCCGCGCACCAGCCAGCGCCATTACGGCATGGACTGGCTGCGCATCGCCGCCTTCGCGCTGCTGATCCTCTATCACATCGCCATGGCCTTCTCGCCCTGGGACTGGGTGATCAAGACCAACTATGCCTTTGGCTGGCTGATCCCGCCCATGGCGCTGCTGACGCCCTGGCGCCTGCCGCTGCTCTTCGCCGTCTCTGGCTATGCCTCGCGCAAGCTGTTCGACCGGTCGGCCGGCGCGCGCGACTTCGCGCGCTCGCGCGCGGTGCGGCTGCTGGTGCCGCTCGCCTTCGGCATGGTCGCGCTGGTGCCGCTCGAGATGTGGGTGCGGGTGATGGAGAATGGCTATCCGCACGGCTATCTCCATTTCTGGGCGCTCGACTATTGGCGCTCGGGCGATTTCTGGGGCCGCGAATTCCCCAGCTGGGAGCATCTGTGGTTCGTCGCCTATCTCGCCGCCTATACGCTGCTGCTCGCGGGCGTGCTGGCGCTGGGCGGCAACCGGGCCGTGCGCGCGATCGGCGCGGCGGCGGACTGGCTCGCGGTGGGGCACAGGCTGCTCTGGGTGCCGGTGGCAGCGCTCGCGACGGCGCGGCTGGCGCTGCTGTTCGTCGCGCCCGAGCGCCAGGGGCTGCTGCGCGACTGGGGCGGCCATGCCCAATATGTCCCGATCTTCCTGTTCGGCTTCGCCCTGGCCGGTGCGCCGCGGCTATGGCCGGCGGTGGCGCGCAGCTGGAAGCCCGCGGCGGCGATGGCGGCGATGGCCGGCGCGGTGATCGTCACCGTCGAGCTGCTATGGCCCGGCACCCAGGTGCCGCCGCACGACGTGATGGCGCTCGACCGGGCCGCGCGCACCGCCATGGCCTGGGGCATGATCCTCGCGCTGTTCCATATCGCCGAGACGCGCTGGAACCATGACCACCGGCTGCGCAAGCCGCTCGCCGAGGCGGTGTTCCCCTTCTACATCGTCCACCATCCCGCGATCGTGCTGATCGCCTGGTATTCGCTGCCCCTGGGGCTGAGCGCGCCCGCCGAGTTCGCGCTGCTGCTCGGCGGCACCGGCGCCGTGTGCGCGGCGACCTATCTGATCGGCCGGCGCATCGCCTGGCTGCGGCCGCTGATCGGCCTATCCCAGGTTCGCCCGGAAGCGCCGGCTGCCGCGCAGCGTGGTGCCGTCGGCGAGCGTGACGACGAAGTCGCCGCTGCGATCGGTCTCGACACGCCGCGCCGCTGAGGCGCGCACGATCCGCCCGCGATGGATGCGGACGAAGCCCGGGCCCAGTTCCTCCGCAAGCGCGGCCAGCGTCGAGCGATGCAGCAGGGTGCGGCCGCTCCAGGCGATCTCGACATAGTTGCCGGCCGACGCCGCCCAGTCGATCGCGTCGATCGGCACCCGGTGCATCACATTGCCGTCGGGCACGAGCAGGACCCGCTCCTCGCGCGCAGCCGGCGCGGGCTCGCGGCGCGCCAGCCACCATGTCGCCACGGCCATGAAGGCGGCGAGCAGCAGATAGGCCACTGCGTCCTTGCGATATTCGTAGACGAACCGATCGAGCGCCCCGCCGTAGCGATAGCGCTCGCCCCACAGCGCATAGACGCCGAGCCGGATCGCGATCATGCCGGCGACATGGATCGCCGAAAGCGGCACCGTCGCCGCGGCATGGGCAAGCACCGCCCAGCCCCATGCGACGCGCGGCGGGCGGATCCTGGCCACCAGCCAGCCGATCGCGGGGAGCAGCGCCACCCACATGGCGACGCTGCTCAGCTCCCACAGCCAGACATGGGCAGGCCGCTCGACCAGGCCGGCGCGCGCGAGATCGGCGCGCGAGCTTTCGACATTGGCGAAGGACTGGACCAGCACGAATCCCAGGAAGGCCAGGGCGAGCAGCGCGAGCTTGCGCCGACGCTCGCCGCTCGCCCCGCCCTGCCCGCCGCTTGTCCCTGCCGCCTTTTCGTCCATCCCTGCCGACCCGCCGCTTCTCCCTCCTCGATACCGGCGCCCGGGGCCGCCCGCTAGCCATTCGCCGTCATCAAGGAGTTCGAGGGATGGAACGGCACTACGGAATGGACTGGCTGCGGATCGGGGCGTTCGCGATCCTGATCCTCTATCATGTGGGCATGGTCTTCGTGCCCTGGGGCTATCATGTGAAGACCGCCGCGCCGGCGGACTGGGTGGCGATCCCGATGCTGCTGCCCAATGCCTGGCGGCTGATGCTGCTCTTCCTCGTCTCGGGCTTCGCCAGCCGGATGCTGCTCGCCAAGTCGCCGGGCGTCGGGCGCTTCCTGGCCAATCGCAATGCGCGCCTGCTGCTGCCGCTCGCCTTCGGCATGGCGGTGGTGGTGCCGCCGCAGAGCTGGGTCGAGCTGGTCGGCCAGCATGGCTATGCGCACGATTATCCCTGGTTCTGGGCGCGCGACTATTTCCGCTTCGGCCGGCTCGACGGCATCCTGCTGCCGACCTGGAACCATCTGTGGTTCGTCGCCTATCTCTGGATCTACACGCTGGCGCTCGGCGCGCTGCTGACGCTGCGGCTCGACCTGCAGAAGGGCTTCGACCGGCTGTTCGGCGGCGCCGGCGCGCTGTGGGTGCCGCTCGCCTGGCTGCTAATCTTCCAGGTGCTGCTGTTCCGCCGCGGCGAGGAGACGCACGACCTGATCGGCGACGGCATCGCGCACCTCGCCTATTTCCCCGCCTTCCTGTTCGGCTTCGGCCTGGCGGGCTCGCGCGTGACAATGGCGGCATTCGCGCGGCTGTGGCTGCCCTGCGCGGGGCTGGCGCTGGCGAGCTACGCAGTGGTTGCCGGCGTCGAGGCCGCCTATCCCGGCTTCGCGATGCCCGGCCGGGCGATCGCCGAGCTGTTCCGCGTCGCCCGCGAAGTGCAGACCTGGGCGAGCATCGCCGCGCTGATCGGCCTGGCCGAGCGCTTCCTCAACCATGACCACAAATGGCGCGCGATGCTGACCGAGGCGGTGTTCCCCTTCTACATCATCCACCAGACCGCGATCGTGCTGGGCGAGCACTGGCTGCTGCCGCTGCACCTCCATCCCGCCGCCGAGTTCGCGATCCTGGTCGCCGGCACCTGGGGCGCCTGCTGGGCCTTCTATCTCGCCGGCCGCGAGATCGACTGGCTCCGCCCGCTGATCGGGCTGCGCCCCCGGCTGGCCAAGCCCGCCCGTTCTGCTAGGGAAGCGGCATCTGCCAGCGGAGTTGCCTGATGCGCCTTCTTCTCGTCCTTGCGGCCCTGTTCGGGTTCGCCGCGCCTGCCAATGCCTATTGGGAATATGGCCATCAGACCGTCGCCGCGATCGCCTGGCGCAACGTGACTCCGGCCACCCGCGCGAAGATCGGCCAGCTGCTCCGCCACACCGACCTACTGAAGACCGAGGGCTGCCCCGCGACCAATATCGAGGAAGCCTCGGTCTGGGCCGATTGCATCAAGAAGCTGGGCAGCGACTGGCGCTACGCGTCGGTCTGGCATTATCAGGACGCGGACGTCTGCAAGCCGTTCGACGTGACCGCCGAGTGCAAGGACGGCAATTGCGTCTCCGCCCAGATCGAGCGCGACGTGAAAATCCTCAAGGACCGCAAGGCGCCGCAGGTCGAGCGAGTGAAGGCACTGCTCTTCCTCGTCCATTTCGTCGGCGATATCGGCCAGCCGCTCCACGGCGCCGAGCACGACCATGACGCCGGCGGCAACAAGGCGATGGTGAGCTATGGCATCTACACCACCGACCGGCTGAACCTCCACTCGGTGTGGGACGGGCTGCTCGCCGAGCGCGCGATCACCTCGGGCCCCGACATCGTCCGCACCTATAGCCGCAAGGACCGCGCCGCGCTGGGCGGCGGCACCGTCCAGGACTGGGGCAAGGACAGCTGGGAGCTGGCCAAAACCGTCTATGCCGACCTGAACGGCGGCGATACCTGCAAGCCGATCACCGGCCGCGTCGCGATCAGCGAGGCGATGATCGAGAAATGGGTGCCCGAAGCGCGGACCCAGGTGATCAAGGGCGGCCTGCGCCTCGCCCGGCTGCTCGACGAGGCATTGGGCTAATCGTCATTTCCCCACCGGAAGCGCCAGTCGCCGTCCGTCTTGACGGCGACCAGCCAGAGAAAGACCGCGATCAGCGGCACCAGCAGCACCAGCCACAACCGCTCCCGGTGCACGGCGAAATTGACGATCAGCCCGGCGGCGGCGCCAAAGGCCAGGGTCGCGGCCCAGCCTTGCCAGGTGACGGGGGTGGCGCCGAAGCCGAAGCGCTTGGGCCGGAACCAATAGCCCGGACGGACGGCGCCGGCCGTGCGGAAGCGGTCGCCGATCATCGGGCGGTCGCCACGACGATGCCGGCGAGCAACGCGATACCGGCGGCGGCGAGAAGGACCGGCAGCCGCCCGCGGCCGGGGTGAAGGGCAAGGAACATCAGTCACTTCCTTTCTGGCTATCGTCGATCGCGGGCGACGAGGTGCGCCAGGCGACAAGGGCGAACAACAAGGTGGCGGCGGGAAGGAGGATCAGCCAGGCCGCGACATGGACCGGACTGGACGGATCGATGACCGGCGCAATCAGCAGCACGAACAGGCAATAGGCAGCGGTCACCGCCCAGCCCTGCCGCGTGCACGGCATGATGTTGTAGCTGATGCCCCGGCGAGTGCGCACGAACCAGGCATCGGCACGTTGCGGCCGCGCGGCCATGCTATTCCTCCCTCGCCTTGGGGGGCCGCCCGCGCTTGGGGCGCACCGGCTCCGCCAGCTTCACCCCGCGCCGCGCCAGCGCCTCGCGCAACAGGCACTCGACCTGGGCATTGACGCTCCTCAGGTCGCTCGCCGCCGAGCGCTCGATCGCCGCGTACAGGGCGGGATCGAGGCGCAGCGGAAAGGCTTTCTTCTGCGGCGGCTGGGACACGGGCTACGCCTTGCGCATCACTGATAGAGCGAGCCCGTGTTGACCACCGGCTGGGTGTCGCGCTCGCCGCACAGCACCACCATCAGGTTCGAGACCATCGCGGCGCGGCGTTCGTCGTCGAGATCGACCACCTGCTTGGCGGAGAGCTGGGCGAGCGCCATCTCGACCATGCCGACTGCGCCCTCGACCAAGGTCTGGCGGGCAGCGACCACCGCCTGCGCCTGCTGGCGGCGGAGCATCGCGCCGGCGATCTCCTGCGCATAGGCCAGGTGAGTGAAGCCGCATTCGTCGACCGTGATGCCGGCGACGCGCAGCCGGGCGATCAGCTCCTCGCGCAGCTCCGAGCCGACCTGGTCGTGATTGCCGCGCAGCGTGACTTCCTGATGCTCGAAATCGTCATAGGGATAGCGCGAGCCGATCGTGCGCACCGCCGCCTCGATCTGGACGTTCACGAACGCCTTATAGTCGTCGACGTCGAACAGCGCCTGCGCCGTGTCGGTCACGCGCCACACCACCTGCGCCGCCATCTCGATCGGATTGCCGCGCAGGTCGTTCACCTTGATCCGCTCGGAAATGATGTTGTTGGCCCGCACCGAGACCTTCTTCTTGATCATCCACGGCCAGGTCCAGCGCAGGCCCGTGGTACGGTCCGTGCCCCGATAGTCGCCGAACAGCGTGATCACCGCCGCCTGGTTGGGCTGGAGCAGATAGAAGCCGCAAAGCACGAACAGCTCGATCAGGATCGAGGCGAGCAGCCAGGAAATCACGATCCAGTCCGCCATCCGGTCGATCTGGGTGAGCGCCCCCACCGTGGCAGCCAGCGCGACCAGCAGCACGAGGAGCATGCCATAGCCGCTCATGGTGATCGCGGACTTCTCGCTGCTCTGGCGCAGTGCCGGGGTGGCGCTACGAACGTCGGTCATCATTACCTCCCGAAATTATGATATCGTATTTATATCGATTCGAGAGAGGCCGCAAGGCGGAATCGCCGGCCGTTCAGCTGGGGCTCATTCGGGCTGCGCGACGATCGGCCGATCTCGATCCGGGGGGACATCGATGCGACCGCTCCTGCTTGCCCTGTGCGTGGCCCTGCTGCCCCCGGCCACGCCGGTCTCGGCACGGCCCGCCGCCGCCGCGGCGATCGCGGGCGAGGCGGATGCCGCGCTGGCCGCCGCCGTCCCCTCCGGCGGCTCGGGCGCCACCGTCCTGATCGCGCGCGGCGACACGATCCTCTACCGGCGGACGCGGGGCATGGCCGAGGCCGAGCTCGGCGTGCCGATGGCGCCGGACCAGATCTTCCGGATCGCCTCGATCACCAAGAGCTTCACCGCTGCGCTGATCGTGCAGATGGCCGAGCGCGGCGAGGTGGCGCTGGACGCGCCGGCGGCCCGCTACCTGCCCGAGCTGCCGCTCGATCCGCGCATCACGCTGCGCCAGCTGCTGAGCCACACCGCCGGGATCGCGGAGAATGACGCCACGCCGCAGCCGCCCTTCGGCCCGGGCGAGGTCCCGCTGGCGCAGCAGGTCGCGCGGATCGCGGCGCGGCCGCTGCGCTTCGCCCCGGGCACCGAGCAGCGCTATTCCAATTCGGGCTATATGCTGCTGGGCGCGGTGATCGAGAAGGTGACCGGCCAATCCTGGGACGAGGCGATGCGCACCCGCCTGTTCGCGCCGCTGGGGCTCGCCGACACCGCCTATGACCGCCGGGACGCGATCGTGGCGCGGCGAGTGGCGGGATATACGCTGGCCGATGGGCAGCTCCGCAACGCCGCGGCATTCAACATGTCGCTCCCCAAGACCGCGGGATCGCTGCGATCCTCGGCGGCGGACCTGATGCGCTGGATGCGCGCGCTGGCGCATGGCCGGGTGGTGAGCGCGGCCGGCTTCGCCCAGATGGCACGGCCAGCGCTTGCCGACGTGCCGCTGCAGGAGCGCTACGGGCTGGGCCTTTATGTCTGGCAGGTCCGCGGGCAGACGGCGATCGGGCACACCGGCCAGATCGACGGCTTCGCATCCGCGCTGCTCTATCTCCCGGCGTCGGACACGGTGATCGTCGTGCTCGCGAACAACGACGCGTTCGATGCGCAGACGCTGGCGCGGCGCATGGCGGCGATCGCCCTCGGCAAGCCCTATCCGCTGCCGCTCTCCGAACGGGCACTGCCCCCGGAAGCGGCCGCGCTGCCCGGGGTCTATGGCAACGATCCGGCGACGATGCGCACGCTCGCGATTGCCGGGGGCCGGCTCACCATCGCCCGCGCCGGACGCGCGGCGATCCCGGTCATGCTCGATGCGCGGGGCGATATCCGCTTCCTGCCCGACGAGATCAGCTATTTCACCCCGGTCCGCGATGCCGCGGGCAAGGTGATCCGGCTCGACTATTTCGCCAAGGGCGAGGGCCCGGCCCTGGCGCTGCCGCGCACGGACCCGCGCTAGGTTGGGGCCTCATAACCCCGGCCTTGCGCCGGGATGACGGCGGAGAATCAGATACTTGTTCGGGTTCTCGCCCCAGGCACGAAGAGGCCGCCGGAGTTTCCCCCGGCGGCCCCTTTTCCAAAGCGCGAGCGCCCTAGCTGATGACGATCGTCACCGCGCGGCGGTTCTGCGCCCAGCTGGCATCGTCAGAGCCCAGCGCGATCGGGCGCTCCTTGCCATAGCTGATCGTGGTGATCCGCGCCGGCGAGATGCCGCGCGAGGCCAGATAGTTCTTGGCGGCATTGGCGCGGCGATCGCCCAGCGCGAGATTATACTCGCGCGTGCCGCGCTCGTCGCAATGCCCCTCGATCGTGATCCGGGTGTTGGGATGGCTCGTCAGCCACTGCGCCTGGCTGTCCAGGATCGCGCGTGCCTCGGGATCGATGTCATATTGGTCGAACGCGAAATGCACGGTGTCGCTCGACACTTCGCGGCGGAACTGCTCGTTGATCGGCGCCGCGACCGTGTCGCTGTCGCCCTCGCCCGGATTGACCGGGCCGGTTTCCGACGGCGCGGGCGGAATCGTGGTCGCGTCGCGCTTCTTGGCACAGCCCGCGGTGGCGATCAGCGCGATGCCGAGCACCAGGCCGGTCGTGATCTTGGACATGGTCTTTTCTCCTTTTCTCAGCGCACCCGGTCCGCTTGCCAGGGCCTTAGCACGAATGCCGTTACGTTTCAGGGACGAATCGGTCCCCAACTGGGATCCGACCCATCGAGCGGCGTCGGAATCCGCCGCGCATTGGTGCCGGTGAGGTCCACCGACCACAGGTCCGGGCGGCCCGAGCCCTGGGCCGAGCGGAAGAACATCAGCACCCGGCCGTTGGGCGACCAGCTCGGCGCCTCGTCGCCCCAGCTGTTGGTGAGCAGCTTCTCGCCGCCGCCGCCCGGGTTCATGACTCCGATGCGGAACGCGCCGCCGCCGGTGCGGGTGAAGGCGATCAGATCGCCGCGCGGGCTCCACACCGGCGTGGCGTAGCGCCCGCCGCCGAAGCTGATCCGGTGCTGGTTCGAGCCGTCGGCGTTCATCACATAGAGCTGCTGCGTGCCGCTGCGATCGCTCTCGAACACGATCTTCGATCCGTCGGGCGAATAGCTGCCGCCGGTGTCGATGCCCGGCGAGTTGGTCAGCCGCTGCGGCTCGCCGCCGGCCGATGCGATGCGGTAGATATCGGTATTGCCGGCCTGCGCCATCGAGAACAGCACGAAGCGCCCGTCGGGCGAGAAGCGCGGCGCGAAGCTGAGGCTGACATTGGAGACGAGCAGCCGGTTCTCGCGCGTTCCCATGTCGTAGACATAGATGGCCGGCTTGCGCTGCGTGTAGCTCATATAGACGATCGCGTTCTGCTTCGGGCTCATGCGCGGCGTGAGCACGATCGACTGGCCGTTGGTCAGGAAGCGGTGGTTGGCGCCGTCCTGGTCCATGATCGCCAGCTGCTTGCGGCGCTTGTTCTTGGGGCCGGTCTCCGCGACATACACTACCTGGCTGTCGAAATACGGCCCCTCGCCGGTGAGCTTCGAATAGACGGCGTCGGCGCATTTGTGCGCGGCGCGCCGCCAGTCGGCCGGCGAGACGACGAAGCCCTGGCGGACCAGCTCGCTCTGCAGCAGCACGTCGTAGAGATAGCAGCCCACGGTGAGCGAGCCATTGCCATTGGCGCGGACATAGCCCTGGATGATCGCCTGGTTGCCGCTCCAGCTGCCGTAATTGGGCGCGGTCACTTCGCTATAGGCGATGCCGCGACTGGCCGAGGGGCCGCGCGTCTTGAACAGGCCGGTGTTGCGCAGATCGTCCTCGACCACCTGGGCGAGCTTGGCGCCGAGCTGGTCGGTCGGGCCGGCCGGGGTGGAGACGCTCTCCGAGGTGGGCATCGCCGGAATCGCGATGACGAGGTCCTTGGCGGCGGTGTTGGTCACGTCGACGCTGAGCGGCTGGTCCTGCGGCTGCGGCTGCGGCTGCGCCTGTTGCTGCGGAGCGGGCGCCGGCACGTCCTGCGCCTGCGCGACGGTGGCGGCAGTGCTCGCCAGCAGGGCCGCGATCGTCAGATGGGCAAATTTCATCTTCACAGATCCTCGTACAAAACCGGGGCGATGACTTTCCACGCATCATAGAATTGCGCGGGCAGCTTGAAGGGAGCGGCGAGCTTCACCGCGCGGATCGCGCGATCCTTGGCGAGATCGGCCTGGGCGCGGTTGCTGTCGGTGATGCCGGTCTGCGTCACTTGCGGCTCGCTGGCGAGCGTGCCGTCCTGGTTGAGCCTGACGGTCACCTTGGTGCGCAGCTTGTCCGAATCGGCGCCGCTGGGGGGAGCCCAGTGGGGGCGGATCTGGCGGATGATGGCGGCGCTGAGCGCGGCCCTGACCTCGGGGCCCGCGGTCGCGGCCGGCGGCGCGACGGATGCGCTCTTGCTCGGCTTGTCGTTGATGCCGTTGAGCAGCCCGTCGAGCCGCCCGGTCGGCGCGACCGGGCGCTGGGCGGGGGGACGCGCGGGCGCCTGGGCCGGGGCGGCCTTGGGCGGCGTCTTCGGCGCGGGCTTCACTGCATCGGGCGCGGGCACGGGCTTGGGCGGCGCCGGCTGCGGCTTGGCGATCGGCTGCGGATTGGGCGCGGGCTCGGGCGGCGCGCTGTCCGGCTCGATCGGCGCTTCCACCGGCGCGAGCTTGGGAGCCGGCGCTTCGCTGGTCGGATTGGGCGACGTGCTCTCCAGCGCGACCTGATCGACCAGCGCAACTTCGATCGGCACGGGCTTGAGCTTCAGGGGATTGGGGGTGGCGAGGAAGCCGACCGACAGGATGCCGAAGAGCGCGACATGCCCCAGCACCGCAACCGTCAGCCCTGCTCCCTCGGCCCGGTCCATCACGGCTTCGCGCTCGCATCGGTGATCAGCGAGACGCGGTTGAGCCCGGCGTGGTTGAGCTCGCCCATCACTTTCATGACCTTGCCATAGCCCAGGCCCTGATCGGCGCGCAGGAACACCGCCGCCGGCTTGCCGTCCGGACCCGGCGCGCGGCCGGCGATCGCCGCGAGCCTGGCGGGCAGGGCGTCATCCGATGTCAGCTCGTTGTCGACGAAGATCTGGCCCTTGTCGTCGATCGCGATCTGGACGGGCTTCTGATCCTGGTCGAGCGCCTTGGCGCGGCTCTCCGGCAGGTTCACCGGCACGCCGGCAGTGAGCAGCGGCGCCGTGACCATGAAGATGATCAGCAGCACCAGCATCACGTCGACCAGCGGCGTGACGTTGATCTCCGCCATGGGCTGGCGGCGGCCGCGGCCCTTGTTCGAGGGGAGGTGCATCGCCATCGGATCAGGCCTCCATCTCCAGGCGGCGGCTCAGCGTCGCATGGAAGCCGTCGGCGAAGCGGTTGAGCCGGGCCTCGACCCGGTTCACGCCGTGCGAATAGCGATTATAGGCGATCACCGCGGGAATGGCGGCGAACAGGCCGATCGCCGTCGCGAAGAGCGCCTCGGCGATGCCCGGCGCCACCACGGCGAGCGACGAGCTCTGCTCCTTGGCGATGCCGGTGAAGCTGCGCATGATGCCCCAGACCGTGCCGAACAGGCCGACGAACGGCGCGACCGAGCCGACCGTGGCGAGGAAGTTGAGGCGATCGGCAAGCTTGTCGACCTCCTGCGCGATCGTGGCGCCCATCGCGGTCGCCAGGCGCTCGCGGGTGCCCTCGCGGTCGATCGCCTTGCCGCTGGTCGAGCGTCGCCATTCGGTGACGCCGGCGGCGAAGACGCGGGCGATCGGCTGGTCGCGGCCGGCCGCGCGGCGATGGAACTCGTCGATATCGTCGGCTTCGCGATATTCCGCCTCGAACCGGTCGATCGCCTTCTTCACCGCCCCGACCTTGAAGCCGAACGACAGGATGATCGCCCAGGTCCAGAGCGAGGCGAGCAGCAGGCCGAGCATCACGGCGCGCACCACCCAGTCCGCCTGCAGGAACAGGCCGATCGGCGACATGGTGGCGGCGTCGGTGCTGATGAATTCCATGATCGGTTCAGGTCCCCTTGAAGAGCAGCGGTTCGAAACGTTCCATCCACGCCGCCGGCTGGCGGCGCGGACGGCCGGACGGGGCGACGAACACCGCCTCGATCTCCGCTTCGGCCACTATGGTAACGTCGCGCATGACTCGTTGATGAATGTCCACTGCGGCGGGGCGCAACCGGACCAGCCGGCTGACCACCACCAGTTCGTCGCCCAGGCGCGCCGGCGCCCGGTAGCGAATATTCGCCTCGCGCAGCGCATAGGCGCCCTCGCCCGCTTCGTGCGCCGCGCGCTGATCGATGCCGGCAAGCGCCAGCATATCCGAGCGGGCCCGCTCCATGAACCGGAGATAGTTGGCGTGATAGACCACCCCGCTCAGATCGGTGTCCTCGAAATAGACACGCAGGACGAAATGATGCTCGAGGCCCGCGAAGCGGCCAGGGGCAAAGGATGCGTCCATGGCCGGCCACCTAACCCAGCGATTCCGCCGGGGGAACCCCTTGCCTCAGTCGAACAGCCCTTCCTGCGCGGTGGACGGAGGCGTGAGCCCCAGATGCTTCCATCCCGCCGCGTTGAGGCAGCGTCCCCGCGCCGTGCGCGCGATCATCCCGATCTGGATCAGATAGGGCTCGATCACTTCCTCGATCGTGTCGCGCGGCTCCGAAAGCCCCGCCGCCAGCGTCTCCACGCCCACCGGGCCGCCCTTGTAGATGTCGGCGATCATGGTGAGGTAGCGCCGGTCCATCGCGTCCAGCCCCAGCGCATCGACCTCGAGCCGGGTGAGCGACTGGTCCGCCACCCGGGCATGGACCGTCTCTTCGCCCAGCACATTGGCGAAGTCGCGCACCCGGCGCAGCAGCCGCCCGGCGATGCGCGGCGTGCCGCGCGAGCGCCGCGCGATCTCGTGCGCGCCGTCGGGCGCGACGTGCAGGTCGAGCAGGCGGGCGGCGCGGGCGACGACGCGCTCCAGCTCGTCCACCGCATAGAAATTGAGGCGCACCGGGATGCCGAACCGGTCGCGCAGCGGCTGGGTGAGCAGCCCCTGCCGCGTGGTGGCGCCGACCAGGGTGAAGCGCGGCAGGTCGATCCGCACGCTGCGCGCCGACGGCCCCTCGCCGATCATGAGATCCAGCGCGCGATCCTCCATCGCCGGATAGAGCACTTCCTCGACCGCGGGATTCAGCCGGTGGATCTCGTCGATGAACAGCACGTCGCCATCCTCGAGATTGGTGAGCAGCGCGGCGAGATCGCCGGACTTGGCGATCACCGGGCCCGAAGTGGCGCGGAACCCCACGCCCATCTCGCGCGCGATGATCTGGGCGAGCGTGGTCTTGCCCAGCCCCGGCGGGCCGAAGAACAGCACATGATCCAGCGCTTCGCCGCGCGACCGGGCGGCATCGATGAACACGCGCAGATTCTCGCGCGCCGCCCGCTGGCCGACAAATTCGTCGAGGCTCTTGGGGCGCAGCGCGGCATCGACATCGTCGATGCGGCGGGCGGAGGAGAGGAGGCGATCGGAATCGGTCATGCTGCCGCCCAAAGCTCGCAATATCCCTCGCCGGTCAACACCTCGACCGCATTGAAGCGCCGCTGGAGATAGCGCAGGACATCTTCGGGGAAAGCTGCACGCGCCTGCGCCAGGTTCGCATCCTCCGGCAAGCCGGGAAGATAGGCGGCCACGCTGCGCTCGCCCAGATAATGCCGCGCGCGCACCGGCGCGGCAGGGTCGCCAAAGAAATAATCGAGGAAATTATAGTCCTGCACGAGCTCGCCGTGATCGAACATCATGTCGCGCCCATGCGTGATGCGGAAGGGCGCGCCCAGGTCGCCCGCCTCGAACGACAGGAACGGCGAAGGCGGCTCGCCGGGAACGGTCCAGCCAGCCATGCCCTGCCAGCCGGGGACGAAGGGATGATCGACCTTGCTCATCCCAGCAGCCCGCTCAGCAGCGCCGGGTGGAAGCTCCAGCCCAGGAACCCGCACAGCCCCATGAACAGCCCGAAGGCGCCGAAGCCCCAGGCCACCCAGAGCAGCCAGCCGCTCTCCACCAGCGCAGCGACGGCGGCGACCGAGATGGCGGTGGCGACCGATGCGTCGCTCGCGTCGAACTGGTCGTCATGCACGTTCAGCGCATCGTAGAGATCGCTCCGCGCCTTCGCATCGGCGGCCAGGCCCGGCGCTTCCGCCTTATACTTCGCGATGTCGCGGTCGAGCCCGGCGAGCACCGGCGCCGCGCGCTTCGGATCGGCCAGCAGGGCGATCTGGAGCCGGCTCGCCTCGGCGACATGCTGCTTGGTCTTGGCCGCCTGATACTGGTTCCACTTGTCGACCGAATCGGACTGGGCCTGCTGCATCGCCTGGACGATGTTGCCGTCCTTGATCCCGCACACCCCCATGAACACGGACAGCACCACCACCGTGATCGCCACGTTCCGGTTGAGCGACTTGTCCTTGGCCTCGGCGCTGACTTCGATTTCCATGGCCCCGCCCTATTCCTCTCGCGGCGACGCGGCTAGACCGGGCGCATGGCGCGCCCGGACCTGCTGCTCGCAACGCCGATTTCCGCGCCGCTGCGCGCGGCGCTCGCCGAACGCTTCACCCTGCACGAGGGCGATCCGCCGCCGGGCGTCCGCGCGGTGGTGGGCGGCGGCATGGCGAAGATCGATGCCGCGCTGCTCGCCCGCCTCCCCGCGCTGGAGATCGTCGCGATCCACGGCGTCGGCCATGACCGGGTCGATCTCGACGCACTCGACGCGCGCGGCATCCGCATCACCACCACGGCGGGCGTCCTGACCGAGGATGTCGCCGACCAGGCGATCGCGCTGATGCTGGCCGTGCAGCGGCGCATCGCGGCGAACGACGCGCTGGTGCGGGCGGGCGGCTGGACCGCTCCGCTCGGCCGGCGGGCCAGCGGGCGCCGCATCGCGATCTTCGGGCTCGGCCAGATAGGGCATGCGATCGCGCTGCGGGCCGCGCCCTTCGCCGGCGAGCTGCTCTACGCCGCGCGCTCCGAAAAGCCGGTGCCGTGGCGTTTCGTGCCCGATATCGCCGCGCTGGCGGAAGCGAGCGACGTGCTGATCCTCGCCGCGACCGGCGGGCCCGCGACGCGGCGCATCGTCGATGCCGCCGTGCTCGACCGGCTGGGGCCCGGCGGCGTGCTGATCAACATCGCCCGCGGCAGCCTGGTCGATCAGGACGCGCTGGTCGCCGCGCTGGCCGCGGGCCGCATCGCCGGCGCCGGGCTCGACGTCTTCGCCGAGGAGCCGCAGGTGCCCCAGGCGCTGCGCGCGATGGACCAGGTGGTGCTCGCCCCCCATCAGGGCAGCGCGACCGAGGAAGCCCGTATCGCGATGCGCGAACTGGTGCTCGCCAATCTCGACGCGCATTTCGCCGGCAGGCCGCTGGTAACGCCGCTGCGCCGGGAGCGCCGGGCAGTCAGTCATGTCGTTCCACCGCGCCGGTGATCTCGACCCAGGCGCATTGGCGCTCCCCCCACACCGAGACGGTGGGCGCAGGGAAGGCGGGATCGGCAAAGGCGCCCACCGGAATCGCGATGGTGTCGGGGATGCCGCCGCCATCGTACCAGACATTGCCGCCGCAGATCGGGCAGAAGTGAAAGCCGGCCGGCGGCCCGCCACTCTCCGACGCCGCGATCCATTCGGTCGACCGGCCGGTGATCGTCACCTGCCCCGCCGGAAAGCGCGCCTGCACCGCGAAGGCCGATCCGCTGCGCTGCTTGCAGTTCAAGCAATGGCAGACCGAGATGCGCACCGGCTCGCCCACGCATTCGGCGCGGAGCTGGCCGCAGCGGCAGGCGGCGGTGCGCACCGTCACTTCGCCGCCTTGCGCAGCGCCAGCCGCACCAGCGCATCCAGCGTCGCGCCGGCACCCAGCTCGTCCGCGGCGGCATTGACCGCGGCGCTCGCCTCGGCCGGCCTGAAGCCCAGGTTGAGCATCGCCGAGATCGCATCCGGCGCCGCGCCGCCCGCCGCCGCGGCGCCCGGGCCGCCACCGCCGCCGAGCGCCACGCCACCGGCCTTGTCCTTGAGCTCGTTGACGATGCGCTGGGCCAGCTTGGGACCGACGCCGTTCGCCCGCGCGATCATCGCCGAATCGGCGCGCGCCATGGCGGTCTGCACTTCCTCGGGCGACAGGATCGAAAGGATGGCCAGCGCCACCTTGGCGCCGACGCCCTGCACGCTGGTGAGCAGGCGGAACCAGTCGCGCTCGCTCGCGGTGGCGAAGCCCATCAGCCGGATCGAATCCTCGCTCACCAGCATCTCGGTGTGGAGGGTGACCGACCCGCCGGTGGCGCCCAGCGCAGTGATCGTCCGGCCCGAGGCACCGGCGAGATAGCCGACGCCGTTCACGTCGATCACGACATGGTCGAGCCCGGTCGCTTCCAGCCGGCCCTTGAGGTGCGCGATCATCGCCGATCCCCTGCGCGGAAGTTTACGAAGTCCAGGCTGTGCCTTCCCCGATTTCCCCGCCGCACGCGGCATCCGGCGAATGGTGGGCAGGCGGAGCAGGGGCGGAGGCGCGCGCGCATGCCCGGTACATAAACGGAACAAGCGGGGGGAGGGAAGCGAAATCACCGCATCCCCGCCGGGCATCGACGCCGGGCCGGGTCGTGCTACCGTGACGCCGGGGCAAAGCCAGGGGGAAATCGAAATGGCGTTCTGGAAGGTGGACCTGACCACGGAGGACGGCGCGCTGGGCGCCGCGCAGCTGGGCGGCTATGCCTGTTTCGTCGCCGCGGCGCTGAGCGCCTTCGGGCTGCTGATCGTGGGCTGGTATCTGGGGACGCCCGGCGCGCCGGAGGCGACGATGGTGCTCGGCGTCGCCGCGGCCGAGACGGTGCTCTTCGCGGTCGCGGGCTTCCGCCTGCGCGCGGGGCGCGGGCTGGCTTGGGGCAGCGTCGCGGCGTTCCTGCTCGTGCTCGAATTCCTCGGCAAGCTCGCCACGCTCAACATCATGGGCCTGGTCATCAACGCGGTGCTGACGATCGGCGTGATCAACGGCCTGCGCGGCGCGCGGGCGCTGAGGCGCAACGCATTCGATGGCGACGAGGCCGCGGCGATCTTCGAATAGCCCTGGCGGAACGATCGCCGCCTTCCCACCTGCAGGGCGAGGACATCGGGGGGAATCGAATGATCGCCGCGCTTCTGGGACTATGGCTGACGCTGCTGCTCGCCGGCGATACGCCGGCCGGGGGCCTGATGCGTGGCGCCCTTGTCGAATGGCCGGCGGCGCGGCTGGCGCGGATCCGGCGCGGGGCGGTGGTCGCCTGGATGATCCTCGGCGCGATCGGCTTGCTCTGCTTCTGGTTCCTCGAGGAGGAGGGCCTTCGCCTCTTCGCCATGGCGCTGCCCGAGATCGCCGGCTGGATCACGATGTTCGAGATCGGCACGCTGGTCGACACGATCCTGGTGGCGGCGATGGCGGCATCGACGCTGCGCTTCGGCGCGGTGCGGCACTGGATCGCCGCGCGGCGGCCGATGGGCCGGCGCGCGAAGCGGACGCGGCGGACGCGGCTGGTGGCGCGCGCCTCCAACGACGACGAGGACGGACCGGCCCCGGCGCTGGCGGCCTAGCGCAGCCCGAAGCGCGCGCTCGCCAGATGGTGGGCGTGGCAGATGGCGACGGCGAGCGCGTCGGCCGCGTCGGCCCCGGCGATCTTCACCCCGGGCAGCAGCACCTGCACCATCGCATGGACCTGCGCCTTGTCGGCATTGCCGACGCCGACGACCGATTTCTTGATCGTGCTCGGCTTGTATTCGCCGACATCGATGCCGGTCCGCGCGGCAGCGCACAGCACCACCCCGCGCGCCTGGCCGAGCTTGAGCGTCGACTGGGCATTGGAATTGACGAACACCTCTTCCACCGCCGCCGCCTCCGGCCCGTGATCGGCGATCAGCGCGGCGAGCATGGCGTCGAGATGCGCGAGCCGGCGCGGGAGCGGCGCCTGGGTATCGGTCTTCAACCGTCCGTTGGCGAGATGCGACAGGCGATTGCCCTCGGCGCGGATCAGCCCCCAGCCGGTGGTGCCGAGGCCGGGATCGAGGCCGAGGATGATCATTGGATTCTGCACGCGCACGCGCGAAGCACCGGAATAGCCCGGTGCGCCCTCCGCGCGGCGCCGTCGCGAATCTCGGGACCGCTGGCGCGGCAAGCACTCTCCGCGCCTCCGCGCGCCCGCGCGAACCGATGATCTTCGCGGCTTCGCGCCTTCGCGTGAATCAATCTCAGCCCAGCTTCTCCATCACTTCGTCCGAGACTTCGTAATTGCCCCACACCGTCTGGACATCGTCGTCGTCGTCGAGCGCGTCGATCAGCTTGAACAGCTTGGCCGCGTCCTCCTCGCCGACATCGACCATGGTCTGGGGCCGCCAGGCGAGCTTGGCGCCCTCCGCCTCGCCGAGCACCGGCTCCAGGGCACGGGCGACTTCGTGGAGCGCGTCCTGCGCGGTCCAGATCTCATGGCCCTCCTCGGAGCTGGCCACGTCCTCGGCCCCTGCCTCGAGCGCGGCTTCGAACACCTTCTCGGCGTCGCCGGCCTTGGCGGGATAGGTGATCAGGCCCATCCGGTCGAAACCGTGGCTCACCGAGCCGGCGGTGCCGAGATTGCCGCCATTCTTCGATACCGCGGTGCGCACATTGGTGGCGGTGCGGTTGCGATTGTCGGTCAGCGCCTCGATGATCAGCGAGACGCCGCCCGGGCCGAAGCCCTCGTAGCGGATCTCCTCGTAATTCTCGCCATCGCCCTTGCTCGCCTTGTCGATCGAGCGCTGGATATTGTCCTTGGGCATCGACTGCGCCTTGGCCGCGGCGATCGCGGCGCGCAGGCGCGGGTTCATGTCGGGATCGGGCAAGCCCATCTTCGCGGCGACGGTGATTTCGCGGCTGAGCTTGGAGAACATGCTCGAGCGCTTCTTATCCTGCGCGCCCTTGCGGTGCATGATGTTCTTGAATTTGGAATGGCCTGCCATTGCGCTCTCGTATGAAACTGGTCGCGCGGCTTTAGGCCAGGCACGGGCGAATGGGCAATGCTTGCCCCATATCGTCATCCCGGCCGGCGCCGGGATCTCGTGCGGCTATCGTCCCGCGCCTTCGCCCGAGGCCCCGGCTTTCGCCGGGGCGACGACAAGGCGGCTCAGATGCCCAGCGCCTGCTTGTAGGTCTCGAGCAGCATCTCCGCCTCGTCGCGGTGATGCTTCTCCATCTTCCGCAGGCGGACGATCGAGCGCATCGTCTTCACGTCGAAGCCGGTCGACTTGGCCTCGGCATAGACGTCCTTGATGTCGTCGGCGATGCCCTTCTTCTCTTCCTCGAGCCGCTCGATCCGCTCGATGAGGAGGCGCAGCTGTTCGGCGGAAATCGAATCGGACAAGGTGGAAGCTCCTGGAGAATAGAGTCGGGAAAGCGGCGCGATTATCGGAGCCCGCCGCCCCGCTCAACCCCCAACGCGCCGCCCGCCCCGGTCGATTGCCCCTTGCGGCCGGTCCGGCTATCTGCCGGCCATGCCCTTTCTCCGCCGAATCGCGCTTTCCGCCGCCGTCGCGCTCGCCCTGCTGCCTGCCACCGCACCGGCCCAGAACCGGCCCGCGGCCTCTGTCCCGGCGCCGGCCAGGCCGGTCGCCCCGGTGCAGCTGCCGCCGACCATGCGCGTGCCGGCCCGCCCCGCCCCGCCCCCGGCCGACAAGCAGCCCTTCGCCGCGGAGATCGCCGCGTTCGAGGCCCGCGATGCCGCGGCCAGGCCGGCAAGGGGCGGGGTGCTGTTCCTCGGCAGCTCGAGCATCCGGATGTGGACCGATCTCGCGCGCGATTTCCCCGGCCACAATGTCGTCAACCGGGGCTTTGGCGGTTCCACCATCCCCGACAGCGTCCGCTATTTCGACCGGATCGTGATGCCCCATGCGCCGAAGACCATTGTCTTCTATGCCGGCGACAACGACCTGGAGGCCGGGCACACGCCCGAGGAAGTGCTCTCCGATTTCGAGGCGCTGGTGACCAAGGTGCATTTCCGCCTTCCCGGCACCCGCGTCCTGTTCGTCGCGATCAAGCCCAGCCCGTCGCGCTGGCGGCTGATCGACGGGATCCGCACGACCAACACGCTGGTGCGCGACTATGTCGCGACCGACCGGCGGCTCGGCTATGTCGACATCTTCCCCGCGATGCTGGGCCCCGACGGCAAGCCGCGCCCCGAGCTCTATCGCGAGGACGGCCTGCACATGACCCGTGCGGGCTATGACATCTGGCGCGCCGCGGTGGCCAAGGCGATGAAGTGGAAGCTCCCGGCGCCGGCCGCCAACCCGGCCAGGCCGGCGGTCAGCGCCCCGGCTCGGTCATCGAAGGCGGGTCGCTAGCCGGGAAGCTCTCGTCCAGCGCCTCGTCGAGCGCCGCCTGGTCGAGCGCGGCGTTGCGCTTCAGGCTCGCTTCCATCCGGGCGACCTGATCGGGCGTGGCTTCGCCCTGGTGGCGCGCCTTCCACTCCGCGAAGGGCATGCCGTAGACGATGCGGCGCGCATCGTCCCGGGCGATCGACGGGTCGGCCTCGACGATCCAGTCGGCCAGGCAGTTGCGGCAGAAGCCCGCCAGGCCCATCAGATCGATGTTCTGCGCATCGGCGCGGTGGCGGAGATGGCGGACGACGCTGCGGAACGCCTTGGCCGCCACGGCGTCGTCCAGCTGGTCGAGTTCGTCCATTTATCGCACCTCCACGGTTGATCCTCCGGGATATGAGGCTAGAGGCACCGAGGCACAAGCCGAGGATATGACAACGATGACAAAGGCAATCAGCCCCCGCACGCGCAAGGTTCGCATCCTCGCCACGCTCGGCCCCGCCAGCGCGACGCCCGAGATGATCGCCAAGCTGTTCGAAGCGGGCGCCGATGCGTTCCGGATCAACATGAGCCATGGCGACCAGGCATCGAAGGTGCCGCTGTTCGCGGCGATCCGCGGGCTCGAGCAGAAATATGGCCGCCCGACCACGATCCTGGCGGACCTGCAGGGCCCGAAGCTGCGCGTCGGCAAGTTCGCCGACGGCAAGGTGCAGCTGGTCACCGGCCACGAGTTCATCCTCGACCGCGACAAGACGCCCGGCGACGCCACCCGCGTCGAGCTGCCGCACCGCGAGATCTTCGAGGCGGCGCACGAGAATGCCCGCCTGCTGCTCGACGACGGCAAGCTGGTGCTGCGCGTCGTCTCGGTCGCACCGGATCGCCTGACCACGATCGTCGAGGTCGGCGGGGCGCTGTCGAACAACAAGGGCCTGAACGTGCCCGACATGGTGCTGCCGCTCGCCGCGCTCACCGAGAAGGACCGCAGCGACCTCGCCTTCGCGGTGGAGCAGGGCGCCGACTGGATCGCGCTCAGCTTCGTCCAGCGCCCCGAGGACCTGATGGAAGCCCGCCGCCTGATCGGCGGCAAGGCGGCCCTGCTCGCCAAGATCGAGAAGCCGAGCGCGATCGCCCGCCTCGACGAGATCGTCGAGCAGTGCGACGGCGTGATGGTCGCGCGCGGCGACCTGGGCGTGGAGCTGCCGCCGCAGAGCGTGCCGCCGCTCCAGAAGCGCATCGTCGAGACCGCGCGCCGCATGGGCCGCCCGGTGATCGTCGCCACCCAGATGCTCGAATCGATGATCGAGAGCCCGTCGCCGACGCGCGCCGAAGTCTCCGACGTCGCCACCGCGGTCTATGACGGTGCCGACGCGATCATGCTCTCGGCCGAGAGCGCCGCGGGCAAATGGCCGGTCGAATCGGTGGCGATGATGAACTCGATCGCCGATGCGGTGGAGCGCGACCCCGCGCATGGCGACCGCGTCCACTTCACCGTGACCCGGCCGGATCCCACCACCGCCGACGCCCTGGCCGAAGCCGCGAAGAACATCGCGCGCACCGTCTCCGCCTCGGGCATCACCTGCTTCACCAGCTCCGGCTCGACCGCGCGGCGAATCGCGCGCGAGCGCCCGTCGGTGCCGATCCTGGTGCTCACGCCCAAGATCGATACGGCGCGCCGGCTCGGCCTGCTCTGGGGCACGCATGCGGTCCACACGCGCGACGTCGATTCGTTCGAGGAGATGGTCGCCAAGTCGAAGCGGATGGCGCTGCGCCACCATATCGCCGCGGCGGGCGACCGCGTGGTGCTGTGCGCCGGCGTGCCGTTCCGGACGCCCGGCTCGACCAACGTGCTGCACGTGGTGACCCTGGTCGGCGACGAGCTGAAGAACCATCCGGGCCGCGAAGGGCCGGACGCGATCTGATCCTTGCGCTCCCCTCTCTGGAAAGGGAGGGGAGAAGACCGGGTTCCGAACTCCTATTCTTCCTTCGTCATCCCGGCCTTGCGCCGGGGTCCCGCTATCCCGGCAGGGCAAGAAGCAGCGGGATCCCGGCACAAGGCCGGGATGACGGTGGAAAATCAGACACTTGTTCGGGTTCCCAACCTGGGGTCACGACTCGATCAGCAAACCCCGTCATCCGCGCGCGGGCGGGGGGCAACGGCTTGTTCGGGCTTTCGTCCTAGAGCAGCCCGAGCCCTTCCAGATCGGCACGCAGCTTGGCCGCGCCGGTGAAGTGCAGCGCATGGATGCCCGCGTCCGCAGCGGCGGCGACGTTGGGCAGGCTGTCGTCGATGAACACCGCGTCCGGCCCCTCAAGGCCGAATCGGCGCAGCGCGAGCGCGTAGATCGCGGGATCGGGCTTCACGAGCTTCTCGTCGCCCGAGACGACGATGTCGCGGAAGCGATCGAACAGCGCGGCTTCGCGGGCGCGGAACGGCGGCCAGAACTCGCCGGAGAAATTGGTGATCGCGAACAGCGGCACGCCGGCGGCGTCGAGCGCCTCGACGAGCGCGGTCATGCCGGGAATCGCCGGCCCCAGCGTCTCGTTGAAGCGCGGTCCCCAGGCGGCGATCAGCGCCGCATGCTCCGGAAAGCGCGCGCCCAGCTCCGCCGAGGTTTCCGCGAACGGACGCCCCGCGTCGTGCTGGAAATGCCACTCCCGGGTGACGACGCTCGCCAGAAACGCTTCGAGCGCCCGATCGTCCTCGATCAGGCGCTCGTAGAGGAACCGAGGTTCCCAGTCGAACAGCACCTTCCCGACATCGAAGATGACGGTGTGGGGCTGGACCACGCGAATCAGCCCTGGCGGGCCTTGAAACGCTTCTGGGTCTTGTTGATGACGTAGATGCGCCCACGACGGCGGATCACGCGGTTGTCGCGATGCCGATCCTTGAGCGACTTCAATGAATTCACGATCTTCATGACCGATTCGCTTCTCAAACTATAGGAATGCCGGAAAGAGGGGCTCGCCTAGTGGCCGATGCCCGCCAAGTCAAGGCGGGAGTCGCCCCATGGCCCAGCGGAACCGACTCGACCTGATCCGTGTTGGAGGGCAAACGGAGACGTTCCGTTCGCGAAACAGGAGTTCGTCCGCGTGAAGAAGCCGCTCAGCATCGCCCTGCTCGCCGCGCTGGGAGCCTGTGCCCCCAGCTATCGCCCGCAGCCGATCGACGTCACTCGTTATCATCTGGGCGCGCCGATCGAGCGCACCACCGTCGCGGTCGAGCCGATGGCCAACACCGATTCGTTCGGCCCCGAATATCAGACCTATGCCGATGCGGTGCGCGCCGAGCTGGAACGGCTGGGCTATGTCCAGTCGGTGAGCAGCATGCCTTCGGGCTATATCGCCGCGGTCGGCTTCCGCCGCACCAGCAAGGGCGCGTTCAAGGAACCGCCGCCGGTCAGCATCGGCCTGGGCGCGGGCGGCTTCAGCGGCGGGCGCCGCGGCGGCGTGGGGGTCGGCGGCGATGTCGGCTTCGGCATCGGCGGCAAGACGCGCGAGCTCTATCAGACCGAGCTGTGGGTGCAGCTGCGCCGCCGCAGCGACAACACCACCGTGTGGGAAGGCCGCGCGCAGAGCGGCAGCGTGAGCGGCACCGATCCCGACCAGCCCGGCGCGGCGGCCGCGCGCATGGCCAAGGCGCTTTTCAAGGACTTCCCCGGCGAGTCCGGCATCACTATCACGGTGAAATGACCATCCAGATCAATTCCGGCTTCGATTCCGGCAACATCCGCGTCGTGGGGATCGAGGGCGACCGCGTCGACCTCGAGATCGTCACCGATCACCTCTCGGACTTCTACCAGTGGTTCCACTTCCGCGTGGCCGGGGCGAAGGGGCGCACGCTCACCTTCCGCCTGCTGAACGCGGGCGGCGCTGCCTATGCGTTCGGCTGGCCGGACTATCAGGCGCGCTGGTCGACCGATCGCGAGGCGTGGCGGACCGCCGATTCGTCCTATGCCGACGGCGTGCTGCACTTCACCAAGGCAATCGATACCGACCTGGTGTGGTTCGCCTATTTCGCGCCCTATTCGATGGAGCGGCACCACGACCTGGTCAGCCGCATGGCGCTGATGCCCGGCGTGTCGCACCGCGAGCTGGGCAAGACGCTCGACGGCCAGCCGATGGACCTGCTGACGCTCGGCACCGGGCCGAAGACGGTGTGGCTCTATGCGCGCCAGCACCCGGGCGAGACCATGGCCGAATGGTGGATGGAAGGGGCGCTCGAGTTCCTGACCGACCCGACCAACCCGATCGCCCTTGCCCTGCGCGAGAAGGCGGTGTTCCATATCGTGCCGAACATGAACCCGGACGGCTCGCGCCGCGGGCATCTGCGCACCAACGCCGCGGGCATCAACCTCAACCGCGAATGGCATGCTCCGACGATGGAGAAGAGCCCCGAGGTGTTCCTTGTCCGCGCGGCGATGGACGAGACCGGCGTCGATTTCGCGATCGACGTGCATGGCGACGAGGCGATTCCCGCCAACTTCCTCGCCGGCTTCGAAGGCATCGCGTCCTGGACCGACGCGCATGGCGAGAAATTCTACGAATATGCCCGCCGCCTCGCCGGGGCGACGCCCGATTTCCAGCTCGACCTGGGCTATGAGAAATCGGCGCCCGGCCAGGCGAATCTCTCGATGTCGACCAACCAGCTCGCCGAGCGGTTCGGCGCGGTCTCGATGACGCTGGAAATGCCGTTCAAGGACCATGCCGCGAACGCCGATCCCGAATTCGCCTGGTCGCCCGCGCGCTGCAAGACGCTGGCGCATTCCTGTCTTGAGACTTTGGCAGGATTTATCGACGAGATCTGAGGGAAGCGGAATCGCGGGGGAAGGATGCTCGAACTGAGAATGGCGGCGGGAGCCGCCGCCCTGATCGCGTGGCTCGCGCCGGTGCAGGCGCAGGCACAGGCGGGGGCGGTGCCCGAGCCGGCGATCGCCACCTATGTGGCGGAACATGCCGTCGCGGGCCCCGGCGAGCTGCGCCCGGTGATGGCGGTCGGCGAGCCCCGGGGCTGGATCCTGCCCGCCGATATTCCCGAGCGCTTCCGCGCCGAGGCGCGCGGCGAGAAGCTCCAGCCGCGATTCCAGCACATATTGGGGCAGATCGGGATCGAGCTGTCGATCGACGACAGGGATGCGATCACCGATTGCCGGGGCACCTATGGCCATGTCGCGCTCGCCCCGCAATTCTGCGAGGTGCTGCGGCGCCGGGGCAAGTTCCGCCACGCCCTCACCCTCGACGGCAAGCCCGCGCCCGGCACGGCCTCGCTGACGATCCAGTTCTCGGTGGGAGGCGAGGGGGCGGAGATCGGCCTGCCCCCGGCGCCTCCGGCACCGATGGGCTGGCCCGTGACCCATGCGCGCGGCATCGCCACCATGACTCGCCAGCCCGAGTGGCGACGCTTCTCCAAGGTCCGCGACGGGCGGCAGAGCGCGATCGCGCTGTTGCTGGAGTCGGGCACCGTCCTCTCCTGCAAGCTGCTGCGATCGAGCGGCGATGCCGGGCTGGACGCGGCGAGCTGCGACGCGGCGCGCACCGGCGCCTATGCGATCGAGCCGGCGCAGACCTATGCGCAGCTGCCCATGCTCGTCCGCTGGAACTGGGACGGCGCCCAGGCGATGCTGCCGATACGGGAAAGCTATCAGCGCCCGACACCGGCGAGCGCCGGCGAGCTGGTCGTGCGCGGCGCGGCCGGATCGCCGGCGGAGGCGTGGCTCACCCTGTCGCAGAGCGGCGCGGTCACCGATTGCCGGATATCGCTCTCCGCCGGCGGCGACGCGGCGGACGTGGCGCTGTGCGCGGCGATGCGCGGCGCCAGGTTCAATCCGGCAAGCGACGTGTTCGGCCTGCCGATGGAGAGCAGGTATCTCGCCAAGGTGCGTTTCGAATGACCGATATCCGCGAAGGCGGGCTCGACGATGCGCGCGTCCGCGCGCTGCTCGAAGTGCATTTCGCCGGCATGCTGGCCAATTCGCCCAAGGACAGCACGCATTTCCTCGACTTCTCCGGTCTGGCCGGGCCCGACGTGACCTTCTGGACCGTGTGGGACGGCGACGACCTGCTGGGCTGCGGCGCGCTGCGCGAGCTCGATCCGGAGCATGGCGAGATCAAGTCGATGCGCACCGCCTCGGAGCATCTGCGCCGCGGCACCGGGGCCAGGCTGGTCGCGCATATCCTGGGCACCGCCCGTTCGCGGGGCTATCGGCGCGTGAGCCTGGAGACGGGATCGGGCGAGGCCTTCGATGCCGCCCATGCGCTCTACCGCCAGTTCGGCTTCACCGAATGCGGGCCGTTCGGCGACTATCGCGAGGACCCGTTCAGCCGGTTCCTGTCGCGCGTGGTATAGGCCGCGGCGTCGGGGTCCGGCGCCGGATCAGTGCAGCACCAGCTGGGCGACCGGCAGGACGGGCGTGACATAGGCCGCCCGCTCCGCCTCGATCGCCTCGACATGGGCAAGGCGGTTGTGGAGCGCGCCGGGGTCGGGAAGCAGCGGCACCTTCGCCGCGCCGGCGCGGCGCGGGCGGATCGGCGGCACCGCGCGGCGGGCATCGTCGGCCATTATTTCGAAACGCGGCGCCTCGGCGGCGATCCCGGTGAGCAGCCTGGTCGCCTGCCGGGCGGTCTGGCGGACGCACTCCTTGGTGGCGCCGGTGTCGAGGGAAACCTCGTCGAGCGTGGCGCCGTCGAAGACGCGGCGCGCGACGATCTCGCGGTCGCGGCGCAGCCTGGCCTCGAGCTGCTCCAGCTCGGCGGGATCGGCCCGCTTGAAGCGTGGCCCCTCGCCACGAACCCTCGCCCCGGTGCGCGGACGGCGGCGGAGTGCCTCGACGCCGACCTTGCGGAGCTGGTCGACATAGGCGTCGATGAGCTGGGAGACGGCGCCCTCGGCGAGATAGTCGGAAGCGGCGGCCTCGGTGCGGGCGACGGCATCCTCGTCCTCGAT
>JAFOMG010000031.1 GCA_017418975.1 Sphingomonas sp.
CGCGCGCCGCCGCGCCCGCCGCCGCGCCCTCGGCCCCGGCCGAGCCCAAGCCCGTCGCGGACGGGCCGGTGCTCCGTTCGGTCGGCCCGGGCGGCTTCGTCCGCCAGAACCCCGGCGAACAGGCTCCGCCGATCTCGCCGGCCCCGCCGCGCCGCCTCGTCCCCGCCAAGCCTTCCGAGGCGATCGCGGGCAAGACCAGCCTGCTCGATCTCAACGACAAGATCTGCAAATGGCCGATCGGCCATCCGGGCGAGCCGGACTTCCATTTCTGCGGCGACAAGGTGAACCCGGGCTTCCCCTATTGCGTCGAGCATTGCGGCCATGCCTATCAGGCGCAGTTGCCCCGCCGCGATCGCCGCCCGCCGCCGCCGCTGCCCTTTGGCGGCCCCCGCGTCCGCTAGATCCTGATGCCGATCGCGGCACGCCTGGCGCCCGGCGAGACGCTGGGCGACCGCGTGCTGCGCGTCGATCATGCCGGCGAGCATGGCGCGGTGTGCGTCTATCGGGCGCAGCTGCGGCTCGCCCGCTGGACCGCGCCGGGCCTGCTGGCCGAGATCGAGGATTTCATCGCGCACGAGACGCGCCACCGCGCGCTGTTCGCCGCCGAGCTGGCACGCCGCGGCCATTCGCGCTGCCCCAGCTACAGGCCGTGCGCGGCGCTGGGCACCGTGCTCGGCACCGTCACCGGCCTGCTTGGCCGGCGCGCGATCGCCGCCACCACCGTCGCGATCGAGCGAGTCGTGCTGCGCCACATGGCCGAGCAGATCGCGGCGCTCGGATCCGGCGATCCGGCCGTCGTCGCCATCCTGGCGGACATCGTCGCGGAGGAGCAGGAACATCACGACCGCTCGGCGGCGCATCTGCGCGGCGGCGTCCTCCAGCGCGTGCTCGATATCGGCATAGGCGCGGCGACCGAGGCGGTGATCTGGATCGGCATGCACCGCCGGTCCGGGCCAAGGACCATCGGATACGCGTGACGAATATCGTAATCTGCGCAAATACTGTGGTTTACGTGTTTCTAACCTAATTCCCGCTAGACGCGCGGAATGAACCGTTTCGGATCGATCCTCGCCCGCCATGCCCTGACCGCGCAGCTCGCGCTCGTCGGGCTGGCATTGGCCTGCGCGGCCTTCTGGCCCCCCAGCCAGGGGCGGATGCTGCTGGTGCCGATGCTGCCGGGCGCGGCGGACCGCATGCTCGCCCAGGCGATCGAGGGCGGGGCGCGGCTGCTCGGCGACGGGCCGCTGCCGGGCAGCTTCGTCGTCACGGGCACCCATCCCGCCATCGCTGCGGCGCTCCGGGGCCGGGCGATCCTGATCCTCGCGGCACCGCCCGCCCTGTGCGGAGGCGCGGCCGCATGAACGAGATCGATCGCCTTCGCCGCCGCGGCGTCCGGACGCTGGTGATGGCCAGCTGGGCCACCGTCGGCGTGGTCTTCCTGCTCGGCCTGCTGCTCGGCAGCCAGCGCGAATGGATGACCTTCGTGCTGGGCACGGCGGCGAACATCGCCCCGACGATCGTCGCGCTGCGGCGCCGCTACGATGCCGCCGCACGGCTGATCGTCGGCACGCTCGCCGCCGTCCAGCCCGCGCTCGCCGTCTATGCGCTGACCGGCCATCCCTGGCAGATGGACTCGCACATGTATTTCTTCGTCGCGCTCTCGGGCCTGACGCTGCTCTATGACTGGCGGCCGATCGCGCTCGCCTGCGCGCTGATCGCCGTCCATCACATCGTCTTCCAGCTCGCGGTGCCGGCCTGGGTGTTCGAGGGCGGCGGCAATTTCGGGCGCGTCGCCTTCCACGCCGTGGCGGTGCTGCTCGAATTCGCGGTGCTCACCTATCTCACCACCCAGCTCGTCCGCCTGGTCGAGGCGCAGGCCGATGCCCGCGCCCAGAGCGACCGCTTCGCGGCCGACGCCACCGCGCGGCGCGACGATGCCGAGGCGGCGCTCACCGCGGTGCGCGCCGCCGAAGCGCGCGAGCGCGCCGAGCGCGAGCGGCGCGAGACGAGCGAGCGCGGCGCGGCCGCCGAACGCCGCCACGAGATGCTGGCGCTCGCCACCGCCTTCCAGGATTCGGTCGCCGAGACGGTGCGCGACGTGACCCGCGCCGCGAGCGACCTCGATCGCTCGGCCCATGCGCTCAATTCGCTCGCCCATACGGCAAGCGTGGAGCTCGCCGCGACCGCGCACATCGCCAGCCAGGCCTCGGACACGGCCGGCGGGCTCGCCAGCGGGGTGCGCCAGCTGACCGCATCGATCGTGGCGATCGCCACCAGCGTCGACCAGCAGGCGAATCTGAGCGGCGCCGCGCGCGGCGTCTCGCGATCCGGCGAGAATGCGGTGCGCGCGCTGGCCGAGCGCACGAGCACGATCACCCGCTTCGCCGAATCGATCCAGGAAATCGCCGCGCGGACCAACCTGCTCGCGCTCAACGCCACGATCGAGGCGGCGCGCGCCGGCGATATCGGCCGCGGCTTCGCGGTGGTCGCGCATGAAGTGAAGGCACTGGCCAACCAGACCGGCTCCGCGACCGAGGAGATCCGCACCCTCGCCGGCACCGTCCAGGGCGGCGCGACCCTGGCGCACGGCGCGCTCGACGAGATCGCCGCCACCGTGGCCGAAGTCGCGGCGGCGGCGGAGGCGATCCGCAGCGAAGTCGACGGGCAGCGCCAGGCCGCCGGCATGATCGAGGCGACCGCGCACGACACCGCCATCGGCGCCACGCGCATGGCCGAGCGGATCGGCGCTGTCGCCACCGTGGCAAGCGACACCGAGGCGCTGTCCGACCAGGTCTCCAGCGCCGCGACCGGGCTTTCCGAAGCGGCGGTGGCGCTGGAGGCGGCGACCGACAGGTTCATCGCCCAGCTCAAGGCGGCGTGATTCCCAAATTCCTCCCCGAGCAAGCCGGGGGAGGAATTGGACAGCCCCATCCCTTGCGCCCGTCACCCCGCACCCCCTATACGTTCTCCATGGCCGCTGAAGACCTGTTTGCCGCGCCGGGCGTGCCCTCCGGCACCTATGACGCCTCCTCGATCGAAGTCCTTGAAGGGCTGGAGCCGGTCCGGCGCCGCCCGGGCATGTATATCGGCGGCACCGACGAGCGCGCGCTGCACCACCTCGCCGCCGAGATCCTCGACAATGCGATGGACGAGGCGGTGGCCGGCCATGCCAATCGCATCGAAGTCACGCTGGAGGCCGGCAACCGCATCACCATCGTCGACAATGGCCGCGGCATGCCGATCGATCCGCACCCGAAATTCCCCGACAAGTCGGCGCTCGAGGTGATCCTCTCGATGCTCCACTCGGGCGGCAAGTTCTCCGGCAAGGCCTATGCCACTTCGGGCGGCCTGCACGGCGTCGGCATCTCGGTGGTCAACGCGCTGTCGATCGACACCATTGTCGAGGTCGCGCGCGACAAGCAGCTCTATCGCCAGCGCTTCAGCCAGGGGAAGACGCTGGGGCCGCTCGAGCATGTCGGCGGCACGCCCAACCGGCGCGGCACCTCGGTCAGCTTCGTTCCCGATACCGAGATCTTCGGCGAGATGCTGTTCAAGCCGGGCCGGCTCTACAAGCTGGTCCGTTCCAAGGCGTATCTGTTCGCCGGCGTCGAGATCCGCTGGAAATGCGATGCCGAGCTGATCAGCGATGAGACGCCGCCCGAAGCGGTGTTCCAGTTCCCCGGCGGCCTGGCCGATCACCTGAAGGAACAGCTGGGCGCCCGCGAATGCGCCACCGCCGATTTCTTCGCCGGCCGCCAGGACTTCCCCGGCGAGAATAACGGCCGCGTCGAATGGGCGGTCGCCTGGCCGCTGTGGAGCGACGGTTCGTACAGCTGGTATTGCAACACCATCCCGACACCCGATGGCGGCACGCACGAGGCGGGGCTCCGCGCGGCGCTGACCAAGGGCATCCGTGCCTTTGGCGAGCTGATCGGCAACAAGAAGGCCAAGGACATCACCGCCGACGATGTGATGACCGGCTCCGAACTCATGCTGTCGGTCTTCATTCGCGATCCGCAATTCCAGTCGCAGACCAAGGACCGCCTGACCTCGCCCGAGGCCGCCGGCCTGGTCGAGAAGGCCGTGCGCGACCATTTCGACCATTTCCTCGCCGACAATATGGATCGCGGCAAGGCGCTGCTCGGCTATGTGCTCGAGCGGATGGACGATCGCCTCCGCCGCAAGCAGGAGCGCGAGGTCAAGCGCAAGACCGCGACCAGCGCGCGCAAGCTCCGCCTGCCCGGCAAGCTCACCGATTGCTCGGCCGACGATCCGGCGGGGACCGAGCTGTTCATCGTCGAGGGCGATTCGGCCGGCGGCAGCGCCAAGCAGGCACGCGACCGCAAGACCCAGGCGATCCTGCCGATCCGCGGCAAGATCCTCAACGTCGCCTCGGCCACCAGCGCCAAGATCCTGGCGAACCAGGAGATCGCCGACCTGATCCTCGCCATGGGCTGCGGCACCCGCAAGGACTGCGACCCCTCGAATCTCCGCTACGAGCGGATCATCATCATGACCGACGCGGACGTGGACGGCGCCCATATCGCCACGCTGCTCATGACCTTCTTCTTCCAGGAAATGCCCGACCTGGTGCGCCAGGGGCATCTCTACCTGGCCCAGCCGCCGCTCTATCGCCTGACCGTCGGCTCCAAGTCGCTCTACGCCCGCGACGATGCGCACCGGCTCGAGATCGAGAGCACCGCGTTCAAGGGCAAGAAGGTCGAGGTCAGCCGCTTCAAGGGCCTGGGCGAGATGAACCCGAACCAGCTCAAGGAAACCACCATGGACCCGGCGACCCGGGGCCTGCTGCGCATCACCCTGCCCCAGGAATATGAGGAGCGCGCCGGAGTGAAGGACCTGGTCGACCGGCTTATGGGCAACAATCCCGCCCACCGCTTCGCCTTCATCCAGGAGAATGCGGCGCGGCTGGACGAGGAAGTGATCGACGCCTGAGAAAGCCCGCCTGCCCGGCCACGTCGTCCCGGCGAAAGCCGGGATGACGATGAAGGCAATAAATGTTGATATCATGATTTCCAACAGCTAGAAGCGGCACGTCCACAGCCGATGAGGCAATGATGCGCCTGCTCCCGCTTCTCGCCGCCTTCCTGATCGCCACGCCCGCTGCCGCGCCTGCCGCGCCGCTCCAGACCGTTCAGGCCGATCCCGCCTTCACCGCACGACTCGGTGAACTGATCGCGATCCTGAACGGCGGCGGTGATTATGCGGCGTTCTTCACGCCCGCCTTCAAGGAGAAGGTGCCCAAGGCGATGTTCGACGAGGTCACTGCCCAGCTGAGCGCCGCCAGCGGCAAGCCGGTCGCGATCCTGAGCGCCGCGCAGGAGACGCCGTGGCGCGCGAATGTCCGGGTCCAGTACCAGAAGGCGGTGGCCAATGTGCTGCTGGTCGTCGACCCGGCGCCGCCGCATCAGGTGGGCGGGCTGCTCGTCCGCGGATTCGAAAGCGCGGAGAAGACGCTGCCGGAGGTCGAGCGCGCCTTTGCCGCGCTGCCCGGCGATGTCGGCTATGCGATCGCGAAACTGGGCGGCGGCGCGCCGCAGCTGCTCGCCGGGCGCAATGCCGACAAACCCTATGCGATCGGATCGGCGTTCAAGCTGGTGATACTCGCCGAGCTGGTCCGCGCGACCAATGCCGGCGAGCGCAAATGGGACGATCTCGTCACGCTGGACGGCGGCCCGCTGCCCGGCGGCGGCTATTCCGGCAAGCCCAAGGGCACTCAGGTGAGCCTGCGCGAGCTCGCCGCCCAGATGATCTCGATCAGCGACAACAGCGCGACCGACATTCTGCTGAAGGCGCTGGGCCGCGAGAAGGTGGAAGCGATGATGCCGGTGCTCGGCATTGCCGATCCGGCGCGCAACCGGCCGTTCCTGGGCACGCTCGAGCTGTTCAAGCTGAAGGGCGTCGCGGGGCTGGGCGAACGCTATCTGAAGCTCGACGAAGCCGGGCGGCGCAAGCTGCTCGACGGCGAAGTGGCCGGCGTGCCCAATATCCTGATCGATGCGACCAGCTTCACCAGGAAGATCCCGAAGCTGATCGACACGTTCGAATGGTTCGAGAGCCCGAACGACCTGGTCCGGGTGATGGACTGGCTGCGGCGGAACACCGAGGGCGCGGCCGGCGCCGAGGCGCGCAGGATCCTGTCGATCAACCCCGGCATCGGCCCCGATGCGCGCGGCAAGTGGCAATGGGTCGGCTACAAGGGCGGATCGGAGCCCGGCGTGATGAACATGACCCTGCTGCTCCAGGCGCGGAATGGCGACTGGTACGTCGTCACCGGCAGCTGGAACGACGTGCAGAAGGCCGTCGATGAGGGCCGCTTCGCATCGCTGATCGGCAGGACGGCGGAACTGGCCGCGCCGGCGCCCTGATCCCTCAGATCTCGCCGCGCATCCGCCGCTTGTGATACTTGGCGCGCGCGCCGATGCCGAAGAGCATCAGCGCGAAGCCGGCGACGATCGCGGCCAGCGCGACGATGTTCGGGACCGGCGTCCAATAGGCGTTGACCAGGATCAGCGCCGAGCCAAGCATCGCCAGCGCGACGCCGGTGCGGCGAAAGCCCCTGGCCACCTGCATCAGCTCGCGCCGATAGGCGCGGCGCTGCTCGGGATCGCGCAGATCGGGAATCGGCCGGCTCAACGATTGCCCCCGATCAGGTCGCCGATCCCGCCCAGCACCGAGCCTTCGCCGCGATTCTGCCCGCCATGGGAACTCGCCGCCGCCATCATCCGTCCGGCAAGGCGCGAGAAGGGCAGCGACTGGATCCAGACCTTGCCCGGGCCGCGCAGCCGCGCGAAGAACAGGCCCTCGCCGCCAAAGATCGCGCTGCGCACTCCGCCCGCGCCGACCAGGTCGAAATCCACCGAGGGGGTGAAGGCGGCGACGCAGCCGGTATCGACGTGCAGTTCCTCGCCCGGGGCCAGCTCGCGCTCGACGACCATGCCGCCGAACTGGACGAACACCCAGCCATCGCCGTCGAGCTTCTGCATGATGAAGCCCTCGCCGCCGAACAGGCCGGTCATGACCCGGCGCTGGAAGGCGATGCCCATCGACACGCCCTTGGCGGCGCAGAGGAACGCGTCTTTCTGGCAGATCAGCGTGCCGCCGACCGAATCGAGCTTCAGCGGCACGATCGCACCCGGCACCGGCGCCGCGAAGGCGACGCGCGCCTTGCCCGAGCCGTTATGGGTGAAGACGGTGGTGAACAGGCTCTCGCCGGTGACCAGCCGCTTGCCGGCGCCGAGCAGCGCGCCCATGAAGCCGCCGCCCTGCGCGCCGCTGCCGTCGCCGAACACGGTGGTCATTCCCACCGCCGCATCCTTCCACACCAGCGCCCCCGCCTCGGCCACCGCGCTCTCGCCCGGATCGAGCTCGATCTCGACGAACTGGAGCTCCTGCCCCTTGATCTCGAAATCGATATCGTCGGCGATGCCGGCGCTGCGGCTGTGGCTCCAGGGACTTTGCGGCATGTTCCAATTCTCCTGCACTCGGCCCGAGCCTAGCCGGTCCTCCGGTTCGATGCCATTTGTTCTGGATTGTTCGGGCGTAGTGTGCGGAGATATTCCGGTAGCAACGGAGAAGCGGAATGCGAGCTTTGATCGTGCTGACGGCGATGACCGCGGCGGTGCCCGTGGAGGCGCAGGAAAATCACCAGGATACGGTTCCGACGATCATGGTCACCGGCAGCCCGCTGGCCGAGACCGGCAGGAAGCTCAAGGATTGCCTAGCGCGCCGCTGCACGCCCAAGGAAGACATCGCGGCATCGCTCGCCCATGCCGAGAACCAGTATCTCGCCGGCGACTATGAAGGCGCGCGCGCGACGCTTTCCCGATCGCACAATCGCAACGCGCGCTACGCCAAGACATATCCGGTCGAAGTCTCCGACCTTCAGCGCGCCTATGGGAGCGTGACCGACATCGCCGGCCTTCCCGAAAATGGCCGGGTGCTCCAGATTTTCGCGTTCGAGACGCTGCGTGCCGGCCAGGGCGGAACGAGCGAGAGCGCGCTCGACCAGCTGCTGCTCACTGGCGACGCTTCACTCACCACCGGCCGCCTGACGCGCGCGATGGACGTCTATCGCAAGGTCGAACGCAAGGCACGCGAGTCAGGGCAGCTACAGGTCCAGGGCCGGGCGATGCTGCGCCAGGCAGGAACCTATACCACGCTCGCCACGCGCGCGGCGGGCTATGACGATCTCGCGCGCCGCCAGATCGAGCGGATCGAACAGACCAGCGCACCCGAGCTCGCCACCTATCGCATCGCCGCCGGGATACTGCGTGCTCGCCTGGCAGCGTCCAAGGGCGGCGAAGCGTCGATCGACAAGGCGATCGCCACGCTGCCCGCCAAGGGCAAGGCCAGGCTGGTCCCGTTCTACGATCCGCCGCTGCTGCCGGCCGACCCGGGCATTGGCGTGGCGCCGCCCAGCGATCCCGAATGGATCGACCTGCGCTACCGCGTCGATGCGTCGGGGCGTGTGCACGATGTCGAGCAGCTGCGCGGCTCCGCGCACCTCACCGGCGACTGGGCCAGGCATGTCCGGACATCGGTCGCTCGTCGGCGTTATGTGCCGATGGATTTCGGAACGGACGGCGACGACCTGGTTCGAATCGAACGCTTCACCCTGGTATTCGATGCCTTTGCGGGCACGGGCACGCACATCAGCGGCCGAGCGGACGCGGCGCGGATAGTAGCGCTCGACCTAACTCCAGGCGCAGGCGAGAAGTCGGCCAGCCGATAGGACCAGCCCCGTTGCCGATCCGTCTCCCGCGGCGCAGGCGGGGAACCTGCTCATGCCGCGAGCGCGTCGACCAGCGTCTTCACTTTCTTCTGCCGCCACTGGGGCAGAGGCGCGACCAGCCAATAGCCGAGCTTCGAGCTCTTGGGCTCGCCGACGACCACGACCCGGCCCGATTCGATGTCGCTGCGCGCCAGCAGCTCGGGCACGGTCGCGCGCCCCAGCCCCTCGGCCGCCGCGTCGAGCGCGAGCCCCGCATCGGCGACCCGCACCAGCGAGCCGGCATCCTCGGCCATGCAGCCGGGCCAGGAGATGCGCACGTCGATGCTGCCACCCGGCCGCTCGACCGTAATCATCCCGTCGCTCTCCAGCGCCTCGCCCTCATGCTCGCCGGGGCCCTCGCCCCAGCGGATGGCGAGGTCGAGATTGGCCTCGGTGAAGTCGATCGCCTCATCGGCGGGGACGAGCATGAAGCGCAGGTCGCTGTCCTCGCGCGCGATCTCGGCCAGGCGCGGCATCAGCCATTTCGCGGTCAGGTCGCGCGGCGCGGCGATGGTCAGCGACTTGGACGACTGGCCCGCCTGCATCGCGCGCACGCTCTCCTCGAACTGGAGGAAGCCCGCCCGCAGCGCGGCCAGCCCCGCCTCGGCCTCGGGCGTGAGTTCCAGCCCCTTGGTGGTGCGGCGGAACAGGACGACGCCCAGCGTATCCTCCAGCGCGCGAATCTGCTGGCCGACTGCCGCCGGCGTCACCGCCAGCTCGTCCGCCGCGCGCGTGAAGCTCAGGTGCCGCGCCGCCGCGTCGAGCACGCGCAGGCCGTTCAGGGGCAGATGCGTCCGCTTCATTCCGCCACCGCCGGCGCCGTGAGCGCGAACTTCGGAATGGCGACGTCGAACGCCGAGCCATCCTCCCCGATCATGTGATAGCTGCCCTGCATATTCCCCATCGGCGTGCTCAGCGGGCAGCCCGAGACATAGTCGAAGCTCGCCCCCGGCGCGATCATCGGCTGCTCGCCGACCACGCCCTCGCCCTCCACCGTATGGCGCGCGCCGCGGCCGTCGGTGATGATCCAGTGGCGCGTCAGGAGCTGCACCGTCATCGGCCCGCTATTCTCGATGCGGATGTGATAGGCCCAGAACCAGCGGCCGCGATCGGGCTCGCTCTGCTCGGGAAGATAGCTCACCGACACGCGCACGGTGATCCCGCGCGTTTCCGCCGCATCGGTGAACAATGCGTCCATCACAATCCGGCGGCCCTCAGCGCCTGGTCCAGATCGGCGATCACGTCCTCGGAATCCTCCAGCCCGACATTCAGGCGCAGCATGCCCTCGGTCACGCCCATCTCCAAGCGCTTCTCCTCGGCCACGCTCGAATGGGTGGTGGAGGCCGGATGCGTCATCAGCGAGCGCGAATCGCCGATATTGTTCGAGATGTCGACCAGCTCGAGCGCGTCGAGCAGCGCGTGCGCCTGCTTGCGGCCGCCATCGACCTCGAACGAGAAGATCGGGCCCGCCGCGTCCATCTGGCGGTTGAAGAGGTTGTGCTGCGGGTGGCTGGGCAGCGCCGGGAAGTTGATCCGGGGCACGCGCGCCTCCAGGAAGCTGCCCACCTTCAGCGCATTCTCGCTCTGCCGGCGGATGCGCAGGTCGAGCGTCTCCAGCCCCTTGAGCACCACCCAGGCGTTGAACGGCGACAGCGTCGGCCCGGTGTTGCGCGTGAAGGGCAGCAGCACGTCGTTGATGAAGGCCGAGGAGCCGGCGACCGCGCCGGCGAGCACGCGGCCCTGCCCGTCCATCATCTTGGTCGCCGAATAGGCGACGACGTCCGCGCCGAATTCGAGCGGGCGCTGCAGCGCGGGCGTGGCGAAGGCATTGTCGACCACGCTGGTGATGCCGTGCCTGCGGGCGATGGCGCACACCGCTTCCAGGTCGACCACGTCCATCGTCGGATTGGCGGGCGTCTCGAAGAAGAAGACCTTGGTGTTCGGGCGCACCGCGTCGGCGAACTGCTGCGGATCGCGCGCGTCGATCACCGTGGTCTCCACGCCGAAGCGGGGGAGCAGGCTGTCGGTCAGCCAGCGGCAGGAACCGAAGGCGGCGCGGCCCTGGACGATATGGTCGCCCGCGCTCACCTGGCAGAGGATCGCCGCCGTCATCGCCGCCATGCCCGAGGACATGGTGCGGCAGGCCTCGGCGCCTTCGAGCAGCGCGATCCGCTCCTCGAGCATCTCCACCGTCGGGTTCTGCAGGCGCGAATAGGTCATGCCCTGCTGCTCGCCCGCGAAGCGCGCGGCGGCGTCGCCGGCGCAATCATAGGCATAGCCGGACGTGAGGAACATCGCCTCGCTCGTCTCGCCCCATTCCGAACGCGCGGTCCCCCCACGCACGGCCTGGGTGGCGGGTTTCCAGTTGCGGGTTACGCTGCGGTCTTGGCCGGTACGACGCTTCATAGTGCGGGATGCTTTGCGGCTGAGGGAACGGGGCGTCAACACCGCTCGTCACTTGGGCGCCGACAAGTCCTGCTTCGTCGCTGCGCGAATCCGGAAACCAAGTTCAGCATGACGGCTGCGAAACGCTCGGCTAATCAACGCGCCATGCTCGATCGCCTCAAGGCCCTGCAGGACCGCCCCTGGCTCGTCGCCCTGCTCCTCGCCATTGCCGTGCAGGCGCTGTTCCTGGTCCATCTCGACCAGCCGAGCGTGATCATGTTCGACGAGGTGCACTACCTGCCCGCCGCCCAGGCGCTGCTCGACCTGTCGGGCCCGCGCAACGTCGAGCATCCGATGCTCGGCAAGGAACTGATCGCGGCCGGCATGGCGCTGCTCGGCGACAATCCCTTTGGCTGGCGCATCGCCTCGACGCTGGCGGGCACCGCCACGGTGCTCGGCGTCTTCGCGTTCCTCTGGCTGCTCGCCGGCACCATGCGCACCGCGCTGGTCGGCGCCGTGCTCACCACGCTCAACCAGACCGTCTATGTCCAGGCGCGCACCGGGATGCTCGACATCTTCCTCGGCGCCTTCCTGGTCTGGGCGCTGGTGATGCTGCTCTGGTCGATGCAGGGAAGCGGCAGGGCGGTGTGGTGGCGCTGGATCGCCGGCAGCGCGCTGCTCGGCTGCGTCACCGCGGTCAAATGGGCGGGCGTGCCCTATATCGTGCTCGCCGCCCTGGCATTTCTCGTGATCCGCGCGCGCGACGCGCGCCTGGCGAAGAAACCGATCCTCTCGGCGCTTTCGGGCAAGGAGCAGCGCCATTGGGCCGGCCTGCCCGCCGTCCCGGCGATCCTGGCGATGGGCGTGGTGAGCGTGATCACCTATTTCATCACCTTCGCCCCGGCCTTCTTCTACACCACCGATCCGCTGACCTCGCTTTCCGGCCTGTTCAGCCAGCAGATCCACATGTGGCAGATGCAGACGCAGATCCTGCCGCACCACACCTATCAGTCCAGCTGGTGGAGCTGGCCGCTGATGCTGCGGCCGATCTGGTATTTCTACGAATGGGATCGCGGCGCCCAGCGCGGCGTGCTGCTGATCGGCAATCCGCTGATCATGTGGGGCGGCCTGGTCGCGGTGGCGGCCTGTTACTGGGCGTGGTTCAGGGACAGGGCGATCCGGCCGCTGGCGATGGCGCTGCTATGGACGGCCTCGCTGGCGATCTATGTCGTCATCCCCAAGTCGATCGGCTTCTATTATTACTATCATCCGAGCAGCATCTTCCTGTGCATGGCGCTGCCGATCGCCTTCCAGCATTTCGACCGCGGCCGGAACCGCGGCTGGGAGGAATGGTTCGCCGCGCTCTCGCTGCTGGTGTTCGGCTATTTCTATCCGATCCTCTCGGCCGCCCCGCTGGCGGACAGCCAGGGCTTCGTCCACTGGATGTGGATCGGCAGCTGGCGGTAGCCAACGCCCCTCCCTTCCCGGGAGGGGACCGACCGTCAGTACCGTCCCCAGACGAAGCGCGAGGACAGCGCGAAGTTCCAGACGGCGGCGACGGCGATGCCGGCCAGCGCCGCGAAGCGCCAGTCGCCGTGCTGGACGTTGTGCAGGAATGCCGCCACGCCGACATTCGCCGCCGCGCCCACGCTGCACACCAGGCAGAAGGAGAACCAGCCCGCCAGCATCGGGCCCGCGCCCTTCAATCGCTGCTCGCGATAGGTGAGCGCGTTGTTCAGGAAGAAGTTGAAGGTCATCGCCGCCGCGGTGGCGAGGATGGTGGCCCCGACAAAGGGCCAGTTGAGGCCGCGGAACAGGGCGCCGAGCACGAGGAAATGCACGCCCGCGCCGAGCGCGCCGATGCCGGAGAACATCACGAAGCGCACCGGCACCACCCGGCCGAACATCCGGTCGTAGAGCGCGATGAGATATTCCATCGCCACCACATAATCGAGCTTGCTCTCCCCCAGCGCCCGCGTCCGGAACACATAGGGCAGCTCCAGGAACTTCAGCGGACGCGGCGACGCCGTCATGATGTCCAGCAGGATCTTGAACCCGATCGCCGACAGCGTCGGCACCAGGCCGCGC
>JAFOMG010000032.1 GCA_017418975.1 Sphingomonas sp.
CAGCGTCATCCCCGCTATCCCTTCAACCGCCCCCTTCACCCGTCATCCCCGCGCAGGCGGGGATCCAGGGCCAAGGGCAAGGACGGCGCGGCTCGCCTTGCCGTTTCCGGCACGCACCCGCGTGATTGCTTCGATCGTCCCTTACTACCCTGGATCCCCGCCTTCGCGGGGATGACGGGTGTGGTTTCAAGGGCTTGTTTTGGTTCTCAACCAGGTTGGGGACTCATATTCTTCCTTCGTCACCCCGGCCTTGCGCCGGGATGACGGTAGAAAATCAAAGCCTTGTTTGGGTTCTCACCCTAGGGAATCATGACGCGAAGGGGGATTTCGATGCTTGCATTTGCCGGTGCCGCGGCGGCGATTCATTTCGACCGGCTCGGCCTTTCGCCCGTCGCGCTGGATCTCGGCTTCTTCCAGCTGCGCTGGTACGCGCTCAGCTATCTCGCGGCGATGCTGCTCGGCTGGTGGTACATGCTCCGCCTGATCCGCCAGCCCGACGCGCCGCTCGACCGGCAACAGGTCGACGATCTCGTCTATTATATCTTCGCCGGCGTGCTCCTGGGCGGGCGGCTGGGCTATTGCCTGATCTATCGGCCGGAGATCTGGGCGCATCCGCTCGACGTGCTCAAATTATGGGAAGGCGGCATGTCGTTCCATGGTGGCTTCGTCGGGGTGATCGCGGCGCTGTGGCTGTTCACGAGGCGCCAGGGCCTGTCGATGCTGCGTGTGTGCGACTATGTCGCCTGTACCACGCCGTTCGGGCTGATCCTGGTCCGGATCGCCAATTTCGTGAATGGGGAACTATGGGGCCGGCCGAGCAGCCTGCCCTGGGCGATGGTGTTTCCCGGCACGGGAGACGGCATCCCGCGCCATCCGAGCCAGCTCTACGAGGCGGCGCTGGAGGGCGGCGTGACGATGCTGGTGCTGGTCTGGCTGTTCTGGCGAACCGATGCCCGGCGCATTCCGGGCCGCCTGGTCGGAGCCGGACTGGTGACCTACGGGTCCGCCCGCTTCCTGCTGGAGTTCCTGCGCCAGCCCGATGCCGGGCTCGAGCATCTCTGGTGGGGGCTGACCATGGGGCAGACGCTGAGCCTGCCCATGGTCCTGGCCGGCCTCTGGCTGGTCGCTCGCCCGGCCGTGCGGATGCCCGCCGCTTCCTAGACCGCCACGTCCTGCGCCGTCCGGCCTTCGCCGCCGAAGATGCGCAGATAGCGGGCGATCTCGGCCGGATCGCCGGTGGCCTTGGAGGGATTGTCGGAGAGCTTGACCGCCGGGCGACCGTTCGCGCTGGTCACCTTGGCGACGAGCGAGATCGGCTCGAGCTCGTGGCCGCCCGCCGGATCGCAGCCGCGGAAGTCGTTGGTCAGGTTGGTGCCCCAGCCGAAGCTCATCCGCACCCGGCCGTGGAAGTGGCGATAGGTCGCCTCGATGCTGTCGACGTCCATGCCGTCGGAGAAGATCAGCAGCTTGGTGCGGGGATCGCGGCCGCGCGCCTGCCACCAGGCGATGATCTGCTCGCCGCCCTCGATCGGCGGCATCGAGTCGGGGCGGAAGCCGGTCCAGTCGGCAACCCAGTCCGGCGCGTCGCGCAGGAAGGCGGTGGTGCCGAAGGCATCGGGCAGGGCGACGAGCAGGTTGCCGTCATAATGGGCGCGCCATTCCTCCAGCACCCGATAGGGCGCGGCGGCGACGTCCTCGTCGGTCTCCGCGAGCGCGGCGAGGACCATCGGCAGCTCGTGCGCATTGGTGCCGATCGCCTCCAGGTCGTTGTCCATCGCGAGCAGCACGTTCGAGCTGCCGATGAAGCGGCTGCCCAGGCCTTCCTTCAGCGCCTCCACGCACCAGCGCTGCCACAGAAAGCCATGGCGGCGCCGCGTGCCGAAGTCCGAGATCACCAGGTCGGGAAGCTGGCGCAGGCGCTCGACCTTTTCCCACATCTTCGCCTTGGCGCGGGCATAGAGCACGTCGAGCTCGAACCGACCCTTGCCCTTCAGCGCGGCGCGCGAGCGGAGCTCGTTGACGATGGCCAGCGCGGGGATCTCCCACATCATCGTGTGGGTCCAGGGGCCGGCGAAGTGCAGCTCGAACTGGCCATCGACCCGGTGCAGGTCATATTCGGGCAGCTCGAAATCGGCGAGCCAGGCGATGAAGTCGGGCGCGAACATGCGCTGCTTGCCGTAGAAGCTGTTGCCCGCCAGCCAGATGAGCTCCTTCTTCGAGAAACGCACGATGCGGGCATGATCGAGCTGGGCGCGCAGCTCGGCCTCGTCGATCACTTCGGCCAGGCGGACGCTCTTCGTGCGGTTGATCAGCGAGAAGGTCGCCTGCACGTCCGGGTGCAGATGGCGGATCATCTGCAGCATCAGCAGCTTGTAGAAATCGGTGTCGAGCAGGCTGCGGACGATCGGATCGAGCCGCCAGCCATGATTGTAGACGCGGGTGGCGATATCGGTGACGGGCAAGGCTTCCTCCGGATATGGCCGGTGACGATAGACGCGGCGGCGCGGCTCAGCGAGAGGCTTCGCCGGGCGGGCGGTACCGATAGAGTTCGGCGGGGCGGAACGAAGCGCCGGTCTCGCGCTCGCCGGTCGGCTCCAGCCAGCCGCGATCGAGCATGCGGCGGCGGAAGGCGGGCTTGTTGAGGCGAGTGTCGAGGATTGCCTCGTACACGTCCTGGAGCGCGCGCAGCGTGAAGCGCTCGGGCAGCAGGGCGAAGGCGATGCCGGAATAGTCGAGCTTGCCGCGCAGCCGCAGCATCGCGACGCCGAGCATCTCGCCATGGTCGAAGGCGAGAGCGAGCGGCGCTCCCTCGGCGGGCCGGACCTCGACCGGGCCGCCGGCCTCGCCCTGCCAAGGCACAGTCAGCTCGGCGAGCGCCAGCTCGGGCGCGGCCTTGAGCGCGGCGGCGAAGGCGGTGGCCGGGATCAGCGCGAAATAGGCGACGCTGATGATCCGCATGCGGGGATCACGGTCGACCGCGCCGAAGGTGTAGAGTTGCTCGACCCAGGCATCGGCCATGTGCGCCTTTTCGGCGAGGATGCGGCGCGCGGCCGCGTCCAGGCTCTCGCCGATGCCGACGAACCCGCCGGGCAGCGCCCAGCCGTTCTGGAACGGATGCTGGTCGCGGCGGGTGAGCAGCACGGCGGGAGTGCCGTCGACCACGCTCATCAGGATCAGGTCGACCGCCACCGACGGGCGCTCGAACGCCGCCGGATCATAGCTTTCGAGAAAGGCGGCTTCGTCCATTCGCGTCACCTTATATCCATCTTGCGCTTTACTTATGTGCGAATAAGATATATGTCAAATACGGAACCGGAGACGGGTGATGAAAAATTTTGTGATCGTGGTGGACATGCAGCGGGATTTCGTGGCGGCGGACGGCGCGCTGCCGGTGCCGGGTGCCGGGGATATCGTCGCGCCGATGCGGGACTGGCTGGCCGGGCTGCGGCCGGAGGAGACCGAGGGTGTTCTGTTCACCTTCGATACGCATGTGCCCGAAATCTACGCGGCGTCCGAAGAGGCGAAGCAGTTCCCGCCGCATTGCGTGAAAGGCACGCCGGGCTGGCAGCTGGTGGTCGATCCAGGTGCGGTCGATCCGGCGATCCCGACCTGGCGGCTGGAAAAGGGCGTGTTCGACATGTGGGCCGAGGAGGGGATCGGGATCGTGCCGATCGACGGCGACCGGCTCCGGTCACGCAACCGGTTCTTCGGCGATCTCGCTCGGGCCGGGATAGAGGAAGTGACGGTGGTCGGTGTCGCGGCGGACTATTGCGTGCGCTGGGCGGTGGAAGGGCTGCTCGAGCGGGCCTTCAACGTGACGGTGCCGTCGATGCTGACGCGCGGCATCGAGCGCCAGATCGACAGGGTTGCCGTGGAGCAGTGGCCGGAGCTGCCGGTGGAGATCGGGTGATGGGCGACATTCGCAAATCGAAGTTGCTGTCGCTCTGGCTGCGGCACGACCCGGGGGCGGGCGGGCTGGTGCTCGATGCGCAGGGCTGGACCGAGGTGGACGCGGTGCTGGCGGGGCTCGCCCGGGCGGGCGTCGCCTGCGGCTGGGACGAGCTGCTCCGGCTTGTGGAGGAAAGCGACAAGCAGCGCTTCGAGCTTTCCGGCGACGCGGCGCGGATCCGGGCGCGGCAGGGGCATTCGGTGGCGGTGGCGCTCGACTGGCCGCGCACCGCGCCGCCGGCCCTGTTGTGGCATGGCACGGTCGCGCGTTTCCTGCCGGCGATCCTGGCGGAGGGGCTGAAGCCGATGCGGCGCCATCACGTCCACCTCTCGGGCGATCGCGATACCGCGACGCGCGTGGGGCAGCGGCGCGGGGCGCCGGTGCTCCTGGCCGTGCGCGCGGCGGCGCTTGCCGAAACCGGCCGGGATTTCTTCCTGACCAGCAACGGGGTGTGGCTTACCGAGGCGGTGCCGCCCGCGTTCCTCGAACCCTGGGAGCCGAAATGATGCGTGCCGATCGCGTGCCCTCGCTATGGGAGTGGTTGCTGCTCTGGGTGTGCCTGAAGCTGTTGTTGCGCAGGCGCCGGCCGCCGCCGCACCACCTGAAGCTCCGGCACTGAGCGGAGCGGCTTGACAGAATCGGCAAAAGCGGGGATTTCGGCGGGCCCGAGCGGGTATGGTGAAATGGTATCACAGGAGCTTCCCAAGCTTCTAGCGCGGGTTCGATTCCCGCTACCCGCTCCAACTTCCCCTTGATTCCGAAACCGTTGCCGCGAATCGCGGGCGATGCGCCATGCGTGGTTCCCACGCGCGATTAAATCAGACTATTGTGCAAGCCATGCTCCGCTGGCTCTCCGCGCTCACCCTTTTCCTCGCCGCCCCCGCATTCGCCCAGGTGCCGCATCTGGAAGGCGGGCGGCTGATCGTCGACGGGAAGCCGTTCCTGATCCGCGGAGGCGAGCTGGGCAATTCCTCGGCCACCGATCGCGCCTGGCTGGCGCCGCACTGGCCGCGGCTCAAGGCGCTGCATCTCAACACGGTGCTGGCGCCGGTGACCTGGGAGGCGATCGAGCCGGAGGAGGGCAGGTTCGACTTCGCCGGCCTCGACTGGCTGATCGAGGATGCCAGAGCCCATGACATGCGGCTGGTGCTGCTCTGGTTCGGCACCTGGAAGAACAGCATGTCGACCTATGTGCCCGCCTGGGTGAAGCGTGACGGCAAGCGCTTTCCGCGCTCGACCGGCAAGGACGGGCAGCCGCAGGATATCCTCTCGGTGTTCGGCGCGGCGACGCGCGATGCCGATGCGCGGGCCTTTGCCGCGTTGATGAAGCATCTGAAGGCGATCGACGGCGACCGGCACACAGTGCTGATGGTGCAGGTGGAGAATGAGATCGGCTTCCTGCCGACCGCGCGCGAGCACGGCCCGCTGGCGGATGCCGCCTTCGCGAAGTGGCGGGGCGGCGAGGAGGCGTTCACCGCCCATCATTATGCGCGCTGGGCCAATGCCGTGGCCGAGGCGGGCAAGCGCGAATATCGGCTGCCGATGTTCGTCAACGGCGCGCAGGGGCGGCCGGGCAAGCTGCCGGGCGACTATCCGAGCGGCGGGCCGCTCGCGCACCTGATGCGGACATGGAAGGAAGCCGCACCCGCGATCGACATGCTCTCGCCCGACATCTACTTCCCGAACTTCGCCGGCATCGCCGACGGCTATGCCGTGCCGGGCAACCCCTTGTTCGTGCCCGAGGCCAATCAGGCGGGCGACCCGCGCGCGCCGGCCAATGCGATGCGCGTGATCGGCAAGCACGGCGCGATCGGCTTCAGCCCCTTCGCGATCGAGAACATCGCCGACCGGGACCGGCTGGGCGGTTTCTACGCGATGCTCGAGCAGCTGACCCCGGCGCTGTTCGCCGCCCAGGCGCGCGCGGGGTTCGCGCCGCCGGTCAGCTTCGAGGGCGTGGTCGACAGCGCGCCGCAGGAGGCGACGCTGGGCGGCTATGCGCTGACCATCGGCTTCGTCGATCCCTGGACGCCGAAGGACAAGCAGGAGCCGGGCGAGCATGGCGGGATCCTGCTCTGGCTGGGTGGCGAGGACTATCTGGTCGCGGGCAGCGGGATCACGGTGACCTTCGGGCCGCGCACCGGCCTGGATTTCGTCGAGGAAGGCAGGTTCGTCGACGGGAAATGGGTGGCCGGCCGGAAGCTCAACGGCGACGAGACGCATCAGGGCCGGCACGTCCGCCTGCCGCCCGGGCAGTTCGGCATCCAGAAGATGCGGCTCTATCGTTATTGAGACCCGAGTGAGCCAAATCATATCCCGAGCGTTACGATCCTGATGGAAAGACTCTGGTTCATTACCAACCCCGGCTCGGGATCGACCACCAAGGCCAAGTGCGATGCGCTCGAAGCCGTGTTCGCGGAGCGCGGGCTGACGCTTGTCGGCCGCACCGCGTTTCCCGCCGAGGCGATGCCCGACGGGGCGGATCTCGACCGGGACAGGGTCGACACGGTGGTGCTGTTCGCGGGCGACGGGACGATCAACGCCGCGCTCTCGGCGCTGCGGACCTGGGAGGGCAGCTTCCTGATCCTGCCGGGCGGGACCATGAACCTGCTCGCCAAGTCGCTGCACAGCACGCTCGATCCCCAGGCGATCATCCAGGCCGCGCATGACGAGACGACGCGCATCGCCTTGCCCTATATCCAGGCGGCCGGGAATCGCGCGTTCGTTGGGCTGATCATGGGGCCGGCCACCGCCTGGTTCCGCGCGCGCGAGGCAGTGCGCAAGGGCGCGCTCAGGCGGCTGTTCCAGGCCGCGAACGTCGCGTGGAGCCGTACCTTTGGCGGCAGCGGCATTCGCGTCTCGGGCGTGTCGGCGCTTGCGGGCCGCTATCAGGCGGTGTTCGTCCGGCCCGAGCGGGGCGAGCTGCACGTGGCGGCGGTGGATGCGCGCGACTGGAGCGCGATCGTGCAGCTGGGCTGGGAATGGCTCACGGGCGACTGGGTCGCGGCGCATGCGGTGAGCGAGAGCCTTACCCGCGAGCTCGCCGCCCGCGGGAAGAAGCCGGTGCTGGCGCTGTTCGACGGCGAGCCGGTGTCGCTCGCACCGGGAACCCCGATCACGGCGGGGATGAGCCGCAAGGCCTTCATCGCGACGCGCGCAGGGCTGGGATGACGCGGCTCTTCCACGTCAGCGACGTCCATTTCGGGCGCGAGGATCGCGCCGCGGTCGACTGGTTCGCCGCGCGGGTCCGCGAGGAGCAGCCCGACGCGGTGATCGTGACCGGCGACCTGACAATGCAGGCGCGGGCAAGGGAATTCTCGGCCGCGGCGCAGTGGCTCAAGGGCCTTGGCCGGCCGGTTACAGTGGAGGTGGGCAATCACGACCTCCCCTGGTTCAACCTCTGGGCGCGCTTCGTCACGCCCTATAAACGCTACCACGCGCTCGAACGGATGATCGAGCGGCCGCTCGACATGAAGGGCGTGGCGGTGGTGCCGCTCAAGACCACCGCGCGCTTCCAATGGCGGCTCAACTGGGCGAAGGGCTATGTCAGCACCCGGGCGTTGCGGGCATCGCTGGCGCTGGTCGAAGCGGTGCCGCCGGGCGGCCTGGTGTTCGTCGCCTGCCACCATCCGCTGGTGGAGGGCGGCACCCGGATGACTTCGGAGACGCATCGGGGGCCGGAAGCCCTGGGCGCGCTGGCCCAGGCCGGGGTGGACGCGGTGCTCACCGGCCATGTCCATGACCCGTTCGACATCGAGCGGCGGATCGGCGAGCGCACGGTGCGGCTGATCGGGGCGGGCACCCTGTCCGAGCGCGTGCGGGCGCGGCCGCCTTCGTTCAACGAGATCAGCGTGGCGGGCACGGGCTTCTCCACCCGGGCGCGGTTCATGGGGGAGGGGAGCGTTCCCCTCTGATCACCGTTTCGAGATGTCCTGCCCGAACACCAGCAGATTGCCGTCCGGCGCCACCACCATCAGCTCGCGCTGGCCATAGATCTGATCGACAGGGCCATGGATGTCGCCATCGTTGAGCAGGGATGCCTTGGGCTTCAGCTCCGCGGCGATCGCCTCCACATCCTCCACGTCGACATAATAGCAGAAGCGGCGATTGCCCGGCGGAGCGCCATCGTCGCCGACATTCTCCAGCAGGCGGAACCCCGCCTGCTCGCGCTGGACATAGGCATAGTTGGACGTGCGGAAATAGAGCGTGAAGCCCAGCACCTCGGTGAAGAACCAGACGGCCTTCTCGAAGTCCGGCACATGCATGAACGGTGTAACGCGATAGAGATTGGCCATCGTCCGCCTCCCCGAAAGGCGCGCCCCATTACCGGAGCGGAACGATAGCGCAATCCCGATACGCAGTTAAGCGCGGGACAACCTAAGTTCGGAACAGGCCCAGCGGCCCGCGCCCGCCCGTGCTCCAGGTCGGCCAGTTGGGGAAGACATAGGGCATGTCGGCATCGGCGACGCCGTGCCAGCGGGCGATCGCGCCGATATATTCCTCCTGCGCCACGCCGGGCACGAAGCGGCCCTCGCTGCTCACATCTGTCGCGCCGCCGAGCACCGGGTCCGGATAGGCGCCGAAGATGCCGCCGGGCGCGACATTGCCGCCCACCACCAGGTGATTGCTGCCCCAGGCATGATCAGTGCCGTTCTGGGCATTGCCGCGATAGGTGCGGCCGAAGTCGCTCATCGTGAAGCTGGTGACGTTCTCGGCCATGCCGATCGCCTGCATCGCGCGGTGGAAGCCGGCCAGCGCCATGGCGAGGTCGCCGAGCAGGCCCGCATGGGTGCCGGTGTCGTTGTTGCCGCCATTGGTCTGGCCCGAATGATTGTCGTACCCGCCCTGGCTGACGAAGAAGGTCTGGCGGCCATGGCCCAGGCTGCCGCGCGCATCGATCATCCGGGCGACGCGCATCAGCTGGCGCGCGACGTCGCTGGTGAGCGCGGCGCCGGTCGCGGGATTGACGAAATAGCCGTCGAGCGCGCTGTTCGCTGAGATGATCGTGTTGGCGGTGGTCGCCTGGTCATAGCTGGCATTGATGTCGCGCGCGCTCGCCTCCGCGACGTCGCCCAGGCCGGTGGCGGAGGAGAAGCTGGCGAGCGCGGCGTTCTTGGCGTTGTTCGCCGCGTTGCTCATGCTCGAATAGCCCGAGCGGGTGAGCGTGCCGGTGGACGGCAGCACCAGCGCCGAGCTGGTCTTGCCGATCACGGCCAGGTTCGAGCCGGCGATCGAGATCATCGACGGGACCGCGCCCGTGCCCATCCGGTCGGTCAGCCGCCCCATGAAGCCGTCGGTGGCGAAGTCGCGGGCGCGCAGGCCCTGCCAGTGCGCCTGCTCGTCCGAATGGCTGAGCAGGTTCATCGGGCGCAGGTCGGCGCGCGACTGATAGGTCGCCTTGGTGAGCGGCGCATAGAGCGTGCCGGCATTGAGGACGAGCGCCAGGCTGCCTTCGTCCCAGAGCGGGCGCAGCGCCGCCATCGCCGGATGGAGCGCATAGGGCGCGCCGGTCAGCGCGGTGAGCTGGCTCGCCTTGATGCCCACGGTGCCGCGTGAGGCCAGATACTGGGCATGCCGGGCATCGGTGGGGATCACCATGTTCCAGCCGTCATTGCCGCCGAACAGGAACACGCCCACCATCGCGCGATAGCTGCCGCTCGGCGCGGCGATGGCGGTGGTGCGGCCGAGCTGGCCGATCGCGGCGAGCGCGCCGGTGCCGGCGGTGACCTTGAGGAAGTCGCGTCGGGAAATCGTCATCGGTCCGGCTCCTCAGCGGTCGACCAGGAACATCGGGCTCGTGGCCGCGACGTAGAGCATCATCTGGGCGCGGCGGCGCGCCTGGACATTCGCATCGGCATTGGTGATCGGCGTGGCGGCGGCCTTGAGCGCGTCCTTCTGCGCCTGGTTCAGCGTATTGGCGAACAGGGTCAGGTCGATGCGGGAGACCATCGCGTCGAGATCGGTGCCATAGGCTTCCCAGCTCGCCCATAGCGGCTGGGTCAGCGAGGACATGGGCAAGCCGGAATCGAGCGCATATTCGCTGCGACTGGCATCGCCCGAGACGGTCCAGTCATAGACGAAATTGTGCCAGCGCAGCACGTTGGAGGTGTTGAGCAGCTTCGAGGCCGGGCTCTTCAGCACGGTGGATCCGGGCAGCGGGAAATCGTCCGGATAGAAGTTGAACACCGAGGGCGCGCGGAACACCGGCTGGCCGAGATTGCTGTCGCGGGTGGTGAAGACATAGCCGTCGGTCGCGAAGCCGATCGCGCGGGCGAGCGCGGTCATCAGCAGCACCGGCTCCTTGAGCTTGCCGCTGGTGCCGGTCGGCGTCGCGCGGGCATCGCCGTCGAGCAGGACGGCGCGGACCACCGCCTTCATGTCGCCGCGCACGCCCTTGCCATTGTCGGCGAACACCGCCGCCACGCGGCCGATATAGGCCGGGCTCGGATTGGCGGTGACGAGGTGGACGATCATGTGGCGCGCGACGAAGGGCGCGGTGGAGGCGTTGTTGAACGCGGCATCGACCACCGCCGCGACACTGGCTTCCTGCGTGGCACCCGCGGCGACGGTGACGCCGAGGAACTTCTTCTCCGTCGTATCGTAGCGCGTCGCGACCTGGATCATCGGCTTGGCATAGTCGCGGGCATTGCCGTCGGTGATCGCGGCGCCGCCGACCCGGGCATAGGTCCAGCCGGTCAGCGCCCTGGCGACGCCCTTGATGTCGTCGGTGGCGTAATTGGGAACGGCCGCGCCGCTGCCGTCGCGCTTCAGGCTGCCGTCCATGTTCAGCTGGTCCGGCCCCATCGAGAAGAGCTGGAGCAGCTCGCGGGCGTAATTCTCCGACGGGCCCGACTTGTTGCTGTCGGCCATGTCGAGATAGTCGCCCATATAGCCGCTCATCGTCACCTGCTGGAGGATGTCGCGGTAATTGCCGAAGGCGTTGGCGAGGAAGATCTGGTTGAACGCGGCGATGCCCGCCGTCGAATTCACCTCGGCTTCGGAGGCGACGATCATCTGGCCGAGCGCGAAGGCGGTGCGCTGGCGCAGCTGGTCGGAGCCGGCGACGGCGTTGGCGTAGAAGCGCATCGCCACCGGCGTGCGGCTGAAATGGGCGCGCGAGCAGACCGTGTCGTTGCTCGCGCAAAAATCGCGACGCACTTCGGTGGCGAGATCGGCATAGGAACTGCTGGATGCGGCGAGTTGCTCGTCGACCCAGGCAGTGGCGCCGAGCTGCCTGATCCGCGCGACCAGATCGGGGGTGGGGCCGAAGCTTGCCTGCTTGGCGAGGCGCGCGGCATCCCCCTCGGTGAAGACGGCGGGCGCGGGCGTCGGCGCGGGTGCCGCGACCACACCGCCGCCGCCCGAGGCCCCGCCTCCTCCGCCCGAATCGCAACCCGCGAGCGCGAGCAAGCCAAGCGCCGCGCCAAGCACGGCCGGTTTTCTTTGCCGGAACACCAATTTCCCCCGCCCGCCGCGAGAAGCCGCAGCCTGCACGGGTCTGCATAGTTTGCCGGCGGATTCCCAACAACCTGCAGAAATACCTAAGGCGGGGTTCAGTGCGATTGCAACGGGCGCAATGCCGCTGGCTTGGCCGATGGTTGCGCTCTCGTAATGGCGCGGCCGGCGACGAAGCGAGCCGAATGCGGGATGGAACGCCCGATGCGAAGGCGGTTGACTCCCCGGCAATCGTGTCTCATATTTCTGTTATGACAGAAACTACGGACAATGCTGTTCAGTTGCCGATCGCGGTGCAGCAGTTCGTGCTGCACTGGGGCGAGATGGGCGGGCAATGGGGCGTCAACCGCTCGGTCGCGCAGATCCACGCGCTGCTCTATCTCTCCGATCGCCCGCTCAATGCGGAGGAGATCAGCGACACGCTGCGCATCGCGCGGAGCAACACGTCGAACAGCCTGAAGGAGCTGCTCGGCTGGAAGCTGATCCGCCGGGTGCCCGTGATGGGCGACCGGCGCGACCATTATGAGGCCGAGGTCGACCTCATGCAGATGCTGACCCGCATCGCCCAGGGCCGCAAGGAGCGTGAGATCGATCCGGCGGTGGCGGCGCTGCGCGTGTGCACCGAGGAAGCCAGGCGCGACGGCCGTATCTCCGCCGTCGCGCGCGGACGCATCGAGGCGATGCAGGATTTCGTCGTCACGATCGACGATTGGTACCAGCAGATGATGAGCGTGCCGCCGGGGCGGCTGATGATGCTGATCCGGCTGGGCAAGCGGGTCCTGGCGTTTCTGCCGAAGAGCAAGTCCGAATAGCGACCGGGTGGCCGCGGAAAGGGTGGCAATGGGAATGCCGATGGGAGCTGCGGCCCATGGCTATGCGCCGGGTTCGCTGGCCCGCTATGCCGGCTGGCGCCGCAGGCCGGCGCCATGCCGCGACGATGCCGAGAGCCCCTTCGCCCGGCTGCTCGGCGAGCGCTGGCTGTTCCTGCCGCCCGCGACGCGCCGCCGTTTCCTGCGCAAGATCGAGGCGGGGGCCTGTGTCTCCTATCTCGGCGAAGTCGCCGAATGCCGGATCAGCCGGGCGGGATGGGTGCTGGCGCAGGCCGCGCGGCTGATCGGCGCGCCGCTGCCGCTCGGCGCGGACCTGGGGGTGTCGGCGAGCGTGAGCGTGACGGCCGATGCCGATGGCCAGGGGCAATATTGGACGCGGCAATATGGCCGTGCACAGGGTTTTCCACAGGTTATCCACAGCGCCAAGCGCTTTGCCGGGCCGACGGGAATCGAGGAATATCTGGGGCTTGGCGTGGGGATCGCGCTCCGGCTCGAGGAGGCGGGCGGGGCATTGCTGTTCGTCGGCGACCATTATTTCCTGAAGCTGGGCGGGCTGCGCCTGCGGCTGCCCGGCTGGGCGATGCCGGGGCAGTTGACGGTGGGGCATATGGACATTGGCGGCGGACGGTTCCTGTTCAGCCTCGACCTGGTGCATCCTTGGCTTGGCGAGCTGGTCCACCAGCTCTGCGTGTTCGCGGATCCGGCGGAATGAAGGAGGATCTGCGCGTTCTGCTCGCGGCTCTGGCGGCAATTCTCGCCCCCGCGATGCTGGGCACGGTCATTCTTGCGATGGCCGTGGGCTACTGGAACTGGTCGGGCATGGCGTTGGGGTTCGGGATCGGGTGCGTGATTGCGTTCCTGCACCTTTTCTTTCTGGGCTGGCCTGCCTGGTTCGCGATGTCGAGGCGGATGCCGATGCGCTGGTGGAACGCCGGGGGGCTGGGGCTCGTGGTGGGCCTCGCCCCGGCGGCCCTGCTCTCGATACTGCTCGCCGGGCCGCGCGTATCGGTCAGGGATTGGCAGGATACCGCAAGGATTTTGCTCTTCTGTGCTGCCTGTGGTGCAAGTGCGGGACTGTCGGTCCGGGCGGTGCGCGGCGTCGATCCGCGATTGGGCACGGGGACGCGGGGATGAGCCGCATCCTCGTCATCGGCGGCTATGGCGGGTTCGGCGCGCGGCTGAGCCGGCGGCTGCTCCGTGCCGGGCACCGGGTGCTGGTGGCAGGCCGGCGCTTCGACCGGGCGGCGGCGTTCTGCGCCGGGCTGGAGGGCGCCGAACCCGTGGTCGCGGACCGGACCAGCGGCATCGGCATGGTGCTGGCGCGCGAGCGGCCCGAACTGGTGATCGATGCCGCCGGCCCTTTTCAGGGCAGCGGCTATACCGTGCCCGAAGCGTGCATCGCGATGCGCATCCCCTATCTCGACCTGGCGGATTCGCGCGATTTCGTGACCGGGATCGCGGCGCTGAACAAGGGCGCCGAGGTGAAGGTGCCGGTCGTCAGCGGAGCCTCGAGCGTGCCGGCGCTCTCGGGCGCGGTGGCGCGCGCGCTGGCGGAGGGGCTGGCCCGGGTCGAGCGCGTCGACATCGCGATCAGCGCCTCGAACCGGGCGGTGGCGGGGCCCGCGGTGGCGGCGGCGATCCTTTCCTATGTCGGCAGGCCGGTGCGCGTCTGGCGCGGCCAGCGCTGGACGCGGGCTACGGGCTGGCAGGAGCTGCGCCGCGAGCATTTTGCCATTGAAGGCGGCGGCGCGCCGCTACGCCGCTGGATCGCGCTGGCCGAAGTGCCCGACCTCTCGCTGTCGCCCGATCTGCTGCCCGGCCGCCCCGCCACGACTTTCCGCGCCGGCACCGAGCTCGGCTTCCAGATGCTCGCCCTGTGGCTGCTGAGCTGGCCGGTCCGCTGGGGCTGGTGCGGCACGCTGCGCGGCGCGGCACCCTGGCTGCACAAGCTCCAGCGGATCACTGGCTGGGCGGGGGGCGACCGATCGGCCATGTCGGTGACTCTGGTCGGGACGGGCGTCCGCCGGCGCTGGACGCTGATCGCGGAGAAGGGAGACGGGCCCGAAATTCCCACGCTGGCGGCGGAACTGCTGGCCGAGGACATTCTGGCCGGCCGCGTGCCGCCGGGCGCGCGGGATGCCAGCCGGCTGCTGACGCTCGACCGGTTCGAGCCGCTCTTCGCCGGGCTGGCCATCCGCCACGCGGTGTGCGAGCGCCCGGTCGAGCCGCTCTATTCCCGGGCGATGGGCGCGCGCTTCGCCGGGTTGCCGGAGCAGGTGCGCGCCATGCACGCGCTGCACGGCGATGCGGGGGCGACCGGGGAAGGGGAGGTGCGCCGCGGCACCGGGCTGGCCTGGCTGGTCGGGCGGGTGATGGGGTTTCCGCCGAGCGGCAGCTATCCGCTGCGCGTCGCCTTCGCGGCCAGGGGCGGCAAGGAACGCTGGACCCGCGACTTTGGCGGCCACGCCTTTTCCAGCGAGCTCGGCCAGGCGGGGCAAGGTGTCGCCGAGCGTTTCGGCCCGCTGCGCTTCGCCTTCGACCTGCCCTCGGATGGCGACGGGCTGCGGATGGTGTTGCGGCGCTGGAGCGCGTTCGGCGTGCCGATGCCGCGCCTGCTGGGCCCGCGGATCGCCGCGCGCGAATGGCAGGAGGACGGGCGCTTCCGCTTCGAAGTGAGGGTGGCCCTGCCGCTGCTCGGCGAGGTGGTCCATTACGCCGGCTGGCTGGAGCGCGCCTAGCGCAGCCAGCGCGCCATTTGCGGATAGGCGGGGAGGCCGAGCGTCGCGGCCTGATGCGGTTCGGCGGCCATGCCGAAATATTGCAGCATCGGCGGCCCCGGGCCCGCGCCGTTGTCGAAGGCGAGCGCCAGCGCCTCGCCGCCGCCGAGATAGCCATCCGGATGGAACAGCGTGCGCGTGTCGATCCCGATCGCGCGGGCGGCGGCATAGGACCAGGCGATGGCCGCCATCTCCTCGCCGGGATCGTCGCGGACCGCGCATAGCGTCGGGCGATCGGCGGGATCGGTGACGGCGACATGGCCGGCCTCGTGGAGCAGGTCGCCGGGATGGAAGGGGCGGGCGGGGTCGAGCACCAGCCCGCCGCTTCGAATCTCGATGCCGGGCAGGAAGCTGTCGCCCGCGATCCCGCCCCGAGAAACCGGGATCCCGATCTCGGCCAGAAAATCCAGGATACGGATCGTGTCGGGGTGATCGAGCGACATGGCGCCAAACTAGCGGCTTGGGCCAGATACGAAAAGGGCGGCCCGTCGCCGGACCGCCCCTTCGTTGTTCCGTGAAGAACCGCTTAGCGCTTCGAGAACTGGAAGCTGCGGCGAGCCTTGGCCCGGCCGTACTTCTTGCGCTCGACCGTGCGGCTGTCGCGGGTCAGGAAGCCCGCGCGCTTCACCGGGGTGCGCAGCGCCGGCTCATACTTGGTGAGCGCCTGGCTGATGCCATGCTTCACCGCGCCGGCCTGGCCCGAAAGGCCACCGCCCTTGACGGTGCAGACCACGTCATACTGGCCCTCGCGCTCGGTGATGCCGAACACCTGGTTGATGACGAGACGCAGCGTCGGACGCGCGAAATAGACTTCCTGGTCACGGCCGTTGATCGTGATCTTGCCGGTGCCCGGCTTCAGCCACACGCGGGCGACGGCGTCCTTGCGGCGGCCGGTCGCATAGGCGCGGCCGAACTTGTCGAGCTCCTGCTGGCGCAGCACGGCCGGGGTCGACGGCTCGTCCAGCTGGCCTGCGAGATACGCCTCGGCGCGGTTGTCGGACGAAGCCTGGGCCTCGGTGGCCACGGCCTGCTCGCCGGCGGCGATGGCGCCGAGATCGGAAAGGGACTGGCGGTTGTCGGACATTATGCGCCCACCTTGTTCTTGCGGCTCATGCCGGCGATGTCGAGGACCTGCGGGTTCTGCGCTTCGTGCGGATGCTCGGCACCGTTATAGATGCGCAGGTTGCGCATCTGCTGGCGGCCGAGCGGACCGCGCGGGATCATGCGCTCCACGGCCTTTTCGAGCACGCGCTCCGGGAAACGGCCCTCGAGCACCTTGCCCGCGGTGATCCCCTTGATGCCGCCCGCATAGCCGGTGTGCTTGTAGTACACCTTCTGCGCCAGCTTCTTGCCGGTGAACCTGATCTTGTCCGCGTTGATGACGATGACGTTGTCACCGCAATCGACGTGCGGGGTGAAGCTCGTCTTGTGCTTGCCGCGCAGGACGTTGGCGATCACGACGGCGGCGCGGCCGACGATCAGGCCGTCGGCATCGACGATGTGCCACTTCTTCTCCACCTCGGCCGGCTTGGCCGACTTGGTGGTCTTCATCAGCGCCTTCATGGGCGAGACCTTTCGAGTATGAAACGCAAGCGCGCCACCCTTCCGGGCAGCGCGGTTGATGGCCCTCTGACGATTCGCGCGGAGAAAGTCAAGAAAAGCGCGGGTTTGCTGACGGGTATTTGGATACCTTGGGCTATTCCGAGGCCGGATCCACGGTGAGCAGCGTGACGCTGACCTTCTCCAGCCCGCCCGCCCGGATGCGCAGCGTCTTGCGGTTGCGTGTGATCAGCCCGGTACGGGGATCCATGTCCGTCACCCGTTCGAGCGTCACGTCGGGGGCATCGGCGCGGACGGTGCTGCGGAACAGGCCGCCCGGCAGCGCGGCGACGGTGCGCTGTCCCTCGAGCGGTATCGTGCCGCCATAGGCCGATTGGCCCGGCAGGCGGACCGGCGTGCTGCCGGGGGTCATCGTCTCGTCCGCGATCAGCGCCACCACGAGCGAGGCGAGCATCGCACGCTGGCGTTCGATCGGCAGCGCGCGGAGCGGAGCGGCGATGCGCGCGGCGAGCTTCTCGCGCTCGGCCGGCGCCAGGGTGCGCCGGGCAGCGGCGACTTCGGCGACGCGGCGGCAGAAGCGGTCCCACAGGGCCGGCATGTCGTCGATCGCGACGATCGCGCCGCGCGGATCGAGATGGAAGACGAGCGTGCTGCCGGCGAGCGCGCCGAACCCGGCTTCATAGGCGGCACCGGTGCTGTCGGCGGTTTCGCCCGTGCCGGCGCGAAGCATCACTTCGGCGCGATAGCCCATGCCTTCGCGCGTGAAGCGGACATCGCGCTCCATGCGATAGATGCGGGCATCTTCGCGGCGCTCGGTCACCACCCGGATCGGCGCATCCAGTGGCGGGGCGAAGCCCGCCGCGCTCGCCTGGAGGACGATCGCGGTGAGCAGCATCAGCGCGTCTCGCCTTCCGCCCAGGCGCCCACCTTCTCGTCGGCCGTCACGGTCCAGCTCTCGATCACCGGCAGCTCATAGGGGTGGAGCGCGGCGATCCGCGCGTGCAGCCGGGTGGCGAGCATCGGGCGGGTCTTGAACAGCACCGGCACTTCCTCCGCCCGCTCCAGCGCGCCGTGCCACAGATAGAGCGAGGTGCAGGGGGCGAGGATGTTGGCGCAGGCGGCGAGATGCTCGGCCAGCACGGCTTCCGCCACCCGCTCGGCATCCGCGCGGTTGGCGAAGGTCACGTAGAAGAGCGTCAGCGCGCTCAAGCGCCGGTCCGGCTGCCGGCGACGTGCGCCCCCCAGACGGCGGCGATCACCACCAGCGCGCCGGTGAGCTGATGGAGCGCGGCGAGCCAGATCGGCACCCCGGCCATCACCGTGGCGATGCCGAGCAGGATCTGGGTGCCGAAGGCGCTGTGGATCGCGATCGAGGCGCGGCGGCTGGCCGCGCGCACCCTGCGCGCGAGCAGGATCAGCCCGGCCACCGTCACCCAGGCCCACCAGCGATGGATGAAATGCACCACCGCCGGATCGGAGAAGAGGACATGGCCCAGGCTCGCGCCCTGCTGGGTCACGCCCGGGAAGAAATGGCCGTTCATCAGCGGCCATTGATCGGTCACCAGCCCGGCATCGAGCCCCGCGACCAGCGCGCCGTAGAAGAGCTGGACGAACAGCACGAGCAGCGCCGCGATGGCGAGGCCGGTCAGCCGGGCGGGGCGCGCCGCCGGGTTGCGGTTCAGCGCCAGCAGGTCGAGCGCGGTCCACACGATGCCGCCCAGCGTGAACAGGGCGGTGAGCAGGTGCGCGGCGAGCCAGAAATGATCGACCGCGGTGCTGGTCCTGTTGAGCCCGGACTGGACCATCCACCAGCCGAGCGCGCCCTGCAGCCCGCCCAGCGCGAGCAGCGCGGTCAGCCGCCAGCCATAGCCCTTCGGAATCGCGCGGCGGACGGCGAACCAGACCAGGGGCAGGAAGAAGGCGAGCCCGATCACCCGCCCGAGCAGCCGGTGGAGATATTCCCAGAAGAAGATGTTCTTGAACTCGGCCAGCGACATGCCGCGGTTGAGCTGCTGATACTGGCCGATCTGCTGGTAGTGGGCGAACTCGGCCTGCCACTGCGCATCGGTGAGCGGCGGGACGGCGCCCGACAGCGGCTTCCACTCGGTGATCGACAGGCCGGATTCGGTGAGCCGGGTAATGCCGCCGATCACCACCATCAGCACGATCAGCGCCGCGACGGCGAACAGCCAATGGGCAAGGGCGCGGGGACGGGCGGAGGCGGGAAGCGAAGTCATCTGGAGCACGGGCCGGAGGTCTAGTTCCGATGCGTGGCCAAGGCGAGTCCCGATCCGGACCGATTTGATTATTGGCACATCGGGCACGCAACGGGCCCGTTGACATGTAGGACCCTAGATGTTCTCATCTTGTTCTGATCGGGTGAGGGGGGATGGCATGGCTTCCGATGTAACGGATTTCGATCCTGGAATCGTGGGCGGTCTAATCTTTTGCCTGGCGATGTTGGAGCGCTCCGAAAGGTGTAGAAATAAGCTGGACATTGACTTCACGCGGCGGACTTCCGCGATGGTCGAAGAGTTTACTTGCGCGAACACTGGGATTCCCTCGAAATCGATAGCGCGTCCGCGATTGGTGGAATTGGCGATTGAACGGAATATTGACAAATACCGCCACCCGCACGCACCATCGACTTAGGGGGTGGCTGTGGATATTGGGGAGATCAGGGGTAGGCTTCGAGAGGTGCGCTCGGCACACTCAGGGGCCGTCCAGAGAGCGAGCAAGTTTGTCAGGAGTGTGCTGGTAGCTGGCGGCGCGTTGGCCGCGGGTATTGCCCAATTCTGTACCTGGCCGTTAGGCGGCAAGCCGGACGCCGCACAACTTGTGGGCATCATCGCGACAGGAATTGTATTTATCGGCGGCCTTTTCATCCTGTTGACCGAGCAGGATGCCGCGACCGCGATCAAGACCGCAGATGAAGCCCTGGCCAAGGCTGAAGATCTGGCGGCCGAAGCTGCGACGATCGAGGCATTTTTCGATGCCAATGACCGCCTCTCCGCAACGTTCCAGGCTGCGCTTTCGCTCCGCAGCGCCTTTGAACAGGCACTGAATCCAACCCCTGCCGATGTGGATATGCTGATCACGACTGCGTTCGACACCGTGAAGCGTCAGCTGGCGGTTGCGGCCGGTTTTAGGCAATCGGATCGGTGGACCATCGGCGTCTACCGCTCCGAGTTGGATGCCGTCACAGGTCGAGATCAGTTGCGCTGCTTGGTGCATGATCGCGCCATTCCCTGTCAGGTCGGACAGGCTCGTAGCTGGCCAGAGGGCGTCGGCATTGCGGGCATCGCGTATACCAACCGGCGTGAGGTCGTCATACCGGACCTTCGTGCGGAAGGCATGCAGGCGATCTTCGGGCCGCAGGGTTTCTCCAATCCATTTGACGCGGATCGGTACATATCGATGGTATCCGTTCCTATATTAGTGGCAGGGCGCTCCAAGCCCTGGGGCGTGGTGAACGCAACCAATGATCAGGCGGATCATTTTTCTGCTGATGGCCGAGCCGGCTTCAAGAACGATGAGCCCATTCGCATGCTGGCGGCGTTTTGCGCGCTGGCAGTTGCAATGTACGATGCCGTCGATAAGGCGCGCGGAGCTTCGTCCTCGCCACCGGCGCCAGTCAGCTCTGGTTCAACCCCGTAAGCCAAAGGAGATGCGCATGGAGTATCTAGCGTCTCAATCGCCCGAAGCGGATATCGATCGCGAGGTCGAGGAGCTGATCGGCAGGAAGGTTCACGGCTCGCTCGACGCCGCTGGTGCCATCCGTTTGTCGGAGCTTCAGGACCGAAGGCTGCGGCTGATGCGCCTATGGGAGGTCCGTCGCAGCGGAGGGGTCTTCCTCCGCCGCGCCTGAGCAAGCGCCCAGCACAGCGTCGCGTTCGCGGCATGTGGCCGCGCCGCGGGTATCAACCGGACCGGGCGTATTCACGGCGCCCGACGGGCGATCCATGCGCGGAAGCAATGAGGTTAATCATTTTTAGGGATTCGTCTTCGCGCCGCTTCCGCGCATAGTCGGCCTTCGAGGTCGAAAAACAGGGGGAAGCGGGCAATGACCCAGCGGTTGACACGGCGGCAGGCGATTGGCGGGGCCGTGGCGGCCGGGGGGCTGGCGAGCTGGCCGGGCCTGATCGCGCTGGCGGCCGAGCCCGAGACCCTGTTCCGCGAAGTGCTGCTCGTCGACGGGACGGGCGCGGCGCCCCGGCTCGCCAATGTGCTGGTCGCCGGCGACCGGATCATCGAGGTCGCGCCCGCTTCGGCGGGAGGCTCGGCGGTGCGGATCATCGCCGGGGAGGGGCGGGTGCTCGCGCCCGGCTTCATCGACATGCACAGCCATGGCGATCCGCTGGACGACAGCTACGAGGCCTTTCTCGCGATGGGCGTGACCACGATCACCCTTGGCCAGGACGGCAGCGGGCCCCGGCTCGGCAAGGATCTCGATCCGCGGAGCTGGATGGCCGCGGTCGATCGCGCGGCGATCGACGTCAATGTCGCGTTGCTCGCCAGCCATGGCACGCTGCGCCGCGCGGCGGGCGTGCCGGATTCGGTCCGCCGCCCCGACGCGGCCGGGCTCGCGCGGATGGCGGCGCAGCTCGATGCCGAGCTGGGGGCGGGGGCGTTCGGCCTGTCCTATGGCCTGGAATATGTGCCGGGCATCTATTCGGAGACCGCGGAGCTGACCAATCTCGGCAAGGTGGTGGCGCGCCATGGCGGCGTGGTGATGAGCCATATGCGCTCGGAAAATGACGAGGATATCAAGGCCTCGATCGACGAGCTGATCGCCTCGTCGCTGCCGGCGCGGCCGCACATCTCGCACCTCAAGGTCGTCTTCGGCAAGGGCGAGGCGCGGGCCCGCGAGCTGCTCGCCTATCTGGCCGAGAAGCGCCGCCAGGGGATCGACCTGACCGCCGATCAATATCCCTATGAGGCCGGCTATACCGGCATCGCGATCCTGTTCCCCAAATGGGCGCTGCCGCCGACGGACTATGCCAGGGTGGTCGCCGAGCGGCGGCAGGAGCTGCGCGACTATCTGGTGCAGCGCATGACCCGGCGCGGCGGGCCGGAGGCGCTGCTGATCGGCACCAGGCCCTATGCCGGCAAGACGCTGGCCCAGGCGGCGCGGGAGGCCGGGCTCGATTATGCCGACTTCCTGATCAAGATCGGCCCGCAGAGCGGATCGGGCGCGCATTTCACCCAGGACAAGGCATTGCAGGACGTGCTGCTGGTCGACCCGCACGTCGCCTTCTCCACCGATGGCGGGCCGGGCATGCGCCATCCGCGCGCGACCGGCACCTATGCCAAGCTGGTCGAGGAATATGTGGTGCGCGACCGCACGCTCACGATCGAGGAGATGGTCCGCAAGGGCACCGGCTATCCCGCCCATATCCTGCGCCTGGCCGATCGCGGCGTGATCCGCGCCGGGGCGAAGGCCGATCTGATCCTGTTCGATCCGGCAAAGGTGAAGGCGCGCTCCACCTATGTCGATCCCTTTGCCACGGCCGAGGGGTTCGACCTGGTGATGGTGAATGGGAAGCCCGCTTTCGAGGGCGGCGTGCGCGTAGGGAAGAGCGGGCGGCTGCTGCGGCGAGGGCGATAGCTGCCTTTCACCGTCATCCCCGTGTTCCTAACCGTCATCCCCGCGAAGGCGGGGATCCAGAGCCAGGGGCTGATGGCGTGCGGCTCGCCGAGGCGGTTCCGGAGAGCGTGCGCTCGATGGCATCGATAGCCCTGCGCTACCCTGGATCCCCGCCTTCGCGGGGATGACGAAAAACCGGGACGGTGCCTTATTAATCGCCTTATTTCCCGCCCTTCGCCACTGCCTTGCACAGCCCGTCCGTCGCCAGCGCGATGCGCGATTCCGGCATGTCGCGGTTGCCCGGATCATTCTCCACGCCGCGCGTCTCGGTGTTGAAGGCGAGCAGCGTGCCCAGATGCTGGTCGGGGCACAGGCTCAGATAGGCGCGGAAGCCGTTCTGGTCGCCATTATGCCCGACGATGCGGATGCCGTCGGTCCTGTCGAGGAAGAAGGACAGGCCGCTCCAGGTGGTCGGCGCCATCCGTCCCTGGGTGAAATCCTCGCCCGCGCTGATCACCGGCCGCCACATCTCCTCGAGCGAGGCGCGCTTGAGGACGAGGTCATATTCGGCGCCGCGCTTGGGATCGCCGAGCAGGAAGGCCACATATTTCGCCATGTCGGGCAGCGGCGCGTTGAGCCCGCCGTTCGAGACGGTCACGCCGGTATCGGCGTCGAACGGGGCCGGCACACGCTTGCCGCCCTGGATGTAATAGCTGTGGGCGCGGTGGGGCAGGAGATAGGGCGGGGTCCGGTCGAAATAGCTCGATTGCATGCCGAGCGGGCGCAGGATGTTCTTGTCGACATAGACTTCGAAATCCTCGCCCGAGAGCCGCTCGATCACCTGGCCGAGATAGACGATGCCGGGATTGGAATAGCCGAACCGGCTGCCCGGTTTGAACTGCACCTCGGTATAGGGGATCATCGCCTCGAGCTGTTTCCAGCCCGGGGGCTCGAAGGGCTGCCATGGCTTGTCGCGCCACGGCCAGGTGCCGTTCCGGAAGCCGGCGCTGTGGCTCATCAGCTGGCGGAGAGTGATCGCGCCCGGATCGCCGAACGGGTCGTGCACTCCGGCGAGCTCGGGGACGTAGCGGATGATCGGGTCGTCGAGCTTCACCAGCCCGCGGTCGCGCAGCTGCATGATCGCGATGCCGGTCATCGTCTTGGTGATCGACGCCCAATGGTAGATGGTGCGCGCGTCGACCGGCACATGCGCCTCGGCATCCTGTTCGCCGATATGGTCGGCGACGATCGTGCGGCCGTCGCGGATCACATAGAAGCTGCTGCCCGCGATCCCGGCCCTGGCGACCTCGGCGCGGTGGAGCGCGCGGAAATCGGCCACTGCCCGGTCGAGCGCCCTGTCGCTGCCGCGATCCTGCGCGGCGGCCGGGGCGGCGGCGAGAGTGGCGGCAAGCAGGAGCGGCGCGGCGCGCCTCATGCGGGCCTCAGCGTGGTGCGCGCGGCGGCGCGGGCGTCGACCGCGGCGCGGCTGAACGGCATGGGCTGCATCCGCCCCTCCGCCCAGTTGCGATACTGGTCGCGATAATGCGGCGAGCGCGGATCGGTCGACTGGCCGGGCAGGATCAGCATCAGCGAATTGTCCCAGGCGCCGACGTCGATCACCTGGAGATAGCTCGCGCCGCCGCCGACCTGCCAGCCCGGGCCGGCGCCGAGCCAGCGCGCCATGACGGTATAGCCGTCGCCGCCCGAGCCCTCGCCCTCGATCGCCGGAAAGGCCCTGGCGATGGCGGGGATGGCGGAGAGCGGATGGCGCAGGCGCACCTGGTGGAGCGCGCCATAGCGCCAGGCGGCGGGATCGGGGCCGAGCTTCTCGCGGGTCACGGCCCAGCCGGCGGCCAGCGCCGCATCGAGCATCGCGTCGCGCGCCGCGACCGGATCGGCGCCCAGCCGCGCGTCCGGCCTGGCCAGCGCGTCGAGCAGGATCGACGGCGCGATGCCGGGGATCAGCCCCCTGGCGCGGGCCGGCACGATCGCGGCGAGCATGCGCTTGCCGGCCTCGCGCCAGACCGCCTCGAACAGCGCGGCGGCGCCGCTGTCGCGGTCGATCCGCGCGTTCCAGCCGCGCAGCATCTCCACCGCGGGCCGGGCGGCGGGCGAGGGGGCCTGGGGCAGCAGCGCGAGGAACTGGCGCGCCGGGGTGGAGAGCGTGTCGTGCTGGAGCGCGGCGCTGTCGGCCAATGTGTGCTTCGGCTGGGAAGCGAGCATTTCGGCGATGCGGTCATAGCGATAGGGATCGCGGAAGGAGAAGGCCGGGATGCGGTCGCGCGGCCAGTCGGCGGGCAGGTTGTTCTGGTTGGCCGAGGCGAACCAGCCCTTGGCGGGGTTGTAGACGCTCGGCAGCGCCTCGAACTTGCGCATGCCGGTCCAGTCGTAGCGCCCGTCGCCGGGCACCGGGAGCAGCCCGTCGCCCCGCTTGCGCACCGGCACGAAGCCGATCACCTGCCAGCCGGTATTCCCGTCGACATCGGCATAATGGAAGTTGGTGGGCGAGGGGTGGAGGGCGAAGGCCTTGCGCAGGCCGTCCCAGTCCCTGGCCAGGTTGATCGCGATCATCGCGAAGGCGCCGTCGCCGCCGGGCTGCATCGCGATCGTGGCGAGCGCGGTGGCGCGGCGCTTCGCGGGATCGTGCGAGAGCACCGGACCCTGGACCGAATAGCGCAGCGTCACCGTGACGGGCGCGCCGCCCTTCACCGCGATCGCTTCCTCCACCCGGTCGAACCGTTTCCAGCCGCCGTCATGGCGATAGCGCTCGGGATCGGCCGGATCGAGCTCGAGGACGAACAGGTCGCCCTGGTCGATATGGAAATTGGTGCGGCCAAAGGCGAAGCGATCGGTATGGCCCTGCATGATGCCGGGCAGGCCGGGCGCGCCGCCGCCGATCAGGTCGAGCCCCGGCGCGGTCAGGTGCGCGACGTGGCGCGGGCTGAACCCGCCGATGCCGAGATGCGGGTCGTTGGCCAGGATCGGCCGGCCGGTGGCGGTGCGCGAGGGCGATACCGTCCAGGCGTTGCTGCCGGCATTGGCGCGCTCGGCGGAAGCCGCCGCCGGGTCCTGGCCGGTGAGCTCGGCCCAGGGCAGGCTGTCGATGTTGAGCACGCCCAGGTCGGCCGTGCTCACCGCCGCGGCGTCGAGCCCGTCGGGCACCTTCATCGTCCAGGCCGGGCGAAGCGGCGCGACGATCGCGTCGAGATCGAGCAGCCCCAGGGCGGCGAGGCGGGCGCGGCGGATCTCGTCGTCGACATTGCCGCTCGAGGCCTCGCGGGCGCGCACCAGGTCGCGCAGGTCCCAGCGGATCGGGACGATCTGCAGAATGCGATATTCGAGCGGCAGCAGCGAGGGGTCGGCGATCACTTCGTCGATGCGCGCGTTGATGCCGGCGACATAGGCCCGGGCGCAGGCCAGCACATCGGCGGGGACGCGGCGCAGCTCGGCGTCGATGTCGCCGCGATAGTGGAAGAGGCGGGCATTGGCGTCGTGCCGGGCGAAGCGCGCGCCGAACGCCTCGGCGAGCCGGCCCAGTTCGCGGCGATGCGACAGGTCGATCTGGAACAGCCGGTCGCGCGCGACGACATAGCCCTGGCCGAAGAACGCGTCGGGGATCGTCGCGGCGCGAATGTGCGGCGTGCCCCATTCGTCGTCGACGATCTCGATCGGCGCGCTCGCCCCGCGCACGCTCTGCTGCTTGGCGGCGACCAGCCGGGGCGCGGCCGCGGCCGCGGCGCCGGTGAGCAGCGCCGTGGTCGAGCTCAGCAGAAAGGCACGGCGGTTCAGCATTGGATATTCCCCGGATGGCGCTTTGGCGCGGAGGGTGGTCCGGGCAAATGCGGCTGTCCATCGGAACATAGGTTCGATGGCCATAACCTGGGGCTATTGGGGCTTTGCTCCCCCTACCCTTCAGGGGAGAGGGAGAAGAAGGATCAGGCCCGCGCGCCGTCGCTCACCGGGGTTTCGTTCCAGCGCAGCGCCTTCAGCACGGTGTCGACGATGTTGTCGGCGTTGAGGCCCGCCTCGGCATATTGCAGCTCGGGCTTGTCCTGGTCCTGGAACAGGTCCGGCAGGCGCATCGTGCGCAGCTTGAGGCCCGTATCGATCAGGCCCTGGTCGCTCGCCATGGTGAGGACGTGCGCGCCCAGGCCGCCGATCGCGCCTTCCTCGATCGTCACCGCCACCTCATGGGTGGCGAGCAGGCGGCGGATCAGCGCCTCGTCGAGCGGCTTGGCGAAGCGCAGGTCGGCGACCGTGGTCGAGAGCCCCTTGGCCTCGAGCGTGTCGGCCGCCTTGAGCGCCTCGCCCAGGCGCGTGCCGAGCGAGAGGATCGCCACGGTCTTGCCCTCGCGGACGATGCGGCCCTTGCCGATCTCGAGCCGTTGCGGAACTTGCGGAAGCGCCACGCCGGTGCCGTTGCCGCGCGGATAGCGCAGCGCGATCGGGCCGCTGTCGTGCAGCACGGCGGTGTGCGTCATATGGACCAGCTCGGCCTCGTCGGCCGCGGCCATCACCACCATGTTGGGCAGGGTGGCGAGATAGGCGATGTCGAAGCTGCCGGCATGGGTCGCGCCGTCCGCGCCGACCAGGCCCGCGCGGTCGATCGCGAAGCGCACCGGCAGGTTCTGGATCGCCACGTCGTGCACGACCTGGTCATAGGCGCGCTGCAGGAAGGTCGAATAGATCGCGCAGAAGGGGCGCATGCCCTGCGCCGCCAGCCCGGCGGCGAAGGTCACCGCGTGCTGCTCGGCGATGCCGACGTCGAAGGTGCGGTCCGGATAGGCCCTGGCGAAGCGGTCGACGCCGGTGCCCGAGGGCATGGCGGCGGTGATCGCGACGATCCGGGGATCGTGCTCGGCATCCTTGATCAGCTGGTCGGCGAAGACGTTCTGATAGGCGGGCGGGCCCGGCGGCGCCTTGGCCTGGGTGCCGGTGATCACGTCGAACTTCTGGACGCCGTGATATTTGTCCGCCGCCGCCTCGGCCGGGGCATAGCCCTTGCCCTTCTTGGTGACGACATGGACGAGGATGGGGCCTTCCTCGGCATCGCGGACATTCTCCAGCACCGGGATCAGATGCTCGAGATTATGGCCGTCGATCGGGCCGACATAATAGAAGCCGAGCTCCTCGAAGAGCGTGCCGCCGGTGACGAGGCCCCGGGCGAACTCCTCGGTCTTGCCCGCCGCCGTGGTCAGGCGCCGCGAGAATTTGCGGATCGCGCGCTTCGCCAGGCTGCGCAGGCCCATATATTCGGACGACGACACCATCCGCGCCAGATAGGCGGAGAGGCCGCCCACCGGCGGCGCGATCGACATGTCGTTGTCGTTGAGGATCACCACCAGCCGGTTGCCCGCGGCCTCGGCATTGTTCATCGCCTCATAGGCCATGCCCGCGCTCATCGCGCCGTCGCCGATCACCGCGATGCCCTTGCCCGGCTTGTCGCTCAGCTTGTTGGCGATCGCGAAGCCCAGCGCGGCGCTGATCGAAGTCGAGCTATGGGCGGCGCCGAACGGGTCGTATTCGCTCTCGCTGCGCTTGGTGAAGCCGGAGAGCCCGCCGCCCTGGCGCAGCGTGCGGATCCGGTCGCGGCGGCCGGTGAGGATCTTGTGCGGATAGCATTGGTGCCCGACGTCCCAGATCAGCCGGTCGTCGGGCGTGTTGAAGACGTAGTGGATGGCGACCGTCAGCTCGACGACGCCGAGCCCGGAGCCGAGATGCCCGCCGGTCGAGCCCACGGCCGAGATGGTTTCCGCGCGCAGCTCGTCGGCGAGCTGGCGAAGCTGCTTCGGATCGAGCTTGCGCAGGTCCTCGGGTGTATCGACGGTATCGAGCAGCGGCGTGCTGGGTAGATCGGCCATCCAACTGCCCTTACTCTTCCGATTCCGGGAAGTCGAACCTTGCGCGTGTGGATTTTGCGTGCAGACGCCGTGCAGGGAGAGCGGTCAGTCGCAATCCGCGCATTTGCCGCGCACTTCGATCACCGGGCGCTCGGGCGAGAAGCCCATGTCCTTGGCGGCGGCGCGCACCGTCCTGGTGATCGAGTCGTCGTCGATATGCGTGGTCTGTCCGCAATTGTCGCAGACCAGGAAGATGCAGTCGTGCAGGCAGTCGGGATGCGTGTTCGCCATATAGGCGTTGGCGCTCTCCACCCGCCGCGCGAGATTGGCGCCGACGAACAGGTCGAGGATGCGGTAGACGCTGTTGGCGGCGACGCGGCGCCCCTCCGCCCTGGAGACGGCCTCGGCGATGTCATAGGCGGAGGCCGGCTTGTCGAAGCCCGCCAGCGCTTCGAACACCCGCTCGCGCATGGTCGTCCATTGCTCGCCGGATTTCTCCAGCGTCGCCTGGGCAGCCTTGGTCAGATCGTTGCCGTGATGCTCGTGATGGTCGTGCGCGTGCATGGATCAGATGTAGGCTCGCAGGCCCCTCGCGGCAAGTTCAGTAGGTGGCGCGCCGGTTGAGATCATGGCCCAGCGCGACCAGGCTGACGCCCACCAAAGTCCAGAAAATCTCGAAATCGCCATGCGGCAGCGACAATGCGCCGGCCATGATGCCGAGCCCGAAGGCGCCGACGACCGCCGGGGCCATATAGCCATGCGACATCACGCCCTTGACCAGCGCGAAGGCGCCGAAGCCGATCGCGAGGGTGAGGCCGATTTCGTGGATCGCCGGGTTGAGCAGGCCGCCGGCCGAGGAGATCACGGTGAGCAATATGGTGGTGGTGACGCAATGGACGAGGCACAGCCCGCTGATCCCGATCGCGATACGATCGAGGCGCGCATCGATGCCGCCCCACAAGCGGGCCAACGGAAGACTCACCGGCATGGCGCGGATATAGGGCAAGCGAGTTGAAGATACAACATAACATGCGGCGAAAATGGTTGCGGGTTCCACCGTCGTCGCGCCCGGGCCTGGGACGGATCGATATTCAGCTCTGTCCCTTCCGCTCCCGATAGCCGTCATCCCCGCGCAGGCGGGGATCCAGGGTAGTTGCGGGATATCGGCGCTACCGCGCGAACGCTCTCCGGAAGTGCCAGGAATTCCTTGCGCCTGTGCCGCGCCTGGCCCTGAATCCCCGCCGGCGCGGGGATGACGGAATGGGGGCACTTGCCTTTGCGGGATACGCGCCAAGCAAGCTCAGGGTGACGCAAGAGGCTGGTTCGAAATGTTCCGGCCCGCCAGGCTACACCCTTGGCCTGAATGTCGATCGACCCTAACCCAGCAGGCCGTGCCCCCTGGCCCAGGCGAGGAACAGCTCGGGCCAGGCGTGCGCGGGCTTGCCCAGGGTGCGCGGACCCCAGCCAAAGCCGTGGCCGCCCTGCTCGAACAGATGCGTCTCCACCGGCACCTTGGCGGCCCTCAGGGCGGCGCGCAGGGCGATCGTGTTCCGGACCGGCACGGTGGCGTCGTCCTCGGCATGGCAGAGGAAGCTGGGCGGCGTATGGGCCCCGACCTGGCGCTCGGGGGAGTGTTCGGCGGCCAGGGCGGGCGTGGCCTCCTTGCCGATGAGCAGGGTGCGCGAGCCCATATGCGCGAAGTCCGGGTCCATCGTGACGACCGGATAGATCGGCGCGGCGACGAACGGGCGCGCGTCGAGCGTGTCGGCCCGGTCGATCGGCGCATAGGAGGTGCGGCCGAAGCGCGCCGCGAGATCGGCGCAAAGATGCCCGCCGGCCGAAAAGCCCATGGCGCCGACGCGGGCGGGGTCGACCTTCCACTCGGCGGCGCGATGCCGGATCAGCCGCATGGCGCGCTGGGCATCGGCAAGGGCGACGTTGCCCGGGTCGCGCCAGGGGTCGCCGGGCAGGCGGTAGAAGAGCACGAAGGCGGTGATCCCGCGCGCGGCGAGCCAGGGGCCCAGCTCATAGCCTTCCTTGTCGATCACCACGCGGGCATAGCCGCCGCCGGGAATGACGAGCATCGCGGCGCCGTTCGGCCGGGCGGCCTGGAATATGTCGAGCCGCGGCGTGCGGACATGCTCCATCGCGCGATCGGGAAAGCCCGGATCGGCGCCGCGGACCACGACATGGTCCCGCAACGCCTGGTCGAGCAGGCCCGGCGCCTCTCCCGGCCAGAGGTTGACGCGCGCATCCGGAGCGACCGGGCCGGGCGGCGTATCGGACGCGGCCCTGGCGGCAAGCGGGAGCAGCGGGCCGGCCAGTCCGGCGGCGGCGAGCAGGTCGCGACGATCCATGACACCGGTGTACCCGGGTGGAGCGGCCGGCGGAAGGAAAAAGGCGCGGGTAGGCCGGGTGACGCTCTAGGGTACGCCACCCGGCCACGCCCGCATTCCCTATTTAGGGGATTTGCGGGCAGTTACCAGTGGCGTGCGTCCGGAAGCACCGGCCACACGCCGAATCACGCATGCCGGCCCAGATAATGCGCCTGGGCGGCTTCCGTGGCATTGATCGCGAGCAGCGAGCGCGCTTCCGCCGCGGTCCGGACCCGGCCGGACCGATCCGATGCGGCATCGAGCACCCGGTCGAGCAGCTCCTGCCCCTCGTGCCACCAGCCGATGCCGCTGGCGGCGTTGAGGTGCCCCTGCGGGCCGGCATCGACGAAGAAGCTGCCCCAGCCCTTGGCCAGTTCGCGGGCGCGATCGAAGCCGATCCAGGGATCGTCGCGGCTCGCCACCGTGATCGAGGGGAAGGGCAGCGGCCTGGCCGGGGCGGGCGCGAAGCCGGCAAGCTCGGACTTCACGTCAGGCCGGTCGACATCGGCGGGGGCCACCAGCAACGCTCCCGCCACCGGCCAGCCAAAGGGCTGGGGCGAGAGCTCCGCCCACCAGGCGACGGCGAGGCAGCCCAGGCTGTGCGCGGCGAGCACCACCGGCGCCTGGGCACCGCGGATCGCCTGGTCGAGCCTGGTCACCCAGGCATTGCGATGCGGCGTATCCCACATGCCGAGCTCGACCCGGCTGGTATCGGGGCGGGACTGCTCCCAGAGCGTCTGCCAGTGCGAGGGCCCCGAGCCACCGAGCCCGGGGACGGTGAGGACGAGCGGCGAATGTTCGTCAAACGGAGCGAAGATACTCATTGCAATTGCACTCCAACGGGAGGGCAGGCCGGAGCTTCAATTTATTCCCACTATTTTAATGGGCAATATGGGTTGCGCCGGATCGAAGCCGGGTTGCGGCGGGCCGTTGGGGCGGGCCATTTGCCGGGCGGCTTTGCATCCGGGGCGGTTGCACCTAAAGGCTGGCAATGCCCAAGCAGCGCGCCGACCAGATGCTCGTGGACCGCGGCCTTGCCGAGAGCCGGACGCGTGCCCAGGCGCTGATCATGGCCGGCCTGGTCTTCGCCGGCGACCGCAAGGTCGACAAGCCCGGCCAGCAATTCCCCGAGGAGACGGTGCTCGACGTGCGCGGGCGCGACCATCCCTGGGTGTCGCGCGGGGGGATCAAGCTGGCGCACGCGCTCGCGCATTTCGGCTGGGATGTGACGGGGGCGGTGGCGATCGACGTCGGCTCCTCGACCGGCGGCTTCACCGACGTGCTGCTGAGCAACGGCGCCGCGCGCGTCTATGCGGTGGACAGCGGCACCAACCAGCTCGCCTGGAAGCTGCGCCAGGATCCGCGCGTCGTCGTCCATGAGCAGACCAGCGCGCGGATCCTGACCGACGGGCACATCCCCGAGCCGGTGGACCTGATCGTCTGCGACGCGAGCTTCATCGGCCTGGCCAAGGTGCTCGAGGTGCCGTTCCGCTTCGCCCGGCCCGGCGCCCGGCTGGTCGCGCTGATCAAGCCGCAGTTCGAGGCCGGGCGCGACGAAGTGGGCAAGGGCGGGGTGGTCCGCGATGCCGCCGTGCACGAACGCGTCTGCCGCGAAGTGTCCGACTGGGTCGCCGCGCAGGGCTGGGCCGTCGCCGGCGTCACTGCCAGCCCGATCACCGGGCCCGAGGGGAATGTCGAATTCCTGATCGCCGCGACGCGCGAAACATAACGGCAACGCTTGCGTTTCGGCGCGCTGCAACATAGCCCTTGCGCCCACAGGATTTAACCGGAGGGCGCGTTGAGGGAAATCGCATCGAAGGGGCAGCTGCGGCTCGCCTATCTGCGATGGGCCGTGGTCACGGTGCCGTTCATCCTGCTGCTCGGCTTCACCTCGGCGCGCATGGCGCCGTCGGGCAGCGCCAATCCGTGGTTCGCGCGGCTGGTGAAGCCCGCGATCATGCCGGAGGAATGGGTCTTCCCGGCGGCCTGGACCGCGCTCTACATATTGATGGGGCTGGCGCTGGCGATGATCATCAACGCGCGCGGATCGACGCTGCGCGGGCCGGCGCTGACCGTCTTCGCGGTGCAGATGGTGGTGAACCTCGTCTGGTCGCCGGTCTTTTTCGGCATGCACCAGGTGGTGCCGGCGCTGGCGATCCTGGGCGCGCTGTTCGTGCTCGCGCTGGTCACCTTCGTCCTCTTCGCGCGCATCCGCACCTTCGCCGCGGTGCTGCTGGTCCCCTATCTGGCCTGGATCGCGTTCGCCGGGGTGCTTCTCTACCAGATCCACGAGCTCAATCCGAACGCGGGAAGCCTTGTATCTTCGCGTTCGGCTGACGAAGTACAGATCAAGTGATCGCGCGAGGAATTTGAAATGCAGACCGACAACCGCCTGTTCGACGATTTCGTGAAGTTCGTGAACGGCGCGGCGGGCACGCTGGCCGGCGTCGCCCGCGAGACCGAAGGCGCCGCGCGCGAGCGTGCCCGCGAATGGATCGGCGGGATGGACTTTGTTTCCCGCGAGGAATTCGAAGCGGTGAAGGCGATGGCCGTGGCCGCGCGCGACGAGAACGAGGCGCTCCACGCGCGCCTCGCCGCGCTCGAGGCACAGCTGGGCGGCGCTGCCAAGCCGGCGGCAGCACCCAAGGCGCCGAAATCGCCTAAAAAGCCGGCGGGACAAGCATAAACACCTTGTCCACAGCTTTTGCGCAGGGTTGTGAACCCCGTGCTTGTGCGGGCCCGATGCGGTTGGCAGATTCTGCCCAAGCAATCCGGCCCCAGTGGAGAAACTGATGCTCGACGAAGCGGAATTCGACCGCGACGACGCAGCCCCTATCGACATGCTCGAAAGCTATTTCGCCGCGCATGGCTGGACGCACAGCCGCGAGGAAGACGAGATCGTGGCGAAGGTGAAGGGCAGCTGGACGGAATATGAGCTGCGCGCGATCTGGCGCGAGGACGACGGCGTGCTCCAGTTCCTCGCCTTTCCGGACATCCGCGTGGCCGACGAGCGCCGCATGGCGGTCTATGAGACGATCGGCCTGGTCAACGAGCAGCTCTGGATCGGCCATTTCGAGCTCTGGTCGCAGAGCGGCATCCTGCTGTTCCGCCACGCCGCGCTGATCGACGGCGAGGAGCCGACGCTGAGCCTGGCCCAGGCGGAGCTGCTGGTGGAGAGCGCGATCGACGAGTGCGAGCGTTTCTATCCCGTGTTCCAGTTCGTGCTGTGGGGCGGCAAGACCCCGCAGGACGCGCTGGCCTCCGCGCTCATCGAAACGCAGGGCGAGGCGTGAGCGCCACGCCCCCGGCCGGCCTCTGGCTGGTCGGCTGCGGCAACATGGCGGGCGCGATGCTGCGCCGCTGGATCGATGCCGGGACGGTGGATCCCGCAACGGTGTTCGTCGTCAACCGCCAGGATCGCGCGCTGCCCGAGGGCGTGCGCCAGGGCAGGGCCTTGCCCGAGGGCCCGCTTCCACAGGCGGTGATGCTCGGCGTGAAGCCGCAGCAGATCGACGCGGTCGCCGAGGCCCATGGCGATCGCATCGCCGGCGTGCCGCTCCTCGTCTCCATCCTCGCCGGGGTCGAATTGGCCTCGCTCGCGGGCCGGTTCCGGGCCGGAGCGATCGTCCGCGCCATGCCCAACCTGCCGGTCGCGATCGGCAAGGGCGTGGTCGGCCTGGCCGGCGATCGCAGCGCCGTTGTCGACGCGCTGATGCAGCCGCTCGGGCTGGTCGAGTGGGGCGACGAGGCGGGGCTGGACCGGCTCGGCGTGCTCGCCGGCTGCGGGCCGGCCTTTGTCTATCGCTTCATCGATGCGCTCGCGGCGGGCGGGGTTTCGATCGGGTTCGGCGAGGAACAGGCGCTGCGGCTTGCCATCGCCACGGTGGAAGGGGCGGGGCTGCTCGCTGCCCAGGCCGACGCGCCGCCTTCGGCGCTCGTCGATCGGGTGGCCAGCCCGGGCGGCACGACCCGCAAGGGGCTCGACGTGCTCGACGCGGACGATGCGCTCGCGGCGCTGCTGCGCGCCACGCTCGGCGCATCGGCGCGCCGCAGTGCCGAAATGGCCGCCGCCGCCCGGCGCTGACCGGAACGCCCCCCGCCGCGCTTCGTTGTTGCGCCGACAGCGTAACATCGGAGTCGAGCGCCATGACGACCACCACCGCCACGCGGGACAGCAAGGGCCGCTTCACCGGATCCAAGCGGACGAGCACCACGCACAATCTCGGCGTGATCGCCGGTGCCGCGGCGGGCGGCATGGCGCTGGGCGTGCTGGCGTTGCTCGGGCGCAAGGCCGTGGTGCAGGCGCCAAGCCTGCTCGCGGGCAATTGGGACGAGGCGCTCGCCACCGAGCATGAAGCGCTGCGCAAGGTGTTCGGCCAGATCGAGGCCACCGACGAGCATTCCTCGACCAAGCGCAACCTGCTGCTCGCGCATCTGAAGCACGCGCTGATGAAGCATGCGGTGGAGGAAGAGAATGTCATCTATCCGGCGCTGCGCGAGGCCGGGCAACGCGATGCCGCCGATCAGCTCACCAAGGAGCATGGCTATGTGAAGCAGCATCTCTACGAGCTGGAGAGCATCCCCACCGCCTCGCCCGACTGGATCGCCAGGATCCGCCGGTTCCGCGCCGAGATCGAGGCGCATATGGAGGAAGAGGAGCTGCGCCTGTTCCCGATGCTGCGCGCCCAGCTGAGCGACGAGAAGAACCGGGCGCTGACCCAGGCGATGAACCGGGAAGGGTTCAAGGTGGCGTGAGGCGCAGGGCGTCCACCGCGCTCTGTGCCCCAAGCGCTGCGCCCGGGGCCATGTGCTGGCTCCCCTGAAGCCATTCTGACGGAAGGTTCGGAAGTATCCGCTTGGGGCTTTGTCACGCGCCGGCCATACTCGATGCGCACACCGAAGAGTTGGAAGCTCGGGGACCTGGAGGGGGACGCATGTATCGTGGCATTGGATGCGCGGTCTTTTCGATTGCCTGTTGTGGCGGAGCGTTGGCTCAAGTCGCTCCGGCTGCTCCCGCCAACCTGTCTGCTGCGGAGATCGTGAGCATCGAGAATGGCCTGATACCGCGGGTCGTTCTGGCCGATGAAACGCGAAGGACCTACAATCTCAACGAGCGCATGGCATTGCTTGGCGTCCCCGGCGTCAGCGTGGCCATTTTCGATGACCGGCACGTCATCTGGGCAAAGGGCTATGGATCCACCGATAGTCGACGGTTCCAAGGCGTCGATGTGCATACGCGTTTCCAGGCGGCTTCCATCAGCAAATCGGTCACCGCTTTTGCCGTGATGACCCTGGTCCAATCCAAAGGCCTGAACCTCGATCGGGATGTGAACGACTATCTTCGCACGTGGAAGGTTCCTTCAAGCGAACCCAACCGAACCGAGAAGGTAACGATTCGCCGATTGTTGAGCCACACCGCCGGGCTGAACGTTGGCGGCTTCGCCGGTTACGAGAAGACCCGGGCAATACCCGATGCGGCCGGGGTGCTGGACGGCAAGGGCAACAGTCCCGCGCTTCGCGTCGAAGCGGTGCCAGGATCGAGATATTCCTATTCGGGCGGTGGGTATGTCGTGCTGCAGAAGCTGATCGAGGATCAGTCCGGCATGCCCTTCGGCCGTTACCTGCAGCGACATGTGCTGACGCCGCTGCATATGGCCGACAGCACGTTCGACTCTTATCCCGAAGGGAATGTCAGCCTCGCCCATCAGTTCGATGGCCAACCCTTTCCCGGCGGCTGGCATGTCTATCCGGAGCTTGCGCCGGCCGGCTTGTGGACGACTCCCTCCGACATAGCGAAATTCTGTTCCGGGATGCTGAAGGCGCTGTCCGGGGCGAAGGGGGCATTGATATCCAGAGCGCTTGCCGAGCAGATGATCCAACCGAGCGGCAAACCGGGAGGTGGTGATGCCTACGGCCTCGGCTTCGAATTGCGCGGGAAGGATGCGACCGCCTCGTTCGGGCATGGTGGCAGCAATGCCGGCTTCAAGAGCGAACTGTTCTATTTCCCGCAGCGTCGATTGGGAGTCGTCTTGATGACCAATTCCGAGAATGGCCGAGTGGTTAGAAATGAACTGGCCCGGGCCATCTCGAACAAATTCGCACTGGGGTTGTTCCCGACGCGCGCGGTTACCCGGATCCCGGTGCCCGCTGACGAGCTAGCGGCGATCGCGGGGCGATATCAATATACCGGGGCGGAGAACTATTTCTTCAACGCGACCGCCGGAGCCGATAACGAGCTGGTCCTGAAGGACCTGACCACCGGAAAGACCAATCATCTGGTGGCGTTCGATCGCGACAAGTTCATCGATCGCTACACCGGTGAGGGAATCACCATCACCCGTGACGTTGCTACCGGAGCGATCACTGGCCTTCTGGACAATGACGGGGATGCGCTGCTGCGCGTGAAGGGCTGAAGTGTAACGCGGAGGAGGCTGGTAGTCACGGGCGCCCAGCCTTGGGTGGGAAGCTGCTCCTCTTCGCCAACTTCTCCACATAGCCGCACAGCATGTCCGCGATCGCTTCCGACCAGGCCGCGATCTCCGCCTCGGTCCGCGGCGTCTCGGAAAAGCTGCTGCCCAGCTGGCTGAGCGTCATCTTGATCAGGTCCCCTGCCAGCATCCGCGCATCCTCCGCCGCATCGGGCAGTGCCTCGCGCAGGAAGGCCCGGAAGACCTGCGCATTCTCTCCCTTCGCCTCGATCGCCTCGGGCGCGTCGCGATAGAGCGGGGCGGCGTCGCTGAGCGCAGTGCGGACCGCCGCTTCCTCGCATTCGGACTGGAGGAAGGCATGGACCAGCCGCCGCAGCCGGGCGAGGGGCGGCGTGGCGGCATCCTCGAGGATGCCCCGCAGCATCGCCGAGGTGCGCCGCCATTCGTCGCTCTGCAGACGGAACAGGATCGCCGCCTTGTTGGGGAAATACTGGTAGAGCGAGCCCACGCTCACCCCGGCGCGCTCGGCGACTCGCGCGGTGGTGAAACGCTGCGCGCCTTCCTTCGTCAAAACCTGAACAGCCGCGTCGAGCACGGCCTCGACCAGCTGGCTCGAGCGGGCCTGTCGCGGCTGTTTCCGCGAGGTGACGCGGGGGATGCGGGGAGGGGTCATGCGGGCATGCTGCCAATGCGAATAGCCAAAACTGATGAACTAGTCGTATTTTCCGGATCGGCGGGCAAGCCCCCGCCGCCACATGGAGAAACCCCGGATGACGACCCTGTCGAGCGCCCCCGTGGCGCCCCTGCTCGCGCGCCTGTTCGCCGAGACCGAAGCCAACCCGCCTGCCGCCAGCCCGGCCTTTGCCGGCATGACGAGCGAGGATCACCGCGCGATGATGCGCAGCAAGACCGGGTATCGCGATTTCTACGCGAAGCTCGCCGATTTCGCGCTGCCGGTCTCGCCTGAACTGGGCAGGCTGCTCTACATGCTGGCGCGTGCCACCCGAGCGCGCTCGATCGTCGAGTTCGGTACCTCGTTCGGCCTGTCGACGCTTCACCTGGCGGCGGCGCTGCGCGACAATGGCGGCGGCCGGCTGATCACCAGCGAGTTCGAGGCGGGCAAGCTTGCCCGTGCCCGGGCGAACCTGGCCGAAGCCGGGCTGGCCGATCTCGTCGAATTCCGCGAAGGCGATGCGCTGGAGACGCTCGCCACCGGCTTGCCCGAATCTATCGACCTGCTGCTGCTCGATGGCGCCAAGGCGCTCTATTCGGACATTCTCGACCGGGTCGAGAGCCGGTTGCGCCCCGGCGCGATCCTGATCGCCGACAATGCCGATTATTGCCCGGAATATCTGGAGCGGGTCGGCGACGTGGCGAACGGCTATATGTCGATGCCGTTCACCGACGAGGTGGAGCTGTCGATCCGGCTGGGGTGATCGCGCGCGGGGAGGGGGCGCCAGGCCCCTTCCCCTCGGGGAGGGGACGGCGGCCTATCGCCCCAGCGCCGCCACCCGCTGGCGCTCTTCCTCGGGCACCAGCCCCTCGAGCACGGCCCAGAAGCCGCCCACCGCGCCCTGTCCCGCGCTCGAATAGGCATTGGCCATCTTCTCGCGCAGCGCGTCGAACAGCGCGCCTTCGAGCTTCGCTCCCGCCGGGGTGAGCCGCAACAGGCGCTGGCGCCGGTCGCGATCGCCGGTGCGGGTCTCGACGAAGCCGCGATCGGCCAGCTCGGTCAGCACCCGGCCGAGCGACTGCTTGGTGATCGCCAGGATCGCGAGCAGCTCGCTCACCGTCAGGTCCGGCTTGCGGGCGATGAAATAGAGGGCGCGATGATGGGCGCGGCCCAGGCCCTGCGCCGCCAGCCCTGCGTCGATCGATCGGGTCAGATGCGCATACCCGAAATAGAGCAGCTCCACGCCGCGCCGGATCTCGGGCTCGCGCAGGAACAGCGGGGAAGCAGGAATTGGGGCAGCCATGTTGACGCTTTCTGCCACCGCGCCTAACCCGCTGCAAGCCGGTCCGGCAGAGTCGAAGGCGAGTGCAATGGAAGACACCACCATCCTGGATTTCGAGTTCGAGGCGCATCCCAATCCGGTCAGCGACGCCGACCGTGCGGCGGTGCTCGCCAATCCGGGTTTCGGCAAGGTGTTCACCGATCACATGGCGGTGATCAAGTACAGCGCCGACAAGGGCTGGCACGAGGCGAAGATCCTGCCGCGCGGTCCGATCCAGGTCGACCCGGCCACGGCGGTGCTCCATTATGCCCAGGAGATCTTCGAGGGGCTGAAGGCCTATCGCCTGCCCGATGGCGGCGTGTCGCTGTTCCGCGCGGACGAGAATGCCCGCCGCTTCCGCGAATCCGCCGAGCGGATGGCGATGGCGCCGCTGCCGGACGCGCTGTTCCTGGACTCGATCCGCGAACTGGTCCGCATCGATCAGAAATGGATTCCGGAGATCGAGGGCGGCTCGCTCTATCTGCGCCCCTTCATGTTCGCGAGCGAAGTGTTCCTGGGCGTGAAGCCGGCCAGCGAATATCTCTACATGGTGATCGCCTCGCCGGCGGGCGCCTATTTCAAGGGCGGCGCGCCGTCGGTGACGCTGTGGGTCTCGGAGCATTACACGCGGGCCGCGCCGGGCGGCACGGGCGCGGCGAAGTGCGGCGGCAATTATGCGGCCAGCCTGGTCGCGCAGAAGGAAGCGATCGATCAGGGTTGCGACCAGGTGGTGTTCCTCGATGCGGTGGAGAACCGCTTCGTCGAGGAGCTGGGCGGCATGAACGTGATGTTCGTGATGGACGACGGCTCGATCGTCACGCCGCCGCTGGGCGGCACGATCCTGCCCGGCATCACCCGCGATTCGCTGATCACCCTGGCCCGGTCGCAGGGGATCGAGGTGCGCGAGGAGCGCTATTCGATCGACCAGTGGAAGGCCGATGCCCAGAGCGGCAAGCTGCGCGAGGCCTTTGCCTGCGGCACCGCCGCGGTGCTGACGCCGATCGGCAAGGTGCGCGGCCGCGGCTATGAGTTCATGATCGGAAATGGCGGACCGGGCATCCTTACCGAGAAGCTCAGGAGCGAGCTGGGCGGCATTCAGCGCGGAACTGCGCCGGACCCGCATGGCTGGGTTGAACGGCTCTCCTAAGTCCCTATAAGCGCGCTTCCCGCTGGGGCGTAGCCAAGTGGTAAGGCAACGGTTTTTGGTACCGTGTACCGAAGGTTCGAATCCTTCCGCCCCAGCCAAGGATCACATCCAGGCGCGATGACGGCCCGTGAACGGCCGTCATTCCGCCGAATCCCGGCTGTGTGCCGAGCCGACAAGATTTGGCCGTGACCGCTTAGCGGCACCCTCGCTGCGGGCATTCGATGCGAACCAAGGTGCCCAGAGGCAGACTTAAGCCCGGATGCGGATCGCCACCCATCCGCCCGCAACGCGCGGGGCGGTGCCCGATACCCGGGCTCCTCCTACGAGACGTTCAGCTGCCGCGCCGCCTCGCGCAGCATTTCGCGCCGAACCTTGCCGAGCGGCGTGAGGGGCAGCGCGTCGATATAGGCGACGCGCACCGGCGGCAGTTCGGGGATGACCAGAGCGCGGCCGATCGCGCCTTCGTCGATCTCGCCCTCGCGGACGATCGCCAGCCAGGGCTGGGCGATGCCCTGCGCGTCCTCGAGGGCGAAGGCGGCAACGCCGGCGACACCCGGGACCATGGCCACCGGCCCCTCCAGCGCGCCGGGAAGGAACTTCTGGCCGCCGAAGTTCATCACTTCATCCTCCCGGCCTTCGATCTCCAGCATGCCGTCCGCGCGCATCGCGCCGATGTCGCCTGGATAGAACCAGCCGTCGCGAAAGCGATCGTCCGGGCCGCCGTCGCCGAGATAGCCGCTCACCACATCGGAGCCGCGCATGCGGACGCGGCCGCTGCTGCCGAGCGGGAGAATATTGTCCCGCTCGTCGACGATCTCGATCTCGGACCAGGGAGTGATCCAGCCGACCGCGGTTTCGCTGTCCAGGCTGGCGGCGAATCCGTTGGTGCAGACGCCCGCCTCCGTGGAGGCGTAAGTCACGTTGACGGCGCCGAGGCGCAGCGCCGCGCGCGTACGCAGCGTCGGCGCGGCATGCGCGCCGCCGATCGCGATCTGGAGGCCGGGCAGCGGTGTCGCCTCCGCCGGCAGCGCGTCGAGCACGACGGCAAGCTGGGCCGGCGCGGCGAGCATGCCGGTTGGCTGGAGGATCGGCAGCGAGCGGGCGAGGATGGCGGGATCGGAAGAACCGAACAGCACCGTGCCGCCCTTTGCCCAGCACCAGAGGAACAGCGGCAGCGCGCCGCTTTCGGGGCCGATCAGCGAGAGCAGCCGCTCATAGCCGAAATTGCGCGTCCAGGTATGCTCGATGCGGCGCTCCATCAGCGCCCAGCTCATGCCCACGGCCTTGGGCTCGCCGGTCGAACCCGAGGATAGCTGGACTCGGCCGAGCGCTTGCGCATCGACGGCGACCGGGGCGAGCGCCACGGGCTCCGCGGCCAGGGCTGCGGCGAGCCATGGCCCATCGACGAGCAGCGCCGGCGCATGTGCCGGATCGTCGCTGAGCAGCTTCGTCGCACCGGCCGCCGGCACCACCATCGGCCCGGCCATTTCCGGAATCAGCGACACCGTCGGCACGCCGCGCCGAGCACAGGCGATTATGAGCAGCAGATGGCGATAGCTGTCGCGCACGCTGATCCCCACCGGCGCGGGCCCCGCTATGCCCGCCCGGTCGAGCGCGGCGGCGGCGCGATCGATGGCGCGGTCGAAGTCGCGGTAGCTGATATGCTCGGCCCCATTGGATACCGCGATCGCGAGCGGCGTCATGCGGGCCGAGAAGCGGACGAGACGGTCGAACATGTCAGATCACCAGTGAGGGAGGGTCAGAAGCGCCAGCTGAGCTGGGCCCGGGCGCCATGGTCGCTCGAACGATCCGCATAGGTGCCGGTGTAGGACACGCCAAGGCGGATATGCTCGCTCAAGTCGAGGGCCAGGCCGAGATCGACCGCAGCGCTGGTCCGGTCGAGCGGGATGCCACGCGCCTGGAACGCGCTGCCGCCGGCAAAGGCGAGATCGATCCCGGGCACCCGGTCCCCGAATACCCGGCGCGCCGCGGCGGAACCGTCGAGGCTCAGCCTGGTGCTGCCCAGATCCCAGCCGATCCGCGCCTTGAGGCCGAGGCTGGCATAGGTCGCGTCGAACCCGCTGCCGCTGCCGTGCAGCGCCGCCGCGCCGCCATGCTCGTTCACGCCGCTATCGGACAGCGCGACATGCGCAAGGCCGACAAAAGGCTGGAGATCGACGCCGCCGATGCTGCCCTTGACGCCCAGCTGGCCAAAGGCCTGGAAAGTGCGGGCATCGTAATTGTCGCCGAGCAGCTGGCGGAGGCTGCCGAACGCGACATGGCGCTGCGAGGCGATCGCATGCCACCCATAGGCTGTGCCGAGCTGGATCGAGACCGGGCCATAGGAACCGAGCAGGCTGCCGCCCGCCTGGTAGCTCGCGGCCTTGTGTGTCGCGTTCGAGGTGCGGAACTCGCTGGTGCCGTAGCCGAGCGCCACGCCGATCCGCCAATGGTTGCCGAACGAACCGTCAAAGCCGGTGACGAAGCCCTTGGCCGAACGCTCATAGCCTTGCGCCTGGGCGTTACCGTCGACGTCGCGCCACGCACCGGTCACGCGGCCCCAGGCCGCGAGGCCATCGGCACCCGCCATCTCGTCACGCGCGAGCATCGCATCGCGCATGAAGCGGCTGTCCTCGACCAGCGAAGCGCGCATGCTCGCATAGTCCGAGCCGGCGAGCTGGTCGAAGGCGGCGCGGGCTTCGGGCGCGGTGAGCGCCGCAACGGCTTCGTACACGCCATTGCCCGCGCCGAGCGCCTGCACCCGCGGCGCGACCGCGGCCTGGTTGCCGGTCTGCGCCACGGCGATGAAATCGACCGTGTTGCGCTTGAGGTTCAGCGTCACCGCATTGACGCCATAGGCCAGCGTCGGCGTCAGGAAGGCGAGGTTGGTCGTGACGTTCGAGAAGGTGCCGTTCAGGCCGCCGGCGGCGGTGAGGATCGTGTAGCTGGTATTGGCGGCATAGTTGCCGTCCGTGGCCAGCACGCGCACCGTCGCGCCGCTCGCGATCGAGGCGCTGCCGCCGACGACGATCTTGTCGCTCTGGCCCGCGGCATTGGCCTCCACTTCGAACACGCTGCCCGAAGCGAAGGCGAGATTGCCGGTGAAGGCAAGCGTGCCGATCGAGTTGCCCGGCGCGATCGTGCCGGCGATGCTGGCCGAGCCCGCGGTGCCGCCGCCCTGCAGGCGGCCGCCCGCGAGCACGTCGATCGTGCCGCCCAGGGTGCCGTTGAGCGAGAACAGGCTCCCCGCGCCGACGGTGGTGGCACCTGCGAAGCCGGCGCTGTTGCCGGTGAGCAGCACGGTGCCGCCGCCCTGGAACAGCACGCTGCCGGTGCCGCTCAGGGTGCCGGCATAGGTGCCGTTCGCCGCCTGGTTGAAGACCAGGCTGGTGCCCTGGCTCAGATCGACATTGCCGGTGAACAGGGAAGTGGTGGAAACCAGGCTGCCGGCGGTGACTCGCCAGTTGCTGCTGCTCGCGCCGGTGAGGGTGAGCGCGCCGGCACCGGATTTCACATAGCTGCCAGCGCCGCTGATCGTGCCCGCGAAGGTGGCGTTGCTCGCCTGGTCGAACACGACGGTGCCGGCGTTCTGGACGCTGCCCTGGATGGAGGCGGCATTGCCGATCAGCGTGCCTGCCTGGACGGCCGTTCCTCCGGTATAGCTGTTGGCGCCGGTCAGCACGAGCGTGCCGAGATCGGTCTTGACCAGCATGGCACCGCCGGTGAGCGCCGAGGCGATGGTGGCGGTCATGCCGGCGCCGGCGGCGGTGCCGTCGCCGACACGGACGGTCGCCTGGGTGCCCGAGAGCGCCAAGGTGCCGCCGGAGAGCGTATAGCCGCCGGTTGCGAACTGCATGCCGGTGGCCGAGACTTGGCCGGCACCATTGTCGATCGTCACTGCGCCGCCATTGCCCTGGAACACCGCGAAGCTCGGCACCGGCTGCATCGGCCCGTTCACCGCGCCATTGGCATCGGTCCAGTTGCGGGTGCCGAGGCTCCAGCTGCCCGAGCCGCCATCGATGCGGCCATTGTCATGGCTCGCCGCCGCTGCGCCGTCCCAGAAGGCGAGCGTCGCGCCGCTGGTGCTGACCAGGTTGACCTGGCCGATATTGCCCGTCTGCACCGACAGGCCGGCGGTGCCGATGCCGGTCACCGTGCCGAGGACCAGGCCGTTGTCGGTGAGCGCGCCACCATAGGAGAACAGGCGATAGACGCCGGCGCCGAAGCTCGGCTGGGCGGCGATGTTGAGCGTGCCGTCGAGCGTCAGGTCGCCGCTTACCGCGAACAATGCGGTGGCCGAGGGCTGGGACAGGGTGACGTCGATCACCGAGCTGGACGCGAGGGTGAGGGCACCCATCGTCAGCGTGCCGCCGGTGGCGCCGACCAGATGCGCGCCGTCCGCGATGCTGACCGTGCCGCCGATGCTGCCGGTGCCCGAAAGCGTGCTCGCGACCTGCACGTCGCCGCCCAGCTGGCCGATGACCGCGAGGCCGCCGCCCGACACGGTGGTGGTGCCGGCAAAGGCCGCGCTGTTGCCGCTCAGCGTCAGCGTGCCGGTGCCGGCCTGCGCGACCGTGCCGCTGCCGGAGAAGCTGCCGGCATAGGTCGTGGCGCCGGCCCGGTCGAAGGCTAGGGTGCCGCCGTTGATCTGCGCCGAACCGCCCGCAAAGCTGCCGTGCAGCACCGACACGCCGCTGTTCTGCACCAGGGTGCCGGTGCCGAGATTTGCATGCACGGTCGCGCCGTCGAGCGTGTAGCTCGCCGCCGAGAGCGTGCCGGTGCCCGCGAGGGTTCCGGCGAGGGCCAGAGTGCCGACGCTGCCGCCAAAGCCCTGGAGGTCGAGCGTCGCGTCGCGCGCCACGGTCACGGCCGCGCCGGCGGCAAGGCGATCCGCGCTGCCCAGGCGCAGCGTGCCGCCGTCGATCCGGACGGTGCCGCTCGCCGCAGTGCCGCCGAGCAGTGAGGTTCCCGAATGCTGGACGAGCGTGCCGGTGCCGAGATTGGCGCTCACGACCGCGCCGTCCAGCGTCGTCGTGGCGGCGGTCAGCGTGCCGGTGCCCGCCAGGGTTCCGGCGAGGGCCAGCGTGCCGATGCGGTCGTCAAAGCCCTGGAGGTCGAGCGTCGCGCCGCTTGCCACGGTCACCGCCGCGCTGTCGGCAAGGCGATCGCTCGCGCCGAGCCGCAGCATGCCGCTATCGATCCGGACGATGTCGCTCGCCGCAGTGCCGCCGAGCAGCGAGGTCCCCGAATGCTGGATGAGCATGCCGGTGCCGAGATTGGCGTTCACGACCGCGCCGTCCAGCGTCGTCGTGGCGGCGGTGAGCGTGCCGGTGCCCGCGAGGGTGCCGGCCAGTGTCAGCGTGCCGATGCGGTCGTCAAAGCCCTGGAGGTCGAGCGTTGTGCCGGCCGCGACGGTGACCAGCCCGGTATCGAGAAGGCGATCGCTCGCGCCGAGCCGGAGCGTGCCGCCGGCGATGTCGAGCCTGCCGGCGGCCGTGGTGCCGCCGAGCAACGAAGTGCCGGAGCGCTGGACGAGCGTGCCGGCGCCGAGATTGGCGGCGACCGTCGCGCCGTCGAGCATCGTCGTTGCCGCGGTCAGCGTGCCGGTGCCGCCCAGCGTGCCGGCCAGCGCCAGGCTGCCGATCGTGTCGCTATTGCCTTGCACGTCGAGCACCGCGCCGGAGGCGACAGCGACCGACACCGTATCGGACAGGCGGTCCGACCCGCCAAGGCGCAGCGTGCCGCCCGTCACGTTGATGATGCCGGCAGCCGCGGTGCCGTTGAGGTCGGAAACACCCGAATGCTGGGTCAGTGTGCCGGTGCCGAGATTGGCGAAAACCGTCGCCCCGTCGAGCGTGTAGGTGGCGGCGGTCAGCGTGCCGGAGCCCCCGAGCGTGCCGGCCAGCGCCAGGCTGCCGATGGTCTCGTCATGGCCTTGCAGGTCGAGCGTCGCGCCGGCGAGCACCGTCACGATCGCGGTATCGGCAAGCCGCTGGCTCGCGCCGAGCTGAAGGGTGCCGCCCTCGACATGCACCGCGGATCCGGCGGAGGTGCCGTTGAGCAGCGTGACGCCGCTGCGCTGATAGACTGCGCCGGCGCCCAGATCATGGTCGATCGTGCCGCCGAGCAGATTGTAGATCGCGGCAGTCAGCGTGCCGCCGCCGATCAGATTGCCCGCGATGGTGAAGCTGGCGACGGTCTCGTCGAAGCCGTTCAGGTCGAGCGTCGCGCCGTTGCGCACCTCGAGCGTCGAATCGTCGGCGAGCACCCCGGAGGCCCCGAGGCGCAGCGTGCCGGCATCGACCAGGGTGAGGCCGGAATAGGTGTTGGCGCCCGAGAGAGTCAGCACGCCGGTGCCCGTCTTGGTGAGGCCGCCGGTGCCCCCGATCACGCCGCCGAAGTCGCTGTCCTCATCGTCCCAGCCGACTGTAAGCCGGTTGGCGCCGAGAGCCACGGTGCCGTTGCCGGAAAGATTGGCGATCTCGATGTCCGCGCCGGCGCCCGAAATGTCGAACGCGCCATGGGCGATCAGCGCGCCGCCGCCGATCGTGCCGGCGCCGGCGAGCGCCAAGGTGGCACCGCTGTCGATCGTGGTGGTGCCGAGATAGGTGTTCGCGCCGCGCAGCGTGCTGGTGCCGCTGGCAAAGGCCAGGTTGCCCAGGCCCAGGATCTCGCCCGAAAAGTCGCTGGCGCCGAGCGAAAGATCGGCGAAGACAAGCCGGACCGCGCCGCCGCCGGTGAGGCGGGTGAGCGCCGCGCCCCATCCCCCGATCGCGAGCGTGCCGTCGGCGATGACGGTGCCGCTCGCGAGCGAGCCGCCGTTGAGGAACAGCGCCGCGCCGTCGTTGATGTTCGTGTCGCCCGTATAGGTGTTGGCGCCGCTCAGTATCTGGAAGCCCGAGGCGATGGTCAGGCCGCCGCTGCCCTGGATGACGCCGCCGAAGCTGGTGCTGTCGGGGTTGTTGAGCGTCAGCGTGTTGGCGCCGAGATCGACCGTGCCGTCGTCGCGCAGGCCGCCGAACTCGGTGGCGCCGCTGGTCAAGCCCGAGAGGTCGAGCGTGGCACCGCTGGCCACCGAAACCGCGGCATTGGCGCCGAGCGCGCCGTTGCCCGAAAGCGCCAGCGTGCCGAACTCCACCGTCACGCCCTGGAGCATGTTCTGGCCGGTGAGCGTCAGCGTGCCGGCACCATTTTTGAGGAAGCCGCTGCTCCCCGGGAAGGTCGCTTCCTGCAGGGTGCCGGCGAAGAGTGTCGCCGCGCTGTTGTTCACGGTCAGGCCCTTCGGCCCGAGATTGACGCGGCTGCCCGCGACGCCGGAAAGGTTGTTGATCCGCTCGCCGACGCCCGCGCCGACGTTGAGGACCGCGTTCGCGCCGGTGAGCGCGACCGAGGACGCGGCGAGGAGCTGGTTCGGCCCGCTCAGCGAAAGCGTGCCGTCGGCGACAATCACATTGCCGGTGAAGACTCCGCTGCCGGCAAGGTTCGTCGTTCCCGGGCCCGCGATCTTCAGCGTGCCGGCGCCCGACAGACCGTTCACCTGGACGGTGCCGGTCCGGTTGGTGGTCAGCGTGCCGCCGTTCAGCGCGATCGCGCCGCTGAGCGAGCCGTTGCCGGCGCCATCGCCGATGGTCATGCTCGCGCCGTTCAGCAGCGTGGTGATGCCGCCATAGCTCCAGTCGGTGGCGACGGTCTGGTGGCCCGAGGCGATCGTCACCGCGCCATTGCCATAGCCCGCCGCCTGGGTGATGGCGCCAGTGAAGTCGCTCTCGCCGCCATTGCCGGCGATGCTGAGCACGCCGTTGCCGAGCCGGATGTTGCCCGTGCCGGTGAAATGAGTGAACGGGAGCGCGCCGCTCGCGCCGGATACGTCGAAGACGCCGTTCACGGTGATGGTCGGGCTGGCGATCGAGCCGCTGCCCGTCAGCGCGAGCCCCGCGCCGGCATCGATCACGGTGGTGCCGGTATAGGTGTTGACGCCGCCGAGCGTGAGCGTGCCTCCGGTGAGGTGCAGCCCGCCATTGCCCTGGATCACGCCGGAGAAGCCGCCGCCCGCGTTGCCGATGGTCAGGTTCTTGTCGCCGAGCGTCACGGTGCCGATGCCGGCAAGCCCGCCGATCGCATGGCCGGCGCCGGCCACGCCCGACAGGTCGAGCGTGCCGCTGGCCATCGTCAGCGCCGCGCCGCCGCCGATCGAACCGCTGCCGGCGAGCGCAAGCGTTCCGCCGTCGATGCGCACCGCTGCCAGATCGCTCTGGCCGGTGAGGGTGAGCCTGGCCGTGCCCGCGAGCGTGAGCGCCGGCGTGGGAGAAATCGCGCCGCTCGCCACGTCGTCGAAGCTGCCGGCGAAGATGGCATCGGCGCCCTGGACGATGCGCATGCCATGATCGCCATAGCGGACCACGGCGCCGGAAGCGCCCGAGAGCGTGTTGATCGTGCCGCCCGCCACCGTCAGGTCGAGCACCGCGCCCGTGCCGGAAAGTGCGATGCCGCTGCCGTTCGACAGCACTTGGCTGGTGTCGAGGGCGAGGGTGCCGTTCGCGACGGTGACGGCGCCGGTGAAGTCGGCCGCGCCGCCCAGACGGGTGGTGCCGCCGCCCGCCTGCACGAGGCTGCCGCTGCCGATCAGGCCGGTGACCGAGAGGCTGTCCGAACGATCGACGGTGAGCGTGCCGTTCGCGGTGATCGTGCCGCGCACCGATCCGCCGGCGCCGCCATTGCCGAGCGTGAGACCGGCACCCTGCGCGATGGTCGTCGCGCTATTGGCGTTCGCGCCGGTGAGAGTCAGCGTGCCGCCGGCGATGACGAGCGTGCCGCCATTGCTGTCGCCGATCACGCCGGAGAACATGCCGCCATTGTTGATGGTCAGCATATTGCCGTTGAGGATGAAGCTGCCCGCGCCCGAGAGGCTGCCGATGGTCTCGTCGGAACCGAACAGCTCGGCGGTGCCGGCCGCGCCGATGATCAGCGCGGATCCATCGTTGATCGCGTTGCCGTTGAAGAGGCGCAGCCGTCCGTTGGTAACCGTCGTGGAACCGGTATAGCTGTTGTTCCACAGCGAGAGGATGCCCGAGCCCGCCTGGACGAGGTTGCCGGCGCCGCCGCCGATATTGGCGACGGTCCAGTCGTCGGCCTTGTTGATCGTCAACGTGCCGTCGTTGAGCACGAAGCTCGTGCTGTAGAGATAGCCGTCGGTGCCGCCATTCCCGAGCGTGAGGTTGCCGCCGTTCAATGCGATCGTGTTGAGCGAATTGTTGCCGGTCAGGGTCAGCGTGCCGCCGGTCAGGTTGAGCGTGCCGTTGTTGAACTGGCCGGCATAGCTGCCGCCATTGGCGATCGTCAGCGTGTAGCCGTTGAGGAAGGCGGAGCCACCCCCGCCCGAGAAGCTGCGGACGCTCGCATCCGCGTTGAGCAGCTGGAAGAAGCCGTTCGCCGCGACGTCCGAACTGGCGAGCGATCCGGCGCCGCTCAGGTTGAGCTGCGCGCCGCTGGCGATCGTCGTGGTGCCCGAATGGGTGTTGGCGCCCGCAAGAGTCGCGACACCGGCGGCGAGCGTGATGCCGCCATTGCCGGAGATCACGCCGCCGAAGCTGTTGCCATTGGCGGCCGCGGTGATGGTGAGCAGCTTGTCGCCCAGGGCCACCGAGCCGCCGGTGCCGCGCAGATCCTTGATCGCCGCACCCGCGCCGCTCACGCCGGAGATGTCGAAGGTGCCGCCGTTGACCGCGACATAGCTGGCGTTGGCAAGCGTGCCGCCGCCGGACAGAGCGAGCGTGCCCTGGTTGACCAGCACCGGCAGCAACAGGTCGCTGTTGTTCCCCGCGAGAGTGAGCGTGCCCGTGCCGCTCTTGGTCAGCGCGCCCGTCGATGTCGGCGTGCTGCCGAGCGTGCCCGCGAAGATCGTGTTCGCGCTGTTCGCCAACGTCGTGCTCTTGCCCGACAACAGCACCCGGCTGCCAGCGACGCCGGACAGATTGTTGAGGACAAGTCCGTCCGAGTTGAGGCCGGCGGCGTCGAGCACCGTGTTCGTGCCGGTCAGCGCAATGGCGGAGCTGCCGGCCAGCGCGCCGGTGTTCGATAGCGACAGCGTGCCGGCTTCGATCGTCGTCGTGCCGGTGAAGCTGTTGGCGGAAGCGAGCGTCAGCGTGCCCGCGCCGCGCTTGACCAGGGCGCCGCTGCCGGAAACCACGCCGATCTGGAAATAGCTGCTGCTTTCGTCGAATATGATCGTGCCGTCGTTGGCGATGGCATAGGAGCCATTGCCCAGCGCGGTTCCCGACCCCTGCAGCGTCGCGCCCGCCAGGATCTGGGTACCGCCGCTCCAGAAATTATTCTGGTTGGTGAGGATGATCGTGCCCGCGCCGCCGATCACCAGCGGCTGGCCGCCGCTCTGTTCGATGAGCTGGCCGGTGAGCGTCGCGACCACGCCGGCATCGGCCTCCAGGCGGGTGGGATCGTTTGCCGGATCGATCGCGGCCAGGATGATCTGGTTCGCGTAACTGCCCGTCGCGGCATATTGGATCGTCGGGTCGATCGCGGTGATCGTGCCGGTGCCGAACGCACCGGCGCCGGTCGCGCGGATCGTCGCGCCGTTGACCTTGATCGTGCCGGTGAGCCCGGTGCCGCTGAACACCAGCGTGCCGCTCGGGGTGCCGTTGCCGGCGGTGATCGCCATTGCCGGGCTCGCGGCCGCGCCGCTCAGCGTCCAGGTGCCGGTGCCGACCTTGTTGAGGATCTCGAAGCTGTTGACGGTTGCCAGGTTCAGCGTGCCCGTGGTGGGGCCGTCCAGCACCACCGTATCGGTGCCGTTGCCGCCGGCAATCGTCCCGAACGTCGCGCCGGTCATGATGTTGATCGTGTCGTTGCCGTTGCCGAGGTTGATCGAGCCGATCGTGGTCGAACCGGAATTGAGCGTGACGATGTCGTTGAAGGTCGACAGCGAGATCGCGCCCGAACCGCCCGAGATGGTGCCGTCATTGACCACGATGGTCGCGGCGCCGGCGGAAGTGATGCCATAGGACACGCCGATCAGCGAACCGGTGTTGGTGATGCTGCCGCCGCCGTTCAGCGTCGCGCCGACCGAGCCGTTGACGGTGCCCGAGTTGACCAGCGTCGCGGTGCCCGAGGGCACATAGATGCCGAAGCTGGTCGCGTTGATCGTGCCCGAATTGTTCAGCGTCGATCCCGAGGCATCGGTGCGGATGCCGATATTGGCGTTGATCGTGCCGCGATTGTCCAGCGTGGAGGCTGCACCCGTGCTGCGCAGGCCGGTGCTGTTGTTGCCCGTCGCGGTGATGTTCGCATGGTTGGTCGCGGTGCCGCCCGCGTTGAGCATGATGCCCGCGGCGTTCCCGGCGGTGATCGTGCCGTAATTGTCGATCGTGCCGGCCGCGCCGGCCACGTTGACGCCGAAGCTGCCGCTGCTGATCGTGGCGCCCGAGCGATTGATCAGGCTGCCGCCATTCAGGAAACTGACCGCTGAGCCGTTGCCTGGCGTGCCGGCCGCGCCGTTGACGATCGTGCCGTAATTGTCGATCGAGCCCTGGGTCAGCGTGATCGTCGTCTTGCCGGCCTGCGACTGGTTGCCGCGCAGGGTGATGCCCGATCCGATCGTGAGCGCGGTCGCGCCATTCTCGGCATAGATCGCTTCGTCCTGCGCGGTGATGTCGCCGCCGATGTCGAAGGTCGCGGTTCCCGAATTCAAGCTGGCGTAAATGCCCCGTCGCGCATTGATCGAGGCGGTGGTGCGAAGCGATCCGGCCGGGCTGTCATAATATATGCCCTGGTCGAAGAGGTTGTCCGTTCCGGTGCTCAAGCTGCCGATCGCGCCACCGATCTGAAGATCGGCAACCGCGGAAAAGGTCAGGATAGCCGAGCCGCCATTGCCGACAGTGTCGATCGTCGCGCCCGCGCGGGTGACGATCCTGTTTTCTATCAGATCGGCGTAGATGCCGTAGCGACTGAAGGCGTTGTCCAGCCCCGCCTCGCCGAACATGATCGAGGCACCGACATCGATATCCGAGCGCAGGCCAAAGCCGTTGCTGACATAGATGCCGCTGTCGCTAGCGACGATCGATCCGCTGTCGATCTTGACGATCATCGTTTCCGTCGAGGCGAAACGGACGCCATTGGAGCCGCTGTTGATGTCCACCCGGCCAAGCTGCGCATTCAAATAGGTGCCGCCGTTCGCGAAAATACCTTCGCCGCTCCCGTTGAACGTCAGCGTGCCGTTGTTCCGGATGTTGACCGTGCCGCCCGGGCCATTGACCCAGATGCCGCTTCCGCCGGAAAAGCGATTGTCGCCGTCCAGCGTCAGGTTCACTGCGGCGTTCCCCGTGGGCGCCCTCAGATAGAGCGCGACCGCATAATAGGCGCTGGATGGGGCCGTGGCCGCCAGGTTGCTGTCGGTGACGCGTAGGTTCACCTCCGGACTGGCGGTGTCCTGGAAATAGGCGGCGACGTATCGCGGCGGGATGATCGTCGTGCCCGAGCTGTTGTCCAGTGTAACGCCGGTGATCGCCACATCGGTGGTCGTGCCGTTCAGGACGATGCCGCCGCCGGTCGGCGTCTCGTCGGTCACCTGGGTCGGCGCGCCGCCTTCGATCGTACCGCCGCCCACCGAGAGCGTCTGCCCATAGGCCGGTGCTGCCGCTGCAGCGGCCGCGACCAGGGCGGTCGAGGCGAGCAGGAGATTGCGGGCGCGGCGCGGCGTGCGCAGGATCGGAGCGGTCATCTTCATTCCCTCAGCTCGGCGCTTGACGCGCGCATATGCGAAGCCGTGCGCACGGGAACGGCCCGACACGCGGCAAATGATCTTCGGTTGGGAGATTCGCCGGCTATCCGCCGACGACGATCAGACGGTGTGGAATGTCTTTCGCATGGTGCCCCCCGTCGCCCCTGAAACGAGCGCTTTCCTTAAGGGAAGCTCCAAAATGGCTCAATGAAACAAATTGGTACTATTTCGCTATCGTGGGAGAAATTTTCCAGTAAATACAATCGAGTCTCAGCTCGATCTCACGGAATCCCAAACCCGTCCATGGCTTCGCAACCCTTGCCACTGCCTCCTTATGCCACTGCCGACATGTTGAAGCGGCACCCCCGGTTCGACGCGGCGGTATCCAATCTGACCGATGGTCTCGCCACGCTGTACGGCGGGGACCGGCGGCTCATCCGCGAGCTTTCCGAATATAAGCGCGCGGTCACCTTCATGCTGGCGATCTGCATCGCCGCGGGCGAACGCGAAGAGGATCCGGAGACCTGGCTGACGGTTGCCAGGCTCGTCGAGCTGGCCAAGATCATGGCGATCGGCCCGGCGCGCCGGGTGCGCCGCTATGTCGAGGAAATGCGTGCCGACGGCCATCTGATCGAGACGCCCATGGCGGAAGATCGGCGCCGGCACCGGCTGCGCCCTACCGAGGCGATGCTCGCAATCGATCGGGAGTGGGTGGCGGTATTTCACGCGCCCCTGGCACTGATGTTCCCCGAAGAGCCGCGCTACCGGGCGGCGGTCTCGCAGGACCCGGCCTATCATCATTATTATCGCGCGCGCTCGCTCATAACGCTCGCCATGGCCCGCGAGACGATGGTCGAGCATCCACCTGTCGATTCCTTCCTGCACCAGGCGGGCGGCGCGCGTATCCTGGCCACGCTGCTGCAATCGGCGCGCGACAATCCCGACGGTTGGACTGAACCTGGCTTCTACTCGCTGGCAGCCGAGCGCAGCGCCACTACCCGCGTGCATGTTCGCGGTATTCTGCGCACCGCCACCGCTGCCGGCTATGTCGAGATAGTCGAGAGCCAGGGCACGCGCGTTCGTGCGACCGCCGCGCTGGTGGAGGATTTCAGGAATTGGTCGGCGGACTCCCTGGCGACCACCGATCTCGTCTCGCTGCTGACCCAGTCGCTATGAGGTCGCCCGCGGCCTGAGCCACGGCAACGTCGATACTATCGGCGGCGTCGGTGCGCCGATGGCGCCTGTCGCATCCGGCTGCCCGGCGTGCTTGGCGTTCCTCGATCGCGATCCGGGCTGCTCCGCCGGACGCTGGCGGAAAATATCCTGAAAGCAAGGTGACGTGGCGGCATATCCATGCTGCCGGCGGGAGGCCCCGAGGCGGAGCGGGGAGGCGGGGCGCGGAAGAGCGCCGTGGCCCGATCCCCCGGAGGCCTGGCCTCCGGGGGGAAGGGCAACCGCGTGGTTACATGCGCAGCGAGACACCGGCGACGATCTGCCGGCCGAGCAGATCATAGCCCATGATCGTGTTGCCGCGCAGCAGGCCGATGCGCGAACGGCTGTCCGGCACGATCGGGGGATCGCGATCGAAGATGTTGTTCGCGGCAAGCCGGAACGTCATCCGCTTGGTGACGTCGAAGCTGAGCGCCAGGTCGAACCAGTCATAGGCCTTGATGCCCGGGAACTGGTCGCGCAGCTGGCTGGGGGCCGCCGTCGGGATGCCGGTGCTGGCCGGCGCATAGACGTCGAGCGGCATGCCCGCGCGGTGGCGCCAGTTCACCGAGACGCTGGCGATGCGCTCCGGCAGGACCCAGGTGGCGCGCATCTGGTGCGCCCATTTGGGCATGCTCTCACCGCACGAATTGCCCCAATAGCCGACGCAATTGCGCGAGGTGGCGGTGGGCGATGCCTGCGAGGCGACCCGCGTCATCAGCGTGCCGTTGAAGATCATCTCGAGGCGGCCGACCGATCCCATGCCGACGTCATACTGCCCCTGGAAGTCCCAGCCATGCGACTGCGAGCGATAGCCATTTGCCGGGCCGCGCGCGACCCAGCCCGTGGCCGGACGCGTCGCCGGCGAGCTGTACAGCGTGCCGTCCGCGTTGCGGACGATGGCGCGGCAGAAATACTCGTTGCCGGTGGTGAGGCAGTCGTTGATCAGGTTCTGCGGCTGGAGGAAGTCGAGCTGGTCCTTCAGATCGATCAGCCAGCGATCGACCGAGACGGTCAGCCCCCGCACGAAGCGCGGGCGGAACACCACGCCGAACGTCTTGGTGTACGCGGTTTCCGGCGTGAGGTTGAAGCCGCCTTCGCGGACGGAGCAGCGATCGTCCGGGCAGATCAGCGTGGGGCTGTTATAGAGGTTTGCCGGCAGGCCGGTATTGGCGCATTGCTGCTGCGTTGCGGCCGGGGCGATGCGCGGTCCGCCGGGGTTGGCCGCATCGATCCGGGGGGCGCAGGGGTCCGCGTAAAAGCCCTGGTTCCAGAAGATGTTGGACGCGCTGGCGGCGGTGCCGACGCCCGGTGCCGCCTGCGCCTTGTTGAACGAGGCACGGAAGCTGATGTCCTCGACCGGCGACCAGATGCCCTCGATCTTCCAGGTGCCGAACTTGTTGTCCAGGCGGTTATACTTGGACAGGCGATAGCCGCCGTTCAGCTGGAGCAGCTTGGTCCAGGGCTTGTTCTCGACCAGCGGCACCTGGATTTCGGCATAGGCCTCCAGGATGTTCTGGGTGACGCGCTGGTTCGTGCCGCCATTGTTCTGCTGGTAGATCGCGTTGACGACGGTGCGTTCCATCTCCTCGCGATATTCGCCGCCCAGCGCGATCGCGATGCCCTGCTCGGCGAGGGGCGAGGCAATGCCGTACTTGCCGAGATCGCCGCTGACGGTGCCGATGAACTGCAACAGGCGCGGAATACGCGTGCTGATGCCGCCAGAGGCGTTGCCGTACAGATAGCTGTTGAGCGCCGCATCATTGTTGAACGGCGCGAAGGCGTTGAACGGCACGCAGTTCCTGTCGGTGCCGTTGACCACCGAGCGGCAGGTCGGGCGGCCGTTGACGTTCACCACGTCGAGCGAGCGGTTGACGGTGGCGAACTCCGCGGCCGGCACGTCGATCGTGTCGAGCTGCGCGCGCGAGAGCATGCCCGCCACGTCATAGGACCAGACATCGTCCAGCACGCGGCCACGCAAGCCCGCGACGACGCGATAGCCCGAGTTGATGAATTGCTGGCGGACCAGCGGCATCGAATCGAAGCGATAGCGCACGTCGAGCGGCGCATACTGGCCCGCCACGCCCGCATTCGCGCCGCACAGGGTCTGCGCCTGCGATGCCGACAGGAACGGGTTGTCGCAGTTCACCTGATAGGGCGTGTTGCCATAGACGCTGTACGAATAGGTGCGGTTCAGCATCGTGTTGTACGACTTGTCCCGATACCACAGCGCATTGCCGTACAGCTCGACATGATCGGTCAGCTGCGCGGTCAGGAAGCCGCCCGCGTTGACGCGGTTGAACGCCCGCTGGAACGCCCAGTCGTCATAGGGATTGGCCGAGGCGCCCACCGGGCCGCTGTTGATCGGAATGAAGGTGCCGTTGCCGTTCGGGTTGTTGACGAGCGTCGTCCCGCTGCTGGCGCCGGCGCGCGGGATGATCGTGCCGGCCGGGGTATAGGTCGCCCGCGAGCAGGAGAGCGGCGAGGTGTTGCTCGTCGTCACCACTTCGCAGACGGCATTCGCGCGGTCGCGCAGGCGGACCAGGCTCGACTGGCGATAGTTGACGAAAGCCGAGATGTTGACGCGGTTGTCGAACAGGTTGGTGCCGGCGGCGAGGCTGACATCGGCGCGGCCGCCATCGTTGCTCATGCCGCTGGCGGAATTGAACCCGGCGCGCTGCGCGGCTTCGGTCACCGCGCTGGAGCGGTTGTTGTGGTTGAAGAAGCTGTAGTTGCCGTTGATGTGGATGCCGTTGAAATTCTTCTTCAGGATGAAGTTCAGGACGCCCGCGACCGCATCCGAGCCATAGACCGCGGAAGCACCGCCGGTCAGCACGTCGACCCGCTCGACCAGCGCGTTCGGGATGATGCCGACGTCGACCGTGTTGGGCAGGCCGATGCGCATCCCGTCGATCAGCATCAGCGTGCGCTCATAGCCCAGGCTGCGCAGCTTGATGCGCTGGCGGCCTTCGGAGTCGCTGAAATTCTGCTCGGAATTGACCTGCACCTGCGGCAGGCGGTTGACCACTTCCTCGATCGTGGTCGCGCCCTGTGCGGCGATCTCGGCGGCGGTGGTGGTGACGATCGGCGCGGCCGAGCGGTTGTTCAGGCGAACGATGCGGGTGCCGGTGACGACGAGAGTGCCGTCGTCCCGGGCGTCGGTGGCGGAGCTCCCGGCAGTGTCCGGCACGGTTTCCTGCGCCATGGCAGGTGCGGCGAGCAATACCGCGAAACATGTCGAGCTCAGCAACAATGCATTGAATTTCTTCATTACTTCCCCCCTTTTGGAAATCGATACGGTCACTTGGTCGTTGCGGGCATTTTCAGGCTCTGGGCGGCCTGGACCCGCGTCCGCCCCGCAAGGTCGGTCGCGGCGAAGGTGAAGCCGGGCTGGAGCGCGAACGCGCCGATCCGGCCGTGATGGTCGATCGCGAGGAACCCCACCTGCGCGTCACGCACGGCGTCGCCGCGCAGCCTGGCGATGTGGAGCACGGCCTCGCGGCAGGCGGCCTGGGGCGACATGCCGGCGCGCATCGACGCGACCACTCGCGCCGACCCGGCGATCCGGGTGACTTCCTCGCCCACGCCGGTGGCCGTGGCGGCGCCGACGCCGGCCTCGACGAACAGGCCCGATCCCGCCTGGGGTGAATCGCCGACGCGGCCGCGCAGCTTGAACGCCATGCCCGAAGTGGTGCAGGCGCCGGCCAGCCGCCCGTCCGGCGCGCAGAACAACATGCTGATCGTGTCATGGTCGAGCGCCGAGCCGCGCTGGTTCTCGATATTGACGACCGGCTTGTACCGGGCGGTCCGGAGCCAGTCGCGCCATGCCTTCTCGGCCGCCGGCGTCGGCATCGCGACCTTGTCGAAGCCCTCGGCCTCGGCGAACTGGTGCGCGCCTTCGCCGACCAGGAAGGTGTGCGGCGTCTTTTCCATCACGCGACGCGCCACCGAGATCGGATGCGCGAAATCCTCGAGCGCGGCGACCGCGCCGACATTGCCGCGGTCGTCCATGATGATCGCGTCGAGCGTCACATGCCCGTCACGATCGGGATAGCCGGCATGGCCGACCGAATGGTTCTCGGGATCGGCCTCGGGAATGCGGGCGCCGGCTTCGACTGCGTCGAGCAGGCTGCCGGTCCTGCGCCACTGGGCATGGGCCGCGGCGTTGGCGGCGGCGCCGAAATCCCAGGTCGACAGGATCAGCGTGCGTTCCGCGCCGCGGGCGAGCCCGGGCGCGGCGGAGGCGAGGGCGGCGCCTCCCATTCCCCATGCCATGGCGCCGCGGCGAGACGTTCTCATCGATGAATATTACCCCAGTTACCCGCCGCGTGGCCGCGGCCTTGCCGTGCCGGGGTGCCGATTCCACGCCCCGATCGTAGTGAAGCTGTCATAGGTGAAAATCTATTTCAATTCCAAAAAGACTACTGATGTCCTATGTCGCGAACATCCCGCGTGGCAGTTGCAAAATTACGCCACTTCCGCCGGGGCAGTGCGGGGCGGCGCTGCTACGACAGCGGCGTGTCCCGGCCAAGCGCCAGGTCGAGGAGCCATGATCTTCTCTCGTCGCCCCGTTCTTCCCCCGTCATCGCCGCTGGCATCCCGGTCGTCCCCGCGCGGGCGGGGGTGACGAAAAATGGGGGCGTAGGGCCCGGGCCGGAGGTGGGCCGCGACCGATGCTTTGGTCCGTCACCGCGCGCGGGCGAGGGGAGGGGCCGATTCCATCGCGGTCGTGTCCCGGTCGCCCGCAGGTGAGACTTTACAACATAACATCTTTGTTGCATCGCCTCGGCCGTGAACGGCAGTCGCCCGAATCGCTTGCGCGAAACGAGGACGCCGCGGGGCGGGCAGCGAACCGTGACGCGGTGGGCGCTGCTCTGCGCCCTGCTCCTCGCGTTCGTCTGGCAGGGCGCCGTCGTCCAGACGCACAATCACTTCGATCGCGGCGTCGCCCTGGAAGCGGCGGGGCTTGCCCCGGCCGGCGCGGGCAAGGCGACGGATCGCCAGGCGCCCGCGGATTCCCCGGCGAACTGCCCGATCTGCCGGGAAGTGGCGAATATCGGAGCGGTGCTGCTGCCCGCGCCGGTCGCGCTTGCCGCTCCGGCCCCGGTCGCGTTCCGCGCCGCGCCGGTGCGCCTGCCCATATTATCCTTCTTCGCACCTCCGCGAACCACGCGCAGCCGGGCGCCGCCACAACGGCTCCAAGCCTAGGGAATCGGGACCACCCCGGTGCAATTGCGCGCCGGGGCCTCGTGTCCGCGTCCCTCTCGCGATAAAATCAAGGTTCTCGGAGTCATTTTCGATGCGTCATCTGTTCCTGCTGCGCGCGGCCACGCTCGCGCTTGCCATCCCCGCCGCCGCGCACGCCGCCGGCCCCGACAGCAACAACCCGCCGGCGCCCCCGGCCACTCCCGCCCCGGCCGGTGACAGCGGCCCGGACGGGCAGAGCACGACCGGCAACAAGGGCAACGAGATCGTCGTCACGGGCATCCTGCCGACCAGCGAGCGGGACGTGCTCGCCGGCACCTCGGTCGTCTCGGGCGAAGTGCTCACCCGCGATCTGCGCCCCAGCATCGGCGAGACGCTGTCCAAGCAGCCGGGCGTGTCGGCCACTTCCTTCGGCCCCAGCGCCTCGCGGCCGATCCTGCGCGGTTTCCAGGGCGAGCGCGTCCGCGTGCTCACCGACGGGATCGGCTCGATCGACGTCTCGAACACCTCGGCCGACCATGCGGTGATCATCGATCCGCTGCTGGCGGAGCGCATCGAGGTGCTGCGCGGCCCGTCGGTGCTGCTCTACGGCTCCTCGGCGATCGGCGGCGTCGTCAACGTGATCGACAAGCGCATCCCGCGCGCGCTGCCCGAGAACGGCTATGACGTGGACGCGATCGCCACTTATGGCTCGGCCGCGAACGAGCGCTCGATCGCGGGCTCGGGCGATGTCGCGCTGGGCGGGCATTTCGTCTTCCATGCCGACGGCTCCTACTCCAAGAGCGACGACCTGAAGATCGGCGGCTATGTGCTCAGCCCCTCCGCCCGGGCACAGGCGCTCGCCGCCGCGGCGGGGCCGACCACGCCCGACGATCCCGATTTCGCCGAAACCGCGGCGCTCCGGGGCAAGCTGCCCAACACCCAGGCCGAGACCTGGACCGCGGGCGCCGGCCTGGCCTATGTCAGCGATACCGCCAATATCGGCGTGTCCTATTCGCATTATGACAGCCTGTACGGCGTGCCTATCCGCTATGCGCTCGCCTCGGGCGAGGAGCAGGAGGCGCCGCGCCTCTCCGTGCTCCAGAACCGCTTCGACTTCCGCGCCGACATCGACACCGGGGGCGGCTTCCTCTCCAAGGTCCGCGCGCGCGCCGGCTATGCGAATTATCGCCATTTCGAGCTCGAGGAGGACGGCTCGATCGGCACCGCCTTCTACAACAAGGGCTTCGAGGGGCGGCTGGAGCTGGTCCAGGCCAAACGCGGCGGCTGGCAGGGCGCCTCGGGCGTGCAATATTATCATCGCGACTTCAACGTGGTGGGGGACGAGGCCTTCCTGCCGCAGAACAATACCAGCCAGATCGGCCTGTTCACGCTCCAGCAGTTCGACTTCGGCAAGCTGCGTGCCGAGGGCGGCATTCGCTACGAGCATAGCAGCCTCCAGTCGAACCCGGCGGCGGGCGACCTGCGCTTCCCCAATGCCAAGCGCAATTACGACGCCTTTTCGGGGTCGGCGGGGCTCTCTTATGCCCTGTCCGACGATGTCCGCATCGGCATCAACGCCTCGCGGACCGAGCGCGCGCCTTCGGGCGAGGAGCTGTTCGCCAATGGCGGCCATGCGGGCACCCAGGCCTGGGAGCTCGGCAATCCCAATTTCGGGCTGGAAAAGTCCTGGGGCCTCGAGACGACGCTGCACGTCCACAAGGAGGGGTTCAGCTTCGACGCCTCGGCCTATTATGACTGGTTCGACGGCTATATCTCCGAGAACCAGGTCGCGCAGAGCGTCTGCCAGGCGGCGGCGCTGCCGAGCGGCCGCACCGTCGATCTGCCCTGCTTCCAGTTCCAGCAGGTCAAGGCCCGCTATTACGGGCTCGAGGGCGACCTGTCGGCGCGGCTGGCCCGGATCGGCGACTATGCGATCAACTTCGACCTGCTCGGCGACTATGTCCATGCCAGCCAGGGCAATGGCGATCCGGTGCCCCGCATCCCGCCGCTGCGCGTGCTCGGCGGCCTCGAGGCGCAGTCGAGCCGGCTGACCGCGCGCGTCGAGCTCGAGCATGTCTGGGCGCAGGACCGGATCGCGGCATTCGAGACGCCGACCGCCGGCTATACGCTCACCAACGCCTCGCTGAGCATCCGGCCGTTCGCGCAGAACCGGAAGATCTCGTTGACGCTGAGCGCCAACAACATCTTCGATGTCGATGCGCGGCGCCATTCGAGCTTCCTGAAGGACTTCGCGCCGCTGGCCGGCCGGGACCTGCGGGCGACGCTGCGGCTGGGCTTCTGATCCGCCGGGCGGCGCGCCGCGAACGCGCGCCGCCCGGCCGTCCCTTCGGCTTGGAGATACCGCATGCGTTGCGATCCGCACGCAGGCCGGACCCGCGCGATCGACCTGATCGAGCGCGCGGCGGTCGGCGCGTCCCTGCTTTGCCTGGTTCATTGCGCCGGGCTGCCCCTGCTGCTCGCGGCGCTGCCCGCATTGTCGCGGGTGCTGGCGATCCCCGAACAGCTGCACCTCTGGCTGCTTGCCTTCGCCATCCCCAGCTCGGCGCTGGCGCTGATCGGCGGCTATCGCCGGCACGACCAGCCGGAGATGCTCGCGCTCGGCGGCGCCGGGCTCTCCCTGATGGCCGCCGCGGCGCTCGTCTTCGCCGAGAGCGCGGCGGAGGCGCCGATGACGGTCGCCGGCAGCCTGTGCCTTGCCGCGGCGCATATCGGCAACTGGCGGCTGCGGCATCGCGGCCACCGCCATGGCTAGGCGCCGCGCGGGCGCGCTGGCCGAGCGGATCGCCGCGCTGCTCGCACAGGCCCCCGGTCCGCTCGGCGGCCTGGAACTGGTCGAGCGGTTGCGGGAAGGCGGCGATCCGGCCGCGCCCAGCCTGGTGTTCCGGGCGCTGCGCCAGCTCGTCGATGCGGGCAAGGTGCAGAAGCTGCTGTTGGCGCGCGGCTATCTGCTGCGGGAGGATGGCGACCAGCCGCTCTACCTGCATTGCACGCACTGCGGCGCGATCCTGGTGGCGCCGGGCGAAGCGGTGCGGGCGGCGGTCGAAGCAGCGGCCGGGCGCGCCGGCTTCCGGGCGCACCGGATCTTCGCGGAGCTTCCGGGATGCTGTTCGGACTGTGCTGGGGAGCGCGCCTAGGTTGGGGGCCTCATGCTGGTTCCGTCATCCCCGCGAAGGCGGGGATGGCGGGAATGGGAAAATATGAGCCCCTAACCTAATGCGAGCCCGCCCCGTAACGGCGCGGATCAGGGCAGGACCTTGTGCAGCCGCAGCCAGGTGAGGAACAGGTCCGGCCATTGCGCCACCGGGGTGCCCGGCTTGCCCGCGCCCCAGCTGTGCCCGCCCCTCTCGAAGACATGGAGCTCCACCGGCCGCCCGGCCGCGCGCATCGCCGCGAACATGCGCAGCGAATGCTCGACATTGGCGATGGGATCGTCGGTGGCGTGGGCCAGGAAGACGGGCGGCGTATCCGGCCCCACCTGCGCCTCGACCGAAAAGGCGTCGCGATAATCGGGCAGGACCGAGAGTTTCTTGCGCGTTTGCGTCGTATCGATCGGCGGGCGCATCGAGACGACGGGATAGATCATCCCGGCAAAGGCCGGGACGGCGTTCAGCCGGTCGGCCTCGTCCGCCGGCGGATAGAAGTCATGGCTGCCGCGCGTCGCCATCATCCCGGCGAGGTGCCCGCCGGCCGACATGCCGACCACGCCGATCCGCGCGGGATCCAGGCCCCAGCGGGCGGCCCCCGCCTTGAGCAGCCGGAGCGTGCGCTGCGCGTCTTGGAACGGCGCGTCCGCGTTCCAGCCGTCGCCGGGCAGGCGGTAATAGAGGATCACCGGCGTGATGCCGGCCGCCGCCAGCTTGGCCGCGACGTCCTTGGCCGAGCCGATCTGGATGCGGAAATAGCCGCCGCCACCCAGCAGCAGCGCCGCCGCGCCATTGGGACGCTTCGGCCGATAGACTTCGTAGCGCGGCTCCGAGATGTTCGACCAGGAGCCGGTCTGTCCGCCCTCATTGCCGATCTTCTCCGGCCCCGAAGGCTTGCCGAAGCCCGGCGCCTCGCCCGGCCACACCCGGTAGGTTTCGGGCTTGCCCAGCCCGTCCTGGGCGAGGGCAGGGCTGGCCGCGGCGAGAACCGCGGCCAGGAGGGAGACGAGGAAGGACAGGCGCAGCATCAGAACCTCTTGCCGATCGTCATGTAGAGATAGCGGCCATAGGGGCTGTAGAGCGAGCCCAGATAGCCGTCCGCGGTGATCGGCGGCTGCTTGTCGAAGATGTTGCGCGCGCCGATGCGGATGCGCGTGTCGTCCAGCACCCCGCCCTTGAAGCGATACTGGGTATAGAGGTTGAACGTCACCTGGCCGTCCAGCTTGTAGGGGCGGCCGTTCGCGTCGAGGAAATTGCTGTCGTAGACGGTGCCGATATAGTTGGCGAAGGCACCGATCTGCCAGCCGCTCTTCGACCAGGTGAGCGAGCCGGTGACGCGCCATTTGGGCTTGCCGCGGTCCGCGATCAGGTCGCGCGCGTCGGTGAGCGGGGTGGCGGCGTTGATCTGCCCGGCTGTGCGCGCGTCGAACAATGCCTGCACCGCCGGCGGGGTATCGCGCGAGAATTTGGTCAGCCGCGCGCCGTTCAGCGCCAGGTCGAACTTACCGATGCCGGTGCGGACATTGTAGAGCAGCGCCAGGTCGATGCCCTGCACCGTCTGCGGCAGCAGGTTGACGAACTGGTCGTTGATCCGGGTGACGACGCCCGCGGGCGCGAGGCCGGTGCCGGTGAAGACCGGGGTGTCGTCCGCCGTCGGCGCGGCGCGGATCACGTTCGGGTTGCTCGACCCCTGCAGGCGCAGCAGATAGTCGAGCACCAGCGCGTTCTGCGCGCCGAACTGGCCGACGATGCCGGTCTGCTTGATCGACCAGAAATCGGCGGTGAGCGTCAGCCGCCCGGCGCTTTCGGGGATGAACTTGGGCTGGAGCACCGTGCCCAGCGTCCAGCTGGTGCTGTTCTCCGGCTTCAGGTTCGGATTGCCGCTGACGAAGATCGAATAGCTGATGCCGCGCGAGCAGGCGCTGTAATTGGCGATGCGCCCGGCACGCAGATCCGCCTCGCAGCGATAATAATCGGTGTTCGAGTTGAGGCGCGAATAGGCGACGGTGTTGGTCTGCTCCAGGTTCGGCGCGCGGAAACCCTGCGACCAGGAGCCGCGGATGCGCAGGCCGTCGACCAGGTCCCAGGCCGCGGCGACCTTGGGCTTCGCCACCGAGCCGAAGTCGCTGTAATGCTCGTAGCGCCCGGCGAGCTGGACATCGAGGCGATGGACCAGCGGCACGCGCATCTCGGGCGAGACCAGCGGCACGGCGAGTTCGGCGAATGCCGAGAAGACTTCGCGGTGCCCCTTGGTGCTCGGCGTCGGGCTCACCGCCGCCACGTTCGACAGATTGGTCTCGCCGGTCACCATGTCGACGAAGCCGATCGTGCCGTTGAGGTTGGGATCGCGGTCGTCGCGCTGGGTCTCGCGGCGGCCCTCGATGCCGAAGGCGACGCCCAGATTGCCGCCCGGCAGCGCGAGCAGCCGCGCGTTCGACATCTTGAAATCGGCCAGCGCGAGCGTCGTCCGGGAGCGGCGCTTGAGCTTGAACTGGAAGGAGTCGATCGTCGCGGCGGAAGCGGGCGAGCAGTCGTCCACGCTCGGCGTCGCCGCGCAGCCGCCGCTGAACGGATTATACGCATCCGGCGTCGACAGCGCGAGATTCTGCTGCAGCTTGGTCATGTTGATGGCGTTCGAGACGTCGGTCGCCTGCGCCGCCGAATAGAGGAACGCGCTGTCGAAATCGAAGCTGCCGATCTGCCCCTTCAGGCCGCCCAGGAAGCGGGACTGCCAGTTGGTGACGTTCACCACCTGGTTGCCGGCGTCGACAAAGCGATAGGTGGAGAGGCGCACCGGCAGGCCGGCGGCGGGCACGTTGGTGAGATTCGGGATACGGTTCGGATTGGGCTGGCCGTTGATCGTGGTCGGCCCGAACGGATTCCAATAATTGGAGGCCGGAATGACGATGGCGTTGAGGTTGATCGTCGGCGGCTGGATGCGGCGCGTCTCGGCATAATAGAAGCCCGCCTCGCCATAGACGGTCAGGCTGTCCGAAATGTCGTAATGCGCGCTGGCGAAGCTGTTGTAGCGGTTGATGCGCGGCGAAACCGTTGTCCCCGGGCGGGTGTCGAACCGCTCCGAGCGCAGCGTCGAAGCCGTCGCGCGCGTGCCGCTGCCCAGGCAGGTGTCGGCGCTGAGCGCCACCAGGCAGCCCGGATTGGCGCTCGACTGGGTATGGAAGGCGCCGGCCGAGGAGGTCAGCGCCTGGTTGCCTGGGCTGCGGCGGATCGTGCCGGGGCCGCCCACCACGGCAAGGTTCGCCCAGGGCGACTGGGTGGCGCGCCCGTCGGCGGTCAGGTTGCCGGCATAGGCGGGATCGTTGGCGAAATAGGACATGAGGTTGTCCGTCGCCGTATAGGGCTGGTCCTCGGCCAGCTGGGCGGTGCGATGGGTATAGTCGAGATACAGCGAGACGTTGCCGCGGCCGCCGGCGAAGTTGCTGCCCGCCGTGCCGGTCACCTGGAACTCGCGGCGATGCGTGCCTTCGGCCCCGCCATAGCGGAAGTCGAGCGAGCCGCCATGGATGTTGGTCTTGGTGACGGTGTTGACCACGCCCGCCACCGCGTCCGAGCCATAGATGGCCGCCGCGCCGTCGCGCAGGATCTCGAGCCGCTGGATGCCCGCCACCGGCAGCGAATTGGCATTGTAGCCGAGCACGGGCACGTTGCCGTCGCCGGCCTGGCTGGTCGGGTGGTTCACCAGGCGGCGGCCGTTGAGCAGCACCAGCGTGTTGCCCACGCCCAGGTTGCGCAGGTTGATCGAGTTGACGTCGCCGCGCGCCGCGTTGCTGGTCTGCGGATTGTTCGCTTCGTTGAAGGTCACGTCGCCGGCCTGCGGGATCGAGCGGAACAGCTCGTCGCCCGAAAGCGCGCCGGTGGCGTCGATCTGGTTGGCGTCGATCACCGAGACGGGGAGGGCGGCCGTGGTGCTGGCGCCCTTGATCTGGGTGCCGACCACGACGATCTCGTCGGTCGCGACGCTGCCTTCCTGGGCCGCCGGTGCCTCCTGGCCCGCCGGGGCCTGCGCTTCCTGCGCCTGTGCCGCCTGCGCGAGCATCAGCACGCCGAGCGCGCTGCCCGCCGTCAAGGCGATGTGCCGATATCCTTTCTTCATGCCTTCTCTCCCTGTTCTGTTCTGTTTTGTTCTTGTTTGTTTTGGTCTGCTGATCTTGTTCTAGGCCGCCTGGCTCCGCTCCAGGCTCTCCGGCTGTGAAAGGGTGCGACCCGAGAGCGCGGCATCCAGCGCCGCGCGATCGAGCTTGTTTTCCCAGCGCGCGACGACGATCGCCGCCACCGCGTTGCCGACGAAGTTGGTGAGGCTGCGGCACTCGCTCATGAAGCGATCGACGCCGAGGATCAGCGTCATGCCCGCCACCGGCACGCTCGGCACGATCGAGAGCGTCGCCGCCAGGGTGATGAACCCGGCGCCGGTGACGCCGGCCGCGCCCTTGGAGCTCAGCATCGAGACGAGGACGAGCAGGATCTGCTCTTCCCAGCTCAGATGCACGCCGGTCGCCTGCGCGATGAACAGCGCGGCAAGCGTCATGTAGATGTTGGTGCCGTCCAGGTTGAACGAATAGCCGGTCGGCACGACCAGGCCGACCACGCCCTTCTCGCAGCCCGCGCGCTCCAGCTTGGCGATCAGGCTGGGCAGCGCGGCCTCGGACGAGGAGGTGCCCAGCACCAGCAGGAGCTCGGCCTTGAGATAGCGCAGCAGCTTGAAGATCGAGAAGCCGTTGAACCAGCCGACCGCGCCGAGCACGACCAGGACGAAGAACAGCGAGGTGGCATAGAAGGTGCCGACCAGCCAGGCGAGGTTGCCGAGCGACTCGACGCCGTACTTGCCGATGGTGAAGGCCATCGCGCCGAACGCGCCGAGGGGCGCGACGCGCATCAGGATGCCGACGATGCGGAAGACGATCAGCGCGACTCGCTCGACCAGGTCGAGCACCGGCTCGGCCGGCTTGCCGACCAGCACCATGGCGACGCCGAACAGCACCGCGACGAACAGGGTCTGCAGGATCGAGCCCTCGGTCAGGGCGGAGGGGAGCGTCGTCGGGATGATCGACATCAGGAAGCCGATGACGGTCGTCTCGTGTGCCTTGTGCGCATAGTCGGCGACGGCGCTGCCATCGAGCGTGCTGGGGTCGACGTTCATCCCGGCGCCCGGCTGGACGACATTGGCGACGACCAGGCCGATGATCAGCGCCAGCGTGGAGAAGAACAGGAAATAGCCGAACGCCTTGGCGGCGACGCGGCCCACCGAGCCGAGTTCGCGCATGCCGGCGATGCCGCTCACCACGGTGAGGAAGATCACCGGCGCGATCACCATCTTCACCAGCTTGATGAAGCCGTCGCCAAGCGGCTTGAACGACTCGCCGACGGATGGCCAGAAATGACCGAGCGTCACGCCCAGCGCGATCGCCACGAGCACCTGGAAATAGAGGTGCCGGTAAAAGGGCTTGCGGGCAGCGCTGGGCTGCCCGTCGGGGATCGACTGGATGATCATATTCTCCTCTCGTCGCGCCGGCATGGCGCGCGCACCCTCTTGTGTCGGGGCCTTGGCCGTGCACCATATCCCTCTTGCCGCTGCCCTCCAGCGCTTCGGATTTTTTGGGATAAGTATTTGAGTTATATATGTTCCTGTGAATCGAGCCCCGATGCCGCCGCGGAAAAGCGTGTGAAAGTCCGCGCGGATTCTCCTGAAATGTGCGATAAACCGCACAAATGAGATTCCTGGCGGCGCTTCGGTATCGGCATCTGCTGCTCGCGTGCGCGACGATCGCCATGATCCTGCTGCTCGCCTGGGCGGGCAGCCGCTGGGCCATGGGGCAGGCGCGCGCTTCCGCCGATGCGATGGCGCGGCAGACGGCCCGCGCGCATGCGGGGCTGCTGACCAGCGAGCTGCAGAAGTTCCGGCTGCTGCCGCTGGTCCTCAGCGAGAATCCGGAGATCGCGCCGGCGCTGCGCGGCGGCGATCCGGTGGCGCAGCGCCGGCTGAACGCCACGCTCGAACTGCTCGCCGCACGCACCGATGCCGCGGTGATCTACGTCATCGACCGCCACGGCCGGACGGTCGCCGCGAGCAACTGGCGGCTGCCGACCAGCTTTGTCGGCCAGGTCTATGGCTTCCGGCCCTATTTCCGCGACGCGATGGAGCGCGGCGCCTCGGAGCTGTTCGCGCTGGGCACGGTCAGCGGCCGGCCTGGCCTGTATCTCGCGCGGCGGGTCGATCGCGGCGGGCAGGCGCTGGGCGTGGTCGTGGTCAAGGTCGAGTTCGACGATGTCGAGACCGCCTGGGCGCGCGCGCCGGGCATCACCATCGTCACCGATGCCCATGGCGTGATTCTGGTCACGTCGATTCGTGCCTGGCGCTTCCAGACGACGCGGGCGCTCGATGCGGCGACGCTCGCCGATGCGCGCCGCACGCTCCAGTTCGGCGCGCAGCCGCCCCGGCGCGCGCCGCTCGCGATCGACGGTGCTGCGGCGAGCGTGGCGGCCGGGGGCAAGCCGCAACGCTATCGCGCCGCCGCCGAGCCGGCGCCGCTGGCGGGCGCGCATCTGATCCATCTCGCGCCGCTCGAGCCGCCGCTGGCCGCGGCGCGCACCCAGGCGCTGCTGATCGCGCTGGCGATCCTGCTGACGGCCGGCATGCTGCTCGGCTTCGCCTTGCGCGCGGCCGAGAAGCGCCGCCTGCAGCGCCATCACCAGGCGCGGCTGGAAGCGGAGGTGGAACGACGCACCGCCGAGCTGCGCGACGCCAATGCCCGGCTGATCGTCGAGTCCGACGAGCGTATCGAAGCCGATCGCCGCTATCGCGCGGCGCGCGAGGAGCTGGCCCAGGCCAGCCGGCTCGGCTCGCTCGGCCAGATCACCGCCGGCGTGGCGCACGAGATCAACCAGCCGGTCGCCGCGATCCGCACCTTCGCCGAGAATGCTTCGACCTTCCTCGACCGGGCGGCGCCCGACAATGCGCGCGCCAATCTGGCGCAGATCGTCTCGCTGACCGAGCGGATCGGCACGATCACCGCCGAGCTCCGTGCCTTTGCCCGGCGCAAGACTCCGGCGGAGGGGAATGCCGAGCTGGGCTCGATCCTCGACGGCACGCTGCTGCTGCTCGGCGAGCGCGCGCGCGGCGTGGTGACGCTCAAGATGCCCAGGGGACTGCGCCAGGTCGTCGTCCGGGGCGACCGGATCCGGCTCGAGCAGATCCTGATCAACCTGCTCCAGAATGCGCTCGATGCGATTCAGGGCATGAAGGAGGCGCGCGTGCTCGTGGAGGGCACGCGGGAAGGGGAGACAGTGCGGCTTTCGGTGATCGACAATGGACCGGGCGTCGATCCGGAGATCGCGGACACGCTGTTCTCGCCCTTCACTTCGGCCAAGCCGGGCGGCCTCGGCCTCGGCCTCGCCATCGCCCGCGACATCGCGCGCGAGTTCGGCGGCGATATCGCGCACACCGCCAATCCGGGCGGCGGCGCGGCGTTTCACCTCCTGCTGAAGGCGGCATGATGCTCGCGCCCGACAACGCCACCGTGATGTTCGTCGAGGATGACGAGCAGCTCCGGCTCGCCACGGTCCAGACGCTGGAGCTGGCCGGGCTCCAGGTCCTGCCGTTCGATCGTGCGGCGGCGGCGCTGGGGCGGCTGACGCCGGACTTTCCCGGCGTGGTCGTGTCCGACATCCGCATGCCGGGCATGGACGGGCTCGAGCTGCTCGCGCGCATCCGGGCGGTCGATGGCGACATCCCGGTGCTGCTCGTCACCGGGCATGGCGATGTGCCGATGGCGGTCGCGGCGCTGCACGATGGCGCGTTCGACTTCATCCCCAAGCCCTTCGCCACCGAACGGCTGCTCGCCGCCATCCGCCGCGCACTCGATCGCCGCGCGCTGGTCATCGAGAATCGCCGCCTGCGCGCCGCGGCGGCGGCCGCCGCGCAGGAGGAAAGCCCGCTGATCGGCGAGAGCCCGGCGATGGTCCGGCTGCGGGCGATGATCGGGCAGCTCGCCGAGACCGATGTCGACATCCTGCTCGAGGGGGAGACCGGCACCGGCAAGGAGCTGGTCGCGCGGATGCTGCACCGGAGCAGCCGGCGGCGGGGCAAGCCTTTCGTGGCGGTCAATTGCGCGGCGCTGCCCGACGGGATCGCGGAGATCGAGCTGTTCGGCCATGCCGCCGACAGCGTGCCGCATACCCGGCTGTCACGCACCGGGCGCATCGCATCGTCGAGCGGCGGCACGCTGCTGCTCGACGAGATCGATTCGATGCCGCTGGCGATGCAGGCGCGCCTGTTGCGGGTGCTGGAGGAGCGCGAAGTGCAGCCGATCGGGGCGGAACGTCCGGAGCCGGTGGACCTGCGCGTGATCGCGACCGCCAAGGAAGACGTCGCCGGAGCGGTTGCGGCCGGGCGGTTCCGCGCGGACCTTTACTATCGCCTGGCGACGATGCGGCTGCGCGTGCCGGCGCTGCGCGAATGCGCCGGCGACGTGTTCCTGCTGTTCGCGGCCTTTATCGAGGAAGCCAAGCAGCAGCTGGGTGTCGGCGACGTGGTGCTGGACGCGGCGGTGCACGCGCATCTCGCCGGGCATGGCTGGCCGGGCAATGTGCGCGAGCTCAGGAACTTCGCGTTCGAAGTGGCGGCGGGCCGGAGCTTCGCCGGTGCCGAGGGGGCGGGCGGCCGGGCGGATCTGCCGGCGCGGGTGGCCAAGTTCGAGGAGAATCTGATCCGCGATGCGCTGCTGCGGCATGGCGGCCGAGTGTCGCTGGCGCTCGCCGAGCTCGGCGTCCCGCGCAAGACGCTTTACGACAAGATCGCCCGCTTCGGCATCGATCTGGCCGAGATCAAGCGCTCGAGCCGGGGCTAGGTTCGGGGCCCCGGCAGCACGCCCGGCGGCAAGGACGACCCGAGCAGGTGGGGCTGCGCGGGCCGGGGACACGGGAAGGAGGGGTGTGTCCCTATCGGGCCTTGGCCGATACGTTCTGCGCGTCGCATCTGGCGCGTGCGGGCAGGGCGGTCTTGCCCGCCTGATGATGGCTCTGCGCCGGCTGGCAGGCCGGCTTGTCGCGCATGCGCCAATGCGCAACCGGGGTCTTGCCCGAGGGCGCCCAGACCAGCTGGTGAGTCTCGTGCAGCGACTGGGCCTGCGCGGCCGGGGCGAGGAGCAGGATGGGCGCCGCCGCGGCGGCCAGGGCGAGTTTCATGCAATCTCCTTTGTGCAATGTCCGGAGATAACGGCGGCGCCTGAGCGGCGCTTTGCCCGCCTGTAAGGAAGATTTTCCCGCCGGTTGCGAAGCCATGCTGGTTCGTGACAAAGCATTGCTGTAATCGCGGGTCAGCCTTGAGGGTGCCCCGGGAGACGCCTAAGTGCCGGCAATGAGTTTTTGCGAGACCATGGCATGAGCGCCCCTGTCATCGTGCTGGTGGAAGACGATCCGGCCCTGCGCACCCTCACCGCGCGGGCGCTTCAGGAAAATGGCTATTCGGTCCGCCAGGCGGCCACGGCGCCGGAGATGTGGCTGGCGTTCGAGAACGGGCCGGTGGACCTGGTGCTGCTCGACATCATGCTGCCCGGCACCAGCGGCATCGATCTGTGCCGCGAAGTGCGGCGCAAGAGCGACGTGCCGATCATCTTCATCAGCGCCAAGGGCAATGAGCATGACCGTGTGCTCGGGCTCGAGCTCGGTGCCGATGATTATCTCGGCAAGCCGTTCAGCACCCGCGAGCTGATCGCGCGCATCCGCGCGGTGCTCCGCCGCGGCGGGCTCGAACGGATGGCGGGCGGGGACCGCGAGACCCAGGCGCATTTCGATGGCTGGACCGTCAACTTCCCGCGCCGCGAAGTGAAGTCGCCCAGCGGCGCGGTGGTCGAGCTGACGGGGGCGGAGTTCGATCTGCTCGCGGCCTTTCTGAGCCAGCCGCAGCGCGTGATCGCGCGCGAGCGCCTGGTCGAGCTGTCGCGCGTCCGCCTCGGCGACAGCTCGGATCGCAGCGTCGACGTGCTCGTCAGCCGGTTGCGCCGCAAGATCTCCGCCGCCGGCCATCAGCCGCCGATCGGCACGGTGCGCGGCATCGGCTATATCTTCCGTACAGAGGTAACCCGCTCCTGAGCCTGGTGCCGCGCCATCCGCTGGGACTGCTCGGCAGGATCCTGCTCATCCTGCTGCTCACCGTCGCGATCGAGTTCGGGGCGAGCACCTTCCTGTACGAGCGCGCCTCGCGCTACTCGATCGAGGAGAGCGACGCGCACCGGCTCGCCGAGCATCTGGTGATCGCCGAGAAGCTGCTGAGCGAGCGTCCGGTGGCCGAGCGGTCCGACGCTGCGCGCGAGCTCACCACCGATCGCTACATCGTCCGCTGGTCGCCCACCATCCCCGAACGCCCCGCCTTTCCGCCGCGCCAGAAGCGGATGGAGGCGCAGGTGACCAATTGGGAAAAGGGCCTGGCCGCGTCGCACCTGCAACTGCGCCTGGCGCCGAGCGCGCATGGCTCGGTGGTCGCCGGCGAGATGCGCCTGGCCGATGGCAGCTGGATCGTGTTCAAGACCCGCGAGGCGGTCCAGGTCTGGCAGTTCGCGATCGAGCGCACGCTGGTGGCGCTGGTGCCGGCGCTGCTGCTGCTCACGCTCGGCGCGCTGCTGATCCGGAGCACCTTGCTGCCGCTGCGCAAGCTGGTCCGCGCGATCGGCCGGGTCGGCTCGGGCGACGGAGTGACGGTGGTGGAGGAAGAGGGCACCGCGGAGATCCGCGGGCTGATCCACGCCTTCAACGGCATGCAGCGCCGCATCCATGAGCTGATCGAGAACCGCACCCAGGCGCTGGCCGCGGTGGGGCACGACCTGCGCACGCCGCTCGCCCGGCTCCAGCTGCGGCTGGAGGACGTCCGCGACGAGGACAGCCGCCGGGCGATGCAGGACGATGTCAGCGAGATGGACGACATGATCGCCTCGCTGCTCACTTTCCTGAAGGGCGAGGATGATCCCGAGCCGGCCGTCGCCGTCGACGTCGCGGTGATGGCGGCGACGCTGGTGGAGGACGCCACCGATCGCGGGCGCGACGCGCGCTATTCGGGGCCGCAGCATCTGGAATGGGTGGCGCGCCCGTCGATGCTCCGCCGCGCGCTGAGCAATCTGATCGAGAATGCGCTGCACTACGGCAAGTCCGTTCGGGTGACGGTGGGGCACGAGGAAACCGAGCTGGTCTTCCGCATCGAGGATGACGGGCCCGGCATTCCGCCGGCGCAGATCGAGGAGGCGATGCGCCCCTTCGTCCGCCTCGATGTCGAGCGTGGGCGCAATACCAAGGGGTTGGGCCTGGGCCTTGCCATCGTCCAGCAAGCAGTCGCGCTGGAGAAGGGGCGGCTGACGCTCGCCAATGCCGAGCGCGGGGGCCTGATCGCGGAAATCCGCCTGCCCGGCTGACGGCAACACTTTCTCACAGTTCCGCTGCGCTGCGGCAAAACTGGCTCCTTAGGTTGCACTCCGCTGTAAAAGGAGTTGTAACCGTGAACGAGTTGATTGGTCGGGTCTTCAGCTTCGAGAAGACCGTCTTCCCGAACCAGAGCGACCTCTATGGCAAGCTCGCAACCCAGGGGCAGAGCCCCAAGGCGCTGATGATTTCCTGCGCCGACTCGCGCGTCGTGCCCGAGCACATCATGCAGGCCGACCCGGGCGACCTGTTCGTCTGCCGCAATGCCGGCAACATCGTCCCGCCCTTCGCGCAGAAGATCGGTGGCGTCTCGGCGACCGTCGAATATGCCGTGATGGCGCTCGGCGTGCGCGACATCATCGTCTGCGGCCATTCGGACTGCGGCGCGATGAAGGCAGTCGCCCATCCCGAGATGGTGGCGGGCATGCCCAATGTCGCGGTGTGGCTGAATCACAGCGACGCGGCGCAGAAGGTCGTCGCCGATGCCTATCCGGGCCTCGACGAAGCCGCTCGCGTCCGCGCGATCAGCCTCGAGAACGTCGTGGCGCAGATCGCGCACCTGCGCACCCATCCCTCGGTCGCGTCCGGGATCGCGCGCGGCGAGATCGCGCTGCACGGCTGGTTCGTCGATATCCATGCCGGCCAGATCCTGGCGCTCGACGGCGAGACCAGCCGCTTCCAGATCGTCCGTGACGATCAGCCGCTGCCCGTGGCCGTGAAGCCCGCCCAGCGCCGCGCCGCCGACTTCGACCTGGTGGAAGCCGCCGAATGACCTCCGCTACCCTCCCCAAGGGCTGGGTCGTCCGTGACTTCACGGCTTCGATCGTGGTCTTCCTCGTCGCGATGCCCCTCTGCATGGGCATCGCCGTCGCGTCGGGCATGCCGCCCGAAAAGGGCCTGCTGACTGGCATCATCGGCGGCGTCGTCGTCGGCCTGATCGCGGGCTCGCCGCTCCAGGTGAGCGGCCCCGCGGCGGGCCTTGCCGTCATCGTGTTCGAACTGGTGCGCGAGCACGGCCTTGCCGCGCTCGGCGCCATCCTCGTCCTCGCCGGCGCCCTGCAGGTGCTGGCCGGTGTCGTGAAGGTCGGCGGCTGGTTCCGCGCGATCTCGCCCGCCGTGGTGCACGGCATGCTCGCCGGCATCGGCGCGCTGATCGTGGTCGGCCAGTTCCACACGCTGTTCGACGCCAAGCCGCTCTCCAGCGGCCTCGAGAATCTCGCGGCGCTGCCGGGCCGTCTGTTCGGCCTCGACCCGACCAACATCGCCGGCACCGAGCTGGCGCTGGGCCTGGGCGTGCTGACGATCGTGCTGATGCTCGGCTGGGACAAGCTCAAGCCCCAGGCGCTCCGCCTGATCCCGGGCGCGCTGGTCGGCGTGGTCGGCGCGACGCTGGTCGCCTTCGGCTTCGGCCTCGACGTCGTCCGCGTCGCGGTGCCGGATTCGCTGGCCTCGGCGGTGACGCTGCCGGGCGGTGATTTCCTGAGCTCGTTCCTGAGCCCGACGATCATCATCGCCGCGATCGCGGTGGCGTTCATCGCCAGCGCCGAGACTCTGCTCTCGGCCGCCGCGGTCGACCGCATGCATGACGGCGTGCGCACCGACTACAACAAGGAACTGCGCGCGCAGGGCGTGGGCAACCTGCTCTGCGGCTTCGCGGGCGCGCTGCCGATGACCGGCGTGATCGTCCGCAGCTCGGCCAACGTCCAGGCGGGTGCGATCACCCGCATGTCGGCGATCCTCCACGGTGCCTGGCTGCTCGGCTTCGCCGCGCTGCTGCCCTGGCTGCTGCGCGAGATCCCGATGGCGGCGCTTGGCGGCGTGCTCGTCGTCACCGGCTGGAAGCTGGTGAGCGTCAGCCATGTCCGTCACCTGTTCCATCACTATGGCATGCTGCCCGCCGCGATCTGGGCGGTGACCTTCGTGCTGGTGGTGGCGACCGACCTGCTGACCGGCGTGCTCGTCGGCCTGGGCCTCTCGGTGCTGGAACTGCTGCCGCACTTCCGTCGCCTGCGCCTGAAGGTGGACGCGGAACATGGCGAGGAGACGCACCGGATCAATCTGGACGGTGCCGCGACCTTCGTCACGCTGCCGAAGCTCAACAGCGCGCTCGACGCGGTGCCGGGCGACCAGCCGGTCCATCTCGCCTTCGAGAAGGTGCCGGCGATCGACCATACCAGCGCCGAAACGCTGCGTGACTGGGTGCAGCGGCGCCGGGCCCGTGGGCTGAAAGTGGAGCTGAGCGGCCATCCCGATCAGCTCCGCAAGCTCCAGCCGGCCTGAGGCGCAGCAACATTTTCTCACAAAGGAGAAACCCGCCGGCCTGACTGGGCCGGCACTTTGAAAGTCGGAAAGCAGCGGCTCCCTTCCCACTACCCATCCCGGGATGAGAGGGTCGCGCTTTCCGACGCAGGCGGGAACATTCTCAAGCTAAGGGGAATGCCCGCATGAAACACTATCTGATCGCGGCCGTGCTTTGCTGCACGGCCGCACCGGCTTTGGCGCAGGAAGAAGCGCCGCCCAAGCCGATCACCGTCTCCGGCAATGTCGCGCTCGTCTCCGACTATCGCTTTCGCGGCGTGTCGCAGAGCGACAAGGGCATGGCCATTCAGGGCGGCATCACCGTCTCTCATGAAAGCGGCCTCTATATCGGCACCTGGGGCTCGAACCTGGCGGGTTGGGGCACCTTCGGCGGCGCGAACATGGAGCTCGACCTGATCGCCGGCTACAAGAAGGAGCTGAGCGACGGGCTGGCGGTCGATGTCGGCGTCACCTGGTACATGTACCCCTCGGGCGCGGACAAGACCGACTTCGCGGAGCCCTATGTGAAGCTCAGCAGCTCGATCGGGCCAGTCTCGATGCTGGCCGGGGTCGCCTATGCGCCGCGCCAGGAGGCGCTGGGCAATTGGAGCAACACCCCGCGGAGCCGCCCCGGCGACAAGCAGGACAATCTCTATCTATGGGCGGACGCCAGCACCGGCGTTCCTGGCACCCCGATCACGCTTAAGGCGCATCTCGGCGGCTCGCGCGGCAATCCGGGCCTGGGGCCGAACGGCACCAGCGTGGCGCCCACCGGCAGGTATCTCGACTGGTCGCTCGGCGCCGATGCGGCCGTGGGTCCGCTTACGCTCGGCATCGCCTATGTCGACACCAATATCAGCAAGGCCGATGCGGCCTATATCCAGCCCAATTTCTCGCGCGTGAAGGACGGCAGCTCGATCGCGGACGGCGCGGTGATCTTCTCGGTCAGCGCGGCCTTCTGAGGCAGGAATAGATCCACGGGAGAGGATCATTTCACCGGAGCGGCAGAGCCCGCTCCGGTGATCCGCCCGGAATGCGGGCGGATCCGGGAAGGAAATGCATTTCAAGGACGGGCGCGGCGCGCTAATCCCGGGCTTCACCAGCATGAGAAGCCTCCCGATGACCGCATCCATCGACACGAATTCCCCCATGGCCCGGGATCCGCGGCGCGTGCGTTCGGTCGTCATTCTGGGCGGCGGAACGGCGGGGTGGATGACCGCCGCCGCATTGTCGCGCCAGTTCGGGCGGGCGCTGCGGATCACGCTGCTCGAATCCGAGGAGATCGGCACCGTCGGCGTGGGCGAGGCGACGATCCCGACGATCCACTGGTTCAACGAACTGATCGGGCTCGACGAGGCCGCGTTCCTCCGCGAGACCAAGGCGAGCTTCAAGCTGGGCATCGAGTTCGTCGACTGGGTGCGCCCCGGCCACCGCTATTTCCACCCGTTCGGCGAATATGGCGTGCGCTTCCCCGGCGTGGCGTTCCACCATCGCTGGATGAAGGCGCGGGCTGAGGGCGTGGACCTGCCGCTCTCCGCCTTTTCGCTGGCGACCGAGCTGGCCGGGCAGGGGCGCTTCGCCATGCCGACGGGCGATGCGCGCTCGATCCTGTCGACGCTCGGCTATGCCTATCATTTCGACGCGAGCCTCTATGCGAAGCATTTGCGCGGGCTCGCCGAGGCGGCCGGAGTCACGCGCGTCGAAGGCCGGTTGCAGGATGTCGAGCGCGACGCCGAAAGCGGCCTGATCACCGCGCTCACCACCCAGCGCGGCGAGCGGATCGAAGGAGAGCTGTTCATCGACTGCTCGGGGTTCCGCGCGCTGCTGATTGACGGCACGATGGGCGGCGGGTTCGAGGATTGGTCGCACTGGCTGCCCTGCGACCGCGCCGTGGCGGTGCCCTGCGCGCGGACCGAGCATACCACGCCGTTCACGCGCTCCACCGCACGCCCGGCGGGCTGGCAATGGCGCATTCCGCTCCAGCACCGGATCGGCAACGGCCATGTCTTTTCCAGCCGCTTCATGGGGGAGGACGAGGCGACCGCGATGCTGCTCGCCAATCTCGACGGCGAGGCGCTGGCCGAGCCACGCACCCTGCGCTTCACGGCGGGCACGCGGCGCGAGGCGTGGATCGGCAATGTCGTGGCGATCGGGCTTTCCTCGGGCTTCCTGGAGCCGCTGGAATCGACCAGCATCCACCTGATCCAGAGCGGCATCGCCAAGCTGCTGACGCTGTTCCCCGATCGCGACATGGATCCGATGCTGGCCGCGCGGTACAATGCGCTGCTCAATGCCGACATGGACAATATCAAGGACTTCCTGATCCTGCACTATCATGCCAATCCCGGGCGGAGCGACCCGTTCTGGGTCGAGCGGCGCGAGATGGCGCTGCCCGAGACCTTGGTGGCGCGCGAGGAGCAGTATCGCCGCTCGGGCCGGCTGATGCTGGGTCCCGAGGAGCTGTTCCGCGACGCGAGCTGGCTGGCCGTGCTCAACGGGCAGGAGATCGTGGCGGAGGACTACAATCCGCTCGCCGACGTGCTGGACAGTGCCGCCAACAGCACGCAGGTCCGCCAGGTCGCCGAAGTGATCCAGCGCGCCGCGCCGACGCTGCCGCTGCACGATGCCGCGCTGGCGGCGGCGATGGGCGGGTGACGAAGCCGGACATCGTCGCCCGGCGGATCGGCGGCGAGGGCCAGCCGATCGCGATCGTCGACGGCTTTCATCCCGATCCGGCTTCGCTGCGGGCGGCGGCACTGGCGGCGAAGTTCGAGCCCGGCCGGCATCATTATCCGGGCATCCGCGCGGCCCTGCCGGCCGACTACTTCGCCAAGGTGCGACCCGCGCTGGTGCCGGTGCTGCGCGAAGTGTTCGGGGTTTCTGGCGTGGATCTGCTCGATGCCAGCTTCTCGATCGTGACGACGCCGCCGGGCGAACTCGGCGTCGAACAGCGCCTGCCGCATGTCGATGCCGTGCAGCCCGGCCGGATCGCGCTGGTCCATTATCTCGCGCCGACAGGCGGCGACGGCACCGGCTTCTTCCGCCACCGCGCGACCGGCTTCGAGACGATCGATGCGGCGCGTTCGGCGGGCTATCTCGCCACGCTCAATGCCGAGCTGCGCGCCGACGCGCCGGCTGCGGCCTATCCGTTCGGCGATACGAGCCTGTTCGAGCGGATCGCGCATGTCGAGGCGCGGTACAATCGCGCGGTGATCTATCGCAGCGCGCTGCTCCACAGCGGGGCGATCGCGGCCGATGCGGTGCTCGATCCCGATCCGGCGACCGGGCGGCTCACGGCGACGGCGTTTCTGTCCGCGGGTTGACCTCTTGATCGGTATCCCCGCGAAGGTGGGGGCCAGGACAACAGAGCGATGTCCTGCGTGACTCTGGATCCCCGCCTGCACGGGGATGACAGGCGGGGGAAGGGCGCTCCCCCAAAAAAACGCCCGCCACCCCGGGGAGGGATGGCGGGCCGAGGTGGGGTGTTGGGTTGGCTCAGCTCAGCGCTTCTTCTTCGCCGGTGCCGCCTTGGGCGGCTGGACCGCGAGATAGACGGTGCTCCAGAGCTGCGCGGCATTGGATTCATCGACGTCCGCCTTGCCGGCGCCGAAGGCGACGACCTTGTAGCGGCCATTCTCGAACGCCCAGGACCAGAGCTCCGAGCTCTGCGTCGCCCGGGTCGCCTGGATCGCGCGCCACAGCTTGGCCTGCGCGTCCTTCAGCACCGCGCGGGTAGCGGCGGGCAGGTCGGTGCGGGCGAGCTGGCGCTCCAGGCCGGCGGCGAACAGCGCCTGCTGCCATGACCAGACCACCGCGCCATGATAGGCGGCCGGCGTGAAGCGGTCCTGCACTTCGGTGCTGGCCAGCGCCGGATTGGCCACGAGCAGCCCGATATCGGTCATCAGCCCGGCCGGGAAGGGCCGTGCCAGCGCGCCGACATAGGCCTGGAGGTCGGCCGGATCGGGATGGCCGAACAGCAGCGCGAAGCCTTCGTCCGAATTGATGATCGGCACCGGCTTGCCATCATCGTCGAGCGCGATCGCATGGTAGCGCAGCGCCTGCCCCTTGAGCGCGGCGAGCGCCGGGGCGGCGGGCACGCCGACACGGGCGGCATAGTCGCGAACCTGGGCCGCGGCCTCGGCGGCGGGGGTCTCCACGGCGAATAGGCCCGGCGCCTTGCCGCGCCAGGTCGCGGCCATGGCATGGGCATGTTCGAGCGCGGCGCGGTCGTCCGGGGTCAGGAAGCGGTCGAGCAGCCCGGCACGGAGCAGCTTGTCGGCCGCTTCGAGCGCGGCGGGGACGAGGATGGCGTTGACGTCATAGGGATAGCGGCCCCGGCCGAGCCCTTCCTCGCTGTCGCGCCATTCGCCGGTCAGGCGACCGGCCCTGACCGCGACGAGCTTGTTCCAGCTCGGATCCTTCGCGAAAGGCGCCGCGTGCTCGAGCACGAAGCGCAGGTTGCGGACCAGCAGCGCACCGGCGGGCTGGGCGGTGCCCGGATGCGCGACGCTCGGCACGTCACGCGCCAGGAAGGCGCCGGCGGCGGCGCGATTGGCCGGGGCGAGCAGATACTCGGCGGCGACCGGCGCGAGCATATAGTCGTCGTCGATCATCGCGTAATCGAGCGTCGGCGTGTCGCCGCCCGGCTGCCCATGCTGCTGATGGTCGACCAGCGCGAATTCGGAGAGACCCTCCTCGTGCGCGACATCGCCCTTGTCGTCGAGGCGGGCGAGCACCGCGCCGAGCCCGGCCTCGACTGCCGGGCCCTTGAGCGCCGGCATCAGCAACCGGACCGACATCAGCGTGTCGCGGCCGAAATAGGTATCGAAGCGCCACGAGCCGGCGAGGAACTTCTCGCGGTAGCTGAGGAAGGCGAGGGCATTGCGCGCGGCGGGATCGGCGGCGGCCTTGGCATTGAGCAGCTCGGCCTTGCTCAGGCCGGTCAGCGGCGTATCGCCGGTCGCGGCGACGATGCGCAGGCGGATGCGGCCATCGGCACCGGCGACGATCGCGCCATTCTCGATCCGGCCGCCCAGCACCTGGATCTCCAGGCTGTAGCCCGGCGCGCCATCGACGCGGTCACGGGCGTAGAGGATGCGGTTGCCCTCGACGCGCATCGGCGCGGCCACTTCGGCGGGGAAGCGGCTGACCGACTGATAGTCGCGCAGGAAGCGGACATTGGAGAGCACTGCCTGTTTGGGAGCGAGGCGGGCGGCATCGATCGTCGCGATGCTCTCGATGCCGTGGAGCGGGCGACCCTTGGCATCGGCGAAGGTGACCGGGCGCGGCGCCTGCTCGAGCCGCCAGGTGGCGGGACGGGCTACAGGCTCGAACCACAGGCCGACGCCGCTGTTGCCGGCGGGGAAGGCGACGAGGATGCGCGGATCGCTGCCGTTGCGCAGCAGCAGGTGCGCCGCGACCTTGCCGTCCCGCACAAAGGCATTGAGATTCTGCCCCTCGGTCAGGCTATAGGCCAGCTCGGGTGCCTTGCCCCCGCGCTGCTGCGCCATGGCCGTCGTGCTCGCGCCCGCAAGCAGCAGCCCGCCCACCAGCATCAATCGCATCGAACCTCGCATCCGCTTCCTCCTTTTTATTCCAGATACGGAAAGGCGCGGCGAACCTCTCAGTTGCCGCGCCCCCCTTTTGCGACCCTCGCGGGTTATCAGAACTTGAACGTGATCGTGCCGCCATAGGTAGCGCCGACGATGCCGCGGGCGTAGAAATAGCCGTTGGTGATCGCCTGGGTCTGGCCCTGGCGCGGATTGCCCTCGGTGAGGCCGATGACGTTGAAGATGTTGTCGGCGTTCACGCTCAGCTGCAGCTGCTTGCTGAGGTTGAACGAGGCGCCGACGCTGGTCACGCCATAGCTCGGCAGCGCCACGCCGTTGCCGGCATCGGCATAGATCTTGCCGATATACTTGTAGCGGCCATAGATCTCACCGAGACCGTTCGGCAGCTTGTAGCTCGGCGTGATCGTGAACAGGCGCGCCGGGGTGCGCTCGGGGCGATTGCCCTCGAAGCCCGCCTGGTTGGCGCCGTTGATCGCCAGATTCACCAGCTTCGGATCCTGGAACACGCCCTGGAAGTCGATCGAGAACGCATCGACCGGACGGACGTTCAGGTTGAGCTCGACGCCGTTGGTGCGCAGGTCGGCGTTGATGTTGCTCTGCACCGACGGGTTGATCGGATCGGCGAAATTGTAGTTCTGGTTACGGAAGTTGGTGCGGAACACCGTCGCCGAGGCCGAGATCAGGCGACCATGCTGGTAGCGCACGCCGGCTTCGTACAGCTCGATCCCGGTGATGGGATCGACGTTGTTCATCTGGAAGCCATTGGCGTAGCGGGCATAGATCGAGAAGTTCGGCGTGATCAGATAGTTCGCGCCGACGGTGTAGGCCACCGCCTTCTTGTTCGCCTTGCGCACCGAATAGGTGCCGTCCCAGGTCGAGCCGACCGTGGTGAGCACGCCGGCGGTGCCGGCCGGGACGAGCTGCTCGAACGAGCCTCCCGGAGTCTGGACGATGCGCGCGGCGGCATTGGCGGCGGTCGGCGTATTGCCGTCCCACGCCGTGGCGCTGTCATGCTCCCAGCGCACGCCCGCGTCGACGTGCAGGTCGCCGATCGAGAACTCGTCGTTCACATAGAGCGACAGGCTCGAATCCTTGCGGCTGCGGATGCCCGCGCCCCAATCGCCATAGGAGACCAGGCCGTTGTCCGACAGCGTGCCGATCACCTGGTTGCTCGCATTGAGCGCGACGATGTCGTAGATGTCGCTGTTGGTGCGCACGTCGTTGACCACGCTGGCGGTCGCCGACTGATCCTGGTTGCGCTTGGTGTTGTAGTACATCACGCCCGCGGTCAGCGAGTTCTTGAAGCTGCCGCTCTCGAAGCTCCAGCGGCCGCCGACGTTCATGCCGAAGTCATAGGCGTCGATCGCGTCGTGGTTGAGCGTGGTGCGCTGCAGGAAGCCGTTGCCGTTGAGGGCGTTGAGCACGTCCGTCTGGTTCGAGCCGATCACCTGGCCGGTGCGCAGGTTCTTGATGCCGAAGCGCGCGGCGGCCGGGAAGGCGGCCTGGCCGAGCGTCAGCAGGCTGTTGATCGGCGAGTTGTTACCCGGGGTCAGATAGTTGACCGCGCTGGTCAGGCCGGCATTGCCGGTGCCCGAGCCCGGGAACAGGCCGTTGAAATCGTACGAATAGTCCAGATAGCGGCCATGGCCGAACAGGGTGAACGAATCGCTGACCGGCTTCTCGAAGTCGAGGCGCGCCTGCCAGGTCTTGGCGACCACGCCGTCGCGATACTTGAAGTCGCGATAGCCGCTCGAATGCGCGAAGGTCGAGACCGGCACGGCGATGTTCGCGAAGGCGTCGCCGCCGACATTGCCGAACTGGGTGTCGAGGCTGGTGATGCTCGTCGGCTTGCCGTTCTGGAAGCGATAGGGCTGGTCGGCGTAGTAGGCGTTCTCCACGTGGCCGCCCTTGCCCGACAGGCGGATATAGCCGCCGTCGTCGAACTTGTACTCGAGCGAGCCCTTCAGGCGCCAGCCCTGATAGTCGAACGGGTTCTTGCGGACGCCCGGGCTCGACTGGAAATAGCCGCCGACGTTGAACGCGAGCTTGTCGGTGATCGGCTGCGAATAATAGAAATCGCCGCGCTTCAGGCCGTAATTATAGGCAGTGAAGCGGGCAATGCCCTCCGCCTTCTCGTGGTTCGGGTTCTTCGAGACGAAGTTGATCGTCGCGCCCGCGCCGTTGACGGTGAGCACGCCCGACGAGCCGCCCTTGACCGCTTCGAGGCGATCGATGGTCAGGTCCTGGTCGAAGAAGAAGTCGGCGCCGCCGCCGCCATAGAGGATCGGCATGCCGTCCTCCTCGAGCTGGACGAAGCGCTGGCCGCCGCCCTGCAGGCCGCGGACCGAATAGTTGTTCGAGATCTGGCCGGCGGTCGCCTCGACGAAGATGCCCGGGACCATCTCGAGCAGGTCGGCGGTCGAGCGCGGGGCCTTCTGGTCGATCAGCTCGCGATTGGCGAGCGTGATGTCGGCGGAGGCGGTGATCAGCGGACGATTCGGCGTGGTCTGGCCGGTGACGATGATCTGGCCCTCGTCGGCGGCATCGTCCTGCGCGGCCGGCGCGGCCGCGTTGGTGGCCGCGGTCTGGGCCTGGGCGGCGAGCGGCAGCATGGCTGCGCTGGCCAACAGCGCAGCGCGAACGCCGGCGCGAACGGAAAGCAACATATATCCTCCCCAACCGAGTTTATCGCCGGACTGTCCGGCGGTTGATCCCGCCCGACTAATCGCGGCCGCGGGATAATGAAATCGTTTTCTGCAACTGTCACGCGGAATTTGCCAACCAGTGGTGCACTGGGGCAACACGTCCAGATTCCAACGGTTTTCGCCTGCTCCCTGGTGGGGCCGCGGGTGTGGGAGAGCGGATTTTGAGGCAGGGAAGGATGGCGCGCGACGCCGGAACGCGAATCGGCCGCCGTGCCTTGCTCGCCGGATCGGCCCAGGCGGCGCTGCTCGGCATGCTGCCGGTCGCGGCGCGGGCCGCGTCCGCGCGGATCGACCATCTGGTCGCGCGGATGACGATCGCGGAGAAGGCGGGCCAGCTCAGCTGCTTCAACGACGAGATCCGGCCGGTGGGGGCGGTGTTCAACCCCGTGGTCGATCCGCGCGGCGCCGATGCGCTGCTCGCCGATATCCGCGCCGGCCGGGTGGGGATGCTGTTCAACGGTTATGGCGTGGCCGGCGCGCGGCGGGCGCAGAAGGCGGCGCTGCGGAGCCGGCTCGGCATTCCGCTGCTCTTCGCCGCCGACGTGATCCATGGCTGCCGCACCATCTTCCCGATCCCGCTGGCCGAAGCGGCGGCGTTCGATCCCGAACTCTCCGAGCGCGCCGCCCGGGCGGTGGCCGAAGAGGCGAGCGCCGGCGGCCTGCACTGGACCTTCGCGCCGGTGGTCGATGTGGCGCGGGACCAGCGCTGGGGCCGCGTGGCCGAAGGCGCGGGCGAGGACGTGCTGCTCAACCGCCAGCTCGCCGCGGCGCGGGTGGGCGGGCTCCAGGGCCCCGATCTGCGGCGGCCGGACAGCCTGCTCGCCACGCCCAAGCATTTCGCCGGCTATTCGGCGGTGCGCGGCGGCATGGAATATGCCGCGGTCGACATGAGCGTGGCCGAGCTGCGCGAAACCTATCTGCCGCCCTTCGCCGCCGGCTTCGGCGCGGGCGCGCTGGCGACGATCGCTTCGTTCACGGATTTCAACGGCGTTCCGGCGACGGCCAATCGCTGGCTGCTCACCGACATATTGCGCGGCGAGCTGGGCTTTGGCGGCGTCTGCGTCTCCGACTATGACGCCGATCGCGAGCTGATCGCGCATGGCGTGGCCGCGGACGAGGCCGATGCGGCGCGGCTGGCGATCCTCGCGGGCGTCGATGTCTCGATGCAGAGCGGGCTCTACAACAAGCATTTGCCGGCGCTGGTCGCGAGCGGCCGGGTGCCGATGGCGCGGGTGGACGAGGCGGTCCGGCGCGTGCTGGCGCTGAAGGAGGCGCTGGGGCTGTTCGACGACCCCTTCCGCTCGCTCGACGCCGCGGCCGAGCGGAAGCGGACCGCCACGCCCGCGATCAAGGCGCTGGCCCGCGAGGTGGCGACCCGCTCGGTCGTGCTGCTGCGGAACCGGGGCGATCTGCTGCCGCTGCCGCGCGCGGGCAGGCGGGTGGCGCTGATCGGCCCGTTCGGGGCGGACCGGGCGAACCTCAACGGCCCCTGGTCCTTCGCTGGCGATGCGCAGCATGGCATCGACCTTGCCACCGGCATCCGCGCGCTGCTGGCCGATCCCGACGCGCTGGCGGTGGAGGCGGGGAGCGGCATCCACGAGCCGCTCGGCGGCGGCATCGCGCGGGCAGTGGCGGCGGCGAGGGCGGCCGATGTCGTGCTGCTCGCGATCGGCGAGGCGGGCGACATGTCCGGCGAAGGCAATAGCCGCGTCGAGATCACCGTGCCGGCGGCGCAGCAGGCGCTGGCAGAGGCCGTGGCGGCGACCGGCACGCCGGTGGTGGTGCTGCTCCGCCATGGCCGTGCGCTGGCGCTGGAGGGGGCGGTGCGCGATGCGCCGGCCTTGCTCTGCACCTGGTTCCTCGGCGAGCAGACCGGCGCGGCAGTGGCCGATATCCTGTTCGGTTTGCGCGAGCCGACCGGGCGGCTGCCGGTGAGCTTCCCGCTCGCGACGGGGCAGCAGCCCTGGTCGTATGATCGGCGCGGCACCGGCCGCCCGGCGGCCGACGCCGATCCGATGGCGCCGGGCCGCAGCCATTGGCGCGATGCACCCGATCGCGCGCTGTTCCCCTTCGGCAGCGGACAGGGCTATGCCCGCTTCGCGCTTGCCGATCTCCAGCTCTCCCCGCGGGTGGCGCGCGGCGAGGCGGTGCAGGTCCGCATTGCCGTCACCAACATCGGCGGCCGCCGCGGCGAGGCGTTCGTCCGCGCCGACATCCACGACCGAGTCGCCAGCCGCACGCGGCCGGTGCGCCAGATGAAGGCCCATGCCCGCGTCACGCTGGATCCGGGCGAGCGGCGCGTCGTGACGCTCGCCATTCCCCATGCCGAGCTCGCCCTGGTCGCCGCGGACGGGCAGTGGCGGGTCGAGCCGGGCGCGTTCGACCTGTGGGTCAATGCCGGCGGCGAGGAACTCCACAGCCAATTCGACGCGGTTTGACGCAGCCGTTGAAATGCATTGCATGATCTGCTTCGCTGCCGGGCGACAGAGAGACGGAGAGGATCACGAATGAAGCGCGCAGCCTGGGCGGTACCCGCCCTGATCACCAGCTACGCCCTGCTCGGGCTGCTGATGAACAGCGTCGGCACGGTGATTCTCCAGTCGATCGCGCATTACGGCGTCAGCAAGCCGCAGGCGGCGACGCTCGAGGCCTGCAAGGACCTGTCGGTGGTCGTCGCCTCCTTCCTGTTCGCCACCGCGCTGCCGCGCTTCGGCTTCCGGCGCGCGCAGATCGGCGTGATGCTCGCGGTTGCCGCCGGGGCGCTCGCCATCTCCTTCGCGAACAGTTTCTGGGCGATGCAGCTGTTCTTCGTGCTGGTCGGCCTGTGCTTCGGCATCGCCAAGGTGGCGACCTACAGCTCGATCGGCCTGGTCCGCCCCGATCCGGCGCGCCACGCCAGCCTGACCTCGCTGATCGAGGGCGTGTTCATGGTCGGCATCCTTGCCGGCATCTGGCTGTTCGGCTGGTTCATCGGCCAGGACATGACGGGGCAGGGCTGGCTCGGCGTCTACCGGGTGATCGCGGTGCTCGCGCTGGCGACGGCGGTGCTCTGGTGGTTCGCGGATCTCGACGAGAGCGCCGCGAAGGCCGCGCAAGGCCAGCCGGGCACCGGCTATCGCGACGCGCTGGCGCTGCTCGTGCTGCCCTCGACCATCGCCTTCCTGGCCGCGATCTTCCTCTATGTGCTGATCGAGCAGGGCGTCGGTACCTGGCTGCCGACCTTCAACAACCAGGTGCTGCATCTGCCCAGCGCGATGAGCGTGCAGGCGTCGAGCATCTTCATCGCCGCGCTGGCGGTGGGGCGGCTGAGCGCCAGCGGGCTGGTCGCGCGGCTCGGCTGGCTCAGGCTGCTGCTCGGCTGCCTCGCGCTGATCGCGGCGCTGGTGCTCCTGACGCTGCCGACCACCCAGGGGCTGCACCCCCGTGCGAACATGGGCTGGCTCGACGCGCCGGCCGCCGCGTACATCTTCCCGCTGATCGGCATGTTCATGGCGCCGATCTACCCGATCGTCTCCTCGGTGGTGCTGAGCGCGCTGCCGCGCGAGCGGCATGCGGCGATGGTGGGGCTGATGGTGATCTTCTCGGCGCTGGGCGGCACCATCGGTTCGTTCATCACCGGCGTCACCTTCGATCGCTTCTCGGGCCAGACGGCGTTCTACCTGGTGCTGGTGCCGCTGGTGCTGATCGCGCTGGCGCTGGTGCGACTGGAGCGGCTGACGCGGAAACCTTCCAACGGCACGGCCTGAGTCGGAGCCCGGAAGGTCGCGAGAGTCACGACGTCGCGCGGATTTCATGGAGCGAAAAGCGTGACTTTCGCAACATGCTTGCGCATCGGCGATCCTATATTTCCAACATGCAAAGAGCGGTCTGACGACGGCCAAGCCCAGCAGTTCGAATCCTACATCGCAAGGCATTCGTCATCCCCGCAAAGGGCGTCACTCCGCTGCCCGAGGAGGATGGCGAACCAGGAAATGCAACCGGCCTAGAAGACGTACCCGGCCAAATCGAAATCGGCGATCGCCGGGATGATCCAGTCGGCTTCCGGGAGCGCGGCGCGATCGCCGACGCCCAGTGCCTTCATCCCCGCGGCATGGATCGCCACGACGCCCGCCGGGGCATCCTCGACGCCCAGCATCTCGGCGGGCGCGACGGCAAGCGCACGGGCGGCGGCAAGGAAGATGTCGGGCGCGGGCTTGCCGGCGGCGAGGCTGGCGGGATCGATCACCGCGTCGAACAGCTCCGCCACTTCCATCCGCGCGATCAGCAGCGGCGCGTTGCGGCTGGCCGAGGCGAGCGCGATGCCCAGCCCGGCGGCGCGGCACTGCGCGAGCGCCGCGCGGGCGCCGGGGAACAGGTCGCCGGGGCCGAAATGCGCGATCTCCTCGAGATACCAGTCGTTCTTCCGCGCGGCGAGGCGCTGGCGCTCGGCCATGTCATGGCCCGGCCGGTCGCCGAGGATCAGCGCCAGGCTGCCCATCCGGTCGACGCCCTTCAGCGCCTCGTTCGCTTCCTCGTCGAACGGAATGCCGAGGCTGTCGGCAAGCTTCTTCCAGGCGCGATAATGCGCGCGCGCCGTGTCGGTCAGCACCCCGTCCAGGTCGAAGGCGACGCCCTTCAGGGTCATGCGGCCAGCGCTCCGGTCCAGCTCTCGCCGGGGGCGATGCGGATCTCGCCGTCATGGTGCCCGATGGTGATCGCGGGGCCCGAGACGGCGCGATAGGTGATCTGGTCGCCCGCCACCTCGACGCGCACCAGCGTGCCGCGCCAGACCAGGCCGAAGCCATAGCCCTGCCAGGCTACGGGGCGAGTGGGGCGGAAGCGCAGCGCCGGCCCATGGGGGCGGAAGCCCGCAAAGCCCCAGACCAGCGCCAGCCAGGAGCCCGCCAGCGCCGCCATATGGACGCCGTGCCCGGTATTGCCGTGGCGATCGTCGATATCGACCAGGCTGGTCTCCGCGAAGAAGCGCAGCGCCTGTGCCTCGTGCCCGACCTCGCTCGCCAGGATCGCGAAGGTGGAGGCGGAGAGCGTGGAATCATGCGTGGTGATCGGCTCGTAATGGTCGAACACGCGGCGCTTGCGCTCCGCCGAGACCTCCTCGCCGCCCAGCACCATGGCGAGCACCAGATCGGCCTGTTTCGAGACCTGGTGCCGGTAAAGCGTCATCGGGTGATAATGGAGCAGCAGCGGGAATTCGGACGCAGGCGTGCCGGCCAGGTCCCAGCGGGGCTTGTCGAGGAAGCTCGCATCCTGCGCGTCGAGCTCGCGCGCCGCGTCCCAGGGCAGGTGCAGCGCATCGGCGACGCGGCCGAACTCGGCGAGCTCGTCCGCGTCCAGCGCCATGTCGGCGGCCAGGCCGGCCCAGGTCTCGGGCGCCAGCGCGGCGACGCGCGCGGCGGCGGAGGCGGCGAGGCGCAGATGCTTCTGCGCCATGCGGTTGGTGTACCAGTTATCGTCGACCAGCGCGGTATATTCGTCCGGGCCGGTGACGCCGCGCAGATGGAACCGCCCATCCGCCCAATCGCCCAGCGCCAGCCAGATCCGCGCGGTCTCGACCAGCATGCGCGCGCCGTGCTCGACCAGGAAGGCTTCGTCCCCGGTCGCATCGACATAGGCGCCGATCGCGAAGGCGATGGCCGAATTGATGTGATATTGCGCCGACCCGCTCGGATAATGGGCCGAGCATTCGCGGCCCTCGATCGTGCGCCAGGCATAGAGCGCGCCCTTGCGATGATCGAGCGCGCGGGCATTGGCGAAGGCGGCGTCGAGCGTGTGCGCCCGGTAGACGAGCATCGCCCGGGCAATGTCGGGCGCGAGCACCGAGAGCACCGGCAGCATGAATGCTTCGGTGTCCCAGAAATAATGGCCCTCATAGCCTTCGCCGGTCAGGCCCTTGGCCGCCGCGCTCGAACGGCCGTCGCGCCCCGCCGAAGCGAAGAGGTGGAAGAGGTTGGCGCGCAGGGTCGCGGCGAGGCGCGGCTCGCCGGCAATGGCGAGATCGGCGGCGGCCCAGAAACCGTCTAGCAGCGCATGCTGCGCGGCCGCGGCGGCTTCGAACCCGGCGGCGAGCGCGGTGTCGGCGAGCGCGGCGGCCCGTTCGGCCAGCGCGTCCGAGCCGTCGCGTCCGGTGGCGAAGCCAGTGGTCGCCAGCAGCCAGCCCGCGTCCTCGCGGGTGCGCTGCACGGCGGCGACGGCGATGCCGCTGCCGGGCAGGCGCTCGACGACGATATCCTCCGCCGCCTGCTCGGTCTCGAAGCCCCGCGAGGCGAGGTTCACGCCGATGCGCGGATCGTCCGACTGGGCGGCGCCATGAGGGGCCCGGGCGAGGCGGGGATGCAGCGTGACGCTGCCCGCGCCTTCGATTTCTGCCTGGAGCCGGCGGACCAGCAGCGTGCTGCCGTCGAGCGGCACGATCCGCTCGGTGCGGATGCGCAGCAGCCGTCCGTCGGGCAGGGACCAGCGCGTCTCGCGGCGGAGCATGCCCGCGCGCAGGTCGAGCGTGCGCCGAGTCGCCGAGCGCAGCGTCGTGAAATCGATTGCTTCGCCATCGATCCGCACCTCCATGCCCAGGGCTTCGGCAACGGGCACGCGCGAATCGGAGCGGGCGGCGAAGCCCTTGAGCTTTTCGTGATAATGGATCGGCGCCTGTTCATAGGCATGGGCCAGGAAGGTGGTGGCCTCGGCACGCTCCTCGATCGCCCCGCGCACGCCGATCGCGCCGTTGGAGAGCGCGAGAATCGTCGCTGCCCAGCCCTCGCGGGCCGGGTCGTCGCCGATCACGTCCAGCGACCAGCCGTCCTCCGCGAAGAGCACTCCATCTTCCGCGCCGTTCAATGTCCGAGCCAACACCCGCTCCCCAACTCTTATGAAAAGTTGCGTTACAGGCTCTTTGATATCGTTTTCAAGAACAAAGGATCAGGGTTGTCGCGCGGCGTGGTTTCCGTTCCCTTTCCTTACGGCCTGAGCCGCCCGTTCAGGTATCGCGCACGACGATCTCGGTGGGCAGGGTGGTGGAACGGGCGCGGCCGCCATCGACCTGCTGCATCAGCTTCTCGACGAGCAGTGCGCCGGCCACGTCGGTCTTCTGGTTGATCGTGGTGATCGCCGGGCTGAAATGGGCGGCGGGCGGAATGTTGTTGTAGCCGACCAGCGCATAGTCGCGCGGCGCGACGAGGCCCCGCTCCCTGAACGCGCCGGTCACGGCCATGGCGGCGGTGTCCGAAAAGGCGAATACCGCGTCGGGCTGGCGGCCGGCGGCGAGATAGGCGGTGACGGTGTCGGCGGTGGCGTGGAACGCCATCGAGGCGATCGGCAGGAAATCGACGGTCACATCGGCCTGGTCCCTGGCGGCCGCGCACAGCCCCTCGTAGCGCAGCCGCAGCTCCTCGTGGCGGATGTCGCCGACGAACAGCCAGTGCTTGCGGCCTGCGCGCAGGAAATGGCGCCCGGCCAGCTCTCCGCCCAGGAAATTGTCGCTGCCGACCGAGCAATAGCCGGCATCGGGCGCAACGGCGCCCCAGACCACCAGCGGCACTTCGCTGCGGCCGAGCTCGCGCAGCATCGTGTCGCGGGTGCCCTGGCCGAGCACGATGAACCCGTCGGCGCCCCGCGCCTGGTAGAAGTCGCGAAAGGCGCGGACGTCCTCGAGCCCGGGCGGGGAGAGGAGGAGGTCCTGGTTGCGGATCGACAATGCTTCCGAGACGCCGGCGAGCAGTTCGAAGATGAAGGGATCGCCGATGGCGCCGTGCCGGTGCGAGCCGAAATCGAGCATCACCGCCACTGTGTTGGTGCGGGTATGCCGCAGCTTGGCGGCGTTGCGGTTGACGGCATAGCCATGCTGGCGCGCCACTTCCATCACCCGCTCGCGCGTTTCCTCGGTCACCAGCGGGCTGCCGTTGAGCACGCGCGACACGGTGGGCGTGGAAACCTGCGCCAGGCGCGCAATGTCCTGCATGGTGAGTCGGGCGCCCGTCTTGCCGGGCCGCTCCTTGGCGGTCTTCCTCGTCATCGCCCGCTTTATGGGCGCACAACCGCGCCGCAGTAAACCGCAAGCGGCCCATCCCGGTTCAGCTTATTCGCTCCCCTCCCTTGCAGGGAGGGGGAATGGGGCCGAACTCCTCAGCTTGTTCTGCGGACGATCAGCCGGGGCGGGAGCAGCCGCATCTCGGACGAATGGTTGCCGATCTCGCCGATCAGCGTGTCGACCAGCATCTCGCCCGCGGCATTGTAATCCTGCGCGACGGTGGTGAGCGGGGGATTGGTAAGGCTGGCGGCGGGGATGTCGTCGAAGCCGACCACCGATATGTCGCCGGGCACCGACTTGCCCGCTTCCTGCAGCGCCCGCAGCGCGCCCATCGCGATCAGGTCCGAAGCGGCGAAGATCGCGTCGAAGGGCACCCGGCCCGCGAGCAGCCGGCGCGCGGCCTCGAATCCCGATTCCTCGATCGACAGCGCGCCGGTCTGCAGGCGCGGATCGGGCTCGATCCCGGCTTCGAGCTGGATGTCGCAAAAGCCGTGATAGCGGTCGCGGAACTCGGGATAATGGCTGGTCGCCTCGCCGATAAAGGCCAGCCGGCGGCGGCCCTGGGCGAGGAGATGCGCGGCGGCGAGCCGCCCGCCGAGCATGTTGTCGCAGCCGATCGTGGTGCCCAGCCCGTCCAGCTCCACCGATCCCCAGCGCACGAAATGCGTGCCCTGGCGGACCAGGTCCTGCAGCCGGGCGCGGTACAGCTCGTAATCGCCATAGCCGAGCAGGATCAGCCCGTCGGCCTTGCGCGCGTCCTCATAATCCTTGTGCCAGTTCGACGAGAGCTGCTGGAACGAGGTGAGCAGGTCGTAGCCGCGCTTGGCGCAGGTGCGCAGGATCGAGCCGAGCATCGCCAGGAAGAAGGGGTTGATCGCGGTGCCGTCGGGCAGCGGGTCCTCGAAGAAGAGCAGGGCGAGCGTGCTGCTCTGGCCGCGGCGCAGCGAGGACGCGTTCTTGTCGACCTTGTAGCCGAGCTGGGCCGCGATCGCCTCGATCCGCTTGCGCGTGCCTTCGTTCACGGTGGGATCGCCGCGCAGGGCACGGCTCACCGTCGGCTGCGAGACTCCCGCCAGTGCCGCGATGTCGAACGATGTCGGCTTGTCCGGCGAGGCCATGCCGCTCCCTGCTCCCCAGCCGCGCGAATTGTTGCGCGCTTGTTGCAACTAGCCTGACTGGGCCGGAAGCGGAAGCAGCGCTGAATACGTATGCGGTTGCCTTCACTTGTCGGCCGCATGCGGCGAATTGGGGGAGGCTTAGAAAAACCGTCGCCAGTGAAAGGCGGCGAGGACCTTTGGGGAGGAAGACGATGGCTCAGTCCAATCACGCCGAGATTCTGCGCGCCCGTTCGGCGCTTTCGCTGGGAACGAGCAGCCGCGCGCTCGGCGCCGCACTGCTGCTGCTGGGCGCGACCCCGGCCTTCGCCCAGGACGCCACGCCGGCACCGGCACCCGCCGACCAGGCGGAGGAGGGCAACCTCATCGTCACCGGCATCCGCGCCTCGCTGACTTCCTCGGCGAACATCAAGCGCAACAACGTCACGATCGTCGATTCGGTCTCTTCGGAGGATATCGGCAAGCTGCCCGACGTCTCGATCGCCGACTCGCTGGCGCGCATCCCCGGCGTCACTGCCCAGCGGCTCGAGGGGCGCGACCAGCGCCTGTCGATCCGCGGCCTTGGCCCGGACTTCTCGACCACGCTGCTGAACGGCCGCGAGCAGGTCACCGTCGGCGACAATCGCGGCGTGGAATATGATCAATATCCGTCCGAATTCTTCAAGAACGTCAATGTCTACAAGTCGGCCGACGCCTCGCTGATCGCGGCGGGGATCTCGGGCACGGTCGACCTGCGCATGCTGCGCCCGCTCGACCAGAAGAAGGACACGTTCGTCGTCTCGCTGCGCGGCCAGATGAACGAGAAGGACAAGCTCAACCCCGACGGCACGCGCTATGGCTATAAGGCCTCTGCTACATATGTCGGCAAGTTCGCCGGCGACACGCTGGGCATCGCGCTGGGCGTCTCGGCGCAGAATACGCCGACCCAGATCGAGCGCTACGCCGCCTGGGGCTTCCCGAACGATCCGCTCGCCGGCGGCAACCTGTTCCTCGGCGGCGCCAAGCCCTATGTCCAGTCGAACCTGCTGAAGCGCTATGGCGGAGTCGCCACCATCGAATGGGCGCCGAGCGAGAATTTCCACTCGACCTTCGACGCGCTCTATTCGAACTTCAAGGAAACCCAGCATCTGCGCGGCATCGAGTTCGGCGTGGCGCCGGCCTGGGGCTCGGGCGGCGTGATCGCGCCGGGCTATACGGTGCGCGACGGGCTGGTCACCGAAGCGACGATCAGCAACCTCGTCGCCGTCCAGCGCAACGACCTCAACGAGCGCAAGGCCGAGAATATCTCGCTGGGCTGGAACAACGACCTGAAGCTCAGCGACACGATCCACCTCAATGTGGACGCCAGCTGGAGCCGCGCCACCCGCACCGACTTCCTGCTCGAGACCTATTCGGGCACCGGCTATAATTCGAGCGGCGCCAAGGACACGATCAGGATCCGCCAGAACAGCGACGGCACCTATGACATCGTGCCGACGATCGACTATTCGAACACCGGCGTCATCCGCCTGACCGATCCGCGCGGCTGGGGTTATAACGGCACCACCGCGGTGGTGCAGGCCGGCTTCCTCAACCGGCCCGATTTCGTCGACGACCTCAAGGCGCTGCGTGCCAGCCTGAAGGGCGAGATCAGCGGCAGCGTGCTGAGCGCCTGGGAAGTGGGCGGCAATTTCAGCCGCCGCAAGAAGGAGAGCAACTACACCAGCTACTTCCTCTGCCCCAAGGGCGGCGGCACCAACTGCACCGTCGCCAGCGGCACGCCGACCAGCCTGGCGGTGCCGAACGACGTGCTGCTCGGCGAGACGGTGAGCCTCGACTATCTGGGCGTGCCCCGGATGCTGACCGTCGATCCGATGAAGGTCTATGGCCTGCTCAACTCGGTGTACGACAACCGGCCGGATTCGCTGGTGCGCGACAATGTCGTGAGCGAGGACGTGTGGACCGGCTATGCCAAGCTGACCGTGGACGGCACGGTGGGCGACAAGCCGCTCAAGGGCTCGCTCGGCCTGCAGGTGATCCGCACCAAGCAGCAATCGTCGGGGCAGATCGCGGCGCTGGTGGGCGGCGTCGTGACGATCTCGCAGGTGGCGGGCTCGGTCAGCTACACCAATTTCCTGCCTTCCGCCTCGTTCAGCCTCGAGCTGGAGCCGAGCTTCTACATCAAGCTCGGCGCCGCGCAGACCATGGTGCGCCCGCGCCTCGACCAGGAGCGCATCACCCAGGCAGTATCGATCGACCTCTCGAAGATCGGCCTGGGCGGCCAGCCGCAGAACAGCCCGTTCAGCTCGAACGGCGGCAATTATCGCCTGCGCCCCTATCAGTCGACCAACATCGACATCTCGTTCGAGAAGTATCTGGGCAATAGCGGCGGCTATCTGGCGCTGACCGGCTTCTTCAAGCACCTGACCGATTTCGTCGATCCGAACAATTCGGTGCTATACGACTTCTCGCCGCTGCTTGCCGCGCTCACGCCGGCGCAGCGTGCCATCGTGGTCGCGCAGAACGCGCAGATCGGCCTGGTCAGCTCGCCCAAGAACACCGGACGCGGCGATATCCTGGGCGTGGAAGCCACCGCGTCGCTGCCCTTCACCGTGTTCAGCCAGGCGCTGGACGGCTTCGGCATCTTCGCCAGCGGCACCTATGTCGACAGCAAGATCCGCTACGCCAACAACGTCACGCCGATCACGCTGCCCGGCCAGTCGAAATGGGTCGCCACCGGTACCGCATATTTCGAGAAGAACGGCTTCCAGGCGCGTGCGACCTATCGCTGGCGCGACAGCTTCCTGGCGGAGCTGGCCGGCCTTTCCGCGAACCCGGAATATCGCCTGGGCCGTTCGGAAGGCGTGCTCGATGCGCAGATCGGCTATGAGTTCCGCAACGGCCCGCTGACCGGCCTCTCGATCCTCGCCCAGGCGAAGAACCTGACCGACCAGCCCTTCGTCACCTCGGAGGCTAGCGATCCCCGCCTGGTGCGCGAATATCAGCGTTACGGCCGCGACTATTATATCGGCATCACGTACAAGTTCTGACGCGTGGAAACGCGGCCCGGCCGTGGCGCCGGGCCGCCTGTTTATCGAGGGGCGGACGTGCAGAGTGAGCAGCCGATCCGGATCGTGATCGCCGGCGGCGGCACCGCGGGCTGGATGGCCGCGGCCGCGTTCGCCCGGTTCCTCGGTCCCCGTTTCCGGGTCGCCCTGGTCGAATCGGAGGAGATCGGCACGGTCGGGGTGGGCGAGGCGACGATCCCGCAGATCCGCCTGTTCAACGCCGGCCTGGGCATCGACGAGGACGCTTTCATGGCCGCCACCCAGGCGAGCTTCAAGCTCGGCATCGAGTTCGTCGGCTGGACGAAGGGCGGGCGCTACATGCACGCGTTCGGCGATGTCGGCCGCGCGAACGGGCTGCTCGCCTTCCAGCACAGCTGGCTGCGCGGCATGGCCGAGGGCGTCGCCCGGCCGCTTGGCGCCTATTCGCTCAACAATGTGGCGGCGCTGACGAACCGGGTGCAGCGCGGGCCCGCGCGCACGGCGAAGCTGCTGCCCGAAATGCCCTATGCCTTCCATTTCGACGCGGGCCTCTACGCCCGCTTCCTGCGCGGCCTGGCCGAGAGCGGCGGCGTCGAGCGCGTGGAGGGCCGGATCGTCGCGGTTGCGCGCGACGGCGAGAGCGGCGACGTCACCGCCCTGACGCTGGAGGGCGAGCGCGAAGTGGAGGGCGACCTGTTCCTGGATTGCACCGGCTTCCGCGCCCTGCTGATCGGCGAGACCCTGGGCGTGGGGTTCGAGGCGTGGAGCGACCTGCTCCCCTGCGATCGCGCCATGGCCGTGCCCTCCGCGCGCGCGCGGGACTTCACCCCCTATACCCGTGCCACCGCGCATGGCGCCGGCTGGCAATGGCGCATCCCGCTTCAGCACCGCACCGGCAACGGGCTGGTCTATGCGAGCGCGCATCTTTCGGACGACGAGGCGGCGGCGCGCCTGCTCGCCGGCCTGGACGAGCCCGCGCTTGCCGACCCCCGGCCGCTGCGCTTCGCGGCCGGCAAGCGCCGCGGCTTCTGGAAGCACAATGTGATCGCGCTCGGCCTCGCCAGCGGTTTCCTCGAGCCGCTCGAATCGACCAGCATCCACATGATCCAGTCGGCGATCGAGCGGATCCTGGACCTGCTTCCGGGCTGCCATGCCTCCCAGACGCAGCGCGACGAATATGATCGCCAGGCGCATCTCGAATATGACCGCGTCCGCGACTTCCTGGCGCTGCACTATTGGGCGAACGACCGGGACGAACCCTTCTGGGCCGAGCGGCGGGCGGCGGCGCTGCCCGCCGGTCTTTGCCACAAGATCGCGCTGTGGCGCGATGCGGGCAGGATCGTGCGCGGCGAGGCCGACCTGTTCAGCGAAGTCGCCTGGCTGCAGGTCCTGGCCGGGCAGGGGATCGCCGCGGCCGGCTACCACCCGCTCGCCGATGCGCCGCCGCGCGAGCACATCGCGGAGTATCTCGGATTGATCGAATTGTTGAACGCCCGCGAAGCCGGCCAGATGGCGGACCACGCGGCCTATGTGGCGCAGCATTGTTCGGGGGAGGCCGCTGCATGAAAGGCGTGTCGTCATCCCCGAAAACCCTATCGTCATCCCTGCATAGGCGGGGATCCAGGGCCATTGGCGGAATGGGCGGGGCTCGCTTCGGCCTGTCCGGCGGCCGAGCGCTCGATAGCGCCGGTTGTTCCGCGCTACCCTGGATCCCCGCTTTCGCGGGAATGACGAAGATGTGGCGAGGGCTTGCCTGGGGCGTTGGTCTGGCTGCCGCCGTCATTGCCCCGCAGCCCGCTGCCGCCCAGGATTTCCGCGCCCGCCTGCCCCAGGACGAAGTGATCTATTTCGTCCTGCCCGATCGCTTCGCCAATGGCGATCCGGCCAATGATCGTGGCGGCCTGTCCGGCGATCGCGGCACCACCGGCTTCGATCCCGCCGACGCGCGCTATTATCATGGCGGCGACCTGAAGGGGCTCCGGGGGAAGCTCCCCTATCTCCAGGCGCTCGGCATCACCGCGATCTGGGTCGCACCGATCTTCGTCAACAAGCCCGTCCAGGGCGGGCCGGGCCAGCAGAGCGCGGGCTATCACGGCTATTGGATCACCGATTTCGCCCATGTCGATCCGCATTTCGGCACCGATGCCGAGTTCAAGGCGCTGGTCGACGCCGCGCATGGGCGAGGCATGAAAGTCTATATGGACATCGTCGCCAACCATACGGCGGACGTGATCCAGTATCGCGAATGCGCCGGCGCCGATGCCTGCCCCTATCGCGGCCGCGCGGACTATCCCTATCAGCGCCGGGGCGGCGTGGACGGTGCGGCGATCAATCCGGGGTTCGCGGGCGATGCGATCGGCACGGCGGCGAATTTCGCGCGCCTGACCGATCCCGGCTATGCCTATACCCCCTTCGTTCCCGAAGCGGAGAAGGCGGCCAAGCATCCCGCCTGGCTCAACGATCCGATCTATTACCATAATCGCGGGGACTCGACCTTCGCCGGCGAGAGCTCGACGATGGGCGATTTCGTCGGGCTCGACGATCTGATGACCGAGAATCCGCGCGTGATCGCGGGCATGATCGACATCTATGGCAGCTGGATCGACCGGTTCGGCATCGACGGCTTCCGCATCGACACCGCTCGCCACGTGAACCCCGAATTCTGGCGGGCCTTTGTTCCTCCGATGCTGGCGCGGGCCCGGGCTCGGGGCATCCCCAATTTCCACATCTTCGGCGAAGTGGCGGACCCCGCCGCCCAGGCCGCGCACACGATCACCGCGATGCTGCCCTCGGTGCTCGACTTCGCCTTCCGCCAGGCGCTGCTCGACAGCGTTGCCGGGACCAAGGGCACCGATGTGTTCGAGAAGCTGTTCGACGATGACGTGCTCTATGCGCGCGGCTTCGACACGGCGATCGCGCTGCCGACGTTCAGCGGCAACCATGACAATGGCCGCTTCGCCTGGTTCGTCCGCAAGGCCTTTCCCCAGGCGAGCGAGGCGGAAGTTCTCCGGCGGGTACTGCTCTCCAACGCGCTGCTGCTCACGCTGCGCGGCGTGCCGACCATCTATGCCGGCGACGAACAGGGCTTTGCCGGCGGCGCGAACGATGTCGACGCGCGCGAGGACCAGTTCGGCAGCAAGGTCGCGCAATATGCCGCGCGCAAGCTGGTCGGCACCGATGCGAGCATCGCCACGCCGCGCTTCGACGAGGCGCATCCGATCTTTCGCGCGATCGCCGGCCTGGCGCGCGTCCGCACCGCCACGCCCGCGCTCACCCGCGGACGGCAGGTGCTGCGCGCCCGCGAGGACAAGCCGGGGCTGCTCGCCTTTTCGCGTTTCGATCCCGTCACCGGCGCCGAAGTGCTGCTCGCCTTCAACACCTCCACCGAGCCGCTGGCCCGTCAGGTCCAGGTCGAGACTCGCTCCCACCGCTTCCATCCGCTTGCCGGAAGCTGTGCCGCCACGGCCAGCGCGCCCGGCTCCCTTACCATCACCCTGCCGCCGCTCGGATATGCGGTGTGCGCGGCGGAGACGAAACAGTGAACCAGCTTGCCGCGAAAGCGGAAACCCGGAATGCGCAGCCATGGTGGCGGGGCGCGGCCATCTACCAGATCTATCCCCGCAGCTTCTTCGATTCGAATGGCGACGGCATCGGCGACCTGCCCGGCATCACCGCGCGGCTCGATCACATCGCCAGCCTGGGCGTCGACGCGATCTGGCTCTCGCCCTTCTTCAAGTCGCCCATGGCCGACTTCGGCTATGACGTGGCCGATTATCGCGACGTCGATCCGATCTTCGGCACGCTCGCCGATTTCGACGCGCTGATCGCCCGCGCCCATGCGCTGGGGCTGCGCGTGCTGATCGACCAGGTCTGGGCGCATACTTCGGACCAGCATGGCTGGTTCGTCGAGAGCCGGGCCAGCCGCGCCAATCCCAAGGCCGACTGGTATGTCTGGCACGATGCCAAGCCGGAAGGCTCGCCGCCCACCAACTGGCAGTCGGTCTTCGGCGGCCCGGCCTGGACCTGGGACGCGCGGCGCGGCCAATATTACATGCACAATTTCCTGAAGGAGCAGCCGCAGCTCAACTGCCATCATCCCGAAGTGCAGGCGGAACTGCTCGCGATCACGCGCTTCTGGCTGGATCGTGGCGTGGACGGCTTTCGCATCGATGCGATCAACTTCTCGATGCACGATCCCGAATTCCGCGACAATCCGCCGGCGCCCGACGACGGAACGCAGCGCACGCGCCCGTTCGATTTCCAGCTGCACATCTACAATCAGAGCCATGCCGACATCCCCGGCTTCCTCGAGCGGCTGCGCGGAGTGTTCGACGAATATCCCGATCGCTTCACCGTCGCCGAAGTGGGCGGCGCGGACGCGGACCGCGAGATGAAGCTGTTCACCGCGGGCGGCAACCGGCTCAACACCGCCTATGGCTTCGACTTCCTCTATGCCCCCCGCCTGAGCGCGGCGGGTGTGCGCGCGGCGCTGCAGAACTGGCCGGCCGGCGGCAGCTGGCCCAGCTGGGCGTTCGAGAACCACGACGCGCCGCGCGCGGTGTCGCGCTGGACCCGGCCGGAGGCGGCGGACGCGTTCGCGCGGATGAAGATGCTGCTGCTCGCGGCGCTGCGCGGCAACATCTTCCTCTATTATGGCGAGGAGCTGGGGCTCGACCAGGTCGAGATTCCGTTCGAGGCGCTGCAGGATCCCGAGGCGATCGCCAACTGGCCGCGCACCCTGTCGCGCGACGGCGCACGCACGCCGATGCCCTGGTCGGCGACCGCGCCCGAGCTCGGCTTCACCAGCGGCAAGCCCTGGCTGCCGCTCGGCCCCAACCATGCCGCGCTGGCGGTGGACGTGCAGGATGCCGATCCGGCTTCGCTGCTCGCCTGGACGCGCCGGGTGCTGGCGCTGCGCGGCGCCTCGCCCGCGCTCCGCACCGGCGACATCGCCTTTCTCGACGCGCCGGGCGAACTGCTCGCGTTCGAGCGCGAGGCGGAGGGCGAGCGCCTGCTCTGCCTGTTCAACCTGGGCGATGCCGCGCAGCGCTGGGCGCCGGCGAACCCGTCTCATTGGCGCCCGCTGCTCGCGACCGGCACTGTCGGCGACTGGACTTTCGCATCCCATTCCGGGCTGATCGCCCGCTACGAAGCCTGAGGAGAAACCATGAAGCTCGCCCCCCTCGCGCTGGCGTTCGCCGCCTTCACCTTCACGGCGCCCGCGCTGGCGCAGGACGATCTGTCGCAGAAGCGGGACGGCAATGTCGTCGCCCGCGCCGCCTCGCCCGACGGCAGGATCACCGTGACCGTCAGCATCGATGGCGATGGCCGGGCCAGCTATGCGGTGCAGCGCGCCGGCAAGCCGCTGCTCACCGACAGCCGGCTGGGCTTCCTGTTCACCGACGCGCCGAAGCTCGACCGCAACCTGGCGCTGGTCGAAGTGAAGCGCGACAAGGCGGACACCAGCTGGACCCAGCCTTTCGGCGAATGGACCACGATCCGCGACAACCATAATGAGATGACCGTGCGGCTGCGCGAGCGGGCCGATCTCGCGCGCGAGATGGACGTGACCTTCCGCATCTTCGACGACGGCGTCGGCTTCCGCTACACGCTGCCCGCCCAGCCCAACCTCAAGCATGCCAACATCGCCGACGAGCTGACCGAGTTCGCCTTTGCCGAGCCGGGCACGGCCTGGTGGAAGCCGGCCTATCTGTGGAACCGCGAGGAATATCTCTACAACAAGACCCCGCTCGACGCGGTCGGCACCGCGCAGACGGTGATGACGGTCAAGCTGGCCGGCGGCACCCATGTCGCGCTGCACGAGGCGGCGCTGGTCGATTATTCGGCGATGAACCTGGCACGCGCCGAGGGAAACACCTTCAAGGCCTCGCTCACGCCGGGCGCCGGCGCGGCGAAGGTGTCGCGCGATGCGGGCTTCTCGACGCCGTGGCGCACCATCGCCATCGCTGACGACGCGGCCGGCCTCTATGCCGCCAGCCGCATCGGCCTGAACCTCAACGCGCCGAACAAGCTGGGCGATGTCTCCTGGATCAGGCCGGGCAAGTTCGTCGGCGTGTGGTGGAACATGATCAAGGGCGAATGGACCTGGTCGCGCGGGCCCAAGCACGGCGCCACCACCGCGCATGTGAAGCAATATATCGACTTCGCCGCGGCGAACGGCATCCCCGGCGTGCTCGTCGAGGGCTGGAACATCGGCTGGGACGGCAACTGGTTCGGCAATGGCAACGAGATGCAGTTCGACCGGCCGACCGAGGATTTCGATGCCGCCGAGCTGGCACGCTACGCCAAGGCCAAGGGCGTCTATCTGATCGGTCACAACGAGACCGGCGGCTCGGCCAGCCATTATGACAGCCAGCTCGACCGCGCGTTCAGCTATGCCCGGGACCACGGCATCCCGGTGGTGAAGACCGGCTATGTGACCGACGCGGCGCAGATCGAGCGGGTCGATCCCGACGGCACGCAGCACCGCGAATGGCATGAGGGCCAGTGGATGGTGAACCACCATCTGCGCGTGGTGGAGACGGCGGCCAGATACCATGTCTCGATCGACAGCCATGAGCCGGTGAAGGACACCGGCCTGCGCCGCACCTGGCCGAACTGGGTGGCGCGCGAGGGCGGGCGCGGCATGGAATACAACGCCTGGGAGGGTGGCAAGAACCCGCCCGAGCACGAAGCGAACATGGTCTTCACCCAGCTGCTCGGCGGGCCGATGGACTTCACGCCCGGCGTGCTGAGCCTGAGCGGCTCGAACGGCTCGGCGATCCAGTCGACCGTCGCGAAGCAGCTCGCGCTCTACGTGGTGCTCTATTCGCCGGTGGTGATGGCGGCCGACACGCCGGAGAACTATGCGAAATACCCGCGCGAGATGAAGTTCATCCGCGACGTGCCGACCGACTGGAGCGATACGCGCGTGCTCAACGGCGAGGTCGGCGACTATGCGACGATCGTCCGCAAGGCCAGGGGCAGCGACGACTGGTATCTGGGCGCGGTCGGCGACGAGCAGGCGCGCAGCTCGGTGGTGACGCTCGACTTCCTCGATGCCGGCAAGACCTATGTCGCCGAGATCTATCGCGACGGTCCCGGCGCCGACTACCGCACCGATGCCCGCCATGCGATCACGATCGAGAGCAGGCCGGTGAAGCAGGGCGACACGCTGACAATCGCGCTGGCGCCGGGCGGCGGCGAGGCGATCCGCTTCGTCGCGCCGGGCAAGAAGGCGCGGCGGCGATGAACTCGGCCGGGGGGCGGCCGCGCCAGGGGTTCGCGGGGCTGTGGAATATCAGCTTCGGTTTCCTGGGCATCCAGATCGGCTTCGCGCTGCAGAACGCGAACATGAGCCGCGTCTTCCAGTCGCTGGGCGAGAGCATCGACAATCTCCCGCTGCTGTGGGTCGCCGCCCCGCTCACCGGACTGCTCGTCCAGCCGGTCATCGGCCATTATTCGGACCGGACCTGGGGCCGGTTCGGCCGCCGGCGGCCCTATTTCCTGGCCGGCGCGGTGCTGGCGACGCTGGCGCTGTTCGCCATGCCCAACGCGCCGGTGCTGCTGGTCGCCGCGCTGCTGCTCTGGGTGCTCGACGCCTCGCTCAACGTCGCGATGGAGCCGTTCCGCGCGTTCGTCGGCGACATGCTCGACAAGACGCAGCACACCGCCGGCTATGCGGTCCAGACCGCCTTTATCGGCGCCGGCGCGGTGATCGGATCGGCGACGCCCTGGCTGCTCGATCATCTCGGCGTGTCGAACGTCGCGGCGGCCGGCGGCCTGCCCGATACGGTGCGCTGGAGCTTCTATCTCGGCGGCGCGGCGCTGCTGCTCGCGGTGCTGTGGACCGTCCTCACCACCCGCGAATATTCGCCGGAAGAAATGGCGGCGTTCGACGGCCCGCGCGCCGAAGCGCCGCGTCCGGCGCCGCCGGCCACGATCGGCGCGGGCATCCCGTGGCTGGTCGGCGGCGCGGCGCTCGGCGCGCTCGTCTTCGTCCTGAGGCTGGAGAAGGAGCTCTACCTGCTCGCCGGCCTGCTCGCCGCCTTCGGCCTCGCCCGGATGGTCACGGCGGTGACGAAGGCGGGCATCCTGGGCGATCTGATGGGCGATTTCTCCGGCATGCCGCCGATGATGAAGCGGCTCGCGCTCGTCCAGTTCTTCAGCTGGTCCGCATTGTTCATCATGTGGGTCTACACCACGCCCGTGGTGGCGCAGTATGTCTTCCACGCGCCGGATACCACCGGCGCCCTGTATAACGAGGCGGGCAATTGGGTCGGCATCCTGCTCGCCGCGCAGAATGCCGTCGCCACGCTCGCCGCGCTGTTCCTGCTCCGTCCGCTCGCCGCCCGGGTCGGCAAGGTGCGCGCCCATGCGATCGCGCTGGCGCTCGGCGCGCTCGGCTATGCCGGCTTCCTGGTGCTGCGCGACGCCCATGCGCTGCTCGTCGCCGAGATCGGGATCGGCATCGCCTGGGCCTCGATCCTCGCCATGCCCTATGCGATCCTCGCCTCGGCGCTGCCCCAGGCCAAGCTCGGCGTGTACATGGGCCTGTTCAACATCTTCATCGTCATCCCCCAGCTGCTCGTCGCCACGCTGATCGGCACGGTGATGCGCCACCTCTTCCCGGGGCAGCCGATCTGGACGATGGCGATCGCGGCGGTGGTGATGCTGCTGGCGGCGCTGGCGACGCTGCGGGTGCGCGAGGCCTAGCCCCGCTTCCCCGCGAACTGGATCGCCACCGCCACCGCCGCGAACCCTGCGCCGAGCAGCGATACTGCGTTCCAGCCCCCCAGCGCCCAGGCCCAGGTCGCCGCGCCGGAACCGGTGGCGCCGCCGATGAACATCGCGCCCATGAAGATGGTGTTGAGCCGCGCCCGCGCCTCGGGCCGCAGCGCATAGACGATGTGCTGATGCGAGACGAGCGCGCCCTGCACGCCGAAATCGAGCAGGAGCACGCCGATCACCATGCCGGGGATCGTGGGCCAGAGCCCGTTGAACGCCCAGCCGGCGAGCACTGCCGCCGCGCCGAGCAGGATCACCGGGCGCGGTCCCCGCCGGTCCGCGATCCGCCCGGCGATCGGGGCGGCGAGCACGCCCGCCGCGCCGACCACGCCGAACAGGCCGGCCACTTCGGCCCCCAGCCCGAAGTCCGGCTGCTGCAGGCGCAGTGCCAGGATCGTCCAGAAGCCGCTGAATGCAGCGAAGAGCAGGCCCTGGGTGATCGCCGCCCGGCGCAACGCGGCGAATTCGCGCCACAAGCCGCCGAGCGAGCGGAGCAATTGATGGTAGCGCAGGTCCGAATCCGGCGCGCTGTGCGGCAGGGTCAGCGCCATGACGCCGCCCGCGGCGAGCGCCAGCGGCACGCCCAGCCAGAACATCTCCCGCCAGCCGGCATGCGCCGCGACGAAGCCGGCAAGCGTGCGGCTTAGCAGGATGCCGCAGAGCAGCCCGGCCATCACCGTTCCCACCACCGCGCCGCGCCGTTCGGGCGCGGCCAGATGGGCGGCCAGCGGCACGATCTGCTGCGCCACGGTGGCGGCGAACCCCACCGCGATCGAGGCGGCGATCACCAGCGCGGCGCTGGGCGCGATCGCGGCCAGCATCAGCGCGCCCGCCAGCACGACGAACTGGATCGCGATCAGCCGCTTGCGCTCGACCAGATCGCCCAGCGGCACCAGCAGGAACAGGCCCAGCGCGTAGCCGATCTGGGTGGCGGTGGGCACCAGCACGGTCAGCGCGCCGGGCAGGTCGCGCTGCATCACCCCCAGCATCGGCTGGCAATAATAGATGTTGGCGACCGCGATCCCGGTGGCGGCCGCCATGGCGAAGATCAGCGGACGGCCTAGCCGGTCCGGCGCGGCGCCGGCGGCCTGGGGCAGGGGGGTGGTCATGGATGCTCCGGGGGAAATCAGATGTAGCGCGGAATGGGGCCCAGCTGGGGTGTCTGGTCGGGCAGTTCAACCACCAGTTCGTCGACATAGCACCAGCCCCAGCCTTCCGGAGGGTCATAGCCTTCGATGATCGGGTGGCGCGTCGCACGGAAATGCGCGGTGGCGTGGCGATGCGGGCTCTGGTCGCAGCAGCCGACATGGCCGCAGGCCCGGCACAGGCGCAGATGCACCCAGGGGCTGCCGATCGCCAGGCACTCCTCGCAGCCGCGCGCGCTGGGCGTGACCTGGTTGACGGTCATCACGTGGCGGCATTCCATCGCCGTGGCTCCCTTCGGGTTCGGTCGAGCCCTTGTCGCAGCTATGGCGGCGAGTGCCAACGGCTTGCCAGCCACACGCGATGTCGCTACATCTCGCGCTCGTTCCACTGCGAAGAAGGGAGGGCGTAAATGACAGATGTTACCACACGCCTTCCGGGTGCGTTCCGCACCATCGGGCGCTTCCACCACTAGGTCCTGAAGCCTCCCTGATCCGGGTTCCTCCCGCATCACCCCTATCGATATCGCATTGGAGACGGCGCTTCGGCGCCGGTTCACGACATGACCCACGACACCGACCGTCCGGATTCGATCCGCCGCGTCCTGCGCTTCACCTTCCGCCATTGGGCGCGGCAGCGGGGCCGCGCGACCTATATCGCCTGCTTCATCACCGCCGCGACGGTGACGGAGATCTTCGTCCCGATGTTCGCGGGCCGGCTGATCGACGCGCTGGCGGCCGATCTACGCAATGACGCGCTGGCGCTGTTCGCGGCGATGGCGGCGCTCGGCCTCGCCATGGTGGTGCTCCGCCACATCGCCTGGGCGGGCATCATCCCCTTCACGCTGCGCATGATGCGCGACGTGACGCAGGACGGCTTCCACCGCGTCCAGCGCTTCTCGACCGACTGGCACGCCAACAGCTTCGCCGGCTCCACCGTGCGCAAGATCACGCGCGGCATGTGGGCGTTTGACACGCTGAACGACGTGCTGCTGCTCCAGCTGCTGCCGTCGCTCGCCGTGCTGCTTGGCACGATGCTGCTGCTCGGCTGGCACTGGCCGGTGCTGGGCGTGGTGATGGCGATCGGCGCGATCGCCTATGTCGCGATGACGATGGTGCTGGCGACCCGCTGGGCCTCGCCCGCCGCGACTCTCTCCAACGCCTGGGACACGAAGCTGGGCGGCCTGCTCTCCGACGCGATCGGCTCGAACGCCGTGGTCAAGGCGTTCGGCGCGGAGGAGCGTGAGGAAGGCCGTGTGGGCGCGCTGCTGGCCAAATGGGCGAAGCGCACGCGGCGCACCTGGCTGCGCTACACCTGGTCGGGCAGCGCGCAGATCGCGGTGCTGTGGGCGATCCGCGCGGCGATCACCGGCACCGCGCTATGGCTGTGGTGGCGCGGGGCGGCGACTCCGGGCGACGTCACCTTCGTGCTGGCCAGCTATTTCGTCGTGCACAGCTATCTGTTCGACATCGGCTTCCACATCCATCACCTGCAGCGCTCGGTGAACGAGATGGAGGAGCTGGTCGACCTCGACGAGCAGCCGCTGGGGATCGAGGACCGGGCGGATGCCGCGCCGATCCGCATCACCGCGGGCGAAGTGCGCTTCGATGACGTCACCTTCCGCTATGGCGGGCACGAGACGCCGCTCTACGAGCATCTCGACCTCACTATCCGCGGCGGCGAGCGCGTCGGCCTGGTCGGCCATTCGGGGTCGGGCAAGACGACCTTCGTCAAGCTGATCCAGCGCCTCTACGACGTGAACCAGGGCCGGGTGACGATCGACGGACAGGACGTGTCGCACGCGACCCAGCAGTCGTTGCGCGCCCAGATCGCGATCGTGCAGCAGGAGCCGATCCTGTTCCACCGCAGCCTGGCCGACAACATCGCCTATGCCCGCCCCGGCGCGAGCCAGGCGGAGGTCGAGGCGGCGGCGCGGCTGGCCAATGCGCACGACTTCATCGTCAAGCTGCCGCGCGGCTATGCGACGCCGGTGGGCGAGCGCGGCGTCAAGCTGTCGGGTGGCGAGCGCCAGCGCGTGGCGCTGGCCCGCGCCTTCCTGGCCGATGCCCCGATCCTGATCCTGGACGAGGCGACCTCGAGCCTCGATTCCGAGAGCGAGGCGCTGATCCAGCAGGCGATGGACCGGTTGATGAAGGGCCGCACGGCGATCGTCATCGCCCACCGGCTCTCGACGGTGCGCACGCTCGACCGGATCCTGGTGTTCGACCAGGGCCACATCGTCGAGGATGGCGACCATGCCGCGCTGCTGGCCGATCCGGACGGCCGCTATCGCCGGCTGTTCGACCGGCAATCGGGCAACATCGTCGACGAGGAGCCGGCGCTCGCCGAGGGGTGAGCGCCGGCCCCTTCTGCGGGCGATCCTGGCATAGGCCGGCCGTGATCGGCGCTGCGCGTTTTTCTGACGTAATATACGAACAGTATCGGGCCGGGCGGCATCTATAACGGGAGCGTGCGGGCATGCGACTGCTTACGGAATATGAATTGGATCTGGTCGCCGGAGGAACAGGTACTACCGATGACGCCCAGCTTAATGGCAACGACAATTACGACGGTTCCTGGTATGGTGCCGGCAATAGCGGTGGCGGTGGAAACCCCAACAACACGTCCAATGGCGGCCATTGGGCTTGGTTCGCCCCGGCAAGCTATTTTGGAGACTACCCACCCGGTGGCAACGGCACCTGGCGGTGGGTCTCCGCCGGTGGCAATCCCGGTGGCGGCGGTGGTGGCGAGCAAAGCACGCCACCGCCAGCGGGGACGCCGAACGTCATTCTGAAGGACGTGGATTGCGCGAAGGAGGAAGCGGCTTTCAGCAGCGCCCTCGAGGCCCTTCGTACTGCTTCTCCCACGGCAGCTGCTGTCATGGATCGCGTGCTCAATGGCTCCTATCAATGGACCATTTCCCTGGTGAACAATGGCGTCGACAATACTCAGGTCCGCCTCACGAATATCAACTGGGATCCGTTCTCGGGACTCGAGTTCACCGACGCCGAGGGGAAGGTGGTTCGTCAATCGGCGATGGTGGCCCTTGCGCATGAATTCGCACATGCGGAATATTGGAATCGATCCGACGCCGACAGCTACGCCCATGCGATGGAAGTAGAACGCGCCGTCGCTGCCGAACTCAACGCTTACTATAACAACAACGCGGAGGCGGCTCGTCCGGCAAACGGACATAATGTCGGGACACCTTATGTAACGGCGTCTTCGACCACCACTCGGGCAGCGGCGGGAGGGCGGCCGTCATGCGCATGATATTCGAACTGCTAGCCGCCATGTTTGCCCTAGGGGGACAAACCAGCGGCTCCGCCGGCCTTGCGCAATCCATCGAGACACCGGCGCTCTGCCGGACGCAGAGTCCGTCGGATTTCATCGAGATTCGCGTGATAAGGCCCGGCGTGGTTTTCCGGATTCAGCCGGGTCCGGACGAGATCGTCAGAAGCGGAGAGGGTTTCAGGGTAACCCGCGGCTCTCCGCTCTGGGAACGGTTCGCGCGCCAGATCTGCAACCCTTCGAAGCGCGCGACCGAGCGGGAGAAAGATAATTTCGTGCCGCGTATCGTCGTCTTCCCTCCCGGAAGCACCACCAGGAACGCCGCGATATTGGAGTTCCCAAGGGAGGATCTCGGCTCCAACGCCGTGGATTATTCCTTTAATGGCCTTGCTGGAACGATCGATAGTAAGGAAGTCAGGCTCTTGCTCGATTTCGCGGCGAGAATCGATTGAGGTTGGTCGACATTCGGCGCGAAAGGCCGCGATAGCCCTACCTGCCCGCCATCCCGGCCTTGAGCCGGGATCCCGCTTCTTCTTCCGACCATAAGGCAGCGGGACCCCGGCTCAAGGCCGGGGTGACGAAGGAAGAATGTGGGTTCCACCTAAATCCGGTTCGCCCGCGCGATCGCGCCCAGGTGCAGCGCGCTCGGGCGGGGAGTGCGCTTCAGCGTCTCGCGGTCCACCGCGACCAGCCCGAACGGCACGCCATAGCCCGAGGTCCATTCGAAATTGTCGAGCAGCGACCAGTAGAGATAGCTGTGCACCGGAATGCCCTCATCCAGGCAGGCGCGCACGCCGTCCAGCGCCTGGTCGATAAAGGCGATGCGGCGGGCATCGTCCTTCGCCGCGATGCCGCTCTCGGTCACATAGATCGGCTTGCCGATCTCGCGATGCGCCCAGCGGATCGTGTTGGCCAGCGCCTGGGGATAGAATTCATACCCCGCCATCGTCATTTCCGCGTCCCTGGGCGGAGCGACCATGCCGTTCGCATCGAACGCGAAGCGAGTATAGGTCTGGACGCCGAAGAAATCGGCCGCCTCGCGCGCTACCTGCACCCATTCGCCATAGAGCTTGTCGCGATAGTGAGCGGCGCGCTCCGGCGTGTCGGCCTGCACGTCCTGGGTGGTCAGGGTGATGCCGACGGGCAGGGTGGGGCGGACTTCCTTGATCGCGGCATAGGCCTGGCGGTGCGCCGCCTGCATGATCGGCGTCGCCACCGCCGGATCGGCATAGGCCAGGCGCGAGAATTTCGGCGAGCCGGTCGCCCGCGCCGCGGCGGCGATCGCCGCTTTCACCACCGGCACGAACGCGGCGATCCCCGGCATCATGTCGACCAGCAGGCGGATATTCGCCTCGTTGAAGGTCGTCGTCATGTGCATCAGCCCGCCCAGCCGCTCGGCGACCTTGCGGCAATAGCGCGCGAACAGCTGCGGCGCGTCCGCTACTTCGAAGCCGCCGCGCTGCGCGAACCAGAGCGGCGTGGTGAAATGGTTGAGCGTCACGATCGGGCGCAGGCCGCGCGCGCGGCACGCCTCGAGCATCCGCGCATAATGATCGAGCTCGGCGTTGGAGAAATGGCCCTGGCTCGGCTCGATCCGCGCCCATTCGATGCCGAGCCGGTAGCTGTTGAAGCCCAGCTTCGCCGCGAGCGCGAAATCCTCGGCATAGCGATGATAGGAGTCGCAGGCGTCGCCCGAGCGCTCCTTGAACATGCTCGGCTGGAGATTCTCCATCAGCCAGGCGTCGGCGTTCGTGTTGTTGCCTTCGCTCTGATAGGCAGAGATCGCCGTGCCCCACAGAAAGCCCGGCGGGGCGGGCTTGCGGCGGGCAAGGGGCGTGGCCGCCGCGGGAGAGGCCCCGGCTGCCCCCAGCGCGGCGGCCGCGATCAGCTCGCGGCGACCGAGGCGGAGGCCGTCGCTCACCGCGCCGTCGCGGCGACCGGGGCGCGCCGGGTGGCGGCCGCCACTTCGCGCTCGGCCTGGGTGAAGCCATAAGCGGGGACGATCTCGTCCGTGCGGTCCGCCACCGCGCTCCATTCGGCGGCGACCCGCTCGCCTGCGGTGTCGCTCCGGCCGACCTGGATGCCGTCGGTCAGCGTCACGTGCGCGGCGGCGAAATGGCCGGCGCCGGCGCAGAGGATCGCGCGGCTGGGGGCGTCCTCGCCGACCAGGGCGAGCAGGCCGGGGCTCACCAGCTCGGGCGCCAGCATCTCCAGGCTTTCGGCGGAGAGCACGCCCTCGGTCATGCCGGTCGCGGCGGTGGGGGCCAGGCTGTTGACGCGGATCCCGTATTTCTCGCCTTCGATCGCCAGCGTCTGCATCAGGCCGACCAGCGCCATCTTGGCGGCGCCGTAATTCGCCTGGCCGAAATTGCCGTACAGGCCCGAGGAGGAAGTGGTCATCACGATCCGCCCGTAATTCTGCGCGCGCATCGTCTCCCACACCGCCTTGCAGCAGATCGCCGCGCCGATCAGATGGACGTCCACCACCAGGCGGAAATCGTCCATGCTCATCTTGGCGAAGCTCTTGTCGCGCAGGATTCCGGCATTGTTGACCAATATGTCGATGCGGCCGAAGCGGTGCAGCGTCTCGGCGACCAGCGCGGCGATGCGGGCCTCGTCGGTCACCGATGCGGCGAAGGCGATCGCCTCGCCTCCGGCCGCGCGGATCTCGGCAACCACCGCGTCGGCCGCGGGCTGCGACAGGTCGTTGACGACGATGCGAGCGCCCTTGCTCGCCAGGTACAGCGCGTGCGCGCGCCCCAGTCCCCCGCCCGAACCCGTCACGATTGCTACACGACCCGCCAGCGACATCCCGCTCTCCGTTCTTCGACTCTATCGACGGAGCGCTTGGTAGCGCTGCGGTAGTTCACTAGCAAGATAGCGAATATATGGCGCTATTTGCCCCGGCTGCATATCTCGAGGAAGCCGGCGGCCATGAACGAAGCCATGCGCTCCTTCACCGCGGCGAAGTCGTCCGAATGGCAGAGGCCGTTGGAGAGCTTGTCGATACGGCCCGTGCGCGCGAGCGTGAGCATCAGCGCGCCGGTGACGAAGTGATAGCCCCAGAAGATGTCCGCTTCGGCGCAATCGGGCAGGGCCCGTTTGAGCAGGCCGATCAGGCGCAGCACGACGGGGTCGAAATGCGCGTCCATCAGGTCGGCGCCCCAGGCCGGGGTGTTGGCGACCTGCGCGCCCAGCTTGGCATAGTTTTTCCAGCCCTCGCCGCCCTGGATATAGGTGTCGAGATCGGTATCGAGGAACGCCCGCAGCGCGCCTTCCACCGTCGGCATGCCGCCGCATTCGGCCTCGTACGCGTCGAGCGCCTGCATCCGCCGCTCGCTGGTCACCACCGCGCGACGGGCGAAGACGGCATCGAACAACGCCTTCTTGTCGGCGAAATAATAGTTGAGCAGCGTGTGGTGCACGCCCACCTGCTTGGCGACGTCCTTGAGCGTGACGCCGTACAGCCCGTGCTGCGAGAACAACGCCTCGGCAGCGTCGTAGATCTGCTCCATCGTCTCGGCGCGCTGCTCGGCCTTGCGGGAGCGGCGAACGGGTTTGGCGGTTTCGGTCACGCCTGTGTTCCTTCCCGTCTAAGGGCTTAGCGTCAAGCCTCCGTGCAGATATTCACACGCGTGATAGTGTGTGTTGACAGCATCGCGCGCTTGCCCGCATGATGCGGCAAAGGCGGAAGAACCGTCAGGGAGAGAGGAAGCGTGGAAACCCAGGCAAGCGGCGCCCGCCGCTGGATCGTGCTCGTCACGCTCACCTTCGTCTATGTCCTGAATTTCCTCGACCGGCAGCTCCTCGGGATCCTCGCCAAGCCGATCCAGGATTCGCTCCATGTCACCGACGGCCAGCTCGGGCTGATCGGCGGGCTGTATTTCGCGATGTTCTACTGCTTCATCGCGATCCCCGTGGGCTGGCTGGCCGATCGCACCAACCGGGTGACGATCCTGTCGCTCGCCTGCGCGATCTGGAGCGGGGCGACGATCGCCTGCGGCCTCGCCACCAGCTACACCCAGCTCGTCGTCGCCCGCATGACCGTGGGCTTCGGCGAGGCCGGCGGGGTGCCGCCCAGCTATGCGATCATCACCGACACGTTCCGCCCGGGCGAGCGCGGCACCGCCTTCGGCATCTTCAACCTGGGCCCGCCGATCGGCGCGGCGCTGGGCATCGCGTTCGGCGCGACGATCGCCGCGATCTTCGACTGGCGCGACGCCTTCGTGGCGATCGGCATCGTCGGCGTGGTCACCGCGATCCTGGTCCGCATCATCGTGCGCGAGCCGAAGCGCGGCGCGACCGACCCCGTGCCCGCGGCCGAGCAGCCCGCCGCCACCGCCAAGGCGCCCTTCTGGGGCACTTGCTGGATGTTCTTCACCCATCCGGTGCTGATGCTCGCCGCGCTCGGCAGCGGCGCCACCCAGTTCGTCACTTATGGCCTGGGCAATTTCGCGGTGCTGTTCCTGATCCGCGAAAAGGGGATGACCCTGTCGGAGATTGCGGTCTGGTACGCGCTGGTCGTCGGCATCGGCATGAGCGCGGCGATGCTCATCTCCGGCCGGGTGATCGACCGGCTGAGCCGCCGCTCGCGCACCGTCTACGCGCTCGGCCCCGCCCTCTCGCTTGCCGTGGCGCTGCCCTTCTACATCGCCTTTGTCTGGGCGCCGGGCTGGCCGCTCGCGCTGCTGCTGCTGACCATCGTCAACTGCTTCAACTATTTCTACCTCTCCGCCTCGGTCGCGCTAGTGCAGGAGGAAGTCCGGCCCGATCAGCGCGTGCTCGCGGGCGCGCTGCTGCTGCTGGTGATGAACTTCATCGGCCTCGGTCTCGGGCCCACCTATGTCGGCGCCGCCAGCGACTGGTTCAAAGCCCATGGCTGGGAGCATGGCCTGCAGCTCGCGCTCTACACGCTCTCCCCCTTCTACCTGATCGCGATCGCGCTCTTCCTCACGCTCGCCCGCATCCTGCGCGCCGAGCAAGCCGCAAAGGTGCCCGCATGAAGCCGTTCCGCCACGCCGCCATTGCCGCCGCGCTGCTGCTCTCGGGCACCGCGCTCGCCCAGGAGCCCGTGGTCGGCGCGCCCTCGGGCAGCGTGCGCGGCACGCGCGAGGGCGATATCCGCGTGTTCAAGGGCATTCCCTATGCCGTGCCCCCGGTCGGCGGCATGCGCTGGCGCCCGCCCGCGCCGATGCAGCCCTGGCAGGGCGTGCGCGACGCGAAGGATTTCGGCCCGGCCTGCGTCCAGTCGCAGAGCAGGACGCCGACCAGCGTCTATTCCCCCGCCGCGCCGCTGCCGGTGAGCGAGGACTGCCTGACGCTCAACATCTGGGCGCCCGCCGATGCGAAAAAGGCCCCGGTCTTCTTCTGGATTCATGGCGGCGCGCTTTCGGGCGGGTCGAGCCGCGAGCCGATGTACGACGGCAGGAAGATGGCCGAGCAGGGCGTGATCGTCGTCTCGATCAACTATCGCCTGGGGGTGCTCGGCTGGCTCGCCCATCCGGCGCTCTCGGCCGAATCGCCGCAAAAGGTGTCGGGCAATTACGGCCTGCTCGACCAGATGGCGGCGCTCGCCTGGGTGAAGCACAATATCGCGGCGTTCGGCGGCGATCCGGCCAAGGTGACGATCGCGGGCGAATCCGCCGGCGGCCTCAGCGTGATGTTCCTGATGGAGTCTCCGCTCGCCCGCGGCACTTTCAGCAAGGCGATCGCGCAGAGCGCCTATATGGTCGCCATGCCCGAGCTGAAGAAGCAGGCCTATGGCGCGCCTTCGGCCGAGGCGGTGGGCACGATGCTGGCGGCCGGCGTCCAGGCGCCGGACCTCGCCGCGCTGCGCGGCATGGACGCCCAGACCCTCACCGACAGCGCCGCCAAGCTCGGCTTCTTCCCGTTCGGCGTGGTCGACGGGCTGGTGCTGCCGACCCAGATGGTCGACGCGTTCGACCAGGGCAAGCAGGCGCCGGTGCCGATCCTGACCGGCTTCAACCAGGGCGAGATCCGCTCGCTGATGGTGCTGGCGCCCAAGGCCCCGGCGACGGCCGGGGACTATGAGAAGGCGATCCGCGAGAAGTACGGCGAATTCGCCGATGCCTTTCTGAAGCTCTACCCCGCCGCCGACTATAAGGAGAGCATCCTGGCGACGAGCCGCGACGCGCTCTATGGCTGGACGACCGAGCGGCTCGCCCGCAAGCAGGCGGCGATCGGCCAGCCTGCCTGGGTCTATCTGTGGGATCATGGCTATCCGGCGATGGAAGCGGCGGGGCTGCACGCCTTTCATGCCAGCGAGCTGCCCTATGTGTTCGGCAACCTGGCGCCGCTGCCGCCGAAATGGCCGGCGATGCCGGAGGGCGACCGCCCGCTCTCGGATGCGATGCTGGGCTATTGGACCAGCTTCGCCAGGACGGGTACGCCCGGCGCGGCCTGGCCGGCCTTTGGCAAGGCGCGAACCTATCTCCACATCACCGATGCCCCCCGGGCGGAGAGCGGCCTGATGCCGGGGATGTACGACCAATATGAGGCCGTGGTCTGCCGCCGCCGTGCGGCGGGCGTGGCGTGGAACTGGAACGCCGGCCTGGCCTCGCCCAAGCTCCCGCCCAGGGCGGCGGGGTGCGATTGAGTCCGTCCCGCATCCCAATGGGCCCCGCACCCATTGGGGCCATTCCACCTCCCATGATCGTCACCCCCCGGTTCTGCTGGGTGACGACAAGGGCCGGTGGGCGGGAAACCCGTCCCTATCGCCCCAGCTTCCGCCCCGCGATCCGCCCCTCGGCATAGTCATCGCGCAGCCGCTTCTTGTCGATCTTCCCGGAAGCCGCGAGCGGCATCGCGTCCACCTCGGCCACCTCGCCCGGAATCCACCAGTCGGCGACCTTGCCCCGCAGCAGCGCGAGCAGCGCGCGCGGGTCGCCCTCGCTGCCCTGGGTCTCGACGATCAGCACCGGCCGCTCGCCCCATTTGTCGTCGGTACGGCCGATCACCGCGACGTGCCGGACGGCCGGGTGCGTGCCCACGATCGCTTCGATCTCGTTCGGGTTGATCCACTCGCCGCCCGACTTGATCAGGTCCTTGGCCCGCCCGCAGATCGTCAGGTTGCCGGCCTCGTCGAGCATCGCCAGGTCGCCGGTGTCGAAATAGCCCTCGGCGTCCAGGGCGCTCGCCTCGGTGCGGAAATAGCGCTCGATCACGCTATGGCCCTTAACCTTCAGATGCCCCAGCACGCCGCGCTGGGGCACCAGCGCGTTGCCTTCGGCATCGGTGAGCTTCAGGTCGATCCCCATGGCCGGCCGGCCCGATGCGCGCGGCGCGTCCGCCGGCAGGTCGCGCGGCGCCATCGTGCCGATCGGCGAAAGCTCGGTCATGCCCCAGCTTGTCTGCACGGCGGCGCCCAGCTTCGCCTCCAGCCGGCGGATCAGCGCGTCCGGGCAGCTCGATCCGCCGATCAGCACGCGTTCCAGCGTGGGGAAGCGCTCGCCGGTCGCCTCGGCCTGATCGGCCAGCGTCAGCCAGACGGTCTGGACGCCGACGGCCACGGTCACGCCTTCCTCGCGGATCAGCCGGGCCAGGCTGGGCCCGTCGAGCGTCCGCCCCGGCAGCACCAGCTTGGTGCCGGCGGCCGGCGCGGCGAACGGCATGCCCCAGCCATTGGCATGGAACATCGGCACGCCGAGCAGCAGCGTGTCGCGCGCGGTGATCGCCACCGCATCGGCCTGGAGCGCCCGCAGCGTGTGAATATAGTTGGAGCGATGGGTATAGACCACGCCCTTGGGGCTGCCGGTGGTGCCGCTGGTATAGCAGAGCCCCGCCGGCGCATTCTCGTCGAACGCGCCCCAGGCGACGGGTTCGCCATGTGTCGCGAGCAACGCCTCAAGCCCCCAGATGCGCGCCCGGTGCGACCCGAGGGCGTCCGAATCCGCGTCCGGCCCGTCCAGGATGACGACATGCTCGATCGCCGGGCACCGCGCGATCACTTCGCGGGCCAGGGGCAGCAGGTCGGCCGCCACCGCCAGCACGCGATTGCCGGCTTCGTCGATCATCGCGGCGAGGTGCGCCGCGGTCAGCCGCGGGTTGAGCGTGTGGCACACCAGCCCCACGCCCATCGCCGCATAATAGATCTCGAAGTGATGGATCGTGTTCCAGGCGAGTGTGCCCACCCGGTCGCCCGGCTCCAGCCCCAATGCGATCAACGCGCCCGACAGGCGGTTGCTGCGCTCGCGGAGCGCCGCATAGCTGCTCCGCCGGACGATCGCCCCCGCATCCGCCTCCACCACCTCGCAGTCCTGGAACCACTTGGCGGCATGATCGAGGAACTTGTCTACTGTCAGTCCGTAGGGCTGCATGAAACCTTGGGGCACACGGAGGGAAGGAATGGCCGCCGGAGAGGGAGCCCCGGCGGCCGGCAGGAAGATCAGAAGGTCTTGAGCAGCTTGATGCCGTACTGGCGGGGCGGGCCGGCGAAATAGAGGCCGGAGTTGAGCGCCGCCGGATAATGCTGATCGGTCAGGTTGGTGGCATAGAGCGTCGCCGTCCAGCTGTCGTGCTGATAGGCCAGCTGCGCGTTCAGGATGTTGCGCGCCTCCAGATGGTCGCCGCGCGCGCTGCTCTGGAAGAGCGTCGCCCATTGATCGCCGACATGGCCGAAATTGACGCGCGGGGTAATCTTGTCGCCGCTCTTCAGCTCCAGCTCATATTGCGCCCCCAGGTTGAAGGTCAGGTTGGGCGCATAGGTCTGGCGCCGGCCGGTCAGGTCGATGCACTTGCCGCCGGCCGGGCCCGCCGCCGGGCTGCACGGCCGCACCGGATCGGCGGGGGTGCCCGCCGGCGGGTTGCGCGTGTCGACGGCGTAGAAGGTGCCCAGCTCGCTGTGCAGCACGTTGATGCCGGCATCGAGCTGCAGCTTGCCGAAGTGGAACTGGGTCTCCGCCTCGAAGCCGTAGATCTTGGTCTTGCCCGGCACGTTGAGCTCGATCCCGAAGGTCGGGAAGTCCGGATAGCCGATGATGACCTGGAAGTTCTTGTAGTCGTTGTAGAAGCCGGTGAGCGTCGTGCGGATCTTGCCGCCCGCCCAATTGGCCTTCCAGCCGGCCTCGAACGACGTCACTTCCTCGGGCTTGAACGGCGCGGGCAGGCCCAGGCCCACCGGCAGGTTCAGGCCGCCGGGGCGGAAGCCGGTGGCGACGAAGCCGTAGAGATACTGGCTGTCGCTCGCCTTCCAGCCGAGCGAGACCTTGTACGACACATTGTCGGACTTCACCGTCTGGTCCTGGCGGATATAGGTGCCGTACTGGAGCACGTCGACATGGTTGGTCGATCGGCTGGCGGTGTAGCGGATGCCCGCGTCGATCTTCAGGCTGGGGGTGATCGCGAAGCCGATCTGGCCGAACGCCGCCAGCGAACGCGTCGGATTGGTGCCCTGCAGCTTGTACTGCGCCGTCGGCAGGTTGAACGGAGCGGCAAGGTCGACGATGAACTGATAGGGCTTGCGGAAATAATAGTCGTTCCACAGGCCGAACGCGCCGAGCAGCCAGGTGACGCGCTGGTTGTCGGGCGAGATCAGGTTGAGCTCGGTGGTGACCTGCTGCTCGTCGACGCTGTCGAAGAAGGTGCTGATGCCCGTCGCGGTGCCGTCCAGGTCGGCGCGATACCGGGTGTTGGCCCATTGATAGCTCGAGACCGAGCGGAGCTTCACGCCGCCGGCGAACTCATATTCGGCCTTCAGGGTGGAGCGGACGAACTCGTCGCGTGCCTCCTGCGGTGCGTTGAACGACACGTCGAACAGGTCGCGATGATTGGGGTTCGGCGTGGTGGTGCCGGGCAGGGTCTTGAAATAGTTGGAATAGGGCGATGCCGGATAAGCGCCCATGTCGAGATGGCCGAGATCGGTCTTCCACAGCACCGACAGGCGGTCGCTCGGCTTCCACAGGAAGCTCACCCGCGCGGCCATGATGCCGACATTGCCCTTGTCATAGGGATAGGGGCCGCCGTTCGGGCCGGTGATGTTGTAGAAGCTGTCGCGGCGCGAGCCGTAGAGCGCCACGCGCGCGGCGAAGGTGTCGCTCAGCGGCAGGTTCACCGCGCCCTGGACGCCGGCTTCGTTGTAGTTGCCATAGTTCAGGTTGAAATAGCCATGAATGCCGCCGCCGATGATCGGATCGTTGGTGTTGACGAACACCGCGCCACCGGTGGCGTTCTGGCCGACGATCGTGCCCTGCGGGCCGCGCAGGACCTGGATGTTGGCGATGTCGTAATAGGGCTCGCCCTGCACATATCCCGGAAAGGTCGGCACCCCGTCGCGATAGGTGATCACGCCGGTGGTGGTCTGGGTGTTGTGCTCGGCCTTGCCGATGCCGCGGACGTTGAAGTCGTTGCCCTGGCCGAAATTGTTGACGACGATGCTCGGCATCGCGAACTGCAGCGCGTCGACATTGGCGACGCCCTTGTTGTCGAGCTGGGTGCCCGACAGCACCGAGGCCGAGACCGCGGTGGTCATCAGATTCTCGCTGCGGCGCTGCGCGGTGACGACGATCTCGCTCTCTTCGCCCGAAGCGTCGGGCGCGTGCTGCGTTTCCGCGGTGGCGGTCTGCGCCGCGGCGCCGCCGCTCCAGACCATGGCCAGCGCCGAGGCGCCGAGCAGCAACGGACGGTATCTCATCAGGGTCCCTCCCACATCCATCTCCAGCCGCGCTCTTCGGCACGGTCGGGCGAGGATGCCGCAAAGCCGGAGGGCTTGCAACACTAATTCTCTACCGAGTGAATATCACGAAAGCGAAAGGAGCTCTCCCTGGCAGCCGCCTGGCCTTCGGTGTCCGGAAGAGCGGGAAGCCGGCGCGCCGCCCCTGGGGCACGAGGCCCTGCGGGTGGCGCGATCGATGGTGCCGCTCAGTCGTCGCGGGGAGGGCGTCCCATCGGGCCGCCGGGGCCCCTTGGTCCGCCGGGTCCGCGATCGCGCGGCTCCAGGCTGCGCAGCTCTTCCATGCTCAGCACGCCGTCATGGTCGGCATCGGCGGCATCGAAGCGCTTGCGCTCATAGGCGAGCAGCTCGTCGAGCGACACGCCATTGTCGTAATTGGTATTGGCGTTGACGATCACCATCGCGCTCAGCGGCTCGATCAACCGGCGGAGCGCCATGCCCTCCATATCGTCGTCCAGCTCGGGCGCGATGCTCTCAGACACGGGGCCGCCCATCTCGGCGACCGGCTGGTGCTCCGACGATGCGAGCGAGCCCATGTCGTGTTGCCAGGCGAAGAACTCGGCGGCGCTGATCGCGCCGTCACGATTGGTATCGATCCGTTCGAACCGGGCCTTGATGCGCGCGTCGCGGCGCGCCTCGATGACGGACTTGAGCTCCTCGAGGGTCACCAGCCCGTCGCCATTCCGGTCGGCAGCACGGAACATGCCCGTCACTGCCTTGTCGAGCTGGTCGCGCTTGATCGGCTTGATCATGCGCGGGCGCTCGCCGCGCGGACCGCCGCCGGGAGGACCGCCGCGGCCGCCATGCCCGCCCGGGCCGCCACCGCCTGGAAAGCCGCCGCCTCCGGGGCCCATCTGGGCGAGGGCCGGTGCGGCCAGGGTCAGCGCCGTGCCCAGAATGGCGGCGCGCATCAGATGGCGGCGTGCGCCGAACGATTTCGAATCCTGCATGAAATCCCCCGTGAAGATCGTGTCGGCGATGCTCTGGGAGCACCGGCGCGCGCGGGGATTTCGGTTTGTTGCAACCAGGAGAGGCAAGCGCCGGCCCGGGATCAGGCCGGCCCGCCTCCGCGCGCATCGATCAGCGCGCGCATCGCGGCGCGGGCGGCCTCGGGATCGCGCGCCCGGATCGCCGCGAGCGCCCGGCCATGGTCCGCGATGCCGGCGGGGCCGCCGTTCAGGCGGCCGGCGACGCGGATCGCGGTGCCGACCATGGCGCGGAACTGGAGATAGAAGGGATTGCCCGAAGCGCGCAGGACAGCGGTGTGGAAGGCGATGTCCGCCTTGAGCAGGTCGTCGGGCGTTTTCCCGGCGGCGGCGAGGCTGGCGAGGTCTCCGCCGATCGCCTCGATGTCCGCGTCGGTGGCGAAGCGGGCGGCGAGCGCCGCGGCTTCGGGCTCGATCGCGACGCGCAGCTGGTCGAGCTGGGCGAGCAGGTCCGCCGGGGAGCGCCGTTCGAGCAGCCAGCGCAGCACGTCAGTGTCGAACAGGTTCCAGGACGAAGTCGGCTCTACCATGGTGCCCTGGCGCGGACGGGCGCTCAGCAGCCCCTTGGCAGTGAGCATCTTCACCGCTTCGCGCGTCACGGAGCGGCTCACGCCGTGCTGCCTGGCGAGCTCCGCTTCGGTGGGGAAGGGCCGGTGCGCATAATGGCCGGTGACGATCGCGTGCCCCAGCCGATCGAGCAGGCCATGGGTCAGGTTGTGCCCGAGCCGAGGGCGCGTCTCGCCCTGCGGCCTGGATGGAGACGCTGTCACGCGCGGTTCTTCCTTTGCTGCGGAGGCGATCGCTTGCCCGGTGGGAGCCAGCCTATCCCAAACCCCATGGCGGACAAGGCAAACAAGAACCGTTCCGCCGGCCGGCTTCGTCGCATCCTGGCGGCATTGGTCGCAGAAATCTTCGTGCCTGTCCGGTCCGGTGCCACGGGTCGCGGGCGCGGCTCTGCGCGTCCCCCCTTGTTCCGATGGTTCGACGCATGGCCGCCTTGCTCAAGGAGAACCATGTGATGAGAAAGATCGTTGCGGCCGCATCCTGTGCGGCCATCCTGCTCGCGATTCCCGCCCAGGCGGGCTTCCAGGACGTTCCGCAGACGGCGCCGGCCGCTTCCGCCGATGCCGGCCAGGCGACGCCGGAGTGCAAGCCCAAGAAAAAGAAGAAGAAGGGCTTCGGGCTCGGCGGCGTGCTGCGCGCCGCGCGCAATACCGGCCTGATCGGCGGTATCGCCGGACGGGTGGGAGGCGATGCCTATCTCGCCAGCACCGCGGCGAGCACCGCGATCGACGTCGCCGCCAGCCAGCCGGCCTCGACTGGCCAGGACGGCTCCAGCGAGGGGAGCGGCTGCTGATGATGCACCATGTCGGGTATGCTCGCGCCGCGCGCCGGATCGCGACCCTTTCGCTGCTGCTGCCGTGCCTGCTGGGCGGATGCGGCCAGGAACCGGCCGCCAATGCCAGTGCCAACGCCGTCGCCGGCGCGGCGCAGCCGGCCCTGCAGGGCTTTGGCGGGTCGCTCCGCCCCGGCCTCTACAAGATCGTCCAGACCGGCGATGCGGAGGAAGAGAGCGAGCGCTGCATCACCGCGGAGACGCTGGCGAAGGGCGGCTATGTCGCGGCCAAGGACGTGCAGCCCGGCTGGACGGTGGTCCGCAACCGGGCCTCGGGCGGGGTGATCGATTTCGAGGCGAAGGGCCCGGCCAAGGGCTTGATGTCGTTCAAGGGCAGCTATACCGCCGCCGGCTTCACGCTCGATGCCGTGCTCAGCTTCGAGCATAACGGCCAGCCGATGACCCTCAAGAACCGGCAGGTCGGCACGTTCCAGTCTGCCGATTGCGGCGAAGCCGCCGAATGAGGTCCCGATCCCCGGGTATCCGCGTGGGTGCGGCGGCCCGGGGATCGCCGGAGACAGGAGAAGAAATGTTCCGCTGGATAGCAGGGCGCGCGCGTTGCGTTGCCGGAAAGCACGAGCGCAACCGAAGCAATGTCCGCCCGGCGCGCAATGGCCGTTTCACGAGCCGGTGCCGCTATTGCCGGGTGCCGATGCTACGGCGCCAGAAATATGACTGGATCGCGCTCGAGGCATGGCCGGCCGATTGAACCGGCCGGCCTCGCATCCGGATCAGTCGATCGTCTTGGCAAGCTCGCGGTTCAGCCATAGCGCCAGCAGCGTGCCGATCGCACCCGAGAGCAGATAGGCACCCGCGGCGAGCAGCCCGAAGCTGCTGCCCAGCCACAGCGCCACCAGCGGCGCGAAGGCGGCGCCGAACAGCCAGGCCAGGTCCGAAGTGAGCGACGAGCCGGTATAGCGGTGCGGCTTGGAGAACATCGACGAGAGCGCGCCCGAGGACTGGCCGAACGAGATGCCGAGCAGCGCGAAGCCGAACAGCATGAACACGATCTCGCCCACCTCGCCGGCGGCGAGCAGCTGCGGCGCGAAGCCGCTGAACGCCGCGATCGCCGCGGCCGAGACGCCGAGCAGGGTGCGGCGGCCGATCCGGTCGGCGAGCCGGCCCGAGAGGATGATCGAGAGAGTGCCGACCACGGCCGCGGCCGCTTCGATCACCAGGAAGTCGACCGGGCTGTTCTCGGTGTAGAGGAACACCCAGGAGAGCGGGAACACCGTCACCATGTGGAACATGGCGAAGCTGGCGAGCGGGGCGAAGGCGCCCATCACGATGATCCGCCAGTCGGCGCGCACGGTTTCGGCGATCGGCGCGGGCTGCAGCTCGCGATCCTCGAACAGGCGGGCATATTCGGGCGTCACCACGATGCGCAGGCGGGCGAACAGCGCCACCACGTTGATCGCGAAGGCGACGAAGAAGGGATAGCGCCAGCCCCAGCCGAGAAAGTCTTCGGCCGGCAGGGCGGCGATGAAGAAGGCGAAGAGCAGGCTGGCCACGAACAGGCCGAGCGGCGCGCCCAGCTGCGGGATCATCGCATACCAGCCGCGCTTTTCGTGGGGGGCGTTGATCGCGAGCAGCGAGGCGAGGCCGTCCCAGGTGCCGCCCAGCGCCACGCCCTGGCCCATGCGGAACAGCGCGAGCAGCAGCGCCGCGGTGATGCCGACATCGGCATAGCCGGGCAGGAAGGCGATCGACGCGGTGGAGCCGCCGAGCAGGAACAGCGCGATGGTCAGCTTGGCGCCGCGGCCATAGGCGCGGTCGACCGCGGTGAAGATCAGCGTGCCGAACGGGCGCGTGACGAAGGCAAGGGCGAAGATCGCGAACGACCAGAGCGTGCCCTGCAGCGGGTCGAGAAAGGGGAAGATCAGCTTCGGGAACACCAGCACCGAGGCGATGGCATAGACGAAGAAATCGAAGAACTCGGACGTGCGGCCGATGATCACGCCGATGGCGATCTCGCCCGGATGGATGCGGTGGCCGCCGGCATGCAGCGCACGGGCGTCGCGCTCGGCGGGAAGGGTGGGGACGGTATCGCCGCTCATCGAGTTCGAACTTTCCTGCAACACGCGCCGCGCGAGCGCGTTTCATAACGCCGTGGAGGAGGCTAGAGTGCCCCCGGCGCGGCGCTCTTGCGCCATAGCAGACAACGCAGGGATTGGACAAAATGTCCTATGTGCGGTGCAACATGAGCAGCCTAGGCGCCCGCCATGCCTAGCCCCCGTCCGCTCCTCGCACGCCTCCGTGCGCTGCTGATCCTGCCGGCATTCGCGCTGTTGTGCGGATGCGACATGGTCGTGCTCAACCCCGCCGGCGACGTCGCCCGTCAACAGGGCGATCTGGTGATCGTCTCGACGCTGCTGATGCTGCTGATCATCGTGCCGGTGATGGCGCTGGTCGTGCTGTTCGCCTGGCGCTATCGCGAGTCGAACAAGGAAGCGACCTATGCGCCGGACTGGGATCACTCGACCAGCCTCGAGCTGGTGATCTGGTCGGCGCCGCTGCTGATCATCATTTGCCTGGGCGCGATCACCTGGGTGAGCACGCACCTGCTTGACCCCTATCGCCCGCTCTCGCGCACCGCGCCGGGCAAGCCGATCGCCGCAGACGTCAAGCCGCTCGAGGTGCAGGTGGTCGCGCTCGACTGGAAGTGGCTGTTCATCTATCCCGAGCAGGGCATCGCCACGGTGAACGAGATGGCCGCCCCGGTCGGCCGCCCGATCCGCTTCCGGATCTCGGCCTCGTCGGTGATGAACTCCTTCTACATCCCCGCGCTCGCCGGCCAGATCTATGCGATGCCCGGCATGGAGACCCCGCTGAACGCCGTGTTCGACAAGACCGGCGCGTTCCAGGGCTTCTCCGCGAATTACAGCGGCCACGGCTTCTCCTCGATGCGCTTCAAGGCGCACAGCACCGACCAGACCGGCTTCGATGCCTGGGTGGCCGAGGCGAAGAAGGCCGGCGCCACGCTCGACCGCGCCGAATATCTGAAGCTCGAGCGCCCGAGCGAGAAGGAGCCGGTGCGCCGCTTCGCCGGAGTCGAGGCCGGGCTGTTCGACATGGTCACCAACCTGTGCGTCGAGCCGGGCAAGATGTGCATGCACCAGATGATGGCGCTCGATGCGCAGGGCGGCATGGGCAAGGCCGGGCTCCATAACGTCCGCCAGCTCGCCTATGACAAGTTCGGCGGCCGCGGCACCCATGCGCATGGCGGCAAGAGCTTCGTCGGCGAGATCTGCGCCGACAAGCAGGACATTGCCGTCCGCGCCGCGCCGAAGCCGGGCAACCCCAGGCCGCTGACCGGCGCGGGCATGAAGCAGCCCTCGGCCGAGCCGAGCCCGACCGCTCCCAGCGTTGCGTCCGAGACCCGGCCGCGTCCTCTCTCCTGATCGCGAATCGAGATATGATCCCGCAACCCGCACCCGTGAGCCCGATCCTGGGCAAGCTCTCGCTCGACGCGCTGCCGCTGCACGAGCCGATCGTCGTGGCGACCTTCGCGGTCGTCGCGCTGGGCGGCATCGGCCTGTTCGCCGCGCTCACCTATTTCCGCCTCTGGGGCTATCTCTGGAAGGAGTGGTTCACCAGCGTCGATCACAAGAAGATCGGGATCATGTACATGATCCTCGGCCTGGTGATGTTCCTGCGCGGCTTTGCCGATGCGCTGATGATGCGCCTCCAGCAGGCGCTCGCGTTCAACGGTTCGGAAGGCTATCTGAACGCCCATCACTATGATCAGGTGTTCACCGCCCACGGCGTGATCATGATCTTCTTCGTGGCGATGCCGTTCGTCACCGGCCTGATGAACTATATCGTGCCGCTGCAGATCGGCGCGCGCGACGTGTCGTTCCCCTTCCTCAACAATTTCAGCTTCTGGATGACGACCGGCGGCGCGGTGCTGGTGATGGCGTCGCTGTTCGTCGGCGAGTTCGCCCAGACCGGCTGGCTGGCCTATCCGCCGCTCTCGGGGATCGCCTATAGCCCCGGCGTCGGCGTCGACTATTATCTATGGGCGCTGCAGGTGGCGGGCGTGGGCACGACATTGTCGGGCATCAACCTGATCGTCACTATCCTGAAGCTGCGCGCGCCGGGCATGAGCCTGATGAAGATGCCGGTCTTCACCTGGACCTCGCTGTGCACCAACGTGCTGATCGTCGCGTCCTTCCCGGTGCTGACCGCGGTGCTCGCGCTGCTCGGCCTCGACCGCTATGTCGGCACCAACTTCTTCACGAACGATTTTGGCGGCAGCGCCATGATGTACGTGAACCTGATCTGGATCTGGGGCCACCCGGAGGTCTACATCCTCATCCTGCCGCTGTTCGGCGTGTTCTCGGAAGTCACCTCGACCTTCTCGGGCAAGAAGCTGTTCGGCTATTCGTCGATGGTCTACGCCACGATCGTCATCACGATCCTGTCGTATCTCGTCTGGCTGCACCACTTCTTCACCATGGGCTCGGGCGCCAGCGTCAACAGCTTCTTCGGCATCACGACGATGGTGATCTCGATCCCGACGGGCGCCAAGATCTTCAACTGGCTGTTCACCATGTATCGCGGCCGCATCCGCTTCGAGCTGCCGATGATGTGGACGGTGGCGTTCATGCTGACCTTCGTGATCGGCGGCATGACGGGCGTGATGCTGGCGGTGCCCCCGGCCGATTTCGTGCTGCACAACTCGCTGTTCCTGATCGCCCACTTCCACAACGTGATCATCGGCGGCGTGCTGTTCGGCCTGTTCGCCGCGATCAACTTCTGGTGGCCCAAGGCCTTCGGCTTCAAGCTCAACGTCTTCTGGGGCAAGGTGAGCTTCTGGTGCTGGGTGGTCGGCTTCTGGATGGCCTTCATGCCGCTCTACATCCTGGGCCTGATGGGCGTGACTCGCCGCATGCGGGTGTTCGACGATCCCAGCATCCAGATCTTCTTCGTCATCGCCGCGCTGGGCGCGGTGCTGATCGCCGCCGGGATCGGCGCGATGCTCGTCCAGTTCGCGGTGAGCATCTGGAAGCGCAAGGAACTGGCCGACACCACGGGCGACCCGTGGAACGGCCGCACGCTGGAATGGGCGACCAGCTCGCCCCCGCCGGAGTATAACTTCGCCTTCACGCCGGTCGTCCACGACCTCGACGCGTGGTACGACATGAAGTCGCGCGGCGGCCAGCGTCCGCTCACCGGCTTCAAGGACATCCACATGCCGAGCAACACCGGCGCGGGCGTGATCCTTGCCGGCATCAGCACCCTGATCGGCTTCGCGTTGATCTGGCACATCTGGTGGCTGGTCGGCCTGGGTTTCGTGGCGCTGATCGGCTCCACGATCTTCCATACCTTCAACTACAAGCGCGATTTCGACATTCCCGCCGAAACCGTCGCCGAGACCGAGGCGGCGCGCACGCGCCAGCTCGCCGCCGGAGCCTGACCGATGAGCACCACCACGCTTCCCGCTACGGACGAACCGGTCCGCTTCTACGATTTCGACGAGCATCCGCATCCGGAAGGCTACAGCACCATGCTGGGCTTCTGGATCTACCTGATGAGCGACTGCCTCATCTTCGCGATCCTGTTCGCCTGCTACGCGGTGCTCGGCGGCAACTTCGCGGCCGGCCCCGGCCCGAAGGAGCTGTTCGACCTGCCGCTGGTCGCGCTGAACACCGCGATGCTGTTGTTCTCGTCGATCACCTATGGCTTCGCGATGCTGGGCATGGCGCGCGGCAACAAGTCGCAGGTGCTGATCTGGCTGGCGATCACCCTGGTGTTCGGCGCCTGCTTCCTGGGCATCGAGCTCTACGAGTTCAGCGAGCTGATCCATGAGGGCGCCGGCCCGTGGCGCAGCGCGTTCCTGTCGAGCTTCTTCACCCTGGTCGGCACGCACGGCCTGCACGTCACCTTCGGCTCGATCTGGCTGGTCACGCTGATGGTGCAGGTGAGCCGCTTCGGCCTGACCGCGGCGAACCAGCGCCGCCTGGCCTGCCTCAGCCTGTTCTGGCACTTCCTCGACGTCATCTGGATCGGCGTCTTCACCTTTGTCTATCTGATGGGAATGCTGCGATGAGCCACGACACCCATGACCACGGGGATCACGGCCACGGCGTCGAGATCCCGCACGGTTCGATGCGCGACTATGTCATCGGCTTCGTGCTCTCGGTGATCCTCACCGCGATCCCGTTCTACCTGGTGATGGAGCGCCCGTTCTCCAACGGCGTCACCGCTGCCGCGATCATGGCATTCGCCATGGTCCAGATCGTCGTCCACATGGTCTATTTCCTCCACCTCAAGCCGAACGCCGAGGGTGGCTGGACGATGACCGCGCTGCTTTTCACCATCATCGTCGTGGTGATCATGCTGTCCGGCTCGCTCTGGGTGATGTACCATCTCAACGCCAACATGATGCCGCTGCACGACCCGAGCCAGCTGCCGTGACCGATGCCCGCCGGCCCCGCGCACGGTGGGGCGTCGCGCTGGCGGCGCTCTTCTGTGCGGCGGTGCTGGCGGGGCTCGGCATCTGGCAACTCGAGCGGCGGGCCTGGAAGCATGAACTCGTCGCGGCGGTGGATGCCCGCATCCATGCCGCGCCGGTGCCCGCCCCCGGGCCGTCCGCATGGGGAGGCATCACCGCGGCGGGCGACGCCTATCGCCGCGTCACCGTCTCCGGCAGCTTCCGCGACGACCGCACCACTCTGGTGAAGGCAGTCACCGAGCGCGGCCCGGGCTATTGGGTGATGACGCCGCTGGCGGCGCCGGGCTTCACCGTCCTGGTCAATCGCGGCTTCATTCCCGATGCCCTGCGCCGGCGCCCGCCCGTCGCGCCCGGGCAGGCGAGCGTCACCGGCCTGTTGCGCGTCAGCGAGCCGGGCGGCGGGTTCCTCCGCGCCAACGATCCCGGGAGCGATCGCTGGTATTCGCGCGACGTCGCGGCTATCGCCCGGGCCCATGGGCTCGGACAGGTCGCTCCCTATTTCATCGATGCGGATGCCGCGCCCAATCCCGGGGGCTGGCCGGTGGGTGGGTTGACCGTGGTGCGCTTCGCCGACAATCACCTCGTCTATGCGCTCACCTGGTTCGGGCTCGCGGCCATGGCGCTGTGGGCGGCATGGTTCGTCGGCCGGCGGCGCGGAACCGCGGCATGATCCCCGCCAGGGGGCTGGAGGACACCGATCCCGGCCGCCGCAACATGTGGCTGCTCGTGCAGTTGCGCTGGATCGCGGTGGGCGGCCAGCTGGGCACGATCGGTTTCGTCCATTTCGTGATGGGCGTGCACTTGCCGCTCGTGCCGCTGTTCATCGCGCCGCTGATGCTCGCGGGCATCAATCTGGCGACTTATCCGCTCCTCGATCGCCGCGCCGCGATCACCAATTGGGAGCTGACCGTGGCGATGCTGGCGGACGTCGCCGCACTGGCCTGGCAGCTGCATTTCACCGGCGGGCTCGCCAATCCCTTCGCCTCGCTCTTCCTGCTCCAGGTCGTCACCGGCGCGATGCTGCTCCAGCCTGGGTCCAGCTGGATGATCGTCGGCGCCGCGAGCCTGGCGCTCTTCGCCATCGCGATCAGCCCGGTGCCGCTCGACCTGCCGACCGGAGTCAATGATCCGTTTCGGCTCTATCTTGCCGGCAGCCTGATCTGCTTCGCCCTGATCGCCGTGCTGCTCGTCCTGCTGATCACGCGCATCGCCCGCAACCTGCGCGAGGGCGATGCCGAACGCGCGGCGATCCGCCAGCGCGCGGCGGAGGAGGATCACATTGTCCGCATGGGCCTGCTCGCCACCGGCGCGGCGCATGAGCTTGGTACGCCGCTCTCCTCGCTCTCGGTGATCCTGGGCGACTGGCAGCGCATGCCGCGCATCGCCGGCGACAGGGACCTGGCGCAGGACGTGGCCGACATGCAGGCCGAGGTGGCGCGCTGCAAGACGATCGTCAGCGGCATCCTGCTCTCGGCTGGCGAGGCGCGCGGCATCGCCTCGGAATTCACCACCGTCCGCCGCTTCCTGGATGCGGTGGTCGCCGAATGGCGCGCCAGCCGGCTGACCGGCATGCTCGACTATGCCGACGGCTTCGGGCCCGACATGCCGATCGTCGCCGATCCGGCGCTGCGCCAGGTGCTGAGCAACGTGATCGACAATGCCGCCGAAGTCTCGCCCGACTGGATCGGCATCGCCGCGTCGCGCGAGCGGGACGATCTCGTGATCGAAATCTCCGATCGCGGGCCAGGCTTCGCGCCCGAGATGCTCGCCGGCTTCGGCCAGCCCTATCGCTCCAGCAAGGGCAAGCCGGGGGGCGGGCTGGGGCTGTTCCTGCTCGTCAACGTGCTGCGCAAGCTGGGCGGCACGGCCAGCGCCGAGAATCGCCCGGGCGGCGGCGCGCTCGTGCGCATCCGCCTGCCGCTTGACGCGATTGCCCGGCCCGGGGAGGAACAGGCATGACCGCCATCCGCAAGCTGCTGATCGTCGAGGACGATGAAGCCTTTGCACGGACGCTCCGCCGTTCGTTCGAGCGGCGCGGCTATCTGGTCGAGGCCGCGGCGAGCCATGAGGAACTGACTGTGCTGCTCGAGCGGTTCCATCCCGCCTATGCCGTGGTCGACCTCAAGCTTGGCGGCGCTTCCGGCCTGGCCTGCGTGCAGACGCTGCGCGCGGCCGATGCGGCGATGAAGATCGTCGTGCTCACCGGCTTCGCCAGCATCGCCACCGCGGTGGAAGCGATCAAGCTCGGTGCTTCCTATTATCTCGCCAAGCCCTCGAACACCGATGATATCGAAGCCGCGTTCGGGCGCGAGGAGGGCGATCCCGATGCGCCGCTCGCCAGCCGGCCCTCGTCGATCAAGACCGTGGAATGGGAGCATATCCACCAGACCCTGGTGGAGACGGACTTCAACATCTCCGAGACCGCGCGGCGATTGGGGATGCACCGGCGGACGCTGGCGCGGAAGCTGGAGAAAAGGCAGCTGCGCTAGGGTTGAGAACCCAAGCAAGCCTTTGATTTTCATCGGCATCCCGGCCTTTGACCGGGATCCGCTTCTGCTTCCGCTAGGCGAGGCGGCTGGATCCCGGCTCAAGGCCGGGTGACGAAGGAAGAATATGAGCCATCAACCCATTTCAGGCCGCTTCGACTTGCGGGGAGCGAGGCGGGGCATCTGATCGCTTCCCATCCGCCGGCGATGAGCGCAGCATGGTCGGCCGGAGGAACGGCTTGAAGATTCGCGCCGACATCGTTGCGGGCCTTGCGGTATCGGGGCTGATGCTGCCCGAGGCGGTGGCCTATGCCGCGATCGCGGGCGTGGCGCCCGGGCATGCGATCCTCGCCGCGATTATCGGCACGCTGGCCTATGCCCTGGCCGGGCGCAGCCGTTTCGCCGTCGTTTCCGCCACCTCGTCCTCGGCCGCGATCCTCGCCGCGTCGCTGGCGACGCTGCCGGGGGGAGAGGGCGTGCGTGCCCTGTTCCTGATCATGGCGGTGGCGTTTGCCGGGCTGCTCTTCCTGCTTGCCTGGCTGTTCCGGCTGGGGGGGCTCACCGGCTTCATCTCGCATCCGGTGCTGCGCGGTTTCGCCTTCGGGCTGGCGATCACGATCTGCGTGAAGCAGCTGCCGGTGCTCACCGGCATCCCCGCGCCCGGCGGCAGCCTGTTCCATACCGGGTTCGCCGTGGCGCGGGCGCTGCCGGACTGGCACCTGACCAGCCTTGCCGTCGGCCTGGTTGCGCTCGCCGCGCTGCTGGCGCTGCGGCGCTGGCCGGGCATGCCGGGTGCGTTGATCGTGCTCGTCTCGGGCGTTGCCGCCTCGGGGCTGCTCGATCTGGGCGCGCATGGCGTCGCGACCGTCGGCCGGATCGTGCTGATGCCGGGCACCTCGCCAATGCCTGCCTTCTCGCTCGCACTGGTGCTGGAAACGGCGCAACTCGCGGTGCCCCTTGCGCTGATCCTGCTGGCGGAGAGCTGGGGCACGATGCGCGCGCTGGCGCTGCGGCACGGCGACCTGCTCGATCCCGGCCGCGAGCTGCGCGCATTGGGCCTCGCCAACCTCGCGGCATCCCTGGTGCAGGGCATGCCGGTCGGTGCCGGCCTGTCCGCCAGCGCGGCCAACGAAGCCGCGGGCGCGCAATCCCGCCTGGCGGGAGCGGTGGCGGCGCTGGCGCTCGGCGCGCTCGTGCTGTTCGCCATGCCGCTGGTCGCGCTGCTGCCGCAGCCGGTGCTGGCGGCGGTGGTGATCGCCGCGCTCACCCATGCGCTCGATCCGCGGCCGATCAGCCGGCTCTGGGCGCTCGACCGCGACCAGTATATCGCGCTCGCCGCCGCGCTGGGCGTGCTTCTGCTCGGCGTGCTCGACGGAATGCTGTGCGCGATCCTGCTTTCGCTCGCCGCGCTGGTGCAGCGTTTCGGCAATGCCCGGCTGGCCCGGCTCGGCCGGCTGGGCGCCAGCCACGACTTTGTCGACGCCGACCGTCATCCGGATGCGCAAGTGCCCGCGGGAATCGCGATCTGGCGGCCCGCCGCGCCGCTGTTCTTCGCCAATGCCGAGCGGATGTTCGCCGAGATCGCGCGGCGGACCCTGGCCGAACCCGGAACCCGCGCCGTGGTGATCAGCCTCGAGGAGAGCAGCGATATCGACAGCACGGCGCTCGACGCGCTGCTCGACTTCGACCGGGCGATGACGGCCAAGGGCTTCGCCCTGCACTATGCCCGGGTGCATGACCGGGTGCGCGACCTGTTGCACGCCGCCGGCGCGGACGCGCTGGTCGCGCGCAGCGATTATAGCGTGGCCGATGCGGTCGCGCGGCTGGAGAACCCCTGATGCGCGAGCCCGAACCCTTTCTTCGCCCCGTCTCGATCGATGCGCTGCGGCCCACCCAGATCACCGTCGGCTTCCGCGAAGTGGCCCGCAAGCGGCACGACTGGCGGGCGCGGGCGCAGACCGACGGCTCCGAGTTTCTCGGCCGCCACATGATTCCCGCGGTGCGAGGGCCCAAGGACCGTTTCTGGATCGTCGATGCCCATCACCTCGCCCGCGCGCTGCACGACGAGGGCGTGGAATTCGTGCTGGTGCGCGAGATCGCCGATCTATCCGCCTTGCCCGGTCGCGCCTTCCGCACCTTCATGGACAGCCGGGGCTGGCTTCATCCCTATGATCCGCAGGGTCGCAGGCTGGATGCGCGGCATCTGCCCAAGCATGTCGGCGGCCTGCGCGACGATCCCTGGCGCTCGCTGGCCGGCGAGCTGCGCCGCAGCGGCGGCTATGCCAAGGATCCGACTCCCTATTCGGAGTTTCTCTGGGCCGATTTCCTGCGCCGGCACGTGACGGCCAAGCTGCTCGATGCCGATTTCGACAGGGCCCTGGAGCGCGCGCTCGACCTGGCGCGCCACAAGCGCGCCGCCTATCTGCCGGGATGGGCGGGCCCCGAGGGTTGAGCCGCGCGGCTGCGACAGTTTGCGACACAAGAATCGCCTCTGCGCCGATGATCCGGATACGGTTTATGCCTATATATTCCGTCATCTCCCCGAAGGGGGATCGAAAGGACAGTGCCATGAACAGGATCTCGATCAGTCTGCTCGGTGCCGCGCTGCTCGCCGCGGTCGCCACGCCTGCCGCAGCCGCTGCGCGCGACGGCGAGGCGGACCTCGCCAAGGCAGTCGCCGGACGCACCGCCGGCAAGCCCGTCGATTGCATCTTGCTGCGCAACATCCGCTCGTCGCGGATCATCGACGGCACCGCGATCGTCTATGAGATGAACAACGGCGTCTTCTACGTGAACCGGCCGAGGAGCGGCGCGGAATCGCTCAACTGGACCAATGTACTGGTGACCGACACGCATTCGTCGCAGCTGTGCAGCATCGATACGGTGAAGCTCTACGATACCGGCGTCCGGATGACGACCGGATGGGTCGGGCTGGGCGATTTCGTGCCCTATACCAAGCCGCCGCATAGCTAGGCGCGCGGCCTGCCGGGCGGATCGAGGCATCCCGCCGCCGCCCGGGTGCATCTGATCGCGTTTGCCTTGCGGGACCGGCGCTGCCGCTCCGTCTCGACCTGCAACCATTTGTTGGGTCGTGGTTATGCAGCGTACTCCAGCCCGGGCCTGGCCCGAGGCGAACCATTTGCGTCAGCTTCGCCTGGTCGAGCCGGATCGCGCCCCCTGGACGGTGCGGCTGGCGGCGGCGGCGCGGACCTGGATCGCCAGCCCGGCGCGGCTCGCCGCCCTGCTGCTCCTGGTCGCGGTCGCGGCGCGGGCGGCGCAGTTCGGCAATCCGGTGGTCCAGGTCGATGACGAATTCTACCTGCTCACCGGCGACCGGATGCTCCATGGCGCGCTGCCCTATGTCGACATATGGGATCGCAAGCCTGTCGGGCTGTTCCTGATCTACGCGGCGATCCGGCTGCTGGGCGGCGCCGGCGTGCTGCAATATCAGATCGTCGCCACGCTTTTCGTGGTGGCGACCGCGCTCGTCGTCGCGCGCATCGCCCGCAATCTCTCCGGCCCGCACGGCGCCGCCGCGGCGGGCGTGGTATACATCCTCTATCTCGGCATGTTCGGCGGCGAGGGCGGCCAGTCGCCGGTCTTCTATAACCTGTTCGTCGCGCTTGCCGCCTGGACGATGATCGGCCTCGTCCGGCGGCCGGGCTTCGGTGCCTTCGGATTCGCCGGAGGCCTGGCGGCGATGCTGCTGATCGGCGTGGCGATGCAGGTGAAGTACACTGCGCTTTTCGAAGGGCTGTTCTTCGGGCTGGCGCTGCTCTGGTTCGGCCGGAGGCGCGGGACGGGACGATGGGCGCTCGCGGCGATGGCGCTGGCCTGGGTCGGCGCGGCCCTGCTTCCCACGCTCGCCGCCTGGGCGTGGTACGCGGCGATCGGCCATGGCGATGCCTTCGTCCAGGCCAATTTCCTGTCGATCCTCGATCGCGGCTCCGACGGCATCGGCATCGCGTTCAAGCGGCTTGCCTGGATGACTCTCTGCCTCGTCCCGCTCGGGCTCGCCGCCTGGCTGGGGCGCGGCATGGCGCGGCCGGTGAGCGACGATGTGCGGCGCCTGCTCGACGGCTGGGCGATCGCGGCGATCGGGGGCGTATTGCTGTTCGGCACCTATTTCGATCACTATGCCCTGCCGCTCATCGCCCCGCTCTGCGTGCTCGCCGCGGCCTGGTTCGGCGACGGCGCGGCCGGGCTGGTGCTCGCCTCGGGCCGCACGCGCTGGCGCATCCCCGCGGGCCTGGCGATGATGGTGCTGATCACGTTCGTTTCGCTCCAGATCGTCAACGACAATCGGCGCGCGCGGGGCTGGGGGCCGCAGGTCGAGCGCATGGCCGATTTCATCCGCCCGCAGCTTCGGGACTGCCTCTACGTGTTCGACGGGGAGCCGGTGCTCTATCGCCTGACCGACAGCTGCCTGCCCACGCGCTGGCCCTTTCCGAGCCATTTGACGCTCACCCGCGAATCGCGGGCGCTCGGCACCGATCCCATGGCCGAAGTCGCGCGGATCATGGCCGCCCGGCCTGAATTCGTCGTCGCCAGCACCCGGCCCGACCGCGATCTCAGCCCGGAGGTGCTCGCCTATATGACCAGGCTCCTGCAGCGCGATTACACGCCCGCGCTGGCAGTCCCGGTGGGCAATCGCAACCGCATCGTCTATCGGCGGCGGCCCGGTGCCTGAGCCGGCGCGCGGCGGCGCATTCGCACAATCGCGAAGCCGAGGCTTGGCAATTGCCGCGCACAATGCTTTTGGCGCGAACATGGATTCGTCCTCGCAGACCGGCGGGTTGCAACGCGTGTTGGAAAATGAGCGGCCGCGGCTGCTCCGCTTCCTTGCGGCCCGCGGCGCGGGCGACGATGCCGAGGACGTGCTGCAGGACCTGTGGCACAAGATCTCCGGCGTCGAGGCGCGGCCGGTCGCCGATCCGGTCTCCTATCTGTTCCGCGCCGCCGAGAATGTGCTGCGCGACCGCCAGCGCGCCACGCTCAGCCGCGACCGGCGCCAGCATGAATGGCACGACCTGGCCGGCAGCGACGACGCGCCCCAGGGCGAGCGTGTGCTGATCGCGCGCGAGCGGCTGCGCGAGGCCGAGGCGACGCTGCTTGCGCTGGGCCCGCGAGTCGATCAGGTTTTCCGTCGCTACCGGCTGGATGGGCTCGGCCAGGTGGCGATCGCTCGGGAATTGGGGATAAGCTTGAGCTCGGTGGAGAAGGATCTGCAGAAGGCATATCGCGCCCTTGCGCACCTCAAGGACAAATTCGATGCGGAATGAACGCTTCGACTCCGTCCCTGCGCAGAGGTGGGCATGAACGGGCAGGTTTCGGATTATCTTGCGGAGGATGCCCGTAACTGGGTGATCCGGCTGCAGGACGCGGCATTTGCCGATTGGGACGCGTTCGCCGAATGGCTCGAGCGCGATCCCGCGCACCTGTCCGCCTATAATGCCGCGCTCGAAACCGACGAGGCGATGGCCGAGCTGTTCCGCCTGGCGCCGGCGAAAGCGGCGGAGACGGTGGCCCGCCCGTCGCGCCGGCTGTTCCTGATCTCGGGCGGGGCCGTCGCCGCGGCGCTGGCGGCGGTGGTCGGCTGGACCAGCCTGGTTCCCGGACCGAACGCGCCGTTCGAATATCGCACCGCCCCCGGCGAGCACCGCGAGGTCGCGCTGGCCGACGGCTCGAAGATGGTCCTCAACGGCGGCACCCGCGTCGCCATGGTCGACAGGCGCCATGCCGAGCTGATCGAGGGCGAAGCGCTGTTCGAGGTGCGCCACGACGCCGCGCATCCCTTCATCGTCAAGACCGGTGGCGTGACGCTGGAGGACGCGGGCACCGTGTTCAACGTGGTGCGCGACGAGACCGGCCTGCGCGTCTCGGTGGCCGAAGGCGCGGTGATCTATCAGCCCCAGGCCGATGCCGTGCGCCTTGGCCCTGGCGATGCGTTGAGCGTGGCCGGCTCCGGCCGCCCCGAAGTGACGCGCACCCTGGCCGCCGATGTCGGCAGCTGGCGCGGCGGCCAACTCGTCTATCGCAACGCCACGCTGGAGCGCGTGGCGGCGGATGTCTCCCGCAATCTCGGCATTCAGGTCCGCGCGGGGAAGGGGACCGGCGATATTCCGTTCACCGGCACGATCTCCACCCAGGGCGGCCCCGGCGCGGTGATCGAGCGCATCGCCGCGCTCACCGGGACGCGGGCGACCCGCGCAGGCAATGGATGGATGCTGGACGCGATCGACGGTGCGCCGCGCTGATCTGATCCTCCCGCTGGCGCTGCTGGCCGCTTCGCCGGCGCTGGCGCAGGACAAGCGCCATTCCGTCTCGGTGCCCGCCGGCCGTCTCGATGCCGCGGTGTTCACGCTCGGCCGCCAGACCGGTAGCAGCATCGGCCTGCGCGAGCCTGGTCTCTCGGGGATCAACGTCCGTCCCGTGAAGGGCAGGCACACGGTGGACGGCGCGCTGGCGGAGATGCTGCGCGGCTCCGGCACGCGCGCGCGCCGCGTCGCCGCCGCCACCTGGCTGATCGAGCGCCTGCCGCCCGAACGGCCCCGTCCGCGCCCCTTGCCGCCGCCCGAGGAGCCCGATGCTCCGCCCGCCGAGATCCTCGTCACCGGCAGCAAGCGCGATGTGCCGCTCAAGGCCTATCCCGGCGGCGTGCAGATCGTCGAGGGCAACGATATTCCTGTCTCGCAAGGCGGGCAGGGCAGCGACGTCATCGCCAATCGCGTCGCTAGCCTGGCCTCCACGCATCTCGGGCCGGGCCGCAACAAGCTGTTCATCCGGGGCATCGCCGATTCCAGCTTCGTCGGCCCCACCCAGGCGACTGTCGGGCAATATTGGGGCAATAGCCGCATCACCTACAGCGCGCCCGATCCGGACCTGAAACTCTATGATATCGGCCGAGTCGAGGTGCTCGAGGGACCGCAGGGCACGCTTTACGGCGCCGGCTCGCTCGGTGGCGTGGTGCGGGTGGTGCCGCGCGCGCCCGATCTGTGGGCGCGGGGCGGCCAGGTCTGGGGCGGCGGCTCGGCCACCGAGCATGGCGCTTTGAGCTGGGATGCCGGCGGCATCGTCAACCTGCCGATAAAGGAAGGGGACGTGGCGGTGCGCGCGCTGGCCTTCACGGCCCTGGACGGCGGCTATATCGACGATCGCGAGCGCCGCCTGAAGGATGTCAACAGCGTGCGCACCACCGGTGGGCGCCTGGCGTTGCGCTGGGACATGGACGGCTGGACCATCGATCTGAACGGCGTCGGCCAGAGCATCGTCGGGCGCGACGCGCAATATTCGGACGGGAAGGGCGACGGGCTGTCCCGCCGCAGCTCGATCGCCCAGCCCTTCCAGAATGATTTCTGGCTGGGCGAGCTGGTGGCGCGCAAGCGCTGGGGCGATCTCGAGCTGAGCTCGGCCGTCGCCTATGCGCGGCAATATGTGTCGGAAGTGTTCGCCGGCGCTTCGGTCTCCGACGTCAATCAGGGCTTTCCGTTGCCCGCGGCCGATGCGCCGCTGATCGGCTATCAGCAGATCAACCGGGTGAGCATGCTCACCAGCGAGACGCGGCTCGCGCGCCGCGGGCCGCGCGGCACCGGCTGGCTGATCGGCGTCAGCTTTCTGCAGAATCGCGGGCGGGTGAACCGCAATTTCGGCGTCGCCCGCGCAGCGCTTACCGGCGTGCGCAACAGCGTCGACGAGGCCACGCTCTATGGCGAAGGCACGATCGAGCCGGTGCGCGGCGTGACGGTCACCGCCGGCGGCCGTCTCACCAATTCGCACCTCACGGGCAATTCCGAGGACGCGGATCTCTATTTCGCCTTTCGCGAGGACCCTCGCGCCCGGGCGGCGCGCACCGAGACGCGGCTGTTGCCTTCCGCCGCGATCGCCTGGCGGCCCGCCGATGGGCTCACCGTGTTCGGCCGCTTCGAGCAGGGTTTCCGGCCCGGCGGCCTGGCGGTGCGCCGCGACGTGATCCAGCGCTTCCAGGGCGATCGCCTTTCCACCATCGAGGCGGGGGGGCGCTACACCGAGAACGGCCTGTCCGTCTCGGCCAACGCGTCGGTGACCTGGTGGACGAGCATCCAGGCGGACCTGATCGACGGCTATGGCTTTCCCACCACCGCGAACATCGGCGATGGGCGGGTGCTCTCGCTTGGGGTGGCGGTACGCTGGCGGCCGCTGCCGGGGCTGGATCTCGACGGTTCGCTCTATCTGAACGACAGCAAGGTCACCAATCCCTCGCAGGCGGTGTTTCCGCTGGCCGAGGGGCCGTCGGACTTCAACCGGCTGCCCAACGTCGCCGATGCGAGCGGGCGGCTCGGCGCGGCGTGGCGCGAGGCGCTGGCCGGCGACATGGAATTATCCACGACCGGCTATCTCCGCTATGTCGGCCGCTCGACGCTCGGCATCGGCCCTGTGCTCGGCCGGCCCCAGGGCGACTATGTCGATACCGGCCTCGAGCTGCGGCTCGAACGGGGCCGGCGCGCGATCACGCTTTCGGCGACCAATCTGCTCGATACCCGCGGCAACCGCTTCGCGCTCGGCACGCCGCTGCTGATCCGCGACGAAAAGCAGATCACGCCGCTGCGCCCGCGCACGGTGCGTCTCGGGATCGAAATCGGCTTCTAGATTTTTTGGATGATCCGTTGCGGGATCGCCGCGGGGGTTCCGTCTCAACCATGCCCCCGAGGCAAGCCACGATAGTCGTCCCCCGGCTCGATGGTGTTGTCTCGAACCCCCGGGAGGGCGCGCCACGCGTATCTGTGCCCCGGCGCGTCCCTCCCGGGGCCCAATCAGGGCTCGGAAAAGGGATCGCATGAAGCTCCTTCTCGACGGCGAGACCGCCCGGTTCGTCCGCATCGCTCCCGCTGCGGATCTCGAGCTCGCGGTGGTGATCCCGACGTTCAACGAGCGTGCGAACGTGCCGTTGCTGATCGAGAAGCTGGATGCGGCGCTGAAGGGCCGGAACTGGGAAGCGGTATTCGTCGACGACGACAGCCCGGACGGCACGGCGGACGCGGCGCGTGCGCTGGGGCGGCGGGATCCGCGGGTGCGGGTGATCCAGCGGATCGGGCGGCGGGGCCTGTCCTCGGCCTGTATCGAGGGGATGTGCGCGACGGCGGCGCCGTTCGTGGCGGTGATCGACGGGGATCTGCAGCATGACGAGACGCTGCTGCCG